>NZ_FWFF01000022.1 GCF_900163715.1 Brevibacterium yomogidense | reverse complement strand
CATACGATTTTAGCGAGTGTCTCGTTGGCTCGGTGTTGTGTATTAGAGACAGACGCAGGACGGGTCCGATGGGGTTCGCTTCCAGCCGCCGTGCGAGGACGCTCCTGTCCCACGACGGGACCTTAGGCTTGCCTCAGCACACTTCATTAGCGTACGTTTGTGTGACGGATAGAGATGTAGGTGAGCCTTCCCTCCGGGTGGCCGCTCCCCCGCAGGAGCCCGCACCTCTCGCACCGCTCGAGGAGGACCGATGAGCACGCTCGCGATGGACCCGACGATGACGGGGACCGACCGCCCGCTGGCTCCGGTCGCGCCTCGCCCCGTGTTCCGCAGCGACCACGCCCCGCAGCGCGAGAACACCCGGAACGCCACGTTCCGCTTCGACACCAGCCCCCGCGTGCTCACCGTCGTCACGTCCCTGCGCCTGTCCGGCGCACTCATGCGCGTCCGCTTCCGCGCCGATGACGACTTCGCTGAGTTCCCGAGCATCAGTCCGGACGACCATCTCAAGCTCTTCTTCGACGTGGACGAGCACGGCGAACCGGTTCTGCCGACCGTCGCGGACGGCCGCTTCTCGCTCCGGGGGCTCACCCACCGCGACTTCACCATCCGGTGGTTCGACTCCGTGAGCCGGACTGTCGACATCGACTTCGTCCTCCACACGCACGGCGTCGCCGGCCACTGGGCCGCTGCCGCGCAGCCCGGCGATCGACTGGCCTCGATGGGTCCCCGCGGCACGTACCTCGTGAAGGACACCTTCGACTGGTACGTGCTCGCCGCAGACGACACCGCACTGCCCGCCCTGGCGCGCTGGGCGGAGTCGCTGCCGGAGGGCACCACCGCCACCGCCTACGTCGAGGTCGACTCCGCCGCAGCGCAGATCGACCTGCCCACACGGGCGGACCTCACGGTCCACTGGCTGCACCGCGGCGACGCGGACCCGGGCACCACCACCCTGCTGGCCGACGCGGTGATGGAGCACGACTTCACGAATCCCAACGGCTACGTCTGGGCCGCCGGTGAGGCGATGTCCATCAAGTCGCTGCGCTGCTTCCTCACCTTCCGCACCCTCCTCACGCGCGACAACTGGACGGTCGACGGGTACTGGCGACGCGGCGTGGCCGCGTTCGACCGCACTCTGCGGGGACGCGCCTGCCCGCAGTGCGAGGCACCCACCTCCTGACGCTCCCCCTGCTCGAAGCGGGGGATCCCCGCGCCGCGACCGGCGGCTTTCCCCACTGCCCCGCACGGCTGCCGTTCGTAGGCTCGAAGGCATGTCCCTCCTGTCCGGCCTCCTCCCCGCGGGTCACGCTCTCGCCGTCCTCCTCGCCCTGACGGGCGCCGTGCTACTCGCATTGGGCACGCACGCCCAACACGCAGCGGTGACCCGATCCGAGCTGGCAAGATCCAAGGTGGCCAAACCCGAGGCGGCCAGACCCGAGGAGGGCCGGTCGGGTGCTGCCGGATCCGGGCACCCGGCAGGCATGCGCCGCCTCCTCCGCACACCGCTGTGGCTGCTGGGCGGCGCACTGATCGTGCTGGAGACCGTCTCCAACGTGATCGCCCTGGGGCTGGCGCCCATCGCACTCATCCAGCCGCTCGGCACCGCGTCGCTCGCCCTCGCGGTGCTCCTGGGTGCCCGTGCGTCGCACAGTCCCCTCACGCGCGAGGCCGTGTTCGCCGTCCTGCTGACAGCCGGTTCCGTCGCCGCATTCGTGAGCATCTCCGCTCAGCACGTGGAGCACTCCCCCGCCTCCCCGGACGCGGCGGGGGTGCTCGCGGCGCTGCTGATCGCAGGGTCGTTCGCCGGCGTGCTCCTCGCCCGCAGCAGAGCAGGCCATCTGGCCCGCGTCGCAGCGGCGGGCATCCTGTTCGGCTGCGTGGCATCGGGCGCGCACGTCGCGGCCGCACGATTCCTCGCAGGGGAAGGTCTCCCCCTCCCCGTCTGGATCGTCATCGCGGCACTGGCCCCGGCCTCGGCGGTGGGCGTCTGGCTTGTCCAGACCGCGTACGCGAGCGGCTCCGCCGCGACCGTCCTCGCAGGCCTCACCGTCATCGACCCGATCGCCGCGGTCACCGTGGGGACCCTCGTCCTCGGCGAGTACGGGACCCTGCCGGCGTCGTCCCTCGCGCTCCTGGCGGTGAGCGCGGCCGGCGCCCTGTGGGGAGTCCGGCTGCTGGTCGGTCACCGCCACGGCACGCTCCAGGCGCCCAGATCCCCGGCTGTGTCCGCATCTGCCGATACCATGGGGGACGCTCACCGAGAAGGAGTCCCACTACACCCATGACGACCGGCACGGCAGGACATATCTCAGACGTCGACGTCTCCCAGGAGATGGAGACGTCGTTCCTCGAGTACGCGTATTCAGTCATCTATGCGCGTGCCCTGCCGGATGCCCGCGACGGGCTCAAACCGGTGCAGCGACGCATCGTGTACCAGATGGGTGAGATGGGCCTGCGCCCCGACCGCGGCCATGTGAAGTCCTCCCGCATCATCGGCGACGTGATGGGCAAGCTCCACCCGCACGGCGATTCCGCGATCTACGACGCGCTGGTGCGCCTGGCGCAGAGCTTCAACCTCCGCCTGCCGCTGGTCGACGGCCACGGGAACTTCGGCAGCCTGGACGACGGCCCCGCCGCACCGCGGTACACGGAGGCACGGCTGGCGCCCGCCGCCATGGGGATGATCGCCGGGCTCGGCGAAGACGTCGTGGACTTCGTCCCCAACTACGACAACACGCTCACCCAGCCGTCCGTCCTGCCGTCGGCGTTCCCCAACCTACTCATCAACGGCGCCTCCGGCATCGCGGTGGGGATGGCGACCAATATGGCACCCCACAACCCCGGTGAGGTCATCGCCGCCGCACAGCACCTGATCCGCCATCCCGATGCCACGCTGGATGAGCTCATGCGCTTCATCCCCGGCCCGGATCTTCCGTCGGGCGGACGCATCATCGGTCTGGACGGAGTCCGGGAAGCGTATGAGACCGGACGCGGCACGTTCCGCACCCGGGCCACCGTCTCCTTCGAGAATCTCACGCCGCGCCGGCGCGGGATCATCGTGACAGAGCTGCCGTACCAGGTGGGTCCGGAGAAGATCATCGAGCGGGTCAAGGACCAGGTGCAGGCCAAGCGCCTGTCCGGCGTCGCCTCGATCGACGACTTCTCCGACCGGAAGCACGGGATGCGACTGGTCATCGGGGTCAAGACCGGGTTCGACCCCAAGGCGGTCCTCGAGGAGCTCTACCGGCTCACGCCCATGGAGGACAGCTTCGGCATCAACAACGTATGCCTGGTCGACGGTCAGCCGCGCACGCTGGGACTGCTCGAACTGCTGCAGGTCTACGTCGACCACCGGATCGACGTCATCCGCAGGCGCACGCAGTTCCGCCTGGGGAAGGCGAAGGACCGCCTCCACCTGGTCGAGGGCATGCTCATCGCCATCGTCGACATCGACGAAGTCATCCAGCTCATCCGCTCCTCCGAAGATGCAGGAACCGCGCGGACGCGCCTCATGGAGGTCTTCGACCTCTCAGAGATCCAGGCGACGTACATCCTGGACCTCCAGCTGCGCCGCCTCACGAAGTTCTCACGTCTCGAGCTCGAGGCGGAGCGGGACGAACTGCAGAAGCTCATCGAATACCTGGAGCACCTGCTGGCCGATGAGGCTGCACTCCGCGAACTCGTCGCGACGGAGCTGGGTGAGACCGCGGACCAGATCGCGGATCCTCGTCGCACCGTGCTGGTCGAAGGCTCCCTCAAGGAACTGTCTGCGAAGGGACGCAAGTCGCAGCAGCCGCTCACGATGTCGGACGATCCCTGCTGGGTGCTGCTGTCCAGCTCCGGCAGGGCTGCGCGGACGACGGACCGCTCGCCGCTGTCCGGCGAGGGGCGCCGAGCGTCCCACGACGCGATCGTCTCGCAGCTGCCCACGACGGCGCTGGGCCAGCTGGCGGCTCTCACCGACACGGGACGGCTCGTCGCACTCGAGGTCGTCCACCTCCCCCACCTGCCCCCGCAGGCCACCCGGCCCGCGCTGGCGGGCGGCACACCGGTGAAGGACCTCGTGGAGCTCGAGAAGGGCGAGAAGGTCATCGCACTCGTCGATCCGGCCCAGGACCTGGTCCTGGGCACTCGGAACGGCATCGTGAAACGGGCCGCCGGCCAGGGCGCTCCGTCAGGACGCGGTGAATGGGAGGCGATCAGCCTCAAGGGCAAGGACCTCGTCGTCGGTGCCGCGCAGGCTCCGGCGGGAACCGACCTGGAGTCGTACGACGCCGCCTTCCTCACGTCCAACGCGCAGCTGCTCCACTTCCCCGTGTCGGTGCTGCGGGCGCAGGGCTGGGCGGCAGGCGGGGTCGCGGGCGTCCGCCTCACCGATGAGGCTCGCGTCATCGCGTTCTCGCTGGTGGATCCGCAGGCGGAGAACCGCGTCGTCACCATCGCGCGGGGAGAGAACTTCTACGGGGACCCCGTGTCCTCGATCAAGGTCTCCGACTTCACGGAGTTCCCCGGCAAGGGACGCGCCACGGGCGGAGTCCGTGCGCACCGCTTCCTCACCGGCGAATCCGAACTCGCGCTGGGCTTCGTCGGGCCGTCACCGCAGGCGGCGTCCTCCGGCGGCGGGGCGCGCTCCCTCCCGGACTCCCTGGCACGGCGCGACGCCTCCGGTGTGCCGCTCGACTCGAAGATCGACGCGATCGGCACACTGCCCTATGCCTCCGCAGGCGACGACGCGGCAGCGACGGCGGGCGGAGACGCAGGACCCGCCGCAGACGCAGGCGCTGGAGATCCTAACGGCCAGGGCACGGAGGCAGGATTCTCTGTCGCCGGCATGGCATCCGGCACCCTGCCCGGCATGGAGTCGGCGGGTGACGGAGTCACGACCGCCGACGCCGAACGCGAAGCGCGGCGGGAAGAGATCGCTCGCGCCGCGGCGAAGGATGTCGACGACGCTGTCATCGTCTCCCATGACGATGACGAGGGCGATGACGACGGCGAGGCGAGCGCCCTGTTCTGACGTCTGGTGGCCGGAGGAGGCCGCCGAGCGTCAGGCGCAGCGTCCTCACGCTGACCAGCCGTCCTGTCAGACGATGTCCTCCGCATTGATCGTCGACTCGGACAGCCGGTGCATCTCCACGACTCCGACCTCGCCCAGCCCCTGCAGGTTGAGGTCGCGCCGGCCGGTGAACTCGAAGGCGTCGTCCCGCTCGATGATGCGCGCGGTGTCCGCGTCCGTCACCACGGTGTTCGGGTCGGCCACTGCGGTGAGGCGTGCGGCGAGGTTCACGGTCGTGCCGAAGATGTCGCCCATGCGGGACAGGACCCGCCCCCAGGAGAAGCCCACGCGGCACCGGGGCAGCGATTCGTCCGCCTTGACCTGCTCGAGCAGCGTCATCGCGATCTCCGCACCCGCCAGCGGCGTCTCCGCGGCGAAGAACACTTCGTCGCCGACCGTCTTGATGACCTTCCCGCCGCCCGCGGCCACGATGTTGTACGCGAGGAATTGGAACTTCTTCACCAGTCTGCTGAGCTCGCGGGAGTCCAGCTGCTGCGACAGCCGCGTGTAGGAGACGAGGTCGATGAAGCCGATCCCCCGGGCCAACGGCATGGTGGGGTCCTGGCCGCGCGACGCGCCGCCGATCTCCAGACCCTCCTCGACGTTCACGTTGAGGCGTCCCAGTGCGCCGGCGAGGTTGCGCCGCCAGGCGTAGACCATGAGGTCCTGCAGCGGATCGATGAGGTCCTCGAACACATCGAGTGCCGTCAGCCGCGCCTTGCTGTCGCTCAGGCCCTTCTCCTCGATGAGGAACTCGACCACCGCCTCCATCTGCCAGACGACCAGTCTGTCGGTCATCTGGCCGATGGCCCGGGACAGCTGGAGAGCCGTCTCCTCGTCGACGAGCTCACCCGAGACGAGATCGGCGAGCCGACGCAGCGGCGCCGCGTCGCTCACCGTGAAGGCCGCTTCCCCCTCAGGGATGCGGGGCTGGCCCAGCGACCGCCACAGCTTGCGGGCGGACAGCGTCGACACCTCTGCCAGCTGTGCGACCTCCTTGCGGGTGAGGACGCGCTTCCCGCCGATCAGCACCTCCTCGAGGTGCTGCGCCGCACTGCGGAGCTCGTAGATCGTGTCCTCCGTGGCCTCGGCCTCGCGCTGCGACGCCGATTCCAGGTCGATGGTCGACAGGGCACCGGTGCGCGGATCGTCCGCCAGGCGGCGGGAGAAGGACCCGTGGTCGTCGGAGCGGTCCTCTCCGGAGTCCGGGTCGAGTTCGTCGGGATCCGCGGGGGCCTCCGCCTCAGGGTCGTACTCCGAGACGGGCTCCATCGCTGGGTCACTGCCGTCCGTCGGCTCATCGACGAGGGGCAGCGACGCGACCCGCGGCGCGTCCTGCCCGGCATCCTGCGAGGCCGCGTCGGCTGCGCCCTCCCCCGACGGATCGGACGATCCCGACGTGTCGGACGATGCTGCGGAGTCGGGTGGCCCCGAAGAGTGGGACGACGCTGAGGACTCAGCCCCGCCGGCTGCCTCTGCGGGCTCGACTGCAGGAGCGACCGTGGGCATCGCCCGCGTAGGGGTGTCCTCCGCGTCGGCAGAGCGCTCCGCACCGCCCGGCATCCAGGCTGCGGGGTCTGCCGCGTCGGCCCAGCGGACTGAGCCCGTCCAGGTGGCGGGCGCGTCCGTCATCGCCGGTCGTGTCCATCTCCGGGTGGGGCGGTGCTGATCTGCGCGGTCGTCGTCCGCGCTCATGCAGGCCTCACGTGGACGACATCGCCGGCGGCCACACGGACGGTCGCGTCCTCAGCGGCACCGTCCGGACGGACCAGGAGGTTCGCGTGCGCGTCCAGGTCGACGGCGGTCCCGACCAGCTGGTCGCCGCCCGGAAGGTGGACGCGGACGGCCGATCCCAGTGTGACCATGGCGGCACGGGCCTCGGCCGCGGTCGCACCCTCCGCGAAGGCGGATCCTTCGTCCAGCACAGCGGTGGCGGTCCGACGGAGGTGCGCCACCAGAGAACCCAGCAGCGCATCACGATCCGTCCGGCCCCCTTCGAGCAGGACGGAGGTCGCGGCACCGTCCGGCACGCCGCCGGCGCGCAGATCATCCGCCGTCAGGCCGACGTTCACGCCCGCTCCGATGACGACGCTCGTGCGACCGCCGTGCACGACCATGCGCGCGAGGATCCCGCAGATCTTCCGGCCGTCGACCAGCACGTCGTTCGGCCACTTCAGCTGGGCTGCGACGCCCGCTTCGGCCAGCGCCGCCCGGACGGCGACACCGGTGACGACGGGCAGCCAGCCCAGTGCGTCGGCGGGAGTGTCGGACGGGACGCGGACCGGCACGGAGAACGTGAGCGCACGGCCGGGCGGGACGGTCCAGACGCGGTCCAGGCGGCCTCGGCCGGCGGTCTGGTGATCGGTGCCCACGACTGCGAAATCGGGCAGGTCCGCGCCTGCTTCCAACAGCTCCACGAGGCGGTCGTTCGTCGATGCCGTCGCGGTCGTCCACTCATGGATGACAGGGTTTCGCAGGTTCGGCTCCTCATACAGGTTCGACGGCGCACCACGGTCACCCTCTGAGGGATCGTGAGGGTCCGCGGACGTAGCGCGTATCGGCCCGTCGCTGTGCACCACATCACCCTATGACCTTTGGCGGCTCCTTACAACGAGCGCGCGCGGGCACTGCGGTGATCGTCAGCGGGCGTGCAGTCGCCGTAGGGTGTGGCCCATGAGCCAGACCACGGAACCGCAGTCCGCCAACAGCAGCGTCCCCCGCACGACGGCCGACCGCATCGCCGCGTTCGAGGAGCGGCGCACCGCCGCCCACACCGGCAGCGAGCGCGCAGTCGGGAACCAGCGGAAGAAGGGCAAGCAGACCGCACGCGAACGCATCGACCAGCTGCTGGACGAAGGCTCGTTCCAGGAGGTCGACGAATTCGTCCGCCACCACAACACCCACTTCGGGATGATGAAGAACCGTCCTGACGGCGACGGCGTGGTCTGCGGACTCGGCACCATCGAAGGGCGCACCGTCGCGGTCTTCGCGCACGACTTCACGGTGCTGGGCGGGTCACTCGCAGAGGCGAACGGCCGCAAGATCGTCAAGGTCCAGAAGCTCGCGCTCAAGCTGGGCTGCCCGATCATCGGCATCAACGACTCCGGCGGCGCGCGCATCCAGGAGGGCGTCGGCTCGATCGCGCTCTTCGCGGAGATCTTCCGCCTCAACGTCGCGTCGTCCGGCGTGATCCCGCAGATCTCGCTGATCATGGGGCCGTCAGCAGGCGGCGCGGTGTACTCCCCCGCACTCACGGACGTGACGATCATGGTCGACGGGACGTCGCACATGTACATCACGGGCCCGGACGTCATCAAGACGGTGACCGGCGAGAACGTGGGGCACGAGGAGCTGGGCGGCGGTCGGACGAACAACACCGTCACCGGCAACGCGCACTACCTCGCCGCGGACGAACCGGATGCGATCGACTACGTGCGAGACCTGCTCTCCTACCTGCCGCAGAACAGCCTCGACCCCGTCCCCCGCTACGACGAGCCCGCAGACCTCGATGAGTCCGACGAGGACCGTGCGCTCGACGTGCTCGTGCCGGATTCGCCGTCGCAGCCGTACGACATCCTGAGCGTGGTCGAGACGGTGCTCGATCCGGAGACGCTCCTGCAGGTGTCGGAGCTGTTCGCCCCGAACGTCGTCACGGCGTTCGGCCGGGTGGAGGGCCGCAGCGTCGGCATCATCGCGAACCAGCCGATGCAGCTGGCGGGCACTCTCGACATCGACGCGTCGGAGAAGGCGGCGCGCTTCGTGCGCCTGTGCGACGCGTTCAACATCCCGATCCTCACGTTCGTCGACGTGCCCGGGTTCCTGCCGGGCACCGACCAGGAGTACGGCGGGATCATCCGCCGCGGTGCGAAGCTCATCTACGCCTACGGGGAGGCGACCGTCCCGCTGGTCACGCTCATCACCCGGAAGGCGTACGGCGGCGCGTACTGCGTCATGGGTTCGAAGCAGCTGGGTGCGGATATCAACCTCGCGTGGCCGTCGGCGCAGATCGCCGTGATGGGCGCGCAGGGTGCGGCGAACATCGTCTACCGGCGCGATCTGGCCGCGGTCGATGAGGCCGGCGGCGACGTCGACGCCCGCCGTGCGGAGCTCATCCAGGAGTACGAGGACGAGCTGCTCAATCCGTACCTCGCCGCCGAGGAGGGATACATCGACGCCGTGATCCGCCCGTCGGAGACCCGCGCGCGCATCGTCCGCTCACTGCGCGCCCTGGAGAACAAGCACGTCGAGCAGCCTGCCCGCAAGCACGGGAACATCCCCCTGTGAGCCCGGCGGACGCACACGGCCGTGAGCTGCTGACCGAGGAGTCGGAGCGCGCCCTGGCGCGTCAGGCCGCCGTCGCCGCTCTCACCGCGGTGGGACGGATGCGGGCCGACGCCGAGGCGGAGGCCGACTCCGGCGGTGGCGCTGGTTCGAGGGCTGGTTCGGGGGCGGCGGCTGGTCCCGGGGCGGACCTCGGCGCCGGTGCCGGTTCAGGTCCAGCAGCCGGGTCAGGTCCAGCAGCCGGCTCGGGCTTCGCGAGCACGCCGGGCGTCACCGGTGCCGGCGGCTCCGGCGGCGTCAGCGGAATGGGCCCGTCGAGCGGCCGCGCCGACGGCGGCCGGACCGGTCGCCGAGTGGGCTTCGCCTCCCCGGAGCGCGCGGTGCGGCGGCGGATGCGCGGAGGCTGGGCCGCTCGCGGCTGAGAGACCACTGATCCGAGGGATCACTCCGGCGATGAGCTGTGGCCGATCCCGGCGAGTGCGCAACACCTGCACACCTCGCAGACGGAATGTGTGCGGGTGTTGCGCACTCGATCCGCGCCGATCGGTTCGACGGCCCGACCGGCGGTCACCTCGCCCGGCGGTCGCCTCGCCACTCGATCGATCAGACCTGCAGCCAGTCCGCTCAGCCGCGCCCCCAGCCCGCGCGGAAGCCGTGGACCAGCGCATAGACGGCAGCGGACACCAGCACGAACCCGGCGCTCAGCCAATACATCGCCGTGTACCCGGCCGCACTCGCGAAGAGGCCCAGCAGGACCGGCCCGACGCCGGTTCCCAGATCGAGGATGAGGAAGAACGTCGACGTCGCGACGCCCACCTGTGCGGGAGTGGTCCGGCTGATGAGGATCGCCTGCAGCGACGGCAGCAGGCAGCCGAAGCCCAGCCCGGTGAACAGTCCGGCGAGCGCGAAGGCCCACACGGTGTCCGCCATCGCAACCGTGGCCATCCCGGCTGCGAACACCGCGAACACGGGAACCACCACGACGTTGTCCCCGTACTGGTCCTGGATGCGGCCCGCGAACAGCCGTGCGACGAGGGAGCCGGCCGCATAGAGCAGGAAGAACATACTCGCGGCCTGCGGCACTCCCACCGTGGCCGTGTGTCCAGCGAGGTATGCCAGCACGGACGAGTACGCGAGTCCGCCGAATCCCATGACGGCGGCGTACGGCAGCGCCTTCGCGTCGACGAAGCTGCTGGGTCGGAATGACTTCAGCAGGACCCTGTCCTCAGCGGTGATCGTGCGCTCGGGGACTCTGTAGGCGAGTGCCGCGAGCATCGCGAGGAGTCCGCAGGCGGAGGCGACCCAGAAGAGTGAGGAGAAGCCGAACTGGGCGGCGAGCGTCACGCCGAGGAAGGGACCCACAGCAGTGGCGAGGGTCGTCGCAGTGCCGAAGTAGCCGTTGCCCTCCGCTCTGCGCGCGGATGGGATCACCGACTGGATCGAGGCCACGAGCGCCGTGTTCCCCAGACCGAAGGCGAACCCGTGCACCAGGCGGACGGCGATCAGCAGTCCCAGACCGTCAGCGGGGATGTATGCGAGGCCGGCGATGACGAACACGGCCATGGTCACGACGAGCATCCGCCGTCGTCCCACGAGGTCGAGGAACTTGCCCGCGAGGACCCTCCCGACCACGGCACCGATGATGAAGCCTGAGGAGGCGAGCCCGGCGCCTGCGTCCGAGGCGGAGAACCGGTCGACGGCGTAGACCGCCATCGTCGTCATGAGGAGGTAGAAGACCGTCGACATGAAGAGATTCACGACGATGCCGATGACGAATGTCCGGGTCCACAGTCTCTGCTCAGTCACTCGGGACAGTCTATGGCCGTGCCGACGCAGGCAGCGAGCGGGGCGGTGGGGGCGGCCGCCGCCTCAGCGCCTCCGGGGCGCACCGGCGCGGCCCGCGCGCGGGAACCGACCGTGGACCAGCGCGTACCATCCCGCGGCGACGGCGACGAACATCGCGCACAGGACGTAGAGCGCGGAGTAGCCCCAGGCTCCCGCGGCCGCACCCAGGACGATCGCGCCCAGCCCCATTCCCAGGTCCATGCTCAGCAGGTAGGTCGACGTGACGAGGCCGACGCGGCTGAGTCCCGCGGTCCGCACGGCGATCGCCATCGCACAGGTGATGAGTGATCCGTAGCCGAACCCTGCGAGCAGACCGGCGAACACCATGCCGGGCACGCTGGGCCAGAAGGCGAGGAGCAGGCAGGCGGCGGCGAACGTCACGAACAGCGGGTAGAGGACGACATTGTCGCCGTACACGTCCTGGATCCGTCCGATCGTGAGGCGCGCGCTGAGCGATGCGACGGCGAAGCAGGCGAAGAACACCGGTGACGACGAGGCACCGGCGCCCGAGGCCTCGGCGTGGGTGGCGAGGAACGCGAGGATCCCCGAGTAGGCCGCGCTGCCCAGGAAGATGACGGCTCCCATGCGGAAGCCGTCCGGGTCGGCGAGGGTCCGCGGATGCGGGGACAGGGCGTCCCGCAGCTGCCCGGCGGTGAGCCTGCGCTCGGGCAACCGGAGGAAGGGGACACCCACGAGCGCGATGAGGGAGAACGCCAGCGAGATCCCGAAGAGGACCTCGTACCCCCATGCGTCCACGGTCGACACCGCGATGAGCGGGCCCAGAGCGGATCCCAGCGTCATCGACGTCGCGAAGTAGCCGCTGCCCTCCGACCGTCGGTCCGACGGGATGAGGTCCTGCGCGGCCGCGTTGAGCGTCGTGTGCCCGGCACCGAACAGCATGCCGTGCACCAGCCGCGACAGGATGAACAGGCCCAGGGTGTCGACGAAGAAGTAGGCGAGGGAGACGACGGCGGCGAGCACCAGTGCGATCGTGAGAAGCCGGCGGCGGCCGACCACGTCCATGAGCTTCCCCGCGAGCGGTCGTGTGAGAACGGATCCCAGGACGAATGCCGTCGAGGCGAATCCTGCTGCGGTGTCCCCCGCTGCGAACCGCAGGACGGCATAGCCGACCATCGAGGTGACGAGGAGGTAGAAGACGAAGGCGAGGAAGACGCTGATGACGAGCGCGACGGTGAAGTCCTTGTTCCACAGCCGCCGCTGCGACATGGTCCTCCTCGGATCAGATCATGACTGAACGCACGATAAGTGTGCTGGTGCGATGCTATCCCATCGGTCAGTGCACGAGGCAGGCGATCAGGGCACGAGGCAGGCGTAGAGGAGCATGTCCCGCCTGCTCCCGCCGATCCACTGGTGGCTGCGCAGCAGTCCCTCCCGGAGGTAGCCCGCAGACTCCGCGGTGCGCATGGAGCCGGAGTTCCACGGTTCGATGTACAGCTCGATGCGGTGCAGGCCCGACAGCTGCGCCGCGAAGTCGGTGAGTGTGCGCAGCGCATCCGCCCCCAGGCCCTGACCGCGGTGCTCGGGGGCGAGTGCGTAGCCCGCGGTCGCGCGTCCGTCCGGAAGCGCACGCAGCCACAGTCCGCAGTTGCCCACTGCCGCGTCCGCCTGCTCGTCGACGATCGTGAAGGAGTAGCCCGCACCGCGGTCCCTGCTGTCCCGCTGCCGTACGATCCATGCCCGCGCCTGCTCGTGCGTCGCATCGGGCGGGAGCGATCCGATCGTCGGGACGTACGGATCCGAGGAGAGGCTGCGTGCCATCGGGATGTCCCGGTCATCGGCCCTGCGCAGGGCCACTCGCTCCCCCACGAGGGGCTGCTCCGGCCACGGCGGCAGGTTCGAGGTCATACCCCATGGTCCCTTGGATCCGCTTCCCCGTCACGCGTTCGCACCGCTCGTGGGCCGGGCTCCGGAGAATCGCGCAGACGTCCGCGTAGGCAGACGTCCACGTAGTCTGGTTCCATGAGCGAATGGACGATGCAGTCACCCTCCCGTGTCCCGACCCCGATCGACGAAGTCGCGGAGCAGCATTTCCAGGGCATGCTCGATCTGTCCCCGTCTCTGCGGATCGAAGTGGGTGCGCCCGGTCGCGACGATGAGCTCGACGACTTCTCCCCCGGCGGTCTCGCTGCCCAGGATGCGCTGAACGCCCGCACGCTCGCCACACTCGAGGCCACAGAGGCCGAGTCCCGCGCGACGGGCCTCTTCGACGAGGTCGACGCGGTGACCGCGGATGCCCTGCGCGAGAGGCTGGGACTCGAGCGGGAGCTGCACGCGCTGGGCGCGGGACTGTCCGACCTGAACGTGATCACCTCGCCCTTCCAGACGGTCCGGGAGTTCTTCGATCTGGTGCCGACGGCCTCGGAGGCGGATTGGGAGGCCAATGCCGCCCGCCTGCGCGCGGTGGGCCAAGCGCTCGCCGGGCACCGCGAGTCACTGCTGGAGGCGCGGGCGAACGGCCGGGTCGCCGCCCGCACGCAGGTCGCCGCGGTCATCGGGCAGGCGCGCTCCGCCGCCGAGGCCGCGGGACATTTCGACCGCTTCGTCGCCACCGCGAGCGGGACGGTCTCCGCCGGGCTGCTGCGAGAGCTCGAGGATGCGGCGGACACCGCCCGGACCGCCAGCGGCCGGTTCGCGGACTTCCTGCAGGAGCAGCTGCTGTCCGATGCGCCCGAGGACGACGCCGTGGGCCGCGAGGAGTATGCGCTGCACTCCCGGATGTTCCTGGGCGCGGAGATCGACCTCGACGAGACGTACGAGTGGGGTCTCGAGCTGCTCGCCTCGATCGATGCGGAGCAGCGTCAGATCGCGGAATCGCTGTACCCCGGCTCCTCCGTGCGGCAGGCGATGGAGCGGCTCGACGCGGACCCGGAGCGACAGCTGCACGGACTCGACGCGCTGCGGGACTGGATGCAGTCCACCGCGGATGACGCCACAGCGGCGATGGCCGGCACCCACTTCGACATCAGCGGCCCCGTCCGGACGATCGAGTGCATGGTGCTGCCCGATGGCACCGGCGGCATCTACTACACGCCGCCCACTGCGGACTTCTCACGTCCCGGCCGCATGTGGTGGTCCGTGCCGAAGGGGGTGGAGACGTTCTCCACGTGGCAGGAGAAGACGACGGTCTACCACGAGGGCGTTCCCGGCCATCATCTCCAGTTCGGGGCGGCGGCCATGCAGGACGGCGTCCTCAACGCGTGGCGGAAGCAGGGCGTCTGGGTGTCCGGCCACGGAGAGGGCTGGGCCCTCTACGCGGAGCGCCTCATGGACGAGCTGGGCTTCCTCGCCGATCCGGGCGACCGCTTCGGGATGCTCGACTCCCAGCGCCTGCGCGCCGCCCGCGTCTGCCTGGACATCGGCGTGCACTGCCGCAAGCAGGCCCCTGACTCGCTGGGCGGCGGCGTGTGGGACAAGCAGAAGGCGTGGGAGTTCCTCACCGCCAACGTCGCGATGGAGCGCAGCTTCCTCGAGTTCGAGCTCACCCGCTACCTGGGCTGGCCCGGGCAGGCCCCCTCGTACTCGGTGGGACAGCGGATCTGGCAGGACCTGCGGGAAGCCGTGCGGATGCGCGAGGAGTCCGCGGGGAGGGAGTTCTCGCTGCGCGACTTCCACTCGCAGGCGCTCGCGCTGGGGTCCGTGGGGCTGTCGACGCTGCAGAAGGCCATGCTCGGAGGGTTCTGACGCGGCGTTCCGGCCTCTCACCAGCAGAGGACCCTGTTCAGGCCGCGCTCTGGGAGCTAGCCTGGAGGGACTACGTCATACCCCGCAGCCGCGGATCAACTGACGGACGGGAGAGGCACCATGCCGCAGAACGTCGCAGAGAAGCTCATCCACTCGCACCTGATCGAGGGGACGCCGGAGCCCGGGAATGAGATCGGGCTGGCGATCGATCAGACCCTCACCCAGGACGCCACCGGCACGATGGTGATGCTCGAGCTCGAAGCACTGGGATTGGACCGCATCCGCACGGAGCTCTCCGTGCAGTACGTCGACCACAACCTGCTGCAGACGGATCAGAAGAACCCCGAGGACCACATGTTCCTCCAGTCCGCGGCACAGCGCTACGGACTGTGGTTCTCCCGCGCCGGCAACGGCGTGTCCCACCCGGTCCACCAGGCCCGCTTCGGCCGGCCCGGGGCCACGATGATCGGCTCCGACTCCCACACGTGCGCTGCCGGTGCACTGGGCATGCTGGCGATGGGTGTGGGCGGCCTCGAGATCGCCATGGTCATGGCCGGCGATCCCCTCTACGTCTCGATGCCCCAGGTCTGGGGCGTCGAGCTCACCGGCACGCTCCCGGACTGGGTGTCCGCCAAGGACGTCATCCTCGAGATGCTGCGGCGCCACGGCGTGAAGGGCGGTGCCGGCCGGATCATCGAGTACCACGGCGAGGGCCTGGCGCAGCTCACGGCGATGGATCGCCACGTCATCGCGAACATGGGCGCTGAGCTGGGCGCGACGACCAGTGTCTTCCCCGCAGATCGCGCAGCCCGTGACTTCCTCACGGCCGTGGGCCGCGGCGATGAGTACACGAAGGTGGTCGCGGATCCCGGTGCCGCGTACGACGTGGAGGAGCACATCGACCTCTCCAGCCTGGAGCCGCTCATCGCGAAGCCGTCATCGCCCGGGAACGTCGTCCCGGTGCGGGAGGCTGCGGGCGAGGAGGTCTTCCAGGTGGTCGTCGGGTCGTCCGCGAACCCCGGACTGCGCGACTTCGCGGTCGTCGCAGAGATCATGCGCGACCACCAGCCGCACGATCGGGTGTCCCTCGACATCAACCCGTCCTCACGTGAGATCCTCGAGGACCTCACGAAGGGCGGCTGGACGTTCGACCTCATCCGCTCCGGTGCCCGCATCCACCAGTCCGGGTGCATGGGCTGCATCGGGATGGGTCAGGCACCCGCCGTCGGGCGCAACAGCCTCAGGACCATGCCCAGGAACTTCCCCGGCCGTTCGGGCACCGACGAGGACGCCGTCTGGCTGTGCTCGCCGGAGACCGCCGCGGCCGCAGCGCTCACCGGGACGATCACGGATCCGCGCGACCTCGACATGGCGTATCCGCGACCCAGGCTGCCGGACACGTACAGCGTCAACACGCGCATGCTCCTGCCGCCGCTGGGCGAGCGCGAAGCGCGCGACGTCGAGCTGGTCAAGGGCGAGAACGTGAAGTCCCTGCCCGAGTTCGACCCGCTGCCCGATGACATGGAGCTGCCGGTGATGCTCACGGTCGGCGACGACGTGTCGACCGACGAGATCATGCCGGCGGGCTCACGCGTCCTCCCCTTCCGCAGCAACATCCCGAAGATGGCGGAGTTCGTGTACCTCCAGGTCGACGACACGTATCCGACCCGCGCCGCGGAGTCCGACGGCGGCCACGCGATCGTCGGCGGCGACAACTACGGTCAGGGCTCGTCGCGTGAGCATGCAGTCATCGCGCCGCGCTACCTGGGGCTGCGGGTGGTCGTCGCGAAGTCCTTCGCCCGCATCCACTGGCAGAACCTCGCGAACTTCGGCGTGCTGCCCCTCGAGTTCGAGGACCCGGCGGATGCTGACCGGATCTCGCGGGACGACGTACTGCGCTTCACCGGACTGCGCGCAGCGCTGGAATCGTCCACGCGGGTGCCCGCCCAGGTGAACGGCGAGGAGATCGCACTCACACACCGCCTGTCCGCGAGGCAAGTGTCCATGGTGCTCGCCGGCGGTCGCATCGCCCACCGGGCCGGCGAAGACCCGACGATCGAGGCGAAGCCCGCTCAGCCCGAGGGGTGAGCCGCGCTCATGCGCTCCCGCGCCTGCGGGATCGCATGAACTCCCCCACCACGGCGGATCCCAGGTCGTCCGCCGACGGTGCGACGACCGTGCCGCGCACGCGGCGAGCCATCGCCTCGACGAAGCGCGCGAGGCCCCGGTCCTCGCCCAGCCGGAAGAACGTCGTCTGCACGCCCTGCCGGCCCACACGGTCCAGCTGCTCGATCGTCCGGTTGATCGTCGCGGAATCGGGCGGGTAGGAGAAGACGCCCTCGCCGCTGGGCGTGAGGTAGGCGGTGGGCTCGCCGTCCGTGACGACGAGCAGGACCGGCTGCGCTGTGGGGTGCTTCCGGAAGAACTCCCCCGCCAGCAGGAGGCCGTGATGCAGGTTCGTGCCCGGGTCGTACTCCGCGGACAGTCCCACGAGTGAGTCGAGGTCCGTCGTCCGGGCGACTCTGCCGAACGTGATGAGCGTGAGGTCATCGCCGCGGAATCGTGTGCGCACCAGATGGTGGAGGGCGAGTGCGGTGCGCTTCATCGGCAGCCACCACCCGTCCATCGCCATCGAGAACGACACGTCGACCAGCAGGACGACCGCTGCGCGCGTGCGCGCCTCCGTCTCCTGCACCTCGACGTCGTCGACGCTGATCCGCACCCCGCGTGCGGGGTCCCTGCCGTCTGCGGCCGTCCGCATGATCGCGTTGCCGACGGTCCGGGCGACGTCCCAGGGCTCCGTGTCTCCGAACTCCCATTCCCGCGTGGACCCGGTCTGCTCCCCCGCGATCCCGCTCAGTCGCGCATCGCGCTGGCCCGACCGGCCGGACAGCCGCGTCGCCACATCGCGCAGCAGCGTCTTGCCCAGGCGCTTCAGCGCCGCCGGAGACAGCCGCAGGTCACCGTCGGCACTGCGCCGCAGATAGCCCGACTCCTGCATCCGCTCCTCGATCTCCTTGAGCTTCTGCGCATCGACGACGGCATCGTCTCCCAGCTGCCGTCCCAGTGCGTCGACATCGACGTCCGACAGCGAGGAACCGGGGTAGGACTGGCTCAGCTGCTGTGCGAGGCGGTCCAGCTCCGCGAGGTCCTCGAGCGCACGGGCGCCGGCACCGATCCCGAGGCCCTCGTCACCCTCGAACTCCTCCGCACCGGTCCAGTCGAGATCGGGGCGCAGAGAGCGCAGACCCGCGTCCACGCGGTCCAGCTGGTCCTGCAGCTCCGGTGAGCCGAAGGCCTGCTGCGACAGCTGCGCGAGCTCCGCACGCTGCTCCTCGGTCATGGATGCGAGCATCCGCGCCGCCGCGGCAGAACGGCGCGCCAGCATGTCGACGAGCTCATCGAGGGTCGCGGGGTCCTCCGGCAGGAGGTCCCCGTGGGCCTCCATGAACTGCGTGAAGTCCTCGGCCGTGTCCTCGCCGCGCTCGCGCTTCTCCAGCAGGTCGCCCAGGTCGCGGAGCATATCCGCCACCCGCGTGCGGTCCTCGTCCGTCGCGTTCTCGAGCGCCTCCTTCATCCCCCGGAAGCGCGCGTCGAGCGCGTCACGGCCCAGCAGATCCTCGATCTGCGCGAACGCCTGCTGCGCGTCGGCCGACTGCCAGTCATAGCCGCGCAGCTCGGACACCGCGGCCGCGGGGGAATCCGGCAGGTTCTCCATCTGCATCTCACGGAACGTCCGGTCCGTGTCGTCCATCGTGACGTCCCGCGCGAGCTGGCCCCGCTCCGCGAGCACCGCCTCGTCGAGCAGCTTCTTCACCTGGTCGATCGTCCCGCCCAGGCTGTGGCGCTCCAGCAGCGCACGGCGAGCGCGCTGGACGTCGCCGGCGAGGTCGTCGAGACCGCGCGTGTCCGCGCCGCCCCGACGCAGATACTCCCGCAGCGCCTGGTCCGGGCCGTAGCCGGCCATGACGTCGTCGGACATCGACGCCAGCGCCTCCGACAGGTCGACCGGCGGCGCAAGGGGGTCCGGACCGCCGGTGAAGCGGCCGTACCGAGCCCTCCGGTCCTCAGCCATAGACCGACTGCCCCTCCCCCGTCGCCTTCGACAGCTTCCGTGACAGGTAGAGGCCCTCGAGCGCCAGCTCGATCGCCGCGGCGCGCTGTCCCGCCGTAGTCGCGTCGAGTCGTTCCGCAACGGTGTCGTAGAGCTCCGACTCTGCGAGGTCCGGGAGATCGTCGAGGACCTCCGCCGCGGTGACCCGCGCGCCCGTAAGGAGGGTGAGGTCGCCGTCGAAGGCGGCGACGAGCGGCCCGAGGTCGACGCCGGCGAGCCGTTCGCGGGCAGTCTCAGCCGTCGCGATCCTCAGGCCGTAGTCGAGGATGTCGCGCTCACGGCCCTCCTCGCCGGGCTCGAACTCCACCTTGCCCCGCAGCACGTCGACCACGGTGCCGAGGTCGACGGGCCGGGCGACGGCTTCGGCGTCGTCAGCCGCACCGTCGACCCCGCGGACGGCGGCCCGGTGGCGGGCGGCCGCCCCGACCGTCTCCGCAGCCGCGATCGCGAACCGTGCGGACACCCCCGACGACTGGTCGATCGCAGGTGACTCCCGCAGCCCTCTGGTGAAACGGGCGATGATCTCGAGGAGGTGGTCGGGCACCTCCGCGGCGAGTGCGGCCTCCTGCCGGATGATCGCGATCTCACCGGCGAGGTCGTCCGGGTAGTGGGTGCGGACCTCCGCACCGAACCGGTCCTTGAGCGGCGTGATGATGCGGCCGCGGTTCGTGTAGTCCTCCGGGTTCGCGGAGGCGACGACGAGCACGTCCAGGGGCAGGCGCAGCACATAGCCGCGGATCTGCACATCGCGCTCCTCCATGACGGTCAGCAGCGCGACCTGGATGCGCTCCGCCAGGTCGGGCAGCTCATTGATCGCGACGATGCCGCGGTGCGCGCGGGGCACCAGGCCGAAGTGGATCGTCTCCGGGTCGCCCAGGCTACGGCCCTCTGCGACCTTCATCGGGTCGACGTCGCCGATCATGTCTGCGACGGAGGTGTCCGGTGTGGCGAGCTTCTCGACGAACCGCTCCGACCGGTGCCGCCACACGATGGGGAGGGCATCGCCGTCCGCCGCGGCTCGCGTCCGAGCCGCCGCGGTGATCGGCAGGAACGGGTCCTCGGAGAGGTCGGTGTCCGCGATCGCGGGCGACCATTCGTCGAGCAGGTGCGTCAGCGCGCGGAGGAGTCGGGACTTGCCCTGTCCCCGCTCGCCCAGCAGCACGATGTCGTGGCCCGCGATGAGTGCGCGCTCCACCTGGGGCAGCACCGTGGCCTCGAACCCGTGGAGGCCCGGCCACGGGTCCTCACCGGCAGCGAGCTTCGCCAGCAGATTGGTGCGGATCTCATCGCGCAGCGAGCGATACCGGTATCCCGCGGCACGGAGCCCGCCCAGAGTGGTGATGTCAGACGGGCGGGAGTCTGCGGTGGGCTGCGCGTCGACGGGTGAGAGGACTTCATCGTGGGTGCTCACACCTCCACGCTAGACCGGTTCCGGGCGGGGGTCGAGGGGGTGGGACGGTCCACTCGACGAACCGCACGCGGACTCAGGCGCGGTCGGCGTCAACCCACTCCCGACCGGCCATGCCGTGCTGTCCGGCATAGGCCGCCCTGCGCGGCTGCTCCCAGCCCGCCAGCAGCTCGTCGTCGAGTGCGAACACCTCGACGCCCAGCGGGTGGCACACGCTGAGCGCATCGCCCGCGTCCTCACCGAACATCGGCACGGAGAGGTCCCCGCCGGGACACGTCGACAGCGCCACGAGCAGGTTGAACTCGGCGAAGAACTCGAAGTGGTCGCCCTGCTGCGCCGGGCAGGTCTTCATGAAGTACTCATCGCGGTCGTTGAGGCCGGTGCACTGGAAGACGTTGAGGACGTCGTGGACGTCGAACTCCGTGAGCGCATGCGGGGCGATGGCGCGGGTGAGGTTCGAGTGGCAGTGGTAGTCGAAATCCTCTCCCTCGAGCATCCGGTTGACGTAGGGGTCGCAGCGGGTGCCCAGCAGATCGTGGACGCGGCCGCCCTCCGAGTCTTCGCCGTAGTCGCGCAGCGAGTCTCCGGTGATCGTCACCATCGGCCGCAGGAAGGGCAGCGTGGACCACAGGCGGTCGAACTCGGTGACGTGCGCGGCCTGGAGCTGACGGGTCCGCGCAGCCCACATCCTCTCCCTCGGATCCGCCAGGCTCCAGATGTTCAGGTCCGCCACCTGCGGGCCCTCGATGGTGGTGATGCGGCAGACGTGCCCGGCAGGCACGACCCATGCTCGACCCGAGCGGATGGGCACCGTCAGGTCCTCCACCAGACTCTGCTGCTGGGGCGAGCGATCCCGGATCGCCGTGTAGAAGGCCCGGTCGACATCGAGCGGACCTCCGGGCACGGACTGGTACGCGGCTGCTGTCAGATCCATCGTTGCTCTCCTTCGTCGGCCTGCGGCCTGTCGGTCCGGCCCGGTCCCATCCGGTCCGGCCCGAAGGCGCTCGCTCATCCGGTCCGGTCCGGAGGCGCTCGTCCGCTCCAGGCTGTCAGCTCTGGGCTGTCGGTTCCAGGAACTCCCTCTTGATCTCGCGCTTGCGGATCTTGCCCGCCGCGTCGCGCAGCTGTCGCGTCGTGCCGACGATGTGGCGCGGCCTCTTCACCTTCGCCAGGTGCTCGGTGAGGAATCCGTCGAAGTCTCCGGGGACCTCGCCATCGGCGGTCTCGATGATGAGAGCGGGAACGGAGCCCAGGTCCTCGTCCGGGATCCCCACGCAGCAGGAGGCGAGGACGGCGGGGTGCATATCACTGACCGCCTCCACTTCTGCCGGGTAGACGTTCACACCACCCACCAGCAGCATGTCGGATCGCCGGTCGGTGAGGTACAGGTAGCCGTCCTCGTCCACCCGTCCGATGTCTCCCACCGTCTCCCACTGGTCCTCGGCGGACTCGGCCTCGGCGCCCAGGTAGTGGTACGACGGCGGCTCGCCGACGCCTCGCCGCAGCCAGACCTCGCCCGTCTCCCCGACCGGGACCGGGTTGCCGTCGTCGTCTCGGATACTCACCTCGCCCACCTTGGGAGTCCCGACAGAGCCCGGGTGCTCGAGCCATTCCGCGCCGGTGAGCGCAGTCGCCGCCTGCCCCTCCGTGGGTCCGTACAGCTCGTAGATCACGTCTGCACCCAGCCAGTCGATCCACGCGCGCTTGAGCCACTGCGGGCATGGGGCCGCGACGTGGAAGAAGGTCTCCACGGATGACAGGTCATAGCCGAACTTCACGTCGTCGGGCAGCTTCCAGATGCGCTGCATCATCGCGGGCACCGCGTAGACCCACGTGGCGCGGTGCTTCTCGATCATGACCAGCGTGGTCTCCGGGTCGAAGCGCTCCATGAGCACCGTCGTGTTCCCCAGGGTGAGTGCGGCGAGCGCGTCGCTGAAGGAGGCGTTGTGGTAGAGCGCCGCAGTAATGAGGCAGACGCCGTTCTCCGGCACACCCATGACTCTGCCCAGCTGCGCGATCGCCGCAGGATCGCCAACGGCCCCGGAGACGATGAGCTTGGGTCGGCCCGTGCTGCCGCCGGACGTCGGGGACTTGAGCTGGGGTGAGACCACGGCCGGCAGCGGGTCCGCGGAGAGCTCGTCGGCCGCGCTCAGGTCTGTGATCCGCGGGACCGACAGCGCCCGGTCGGTCGTGTCGACGGCCAGAGCGGGGCTCCCCACTTCGACGATGGCGTCGAGCTCGCTCTGCACGAGCTTGTCGGACACCGGCATGGGGACCGCACCGATCTTCCACGCAGCGATCGCCGCGTGCATGATGAGCGAGCCGATGCGTGACGAGATGAGCACGAAGTCCCCGACCTCCGCCCCACGCTCCTGGAAGTGCCGGGCGAGCTGGTTCGTGCGGGCCTCCAGCTGGGCGAAGGTGCTGGTATCGGTCGCGTCGATGAGTGCTGTGACCTCCCCGCGTGATGCGGCGAGAGCCTCGAACTGCTCCTGGAACGTCGCACGGACGTCCACGTCGAGCAGCGGCGCATCCGTCGCCGCCGTCGACTGCTGCGCCTGCGTGGATCCCTGTGTCGCGGATTGCTGTGTCACGGTATCGAGCCCCTCTTGCTCCGGCGGCCACAGCGTTCTCGTCGCGACTCTGCTGACGCGCGTGTGTGCCTCTCACCTGCAGATTAGGGTGTGGAATCGAACGAGGTCAATCCGGCCTATTCCTTTGCTACTCTCACAAGTGAAGCTTGTTTCATTTTTTTCGGGCTTCGTCCTTTCCGCATTTGATTCAAAGGTGAACACATGAAAAGGGCACTTCAGCCATGGTCCGCACGGTCACGAGCCGTCACCGCCACAGCCGCCGTCGCGGCGCTCAGCCTGGCTCTCTCCGCGTGCGCCGGCAGTGCCGGCGCGGGAGGCTCATCCGGCGAAGCCGGCGACGGCTATGAGTACGGGGCCCCACAGGAGGACATCGACGCCGCCATCGCGGACCTCGACCCGGTGACGATCAACTATCAGATCCCGGCGACGTCGATGGAGTCACCGCAGTCCCCGATGGGCACGAACTTCAAGGAGGCCGTCGAGGAGCGGTCCGGCGGGAAGATCACAGTCGATCTCGCCTGGAACCAGTCGATCGCCACCTACGACGAGATCCACGACGCCCTCGCCGACGGTCGCGTCGACATGGCCTTCACACTCCCCTCGTACGACCCGGCCCGGTTCCCCGCCTTCAACGCGCTCAACGACATGCTGGGCGGCGATCCGTCCTCCCCCATGCTCGGCGAGATGATCGTGAACACCGTCGCAGCGGACGTCGCCTGGAAGACACCGGAGATCCTCGCGGAGCTCGAGGACAACGGCGTGACGCCCTTCGTCCCGGTGATGGCATCGAGCAACTACTACTCGATCTGCACCGAACCCGCGCCTGATCTGGACGATTGGCAGGGCCTGCAGGTGCGCGTGGGGTCTCCCGCGGCGAACGACATGGTCGATCATGTGGGAGGCACCCCGGTGTCGATCGCGGGTGTCGAGGCCTATGAGGCGCTGCAGCGCGGGACCATCGACTGCACGCTCGCCGTTCTGTCCGACGTCGTCCAGGGCGGGTTCTTCGAGGTCGCCCCGACTCTGGGCTACCCGACGGAGACGAGTTTCCCCCGCGTGTCCGGTGCGATCCTCACCGGCACGGGCGTCGAGCAGCTTCCGCTGGCCTATCAGCAGATCCTCTTCGACGCGTTCGACCAGTATTACCAGGGCAGCCTGGAATCAGGGATCGGCAGCAAGGTCGATGCGATCACGACTGTGAATGAGACCGGAGTCGACATCGAGGAGGCGTCGTCCGACCTTCAGGACGAGGTCCGATCGTTCGCAGAGCTCCTGCGCGAGGACGTCGCGGAGTCCGGCGTCATCGGCGATGACATCGTGGAGCGCCTCGACGCATCGCGCGAGCACTGGACCTCCACGATCGAGGAGATGGGCTACGAGGAAGGCGGCGAGTTCTCCGAGTTCGACGAGTGGTACGACCCGGAGACCGACTACACGCCGCTCGCCACGGCTCTGTTCGAGGAGTCCATGCTGGAGCACCGGCCCAGCTGATCAGGCTGATCCGCTGATCCGAGCTTCCGCCGCACCGGTGCTGGGCGCGGCACCTCACACGAGGTGCCGCGCCCTTCAACGGCTGCACCCCTCAGACGATCGACCGGTTCCGTGTCCGGAGGTCCTCCGGGAAGCGGTCCCGCGAGTACGTGATCGTCGAGTACCCGTGCGGCTCGGGCTGCCCCTCCTCGTTGAGCCCCACGAACACGATCTTGTCGATCGACAGGATGGTGTCGCCGGTGATGATGTTCCGGACCTCGCAGCGCATCGTCAGCGAGGTGCGTCCGAAGTGCACGGCCTGCAGGCCGATCTCCAGGATGTCGCCCTGCGTCGCGGAGGACACGAACTCGATCTCCGAGATGTACTTGGTGACGATCCGCTGATTGCCCAGCTGGATCATCGCGTAGACGACTGCCTCATCGTCGATCCACCGCAGCAGGCTGCCGCCGAACAGCGTGCCGTTCGCATTGAGGTCCTCCGGTCGCACCCACTTGCGGGTGTGGAAGTTCATCGCATCGAAGAGGTCTTCTCCGTGAGGACCCTGGTGTGGCTGTGCATCGGCCATCGAGGACCGACCTCCTTCCGGCATGGCGCACCGCGCAGTGGGCGCGGGCGGGTTCGAGGTGAATGAGCGTGGGTGTGGGCGAGGACCGGGCGACGACTACGCGAGGTCGCGGCGCAGTTCCTCTGCGATCGTGAGGGCCGTGGCGGTCTGCGTGTCAGTCGCTCCGTACTCCGGCAGGCAGTCGGTGAGGAGGACGACGACCTGATCGGCGAGCACCCGGTCCTCCAGGACCGGCACCCGGCGCCCGTCCGCGCGCAGATCGGACAGATGGGCGAGGGCCTCCCGGATGCGCATGCGCCTCCCGGAGTCCAGCTGCGGCGTCGACAGGCCCATCACGCGAACACGAAGGCGGCGGACCTCCTCCAGGAGGGCCGCCGCCGTCATGTCCGTCTGCATCGTCTGCCTTGTCGAACCCGTCAGTTCGACCGGAAGTACGACAGCAGGCGCAGGATCTCGATGTAGAGCCACACGAGGGTGACCATGAGCGAGAACGCGCAGACCCACGAGTACTTCTCCGGGATCTTGTGGCGCACGCCCTGTTCGATCATGTGGAAGTCCGAGACCAGCGTGAGTGCCGCGAGCACGACTGCCACACCGGAGATGAGGACGCCCAGCGGCATCGAGATGCCCAGGATCGTGATCTCCATCGTGCGGGCGTTCATCTCTCCGCCGGACAGCATCGCGAAGCCGAAGTTCACCAGCGAGAACACGGCGTAGCCGCCCACCGCCAGCATGAGGAACTTCATGAAGCCGGAGCTCATGCGGATGATCTTGAACTTGAACAGCGCGAACATCACGAGGAAGACGCTGAGCGTGCCCAGCACCGCCTGCATGACGATACCGTCGTACGCGTTCTCGAACGTGCTCGAGATGCCGCCGAGGAACACGCCCTGGATCGCCGCATAGGTCAGGATGAGGCCCTTGCTGGGCTCCTTCTTGAACGCGATGATCAGGCCGATCACCAGCGCCACGATCGCCGACGGCATCGCCAGCATCGGAACGATCCATCCGACGACCGCGCCCGCGAGCAGGACCGCGAAGCAGATCCCGGTCTTCATGAGGACGTCGTCGTAGGTCATCGACCGTTCGGCGACCGGCTGGGACTGGTATGCCGGCGCGTCGTACATCTCCTGCAGCTGCTGGTCGGAGGGGGCCGGGATGCGGTTCTGCTCCTGCCCCGCCCGGATTCCGTCGTTGAGGCCACGGCGCACGAGCGGATTGCTCATCGGGGTCCTTCCCATCGAAGATCAGGTGTGGTCGAGTCGAGACCAGTCTATGGATGAACCCTGTATCACTTCACAGAATTCCCACGTCTCGGACTGATCGTGATGTCGCCGTGATCGCGCCGGTCAGTAGGTGGTGCTCGTGCCCGGGCCGAACGGGATGCCGAGAGCCCACCATGCGAAGAAGAAGATCGTCCAGCACAGCCACATGGTGATGCTCAGAGGAATGGTCAGCGACAGCAGAGTGCCGATGCCCGCGTCCTTCTTGTAGCGCTGCACGAAGCCCAGGATCATGATGAAGTACGGGCTCATCGGAGACACGATGTTGAACGTGGAGTCGCCGATCCGGTACATCGCCTGCGTCGTCTCCGGCGAGATGCCCAGCAGCATGAGCATCGGCACGAGGATGACGCTCAGCAGCGTCCAGAGGCCGGTGCCCGACGTGATGAAGAGTGCTCCCATCCCGACGAGCAGCGAGGCGCCCAGGAGGATGACGAACGGACCCGCATCGACACTCTGGAAGAACTCCGCGCCGTTGATCGCGAAGATCTCGCCCAGCGACGACGCGGAGAAGACGGCGAGGAACTGGGAGGCGGCGAAGAACAGGACCATCACCTGGACGAAGGGGCGCACGCCCTCGGCCATCATGTTGGGGATCGTCTCCCACGTCCTGATCGAGCCGGTCACGACTCCGTAGGCGATGCCGAGCACGAAGAAGCCCAGACCGACGATCGCGGCGATGCCGGCCATGAGACCGGACTCCGGGCCGAAGCCGCCCTCCGCGTCACGGAGGAACGAGGCCTCCGGCAGTGCCAGGACGATGACGAGGCCGATGCCCAGGACCATGGTGATGAGTGCGGCGATCATGCCGCGCTTCTCCGTCGCCGAGGCGCCGCGCGCGAACTCCCGGTGGTCGTCCACCCCGTCGTCGGCGTCGGCGTCGACGGTCAGCTGCTCGCCGCGCTTGTTGAGGAGCAGCTCCGTCACGAGCGTCACGGCGAAGGCCACGACGAACATCGACGCGAAGTTGAAGTAGAGGTTCGCCACGGGTGTGACGACGTACGACTCGTCGATGATCTGCGCGGCGGACGTCGACAGCCCGCCGAGGATCGCATCGAGCGAGTTGACGAACGGCGCCGCAGAATAGCCGCCGGACGTCGCCGCATAGGCGACCGCACAGCCGATGATCGGGTTGCGGCCCACCGCCTTGAACGCAATGCCGCCCAGGGGGATGACGATCATATACGCGGCGTCCGACGCCATCGACGCGCCGGAGCCCACGAGCGCGACGATGACCGTGACCCACCGCGGTGAGGCGGAGCGCAGAGCGGCCTTCATGAGTGCGGGGATGAGCCCGGACTGCTCCGCCACTGCGACGCCGAACAGCACGACGAGCACCAGGCCCAGCGCCGGGAACGTCACGTAGTTGTTCACCGCATTCGACACCAGATCGCGCAGCGCCTCCGCGCCGAACAGGTTGGTGACGACGACGTCCTCGCCCGTCGCGGGATTGACCGCAGACGTCCCCAGTGCGGAGAACAGCGCGGACAGGAGCATCACGATCAGCGCGAGGCCCAGGAAGAGCCAGAACGGGTGCGGCAGCTTGTTGCCGGCCTTCTCGATGACGACGAGGGCCCGCATGAGGGGGCCGAGCCGCTCCCCACCTGTCTCGCGAGCGGGGCTGGGGCCGGCGGCCGTGGAACCGGACACGGTTACTCCTCATGACGGTTTGCAGTGGGGCTGGCCGCGCCGTGGCAGCGTGATCGCGAGCACTCGGCGGCGGACAACGGAGTCACTGTACTCGCTGCGGTCGACGCGCGCACGCGGCTGCGAACGCACGGCGCCCTGCAGCGCACGCGGCAACGTGCCCTGCAGGGCGTGGGATCAGTCCACCCGGAGCGGGCGGGCCCGCTCAGCGAGCGGACGGATCAGCTCACGAGTCGATCTCGCCGCGGATGAACGCCTCGATCGCAGAGTGCGCCGCGTCGTCATCCTGCTGCTGCGGGGGCGACTTCATGAAGTACGAGGAGGCGCTGATGAGCGCTCCGCCGATCCCGCGATCCAGACCGATCTTCGCGGCCCGGACGGCATCGATGATGACGCCGGCGCTGTTGGGCGAGTCCCACACTTCGAGCTTGTACTCGATCGACACGGGGGCATCGCCGAAATTGCGTCCCTCGAGCCGCACGAACGCCCACTTGCGGTCGTCCAGCCACTCGACGTAGTCGGAGGGCCCGATGTGGACGTCGCGCTCCGCGAGGTCGACGCTGGTGTTGGACGTGACCGCCCGGGTCTTCGAGATCTTCTTCGATTCGAGCCTCTTGCGCTCGAGCATGTTCTTGAAGTCCATGTTGCCGCCGACGTTCAGCTGGTACGTGCGATCGAGCACGACGCCGCGGTCCTCGAACAGCTTCGCCATGACGCGGTGGGTGATGGTCGCACCGATCTGGCTCTTGATGTCATCGCCGACGATCGGGACGCCCGCCGCCTTGAACTTGTCGTCCCACGACTTGGTGCCCGCGATGAACACGGGAAGCGCGTTCACGAAGGCGACCTTGGCATCGACCGCGGCCTGCGCGTAGAACTCCGTCGCCTCCTGCGAGCCGACGGGCAGGTAGCAGACGAGGACATCGGCGCGCGCGTCCCGCAGGGCCTGCGCCACATCGACGGGCTCATCATCGGATTCGACGATGGTGTCGCGGTAGTACTCGCCCATCCCATCGAGCGTCGGACCGCGCTGCACGGTCACACCGGTCGGCGGGACGTCCGCGAGCTTGATCGTGTTGTTCTCGCTCACGTGGATCGCCTCTGCGATGTCCTGGCCGACCTTCTTGCCGTCGACATCGAAGGCCGCGACGAACTCGAGGTCGCTCACGTGGTAGTCGCCGAACTGGACGTGCATGAGCCCAGGGACCTTCTGGGCGGGATCCGCGTCGCGATAGTATTCCACGCCCTGGATCAGCGAACTCGCGCAGTTGCCCAGGCCCGCGATGGCGACCCGAATCGGATTCTCAGCCACAGTCTCGTACTCTCCTCAAAATCTTCAGAATGCCCGAGGGGTGCGAGCACACGCGATCGATCGCGGTGCAGAGCGGATGACCGTCCGGGCGCCAGCTCATCTTAGTCCTCCGTTCACCTGCTGAGCGAACCAGGATCCGAAGGAGGCGCCGTTCTGTTCCTCAGCTCACGACGAGTGGTTCCAGCACCACGTCCGGGTGGGCGCGCTCAACCCCCTGCAGCCGCCACCGGTCGGAGAACAGCGCGAGCAGCTCGCCGTCCGACCGGGACAGCACCTCGACGTTCCGCTCGCGCGACAGGGTCGGCACCGAATCGCGCACGGTGCGCCGTGCGATCGAGAAGTTGAGCCGCTCCAGTTCGCAGGGCGCGTTGAACTCGTTGACCATGCGGTCCTCGGCCACCTCGAACTGCATCGGGCCGACCGCCCCCAGCACCGGCGCCTGGTCGCCGCGCAGGTCGCTGCGCAGCACCTGGATGACGCCTTCGTGGTCGAGCTGCTCGATGCCCTTGCGGAACTGCTTGTACTTCGAGGAGTCCTTCGCGCGGATCACCATGAAGTGCTCCGGCGAGAACGTCGGGATGCCCGGGAACACGACCTTGCGGTCCAGGTACAGCGAGTCCCCCACGCCCAGCGCGGAGGCGTTCACCAGACCGACGACGTCACCGGGGAACGCCTCGTCGACCGCTTCCCGGTCGCGCCCGAACACCTGCTGCGCGTACTTCGTGGCGAACGGCTTGCCGGTGTTGGCGTGGGTGACGACCATGCCGCGCTCGAAGACGCCGGAGCACACCCGCACGTACGCCAACCGGTCGCGGTGGTTGCTGTCCATGCCGGCCTGCACCTTGAAGACGAAGCCGGAGAAGGGCGCATCCACGGGGCGCGGCTCCTCGTTCACGTCGGGCCGCGGTTCGGCCGCCGGTGCGATGGCAACCAGGGTGTCGAGGAGCTTGTGCACGCCGAAGTTCAGGACGGCCGAGGCGAACAGCACCGGCGTGGTGCGCCCGGCCAGGTACGCCTCCTGATCGTGGTCCTGCTCCTCCAGCTCCAGCAGCTCCGCCTCATCGACCGCGGTCGTCCACGTCTCGCCCTCGAGCTGCTGCGCAGCCTCCGGAGCGAACGTCTCCTCACCCGCGATGCTGGCGCCGCCGCTGTCGCGCGTGTACTTGGTGTACTCGCCGGTGAGCCGATCGAGCACGCCGCGGAAGTCGCCCGACTGCCCGACGGGCCAGGTCAGCGGCGTCGGCAGCATTCCGGTGCGCTCGTGGATCTCGTCCATGAGCGCGAGCGGCTCGTGGCCCGCGCGGTCCCACTTGTTGATGACGGTGACGATGGGGATGCCGCGGTGTTTGCAGACCTCGAACAGCTTCATCGTCTGGACCTCGAGCCCCTTGGCCGCGTCGACGAGCATGACCGCGCTGTCCACGGCGGACAGCACGCGGTAGGTGTCCTCGGAGAAGTCCGCGTGGCCCGGGGTGTCGAGCAGGTTGAAGACGACGTCGTCGTACTCGAACTGAAGGGCCGCGGACGTGATGGAGATACCGCGCTCCTGCTCCATCGACATCCAGTCGGACACGGTGGAGCGACGGCCCGCCTTGCCGTGGGTCGCGCCAGCCGTGCCGATCGCGCGGGCATGGAGGGCGAGCGCCTCCGTGAGCGTCGATTTGCCGGAGTCGGGGTGCGAGATGACGGCGAAGGTGCGTCGACGCTTCGCCTGCCCGCGGACGGCAGCGGGTGTGTGGGACGAGGATGAGGGGCCAGAGTTCACCGCACCAGTGTAGGCAGGTGGTGTCCAGCGGGAACATCTAGGCTGGTCGCCGTGAGCACAGAGCACGGATCCCCAGCACCCGGTGACGACCGCACGGACGACCACGCGGACGACGAACTCACGGTCGTCGCGCGTGACCCCCACAGGCGCGCCCGCCTGCTCCGATACCTCCCGCTGGTGCTCGCCGCGGTCGTGAGCGTCCCGCTCCTGTGGCTGTCGATCGCGTTCTCGCTCGAGGTGTCCATGATCGCGGTCTACATCCTGCAGCTGGGCGCCGGCGGCTGGGCCGTCTTCGGGGTCGCGCTCATGAGCCTGGGCGGCTTCATCTGCCTCGTGGGAGCGCTCGTCTGCCTGTTCGTCGGATGGCGGCGGGACACGTGGCGCTGGCGGTGGATCTGGGCCGGCGCCACGGTGCTGGCTGCGGGATTCATGCCGTTGCTGGGCCTGGTCACCGGCACCTTCTGGGAGTGATCCCCGCTTGGTAATGGCCCCCGCTCAGGACTGATCCCCACCCTCACATCGCGGTGAGCGCCTTGGCGATCCTCTGCTCCGACACCTTGCCCATGGCTCCCAGCGCCGGGGCGAAGAGGCTCAGCCTGAGCTCCTCCTGCTGGAAGAGGATCGCGTGCCACCCCTCCCCCGGTCCGCCGGCCGGTCTGCCGGGTCCGCTCGCAGCCGCGCCCGCTTCCACGACGGCACCCAGCCGGGCGGCACGGCCCAGACCGGCGACCTCGGGATGCGCCGTCTGCAGCTTCTTCGAGACTCCTGCCTCGGACCCCAGGACGCGGTCCATGAGCTGACGGTCGCGCGGCGGCTGGTCGACCATCGCGTCGACGCGCACGTTCGCCGCCTCCACCCACCGCGGCAGCCGCAGCAGCGCGGCCTCGCTGAGTCCGGCGATCGCAGGGGCGGTCCCCATCGCGTCGCGCCAGTCCTTCACGTCCGCGAGGTTCGCGAGGATCACCAGCGACGACGCCTTCGTCACCTTCGTATCGAGCGTCGTCATCCCCGTGAGGGCTGCGATGAGCGCGGGCACCAGCTTCTCGAGCCGAGTCGTGAGTCCGCCCTGCGCGGAGCGGACGAGCGCCTCCGTCTCGGGTGCAGTCCCCGGTTCCCCCGCCGAGGCCGGACCGCCTGCCGCCGCGCTCGCACCGCCCGCGTCGGCTGGGTGGGCGTACGTGCCGTCCGGTCCGATGCCGGCTGCCGCGACCTCCCCGCGCGCGGCGACGCGCAGGACCGCCTCCAGCAGCGCGTCCGAAGTCTTCTGGTGCCCCGCGAGCACCAGCTTCTCCTGCGTGCTCAGGTGCTCCTTCGCATACGCGAGGACCGCCGAGGCGCCGGCCCGCACCCGGTCCACCAGCTGCTCCCGCGTGGGCACCGGCTCCCGGGCCGCACGCGTCGACCGTGCGGCTCCCTGCGCCGATCCTCCGGCCCCCGCGCCCGAGGTCCCCTGCCCTGCACGTCCAGCGGCCGGCTGTCCGCGGCCGGCCTGATTGGCCTGACCAGCAGGACCGGACGGTCCGGACGGTCCGGCGCCGTTGCGTCGGGAGCCGGCTGCGGCCTCGGCCGCGGTTCGAGCGTTCCCGCCGCCCGACCGTCCGCCCGCCGCAGCGGACTCCCGGGCGAGCGCCTTCTGCGCCCGCGCGGCCTCGCGTCTGCGCTGATCTGCTTGGAGCGCGGCCAGGTCGAAGCCCTCTGCGAGCACCCGGCGGCCGCGCTGCAGGCGGAAGCGGAGCCTCAAGTGCGCGGGTACTCGCGCCCAGTCGAAGTCGGCGGGTGACACCGTGATCGGATTGCGGTCCTCGAGGCGGCCTCCGCCGCCGCGGGCGGTGAGCTCTGCGGCGAGGACCTCGGGCAGGCTGCCGACTCCCTCCTCATCGGCGGCGCGCAGGTGCGCGAGGATCTCGCGCGCCACATCCGGAGCGGGGACGAAGTACGTCCGCTTCGCCTTGGGCAGGGAGCGGATGAGGGCTGAGACGAAGTCGACCCGCAGGCCCGGCACGTGCCACGAGAACGCGTGGGGGTCGGCGCGGTCCAGGTCGTTCATCTGGATCTCCGCCGTGACCCCGTCGCCTTCGGTGCCCGGCTCGAAGGAGTACCGCAGTTCTGCGCGGGCGTCGTCCTCCGTGTCGTCGCGGGCGGGCAGCACCCAGTGCGTCGGGTAGTCGCGGGCGAGGTCCGCGGTGCGGTCCGCCGCGTCCTCCGCGAGCAGCAGATCGAGCGGCACGTCGAGGTGCGCGGGGTCCTCGCGCCGCTTCTTCCGCCACCACCCGGTGAAGTCGGACGCGGTGAGGACGTCGTCCGGCACCCGTGCGTCGTAGAAGGCGTAGAGGTCGTCCTCGCCCGCCAGCACGCGCCGGTCGCGGGTGCGGGAGGCGAGCTCTTCGGCCTCTGCCAGGGTGCGCGCGTTCGTCGTCAGGAACTCGTGCGTCTCCCGCCAATCGCCCTCCACCAGGGCGTGCCGGATGAACAGCTCACGCGCGACGATCGGGTCGATCCGCGCGTAGGAGACCGGGCGCTCGGCGTAGAGGGTCACCCCGTACAGCGTCGCCTTCTCGTCTGCGACCGCGTGACCGCTCTTCGCGGACCAGCGGGGCTCCGCGTGGGTCCGCTTCACGAGGTCGCCAGCCACGTCGAGGATCCAGTCCGGATCCGCCCACGCGACCGTGCGCGCCCACAGGCGCGACGTCTCGACGAGCTCCGCGGCCATGACGAAGTCCGGGCCCTTCTTGAAGAGTCCGGAGCCGGGGAAGATCTGGAAGCGCGAACCGCGGGCGCCCTGGTACTCGCGTCCGTCCGGCAGCTTCTGCCCGATCATCGACAGCAGGCCGGTGAGCAGGGAGGTGTGGATCGCGACGGCCTGCTCGTCGAACGGGCCGGAACCGGCCGCGCCGCCACCGGAACCGGCACCGCTGCCACGGGACCTTCCCCGCGTGCGCCCGCCCGTCGCCGCGGTTCGCTGCTCGTAGTCCCCGTCAGCACCCGTCTTCCAGGTCACCTCGCCCAGCTGGATGCCGGCGGATCCGGCGATCGCCCGCAGCTGTCCGACGAGGTCCTGCCATTCGCGGATGCGGACGTAGTTGAGGAACTCACCGCGGATCGTGCGGCGGAACTTCGAGCTGGACAGCGTCTGCGACTGCTCGCGGACGTAGTTCCACAGTGCGAGGAAGGACAGGAAGTCGCTCCGCGTGTGGGTGAAGCGCGCGTGCAGCGCATCAGCCTCGCCCCGCTGCTCTGCGGGGCGCTCGCGCGGATCCTGCGTGGACAGCGCGGCGACGATGACTGCGACCTCCGCTCCGCACCCGTTCTGCGCTCCGGCGATGACCATGCGCGCCAAGCGGGGATCGATGGGCAGCGCGGCGATCCTCCGCCCGGTCTCCGTCACGCTCAGCGCGCCGTCCTGCGCGATCCGCAGCCCGCCCAGCTCTGCCAGCAGCGCGCGTCCGTCGCGCACCGCGCGCGGATCCGGCGGCGTGAGGAACGGGAAGTCCGTGACGTCCCTCTCCGTGCGCACGAATCCCAGCGTGGCCATCTGGAGGATGACGCTCGCCAGGTTCGTCCGCAGGATCTCCGGATCGGTGAACTCCGGTCGGGCCTCGAAGTCCGCCTCGGAGTAGAGGCGGATGCAGATCCCGTCGCTGGTGCGGCCGGACCGGCCCTTGCGCTGGTTGGCGCTGGCCTGGCTGATCGGCTCGATCGGCAGCCGCTGGACCTTCGTGCGGTTCGAGTAGCGCGAGATGCGGGCCACTCCGGTGTCGATGACGTACTTGATCCCCGGCACCGTCAGCGAGGTCTCCGCCACGTTCGTCGCCAGCACCAAGCGCGGTCGGCCGTGGGGCTGGAAGACGCGCTGCTGCTCCTGCGAGGACAGCCGCGCGAACAGGGGCACGACCTCCCAGTCGGCACCGCGGCTGCGCGGTCCCCTCCGCGTCGCCCGCTGCACGTGGTCGGTCAGCGCATCCGCGGCGTCGCGGATCTCCCGCTCGCCGGACAGGAAGACGAGGATGTCGCCGGGCGCCTCCCCCGTCAGTTCGTCGAAGGCGTCGATGATGCCCTCGACCTGGTCCTTGGGCGTCCTCGAGGCGGCGCCCCCACGGGTGAGGGCCCCCTCGTCATCGTCGTCGCCGTCTCCGCTCGCATCGGCGGTGGGGTCCAGTGGCCGATAGCGGACCTCGACCGGGTAGGTCCGGCCGGACACGGAGATGATCGGGGCATCGTCGAAGTGCTCGCTGAACGCCTCCGGGTTGATCGTCGCAGACGTGATGATGACCTTGAGGTCGGGCCGCTCCTTCAGGAGGCGGGTGAGCAGGCCGATGATGAAGTCGATGTTGAGGCTGCGTTCGTGGGCCTCGTCGATGATGAGGACCTCGTAGTCCCGCAGCAGGCGGTCGTGGCGCAGCTCGGACAGCAGGATGCCGTCGGTCATCACCTTCACGCGGGTGTGATCGGCCACCTGTGACGTGAAGCGCACCTGGTAGCCGACCGTGTCGCCCAGGTCCTCCCCCATCTCGTCCGCCAGGCGGGCCGCCACGGATCGTGCCGCGATGCGACGGGGCTGGGTATGGCCGATCATGCCCGTCACACCCAAGCCCAGCTCCAGGCAGATCTTCGGGATCTGCGTCGTCTTGCCCGACCCCGTCTCGCCGGCGATGACGACGACCTGATGATCGCGGATCGCCTCCGCGATCTCCTCGCGATGCTCGACGACGGGGAGCTCACCGGGGTACTCGAGCAGCGGGTCGCGGGTCGCGCGTGCGGCCCGCTGACGCTCGCGTCGGGCCTCGTGCTGCTCACGGCGCGACCCGCCGTCGGGACGACGACGGTCACCCGCGCGCTTCCGCCGGGGACGGCCTCGGCCGCGGGAGCCCGCACCGTCTGCCGACTGCTTCGCGCCCCTGCGGGCGGGCACAGGCGTGTCGCGGGAGGTGTCGGGCGTCTCAGGGGTCTCGTCTCTCATGGCGAACACCAGGCTACCGGCGTTCGCCCGCGCGTAAGGTTGCCCGATGAGAGGGGGCGCGAGTGCTCGGAGTGTTCGAAGGGTTCGGCGTCATCGCCGTCGTCGTCCTCACCGGGTTCGTGCTGGGCCGCACCGGCGTGCTCGGACCCCATGCGCAGCAGGTCATCGCAGGCGTCGTGTTCTACATCGCGACGCCGGCCCTGCTCTTCACGATGATCGCGGAGACGGACCTCACGTTCATCTTCTCCACCCAGCTCATCGCCACCGGCGGGTCAGCCGTGCTCTGCGCCGTCGCACTCTTCGTGCTCACCCGGTGGCTGCGGAAGCGATCCACCGGAGAGGCGATGTTCTCCGCGTGGGCGGTGAGCTACGTGAACATCGGGAACCTGGGCATCCCCATCGCGATCTACGTGCTGGGCGACATCGCCTACGTCGCGCCCGTGCTGCTCTTCCAGCTGCTCCTGCTGGCTCCCATCGGCATGGCGGTCCTCGACACGATCCGGCAGGGGAAGGTCGACCACTGGTGGTCGCCGATCTGGACGATCATCCGGAACCCGATCGTGATCGGCGCCGTCGCGGGCATCACCGTGTCCGGCACCGGATTCGACGTGCCCCCGGTGCTCTTCGACCCGCTCAGCATGGTGGGCGACATGTCCGTGCCCGGCGCACTCCTGGCGTTCGGCCTGAGCTTCAAGGACGGGTGGCAGCTGCCGCTCAAGGGCACGCGCTCGCAGCTGACGATCATCACGTCGACGAAGCTCATCGTCCAGCCGGTGATCGCATGGGTGATCGGCGGACCGATCCTGGGGTGGACCGGTGTGGACCTCATGGCGATCGTCGTGACGTCCGCGCTGCCCACCGCGCAGAACGTCTACATCTACTCGATGCGGTACCGGCAATCGGAGACGCTCGTGCGCGACAGCGTGTTCATCACGACAGTGCTGTCCGTGCCCGCGATCCTCGTGTGCTCGGCGCTCCTGGGGTAGCGGCGGCTGGATGAGGCGCAGCGGGGTCGACGGAGCACTGGACTAGCCCTCACCCCGCCAGTAGCCGAGTGCGTCCTCGACATCGACCCTGTACGGGTGGTCCGCGTTGAGGCGCTCCAGCGCGGCGATCACCGGCCCCGTGCCGCGGTCGGCCTCGTCAGCCTCGCAGACGAGGAGCACAGGTGCCGCACCGGCCTCTGCGAACACCGTCCGGACCTCGGAGGAGTCCAACGACTCGACGATGAGGTCCACGAGGATGTGCCGCACCTCGGTCCACGAGGTCGCCTCCACGTGTGTGGAATCGGAGATCCACGCCTCCAGGTCGCCCAGCAGGTCTGTGGTCCGCAGCGGCATAGACGTCGTCTCCACCGCCCACGGCGGACAGCTTCCGTCGGAACTCCGCCGCGAGGACGGATCGGACGCGGGGGCTGAAGATCCTCATGAGGTCGTCCATCCATCCACGGTAGTCCCCTTCCGGACCCGTCCGGAAGGGCTTCGGGCCGATCACATCGATCCGATACTCGCAGCACCGGAGGGCGGGAATCGCCTGCTCCAGGCGTGTCGTCCGCGTCTGGCGCGCCCTCCCCGTCCACAATGAACACGTGACTGCAGACGATCCGAACGAGCCGAAGGACCTCCTCTCCCGCCGGCTGAGCTCTCAGCCGGACGGGGACGACCCGACGGCGGCTCACTACGCCGGCGGCGACGCCGGTGCGGTAGCGGGCGCGCACGAGTCCGACCGGTCAGGCACCTTCGACGCCTCTGCGTTCGATCCGGACGCGACCGCCTCGTTCGATCCGATCCGCGACGGCGATCCCTCCCACGACGATCAGGCGACTGCGGAGTTCGACCCCATCTCCCATACTGACGCGGATGCGGAAGGCGACCACGGACGCGGAGTCACGGTGGCCTCGGCGACGAGCACGAGCGCGGCTGGAGCCGCAGGCGGCACCGCAGCGGGAGCTGCAGCGGTCGGCTCGGCCGGAACCGATGGGTCGGCTGGACGACCGGGCATGATCTCGGACGAGGAATGGTCACTCATCAACGGCGAGAGCGCCGCGGCCCCCGCGGGCGATCAGCCGACGAAGAAGCTCACCCGCAAGGAGCGCAGGGCCGCCAAGCGGGCCTCGAAGCTCGACGAGGACCGCCGGGAGACGCGCGATGCCGAAGCGTCGATGGCGTCCCGCACCATGGAGATGCCGGAGCGCAGGCGCAACCCGCTCGACGTGATCGGCGCCGTGTGGATCACGCTCGGGTTCCCCTTCGTCGCCCTCGCGCTCGCAGTGCGCACGGTGGCATCCGGGTGGTTCCTCGCGTGGACGTACAACTGGCGCCCCGGCTTCCCAGACGACCAGTACGGCTTCACCGACGCGGATCGCCTGCACTACGGCTCCTACACCGTCGACTACCTCTTCAACCTGGCCACGGAGCGCTACCTCTCCGACGTCGTCCTGCCGGACGGCACTCCCCTCTTCACGTCCGGGGAGATCTCGCACATGGCCGACGTGAAGTCCCTGATCGGCATCCTCACGCTCACCGCGGTCATCGCAGCGATCGGCATGATCGTGTTCGGCGTCTACAAGTGCCGCCGCGGCGGCAGCGGAGTCCGCGGCAGCCTCCGTGCGGGACCGATCCTCACCCTCGTCCTCTTCGCCGCGCTCGCGGTGCTGGCGGTCCTCGGCTGGGAGCAGTTCTTCACCGGATTCCACGACGTCTTCTTCGCCGAGGGCACCTGGACGTTCTACATGGATGACTCCCTCATCCGCCTCTTCCCACCGCAGTTCTGGGTCGACGCGGGCATCGCGCTCGCGCTCATCGTGCTGGTCCTGTGCGTCTTCGCGTTCTGCCTGAGCTTCGCCGGGCGCTCGAAGAAGCGCCGGGCACGCCGCGTCGAGCGCTGAAAGCGACCCCTGCAGCGAAACGAGAGACCGCAGCCGCGCATCCGTCGCGTGCAGCGCTGCCCCCACAGATGTGATCGGCCGGGTGGGTTTTCCCCTCCCACCCGGCCGATGACTGCCTTCTCACCCCTGCGGTGGGGCCGTCCGCCTTCAGAACCCAGACCGCCTCAGGACCCAGGCGTGCTCAATCGGGCGCGCCCCCGTCGACGGTGAGCAGCGCTCCGGTCGTGTACGAGGCGAGCGAGGATGCCAGGTACAGCACCGCACCGACGATCTCCTCGGGGTCTCCCCCGCGCTGGGCCGCGAACGTCTGCGCGCGCTTCGCGAACGCCGCGTGATCCCAATGGCGCGAGACATCTGTCAGGAAGGTGCCCGGCACCACTGCGTTGACCCGGACGCTGGGGCCGTAGGCATGCGCCAGCGCGGTGGTCGTCGCGTTGAGTCCGGCCTTCGCCGCCGAATACGGCACCGTCTCCGGCTTCGGATGCAGCGACGCGATGGAGGAGATGTTCACGATCGCTCCCCCACCTGCCTCGACCATCTTCTCGCCCAGCAGCGCTGAGAGCCGGAACGGCCCTTTGAGGTTCAGCCCGATGACCTTGTCGTAGAGCTCCTCGCTGATCCCGCTGATCGAGTCGTACAGCGGCGACGAGCCGGCGTTGTTGACGAGCACGTCCACTCCGCCCATGTCGTGCCAGACCGTCTGCGCGAAGTCCGTGCACTGGTCCCAGTCCGCGACCTGCAGTGCGTACGGTCGCACCGTGCTGCCGGTCTCGGCAGTGAGGGCGGCGGCTGCGTCCTCGCATGCTGCGAGCTTCCGCGAGGCGATGGCGACGTCGGCGCCCAGTAAGGAGAAGGCGCGGGCCATCTCGAGGCCGAGGCCGCGGGACCCGCCGGTGATGACGATCTTCTTGTCTGTGAAGTCGAAGGCCCAGGTGCTCATGATTCGATGATCTCCATCGCCTGGTCGAAGAGGGAGACGGTCCGCTCGTGCAGGCGGGTGCCCACGGACTCCGGCACCAGCCCGGCCGAGGCGCGCGCCTGCGAGCCCTCGAGGATCGAGCCGAAGCGGAAGCAGGCCAGCACGTGGTAGAAGTCGACGTCGTCGACGGCCCACCGACTGACGTCGCCGTAGGCCGCCACGGTCTCCGCCTTGGAGGGTGCGCCCGGCAGCTCGACGCCGTGCGCAGAGGCCAGGAGGTGCCCGAGGTCGAGCAGCGGGTCGCCCAGCGTGCACAGCTCCCAGTCGACCAGAGCGGCGACCTCGGGAGAGTCGTTCCTGAACAGCACATTCCCGGCGTGGCAGTCGCCGTGGATGATCCCCGCTCGCTGCTCAGTCGGCATCCGCTCGTTCAGCCAGGCGGGGATCACCTCGACTCCGCGATGGTCGAGGCCTTCCCACTGGTCGAAGTCGCGGTAGCTCTCGAGCTGGCCCACCCACCTGCCGGGCTGCCGTGCCAGCCAGCCGTCCGGCCGACCGAAGCCCTCCAGCCCGGCCGCCTCGTGGTCGACATTGCCCAGCTGGGCGACTGCGCGCGCGTGGGACAGGCCCATCTCGTGCTGCCACTCACGGCTGTCCAGGACGTGCGCGGGGATCTCGCTGACGCCGTTGAAGCCGTCGACCGCACGCATGATGAAGAAGGCGTTGCCCAGCACGTCGAGGTCTTCGCAGGCGGCGATGAACTCCGGGTGCGGCACCCCGCTGCCGCCCAGCGCTTCGAGCACGCGGGCCTCGCGCAGCATGATCGTGTCGGAGTTCTTCCGCTTGTTGACCGGCGGCCCGCGATAGATGAGCCGCTCGTCATTCCAGGTGAAGCCCAGCAGCACATTCTGCGTGCCGCCGGTCAGGAACTCCGGATCGTGCAGCTCACCCGCACCCAGCTGCGTCTGCAGCCACGACTCGAGCGCAGGGAGTTCGATTCCGGCCTGCTCGGCGTGCGCGGCCGCCGCCGAGGCGCCGGACGAGGCGCTCTCTGCCCTGCTGTGATCCACACTCATATCAGTTCTCCTCCTTGAGAATCGCGCGCGCGTGCTGCGCGATCACAGACTACTGGGCATCAGCGGGCGGCTGGAGAACCGACAGGCACCGGCCCGGCTCAGGCACCGAGCCCATGACGCAGTCTCCGACGGCCCAGCTCAGTCGCCGACGGCCTCGCGTCCGCGCTTCACCAGATTCTCATCGGCCGGATACACGACGGACGTGTCCTTCCCGTCGTAGTCAAACTGGTTGAGGAAGAAGCGCATCGCATTGAGACGCGCACGCTTCTTGTCATTCGACTTGATGGTGATCCACGGGGCGAAGTCCGTGTCCGTGCGGAGGAACGTCGCCTCCTTGGCCGCGGTGTAGTCCTCCCACTTGTCGAGCGACTCCAGGTCGATGGGCGACAGCTTCCACTGACGCACCGGATCGATCTGGCGGATCGCGAAGCGGGTGCGCTGCTCCGCCTGCGTCACGGAGAACCAGAACTTCGTCACGTGGATCCCGGAGTCGATGAGCATCTTCTCGAACAGCGGCGCCTGCTGCATGAAGATCTCGTACTCCTCATCGGTGCAGAAGCCCATGACGCGTTCGACGTTCGCCCGGTTGTACCAGGAGCGGTCGAACATGACGAACTCCCCGGCCGTCGGCAGATGCTGGATGTAGCGCTGGAAGTACCACTGCCCCTGCTCGACGTTCGACGGCTTGTTCAGCGCGACGACCCTGGCCGCACGCGGGTTGAGATGCTCCGTGAACCGCTTGATGGTGCCGCCCTTGCCCGCCGCATCGCGCCCCTCGAACACGATGACGTGGCTGAGCCCGTTGTCCTGGCTCCAGTACTGGAACTTCAGGAGCTCGATCTGGAGGTGGTACTTGGCCAGCTCATACTCCTCCCGGTCCATGCGCTCGTCATACGGGTAGCCCTCGCGCCAGGTCTCCACAGCACGCCCGCCCGGATCGATGAGGTCCGGATCCGGAGTGTGGCCGTGCAGGACCCTGTAGCCCTCCAGATGGAGTCGGTCGATGTACTCGCGCAGATTCTCCCGTTGCAGGGGGTGCATGATGCGGACGTCCTTTCGTCACGGAAGCCGGAGGGCTCACCCTATGACGCTACACAGGCACCGTGAACGATCGGTGAATCCGCCTGGTGCGCCCCCTGTTCGGGACCGGGGAACGCGAGGCCGCTGCCTACGACCGCTCCACATCCGCCTTCGGCACGAGGAACGAGGCGAGGGCCGGAGCGACGGCCACGCACAGCATCGCGATCGGATACCCGCCTGCGGTGATGAGGAGGCCCAGCGCGGGACCGACGCCTGCGCCCACGATGTGCTGGCCGGTGTTCTGGATCCCCATCGACTTGCCCGACCAGCGGTGGCCGGCCGCCTCCGCGATGGAGGTCAGGGCCAGGCCATTGTCCGCCACGGACGCCGCTGAGGCCACGATGAACACGATCGCGGCGACGACCGGGAGGAGCCCCAGGGACACTGCCGCGACGAGTGCGGACAGGACGCAGGCGAACCACGCGACGATGCGGAGCACGACGACGCGGGACGGCGCGATGTCACTGACCCGCCCCATCGCGAACCGGGCGCCCGCTCCTGCCAGCTGTGCCGCCCCCACGACGAGGCCTGCCGTCGCAGCCGCCATCCCCTGCGAGTCCATGAGCCACACGAGCCCGTATGTCGCGAACGCGAACTGCGGGATGACGAGGAGCGCAGAGGCAGCGTGGATCCGCAGGAGGAAGGAGTCCGCACGATAGGGGTTCTCCTCGTCGGCGGGACGTGAGGAGAAGGCGGGCTCCGGTGCCGGGGTCTTCGCGCCCTCTCCGGCCCCTCCGGCGTCCGCATCAGCCGGATCCGGCAGCTCTGCTCGAGCCGGCCTCGGCGGATCCACGATCCCCAGCCAGCATGCGATCCCGATGGCGAGGCAGAGGCCGCTGGTGACGAGGAAGAAGCCGAGCACGCCCGTCGCGGCGGCCAGAGGGGGTACGAGGACGGCTGCGATGGCGGTGCCCAGCGGCTGTGCCATCTGCCGCGCCCCCATCGCAGTGCCGCGCTGGCTCCGCGGGAACCAGCCCGCGACCACACGACCCGTCGCCGAATTCACGCTCGCACCGGCGGCACCGGCGAGCGCGAGGACTCCGATCAGCGGCAGGGGCTGGTGGAGAGCTCCCGCCTGCGCGAGGACCACTCCCAGAGCAGTCGCGGCCGCGCAGGCCAGCAGCCCGGCGGTCAGCGCGATCCGCTCTCCCCGACGGTCGGCGACGGCACCCCAGATGACCAGCGTGAAGACCATGCCGAGGCTCGTGGAGGCCGCGGCAGTGCCCGCGGTCGCCAGCGTGAACGCCTCCTTCTCACGCAGCAGCGGGATGAGGAATGCGGGCCCGGCCACGACGATCGTCACGATCGTCTGTGCGAGGCTCCCCAGTACCAGGGCCCGCCATGCCAGCACCCGACTGCGCGCGTCCGGGAACCCGTCAGCGGGCGATGTGCGGTCCATATCCGCAGGCTACGCCGGTGGGCGGCGGGGGCAGAGGCTGGTCCATCGTGCGGACGATGCGTCCCTGCGCGCTCACTGCAGGCCGACGGCTCGCGCGTGCTCCCGCAGTGCCCGACCCGCATCGAGCCCCACGACGGCGGCCACCGACGACCCGCCCGACTCCCCCGCCGGAGTATGGAACTCGACGAGCAGCGGCTCCTCCGACACGACCCGCTCGACGGTTCCGGGCACCGGGTGTCCGAACCCTGCCACCTGACGTCCGTGGATGCGCGCGGACCACGGGCTGCGTGGTCGATAGGGTCCGGGGTCCTCCCCCAGTCCCACAGCGTGGAGCAGAGCCTTCGCGGCATGGGCGCCCTGGGCCTCGGCGTCGTCCCAGTGATCGATCCGGTACGGAACGACCGGATCGTCGCCCACCCCGTGCTGGGCCACCGCTCCCGCGGCGACCATCGGCGCGTGCGCACCGTGCACCCGCAGCCGGTCGTCGACCCGCACTCCGCTCGGTGCCCCCGCAGCATCGGTGAACACCGGGACGCCGTCGGGGAGTCGTGGCCGCGCACCGTGCGCGACGATCACGAGGTCAGCCGCCACCGTCGTCCCGTCGTCGAGCACCGCGATTCCGTCCTCGAGAGACACGATCCGGGCCGACCAGCGTGCATCGACCGCCTCATCGTGGAGGCGGGCGATCCGTCGTGCGATCTCAGGGCCCCACGCTGCGGCACCGGGCAGCCCCGACCGTGCCACGAGGGTCACGCGGTGGCCTGCCGCAGTCAGCAGGCTCGCCGCCTCCGCACCGACCAGACCTGATCCGGTGACCAGGACCCTCGCACCGTCGACCCCGTCGACGAGCTCGCGGATCCGCAGCGCATCGGCGACGGAGTGGAGGGTCGACAGCCGCCCTGCGGCAGCCCACGCATCGGCCCCTGGCACATCCAGCCGATGCGGCTGCGACCCCGTCGCGAGGACGAGACCCGACGCACGGATCTCCTCTCCCGGAACCCGGACGCTCCAGCCGTCCGCGGACTTCGCGACGGACACGACGCGGTCCTCCCGCGTCGTCGCCCCGGCGAGCGGCGGACGCATCGCCATCGCGCGTGCGGGTGAGAGCCTGCCGGTCATGATCGCCTTATCGACCGTCGTCCGGTCGATCGCCTCGACAGCGGGGCCGGTGAGGTGGAGGATCGGGAATCCCGACTCCGCAGCGAGGAGGGACTGGGCGGCTGCACGTCCTGCGGCACCATCGCCTGCCACGAGGAGGGGCCGCGCATCTGTTCGCATCACACAGCGACTCTACGACCCGACTGCTGCGGGCGCACCCGCGGCGGGCGCACCTCCGGCTGGCTTCGACCCGCTCGACCTCATAGAGGTGGTCGAGGCGGGGGCGGGTCGAACGGTGCGCACGCGTGGAAGACGACGCCGGAGGCGAACGCCCTCGATTCGAGCAGCCGCAGGCGCCGTGCGGGTTGGCCGTCGGGGAACAAGCCACGGCCGCGTCCCTGCCAGTGCGGGTAGACGAACATCCGATACTCGTCGACGAGGTCGGCTGCGATGAGAGCATGCGCCAGCCGGATGCTGCCGGTGAGGATCGCATCGCGGCCCGGCTCGTCGCGCAGCGCACGCGCCGCCTCGAGCGGGTCGCCTGTGATCACCTGCGTGTTCTGCCAGCCTGGGTCGGTGAGCGTCGAGGACACGACCCGCTTGTCGACGCGATCCAGGTGCTGCGCGACTCCGGTGGTGTCGTCGGTCTGCAGCGGCCAGTACCCGCGGAAGTCCTCGAACGTCTGACGTCCCAGCAGCAGGACGTCCTCCTCCGCGGACTGCCGCATGAGCTCGTCGCTGAGCTCGTCGTCCTGCGCCTGCGGATCGAACCAGTCGTCCAGCATCTCGACGCGTCCGTCGAGTGTCATGTTCTGGGTGATGATGATGCGCATGCCGGTCTCCCCTGTGAGTGCGTGCGTGCTGTCCTCACGGTACAGGGCGAGTGGTTCTCAGGGTGGTCAGCCGGATGCTGTGAGGGAGGGGATCCCCACTGCGGGCGGTGCCGGCGGGATGGGAGAATCGGCTAAGAGCACGAACACCCCATACCCAAGGAGACGACGTGTCCCACCCCGTTCTTCCGGCCAAGGACGAAGGCCTCGCCCTCGTCCTCACGATCCTCGGATTCTTCTTCATCGCGGGGCTCCAGTACTTCTACCTGGGGAAGATCCTCAAGGGGATCCTCTTCTTGCTCACGCTGGGCTTCCTGTACGTCGGCACGATCATCTCGCTCTTCACGATCCGCGGCGAGACCCGGCGCGTGAACGCGAAGCGCGCCCACGGCTACGCCTGACGCGGCGCTTCGACGCTGCCCCAGAGGTGCCCGCAGTGCCTCGGTGCCGTCGGTGCCCCCAGTGGGACTCGAACCCACACTGAATCGATTTTAAGTCGACTGCCTCTGCCGATTGGGCTATGAGGGCGTGGTCTCAGACTAGCGGGTGCGTGTCGCCCGTCTGCACGGTGCCCCGCGTGCTCTTCCGCCGCCTCGCGGGCCAGGCGATCGCCAGCACGAGGATGACGACGGCAGCGACCCCGATGCCCGCAGTGAGGACCGGCGCGCGATCATACGCGAGCCCGATCGCGCGGAAGCCCGCGAAGCCCACGATGGAGTACACGGTCGCCCATGCCGCTCCCCCGACCAGCAGTGCTGCGAGGTAGCGCAGCCACGGCATCAGCGTCGTGCCTGCGGCGAGGTTCGCAAGCGTCTGGAACCCGATCGTCAGGAAGCTCGCGGCCACGATGGGAGCCCCGAAGCGGTTCACCCGCGCTTCTGCGCGCGCGTACTTCTCCGAGGCGAGCAGCGCCCGGATCCGCGCGGACTTCGCCAGCCCCCCGCGACCCAGCCGCCCCAGTGCGTACGTCGCGCCGGCCCGGCAGATGATGATGCCGTACATGATGAGCCAGACCAGGAGGAAGGGAAGGTTCCACGTCGTCGGATCCATCCCACTCCTCTCTGCTCCCGCGCACGCGGATCGATCATTCTAGGCAAGCCTATCCTCACAACACGTGAGGTGCCGCCGCTCATCCCGCTCCCGCCGCTGCTCGCGCGCGTCCGCGGCGGACAATGCGAGAGCGGCCCCGGACCGCAGTCCGGGGCCGCTCCATCTCCTCCCGATTCCGGACCCGTCAGGGCTCAGAACCGTACAGGACTCAGTCTCAGGCGTTCGCCTTCTCCTTCTGGGGAGCAGGCTTCGAGTTCGCCGCCTCGACGAATGCGCGGCGCGGCACATCGACGTCCTTGAGCGCGGTGAGGTCGCGGCCCATGACCGTGTTGAGCACCCAGTTGCCGAACACGCGCACAGAGCGTTCGCACGTGGGAATCGCGTAGCCGTGGTACAGGCGGTGCAGCCCCCATGCGATCGGGCCGCGCAGCTCGACGCTGCCCATCTGTGCGACGCCCTTGAACAGGCCCATGCCCGCGACTGCGCCCAGCGACTTGTGGAAGTACTGCGTGAAGACGGTCTCGCCGCGCATGGCAGCCAGCAGGTTCTTCGCGAGCACCGGAGCCTGACGCATGGCGTGCTGCGCGTTGGGGACGCAGAAGCCGCCCGGTCCCTCACCGGACAGGTCCGGGACAGCGGCGTTGTCGCCGGCCGCCCAGGCACCGGCCACGACGCCCTCTTCGTTCTCGACGCGCAGGTCCGCGCGGACCGTGATCCGGCCGCGCTCGTCCAGCGGCAGGTCGGAATCGATGAGGATCGGGTTCGCCTTGACCCCCGCGTTCCACACGACGAGGTCCGCGTCGAACTCCTCGCCGTTCGACAGCTTGATGTGCTTGTCGGTGCAGTCCTGCAGGAAGGTCTCCAGGTACACGTCGACTCCGCGCTCGCGCAGGTGGTCGACGACCCAGCGGGCCTGTGCCTCGCCCACCTCGGGCATCACGCGGCCAAGAGCCTCGACGAGCACGAAGCGGATGTCCGCCTCCGTGAGGGTGTCGTACTGGGAGACGGCGGCACGCGCCATGTCCTCGAGCTCCGCGAGTGCTTCGATGCCGGCGAAGCCGCCACCGACGAACACGAACGTGAGGGCCTTGCGGCGCTCCGCGTCGTCTTCCATGAGCGATGCTTCGGCCAGGCGGTTGAGGACGTGGTCGCGCAGTGCGATGGCCTCTTCGATGCGCTTGAGGCCGATCCCCTCCTCCGCGAGGCCCGGGATGGGCAGTGCGCGCGGCACTGCGCCGGACGCCAGCACGATCTGGTCGTAGTCGAGTTCGAAGGCCTCGTAGCCCTCCTGCTCGATGACGACGAACTTCTTGTCGTGGTTGATGTTCGCGACGGAGCCCGTGATGATCTCCGCACCCTTGAGGTGGCTGCGCAGCGGGACGATCGCGTGACGCGGTTCGATGCTTCCGCCGGCGACCTCCGGGAGGAACGGCGCGTAGGTGAGGTACGGGTTGGGGTCGACGACCGTCACCGTGGCTTCACCCCGCCCGAGGTCCTTGAGGAGGTTCTGAGCTGTCACGAAGCCCAGGTAGCCACCGCCGACGATGAGGATGCGCGGACGCAGAGCGTTGTTTCTGATGAGAGCCATGACCTCATCCTAAAGGCTTGTGAAACTTTTCACTAGCCGTCGTCGCGGGTCTCCTCCGCCACACCCGCGGACGCTCCGGCACGCGGTTCCTCGGCTGTCCGATCGGCCTCGTCCGAGGCCGTGGCCCGGTCCTGCCGCGAGCGCCGCGCGCGGATTCCCACGACCAGCGCGCCGATCAGCAGCGCCGCCCCGACGACACCACCGCCGATCAGCACCGAGGGTCCCAGCACCTGCCGCGACCCGTTCACGGCGGCGACGGTCCCGTCGGCCTCCTCGGTCTCCTCGGTCCGTTCAGCCGGCTCGGTCGTATCGTCCTCTGCGGCAGGCGATTCGCCCCCGGCACGGGGGCCCTCCGAGTCCGCGCCGCCGCGGCGATGCATCTGCACCCAGTCCGCGAGCTGATCCGACGCGGAAGGCACATCGTCGTCCGGCTCCCATGCGAGGGCCGCGGCGGGGTCGACCCTGCCGTATCCCACGATCGGGTCCGGCTCCTCGTAGGTGCCGAGTCCATCGTGTCCCTCGACCGGCCCGGCGGTCTCGTGGAGAGCGGCGACGACCTCGTCGGCGGACCAGTCAGGGTGCGCGGACCGCAGCAGCGCCGCGATCCCGGACACCACGGGGGCCGCGAACGAGCACCCGTCAGCCGTGCCGTATCCCCCGTCCCAGAACGGGACGGGGATGTTCTCGGCTGGCCCCATGAGGTCCACTGCCGTGCCCGGTGCAGTGGACGTGTCCCGCACAGCGCCGGACTTCGCCAGTCCGCCGACCCCCACCACTCCGGGGACCGTCGCCGGCGACCACGCCTGAGTCGCACCCTGCGACCGGTTGCCCACGCACGCGATGACGACCGCGTCGTGCTCGTAGGCATAGGCGAAGGCCTCGTCCCACTGCCGGGGCCACGACGGGTCGTCCCAGCCCAGGGACATGTTGATGACGGAGGCACCGCTGTCCACGGCCCAGCGCAGCGCCTTCTCCGCCTGCACGCGCGTGGACTGCGCGGCCGATGGCGCTCCGCCGCCCAACCACACCGACGCCGAGGCGATCGTCGCCTCCGGTGCCACACCCACCGGACCGCTGCCCGTCCCGTTGCCGGCGACGACGCCCGCCACAGCCGTGCCGTGATGGATGATGCTCTCCGCGCCGACGGGCTCGGTCCCGTCCTTGCCGGCACCCGAGAAGTCGCGCGCGGCGGTCACCGCGTCCGTGAGGTTCTCATGGTCGTCGCTCACGCCGGAGTCGATGACGGCCACCGTGACGCCGTCGCCCCGAGTCGTCTCCCACAGTTCGGGGATGTTGTAGTCGTCCATGAACCACTGGCCGGGTCCGGGCTCCGGTCCCTCGTCCGTCTGCGCCTCCGCAGCGCCGGCGGACCCGCCGAAGATCGTGGCGGCGACGAGTCCGAGCGCGGCGAGGATCGCCAGCAGCTGGAGGACGCGGCTCCGCAGACGGCGTCTGCGCTCCCTGCGTCGACGCCGCTCACTCGGCGGCTCCTGCTGTCCGCGTCGCCGTGACATCGATCAGCCTCGCGCGAGGCCCAGAGCGATCCCGTCGAGGATGTCCGATTCGCTCACTCGGATCCCGAGGGAGCCTCCGGAGCGGCCGACGGCGTCGTCGACGAGCTCGACGAGTCGGGCGAAGACCTGGCTGCCCGCGGCGATGACGTCCGCACGTCCAGGGTGCATGTACGGCAGTGCCCGGCGCTCGTCCGACGTCATCGCGGCGAGGCGGTCCGCTGTCTGCACGATCTGCTCCCGCGTGAGGGAGGCACCATGGATCGCGTCGCGGTCGTAGCCGGGCAGGTCGAGGATCGCGGCGGCGATCGTCGTGATGGTTCCCGCGACGCCCACCAGCGTGCGGGTCGCGGACACATCGACGTGCTGCGCGGCTTCGGTGAAGGCGTCGTCGACGTCCGCGCGCAGCGCTGCGATCTGGTCTGCGGTGGGCGGATCGGACGCGAGGTGGCGCTCGAACAGGCGCACGCATCCGATGTTCATGCTGTACGCGTCGTCCGCGGTCGCGTCTCCGAGCACGAGCTCCGTCGAACCGCCGCCCAGATCCATGACCAGCCGCGGCGACGCCGCATCCGGCACACCCGCGGTGGCGCCGAGGAACGAGAGCTCCGCTTCCTCGCCGCCCTCGATCACCTCCGGGGCGATCCCCAGGCGCTCGTGCACTCCGGCCGCGAACTCATCGCGGTTGGACACGTCGCGGCTGGCCGATGTCGCGACGAACCGCAGTCGGTCCGGAGCGTGACGGGACACGATCTCCGCGTACTCGTCGCAGACCGCGAAGGTCCGTGCGAGCGCCTCCGGAGCGAACTCGCCGGTGCGGTCGACTCCCTGGCCCAGTCGGACCACCCGCATCTCGCGCACGACCTCCGTGAAGCGCCCGGTGTCGTCGACGTCCGCGACGAGGAGTCGCAGGGAGTTCGTTCCGCAGTCGAAGGCAGCCGTTCTCGTCATACGTGGAAGCCTACGGCAGGCGGCACTGTCCCCATCATCGCGAGTGCCCTGTCCCCCACCGGGTTGACGCCGGGTCCGGCAGCCAGGCTGTGGCCGACGAGAGCGTGCAGGCACTTGATGCGGGTCGGCATCCCGCCCGCGGAGAAGTCGGCGACCTCTGCCACCTCGTCGAGCCCCGCCTCCCGGCCGATCCGCGCACGGTCGGCCAGATACTGCGTGTGGGCGCGGGCGTAGGCCGCCTGGAGCTCCTCGTCGTCTGCGAGTTCGGCGGTGAGCTCCGCCATGACCCCGTTCGCCTCCAACCGCGACGCCTCCGTCACATAGTCGGGGTGCGTGAGGTAGTAGGTGGTGGGGAACGGAGTCCCATCATCCAGCCGGGGTGCGGTCGCGACGACGATCGGCTCGCCGCCGGCGGTCCGGGATGCGACTCCCACGACTCCGCGCGGCAGCCTGTTCAGCTGCTCTCGCACCCGCTCCCTGTCCGCATCTGTGTACGGGGTGATCACGTGGGGTCCTCCTCGTTCGCGTAGCCGACCGCACGCAGCGAATCGGCCAGCTCTATGTACCAGGGCTGGGCACGGACTGCCTTCGAGGCGCTGGCCTCGGATTCGTCCGCCTCGTCGCCGTGGTCGTTCGGACTGTCCACGACGATGAACGCCTCTTCGCCCTCGTGGACGTACTGCAGGTTCTCACGCGCCAGGCGCTCCAGATGCGCCGGGTCGTCCAGCCGCTCCCGTTCCTCCTGGAGCTGCTCGACCTCGCCCTTCGTCGCCGCAATGTCGGCTTCCAGAGCCGCGATCTGCTGCATCTGGGTGAGTCCGCTGCTGATCGGCTGGATGAGCCCGAAGAGGACGATGAGGAGTGTGCCGACGATCACGGAGGTGCGGAACGACATCCGCCTGCCCGCAGCCGTGTCGTCGATGAGTTCCGGGGAGACGCTCCCGGTGGACCGGGACTGCTTCGAGGCACGATGAGGGCGCCGTCCACCGGCGGGGCCGGGGCGACCGCTGCCGCGACCGCCCGTGCTGCGTCTGCTCATCGTGTCCACCTCGATCCGCGCGGATGGGGGAAGGGGCGCGGCCACCTCAAGTGTGCCGCGCCCCTTCCGTGTCCGGGGGGATTGTGATCCGTCCCGGCGTGTCAGCCGTTGAACCGCGGGAACGCCCCGCGACCGGCGTACCGAGCGGCATCGCCCAGCTGCTCCTCGATGCGCAGGAGCTGGTTGTACTTCGCCACGCGCTCCGAGCGCGCCGGCGCACCCGTCTTGATCTGCCCGGCGTTCACCGCGACCGCGAGGTCGGCGATCGTCGTGTCCTCGGTCTCGCCCGAACGATGGGAGATCATCGCGGTGTAGTGGTGGAAGTGGGCCAGCGAGATCGCATCGAGCGTCTCCGTGAGGGTCCCGATCTGGTTGACCTTGACCAGCAGGGAGTTCGCGGCGCCGGATTCGATGCCGCGCTGCAGGCGCTGCGGGTTGGTGACGAAGAGATCGTCGCCGACGATCTGGACGGCACCGCCGATCCGGGTCGTGAGCTCCGTCCAGCCGTCCCAGTCGTTCTCGTCGAGCGGATCCTCGATGGAGACGAGCGGGTAGTCCGCGACGAGCTTCTCGTAGTACGCGGTCATGTCCGATGCGGACCTGAGCGAACCTTCGAACGTGTAGCCGTCGTCGCCGTGGAACTCCGAGGACGCGACATCGAGCGCGAGCGCGATCTCCGTGCCGGGCTTGCGACCCGCGGCCTCGATCGCCTCGAGGATCAGGTCGAGCGCCGCAGCGTTGGAGTCGAGGTTCGGGGCGAACCCGCCCTCGTCGCCCAGGCCGGTCGACAGCCCGCGGTCCTGCAGGACCTTCTTGAGCGCGTGGTAGACCTCTGCGCCCCACTGGAGCGCCTGGCGGAAGCTCGATGCGCCGATCGGCGCGATCATGAATTCCTGGATGTCGACGTTGGAGTCCGCGTGCGAACCGCCGTTCAGGATGTTCATCATCGGCACGGGCATGACGTGCCCGTTGGGTCCGCCGAGGTAGCGGTAGAGCGGCAGCTCCGCACTCTCCGCCGCAGCACGTGCCACGGCGAGTGAGACGCCGAGCGTCGCGTTCGCGCCCAGGCGGGACTTGTTGTCCGTGCCGTCCAGGTCGATCAGCGCCTGGTCGACGAGTCGCTGGTCATCGGCCTCGATGCCGGTCACCTCGTCGTGGATGTCGTCGAGGACTGCTTCGACGGCGTTCTGCACGCCCTTGCCCAGGTAGCGCTCCGGATCCCCGTCGCGCAGTTCGACTGCTTCGAACTCACCCGTCGAGGCGCCTGACGGCACCCCGGCGCGGCCCACGGCGCCGTCTTCGAGGAGGACTTCCACTTCGACGGTCGGATTGCCACGGGAGTCGAGGATCTCCCGTGCGGTTACGGCCAGAATCTCTGCCACGGATTCTCCTTGATCGTGCGCATGTGCGCGTGTGCGGGGACGACGGAGCCAGCCTAGTGCACACCGCCCCGCAGATCGCGCTCACGTCGCGCGTGCGTCGCCCTCGACGCTGCGGATGCTCTGAGACGTCTGTGCGAGCCGCAGCATGTCGACGACGAGCTGCGAGACCTCGTACGTGCCCACCGCGACGCCGAGTGCGAGCTCATATCGCGTCCCCTCCTCGACGCCCAGCCCCGCCATCCTGCGCAGCCTCTGTTCGACCGCGGTGCGCGCGACGGTCTGCTTGTCCGGCCAGTCCTGCTCGGACAGGAGCCGGACGACCTCCGCCGAGGCCCCCGCCGGGTCTGTCACGGCACTCGCGGTGGCAGCACGTGCGGTGGCAGCACGTGCGGTGGCATCGTTCCCGGAATCGACGGGTCGGCCTCCCGATGATTCCGCGGATGCCCAGGATCAGCTCGAGCCGCCTGACATGGCTCTCGTCATAGGCCGCACATGGGCCGGCCTCCTCTACGCCAGCAGACCGCCGCCGATGACCCCCTGGGGCTGACGGTCTATGCACTCGCACTCGTCGCAGCACTCAGCGGGTGGATGGTCCTTCTGCGCCGACTCAGTGCGCGTGAGGCGAAGCGACCCGCAGCATCGTCGTCACCGGCAGCATCGTCCGGACCGAGCTCGGATGCGCCTCACGACGTCGGAGTCTTCGCCTCCGTGAGTGAGGCCCGCAGGCGGTCAGCGACCCCGTCCCGGAGTCCGTGATCTGCGAGGTACCCCTCGACGCCCCCGTGATCGCGGTCCAGCCGGTCCAAGACGTCCGCCAGCCATTCCGGCTTCGCATCCGTCGCCATGGCTGACACGGACGAGATACCGGCCGACGAGAAGTGGCTGCGCAGCGCAGCGCGGAAGTCATCCCCCAGGTACTCCTCCGTCAGCGCATAGTCGTAGATGACCGCATCGCGCTCGACACCCAGGATCGACAGCACGAAGGCGGCGATCAGACCCGTCCGGTCCTTGCCGGCTGAGCAGTGGAAGACGGTCGCGTCCTGCTCGACGTCCGCGATGTGGGTGATGACGTCCACGAACCGCGATCCGGCCGTCTCGATCATCGCCGCGTAGAGCGCAGGCAGCGAGGGGGTGTCGAGGACGATCCGGTCCGGGCGGTCCTTGTCGAGCGGGAAATAGCGGTTGCCCAGCAGCGGCATGTGGGAATAGCGGGCGCCCAGGCCGTCGACGGCATCGGGGATGTTCGCGACCTCCTTCTCCTCACGCAGATCGACGACGGAGGCGATGCGCATCTCCTTGAGCATCGCGACGCCGTCCGGCCCCAGCCGTCCCAGACCGTCTGCCCGGTAGAGGCGACCGGTCGCGACCGCGCCGCCGTCACGAGTGCGGTGGCCGCCGAGATCGCGGAAGTTGAACGTGCCGGGGATCTCGATCCGCGGTGCGCGGTGGAATTCCTCTGTCATGCGTGCTCCTCGTCTCCGTGGTGCGGTCGGGTGTACCGGTGCGGTCGTCGTCGATCGCGCGTCGTCGATCGCACGCAGCCCAGACCGGTCAGTCCTGCCTGTTCCTCGAGGCCATTGTCTCCCGGATGTCCGACAGGATGCGCAGAGCCTCGTCCGCTGCCTCTGCGTGAACCTCAGCAGACGGCTCGCGGGCAGCGCTCCCCTCCGCTCGTTCCGCGGCCTTCACGTCCTGGTACCGGCGCTGCACGTCTGCGATCGGCACCGGAGAGGACGATTCGAAGACGTGCGGATGCCTGCGGACGTACTTGTCGACCAGTCGCTGCTGGAGAGAACTCCAGGTGTCGCCGGGCTCTGCTTCCCTGCGCTCGTCGAGCAGCGCAGCGTGGAACACCACCTGGTAGAGGACGTCTGCGAGTTCGGCTTCGACCGCGTCGGCCGTCGCCGATCCGCCCGCGGAGCCGACCCGCTCGTCTTCGAGGATGGCGGCCATCAGCTCTGCCGATTCCTCCAGCAGATAGGGCGCGAGCGTCCTGTGGGTGTGGGCCGCGGCCCACGGGCAGCGCGCGCGGATGTACGCCATCATCCGGTCCGGGGTGAGGGTCGCGACGTCAGGCCGGCTCCACGGTTCGCGGACGTCGCGCGGGTCCGGGTCCTCGCCTCCCCCGGCACTCGTGCCCCGCACCCGGCTCATGACGAGGCGCTCGCGGCACTCTCGAGGCTCTCGGTCTCCTCATCCTCGACCGGCATGATGGCCTCCAGGAACTGGTATGCCCATGTGAGGATCTCCGAGTCGACGACTTCCCTGCTGTCGAATCCGCCCCCACTCACGGGTTTGGGGACGAGCACCGACCGGACGGCCGGCTTGATGAGCGACTTGGGGTACATGCGCTTCAGACGGGCGATCTGCGAGTCCGGCAGGTCCTCCACCGGACCGAAGCGGATGAAGTTGCCCTGGCTCACGATGTCGGAGACCCCCGACTTCCGTGCACGGATGCGCAGACGAGCCACGTCCGCCAGCACTCCCACCGCGTCCGGCGGCGTGCCGTAGCGGTCGGTGAGCTCTTCCAGCACTGACCGGATCTGCTCTTCTCCCCCGGCGGCGGCGAGCTTCCGGTACGCCTCGAGCCGCAGCCGTTCGTGCTCGACGTAGTCGGTGGGGATGTGCGCGTCGACGGGCAGCTCGATGCGCATCTCCGGCTCCTCCTCCTGCGACTCACCGCGGAAGTTGGCCACCGCCTCGCCCACGAGGCGGATGTAGAGGTCGAAGCCCACTCCTTCGATGTGCCCGGACTGCTGACCGCCCAGCAGGTTGCCCGCGCCGCGGATCTCGAGGTCCTTCATGGCGACCTGCATCCCCGCGCCCAGCTCGGAGTGCTCGGCCAGGGTCTTGAGCCGGTCGTGCGCCGTCTCCGTGAGCGTGCCGTCCGGCGGGTAGAGGAAGTACGCGTACGCGCGTTCGCGGCCGCGCCCCACCCGGCCCCGCAGCTGGTGGAGCTGCGAGAGTCCGTAGCGGTCGGCCCGGTCGATGATGAGCGTGTTCGCGTTCGCGATGTCGATGCCGGTCTCGACGATCGTCGTGCAGACGAGCACATCGAACTTCCGCTCCCAGAAGTCGACGATCATCTGCTCCAGCTGTCGCTCGCCCATCTTGCCGTGCGCGATCCCGATCCGCGCTTCGGGGACGAGCTCCGCGAGGCGCCCCGCCACCCGGTCGATGTCCTGCACCCGGTTGTGGATGTAGAAGACCTGTCCCTCGCGCATGAGCTCGCGCCGGATCGCTGCGGCGACCTGCCGATCCTCGTGCCGTCCCACGTACGTGAGCACGGGATGGCGCTCTTCCGGCGGAGTCGCCAGGGTCGACATCTCCCTGATGCCCGTGACCGCCATCTCGAGCGTGCGCGGGATGGGCGTCGCGGACATCGCGAGGACATCGACGTCCGCGCGCATCGCCTTGAGCGTCTCCTTGTGCTCGACCCCGAACCGCTGCTCCTCGTCGATGATGACGAGGCCCAGGTCCTTGAACGAGATCTCGCCCGACAGCAGTCGGTGGGTGCCGATGACGAGGTCGATCGTCCCGTCCTTCATCGCGGCGACGACGCGATCCGATTCCTTCTTCGACTGGAAGCGCGACAGGGCCCCCACACTCACGGGGAAGCCCGCGTAGCGCTCCGCGAACGTCTCCAGGTGCTGCTGCACGAGCAGCGTCGTGGGGACGAGCACCGCGACCTGCTTGCCCTCCTGGATCGCCTTGAAGGCCGCCCTGACCGCGACCTCCGTCTTGCCGTAGCCCACGTCGCCGCAGATCAGCCGGTCCATGGGGACCGACTTCATCATGTCGTCCTTGACCTCATCGATCGTCGTCAGCTGATCCGGCGTCTCGACGTAGTGGAAGGCGTCCTCGAGCTCCCGCTGCCAGGGGGTGTCAGGACCGAATGCGTGGCCCTGCGTGGCCTGCCGAGCGGAGTAGAGGCGGACGAGCTCTCCGGCGATCTCCTTGACCGCCTTCCGCGCCCGCGTCTTCGTCTTCGACCAGTCGGACCCGCCCATCTTGTTGAGCGTCGGGCTCTCGCCGCCCACGTACCGGGTGACCTGGTCGAGCGCGTCCGAGGGCACGTACAGCCGGTCGCCGGGGTGCCCGCGCTTCGACGGCGCGTACTCGAGGACCAGGTATTCGCGCGTGTGCGCGTCCTTCCCCTTCCCCGCGGTGCGCTGCACCATCTCGACGAACCGGCCGACACCGTGCTGCTCGTGCACCACGTGGTCGCCGGGCGACAGGTTGAGGGGGTCGACCTGGTTGCGCCTGCGGCGCGCGGGGAGCTTCCGCATGTCCCGCGTCGAGGTGGCGGCCGCACGGCCGAGCACGTCCGCCTCCGTGAGCACGGCCAGCCTGAGCTCGTCCACGACGAACCCGCCGTAGCCGGCCCCGATCGCGACTTCGACGCGCCCCGCAGCAGTGAAGTCCGGAGCCTCGACGAAGGCTGCGGGGACCTCGGCGTCGGCGAACACCTCGACGAGCCGCTTGCCCGGACCGCCGCCCTCCGTGAGGACGACGACGGACCAGTCGTCCCGCACCAGCGTGCGCACGTCACCGAGGATCGCCTCGACGTCGCCCTGGTACCCCCGCGGCTCACGCGCCGGCACCGTGTAGACCTCGTCGCCCGCAGCGGTGAGCTCTTCGTCGACTGCGAAGCCGCCCAGCTCCCACCACGGCAGGCTCAGGACGCCGGCGGCCTCCCGCGTCTGCTCGAGGGTGCGGAAGTTCGCAGCGGACAGATCGACAGGGGCCTGCGCGCCGTCGGAGGCCGATTCCCAGGCGGCCGCGAGGAACTCATCAGACGTGCGGACCAGGTCGTCCGCGCGGCGCGCGACCCTCTCCGGCTCCACGACGAGCACACGGGTGTCCTGCGGCACGACCGCGACGAGGGGTTCCATCCCATCCGCGAGGACCGGCGCGAGCGATTCCATCCCCTCCACGGCGACGCCCGCGGCGATGCGGCCCAGCATGTCGGCCGCAGCGGGCGTCGTCTCCGCCAGGGCTGCGGCACGTTCCCGGACTTTGGCGGTGAGCAGGACCTCCCGGCACGGCGGTGCGTACAGGCGGGGGGCGGGACCGTCGGGGTCGGGGTTCTGGGAGCGCTGGTCCGCCACGGCGAAGGGGCGGATCTCCTCGATCTCGTCGTCGAAGAATTCGAGTCGCAGGGCGGATTCGGCAGTCGGAGGGAAGACATCGATGATGCCGCCGCGCACCGCGAACTCACCGCGGCGGGACACCATGTCGACACGGGTGTACGCGAGCCCGGACAGCGTTTCGGACAGTTCGGTGAGATCGACCCTGTCACCGACGCGCAGGTCGACGGGTTCGAGGTGTGCGAGTCCCTTGACGAGCGGCTGCAGCGCAGCGCGCACCGGCGCGATGACGACCCGCAGCGGGGAATCGCCGTCGGCACCCGGATAGGCGAGCCGGCGCAGCACCGTGAGGCGTTCGCCCACGGTGTCCGAGCGGGGCGAGAGCCTCTCATGCGGCAGCGTCTCCCAGGACGGGAAGACCGCGACGGATTCCTGCGGCAGGTGGTCGGCGAGCGCACGTGCGAGGTCTTCCGCCTCACGCGTCGTCGCTGTGACCACCAGGACGGTCCCGGTCTTCGCGGTGCGCGAGATGAGTGCGGGCAGGAGTCCGCGCACCAGGGACACGGAGCCGCCCGGCGACGCGGGATCGGCCACCGCTCGCCGGACATCGTCGAATGCGGGCAGCGTGAGGGCGTCACTCAATCCAGTCAGCACGCGTCCAGTGTAGGCGTCGGCGCGGACACGACTGATCGCCAGGTCGCCGCAGCTCCTGCGCGCCTTCACTGCCGTCCGCGCGGACCGGGCCTCCAGCTTCATGACGGATACTGGGGACATGGCGCACACACCCGACGACACCCGTCCGCGCGCGCCATTCGCCGCGCGCCTGGTCCCGCCGCTGCTCCTCATCGCGCTCATGTGGGCGATCGAGTTCGCGGATATGCTGCTGCCCGGGCGGTTCGAGGTCCTCGGCATCCGCGCGTGGGACGTCACGCACCTGCCGGGCGTCGTCCTCGCCCCGCTCCTCCACTCGACGTGGGGCCATCTCATCGCGAACACCGTGCCGTTCGCGGTCCTCGGCTGCCTGGTCGCCGCAGAGGGTGCGCGCAGGTTCTGGGCCGTGACGGCGATCGCCACTGTGATCGGCGGGATCGGACCGTGGCTGCTCGCATGGCCCGGTACCCTGACGGTCGGAGCCTCCGGACTCGTCTTCGGGTACTTCGCCTACCTCATCGTCCGCGTCTTCACCGCTGGGACCATGTCGCACCGCATCCTGTACGGGATCATCGCCGCGATCGTCTTCGTCGTCTACGGCGGCTCGATGCTCGTGGGAGTCCTTCCCGTCCATCCGGGGATCTCCTGGCAGGGCCATCTCTTCGGAGCGATCGGCGGTGGACTCGCAGCTCTGCTCCTGAGGCCCCGGACCGCGTCGCGGTAGAGCCGCGCCGCGAGAGCCCTCCGACGGTCGCCGACGCCTCCTGCCGGCGGGGGTGCCTCAGCGCGGTGAGTGGAACCGCTGCTGGGCGGGCTCGAGCCCCTCGAGCGCGACGGCCTCCACCGCGTCCGCGAGATCGGAGACGAAGATCGGCAGAGTGGTGCGCTCCTGCGAGGTGAAGCGCCCCAGCACGTAGTCGGCGGTGTCCATGCGTCCGGGAGGACGCCCCACTCCCGCACGGACCCGGAGGTAGTCCTTCGTTCCCAGGTGGCTCGTGAGAGATCGCAGTCCGTTGTGGCCGCCCTCTCCGCCGCCCTGCTTGAGACGAACGGAATCGTAGTCGAGGTCCACGTCGTCGTGGATCGCGATCACGCGGTCGGGTGCGACCGAATGGAAGCGGGCGAGCTGTCCCACCGGCTGCCCCGACTCATTCATGTAGGTCGCCGGCCGCACGAGGACAGCCCGCGGGCCCGGCAGCCCCCCGGCCCCGGGGAGTCTCCCCGTCGCGGCGAGTGCGCGGGTCTTCGACTTCGTCAGCGTCCCGCCCATGCGTCGCAGTAGTTCGTCGACGACCAGGTAGCCGATGTTGTGGCGGGTCGCCTCATACCGGCTGCCCGGATTGCCGAGGCCCACGATGATCCAGGTGTCCGATGCCATGGCGACGCGACCGTCCTTCTGTGATGACCCGCTCGTCGCGGGGTCGGGCTGACTGCTGTGGTGATGGAGCTCTCGAGGGGCGACGCGGGTCATGCACTGCGGGGCAGGACCGGATCGGTCCTGCCCCGCAGGTGTGCACGCGCGAGCCTGGGTGGTCAGCTCCCGGTGGGGAGCCCTCTCCCGTGCCTCACTCGTCGTCGGACGGCTTCTCCTCCGTGGACTCGTCGCCGGACTCCTCGCCGGTGGACTCCGCCGCATCCTCATCGACCGCGTCGGTCTCGAGCTCCGCCTCGAGCTCCGCATCCGACAGCTCGGCGGACACGTTCACCACGAGCAGCTCCGCATCGGAGACCAGCGTGGAGCCGGACGGCATCGTGACGTCTGCGGCGTAGATGTGGTCGCCGACCTCGCGGCCCTCGATGCTGACCTCGATCGTCTCCGGCAGCTTCGTGGCGTCGGCCTCGATGAGCAGCGACTGGTTGTCGACCGACACCATCGTGCCGGGCGCCGCTTCGCCCTCGAGCACGATCGGGACCTCGACCTCGACCTTCTCGCCCTTCTTGACGAGGATCAGGTCCAGGTGCTCGTTCTCACGAGTGACGGGGTTGACCTGCACGTCCTTCACGAGTGCCAGCTCGCTCTTGCCCGTGTCCGGGTTCTCGAGCTTCAGCAGCGCGTTCGGGGTGCGCAGCGCCAGCATCGTGGGGTGCGCATCGAGCAGCAGGTGGATGGGGTCGATCCCGTGGCCGTAGAAGACCGCGGGGACCTTGCCCTCGCGGCGGAAGCGACGTGCCGCTCCCTTGCCGAATTCTTCGCGACGGACGACGTCGAGCTTCGCATCTGCCATGGTCATTCTCCTTCTCAAGCGGTGGCGCCTCGCACGGACGCAGCCCACCCACCCGGAACGAGGGACGCTGTGGCCAGGAGGCACTGCAGCCTGTTCGGATCATGAGCACCGCGTCGATCACGGAGGCCGTCGGGGCCTCCCTCGCCGAGGTAACCCGTCAATCATACGCACTCCCCGCACGCGGTCAAAGCGGGCGCCGAACGCTGCCGCGGGGACGGCTGCCGCGGGGACGGCAGCGGCAGCTGGAACAGCGAAGCGGCCGTTCGCCCTCCCCGGGCGAACGGCCGCTCATCCGTCACGCGGACGGTCAGATGCGGATGCTCCGGATCAGGCGCCGTCGCCCTCGAAGAGGCTCGTGACGGAGCCGTCCTCGAACACCTCGTGCACTGCCCTCGCGAGCAGCGGAGCGATGGACAGGACCGTGAGTTTGTCGAACATCATCTCCTCGCTGAGCGGAAGCGTGTTCGTGACGATGACCTCTTCCGCCACGGAATTGGTGAGGCGCTCCACCGCGGGGCCGGAGAAGACTGCGTGGGTGGACACGATGATGACGCCCTTGGCCCCCGCCGCCATGCAGGCGTCCGCCGCCTGGACGATGGTGCCGCCGGTGTCGATCATGTCGTCGACGAGCACGCAGTGGCGACCCTCGACCTCGCCCACCACGCGATTGGCCTTCGTCTCATTCGGCCGCGTGATGTCGCGCGTCTTGTGGATGAACGCCAGGGGGACGCCGCCCAGGCTGGACGACCAGTTCTCCGCGACCTTGATCCGGCCCGCGTCGGGCGAGACGACCGCGAGGTCCTCGGGGTAGTTCTCCTTCACGTAGTCCGACAGGATCGGCAGCGCGACGAGGTGATCGACGGGTCCGTCGAAGAAGCCCTGGATCTGAGCCGTGTGGAGGTCGACCGTGATGAGGCGGTCGGCACCCGCGGTCTTGAAGAGGTCCGCCATGAGGCGAGCGGAGATGGGCTCACGGCCGCGGTGCTTCTTGTCCTGCCGCGCGTACGGGAAGAACGGCGCGATGACGGTGATCCTCTTGGCCGACGCACGCTTGAGCGCGTCGACCATGATGAGCTGCTCCATGACCCATTCGTTGATGGGGGTCGTGTGCGACTGCATGATGAAGACGTCTGTGCCGCGGACGGATTCTCCGAACCGGACATAGATCTCGCCGTTGGCGAAGTTGTAGACGTCTGTGGGGAGCAGTTCGGTGCCGAGGCACTGTGCGACCTGTTCGGCCAGCTCAGTGTTCGCGCGCCCACTGACCAGGACGAGTTTCTTCTCGCCCGCGGTGGTGATCGACCTCACGTTCAGGACTCCTTATTTCGATCCGCATCGTCTGCGCTTGTCCCCCGGTCCGGCGCCGCGCTGTCCGCGGCCGTCGATTCCGGCGCAGTGTCGTGTGCCAGCTGTGCCGCCTGCGCGGCGGCACTCCCTGGTCTGTTCTTCTCGACCCAGCCCTCAATGTTGCGCTGGCGGCCCTCCTTGATCGCCAGCGCCCCGGCCGGCACGTCGTCGCGGATGACGGCACCCGCGCCCGAATATGCGCCGTCGCCCACCGTCACGGGGGCGATGTACATCGTGTCGGAGCCCATCCGCACATGCGAGCCGATCGTCGTGCGCTGCTTCTTCACGCCGTCGTAGTTGACGAAGACGGACGACGCGCCGATGTTCGAGTGCTCACCGACCGTGGCGTCGCCGACGTAGGTCAGGTGGGGCACCTTCGACCCCTCGCCGATCTGCGCGTTCTTCGTCTCCACGAACGCGCCGAGCTTGCCGCTCGCGCCCAGTTCCGTCCCGGGCCGCAGGTAGGAGAAGGGCCCGACCGCAGCCCCGGCTCCGATCACCGCGAGCGAGCCGTGGGTGCGGATCACCGTGGCGCCCTCTCCCACCTCCGTGTCCGACAGGGTCGTGTCCGGTCCGATGACGGCATCGGCCGCTATATCGCAGGCGCCGTGGAGCTGCACTCCCGGCTGGATCGTGACATCCGGTGCGAGGACGACGTCGGAGTCGATCCACGTGGTCTCCGGATCGACGACCGTGACACCGGCCCGCATGTGGGATTCGACGATGCGACGGTTGAGCTCGCGGCCCAGCTGGGCGAGCTGCACGCGGTCGTTCGCGCCTTCCACCTGCCACACGTCGTCGGTCGTGAGCGCTGCGACGCGGGAGCCACCGCTGCGCGCGATGCCGATGACGTCGGTGAGGTACTTCTCCCCCTGGGCGTTGTCCGTGTCGACGCGGGCGAGCGCGTCGCGCAGCACGGATGCCTCGAACGCGTAGATCCCGGAGTTGATCTCGCCGATCGCGCGGACTGCCTCATCCGCGTCCTTCTGCTCGACGATCCGTTCCAGATCGCCGGCCGCGTCGCGCACGATGCGGCCGTAGCCCGCGGGGTTCGCGACGTTGGCGGACAGGACCGTCACCGCATTGGACTGCGCTTCGTGGTGCTCGACGAGAGCGAAGAGGGTGGAGGTGGTGAGCAGCGGGACATCGCCGTACGTGACGACGACCGTGCCGTCCATGTCCTCGGGGAGCTGGGTGAGCGCGCACTCCGCGGCGCGGCCCGTGCCGGGGACATCGTCCTGGTCGGCCACGAGCACGGAGCGGTCGAGGACTCCGGCGATGGATTCGACGTGCGAGGCCACCTGCTCGCGCGCGTGTCGCAGCACGACGACGAGGTGTTCGGGACCGGTGCCGGCCGCTGCGGTGATCGCGTGGTGGAGGAGAGACCGTCCTGCGATCGGGTGCATCACCTTGGGTGTGGCCGACTTCATCCGGGTTCCTGCGCCTGCGGCGAGGACGATCACGGCTGCCGGGCTGTGCTGCGGCATGTGTGGGGCTCCTTGGATATCGCGGATGGATTCATCCCGCTCCGCCCCTAGGATTCGAACCTAGACCACACGGCACCAAAAGCCGGAGTGCTGCCATTACACCAGGGCGGACCGCGCTCCCGGGACGGGTGGGCGCTGGGTGCAATCCTGCCACTAGACTCAGGGGTATGGAAATCCTTCGTCTCATCCTAGTCGTACTGCACCTCCTCGGAATGGCCATCATCATCGGCGGCTACTTCGCGAACATCAAGGCCCCCAAGGTCTCCCCCGGAATGCTGCACGGCGCATACCTGCAGCTCGTCACGGGACTCGCCCTCACCGGTCTCGCAGAGGCGATGGTGGACGAGGGAGAAGCCGTCAATCACATGAAGATCGGCATCAAGCTGGTGCTGGCACTCGCCGTCGCCGTCTTCGCCTTCCTCGGCAAGCGCAAGGAGAAGGCGAACCCGGAGCAGGGCACGTCCGCGGGCATGTCGCACGCCACCGGGATCGTCGCGGTCATCGCCGTGATCATCGCCGTCTTCCTCCCCGGAACCGTCACCGCCTGAGTGCGGATCCGCACCTGATCGGGTCCCCTCTCCGATCCGCACGGGCCCATCCCGTGCCCGGCACGCATCCCGGCCCGGCTCCCCAGAGCCGGGCCGTGTCCGTCTCTGCTGATAGGTTCGCACCGCTATGAGCTCACCCTTCGATTTCCTCTCCGCACTCGACCCGGACGCATCTGCCCCCGCAGATGGACCTCCCGCTGCCGACGCCCGGCCCAGCGGTACGGCCGGTTCCGCACCGGCGACGCAGGGCGGAGCCTCGGCCGGCCGGATCCGGGACGACGCCGCAGGAGACGCGGATTCGCTGCTGGACGGGCTCAATCCGGCCCAGCGGGAGGCAGTCCTGCATCATGGCGGTCCCCTTCTCATCGTCGCGGGTGCAGGGTCGGGGAAGACCAGTGTCCTCACCCGCCGCATCGCCCACGCACTGCGGACGGGACGGGCACGGCCCGGTGAAGTCCTCGCGATCACCTTCACGAACAAGGCGGCGAAGGAGATGCAAGAGCGCATCGCCGCCCTCGTGGGGCCGGCGGCGCGCACGATGTGGGTGTCGACCTTCCACTCCGCATGCGTGCGGATCCTCCGCCGCGAGGCCAAGACCCTGGGGCTGACGTCGAGCTTCACGATCTACGACGCCCAGGACTCGCTGCGCCTCCTCACCCAGGTCGCGCGGGAAGCGGACCTCGACCCGAAGAAGTTCCCCGCCCGGGCACTGCGGTCACGGATCTCCGGCCTCAAGAACGACCTCATGACTCCGGACGACTTCGCCGCGACGGTGTCGGAGAGACGACCGCACGATGAAGCGGTCCTCACCGTCTACCGGCGCTACCAGGAACGGCTGCGCCGGGCGAACGCCCTGGACTTCGACGACCTCATCATGGAGACGGTCCACCTCCTGGGCGCCTTCGAGGCGGTGGCGGACAACTACCGCGCGCGCTTCCGCCACATCCTGGTCGATGAGTATCAGGACACGAACCCCGCGCAGTACCGGCTCATCCGGCTCCTCGCCGGTGCGGACCAGCCGGACGGGCCCACGGGGGAACTCACCGTCGTGGGCGACGCGGACCAGTCGATCTACGCATTCCGCGGCGCGACAGTGCGGAACATCGTGGAATTCGAGGAGGACTTCCCGCAGGCGCGCGTCGTGCTGCTGGAGCAGAACTACAGGTCGACCCAGAACATTCTGTCTGCGGCGAACTCCGTCATCTCGAACAACCCCGATCGCAAGGACAAGCGGCTGTGGACGGACAGCGGCGACGGAGAGACGGTGACCGGCTGGGTCGCGGAGACGGAGCAGGCAGAGGCGCGCTTCATCGTCGAGCGCATCGACGAGCTCCGTGACGACCACGACCTCACGTACGGCGACTTCGCTGTCTTCTACCGCACCAACGCGCAGTCCCGCGCGATCGAGGACGCGCTGGTCCGTGCGGGGATGCCCTACAAGGTGGTCGGCGGCACGCGCTTCTACGAGCGCAAGGAGATCAAGGACGCGCTCGCGTATCTGCGCGTCCTGGCGAATCCGGCTGATGATGTGAACCTGCGCCGTGTGCTCAACGAGCCCAAGCGCGGGATCGGCGACCGGACGGAAGCGCTCATCGCCGCCCACGCGGACCGCGAGCGCACCACGTTCCGCGCCGCACTGGACGACGCGGACAACGCGGTCGGCATCACGACCCGGTCGCGCGGTCCGATCCGGACGTTCCTCACCCTCCTGAACGATCTGGCAGGTGTCGCGGAGGGAGGCGGCGTCGCCGCCTCCCTCGAAGCAGTGCTGGAGCAGACGGGATACCTCGCATCGCTCAACGAGTCGACCGATCCGCAGGACGAATCCCGCGTGGACAACCTCGCGGAGCTCGTCGCGGTGGCGGAGCAGTACGACGCGCAGAACGAGGAGGGCACGCTCGACGACTTCCTCGAAGCCGTGGCTCTGTCGTCCGACGCGGATTCGATCCCCGACGAAGAGGCGGGTGAGGTCACGCTCATGACGCTGCACACCGCGAAGGGCCTCGAGTTCCCCGTCGTCTTCCTCACCGGCCTGGAGGACGGGACATTTCCGCACCAGCGGTCATTCACCTCGGACCAGGAGATGTCGGAGGAGCGCCGCCTCGCGTATGTGGGACTCACCCGCGCGCAGCGGAAGCTGCTCATCAGTCGCGCGGAGACCCGCAGCCTGTGGGGGCAGCCGCAGTACAACCCGCCCAGCAGGTTCCTCGCGGAGATTCCGGAACACCTCATCGAGTGGGAGTCCACGGGATCAGGCGGGCTGGGCGCAGGTGGCTTCACAACGGGCGGGTTCGGTGCGGGAGACGGCGCCGCAGGCCCCTACGGAGCCGCGTACGGCGGCGGACGCGGCGGCTCGAGCGGCGCATTCGGCGCCGGTCGCCAGGGAGCAGGCGGGGCGCGGGCGGCGTCGACCAAGCCCGGCAGCGGCTTCCCCAACAGGATCCGCCCGCAGCGCGAAATGGTCTCCGTCGACGCCGGCGACCGGGTCTCGCACGACTCGTTCGGCCTCGGCACGGTCGTCGAGGTGACGGGCGCAGGTGACAAGACGGTCGCGGTCGTGGACTTCGGCTCGGAGGGCACGAAGCGACTCCTCATGCGCTACGCGCCGGTCGAGAAGCTCTGAGGCCGGCGGGCAGCAGCCCGCTCGGTCCTCACAGTCCACACCGACCCCGCACAGACGAAAGCGCCCCGCTCCACCAGATGGTGGAGCGGGGCGCCGATTCGTAGAACGAAGAATCAGTTGCGCTTATCGTCGCCCTGGTCGCCGCCCTTGTCACCGAAGCCGAGTGCGTCCGACGCAGCGCCGTGACCCTGGTCGACCTGATCCGAGAACTTGTCGCCGGTGGCGTCGTTCGCGGCATCCCTGGCCTTGTCCAGACCCTGCTCGCCGTACTGCTGCACCTGCTCGTTGTTGCTAGCGGCGTCCTTGGCCTTGTCTGCGAAATCTCCGAGTCCCATTGCTGTACCTCCTTGAGATCGACGTCCGCCTCCGGTGGGCGGCTTCGGAAACGACACTTCCATTACTGACCGGTCACGTGCAACAGAAGGAGGATGCTCCCAGAACGTCCACAGACGACGATCAGCTCGTGTTAATCGGGGATCGACGCAGTGAGAAGAGCAAGCGCGACGGATGCGCTGAAGAAAAGCGTCGCATCGAACCCGCGCCCACGATTGCGCACCGTCGCCCACCAGGGGTCGGGCAGCAGCCGGAGCACGCCCGATGCGGCACAGACCGCAGCGAGCATCCATCCGGACAGCCGGAAGCTCAGCGGGGCGACGACCACGGCCAGGACGAGCGCCACGACCGTCGCCAGCAGCACCCAGTCGCGCAGCGTCGGATTCGAGTAGCGCCGCTTCCAGTAGATCCACCTCTTGGAGAACCAGCCCCGGCCCTTGCCCCGACGTCGAGCATGACCGGGACGGCGAGCATGACCGGGCGAGCCGCCGTGCTCACGGGAGCCCCTGCTCACAGTGGAGTCCCCACTCTCAGTGGAGGAAATGGCGCGATCCTGTGAAGTACATCGTGACGCCTGCAGCCTGAGCCGCAGCCACCACCTCCTCGTCGCGGATCGATCCGCCCGGCTGGACGATCGCCTTCACACCGGCGTCGAAGAGCGCCTGCGGTCCATCCGCGAACGGGAAGAACGCATCCGACGCGCAGACTGAGCCTGCCGCGCGCTCCTCCCCGGCCCGCTCGACCGCGAGACGCGCGGAATCCACACGGTTCACCTGGCCCATGCCCACGCCGACTGCGGCACCGTCCCGGGCGAGCAGGATCGCGTTCGACTTCACCGATCGGCAAGCGCGCCATGCGAACACCAGGTCGCGCATCGTCGCCTCGTCGGCAGCCTCACCGGCGGCCAGGGTCCACCCCGTCGGCTGGTCGCCGTCGGCCTGGAGCAGATCGCGCTCCTGCACGAGCAGGCCACCGCCGATCTGCTTCGTCTCGATCCGCTGCTCCGTGTGTTCACCCAGCTCGAGCAGACGGAGGTTCTTCTTCGTCCGCAGCAGCTCGAGGGCATCCGCGGCGAAGGACGGCGCAGCGAGCACCTCGGTGAAGATCGGCTTCACCGACTCCGCCATCGCGAGCGTCACCTCGCGATTCGCTGCGATGACGCCCCCGTATGCGGACACCGGGTCCGTCGCGTGCGCACGCCTGTGCGCGTCTGCGATGTCGTCGCCCACCGCCAGCCCGCAGGGGTTCGCGTGCTTGATGATCGCGACCGCTGGGTCCGTGAAGTCATAGGCGGCACGGATCGCGGCGTCGATGTCCTGGTAGTTGTTGAACGACATCTCCTTGCCGCCCAGCTGCACCGCGCCCGCGGCGCCGCCTGCACCGGGCACCGCGTAGACGGCCGCACGCTGATGGGGGTTCTCTCCGTAGCGCAGATCTGCGGTCTTGTGGACGGCGGAGCCGACGAAGGACGGCAGTCCGGCCTCCTCCTCGACGACCTGGCCGGCCATCCACGACGCCACGGCGACGTCATAGGCGGCCGTGTGCGCGAATGCGTCCGCGGCCAACTGCGTGCGCCGTGTGCGGGAGAAGCCCTCGCCCGCGGCCGCGTCGACGACCTCGGAGTACACGGAGGGGTCGGTGACGACTGCGACGCTCGGGTGGTTCTTCGCCGACGCGCGCACCATCGACGGCCCTCCGATGTCGATCTGCTCGACGCAGTCGTCGAACGGCGCACCGGACGCGACTGTCTCCGTGAACGGATACAGGTTGACGACGACCAGGTCGAACGCCTCGATGCCCAGTTCAGCGATCTGCTCGAGGTGCTCGGGCTTCCGCGTGTCCGCGAGGATCCCTGCGTGGACGCGCGGATGCAGCGTCTTCACACGGCCTTCGAGGGTCTCCGGGAAGCCGGTGAGCTCCTCCACAGGAGTGACGGGGACACCCGCCTGGGCGATGCGTCCCGCCGTCGAACCGGTCGATACGAGGGTGACGCCGGCGGCGTGGAGGCCCTGCGCGAGGCCCTCCAGGCCGGTCTTGTCATAGACGCTGATGAGCGCGCGGCGGATGGGTCGGGCTGTCTGCACGTCTCTGGTGCCTCCTGCTCGTGTGGATGGGTTCTGTGGAGTGGTCACGGTGCGGGTGTCCACCCGGTCACGCGTCGTCCCTCGACGGTGAGTGTCCGTTCGGCGAGGAAGGCCAGCAGCTCGACCAGTCGAGTCCGTTCGACCGCGCGGATGCGCTCGTGGAGCGATTCCTCATCGTCTGCGTCCTGCACCGCCACGGGGAACTGCGCGATGATCGGGCCGGTGTCGACGCCCGCGTCGACCAGGTGGAACGTCGTCCCCGCGACCTTCACGCCGTGGGCCATCGCGTCCCGGACGCCGTGGGCGCCGGGGAACGACGGCAGCAGAGCCGGGTGCGTGTTGATGATGCGGCCGGCGAAGCGGTCGACGAATGCGCTTCCCAGGATCCGCATGAAACCGGCGGAGATGACCCAGTCCGGATCGTACGACGCCACGGTGTCGGCCAGGGCCCGGTTCCACTCCGCACGCGCGGAGTGGTCGGATGGGGCCACGACGCATGTCTCGACACCTGCCGACCGCGCACGATCGAGCACCCCGGCGGACGCGACGTCGGAGCAGACGGCGACGATCTGCACCCCTGCACCCCCATCCGCGAAGGCGTCGAGGAGAGCTTGGGTGAGGGTTCCTGAACCGGAGGCGAGAATCACGCAGCGCACCCAGCAAGTCTAGAGGAACGCGGTGGGAGGGGACGGGCCGGGCTGTGCCGCTCCCCCGCGGGCCGTATGCGACACTGTGGGTGTGAGCAACCCGAGCCCCGTCGAAGACCAGACCCGCATCGATCCGCCGCGCGATTCCGACGCGTCCGGTAAGGGTTCGGGCGCCCCCGACGGCGGTCCGGACAAGGAACCGGAGAAGCCCAGCGGCCCGCAGCGCACCGTCGTGAAGTACGGCCTCGCGCTCACGGTGCTGCTCGCCGGTGCGATCCTCTGCTCGATGCTCTCACTCCCCCTCGTCATCGTGTCCGGCGTCCTCGCACTCGGAGCGATGGCGTGCGCTGTCATCTGCCTCGTCGCAGGGATCCGCGCGGGGCAGGTCGCTCAGGCGATCGTCACGGGGGTCATCGGCTTCATCGTCGCGGGATACGTACTCGTCTCCGCCATCTCCACGGTCCTCATCTGGGACATCCGCGCCGATTTCGAAGCGTGCATGGCCGATTCGATCACCGAGCAGGCGACGGCCGTCTGCCAGAACGACTACAACACGCAGGTCGGCGACTGGTTCGAACGGCTCACCGGTCAGCCGATGCCCGGTTCGCAAGCAGACTGAGGCCCCACCCGGCGGCAGTGCCCGCACCCGCGGCTCCGCCGATGGTGGCGATCGCAGTCCCGATGGGGACGCCGAACGTCTCCAGTCCCGCGGGTCCGATCGGCCCCGCTGCGAACAGCACGGCCGCAGCGGTGCAGACGAAGCCCAGACCGGCTGAGATGACGACCACGCGCCAGTCCACCTCCTCCACCCAGGTGCTGCGTCCCACGGTCGCGACCCCGACAGCGAGCGGGAGGACGACCAGCACCGCCCACCCCCATGCCGCGGTGTCCACCGGGACCGCGGCGAGCACGGGGACGGCGGGAACCACTGCGGCCTGCGAGCTGAACGGCGTCGCGAGGGCAGCGGTAGACAGGTGGACCCCGGCGCCCGACAGCCAGCTCACCGTGATGACCAGCAGCGTCGGCAGGAAGAGCAGCTGGACGAAGCCCAGCCCCACCGCAGCGACGGTCGGTCGGGAGTACCCGGACACCGCCTCGGCCATGGAGGACCACCCGGTGGCGAGAGCGACGATGAGTCCCAGGACGGCTACGATCCCCACGGCGAGCCCCACGCGGCGCAGCACCCGCAGCGCGGATTCCAGGGCGTCGGCCCACTCATCCCCCGCCTTCGTCGCGACGAGGTCGAACAGGGCCTGCGCCCAGCGACCGGCGGGTGCTCCGCGCCGCTCCGGACCCAGGCACGCGATGAGCAGCGGCACCGACACCACCACGATGAACCGCGCGGACCCCAGGAGCGTCAGTGTGCCCGCCCCCACCAGCAGCCCTGCGAGCAGGAGCACCAGGACGATCGCACCCAGGCACGTGGCCATCCCGACCGTCGCCGCATAGCGGGTCGCGGGGAGGGTTCCGGCACGGACCAGCTGCTCGTTGGCGGCAAGCGCGCGGCGGGTCCTTCGCAGTGCGGAGGTCATGACACACATGAGTCCGACGGTGAGGAGGGACGGCGGGAGGCCGAGCCCGATCCCCAGCTCCCACCCCGAGGCCGCGCCCAGCAGGGTGCCGGCCCACCGGACGACGGCGGACAGCGGCTGCAGCTGGGCGATCGCGACGAACCACGCGGCGAGGGCGACGACCAGAACGGTTAGGACGAGGACGAGGACGGCCCGGAGCGCCTCGAGGGCGCCGATCACGACCGGGTGTCGGCTGGAGAGAGGGGGAAGTGCGGGGGCCGATGACATCGCCGCCCATTGTGCCCCGATCGCCGCTCAACAGGCGCACTCGACACACCTCCGGGTCATGTCCGGGTGGTACCTTTGAGCGATTGGAGACCAGCGCGTCTCCGCACCCCTGTCGTCGATGTCGTGAAGGTGAGTTCCTGGCGATGAGCTCTGGAGATCCGGACCCGCAGATCCCGCCCATGCCCGACCGGACCCCGGAGCAGGCACAGCAGGAGCACCGATCCGAGCAGTCCGCGTGGGCTCCTCCTCCGTCGTACGGATCGACTCCCGCGTCGCCCTATGCTCCACAGCCCGGCGGTGGGCAGGACGGACCGGGCGGGCAGGCTGCTGGTCCGACCGGTGAGGTCCCCCAGCCGGCGCCCGCCCCCGGCTACGCGCCGGGCGCGGCTCCTGCGACCCGCAAGCAGGAGCGGAAGAAGGGCAAGTCGAAGATGCCCCTCATCCTCTCTCTGTCCGCCGTGGGGCTCGTCCTGGTCCTCGTGGTCGTCGGCGCCCTGATCCTCATGAACGTCAACCGCAGCCAGTACGGTCCGGAGACGGTCGCGCAGGAGTACCTGGACGCAGTCGCCGCGGGTGACCTCGCAGCTGCGCAGGAGATCACGCCCGCGACAGTGCCGAACGGCGCGAACGAGGCGCTCGTCGATCCGGCCGTCTTCTCAGCCTCGGCCTCAGCCATCGAGGACGTCCAGGTGTCCGAAGCCCAGATCGACGGGGATACGGCGACGATGACGGCGTCCTACTCGATCGACGGCCAGGACTACGAACTGCCGCTCACCGCGGACAAGTCGGGCCGGCAGGGCTTCTTCTTCGACCAGTGGGCACTGCAGCCGCCGGTCCTGCAGACGCTCTCCGTCGACCTCACCCAGACCGCGGACGCGACGGTGAACGGCGAACCCGTCGACCTCGCGACCGGGGCCACGGAGTACGCGGTCATGCCGGGGACGTACGAACTCGTCGTCCCGGAGACCACCTACACGGAAGAGGGCTCGTCCGCCATCACGGTGGGCTTCGCCCCGGACGCGGAACCGCAGCCGGCGACGCTCAACGTGACCATCGAGGTGACGGACGCCTACAAGGAGGACGTCACCGATGCGGTCAATGCGAAGCTCGACGAATGCCTGGAGTCCGGCAAGCTCGAGACCGACTGCGGCTTCTTCGATCGCGACTCGTTCGCGAACGCGGATGAGAAGGAGACGTACGACACGCTCAAGACGGACGGCGTCGAGTACGAGATGACGGAGAGGCCCACGATCGTCGTCACCGACTACGGGATCCCCGGCACCGGCTCCTTCTACACGGACGATGAGGCGCCCGGCGAGGTCGAGGCGGACGTCGAGGACGAGGACGGAGCCGAATACACGCTGACATCGGAGTTGCGCCCGTCCGGAACCGTCAGCGTCGACGGGGATTCGATCTCCATCGACTTCCTCTACAACGGCTGACGGCCGGGGGACGCGGCCAGTCCCCACGCACGCATGAGCCCCGTGGTCCTCTGGACCACGGGGCTCATGCGTGTCGTCGCGGAGGTCTCAGACCCCCACGGTGCGCACGGGTGCGGCCGCTGCCGTGATCCCCTCGATGCGCTCCGAGAGCGCCAGCACCCCGGCGTCGTCGAAGCGGCGCCCCGCCACCTGCACGGCGACGGTCCGGCCGTCGGGGGTGAACCCCGCGTGCACACTCGACGCGGGCTGCTCCGACATGTTGTACGGGACCGTGAAGCCGATGTGCTGCATGGGCAGCGACGGATCCGTGTACGGCATCGGCTGCTCGGCGGGGAACGCCGCCATGGGCGCCACCGGCGACAGCACGAAGTCGCAGTCCACCGTCGCCGCGATCGTCACGGCGCGCATCCGCTGGATCGAGTGGTAGCAGCGCATGAGGTCGACGGCCGGGACGTCGGCGCCGGCCATGCACCACCGCGCCACGTGCGGCAGGATCAGTCGCTGATCGTCGAGGTCCAGCGCGGAGAAGTCCGCCCACGAGCGCACCCGCCAGAACCGGTCGACGTCGGCGAGCAGCTCCTCATCCATGAAGGGGGCGATCTCCACCACCTCGGCTCCCGCGTCGGACAGGGCGTCGGCGGTCGCCCGCACCACGCGCGCGACGTGGGGGTCGGTCGCCTCTCCGCAGCCCGCGTCCGTGTGCACGCCGATCCGCAGGCCGCGCACACCCGTGTCGCCGTCCGCCAGCGGTCGTGCGTAGTCGCCGGTGTACGCGGGCAGTTCGGAGTAGTCCCGCGCATCGGAGCGGCCGATCACCTGCATCGCCGCGCGCACGTCCTCCGTGCGGCGGGCGAGCGGCCCGGCGCACCGCCCCAGGTACGGCGCGTCGAGCGGGACCCGTCCGAAGCTGGGCTTGAGGGTCGCCAGTCCCAGCCAGGTGCCGGGGAGCCGGATCGAGCCGCCGATGTCGGATCCGATGTGCACGGGGCCGTAGCCGGCGGCCGCCGCGGCACCGGCGCCGGCCGATGAGCCTCCGGTGGTGAGCGAGGGGTCCAGCGGCGAGCGCGTGATCCCATGCCGTGAGGACACTCCGGAGGACAGCATCCCCCAGTCGGGCATCACAGTGGCACCGAAGAGGACGGCACCGCCTGCGCGCAGCCGCGCGGTGATCGGTGCGTCCGCGGTCGCGGGCTGCGGGTCGCCGGCCGCGTGGCCTCCGGGCATCGGGACGCCTTCGACCGCGATGTTCTCCTTCACGGTGACCGGCACGCCGTCCAGCGGACCGCGCGGCGCTCCCGCCTGCCAGCGCTCCGCTGATTCGCGGGCCGCGGCCTGGGCCCTCCCCCGCTGGTCGAGATCCGACCACCAGAGTGCGTTCAGCGTGGGTTCGCAGGCCTCGACCCGTTCCCGCACCGCGTCGAGCACCTCGACTGGCGTGAGGTCGCCGGTGCGGAAGCCCTCGGTCATCGCTGCGACGGACAGATCGGCGGTTGTGGCGTGCGGAGCAGTGGGGTTCACCACGGGTCCTCTCCTTCGTGCTCGGGAGCAGCTCAGGCGCTGAGCGCTGCGTGGATGGTGGGCGAGGCCGCGACGAGCGCCCTCGTGTATGCGTGCGCGGGTTCGTCGTACACCTGGTCGGTGCGCCCCTGTTCGACGATCTCGCCGGACCGCATGACCGCGACGTCCGAGCACAGGTGGCGGACCACTCCCAGATCATGCGACACGAAGACGAGCGTCAGGCTGTAGTCGTCGACCAGGTCGGCGAGCAGGTTGAGCACCTGTGCCCGCACGGAGACGTCGAGTGCGGACACCGGTTCGTCCGCGACGAGGATCCGCGGGCGCGTGACGAGGGCGCGGGCGATCGAGATGCGCTGGCGCTGACCGCCGGAGAACTGGTGGGGGAACCGGGTGAGCGCGTCGAGGTCGAGCCCCACGGCCTCCACCATCTCCTCTGCCCTGCCGAGCCTCTCGTCCCGGCCCACCTGCATCGAGCGCAGCGGTTCGCCGATGATCTCCGCGACGCTCATCCGCGGATCGAGCGATGCGTAGGGATCCTGGAACACGATCTGCAGGTCGCGGCGCATCGCGGTGAGGCCGGACTGGTCATCGGGGTCGACGACGACGTCCCCCACGCGGACCGCACCGGCGGTGGGCACTTCGAGGCCGGAGAGGATCGACAGGAGCGTCGACTTGCCGGACCCCGACTCCCCGACGATGCCCATCCGTCCGCCCGCGCGCACGGAGAGGTCGATGCCCTTGAGCGCCTCGACCCTGTGGCTGCGGAAGAGCCCGGCCCGGCGGGTGAAGGTCTTGACGACCCCGGTCATCTCGATGAGGTCGGCCGCGCCCGAGGCCGTGGCCGGCTCGGGCTCCGGAGCCGAGGCCGTGGTCGGCTCCGGAGCCGCTGCCGGTGCCGACTCGTGCGTCTGCTCCGAGGTGACCGGCACCTCGGCGGCGGTCGCCTGCTGATCGGCCCCGGCGTACTGGTCGGCCGTCGCGATCGTGAAGAGGCGACCGCGCGAATCCGTGGCCGTCAGGTCGCTCGCGGCCAGCAGACCGCGGGTGTACTCGTGCTGCGGTGCGGTGAAGATCTCGTCGACCGTTCCTGTCTCCACGACGCGGCCCGCGTTCATGACCATGACCCGCTCGCACACGCGGGCGACGACCGCCAGGTCGTGGGTGATGAAGAGCAGTCCGGTCCCGCGTGCGGTGACCTGCTCGTCGATGAGGTCGAGGACTGCGGACTGGACCGTCACGTCCAGCGCGGTCGTCGGCTCGTCGCAGATGAGGAGGTCCGGGGAGTTCGCCAGGGCGATCGCCAGCATGATGCGCTGCCTCTGGCCGCCGGACAGCTGGTGCGGGTACGCCTTCGCCGCAGCGGAGGGGTCCGGCAGGTGCACCTGGTCGAGCAGCTCGATCGCGCGCTTCGACGCGGCATCGCCCGATGCCGTCCGGTGCAGGCGCATGACCTCTGCGACCTGGTCCCCCACGCGCATGAGCGGGTTGAGGGCGCTCATCGGCTCCTGGAAGACCATGCTCATGCGGCTGCCGCGCAGGCGTGCGAACGACTTCTCCGACTGGGTGAGGAGGTTTCCCGACTCCCCTGCGAGCGCGACCTCGCCCTGGGCCGTGAGCTCTGACGGGAGCAGACCCATGACCGCGGACGAGGTGAGCGACTTGCCCGAACCCGATTCGCCGATGAGCCCCACCCGTTCGCCCGGCGCGATCGCGAAGTTCAGGGGGTGGACGAGGGTCTGCGATGCGCTGGAGATCGTGAGGTCGCGCACGGCGAGCAGCGGGTCGGTCATCAGCTTCGGCCTCTCAGCGTCGGGTCCAGGCGGTCGCGCAGGCCGTCTCCCAGCAGGTTGAAGCCCAGGACCGCGATCGCGATGAAGAGGCCCGGCCAGATCGCCAGCTCCGGCCGCGAACCGAGGAACTGCTGCGATTCCTGGAGCATGCGCCCCCAGGAGGGAGTGGGCGGCTGCGTGCCCAGCCCCAGGAAGGAGAGTCCGGCCTCGGCCAGGACGGACAGCGCGAAGGTGACGGACGCCTGCACGATGATGAGGCCGGCGATGTTCGGGACGACGTGCTGGATCGCGATCTGCAGCGGCGTGCGGTTCGCCGTGCGCGCCGCCGCGATGTACTCCCGGCCCATGATCTGCAGGGTGCCGGAGCGGGCCACCCGTGCGAACGCCGGGATCGCGGCGATGCCCAGTGCGGCCATCGCCGGTCCGGTGCCGGGGCCGAACACGGCGGAGAACACGATCGCCAGCAGCAGCGCGGGGAAGGCCAGCAGGAGGTCATTGCCGCGCATGATGAGTCCGGACAGCCAGCGCGCCCGCGTCATGCCTGCGAGCACCCCGAGCGGCACTCCGATGAGCATGGCGATGCCCACGGCGACGATGCCGACGAGCAGGGTCACTCGCGCACCGAGCATGATCCAGGTGAGTGTGTCCCGCCCGTAGCGGTCGGTCCCGAACGGGTGGGCCGCGGACATCCCCTGGAGCCGGCCGGCCGCGTCCGGCTGGGTGGGAGGATGCGGTGTCCACACGAAGGACACGAGCGCCAGGACCACGACGATGCCGACGAGCACGAGCCCGACGATGAACGTGAGGTCCGCGGTGCGGCGGCTGCGTCTGCGCGGGGCGTCCGCGACCGGAGCGCCGGTGGCTGCCGCCGAGGCGGTGGAAGCGGGAGAGGCGGGGGTGGTCATGCGGCATTCCTCACACGCGGGTCGAGGAGGGTGTACAGGAGGTCGATGATGAGGTTGAGCGCCAGGACGAGGAATACGAGCACCATGACGATCGCCTGGACGGTGAGCAGGTCGCGGTTCTCGACCGCGCGCACCAGCTCCGATCCCATCCCGGGCAGCACGAAGACCTGCTCGATGACGACAGCGCCGATCAGGAGGGTCGCGAGCTGGACGCCGGCCACCGTCACGACCGGGATGGCCGCGTTGCGCAGCCCGTGGACGGCGAGCGCGCTCGCAGAGGTGCGGCCCTTCGCCCGCGCCGTGCGCAGGTAGTCCTCGCGCATGATCTCGAGCACTGCGGAGCGGACGTAGCGGGTGAGGATCGCGCCCTGCACCAGGGCCAGCGAGGCCACCGGCAGGATCAGGTGCGACAGGAATCCGCCGATCCCGAAGATGGGCGCCTGCCATCCGGACGACGGGAACCAGCCCAGCCCCAGCGAGAATACCATCACCAGCAGGATGCCGGCGAGGAAGTTGGGGACTGCGACTCCCACCTGGCTCAGGCCGGACAGCACAGCGCCCAGGCTGCGGCCGCGCAGCAGCGCCGCGATCGTCCCGAGCGGCACTGCGATGAGCAGCGCGAGCACCATGGCGCTGAGAACGAGGATCAGCGTGACCTGGATGCTGTTGAACACCAGCGGGGTGATGGGTGCGCCCGTGACATAGGAGATGCCGAAGTCGCCCTGCAGCATCCCTGTCAGCCAGTCGCCGTACTGGACGATGAGCGGCCGGTCGAGGCCGAACTCCTGCTCGATGCGGGCGACGTCCTCCGCAGTGGCGCTCATGCCCGCGGCCACCTGTGCGGCGTTGCCGGGAAGGATCTGCATGAGCGCGAACACTGCGACGGACGCAGCCCACACGGTCAGCACGAACTGCAGGAGTCTGCTGGCGAGTGCGCGCACGGATCAGTCGTCTTTCAGTAGTGCGGTGTCGATGGGCGGGTCCAGAGGACCCAGAGTGCCGGCCGAGCGGTCGTCGTTCAGTTCCACGCGAGGTCGTAGATCTGGAAGGAGTCGGACACCGCGTTGACGGGCAGCCCGGTGACCGTCGCGTCTGCGACGACGAGGTTCGGGAACAGGTAGAGGAAGCCTGCGGCCGCGTCCTCCGTGATGGTCCGGGCGACCTCCTTCATCCCCTCCACGTACTCCTCTTCGGTCCCCTCATCCGCTGCGGCCGCGATCTCTTCGATCCCGGCCGAGTCGTAGCCGGTGTAGTAGCCCTCGCCGAACACGGTGAGGAGGTCACGGGCCTCCACGTGGTTGATGACGGACATGTCGTAGTCGTGGTTGGTCATCGTCTCGTCCAGCCACACCGCGGGGAACTCCTGCGTGACGATGTTCGGCTTCAGCCCGATCTCCTCGAGCTGGGCCGCGACCATCTCCGCCGATGCCTGGGCGTAGGGGCGGCTGGGCACGGTGAAGGTGAACTCCTCGCCCTCGATGCCCGCTTCCGCGACGAGCTCCTTCGCCTTCTCCACATCGTGCGGCCACACGTCGGTGAGGTCCTCGTAGTACGGGTCCGTGGGCGGGACCATGCTGCCGATCATCGTGCCGTGCCCGCCCCACGCCGTGTCGAGGACCGCCTGCTCGTCGATGCCGTAGAGCACGGCCTCACGGGCTGTCTGCTCCGCGAAGATGCCCTCCGCGTTGTTCATCGACAGCACCACTTCGCCGTTCGTCGTGCCTTCGGCGACCTGCTTGGTGTCATCGGCCTCGAAGTCGGACGTGAGCTCCGGCGTCTGGAGGTTGCCGATCACGTCGATCTGGCCGGACTTCAGCGCGTTCGACGCCGCGACCGCGTCATCGAAGTAGCGGAAGGTCACCGTGTCGAGCGTTCCCGGGGTCGCGCCCGCGTAGTCGTCGCGCTTCGAGAAGACGATCTGCTGTCCGCGGGTGAAGTCCTCGACCTCGTAGGGGCCGGAGCCGATCGCCGTGTTCGCGAGGTCGTCCACCCCGTCCGGGTGGAAGACGGCACCCACCAGTGAGGCGAGGTTGAACAGCCAGGTGTTCGACGGATGCGCGAGCGTGATCTCGACCGTCTGGTCGTCGGGGGCCTCGATGGAGTCCACGACATCCATCTTCGCGCCCAGCGCGTTCGTCCAGTCATCCGAGCCGACCCGCTCGTAGGAGAACTTCACATCCTCCGCGGTAACGGGTTCTCCGTTGGAGAACGCGGCGTTCTCGTCGAGGGTGAACGTGTAGGTGAGGCGGTCGTCGCTGACCTCCCAGTCCGTCGCCAGGGCCGGCTGGATCTCGCCCTCCTGGTCGATGCGCACGAGTGATTCGTAGACGTTCTCCATGAGCGCCTGCGGGATCGCGGCGCCGTCGGTCGTCGTGAAGTCGAGGTTCACCGGTTCTGCGGTGTGAGCCACGATGATGTCGGTGCGGTCCGCGTTCGCCTCACCGCCCGTGCTGCTGTCAGCACCTGCGCTGCAGCCGGTGATGGTGAGGGCGAGGACTGCGGCGCCTGCGACGGCGGCTGAGAGGCGGGACATCATTGCTCCGTTCGCTCCCGGGACACGCGGTCGGATCCGGGGAGAAGTCAAAGTCGAGGACTGCTTCAAGACTGTACGACAGTGTAACGGAGCTCTCATGCGAACCCTCCGCAGTCCGGCATGCGGACTGCGGTCTCACATCCTCATACGCTCAGGCGATCGCCCCCAGCAGAGCGCGGAAGGCGAGTGCACGATGCGAGACGGCATTCTTTCGCGCGGGCCCCATCTCTGCCGCGGTCAGCGAGGACCCGTTCGGCACGAACAGGGGGTCGTACCCGAATCCGTCATCTCCCCGCGGTTCGCGCAGCAGGGTTCCTGAGAAGCGGCCCTCACGGACGACCTCGGTCCCGTCCGGGGTGACGAATGCGGCCGCGCAGACGAAGGCGGCCCCGCGGTGCTCGTCCGGCACGTCGCCCAGCTGTGCGAGCAGCAGAGCATTGTTCGCGGCATCGTCGCCGTGCACTCCCGACCAGCGCGCGGAGAAGATCCCGGGGGCGCCGTGCAGCACGTCGACCGCGAGACCGGAATCGTCGGCGAACGCGGGCAGTCCGGAGTGCGCCGCAGCGGAACGGGCCTTCAGCAGCGCGTTCGCCTCGAACGTGATCCCGTCCTCGACGACGTCGGGCAGTCCCGCATCGGCGGCGGACAGGACCCGGACCGGGCCCAGGGACTCCGCGAGCAGCGACTCGAGCTCGCGGATCTTGCCCGCGTTCCGGGTGGCGAGGACCGCCTCGGCGAAGGTCGCGCTGCTCATGTCAGGAACCGGACCTGCGCGGTTCGGCGAGCGCTGCGCGCTGCAGTTCCGTGAGCGAGGCGCAGCCCACCTGCGCGAGGTCGAGCAGCCGGCCCAGCTCGGACCGGTCGAACGGGGTGGCTTCCGCAGTGCCCTGCACTTCGACGAATGCGCCGGAGCCGGTCATGACGACGTTCATGTCCGTGTCCGCTTCGACGTCCTCCTCGTAGGGGAGGTCGAGGACGGGGGCGCCGTTGACGATGCCCACGCTCACAGCGGCGATCGAATCCACGATCGGGTCGACGGCGGCGGGGATCCACCCGCGGCGGCGGCCGGTGTCGATCGCGTCGGCGAGCGCGACGTAGGCACCGGTGATCGCGGCCGTCCGCGTGCCGCCGTCCGCCTGGAGGACGTCGCAGTCGATCTGGAGGGTGTTCTCCCCCAGCTTGTCCATGTCCACGGCGGCGCGCAGCGACCGGCCGATGAGGCGGGAGATCTCGTGCGTCCGCCCGCCCACGCGGCCCTTGACCGATTCGCGCGAGCTGCGGGTGTGGGTGGCGCGCGGCAGCATCGCGTACTCGCCGGTCACCCAGCCGCGGCCCTGCCCCTTCATCCAGCGCGGGACGCCCTCGGACAGCGACGCCGCGCAGAGGACGCGGGTGCGGCCGAACTCGACGAGGACGCTGCCCTCGGCATGGTCCAGCCAGTCGCGCGTGATCCGCACCTCGCGCAGCTGGTCGGGGGTGCGGCCGTCGAAACGAGCGGTCTGAGTCACAGTCGGGTCCTTTCGGAGGGGATGTCCCAGACAGCGCCGGGTCGCGCGATGTCCAGGGGGCCGGAGTACACGGACTCCGCTTCTGCACGGACGACGCGGGCGCGCGTCCAGGGTGGGATGTGGGTGAGGACGAGGTGCCTCACGGCTGCGCGTGCAGCCGTCTCGCCTGCGCGCAGGCCGGTGAGGTGCACGTCGCGAGCGACGTCTCGGCCCTCCTCGAACGCCGCCTCGCACAGGAAGAGGTCGGCGTTCGCCGCGGCGCGGTCGAGCCCGTCGCACGCGTCGGTGTCACCGGAGTAGACGAGGACTCCCCCGTCCGGTGCGGTGATGCGCAGCGCATAGCACTCGACGGGGTGACGGACCAGGAACGGCTCGAACAGGGCCCCGCCGATCGTGAAGGGCTCGCCTTCGCGGATGGTGCGGAAGGCGAAGGCGGTGCCGAGGTCGGTCGGGTGCGCCCGATCGGCGTCGGGGCTGAGGCCCGGATCGGTGTGGTGCGCCCGCGTCAGGCGCTCCTGCGTGCCGGCCGGCCCCCAGACGTCGAGCGGTGCCGTCGCGATCACCGGAGCGGAGGTGGAGTCCGGCGGCGCCTGGAACACGGCGGGATCGTAGACGCGGCGCACGAACAGCCCGGTCATGTCGAGGCAGTGGTCCGGGTGCAGGTGCGACAGCACGACCGCGTCGAGGTCCAGAGCGTCGATGTGCTCCTGGAGCGCTCCCAGCGCACCGGAGCCCAGATCGAGCACGACCTTCCGCTCCCGACCGCCGTTGTCCCACGTGAGGAGGTAGCAGCTGGCCGCGTTGCCCGCGCCCGGGAACGAACCGGAGGTGCCGACTGCAGTGAGCCGCATCAGCGGTCCTCCTCGTCGTCGGAATGTGTGCCGTCCGTGGCGTCGTCGGTCTCCTCATCGAGCTCCTCATCGAGCCAGTCGTCCTCGAAGAGCTCTGCGAGGTCCTCGTCGATCCCGTCGTCGGGATGGGAGGGAAGCCCCTCGAGCATGAACTGGGTGATGTGCTCGTGCAGCCAGGTGGTGAGTTCATAGAGGCTGAGGACCGCCTCGCCCGTCTCTCCGATGTCCCTGGCCCCGGACATCAGCCGTTCCGCATCCTCGTCCTGTGTGATGTCGAGGCGGGAGGCGAGGACCAGGCGCACGTCGGTCAGCGCCCGCATCCATGCGCGCGCTGCCTCTGCGTCCAGCGCGACCGGGCCGGGGTGCTGGCCGAGGCTGTGGAGGGCGATGCGGATGCTGTGCAGCTTCGATTCGCGCAGGTCCCGTTCGGTGAGGCGCCGGAACTCCGCCGACCGGTCGGGATCCGTGGAGTCGACGTCCGGCAGGAGGCGCAGCAGGGCGGGGTCACCGGGGCGGGTGACCTCCTGGTCGGGATCGAGGTGGCCCACCAGCCTCTCGAACGGATCCGCATCCGGTTCGGGGAGGTCGGTCGACAGCAGCTGCGACACGTCGGACAGGAGCGCGGCGATGATCGACTGCTCAGCGTCCTCCATCTGGAGGATGACGTGCTCGCCCGTGTGGTCGGGCAGGATCCTCACGTCTGGTCACCCCTGTCGTCGGCAGGACGGCATTCGGCCCACAGGCCGTAGCCGTGCATGGCCTGGACGTCGGTCTCCATCTGCTCACGCGTGCCCGTCGACACCCGGCTGCGGCCCTTCTCATGCACCTCGAGCATGAGCTTCCTGGCCTTCGCACGGGGATAGCCGAAGTACTCGCGGAAGACGAACTCGACGTAGCTCATGAGGTTGACCGGGTCATTGAGGACCAGGGTCACCCACGGCAGGTCCCGCGCCGGCGCGGGCGCGCTCAATGCGTCCGGCTCCGCGACTGCGGTCGCCCCTTCCTGGTCTGCCACGCCCCTACCCTAACCGCGATGACCGCCGCCGAGGTCCCCATCCGCACGCATGGGATCCGCCTCACACGAGGCGGGCCCGGCCCCCGCTGCCGCCGGTCCCCGCTGCTGACGGTTCGCGGGTGCGGCCGGTTCGCGGGTGCGGCCCGGCCGTGGCTGCGGCGCACCGGATCGTCCGTCGCTCTCGACGCTCTGCGGTGGACCGTGATGTGCTCTAGGATCCAGGCATGGGCGAACTCGCGGCGAGGCTCGGTTCGAGCGCACTCCTCACCGATATGTACGAACTGACGATGCTGCAGGCTGGACTCCGATCCGGCGCGGCGCATCGTCGCAGCATCTTCGAGACCTTCGGCAGGCGTCTGCCTGCGGGCCGACGGTACGGCGTCGTCGCCGGCACCGGCCGAGCGCTCGAGCACCTCGCGGACTTCCGCTTCACCGATGCCCAGCTGCAGTGGCTCAGGAGCGAATCGCTCGTCGATGAGGACACTCTCGACTATCTGCGCGACTACCGCTTCACCGGCACGATCCGCGGCTACGCGGAGGGTGATGTGTACTTCCCCGGGTCCCCCATCCTCACGGTGGAGGGCACATTCGGCGACGCCGTCATCCTCGAGACCCTCATCCTGTCGGTCCTCAACCACGACACGGCGGTCGCCTCGGCGGCATCCCGGATGACGAGTGCTGCCGGGGGCCGTCCGCTGTCGGAGATGGGATCCCGGCGCACGCACGAGAGCTCCGCCGTGGCCGCGGCACGGGCCGCAGCCGTCGCAGGGTTCTCCGCGACCTCGAACCTCGAAGCGGGGATGGCCTACGGGATCCCCACCCTCGGGACCTCGGCCCATTCCTTCACCCTCATCCACGACACGGAGCGCGAGGCCTTCACCGCGCAGGTCGAATCGCTCGGTGCGGACACGACGGTCCTCCTCGACACTTACGACGTGGACGAAGCGCTGGAGACTGCGATCGCCGTCGCAGGCACGGAGCTGGGCGGTGTGCGGCTGGACTCCGGAGACCTGGCGATCCAGGCGTCCGAGGTCCGGGCGAAGCTCGATGAGCTCGGAGCCAGGAACACCACCATCACCGTGACCAGCGACCTCGACGAGTATGCGATCGCGGCGCTGACCGCCGCTCCGGTCGATGCCTACGGCGTGGGAACGCGGGTGGTCACCGGCTCCGGCTTCCCGACCGCCAACCTCGTCTACAAGCTCGTCGCGCACACCGACTCACCGGGCGGCGACGGCGAGTGGACTGCCGTCGCGAAGAAGGCCAACGGCAAGAGCAGCCGCGGCGGCCGCAAGCAGGCGGTCCGTGTCTTCGACGGCCCGATCGCCACGGAAGAGGCGATCGGCATTCCTCAGATCCCCGCCGACCTCGCCGACGGACGGCACCTGCTCGTCGACCTGGTCGTCGACGGGGTCGTGGACGACTCGCACACCGGCAAGGAGGGGGTGCGGCGGGCCCGTGCCCGGCACGCGGAGTCCGTCGCAGAGCTCCCCCGCACCGCGCGGCGCCTCCAGGACGGGGAGCCCGCCATCCCCACCGTCTACTACGAGGGCTGACCGCCCGGGGCCTCGACCGGTGAGTCTCACCGGCGTCCGACGAACCAGGCCTCGAGCTTCGCGATCCGATCCCGGATCTGGTCACGCGTCGCTTCGGCAACGGCCGGCCCCCCGCACGCCTTGCGCAGGTCGACGTGGACCGTGGCGTGCGGCTTGCCCGTGCGCCGCGCCCAGGCGCCCACGAGCGTCTGCAGCCTGTTGCGGTCCTCCTTCAGCGCGCGATGCTCGAACTCATCGACGGCCGGCTGCGGCTCCTCGACCGCGACGCGTGAGCGGCGGGACTGCTGGTCGGCCTGGTGCTTGCGCAGCAGCTCCGTCACCTGGTCGGGCTCGAGCAGGCCGGGGATGCCGATGAAGTCCAGTTCGTCCGCGGATCCGACTGCTCCGCCCGCGCCGAACTCGCCGCCGTCGAAGAGCACCTTGTCGAAGCTCGCCTGAGCGTCCAGTGCCTCGAAGGACCCCAGGAGGTCGTCACTGGCGGAATCCGCGCGGTTCGCCTCTGCGAGGGCCTCGTCGTCGAACGTGACCAGTCCGTCGTCATCCGGGTTGGGCTTCCGGTCCAGGGCGTGATCGCGTTCGGCTTCGAGCGTGTTCGCGAGCGCCATGAGGATCGGGACGCTCGGCAGGAAGATCGACGCCGTCTCGCCCCTCTTCCGGGCGCGTACGAAGCGGCCGATCGCCTGGGCGAAGAACAGCGGTGTGGCCGAGGACGTCGCATACACGCCGACGGCCAGCCGCGGGACGTCCACACCTTCGGACACCATCCGCACTGCGACCATCCAGCGCCGATCGGAGTTCTGGAACTCCTCGATCCGCGACGAGGCACCGGCCTCATCGGAGAGGACGACGGTGACCTCCTCCCCGCAGATCTCGCTCAGCTGCTTCGCGTAGGCGCGCGCCACGGTCTGATCGGTCGCGATGACGAGTCCGCCGGCGTCCGGCACGGTGTGACGGACTTCCGAGAGACGGCGATCGGCGGCACGGAGCACCGCTGGGATCCATTCGCCCTTCGGGTCCAGCGCGGTCCTCCAGGCCTGGGAGTGGATGTCCTTCGTCGCGTCAGCTCCTAGGACGGCGGACATCTCATCGCCCGCCTTCGTCCGCCACCGCATCTCGCCGGCATAGGCCAGGAAGAGCACCGGGCGCACCACGCCGTCCTGCAGTGCCTGCGCGTAGCCGTACGTGTAGTCCGAGCGCGAGGTGCGGATGCCCTCCTCGTCCGGCTCATACTCGACGAACGGGATCGCCGCGGTGTCGGAGCGGAACGGGGTGCCGGTGAGCGAGAGCCGTCGCCTGGCGGGTTCGAACGCCTCGCGGATCGCGTCGCCCCACGACAGGGCGTCGCCTGCGTGGTGGATCTCGTCGAGGACCACGAGTGTCCGCGCCGCGGCGGTCCTGTTGTGGTGCAGCACCGGCTTCGCCGCCACCTGGGCGTACGTCACCGCCACACCGTGGAACCCCGGCGCGTGCCGTCCCTGCGCGTTCTTGAAGTGGGGGTCCAGGCGGATCCCCACCCGTGCGGCTGCGTCCGCCCACTGCACCTTGAGGTGCTCAGTCGGCGCGACGACCGTCACCCGGTCGACGATGCGCTTGGCCAGCAGCTCCGCTGCGAGCCGCAGCGCGAACGTCGTCTTGCCTGCCCCGGGGGTCGCCACCGCGAGGAAATCGCGCGGCTGCGTGTCGAAGTACTCTTCCAGCGCCTCAGCCTGCCATGCACGCAGCTTCCCCGCTGTTCCCCAGGCAGCGCGTTCGGGGAATGCGGGAGGAAGCTGTTCAGCGGCGTGAGTGCCGGGAACCCTGCTCGACACTTACTCCTGCGGACCTTCGGGCATCGTTTCGAAGATCTCCTTGCACTTGGGGCACACGGGGAACCGCTCCGGGTCACGGGTCGGAGTCCACACCTTGCCACAGAGCGCGACGACCGGAGTGCCGTTGACCATGGCCTCCATGATCTTGTCCTTGGGTGCGTAGTGCGAGAACCGCTCATGGTCACCGGGCTCGACGAGCTGGTCCTGCTCGAGCCGATCTAGCGTGGCCGACCCTCCGCCGGCGGGATATGTTTCAGACATGGCACCCATTCTAGGACCGCACACGGACATGTCCGACCCAGCCTTCGTGGACGCCTACCGCAGCACGGCCCAAGACTTCCCCCGACCGGTCGCCGTCATCGCATGTCGCCGCGGAAGTGCCCGGCACGCGATCACCGTCGACTCATTCCTCGATGTGTCGTACGACCCACCGACCATGGCCGTGTCCATCTACGGGGGGTCACGGATGGCCGAATCACTCGAACTCACCGACACCTGCACTCTGAGCGTCCTCTCGGCGGAGCAGAAGGGAATCGCCCAGTGGCTCGGAGAGCCGGCACAGCCCCTCCGCGGGGTCCTGGACAGCATCGAGACGGTCGAGGCCCCGTCGGGGGGACCCGTCATCGCTCACAGCGTCGCCTGGTTCGACCTGCGGATCGTCGAGCGCGTCACGGCTGAGACCCATGAACTGCTCATCTGCCGCGTGGAGGCATGCAGCTCGGCTGGGACGACTCCCCCACCCCTCCTGCACTGGGCAGGCGAGTATCACCGTCCTGCGCCCCGCTGACGGCACAGCACTCCTCAGTAGACACAGGCGACACCCGGAGGAAGGCACGACCTCACAGCCGCCATCGGGACGTCCAGCACAGTCCCCACGACGTGCACAACGCCCTCAGCCGCCCGGCGTTGCCGGGCGGCTGAGGGGATGGGGTGTCAGGTCAGAGTCTCAGACGACGCCCTGCGCACTCATGGCGCGGGCGACGCGGAGGAATCCCGCGATGTTCGCACCAGCGACGTAGTCGCCCGGCGCATCGTACGCTTCCGCCGCCTCCGCACACGCCGTGTGGATCCCGGACATGATCTCGTCGAGGCGGGCATCGGTCTGCGCGAACGACCAGGAGTCACGCGAAGCGTTCTGCTGCATCTCCAGAGCAGAAGTCGCCACTCCGCCGGCATTCGCGGCCTTGCCTGGACCGAACAGCACCTCGTTCTCGGCGAACACCTTGATCGCGTCCGGCGTGCACGGCATGTTCGCACCCTCTGCGACGACGGATATTCCGCTCTTCACCAGCTCAGCGGCGGCGTCGCGGTCCAGTTCGTTCTGAGTGGCGCACGGCAGGGCGATATCCGCTTCCAGCGACCACACGCTTCCGCCTTGATGGTATGTGGCCGACTGACGCTCATCCGCGTACGCACTGATCCGCGCACCGCGCTCCAGCTTCACGTCCTTGAGCAGCCGAACATCGATGCCTGCAGGGTCGTGGACGTATCCGCCGGAATCGGACGCGGAGATGACTGTCGCCCCGAGCTCCTGCGCCTTGAGCGCAGCGTGGATCGCCACGTTGCCCGATCCGGAGACGATGACCCGCTTGCCGTCGAACGACCGGCCGGCGGCGGCGAGCATCTCGCGGACGAAGTACACGAGACCGAAGCCTGTCGCCTCAGTCCGCACCATGGACCCGCCATAGTCGAGGCCCTTGCCGGTGAGTACTCCCGCCTCGAACCGGTTGGTGATCCGCTTGTACTGACCGAACAGGAAGCCGACCTCGCGGCTGCCCACGCCCACGTCGCCGGCGGGGACATCGGTGTGCTCGCCGAGGTGTCGGTACATCTCCGTCATGAACGACTGGCAGAAGCGCATGATCTCGACATCGCTCTTGCCCTTGGGATCGAAGTCGGAACCGCCCTTGCCGCCGCCGATCGGCATACCGGTCAGCGCGTTCTTGAAGATCTGCTCGAAGCCGAGGAACTTCACTATGCCGAGGTAGACGGTCGGGTGGAATCGCAGTCCGCCCTTGTACGGCCCCAGCGCGGAGTTGTACTCGACGCGGAATGCGCGGTTGATCTGGGCCTTCCCGTGATCGTCCGTCCACGGGACGCGGAAGATGATCTGGCGCTCCGGCTCGCAGAGGCGCTCGATGACGCCTGACTCCACCAGGTCGGGATGACGGTCCGCCACAGCGCCCAGGCTGTAGAACACCTCGAGCACGGCCTGGTGGAATTCGGACTCCCCAGGGTTCCTGTGCAGGACAGTGTCGTACATGGGCTGGAGGGCGGGATGAAGACTCATGGTGAGAACTATATAGGTGACACAAGGATCGAGCGTGCGGTTCTGAATAGCGAGAAGGAATTGCATACGACTCGCACATATGCAGGCTCAGCCGAGTGCCGGTAGGCACTGCAGCGCGGTGCGGACATCACACGAATGTGCTTGTGAATGGGTTGAGGGCCTGAAGGTGAGCAACGCTCAAACCCTCAGACCCTC
>NZ_FWFF01000021.1 GCF_900163715.1 Brevibacterium yomogidense | reverse complement strand
AGTGAGTGCAATCCGGCCCCCGAGAGCGCTCTCGGGGGCCGGATTGCACTCACTCGAGCACTGAGAGGGGGGGCAGGGGTCGTGACTCAGTAGCGGTAGTGATCCGGCTTGTACGGCCCGGCGACGTCCACGCCGATGTACTCCGCCTGCTCCTTCGTGAGCTCCATCAGCTGGGCGCCCAGCGCCGGCAGGTGCAGCCGCGCGACCTTCTCGTCGAGCGCCTTCGGGAGGCGGTGCACGTCGTTCGTGTACTCCGCGACGCCCGTGTGCAGCTCGATCTGCGCCATGACCTGGTTGGTGAAGGAGGCGCTCATGACGAAGCTGGGGTGGCCCGTCGCGTTGCCCAAATTGAGCAGGCGCCCCTCCGCCAGAACGATGATGCTGGTCGACTCACGACCGGTCCCCTCGGCCGCCGGCAGCGTCCACTCGTGGACCTGCGGCTTGATCTCCACCTTGGTGACGCCGGGGATCTTCGCGAGCCCCGCCAGGTCGATCTCATCGTCGAAGTGACCGACGTTGCCGACGATCGCACCGGGCTTGAGCACCTGCAGCTGCTCGACCGACAGGACCGCGGAGTTGCCCGTCGTCGTGATGACGAAGTCCGCGGTCTCCACGCCCTGGGTCGTCGTGACGACCTGGTAGCCGTCCATCGCGGCCTGCAGCGCGCAGATCGGGTCGATCTCGCTCACGATGACGCGTGCACCCTGGCCGCGCATCGCCTCTGCCGCACCCTTGCCCACGTCGCCATAGCCGATCACCAGGGCGATCTTGCCCCCGATCAGGACGTCCGTCGCACGGTTGATGCCGTCCGGCAGCGAGTGGCGGATGCCGTAGCGGTTGTCGAACTTCGACTTCGTGACGGCGTCGTTGACGTTGATCGCGGGGAACGGCAGCCGGCCCTCCTCCGCGAGGCGGTACAGGCGGTTGACGCCGGTGGTCGTCTCCTCGCTCACACCGCGCATCAGGGGCGCCTGCTGCGTGAAGCGGCCCGGCTCCTCGGCGAGCGACGTGCGCAGCCGCGCACGGAACGCCTTGAGCTCGTCCGGGTCGTCCTCGGCGTCGTCGGCGACTCCGCCGGCGGCTTCAGCGGCAGCGCCCTCGAGCAGGTACATCGTCGCGTCGCCGCCGTCATCGAGGATGAGGTTCGCGCCCGCAGGGGTGTCGCCGATCGCCGGGAACCGGAAGATCTGGTCGGCGCACCACCAGTACTCGTCGAGGGTCTCGCCCTTCCACGCGAAGACGGGGACCCCGGTCGGTGCGTCCGGCGTACCGTCGCCCACGACGACGGCCGCAGCCGCTTCGTCCTGTGTGGAGAAGATGTTGCAGGACGCCCAGCGGACGTCTGCGCCCAGGTCGACCAGCGTCTCGATGAGCACGGCCGTCTGCACGGTCATGTGCAGGGAGCCGGCGATCCGTGCGCCTGCCAGCGGATTGGCCCCCGCGTACTCCTCGCGCAGGCTCATGAGACCGGGCATCTCCCGCTCCGCGAGGCGGATCTGGTGACGTCCCGCCTCTGCGAGCGTGAGATCCGCGATCCGGTGGTCGTGATCGGCGAGGACCGCCGACTGCTTCGTCATCGTTCTTACCTCCGAGGGGATTCGGGTTCGGTTCCGGGTGTGTTCTGTGAGCGGACGCGTGCGAGCACGGCGTCCGTGAGTGCGCGGGTGCGCTCCGCTGTGGGAGTCTCGCAGTTGAAGCGGACCAGGGGCTCCGTGTTCGATCTGCGCACATTGCACCAGAAGTCGTCGCCCTCGAGCGAGACGCCGTCGAACTCCACGACCTCGCCGTCGCCGAACTCACCGGTCCGGGCCCGCGCGGCGAAGTCCGCCAGCACGGCGTCCGGATCCGTCACGGTCGAGTTGATCTCGCCCGAGGCCACGTAGCGCTCCCGGCGGGCCACGAGGTCCTGCGCGGAGTCCTCCGTCCGCCCGAGCAGGGCGATCACGTGGCAGGCGGCGAGCATGCCGGAGTCCGCGGAGTAGAAGTCGCGGAAGTAGAAGTGCGCGGAGTGCTCCGCTGCGAACACCGCGTCGTGCTCGCGCATGAGCTGCTTGATCCGCGAGTGGCCGACGGGGGTCCGCACGGGGAGTCCTCCGGATGCCTCGACCGTCTCCGCCACGATGCGCGAGGTGATGAGGTTGTGGAGGACGACCGGCTGCTCCTCCCCCTCGCCGCGGGCACGTGCGATCTCGCGCTCTGCGACGAGCGCACCGATCGCGGACGGGGAGAGGACCTCGCCCGCGCCGTCGATGAAGAAGCAGCGGTCGGCGTCCCCGTCGAATGCGAGGCCCAGGTCCGCATCCTGCGCGCGGACCGCGTCGCGGACGTCGAGGAGGTTCGCAGGCTCGAGCGGGTTCGCCGGGTGGTGGGGGAAGGTGCCGTCCAGCTCCGTGTACAGGCCGATCACGTCGAACGGGACTGGTTCCAGGCCCGCGTCCGTGCCGAACACCTCGCCCAGCAGCTTCCCGGCCATCCCGTTGCCGGCGTCCGCGACGATCGTGAGAGGGCGCACCGGGCGCAGCCGGTCCAGTCCGGTCAGGTCCCGCAGTCTCTGCGCGAACGCGGCTGCCAGGTCGCGAGCCGCGGCGTCGTCGACGGCCACCGCGCCGTCGTCGTCGACACGCTGCGGTGCGCCCACCGCCGCATCGCGGATCTCGCCGAGGCCCTGGTCGCGCGACACTCCCGTCGCACCGGCGCCGCACACCTTCACCCCGTTGTAGTCGGCGGGATTGTGGCTCGCGGTCACCATGAGGCCGGGGAGGTCCCACAGCCCGGAGGCGAAGTACAGCTGGTCGGTCGAGCACAGTCCCACGAAGCGCGCGCGCAGACCGCCGGCGCGCACGCCGGCAGCGGCCGACTCCGCGAACCGCGGGGAATCGGGGCGCATGTCGCAGCCGATCACGATCTCCGTCGCGCCCTGCGCGCCGAACGCGCGCGCCGTGCCGAATCCCAGCGCGAAGAGCAGGTCATCGTCGAGGTCGTGGCCGATCCGGCCGCGCAGGTCGTACGCTCCCAGCACCCGGTCGAACCGGGCGCGCCTCGCCTCACGGACCGTGCCGTCGCCGCTCGTCGTGCCGTCGCCGCTCGTCGCGCCGGGGGCGCCGTGCGCGTCGATCATTCCCCGCTTCCGGTGATGACCCGCAGGTGTCCGCGGCCCGGGCCCGACGGCAGGTCCGCGGGCGGCTGCGGTTCGCGGCGGGGGCGGGCGGCCTCGCGGACCGCATCTGCGATCGCGAGCAGGTCATCGCGTGAGCGCTCCGGCTGCTCTTCGCCGATGTCCAGGCGGAGCAGCTCCCATCCGCGCGGCGCGGTCATGCGGGAGGCATGGTGCCGGCAGAGGTCGAGGGCACCGGGTTCAGCACGGGTGGCGAGGGGGCCGACGACCACGGTGGCGTCCGCATGGACGTAGGTCATCGTGAATCGGGCAGTGACGCCGCACCCGGCCTTTGCACACAGACGTACTCCTGACACGTCAGGCAGTCTACCCAATGAGGAGCGCTCCGCTCGAGCGCCCTGCGGCCGACGACCGCCTAGACTCCCAGACATGTCCCCGTCGCGCCGCCACGACCGTCACGGTCGCAGCCCGCTGCTCTTCCACGCGCCCGTCCCCGCCGTGCGCAGCCGCGCGGAGGAGTTCGCACGCCTGGCGGCGATCCTCCTGTCCGACATCCGGCTGCGGGTCGCCGGCGAACTGGACTCCGTGGTCCTCACGATCGATGACGTCCCCCCGGCGGATGCGGGTGTGGAGCTGGGGCGCGTCCTGCCGGCCACACGGGACGAGCCCGCCGTCATCGTGCTCCACCGCCTGCCGATCGCGCAGCGCTGCACGGACGAGCTGGACCTGGCCGACCTCATCGCAGACGTCCTCGCGGATCAGGCGGCGCTGCTGTGCGGACGCGACCCGGACGAGCTGCGCCCCCGCTGAGGCTCACCTCTCGAGGCGGACGTCCTGGTAGCCGACTCCCTGCGGAGGCGCGGGGATGCCCACGGCGCTCGCACCGGAATCGCTCCGCGCCGCGACCGTTGCGAACGCGTCGTCGCCCGTGCTGCGCAGCTCGAGGGCCCGGGCATCGCCGAAGTCGGCGAGCCCCAGGACCAGGGCCCGCTCGGGATCCAGGTCCAGCGTGCGGGCGTCTCCGCGCTGGCCGTCCGCTCCGACCGAGACGACGTCCACGCTGCCCTCACCGGCGGCGAGCACGAGGTCGCCGCCCAGCGGACCGCCCCTCTCGTCCGTCGGCAGCGCCACGAGCTGGGTGTCGCCCAGCGCCTCGACGCCGGGGTAGTGCGCGACGTCCGCACCCTCCTCCGTGTCGATCGTCACGGAGGCGGTGACGGAGACATCCGCGTCGGCCTCGATCATGAGGTCGCCCGGTGCCACCTCGCCGAGGTCCACCTCCGCAGTCCCGTGCGCGGGGATCGCGACGGATCCGGTCGGCAGGGCCTCCGGGCCGTCTGCCGAGTGGGCGCCCAGTCGGGCGGTGACGGCGGTGTCGCCGGGATTGGACACGCGCAGGCGGACGGCGCCCCCGGTGCCGAGGGGGACGACCGAGCGGGTAGCGGCCGGGGCCTCGGGCGCAGCGTACTCGATCCCCCGAGGATCCAGGCCGTCGCGGCGGATGTGCTGGAGCGCGGCGGTGACGCGGCCGTCCTCGGCGGTCACCTCCGCCCCGACGACGGGGACGCCCTCCGCGAGCGCACCCAGGACGACCGTCCGCATCGAGTGCGGCTGGATGGTGAGCGAGTCCGCGCCGGCGACGGGCACAGGCCCTGATTCGCCGGTGAGGGAGACGCGGACCGTCACCGGCGCATCCGTCGGATTGCCGAGGAGGAGGCGGGAGTCCTCCCCCGCCATCGTCGAGGCGCTGGAGAACATCGCGCGGGTGACGGGCTCGGAGCAGCTGAGTGCGGCGAGGCCCGCGTAGTCGCCGGAGTCCGCGTCCGCCGTCTGCACGGCGGATACGAGGGCGGGGCTCTCGCCCGCCGGTTCGCCGGTGTAGAGGACGGGGGCGCCCATGCCGTCCGCCCCGGTGACGAACGGGTCGCCGGGATCCGTCGTGAAGAGGTCGTCGCCGCCCAGCACTCCCGCGGAGATGCCCGCGGCGCCCTGCGATCCGTCCGGTGCCGTCATGGAGGCGCTCACGGCGCGCGCGACGGTGGTGGGGGCCGCGGCGGCCTCGAACTCCTCGTCGGTGCCCGCGGCGTCGTCGGCCAGAGACAGGGGTCCCGGGCACACGGCGGTCGTGGCCGAGGCCGGCAGGCGGACCTGTTCGGGGCCGCGCGCGCCCGAACCGCTGGGCAGGGGCGCCACGAACGCGGTGACGGCGATGAGGACGCCGGGCACCGCGATCCCCACGAAGGTAGCGGCGGATCTCGAGAAGGCATTCATCGGCGACTCCCTCGACCGATCGGGACGGAGACGACGGCGGTGACCAGCAGGAGCACCCAGCCGACGACGACAGCCGCGCGGTACCAGGCGGGGGTCGCACTGAAGGTGACCGTGACCGCGTCCTCGGGCAGCGGGAACGACTGCGCCCACCCCTGCACGGGGTCGCCGGCGGCCAGTCGATCGCCGTCGATCGCGGCGCTCGTGACGCCCTCGCGCTCCGCGAGGACGAGCAGCCGCCCGGACGGCCCGGCGGGGATCTCCGCGGTGCCGTCCGTGACGGGCACCGGCGCACTGCGACCCTGGGCGTCGACGACCCGGGCCCACGCGACCTCGGCCCCGTCCTGCTCCGACGGACCGGAGTCCGCAGCGTCATCGTCCTGATCGTCGGCGCCCGCATCGGAGACCTGCCAGAGGAGCCCCTGGTCAGCGGTGCCCAGCCGGGTCAGCCCGGTCGCACCCGACACGCTGCGGGTGGCGTCGTCGAGGGCCGGGCCGTCGTCTCCGGTGAGCACGACGAAGCCGATGCCCAGTGCCGACAGGGCCTCTCCCGCATCGCCCCCGCCTTCGGCCGTGAGGCGACCGACCGCGCCCGCCAGAGCGGTGTCAGCGGGGTCCAGTGCGACGGGGACGCGACGCGGCCCGAAGCCGTGCAGCTGCGCGGCACGCGTGAGCGTCGAGGACTCCAGCACCGTCCCGCCCGCGGCACCCACGACGCGCCCCGTCACCTCGTCATCGGCGGCGTCGAGGATGAGGGTGCGCTGAGCGAGGGGGCCGCTCGCCCGCTCCCCCGCGAAGACGGGCAGGCGATCGTCAGCGGTCCGCTCGACCTCCGTGCCGCCCACCGATGCGTCGAGCGACAGCGCGGCGAGCACCAGCGCGGCGGAGCCGGCGGCCGCGATGACGACGGTGCGCGACCGTCTGCGGGACGGCAGTGCGGACGTCGTGCCCCGGCGTCCGGGGGCCCGGATCAGCGAGGCGGCGAGCAGGCCGCACAGCCCCAGGGTGAAGAGGGCGAGCCCCGCGGCCGGCCAGGCGGCGACGAGCCGATGCGCGGTGAGCCCTGCGGCCGTCATCGACTGGGCGATCGCGAGGCAGAGGCCGAGCACCGTCAGCGCGGTCGACCCGATGATCAGGTCGTCGGGTGCGCCGCGGCGGAAGTAGGCGGCGCCGGCTGCGATGACCAGCGGGAGGGAGACGACCAGGATGAGGACGATGCAGGGAGCAGCGCCGGTGCCCGCGAGTGCCTGGGAGACCGGCACCTCGGGCCATCCCAGGGCCAGGATCCACGAGCGGGCGACGGGGTACGGGAGGACGGCGCCCGGGTCCGTCAGGAGCGCATCGGGCTGGCGCACGGCCGCGACCAGCCACGGGCCGGTGAGCGCGAGCACGGGGACCAGCGCCCAGAGCAGCCGCAGCGCACGGGTGCGCACGACGAGCACGATCACGAGCACGGCGGCGGGGACCAGGAGGATCGGCATCCCGGCGCAGACGATCGCCAGCAGCAGTCCGGCGGCGGCAGACGCCTCGATGGAGCGCCGGCTGACCGCGGAGTGGAGGGCGCGGACGAAGACCGGCAGGACCAGCCACGCGAGGACGGCGCCGACCCGTCCCTCCACGAGCGACACGACGAAGGCCGGCGAGGCCGACCACACGAGTGCCAGCAGCGCGCGGATGCTCGGACGGGGCGTCAAGCGGGACGCGGTGACGTAGGTGAGGAGAGCCGCGGCGGGCAGCGCGAGGATGAGCAGCACGCGGACGGCGAGGTCGAGGTTCCCGAGGAAGGGCAGGGACCACACGAGGAGCACGCTCAGGAGCGGGTCCGCCGGCGTGCGCGATCCCAGCCCCGCGTCGTCGTGGAGGCCGAGCACTCGTCCCAGCGCCTCCCCGAAGCCCACATCGAGGCGCGGCATCGCGCCGCCGGTCAGGGATCCGGGGCCCACCAGCCGCCAGCTGATGAGGACAGCGGCGAGCGACGTGAGCAGGAGGACGCCGGTGAGGGGGTGCAGGAGTGCGCTGCGGCGCGGACCGACGTCCATTCCGGAGAAGGACTGCAGCTCCTCCCCCGTGTTGAGTGCTTCATCGGCGCCCACGGCGAGCGCCCCGTCCGCGGTGCCCGCGCCTGCGGTGCCGCGCCCCATCCACCACGCCGCTGTGCCGTCGGCGCCGGTCTCACGCAGCTCCCTGCGCGCCGTGTCGAGCCGCTGGCGCGTCGCGAGCAGTCCGGGGGCGGGTTCCGTGACGGGACTGATGCGGCGCAGGTGCGCGACGGCGCGACGGTCGAGACCGATCCGGCGTGCGGCGCCCAACCAGTTGCCAGCACCACGCGGATCGTTCGACAGGAGGCGGCCGCACGCGGCCGCGAGCGCGGTGAACAACAGCACGATGCTCGTGCGCCAGGCCGCAGCGGACCGGACGCGGGAGAGCCGGTAGCGATGCTCGGCGCGCACGTCTGCGACGGCGCGCGGCGGGCGCGGGGAGGACAGCAGCGCGCGGGCCGTCTGCGCGGGCACGACGACCTCGGCGCGCGGGGCGAGCACCACGCGGAATCCTGCGGCCCTGACGCGGCGGGCGTACTCGATCCCGCGATACGACGTGGACAGCGCGGCCGCGGGTGCGCCGACGGCGGCGATCACCTCTGCGGAGATCAGCGCTCCGGGCAGGTCGACGGCGTAGACGTCTTCGGTCCGACCGAACTGACCCTGGTCGACCTCGCCCGGGGACACCGGGTTCACACGCAGGCCCCGTGCGGTCGTCGTCACTCCGGCGGAGGCCAGGCGATCAGAATCGGAGACGCGCAGCCGCGGCCCCACCAGCCCGACGGCGTCGCCGGACCCCGCGACGTCGAGCAGCCTCGACAGCGCGTCCGGAGCCGGTTCGTCGCGGGAGCCCAGGAGCCAGACCCACTGGGCGCCGTCGGCCACGGCGCGGTCGACCGTCTCGGCGGTGTCGCGAGCCGAGGCCCGGAGGACAGACGAAACCCCCGGGATCTCCGCTGACGCGCGGGCACCCCGGAGGTCTGCGCCGTCATCGGTGCCGACGACGGCGGTGATGCGAAGGCTCACCCCGCCTGCTTCTTGAGGCGGCGCCTTTCACGCTCGGAGAGCCCGCCCCAGATGCCGAAGCGCTCGTCGTTCGACAGCGCGTACTCGAGGCATTCGGAGCGGACGTCGCACGACGAGCAGACCTTCTTCGCTTCGCGGGTCGAGCCGCCCTTCTCCGGGAAGAACGCCTCCGGGTCCGTCTGCGCGCAGAGTGCCTGGTCCTGCCATGCGAGGTCGCCGTCCCCGGAGCCGCCCAGCAGGAGCGACAGGGGGGACACCGCTTCCCCGCGGTCTCCTCCCGGGGCGCGCGGCGACAGTGAGACGGGATCGAGGTCGAGCGGGTCGCTGACGAACGACGGCTCCCCGGTCCCCGGGTCGACGAACCAGTCGACCGCCGCTCTGTCCGCCACGCTCTCGCGCAGCGGTACGGCAGGCGGCTGCGTCTGCGGTACCGCGCTCATTCCTGCTGCTGTCATCATTCTGTGTGCTGGTGTCACGAGTCTTCCCCCTTGTCGTCTTCTGCGCCGACTGATCTGCCCGACGCGTCCGACTCATACTGAAATTACACGTGTGTCATTACCCATCCGTCAAGCCGTCGACGGGTATCATTCGGGCCATTCGAACTGCTGTTCGAGAGGTTCACACTCATTCGCGCATCGCGTCCACTACATGTGGTGGAACTCAGCATGTGAGACCACAACCTGTGGCGCACATGTGATGCTGTGAGTATTCGGAAGTTCTGCGTCTGCGACGATGGACCCATGACCTCCTCACCCTCCGCGCCGCACCGCAGGGCCGAATCCAGCCGCCTCCTCACCGCCTACGCGGTGCCCGGGATCGGCCGGATCGGCCCGGGAACGGACCTCGGACGGGAGATCGGGGGCGCGATCACCGCAAGCGGGCTCGACCTCAAGGACGGCGACGTCCTAGTCGTCGCGTCGAAGGTCGTCGCGAAGGCGGAGAACTCGCTCGCTCGCGCAGCGACCCGGCAGGACTTCGAGCGCCTGGTCGATGCGCACTCGCGGCACACTGTCGTCCGCCGCCGATACTCCTCCGGCGTCACGGTGAACGTGGTGCGCACGGCGTCCGGCACCGTCCAGGCGGCCGCCGGACTCGACCAGTCGAACACCGACGGGGATGACGACGTCCTCCTCCACCCGCAGGACCCGGACGCATCCGCCGCGCGCCTGCGCGATGCCTTCTCCCACCGCTTCGGCGTGCGCCTGGGCGTCCTCGTCTCCGACACCACGTCGCGGCCGTGGCGGGTGGGCGTCTCCGACTTCGTCCTGGGCTGCGCAGGCATCGACCCCCTCGACTCCCAGCGCGGAGAGCCGGACGACGCGGGCCGCCCTCAGCAGGTGACTGTGCGGGCTGTGGCTGATGCGATCGCGCAGGCGGCGGATCTGGTGAAGGGCTCCGCGCGCGGACGTCCCGTCGCGATCGTCCGCGGCGTGAGCGAGGTCGTCACCGACGCCGGACCGGGCGCAGCCGGGCTGTCCCGCCCGCTGTCGGACGACTGGTTCCGCACCGGTCACGTCGAGGCCGCGTGGACGGCGCTGGGCGTCGACCCGGCCGACCCCGGGATCACGCCGCCGTCCGGCGACGATTCGGACGACATCCTGGCCCGCGCCACTCGCGCGCTGGCCGTGGCCCGCGGCGGCGCCCCGCGCACACCGGGGCAGGCGGGATGGCGGCTGACGCTGACCGGATCCGGCTCCGCGATCCGCGTCCGACCGCGCCCGGAGACCGGACGGTCCGAATCGTCCGGGCATCCACTCGTCGAAGCGGCTGTGGGCCTGGGCTCGCTGATCGAGCGCATCGCCACCGCACTGGCCGCAGAGGACCTCCGCTGCGAGACGGACTGGATCTGGCAGGACTCCGGCGCCCCCGGCGGTGCGGACCTCCGGATCGAACTCACCCCCACACCGACAGGAAGCTGACACCCCGTGCGCACCTACCTCGCGGCACTCGCCGCACTCCGTCGTCCCGTCCTGCGCTGGGAGGGCCCCGACGGCGCCTCCCTCGAACTCACGGGCCCCGTGCTCGCGAACTGGGCGCACAAGGCGCACGGGCTGCTGGCCGAATCCGAGGTCGGGCCGGACCTGGACCTGGGCGTCGTCGATTCCGCCGGCCTGCACTGGCGCGCGCTGTCCGGTGTCCTCGCGGCGTGGTCGCTGGGCGCGAGCGTGCGCATCGTGGCCGAGCAGGAGCCGCAGAGCGACTGGGCCGCGCTCGCCTCGGAGCACCGCGCCGAGGATCCCGTCACCCGCTCCGCGGACGAGGTCTTCGTCTTCCCGGTCGCTCCGTTCGCCCTGAGCGTCGCCGCGCCCGTCGACACGATCGACTACGCGACCGCCCTGCGCACCCACCCGGACGAGGCGCCCGTGGGAATCGTCGAGACCGTGTCGTTCGGCGACGCCTCCACGACGGAGTCGGCGGCACTCGCCCGGCTGGCCGAGCCGGCTCCCGGCCTATCCGACACCCCCGCCGCCGAGGTCGTCGTCATGGAGGCGCCCCGCTCCGCCGCCGACTGGGGCCGGGTGCTCGCGGGACTCCTCCACGGACTCGTCGTCCTCCGCCAGACGGACTGAGCGCTTCTCGCCGTCCTTGCGGAGCAGTCCCCTCCACCTGGCGGACGAACCCCCGCGAGCATGCGGTCCCGTGCAATAATCCGAACCATGGACAAAGTGGTTTCGACAGCAGAAGACGCGGTGAAGGACATCCCCGACGGCTCACGCATCGCCGTCGGCGGCTTCGGAGTCGTCGGAGTGCCCGAGGTGCTCATCGACGCGGTCCGCGACCAGGGTGCGAAGGATCTGGAGGTCATCTCCAACAACGCGGGAGTGGACGGACGCGGTCTGGGCAAGCTCCTCGAGACGCGCCAGATCAGCCGCATCATCGCCTCCTACGTCGGTGAGAACAAGGAGTTCGCCCGCCAGTACCTGTCGGGCGAGCTCGAGGTCGAGCTGACCCCGCAGGGCACGATGGCGGAGAAGCTGCGCGCCGCAGGCGCCGGCATCCCCGCCTTCTACACGATCACCGGATCCGGCACCCAGGTGGCGGACGGCGGCATCCCGTGGAAGTACGACAGCGATGGGAACATCGTGAAGTCCTCCCCGAAGAAGGACACGAGGGCACTCTCCACGTTCGGCGAGGAGAAGGAGTACGTCCTCGAGGAGTCGCTGCCCACGGACTACGCCTTCGTCCGCGCTGCGAAGGGCGACCGCGCGGGCAACCTCGTCTTCAACGCCTCCGCGCGCAACTTCAACCCGCCGGCGGCGATGTCCGCGAACACGACGATCGCAGAGGTCGAGGAGCTCGTCGAGGTCGGCGAGATCGACCCGGACGACGTCCATGTGCCGGGCATCTACGTCGCCCGCGTTCTCCAGCTCACCCCTGAGCAGGTCGCGGACAAGCCCATCGAGAAGATGACCGTGAGGGAGGACTGACCCATGAGCCTGACACGCAACCAGATGGCGGCCCGCGCGGCCGCAGAGCTCGCCGACGGCTCGTACGTCAACCTGGGTATCGGCATGCCCACGCTCGTGCCGAACTACATCCCCGAAGGCGTCCACGTCGTCCTCCAGTCGGAGAACGGACTGCTGGGCGTCGGTCCGTACCCCCGCAAGGACGAGGTCGATCCGGACCTCATCAACGCGGGCAAGGAGATCGTCACGATGCACCCCGGTGCGGCGTTCTTCGATTCGGCGACCAGCTTCGGCATGATCCGCGGCGGCAAGATCGATGTGGCGATCCTGGGCGGCATGCAGGTCGCCGGGAACGGCGACATCGCCAACTGGATGATCCCCGGCAAGATGGTCAAGGGCATGGGCGGCGCGATGGACCTGGTCCACGGCGCGAAGAAGGTCCTCGTCCTCATGGACCACACCGCCAAGGACGGGTCGCTGAAGCTGCTCGACGCCTGCGACCTGCCGCTGACCGGTGAGCGCGTCGTCTCGCGCATCATCACCGACCTGGCGGTCCTCGACGTCACCGGCACCGGATTCCGCCTCATCGAGCGCGCCCCCGGCGTGAGCGTCGAGGAGATCCAGGAGAAGACGCAGGGCCTCGAGCCCCTCACAGGTGACGTGCCGGAGGCCGCGGCAGTCGCCTGATCAGCAGACGGGAGCGGCTGCGGCTGCGAACCCGGGACAGCGGGCGGGGATCCTCACGGGGATCCCCGCCCGCCGTCGTCCGCGCAGGTGCCGGACGACGTCAGCGCAGGCGGCTTCGCACCAGGAGGTCACAGACCCGTGCTGGCGACGAAGAGCGCCCCGGTGCCGGTGACCGCGGGCCGCTGCTCATCCGCTGCGATCCACACGGAGTCTCCACGGCGCAGGTCGAGCGCGGCGGGGCCGTGCGCGGTGGTGCCGTGCCGGCCGGGCTCCTCGGTGCGCAGCGTGAAGGCCCCTTCCGTGCACAGGAGGGTGAGGGCGCCGGGCCGCTCCAGCAGACGATCCCCTGCGTCCGTGATGACTGTGAGGACGAAGTCGTCGGTCCGGCCCCGCAGCCCTCCCGCGTCGTCGGGCGCGAGCACGTCCGGTGCGTGCGTGTCGAAGCGTGCTGTGCGGACCAGTTCGCACACGTCGACGTGCTTCGCTGTAAGCCCGCCGCGCAGCACGTTGTCGCTCGAGGCCATGATCTCCACGCCCATGCCCCGCAGGTACGCGTGGATGCTGCCGGACTCAACCACCAGCGACTCACCTGCCTGCAGGAGGTGGCGGCGGAGCATGACTGCGACCAGCGGCCCGGGGTCATGCGGGAAGTCCGCGTGCGTCTCCATCAGGGTCCGGGAAGGGTCCGTGCTGCTGCCGACGAGCGACGGATCATCGGCCTCGACCTCAGAACGGACCGGCGAATCGACCAGGGCCGCCGCCAGGGCGTCTGCCAGTGCGCCGAACCGGGCGGGTTCGCCCAGGAGGCGCTCGACCGCGGCGCGGAGCACGACCGCGTCAGCAGGGTCCCCGGCGGCTGGCGGGGGCGTCAGCGCATCCTGCCACGCGGCCAGCGCGTCACGCGCCTCTGCGGGCGCTCCCGCGGAGTCCAGCGCGTGTGCGAAGCGCTCGAGAGTCGCGAGGACGGCGGGGACCGGCCGGAACCCGCAGAGCGCATGGAACTCGTCCAGCGCGTAGAGCAGCTCCGGCTTGTGCCACGCGTCCCTGTAGGTGCGGTGCGGGGCGTCTGCCGGGATGCCCGCCGCCTCTTCGCGGGCGAACCCGGCTTCGGCCTGTTCCCGGGTCGGATGGCTCTGGATGGACAGCGCGCTGCGCGCGGAGAGGACCTTCAGCAGGAACGGCAGGCGCGGACCGAAGCGCGCGAGTGACTCCTCACCCAGGTGACGGGCGGGGTCGTCGGCGATGAGCGCATCGAGGCTGCGACCGTCGACCGTGGACGGCGCACCGGGATGGGCACCCACCCACAGCTCCGCGACGGGGGTGCCGTCCGGCTCCTGCCCCAGGATCTCCGGAATGCCCGTCGGGCTGCCCCAGGCATAGTCCTTCCGGGTGTTCGTCAGCCGCTGCATCCATCTCCTCGTCCACCCGCATCCAACACGTCGCGAAGCCTACGATAGGCCACTCGGCTGGCCGAACCACGCACGAGCGGCCCCACACCCTGTACAGGTGCGGGGCCGCTCGGGGCCGGCATGCCGGAGGGTTCCCCACCCTCCGCGCTCCGGGATCAGATCACGCGGATGAAGACCGCTCCACGATTGAGCATCCAGTTGTAGCTGCGCTTGGATGTGTTCGTGCGAGTGGATCCCGCGTCGTACATCTGACCCTTCGTCTCAGAGATGATGCCGATGTGACCGGGGATCCAGATGAGGTCGCCCGGCTTCGCCTCCTTGGCGGAGATCACCTCTCCTGCTGCCTTCTGCGCACTCGTGTTGCGCGGCAGGTCGATCCCGTTCTTGCCGTAGACGTACTGCGTGTAGCCCGAGCAGTCCCAGCCGGATGAGGGAGACGTCCCGCCCCAGCGGTAGGGCACGCCCATGTGCTTCTTCGCCTCAGCGATGATGTCGGCGCGCTTCTCCTCCTCCTTCTGCTCCGGGGTCTTCTCCGGCTTCTTCGAAGGCTTGGGCTCGGCCGTCTTCGTCGGCTTCGGCTCCGCGGTCCGGGTCGGCTTCGGCTCGGCCGTCTTGGTCGGCTTGGGCTCCGCAGTCTTCGTGGGCTCTGCAGACGGCTCCTCGGAAGGCTCCGCAGACGGCTCCTCGGACGGAGCCTCGGTGGGCTCGGTCGTGGGCTCCTCCGACGGTTCGACGGTGGGCTCCTCCGACGGGCCTTCCCCGGGATCGCCGGAATCACCTCCATCGGTGGGGTTCAGGTCCTCGACACCGGCGTTGAGATCGCCCTCCGCAGAGAACTCGGTCGTGCCGTAGCCCTCTGCCCAGACGAGGCGCCCGCCCTGGAACGACTGCTCGGCGCGGCCGTCCTTCACCGTCAGGTCACTGGTCGGGTATCCCAGGTGACCGTTCTCGTAGCCCTTGTCCTTCCAGTACTTCTGGAGGATGCCGGTCGTCGCGTGGGCACCGGTGGCCTTCGTGTAGTGGACAGAGCCCTTCGTGAAGGGCTGGTAGACGCCCTTGTCCTTCAGACCGTCCTTCTCGTCGGCCTTCGGGAAGCCGATCTGCTTGAGCAGCTTCTCATTCACCACTCCATCGATCGCGCCCCTCACGATGTGCGCGCCGGTGGCCTTCGTGTAGTAGATGTGGCCCTTCTCGTACTTCTGGCCCAGCCCGCCGGCGATCTTGAACTCCTTGCCGGACGGCTTGCCCAGCTGCTCGACGTTGCCCTCGTACTTCTCCTCGATAGGAGTCTTGGACTTCTTCTCGTCGTCCTTCTTCTTATCGTCCTTCTTGTCGTCCTTCTTGTCGTCCTTCTTCTTGTCTTCGTCCTGCTTCTTCTCGTCGTCCTTCTTGTCGTCAGGGGTGTCGCCGCCGTCCTGCATCTTCTCGATCGCAGAGCGCATGCCGCCCATCTTGGAGTAGAACGCAGCACCGGGGCAGGCGGTCTGGCCGACGTCGCGGTGACCGATGACAGTGCGGACGCGCTTGCCGCCCAGCGTGGTCTTGTCCGCTGCGGACACGCCGTCCAGCGACAGCTTCCAGGCGATCGCGTGGTTGACCGCGTCGATCGTCTTCTGCGGCGGCGCCGACTTGTCGTAGGAGCCCATGACGGAGATGCCGAAGGACCCGGTGTTGTAGCCGGCGGCGTGCGCGCCGATCACGGCCTTGCTGACACCACCGGCGCGGCCCTCCCAGAGGCGGCCGAACTTGTCCGCGAGGACGTTGTAGCCCACGTCGTTCCAGCCGCGGCCCTGCGTGTGGAAGCTGTAGATGCCGCGGAGGATCGAGGGGACGTCACCGGCGCTGTATCCGTTGGCACCGGCCGTGTGGTGGACGACCGCGGCCTTGACGGAGCTCGCGTAGTCGGCGGAGCCGTTCCGCAGGTTCTCGTTGGCGCCCCACGACTTGCGGGAGCCGATCGACGGCTTGTCGACCTTCTTCACGGCGGTGTTCTGCACGGACGAGTTGCCCGGCACGTAGGACGCGTTCTTCACGGACGCGCTGTCCGCGGATGCTGCGTTCGCAGCATCGGCGGCAGGGACCTCGGCGGTCTCTGCGCCCTCGGCGGAGTCGGATGCGTCCTCGTCGGACGGCGCTGCGGACTCATCGCCCGCGTCTGCCTGCGGCGGGAGGACCGGCTGGTTCTCCTCGACGGCGGCCGCATCGGCCGCGGACGACTTCGGGTCGACGAGGACGAGCTCAGTCTCCGCCGGTGCGTCGGCGGCGCCGAGCACCCGCAGCTGGACACCCTCTGCGTCGGACACGATGAACGGCTCCGTGCCGTTGCCGCCCTCGTCGATGTTCTCGATCTCGAGGTCGGCCCAGGCGCCCCATTCGCCGCCGGTCTTCTGACGGACCTCGAACGACACGTCGGTGTCACCCTCATAGGTCACGCCCACGATGCTCGGGTTGCCGCTGGGGACGTCCACGACCTCGGAGATCGCAGCGATCGAGGTGCCGTCCTCGGTCTCCTCCTGCACGGATCCGACGACGGGGTCGTCGGTCGCGTCCGGTTCGGAGGACTCAGATGATTCGGACGATTCCGGGTCTTCGGACTCGGTCGTGGATTCATCGGGCTCGCCCAGCGCGGGCGCATCGCCCTCTGCTGATTCCTCCGACGAATCGGTGAGGCCTGTGTTCGCCGCCTCGAAGGCTCCGTCCTGCGGTGCCAGCGGGCCCGCGGAGGCGTTCTGTGCGGTCGAGCCGTTGTCGGCGCGCAGCAGTCCGGGCACGTTGATCAGCCCGCGGTTCGACGCGGTGGTGGTGGATTCGGAGGAGGCGCGTGCCCCGATCTCATCGAGGCCGTCGGCGCTGATGTCCGTCAGGGGCGACGAACTGATTTCGGGATTGACAGGAACCGCGATCGCGGCGGTCGAACTCGAGAGTCCGAACGTCGTCACCATGACCGCGGCCGCGCATGCGGCTACAGAAGGGACCAGAATTCTCATCGTTTCAGCCTTTGTGAGGAAGTCAGGGAAGGAGGCTTCTACGAAGTGGGGTCGTCGCTGGATGCGGCGAACCACCTCAACATCTCAAGATTGTTACATATTTTCGGCGTGTCTTAGTTGAAATCCAGCGGGAAAAGGAAATGACACGCGTGTGGTTCCGCATGTTCTCGCGCCGAACGGCGGCTGAAAAAGTTTTGTGAGGATCCGGGCAGATCTCGCAGATCGATCACATTCGCACGTGACGCTCGTCACGTCCGTGCGGGAGGGAACACCGTGAGCCGGCTGCGAGTCCTCCCTCAGGCAGCGCGGGGCGACAGCGCCCGGAACAGCTTACCGCTGTTCGTCAGGGCACGCTGCAGATCGAGGCGGCGTCCGCCTCGGAGCCCTCCGCGTCCTCCGCGTCGCCGGCCGCCCCCGCTGCGGGCGCAGCCCACAGTGAGACGTCCTGGGTCGCGCCCATCGCATCCGTGGGCAGTGCCCCGGCAGCCTCTGCTTCCTCGGCCGCCTGCTCCGATTCCGCGACCGTGTCGGCCACCAGCTGCCGGACCTCGGCGAAGTCCGGGTGGGTCGGGTTCACCTCGGGGGGCGTGAGGTCCACCGAGGTCGTCCCCGCGGTGCGCGTCTTGAGTGCCAGGTCCACGAAGCGGTCCACCTGGACCTGCGGGATGTCCGTCGACACGACGTCCGGGGCCGCCTTCGCGATGTCTTGGAAGCGCAGCAGGAGGGTCGAGGGATCGAGCTGCTGGACCATCGCGTCCTGCACGCAGCGCTGTCGGACCATCCGCTCGTAGTCGGAGGAGAACTCGCGCGAGCGTGCGAACCAGAGCGCGTGGTAGCCGTCGAAGTGATGCTCGCCGGGCTCGATCCACTCCTTCACGGGCCCGTGCTCACCCGTCGCGGGGTCGACCTCGGAGGAGATGGGCACGCGCTTCTCCGACACGACGGAGATGCCGCCCATCGCATCGATGAGGCTCTCGAAGCCCTCGAGGTCGATCATCGCGTGGTACTGCACGTCGAGGCCCGTCACACCGCCGACGGCCTCCTTCATCGCCTCGACCCCGGGGGTCACGTCGTCCGGATACTCGTCCGCGTGCTCCTCCCCCTGCTGGTAGACGGCGTTCAGGAGGCACTCGTCGCCGCAGTCGAAGCCGTTCGGGTGCACGGCCGCCAGCGGGCTGCCCTCGGTGAAGGGCACGTTCTGCATGTTGCGGGGCAGGCCGATCATGACGGCGCCGCCGGTCTTCGCATCGACGCTCACCAGGGTGATGCTGTCCGGACGGATCCCCTCACGGCCCTTCCCCGCGTCGGATCCCAGGAGCAGGATGTTGAACCGGCCGTCCGCGGGCCGCTCACCCAGACCGCCGGCGAACAGGTCGGACATGAGCTCCCGCTGGCTGTTCATCATGTACGTGCCGTAGGCGGTGCCGCCCGTGACGACCAGGACGGCGACCGTCGCCGCCGCCAGGAACCGCTTCCGGGCCCTGGGACTGAGCGTGTGGAGCCTGACCCTGCGCACGGTGCCCAGGAGGCACAGGATCCAGTTCACTCCCGCGACGACCAGCAGGGCGAGCAGGAACGTGAGGAGGAAGGGGTTCGTCGCGAGGGTGAACGCGAACTGGCGCCTGATGAGCACCACGATGAGCGCGACCGCGACGAGCAGCCACGTGAGCAGTGTGATGACCAGTGGAATCCGGGACCCGCGCACGCGGAAGAACGACTGGACGCTGCCGGGCATGAGGATCGTCGCTGCGAGCAGCACCCACCCCCGCACATCACGACGCGGGGCGTCGAGGTGGCGGGGCTCGCGGACTGGATCCGCGTACTGCAGTGAGCGCTTCTCGGTCACAGGGGGGCCTCGGGGTGTAGCGAACGGCGAACAGCACCACAATGCACGATCAGACGACGGTTCTCACGGAACCCGCCCCGGCAGGTCGGTGAGAGATCGCTGGATGTCCTGTCTCGGCCATGTCCGGTCCCGGTCGTGTCTGGGCGCACGGACTCAGGCCGTACAGACGTCGCGGGCGCTCACACGGAGTCCACCCACGCGCGCAGACGGGTGAGCCCCTCCGTGATGTCGTCGAGCCCGATCCCGGAGTACGCGAGCCTGATGTACTCCCGGTCCTCGCCCGGCTGCCGCCTTCCGAAGTGCTCGCGCGTGCAGAAGGAGACCCCTGTGCTGCGCAGCGCCTGCTCCGCGAACTCGCTGACGCTCGTCAGGCCCATCCGACGGACGGTGTCCGTGACGTCGGGGAAGACGTAGAACGTGGACTGCGGGACCTCCACGCTCATCCCCGGGATCGTGTTGACGAGGTCGCACACGGCGTCGCGCCGCGCCCGGAACTCCTCCAGCATGCGGCGCACCGGCTCCTGCGTGCCGGTGAGGGCGGCGATCCCGGCCCACTGGACGAAGTGCGTCGTGCAGGACTCGTCATTCGTGTTGAGGGTGGAGATCACATGCGCGACCGCGCGCGGCGCCACGGCGCAGCCCAGCCGCGACCCCGTCATCGCGAACTTCTTGCTGAACGTGTAGAGGATGACCGTCCGCTCCGCCATCCCCGGCAGTGCGGCGATCGAGCGGGATGCGCCTTCGTAGCGCATCTCGAAGTACGCCTCGTCGGACAGCACCCACAGATCGTGCTCCTGTGCGATCTGCGCGACCGCCTCGCGCTCCGCGTCCGTCGACTCCGCGGAGATCGGGTTCTGCAGGTCGTTGTAGATGAGCGCAGTCGTCTGCGGCGTGATGAGGGAGCGCAGGTGGTCGAGGTCGATCGCGAAGCCGTCCGCCGTGGGGACGTACCGGTACGGCAGCGGGACGCCGCCCAGGTACTCGATCTGGGATTCGTAGATCGGGAAGCCGGGGTTCGGGTACAGCACCCCCTCCCCCGGGTCCATGACGGTCTGGAGGAACTTCGTGATGACCGGCTTGCCGCCCGTCGTCACGACGACCTCGTCCGCGGAGATCGTCATGCCCCGTCGGCTGCCGATGTCGTCGGCCAGCGCCTCCCGCAGCTCCGGGATGCCGGGGCCCGGGCAGTAGCCGGTCTTCCCGTCCGCGATCGCGGCGTTCATCGCCTCGACGATGTGCGGGGCGGTGGGGAGGTCGATGTCGCCCAGGTGGAACGGAAAGACGCGGTTGCCGCGCGCCTTCCACTCCCCGGCGGCCTGTGCGACGGCGAAGGCCGTCTCCGTCCCCAGTCCGTCGATGCGGCGTGCGATCTTCATGGCGGGCTCCTCGCGTGGCGGGCTCTGATGTCTCCAGTCTCCCGCTTCTCACCGTGCCCGTCACTCCCCGCAGCGCCCCGGCATCTGTCCTAGGCTCGTCCCATGACGAACGCCTCGCCCCGCGCCGACCTCGTGATGGAGGGCGGCGGTGTGAAGGGGATGGCATTCGTCGGCGCTCTCGACGTCCTGGCGCGGGCGCAGTACCGCTTCCCGCGCATCGCCGGCACATCGGCCGGCGCGATCATGGGCTCCCTGGTCGCCGCACTCCAGCATGCGGGCGAGCCGCTCACACGGCTGCGCGACATCGCCGCGACGCTCGATCTGCCGCGCGTCACCGATTCCAGCGCGGTGGGTCGGGCGCTCGGGCCGCTCCACGGCATCGCCGACGCGGTGTCGCTGCTCGCCACCGGGGGCCTGCACGAGGGGAAGTACCTCCGCGACTGGCTCACGGGAGTGCTGGGCGACCTGGGGGTCGCGACCTTCGGAGACCTCCGCCGGACGGATCCGGGGTCCGCGCTGCCGCCGGAACGCGAGTACGCGCTCGTGGTGGTCGTGAGCGATCTGTCGGATCAGCGCATGAGCCTGCTCCCGTGGGACTACGGGCACTACGGACTCGATCCGGACGAGCAGTCGGTCGCCGACGCAGTGGGGGCCTCCGCAGCCGTCCCGTACGTCTTCCGACCCGTCCGCCTGAAGACGCGGCCGGAGGGGTCCGCGAGCCTGGTCGACGGCGGGCTCCTGTCCAACTATCCGATCACCGTCTTCGACCACGAGGACCGGGCGGACGCGCGCTGGCCCACGATCGGGATCCGCCTCTCCGCCCGTGAGCACGACCCGGCGGTCCACGCTCCGGTCGGGAACCTGTTCCAGGTGACGAGCGCGCTCGTGGAGACGGCGGTGCACGGGATCGACCGCAGGCACATCGATGATCCCGACGCCATCGAGCGGACGATGTTCGTCGACACGTCCGGCCTGTCGGCCCTGGACTTCGACCAGTCGCCGGCGCAGATCGCCCGGCTCGTCGAAGCGGGTCGCACGGCCGCGACGAAGCACCTCGCACGCATCGCCCCGGACGACGACGGCGCGGGTGGGCCCCCTCCGCACTTACGGAACCCACCCGCGCCGTTCGCGCACCGACCGTTCGCTCAGGCGAGCAGCTTGCGTCCCATGACGAGCCGCTGCACCTGGTTCGTGCCCTCATAGATCTGCGTGATCTTCGCATCGCGCATCATGCGCTCGACCGGGTGATCGGCCACGTACCCGGCACCGCCCAGCAGCTGCACGGCATCCGTCGTGATCTCCATCGCCGCATCGGACGCATACGCCTTCGCCGCCGCACCGAAGTAACCCAGATCCGCATCCTCCCGCTCACTCTTCGCCGCAGCGACATACGTGAGCTGACGGGCCGCCTCGAGCTTCATGCCCATGTCCGCGACCATGAACTGGATGCCCTGGAAGTCCGCGATGGCCTTGCCGAACTGCTTGCGCTCCTTGATGTAGCCCATCGCGTAGTCGAGCGCTCCCTGGGCGATGCCCACCGCCTGCGCCGCGATCGTCACCCGCGTGTGGTCGAGGGTCCGCAGAGCGATCTTCAGCCCCTCGCCCTCCGCCCCGACGATCCGATCAGCGGGCAGATGGACATTGTCGAAGATCAGCTCACGCGTGGGACTGCCCTTGATGCCGAGCTTCCGCTCCTTCTCACTGAACGTGAAGCCCTCATCGCCCTTCTCCACGACGAACGCGGTGATATTGCGTCCCCGCGCACCGTCCGGATCCGTGACCGCCATGACCGTGTAGAAGTCGGACACACCCGCATTCGTGATCCACGTCTTCACGCCGTTCAGCGTCCAGCCGTCGCCATCGCGCACCGCGCGCGTCTTCATGGACGCCGTGTCGGAGCCCGCCTCGCGCTCGGACAGTCCATAGGAGAATCCGCGCCCCTCCGCCAGCTGCGAGAGGTACTTCTCCTTGACCTCCTCGCCGCCGCCCAGCTGCACGGGCATCGAGCCCAGCTTGTTCACGGCGGGGATCAGCGACGAGGACGCGCAGCCGCGCGCCACCTCCTCGATCACGATCGCCGTGGCCAGCGCGTCCGCACCTACACCGCCGTACTGCTCCGGCACGTGCGGAGCGAAGAAGTCGGTCGCCAGCAGCGCATCGTGCGCCTCCTGCGGATAGCGGGCATCAGCGTCCACCTCCGCCGCGTGCGGGGTGATCTTCCCCTCGACGACTTCGCGGACGGCGGCACGCAGCTCGTCGTGCTCCTCAGTGGGACGGAAGAGATCGAATGTCATGCTCGTACTCCTTCTGGTGCGGGTCCTTGCGTTCGGGCCCGACGATCGGACGGTCAGTGCGCGACGAGGCCCGGGCGGACGCCGTCGCAGGGGTTTGGTCTCAGTGGTGCGCGTCGCCTTCGGCAGCGACGCGCTTCGACAGTGCACGGCCCTTGGCCATCGCCTTCTCCCGCAGGGCCAAGCGGTGGTCATCCAGCGCGCTGCGCAGATCGGTGCTGCCCTGCGCCTCGTCACCCGCAGCGCCGCTCGCCAGGATCCTCACCGCGAGCAGGCCCGCGTTCGCGGCCCCTCCCACGGAGACGGTCGCGACGGGGACGCCGGCCGGCATCTGCACGATCGACAGCAGCGAATCCATGCCGTCGAGGTACGTGAGCGGGACGGGGACACCGATGACCGGCAGGGAGGTCAGTGACGCGAGCATGCCGGGCAGGTGCGCAGCGCCGCCGGCGCCCGCGATGATCACCTCGAGGCCGCGGTCGGCGGCCGTGCGGCCCCACTCGACCATGTCCTCGGGCATCCGGTGCGCGGATACGACCTCGGCGGTGAAGGGGATGCCGAACTCCCGCAGTGCATCGGCTGCCGCTGACATCGTCGGCCAGTCGGAGTCCGAGCCCATGACGATGCCGACCCGGGACCGGTCATCGGGTCCGGCAGAGGCCGCCCCCGCCGCCGAGGCGGTCGCCGCCGATGCCTCCGACGTCGCCCCCGCTGCTGGGGAGGCCGCTGCCGCCGGGGAGGACGCTGCTGCCGGTGCGTCCGTCTCCGTTCCGCGCGCCGCGGACGTGGCGATCCCCGCGCCGGCCGCGTTCGCGGCGTCGCCGAAATCGGGGTGGGGGTTCGTGTCCACGCCGGCGATGAAGTCCGCGGCGTGGCGAGCGCGGGCGAGCAGGTGCTCCGGCGCATCCGCTCCGGACAGGTTCACGTGTCCGAGCTTCCGTCCGGGACGCACGCCCTTGCCGTACATGTGCACCTTGACCGCGGGATCGTGCGCGAGCACGTGGAGGTATGAGTGGTAGAGGTCGTCGCGGTCCGAGCCCAGCACGTTCACCATCGCGGTGAGCGGCGCGATCGCCGACGGATCGCCCAGCGGCAGGTCGAGGACCGCGCGCAGGTGCTGCTCGAACTGACTCGTGATCGAGCCGTCCTGGGTCCAGTGGCCCGTGTTGTGGGGACGCATCGCGAGTTCGTTCACGAGGTACCCGCCGTCGACCTCGAACATCTCCATGGCCATGACGCCGGTGACGCCCAGGCGTGTGGCCAGCGCGATGACGTCGCCCTGGATGCGGGCGGACAGCTCTCTGGACAGATCGGGGGCCGGTGCGAGCGCCTCCTTGCACACCCCGTCCTGCTGGTGCGTCGCGACGACGGGCCACACTGCGGTCTGCCCGGAGGGCGACCGACCGACCATGACCGCGAGCTCACGGGTGAAGGCGACCTTCTCCTCCGCCAGCAGCGTGCCGGGGGCCTCCGCGAACCAGTCGGCGGCCTCGGCGGGATCGTGGATGACCCGCACACCGTGGCCGTCGTAGCCGCCGCGCGGAGTCTTGAGGATGAGCGGCAGGCCCAGGTCCCGGGATGCGGCCTCGAGCTCGTCGACGGAGCCCACCTCCGCCCAGCGGGGATTGGGCAGACCCAGCTCATCGATCTTCGCTCGCATGACCAGCTTGTCCTGCGCGTGGATGAGCGCGTCGGGGCCCGGATGCACACTGTGGCCGGCCGCCTCGAGCGCCCGCAGGTGCTCCGGCGGCACGTGCTCGTGGTCGAATGTGAGGACGTCGACGGTGTCCGCGAACGCCTTGAGGGTGTCCCAATCGCGGTAGTCGCCCACCGTGACGTATGCGGACACCTGCGCGGCGGACGCGCCGTCGGCCTCACTGAGGACATGGAAGGAGACGCCGAGCGCCTCTGCTGCGGGCGCCATCATCCTGGCGAGCTGTCCGCCGCCCACGACGCCGATCTTGGGGAAAGTCACGGGAGACAGTCTATGCGCGCTGTGCGGCGCCGTCCTCATCCGCCGTTAGTCTTGCGCACATGGGACTGCTGAAGGAGCTCCGCCGGGTGGGGAAGTTCTCCGTCATCGGCGGCATCGCCTTCATCGTCGACATCGGCCTGTTCAACCTGCTGAGGCTCGAGCCGGCAGGGATGGGCCCGATGTGGGCGAAGGTCCTCTCCGTCACCGCCGCGACGACCGTGTCGTGGATCGGCTCCCGCTACTGGACGTTCCGCGACGGGAAGTCGAACACCCCCGTGAAGGAGGCGGTGGGCTTCTTCGCCGTCAACGCGGTGGGCCTGCTCATCGCGGTGGGCTGCCTCTGGTTCTCCCACTACGTGCTGGGCTTCACCACCACGTTCGCGGACAACGTCTCCGGCAACGTCGTCGGCGTGCTGCTGGGCAATGTGTTCCGCTACCTCATGTACCGCCATGTGATCTACCGCCCTGAGCCGGGCGCAGAGCCCACGCCCCGCAGAGCGGTCGTCGAATTCGAGGACTCGGCACCCTCCGGGGGCCACGCCGGCTAGCGAGCCGGACCGGCGAGACTCTGCTGGCCGGACGACTCAGTCGGGCGGACTCCACCCGGCACCCGGCTGGCTTCAGCCGTTCAGCAGGAGCAGCGGGATCTCGAGCTCATCGGCCGTCACGCCGCCGTGGTGCCCCAGCAGCGACAGCGCGGCCGGGGAGTCGTTCTCCGAATCCACGATCCCGAATCCCGGCTCGCCGATGACGACGAGGTCACCGATCCGCGGCAGGTTCCGATCGCGGACGGGACCGAACAGTCCGGCTCCCACGGCCTCGGCGCGGGCGAGGACGGTGCCCCGCTCCCCCACCAGGGCCCGGAACGCAGCGAGCGCGTCCGCGGTCGCGCCCTCCCGGGCATAGAGGTGCGTCGCACGCGGCTCTCCCCCCACTGCGCGGAGCAGGTCCCGGTGCGCAGGGTGCTCCGCGAGGTCGAGGCGCGTCTCATGGGGGACGTCGATCATCCCGTGGTCAGCCGTCACCGCCATGACGGCGTCGTGCGGCAGCGCCGCCGCGAGCCTGCGCAGGCTGCCGTCCACGCGCTCGAGCTCCTCGAGCCACTCCCACGAGTCGACGCCGTGGACGTGCCCGTTCTTGTCGAGGGCGCCCCAGTAGAGGTAGACGATCCGCTGCCCGGGCGCCCGCAGCGCCTCCAGCGCATGGTCGACGCGCTCGTCGAGCGTCCGCGATCCGCGGAACCGGGCCCCGCGCATCGAACCGCGGTTGAGACCGCGGCCGTCGAACTTGGGCTCGCCCAGGTTCACCGCATCGATCCCCCCTGCGATGAGCCGGTCGAACAGCGTGGCGTCCGGCACCCAGAGGCGGCCGTCGACGTGGTCGGATCCGGTGAGCTGGTTGAACACCTCATCGCGTTCGGGGTCCAGCAGCGTGTAGCCCATGACGCCGTGCGCGCCCGGCAGCATGCCGGTCGCAAGCGAGGACAGGGAATTCGCCGTGGTCGACGGGAAGCCGGCGCTCAGCAGCGTCTCGTCCGGCAGCAGGGACCGCAGGAACGGGGTGTGCGCCGCCCGGCGGCGCAGCAGCCGCGAGCCCAGTCCGTCGATCAGGACGACGACGGCCGTCCTGGCCGACGCGTCCGGGGCGATCCGCTGGGCCCGGGCGACGGCCTCGGGCGCGAGGATGTGCTCCGCACCCACGGCGAGCGCCGCAGCGGGGAGCACGTCGGACAGCAGCGGTCCCGCATAGTCAGGGGTGGGGATCGTCAGCGGTGCGGCCATCGACTGCTCAGCCCCTGTCGCGGGTCGCGCGGAATGAGGCCCTGCGGAGTTCGACGGCGAACGCCTCTGCGCGCGCCACCGCCTCCGGGCCCTCCGCCTGGGCGGAGACGCGCAGCGTGAGGTCCTCGGACAGCAGGCTGCCGCCGTAGCCGTGGTCCGCGTCGCACTGCGGATCCGTGCACGCCTCCGGGAAGGTGTCGATCCGGGTGGTCGAGCCCCAGCCGAGTGTCAGCGACACCTCGACGGGCGGCTGACCCGGCTCGAACTGCGCGGGCCGCTCGTACGTCCGTCCGATGAGGACGGTGCGGATGTCGACCAGCTCGATCGCCTCCGACGACGTCATCGCGCGCGGCGGCTGGCCCAGCGGGCGCGGTGCGGGATCGTCGTCCACGTGCGCGATGAGCAGGCGGGTGGGCGTGATCGCGAACGCCGTCACGTGCCGGTGGATCGAGTCGAGGTCCACATGCGTGTCGATGTGAACGAAGTGCGAACGGATCTCCTCGTCGAACAGGCTCTCGACGAGCATGGTCCCGGCGAGCTGCGGGTAGTACCCGGCCGCCTGGAGATCGGAGATGAGTTCATGCGGAATTGCCATGCGCCCAGCATATGCGCCACTCATCCCGCATATGCTTCCCGTATGACGAGCTACCCCGCCCACTGGGAGGCCGACGTCGTCCTCCGCGACGGAGGCACGGCCCACCTGCGCCCCATCGTCCCGTCCGATTCCGAGTCCCTGCAGAAGATGCACCGGGCGCAGTCGCCCGAATCCGTGTACCTGCGCTTCTTCGCCCCCATGCCGCAGATCCCCACGAAGGATCTGGACCGGTTCGTCACCGTCGACCATCGCACGCGCGTCGCCTTCGTGCTGGTCGTGGGCGACGAGGTGATCGGTGTGGGCCGCTTCGACCGGATCGATGCGGAGTCGGCGGAGGTCGCCTTCAACATCGCGGACGCGCACCAGGGGCGCGGGATCGGCTCGATCCTGCTCGAGCACCTCGCCGTCGCCGCCCGCGAAGTCGGGATCACCGTCTTCACCGCCGAGGTCCTGCCCCAGAACCGCCCGATGCTGCAGGTGTTCGCCGCCGCCGGATACGAGGTGTCGCGCGAGTTCGAGGACGGCGTCGTCGCCGTGCGCTTCGAGATCGACCCGACGGATCGTGCGATGCAGGTCATCGCGGCCCGCGAGCACCGTGCGGAGGCGCTGAGCGTCCGCTCCGTCCTCCACCCGGCCTCCGTCGTCGTGATCGGCGCGTCCCGGAAGCGCCACTCCACCGGTAACCTGCTGGTCCGCAACCTCACGTCGGCGGGGTTCCAGGGGCAGCTCACGGTGGTCCACCCGGAGGCGGAGTCGATCGCCGGCGTGCAGACCGTCCGCAGCCTCGACGAGCTGACGGAGCCGGCCGACCTCGCCGTCATCGCCGTGCCGGCCGTGTCCGTCAGCGGGGTCGTCCGCGACTGCGCCGCGCACGGGGTCAAAGCGGTCGTCGTCATCTCCTCCGGCTTCGCGGAGGCCGGAGAAGAGGGCACGGCACTCCAGCGCGAGGTCGTCGCCACGGCCCGCTCCCACGGCATGCGGGTCGTGGGCCCCAACAGCTTCGGGATCGCGAACACCGCGCCCGACGTCGCGCTCAACTCGTCCCTGGCCCCCTTCCTCCCGGAGCCGGGCAGCCTGGGCCTGTTCAGCCAGTCCGGTGCTCTGGGCACCGCGCTGCTGGCCCGCGCCACCCGGCTGGGACTCGGCATGTCGACGTTCGTGTCCGCCGGCAACCGTGCGGACCTGTCCGGCAACGACCTCCTCCAGTACTGGGAGGAGGACCCCGCGACGAAGGCGGTGGGCCTCTACCTGGAGTCGATCGGCAATCCGCGCAAGTTCTCGCGCATCGCCCGTCGCGTGAGCCGGGTGAAGCCCGTGGTCGTCGTGAAGTCCGACCTCACGGGCCAGGAGCTGCCGCCGGGCCACCAGGTCCGCCTCTCCGGACTCGCGGAGCGGGCGGGCGGAGCACTGGACGAGATCCTCGCGCAGGCCGGGATCATCCGCGCCGATTCCATCCGCCAGCTCTTCGACATCACCCAGGTCCTCACCGCCCAGCGCCTGCCCACGGGACGCAGGGTCGGGATCATCGGCAACTCCGCGGCCATGGGGACGCTGCTCGTCCAGGCTGCCCGCGCCGAGGGCCTCGTGGTCGACTGCGACCCCGTCTCCCTCCACCCGGAGGTCCGCGCGGACGAATTCTCAGAGGCGCTCGCGGGGATGTACTCCCGCGACGACGTGGACTCCGTCATCGTGAGCTTCACCCCGTCCGCCGGGGCATCGGATCAGGAGATCGCGGAGGTCCTCTCCGAGCAGGCCGCCCAGGCGGCGCAGACGACCGTCGCCTGCTTCTCCGGCGTCCAGGGCGTGCGCGAAGAGCTCACCGCCTTCGTTCCGGGGGACGAGGGCACCCCGGAGCGCCGCACCGTGCCCAGCTACTTCGGTCCGGAGGACGCCGTCATCGCGCTCGCCCGCACCACCGACTACGCGATGTGGCGCGGTGAGGACCACGGCCACTACCCGGAGCTCGACGGGATCGACCGCCGTGCGGCGCGCTCCGTCATCGACTCCGCGCTCGACGAGGTCGACGGCGAGGGGACCGTGGTGCTCACGCCGTCCCGCACCCGCGAGCTGGCGAAGGCGTACGGCATCTCCGTCCTCCCCCACGTCACGACGTCGTCCGTCGACGAGGCGCTCGCTGCGGCCGACGAGCTGGGCTACCCCGTGGCGCTCAAGGCCGTCCATACCCGTCTGCGCCACCGGATGGAGCTGGGCGGAGTCCGCCTCAACATCGAGACGGCGGAAGAGCTGCGGGACGACTACGAGCAGGTCCGCGGGGTCATCGATTCCTTCACCCAGGAGGGCCCCTACGACATCGATGTCCAGCGCATGGCCCCGCCCGGCACCGCGTGCGTGGTGCGCGGCGGCGAGGATCCCCTGCTGGGCCCCGTGGTGTCGTTCTCCCTGTCCGGGGACACGACGGAGCTGGTGGGCGACATCGCGCACCGCGTCGCGCCCCTCACGGACGTCGACGCGTCCCAGATGCTCCGGTCCGTGAAGGCGGCACCGCGCCTGTTCGGCTACAAGGGCCTGCCCGTCATGAACGTGGAGCCGATCGAGGATCTGCTGCTGCGGATCTCCCAGCTGGTCGATGACTTCCCCGCCATCGCCGACATCGCCGTCCACCCGGTCGTCGCCACGCAGACGGAATCGCACGTGCTGAGCATCCGCGTCGTCCTGCGGTCCGCGGTCGACCGGATCGACTCCGCGCGCCGCCGACTCGCCTGACCGGAGAGCCTGCGGGCGGACCATCGACTGTCCCTCTCCACCCGAGGCCTCCTGTCCCCACATGGCTGGCTGGCTGTCCCCACGTGCCCGTCTGTACCTACCAACTTTCATCAGACCGCACACCTTCTTTCATGTGCGGTCTGATGAAAGTTGGTAGGTGGGGGGATGTTCAGGGATGGGAAGGGGTGGGGAT
>NZ_FWFF01000003.1 GCF_900163715.1 Brevibacterium yomogidense | reverse complement strand
AGTGAGTGCAATCCGGCCCCCGAGAGCGCTCTCGGGGGCCGGATTGCACTCACTCGAGGGAATGGTTCCTGTGGAGTGGCGCGCGAGGGCTGGTCGTGGGGAGGGTCCGCGTGAGCTGGCAGTGCGGAAGGTGCGCGGGAAGGGTGCTTGCTCAGTGTAGGCGGAGACCGTGGGGGAGGGTCCCGACCCGACTGCGGAACGCGGCGGCGGTCGTGTCCGTCCGGCGCTGGCGCTCGACGTACTCCGACCGGGTGCGGACGATCACCGCCGCGAGGAACATCTCCGGTGTGGTCCCCGCCGGCGGCGCAGGGGCGATGTACGGGTTGAGCTCCTCCGCGAGTTCGACCGCCCGCGCGTGGCGGGATTCAGGCGTGCGCTGGGACGCGGAGGACAGGAACTGCACGATGCGGTGGTGGAGTCCGGCCGGCAGCGGGGAGACGTCTGCCTTCGGGGTCCAGCCGTAGAGGTGAGGGTGCAGGACGATCTGATCATGCCGGGGACGGGTCGCACGCTCGCTCACGGCCAGGGTGCCGGCGAGCATGTCGCCCAGGCGCTTGCTGCGACTGGACAGCAGGCCCACCAGCGCGGCGATCGACCCGCCCGTCGCGAGCACCTCGAACTGCCAGAGGAGCGCACGGATGAGGGCGTGGCGGAAGCTGATCGCGCCCCCGTCGTCGCGGACCACGCGCAGTCCCAGGGCGAGCTTCCCCAGTGAGCGGCCGCGCATCAGCAGCTCGACGGCACACGGGATCGCGACGGTCGTGAAGACCGTCAGCAGGATCGCGATCGATGAGGCGACGAGGTCCCACTGGAGCTGGGCCTCGGACAGGATCCACGTCGCGCAGATGAACAGCGCGACGTACACGATGGTGTAGGCCACGGCGTCGATGACGGCCGACAGCGCCCGGGCGGCGTAGTGGGCCGGTTGGACCCGGAGGGCGACGGCCTCGCCTGTCACAAGCACGCTCATGTGCTCCATCGTCCCATAGGGGCAGGGCTCCGGTGACCGTGCGCACCGCGGTGACGCGACGGCGCGGACTGCGGTGACGCGACCGTGCGGACTGCGGTGGCAGGGCGTCGCCTGGGTAGGGTGGGGGCATGGATCCCGCTCTCCTCGCACAGCTCCACGGACCCCAGTGGATGCACCTGGAACAGCTGGCGAAGAAGGTGCGGCTGAACCCGGCGGAGGCGTCGGAGTTCCTCACCCTCTACCGCGCGGCGTCGAAGGATCTGTCGCGGATCGTGACCGTCGCACCGGACTCGGAGACCGCCGCCCGCCTTTCCGTGATCGTCCACCGCGCGCGCACGCACCTGTCGTCGATCCCGCGCGGTCCGATGTCCGCGTTCGTGCGCTTCGCGGTGCGCTCGCTGCCGGCCTCCCTCTACCGATTGCGATGGATGTTCCTGGGCGTGACGGCCTTCTTCCTGGGCAGCGCCGTCGTCGCCGCCGTGTGGGCCCTCAACACGCCCGGCGCGCTCGATGCCCTCATGCCCCCGGCGCAGCAGCAGGCCTTCGCCGAGGACGAGTTCGTCGACTACTACAAGGAGAATCCCAACTCCGTCTTCGCCCTGGGCGTCTGGACGAACAACGCCTGGATCGCCGTGCAGTGGATCGCGCTGGGGATCACAGGGATCTACGTGGTCTTCGGGCTGCTCATGAACGGCGTCAACGTCGGATTCTCCGCCGCCGTCATGTACGCGCATGACTACGAAGCGGACTTCTGGTCCTACATCCTGCCGCACGGGATCCCGGAGATCACGTGCATCCTGATCGCGGCGGCCGCAGGCCTGCAGATCTTCGTCGCATGGGTGATCCCGCGGGCGATGACCCGCGGGCAGGCGCTCGCGAAGGAGGCCAGGTCCCTCATGACCGTGGCGGGAGGACTCGTCTTCTTCCTCTTCCTGTCCGGACTGGTCGAGGGCTTCATCACGCCGAACCCGCTGCCCGTCTGGCTGAAGATCTCCGTGGGCGTGGGCCTCACGCTGGGGATCTTCGCCTACGCGACGCTGCTGGGCCGACCCGTGCTGATGGCGGGCGGCGACGGCGACCTCGAGGAGGAGCGCGCCGGCTACCGCACGGTCGTCGCCTACTGACGCAGCCGCCGTCTCCCGGATCAGAGTCGGCCGGAGGACTTCAGCATGATGTAGAGGTCCGCGAGCGCCGGCGGCAGATCGTCGGGTGATTCGTGCACGGAGTGCACACCCAGACCGGACAGCGCGTGGATGAGGGACCGGGACTCCAGCAGCTCGCGCTCCGCGGCCGCGGCGGTGTACACCTGCTCCGTCGTGAAGCGGGCAGACGCCATGTCCTGGAGCGCTGGATCCGCCACGGACGCGATCGCGACCATGTGACGACGGGTGAGGACGGGGAGCGCGGGCAGCAGATCCTCCGCGATCGTCGCCGGATCCAGCGCCGTGACGAAGACGACGAGCGCGCGGTGGGAGGTGACCCCCATGACGGCGGAGACGATCGTCTCCCAGTCCGCCTCGAGCAGCTCCGGAGTGATCGGCGTGATGCGGTGCATGAGATGGTCGAGCGAGGCCATCCTGCCGAGCGGGCCGACGCGTGCGCGGACGCGTGCATCCGCGACCAGCACGTCCACGCGGTCGCCCGCACCGGCGGCGAGGCCTGCGAGGAGCAGCCCCGATTCGATCGCCGCGTCGAACGCGGTGCCCGTCCCCACGTAGCGGGCGGACAGCCGGGACGAGTCGAGGACGATGATGACGCGACGATCCCGTTCGGGCCGGTACGTCCGCACCATCACCTCCTGCGCACGTGCCGTCGCCCGCCAGTCGATGGAGCGGACGTCGTCGCCGCGGACATACTCCCGCAGCGAATCGAATTCGGTGCCGGCGCCCTTGAGCATGACCGCAGTGCGACCCTCCAGCTCGCGGAGCCTGCGGAGCTTCGACGGGAGGTGCCTGCGGGAGTGGAACGGCGGCAGCACGGTGATCGCCGCCGGCACCTCGACGCTGCGCTGACGGGCGACGAGCCCGACCCACGAGGTCGACCGGACCGTGATCCGGTCCGCGCGCAGCATCCCGCGCCGTGTGGGCCGCAGCACGGTCGTCCTCTCGTAGGGGGACCCGGGCCGGACCGTCGCGCGGAACCGGTTGTCCTGCGCACCCGCGGTCGGCGCCCATGCGTCGCGGACGAGCAGGCGACGTGCACGCCGTCCGCTGTTCGTGACGGTGAGGACCGCGTGTGTGTCCTCGCCCAGCCGGATGCGCGGTCCCGGGGTGCGCTGGAAGCCGAGCGCGCGGATCCCGGGAGCCGCCAGCCAATCGAGCAGCCCGATGATCGCGAGCACCCCGAGCAAGACGAGGAACGTCGTGCCCTCCGGACGCAGCGCGATGGGCACCGCGGCGATCGCAGTGAGGACGAGGAAGCGCCAGGTCAGTGCCACGGGCGGCCCCCGGTTCGGAGCGCAGCACCGGGCAGGGCCTGCGGTGAGATCGACGGCATGGAGGAGGGACTCACCGTGGGACGTTCACCGATTCGACGATCGAGGCCAGCACCCGGTCGATGTCGGCCCCCTCCATCTGCGCTTCGGGGCGCAGGGCGATGCGGTGGCGGAACGTCATCGGCACGAGCGACTTCACGTCGTCGGGCGTGATGTAGCCGCGGCCGGAGAGCCACGCCTTCGCTTGAGAGGCCGCGAGCAGGCGGGTGGCACCGCGCGGCGAGACGCCCAGTGCCAGCGAGGGGGCCTGACGCGTCGCCTGGACGATGTCGACGATGTAGGCGATCACCTCGGGCGCGCAGTGCACCTGCGCCGCCCGGTTCCCCGCCCGCAGGAGCTCCTCCGGCCCTGCCACGCGGGCGATGCCCGCGTCTCGCAGCCGGTGCGCGTCGAAGCCCTCGGCGTGACGCGTGAGGATCGAGAACTCGGTGTCGCGGTCCGGCAGTCCCAGGACCAGCTTGAAGAGGAACCGGTCCAACTGGGCCTCCGGCAGCGGATACGTGCCCTCGTACTCGATCGGGTTCTGCGTCGCGGCGACGAGGAACGGCGGGGCGAGCCGACGCGATGTCCCATCGACGGTCACCTGACGCTCCTCCATCGACTCGAGGAGTGCGGACTGCGTCTTGGGCGGAGTGCGGTTGATCTCGTCGGCGATGAGGAGGTTGGTGAACACCGGGCCCTCGCGGAATGAGAAGTCCCCGGACTTCGCGTCGTAGACCATCGAGCCCGTGATGTCTCCGGGCATCAGATCGGGGGTGAACTGCACACGCTGCGAGTCCAGGTCGAGGGACTGCGCGATCGAGCGCACGAGCAGGGTCTTCGCCACGCCCGGCACCCCCTCGAGTAGGACGTGACCCTGCACCAGCAGTGCGAGCAGGATCCCCTCGACCGCCTGGGTCTGCCCGACGACCGCCTTGCCCGTCTCCTCGCGCACGCGCAGCAGGACCTCGCGCAGCTGAGCGTCCTCGTCCGTGAGCACGAGCGATTCCGCCGGTGCCGGCGCATTCACCCCGTCGCGCGGCGGCGCGAACTGTGCGCCGTCCGGGTTCACAGGAGCCTGGACCGGCCGCCCCTGCGGCGAGTGTTCGCCGTGCAGGCTCTGCGAGGGATAGGCCCCTGACTGACCCTGCGGGGGATGGGCACCCGGCTGGTTCTGCTGGGTGTGGGCGCTCTGCTGGCCCTGCTGGTGCGGCTGCGGGTAGGTGCCCGGCCGACCCTGCTGTGCTGGGTATCCCTGGAGACCCGGCTGGCCCTGCTGCGTCGGATGTCCCTGGGGACCCGGCTGGCTCTGAGTCCCCGGCTGGGCCTGGGAATCCGGCTGGCCCTGGGGACCGTGCTGGCCCGGCTGGCCGTGCTGGCCCTGGGGACCCGGCTGCGGAGGGGGAACGGTCATAGGGGGTCGACCTCGCTCTCGATGGTGGTGATGTCGATGGAGATGCGGATGAGCGTCTCGTCGTCGTGGGGCTGGTCAGTGAGCAGGACGGCCTCCGCCCAGGCCGGATCGAGCCCGGACTGGGCAGCGGCACGAGCGACGACCTCGGCGGCGGGTGCGTCGGGCGGCAGCGCGAGGCGGCGGCCGATCCGCACGAGTGCGGCGGTCCGCAGGTCGGCGAGCGCCTCCGCACGGGCCTGCGACCGCTGAAGGAGCGCGCTGCGACCGCGCACGGTCTCTGCGGCGGGCACGATCACGGGCAGCGGCTCGATCGCGAGCGGACCGAGCCTGCGGCCGTACACCAGCAGCGCGACGAGGACGACGGGCAGCGACCACAGCAGAGCCGCCACCGCCCACCGGGGGAACAGCCACGTGGGCGATCCGCCCGCGCCGCCCTCGTCACCCTCGACGGGCTGATCGGACTGGACGGGGTAGTAGTAGGTCAGCGGTTCGTCGGTGCCCAGGACGCCCGCGACGAGCGACATGTGCCCCTCCTGGGCGAGCGTGCCGTTCGCGAACCACTGCGTGGAGCCCATGACGGTGAGGGTCCCGCCGGCGTCGCCGTGGGGGACCTGTGCGTACACGCCGTGCGGGACGACGTCGCCCGAGTCCGCGCCGTAGCAGAAGGTCGAATCCGCGGGCTCTGAGCTCGTCGAGAAGTATTCGTCCCCGGTGTCCTCGTGGCGCACGTTGCCCGCGGTGTTCGCGATGTCCGCCTCGCAGTTCGGAGCGCGGCGCGACGGGGGCGCACCCGCACCCTCGCTGAGGTAGTCGTAGAGCAGGGCATCGGTCCAGACCTCGACCTGCTGCTCCGGTGCGATGAGCACGATCCGTGCGCCGGATGCGGCGGCGCGGGCGGAGAGGTCCTCGATCGCGGGATCCGACAGCGTCCAGTCGGCCGCGTAGATCGCGACCGTCTCTCCCGCGTCCACTGCCGCGCCGGCCTCGCCCAGCGATTCGGTGGTGGTGAGGTCCCGCCCGTGGTCGCGCAGGACCTCGACGAATGCGCGGCCGCCGCTGTCCTCGGTCGACTCGTAGTGCAGCGGCGACGTGTTCTCCCCGCCCTGGACGAGCACAGTGACGATCGCGGCGATGAGCACGACGATCGCTGCGACGACCCACAGGGCTGAGGACCGGGCGAGGCCGCCGGCACGTGCGAGGACTCCCGGACCGGTCGCGGACCGGGTGCCGCGGATCGCGACGTCGGTCTGCGCGCTCATGCGCCACCGCCCGAGGTGCCGGTCGGCTGACCGTCGCCGGCGCTCGATCCGATGCCGGCGGCGTGCGGGGCCGAGTCCGTCGGTGCTGAGTCGATCGGCGCGGGTGCATCGGAGGTGATCCGTGCGTCGAGTGCTCCCGCGTCCTCCCACGCGGTGCGGGTGACGCGGCTGCCGGAGAAGGACACGTCGTCGAAGAGGGTCGCGAGCCGGGTGAAGGCATCGGCCGCACGGGGGAGTGCCGCGCTGGAGGCGGCCGCGAGCTCCTGTGCCGTCGACGCGCGGTCGATGACGATCCGCTGCGCGTTCGCCTGCTCCGCGAAGACTGCTCGGACCAGGTCCTGCACCGCGAGCCGCCAGTTTTCGGCCGCCGCGGCCTCGGCGGCCGTGCGACGCAGCGCGACGGGGTCGAGCTGCGAGCGGAACACGGGCTGGCGAGCGGCGACGTGCTCCAGGCGCACGTTCGCGCTGCGGCGGGTCCACCACACTGCGAGCACGATGAGCGCGATCACGGCGAGGACCAGCACGATCGTGAGCGCCGGGGACTCGATGCCGGTCGCGGAATCGAGCATGTCGGCGAAGAAATCGCTGATGGCCCGCCCGATCCGCTCGAATAGGGTCATGTCCGCTTCTCTGTAGAGGGGATCCGACAGCTCGTCGCGGGCCCACTGCTGCCCCTCGTCACGGTCCGGCTGGGCGAGGAGTGCGGACTGTGCCTGTGCCTGCGACGGTAGGAGGGGATCCGTGCCTGCGGGCATCAGCGCGGACCTCCCGCACCGCTGAGATGCGCCAGCGGGTCGGTGGAGTCCACGGTCCGCGCGGCGGCTGCCTCCTCGAGCTCCGCACGGTGGAGCAGGACGAGGTCGTATCCCTCCCGGCGCATGCGCCGATCGAGGTACACCATCGCGACGACTCCGCTCAGGAACGCGAACATGAGCGCAGTCGCGCCGATCGCGACGGCTCCGATCGCGACGCCCATCCCGATGCCCAGCGCGATCCCGGCGAAGGCCGCAGCACCGGAGCCGCCGTCGAGCGACAGCACGACGAAGACGAGGATGAAGACGAACATGAGCACGAACAGGATCGGGGTCAGGATGAGGCTCACGACCTGTGAGGACAGGAAGTAGGACAGCGCGAGCTGGCCGAAGGACTTCCAGAACCCCCTGCGTGTCAGGTCCCACGACCGCTTCAGCGCCGCGAAGACGCCCAGGTCCTCGACGGCGAGCGCGGCGCCTGCGAGCGCGGACTTCGTGAAGAGGTAGGCCGTCGCGGCGACCCACAGGGCGACTCCCAGTGTGGCGACGAGGACGCCGGCCGCCGGAGACAGCACCAGCAGGACGAGGCCCGGGGCGACGAGGACGCCCAGGACGAGGACGTGGGCCGCGAGGCACACGACGCACAGCAGCACCAGCCGCAGCCGGCGGCCGCGCAGGGCACGCCACACGGCGGACAGCGTCGTGCGCTCACGGGAGAACGCAGAATCGGCCGCGACCGCGGCGAAGGCGGACAGCAGCTGGACCAGGGAGAGGATGAGGAAGGAGGCCGCCACGGACACGGTCTGGATCACGATGTTGAGTCCGATCCCCGCTTCGGGGTTCTCGAGCACGCGTCCGATGAATCCGGCGTTCCCCACGACGAGCGCGGTGAACGTGAGGCCCGCGGCGAGGGTCACGAGCGTGTGGACGATCATCGCGATCCCGAACGTCGCGCCGGGAGCGAAGCGGAGCAGGCGGAACCCGCCGTCCATGGCCTCGAAGAACGTGAACGGCCTCTTCGGGAGCGTTCCGGGCTGGGGCGCGGGCATCCACTGCGCGGGCGGCCTGGCGCCGCTGCGATCACGGAGAGTGCCGCTCGCCCAGTCGACCTCGGTGCCCCACACCGAGTGCGGTGAGGTGGTCACACGCGCCTCCCGGACTGTCCGTACTCACTGTGTCGGCTGGTCATCGGCACCATCCTGCCATGAGCACCCGACGACGCGCGTTCCGGACTTCACAGAGGTTCCGTCGCGGGTCCTGTGCGCCGATGGCCGCGACGTTTGGAACAATGGGCGGCATGAATGCACGCATCCTGGTGGTCGATGACGATACGGCGCTCGCGGAGATGATCGGAATCGTCCTCAAGAGTGAGGGCTTCGAACCGGAGTTCTGCGCAACGGGCGACGGCGCCATCGAGGCGTTCCGCGAGATGCGGCCCGACCTCGTCCTGCTCGACCTCATGCTGCCCGGCAAGGACGGACTGGAGGTCTGCCGTGAGATCCGTGCCGAAGCCGGCACGCCCATCATCATGCTCACGGCGAAGTCCGACACGGTCGATGTCGTCGCCGGGCTCGAGGCGGGGGCCGACGACTACGTCCCCAAGCCCTTCAAGCCGAAAGAGCTCATCGCCCGCGTCCGTGCCCGCCTGCGCCTCACGGAGCCCGCTGCCCCGGAGGTCCTCCAGGTCGCCGATGTGACGATCGATGTCGCCGGCCACCAGGTCACCCGAGGCGGTGAGCCGATCTCGCTGACACCGCTCGAGTTCGATCTGCTCGTCGCGCTCGCCCGCAAGCCGTGGCAGGTGTTCTCGCGTGAGATCCTCCTCGAAGAGGTGTGGGGGTACCGCCACGCGGCGGACACGAGGCTGGTCAACGTGCACGTCCAGCGGCTGCGATCGAAGATCGAGAAGGATCCGGAGAACCCGGAGATCGTCGTGACGGTCCGCGGCGTCGGCTACAAGGCGGGTCAGTCGGCGTGAGTGCCGACAGGAGGGCGCACGGATGAGCCGAGCCCCGGCGGTCGCGGAGGTCCTCGGTGCGACCGGCCGCGGCATCGCGGACCTCACGCGCTGGCTCGTCTCGCTCTTCTCGCGGTCCCTGCAGGTCCGCATCGTGGTGCTCACGGTCGTGCTCACGCTGGTGGCCATCTTCGGCGTCGGCACCTACATGACGCAGGTGATCGCCCGCGGACTCTTCGAATCGAAGCTGTCCGTCGTCTCCGACCAGACGAACACCTACGTCGCACAGATCGAGTCCGTGGCATCCGAGGAGGATCTGGGGGAGGCGCTCACGGTCCAGCTCCAGAGCATGTTCTCGCGCTCGCCGTCACCGCTGCGGTCGATCAGCCTCGAACCGCGCGATGCGAACAGCAGCGTGCTGCCGGTCACCGTGCTCGACACCGTGCAGGGCTCCCCCCGCGTCGAGGAGCTGCCGGAGGACTTCCGACAGCAGGTCTCGGATTCCGTCGCGGATCAGCAGCGCTACACCTCGATCAACCTCGCGGAGAGCGGTGAGATACCAGGACTGGTGGTCGCGCAGCCGCTGTCGGTGCCCGGCGCCGGTCAGTTCGACCTCTATGTCATCGCCGACCTGTCGGAGGAGCAGGCGACGCTCGACTTCGTGACCCGCGCCGCCGCCGTCGCCGGCGTCGTGCTCGTCGTGCTCGTGGGTGCGGTCGGTCTGCTCGTGTCCCGACTCGTGGTGACCCCTGTGAGGACGGGTTCCGAGGTCGCCCGCGAGATCGCCGACGGGGACCTGGACCGCCGCATGCCGGTGACCGGTCGCGACGAGCTGTCCCAGCTGGCGCAGAGCTTCAACGACATGGCGGACAGCATGCAGGAGCAGATCCTGCGGATGGAGCGGTTGTCCGTCCTCCAACGGCAGTTCGTCTCCGACGTGTCGCACGAGCTGCGCACACCGCTGACGACGATCCACATCGCCTCCGACATGCTGTACGAGTCGCGCGACGAGTTCGATGCGTCGGCCCGACGCAGTGCAGAGCTGCTGAACTCCCAGGTCGACCGGTTCGAGCAGCTGCTGGGCGACCTGCTGGAGATCTCCCGCTACGACGCCGGCGCCGCCGAGCTCGTCGTGCATCCGCACGATCTGCGGGAGATCGTCACCGGTGTCGTCGAGACGGTGATGGTCGTGGCGGACCGGTCGGGATCGCAGGTCCGGGTGCATGCGCCCACGGCTCCCGTCATGGCCGAGCTGGACCGCGTCCGGATCACCCGCGTCGTGAGGAATCTTGTGGTCAACGCCATCGAGCACGGTGACGGCCGTCCGATCGACGTCCACCTCGGATCGAACGCCGAGGCTGCGGCGGTGAGCGTCCGCGACCACGGGATCGGCATGAGCACCGAGCACGTCGAGCACGTCTTCGACAGGTTCTGGCGTGCCGATCCGTCCCGCAAGCGCACTCTGGGGGGATCCGGCCTGGGGTTGGCGATCGCGCTCGAGGACGCGCACCTGCACGGCGGCTGGCTGCAGGCGTGGGGCGAGCTGGGGGAGGGGTCGTGCTTCCGACTCACGATCCCGCGTCGCGACGGCCAGGCGATCACGACCTCGCCGCTGCCGCTCCCGCCTGCGGACGCCGCGCCCCGCGCCGCGCTCGTGGCAGGGCCGACGAGCTCCGACGGGTCGGTGCGCATCCAGACCGGCAGCATCCCGATCGTCGTCGAGGCGAGTGCGGATGAGCAGGGAGAGGGAGCACGAACGGGGGACGAGCACGATGTGTGAGAAGCGGGGGCCGCTGGCAGCACTGGTGGCGACGCTGCTCGTCCTGAGCGGCTGCGCGTCGATTCCGAGCTCCGGCGAATCGGGCGTGATCGACGTCCAGGACCGTCCGGAGCGGGTCCAGTCGGAGGTCGAGCCCGAGGGCCCTGTCGAGGGCGCCGACCCGAACACCATCGTCCGCGGGTTCCTGGCGGCCGGTGCGGGCTACTCCGACGACTTCGCGGTGGCGCGGTCGTTCCTCACGGACGACTTCGCGAATGAGTGGGACCCGCAGTCGAACGTGGTCATCATGCCGCCGGGCGACGACTTCGACACGGTCACGGCAGAGGTGTCCTCAGACCAGCAGAGCATCTCCATGAGCGTCCCCGTCGCCGCGTCGCTCGACAGCCAGCGCGTCTACCGCGAGGAGCGCGGCGGCTCCGAGGCCGACCGCGAGTTCTCGCTGCGGCAGGTGAACGGCGAATGGCGGATCTCCTCCGCTCCCCAGGGGCTGGTCCTCACCTCCTCGTCGTTCACGACCGTCTACGATTCCTACCCGCTGTACTTCTACGCGCCAGGCTTCGACTACCTCGTCGCCGACCCCCGGTGGTTCGTGCGGTCCCCGGCGGCCGCGACCGAGGTGATGACGGAGCTCCTCGCCGGCCCCGCCGATTACCTGGGCGGGTCGGTCATCTCCGCTCTGCCCGACGGGACCCGGCTCGAGCCGCACTCCGTCACGGTGTCCGGGGGCATCGCCCAGGTCGGACTCGACGAGACGGCGCAGGGACTCGACGAGGAGACGGATGCCCGCATCCTCGGCCAGGTGTCCGCAACGCTTCGCGGCCTGTCCTCGACGAACGCGATCGAGGTGACGACGCCGGCGGGCAGCCTGGACGCCCCGCCCGGCGACAGCGCGCCCATCGGCGTGCCGATCGATGCGCGCCCGGTGCTGATCGCGGACGGAACCCTGGCCCGTCTGGACGAGACGCGGGTCGAGCCCATCCCGGACCTCCCGGAACTGGGCGACGACCCCACCGACCCCGCCGTCTCGATCGACGATTCGACCTTCGCGTACCTCGCGGACGAGGGCCGCGAGCTGCACCGCATCCTTCCCGGCGGTGACGGCGACGCGATCGTCCTGACCGATGACGACGGTCTCACCGGCCCGAGCTTCGACCGCTACGGGGGCGTCTGGACGGCCTCCCGTGAGCAGGGGGACTCCGGTCACGTCACCGTGGTCCTCGCATCGGGCGACGCCGTCGACGTCTCCGTCCAGTGGTTGGCGAATCGCACCGTGGAGGCGCTGCGGGTGTCCCGCGACGGGACCCAGATCGCGGTGCTGTCCCGGAACGGGACCGGCGCACCTAGCATCGACGTGATCGGCATCAACCGCACCGCCGAGGGCATTCCCACCGGTGTCGTCCCGTCTGCGCCGCTTCGGGTGGGCGCGGGCTTCGAGAACATCGTGGACCTGTCCTGGGCGGGGTCCGCGCAGCTGGCGGTCCTCGCGGCGGACGCAGCCGGTGAGGAGCCGCAGCCCTACCTGGCTCCGGTCTCCGGTCCCGCCCAGTCGCTGGGCGACGTGCGGGGCGGATCCTCGATCACCGCGAGCTCCGATGCGCGCTCGATCCGGGTGAGCACCGAGGACGGCGAGCTGTTCTCCTTTGGAGCGGACACCTGGCAGAAGGTCGTCGACCTCGTCGTCCACGATCCCGCCTACCCGGGCTGATCGTGGACGGGGCACCGCGTCGACCGCGGTTCGTCCGCAGACTTGGGGCCGTCGGTCACGAACTGCTCGACCTCGCCCTGCCGCGGACCTGTGCGGGCTGCGGGGTGGAGACCGTGAGTCTCTGCGGCCCGTGCCTCACGCACCTGGCGCCTGCGACGCGCACGGTCGTGCCGCGCTACGGGCTGCTGCCCGTCGCCGGGGCGGGGGAGTACACCGGCACGCTGCGCAGCGTCATCGTCGCGCTCAAGGCGCGGCGGCGGACGGACGTCGTCCCGGTGGTCGGCATCCTGCTGGCGGCGGCGATCGCGCATGCCCTCGAGGAGTCCGGCTACGCGGGCGGCGACGTGGCCGTCGTCCCCGTCCCGGCCTCGGCGGCGGCGCTGCGCGAGCGCGGACGCGACCTCGTCGGCGACCTCACGGCCCACGCCTGCGGACTGCTCGCCGAGGACGGGCTGGACATCCGGCCGGCGCACGTGCTGACGGTCGTGCGCCACCGCGACCAGGTGGGGTCCGGCGCGCGGGAGAGGCGGCGCAACGTCGCCGGCACGCACGCGCCGCGCCGCGACCGGGGTGGTGGCGGAGGATGGGAGCGGGTGAGGTCCGCCGCGCACGTGGTGATCGTGGACGACGTGCTCACGACCGGGTCGACACTCGCGGAGGCGACGAGGGCCCTGAACGAAGGGGGAGCGCAGGCGGTGGTGTGCGCGGTCATCGCGGTGACCGAGGACGGGCGCGCCGGGCACGACGAGGGGGCTGCCGGCTCCGTCTGAGACGTATGACGCGCCAGTGTGATCTGGACTTCATTCGGCGTTCACGATGGTGTTCAATGGAGTGTACCCATCCACCGAATGGGTACGGAGCGATCCGTGAAGCGATTCGCCAAGGAGAGACACCATGGACGTCGTAGTGAAGGGCCGCCACCAGGCCGTTTCGGACAGCTTTCAGGCCCACGCCGCGGAAAAGGTCTCAAAGGTCGAACAGCTCTCTCCCCGTGCGCAGGCCGTCGAGGTCCAGCTCAGGCACGAGAACACGAAGAACCGCGAAGAAGAGCAGCGCGTCGAGATCACCGTCTTCCAGAAGGGCCCGGTGCTCCGTGCGGAAGCCGCAGCGGATGACAAGTACGCGGCACTCGACCTCGCATGGGCCAAGCTGCTCGAGCGACTGCGCCGGACGAAGGACCGGAACAAGGTCGCGCGGTCCGGGCACCGCCGCAAGAGCTCCACGGGTGAAGCACTCGCAGCGATGCCGGTCATCGATCCGCTCGTCCCGGAGGACGGCTCTGTCGCAGAGCCCCACGACGGATCCGCGAACGGGGTCCCGGACGCGTCCGACCAGACGAACGGCCGCATCAGGGCCGAAGGCGATTCGCCGGTCGTCCTGCGTGAGAAGCGCTTCCCGGCGCAGCCGATCGGCATCGAGGAGGCCCTGAACCGCATGGAGATGGTCGGGCACGACTTCTACCTCTTCATCGACGAGGAGAATGAGCAGCCGTCCGTCGTGTACCGCCGGAAGGGCTGGAGCTACGGCGTCATCGCCCTGGACGAGACGATGTCTCCCGACAGCGCAGAGGTCCCGTCCTGACGACGACCACGAGGGGTCGCACGCCGACCCTGTCGACGGAGGCGGCGAAGCGCATCGCGCTCGCCGCCTCCGGCTTCGACCGGCCGCGTCCCCGGGCCCCGCACGCGGGCCACCTGCGCCGGGTGTTCGATCGGCTGTCCGTGGTCCAGATCGATTCAGTCCAGGCGGTCACCCGGTCCCACTACCTCCCCTTCTTCTCCCGCCTGGGCCCCTATCCGCGCTCACGTCTCGACTCCCTTCTCCATGAGGCGCCGCGCATGGGCGTCGAGTACTGGGCGCACGAAGCGGCGTACGTGGCGCCTGCGACGGTGCACGCGTTCCACCGCCGCCGGGCGGAGTGGTTCATCCGGGACTACGGGCAGCGGGATCCCGAGCACGGAGCGGACTTCGTCGCACTCATGGAGGCGCTCGTCGTCGAGCTGGCGGAGGGGCCCGGCACCGCGCGCGCACTGGCGGACCGCGTGCCGCACTCGCTGCCCGAGCACGACCGGGATCACTGGGGATGGAACCCGTCGCGCACGAAGTCCGCGCTCGAGGCGCTGTTCCGCGCGGGGAGGATCGCGTGCTCGGGGAGGACGCCCCAGTTCGAGCGCGTCTACGCGCTGTCCGCTCACACGCACCCGGAGCTCCCCGCCCCCGACCTGGTGTGGGGGACGGCGGATGATCCGGACCTGGGCATCCGGCCGGGACCGGGGCGGATCCGCCCCGGGGTGACGGGGCTCGAGGACGATGCCGTGTCGCTCGTGCGACTGGCCGGACCGGCTCTGGGGATCGGCACCGTCGACTGCTTCGCGGACTACTTCCGCCTGCCCCAGGCGACGACGCGCCGGGCCATCGAGGCGCTCACGCAGTCGGGCGAGCTCCAGGAGGTGTCCGTCGACGGGGTCCGCGCCTGGCGCTGGCACGAGGCGGTCGCGCCGCGGGCCGTGCGGGCGACGGCGCTGCTGGCGCCCTTCGATCCGCTGGTCTTCAACCGCCGGCGCATCCGCTGGCTGTTCGGCTTCGACTACCGCATCGAGATCTACACCCCTGCCGACCGGCGGAGGTACGGCTACTACGTCATGCCGTTCCTCCACGACGAGGAGCTGCGCGCACGGGTCGATGTGCGGGCCGTGCGCGATGAGGGGACGCTGCGGGCGGCGGTGCATATGGAGCCCGGCGAGGACTGCGGAGCGGCCGTCCAGCAGGAACTGCGGGAACTCGCAGGGTGGTTGGGGCTATCTGAAGTCGAGGTCCTGCCGCCCGGGCAGATATGCTGAGAGGCGGATTTCAGACTGTGGACCGCGTGGGAGCATGCGGGGCGAAGGAGAATCGTGGCGAACCTGCTCGAGAAGCTGTTGAGGACCGGCGAGGGCCGCACGCTCAAGAGGCTGCGCACCTATACGGCCGCGATCAACAACCTGTCCGAGGAGTTCGAGGCGCTGTCGGACACAGAGCTCCGCGAGGAGACCGACCGCTTCAAGAAGCGCTACCAGGACGGCGAGACGCTCGACATGCTGCTGCCGGAGGCATTCGCCGCCGTGCGCGAAGCCTCGGCCCGCACCGTGGGCCTGCGCCACTTCGACGTGCAGCTGATGGGCGGAGCCGCCCTGCACCTGGGCAATATCGCAGAGATGAAGACGGGTGAGGGCAAGACGCTCGTCGCCACGCTCCCCGCCTATCTCAACGCGCTCACCGGCAAGGGCGTGCACATCATCACGGTGAACGACTTCCTCGCCGACTACCAGTCGAACCTCATGGGCCGCGTCTTCCGCTTCCTCGGCATGGAGACCGGCTGCATCAAGGCGCAGATGAGCAATGACGACCGCCGCAAGCAGTACGCCGCGGACATCACCTACGGCACCAACAACGAGTTCGGCTTCGACTACCTCCGCGACAACATGGCGTGGTCCGTCGACGAGATGGTGCAGCGCGGGCACAACTTCGTCATCGTCGACGAGGTGGACTCGATCCTCATCGACGAGTCCCGCACACCGCTCATCATCTCCGGACCGTCGGAGGGCGACGCGGACCGCTGGTACGGCGAGTTCTCACGGGTCGTCAAGCGGCTGAAGGCCGAACGGGACTACGAGGTCGACGAGAAGAAGAAGACGATCGGCATCCTGGAGTCCGGCATCGACAAGGTCGAGGACTACCTGGGCATCGGCAACCTCTACGACTCGGACAACACCCCGCTCATCAGCTTCCTCAACAACGCCATCAAGGCGAAGGAACTCTTCACCAAGGACAAGGACTACGTCGTCATGGACGGCGAAGTGCTCATCGTCGACGAGCACACGGGCCGCATCCTCAAGGGGCGCCGCTACAACGAGGGCCTCCACCAGTCGATCGAGGCGAAGGAGGGCGTCGAGGTCAAGGCGGAGAACCAGACGCTCGCGACCATCACCCTGCAGAACTACTTCCGCCTGTACGACAAGCTCTCCGGCATGACGGGCACCGCGGAGACCGAGGCCGCCGAATTCATGTCGACCTATCAGCTGGGTGTCGTGCCGATCCCCACGAACCGGCCGATGCAGCGCGTCGACCACTCGGACGTCGTGTACAAGCACGAGAAGGCGAAGTTCAACGCGATCGTCGACGACATCGCCGAGGCCCACGAGGGCGGGCAGCCCGTGCTGGTCGGCACGACCAGCGTCGACAAGAGCGAGTACCTCTCCAAGCTGCTGGGGAAGCGCGGCATCCGGCACGAGGTCCTGAACGCGAAGAACCACGCGCGGGAGGCCGCGATCGTCGCGATGGCGGGCCGCCGGGGTGCCGTCACTGTCGCGACGAACATGGCCGGCCGCGGTACGGACATCATGCTGGGCGGCAACGCCGAGTTCCTCGCCGTGGCGAAGATGGAGGCCAAGGGCCTCGACCCCCGGGAGGACCCGGAGGCGTACGAGGCGGCATGGCCGGATGTCCTCGCAGAGGTCGAGAAGGACGCGAAGAAGGAGGCCGAGGAGGTCCGCGAAGCGGGCGGCCTCTACGTGCTCGGCACGGAGCGCCACGAATCGCGTCGCATCGACAACCAGCTGATGGGCCGTTCCGGGCGTCAGGGCGACCCCGGCGACAGCCGGTTCTACCTGTCGCTCACGGACGACCTCATGCGGCTCTTCGGATCGGGCGCGGCGGAGCGGATCATGTCGATCGCGAACGTTCCGGACGATGTGCCGCTCGAGGCGAAGATGGTGTCCCGCGCCATCCAGTCCGCGCAGAACCAGGTCGAGGAGCGCAACGCGGAGCAGCGGAAGAACGTGCTCAAGTACGACGATGTCCTGAATCGCCAGCGCAAGGTGATCTACCAGGAGCGTCGTCGCGTGCTCGAAGGAGCGGACCTCGCCGAGCAGATCCAGAAGTTCCGCGATGAGGTGCTCGATGAGTACGTCACCGCGGCGACGGCCGGACCGCCGGACGCCTGGAAGATCGACGAGCTGTTCGAGGCCCTGGAGAGGCTCTACAGCCCGTCGTTCACGGCAGAGGAGCTCATCGAGGACGCGAACGGCACCACGGGACTCACGCGTGAGAAGATCCGCTCCGAGGTCCAGTCGGACGCGGACCTCTTCTACGATCGCCGTGAGGAGCAGCTGGGTGAGGAGGCGACCCGTGAACTCGAGCGTCGCGTCACCCTCTCCGTCATGGACAAGCGCTGGCGCGAGCACCTGTACGAGATGGACTACCTGAAGAACGGGATCGGGCTGCGCGCGATGGCGCAGCGAGACCCGCTCGTCGAGTACCAGCGCGAGGGCTTCGAGATGTTCACCGCGATGCAGGAGGGAATCAAGGAGGACGTCGTGCGTCTGGCGAACACGCTCGAGGTGAAGGTGAAGAGGCCGACCGCGGCTGTGGGCGCGAAGGGCTCCGGCGCTCAGCTGGGCGCCGGGGCGTCGAACGGCGAGGCCGGCGGGGGAGTCTCCGTGGAGGCCGAGGAGCTCAAGCCGAAGAAGCCGCATCTGCACCTCAGCGCTCCGGATGAGTCCGGCGGTGTGAACGAGAGCGACGACGAGGCGGCGGCCGGTGACGCTCCGACGAACCGTGCCGAGCGTCGGAAGCGCAAGCGCGGCGCCTGACAGGAGCAGGCCGGCCCTGGGCATGGGCGCAGGGTGCAGAGGGCTCAGATGCTGAGGAACTCGCTGAGTCGCCAGCGCGACCTCCGTCGCTCCATCCGCAGTGCGAGAGCTCGCGGGCGCCTGGTCGTCCGTACGACGAGGGAGATCTCCACGATGGAGTCGGCCACCTCGCAGAGCCGTGCGACGGAGACCCCGATGGGCCGATCGGCGTGGGGGTTGCCCTGCGCCAGCGCGCTGCGGACCCGGGTGTGCTCGACGATCCGCTCGTAGAGGGATCCTTCGACCCATCGTTCGACGGACTGGGCCGCGCGTGCGCCCACGAGCACCTCGACCAGTGCGGTCGCCAGCGCCGGTGCCATGGATGTCAGCAGCGCGCGATCCTCGGCGGCCAGCGGGCTGTCCGAAGCGGGCACGGCCCCGGCAGTGGTCGTGACTGTGCGAGGTTCCGCGGAGGCCGGTCGCGCTGCCACAGGGTGCGGGTGCGCACGCGGCCTCACGAGACTGAGCACGGGAGCGTCCTCCTCGGCCGGTGGGGAAGCAGGTGGGGCGCCCACGGCGGAACGCACTTGGTGGTCGGTGTGGGGTGCGGCGCTCATGGCAGCACCAGGCGCTGGCCGGGGAGGAGCAGGTTCGCGTCGTCGCCGATCGTCGCTCTGTTCGCGGCATGGATCTCCTCGACCCGATCCGTCAGCTGCGGCGCCGCAGCTGACGGCAGGTCGTCGGCGACGATCCGCCACAGGGTGTCTCCGGAGGAGACGATGTGGAACTGGCCCTCGTCGTCGGCGTGACCACCATGACCACCAGCGTCTTCACCGGAGTCTTCCCCCGCATCCGCACCGTCTGAGAGCGGCCACGCGGGGTCCTGCGCTCCCTCCGCTCCCGGCCCGGGTGTCAGGGGCCAGGCCGGCGATGACGATGCAGGCGGCGACTGCTGCGCAGCCGGTGACGACGGTGCGGCCGCCGCCGCCGGCGAGGATGATGCGGCCAGTGACGGCGCTGTGAGCCCGACGACGGAGAGGGACCCGCCCACGGCTGCGGCGACGATCGAGCGGATCGCCAGGGGAGCGGCACGCAGCGCGGCCGCACGGAGGGGGACAGCGGCCAGGCCGCATGCTCGGCACAGGCGCCAGGCGAGGACGAGATGCACGGAGAGTGCAGTCCGCGCGCCCGCGAGGACGGCCGCACCTCCGGCGATCAGCAGCAGAGCGGCTCCGGCATCCCCGGACAGCGCTTCTGCGCCGAGTTCCCGGACCGAGGCCAGGAGCAGGATCGTGCCCGCAGCGTGGGCGAGGGCGAAAGCGGTCAGACGGCGCAGTCCCATGTGCACTCCTTCGTGGTGGATGCTCAACGATAGCAAAGAGCATCAAATGCATCAATAGATCAAGCAGGGCCTCGATGTGCGTGCACTGCTCCCTAAAGAGGAGCAGAAGAGTGCAGGCGGTGTGATCCCCGTGGCATACTGCGGATATGGGAAGACGAGTGGGCGTCGCCGATGACGCCGATGACAGATTCCTCCGCCTCTTCGAGGACCTGGAGGCGCAGGCGTCGGGCCGCGATCTGCATGAGCGTCTGGGCGAGTTCTCCGACCTCGTCGCGGGCGAGGCGGCGGACCACGCGCTCGCGGACCGCCTGGCGGGTGCGGTGGGACACCGCATCGTCGTCTCGACCGCCGGAGTCCGCTTCGCCGGCCGGCTCGAGACCGCGGCGCAGACCTGGGTCCTCGTCGCGCTCGACGGGGGCGGGGAGGTGCTCGTCTCTGCGGCGCACATCGACGATGTGCGGGTCGAGTCCTGTTCCCATGCGCAGCCGCAGGAGACGCTGTCGATCGCGTCGCCGCTGCGCCGGTGGCGGGCGGAGCAGATCCCGTGCGCGGTCGCCACCACCAGTGCGGCCGGGGGTGTCCGGACGGTCGTGGGTCGGCTGGACCTGGTGGCCGAGGACTACGTCGAGATCACCGAGTCATCGGGACGTGACTCCGCCCGGAGCCCCGTGGGTGCTCCGGGCGGAGGTCTGCTCGTGCCGATCCCGGCGATCGCGTACGTGCGACCGGAGAAGAGGATGCTGTGACGGCGGGTGCCGCGTCAGTCCGCGGTGCCCGCGTCGACGTCCGCGCGGACCTCTGCGTACATCCGCTGGATGTAGTCCTCGAGCTCCGTCTTCTCCACGCGCCACTGACCGCGACCGCCCACCTTGATGGCGCGGAGGTCGCCGGACCGCACGAGTGCACGGGCCTGTGCGACGGACACGTTGAGGACCTCGGCGACATCGGTGAGCGGCAGGAAGCGGGTTTCAACAGCCATGAGGAGTCCTTTCGCGTCATGAGCACGCTGATTGGTGCCGGTGACGGCCAAATAATATCACTTGACGCAATTACATGCACTGACGTGCGAACAGCTGGAGGCGCGAGATGAGCCATTCGTCCACCCCCGCGGCAGCGCCGCGAGCACGCCGACTCACGCGTCCCCGGTGGCGCGATCCGCGGCTGCTCATCGGCGCGGTCCTCGTGCTGGTGTCGCTCGTGGCGACGACGACACTCGTGCGGGCGGTCGCGGAGACGACGCGGGTGTGGGCCGCTGCGGAGAATCTGGTCCCCGGCGGTGAGCTCACCGCGGACTCGTTCGTGCCGATCGAGGTGAAGCTCCCTGCATCGGAGGGCGAGTACATCTCCGCGGACTCGCACATCGAGCCCGGCACGACGGTCCGCGCAGTCGTGGGTGCCGGAGAGCTCATCCCCGTCTCCTCGCTCGTCGCGCTGTCCGACCTGTCGGGACGCGTCGTCTCCGTCGACGTGTCCTCCGCGCTGCCCGCGGCAGTGGCATCCGGCAGCCGCGTCGACGTGTGGGCGACCGACGCGCGCGCCGCCGAGGTCGAGGCCCCGGACGCGATCCTCGAGGGCGTCGACGTTCTGTCGGTGGATCGCGGCGGCGGGGACTTCACGTCCCCCGGCGCAGCCCGCATCGAGGTCTACGTGCCCGACGGACGGATCGGGGAGGTCGTCCGCGCCCTGGCGACCGGTCATCACATCTCCGTGGTCGTGGTCCCCGATGGGCGCTCCGCCGACGGTGCGGATGCGGAGCCGACGGAGGTCGCCCCGTGATCGATGTGGTCGTCGCCGTGGACGTCGAGTACGAATCGAGCGTCGTGGCCGCAGTCTCGTCACTGCCGGACGCGCAGGTGGTGCGCCGCCCGGCGGACGAGGTCGAGCTCCTGGCGCTGGTGGCGGGAGGGACCGGCCACGTCGTCGTCCTGTCCCGCTGGTTCCCGGGCATCGACGCGGACGTCGTGGCGCGCATGCTCGAGGCCGGAGCTCGGATCGTCGGCTTCGGCCAGGACGAGGCGCTCTTCGCACGGTGGGGGATCGTCCACACGCTGGCGCCCGGTGCGGCACCGCAGGAGACCGGAGCCGTCCTGCGCGACTGCGCCGATGCGGTCCAGGCGCCGCCCCGGCCGACCGCCCCGCCGGTGCCGGACGGGCCGGCGACCCCCGAGGGGTCCGTGACAGCGGTGTGGGGGACCGGTTCGTCTCCGGGCCGCTCGACGATCGCTCTGGTCACCGCGCACCTCCTGGCGCGCACGGTCGGCCGCACGACGCTCGTCGATGCGGACACGGTGTCGTCGTCGCTCACCCCGGCACTGGGCCTGCTGGATGATGCCCCGCAGCTCGCGGCCCTGTGCCGCCTGGTGGTCAGCGGCGCCGCCCATGACGCGCCGGCGATCGCAGAGCGGCTGGTGGAGGTCGAGCCCGGGTTCGAGGTCGTCACCGGACTCAGTCGTGCCGACCGGTGGCCGGAGATCCGGGCGGGAGTGCTGGCCGACGTCCTCGATCGCCTGGCGGCCCGCGCGGAGCACGTGATCGTCGATGTCTCCGACCGGATCGACCCCGACGACCCCTACGCGGACCCCCACTACGACCGCCATCAGGCGACCCGGGCGGTGCTCGACCGGGCAGACCACATCGTGCTCGTCGCCTCCGCTGACCCGATCGGCCTCCAGCGTCTGGTCCGCCTGCTCGAATCGGACCGAGCCGACCGTCATGCCGATCACCTGACCGTCCTCGTCAACCGCGTGAGGGCCTCCGCCGTGGGCCCGGACCCGGAGACCCGGATCCGCTCCGTGCTCCGGCGCTTCGCCGGGGTCGAGGAGATCGTGCTCGTCCCCGATGACCGGACCACGGTGGACGCGGCCGTGCTCGCGGGACGGTCACCGCTGGAGGTGACGCGGCGATCGCCCCTCGTCACGACCCTGGACGCGGACCTGCTGCCGCGACTGCCCGGGCACACGGCCCGCCGGACGCGCACCCGCCGTCGTCCCGGCCGGTCGCGCACGCGGGTCGCGGAGCCGGTGCGACAATGAGGCCATGATCCGTGCGTATGCCCCCTTCACCGGCCAGACGTTCGCTGCGACCTGGCCGATCGGCGACCCCGTGACAGTGTTCGCTCCCGGCCCCCAGGAGCGGCGGCTGACAGGTGACGACCTGGAGCTCGGAGAGTACCGAGCGATGTCCGCGGCCGCGGCGAGCGTGTCCGACGAGGCGCTGCGAGCCGGTTCTCCGCGGGCCGTCGTCGCCGTCGACCTGCCGGAGGACGCACTGTCCGACGCCGCCGAGGTCGTGGCCGGCGTGGTCATGGGCACGGCGACGATCGATCCCCTGCGGACGGCCAGCGTCCACATCGACGACCCGGAGGGCTTCGCCGCACTGCCGGAGGACCGGGACGCCGCGCTCGCCGCGCTCGCCGATTCGGACCTCCTCTGGTTCGACTCAGCGGAGATCGGCCAGCTGGTCGAACTTCTCCGACAGCTGGGAGCGGACGACGGGCTCGAGCGCTGACTCGACCATCGGGCCGAAGAGCGGGACGGACGATTCGACCTCCGTGCGAGCACTGAGGGTCGACCCGGCGCCCTCTGCGGCACGCGTCGACGCCGGCTCGGCCACGTCAGCGCTGTCCGTCGGGTCCGCAGCAGCGGCAGTCGGATCCGCGGCCGGCGCAGTCGGGTGGGCGGTCAGCTCGACCCGCACCATGACGGGTGCCCCCGGGACCGTCACCGTGAGGTGGGCGGACTGCGGGGAGCCGGCCGGGGCCTCGGCGGCGGTGTGCACCTCCATCCGCAGGACGGCGTCCGCAGGGACGAAGCGGGACAGGGAATCGGGTATCGACTGCGCTCCGAGCGGGAACGACACGGTGAGCGCGTCGTCCGCAGTCGACTCGATGACGCCGTCCTGGCCGCGCCACGTCGTGGGGTCGAGCAGACCCGTGCGCAGCCGTGCGGGTGACAGTGCCGAAGCGCCCGTGAGGGTGAAGGACTTCATGGACGTCAAGTCTGCCTCATGGGCATAGAGTGGGCCACGTGCTCACCGTCGAGCACGCCGCACCGCTACAGCACATGAGGTGAGACTGACGTGACCGAGGTCGACCTGGCCGGAATCGCACACGCGTGGAACGAGCTTCGGGGGCAGACCCCGCCGGAGCACCTCCTCGCCGAGTACTACCCGCGACTCAGTAGTGCGGAGATGCGACGTGCGGGGCCCGAGGCCCTGGCGGCACTCGCCGCAGCCCACGTGTCGCTGGCCGAGCCCTATGAGGGCGGCCCCGCGCGCATCAGCATCCGCAACCCTGAGCACGACGCCCGTGATTACACCGGGAATCGCACGCTCATCGACATCGTGGTCGAGGACATCCGCTATGCGGTCGCGAGCGTCGTCGCAGAGCTCAACCGACAGGGACGGGCCATCCGCGAGGTCCACCACCCGATCATGGCGGTCCGACGCACCGACGAGGGTCTGAGCATCGTCCCGGATGCAGAGCTCACGCACACCGCCACAGAGACGTCCGCGCTGCCGGTCATCGGCCCGGACGGCCTGGTGACGGGCGAGATCGGCCTCGAGGGGGTCCGCTCGGAATCGTGGATCCACCTGGAGGTGGACCGCGTGCCCGAGGAGGGCTTCGCGGACGTCGAATCAGGTCTGGCCGATGTGCTCGCCTTCGCGGCGGCAGCGGATCACGACCGCAGCCGGCTGCGTCAGCGCGCCCGCGACATCGCGGCCGGACTGCGCGCACAGGCGCCCCGACCGGAGCTCACGGCGGAGGCGGCGGAGGCCGCAGAGCTGCTCGACTGGATGGACCACGGCTTCGTGTTCCTGGGCTACCGCGAGTACGCGCTGTCCGTCGACGACGACGGGAAGCGCCTGGACCCGGTGCGCGGCACCGCGCTGGGCATCTCCACGCTGCGCGAAGCGCGCTCCTCGCACCTGTCTCGGACGGTCGCCGCGAAGGCGGAGGAGCCCCACGTCCTCGTCCTCACCGAGGCGAACTCGCGGTCGCGGGTCATGCGCCGCGGCTACATGGACTACGTGGGCGTGAAGACCTACGACGAGCAGGGGAGGATCGTCGGCGAGCGCCGCTTCGTCGGACTGTGGACTCCTCGGCTGGACACCACCTCCGCACTGGAGGTCCCCGTCATCCGGACGAAGGTGCGGAACATCCTCCGGCGTTCGGGGCTGGGCCGTGACACCCACGCGGGCGACGAGCTGCTGGGCGCCCTCGAGTCCTATCCGCGCGACGACCTCTTCCACGCGTCCACGGACGAGATCTTCAGCACCGTCATGCAGGTGATCGACCTGCAGGAGAAGCACGAGCCGCGCGTCTTCATCCGCCGTGACCCGTATGAGCGGTACGTGTCGGTCCTCATCTACCTGCCGCGCGACCTCTACGACACATCGGCGCGCCAGCGGGTCCAGGAGGTCCTGCGCGAGCACTACGACGCGCACACCGTCGACTTCGACGTGCTGCTGGGCGACTCCGCTCTGGCCCGCCTGCACTTCACGGCCCGTGTGCCGGGGGAGCAGGAGCTGCCGGCGACCGATTCCGGTGAGGTCGAGGCGCGCATCGTCCGCGCTCTGCGGTCGTGGGGCGAGGACCTCTGGGAGATCCTCGCGCCGGCTGCGGAGAAGAACCCCGCGGATTCGTCCGAGCGCGCCCGCCGCTGGACGGACGCGTTCCCGCCGTCCTACACGTCGCTGCACACCCCGGCGCGGGCGGTCGAGGACGTGGCGCGCATCGAGCGGGCGGGCCGGGACTCCGGTCCCGTCGTGGCCGTGCACCGCCGCAGCGCCACCGAAGCGCTCCTGGCCTTCTACCGCCGGGAGCCCGTCACCCTCACCCAGGTGCTGCCGTACCTCGCGAACCTGGGTGCCGAGGTCGTCGACGAGCGCCCGTTCGAGCTGCGCCCCGTGGGCGGGGGCCAGGCCTGGATCTACGAGTTCGGCCTGGCGTTCGACGAGGACCTGAGCGACGAGGACCTCGAGACGATCCAGGACGGCTTCACGGCGGCATGGGCGGGGGAGCGGGACTCCGACGACCTCGACCGGCTGCTGCTCAAGGGGATCGCCTGGCAGCGGGTGAGCATCGTCCAGTCGTTCGCGAAGTACCTGCGGCAGGCCGGATTCACCTACTCCGACGCGTCACTCGCCCACGCCTTCACCTCCAACCCCGCGCTGACGGCGAAGATCGTCGAGGCCTTCGAGGTGAAGTTCGACCCGGATCGTGAGTTCGCGTCGCTCGACGAGCGCGCGGAGGCGGCAGACGCACTCCTCGCCGACATCGAGGCGGGCTTCGCGGAGGTCGCCACCCTCGAAGCCGATCGCGTCCTGCGGGCCACCGTCGACATCATCCGCTCCGTCGCGCGGACCAACGCATTCGTGAGCGCGGACGGATCGCAGCCGGATGCGATCGTCATGAAGATCCGCGCAGAGGAGCTGGACTTCCTCCCGAAGCCGCGGCCGGCGCTCGAATCGTGGGTGTATTCGCCCGCGGTCGAAGGCGTCCACCTGCGGTTCGGCAGGGTGGCGCGCGGCGGACTGCGCTGGTCCGACCGCCGCGATGACTTCCGCACCGAGGTGCTGGGGCTCGTGAAGGCGCAGATGGTGAAGAACGCCCTCATCGTCCCGACCGGTGCGAAGGGCGGGTTCTTCCCCAAGCAGCTGCCGGACCCCGCGGTCGACCGGGATGCGTGGGCTGCGGCGGGCCAGGAGGCGTACGAGACGTTCATCGGCGCTCTGCTGGATATCGCGGACAACCTCGAGTACACGGACGAGGGATCCACGGTGCTGCGCCCGGAACGCGTCATCGCGCACGATGCGGACGACTACTACCTCGTGGTCGCGGCGGACAAGGGCACCGCGCGCTTCTCCGACGTGGCGAACCGGATCGCGGCCTCCCGCGACTTCTGGCTGGACGACGCGTTCGCGTCCGGAGGATCGACAGGCTACGACCACAAGGCCATGGGGATCACCTCCCGGGGCGCGTGGAAGTCCGTCGAGAGGCACCTGCGGGAACTGGGAGTCGATCCGGCCAGCGAATCCTTCCGCGTCGCGGGCATCGGCGACATGAGCGGCGACGTGTTCGGCAACGGCATGCGCCGGTCGGAGCACATCCGCCTGGTCGCGGCGTTCGACCACCGCGACATCTTCCTGGACCCGGTGCCGGATGCGCCAGTCGGGTTCGCAGAGCGCGAGCGCCTCTACCACCTGCCGCGCAGCTCGTGGCAGGACTACGACCGGTCGCTCATCTCCCACGGCGGCGGTGTGCACTCGCGCAGCGCGAAGTCCATCGAGGTGACTCCTGAGGTCGCCGAGGCCCTGGGCACTTCGCCCGGCCGCATGACTCCCGATGAACTCATCACCGCGATCCTGACGGCGCCCGTGGACCTGCTCTACAACGGCGGGATCGGGACGTACCTGAAGTCGTCCGACGAATCCCACGCGTCCGTGGGCGATCGCGCCAATGACGCCATCCGCGTCAACGGTGAGGACATCCGCGCCCGAGTCGTCGGCGAGGGCGGCAACCTGGGCGCCACGCAGCTGGGCCGCATCGAGGCGGCGCTGGCCGGCGTCCGCATCAACACGGACGCGGTCGACAACTCCGCCGGTGTGGACTCCTCCGACCAGGAGGTCAACATCAAGCTCCTCCTCGCGGCGCTGATCCGCCGCGGTGCGTTCGCCCCGGAGGAGCGGGGCGAGGTGCTCGCATCGATGACGGACGAGGTCGCCGATCGGGTGCTGGCGAACAACTACACGCAGAACATGGCGATGGGGGAGGCCCGCTACGGCGCGCTGGCGATGACGGAGACCCTGCTGAGGCTCATGCGGTACCTGGAGCGCGAGGCGGAGCTCGACCGTGCGGTCGAGGACCTTCCCGAGGCCGGTGCGCTGCGCAAGCGCGCACAGGCCGGCACGGGGATGACCTCGCCCGAACTGGCGGTGCTGCTGGCGTACGTGAAGATGGACGCCGCGGAGAAGATGCTGGAATCGCCGGTGCCGGACGAGGACTGGATGGCAGGGCCTCTGCGGGACTACTTCCCGCCGAGCCTGCTGACGTACGAGGAGCACTACGCGGATCACCCTCTGCGCCGGGAGATCGCGACGGCGAAGATCGTGAACTCCGTCGTGGACCGCGGTGGGATCACCTACCTCTACCGGCTGCAGGAGGAGACGGGCGCTGAGCTCCCGCACCTCGTGCGCATCTTCACCGTCGTGTGCGAGGTCTTCGGACTCGACGGGCTCATCGATGAGATCTGCGCGCTCGACGGACTCGTGCCGGCGGAGGTGCAGATGGAGCTCCTGCACGCGCACGGCCGTCTGCTCGACCGCGCCTCGCGGTGGTTCGTCCATCAGAGTCCGGAAGAGCTCGACGTCATGGCGAACATCGACACGTACCGCGATGTGGTCACCCGGCTGCGGACGGACCTCGCCGACTACCTGCAGGGCGACGACCTCGTGCAGTACCAGTCGGAGCGGCAGCGCCTGCTGGATCGGGGCGTCCCGGAGGCGCTGGCCGCGCGCGCCGCGGGTCTGCTCGACGAGTTCGCGCTGCTGGACGTGGTCCAGGCGAGCGTCCGCACCGGCATGCAGCCGGAGGAGACGGCCGGCGTGTACTACTCGGTGACGGAGATGGTGAGCGGCAGCTCGCTGCTCGACATGATCCGGAGCCTGGACCGCTCCAGCCGCTGGACCGCTCTAGCACGCGGTGCGATGCGGGATGACTTCTACCAGGCGATGCTGTCCCTCACCGATGCGGTCCTCAGGCATACGGGCGGAGTCTCGGAGGACGTCGACGACATGATCCCCGCCGATGGCGCCCGCGGCGCCGACCGCGGTCGGCGCCGGTTCGCGGCGTGGCTGGAGGCCAACCGGAGTGCTCTGGAGAAGGTGCTGGACATGGTGTCGGAGCTGCGGGAGCTGGACACGGTGGATCAGGCCCCGGTGTCGGTCGTGCTGCGCCAGCTGCGCGGCGTCGTGCGCTCAGCCGACTGGGCGAGTGAGACCGCATGAGCATCCTGGCGGAGCTCCGAGCCCACGACAGCGGCTTCTCGGAGGACGACGTCGATTGGCTCCACGTCCTGGTGGGCGACTGGCAGCTCATCGCCGACCTGTCCTTCGCGGACCTCGTCCTCTGGGTTCCGAAGCCGCGCGAGGACGACGTCGACTACGTCGTCGCGGCGCAGTGCCGTCCGACGACGGGGCTCACGGTCTTCCCCACGGATGCAGTGGGGGACCGTCCTGCTCCCCGTCACCGTGCACTGATCGATCGCGCGTATCGGACCGGGGCCACGGTGATCGCCGATGACGACGGCACGCGGTTCTCCCGCGCCGATGTCGTGCCGGTCGTCCGCTCCGGTCGCGTGATCGCGGTGCTCACACGACACACGGAGGAGTCGAAGCGAACGGGCGCGTCACGGCTGGAGCGCAACTACCGCAGCAGCGCGTCGGCGCTGCTCGACATGATCGGCGAGGGATCGTTCCCGCACGCGGAGGCCTCCTCCCGCTCGCGTCGCGGAGAGCCCCGCGTGGGCGACGGGCTCATCCTGCTCAACCGGGAGGGCCGGATCAGGTACGCGTCGCCGAACGGCGTGTCCGTGCTCTACCGCCTGGGGTCGGAGGGAGACATCGAGGGCCGGTACCTCGCCGACCTCGTCGCGGACCTCGTCGATCAGCACGGGACCGTCGACGAATCGCTGCCGCTGGTGCTGACGGGCCGCACTCCGTGGCGATCGGAGATCGAGTCCGGACGGGTCACCATCTCCCTGCGGTCCATCCCCCTCAAGCGCGACGGGAACCGCACGGGAGCTGTCGTCCTGGGCCGTGATGTCTCAGAGATCCGCCGGCGCGAACGGGAGCTGATGAGCCGCGACGCCCTGATCCGCGAGATGCACCACAGGGTGAAGAACAACCTGCAGACGGTGTCCGCGCTGCTGCGCCTGCAGGCTCGCCGCGCGTCGTCCTCGGAGGCGAAGTCCGCGATCGAGGAGGCGATGCGGCGGGTGTCCGTGATCGCCGTCGTCCACGATTCGCTCAGCCAGTCATTGGACGAGTCGATCGACTTCGACGACATCATGGACAAGGGGCTGCGTCTCGCCCCGGACCTGTCGTCGCCCCTGGTCCAGGTGACGCCGCGACGGGTGGGCAGCTTCGGCAAGATCGCGACGGAGGACGCATCCGCCCTGCTGCTCGCGATCACCGAACTGGTGACCAACGCGGTGGAGCACGGCTTCCCGTTCGATCTGGACGACCCCGATCAGGAGCCCGTGTGCGGCATCATCGAGGTGCGGCCGGAGCGCGACGGGAACTTCCTGCGCCTGCGGGTCACCGACGACGGGGTCGGCCTGACTGACGATCGGGGTCCCGGCGACGGTCTGGGCACTCAGATCGTCCGCACCCTCATCACCGCAGATCTGCGCGGCACGATCGACTGGCGACGTCGTGAGGAAGGCGGAACCGAGGTGGTCGTCGAGGTGCCTCTGCGCGCGCCGGAGTGAGGCGGCAGCGCCGGTGACTCAGCGCCGGTGACTCAGCGCCTGTGACACAGTGCCAGCGACACAGTGCCAGTGACACAGTGCCAGTGACACAGAGAGGAAGGCCCGGACCCTGTGCGGGGTCCGGGCCTTCCTCTGTACTCACGGTGTGCGAGTCTCCGTACTCACTGTGTGCGAGTCGCTGTGCTCGCAGTGTGCGAGCCGTGGTGTTCAGCGTGTGCGGGCGATCAGCCCGCGCGGCGGGCGCGTGCGGCGCGGCGCTTGAGTGCGCGGCGCTCGTCTTCGCTCATCCCGCCCCAGACACCGGCGTCCTGTCCGGATTCCAGAGCCCACTGCAGGCAGGTCTCGACGACCTCGCAGCGGCGGCAGACCCGCTTGGCCTCCTCGATCTGAAGAAGCGCAGGTCCGGTGTTCCCGATGGGGAAGAACAGCTCAGGATCCTCGTTCAGACACGCAGCACGATGGCGCCAGTCCATGGGTTCCTCTCAGGTGGGGTGACAGTCCCGTCGTGGCAGACCGGCAGCGGTACGCAGTCGGCACGGTCGTCGCGGCGTGATCCGCCGCTGGCGCTCTGACGGGCGCGGAAACGGTGATAATCAAGGATCCCACGCAACCGAGCACACCCACAAGACCTCAGCTGTGTGAAGTCTCTGACAGACAATCATGCGCGAGACGCGTGCGGAAGTGCAAATCGTGTGCTAGGGCATGTCCGGCAGGCGGTCAGTCGTTGCCGTGGTCCGCGTCCTCTGCTTGCATGGTGGGCATGAGTGAGCAGCGAAGCCCCGGGAACCTGTCCGACGTCCGACTCATCGAGGTCGATGGAAAGGCGCCGCAGGTCCATGAGACTGCCTTCATCGCACCCGGCGTCACCCTCATCGGCGATGTGACGGTCGGGGCGCGGTCCTCGATCTTCTACGGCTCGGTGCTGCGCGCCGAACGGGCCTCGATCGTCATCGGTGAGGACACCAACGTGCAGGACAACACGGTCATGCACTGCGATCCCGGCTTCGACGTGTCCGTCGGCAGTCGCGTGTCGATCGGTCACGCTGCGATGATCCACGGCTGCACGATCGAGGACGACTGCCTCATCGGGATGTCCACCACCCTGCTCAACGGAGCAGTCGTGGGCTCGTACACTCTGGTCGCTGCGAAGGCGCTCGTGCTCGAGGGCGCGTCGATCCCCGCCGGGTCCCTGGTCGCCGGGGTCCCCGGCAAGGTGCGCCGCGAGCTCGACGAGGAGGGCCGTGCGCACATCGATCGCAACTGGCAGTCCTACCGCGAGCTCGCGCAGGTCCACACGCAGAAGTCCCGCATCCTGTGACCTCGTCACTCCTCTGACAGAATGAGGAGTGTGAAGAACGTACTGGATCGCTCGCAGAATCGTGTCGTCATCATCGGCGGCGGCCCCGGAGGGTATGAGGCCGCGCTGATCGGTGCCCAGCTGGGTGCTGACGTGATGCTCATCGAGCGGGACCGCTGCGGCGGCTCCGCGGTGCTCACGGACGTCGTGCCGTCGAAGTCCCTCATCGCCACCGCGGAGGTGATGGGGACGATCCACGATGCCGGCACCTTCGGCCTTCGGGTGCGCGGAGGAGAGTCGGAGACGCCCGTCGTGCCCGATCTCGCCGCGATGAACGAGAGGATCCTCGGCCTCGCGGACGCGCAGGCGAGCGACATCCACTCCGGCCTGGTCCGCGCCGGCGTCAAGGTCATCAAGGGGACGGCATCGCTCGTGGACCGCGGCACCGTCCACGTGGCGGAGGCCGGCGGCACGGAGTACGACCTCACCGCGGACACCGTGCTCATCTCCGTCGGCGCGCACCCCCGCGAACTGCCGACCGCGGTTCCCGACGGAGAGCGGATCCTCTCCTGGACGCAGCTCTACGCGCTCGACGAGCTCCCGCCGCACCTCGTGGTGGTGGGCTCCGGCGTCACCGGTGCGGAATTCGCATCGGCCTACCGCGCTCTGGGCAGCGAGGTCACTCTCGTGTCCTCCCGCGACCGCGTCCTGCCGGGCGAGGATGAGGACGCTGCCGAGGTGCTCGAGGAGGTCTTCCGCTCCCGGGGGATGAATGTCCTGTCGCGTTCGCGTGCGGAGTCCGTGGAGCGCGACGGCGAGGGTGTCGTGGTCACACTGGCCGACGGTCGGATCGTGCGCGCCTCCCACTGCCTCATGGCGGTCGGATCGATCCCCAACACGGAGGGGGTCGGCCTCGAGGAGGCCGGAGTGGCGGTCCAGGAATCGGGCCACGTCGTCGTCGACGGAGTCTCGCGCACGTCGGTGCCCGGCGTCTACGCGTCCGGCGACTGCACCGCGGTCCTGCCGCTGGCGTCGGTCGCCGCCATGCAGGGTCGCATCGCGATGTTCCACGCCCTGGGCGACGCCGTGGTCCCGCTGCGCCTGCGGAACGTCGCATCGAACGTCTTCACGTCACCGGAGATCGCGACGGTGGGGTTCACCCAGTCGGACTTCCGGGAGAACGCCTTCGAGGTCGAGACGGTGACCCAGCCCCTGCACACGAACGCGCGGGCGAAGATGCTGGGGATCACGGAGGGCTTCGTCAAGATCTTCTGCCGCCGCGGTTCCGGTTCCGTCATGGGCGGTGTGGTGGTGGGGCCGCGGGCCAGCGACCTGATCCTCCCGATCACGATGGCGGTGGAGAACCGGCTCACCGTCGACCAGTTGGCGCAGTCGTTCGTGGTCTACCCGTCACTGACGGGATCGCTCACGGAGGCGGCGCGTAAGCTGCACCACCACCAGGCCTGACGCCCCCAGCCCGGACCGGGGCGGCGGGTATCGGACAGGGGCGGTGGGTATCCGACATGAGCATGGCGAAGGGCCTGTGACGCGGACAGCGTCACAGGCCCTTCGCCATGCTGTGGGTCAGGCCTCGAACTCGACTCAGGCCTCGAACTCGACGAGGACGTCGCCGGAGCGGACGCCGGCCCCCGGTCCGACCACGACGGAGCGGACGACTGCGTCGTGCGCCGCGGTGAGCGGCTGCTCCATCTTCATCGCCTCGATGACGGCGAGGCGGTCGCCCGCGGACACCTGGTCGCCGGGGGAGACGTCCACGGCGACGATCGTCCCCTGCATCGGCGCGGTCAGGGTGCCCGACGCGACGGCGGACTTCGAGGTGCGCCTGGTGACGCGGCGGCTGCGTGACGAGGGGCGCGCGCTCGGGGCGGCCAGCGACGCGGGCACGCTGACGACCAGCCGGTGCCCGTCGACCTCGACGACCACGTCGACCTGCTCTGCGGGCGCCTCCGCATCCTCCGTCGGCTGGGGCAGTCGTTCGGCGGACCACGCCGGCATGAAGTCCTCCTCCAGCCAGCGCGTGGAGACCTGCAGATCCTGCCCCCGGAACTCCGGTGCGTCCGTGAGGCTGCGGTGCAGCGGCAGCAGGGTGGCGAGGCCCTCGAGTGCGAACTCGTCGATGGCCCGCCGACTGCGTGCGAGCGCCGTCTCCCGGTCGGGTCCCCACACGATGAGCTTCGCGAGCATCGGGTCGAAGTCCGAGCCGACGACCGTGCCTGCAGCGACGCCGGAGTCCATGCGGACTCCGGGGCCGGACGGTTCGCGGTAGCGGGTGATCGTGCCGCAGACGGGGACGAACCCGTGAGCGGGATCCTCCGCGTTGATGCGGAACTGGAAGGCGTGGCCGCGCGGCGCGGGGAAGGAGTCCGGCAGTGCCGCGCCCGCTGCGATGCGCAGCTGCCACGCGACGAGATCGATGCCGGCGACCTCCTCCGTGATGGTGTGCTCGACCTGGATGCGCGCGTTCGCCTCCATGAACGTGATGCGGCCGTCCGCGCCGACGAGGAACTCGCAGGTCGCCGCGCCCACGTATCCGACGTGGCGCAGGATGTTCACCGATGCGTCTGCGAGCAGGCGCTCCTGCTCGTCCGTGAGGCCGGGGGCTGGGGCCTCCTCGAGCACCTTCTGGTTGCGGCGCTGCAGCGTGCAGTCGCGGGTGGAGACCACGAGGACCCGACCGTGCGCGTCCGCGAGGCACTGGGTCTCGACGTGACGAGGGCGGATGATCTGCTGCTCGATGAGGCACTCGCCGCGGCCGAAAGCGGCCTTGGCCTCACGGGACGCTGCTTCGAACGCGGCGGGGAGCGCCTGCGCATCGGCGGCCGTGCGGAATCCGCGCCCGCCACCGCCGTGCACGGCCTTGATCGCGACGGGGTACCCGATCTCCTCTGCGACGTCCAGCGCCCCGCGGATCGATTCGACGGGTCCGGGGGAGCCCTGCGGGACCGGTGCGCCGACGGCCTGGGCGACGGCGCGCGCCCCTGCCTTGTCCCCGAGCGCGTCGATCGCCGAGGCCGCAGGGCCCACCCAGGTGAGTCCGGCCTCGGTGACGGCGGTGGCGAACTCGCCGCTCTCCGCGAGGTATCCGTAGCCGGGGTGGACGGCGTCCGCTCCGGCTCGCTTCGCGAGGTCGATCATCGTCGGGATGCTCAGGTAGGTCTCTGCCGCACCGCTGCCGTCGAGCCTGTACGCATCATCCGCGAGCGAGACGAACAGAGCGTCGGCGTCCGCGGCCGTGTACGCGGCGACGCTGGCGATGCCCAGGTCACGGCATGCGCGGACGATGCGCAGGGCGATCTCGCCGCGGTTCGCGATGAGGACCCGTCGGACGGGCCGGGGATCGGCGGCGATCAGATCGGTCTGCGACGCTGCGGGTGCTGCGGTCATCGGGTCTCCTCACCGGCGGGTGCGCGTGCGGGCTGCACGAACGGGAACAGCACCGCTGAATATAGGGAAGTCCATCGCGGGATTGTGGGCATCTGACAAAAGGGTGCGGCTCGATTCTCGTCCGCGAGGATGCAGCTCCGGGCGTGTCGCACGGCGCGGCCGATCACCGGGCCACGAGCACGGGGCCCCGGCCACGGGTACCCCGGTCGCGGCGACGTCGATCACTGGGGGCGAACGCTGGGGGCGATCACTGGGGAAGGCGGTTCCAGATGTCGGTCCAGAGGATGCCCATCTCTGCGAGCAGAGTGCGGAGGAGAGGGAGGCTCAGTCCGATCACGTTGTGGTGATCTCCCTCGATGCAGGTGACGAAGGCGCCTCCCAGCCCGTCGATCGTGAGGGCGCCCGCGACCTCGAACGGCTCCGTGGTCGCGATGTACGCCTCGAGCTCCGCGGAGGTCGGGGAGGCGAGGTGGACGGTCGTCTCCCCGGCAGCAGCGCGGTGTGCCCGCACCTTCCAGGGGCCTCGGGCGTGGGGGTCCTCCGGTGTGGTCCGGGTGAGGACCCCCACCCAGTGCGCGCTCCAGAGGATCGGGGACGCCCCCGCCATGTCCTGCCAGAGGGCACGGGTCCTCTCTGCGGTGTGCGGCTTGCCCACGGCGACCCCGTCCAGCTCCAGCACGGAGTCGCAGGCGACGAGGACCAGGTCGCCGTCCACGTCGTCGAGTCCGGGGACGGCGGAGGAGTCCGCGGTGAGTCGGTCGACGACGGCCTCCGCCTTCGCCTGTGCGAGGAGGGTGACCAGTGTGCGCACGTCCGCGTGCGGGTGTGCGGCCTCGAGCGCGTCCTCGTCGACATCCGGCACGGCGACGAGCGGTTCGACTCCCGCCTCCCGCAGTGTGCGCAGGCGGGAGGGGGACCCGGAGGCGAGCAGCAGGCGGGTCATGCGTCGTCCCCCGCGCGGCTGTACTGCGGCAGTGCGTAGCGCTGTGCGATCTCGTGCAGGATCGCGGCGGCCAGCTGTCGGCGGCCCAGTGGGCTGGGTCGCTGACCGGACGGATCGACGAGGCCCCCGTGCGAGGTGCCGGACAGGATGCTGGTGACCGACAGCGGGAGGGCACCGGCGGCGAGCGCGGCGAGCCATTGCGAACCGGCGAGGACGCGCGACGAGCGCCGCAGCACGGTCCGCAGAGGGTCCCTGAGTCCCGGCAGGCTGCTGAGGTTGGGGCAGCAGAGGACGACGACCGCGAAGCCGGCCCGGTCCAGGCGAGTGAGTGCCGAGGACAGGACCCCCAGCGTGATCGAGCCGGTGACCGGGAAGACGATGTCCGCCGTGCCCATCGAGACGACGGCGATCCGCGGTCCGCCGCTGGTGCGCAGGTGCGGATCCGCGAGGGTGCGGTCGACCTGGGTGATGAGGGCCTCGGCCCGCGCGGACGGCTCTGCGAACGCGGACAGGTGCACGCGGGTGCCGAGGAGCGAGGCGAGACCGCGGCTGAGCAGCCGGGCCGGGTCGCCGGGAGCGGATCCCGCGACCCAGGAGTCCCCGAGCACGGCGAGGGCCGCGGCGGGGGCCTCGCCGGCACGGGATGGGTCGGTGGGGGAGGTGTCGTCAGCGGAGGAGCCATCGGTGGGGGAGGCCCCGCTGAGCGAGCCGTCTGCCGAGGCGGTGATGAACGCGGGCGGCTCTGAGACCATGCGGGTCCCCGGGGCGTCCGATGCGTCCGCCGCCGCGGTGAACGCGCGGCGCAGCCGACCCGCCTGGAGCCGGAGGAGGCCCGATGCGGCACCGGCCAGGACGGTGGGCGCCGCGACGGTGCACAGCAGGCCGACGGCCGTCTTACGCCGCATGGGCACGCTCCTCGATCTGATCACCCGGGTGGGCGGTGGACACACGTCGTGCGGCCCCCGCTGGGTCAGCCTATCGGTCCGGCGGAACCATGCCGGATGACATCCCGATCGCGGTGATTCCGGCATATAGCATGGCGCTATGGCGAACGACAGGCGACCTGATCTCACGAAGCGGATCCGCGGTGCATGGGAGGGCTTCAGGAACCTCCGTGAAGGTGCCGCGCAGAATCCCGGCGGAGTGCTCCTGGGCGCACCGCCCACCGGACCCATGACGTTCGCAGAACCCACTGCCGACGAACGGGGCCGGGGCGCGTACGAACCGTACGTCTCTCCGCCGTTCCGGCTGGCGGCGGCCTGGAGCTGGCGGTCGCTCGTCATCGCCATCGCTCTGGGCGCACTGTTCTGGCTGATGTCGACGGTCTCGCTGGTGCTGATGCCCGCACTCATCGCCCTGCTCCTGGCTGCACTGCTCACCCCGATCCATGCCTTCCTGGTGCGGCACCGGTGGCCGCGGGCCCTGTCCGCCGGAGTCGTCTTCGTCGGCTTCCTCGTGCTCGTCGTGGGCACCATCGCATTGGTGGGACAGCAGATCGTCGCGGGCTTCGGAGAGCTGTCGGGACAGGTCATCGCGGGCTTCGTGACGATCAGCGATTGGCTGAACTCGAACCCCTTCGGCATCGACTCGTCGGTGATCTCCGGCTACATCGATGAGGGCCTCGCGCAGGGCATCGCCTACCTCGAGCAGAACGCCTCGAACCTGGTCGGCGGCGCGGCGGGTGCGGTGTCGTCGGTGGGCACCTTCGCCACGGGACTCCTCCTCACGCTCTTCACCGCGTTCTTCTTCCTCTACGACGGACGCCGGATGTTCACGTGGGCCGTCCGACTCATGCCCAAGCCCGCACGTGCGAAGACGGAGGGCGCGGCACTGCGGGGCTGGCAGACGCTCGTCCAGTACGTGCGCGTGCAGATCATCGTCGCCGGCGTCGATGCGATCGGCATCGGCCTCGGTGCACTGCTGCTGGGCATCCCGCTGGCGATCCCGCTGACGGTGCTCGTGTTCCTGGCGTCGTTCGTCCCGATCGTCGGCGCGGTCGCCACCGGCATCATCGCCGTCGTCGTCGCGCTGGTGTCGCAGGGGTTCGTGTCCGCTCTCATCATGCTGGGCGTGGTCCTGGTGGTGCAGCAGATCGAGGGCAACGTCCTCCAGCCGTTCATCATGGGCAAGGCGGTGAGCGTGCATCCGCTCGCGGTCGTCCTGGCCGTGGCGGCCGGTGCATTCCTGTTCGGCATCATGGGTGCGCTGTTCGCGGTGCCGGTCATCGCCGTCGCGAACACCATCGTGCGCTTCCTCGCCGGCGACGACATGTTCGCCGAGCAGAAGGAGAAGGACAGACCGGACGACGATCAGCCGCCTCGATACGATCCGGAGGCTGCGGACCGCCGAGGCCGGACGGCAGTCCCGGCCGGCGCAGGCGCGTCCGTCCCCGAGCAGGAGGCGCACACGACGCCTGGCTCCGCCCGTGCCACGTTCGCGGACGAGTCCACGCAGGCGCGCTCTGCGAGGTCCGGCGCCGACGACGGTGCAACAGCCGAGGCCCACGCCGCCGGGGAGCATGGCCCGGCGAGCGGGCGCGGAACGGCCGGCGGACGTGCGGCGGCGGACGAACCGCGATCGGCCGATCACAGCAGTGCGCGGCATGGCGCGGATCAGGGGGACGCCCCCGAGGACGATGCAGATGGCGAGTCCGACCACGGGTACGGGCGCCGCTGACACGAGTGGAGCATGTCACCTGCGCGCGATGACGAGTCCGCGCTGAGCATGCAGGAGGCCCGCACAGAGTGTTTCCGTGCGGGCCTCCTGCATGCTCCGAGCCGCGAGAGCGGCTCACGTGCTCAAGCGAGCGGACCTGCTCAGCTGTAGGCGTCGACCTTGTCGACCGTCACAGAGATCGACTTGCCGTTCGGCGCCTCGTAGGACGTCGAATCGCCGACCTTCGTGCCGTTGACGGCCGCTCCCAGCGGTGACGCCTCGGAGAAGACGTCGATGTCCGTGTTCGCGCCTGCGATCTCACGCGAGCCCAGCAGGAAGCGCATCTCACGGCCGGCGACGGTCGCGGTGATGACGGTGCCGGGGGAGGCGACGCTCAGATCCGAGCTCGCCTCGCCGACCGTCGCATGCCGCAGGAGGTGCTCCAGCTGGCGGATGCGGGCCTCGATCTTGCCCTGCTCCTCACGCGCTGCGTGATAGCCGCCGTTCTCCTTGAGGTCGCCCTCTTCGCGGGCGGAGTCGATCTTCTCCGCGATCTCCGCGCGTCCGGGGCCCTGCAGGGTCTCGAGCTCCTTGGAGAGGCGGTCGAAGGCCTCCTGGCTCAGCCAGGTCTCTTCGCCGATGACCTCTTCCGTCATTGGTCCTCCTCGTGTGCGAGAGGCCCGCAGGGGCTGCGGGCCTCGGTCTGCGGACCCGATGGTCCGCGTACGGCAGTGAATGATCCCGGTAGGCGGGACGCCATCCGGGATCGTTCCTGAAAACGCGATTCTACCGTGTCATGTCGCCGGTCACAAGGTCACCTGCATCGTCGTAGCGTGCGCCGAGCCGCATCGGGGTGCTCAGATCTGCGGGTCGTCTGCGTACCAGCACGATTCGTGATGACCGGACGCGGCCAGCTGGGTGGTCGCGATGTCCGTGGTCACGACCTGCGGCGTCGAGGAATCGGCTGCGGGATCCGCCGGGATGTCGATCTCCGTGAACCCCACCACGGCGTCGTGGGCGTTGACGGCACGGACCGCGCAGACGATGTCGCGCGAGTCGTCGGGCTGGACCGAGAAGGTGGCGCGGGTGAGCGTCGAGTCGACGATCTCGTAGCCGACGTCCTTCGTGCCGTCCGGCGTGGGGTTGGGGGCCAGCCCGTACCATGCGGCCACTCCGCTCGCGGCGGCCAGGCCGACGACGGTGGCGATGATCGCAGGGCGGGACATCCGACGGCGTCCCGACGGCGGGGGACTGACATGGGACGGGCGTCCCCCGTAGCGGGAGCTGAGATCGGCAGTGGCTGTCACGTCCCCCATTGTTCCAGACCCGCCTGGGAACGGGACGTGCGAGACGGGACCGCGGCACGGTGTGGGGCGACGAACACCGCTCCGATTGGGTGGGCGGCCAGTGCGGCGACTACCCTGGAGGGGTCTCTGCGCGCGGGCCCGCGCGCGGGCAGTCGAGCATCATGCGCCACCGTGCGCCGACCGGAGGTCATCCGTCCATGCGGGATCGTTCCCACACCACCACCCCCTACGAGGGCCTCAGGCTCCTGGCGATCCACGCGCACCCCGACGACGAGGCGTCGAAGGGCGCCGCGACCAGTGCGAAGTACGCCGCGCTGGGGGCTCGCGTGATGGTGGTGACGATGACCGGCGGTGAGGCCGGTGACATCCTCAACCCCGCGCTGGAGGGTTCGCCCGCAGCGATCCGCGACATCGCGGGCCTGCGTCGCGAGGAGATGGCGAAGGCCGCACGGACGCTGGGCGTCGAGCACGTGTGGGCAGGCTACGTCGATTCGGGACTGCCGGACGGCGATCCCGACGAGCTCACGCCCCGCGGCAGCTTCTACCGCGTGCCGATCGAGGTGTCCGCGCGGACGCTCGTGTCCGTCATCCGCAGGTTCCGCCCGCACGTGGTGACGACCTATGACGAACGGGGCGGCTATCCCCACCCCGATCACATCCGCACGCACGACGTGTCGATGGTGGCACTGGAGCATGCGGCGCAGAGCGGGTCGAACCCGGAGCTGGGCGATCCGTGGCGCGTGCAGAAGGTGTACTTCAACCAGGACCTGTCCGCTCGGAAGTTCCTCGAGATCCATCGACTCATCGAGGCTGAGGGAGGGGAATCGCCCTTCGCGGAACAGCTGGAGTGGTTCGCCAAGCGCGACGAGGAGCGGCACACGTGGCTGACGGCGCGCGTGCACAGCGGGGAGTTCTTCTCCGTGCGGGATCAGGCCCTCATCGCCCATGCGACCCAGATCGACCCGAACGGCGGATTCTTCTCCGGCGGCCGTGCAGCGGCTCGGAAGCACTGGCTCACCGAGGAGTTCGAGCTCGCCCACGACAGCACCGGACGTCCCCCGCTGGACCGCTCGCAGGACTTCATCGAGTCCGACCTCTTCGCCGGGGTGACGGACGATGACGGAGACGTCGTGCCGGATGACCTCCTGCCCGATGCCGTCGATCCCACCGTCCTGGAGGAGGACCGATGATCGATCTCATCGTCGCAGCCGCGACTGAACCGCCTGCTGACGGCGGCTACCCCGATGCCGAACTGGTGACGCCCGGGACGATCGGGTTCCTCGCGACGTTCTTCCTCGCGACCGCCGTCGTCCTGCTGGCCCGCAGCCTCCTCAAGCGCCAGCGCAGGATGCGGGCGCGGGCGGGCGTGGTCCGCTACCATCCGATCCCGATCGAGCGCGGCCCCAGGACGGGCCCCCAGAACACGGGGACCCTGGATGGGAGCGATGCGCAGGCGTCCGTGGACGATGTTCCTGCGGGGACGCCGGCGGCGGGCGACGAACCGCGTCAGTAGGCGTGTGACGCGGCGACGAGCAGCGCCGCGAGGTGGCAGCCGTAGCCCAGCACCGTGAAGGTGTGGAAGATCTCGTGGAAGCCGAACACGGTGGGCGCGGGATTGGGCCGCTTGAGGCCGTAGACGACCGCACCGATGATGTAGAGGGCGCCGCCGGTGACGACGAGGATCCCGACGGGCAGGCTCTCCATCCAGATGCCGGGGACATAGCCCACGCCTGCGAGTCCGATCCCCACGTAGACGGGCACGAAGAGCCAGCGGGGGGCCGTCGTCCAGAGGATGCGGAAGAGGACTCCCACGATCGCGGCCGACCACATGGTGACCAGGAGGGCGGTCTGCGCGGTCCCCTCGAGGCAGAGGACGGCAAGCGGTGTGTAGGTGCCCGCGATGATGAGGAAGATGTTCGCGTGGTCGAAGCGCCTCAGCATCAGGCGGATCCGCATCCTCCAGCGTCCCGCGTGGTAGACGGCGGATGTGCCGAACAGGAGCATGCCGGTCACGGTGAAGATGGCGGCGGCGATCCGCGACGCGATCGTCGGGGAGACGATGATGAGGGCCAGCCCGCCGAGCAGGCTCACGGGGAACGCCCCGGCGTGGATCCACCCGCGCCAGCTGGGACGGATCTGTCCCGCGAGCTTCGTGAGCTCATGGCGCAGCGCGGTGCGCTTGCGAGCCCCGCGGGCTGGCTTCGCCGCAGGGCTGTCGCTGAGCGCGGTGTCGCCCGCGGACGCGGACGAGGCGTCGTTCGGGTGCTCCAGAAGGTCCATACTCCGATAGTAGGGTGAATGGCTGGGAAGCACCTCACCCCCAAGGAGAGAATCTATGCCGACGTCGCCGCGCTCGTGGCTGTACCGGCTCTACAACCGGCGCATCGCCGCGGGGCTCGAACCCTCCGGTCGTCTGCCGCGCCATGTGGGGGTCATCACCGACGGGAACCGTCGGTGGGCCAAGGAGTTCGGCACCACGACGGAGGACGGGCACCGTGCCGGCGCGAAGCGGATCGTCGAGTTCATCGGCTGGTGCGATGAGCTGAGCATCGAGGTCGTCACCCTGTACGTGCTGTCGAAGGAGAACCTCCAGCGGTCGGACGAAGAGGTCGAGGCGCTCGGGACGATCATCGCGGACATGGTCGACGACATCGCGCAGCGCGACGGCATCGAGGTGAACCTCGTCGGTGACCTGGCGCTGCTGCCTCCGGCTCTGCGCGACCGTCTCGAGGGCGCGGTGGAGGCGTCCACCGACCACGCCCGCGCGCGCGTCAGGGTGAACATCGCAGCGGGGTACGGCGGCCGGCAGGAGATCGTCGCCGCGGTCCGGGAACTGCTGCGGGAGAGTCTGGACGAGGGGCGGTCCCTCGAGGACGCGATCGAGTCCGTCACCGAGGACGGGATCTCCGAGCACCTCTACACCAAGGGCCAGCCGGACCCGGACCTGATCATCCGGTCCTCCGGCGAGCAGCGGCTGTCCGGCTTCCTCATCTGGCAGAGCGCATACACCGAGTTCTACTTCTGCGAGGCGTACTGGCCGGCCTTCCGGCGCACGGACTTCCTGCGCGCGCTGCGTGCGTACGCGGAGCGCAACCGCCGCTACGGCAAGTAGCGTGCGCGGCCGGCGCACCCGGGCGGCCGCGGGGATCGGGCAACCGCGGGCATCGAGTGACCGGGAGGACTGAGTGACCGCGAGGATCGGGTGACTGCGAGGACCGGGTGACTGCGACGACCGGGTGACCGGGACCTCGGCGGCGGTTCAGCGGTCGTTCACCCGATGGCCATGGGACTCGCCCGCCGCGTCCGAACGCAGGGGCGTGGACGGGGCTAGCGTGGAGGTGTCGGCAGGAAGCCGGCTCCGGGGCTGGGCCCCGTCGGGGAAGGACAGGGACGCGGCCTCGGACTTCGAAGCTTGAAGGGGAGCTCGGCCGTGAGCGCACTCGTCACCTACGTCCTCGATACCTCTGTCCTCCTGTCGGACCCGCGCGCGATGCTGCGGTTCGCGGAGCACGAGGTCGTCATCCCACTGGTGGTCGTCTCTGAGCTGGAGGGCAAGAGACACCATCCGGAGCTCGGCTACACCGCGCGCCGCGCGCTCGCGATCCTCGATGAGATGCGGGAGGAGCACGGCAGACTCGACCGTCCGTTCCAGGTCGGTCAGGACGGTGGATCCCTGCGTGTGGAGATCAACCACGTCGACACGACCCAGCTGCCGCGCACGTTCGACCGCGCGGAGAACGACACGCGGATCCTCGCGGTGGCTCGCAATCTGCAGGCGGAGGGGTCCACCGTCGTCGTCGTGACGAAGGACGTGCCGATGCGTGTGAAGGCGGCGTCGCTGGGTCTCGCCGCCCAGCAGTACCTCAACGAGCAGGCCGGAGATTCGAGCTTCACCGGCATGTCATCGCTGGGCCTCGACGAGGAGGAGATGTCGACCCTGTTCGACGAGGGCTGGCTGCAGACCGACGCCGTGGCGCACGAATCGATCAACACGGGCCTCGTGCTGACGAGTCCCCGCGGCTCCGGGCTCGCGCGCGTCGTCGGGAACGATCGGATCCGAATGGTCCGCGGCGATCAGGGGGTGTTCGGCGTCAACGGACGATCGGCGGAGCAGCGCATCGCGATCGACGCGCTCACCGACGAGTCCGTGGGCATCGTGAGCCTGGGCGGGCGGGCAGGCACCGGCAAGTCCGCGCTGGCGCTCATGGCCGGGCTGCAGGCCGTGCTCGAGGACCACAGCCACCAGTCCATCAAGGTCTTCCGACCGCTGTACGCGGTGGGCGGTCAGAACCTGGGATACCTGCCCGGCTCCGAGGGGGACAAGATGAACCCCTGGGCGGAGGCGGTGTTCGACACCCTGGGGGCGCTCGTGAGCCAGAATGTCATCGACGAAGTCGTCCACCGGGGGCTCCTCGAAGTCCTTCCGCTCACGCACATCCGCGGCAGGTCGCTGCATGACTCCTTCGTCATCGTCGACGAGGCGCAGTCACTGGAGCGGACCGTCCTGCTCACGGTGCTGTCGCGGCTGGGGGAGAACTCCCGCGTCATCCTCACCCACGACGTCGCGCAGCGCGACAATCTGCGGGTGGGACGGCACGACGGCATCACCGCCGTCATCGACCGGCTGACAGGGCATCCGCTGTTCGCGCACTACACGCTGGTCCGCTCCGAGAGGTCCGCGATCGCCGCGCTCGTGACCGAGGTGCTGGAGGAAGCCGAGCTGGTGTGAGTGAGGCCGGCTGAGGCGTCGTGACGTCGTTTCCGCACGTCGAGACGTCACTGTGGCACGTGGAAGCGGCGATTCGTGTGCAGAAGTGACGTCTCGATCGCCCGCTACCGGCTGAGAGCACAAGACACCCCCGGGAGGAATCCTCCCGGGGGTGCCGTGTGTCTGGATCGAGGCGCGGTGCGCGCGCCTCAGCAGAACATGCTCAGCGAGCCGTGCTCAGCGGTACTCGCCGATCATCGTCGTGACGTCGAGGGCCGCGTCGAGCTGCTCCTCCGTGAGGGAGCCGTCCTCGACGAAGCCCAGCGCGATCGTCGCCTCCTTGACCGTGACCTTCTCCGCCACGGCGTACTTGGCGATCTTCGCGGCCGATTCGTAGCCGATCACCTTGTTGAGCGGCGTGACGATCGAGGGTGAGGCCTCCGCGAGGAAGCGGGCGCGCTCCTCATTCGCGGTGAGCCCGTCGATCATCTTCTCCGCCATGACCCGCGAGGTGTTGGCGAGCAGGCGGACCGATTCGAGCAGGTTCGCGGCCATGACCGGGATGCCCACGTTGAGTTCGAAGGCGCCGTTGGTCGAGGAGAGCGACACGGTGGTGTCGTTGCCGATGACCTGGGCGGCGGCCTGGATGGCGGCCTCGCAGATGACGGGGTTGACCTTGCCCGGCATGATCGACGAGCCCGGCTGCAGGTCGGGGATCTGGAGCTCGCCCAGACCCGTGTTGGGGCCCGAACCCATCCAGCGCAGGTCGTTGTTGATCTTCATGAAGCCGTACGCGATGGTGCGCAGCTGGCCGGAGACCTCGACGAGGCCGTCGCGGTTCGCCTGTGCCTCGAAGTGGTTGCGCGCCTCCGTGATGGGCAGGCCGGTCTGCTCGGCGAGGAGCTCGACGACCCGGGCGGAGAAGCCTGCGGGGGTGTTGATGCCCGTGCCGACCGCTGTGCCGCCCTGCGGGACCTCCGTGACGCGGGGGAGCGAGGCGTCGATGCGCTCGATGCCGTAGCGGACCTGTGCGGCGTAGCCGCCGAATTCCTGCCCGAGCGTCACCGGCGTGGCATCCATGAGGTGCGTGCGACCGGACTTCACGATGTCGCGGAACTCCTCCGCCTTCTTCTCCAGCGAGGTCGCGAGCACGTCGAGTGCCGGCTGCAGGTCCTTCACCAGTGCGTTCGCGACGGCGACGTGGACGGAGGTCGGGAACACGTCGTTCGACGACTGCGAGGCGTTGACGTGGTCGTTCGGATGCACCTGTACGTCGGTGCCCTCGAGCTCCCGGTTCGCGAGCGTCGCGAGGACCTCGTTGGTGTTCATGTTGGACGAGGTGCCCGAACCGGTCTGGAAGACATCGATGGGGAAGTGGGCGTCGTAGTCGCCGGCGATCACCTTGTCCGCCGCGGTGCGGATCGCCGCGGCGCGCTGGGCGTCGAGGACGTCCAGTTCCTCGTTCGCGGAGGCTGCGGCCTTCTTCACCTGGGCGAGTGCGGCGATGTGCTCGCGCTCGAGCGTCTTGCCGGAGATCGGGAAGTTCTCCACCGCACGCTGTGTCTGTGCGCTGTACAGAGCGTCAGCGGGGACCTTCACTTCGCCCATCGTGTCGTGCTCGATGCGGTATTCCTGCGTCATTCTTTCCTTCACTCCTCGAAGTCAGGGGGTGCGGTATCTGGTGGGTGCGTGCAGCGCGTCTGCGGCCGGGGGCCGTCGATGCGCTGGAGGATCGGGTCAGGTTCGGGTGAGGAGATCGACCGGAATGCCGTTGGCGTCCACGATCGGTCCGAGGTGCGACACGGTGTTCACGCGACCGTCGTCCAGCCGGTAGGTGAGGCCCACGATCTCCAGACGGCCTTCGCGCAGGGCCCGCTTGATGAGCGGAGAGCGCTGGGGGATGCGGTGGACGGTGTCGATCGTGTTCTGCGTGACGGCGCCGGGGATGCCCTCGCGGCCCTGTGCGCGGGCGTGGGCGACGGACGGCATGATGCGGGCGACGAGATCGTCGATGTACCCGCCCGGCGTCTCTCCGGAGTCGAACGAATCGTGTGCGGCGGTCACCGCCCCGCAGCTGTCGTGACCGAGCACCACCAGGAGCGGGGTGCTGAGGAGGTCGACGGCGTACTCCAGGGTGCCCAGCACGACGCCGTCCGTGACCTGGCCCGCAGTCCGGATGACGAACATCTCGCCGAGGCCCACGTCGAAGATCATCTCTGCTGCGACGCGGGAGTCGGAGCAGCCGAAGAGCGAGACGAACGGCTCCTGCGTGTTCGCGAGCGCGTTGCGACGGTCTGCCCCCTGGTTCGGGTGCAGGGGCGTGCCGGAGACGAACCGTTCGTTCCCGTCGAGGACGGCCTGGAGCGCGTCCTTGGGCGTCATGAAGCGACGTGCGGGATTCGTGCGCTCGATGCGCCTGTCCGCGGAGGCCTCCGGCTGCGCCTCCGTCGACTCTGCGGCCTCGGAACCCGTCGTCGGCTGTGTCGTGTCCGCCATCAGACGAGGCCCCGCCGTGCGGCTTCGCGCGCGGCTTCCTCGTAGGAGTGCGTCTTGTCCGGACGGTGCTCGGCGTAGACGTTGCGGACCGTTCCCGACTTCGATCGCATGACGAGCGAGTGGGTGTGGACCCGGTCGCCCTCGTACCGGACGCCGTCCAACAGGTCGCCGGCGCTGATGCCCGTCGCGACGAAGTAGGTGTTGTCGCCGCTGACCAGATCATCCGTCGAGAGCACGGTGTCGAGGTCGAGTCCGTGCTCGACGGCGTTCTGGCGCTCTTCGTCGGACTGCGGCCACAGGCGTCCCTGGATCACGCCGCCGAGCGCCTTGATCGCGCACGCGGTGATGATGCCCTCCGGCGTTCCGCCGATGCCCAGCAGCATGTCGATGCCCGTGCCGGGGCGCACGGCCGCGATGGCACCCGCGACGTCGCCGTCGGTGATGAGGCGGATGCGGGCGCCGGCTTCGCGGACCTGGTCGATCATCGCTTCGTGGCGCGGGCGGTCCAGGATCGTGACCGTGACGTTCTTGGTGTCCGTGCCCTTCGCCTTGGCGGCGCGGCGGATGTTCTCGCCGACCGGCAGCCGCAGGTCGACGACATCGGCGATCTCCGCACCGGCCACGAGCTTCTCCATGTAGAAGACGGCTGACGGGTCGAGCATCGCGCCGGCCTCTGCGACCGCCATGACGGAGATCGCGCCGGGCATCCCACGGGCGGTGAGCGTCGTGCCCTCGACGGGGTCGACTGCCACGTCGACCTGGGCGCCGGAGCCGTCGCCCACGCGTTCGCCGTTGAAGAGCATCGGGGCTTCGTCCTTCTCGCCCTCACCGATGACGACGGTGCCGTCCATGCTCACGCTCGACAGCACGTTGCGCATGGCTGCGACCGCTGCGCCGTCTGCTGCGAGCTTGTCGCCGCGGCCCACCCACGGTCCGGCGGCGATGGCCGCCGCCTCCGTGACGCGCACGAGTTCGAGCGCGAGGTTGCGATCGGGAGAGCCCTCCTGGATGCGCAGGCGCTCGGACCACGAATCCGTCACGGTGACCGGGGGGGCGTCCGGATCGCCGCGTCCTCCGGCGTGGTGAGCCTTGACGGGGGCGTCGTCGCCGGGGGACGTGGGCGCGGAGTTGTCTGCCATGCCACTCATTGTGCCACTTGCCCGGGCTGGACCCGACGCTGGATCGTCGCGGCGGGACGGCGATTGGTCGTCGTGCGGTGAGACGGGGGACAATGCAGGTGTGAACGACCAGCAGCATGCCACCCCGCCGCCCCTCCCGTCGTCGACCGCGCGCTACGGCGGCCTCGCCGGACCGGAGCGGCCGCACGAGGAACCGGAGCTGTTCCCCGGCGAGAAGGCGCTGGCGCGCACGAAGGCGGGCTCGCGCGAAGAGATGCGTGTGATCCGGCGGCACTACAACTGGGTGAACATGGCGATCGCGCTGCTGGCGTGCTTGGTGCTGGTGCTGGCCGCGCTTGCGCTCGCGCCGCGTCCTGAGGGCGACATCACCCGCGAGGTCGACTACGGCGCCGTGGCCCAGAACGTGCAGCCGGAGGCAGGATTCGACCTGGCGGTGCCGGGGATGCCTGAGGGATGGCATGCGAACGCCGCGTCGTTCGGTGAGGGCGGGACCCCTCCCGTGGAGACCTGGTACGTGTCCTGGGTCGACGGGGACGACGGCTGGGCGTCGCTGCGTCAGACCGATGCAGAGGAGACCCCCGACGCGTGGGCGGAGTCGTACCTCGAGGAATTCGCGGAGACGGGGGAGTCCGAGCTGGCCGGTACCGCGTTCACGCGATTCGAGGGGACCGACTCCTCCGACAAGGCGCTCCTGGGGGAGGCCGACGGGACCGTCCTCCTGCTTGTGGGCGCTGGCGAGTGGGGCCCGCTCGAGGAGTACGCGGCGGAATCCGTGCAGACCGTCGGAGCCGTGGCGACCGACGACTGATCAGGACGACTGATCAGCACCAGGGCCGCCCAGCGGCCGATGGGTGATCAGCCCTGCGCCGCTCCGTCCTGCTCGTCACGGGCGGCACGGGCCTTCTCCAAGCGGTCCTTCGCCCCGTCCAGCCAGTTCTGGCAGCGATCGGCGAGTGCCTCGCCCCGCTCCCAGAGGCGCAGCGATTCCTCCAGGGTGAGGCTGCCGGCCTCGAGGGTGCGCACCGTCGTCACGAGCTCTTCGCGAGCCTGTTCGTAGCTGAGCGCGTCTATCCCGTCCGTCGCTCCGCCGGGAACGGTCGTCGTGCTGTTCTGCTCATCTGCCATGGTCACTCCTTGGAAGTGCTGTCGTCGGTGTGCTGCCGGGGACCATCGCCGAGGTCCCGTGACTGGGGGTCCGGCGAGGAGTCATCGACCTGCGCTGTCAGGCGCCCGGAGGCGAGCTTGATCGAGATGCGGTCACCCGCATCCACCTGCTCGTGACTGCGCACGGCGGCACCGTCCTCCGTCTGGACGACGGCGTAGCCGCGGGCCAGGGTGTTCAGGGGGGAGAGGCTGCGCACCTGAGTGCGGAGGTGCTCGATCTCTGCCGCAGCGCGGCCCACCAGTCCCGCCTGCGCCTGCCAGGATCTGGCACGCAGCGTCGACACGTCCTGTTCCCGTCCGGTGATCATCGTTTCCGGCTGGGCCAGCACGGGACGGCCGCGGACGTCGGCCAGGGCCCTGGCCTCACTCTGCAGCAGCCGGTCGAGTGCGCCGTTGAGCGAGGCGCGGGCCTGGAGGATGCCCATCTGCTCCTCTGCCACGTCCGGGACGATCCGCTTCGCCGCATCCGTGGGAGTCGAGGCGCGCATGTCTGCGACGTCGTCCAGCAGCGGACGGTCCGCCTCATGGCCGATCGCGGAGACGACCGGAGTGCTTGCTGCGTGGACTGCGCGGACCAGCGCTTCGTTCGAGAAGGGGAGGAGGTCTTCGAGGCTGCCGCCGCCACGGGCGATGACGATGACATCGACGTCCGGGTGCGCGTCGAGCTCCTCCAGTGCCGCCATGACCTGCGGGACCGCGTTCGTCCCCTGCGTCGCGGCGTTTCGGACTTCGAAGGCCACGGCCGGCCAGCGCAGAGACGCGTTGCGGAGGACGTCCTTCATCGCGTCGGAGTCATGGCCGGTGATGAGGCCGATGCGGGAGGGGAGGAACGGCAGGGGCTTCTTGTGCGCGGGGTCGAAGAGCCCTTCGGCGCCCAGCATCTGCTTGAGCTGTTCGAGCCGTGCGAGCAGTTCGCCCAGTCCCACGGCGCGGACGTCGTACGCCTGCATCGTGAGGCGGCCCTTCGCGAGCCAGTAGTTCGCCTTCGCCTGGACGACGACGCGGGAGCCCTCCGTGAGCCGCGTGTCCAGGCGGTCCCGGACGTTGCGCCAGATCTGCACGGGGAGTGAGATGTCCTCCGTCGTGTCGTGGAGGGTGAGATAGCTGGCGTTCGCCCGATCGGACAGTTCGATGATCTGGCCCTCGACCCACACCGTCGACATGCGGTCGATGTAGGCCTTCATCTTGTGGGCGAGCAGGCTGACCGGCCAGGGATTGTCCGCGGAGGTGTCCGCCGCCGTCGCCGCGGCGGGTGGGCGTTCCGGCTGATCGCCCAGGGTCCCGGGGGTCCCGGAGATGCGCTGCGCCACGGTCCGCTCCTCTTCTCATCGTGTGCGGGGTGTCCCCGATCCTAGACGAGGCGACGGACACGGGTCGGTGGGGTGACGGACGACTCCCCGGTGCCCAGCCCCTTCTGAGGAGTGCCGCGTAGAATCATCCGCATGACTGCGACTGTGACTGTGCCCGTCCCCGCGATGCCGCGCCGCCGCAAGGACCCCTCGGAGATCCGTCAGCCGGAGAGCGGTGAGAAGAACGTCCTCCTCGCCGCCCCGCGCGGATACTGCGCAGGGGTGGACCGCGCGGTCATCGCCGTCGAACGCGCGCTGGAGCACTACGGCGCTCCCATCTACGTCCGCAAGGAGATCGTCCACAACCGCCACGTGGTCGACACGCTCTCCGAGCGCGGTGCGATCTTCGTCGACGACACGCATGAGGTGCCGGAAGGCGCCCGCGTGGTGTTCTCCGCCCACGGAGTGTCGCCGGCGGTCCACGAAGAGGCAGCCGCGCGCAGCCTCGACACGATCGACGCGACGTGCCCGCTCGTGACGAAGGTGCACCGTGAAGCGGTGCGGTTCGAGAAGCAGGGCTACTCGATCGTCCTCGTCGGCCACGAGGGCCACGAAGAGGTCGAGGGGACGATGGGCGAGGCACCGGACTCGATCACCCTCATCCAGAACCCGGAGGAGGCCCGCACCGTCGAGCTGCCGGAGACGGACAAGCTCATCTGGCTCTCGCAGACGACTCTGAGCGTCGACGAGACGATGGAGACGGTCGACATCCTCAAGCAGCGCTTCCCCCACCTCGAGGCCCCGCCGAGCGACGACATCTGCTATGCCACCCAGAACCGTCAGGTCGCGGTCAAGAAGATCGCTCCGGGCGCGGATCTCGTGCTGGTCGTGGGGTCCGCGAACTCGTCGAACTCGGTGCGCCTGGTCGAGGTGGCGCTGGAGCACGGTGCGAAGGACGCCCACCGCATCGATTTCGCCCGCGAGGTCGATGAGGAGTGGTTCCACGGCGTGTCGACCATCGGCGTGACGAGCGGTGCGAGCGTCCCGGACCTGCTGGTCCAGGATCTGCTGCGCCTGCTCGCCGACTACGGCTACGGCGACGTCGAAGAGGTGCGCACAGCGGACGAGGACGTGATCTTCTCCCTGCCCCGCGAACTGCGGAAGGACCTCAAGGCGGCGGGCCTCGAGACCTCGAACAAGAAGAACGGCGCGGACCGGAACCACGAACTGCGCTGAGCGCGGCTCGTCTCTGCCGGCCTCTGCTGCCCCCTGCTCGCCGCGAGACAACCGCGCAGATCCTGATCATTCGCTTAGTGTGGTGCTGTCACAGGGCGGTTCGTCGCGGACGAGACCGCTTAAACACGAAGCGACAAGGATGATTCGATGTCGGCGAACCGCAGGGTGCGCAGAGGGGCGGCGGTCCTGTCCGCCGCAGTGCTGGTCGGAGTGGTGGGATGCTCGAACGGTGGCGGTGATGACGCCGACGAGGTCGAGCTCACCGAATACGAGAGCACGGACCTCACAGCTCCACCGATCGATCTGGACAGCACCGACGATGATCGGTCCGACGAGTACTTCTTCGTCGGGCCGAAGTCGCAGGAGACCGGTCTGTGGTCCGGCAAGCTGATCGTCGACGAGGACGGGGAGCCGGTGTGGATCCAGGAGGACGAGGAGTCTGAGGGCTCCTCGGAGCCCACGGCCGGCTGGGACATGCGCGTCCAGGAGTACGAGGGCGAGAAGGTCCTCACCTGGTGGGAGGGCATCGTCGACACGCCCCTGGCCGAGGGCGAGGTCGTCGTCGTCGACGACTCGTACGAGGAGATCGCGCGGGTCGGCATGGGCAATGACCTGCCGCACCGGATGGTCGACCTCCACGAGACGACGATCACCGACGAGGGCACGATGCTGCTGATGGCCTACGTTCCGAAGCAGGCGGACCTCACGGAGATCGGTGGGGAGTCCGACGGCTGGGTCTGGGACGGAGTCGTCCAGGAGGTCGACATCGAGACCGGCGAGGTCCTGCTCGACTGGAGCTCACTCGACCACATCCCCGTCACGGACTCCGAGCGCGAGTTCGAGGATGATGCGGGGACCGAGGACAAGCCGTACGACTACTTCCACGGCAACTCCGTCTCTGTCGACGACGACGGTTCGCTGCTGGTGGACGCGCGCAACACCCATGCCTTCTACAACGTCGACCGCGAGTCGGGTGGCGTGAACTGGACGCTGGGCGGGAAGTCGACGGACTTCGAAGCCGACGACGACCTGTACTTCGCCTGGCAGCACGATGTCGAGCGCTCGCCCGACGGCACGATCACGCTGTTCGACAATCAGTCGTCGCCCACGCTGGGCGATTCGTCCCGTGGGATGAAGATCGACGTGGACACCGACGAGATGACAGCGGAGCTCGTCCAGGAGTTCCTGCCTCCCGTTCCCCGCATCGCCGCGAACCAGGGCAGTTACCAGGAGCTCGAGGACGGACGCGTCGTGATCGGCTGGGGAGCCCTGCCGTCGTTCACGGAGTACTCCGCCGACGGCGAGGTCCTGCGCGACGGGACCGTGGGCGCGGACTCGAACTACCGCGCGTACCTCTCCGAATGGGAGGCGACGCCGACCGAGCCGCCCGCGGCGGACATGACGACCGAGGACGACCAGACCACCGTCTACGCCTCGTGGAACGGTGCGACGGAGGTCGCGCAGTGGCGCGTGCTCGGCGGACCCGACGCCGGTGCGCGCGCCGAGCTCGCGACAGCGGAGCGTGCGGGCTTCGAGACGCCCATCCCGCTGCCCGAGGACGCAGACAGCGTCGTCGTCGAAGCGCTCGACGAGGATGGCGAGGTGCTGGGCAGCACGACTGCCGACTGACGGCGAACACCCGGTGAACCCGGGTTCACCCGGGTGAACCCGGGTGAACCCCGGGAGGCTCCCCGGCGCATGAGATGAAGAGTCCATGAACGGCAACGACTCTTGCAGGATTTCACTGTCCTGCAAGAGTCGTTGCCGTTAGTGTTCTGGGCATGACCCTCCACGAGCGCATCGAGACACAGCGCGGTCGCCTCACCAAGACCGACCGGGCACTCCTCGACACCCTCCTGTCCTCGCCCGAGGACGCCGTGCATTGGAGCGGCGACGACCTGGCGGGTCATGCTGGCTCCCACCCCGCTGCGGCGACGCGCCTGGCCCAGAAGCTGGGGTTCGAGGGCTATCCGCATCTGCGGGAGGAGCTGCGGCAGGAGCGACGCGAAGCTCAGAAGCCGCTGCGCGGGGCCGGCGACCGCATGCGCGCAGAGCTGGCGGAGCATCAGACGGGCACGGTGCTCGACACGTTCCTGCGCGCGGAGGTCGAGTCACTGGCCGCTGTCGCGGAGTGCGTCGAGCAGACGCGTCTGGACGGCATCGCTGACGCCATCGCCGCAGCGGACACCGTGCACGTGTTCGCCCGCGGCAACGCGAGCGTCCTCACCGAGCTGGTCGAGCGCAGGCTCCGGCGCTTCGGCGTGCGCGTCGTCGTCCTGGACGGGGATGGCCGCGAGCTCGCGGAGCGGCTCACGGCACTCACCGCACAGGACCTGGTCCTCGCGTTCGCCTTCCGCCGGCCCCCGCGTCTGCTGACCGGCCTGCTGGCGCACGCGGCGGCGGTCGGCGCACGGTCCGTGCTCGTGACGGACACCCTCCACACCCTCGATCCCGCGCCGGATGTGCTCGTGGCCGCGCGCCGCAGCGACCGCGACGGATTCTCCTCCCTCACCGTTCCCATGGCCGTGACGAACGCGCTCGTCCTCACGCTCGCCCACCGACATCCCGACCGGACCCTGCCCGCTCTCGACAGGCTCGATTCGCTGCTGCGCACGTTCGAGTGACACGACCGGGCACTGCCCGGGCACCGCTCCCGAGGTCCCAGACCCCGGCTCTCACCACCTTCCGCACCCACTGACCTTCGTCGACCCTGCCCACTCACCCCCCCCACGTCCTCGTCTCATGACACCCCACGGATCTCTGAAGGAGTCTTCATGTTCACGCGTCGCCTCGCCCTCGCCGTCGCCGTTCCCCTGACCCTCACCCTCGCCGCCTGCGGAGGCGGATCGCCGGAGACGGAGCCGGCCTCCGACACCGCTGCCGCCCACGAATACGACTCGTTCAGCCATGACGAGCTCGTCGCCGCTGCCGAGGAGGAGGGCGAGGTGACCGTCTACTCGTTCACCTCACGCATCGCCGCGGTCGAGGAGGCGTTCGAAGCGGAGTACCCCGGCATCGACCTCATCGGCCATGACATCTCGTCGACCGAGCAGATCACCCGTCTGTCCTCCGAGGCGGAGGCGGGCGCCCCCTCTGCCGATGTCGCCTACATCTCCGACGCCCCGGTCGTCCTCTCCGAGCTCGTGGAGACGGGGATCCTCACCGGCTACGTGCCCGAGCGCGTCGCGGACACCGTGCCGCAGGAGTACCAGGAGCCGCTGCTGGCCAACCGCCTGTCGACGAAGATCCTCATGTACAACGAGGAGGCCCACCCCGACGGCAGCCCGATCGAGAACCTCTGGGAGCTCACGGAGGAGGAGTGGAACGGGAAGGTCGTCATGGTCGACCCGAACGTCCGCGGAGACTACCTCGACCTCATGACGGAGATCGTCCTCCAGTCCGACGCGATGGCGGAGGCCTATGAATCCCACGCGGGCGAGGCCATCGAGCTCGACGGCACGCAGAACGCCGGCGAGGAGTTCCTCAAGCGCCTCTACGAGAACGGCCTGGTGCTCGTCGATGACACGGACAATGTGAATGCGGCCGTCGGCGCCACCGGCCAGGAGGATCCGCCGGTCGGCATCACGTCCTACTCGGACCGCCGTGACAACGAGGAGGAGGGCTGGGCTCTCCAGGCCTCCCTGGACACGGAGCCGGCTGTGGGCATCACCTTCCCCGCCTCCATCGGCATGGTCAAGGACTCCGCGAACCCCGCCGGCGCCCGTCTGGTCGCCGATTTCCTCATGGGCGATGACTCGGCCACCGGCGGTCCCGGCTACGAGCCGTTCTACGTCCCCGGCGACTACCCGGTCCGCACGGACATGGAGGCCCCGGAGGACGCGGCGTCCCTCGAGGAGCTGGGCGCCTGGGACATCGATCCGGCCGCCACCGCGGAGTCCCGCGGCGACGTCTCCGACTTCCTCCTTTCCCTGTCCTGAACCCCACCCCGCCGCCGGGGTGCCGGTCACCGCACGGTTGACCGGCACCTCGGCGGCGGGCCCGACGTCGGAAGGCGGCGCATGACGCACGCACCTCCCGCACCGGCCCGCACGCGGACGACGCCGTCGTCCCCGACCGGTGCACGACCGCCGAGGCGCCGGCCCCTCGCGATGCCCGGTCCCACCGTCGTCCTCGCGTGGGGGACGCTGGCGGTCCTCGCCGTCCTGGTCATCGCACCCCTGGTCGGACTGCTCAACACGACGTTCGCGGCCGACGGCAGAGACGCCTGGGGAGACGTCTTCGCCAGCCGGATCTCCGAGAACCTGCTCTGGCGCCCGCTGGGCAACTCCCTGCTGATGGGGGTGGCGACGGCGCTGCTGTCGACGATCGTAGGCGGCTTCCTCGCCTGGGTCGTCGTGATGACCGACCTGCCCGGTCGGAAGATCCTGGGTGTGCTCGCGACGATCCCGTTCGCGCTGCCGAGCTTCGCGCTGGCGCTCGCGTGGGAGTCGGTCTTCCGCAACGACCTCGTCGGTGGGTCCGTGGGCGTGCTCGCGACGTGGGGACTCGCGGTGCCCGACTGGCTGGCGTGGGGGCCGGTGCCGGTGGCGCTCACGCTGACCGCGCACTACTTCTCCCTGTCCTTCATGCTCATCGCCGCATCGCTGGCCAGCGTGAACGGGGACATCCTCGAAGCGGCGGAGATGACGGGAGCGTCACGGTTCGCCGTCGCGAAGGACATCGCGCTGCCGGTCGTCACACCGGCGATCATCTCCGGGGCACTGCTGGCGTTCGCAGAAGGCGTCTCGAACTTCGTCACCCCCGCCCTCCTGGGACTGCCGGTGCGGTTCCACACCCTGTCCACGCGGCTCTACGGCTCGATCACGACGGGCGACACGTCACGCGGATACGTCCTGTCGATCGTCCTCATCGTCGTCGCGGCGATGGTCATGTACGCCTCGACGCGGGTGACCGGTCGCGGCAGTCGGTTCGAGACGATCAGCGGCAAGGGCGGTCGCCGCCGGACCACGCGGATGGGCCCGTGGGCGTGGCCGGTGGCTGCGATCGCGTGGGCCATCGCGGCCTGCACGACGGTGCTTCCGGGACTGGTGCTCGTCGCTTCGTCGCTCACCCGTCGGACGAATGACTTCGCGTCCGGCCTGACCCTCCACTACTGGCTGGGCGAATCGGATCCTGCGCTCGCCCAGGGGCAGCGCGGCGTCCTGCGCAACCCGCAGATCCTCGATGCGGCGTGGAACACCGTGGTGCTGGGAGTCGCCGTCGCGGTGTGCGCCGGCATCCTGGGGCTGCTCATCGCCTACGTCCTCACACGATCGTCGGGCCCGCGCTGGCTCACCGGGACGCTGAGCGTCGTGAGCTTCGTGCCGTTCCTCATCCCGGGCATCGCGCTGGGTGCCGCCTTCATCGCACAGTTCGGCGCATCGTGGGGACCGTTCCCCAGCCTGTACGGGACGTTCGCGATCCTGGTGCTGGCAGGCGTCGCGGCGACGATCCCCTTCGCGGTGCGCTCCGGGACCGCGGCGATGAGCCAGGTGTCCCGCGACGTCGAGGATTCGGCGGTCATGGCAGGGGCCGGCCTGCTCCGCCGTCTGCGGTCGATCGTCGCACCGCTCACCGCACGCGGACTGCTGACCGGGGGAGTGCTGGTGTTCGTGCAGATGGTGCGCGACCTGAGCCTCGTGGTGCTGCTGGCGACACCGGCCATGCCCGTCCTCGCGGTGCTGACCTACCAGTACTCGTCGGAGAACTTCACCCAGCTGGCGAACGCGGTCACCGTCCTCATCGCGGTGATCTCCGTGGGCGCGACGCTCCTGGTCAGACGCTTCGAGAAGGCCTCGCAGCCCTGGAGCGATGACGGATGACGGCGCACCCTGCACGGACGCGCGACGACCAGACGCGTGACGACCAGACGCACGACGACAAGACCCGCGACAATCTGATCCCGAAAAGTGAACGGAGCACGACGATGCAGATGGATGCGCCGACGACGGCGGTCGACGACAGAGCGGATCCTGCCCGGATCGCTTCCGATGCCGCGGGTGGTGGACGCGCCGCATCGCTCACGCTCGAGGGGCTCACGAAGCGGTTCGGCGACGCTGCGGCCGTCGACGGCATTTCGCTGCACGTGCCCGCCGGATCCTTCCTCGTCCTGCTGGGACCGTCCGGCTGCGGGAAGTCGACGACCCTGCGGATGCTCGCCGGCCTCGAGGACCCGTCAGCCGGCGAGATCATGTTCGGCGAGAGACTGATCGCCCGCGGTTCCGGTGCATCGGTGCCGGCGAGCAAGCGCAATGCCGGTCTCGTGTTCCAGTCGTACGCGCTGTGGCCGCACAAGACGGTCGCCCAGAACGTGGAGTGGCCGCTGACAGTGGCGAAGGTGCCGCGCACGCGCCGGGACGAGAGAGTGGCCCAGGTGCTGGAGCTCCTGGGCATCGAGGCGCTCGCCTCTCGCTACCCCGGGGAGATCAGCGGCGGGCAGCAGCAGCGCACCGCGATCGCACGGATGATCGCGCCGGAACCGGAGATGCTGCTGTTCGACGAGCCGCTGTCCAACCTGGACGCGAAGCTGCGGGTGGAGACGCGCAGCGAACTCATGCGCATCCACCGGGCGACCGGTGCGACGAGCGTCTACGTCACGCACGACCAGGTCGAGGCGATGACGATGGCCACGCACATCGCGCTGATGCGCGACGGCCGGATCGAGCAGTTCGGGACGCCGCGCGAACTCATCGAGGAGCCGGCGACGGCCTTCGCCGCGACGTTCATGGGCACTCCGCCCGCGAACGTGATCGACGGCGTCGTGCGGGATGGCCGACTGCTGCTGGCGGGAGTGGACGTCGGACAGGCGCCGGAGGGTGTCAGCGGTACTGTGCGAGCCCTCTACCGATCGGGATCTCTGACGCTCGCGGAACCGGGAGAGGCCGGCGCGGTGCTGGAGGGCACGCTGGTCGATCAGGTCCCGATGGCCGAGCGCTGGGTCGTGGGCATCGATGTGGCTGAGGGCACGCGCGTGCATGTGACGGCCGATGCCCCGAGCGGTGCAGTGACCGGTGGGCCCGTGGGGGTGCGGCTTCCGGCTGCGCCCGAGGCGTGCTTCGACGAGCACGGGGAACGGTTCCCCAACAGGCACCGTGACCCGTCGGATGTGGAGAGTGGCCGATGATCCGCGTGGCGCTGATCCGTCATGGGGAGACGGCGTGGAACGGCGAACGACGGCTGCAGGGGCAGAAGGACATCGCCCTGTCCGCTGCGGGTCGGGGCCAGGCGCGCAGTCTGGCGGCTGCGATCGCAGCGGTGGCACCCGACAGAGTCGTCGTCTCCGGTCTGAGGAGGACCGCGGAGACTGCGCAGGAACTGGGTCTCGAGCCGGACGCGTGCGACAGCAGGTTGGACGAGGCGTCGCTGGGAGAGTGGGAAGGACGGTACTCGGCTGATATCCGTGCCGACAGTCCGGAGGCGTACGCGGCGTGGCGCGCCGGCAGGCTCACACCACCGGGCGGGGAATCGTTCGAGCAGCTCACGAGCCGCGTGACGGCGGGGCTGCTCGGGGCGGCAGCAGACTGTGCGGAGGCGGGCGGCGAGGCGCTGGTGATCGTCACGCACGGCGGCCCGGTCCGCGCGATGCTCGCGGAGCTGGTCGGTCTTGATCCTGCGCGTGCGGTCCACAGCCATCCTGCAGGTCTCAGCCTGCTGGACGTGGATTCGCGCACGCAGGATGTGAAGCTGCGGCTCTACAACTACTCACCGGTGGTGCTGGATCCGGATCCAGCGGACTGAATGCGCTGCGGCCCGTGCACTCCCAGTGGGGGAGTGAACGGGCCGCGGCACATCGGGTGGAGAACCGTCTGCTGGAGAGCAGACGGATGGGGACCCGACAGACGTTCTCAGTGACGGGCGGAACGACGTGGACCTGCAGGAGGGGTGTCACCGTCCGTCGTGCGGAGGAACCACTCATTGGCCTTCGGCAGCCAGAAGAACGCGACCATGAGGAGCGACAGGATGTTGGTCACGACGCTGCCCGCGCCCCCGGATTCGAGCCCGGCGGCCGTGAGGATGATCGAGTAGACGATGCTCGCAAGCGTGATGGCGGTGAGTGCGAGGCGTGCCCATTCCGCGCCTTCTCGGAGCTTGAGCGTCATGAAGAGCTGAACGACCATCATGACGAGCACGAACACCATGGTCGCGACGAAGAGCAGGACCATTCCCCAGCGGACACCGCCGAAGATGCCGACCATGCCGGTCGCGACGAGCGTGAACGGGTTGATGAGGACGCCGAATGCGATGACCGCGATGGAGAAGAACCACAGCACGATCGCCAGGACGGTTCCGACGAGCCAGACCCAGTAGCCGATCCGTGCGTCCATCGGCATATGTGCCGTCTGGAAGATGCTGCCGAAGCCCTGACGGAACGACGGCTTCGCTGCGGCGACGGTCTTCGGCCATGCAGTGGGCATGCGGAAGCGGTAGTCCGTGAAATCGAAGTACTCGTTCTTCGGTGCTGCGTTTGCAGTGCCCCCGGCGCCGGGAGACTGCTGGTACTGCTGCTGATGACCGTGGGGTGCCTGGCTGTACCCGGGCTGCTGGGTGGATCCGGGGTGCTGGGCATAGCCCGACTGCGGGTGGGTCTGCTCTTGCTGCGGCTGTCCGTATCCAGGGTGGGCGCTGTACGGGTACGGCTGACCGTTGCCCGGGTGCTGGGGCTGGGCATGGCCGTGAGGCGGCTGGGCCGGGGCCTGCTGGCCGTATGCGGGTGCCTGCGGCGGCAGAGTGCCGTGCTGCTGTGAATCGCCGGCGGAGGACGGATCGGTGGTCACGTTCGACTGCCTTCTGAGGTCGGAAGCATGGAGTGGCGACTGAGGTGCGAGAAGACGGGGCACCCCGGCGCCACCCAGGACGCTATCAGCGAACGTGCAACGCCCTTACAGGTGGGGTTTCAGGTGACCGTTTTCTGCTGGGCCGAATTCCCGTGCGGTGAGTCCACGCGTGCGGGTGGAGAGTTCTTCAGGATCGGCGAGCGGTGTATCGGAGACACCTGTGGCAGACAGCTTCCGCGCAGTGGGGAGGAACCGCGACTCGAAGGAGCCGACGAGTCGGTTGTAGTCCTCGACGCTCCTGTCCAGGCTCGAACCCATCCGTGTGAGGTGCTCTGTGAGCGTCACGACGCGGTTGTGGAGATCGCGGCCCAGATCCAGGATCTGATGAGCGCTGCGGCTCAGATCCGCCTGCTGCCAGTTGAGTGCGACGGTCTTGAGGAGCCCCAGCAGGGTCGACGGAGACGCGAGGACCACGCCTGCCGACAGGGCGTCGTCGATCAGCGAAGGATCTTCCTGGCCTGCTGCCGCGAGGAGTCCGTCGGAGGGGAGGAAGCACACGACGAAGCGAGGGGTGGGGGTGAACGCCTGCCAGTACGACTTCTTCGACAGTGCGGTGACGTGTCTCCTGACGGCGCGAGCCTGTGCGTCCGCGACTGCAGTGCCGTCCGCATCTGTCTCCAGGCCGCTGAGGGGGGCCTTCGCGTCGATCACGATGTGTGCTTCCCCCGGAAGATTGATGACCATGTCCGGTCGGATGCGCCCTGCGTCGGTGGTCGCAGTGACCTCCACGTTGAAATCGATGTGCTCCGTCATCCCTGAGAGCTCCACGATGCGTCGCAGCTGGACCTCGCCCCAATCGCCGCGGCTGCTGCCGGCCGACAACGCCGTGAGCAGGCCGTGCGTGGAGGTCTGGAGTCGTTGGTTCTGGAGCGCCAGCTGTCGCAGCTGTTCATCGAGCCCTGCCAAGCGTGCCGCCTGCTGCCGATCCTGGCCGGTCACGTGCTGGGAGAGGGAGCGGACGTCGGAGGTGAGGGGACCGACAGCGGCAGTGAGCTCACCGGCGACCTGGGCATCCGCCTCGAGCGCCTCCGTCCGTTCCGACAGGATCTGCGCAGTTGTTTCCGCGCGGACCAGCCGGTCCTGGGTCTGTGCGCGCGCACGCGTGCCGCCCAGCCACCAGCCGATGGCGATGCCGGCGGCGAGGACGAGCACAAGAGCCACGGAGAGGGTGATCGCTTCCATGGTGACCATGCAAGCACGAGGCACGGACATGACCGACTAGACTCTCCTCCTGTGGCTCTTACTATCGGAATCGTCGGACTGCCCAACGTCGGCAAGTCGACCATGTTCAATGCACTGACCAAGAATCAGGTTCTCGCCGCGAACTACCCGTTCGCGACGATCGAGCCGAACGTCGGCGTGGTCCCGCTGCCCGACCCCAGGCTGGGTCGGCTCGCGGAGATCTACGGGTCGGAGAAGATCCTCCCGGCGACCGTGAGCTTCGTGGACATCGCCGGCATCGTCCGCGGCGCCTCGGAGGGGGAGGGCCTGGGCAACCAGTTCCTCGCGAACATCCGTGAGGCCGAGGCAATCTGCCAGGTCATCCGGGCGTTCTCGGACGAGGACGTCGTGCACGTCGACGGCAAGATCTCGCCCTCGGACGACATCGACACGATCAACACAGAGCTTGTGCTCGCAGACCTCCAGACTCTCGAGAAGGCGCAGCCGCGCATCGAGAAGGAGGTCAAGCAGAAGAAGACGGATCCCGCCGTCCTCGAAGCGATGACCGCCGCGCAGGCGATTCTCGAAGAGGGCCGCACGCTCTTCCAGGCGATGGGCGACGGATTCGACGTCGAACCGCTGGATGATCTGCAGCTCATGACGACGAAGCCGTTCCTCTACGTCTTCAACGTCGATGACGACATCCTGGCCGACGACACGAAGAAGGACGAGCTGCGTGCGCTCGTCGCGCCGATCGAGGCGATCTTCCTCGACGCGAAGTTCGAGGCGGAGCTCGCTGAGCTGGACGAGGACGAGGCTGCGGAGATGCTCGAGATGAGCGGCCAGGACGAGGCCGGCCTGGACCAGCTCGCCCGGGTGGGCTTCGACACTCTGGGACTGCAGACGTACCTCACCGCCGGTCCGAAGGAGTCCCGCGCGTGGACGATCGGGAAGGGCTGGACTGCTCCGCAGGCTGCCGGTGTCATCCATACGGACTTCCAGAAGGGCTTCATCAAGGCCGAAGTCGTCTCGTTCAACGATCTGGATTCGCTGGGCTCGATGGCAGACGCGAAGGCTGCAGGCAAGGTCCGTATGGAGGGCAAGGACTACGTCATGGCGGATGGAGACGTGGTTGAATTTAGGTTTAACGTCTAAAAAAGCGACTCTGACCAGGGGTTTTATCTTCTCGGCTTCCGGTGAGGCTCGACGGACGAGTTCCGATCTACCATTAGTTGCTCAGCGTTTATGCCGCTGACCTGGGACTTTGCTCGGCCTCTGCGGAGCTCCCGCAGGGGCCGGCTCCCTTCCTTTGGGTGTGTGAGCGGAGCAGGCAGGCGGCCTCGGATGGCCTGTTCCGGGGGCAAGTTCGAGTTGTTCGGCGGGCGATTGCTCGGCACGAGCGCTGACTCAAAAATCGCCCTGACTCAAAAGGTGGTTGCCCGGGAGATCGGACTTCTTCGGCAGGCTGGCCATCCTTCAGAACGCAAACGGCGGAGGCCTCAGATGGACATCGGGCCACCAGCGGTTGCGGGCGAATGTACGAGACGCTCTCGACGGCGAGAGCGAGCCGTGACCCATAGTGGTCAGGTCGCACCGGCTTCAGTGACTCCTCAGGATGCGCCGCATGGAGCAGTTTGAGGAGTCTGTCATAGGTCATCGATAGCTTCGAGGTATGAAGACCATGGAGCAGGACCGGGTGGAGCGCTTTGAGCGCACGTTCTATGAGAGGGACATCGACTCGACCTACCTCGAGTTGTACCGCCGGGAGCAGGTCCTGCCCCGCGCCTTCGCCTACATCCACGCTGGCCTCGACGTCGAGTTCAAGCACATGAACTACAAGGCTCGTGGCGGTAGCAGCGGACACTTCAATGCTGACAACTCGAGGAACTTGCTAGATCTCATCGACCTCCTGACCGAAGCTCGCACGATGCTCAACAAGGCTGGTCACTCGCTGACCATGGACCCCAGGTACCAGCGGGTCATCGAGAACGCGCCGGCATGGCTCGTTGATAGTGGAGGGAGCCCCATCCCTGAAGGCTTCACTCCCGTCGAGGTCGAGAGCTACGCACCAGTTTTCAGCCTTGGCGACCAAGCCGTACCGGTGTCCGATTCTCGCATCGTGAAGCTGACGCCCATCGGCGAGGGTGCCTTCGCCTTGGTTCATCGGTTCACTGACCCGAACTACGGCATGACCCTGGCAAGGAAGAAGCTCAAACCCGGTTCTGATGATCGGGAGAAGGAACGCTTCCGGCGGGAGTTCGAGCTGATGAAAGAGCTTCAGTTCCCGTACGTCCTCGAGGTCTACAACTTCAAGGAGTCGGATTGGTCGTACACGATGGAGCACTGCGACACCTCGCTGGAGGACTACGTCGCGAAGCGAAACAACCAGTCAGGCTTCGGATCGACGACCCGCAAGAGGATCGCGCTGCAGTTCCTGTACGGCCTCAACTTCATCCACTCCAAGGGGCACTTTCACCGGGATCTGAGCACCAGGAACGTCCTGCTCCGCACCTTCGGCGGTTCAGCTGTGCTGGTCAAACTGTCCGACTTCGGTCTGGCCAAGCTCAAGGGATCCGAATTCACGATGACGGAGACCGAACTCAAGGGCACGAAGATCGATCCAGCTCTCGGTTCGTTCAAGGACTTCGCTGCTGTCCATGACGTATTCGCGGCTGGCTTCGTATTGCTCTATATCTTCACTGGGCGGAAAAATATGGGGCGGAGCAGCGCAAGTCCTATCGAGCAAATCATCCACAAGTGCATCGATTCTCAGCCTGACCGGCGCTACCAGTCGGTGATGGAGCTGATCGCCGACGTTGAGGCGCTGGACACGACCGTGACTGGCGAAGCTCCGGCGTAGCTTGCCCGCTGTAATGTGCCGACGCTGGCATTGGATCCTAGCCGTGGGTTTGTGGCTCATCCAATTTGAGGTGGGTTCAGCCCGCCTGCGATGAGGAGTATGTGTAGCCGGTAGTTGTCGCAGTTGCGGAAGCCGCGGGCGACGCGGCGATGCAGCACGATGGGCCTGTTGACGGCGTTGGTGCCGCCGCTATTGGACTGCACTGTGCTCAAGTACGACATGAACGCGGCCTTCCACTGGGTCAGGGTGTTCCCGAGTCGGCGGAACTCGGAGATCGGGCAGGTGGCGAACGATTCGAGCATACGTTCGGCGAACTTGCTGCCCTCGGTGAGGTCCTTGACGCGGTAGGCGTCGCGTAGCTGGTTGGCGCACGGCCAGGCGACTTCGACCTCGATGATCGCCTCAGCGAGTTCAAGGCCTGCTAGGTCAGTCATTGACTCTAGCGGCGCATCAGATGGTTCGTGCGGCCGCGGCAATTACAGGAAGCCTTGATCGCAACCGCTGATAGGAAGCCGGCAGTCTATTGGATGGAATCCTAGTAAAGGACTTAAGTAGGTATGTCTGATCCTTCAATGCATCCTTTTTGGCCAACAGGTTTTTCTCGGTCCTATCCACTCCGGTGAGGCCGGTCAGGTCAAACAGTCGTTCGCGCGTCGCTGGAACTGATACGAGGTCGACTTCCATTGAATACCGGAATGCAAAGAAGTTTACTCTCTGAAGCATGTCCATGGCGGCCCGGTGGTTGTGCACCAGAGCGTGGAGCAGGCTGCCTTGATCCTTGGGTGACGGAAAGAGTGTGGCGAGGAGGCTCCGCTGCTTCGCCTCTGATCGGTATAGAGGGTATCCCTTCGAGTCAAGACTCTTCTTCCGATCGTTATTATTGCGGTAGGGGACGAAGTAGTCTTTGTCGACGACGAACGCTGCTGGAATCGTCAACTCATGCAGTAAATAGTACATGTGTGGAATTGACGGGATTCCGTCGACGCAGAATATAGTCATCCCGCGCTCCTCGATCTCTACGCCCGCCTCGCGGAGCAGTTGGTCCACGACGTTGGAATCGATGGGGCTTTCGGTCACAATCACAAAATCGGCGAAGAGGAAGCTGGAGTTCTTGCGGCGATGAAACTTGTAGTAGCTCTCTCGATCAAGTCCGTGATCTTGGAAGAATGATGACGGGATCTGGCTGACTTCCGCCTCGAGTTCGCGGCTGGCGGACTTTACGCGTCTACACAGGACGACTTGCTCGTGCTCAAGCGTGTCGACAATGGTCGGAGAGTGCGTTGTAAACACAACCTGCAGGCCAAGGTCCCCCAGGACTCGCATGAGTTGTTGCTGTGCCTGAGGGTGAAGATTTTGCTCAGGCTCTTCGAACCCCAGAATGTAGTTGGTGTTCTCGAGTTCTGCGAGGTATGCGTAAAGGGCGAATACTGCCATGCTCTGAGTTCCACTCCCGCTATCCGCAAGTGGTATCAGCTGCCCTCCTTCTTTTACCGAGAGCCGCAAGTTTTGTAGCAGGAGTCGGTAATCGGGCGGCGTGGCGTACTCGAGCTGGAAGGAGAATGGTCCAGACATTGGCGCAATCTTGCCGAGATGTTTTTCTAGTCCGGAAAGCGAGCGCTTCTGGAGATCCGAAGCAACTCGGGCAATTTGCGGGCTTCTCCTATCGCGTTGATGGTTCGCGGCTACCCATTGCTCGACCGCCCTTTCGAGGAGCCCGCCGGACCCGTCGTGCGCCACTTCGTGATCGCGCCGAATGGGAATGAAGGCGAACGACAGGTGTTGTCGAAGAGTGTCGTGGAAATCGGAAGGCATCGCGGACCATTTCCCGCCGGCATAGCACTCCCACTTCTTTGCGGACCGGTACTTGAGTCTGGCTCGCACCTGGCCTACTGCGGGATCCGAGAGAGGCAACCCAGAATCCGCGAGCCCTTCGAGTGCGACCTCGATCACGGATTGTGAACCGCTGGTGTATTTGTGGCGACCCGACTGAAAGTCTGGCTCCTCGGCCGCGTAGTTAAAGAAAGCGTTAAGCGCCCTCAGGACGGTTGTTTTGCCTGACCCGTTTTGCCCCACTAGCGCTGTGGTGTCTCCAAGCTCAATGTCCGCTGACTTTATGGCGCGAAACCTGCTAATTTTAATCCGGGTGAGGCGGGCCTTTTTGGGTGACGGATTGCCTTCTGGCATGCGCATCCTTTCCTCGTGGAAGGTGCGGGTGGGCGACACTTTGGTTGACGAAAGTCGACTCCGCCGTCCCCGCGAGGGAGTGGGACTTGTCAACCATAGCTGCGTAGAGACGCAATCGGTCTGGAACGGCACGCTGCGAGGCGTCGACTGCTCTCGGGGGATCGTGTCCTCCGCATATGAGGGGCGAACTAGGGCAGGTCTCGTTCTGCCAGAGTGCGAGTGATCTCGTCCCACTGGGAGCTCGCGATCAATTGGCGGTGCCGGCGCAAGGCGGTCTGCCATGACCCGAACGTTGCTGGGAGCTCGCGCCACGTGATGCCAGTGCGGGTCTTGTAGAGAGCAGCGTCGACGATCGTGCGTATGTCAGTGCGTGGCCGCCCTCGGCGAGGGCCTTCTTCTGCCTGAACGATGTGCTTGATCCAGCTCCATTGCTCGTCTGTGAGTCGTTGATGGTCAGGCTGGAGGCCTTCGATGTCGCTGTTGTGGTCACCGTCGTTCGTCTGGTCATCGATTCTCATGGCTTTGACTACGCCGCGGATGACGACGCATGCGGTACATCGGACGGTGGGTTCAACGTAGAAAGGGGAGTGCCCGGCCAGAGTCTCGACGTGCTGACAGGTGAGTTCCACACGCCAGGTGGCGCTGCGGTCGATGCGCAATGAGGACGGGTGCAGGAGCTGTCGGAACTCATCGCGCTGTGTCGGCGAAAGTGGCGGGAACGGGCAGCACAGGTGGCAGTGCTCCACCCTGTTGTTCTCGAGACGCCAAACACCCATGTTGCATGCCTTGTGTTCTGCTCGGAACTCGGCATTGTTGGCGTCGATCAGCGCAAGGCTCTCTTTATCAGTACCCAGAGCTGGCTCACCGAGAAGGGCGCGCCCGCACGCGCGGCATGGTTCGCCTGCTGCATAGGCTTCGTACGTCAGCTGGGGGTCGTTGCCTGCCCGTTCCCTCCGCTTCGCCTCCTCTGCTTGGGCCCACGATTCGAAGAGCAGTGCCGTGCTGCGTGGTGTGTGCAGGACGCGGGGGAGAGCTGTCGAGCTCCCGTCGGGGATCTGCTGCGAATCGGGCATCGTCACGCTCTCCTTCGAGGTCTGATGCGGCCGCAGTGCGAGTCGTGCGAGACCCGTCGAACCGCAACTAGAAGCGATAACTTCCTGGAAGTCATGACTACCAGACCTGAGGCTGGATGTGTGACAGAACCGCTGAAGAAGGTGCTCGGAGCGCAGGTGCGCGATCTGCGCCTTGCGCGTCGGCTGTCGCAGGAAGGTCTTGCTGAAGAGCTCGGAGTGTCGACTCGGTACCTCGCTGGTATCGAGCGTGGGGAGCGGAACCTCACTCTGGATTCGGTGGATGCTCTCGCCGAGCAGCTCGAGGTCGAGGCTCAGTCCCTGATCGTTCGTCGATGACGGTCGGTGCTTGAGCCGCTCTTGCGTGGCGAGCGGGGTGGTGTTGCGCGGAGCCTGTCTGGGCAGACAAGGTTTCCCGCGAGCTGAGAGAATGCCAGTGGTGCCGTCTACCTTCAGTGTTGGGCGGCATCGCCAGTACCAGTCTCGTCGCCCCGCCGCTCGGCAGGTTGTCTAGTCACCAGTGAAGGATCCCCGTGCCACACAGCTCCATCAACCACTCTCGAATCGTGGCGCTCATCTGGAACATCGCTGACGATGTGCTCCGCGACCTCTATGTCCGAGGCAAGTACCGTGACGTGATCCTTCCCTTCACGGTCCTGCGTCGCCTGGACAGCGTCCTTGGCCCGACGCGCGACGCAGTGATGGCGATGAAGAAGATGCTGGATGAGGCGGGCGTTGCCGACCAGGATGCACCGCTGCGGGATGCGGCCAAGCAGGACTTCTACAACACGTCTGGATTCTCGATGCAGGACTTGCGCCACGTGTCGAACTCGACGCGCCTGCGGCAGAACTTCGAGGCGTACTTGGACGGATTCTCGCCCAACGTGCAGGAGATCATCGACAATTTCGAGTTCCGCAACCAGCTACCCCGGTTGACGAAGGCTGACGCGCTCGGTGCATTGATCGAGAAGTTCCTCGCGCCGGATCTTGATCTGTCCCCGGCCGGGATGGACAACCATGGGATGGGCACGGTCTTCGAAGAGCTTGTGCGCCGCTTCAATGAGGAGAACAACGAAGAGGCCGGCGAGCACTGGACGCCGCGCGACGCTGTCCGACTCATGACCCGGCTGATGTTCGAACCGATTGCTGGCGCGATCCCGTCGGGCACGTACCGCCTCTACGACGGCGCGATGGGCACCGGCGGCATGCTGACTGTTGCCGAGGAGACGCTGCATCACCTCACGGAGGCGTCCGGCAAGAAGGTCTCGACCCACTTGTACGGGCAAGAAATTAACGCCGAGACGTATGCAATCGCGAAGGCCGACCTGATCCTCAAAGGTGACGGCAAGGCTGCAGACAACATCGTCGGCGGCCCGGAGTACTCGACCCTCTCCAACGACGCGTTCGCGGGCCAGGAGTTCGACTTCATGCTCTCGAACCCGCCGTACGGCAAGAGTTGGAAGACCGACCAGGACCGCCTTGGCGGCGCGAAGAAGATCATCGACCCGCGCTTCGTGGTTACTCACGATGGCGACAGCGAGTACTCACTCGTCACGCGCAGCAGCGACGGCCAGCTGATGTTCCTCGCGAACCTGATCTCGAAGATGAAGCAGGAAACGGATCGGGGCTCCCGTATCGCATCGGTTCACAATGGCTCTTCGCTGTTCACCGGCGATGCCGGACAGGGCGAGAGCAACATCCGCCGGTGGATCATCGAGAACGACTGGCTTGAGGCGATCGTCGCATTGCCGCTCAAGATGTTCTACAACACCGGTATCGCGACCTACGTGTGGGTGCTTTCCAACCGCAAGGAAGAGCGCCGCAAAGGCAAGGTGCAGCTGATCGATGCCACAGGCTGGTCGACACCGCTGCGCAAGAACCTCGGCGAGAAGGGCGTGAAAGTCAGTGCGACCGACGCCGACAAGGTGCTCGAGGCCTTCGCGGCATTCGACCAGTACGACGTCACCGATCGCTCCAAGGTGTTCGACGGAGTCGACTTCGGCTACAAAAAGATCACCGTCGAGCGACCGCTGCGCATCGTCGGCGTGGATCCGAACCGCGTGTATACAGCGAAGGAAATCAAGCAGCTCAAGGAAGATGGAGTACGGGACGAAAGCGCGCCGCCCATCATCAAGAAGATTCTCCCGTATTCGGCTGTACCCGACTCGCTGCACGGACGGTACGAGTCGGTCATCGCTGGTCGCACCCGCGTTGTCGAGTACGAACCTGACACCGAGCTCCGCGACACCGAGCAGGTGCCGCTGACCGAGCCAACTGGCGACCACGCGAGTGGGATCGAAGCCTTCTTCCGACGTGAAGTCACGCCCTATGCACCGGATGCCTGGATCGACGAGTCGAAGACAAAGATCGGCTACGAGATCTCCTTCACCCGCCACTTCTACAAGCCTGCCCCGATGCGCACCCTCGCCGAGATCCAGGCTGACATCCGTACTCTTGAAGCCGAAACGGACGACTTGATCGGCGAAATTGCAGGTGAGGACTGATGTTTCGCGAGCTTCATAGATATGGCGAGACCCGCGCCACCAGGATCCCATGGGCTCCGGAAATCCCGCGTCACTGGCGAATGGAGCGCGCAAAAGCAGTAATGCGACCAATCGATGTGCGCTCGGTTTCCGGTGAGGAAGAATTGCTGACTGTCTCTTCGAAGCGTGGCGTCATTCCGCGGGCATCGGCGACTGTCAGCATGTTTAGGGCGGAGAGCTACATCGGGCACAAACTCTGCTGGCCCAACGACCTTGTAATCAATAGCCTGTGGGCGTGGGGGCGAGGCCTCGGCATTGCGCGACACCATGGCATTGTCAGTACGGCATACGGTGTGTACCGGCAGCGCAACCACGATCTAAATCCCTCATATCTGCATGAGTTAGTGCGTTCCGAACCATTCCAATGGGAGCTGCAAGTTCGATCTCAGGGTGTATGGAAATCTCGACTCCAGATTTCGGACGAACGTTGGCTTGATACGCCGCTGTTGGTGCCGCCGGTTGAGGAGCAGGCGGCGATCGTGAAGTACCTCGCCCACGCGAACGCCCGCATCGACAAGGCCATCGCTGCTAAGCGCCGCCTCATCGCTCTTCTCGAAGAACAGCAGCAAGCAATCGCTGAATCGTTGGTGCGAGGTGACGCTGAGCAAGATCAGACTTCCACTGGGCTCCCGTGGCTCAGCAGAGTTCCGGCGTCGTGGGAACTGCTTCGAGTCAAGAAGGTGCTTGTGGGAATGGAGCAAGGGTGGTCACCTCAGTGCGATGCGCAGCCCGCCGGCCCCGATGAGTGGGGCGTCTTGAAGGCCGGTTGTTCTAACCATGGACGCTTCCGCTCTGAGGAGAATAAGAAGCTCCCTGAAGGTCAAGAACCCAGGCCCAAACTCGAAGTTAAGCACGGCGATCTGCTCGTAAGTCGGGCAAACACTCGCGAATTGGTCGGTTCTGCCGCAGTGGCGTTGAATCCTCGAGAGAAACTTACCTTCTCGGATAAAACATTTCGACTTAAGGCCCGAGCCGACCGAGCTGACAACGAGTTCCTGGCTCTTGCGATGGGTTCAAGAAGTTCTCGTGATCAGATCGAGGCTGGTGCAGTCGGCGCGAGCCAGTCGATGCAGAACATTGGGCAAGGCGTTATTGCCAACCTCTGGATTGGATTGCCCCCAGTTGATGTACAGAAAGCGATCGTGGATGAGTTCCACAGACGATCGGCGGAGTTTGAAACGGTCGTTGGGAAGACGAGGCGAGAGATTGATCTCCTAAGTGAATTTCGCACGCGGCTCGTCGCCGACGTCGTGACGGGCCAGGTCGACGTCCGCGCTATTGCAGCGACGTTGCCGGACTCACCCGAGTCGTTCGACAACACGATCTCAGCAACCGACGATGATCTTGAGGAAGCACTGAGCGAAGGCGAGGAGTGAGCATGCAGCGACTCAACGAGGAGAGCTTGGAAACGCTCATCGTCACTCAGATGAGCGAGGGTGGCTGGGCTACGGGGGCACCCGGCAACTACGTCGCTTCCTACGCGATCGATCTGGAGCACTTCGCCGAGTTCATCGAGTCAACCCAGCCCGATCTCCTCTACTCGCTCGGGCTCGTATCGGAGACTCCCACGCGTCACAAGTTCCTCGCTCGGCTCCAGGGTGAGATCACGCGGCGGGGTGTTGTCCACGTCTTGCGCAACGGCATCGACCATCTCGGTCTGCACGTTGACCTGTACTACCCGACGCCCGCGGCTGGGAACCCGAAGGCGGCTGAGTATTTTGCCGCGAACCGATTCGTCATCACACGGCAGGTGCACCACAGCGTCAGCAATCCAGGTGACGCCGTCGACCTTGTGGCGTTCGTCAATGGTCTGCCCATCTTTACGTTCGAATTGAAGAACAACATCACGAACCAGACCGCGGAAGACGCGGTGCAGCAGTACCAGCGCGACCGCGATCCTCGTGAGCCGCTGTTCGCGTTCGGACGGACGATCGCGCACTTCGCGCTGGACGACCAGCGCGCACGATTCTGTACGGAGCTCAAGGGCGCTTCATCGTGGTTCCTTCCGTTCGATCAGGGGTTCAACGACGGAGCAGGTAACCCGCCAAACCCCGATGGGGTCATGACGGACTACCTGTGGCGGCGAGTGCTCGCGCCGCAGAGCCTCGCCGGGATCATCGAGAACTATGCGCAGATCGTGGTTGAAAAGAGCCAGAAGACTGGCAAGAAGGTCTCCAAGGCGATCTTCCCTCGGTATCACCAGCTCGATGTCGTGCGCCAACTCTTGTCCGATGTTGAGGCGAACGGTGCTGGTCGTCGCTATCTCATTCAACACTCGGCTGGAAGTGGCAAGTCAAACTCGATTGCCTGGCTGACTCACCAGCTCACCGAGGCCACACATGCTGGTCGGATCGCGTTCGACTCGATCATCGTCGTCACCGACCGCATCATCCTTGACAGCCAGCTCACGCAGACCATCAAGTCGTTCCTGCAGGTGGGGTCGACTGTGGTGCATGCCGACCGATCCGGAGATCTACGCCGTGCGATCACCGCAGGCAAGAAAATCATCGTTACCACGGTGCAGAAGTTCCCGTACATCCTGGATGACATCGGCGCGGACCATCGTGACCGTACGTTCGCGATAGTCATCGATGAGGCGCACTCGTCCCAGGGATCGAAGACTTCCGCGGCTGTTTCTCGTGCGCTTGCAGGTGTCGAAGCCGATGAGGAAGACACCGTCGAAGACCGGATCAACCGGATCATCGAGGGCAAGAAGCTGTTGACGAACGCGAGCTACTTCGCCTTCACCGCAACGCCGAAGAACAAGACGCTTGAGATGTTCGGCGAACCGGTGCCCAATGGCGAAGGTGGCACGAGCTTTCGGCCGTTCCACTCGTACACGATGAAGCAGGCGATTCAAGAGGGCTTCATCATCGATGTCCTCTCCAACTACACGCCGGTCGGCAGCTATTACAAGCTGATGAAGACTGTGGAGGACGATCCCGAGTTCGATGCGAAGCGCGCCTCGAAGAAGCTTCGTGCCTATGTCGAGGGAAATGAGCACGCCATTGCTCAGAAGACCGACATCATGGTCGAGCACTTCCTTGCCCAGGTGGTCGCGAAGCGGAAGATCGGCGGCCAAGCGCGGGCAATGGTCGTAACTTCGTCGATCGCACGGTGCATCGAGTACTTCCATGCGATTCGTGACGCGCTCGCAGCCCGCAAGAGCCCGTACAAGGCGGTCGTCGCATTCTCTGGTGAGCACGAGTACAAAGGGCTGAAAGTCACCGAGGCAAGCTTGAATGGCTTCCCCTCCAACGCGATCGCCGAACAGGTGAAGACCGACCCGAGCCGGATCCTCGTCGTCGCGAACAAGTTCCAGACCGGCTACGACGAGCCACTGCTGCACACGATGTACGTGGACAAGGCGTTGTCGGGTGTCCTGGCGGTGCAGACGCTGTCGCGGCTCAATCGGGCACATCCGGCGAAGCGCGACACCTTCGTTCTCGACTTTGCCAACGATGCTGAGGAGATCCAGCGCGCGTTTGAACCGTACTACCGCACGACCGTGCTGGCTGAAGAGACAGACGCCAACAAGTTGCATGACCTGGTCAACGACCTTGACGCATTCGGGATCTACACACCTGAGCAGGTCGAAGAATTTGTTAGCCGGTACCTGGCGGGCGAGAGGCGCGACCAGCTGGACCCGCTGCTGGACACCAGCGTCGCTGAGTACATCGAACTCCCTGAAGAAGATGACCAGGTGAAGTTCAAGGGTGATGCTAAAGCCTTCCTTCGCACGTACAACTTCCTCTCCACCGTCCTGCCCTACGGCAGCACGGAGTGGGAGAAGCGATCGATCTTCCTTGACCACCTGGTGCCCAAACTCCCGGCTCCCAAGGAGGAGGATCTCGCCGCCGGGATCCTCGAGAACATCGACTTGGAGTCGTATCGCGCTGAGAAGCTCAAGGCGATGAAGATCGTGCTCGACGACGAAGACGGCACCCTTGCACCGATCCCGGCTGCCGGCGGAGGACACCTCTCGGATCCGGAGCTCGAGAGGCTCTCGGCGATCGTCCGGAGTTTCAACGATCACTTCGGCAATATCGAGTGGAACGACGCCGATCGTGTGCAGCGGTTCATCACCGAAGAAATCCCGCGGCTGGTTTCCGAGGACGAGGCCTACAAGAATGCGCAGGCCAATGACGACCCGGTGAACGCCCGCGTCGAGAGTGACCGTGCCCTCAGCCAGGTCATGCTGCGCCTCATCTCAGATGACACGCAGCTCTTCAAGGAGTTTCAGGACAACAGCAGCTTTAAGCAATGGCTCGCTAGCGCGGTCTTCAATGCCACATACCGGAAGAGTGCTTGAGTGGTTCCGCGTTGAAAGTTAATCTACTCTGTACTGGCGGGCAGCAAACTTAGCCTGTCAAAGCTTGGTTTCGATACTCGGATCACCCCGTTACTGTCCTGGAGTGGGAGCGATCCCAGGCTTGCATTCCGGCTAGAAAGTCCAGCCTTGCGCCTTGACGAATCCGAAAAACTTCATGGTGGGTACCCCGTGTTCCAAAGCAACATTGGGGATCTTCTGGTTCCGGTCCGGTGTATTGGGGCCCTTCAGGGTTTCCTCGGTAACCACTACCCGCTGCTCTTGAAGTCCATGGGCAATGACCCAGGGGTCGGCATCGTTCTGTGTTCCGCTCACCCAGCCGGGGTGGGCCTGAGTGATGGCGGCCACCGTCAACACCTCATCTTGATGCGTTGCGCATAGGAACCCGTGGAGGTTCTTTGCCCAGATGTGGAGGTCGTCGTCACCTCGCTCCAACTCGCGGAGGACTGCTTCGCAGATACAGGCCTCTCCCTGGCTCACGAGGCCTTCGATTGAAGCCCATAGGGACGGGAAGATGTCGCGGGGGTAGAGCCGCTCCATGTTGATGAGAATGTTTGAATCGAGGGTGTAGCTCACTGGCTGCTCCCCTCGGTCCGGTAATACTCCTCAAACATCTGTCTGACCATGGGAATCCGTGCGTTCAGGAGGTAACTGGCATCCATCCAGTCAACTCGGGAGTCCTCCACGGCGCGCGCCACGGTGCCGATATATGTGCTGCCAAGGTCTCGGTAACGCACGCGCCAGGGGGCGGGCCCGCCGGTCTTTGCCTTCTGGTCCGCTCGACTCTTGGCCCAGACTGCGTCACTCTCCCGCCAGATGGATTCCAAATCGTCGTCATCAATTACATCCAATGTCCGGAGACGGATGCCTGCGGCCAGGTAGCTGACCTTGAAGCGCGCCGCTACCTTGGATGCTAGGTCGCTGGGCTCTCCATCCAGTGTCTTTACCAACGCCGTGACCTGCTTGTAGGGCATGAGGAAGTTCGCTGCGAACGCATTGGCGATTGCCTCTTCATTCACATCCTCATCCAGATCGCACAGGCCGCTGGTTTTGTTGGCAAGGTGTGCGACCTCGTGGAAGAGGGTGAACACCTTGCCGTTGTTGGAATCGGATCCATTAAGGATGATTACTGGCAAGGAATCGTGCTGAATGGACAGGCCTCGGAATGTGCTGAGAGGAACCTTGGTCGTCTGGAATACGAGGTAGCCATGGTGCTCCAGCAGTCCTCTCCAAAAGTTCAGTACCTGGTTCTGGCCATTCTCGGGGGGTACAAACTCTTCGCGGAGACCGAGATAGGCGCGGAGCTCGCTGGCACGCTTGCGGTAAGTGCCCCAAGTGATGGAACCCACTCGGGCCGTCTGCTCCGGCGCTCCCTGGAGGTCTAGCACTGTGTCGCGGTGCTGCTCCGCGCGACGCATCTCGCGCGCCAGAAGGGGTGGGAGGGGTTCCGCTCCACGCCCACGAAAGTCAGGGGTCTGTGGAACGTCCGTGGACGCTGGCGGAGGAGCGAAGAAGAAGGCCATTGTCCGGTCCAACTTCTTAGCAATCTTCTCTAGCTGCTTCAGGGTCGGCTGCTCGTCGCCGGACTCAAATGCAAGTGTTCGTTCGAGGGTTGTGCCAGCGGCGCTGGCCACGTCCTGGGCATCCAGGTGCATGACGGAGCGCGCCCAAGTCAGCGTGGCCCCGTTGATGGGTGCGCGTGCCATGGTGATGCTCCTCCCCGAGTGGCGGTCAGCGGCGGCAGGCCAGGTGCGAGTGACCTTGTCCCAATCATATGGTTAGGCACTGACCCTCAAGAGCTATCGGTCCGTTACCCCCACCGTGTCAGCGCCAGCGTCGCCGATGACTGTCGTTGCGGAGCATGGGTGGGCGCTACTGCGCCGGCAGTCCCGGCGGCGCGGCGTGGGATCATGGACCCATGTCTACTGATGACACCAAGCGCGCGCCGAAGGTCATCCGCTGTGAGCACTGGTCTGAGGAGCTTGGTCGCTTCGGCGGCTGGCACCACCACGAGGGTCCTCACGCGTGCGACTGCGGGAACCACGATGGCGAGTGTCCGTACTGGATCAGCGTTGGCGGTAGGCCGAACCTTTAATCTCGGCATTGGAGATATGGGGAGTTGTGTAGGCGCGCTAACCTGTCGAATGGCGCGTCTGCTGGCCCCCTCGCAACTCTTCCGCGACCCTGGCTGCTAGGCTGCCTTCAGGCGCTCCAAGTGGCGCAGGTTGCCCTCCGCGCAGCGCCTCCTCGCACTAAAACCCCAGTTCAGGCGGTACTCTGCCGACTTGGAACAGCCTTAGCGTCAAAGGTTCCGAAATCATCGGAACGTGGTGGAGTTCCGCTTTAACGTCTAGCGTTATTGACGATCCTCGTTATATTCTGGCGAAGTACTTCGGCACGTCGGCCGAGTTCTGGATCAACCTGCAGAGCCACTACGAGCTCGACCGCGCGGAGGGCCTCGCGGGGGATCGGATCGGGTCGATCATGCCGCTGAAAATCGCGTGACCGGGCATCTCCTCGTGATCTCTGGGCCTCCCGGTGTCGGGAAGACCAGCGTTGCCGTGACCGTCGCGGCGTATGAGGTGTCCCGAGCGATCGCGGAGCAGAATCTCCGGCTCGACCACGATGTCGTCGTTGATGCGGTGAACCACAGCGAAGAGGCTCGGCAGACCTGGCGGACGGCGGCCTCACGAACGGAGGCGCTGCTCGGGTTCGTGTATCTCATGCTCTCCGACGCTCGGGAGCATGAAGGACGGCTCCACAGCAGGGACCGCGGTCTCGCTCATGTCGGCGAGCCGGCCTGGGCGGACGTGCTGCGCCGCCGCGCTGACTACGCCGCGTGGTCCGACGACGTCCTGGAGCTCGACACGGCGGCGTGGACCGCGGACGAGGTCGCGGACGCGATCATCGGGCGCCACGACTCGACCTGAGCGTGATGTCGTTGTGGGCGCAGTCAATGGCGGCGACGAGGTGCACCGGACGTGGCGCAACGCTTCGCTGGCGACGGCCGCAGAGCTTCAGGCACGGGGCGGTTTCGGCGTTACGCCAAACTACCAATCTTTGGTAATCTGTTCGTATGGCTCAGAACACTTCGATCAGTCTGGATGACCACTTCGCAAGTTTCCTGTCCCGGGAAGTGGAGGCGGGGCGATATCGGTCCGCCAGTGAGGTCGTCCGTGCTGGCCTTCGGTTGCTGGAGGACCACGAGATGCAAATGGCGGCGCTCAGAGGCGCGCTCATCGCGGGTGAAGAGAGCGGCACGCCGGAGCTTTTCGACTTCGACGCCTTTGTTGCGTCGAAGAGGTCATGACGAACTACCGCCTTACGCCGGCTGCACAACGCGACCTTTCCTCGATTTGGGACTTCACGCACGAGCGCTGGGACGAGAATCAAGCCGAGACTTACATCTCCGAGATCAGGGCCGCGGTCGAACGGATCGCGGTCGACCCGCAACGCGGGCGGGCCTGCGACGAGATTCGTGAGGGGTACCGCCGGTATGGCATCGGCAGTCATCTGATCTTCTACCTCGAGAGCGCTGACGGTGTAGACGTCGTGCGCATCCTGCATCAACGGATGGATCCGACACGGCACTTCTGAGCGACAACGCTGCTGAGCACCCGCGCCGAGGCCTCCAGCGGCGGCCTGGTCCATCACAGCGACCGCGGCAGTCAAGGCGTCTCGTTGGCCTACTCGGACGAGTTGATCAGCCATCCGTCGGCACTGTCGGCGAGAGGAGCGTCAACGCCCTGGCTGAGACCGTCAACGGCCTCTACAAGGCCGAGCTGATCCACCGTCACCGCACTTGGCCGACCGTGACTACGGTCGAAATCGCGACTCTGAACTGGGTCAACTGGTGGAACACGAAGCGGCTCCACGAAGCACTCGGCTATCGCACCCTGGCCGAGATCGAAGCGTCCTACATTCACCCAAAGACGACCGCGTCCGCGACCGTCTAACCGCGGAACGAAACCCAGGGCGCTTCAGTTCCGCTGATGGAGCTGTGCACCCACGGCCTCTACACTGACTCGCACCAGCTAGACGCGGCGAGGTCTGCCGCCGACGAAGAGGGAGCCGCACGCTGATGCCGGTTTTGGACACCCAGGGTGCGCAGATCTACTACGAGACCCACGGCCAGGGTCGCCCCCTTAGTCCTCATTCACGCCATCAGCGCTGGAACCGGCATGTGGTCAGCTCAGATCGAGCGATTCTCTCGGGACCACCGAGTAATCGTTCTCGATGCTCGGGGCGTCGGCCAGTCCGGACCAATCCGGGGCTGGCGGCGGGTGCGCGATCAGATCACCCATGACATCGCACAGTTGCTCAACCACCTCGGGGAAGAGCGTGCGACGATCTGCGGAGTCAGCTTCGGCGGCGTCATCGCCCAGCACTTCGCCGCATGTTATCCGGGGCGGGTGGAGCGGCTGGCCGTCATCGACTCGTACAGCGACACCCGCCCCACTTCTCTCGGCAAGGCACTGTGGCTCGCGTCGGTCTACGCTGGCTCGATCTCCAATCTCATGCCACCTGCCGCCCTGTCTCGCATCATGCGAGATCAGTATCGCCGGTGGCCGCACGCGGCCGACTATCTCTCCAAAGCCGTGACGAGGCTGAGACCGCTCGACGCTCTCAAGAGCCGGTGGGCGATCAATCTCGTCAACTATCCACCCGCACTCAATGCCGCGACGTACCCGATCCTCGGTGTCGTCGGCGAGGACTCCTGGCCACGATCGATTGCCTTCATGGAAGAACTCCAACGTGCCGTACCCTGCACACATCTGATCCGCGTCGCCGACTCCAACGACCCCACACCCCTATGCCAACCGGAGGCATTCAACGCCATACTCACGGAATTCCTCAACGACCAGCGCTGACCCGGTCGCGCGGTATTCATACATCCCTTCCTTCGCCGTTCCGACGTGCGAGTTCGACGATGCCGATCCCGTCCACCGTTCAGGCGGCGATCGTTTTCCCGGTCGGGGTGCCGGGCAGGAGCCCTACGAGATCACCGGTACGCAGTCTTCACGAGAGCGGGCCACGCCGGATGAGATCGTCGCGGACCTCCTGGGGTGCAGAGCGGGCATGGTGCACATCTTCCAGGCGACCCTTCGAGCAAGCCAGATCAAATGTCACCTATCGGTGCGGCAGCCCCTTAGACGGGTGATGCAGGACCACGAGCGGCGTGAGTCGGTCGCGGGGTGAGCCGCTGAGACCCGAGGTTATTCGGCTACGGAACGTGGTGGAGTTTCGCTTCAACGTGTAGTCCCGCGGGCTGGAATGTGGCCGGGCCAGGCGGCTGACCACCCCTGAACTCCTCACTGATTCGGCTACCTGTACGTGAATCAGTGTGCACGCAACCGCGATCAATCGAACAGGGGGAGATTTCGCACGGATGGGCTCGCGCTCGAGGGTGTGACGTCGATGGGACCCCAGTGTTGAGGACGGTGCGAGGCACCCGGGTCGACGCCGCAGTGTGACGTCGGGGGTCTTCACCGCCGGTATCGGGCGCCGGTACTTTTCGTCGAGCTACTAGGATGGTGAGCCAGAGAGAACATGCCAGATCCGACCACATCGCATACAGGAGCCTCCGACCATGAGCTTTTTCGTCTATCTTTCCGGCGAGATCCACACCGATTGGCGCGACGAGATCCAGCGCGGAGCTGAGGCTGCCGACCTGGACATCGTCTTCACCGCGCCGGTGACCGACCACCCTGCTAGCGATGCCGCCGGCGACCACCTGGGCGAGAACGACAGCCAGTTCTGGCGGGATCACCAGTCATCCAAGGTCAACGCGATCCGCACGCGCACGCTGATCGAGCAGGCGGACCTCGTGGTGGTCCGGTTCGGCGACAAGTACAAGCAGTGGAATGCCGCCTTCGACGCCGGCTACTGCTCGGCGCTCGCCAAGCCCTACGTGACTCTCCACGACGCGGACATCGTCCACCCCCTCAAGGAGGTCGACGCGGGGGCTCAGGCGTGGTGCACGACCACCGACCAGGTCGTGGAGACTCTGCGGTACGTGCTCACGGCCTGACCCTGCGGGCTGACCCGCAGCAGACCGACGAACCAGACTCAGGCTCCGAACAGCCGCCCGAAGAACCCCCGTTTCCGGGACTTCGGATCGTGCTGTTCGGAGCCTGACGTGTTCGGGCCCGCGCTGTCGCCTGCGCTGTCATCCGCAGTGTCTCCGCTGTCTGCCGCCGCGTAAGCGGCACCGGTCAGCGTGAAGATGTCGACGGGGAACCCCGCCAGCTGAGGAAGGCTCTGGATGAGGATGTCCCCGTCGATCTCCCCCTCGAGTTCCTCGTCCTCACTGGGAAGTCGGAAGACGTCCTCGGCGGGGGACGCATCGCCCTCGTCGACTGTGACCTCTCCGTCCTCGTGCTCCAGGTGCCGTACCGACTGCCCGTCGACGAAGACTCGATAGGCGCTGTAGTCGACGCTCGAGACCGCGGCCGCGACGTGCACGGTTCCCGGAAGCGCGACCGCGGACGCGTCGAAGAGCGCCATCAGCTGCTCGCCGCCGTCGACGATGATCGTCGCCGCATCGGTTCGGACCACGCACGCACTCCTGTCCTCGGGCGCGAGTGCGACTGATTCGACGGTGGTCTCCGTGCCCAGCGGCACCAGCCCGAGTGCGTGCAGGTGCGCATCAGTGAGGACGGAGTCGGCGATCGCTGCAGTGGTGCTCATGCCCATGGCGACGAGTCTACGCAGAATGTCTTCGATGACGTCCGCCTGCCGGCCGCGGTGCGGGTCTCGCGGCTGGTCACGAAGCCGAAGGCCGAGGCGAGGACGTATATCAGGATTGAGTAGATGACGGCGGGGACCGCGACCTCGGTGCTGTTGAGCACGCTCAGCGCGATGGGCAGGCCGACGGCAGGGGAGTATCGTCGGTTCCCCACACGTGCCCCGGGACCCCCGGGCCATCTCTCGACGACGAGGACGCATCGTGGACACCCACCCGCACACTGGCGATCCGAACCCCACTGATCCACACCCCGGCGACACGCGCGCACCCCAGCGGACACCTGCCGGCCAGGCGACACCTGCCGACCAGGCGACCGGGGCCTCGGGCGCGGACAGTGACGAGCAGGAACTGCTCGTCGACTTCATCCTCTCCCTCGACGGCTGCGCCGCTGCTGACGGATGGCCCGGCTGGTGGGGGCTCGAGAGCCCCGAATACCTCCAGTGGCTGGAGGCGCAGCCCACGCGGGTGTCGCTCATGGGCGCGAACACGTACCGGCTCATGTCGGCCATGGCCCAGCAGGCGGAGACGATCGATATCTCGCAGCAGGAGCGGGACAGCTTCGCCCAGATGGCGGACACGGAGAAGATCGTGTTCTCCGCGACCCTCGAGGAGCGGCTCGACTGGCCGAACTCGCGCCTCATCGCGACCGACGCGGTGACCGCCGTCCAGGACCTGAAGCGGACGTCTTCCGACCCGCTGACGACGGTCGGCAGCATCAGCCTCGCCTCGTCGCTGATGCAGGCGGGACTCGTCGATCGCTTCCGCATCGTTCTCTTCCCCGTGCTCACCGGCCGGTCGGGACTCGAGCGGATCTGGGAGCGATTCGCGGACTTCACGCTCGAGCTCCTCGAGGCGCGGACCTTCGACGGGGGACTCCAACTCCTCGAATACCGTCCCACTCCACTCGCCGCACCGCCGGGAACCGCGTGGGACCGATGAAGGGTGACGTGTCCCCAGGTGACAGGATGGCCGCATGGATATGAGCTATTTCTGGACCGGCTGGTCACCCATCTGGCACACCCTGCTGATCGGCGGTGTCGGCTACCTGACGCTGGTCATCATGCTGCGCGGGACGGGGCCGCGCACCATGGCGAAGATGACGCCGCTGGACTTCGTCATCGCTGTGAGCCTGGGGTCGGTGTTCGGCCGCACCGTCACCGCCGTCGACGTCAGCCTCGCCCAGGCGATCGTGGCGCTGGTGCTCCTGGTCGTCGTGCAGTGGGCGCTCGCGTTCGGCCGCTCGCGGTGGAGGTTCATGCGCCGCTTCCTCGATTCGCCGCCGGTCCTCCTCTACTACGGCGGAGAGCTGCAGGCCAAGGCCCTGCGCAGGCACCGGCTCACGGAGGTCGACGTCCACACCGCCGCTCGCCAGTCGGGGCACGGCTCACTCGAGGGCATCCAGGCCGTGATCCTGCATCAGGACGGATCGCTGGGCGTCATCGGCCAGGACTCGATGGGAGATGGGTCGAGCCTGCTGCCGTACATCGAGCGCCACGACTGATCAGCGCACTCCGGCGCGGGCGCTGCGTTCGCGAAGGGGCCTCATCTGATCACGTGATGCCGGCTGCGCAGCGTCGACGGTGCAGCGCCGCCGTGTCTACGCTCGCCCACGGTGGTCGACCGGGCCCTCTCGGTATCTCCGCCAGGCGCGGAGCAGCTCTTCGCGGCTCCCTGCGGGATTGTCCGCGTACCAGGCTCGGGTGAATCGGTTGTACTCGAACTGCGCGTCGATGGGCTTTGCTCCCTGCCCGCGCGTTGCTCGGTAATGGTCGAGCGCGTCCTGCATGGTCTGTGTGCCGTCGGCGCGAACGAAGAATGCGCGCATCTCAGCATCGAACCCGAAGGATGATCCGACCTGCTCGACGAACCACGCTCGTACGACCTGGCTGCATCGCTGTCCCACGGGGATCACCGTCGCAACCGTCAGCTGGCCCGTGAGCTGCGTGCGGCCAGTGCGCCTGGTTCTCTGCGGCTCGCTGAAAGGTGTGTTGTCGAGCTTCGCGGCGATCCGCTGGGTCAGCAGTTCCTTGCCACCGGTCGGACTGATGCCGAGCCGCCGGGCGAAGTCAGCCAACTCGTCCTTGAGCCAGTACCAGCGCATCAGCTCCGCACCGGTCAGGCTCTCAGTGAGCCGGGGACGCTTCTCATCGGTCACGTCCACGAGCCTATCGTTCTGCCCGTCTGCGAGTATGGCGTGGGAGCGAGCAGGAGGGATCACGGACGATGACGTCACCGGACAACATCTTGCTGCGCCTTCCGCCGGCTGAGGAGCAGCAGGTGCGCGAGGTGTTCGCGCGCCTCGCGGAACGGGGCTTCCCTCCCCAGCAGCAGACGCCGCACATCACGATCACGTACTCGCCGATCATGGCCGCCGACGCTGTTCGACGCGCTGCTGACCTGCTCCCGTCGGTGATCCCGTCTCCGTTCCGGCGGGTGGGCACCGTGGTCTTCGGAACGAAGCGCAAGCGGACCGTCGCATGGCTGCTCGAGACCACGGACGCGATGGAGAGCGCCGCCCGCGAGATCAGTGCGCTGAACCCCGAAAGCCGCGGTCGCAGCTGGACTCCCCACCTGACGATGGGGCTGCGGCTGCCGCGTGAGATCGTGCCTGATTACATCCGGGCTCTGGACGAGGTGACGTCTCCCCACTTCAAGCAGCTCACGGCTGTGCGGGCGGCGCACTGGATGCCTCGGATCCAGGAGCTCACCGTCCTTGCGGATGCGAGCTCAGAACACCGGCGTGATCACCGGGAAACCGATCGCTGACTCCGCCTGCGTGCTTCGCATCCGCTCAGTTCGTCAGTGCGTCCACGACCTCCGGCAGTGCCGTGACGCCGTGCGCGGCGAGGAAGTGACGAGCTCCCGGCACCACCACGGTTCGCGCCTGCAGATTCCGGGCGAACGCGTCGGACAGATGCGGTGCGACGAGGGGATCGTCATCCGAGCGGATGACAGTGACGGCGCCGAGGTGCGGGCCGGCTCCCGGTAGATCCGCTCCTGCGAGGAACGGGCCGAGGCCGTCCGCGGCGAACGCGTCGAGGCCCTCGTCGCCGGTGCGCGTGAGCGGCTGGGCGAAGGGGGAGACCGCGACGAACGCACCCAACGAGCCGCCCGCCGTGACTGCGGCGAGCCGTTCGACGGCGCGCACTGCGGTGACGCAGCCGAGGCTGTGGGCGACGACCGCGACCTGGGGACCGAGCGCTCCGATCGCGTTCACGGCGGCCCCGACCCACGCCTCGGCATCGGGGGAGGCGGAGTCGGGCAGTGCGACGACCTCGGCGCCGGCGACCGTCTTAGCGACCCACGGGAACCAGTGGTGCTGCGGCGATGCGCGGAACCCGTGCAGAACGATGACCCGGTCGAACGGTGTGGCGGCAGGTGCGGTTCCCATACGCGGAACGATACGCGGAACGGTGAGCGGGCGACGGCCGATAGTCTGTCGACGACTGGTCGGCTGAAAGAGGGGAACGCATGCGCGTCACTCTGCCGGAGGCGCTCATCCCACTGGTGCTGAGGGCCCGGAACGCCAACCGGCCCTTCGTGACGGAGCAGGGAGCCCACGACCGCATCCGCGAGCGGTTCCTGCGACCGGTGCAGTACGGTCCGCCGGCACGGCTGGAGGGCGTCCGGGTCGACCGCCGGCTCTCCGACCCCACCGAGTGGCCCGTCTACGATGTGCGGCCGGTCGGCAGCGCGCGGCCTGAGGCGGCGTCGTCCTCCGTCGTCGTGTACGTGCACGGCGGCGGGTGGGTCAATGAGATCACCGGTCCGCACTGGAAGCTGATCGCTCGGATCGCCCGCGAGACGGGCCAGCGCGTGGTCGTGCCCATCCACCCGCTGGTCCCGCTCGGCACAGCGCGCGACGTGCGGGACGGCGTCGTCGACCTGGTGCGGCGTGAAGAGGGCTCCGGGTGCGCCGTGCGCATGGCCGGCGACTCGTCCGGCGGTCAGATCGTGCTGTCCGCGGTGCTGGCGCTCCGCGACGACGGACGAGTCCTGCCGTCCACGGTGCTCCTGTCGCCCGCCCTGGACCTGACATGGAGCAACCCCCTGATCGACGAGGTGCAGCCGGGCGACCCGTGGCTGGGCCGGCCGGGTGGACGGGTGCTGGCAGAGGCGTGGCGCGGAGACGACTCTCTCGAGGACCCGGCAGTGAGCCCGCTGTTCGGCGACATGGCCGGGGTCGGGCCCCTCACGATCCTCTCCGGCACGCACGATGTGCTGAACCCTGACGCGCACGTGCTGGGCGAGAAGGCGCAGGCCGCAGGCGTGCAGGTCACCCTGCACGAAGCGGAGGGGCAGCTGCACGTGTTCGCCCTCCTCCCGACCGAGGTCGGGGACCAGGGCGCGCGCCGCATCATCGAGGCGCTGAGGCCCGACCAGCGGGGACCCGGCCGGCGGGGACCCTGCCGGCGGGGACCCTGCCGGCGGGGACCCAGCCAGCGGGGACCCGGCCAGCGGGGACCAGATCAGACGTCGTGACAGGAGCTCTGTATCCTCTGTGGTGTGGCGATGAGCAGGGATCCGAAGACGAGGACATGGCAATTCATCTGCATCGCTGGGGCGATCATCGGCGTCGTCTGCATGGTGGTCGTGGTCATCCTCGGTATGAACACGGGACGGATCGTCGCCGGCACCCCGGACGACCTCGTCGCTGTCGAGGATTCCGACGAGCTCCTCACAGGTCTGGAGCCGGGGCGCACGTTCTATCTCTACGCTCCTGAGGCAGCGGACATCGAACGCGGGCCTGGAATATTCGACGACGGGGGCGGGCTGCTCGACGAGATCAGTGCTCCGCAGGGCTGGCCCGGCGACTGTGAGTTCGACGGCCCGGATCTGTATGTCTTCGACACTCCTCGCATCGATGCGCCGATCGACGTCGACGGCGTGCCCTACGTGCCCATCCTGACGCTCATGAACGGAAGCGCGCCGGACGCCGACTACACCGCCGAGTGCGCGGCCGACGACCTGCTCGTCGGCACGTCCGTCGACTCGAAGGAGTTCCAGGTGCACGGCATGTTCTGGCCGGCTCTCCTGGTGGTCATCATCGGTCTGCTTGCGGTGCTCGTCGGTGCGGTTGCTCTGGCGGTCCTCAGATCGCCGACTGCCAGGAGGCGGTAGGCCTCAGCCGGTCGTTGGAGCACGACTTCAACATCTTCGACGTCATGCACCACGGGACTCACGAGAAGCAGCTGTCCAATGTATTCGCCTGGCTGCTGGACGTCGGTGGAACGCACGGTCTCGGCGATCGCTTCCTGCGAAGCTTCATCGACGAGGTGAATGCTGCGCAGCCCGGGGGAGCGCCGTTCCCCCGTGAGACCTACCGGGTGCGGCAGGAGGTCAACACCGGAATCGGCCCGGACGACATCGACATAGCCGACATCGTGCTCACCGGTGAGACCGCCGCACTCGTCGTCGAGAACTACTTCACGTCGGACGGGCATCAGCACGGCTATGAGAGGTACCTGGCGTTCGGCCAGCGGGACGCACGCCGGGGAGGCGTGGTGATGCTGTGCCGTGACGAGGACCGATCCCGGCTGTCGGACGGCTGGCAGCAGTCGATCGTGGTGACGTACGGAGCGCTCATCGATCGTCTGCACAGCAGTGTCGACGGCGACACGGTGTACCGCAGCGAGAACCCCGACGCGCATTCGTTCATCGCGCAGATGCACCGGAAGTTCGTGAGTGAGGAGAGACGTGTGAGTGATCGCGATGTACTCGGATTCGTCACAGCGATGTGTGATTCCGGCGAGGCGGAACGGTACGGCTGGCGGAGCCAGGACCAGGTGGCAGAGGCGTTCGCCAGTGATCTCGCCGCGCAGGGCAGACAGCGATATGTCGAAGGCAGTGAGCTCCTCCAACGGATCAAGGGACGGCTCCGATCATTCAGCAACGAGATCTTGAATAGGCAGCTCACGAGTACTTTCGGAGACGACCACGTGGGCCCATCACTCGTGCCGTATAGAGGGCTCTATCAGTGGGCGGTTGATTTCACTGTCCACCATGTCGGTGTAGATTCGCCGGCGCCGCATGTCCAGCTGGCCTTCGGTCCGACCGCGTGGTTCGTCAATGAACGGCTTCCAGGTTGGACGCACACGATGGAACCGGGGATCGCTGACTACTCGCGTGTCTTCGTGCTGCGGCTGGATTCGAAGGAGCTCCTCCAGACACCAGTGACGCTGCCGGAAGTCCTCGATGGACTCGGAACGGCCGATCGTCGACTCCACGACGCGGTCGTCGAACTGTTGGCCCGGCGATCCAGCACACTGGGGGAATGACTACCAGCAGCCCACTCACCGACGTCCCCGCCTCACCGCACTCCGTCTGGGAGGACGTGTTCGGCATGGCGACCGGCGTGATCCTCGTGTCCTTCGGCCTGTACCTCCTCGAGGCGGCCGCGCTGGTGACTGGTGGAACCGCAGGTCTGTCTCTGCTGCTGTCGCTGGGGACCAACTGGGGATTCGGGCTTCTGTTCGTCGTTGTGAACCTGCCGTTCTTCCTCCTGGCAGTCCGACGGAAGGGCTGGGTGTTCTCCCTGAAGTCCGCGGCGTCGATCGGCGCAGTATCCGGTATCGCGTACCTGCACCCGCACTTCCTGCCGCTGCCCGCGCTCGCCGATGACCCGCTCAGCGGAATCTATGTCGCGATCGTCGGGAACCTCATGGCAGGCACTGGGCTGCTGGTCCTGTTCCGCCACGGTTCGTCGCTGGGCGGGTTCAACATCGTTGCACTCATCGCACAGGAGCAGTTCGGCTGGAGAGCTGGGTACGTCCAGATGGTTCTGGACCTGTGTGTGGTGATCGGTTCGCTGTTCGTGGTGCCCGCGTCCAACGTGCTCATCTCCGCACTGGGTGCTGCAATGCTGAACATTGTGCTCGTTCTGAACCACAGGCCGGGACGGTACACGGGGTACTGAGGACGTACTCAGGGGTGTATCGCCCGTTCGCCGCTGCCGTGACCCGGGACGAGGTGGCTCACGTCTGACGTGCGCAGGGGAATGAACGGCCCGCTCGCCTCTGCGGATACCACCCTCGCGGTGATGCCGACGTGGTCGCCGCCGTCATCGAGCATCGCGATCCGTTCGACCACCATCCGATTCGGCAGGGCTCTGATCAGAGGGACAGCGCTGTCGTCCGGGTCGAGATCGATTCCAGAGAACGTCGCGGTGTCCTCACCGGAGCGTGTGCCGAAGTGCTCCGCCATGGCCAGGTCAACGTGGGTGAGGAAATGGAGGCCGAAGAGCGCGGACCGCAGGCTCACCCGGTAGGTGTGGTTCGCCTTGGACAGCCAGAAGCAGTACTGCTCCGCAGCCATGCTGGACTGTGTGTGGAACCCGACCAGACAGCCTGCCTGTTCGTCCTCCGCCACCGTCGTGACCACGATCAGGGCGGGATCCGCGGATGACACCAGGTGTGCGAACGCGCTCTTAGGCATGAGAGTCGTCCGATGTCGCCGCTTCGTACCGGAGGAAGAGGGTGTGGTCCTCGATCATGGTGCTCTTCAGCTCGAACTGGGCGAGGCCGGCACCGGGCGGAGCGATGCTCACGGGCAGTGGGTCGCCGCCCATCAGCGGTGAGACGGACAGGCACAGTTCGTCGAGACGGTCCGCTGCGACGAGTTCGCCGAGCCACCGGGGACCTCCCTCGCACAAGATTGTGCCGTGGCCGAGGTCCGCCAGCGCACGCATGGCAGCTGCGGGTTCGACACTGTCATGGCCGGCGATGATGACGGTCGCTGCCTGCTCTGCTGCGGCGAGGCGGCTCGGGTCGGCCGTCTCGCAGGTGATGATCAGTGTCCTGGCGTCAGCCGGTGCATCGGCGAACACCCTCCCCGACCAGTCGAGGTTCAGGCTCCTGCTGACCACCGCGACGGGCGGTGTCGCCGACTGACCGCGAGCGCGCCGCTGTGCCTGAGCGTCCTCGTCGAGGCGGATCGGCGCGTAGCCCTCTCGTCGCACTGTCTCCGCACCCACCATCACCACATCGGCGATCTGGCGCATGCGGCGGAACAGAGCCTGATCGGGTGCGGTCGACAGGGCTCCGACTCGTCCGTTGATGGCGGCTGTGCCGTCCAATCCGGCAACCATGTGCCCTGTCACCCAGCACTCGTGTCGTGGCTGTGAGCGGTCGACGTCGAGGTAGGGGACCAGCGGATCGGCGATCTCTGCACTGCGCTCGAGGAACTCCATGTCCTCACTCTACGGACCTGCGCGCAACAAGCGCACTTGTGAACGGGTGGGGTGTGTGGTCTTGTCGGGGCCGGTGGTCCAGAGCGATACTGCACAGAGAGAGCTCCAGCAACCGGAGGTGCACCGTGCCGGACCCGCAGCATCACACCCTCAGCTACATCGAGTTCGGCGTCACGGACCTCGCCGCCACCCGTGCCTTCTACGAATCGGCCTTCGGATGGAGCTTCAACGACTACGGTCCGGCATACAGCGGGATCAAGTCACCTGACGGCGCTGGCGAGGTCGGTGGTTTGAACCACAGCGCGCCACCCAGCAGCAGCGGCCCACTCGTCCTGCTCTTCTCCGATGACCTGGACGGCACTGTGGAAGCGGTGAAGAATGCTGGAGGCGCAGTCGTGGCAGGGCCCTATGAGTTCCCGGGCGGACGGCGGTTCGAGTTCACGGACCCGAGTGGAAATCGGCTGGGCGTATTCGCCGCAGCGTGATCGCGCCCGACTAGAACGAGCCCAGCCTGATCTATACCTGAAGTCGCGGTGCCGATGGATCCCACATTCGAAGGAGCTCGATGTCTCTCATTGAACCCATAGATAGAGCACCTCTCGAAGGTGATGAAGCAATCGAGGGCATCCCCGGCACGAACGTGCATGACTTCTGGCGGTTCGCCCTGCCGAACCTGCAGGTGAATACCGCGCGGGGTTGGTTCGCGGAGTTCCTTGTGGCGAAAGCCGTTGGACTCGAGCGTCCAGTCCGAATCGAATGGGATGACCACGACGTGGTCTGGGAAGGAATCCGCATCGAGGTGAAGTCGTCGGGTCGGATGCAGATGTGGGTGCAGAAGAAGCCGTCAGATCTGCGCTTCGGTGGGCTCAGCTCCCGCTCATGGACCGCCGATGCAGTCGATTACGCTCCTGAGCGGAGCTACAACGCAGACCTCTATGTGTTTGCCGTGCAGACGTCTGAGACACACGAAAGCTATGACCCCCTCGACGTGGACCAGTGGCGATTCGCTGTCCTGCCCGTTGCCGCGGTAGAAGCTACCGGCTATCGCTCGCTCAGCTGGGCAGCGGTGACCCGGCTCGCCGGTGGCGACATCGGATTCGCCGAGCTTCGGGACGACATCGTTCTGAAGTCAGGACGATGTCGTCCCGAAGGCGAGCCGTCGACGTAGGTCCGTGCCCTCATCCGTGGTGCGATGACGGAGAAGAAGGTGCCCGACCGTCCCGCAGGGTGGTGAGCCACCTGCGCTGGCTCCTAGACTGGAGAGCGTCGCTGCACTGACTACATGGAGGCCGACATGCTGAACTTTCTCCTACGCCTGCGACGATTGCGCGGCGACGCGAACGCCGCACGACGAGGACCGGAAGCGATGGGCAAGCGTGCGGGCCAGCGCGCGATGCACCGGCTCGTTCGTCGCCTCTTCCGGTAGGCCTCGCTGAGCGCAGTCGCTCAGGCAGGCTTCTTCCTACGCCGCCGTCGCTTCCGACACACGCCTAGCTGACCCCACCGTCCGCGCTCCCCGCAGTGCAGCTGCGAGCAGCTGCCGCGTCGTCTCGTGCTGAGGACTCCGCAGGACCTCCCGCGTACGCCCCTGCTCGACGATACGTCCGTTCGCCATCACGACGATACGGTCGCACGTGCGCGCCGCCAGCGCCAGATCGTGGGTGATGTGCAGGATCGCCGTGCCGTGCTCACGACTCAGCGCCCCCATGAGATCGGAGACTTCGGCGCGCAGTGTCGCGTCGAGCATGCCGGTGGGCTCATCGGCGAGGATCACTGCCGGCCGCGTGATGATCGCCCGGGCGAATGCCACGCGCTGGCGCTCGCCGCCGGACAGCTCGTGCGGCAGCCTGCGACCGTACTGCTCCGGATCGAGTCCGACCGAACGCAGTGCTTCCCGTGCCGCTTCGCCACGTTCACCTCTACGCCCGATGCGGTGGATCACCAGCGGTTCGGCGACGATCCCCAGCACTCGCAGATGCGGCGGCAGGGACGCGTACGGATCCTGCATCACCAGGTGTACTGCACGCCGTGCAGTACGACGATCCGCCGCCGAGGCTGTCAGCAGATCCAGCCCACCGGCACCCTCGTGGCCGGTGCGGGGCACGTCGAGACGCACGCTGCCGGCCTCCGGCATCGCCAGTCCTGCGATCGCCTTGGCAACGGTTGACTTCCCGGCACCGGAGTCCCCGACCAGGGCCACGGTCTCACCGGCACGCAGGATCAGATCGGTCTCGTGGACGACTGTCCGCGACCCATAGCGGACCGTCAGATCTGCGACCTCCAGGACGGGGCGCGGCGGTATGGCAGTGCTGTGCATCCGGCTGTTCATCAGCGGACCTCCTCGAATTCGGCCATGTCGGGCAGTGAGCCCACCAGCCGTTGGGTATAGGGATCATCGGGACTGGCGAGCACTCTGAGCGTCTCGCCCTGCTCGACCACGAATCCGGCCTGCATCACCGCGATGTCGTCCGCGATGTGCGCGATGACCGGCAGGTCGTGCGTCACAATCACCATCGTGAGTCCCAATCGCTCGCGCAGGCTCGAGAGCAGGTCGAGGATGTCCTGTTGGACGAGCACGTCGAGCCCGCTGGTCGGTTCATCGGCGACGAGCAGATCGGGATCGTTGGCAAGCGCTGTGGCGATGACGACGCGCTGCCGCTGGCCCCCGGAGAGCTGGTGCGGGTACGAGCGGAAGGCGTGCGCGGGCAGCCCCACCAGATCCAGCAGCTCCTGCGCACGGGCCCGGGCCTGCTCACGGGTGAGGTCCTGGTGGGTGAGCACGGCCTCGGCGATCTGGTCGCCGGCACGGTGCACGGGATTGAGCGCGGACTGCGCCTCCTGGGGGACCAGCCCGATCCGGGAGCCGAGCAGGCCGCGCCGTTCGCGCGGACCCAGCACGAGCAGGTCTGTGCCGTCCATCCGGATGCCACCCTCGGCGACCTGCGCAGCGGGAGCCATGAGCCCCACGAGTGCGGCGGCGACGGTCGACTTGCCGGATCCCGATTCCCCGACGAGTCCCAGAACCCTGCCGCGCGGCAGGACCAGGTCCACGCCGGTGCACCCACCGGTGGCGGCCTCGCCGTCTCCATAGCGGACGGTGAGCTGATCGACCTCGAGGAGAGGGGCCTCGGGCGCAGTCTGTGCCAGCGCGGTCGACGCCGCCGAGGCCGGGGCCGGCTTCCGGCGGCGCGTCGGGCGGACCGTTCGTCCGGCTGCGGTGCGTTCGACCGCACCACCGGCGAGTGCGAAGCCGAGCACCGTGAGACCGATGAGCGCGCCGGGCGGCACGACCCACCACAGCCAGGCATCGGTGAGGAACGCACTGCGCTCGTTCGCGATGCTGAGCATCATGCCCCAGCTCATCGAGCTCACATCCCCGAGGCCCAGGAAGGCCAGGGTGGCCTCGAGCATGACGGCGCTCTTCACGGCCAGCACGAGCTGGGGGACGACGAGTGTGCCCACGGCCGGCACGATGTGGCGGGTGAGCATGTAGCCGTGGCCCGCACCCATCGCGCGCAGGGCGTGGATGTGGTCGCGTTCGCGCACGCTGAGCACCTGGGCGCGCAGCTCTCGTGCCATCGGCGCCCACAGCGCGATGGAGATGACGAGGGTCTGGGTGAAGAGACCGGGGCCGGCGAGCACACCGACCACCAGGGTCAGGGGGACCACCGGCAGAGCCAGCACGACGTCGACGATGCGCATGAGCACGGTGTCGACGGCGCCTCTGAGGTATCCGGCGCTGATCCCGACGAGCATCCCGACGCAGGTGGCGGCTACGGCGGCGAGCAGCGCGACAAGGAGTGACGGTCGTGCGCCCAGGATGAGCACGCTCAGCAGGTCGTGTCCGACGTCGTCGGCGCCCAGCAGATGGGCGCTCGACGGTGGCGCGAACGGGGTGGTGACGCGTTCGATCGGATCGTACGGGGCCAGCAGCGGGCCGAAGAGCGCGAGGAGAATGAGGGCGGCGACGATGGTGAAGCCCAGACGACTGGTGAGCGGCAGTGAGCGCCAGAGAGCGAGTGTGCGACTCATACGGGCAGTTCCTCCCGGGAGTGCCGGACGCGGGGGTCCAACAGGGGGTAGAGCAGATCGACGAGGATGTTCGCCGCGATCACACCGAGTGTGGCCAGGAGGAACGCTCCTTGGAGGAGGGGATAGTCGCGGACGGCGACTGCATCGGCGATGACCTTGCCCAGTCCCGGATAGCTGAAGACGGTCTCCACGACGACAGCTCCGGACACGAGCGAACCGGCGGCGATCGCGGCGTTGGTGGCGATGGGCAGGAGTGCCGTGCGCAGTGCGTGTCGTATCGCCACGGTGCGTTCGGGCAGGCCCTTGGCTCGGGCGAGCCGGATGAACGGCTCGCCCAGCACAGTGGTCATCGAGGCCCGCGCGAGCATGTAGTACGTGCCGAACGAGGTGATGATCATCGTCGCCAGCGGCATGGCCAGACGGCGTCCCGATTCCGCGATGCCGGCCAGAGTGCCCTCGGGCATCTGAGCCGATGCGTAGGACGGGAACCAGCCCAGCTGGGCGGAGAAGACCGCGATGAGGAGCATGCCGACCCAGAACCCGGGCATCGAATCGATGGCGAGCACGCCGACGAGCGTCCCCTTGTCCTGCGAGGGGCGACCGGCCTCTCGACGCCAGGCGGACCAGGCGCCGATCAGCGTGCCGATGATGATCGCACCGATGAGGCCGAGGCCGACGAGGACGAGCGACCAGGGGAGGCGTTCGAGCAGCACGTCCGTCACGGGCCTGTTGTGGTCGGTCGAGAGGCCGAGGTCACCGCGCAGCAGGTCCAGCCAGAAGCGTCCGTACTGGACGAGGACGGGTTCGTTCAGCCCGTAGATCTCGCCGAGCTCCGCGAGCTCCTCCGGGGTGGGATCGCCCTCGCCCGTGTGCATGATGAGTGCGGGGTTGCCCGGTGCCAGTCGCGGGATCGCGAAGTTGAGGGTCACAGCCACCCACAGCACCAGGGCGTACTGCCCCAGGCGTGGGAGCCATGATCGTCCTGCCTGCCTCATCAGTGCTGGTGGTCTTCCGAGGCCGGAGGTTCGGTGACGTCGGTGTTCTCCGGGGAGTCGGTGAGTTCGGTGATGACCTTCTCCGCTCCCGTGTGGGCGGGCTCGACGACGTCTTCGGGGAGGAACGACCACTTGTGGACGATGCCGTAGCCCGGGCTCTCGTTCCATCCGCCAAAGTTCTGCGACACGGCCCAGTGCTCTTCGGGGTAGAACAGCGGAACCGTGGTCGGGGCGCCGTTGTGGACGGTCTGCAGATCCTGCATGACCTCGATGCGGTCCTCGTGGGTGGTCTGGGCGAGCCACTCCTCGTAGGTCTCGTCCCATTCCGCCCACTCCTCATCCGGGGACCACAGGTAGCCGGATCGGTGGGACATGATGAACTGGTCCGGATCGCTGACACCGTGGGCGCCGATCTCACCGATCAGCAGGTCATAGGCCTTCTCCGCGGACTTCTCTTCCAGCGATGCGGCATCCAACCCCTCGATCTCCAGGCCTATGCCCACGTGTGCGAGGTCCTCCTTCGCCAGTTCCGCGGCGCGCACGTCCTGCGGCAAGCCGGAGTCGACGAGGGTGCTGAGGACGATGGGTTCGCCGTCGATCTCTCGGATCCCGTCCTCATCGGTGTCGACGTACCCGAGGTCGTCGAGCAGCTGCTGCGAGGAGTCCGGATCGGTGGGCGTGGAATTGTCGGGGTTCGCGAACGGGGCATCCGGGTGCGGGTATCCCTGGGTCGCGGCGCGGCCCTGACCGAGTGCGACGACGTCGAGCATCTGCTCCTTGTTCACCGCGTTCGACAGTGCGAGGCGGAAATCCGATTCGTTGAGGGGACCGTCGAGGAAGTTCATCTTGATCTCGGGGAAGCTCAGCGCCTGTGTGGTCAGCGAGTCGAGCGTGTTCGACGATGCGAACTGGTCGACCAGCTCAGGGCTGAGCGTGCGCGTCGTGGCATCGATCTCACCCGACTGCAGCGCGGTGAAGGTAGCCGACTGGTCGGTGATCACCGGCATGGTGATCTGGTCGACGGTGGGGGTGCCCGCGAAGTACTCGTCGTTCGCGGTGAAGGTGTAGCCCTCGGTGGGGCTGTAGTCGGTCAGCTGGTACGGGCCCGTGCCGATGGGCAGGTCCTGGATGGTCTTCGCCTCTGCGGGGTCGATGTCCTTCCACATGTGCTCCGCGACGATCGGCAGATCGGCCAGCGTCACGCGTGCCAGCGACGGGCAGGCATCGACGCACTCGAACCGGACCGTGTCCTCGTCGACTGCGACGACGTCGTCGACGTTGGGGGTGTCATTCACGTGGTGCGTGTAGCGGCCGGTGGGGGCGTTGTGCATGTACTGGAACGAGAAGACCACGTCGTCGGGGGTGAAGGGTTCCCCGTCCTGCCAGGTGACGTCTGTGCGCAGATCTGCTTCCCAGACGTCCGGTTCGAGCTGTCGCACTTCCGAGGCGAGCCACGGCTGCGGTTCGTCGACATAGGGCGAGGGGGAGAGGAGCTTGTCGTAGACGAGTTCGACGAGCTGATCGCTGGCTCCGGCGAAGAGGTTGATGGGCCCGGTGTCCGCATCGAGTGCGATGGTGAGCTGCTCGGCGGTCGCGGGGCCGGCGAGGTCGGCGGTGGAGCCGTTGTCGCCGTCGGTTCCTCCGGAGCATCCACTGAGGGCGATCGTCAGGATGAGAGCTGCACTGACGGAGGGCACCTCGATCTTCGGGCGCAAAGGCATGGATCCTCTTTCGGATGAAGGTGTGTGAGACGCGGAAGCATCTTGCGACGGACAATCTTTGCCGCGCCTCACTGAAGTTAGCCTCACCTTATGTCGGCACGCAACTCTGGTCCGCACTTCGGCCTGTTCCCCGACTTGACGGGGGAGTCGGCTGACGCAAGACTCTTGCGTGCAGGTAAGCCTAACCTTCTTGCTCCATCCCCTACAGAAATGGACGCCGATGCCCCGCGCTCTCCACCTGGTCCAACGTCCCGTGCTGCCGGAGGACGAATCGTCCCGGCTGTGCGTCCGCGACGTGTACGACTTCGACGCTCTCGATCTGGATGCGTTCACCGGAATCATGGTCAGCAGCGGCTGCGACCAGCGGTTCCTCGCTGCTCGTTCGGAGCGGATCTCCGCGTGGGTGCGCGCCGGTGGGCGACTGCTCGTCAACGGCCACCCCATGGAGCGATTCGTCGAGGGCATGCCGAAGCATCGGAAGCTCGACTTCCACTCGACGCGTGACCTCTGGCTCACGGAGATGCAGTCGCATCCGATCTGGAGCGGCGTCGATCGCCGTGACCTGCTGCTGCGCACGGGGGTGCCCGGGGAGCATTCGTTCGAGGAGTTGGAGCGCATCGGAGTCGCTGGCTTCTACGCGCACGCATATCTGGTCGATCTGCCCGTCGATGCCGTCACCATCACGGGGATCGGGCAGGGGTTCCTGCCCGTCGACGTCGCCTACCCGTTGGGAGCGGGGGAAGTGGTGATGCACTTGGGCAACGAGCTGGGTTCCTTCGCGCGGTCTGGGTCCTCCGCTGTCGACCTGGGGGAGCGCACGATCGCCTACCTCGAAGGTGCTCTCGCAGCAGCGGAGGTGGCCGGATGACCCGCGTCGCCTTCGTCCACACCGGCAGCTTCTTCCACCTTGCAGATCTGCGTGATCCTGCGATCCGCGCGATGGACATCACCGATGTGTACGCCCCTGACCTGGAGCCTGGCGGCCTGGACGGATTCGACGCCGTCTACGTCGCCGCGCGGTTGCATCCCGGAGTCCTGAGCCGGATCGCACCGATCCTGGTCGAGTTCCTCTCCACGGACGGTGCACGGATGTACGTCGACGGCGAGAATTCCGTGGGGGAGTGGCTGCCGGGGACCGAGGAGACGCTGCGCGGCACGAACTTCTGGGCGTGGCGCATCGGCGAGGACGTCGGCCGTCGGTCCGTGAACCAGGATCACTTCTTCTGGCAGTTTCTCCGTGATGACGCGGTGCACTGGCACTATCACGGAGTGCTGAGCCACCCTGATTCGGCGGTGCCGCTGGTGCGGCTCGAAGAGTCGACGGACCCGGTGGTGATCGACGGTCCGGACGATCCCTGGGGCACGCCGTACCGTGCGATCCCGGGGCACGCGAACACGCTCATGTACTACGACGCGGGGACATTCCCCGCCGAGGTCGTCGTCAGCACGATGGACGCGTCCTATCACCACGGGGCCGGGTTCATGCCGGGAGCCTCCCAGCTCGTCTACCGGATGCTCTACTGGCTGCGCGGCGCTACAGAATGATGGCTGCGACGGAGAACGTCGCGAACCCGAGCACTGTCGACAGGAGGATCACGGCGGCGATCCGACTGCTGTCTGCCCCCAGCCGTTCAGCGAGCATCGCGGCGTTCGCGGCGGACGGCAGTGCGGCGACCAGCGTGAGGACGAGCAGATCGTCGTGCTGGAGCGGCAGGCCGGTGAGGATCGCAAGACTGCCCAGTGACCACACCAGGGTGGGATGGAGCAGCAGCTTCAGGGCCGTCAGTACGCTGACGTCGGCCGTGAGGACTCCGCGCCTCGTCGAGTCGTGAGCGCTGCTATCGGTGTTCTTCCGTGCGAGTACGGCGCCGATCGTGAAGAGCGCGACGGGAGTCGCTGCGGTCGCCAGCAGGGTGACGACATGATCGAGAGGACCGAACAGAGACTGTCCGGTCGTTCCCCACAGGGCGCCGAGGATGATCGCCCACGGCATCGGGTTGGCCACGACGCGGATGAATGACGTCTTCACCCTCGCGGCCATGTGTCCCTCGTTGCCCTGCTGGGATATCGCCAGGGCGATCGACTGCATGATGACGATGTCGACGAGCAGCGTCGTGACGATCGGGCCCGATGCCTGATCGCCGCGCAGTGCGGCGATGAGCGGCAGTCCCATGAAGCCGGAGTTCGGGAGGACGGCGATGAGGCCGCCGAAGGATGCATCGAGCCAACTGCGCCGCTGACCGAGTCCGATCGCAACGGCCAGTCCCAGGACCACGAGGCCGGAGACCAGCCAGACGAGGATCGTCGTGGGGTTGAGGAGCTGTGCCACAGGTGTGTTCGCGCCGAACTGGAAGAGCATCGCCGGCAGCGCGATGTAGAGAACGAAGGCGTTGAGGCCGGGGACGGAGTCCATCGGGACGATGCGGAATCGTGCGGCGAGGAAGCCGAGCAGGATCACTGCGAAGAAGGGGACGATCACGGAGAGGGTGTCCACACGGACCTCCCGTCTCGATCGTTTCCGCTATGCCGCCAGCCAGGAACGATACCGCCATCGAGGTGGGTCCATGTGGGTGGGGCTCGACGGCGCAACTTTCGGTCTTGAATCTTGCATCTGGAGCCCTACGCCAACTCACGCAGAGTCGAAGTCGTAGAACGTAGCCTACGGAGCAAAGAGACATATTTCATATGCGTCGCGGGGTCGGGCTTAGGTCGATCTGACCGGACGCCGAGTGGTGACGTGTGAGTCAGGCACACCGCATTAAAACGCTGATCCCTAGCAATCCGAGGTTGGAGACGTCGACGCGTGAGCTTTCACCTTCCCACTCGGACTGTTTCACCCTGGCATAGACGTCCAAGTCAACAGAAGTTGTCAATACTGTCACGCCAGTAGCAGCGGAGTACGTGTACTCCGTCTTCTCGGTCTCGACTATTTCATCTCTAGACGGCAGACCGTTCTCCTGCCAATGGATAACGTACTCGAGGGGGACGTCCTCGAGCCCCAACGGTCTTTCCCACGTGATTCTTACCTGACGACCAAGTAAACCAATCAGAGACCCACTGTCAAAGCACTCCAAATTCTGTACAGAGCCGATCGTGGCCGCTTCGAACGTCGCAGTTGCGTGTTCCTGATCGGTCCAACTGGCGAGGGTGCTGCGAACTGTTCCGAGCCCGCCGGAGAGTACGAACGCGAGGACGAGCGCGGTCGAACACACTGCGACAGCGCAGCGTCTCAGCCTCTGGGGGTTCGGTCGTCCGACGGCTGCCTGCCGTACGCGACGGGTTCGGCGGGTCATCGAGGGACCTCGTCACGTCGACGGGAGACCAGCGTGGCACCGACCGCCACGAGGAGGCCGCCCGCAAGCAGGAGCCACTGCCAGCCCTCGATGCCGGTCCGGGGCAGCGTGCCGTCGTCATCCTGGTCGCGGTCAGGATCATCGGGGTCGTCAGGCCCGAGCGAGAGTTCATCCCCGGCGCCTGTGGCTGTGATGCGCACAGTTCCGGAGTCTCCCACAACACCCAGATCTGCTGCCGACTCGGAGAGGGTAGCGGTGACGAACAGCCGCCGTTCCTCCTCGGTGGTCATGGTCGCTAGTTCTCGACGCTGTGTGCCGTCGTCTCGGAGCTCGGAGAGGCTCGTGTCCGCGATGAGGGTGGTGACCCCGTTGTCGCAGTCCGCTTCAGCCGCCCGTTGCGAGCACATCGTAATAGTGACCGTCATGGCATCGTGCACGTCAGCCAGGGTGCCGTCGGCGCCGATGTCCAGGCTGATATCACCGGGTTCGGGGGCTTCCGCCCAGACGTCCACGGTCCATGTTGCTGAGTGACCCGGACTGAGGTTCCTCATCTGGTCCGCATCTCCGGAGGCCGCCATGCGGAGGTGATCTCCGTGTGCAGTGCGCGTCTCCGTTGCAGTGCTCGTGTCCGCACCCGAAGTATCGGAGGCCTGCGCAGTAAGCGACGCCGCCAGCAGGATGACCGCTGGGCCCGCGATGGAATGTCGCGCTGTCGTGCGTGGGGAGGGGGCCGGCGGTGCCGGATGCGCACCGTCCTTCGTCTCCGTCTCCGCGTCCGTCGACTCCGGCTCGCTTCCGTCGTCGCCTCTGCGCGGCCAGAATGCCCAGAGGACCAGTGTCGTGGCCCCCAGCGTGAGTCCGCCCAACACATACGGATTGCTGAACCATTGGATGACCGGCGCGACTCCGGGGACGGAGAACATGACGCGGCTGACGGTGGATTCCGCGTACGGCTTCGGGTCGTTGGATTCGTTGGCGTCGCCGCGCATCTCGAATGTCACCACTCCTGATGTGGAGTCGGAGTCGAGGATCCTCACGACACGGTGGGTGACCGGAAGGGTCTCCTCGCCGCGATCGACGGTGACCACGTCACCCTCGTCCAACTCGGTGGCGGGGATCTCCCGGACCAGCGCGATCGACCCGGCCGTGATGGTGGGGCTCATCGAACCCGTCCGGAACATCATGATCGAGACGTTGAAGACGACCCCCAGGATCACCAGCACGATGCACACGCTGCCGGCGACGGCCAGGAGGTTGAGCAGCCAGTCGCCGATCATGCGACTGACGGGCCGCCGCTGCCGGCGGCTCATCGGTTCCGCCATCGTGCGGTTGTCAGCACTCGGAGCAGACCGTCGCCTGTGTACCCCCGCTCACGGACGAGCGGGGGTACACAGGCGTGCCTGGGTGCGGTCACCGGGCGGAGGATTACTCGACGGACGTGCCGACGAACTGCCAGTTGGCAGTGGTCGACTGGTTCTGCTGAAGGTTTTCGTCCGCGGTCACCTGGAAGCACAGAGTGACCGGATCGCCCGCCGTGCCCTCCCCGGCTTCCAGAGTGATCGCGTCCATGTCAGGAGCCGACGATAGTGCTGTGCCCGCCTCCACGATTTCTGTACCCGAGGCGTCAGCGGTGCAATCCGCAGCCGAGGGGACCCGCACGATCCCGTAGGTCAGAGCCTCCGAGTTGTCGCCGGTTGCCGATGCCTCGGTGAGCTCAAGGCTCGCGTTGTAGGTCGTCTCGGCATCGAGGCGCACGACGAACGGTGCGGCGACTTCGGCTCCGGGGTACAGGTTGGTGCTCGTGGGGAGCTCGAATTCCAGGGAAGCGGGACCGGTGCCGTCAGGGTTGTTATCTCTGAAGCTTCCCTCTTCACCCGAAGTGCTGCCTTCGATGTTGAACGAACCTGCGCCGAAGATGCCTTCTGCCCATTCCTGATCAGTCCAGGCGGCGAGGGTGACGGCTGCGCCGACGCCGAGGACGAGGCCTCCGGCCAGGAGCGCCTTGATCTTCCGGGAACGAGTGCTGGCGGTGCGAGTGGGGGCTTCAGTCACACTGACTCCTCATAGATAGGGCAGAGCTCCCCCAATGGAGCCCCGCCAATACGGCAAGCGTACCGGTTGGAAAATGGTTACTTCCGAGTATCGAGAGAATCGTTCTCGTGAAAATGGTCATACAGGACTCCCTCTCGAGCCCGCTACACCGCCCCCGGACGCTTCCGGTTCTGTTTCTTCTCCGCCCGGATCCGCTTGGCCTTCAGGCGACGTCGCTTCGATCCGCGCGTCGGCTTGGTGGCTCGTCGGACGACCGGCGGCGCCACCGCCTCGCGCAGCAGTTCCGCGAGCCTCTGTCGCGCTGTTGCCCGGTTTCGCCACTGAGAGCGGTGCTCTTCTGCACTGATCGTGAGTACGGTGCCCGAACCGCCCACCAGCCTCGCAGCCAGGTGCTCCAGAACGCGTATCCGCTGCTGCTCGTCCAATGCAGTCGTCATCCCCAGGTCGATGCTGAGCTGCACCTTCGAGTCCGCCGTGTTGACGTGCTGGCCGCCGGGCCCAGACGACCGCGAGAACTGCTCGACTAGTTCGGTCGCCGGAACCACGAGGCCTCGGGGCGCGCCAGGCCCCGACGTCACATGCAGATCATCCACGCGTACAGGTCTCGATTCGGCTCACCCGACGTGGCGCAGCTCGGAGCTGAGGTGGTGCGTCATCGGAACGCCGACCGCAGCCATAGCGAAGGTCGTCGTGAGCGTGCCGTCGGTCAGCTCCAGGCGGCGAATGGTCGCGTCGACCTGCTTCGCGCTTCCAGAGTTCACGACACGGGAGTGCAGTTCGCAGCTGAAGCCGTCAGGGGCGGTCACCAGCAGACCCTCCGCCAACTCGGTCTGACCAGTGGGTTGAGCGAGGACGAACTCGACGACACCCTCCGCCGATACCCGCAGGAACCCCGTCTCAGTGTGCATCGGCGCACCTTCCGGCGACGTGGTCCGCTGCACGTAGTGGAGGAAGGGCTTGCCCACGTCCGTGAACGTGACTTCTTCTGTGTATTCGAAGGACGTGATCGTGGGGTACTCGCCCCGGCCAGGACCGCGCCAGGTGCCGATCAGCGCGGCGATGGGCTCGAGGCTGGGATGCAGTGCCATGCCATCAAGACTACCGAAGGGCCAAACAGCCGTGATCTCTTGCGCTCACATGGCATCACTCCTGCCGAAGCGACCAGGGATCATCGCCGCTCAGTGATCCTGCGACGGCTGCAGTCTGTCGACCAGGACATCGGCACGATCGAGATCGCTGTTGTCGACCACGAGGTCGGCGGTGCTGGGCGCGTCCACCTCGGACAAGTACTGCGCGGTCGCAGCACCGTACCGGTCGCGGTGCAGCCGCAGGGCCTCATCCTGTCCTTCACGGGGCGCGTCGCGCTGGACTCCGCGGTCCAGAGCAAGCTCAGGCGGCACCGCGAGCCAGACGTGGGCGTCCCAGAACCCAGCCAGTTCCGGCCGCGCTGCGAAGGCTGAGTCGACGATGAGGACCGTATCGTCAAGCAGCTGCACACGGTCGTGGCGATGGTCGATTCCTGTGAGCGGATCGTGTGCGCACAGTGCCACGCATCCACTGCCGTCGTGGCCGGCCGGGCGGAGGAGGAGTTCTTGGGCATCAGTGAGGCTGTATGCGTTGCGGTAGTACCCCTGACCGCTGAGACGGTCGTAGCCGTGCTCACGCGAGTGAGACCATGGATGTTTGAAATCGTCGAGGCTGGCTCGAGCGGTGCTGCGGCCCGCACGTCTGAAGGCTGCTGCCAGTTCATTGGCGAAGGTGGTTTTCCCTGCTCCGGTGAAGCCATCGACGGCCACCCGCAGACGGTCTCCCCGCTGTGAGGAGAGCCGTGCGGCGATACGTTGAAGTTCCGCACTCCGCCGTGGGTGCGAGTGCTCCGGTTCCGGTTGCTGCCACGTTGACACTGAGGTGAATGCCCAGGGTGCGTGCGTCATCTGCTGTGAGACCCTTCGCCGGTCGAATTCGCGATTGGCGGGTTCGTCTGAGCTTCAGGATACGTGTCTGCGTCCAGCGCGCCAGTGGGAGAGTATGCCGAAGCGGGCGCCGTTCTGCTGGAGGGCATTGTGGCCGGTCAGGCGTTCGCGCGGTTCCGCGGCGCGGCAGGAGCCGCGATCGGTGCGATCCTGGCGAAGACCGAGACTCCCGACTCGGATCTCATCGTCGAGGCGAAAGCGGAAGCCGCCTTCGATGCGTGGGAGATACTGGCCGGGATCAGCTGCTCGGTGGTGCTCGTCGCCGGCGAGGCGGATCGATTCTTCCCCTCCCCGTCGTTCAGCAGACTGCCGCATGGATTGGGATGCCACAGTGGTCACATACCCGGATCGCGGGCACACGGGTCTCTTCATGGACAGTCGGCTTCCCAGCGATGTCGTGGCGTGGCTGCGTGAGCATGCCACCGCCGGGTGATGGTTCACGCCCCGGTGCTGTGTCGCACCCAGACATTGGGTTCGGTGTAGACGGCTGTGCCCTGTTCCGGGCTGCAGATCACAGGGCTGAGAGCTTGAGGAACCTCGACCGGTCCGGGGGAATCCCTGGGAAGGCCTGTCCACGTCCGCCACTCGGACAGAGTGCCTGCGACCACCATGGATCGTGCAGCCACGCTCTCAATCCTCCCACCGGCTCGGACGTGTACGCGCAGCCAGGGGTCGACAGGAAGCCCGTCGGCGCGAGTGCGCATGGCGTACGACGACATGGGCTCGTGAATATCAGTCTTGCCGTTGGGGCGCACTGGAACGACGAGCTCACGGAATCCGAGCCTCAGAGCGTTGAGGCTCAGGGCCTCGAGCATCTGCCGGGACAGTCCCAAGCCCTGAGAGGCCGATCTGACGAAGATCTCCAGAGCTGCGAGGGAGTCGGGGACAGCACCGGCGAGCTTCGTCAGAATCTCCCGTCGGATCGCGCCGTCCCACCCGTCGTCGGGGAGCGGACCGTCTTCCAGACGGAACGGAATCGCATGCGCTTTCGCCACAAGTTCGCCATCGGGGGATCGGGCAAGGAGGATGTGGTCCGCGAACTGCGTCAGGACGGCAGGGTCGTAGTAGAGCTCGCCGAACGGATCGCGCCTGATGAACTCGGGCCGGGGGTTCTCCATGGCGAGCAGCGCGGGCAGGAGGTCGGGACACTCGGCCAAGGTGCGAATCGTGACCTTCATCGTGGTCTCAGCCCTCTGCCACCGCTTCGCTCATCGCGCAGATCTGGAAGGTCGCACCCTCCGGGTCCGCGATCGTGGCGATCCGGCCGAACGGTGAGTCCACTGGGCCGTCAAGCAGCCTCCCGCCCAGCTCCGCGACCTTCTCCACAGCTGAGTCAGCGGCTTCGACTCCCAGGTAGACGCGCCAGCCGGCCGCGTCCTCGGGCATCACTCCGGTGGCATCACCCAGTCCCCAGCTGGCGGTCTCACCAGGCCCGTTGGTGACGTAGCGGAAGCTGTCATCGTCCATCTGCTCGGTCATCGACACGAGATCCGCGTCGAACACGGCGGTGTAGAACGCGCTCGCCTCATCGAACTTGTGGGTCATGAGCTCGAACCAGACGGGTGAGCCGGGCTGTCCGGTGAAGTCAAAGCCGTCGAGGTCCTTGGGCTCCCACATGCAGATGGTCGCCCCGGTCGGGTCGATGAGCATCGCCATGCGGCCGGAATCGCCCACCTGGTCTGCTCCCATCGCGATGATCGCGCCGTGCTGCTCGGCCTTCTGCAGACGGGCATCGAGGTCGTCGACCGTGAGGTAGACGCTCCACTCCGAGGGGATCGGGTTGCCGAGGGGGCAGGTCATGCCGGTGACGTCCATCGCGCCGCCCACCAGGGCGTCGCCGTTGCGGATGAGGTTGTAGCTGTTGAACTCATCGCCCAGCTGATCGAACGTCCAGCCGAACAGTCCGGTGTAGAACTCCTTCGATGCGGCGAAGTCGTGTGCGCTGACGTCGATCCATGCGCTGGTTCCGGTGGTCGCGGTCATGATTCCTCCTGTAGTCGAGGGCGGGTAGCCCGGGTGGTGATCCCACGCTAGAGGGACGGCGTGATCAGTCTTTGTCCGAAACTGCGCAACCGCCGCCGAGGTCCTGGTTGCCGCTCGCTGTGCCCGTCCGATCCGCTCGTCACCGCGTGCACAGGCTGGGCAGCGCGGTCAGGAGGGGCATGGGGCGTTCGGTCTGCGAGGCTTCGAAGCGCAGGGTGATGTCCGCTGATGCGGTGAGTGGGGCCGGGTGCACAGCGACCATCGGATCCGGCGGCACCAGCTGGGCCATCGGATCGGCGTGTGCGGGTACAGCGAACCCCAGCAGGAAGGGTGCCCCGGCGCACAGGGGCAGGCTGATCTCCGGAACCCTGGAGATCAGGGCCCCGGAGAGCGGCAGGCCGATGGGCGCTGGGTGCGGGTACCACCCCACCCAGATAGCGGCGTCGCCCCGCGGACTGAAGTCGGTGGGGAGTTCGATCGTGACCCGCACGCTTCCGGTACCGGGGGAGAGCAGGCTGAAGGGGCGCGGGGGCTTGTCGCTGATGCGGTCGGCGAGGCGCCGCAGCTGCGCGGGCGGGACGCCGACCGTGGAGCGGAAGCGCCGGCTGAAGCTGGAGAGGGAGTCGAACCCGACTGCTGTCGCGACATCGATCACCGATTCGGTCTCCGTGAGCAGCAGCTGCTTCGCACGATCGATCCGCAGAGCCGTGAGGTACTGTCCGGGACCGATGCCGACGTGACGTGCGAAGAGGCGCGCGAAGTGGAAGGGGCTGTACCCGGCGTGATCGGCCAGGTCGGCCACGCTCAGGTCGGCGGCACGCTCCCGCGCGAGCCTGGTCGAGGATGCCACCAGACTCTCCGCCGTCGAGGCCGTGAGCTTCGTCACACAGATGAGTGTACGGAGAGCCGGCGACGGTGCCTACCCCTCGCGGGCTCGGCGGCTCCTGGAATGTTTCGGGGGCGCACTCACGAGGCGGTCAGCGAACGGAGGTACCTGCGCCGCACGACCCGCTGCGCGAGCAGCAGGAGAGGGAAGAGCGGACGCCAGGGCAGCCGCGGAGAGGGACCGGTCAGGGAGCGGATCGTGAGGATGACGTCCTCGCCCTCGCGGTGGACGATGAATGCCTCTTCTCCTGAGACGGGGTGGCCGGGGAGTGTCCGGTAGGAGAATCCGACTCGATCCTCGGACTCGACGACGTGCTCGACCCGGATCGGCTCCCTGACGGTGATGCCGAGGACGCGTGCTGTGACGATGAGTTCGGTGCCGGGCGTCACCGGCTGGTCGTCGTCGACGCGGAAGCCGCTGCGGGTCTTGACCTTCCAACGCAGCAGGTCGGCAGCCGCCCTCTTCCAGGTCTCATCACCACTGCCGATGACCGCAGACACCTCGGAGCGGTGCAGCCGCGTCGAAGGATCGGGCGGCCACACAGCCAGATGCGGGACGGTCATGCGCGGTGCCTCATGAGCAGGAGCATCACACCACACTATGCGACTGACGACGGCGACCGATCGCTGCGACGCCGAGCCCACGCAGGCGCCTTCTCCGGGCGGAAGCCCACACCGACGATGTAGGCGGGGACCACCGACAGGCCAGGCAGCCTTCGCAGGATCCTCCCGATGAGCTGAGGCGGCTGGACCACAGAGCCGTTGAGCGCCGGCGCGATGATGAGCCCCTGCACGAGTCTCTGCACGCCCTGGGTGAGCGCCGTCGGGAGCGCTCGCCTGCGCTGCACGCGAGCAAGGACGCGGTCCTCCACGGGTGCGGTGCGATCCGTGAGCGACGGTGAGAGGAAGCGGGCTGTGGCCACGGCGTCCTGCACCGCGAGGTTGATGCCGATGCCGCCGACTGGGGACATCGCGTGCGCCGCGTCGCCGATGCACAGAACGCCCGCCGCGTACCAGCGGCGCAGTCGATCGATGCGGACGCTCAGATGCTTGACGTCGTCCAGTGAGGAGATGGAGTCGACGTCGTCCGCGACTTCGGGAAGGAGGTCGGCCGTCTCCGCTCTCAGCGCGTCGAGACCTCGAGCGCGCAGCGCGGCGTCGGTGCCCTTGCGGCCCAGCCGCGCGATCTGGAGGTATCTCTCGCGCGGGATCGCGATGAGTACGCGCCCCGTGTGCATGCGGGGCAGGAGCGAGCCGCCGATGCGGCTGCGGGTGGGAACGCGGTACCACCAGACATCGAAATCGACGGGGAATTCCTTCGTGGGGAGTCCGACGTCCTGGCGGATGACCGACCACCGCCCGTCGCAGGCGATGGTGAGATCGGCGCGCACGGTGCCGGCGCCGTCTGGTGTCGAGTAGTCGACGCCGACGACTCGGTCGCCGTCCCGCACGACGCCCGTGACCTCGTGCTCGGTCAGGAGGGTGAACGACGGTTCGAGGTCTGCGGCCTCGGCGATGAGGTCGAGCAGGTCCCACTGCGGGACCATCGCGATGTACGGATGCCGCACCGGCAGACGGGTGAAGTCCACGAGGGGCACGTCCTCATCGTCTGCCCCCGGCAGCCGCACGCGGTGCAGGTGGGACTGGGGGAGTGCGTCGAAGCGCTCGAAGAGTCCCAGGTCGTCGAGCAGCTCCAGAGTGCTGGGATGCACCGTGTCGCCCCGGAAGTCCCGCAGGAAGTCCTGGTGCTTCTCCAGCACGGTGACGTCGATCCCGGCCCGTGCCAGCAGGAGGCCCAGGACCAGTCCCGCCGGGCCTGCGCCGACGATGAGGCAGGTCGTGCGAGACGAGCGTGCAGTCTGAGCAGTGTCGATCGGTGCGTCCACGGTGTCGCCCTTTCGCGTGTGACATCAGCATACGGCGACCGGGGTGTCGGCAGCATTCTGCATCACCCGGAGCATCGCTGAACCGTGCGCGTGGATCTGTTCCTCAGCCCAGTCGTGGGCCTCCAGAGCGAGGGCGGACATGAGCTGGAACTTCAGGCTCTGGCGAGCGGGCTGAAATTCTCTGGCCTTGGCGATCGGCATGAGATTGTTCCGGCGTGCGTTCTCAGACCGGGACATGAGGCAGAGGTTTCCGAAGTGGTTCCCGTCGGACGGATCCAGCCGGCGGTGACCTTGTTCCGAGGACGGCTGAACAGGATAGTAGTGTTCCACGGACGTTCGGTAGCGGAAACGGAACGTCGGCGACGCCTCCGTCAGGCCAGCCACGAGATTCGGGTGGGGCAGCACGTGCGTGAGCTCTGAGCCGTCAGCGACTTCGGCGAGCCTCCAGAGCTCGTAGTCGAGGACATTGAAGAGGAAGTTCGGCACGTGTGTGCCGTCATTCATCACGGCTGTGAAATCCAGCGCCCGGAGGCGGCTCCGTGCCATGGTCTCCAGCTTCTTCACGAAACTCTCGCCATCGACAGCTGAGGGAGCCTCCTGCTGATGGAGCCATTCGAGGATCTGGAAGAGGAAGTACTTCGAGGCGCGACGGGTATCGCTGACCTGGAACATCGCTTGCAGCATGAGCACCTGCCGGTGGACCTGGTCGCGATTCGTGTTCTCATCCGAACCCGTCGACTGTCCTGTTCTGAACGTGGCCCGCGCACTGAGCTGCGCGGTTTTCGCCGGCGGCGCCGGGTATCTCAGTGCCCGGTGAAGCACCCAGTTCTCCTCGTCGTCACCCCCTGCCGTCAGTTGCGTGCGGATGACGTAGGTGTCCAGAAGGTACCGGGTCTTCAGCAGAAGGTAGGCGAACTCCCGTACTTCGGCACGTCGGGACGCGTCATCGAGATGACGCGACGCGAGCATGGAACGGTCGAATTCGCTGAGCAGATACTTGTCCTCGAGTCGTACTCGAAGTTCTGCTCCGTCGCGAGGATCCTCCCAGGTGAAGGTCTCTCTCCTCTGGATTCTCAAGACGTGCAGCAGCAGGTTCGGAAAATCGATGATGGAACCGTACGAACCGGATTCCTGATCGGGATCACCTCCTGCCCGCGAGTCCTCCTGGCTGTCAGAGGCAGTCAGCACATCTGCTAGGAGAATGCGCTGCTCTGACCCGTGAGGTGTGGGCAGTGGTTCGTTCGACGTCGACGTATCGTCACCAGCGAGCATCGCTTGTACATGGTCGAATAGCTCGTCAGCTGACTCCGGTCGGAAGGTGTTCCAACCCGAGCCGAAGAGCATAGTTCTCTCGGAGGTCGCCCCTTCTGGTTTCTGAGTCGGCGAGAACTGAGTCTGTACGTGTCGCTCGAGCACAGAACAGGCGTCCCAGATCGCGGAGAACGCGGCTTGTTCCATGGTGTGAGGAAGCGCTCTGATCATGTTCGCCTTGAGGATCTCGTGCTTCTCGAGCTGCTCGCCGCGGGTATTCATGACTTCGAAGTAGTGGTTGAGGTCGGTGCCAGATGGAAGTGCGGTCTGCAGGATCTTCACGTGCTCCCGCAGATATGTCGCATCCTCCGACGAGAACGCCACGCTGTCGACGAGGTCAGCGTTGGTCGGGTCGAGGTGGGCTCCGCGACTGACGGCTTGTTCGACGAGCTCGGCAGCGAGTCTGATCCCAGGTGTCGTCAGTCGGTTGATCGAGCCGGCTCCGTCGCGTGCTAGACGACGCAGGTCCTCGGCTGCTGCGTCGCGTCCTTCGAACGTGAGCGCCCCGGTGAACTGCGGATCCTCGTTGCCCGTCCCCGGTCCAGTCAGAGAGAGGATGATGAAGAGCGTCGTGAGTCGTTGCTGACCGTCCACCACTTCGAGCAGTGTTCCTTCGTCCGAATGCATCGCGTCGACGACGAGCGAGCCGATGTAGTAGTCGCGGGACCCCCGGCGTGCACGACGGGTCGCAGCGTCCAGACGAGCATCGCGGACGTCTGCCAGCAGTGTGTGGATCTCCGCCGCAGTCCAGGAGTACGCACGCTGATACAGCGGGATCCTGTATCGATGGTGGTCGAAGATCTCCTTCACACTCATGACATTCGGCTGGTCACGGGACATCGCATCGACTGTCATCGGATCCCCTCGCGCTGAGTCTCCTCGTCGCGCTCTGCGGTATCCAGGATCAGCCCGTACAGCCGGCGGAGGGGTTCCGAGCCAGCCTCGTCGACTGAGGGGAGCGGCCGGTCCAGGATGGAACGCGGATCGAGCGCATGGACGATGTCGGCGAACAGGTTTCCGTCTGCGTCGGGGATCCTGTCGTGGCCACGTCTGGCGTGGATGTCCACGGACGCGGGATACACCCTCTGCAAGTGCACTCTGAGAAGGTACGCATACCGTGCGAGGAAGAGTGCCGCGTGTTCCACGTCGTACCATCCGAAGCGGTCGAGGTAGGCCATGAGCAGACAGTCGAACAGTTCACGGACGTAGCGGTATCCGGTTCCTGGCGGCATCGCGTCCAGCATCTCGTGCACCTCGGCGAGTCGCGGGTCACGATCGTCGCCGGCTTCTGCACCGGGAGACGACGCGTCGCCGGCGATCCCCGCGCGCCGAGCCTCACTCACGTAGTGACTGACCATCCTGAAGAACATCTCGCCGTCTATCACTGGTTGGGTGATCTGGAAGGGGAAGTCCAACGCGTCGACGACCCCGTGACGCAGCAGGGTGGAGTTGTCGGAGTGGAAGCGATCGACTGCGGCCTTCGCCAGGAGCACTGGGTGCGCCCACCGGTAGCGACCATTTCCCTGTGCGTCTTCGCGTATGCCTTTGAAGAGGTCCACGTCGTGCGGGCTGAAGCCGTCTCGGGGCATCGGCCGATTCACGGTCCACTGTTTGATCGGGAACAGGACCGCTGCGATCACGTGGTTGATCTCTGCAGGAGGAACCTGCTCCCACTCGCGAACCGCTTCCAGGACGGAGCCCCGCGAGGGGTCCGTCCTGCTGAACTCTCGCAAGTGGTGGGCCTTGAGGAGGTCAGTGGGGAAGAGAGGACGGCCGCGAGTATTCTGCGAGTCGAACATCTGGAACGCTGCATCCAAGTCGCGGACTCTGAGGACAACGACATCGCAGTCATTGAGGAAGAACTCCGTGAAGTCGTTGAGTTCGTCCGGGCTCCAGCGGCTGACGATCGTACGGAGATGGTCGTGGTTGGCACGCAGATTGTGGCCGGTTCGATCGTCCCGTCGCCGAGGTATGGAGATGCCATCGACTGCGGTGCTGAGGTCTTCGATGAAGCGGTCCGTCAGGTCGGACGCGCGAGAGAGCAGCGCATGAGCGATGAGGGCGAAGCTGAGATAGCGCTGCTGACCGTCGACGATGTTCGGACGCGGACGGCGTGAACAGTGGTCGGAATCGTCCTCTGCCGAGTGATTGAGGATGAACGTGCCGATTCGGTATCGGCCCGACGGGCGGAATCGTCTGATGTCGTCGACCAACTCAGTGACGTTCTTCGCAGTCCACGCGTACGGACGCTGGTAGGACGGGATATTCGGGCGCAGGGTCGCCAAGATGTCCTTGACGGATTCGACAGACGCAGTCAGCTGCGGATCCCCGAGATGTGGGTCGATAGTCGAGGTGCTCTGCGCGCTCATGCTCGCCATGCTGTCATACGAAATATGGCGTGACGTGCAGGTCAGGCAACGAAGACCATCATGCGAAGCGCAGACTCGGAGCACAGCTGAGACAAGCTGCCTCGACGTGGCGGGGCATAGTGGGAGGTATGACTGAACACGCCCCGCCTCCCGCAGAGACCGACACCCGTGACTGGACCTTCGTGATCGACGAGGGATGCGAGCAGTGCGGCTACGCACCGCACGATCCCGCGACAACCGCGCAGCGACTCCTCGCCCTGCCGTCCCGGTGGAACGCCGTGCTGAGGAGGGACGACGCAGCCGTGCGACCACGCGACGGCGTGTGGTCACCGCTCGAGTACGCGGGCCACTCCCGAGACCTCGCCATCGCTCTGGGAGAGCGCATCACCGCGATGCTCGACGCGCAGAACCCCACATTCGCGGACTACGACGGCGAAGCCGAGGCCGTGCGCGGTGAGTTCTGGGCAGCCGACCCCGCGCAGGTGGCGCGGGAGATCGAGCAGGGGACTGGGGCCTCGGCGGCGGTGTTCGACCGAGTGACCGACGGCGACTGGGACCGCACCGGCCAGCGCAGCGACGGCTTCACCTTCACCGTCGCGACGCTCAGCCGGTACTTAGTCCACGACCTCGAGCACCACCTGCACGACGTCGACGGCTGAGCGCGCGCACGCGCAGCGGACACGCGAACGGCGGGGTGCGAGCAGATCTGCTCCCACCCCGCCGTTCGTCTGCGTGCAGCCGGTCAGTCGGTCACCCGGCCGCACCGCGTTCCGTGCTGAGGCTCACCCCTCCGTGCTGAGGCTCACCGGTCGGCCTTGATGAGGTCCGATGCGCGCTCGCCCATCAGCATCACGGTGATGTTCGGGTTCACCGCCGGCAGCTGCGGCATGGCCGAGGCATCGACCACGCGCAGTCCGGACACGCCCTTGACCCGCAGCTGGGGATCCAGCGGCGACATGTCGTCATCGACCGCACCCATCCGGCAGGAGCCGGCGGGGTGGTAGACCGTGTTGTGCGTCTTCGAGACGTACTCCGCGATCTGCTCATCGGTCTGCACGTCCTCGCCCGGGAACAGCTCGCGGCTGACCTTGTCGGCCATCGCCGGCTGGGCGATGATCTCGCGGGCCCTCTTGATGCCCGCGACGGCCACGCGCATGTCGTGGCCCTCCTCATCCGTGAAGTACCGCGGGTCGACCTTCGGCTTGTCGCGGTAGTCCAGCGACCGCAGACGCACCGTGCCGCGGGACTTCGCGTGCGTGACATTGGGGGTCAGCGCGAAGGACTCCGGCGAGGTGGGGTAGCCCTGGCGACGCGTGTGCATATCGAAGGGCACACTGCCGTAGTGCATCATGAGGTCCGGCAGATCCAGCCCGTCCTGCGTGGCTGCGAAGATGCCGATCTCCCACCACTGGGTGGCGTCGCGGACCATCGGCTCCTTCGTTTCCCACGAGATCACCGCTTCCGGGTGATCCTGCAGGTTCGACCCCACACCGGGGGAGTCGACCCGGACATCGATGCCGAACTCGCGCAGGTGGTCGGCCGGTCCGATGCCTGAGAGCATGAGCAGCTTCGGCGTATCGATCGCACCGGCGCTCAGCACGATCTCACGCGTCGCCCGCAGCACGGACGACCGGTCGAACGAGTTGTCGACGTACTCGACGCCCACCGCGCGGTCGCCCTCGAACAGCAGGCGCATGACCCAGTGCCCGGTGAGGATGTCCAGGTTCTTCCGCTCATCCTGGATCGGGTGCAGGTAGGACACCGACGAGGAGGAGCGCGTGCCGTCGGCCTTCCGGTTGATCTGGAAGAATCCGGCGCCGTTCACCACGGTCTCGCCGTCGTTGAAGACGGCGCGGGGGATACCGGCCTGCTCGCAGGCGTCCAGCACCGCGACGCCGATCGGGTCCTCGGGCGGCACATCCATGAGGTGCACCGGGCCGGCGGTCCCGTGCTTCTCGCCGCCGCGCGCATTGGTCTCCAGGCGCTTGAGGAGCGGGAGGATGTTCTCCGCATCCCAGCCCTCCGCGCCCAGCTCGACCCACAGGTCCAGGTCCTCGGCCGGCGGGTGGAACGCGATGCAGGAGTTGTGCGACGAGCAGCCGCCCAGCACCTTGGCGCGCGCGTGGCGCATGAACGAGTTGCCGTTCTCCTGCGGCTCGATCGGGTAGTCCCAGTCCAGCCCGGACTCCAGCAGCTCCGGCCAGCGCTTGAGGTCCAGGACCTCGGCATGGTCCTGGTCGTGGGGGCCGGCCTCCAGCAGCGCGACCGTGACGTCCGTGTCCTCACTGAGTCGTGCGGCGACCGCGGCGCCCGCCGATCCTCCACCGATGACCACGTAGTCGTATTCGCGAACGGGATTCTCCGATGTCATGTCGTCGATCATCTGTGCTCCTCATCCTTCCTTGCGCGGGAACCAGTCGGCCGGGGCCGGCTCGGTGTTCTGGTAGATGTGCTTGGGCTCGACGTACTCGCCCATGCCGGACGGGCCGAGCTCACGGCCGATCCCGGACTGCTTGAAGCCGCCCCACTCCGCCTGCGGCAGGTAGGGGTGGTAGTCGTTGATCCAGATCGTGCCGTGGCGCAGCTTGCGCGAGACGCGGTTGGCGACACCCGCGTCCGAGGTCCACACGGCACCTGCGAGCCCGTACTCGGTGTGGTTGGCGGTCTGGATCGCCTCCGCCTCAGTGGAGAAGGTCTCCACGGTGATGACGGGACCGAAGCCCTCCTCGATCACGGCGGGGTTGTCGCGGGTGCACTGGTCCAGGACCGTCGGGGCGTAGAAGAAGCCGTTCGCGTGCTCCTCGCCGCCCCAGTGACCGCCGACCCGCAGGCGCGCGCCGGCCTCGACGCCGCGCGTGACGTAGTCGGTGACCTTGTCGCGGTGCTCCTGCGAGATGAGCGGTCCGGTCTCCGCCTTCTCGTCGAACGGGCCGCCCATGACGATGCCCTCAGCACGGCTGACCAGCTCGTCGACGAAGCGCTCTGCGATCGTGTCCTGCACGATCAGGCGCGTGCCGGCCGAGCACACGAGCCCGGAATCCAGGAATGCGGCGGTCAGCGCATTGTCGACCGCCGCCTCGAAATCGGCGTCGGCGAAGACGACGTTCGGGTTCTTGCCGCCCAGCTCCAGGGCGACCTTCTTCACCGTCGCGGCCGCGGATTCGGAGATCTTCCGACCGGTGACGGCGCCGCCTGTGAAGGACACCAGGTCGATGTCCGGGTGAGTGGAGAGGGGCGCCCCCACGGTGCCGCCGGCGCCCAGCACCAGGTTCGCCACGCCAGCGGGCAGGCCTGCCGCTTCGAGCACCTCCATGAGGAGCATCGACGTGTGCGGGGTGAGTTCCGCAGGCTTGAGGATAAACGAGTTGCCGGCGGCCAGCGCGGGGGCGACCTTCCAGGACGCCTGCAGTAGCGGGAAGTTCCACGGGGTGATCATCCCGCAGACGCCCACGGGCTCGTAGACGACGCGGGAGATCACGGACGAATCGCCCGCGTCGACCAGGCGACCCGGATTCTGATCCGCGATCTTCCCGAAGTAGCGGAAGGCTGAGGCGATGTCGTCCATGTCGCCTTCGGCCTCGACCAGCCGCTTGCCGGTGTCCAGGGCCTCTGCGCGGGCGAAGTCGTCCTTGCGCGCGGTTATGCCGTCTGCGACGCGCAGCAGGAGGTCGCCGCGCTCGGATGCGGGCCGGTCGGCCCAGACGCCGTCGTCGAAGGCGCGGCGCGCGGCCGCGATGGCTCGCTCGACGTCCTCAGGCGTGGCCTCGGAGACGACCCCGACCTCGGCGCCGTCGGCCGGGCAGGTCACCGTGCGGGTGCCTCCGTCGGACGAGGCGACCCAGGATCCGTCGATGTACAGGGTGGTTGCGTCGGATGTCGTCATCGCGATTCTCCTTCTGCAGGTGCTGCGGATTCGTCGGGTGCTGCTGGGGTTGCTGCTGGGGTTGCTGCTGCGGATTCGTCGGTGTCGAGTTCGTCGACGACCGCCTGGTCTGTGTCCCACCACTGATCCGGGATTTCGGAGTCCATCCGCGCGGCGGGTGCTCCCTTGTCCCCGGTCAGCGTCATGAACGCGACGTGGGCGTCATAGGCGTCGAGCACGTCGGAGATGACCTGGTCCTTCGTGTACCCCATGATGTCCTGTCCGCGGGAACCGGTCGCGGAGAAGACCTCGAGCTGGAAGTAGACGTCCTTCGTGACCGCGAGGTTCGCGGCGAAGCTGGGCACCGGGTAGGCGACGGGGTACGCCTGGTACTTGAAGTCCTCCTGCTCCGGGAAGTGGACCGTGAGGTCGATGTGGGGGATCGGGTAGTCGGAGTGCTCGCCGCGATGGCAGTGGACGTCTGCCCCGAGCTTCTGAAGCTCCGCGGCGACCTCCTCGACCGCCGGTGCCGCGACGTTGTTGACGTAGCGGGTGATCTGCGGTGCGGAGGCATACGACATCCGGCGCGTGAGCCGCTGGCGCCAGCTGCCGCGTTCGCCGCCCTCACGGATCCGGCTGTTGAGCACATCCGGCATGGACGCGATCTGGGAGTCCAGGGTCAGGCGCTCGGACCTCAGCACTTTGAACAGGCTGAACATCACCAGGTAGACGACGATCGACAGCGGCAGGCCGACCACGACGGTCGCCGCCTGCAGCGTGTAGACGCCGTCGATGAACAGCATGGAGAGGGTCAGGGCGCCGGTGATGACCGCCCAGACGATCCGCAGCCACGGAGCGCCGTCGGAGTCCTTGACGGACGCCTTCGACGTCATGTTCGCCATCACCAGGGAACCGGAGTCCGCGGAGGTGACATAGAAGAACAGGCCCGTGACGACCGCGAGACCCACGGTGAACAGGGAGCCCGGGTACTGCTCCAGCAGGTTGAAGAACCCGGATTCGGGCAGTTCCACCGCCAGATTCATGAACTCCTCGTCCCCGGCCTTGAAGAAGGTCAGGGCCGCATTGCCGAAGATCGAGACCCACAGCAGGATGAAGGCGAAGGGGATCAGCAGGACGCCGATCACGAACTGGCGCAGCGTGCGTCCGCGGGAGATGCGGGCGAGGAAGAGGCTGACGAACGGCGCCCAGGCGATCCACCAGGCCCAGAAGAACAGCGTCCAGTCGGCCATCCACTGATCCGCCGGGTAGTCCGGCGAACCGGTCTCGTGCGCGAAGGTGTTCATCATCATCGACGGGAAGCCGGAGAAGAAGTCGCCGATGTTCTGGACCAGGGCGTTGAGCAGGTGGGCCGTCTGGCCGGAGAACAGCACCCACAGCATGAGGATGACTGCGAGGAACACGTTCAGCTCTGACAGGCGACGGATGCCCTTGTCGACGCCGGAGACGGTCGACAGGATCGTGATGAAGACGGCCAGTGCCATGATCGCGATCTGGATGCCGATCGAGGTCGGGATGCCGAACATCGAGGACAGGCCGAAGTTCAGGAAGACGACGCCGATGCCCAGCGACACGGAGATTCCGAAGATCGTGCCGATCGTCGCGGCGATCTCCACCGAGTGGCCGATGGGGCCGTGGATCCGCTTGCCGAAGATCGGGGCGAGGGCGGACCGGATGCTGAGCGGCAGGTGGTAGCGGTAGGCGAAGAGGCCGAAGGCCATGCCCATGAGCGCGTACATCGCCCAGCCGGGGATGCCGTAGTGGAAGATCGTCCAGATCGGTGCCCAGCGGGCCGCTTCGGGGGACATCGCTTCGACGTCAGGCGGCGTGAGGAAGTTCGTGGCGGGTCCGGAGATGCCGAAGAACATGAGGTCGACGCCGATGCCGGCGGCGAACAGCATCGCGGCCCAGGTGAACATGTTGAACTTCGGCTTGGAGTGGTCCGGCCCCATCTTCGTGCGACCCACGCGGGAGAACGCGACGATGAGGACGAACACCACCACGATGGTGGCAGTCAGCACGTAGTACCAGCCGAAGTTCGTCGCGATCCAGCCCATCGCGCCGAAGATCACGGTCTCCGCCTGTCCCGGCAGGAGCGCCGCCCACAGGACGAACGCGACGATGATGACGGCTGAGCCGATGAAGACCGGCCAGTTGACGGGTGAGCGCTTGCCGGCCGGCTCGGTGTGGGCGTCGGGGCCCGGCGGGGGACTCTGATCCTCTACGGCTGCTGCCACTGGCTTGCTTCCTCTCGTTCCGGCGCGCGAGCGGTGGCTCAGTCCTCGCCGGTGCAGAATCGACGTCTGATGGTGGTGATGCGGTCACGCAGCGTGTTCAGCTGGTGAGACCGCAGACCCGATTCACAGTATGCGCCGACTGCATTGTTTGCTAGCGCTGAGCGGCTTTCGACGCGGGTTTGAGAGACGACTCACGAAAGTTACCCGTAAGTACAGTACGAGTTCCCTGACCGGTCATGTCCGCCGTGACCGGCTTACTCGCCCAGCCCGGACGATTCGTCGCGCAGCCGCGGTTCCACGCGCTTCTCAGGGTGGAACCCGGACTTGTCCGAGTAGAACGCGCGGATCCGGTCCATGTCCGCCTTCACGTCACCGGTCAGCTCGATGGTCGGTCCCAGCCCCGTCGTCATCGTGGGGCGGTCGACGTATCCCAGGGTGACGGGCATGCCGGTCTCCCGGGCGATGCGGTAGAAGCCGGACTTCCAGTGCGTGTGCCCCGACCGCGTGCCGTCCGGGGTGACGACCAGGCCGAACACCTTGCCCGCATGCACCTGCCGCACCACGTCCGTGACCACGCTGGTCGGGTTCGCGCGATCGACCGGCATCCCGCCCAGGCCGCGCATGATCGGACCGCGCCAGCCCGCGAAGAGGCTGTTCTTCCCCAACCACCGCACGTCGATCCCCAGTCGCCAGGCGATGCCCAGCATCAGGATGAAGTCCCAGTTCGAGGTGTGGGGTGCACCGATGAGGATCGTCGGCCGGTCGGGCGCCGGCTGCGTCGACAGCTTCCAGGGGCTGAGGAACCAGAAGGCACGGGATACGAGGCGTCTGAGCACGACATCACTGTAGAGCACCGCTCCCATGCCCCGCCGCTGGCGGCGGGCTCCGCGCCGACTGCACCGGAACCCGTGCCGTCCGCGCCGGGTTCCACAGCCGGGCGGCGGGGCTGACTGCTGTTGCAGATCAGCACCATGAAGTCCGCCGGTGTGCCGTGTGCCGTATGCGAGACTGATCGGCATGGGGAAGCCTCCGCGAAGCGCGGCTCTGGATCTGTGGCACCGGTGGGTCCTCACGTGCATGCGGCGCGCATCCTTCGTCCGCGTGCGGAGCGGCGGAGCAGTCCCGGGGCCGCGTCGTCGCCCCCGACTCATCGTCTCGAGTCACCGCAACGGGGCGATCGACGGTGCGCTGGTCCAGTCGGCCTTCCCCCATGCGCAGTACCTCGTGTCGATGCAGCTGCTGCGCGGCCCGCTCCGCCTGCTCTTCACCGGCATTCCAGTCATCCGGCAGCGCGACGTCGAACGCTATGGGATGGACCGTTCGAGTGTGAACGACCCGGTGAGCGCTGGCGTTGATCATCTGAGGGCCGGCGGTGATCTGGTGATCTTCCCCGAAGGCACCAGCGAATGGCAGCACACGGCCGGCGCCTACCAGCGCGGTGCTGCGAAGATCGTCTGCCGCCTGCAGGAAGCGGGCGTCGACGTCGACGTCATCCCCGTGGGCCTGTTCTATCTGGCGCCGGAGCGGTTCGGCACGATGGCGGAACTGTGGTGCGGGCCCGACGTCGACCTGCCGCCGGACACGGACGGGCCACGCATCGAGAGGGAGAAGCGCGCGCACGCGATTCTCTCCGAGGCACTCGATGCGGTATCGGTGCACTGCCCGGATCCGCAGACCTTCGACATCGTGCAGCGGCGGGCGACCGATCGAGCGAGAGCAGGGGAGTCGTTCGCCGCGTCATTCCTCGACGAGCAGGCCGCGGCGGTGCCGGGCATGGCCGGCACCGCCGTTGCCGACGGGGGCCCGGCTGCCGGCTCGGCTGTCTCCGCGGAGCCGGTCACGGCCTCGGGCCCGGCCTCTGCCGCGACTGCGGCTCCGTCGCCGTGGCCCCGCCGACTGGGGATCGCTCTCCACTGGCTGTTCGCGCCGGTCCTCCTCGCGGGTTGGTTCGCAGGCACGAAGGCCGATGCGCGGAACACCGTGACGTTCTTCCGGAGCCTGGGCGGCAGCGCGGGGGTGGTGATCTGGCTCGTCCTTGTGGTGGTCGGCGGAGTGTGGATGACCCTCGCCGGTGCCGGAGCGACTGCGGCGGCGGTGGCGGGAGCGGGTGTGGTCAGTGCAGTGCTCGGGCGCCTGATCCTCCGCGCTCGCCGCTGGCAGCCCGACACAGCACCGATGGACACCGGCCTTCTGAACAGTGCCGCTCGCGACGCCGCACAGAACACCGAGCTCACCTGACCCGCCCGACTGACTCACTGATGTGCCCCACCGCTCAGCCCCGCAGAGGAGACTCCATGTCCCGCATCATCGCTTTCGCGCACGACGACGCCACGCGCCTGGACGTGTCCGGTGGCAAGGGCGCAAGCCTGGCGAAGTCCGCCCGCGAGCTCCCCGTCCCGCCCGGCGTCATCGTCACCGCTGAGGCATACGAGCAGTTCCTCGCACCCCTGCGGAAGCAGATCACGCAGATCGTGCGGGAGTCGTCGACGGAGGACGCGTCCGCCGCGATCCAAGAGCTCGTGATGACGACGGACTTCGACCCGGGCTGGATCGGGGACGTCGAGGCGGCACTGCAGCAGAACGGTCTGTCCGACTATGCGGTCGCCGTCCGGTCATCGGGCACGATGGAAGACCTGCCGGGCGCCGCGTTCGCCGGCCAGCACGACACGTTCCTGGGGGAGCGGGGTGCGGAGTCGATCGCCCTCGCGGTCCGACGCTGCTATGCCTCCCTGTGGAACGCGCACGCGATGAAGTACCGGGACCGGTTGGGACTCGACCACCTGCAGGCGTCGATGGCGGTCGTCGTCCAGCGCATGGTGGAGGTGAGCGCGCGTGAGGCGGCAGGAGTCGCGTTCTCGATCGATCCCGTGCGCGGCGACCTCACGACGGTGCTCGTGAACGCCTCCTACGGCCTTGGCGAAACAGTGGTCGGCGGCGAAGCGGAAGTGGACGAGTACCTGCTCAGCCGTGACGGTGCGGAGGAGCGCGAGGTCCGCCTCGCCCACAAGCCCCGGGCGCTGGTCGTCGTCGCCGATGGTGGGACGGAGGAGGTCGCGGTGGATGCCGCGCTCGCCGACCGGGCAGCGATCGAACAGGCCGACCGCACGGCCGTCGCCCAGCTGGCAGTGCGCGCGGAGGAGCACTTCGGCTTCCCGCAGGACATCGAATGGGCGATCACCGACGGTGAGCTGTTCCTCCTGCAGTCCCGGCCGGTCACGCGCGTGGCCGCCCGCTGGACCCGTGACGAATCAGCGGAGCGCTACCCGAACCCGGTCACGCCGCTCACGTGGGACCTCGTCGAGGCTGGTTTCCACCAGTCGCTCAATCACAGCTTCCAGCTCATGGGGCTGCCGCCGTTCGGAGACAAGTGGTTCGCGATGCGCGACAGCTACATCTACGGCAACCAGACAGCGGTCGAGCTCTACAGCGGCCGCTTCCCAGCGGCCATGTTCCGCGACGCCGATGCCATCCGCGAAGCGCTGCCGGAGATCGCCCGCCGCTACGCGTGGGTGCAGGACCTGCCGGTGCAGTGGATGCGCGACCTCGACACCTACCTGCTGGGCATCGGCCGTCTGAACCACGAGCCGTTGGACGACAAGGACCTCGAGCAGCTGTGGGACCACGTGCTGCAGATCAGCGATCTGGGCACCGACTACTTCCTGCCGAACATCGCCATCTCGCTCACACAGAGCACCCTCTACAAGGGCCTGCTCACGCTGCTGCAGGTGGGGTTGCCCGCAGACCAGGCGCAGGGCGTCTTCGATCAGCTGCTCGCGCAGACCGACACGAAGACTGGGCAGGTGAACGACGAACTCTGGGAGCTGTCACGCACCATCCGGACGACGCCCGGACTGCTCGAGTGGCTGGACGCCGTGCCATCGGCCGAAGGCCGCATCGAAGAGCTGCGCGCGGAGTTCCCCGGGTTCATGAAGGACCTCGACGGGTTCCTGGCGCGGCACGGGCACCGGGAGCTGGACTTCGACGCCTACCACCCCACCTGGGTCGAGGCGCCGCACATCGTCGTCAACCAGCTGCGCGTCCTGGCCCATCGCGAGGAGGAGGCGCAGACGTCTCCCAACCAGCTGCGCGCCCAGCAGGCCGAGGTCGAGCGCCGCGTCCTGGACGCGGTCCCCGACGACCTGCGCTACTTCCTCCAAGAGGTCATCCGCCTGGCGCGCACGTACACGGCGCTCGATGACCTCGAGCACTACCAGACCACGCGGCTCACCCTCCCGATGCGGCGCGCGCTGCGCGCACTGGGGGCGCGGCTGGTGGAGCACGGGGCGCTGGAGAGCCGCGACGACGTCTACTTCCTGCACGTCGACGATGTGGAGAAGGCCGTGCGGGACGGTTCCGCGGAGGCGCTGGCGGCCCTGCGTCCGCAGGCCGAGCAGCAGAAGGCGGTCTACATCGCAGCGACCCGGTCCGATCCGGACTGGGTCTACGGTCAGAGCGACACCGCCGAGGTCCCGACCGACGCAGATCTGCAGGGCACTGCGGGCAGCCCGGGCCAGACCGAGGCCGAGGTGTACGTCGTCCACAGTCCCGACGACTTCCCGCTTTTCCCTGCCGGTGCGATCCTCGTGGCGCGCACGACGAATCCGGCCTGGACGGCGCTGTTCTACCAGGCGGCCGGGGTCATCACGGAGAGCGGCGGCGCGCTGTCGCACGGTGCGGTCACCGCGCGAGAACTGGGCATCCCCGCCGTCATGAGCGTGCGAGACGCGATGAAGAGGCTGGAGAACGGGCAGCGCGTCCGTCTGGACGGGAGCCAGGGGACGGTCACGGTCCTGTGAGCGAGCAGCGAGCGCGGCTGCTGGCGGCGGGTGCTGGCGCGGGTGCTGGCGAGGCTGCGGCGCGGGTGCGGCGCGGCTATGGCGGCCACCGCGTCATCGAGTGAGTGGAACCTGGTCCATATCGGCGATCGTGGGGCCGGATTGCACTCACTCGATCGTGGGATGTGGTGTGGAGAAGGGCGCGGCGCTGGTCTCCGTGTCTCAGGACTCGGGGTTCAGCTGTGCGGCTGCGGCTTCGCGGTGGGCCGGATCGCCCGTCTCCAGCGCGTAGAGTCCGTACCCCACGGCGTTCGCGGAGAACATCTCCGCGCAGTGTTCGGCGAGCCGCGGCCAGATGTGGCCGCCGCCTGCGCCGTACTGCGTCAGCATCTGCTCGAATGCGTTCGGTGAGGCGGCGACCCGGTAGAACATGAAGTCCTGCGCCGGATCGCCGACCGCCGCGGTGGTCCAGTCGAGCACGGCGGTGATCGCGTCATCGACGACGAGGGTGTGGGCCGGATAGACCTCCCCGTGGGTGAGGACGCTCCACGGCGGCCAGTAGCTGTCTTCGCGCAGCCAGGCGTCCCACCGCGCGATGAGGTGATCCGCGACGTCGAACTCCGCGGTGACGCGGGCGATGTCCTCGTGCCACTTCTCGCGCACCTGCGTAGGCGTCCTCACCGCGATGCCGGAATCTGTGACTTCAGCGGGATCGATGCCGTGCAGCTCGCTGAGGAAGTCACCCAGGCTCTCCGAATACGCGTCGGAGGAGATATCGGTGTGCCACTGGGGCTCGCCCTGCTCCGTGAGGGTGAGGCCGGGCTCGCCGGGAAGGAGCGGATATGCGATGAGGTCCGGGGTCTGGATGCGCCAGTCCGGCACGGCGGGGGAGACGTGCGGTGCGACGATGCGCAGCAGGTGGCCCTCCACCTCGGCGCGGTCGAGGACATCGGGGCGTCGGGGGAGGCGCAGGACCCAGTCGTCTCCGGTGACGGTGCGGGCGATGGCCACGCGGAAATCGAGGCCCATCTCGTTGACTGCGATCGTCGCGGGGTCCAGGGTGAGGCCGTGCTCCGCGGCGATGCGGTGGACGGTGTGCGAGAGGTCGGTCGGTGAGCCATCCATCCGTCCAGGCTCCCACACCTCGGCAGGGGTTCCCACAGGGCGGCATGTGCGCATCGATTGATGCAGGTGCGCGACGCGGACTCCTGCACGGGCGGAGCCCTCGTCACGGGGGCAAGGATGTGATTCGCTGGACACCTGGAAGGAGGCGTCCATGATCGACGCACCGACATTCATCGTCACGACTCCGGATGATGCTCGACTCTGCGCGCAGTCCTTCGGTGATGAGGCTGCGCCTGCGATCGTGCTTGTGGGAGGTGCGACATGGTCGATGGACTGGTGGGAGGACGAGCTCTGCCGCCGGATCGCGGCCCGCGGCTGCCGCGTGATCCGGTACGACGCTCGCGACACGGGTGAGTCGACGTCCTACCCGGTCGGCGCCCCCGGGTACACGGGAGCGGACCTCGCCTCCGATGTCCTCGCGATCCTTGACCACCTCGGCCTCGCGCGGGCGCACCTCGTCGGGCTGTCGATGGGCGGCGGAATCGTCCAGCGGGTCGCACTCGAGCACCCCGACCGTGTGGCCTCCCTGACGCTCATCGCGACGACCCCGGTCGAGGCGGTGGGTGAGGAACTGCCCGAGCCGACCGCCCGGCTGCAGGAAGCGCTCGCGGTCGAGCAGACTCCTCCCGATTGGACGGACCGCGACGCAGTCATCTCCCACATCGTCGACGGGGCACGTCCGTTCGCGGGGGATTCATTCAGCGACGAGCACGTCCGCGCGCTGGCGGGCCGTGTCGTGGATCGATCGCGTGACATCCGGGCGAGCCTGTCCAACCATTTCCATGCCGCCGAGGTCCCGCTCGCCGACCCGGATCTGGAGCGGCTCGCCGGTCTGCGCGCGCTGGTCATCCACGGCACGGCGGATCCGCTGTTCCCACTGGAGCACGGCAGGGCCGTCGCACGGCTCCTTCCGCGTGCACGCGTGCTCGAACTGGCAGGGATGGGCCATGAGCTCCCGCCGCACTTCGTCTGGCCCGCTGTCATCCATGAGCTCGTCGCCCTCTCCCGCGGCTGAGTACGACCCCGCTGACTGAGTGGAACCCGGCCCGTTTCGGACGAATCGGGCCGGGTTGCACTCACTCGAGCTGAGGTGGGAGGGGCGTTCTCCCTCGAGGAGGGTGAGTGCTGCGTTCCCACTCGACCTGCCCCCAGCCGTGGGGTCAGCCGGCGTCCGCGTCGGTGCGAGCCTCACGCGTCGTGGGTCCGTGCGAGTCCCTGATGAAGAACGCGCCGATGATCCCCAGGAACGAGACCGTCCCGGCGACGAAGAACGACACGTTCGCGCCGTGGATCGGGCCTGCGGGACCGTATACCTCGGGGTCCCGTGCCGCGGCGACCATGACGGTGACGAGGACTGCGGTCCCCACCGACGCTGCGACCTGCCGCATGGTGTTGTTGAGCGCGGTGCCGTGGGGGATGAGCCGCTGTGGGAGCTGGTTCAGCGCCGCAGTCGTCACCGGCATGATGACCATCGCAGTGCCCAGCATGCGCGCGGTGTTGACCGCCGCGATGTAGAAGAACGTGGTGTCGACGGAGAGCAGGGCGAGCATGAACGTCGACACGGTCAGCAGCGTGAAGCCGATGACTGCGAGCCACTTGGCACCGACTGCGTCGAAGATGCGGCCGGTCACCGGCGACATGAGTCCCATGAGCACCGCGCCCGGAAGCAGAGCCAGACCTGATTCCATCGCCGTGAAGTCGCTCATGTTCTGCATGAACATCGGGATGATGAGCATCCCGCCGATCATGGCGATGAACACGGACATGCCGAGCACCGTGTTGAGGGTGAACATCGGGTACTTCAGCACACGCAGCTCGAGGAGCGGTTCGTCGAGCTTCAGCTGGCGGAGGATGAACCAGGCCAGGGTGACGGCTCCGATGGCCAGGGGGACCAGGACCTCGGCGCTGGTCCAGCCGGCATCGCCGGCACCGCCGAAGCCGAACAGCAGCCCGCCGAATCCGAACGACGACAGGATGATCGACAGGACGTCCAGGCGCGGGTGCGTTCGTTCGGTGACGTTCCGGAGGATGAAGTACGCGACCACCGTCGCGACGAGGGCGATCGGCAGCATCATGTAGAACAGGACCTGCCACGGGAGGTGGTCGACGATCCAGCCGGAGAGGCTCGGCCCGATCGCGGGTGCGAAGGAGATGACGAGGCCGAACGTGCCCATCGCGGTCCCGCGCTTGTGGACCGGGAAGATCGCGAACAGGATCGTCTGCATGAGCGGGATGATGAGCCCGCCGCTCGTGGCCTGGACGACGCGTCCCAGCAGCAGCACGGGATAGATGGGCGCGAACGCACAGATGACCGTTCCCGCGATGAAGAGGCCCATGGCGGTGAGGAACAGACCGCGCGTCGTGAACTTCTGGATGAGGAATGCGGTGACGGGGATCATGATGCCGTTGACCAGCATGAAGATCGTGGTCACCCACTGGGCTTCGCTGGCGGTGATGCCGAATTCCAGCATGAACGCGGGCAGCGCCGTGTTGAGGAGCGTCTGGTTGAGGATGATGACGAACGCGCCGGACAGCAGGACGCCCATGACGATGTTGCGATTGACCGGCGACTGGCCGTCGGCTCCCGCTGTGCCTGACTCACTCATGCGGGTTCCCTCCTGCCTGCGAGGCTGCGTCTGAGGCGCTCGCGTCGACGGGCGCGTGTGAGAGAAGACCCTGCTCGAGCATGTCGAATGCGGACACGAGCAGATCGCTCAGCTTCGTGTCGTCGCTCGCGGTCCACCGCTGTATTGCGATGCGCATGACGGATCCCGCCACACCGGCGACGAGCGCGGGGCGCAGATCCGATTCCGGGTCCGTGCCCAGTCGCTCTGCGACCGCGTCTCTGAGCGCCTGCTCCATCAGTGCGTGCTGCCCCAGCTGGCGCGAGGTGAGGGTCGGATGCTGCTGCACGAGCTTCTGCCGCGCGAGCGTGCGATCGCGATCCGTGTTCATGAGGGAGAAGAGGTCATGCTCCGTGATCACGGCCCGGATCGCGTGGAGGGGAGACTCCTCCGCGGGCCGCGCGACGATCGCCGGATGCAGTGCCGACGCGGCTGCTGCGGCGTCAGTCACCAGCGCGTCCTCCTTGTGGGAGAAGTAGTTGAAGAACGTGCGCGGCGAGATCTCCGCTGCCTGGGCGATCGCCTCGACGGTGAGCTCCTCGAGGCCGTGCTCCATCGCGAGGTCCAGGGCGACCCGACGGATCATGCGTCGGGTCTCCAGCTTCTTCCGTTCGCGCAGGCTGATGTCTGGTGGTGTCTCGTGTGTTGTCATCGCGCGAATTACAGTACGCGCATAATTGCACTGACTGCAAGGAGAGGCGACGGCCGTCACACCCGTCGTGTGCACGGGGGCGCGGATACCCTGGGACGGTGTCCGAGTTCGAGAGGTACTTCGCCGAGGTGGTGCGCAAGCGGCGACGTGACGCGATCAAGCTGATCGTCGTGTCGTCCCTGTTCGTCGTGGCCGGGGTTGTCATCGTGGTCGGCCCGGGCCATCCGATCGGTCTGCTCTGCCTGCTGTTCTTCGGCGGATGCCTGCTGGTCGGCATCGCGCAGCTCATCGGCGAGGAGCGGTTGGTCGGTCGGGTGCTCCTCGTCGCCGCCGCCGGTGCGACTGCGGTGGGCTGCGCGTTCTGCGCCCTCCTCGAATCACTCGGCGTGCCGGTGATCGGCGGATGGCGCTACGCCCCCGGGTTCACGATCCCCGCGTTCGCGATCGGTGCGCTCTTCTACGGCGCCGCCGCGGTCATCGGCCTTATTCGACTCGTCCGGTTCGTCCGGGGTGATTGGGCGAGGACGCCCGCGCGCAGCAGGCGTCGCCGGAGGTGACTGCCAGCGGCGCCGGGGTCGTGAGCGGTGACCCGCGCGGGACCTCGGCAGCGGGATGCGGCCACAATGGGAGGGTGACGACCACGATCAGCTCTCCCGTGCAGCGATTCGACCGTGCCCTCGCGGGGCTGTCGCCGGGGTACTTCGCGCTCGTCATGGCGACGGGCATCGTGGCGATCGGTCTGGACACCGTGGGCGTCGGATGGGCGGCGACGATCCTCCTGGTGATCGCGCTCGTCGCATATGTGGTGCTGGCCCTGCTCTACGCGCTGCGCTGGTTCCGCCATCGCGAGCGGGTGAAGGCGGACCAGCGCGACCCGGAGAAGACATTCGGCTACTTCACGATCGTGGCTGGCACGGGTGTGCTGTCGGTCGGCCTGCTGGAGACGCGGTTCGCGCCGGTGTCCGTGGGCCTGGTGGTCGTGGCGGCCGCGGTGTGGCTGGTGCTCGGATACGTGCTGCCGTGGCAGGTCCTCATGGCGCGCGATGGGGAGCCGATCCTCGCCCGCACCAACGGCACGTGGTTCATCTGGTCGGTGGGTTCGCAGTCGGTGGCCGTCGCGCTCGCAGCAGTCCTGCCGCTGGTCCCGCAGTACTCGCACCTCATCGGCATCCTCACGGTGATGTCGTGGTCCGTCGGCACGCTGCTCTATGCCGGCATCGCCGTGCTCGTGACGCTGCGCTTCGTCCACCACGGTGTGACTCCGGAGCAGTTCGATGCGCCGTACTGGGTCGCGATGGGAGCGCTGGCGATATCCGTCGTCGCAGGCGCCGGCATCGCAGACATGCCGTCGACGCCGATGATCGATGCCTCGCGGTCACTCGTCAGTGCGACGGTCGTCATCTTCTGGTGCTTCGCCGCGTGGCTCATCCCCATGTTCGCGGGCGCCGGGATCTGGCGGCACGTCGTCCACCGGGTGCCCCTGCGCTACACGCCCGCACTGTGGTCGATGGTCTTCCCGCTGGGGATGTTCGCGGTCGCGTCGCTCCAGCTGGGTCGGGTCGACCGCATCCCCGCGCTCGAGGCCGTGGGCACCGTCTTCCTGGGCGTCGCCGTGTGCGCGTGGCTGGCGGTGGCCGTGGGCTTCGTCGTCAGCAGCGTGCGGCGCGTCAGGGGCTGACGGTCACGGTTCAGGGGTCGACGGTCACGGTTCACGGGCCGACCGTCATGCCTCAGAGATTGGTGGTCACGTCCGCTTCTTCGCGCAGTTCTGTGGCGAGGGCGTCAGTCGCCTCTGCCTCCTTCTGCTGCGTCACCTGATCCTCGAGCTGCGGCTTCATGTCCTCGAACGGGGGCATCTCCTGCGGCTGCTGGGCCTGCTGACCCTGCTGGGGCTGCTGCGCCATCTGCTCCTGCTGCGACTTCGCCTGGTCGTAGGCCTCCTGCAGCTCCTCCTCGCTCGCCTCGAACCCGCCGTTCTCGTCCTCGACGAGCTTGCCGACGGTCTCCTGCGAGGTGAGCTGCTCGCGGACCTCTTCCTCCGGCATGCCCTGCTGCTCCATGGCGGCGAGGAAGTCGTCGGCGCTCATCTGGTTCGTCTCGGCCGTCTCCGTGAGGGCCTCGTCGACCTGGGAATCGTCGACCTCGATGCCGCGGTCGGTGGCCTCCTGCTCGAGGAGCTCGACGCCGATGAGGCTGTCCAGCGTGTCGCTCTTCAGCTTGTCCTGATCGACTTCCTGGCCCGATGCCTGCGACTGCATCGCCATCTGCTGGAACTGGCTCTCGTAGACCCCGGTGAACTCGTCCTTCGTGATCTCCGTGCCGTTGACGTCTGCGACGACGTCGGGAATGCCTTCGAGGTCGGGTTCCGGTGCCGCGGGCTGCTCGCCTTCGGCCGCTGCGCCACCGGCTGCGGGGTCCTGCCCCTGTTCCGCGGCGGGAGTCTCCTGCCCTTCGGGGGCGGCCTCCGAGCCGCCGGAGCCGCCGCATGCCGCGACCGTCAGTGCGAAGCCGACCGCACCGATTCCCATGCCCATCGTTCGAAACTGCACGCGTACTCCTGACTGAAGACTGTTCGTCTGCGGTCGCCCGAGCGTGCGGGCGATGCTCGCTGGCCAACCCTCGACGGTACCGAAGCCGACTGACCGGCGCGCGTGCCCTGTCTGAGCGCGGGCTGGATCGTGCGGATTCCGCGGGGGTTGGGGCGTGGTCTGCGCGGTGCCGGCTGTGCGGTGCCGGCTGTGCATCACTGGTTGCGAGTGATCGGTCGGGCTGGTGAGTTGTGTCCGTGGCTCATGCGAATGTTCGGTTATGAAAGCGAACACGAAATCCGCAGAGGCGGAACGCATTGTCCGGGACGCAGCGCTGGCGCTCATGACCCCAGAGATGGGGGAGTGCCTCGTCTGCTTCGTCGACCGTCAGCTGCGCAGCTTCGGCTGCGACAACACCCACCGCTTCACGCTGCAGTACCGGGACGCCTCCGCGCCTCGCGCGACCGCGATCGTCAAACGGCTCTCCCGGCTGGGTGCATGCTGCTGCGACTGCGAGATCTTCCTCAACGCCTACGAACCGGCGTTCGCGCTGTGGTCCAGGGACCGGTGGGTCGAGGACGCGCAGGGGGAGGCGACCTGCCTCGAGGGCGGTCCGCCGGACGTCATGCCCCCGTGCGCGGGTGTGCGGCGGGGCGCGGTGAACCCGTGCGGCAATTGGGAGCGTCCGCTCCGCGGATGGTGATGCCGGGGCTATCGCAATCGCTATGGCTGCCGCTGCCGCTGACCCTGGTGCTGATCAGGTGAGGCTCCGGGCGAAGTCGACGAGCGCATCGTGGCCCACCAGTTCGCCGGAGACCAGCGGCAGCTCGGTCAGCGGAACGTGGGGAAGCGCGGCCCTCACCCGGTGCAGCTGCGGCTCTTCGACGTCACGGCGCGCGCTCAGCAGCTCACCTGCGTCCGCGGGCGACCGGCGGTTGGCGACGAGCGCTGCGAGGGGGACGTGGAGATCCGTCAGCGAATCGGCGAGCTCCAGCGTCTCCGCCACGGGCATCCGCTCCGGAGTGAAGACGATGAGGAACCCCGTGCGCGCACGATCCGTCACGACCGCGCGCAGGTTCTCGAATCGGTCCCTGCGCCGGATGAGGGTGCGACGCAGCTCTGCATCCGCCGCCGTTGCAGGATCATCGCCGGAGGTGCCCGCAATGCTGCGCATCGCTGACGCGTACCGCTCGGAGCGATCACGGTTCTTCAGCAGCGATTCCGTCCACGTGGTGAGCTGTCCCGGCAGCGAGAGGAGCCTGAGGGTGTGCCCGGACGGCGCGGTGTCGAAGACGACCAGGTCGTACTCGTCCATGCCCAGTGCGGCGGCGTCGGCCACTCGTTCGAGGACCGCGGCCTCGAAGCTGCCCGGAGCTTCGCGCGCCATCTCGAGGTGACGCTCGGCGTGAGGACGCATGCGTTCAGGCAGCATCCGTCGCATTGTCCGCTCGACGGACGCGAGGTGCCGATCCAGGGTCGCTCGCGGGTCGATCTCCATCCCATCGACGAGGCCGCCGGCGGACCCATCCTCTGTGAAGGTCGCCAGCCGCACGGGTTCATCGCCGACCGCGCGATCCCACAGGTGTCCCAGATTGTGGGCGGGGTCCGTGGAGACGACGAGCACTCGGGCGCCTTCGAGTGCCCGGGCAACGGCGACAGTCGAGGCGACGGTCGTCTTGCCGACCCCTCCCTTGCCTCCGACGAAGACGACACGGAGTCCGCCGATCGCAGTCAGCAGCATGCTATGTGGTCCAGAGGTGAGTCGGGCATGCCCATGCGTCGGTGCCATGCGTGGAAGTCCTGGTAGAGGCTGGGGAGGAACTCCGCCGTGTAGTAGGCGGCAGGGTCGGGGACGCCCAGCGCCTCGCCCAGCACGATGAGGGTGAAGAAATCGTCCTCATCGCGCTTCTCGCGGGCGAACATCTGCCGGTACGGGCCCTTGTAGAACTCTTCCAGACCGTCACGGAACGCGGCCCAGCGCTGGGCGAGATCCATCGCCCAGGGCCGGGCCGCGTTCGAACCGGTGCCGTCGGTCACTGATCAGACCTCTTCGCGCACCGCGACGAGCTTCTCGTCTTCATCGGCGTGCTCCGGCGGCTCCTTGGTCGCACGGATGATCGCTCTGATTCCTTCGATCGCCACGAGCACACTGCTCACGATGATGACGCAGTCGATGATGAACAGCAGCCAGTCCTGGCTTCCCGGTGCGGCGAAGCTGAAGAGCTGCTCGATCGCCGCCCAGAAGGACATGGTGAACACGAGCGCCAGCGGGATGAGCGCCGGCCACGGATTGCGCCGCTTCCGGATCAGCATGACTGCCAGGATCATGAGCGTGAGCGATGCCATCAGCTGATTGGTCGTGCCGAAGAGGGGCCAGATGCGCAGACCGCCTTCAGCGCCCAGGCCCTGCGAGAACGTGAGGCCCATGCCGAGCACCAGGACGACGCCGGTCGCGGCGTACTTGCCGACCTTGAGATTGACGCGCTCGCCCATCTCCTGGACGACGAACCGCATGAGGCGGAACCCGGTGTCCAGCGATGTCGCAGCGAACAGCACTGCCATCGTCGCAAGGACGGTGGCGCTCAGCGAAGCAGGCAGGCCGAGACCGGCCTCCATGAGCATGCCGCCGCCCTGGACGAACGACTGGATGCCGGCGTCACCGAAGGCGCTGTAGAGCTCTTCCCACTCTGCGACGGTGCGCAGACCCGCAGAGATCGCGATGATCGTGCCGAGTGCCAGCAGGCCTTCGCCCACCGCACCGAAGTAGCCGACGAACCGCGAGTCGGTCTCCTTGTCGAGCTGCTTCGAACTGGTGCCGGAGGACACCATGCCGTGGAAGCCGGAGATCGCGCCGCAGGCGATCGTGACGAACAGCAGCGGAACGATGCTGGGTGTGCCGTCCGGCACATTCATGTTGAAGGCGGGCGCCACGATCTCGTGCGCACCGTCGGAGACGAACATGCCGATGACAACAGCGCCGTAGAGGAGGATGAGCCCGATGAAGAGCTGCACGCCGTTGATGTAGTCACGCGGCTGCAGAAGCACCCACACCGGCAGCAGCGACGCGAACGCGCCGTAGATGAACAGCATGAGGATCCAGAAGACCGTCGGCGTCATGCCGAGGAAGTTCTCTGGAATGACGACTGGCACCGCGTCGCCCAGCACGATGAGCGCATAGAGGGCGACGACGCCCACGATGGTGACGGGCAGCAGCGGCATGCGCAGGCGGTACACCGCCACGCCGACCAGCAGTGCGACGCCGATCGCGCCCCAGGTCGGGATGACCGCGGAGGGGGTGGAGATGAGGAGGTTGGTGATGACCACGGAGAACGCGGCGATCACCATGAGGAGGAGGATGAAGATGACGATGAGGAACAGTCCCGCTCCGCGCTTGCCGATGTAGCGGCCGGACAGCGAGCCGATGGACTGTCCCTTGTTCCGCACGGAGGCCCACAGGGCGCCGAAGTCGTGCATCCCTGCGAAGAAGACCGTGCCGATCGTCACCCAGAGGAATGCGGGGACCCAACCCCAGATGAGGGCGACGGCCGGGCCCACGATGGGGGCGGCGCCTGCGACTGAGGTGAAGTGGTGACCCCAGAGGACGAACTTGTTGGTGGGAACGTAGTCGACCCCGTCGCGCAGTTCGTGCGCGGGAGTGCGGAAGCTGTCGTTCAGCTGATACACGCGATTCGCGAGGTACTTCGAGTACACGAAGTACCCGAGTGCCAGGATCGCGAGGCCGATCGCCATGAGGAGGACGGGACTCATCCGGTGTGCCTTTCGTCGCTGCGTCGTTGCACAGACATGATCGTTGTCAAAGCGAGGTACTGCGGTAGTCTACCTACCTCATCGTTTCATGTGAACGACCTTGGCGATCGGTGTGAGCAGTGTCGGTCTGCGCTGGTGACCTACGCCTTCTTCTCCCGCGGCACGCGGCCCATGAGGTAGAACTCGGGGTTGGGCTGCATGCCGCCCACCAGCGCCATCCGGTTCGACAGGCCGAAGAATGCGGTGATCGCTGCGATGTCCCACGCGTCCTCATCGTCGAACCCGTGGGCCGCGAGAGCCTCGTGGTCCGCGTCGCTGATGGCAGCCGGCTCTTCCGTCACCTTCATTGCGAAGTCGAGCATCGCCCGCTGGCGGTCGGTGATGTCCGCATGCCGATGGTCGACGGCGACCTGATCTGCGACGTACGGGTCCTTCGACAGGATCCGCAGCACCGCGCCGTGGGCGACGACGCAGTACAGACAGCCGTTGGCCGCCGAGGTCGTCGTCACGATCATCTCCCGGTCCGCCTTCGTGAGGCCGCCGGTCTCCTTCTCCATGAGCGCGTCGTAGTACGCGAAGAACGCGCGGAACTCCGCCGGCCTCCGCGCCAGGCCCAGGAAGACGTTCGGGACGAACCCGGTCTTCTCCGCCACAGCGAGGATCTGCTCGCGGATGTCGTCAGGAACGTTCTCGATGTCCTCATACGGATAGCGCATGGCCCCACACTAGCGACCTGTGTCACACTCCGCCTCGCGGCGCGCTGGAGGCCCGGAGCTCTGAGGACGCCTCAGCCCGGCGCGCGGATCGCGCTACCGTGTAGCCATGAGCTCGCTGGCGATGAAACCCGACCTCGCTGCACTGGTCACCGCCGAAGGTGACGGTGGCACCGTGGACGTGCGCTGCCCGTTCGACGGCACACCCATCGGCACGCTCCCGCGGTCCTCTCGAGAGGATGTCGCAACGGGGTTCGACCGTGCCCGTGGAGCGCAGGAGCGCTGGGAGCGCACACCGATGCGTGACCGTGTCGCTGTCCTCACGCGCTTCCGCGATCTGGTGCTCGACCACAACTCCGAACTCCTCACCTGGATCCAGCGGGAGACCGGCAAGTCCCGAGCCAGCGCGTTCGAAGAGGTGACGGACGTGGCACTGTGGGCCGGGTATCTGGCCCACCGCGGCCCCGCAGCGCTGAAGGACCGTCGACGATCTGGAGCGATCCCGCTCCTCACCAGCACGGTCGAACGGCGGGTGCCCTACGGGGTCGTCGGCGTCATCACGCCGTGGAACTACCCGTTCACGCTTCCCGTGACGGACTCCCTGCCCGCGCTGCTGGCGGGCAATGCAGTGGTCCTCAAGCCGGATGACAAGACACCCCACACCGCGCTGTACGCGCTGTCGCTGCTCGAGGAGGCGGGCCTGCCGCCCGGTCTGCTCCAGATTGTCCTGGGGGACGGGCCCGAGGTCGGGGGAGAGGTCGTCGAGCACGCCGACCACATGGTGTTCACAGGGTCGACGGCGACGGGCCGGACCCTCGCGACCCGCTGCGCAGATCGGCTCATCGGATTCTCCGCAGAGCTGGGTGGGAAGAACCCGCTGCTCGTGCTGGAAGACGCGGATGTCGAACGGGCCGCCGTCGGCGCGGTGACCGCGTGCTTCTCGAACTCCGGGCAGCTGTGCATCAGCATGGAGCGCATCTACGTCCACGACTCCCAGTGGGACGCGTTCACGCATCGGTTCCTCGAGCACGTGAGCGCGATGGACGTCCGTGCGGGCCTGACCTGGGAGGCGGACATGGGGTCGCTCATCAGTGCACAGCAGCTGGAGACCGTCACCCGGCACGTCGACGATGCAGTTGCGCAGGGTGCGCGCGTCCTCGCGGGAGGACGGGCCCGCCCGGACCTCGGCCCCTATTTCTATGAGCCCACCGTGCTCACTGATGTGCAGGCTGGCATGGAGGCGCACAGTGGGGAGACGTTCGGACCTGTCGTGAGCCTCTACCGCGTCAGCAGCGACGACGAAGCGATCGCTGCGGCGAATGACACCCCGTACGGGCTCAACGCGAGTGTCTGGTCGAAGAGCCGCGGCCCCCAGGTCGCTCGTCGCCTGCAGGCCGGGAGTGTGAATATCAACGAGGGGTACGCGGCGACGTGGGCCTCTCACGATGCTCCGATGGGCGGCGTGAAGGACTCCGGGCTGGGACGTCGTCACGGGACAGAGGGCATCCTCGGATACACGGAGTCGCAGACCATCGCCCAGCAGCGCCTCGTCCCCGTGTCCGGACCACCCGGGATGACACGTGAACGGTGGGCTTCGATCATGCACGCGGGGGTCCGCGTGCTCAGCCGGTTCAACTGAAACCGGTTCACTCAAGTCAGGTTCACCTACGACGCGAAGGACTCTCCATGCGGCATCCTCTTCCCGGGGCCACCTTCCTGGTCACCGGCGGCGGCAGCGGGATCGGACGCCTGCTCTCGCTGCGTGCGGCCGACGAAGGCGCCCACGTCGTCATCTGGGACCTCTCCGCCTCCGCGGGCGAGTCGGTCCGCGATGAGATCCGAGCACGCGGCGGTCATGCTGATTCCTATGCGATCGACGTGACCGATCGCGAGGCGGTGAAGACTGCTGCCGAGGTCGTGGGCCCCGTCGACATCCTGGTGAACAACGCGGGGGTCGTGACCGGCAAGAGACTGCTGGATGCGACGGAGGAGGAGATCGAGCGCACCTTCGACGTGAATGTCATGGCGCTCTACTGGACGACCCGCGCGTTCCTGGGAGGCATGATCGAGCGCCGGCACGGGGCCGTCATGACCGTGTCGAGCGCAGCGGGGCTCGTGGGGGTCGCCAAGCAGACCGACTACTCCGCCAGCAAGTTCGCCGCGTTCGGGTTCGCGGAATCGCTTCGAGCGGAGCTCGCGAAGGACGCGACAGGCGTCGACTCGCTGGTCGCCTGCCCGTTCTACATCGACACGGGGATGTTCGCCGGCGTGCGCACGAAGGTCCCGCGCCTGCTGCCGATCCTCGACCAGGACTACGCCGCGGGCAGGATCCTCACCGCGATCGTTGAAGGGCGCCAGCAGCTCGTGATGCCGCGCATGGTGGGAGTCATCCCCGCTGCGCGGCTGCTGCCGGTGAAGCTGTTCGACCGCGTCATGAACCTCTTCGGCGTGAACGACACGATGGACGCCTTCACCGGGCGAGGACGTGACCTGCCCGACACAACGGGGCCAGCAGTCCGATGAATTCCGGAGCAAGCCGCGCGGTGTGTACGCTTTCACGCATGAGAATCACCACCGGCGAAGACACCACGTTCCTGATCGCACAGGCAGCCGACGCGATCGAAAAGTTGGTGCGCGACACCCCGGACGCAGTCCTGGGGATCGCCACGGGATCCTCGCCGGAGCCCTTGTACGCAGAGATCACCGCGCGTGTGCAGAACGGACTCGACCTCAGCCGTCTGCGGATCACCTGCCTCGACGAGTACGTGGGTCTGGCGGCCAGCCATCCGCAGAGCTACCGCCACTACATCGCCGAGCACGTGCTGGAGCCGTGGGGCATCGACGCGGACGCCGCGGTTCTGCCGACCGGCGACGCCGATGACCCGGACGCCGCCGCAGCGGACTTCGAGAAGCGCATCCTCGCCCTGGGCGGCGTGGACCTGCAGATCCTGGGCGTGGGGCCGAACGGCCACATCGCCTTCAACGAACCAGGTTCGTCCTTCGCCTCGCGCACACGGGTCGTCGACCTGACGCCGAGCACCCGCGAGGCGAACTCCCGCTTCTTCGACAGCGAAGCAGACGTGCCGATCCGTGCGATCTCGCAGGGCATCGGTACGATCCTCGAATCCCGGCATGCGCTGCTCCTCGCGTTCGGTGAGGGCAAGGCCCCCGCCATCCGGGCGATGGTCGAGGGATCGTGCACCGAGGACATCCCGGCCAGCGCCCTGCAGGAGCACGCCGACGTCGACGTCTACCTAGACGACGCGGCGGCGTCTCTGCTCGGTCGCGGCTGACCGCTCGCGTGAGGCTCAGGATCCGGTGACACGGGCGCGGAGCTCATCGAGCGCCTTCTCGAGCGACGCCGTGCCGTCCACGTCGAAGAACGTCTTCCGCAGCTGTGCATTGAGCCCACCGGGAGTCTCGTGGTCGCTGACCACCTGATCCATCGGGGTGGCCGTGTCCGTGATCGCGGGGGAGAGACCTGCGAAGAGGCCGCGGAGGAACCGCTCTGCGTCGTCCCGCGGCACACCCTTCGACTCCGCCCACGAGCACACGACCGCGAGGTAGTGGAGGTAGCCCGACACCGCTCCCGTCACGGATGAGAACACAGACAGAGCTGCTTCGTCCGCCACCGGCAGCGTCCCGCCGAGCACGTCGAAGATCTCCGTCGCAGCCGGATGCTCCGGGGTGACCACCGTTGCGACGGCCCGGTTGCGGACCGGCGGCATCGGGATGGCCCGGATGACCGGGACATCGACGCCCACGGCGGCCCGGACCTCGGCGATGGTGACGCCCGCCAGGGCGCTGATCACCACGTGCGAGGAGCGGAAGGTGAGCGGCTCGAGCACCTCCGCCATCTGCTCGGGCAGGACGGCGACGATGACCGTGTCCGCCGCATCTGCGACGGCCTGGTTGTCCTCGGCGACGGTGACCAGGCCGGGGAACCGCTGCACCAGCGAAGCGACGTGGTCCCGCCCGCGTGGTGAGAGGACGAGCGATCCCGGAGGATCCTCGGCGCCGGCGAGACCTTCGACGATCGCTGTCGCGATGTCACCTACACCGATGATTCCGATCGTGCCTGCCACGTTGTCAGCACTCCTTTCGCGTGGGGTTCCGCGGCGGTCTCACCGCACGCGGCGCAGTGCCCCGATGAAGGCGTCCGCGTCGGTGGTCGTGTTGTACAGGTGGAATCCGACCCGGACGCGGCCGGCGCGCACGGCGGCGCGGATTCCGGCGTCGGCGACTGCGGCCTCGATTCCGGGGACGTCCAGCGCCGCGATCGCGGAATCGGCCGGTTCCATCCCGGCCGCCTCCCGGACGCGATTGGCCAGGCCCACGCAGTGCGCCTCGACCTCCCGCATGTCCAACGACGCCAGCCACGGCAGGGAGATGCCCGACCCCAGCATCGGGTGCCACGCGGGGGAGGCGTCGAACCGGCGGGCGTCTGCTGCGAGCAGCGGCGGGTGCTCGTACGTGTTCGCCCATGGGGTCTCGGAGGAGTACCACCCGGCAGTGTGGGGGATGAGGGTCTTCGCGAGTGAGTCGGCCAGTGCCATCCACGCGGTGCCGCGCGGCGCCAGCAGCCACTTGTAGCCGGAGGCCACCACCGCATCCGCCCAGCCTAGGTCGATCGTCTTCCAGCCGACTGCCTGCGTCACGTCGATGACCACGCGCGTGTGCGTGCCGGCGACCGCACGTCGCAGCCGCTCGGTGTCGAGCACCCGTCCGTCGGCCGACTGCACGAGGCTCACCGCGACGAGGTCGAACGCCTTCTTCGGGCTCCTCGCGGATGCTTGAACCGCTTCCTCCACGGAAGCCTCCAGCGTCCCCGGGTCGAACTGCTCGACCGTGACTCCACGGGCCGCCTGCGTGGCGAATGGTGCGGTGACACTGGTGAACTCGCCACGCTGGACAGCGACCCGACCGCTGTCCGGAACCGCCGCCGCGATGAGCCCCACCAGCGCCGAGGTCGTCGAACCGATCGTCACGGAGTCGGTGGGCGCACCCACCAGTTCGGCGAAGGCGGAACGTGCTGCATCGACCGCCTCGTCGAAGGCGGACGTGTCCTGTGTGCCGGATTCCCAGTCGTCGAGCGCTGTGCGAAGCGCATCCGTCTGTCGTCGGGAGGGCAGGCCGTAGGTGGCGGAATCGAGGAACTTCTCTGCTCCGGCGAACTGCTCGCCCCAGATCTCACGCATATGCATCTCACGCATGCGGCGACGGTACCAGTGACGCACGTCTCACCCGCAGATGTGCATCAGTTGAGCGTTCACTTTGTGTTCACTCACACACAGGTCTACCCTGTGAGGCAACCCACGTATCAGCATCCGGACTCCGGGCTCTTCGTCGAGACCCGATTGAGGGGCAAGGCGCCTCCCGGTGGCGGATCACTCGTTCGAAGGAACACGATGAAGAAATCGCGCGGCCTCATGCTGGCCTCCGCCGTCAGCGCGACGGCACTCGTCCTCACCGCCTGCTCCACCTCCACGACCGGAGGCGACGGCGAAGGCGAGGGCGGCAGCACCGTCACGGTCGGCACCACCGACAAGGTGACGGTCATCGACCCGGCAGGCTCCTACGACAACGGCTCGTTCTTCGTGATGCAGCAGGTCTTCCCCTTCCTCCTCTCCTACACGCCGGGCACGGCGGAGACGGAGCCGGATATCGCGGAGTCGGCTGATTTCACCGATCCCAGCACCTACGAGGTGAAGCTCAAGGAGGGCCTCACCTTCGCGAACGGCAACGAGCTCACCGCCTCGGACGTGAAGTTCAGCTTCGAGCGCCAGCTGGAGATCCAGGATCCGAACGGTCCCTCCTCGCTGCTCGGCACGGTCGAGTCGATCGAGACGCCGGACGACCTCACGGTCCAGTTCACGCTCAACCGCGAGAACGACCAGACGTTCCCGCTGGTGCTCGCCGGTCCTGCCGGCCCGATCGTCGACGAAGACGTCTTCGCCGCCGACGAGATCACCCCGGACCAGGAGATCGTCGACGCAGAGGCCTTCGCCGGCCCGTTCACGATCGATTCCTACTCGTTCAACGAGCTCATCTCCTACAAGGCGAACCCCGACTACCAGGGGCCGCTGGGCGAAGCGAAGTCCGAGTCCGTGCAGATGCGGTACTTCGCTGACGCGAACAACATGAAGCTGGGTCTGGAGCAGGGTGACATCGACGTCGCATGGCGCTCGCTGTCTGCAACGGACGTCGAGGACCTCGAGGGCAACGACGAGCTGACCGTCCACCAGGGACCCGGCGGCGAGATCCGCTACATCGTCTTCAACTTCGACACGATGCCCCATGGTGCGGAGTCGGACGACCCGGACGAGGACAAGGCACTGGCGATCCGCCAGTCGATGGCCGACTCGATCGACCGCGAAACGATCGCGGAGCAGGTCTACAAGGGCACCTACACCCCGCTGTACTCCTACGTTCCGGAAGGGCTGCCGGGCGCCAACGAATCGCTCAAGGACCTCTACGGCGACGGCAGCGGCGCTGCGGATGAGGACGAGGCTTCGAAGCGACTCGAGGAAGCAGGCGTGGAGACTCCGGTCGACATCAGCCTCCAGTACAACCCGGACCACTACGGTCCGTCCTCCGGTGACGAGTACGCGATGGTGAAGAGCCAGCTCGAAGCCACCGGCCTCTTCAACGTCGACCTGCAGTCCACGGAGTGGGTCCAGTACGCCAAGGACCGCACGGAGGACCTCTACCCGGCCTACCAGCTGGGCTGGTTCCCGGACTACTCGGACGCGGACAACTACATGGTGCCGTTCTTCTACGACACGGAGGAGAGCCCGTCGTTCCTCGCGAACCACTTCCGCGACGAGGACATCAACACGAAGCTCGCCGAGCAGGGCTCCATCACGGACGAGGACGAGCGTGCGGAGGCGATCTCCGACATCCAGAACGACCTCGCCGAGCAGCTGCCGACCCTGCCGTTCCTGCAGGGTTCGCAGATCGCAGTGTCCGGCAATGACGTGACGGGTGTCGACGAGACGCTCGATCCGTCCTTCCAGTTCCGCCTCGCCCTCCTGGGCAAGTGAGAGCGGAGCACGGTTCCCTGAACTGACAGCCGATGGGGTGGGTGCAGCTGCACCCGCCCCATCGGCGTGACTGAATGGCTTCATACTCATGGCTGCAAGCATCGAGAACCCCGTTCTCGCGGAGGATCCGGCCAAGCCGCTGAAGAAGCAGCGGGCGTCCGGGTCCGGGCTGGGGCGCTACGTCCTGGTCCGGTTCCTCCTCATCATCCCCACCGTCTGGATCCTCACCACGCTGGTGTTCTTCCTCATGCGGATCACCGGCGACCCGATCACCGCGGCACTGGGCGGCAGGCTCACCAAGGCCCAGCTGCAGGAGCGGATCGAGGCCGCCGGCTACGACCGACCGCTCATCGTCCAGTACTTCGAGTACATGGGCGGGCTGCTGCGCGGTGACTTCGGCACGACCGTGTCGGACAACCGTCCCGTCACGGACCTCTTCCTCCAGTACGGTGCGGCGACCGTCGAGCTGGTGTTCTTCGCACTCATCGTGGCCTTCGCGGTCGGCATCCCGCTGGGCATGCTCGCGGCCTACCATCGCGATCGGTGGCCCGACGCGGCCCTGCGCGTGTTCGCGATCCTCTGCTATGCCACCCCCGTGTTCTTCGCGGGCCTGCTGCTCAAGCTGGTGTTCGGCGTGCTCATCCCGCTGTTCCCCGCATCCGGGCGCGCGTCCAGCGGCACGGAGCTGCTCATGTCCGGCGTGGTCGGCCCTACCCGCATCTACTTCATCGACGCGATCCGGATCGGCGACTTCGAAGCGCTGGGCGACATCGCGTCCCACGCGGTGCTGCCGGCGATCGCGCTGGGCCTGCTGACCGCCGGCGTGTTCCTCCGCCTGGTGCGCACGAACCTCATCGGCACGCTCGGCCAGCAGTACGTCGAGTCCGGCCGGTCGCGCGGCGTGAGCGAGTTCCGGCTCGTCACCACCCACGCGTGGCGCCCCGCGCTCATCCCCGTCATCACGGTCATGGGCATGCAGATCGCGATGATGCTCGCCGGTGCGGTGCTGACGGAGACCACGTTCGAGTGGAAGGGCCTGGGCTTCCAGCTGGTCCAGTACCTGCTCAAGCGCGACTTCGTCGCCGTCCAGGGGATCGTCGTGATGCTCGCCGTCATCGTCGCGCTCACGAACTTCCTGGTCGACGTCATCGCCGCCCTCATCGACCCCCGAGTGAGGTACTGATGGACATCCTCAAGCGCATCCCGTTCCAGCGGCTGCCCATCATCAGCCACCTGCGCCAGGCCGTCGGCCTGCAGCGCGGCATGCTCATCGCAGGCCTCATCATCTGCGCGCTGGTGCTCATCGCGGCGATCTTCGCGCCGCTCATCGCCCCCTACGGCTACGCCCAGATGTCGTATGAGGAGGGCGGCCGGTTCGGCGCCCAGCAGGCACCCAGCGCCGCCCACATCTGGGGCACCACGGTGGGCGGATACGACGTGTTCTCCCGCGTCATCTGGGGCGCCCAGACCGCGGTGAGCGTCATCATCGTCGCCGTGCTGCTGTCGATCTTCATCGGCGTGGCCCTGGGCCTGATCTCCGGGTACATCGGCGGATGGCTGGACCGGATCCTCGTGGTCGTCGCGGACGCGGTCTACGCGTTCCCGTCGCTGCTGCTGGCGATCGTCATGGCGATCGTGATCTCCGGCGGCCAGTCGAGCGCGTGGGGCGGCATCCTCGCCGCGGCGTTCTCGATCACCGTCGTGTTCATCCCGCAGTACTTCCGCGTGGTGCGTGCGGAGACCGTCCGGCTGAAGGCGGAGCCGTTCGTGGAATCGGCGATCGTGCTGGGTGCGTCGCGCACGCGGATCATCACGAAGCACGTGTTCCGCAACGCGACCCGCACCCTGCCGCTGATCTTCACGCTGAATTCCTCCGAGGCGATCCTTACGCTGGCGGGCCTGGGCTTCCTGGGCTTCGGCATCGAGCCGTCGTCCGCGGCGGAATGGGGCTACGACCTCAACAAGTCGCTGGCTGACGTGACGAGCGGCATCTGGTGGACCAGCGTGTTCCCCGGCATCGCGATCGTCATCACCGTCCTGGGCATCACGCTCGTGGGCGAGTCGATGAACGACCTCAACGATCCGCGTCTGCGCCTGCGCAAGCGCGCGGGATCGAAGAAGAAGTCCGCAGTGAAGGAGACGGCATGAGCACCGATGGCACGACCACGGGCGGCGTGACCACGGGCGGCACATCCAAGGCCCCCGTCCTCAGCATCGACGGCCTCGACGTCACCTTCGTCACCGACGCGGGCGACGTCCACGCGGTCAAGGATCTGACGCTCGCGGTGGCGCCCGGAGAGGTGCTGGCGATCGTCGGCGAATCCGGTTCGGGCAAGTCCGTCACCGCGCGCAGCGTCCTGGGGCTCATCCCGGACACGGCGACGACGAACGGTGCGGTGGTCCTCCAGGGCAACAACGTGCTCACGGCCTCGAAGGCCCAGCTGCGGAAACTGCGCGGTGCGGACGTCTCCATGGTCTTCCAGGAGCCGTCGACCGCGCTCAACCCCGTCTTCACGATCGGGTGGCAGATCGCGGAGGGCCTGCGCGCCCACAACCCGAAGCTGAAGAAGAAGCAGATCCGGGAGCGGGTCGTCAGCGCGCTGGAGGACGTCGGCATCCCCAACGCCGCCGATCGCTACGACTACTACCCGCACCAGTTCTCCGGCGGACAGAAGCAGCGCATCGTCATCGCGATGGCACTGGCCCTGGGAGCCGACGTCATCGTCGCCGACGAGCCGACCACTGCGCTCGACGTCACCGTCCAGGCCGAGATCCTCGACCTGCTGCGCGACCTGCGCGATCAGCGCGGCACGGCGATCGTCCTCATCACCCACAACATGGGTGTCGTGGCGGACCTCGCCGACCGGGTGGCAGTGATGTACCGCGGTGAGCTGGTCGAGACCGCCCCGGTGAAGGAGCTGTTCGCCTCCCCGAAAGAGGAGTACACGCAGGCCCTGCTCGCGGCCGTTCCGCGACTTGGCGCCGACTCCCGCTCTGGTGCGGGCGGTGCAGGTGCGGCCGCTGCTGCTCGCGCCGCTGCCACCACCGCCGAGGCGGGGGAGGCACCCGCTGCTGAGGCCGGCAGCACGTTCGGCGAGCCGGTCGTCACCGCTCGTGGTCTGGAGATCGTCTACCCGGGTGGCATCGGCAAGCGCGATTTCACCGCGGTGGCCGGCGTCGACTTCACGGTGCACAAGGGCGAGGTGTTCGGGCTGGTCGGCGAATCGGGTTCGGGCAAGACGACGATCGGTCGTGCGATCGCCGGGCTCACCACCGCCACGGGCGGGTCGCTGGACGTCCTGGGCTACGAGATGGTCGGGATGAAGGAGAAGACGTTCAAGCCGCTGCGCAAACGGATCGGCTTCGTCTTCCAGGATCCCGCGGCGTCGTTCAATCCGCAGCTGACGGTCGGCCAGTGCATCGAGGAGCCGTTCGCGGTGCACCGTCCGAAGATGAGCGACGCGGATCGCCGCAGGGAAGTGCTCTCGCTGTTGGACGCGGTCCAGCTGCCCACCGAGTACGCGAAGCGGTATCCGCACGAGCTGTCCGGAGGTCAGCGTCAGCGTGCATCATTGGCACGCGGCATCGCTCTGGATCCGGAGCTGCTCGTGGCCGATGAGCCCACCTCCGCGCTGGATGTGTCCGTTCAGGCGAAGGTGCTCGAGCTCTTCCGCGAGCTGCAGGATCGCCTGGGCTTCGCGGCGGTGTTCATCAGCCACGATCTGGCGGTCGTCGACATGCTGTCGGACCGGATCGGCGTCCTCTATCACGGGGAGCTGCTGGAGAACGGCACGGGAGAGCAGGTGCTCACCCGTCCGGATCACGACTACACGCGCAGGCTCATCGCATCCCTGCCGGTGCCGGATCCCATTGAGCAGGAACAGCGCCGCAAGGAGGCCGCGAGACTCCGCGCGGCACTCTGAGTAGTTCGACGCCAGCCCCTTCCCCTCGAGGGGCCGAACCGAGGGGCTGAACCGCCGCTGACCGGTCACACGGCCGCTGACCGGCGACACGGCCGCTGACCGGTCACCAGCCGCTGATCGGTCACTCCTGCACGCAGATCGGAGATTCCGCGTGCAGGAGTGACGACTCAACGGCGCTGAGCTCGCTGCCCACGCTCTCCCCGCCCAGTGACCGCCTCCGTGCTCGACTCACCGATGCAGACACCGGCGTCCCGAACACGGAGGCGGCGTCTTGTCTCCAGCGCCCGCGAGGGACGCCCCCGCAGCTCGACGGACGGGTGCGTACGGCCGTCCCTCGAACCGTCGAGCCGTCCCTCGGCGATCTGCGGCATCACGGGTGAGGCCGTTGTCCGAGATGCTGCGTACCGGTCACTTGGGCCCGAAGTGCTCCCGGCGCCAGATGACCCATGAGGGAGAAGGAGGGCGGCGGAGGGGTGAACCCTCGGTCGTCGCTGTCATCTGCCATCGAGGTAGGTCCCATCGCATGGACGATCGGGCCAGAGAGCAGGCGGCGACGTTGCCGCTGACGCCGAGGATACCTTCGTACTCTCACACCGTCCGTCGGCGATATGTGCCATGCGGGCCTAAGCGCCGCGAGGGACACCCCTGCGGTCCGACGGACGTGCGCGCACGCCCGTCCCTCGAACCGACAGACCGTCCGTCGGCGATAACAGGCACCGCAGGCCATCCCGCCACCGCCGCTGCCAGCGCGATCCGGAACGCGAGGATCTGGTCCCGCTGGGAGGCCCTTCACAGAGGCGCTGGTCAAGGACTTGGTGGAGGGTTCATACGAGCTCGTCCGTGACTCGCTGCCGCAGAAGGATCAGCCCGAAGAAGCGTAATGCGCCCAGTCACGTCAGAGCGGAACGCGCTCGTCTCAGGGTCCGCAGGGTGCCGATCGTCTCGTCCTGACGCACTGACCGCCCCCGCGCCTCCCACGGCCACGTCATGAGCGCCCAGACGACTGCGACGATGAGCAGCTCCCACAGGATGTAGACCGGCCACGGGCCCAGCAGATCGAGTGCGGACGGTCCTTCCGGCGCATGGCTCAGATACGCATAGTTCGCCCCGGTCACCGCGTTGACGCCGATCGCCACGAGTGCCCATCCGATCGCTGCCGCATAGGCGACGCCGTACCCGCGCCATGTAGGGCGATACCCCAGCCCCCACACGAACACGATCGGCGCGACGAGCGCGGCGATGTGCAGGAACCAGTAGGCCGCGAACTCCACGACGGGGTAGTCGAAGTAGTTGAGGTCCGGGGTGATGACGGACTGCAGGTTGAGCGTCAGCCCCCAGAAGTAGCAGATGGCGATCGCCCACCCGGCCCGCGTCAGCAGTGCGATCGCCGTGATGAAGCGCATCGCATCGGAGAATTGGAAGGGCAGCGACTGGTCGATGTTCCACTGGCCGGGCATCATGCCCCACACGGTCCACAGCACCGTCACCGCCAGCATGACCCACCCGGCTGTCCGCAGCAGGCGATCCTCATGGACGCTCCCGCGGATGCGTCGGGCCACCATCACGAGCACCACGGCGAGGACCACCGTCAGCCCGAGCACCGCGATGTGCTCCGCTCCGTACGGTGTCATCCGCCCGATCGGTTCGACGCCACTGGCTACGACTGCGCTGTCCATGAGCGCAGTGTATTCGGCGACACCTCACCACGCGCGCCACCACCACGTCGATCCAGCCGTCCGCCCCTAAGCTGTCACCATGGACCAGTCCGAACGCCGCAGGCCGCCCGTGAACCGGCTCGTCAGAGCGGTGCTCGGCCTGTTCGCGGCCCCGCGGGTCAACATGCGCGAGGACTACGAGAAGGTCCGCCGCCTGCAGCGCCAGCTGGCCGCACTGCCGGGCCCGCGCGTTCCCTTCCGCGAGACCACGGTCGACGACGGCACCCACCCCATCCCCGTCCGCGTGTTCAACCCGATCGAACGCAGCCGCGACGACGTCCTCCTCTTCTTCCACGGCGGCGGCTGGGTGACGGGGAACATCGAGAGCTACACCCCGGCGTGCGCGACGATGGCGGAGCTCACCGGCTGCGTCGTCGTCTCCGTCGACTACTGCCTGGCACCGGAGCACCCGTTCCCCGCGGGCCTCGAGGACTGCCTGCACATCGCCCGGCTCCTGTTGGACGAACCGGGCCGCGTGGGCGTCGACGACCCGAGCCGCATCGTGCTCGTGGGCGACTCCGCAGGCGGGAACCTCGCCGCAGTCGTCTCCCAGCAGCTGCACGCGGAGGGCCACGCGACCCCCGGCCGCCAGATCCTCCTCTATCCCGTCACCCACTGGGACCACGATCCGCGGACCTCACCGTTCGCCTCCGTGCGCGACCACGGGAAGGACTACCGCCTCACCACCCACGAGGTCCAGGACTACCTCGAGATGTATGTCCCGGACCCGCAGGCGCGCAAGGACCCCCGCATCGCCCCGCTCATGGCCGACGACTTCTCCGGCCAGCCGGACACGCTCCTCATCACCGCCGAACTCGACCTGCTCTGCGACGAGGGCGAGGCCTACGGCCGTGCGCTCGAGGAGGCCGGCAACACCGTCAGCCTCCACCGCGTCGACGGTGCCCTGCACGGCTTCATCACGCTGCCCCGCTTCTCCCGCTCGCTCCGTCAGGCCTACGAGGTGATCAACGCGTTCCTCGACGAGGATGCGCCGACGAACTCGGCCGACACGCCTGACTCAGCCCACACGCCTGACCCAGGCGGCACACCGTGACCCGCCCCGCCTGGGTGCGCCTGGACAACGCGTCGAACATCTTCCTCGCCGCCCGCAGCGATTCCGACCCCAAGGTCTTCCGCGTCAGCGCGGAGATGGACCACGACGTGGATCCGCTCCTCCTGCAGGCCGCCCTCGAGGAGACCTACGACCGCTACCCGCTCTACCACGCGGTCATGCGCCGCGGCGTCTTCTGGTATTACCTGCAGGACAGCAGCCTGCGCCCCGTCGTCACCCCGGAGGAGGAGCACACCTGCGCCGCCCTCTACCAGGTCGACCGCCGCAATCTGCTGTTCCGCGTCGTCCACCACGAACGACGGATCTCGCTCGAGGTCTTCCACGCTCTGTCCGACGGCACCGGCGCCCTGTGGTTCCTCACGGACCTCCTGGATTCCTACGTCCGCCTGCGGCATCCCGAGCCGCTCGAGCCGGGCGAATCCGATCCCGAGGCCCCCGCCGCCGACCAGCTCGACACCCCTGAGCAGGCATCGGACCTGCACGCCGACCCCAGCGAGGCCGCCGCTGACGCCCTGGGCCTGACCCCCGACAGCTTCGCGCACTACTTCCGCAGGCACCGCCGCAAGGACGCGAAGGCTGACGACCCCCCAACATCCGAGAACGGCCCAGCACCCCAGAACACCCCCGCGCCCGAGGCCGCCCCCACTCCGCAGCCCTCCCGCCGCCCAGCCGGACTGGGCCGCAGGACGGTCCACGGCGTGCACCGCGTGCGGGGGACCAGGACCCCGGACAACCGGACGCGGCTGGTCGAGCTGAGCATGCCGGCGACGCAGGTGCTCTCGCTCGCCCGCGCGGAGGGCGTGTCGATGACGATGTACCTCACGGGCCTGTTCTTCGAAGCCGTCCGGCTGTCCTCGGGCGGACTGGGCAGGTCGCAGACGATCGCGGCGTCCGTCCCGGTGAATCTGCGCCAGTTCTTCCCGTCGAACTCGCCGCGGAACTTCTTCGCGACCGTCCGGGTGGAGCACACGTACGGCCAGGGTGACGACAGCCTCGGCGCCATCTGCCGTGGTCTCGAGGAGCAGTTCCGTCCGGAGGCCACTCCGGAGGCCCTTGAGCGCAAGCTGCGCAGGTTCATCCGGTTCGAGCGGATGCCGCTGCTGCGGATCCTGCCGCGCGGGATCAAGGACGTCATCCTGGGGCTGGTCAACGTCGCCAACAACCGAGGGCTGACTGTGGCCGTGTCAAACCTGGGCCGCGTGGCACTGCCGGAGCCCGCCGAATCGCGAGTCCGGCGGATGATGTTCCATGTGGCTGCGGTCCGCCCGCAGTTCTGCTCCATGTCGCACGACGGGATTCTCACGGTCAGCTTCACCTCGCCGTTCACGGAGACCGACCACGTGCGGGAGTTCGCACGGATGCTCGCCGTCGGCGGCGTGGACGTGTCCGTCGCTGCCACCCGCGTGACCGAGGACGAGGTCGCCGAGGTCACTGACGTCTCTGATGCCGCCGAGGTTGGCCCATGAAGCGCTGTGAGGAGTGCTCGGTCGATGTCGAGGGCACCTGGACGACGTGTCCGCTGTGCCGTGCTCGGCTGGAGGGCGAGGGGTGCGGCGAGCCGTTCCCGACGATTCCCCTGGACTTCTCCCGCAGGCGGGTGCTGCGGACGCTGTTCCTGAGCTCGCTCGCGGTGGTCGTGCTGTCGTTCGCCGCGCAGCTGCTGTTCAACCGCGACAGCGACGGCATCGGCGTGCTGCGCTCGCTGTGGCTGGGGGTCGCCGCGATGTGGCTCGTCGTGCTCATGGCGGCGCGCAAACGCCGCAACGTCGCGAAGGGGACCGTGTACCTCGTGGTGCTGGTGGGGCTGTCGGTCACCTACTGGGACTACCTCACCGGCTGGCACGGCTGGTCACTCACGTATGCGGTGCCCAGCCTCTGCGCCTGTTCGATCGTGGCACTCATCATCACAGTGAGGGTGATGCGCATCGAGGCGGGGGAGCACATCGTCTACACCGGCCTGGCGGTGCTGCTGGGACTGGCTCCCATCGGATTCCTGGCGTTCGGGTGGGTGAACGACCCGCTGCCATCCGTCGTCTGCGGTGTGCTGAGTCTGGTCGCTCTGGCGTTCCTGCAGTTAACCCGTGGTGCGGAGGTCCGTCATGAGCTGGGCAAGCGGCTGCATCTGTGAAGGCCGGGGCGCCAGCAGGTGCGTGTGGCAGGTGCCTCTGATGAGGGAGCGTCCGGTGCGGGGCAGAGAGGCTGTCACGTGTCGCGTCCGGATGACGGACGGCGGGAATAGTGGCCCGGACGGGGTGTTGTGCGACACATGAAGGCGATTGCATACACAGAGCCCGGTGGTCCCGACGTCCTCGAAGTCATGGAGCTTCCCGACCCCGTGCCGGGTCCCGGCGAGGTGGTCATCCGCGTGCGCGCAGCGGCGGTCAGCCCCACAGACACGATGCGCAGGGTCGGCATGCGCGACGTCGCGGGTGCTGAGCCGCCCTACGTCGTCGGCATGGATGCCGCCGGCATGATCGAGTCGATCGGTTCGGACACGGACACGGACCTGGAGATCGGCGACGCGGTCATGGCGATCGTCGTGCCGAACGGATCCCACGGCGCCTACTCGGAGAAGATCGCGGTGCCGGTCGAATCAGTCGCCCGCATCCCCGACGGCGCCTCGCTCATCGAAGCCTCGACGCTGCCGATGAACGGGCTCACCGCCCGCCTGGCGCTCGACAAGCTCAACCTGCCGGCCGGCTCGACGATCGCGGTGACGGGTGCGGCCGGCGCGTTCGGCGGCTACTCCGTGCAGCTGGCGAAGGCGGACGGTCACACGGTCGTCGCGGACGCATCGGAAGCGGATGAAGAGCTGGTCGCCTCCCTGGGTGCAGACGTCGTGCTGCGCCGCGGCGAAGGATTCGCCGCCGCAGTGCGGGAGAAGTTCCCCGAGGGCGTCGACGGCATGATCGACGGTTCCGTGCAGCTGGACGAGATCGTCCCCGCTGCGAAGGACGGCGCCACGATCGTGACGATCCGCGGCGACAAGGGTGAGCGCGAGCGCGGCGTGAAATTCTGGTCGATCGTCGTGAGCAAGTACGCGAAGAACCCGGAGGAGCTGGATACGCTGCGCCAGCAGGCGGAGGACGGCGTCGTCACCCTGCGCGTGGCAGAGGCGCTGCCGATGGACCAGGCGCCGGAGGCCCACCGCAGGCTCGAGGCCGGGGGAGTGCGCGGACGCATCGTCCTGGAGTTCTGAGGCCTCCCGACTACCGTGGGCGCCCTCGCAGCCGCGAGGGCGCCTTCGTGATGAGAAGGCGTCTTCGTTTCACGACCTCATAGGGAACACTGGTGGGTATGCGTATGCCTGCTCTCCGCTTCTCCGGGTTCACCCGGGAGACGTTCGTGTCCCTCATCGTGGTGGGCTGTGTGCTGGTCTTCGCGCTGCCGATCGTGCTGGCGATGTGGCCGTCGCAGCAGCCGGCAGCCCTGCCGAACGGGACGACGCTGGACTATTCGCGGGCGGAGCTCAGCGATGTCGACCTGGCTGACTGCGCCGCGGACTGGATCGATGCGGACTCCCACTGCGGCCAGGCGACCGCCCACCTGGACGACGGCGGGACGCAGAACATCGGCATCACCCGTGAGGGCTGGGTCGCGGGTCTGGAGGACGGCGATCGGGTCGTCGTCCAGACGGCGACTCCGGTCCAGGGCGACGTGCTGCACTCGTTCCATTCGGTGGAGCGCGGCACCTCGCTGCTGATCTTCGCGGCGATCACCCTGGTGCTGGTCGCGCTGAGCGTGGGCGGCAAGGGTCTGCGCGCATTCGTGTCGCTGCTGGTCTCTGCCCTGTTCATCTGGCTGTTCCTGGTGACGGGAGTGCACGAAGGCGGCAATCCTCTCGCGTACTCCGCCGTCACCTCCGTGCTGGTGCTCACCGTCGTCCTGCACTTCACCCACGGGTTCGGGGCGAAGACGATGGCGGCGTGGGCGGGCACCGTCGTCGGCGTGGGCACAGCGATGCTCACGGGGTGGATCTTCTCCTCCGTCGCACGGCTCACCGGCATCACGGACACCACATCCGCGTCCGTGTTCGTGACCGGGGATATCGACCTGTCCGTGCTGGCGCTCGCCGGTCTGCTCATCGCGCTGATCGGCATCCTCAATGACATCACCGTCGCGCAGGCATCCGTCGTCTTCTCGCTCTTGGGCTTCCAGGACGCAGGAGGCCACGACCACGGGGGCGGCGGTCGTGCCGACGAGACCCCGGCACAGAGGCCGGGGGAGTCGGGTGCGGGAGGCGACGGGGGCCTCGGCGATGGGAATCTGACGCGCAGGCAGTTGCGCGAGCGCGCAGCGCAGGCAAGCCGCAGCGGGCAGAAGAAGAGTCCGTCGCTCATGAAGCGGGCGCTGGATGTGGGGCAGGACCACGCGGCGAGTGCGATCTACACGGTGAGCTTCTCCGTCGTGGGTGCGAGCCTCGCGGCGTTCGTCGCGGCGAAGTCGTTCGGGATGCCGGTGTGGGCGCTGATGCAGTCGGAGGCTGTCGCGTACACCATCGTGCAGCTGCTGGCGGGCATCGTGGGCCTGACGGTGACGATGCCGGCGACGACGCTCTTCGCGATCTGGTTCGCGAAGTGGCTGCGGGGGACGGCGAAGAAGGCGAAGTCGCAGGACGCGGCCTGACAGCTGAGCGATCCCGTGTTGCCTCGGCGAGCGACGTGGGCTACCTCGAGGGCGTCATCCCGATCATCGTCGACCTGCCGATGGTGCTCGGCCACGAGGCCACGGGCACCGTCGAAGAAGTGGGCGAGGGCGTCACAGACTTCAAGGTCGGTGATGAAGTCGCGCAGGCAGTGAAGGCGACGGACGCGCCCGGTGTCTCGCGCGACGGGGGATACGGCGAATACGTCATCGGCAACGTTGAAATGCTGGTGCACAAGCCGGCCGGAGTGAGCAGGTCGCAGGCATCGGCGGCCACTGACGCAGGCGTGACCTCGTACTCCGGCGTCGTCGTGCACGGCGGGATCAAGAAGGGTATGCGCGTCGGAATCCTCGGCCTGGGCGGCCTCGGGATGACCGGCGCTCGGATCGCTGTCGCTCAGGGTGCCGAGGTGATCGGCATCGAACCCCGCGAACAGGTGTGGGAGGCAGCCAAGGAGCGCGGCGTGTCCCGCGTCGTCAAGGACGTCAGCGAACTGGCGGGCGAAGACCTCGACGTCGTCGTCGACTTCGCAGGATTCGGGGAGACCACCGTCAAGGCGATCGATGCGGTGAAGTTCGGTGGAACCGTCGTCCTCGTCGGAATGGGAAAGCTGGAGTTCGAGTTCTCTTCGTTCGACTTCATCACCCGCGCGATCAACCTGCAGGGATCCACGACCATCGGCAGGCGAGAGGATCTGGAAGCAGTCCTGAAGATGATTGCAGACGGCGACCTGGTCATCGAGTCTTCGGACATCGCGTTCGACGAGATTCCAGACGGGATCGACCGTCTGGCGAAGGGCGAAGTCAGCGGCCGTCTGGTCGCGCGCTACGACAGCTGACAGCCGCAGTCCGAGCTGGCCGCACTGAGCGGAGCCCGATGAGTGCGGCCAGCTCCGATACGCGGGACGTGGTCGGTCTCTATGCGTGCGAGTCCACCGCATGGCGTCTCGCTCTGCGCGCTGTGATCTCGACTGGCTTGCGCTGTGCCGCGGCGATGTAGTCGCTCCCCTGGCTGCGAGCGACAGGAGAGCAGACGCTATGTCTGTGCCAGGAGCTATCGTCCTGAGGCATGACAGAGATCTCCGATGCGGCGGTCCTGCTGCCGAGCTGGGTTGAGTATGTGAGTGCGCTTGCGCCTGCGCTCGCTGTGCTTGCCGCGGCTGTGGCCGCAGCGATCGCTTTCGTCAACTATCTCCGCTAGCAGAAGACCGATAGGCAGGCGAAATTCTGGCGTCGTCTTGAGTGGGCGATTCAGATGTCCTCATCAGAAGACCTCGTCGACGCCAACATGGGGATGAGCGTCCTGACGGCGATGGCCACAGATGAAACTCTGGCCGTAGACGACGGTGACCTTTTTGATGTGCTCAGTGAGGAAGTGCTCAACAAGGTCAGTTCGAACGCGTACGCACCGCCTGTCCGCGCCGGCGACGGAGGTGAGTCGTGAGGGCTCCTCCCAGCTTCTTCCGGTACTGTCTATCCCACGAAAGCGAGGTGGATTGATGGCTATTCCCGCTACGCATCGATCAGAGTCGCACCGCAAAGCTCAGGCGGTCGAGAATCAAACAAGGACTTTCACTATGACTGACGGTCGTCAGATCGAGTACACGCTTGATGGTGAGCGTCGTCTGCTCCAGAAGACAGATCGCTTACAGCGAGTGCTGAAAGAGCGCAAAGTGAAGTGGAAGAGGTACCGCGCCACGCACGTCGTCGACACGCACCGCACCACCGAGGCCCCACGATCCCGGATCGTGGGGCCTCGCTGGTCTGCGTTCGGGTGAGGGCGTAACCGTGCGTCAGCCTCGCCAGTAGCCGAGGTAAGCGTCGATGTCGTTGTTGAAGTCGATGGCATGGAGCGACTGGTCCATGCCGCTGCCCGAATCCCAGTTCTGGTGCCAGATCTGACCGTCCCAGTAGATGCCGATGTGGCCGTACGCGGAGGTGTTGGCCCCGTCGCCCCAGACGACGATGTCGCCGTTCTTGAAGTTCGTGTCGGTGCCCCAGGAGAAGCCGTTGGCCTCCATCTGCTGGCCGGCGGAGCCGCCCGCCTGGTAGTCGATTGCGTTGCCCCAGGCGCCGTGGTCGACGCCGTAGACCTCTTCGAGGAGGATGGAGATCGCGCTGACGCACTGGCCGGGGTAGCTGCCGTTGCTGTTGGCGAGGGTCTGACCCTTGTAGTGGTTGATGAAGTCGCTGGTGTTGTCGAACTGTGCAGACGCGGCGGGCTGGGCGGCTGACGCCGATGCGCCGCTGGGGGCGCTGCCGGTGTCCGCGGCTGCTGCGGAGACCGAGCCTCCGACCGCAGCGGTGACGATAAGAGCAGTCGTAGCCAGCGGTGTGCTGATCGCCTGGCGCAGTTTCATGGTGTGCCTTTCTTCAGCGGTGCTGAGAGCGGGTGCCCTCACCAGCCACGATAGAAGGATCACTGTGACCTGGGTCAATGGCGAACAGGTGGTATTCACTGAATGATGTCGAAGCGCTCACCGGTCACTCAGCCGTGAGGAACGGGACGTTCGCGTGCTGTTCACCGCACCCCCACGAACTCCCGGATCGCGGGCAGCTCGCGCCGCGACTGGGACAGCCCCATCCGATGCGCCGCCGCCAGCCGCGACAGATCCCGCGTGCCGTTGCCCACCGGCATGCGCTCCGGGGCGAACACGTACGCCTTCCCCTCGCGCTCCAGCTCGAAGACGCGCTCGCGGGTCTCGTTGTAGCGCCTCCACCGGGTCAGCAGCGCGTCGGCCAGCGCGGGATAGCGGCGGAACCAGTTGCGGTAGAAGCCGGGGAACCGCTGGGGCTCCTTCGCATACGTGCGCTCCTGCGTGAGGATGATGACGAACTTCTCGAAGCCCTCGCGCTGCGCCTGGCTCAGCGCGATCCCGCCGTCGGCGCCCATCGCACCGTCGACGTAGACGTGCCCGTCCAGGTGGACCGGCGGCATGAGGATCGGCATGGTCGAGGACGCGCGCACCCGGACCATGAGGTCGTCCATGTGGGGCATGTCCGACTTCGACCACACGACGTCCTCGCCTGATTCTGCATCGAACGCGATGACCCGCAGGTCACCGGGGTTCGACAGGAACGACTCCCAGTCGTAGGGGAGCGCCTGGTCGGGGCCGCCGGAGTTCTGGTAGATGTACTCGGCGTTGAAGAGTCCCTGCCCGCGGGCGAAGGTGCGCAGATCGCCGAACTGCTCGTCAGCGGAGAAGTCCACGAAAGATCTGCGGGAGCGGCGCGCGTCGCGGGAGAGGTAGTTCGCGGTGTTCGTCGCCCCCGCACTGATCCCGGCCACCCAGTCGAAGGACAGGCCCGCCTCCAGGAGGGTGACGACCATGCCGCTGGTGACAGCGGCGCGCATGCCGCCACCTTCGAAGATGAGCGCCGTGTCCTCGATTCGTGTGGGTGCAGCCGCAAGCGTCATGCCCGCCATCCTAGACACGTGCAGTGCGCGCGGACACGTGCTCGGTGACCCGGACTACGGTGGGGTCACCGACCAGACCAGCCACAACAGCCGCACCAGAACGACCCGATCAGCAGAGGAGCGCCGCCATGGACATCGTGATCCGACCGGGTGATATCACGCAGGAAGAGACCGACGCGATTGTGAACGCCGCGAACTCCGGTCTGCTGGGAGGTGGGGGAGTGGACGGTGCGATCCACCGCGCCGGAGGCCCCGACATCCTCGCGGAGTGCCGCAGACTTCGCGACACCACACTGCCGGACGGGCTCCCCGCCGGGCGGGCCGTCGCCACGACAGCGGGGAACTTGCCCGCACGCTGGGTGATCCACACCGTGGGGCCTGTGTACGCGAAGAGCGAGGACCGGTCGGAGACCCTCGCCTCCTGCTACCGCGAGAGTCTGCGGGTCGCTGCGGAGGTGGGTGCCCGCAGCGTCGCGTTCCCCGCGATCTCCGCAGGCGTCTACGGCTGGCCGATGGACGATGCCGCTCGCATCGCAGTCCAGACGGTGCAGGACACCGCCGCCGAGGTCGCAGAGACTGTCGAGACCGTCGTCTTCGTCCCGTTCGGAGACGAAGCAGAACAGGCGTTCCGGGCTGTGATTGAAGAACGGTGAATGCGCAGGAGGGCGGCCCGTTCACGGGCCGCCCTCCTGTCTGTCATTCGTCGTCAGTTCGAGGCAGTGCGGGTTTCAGCACTGATGAACCATGCCTGCTGTTCGAGCTCGGAGAGGAAGCCGTGGAGCAGGTCTGCGGTGGTCGGATCCGCCTCATCGACTTCGTCGTGCACGTCGCGGATGGTCCAGACCGTTGCTTCGATCGCCTGAACCACGTGGTCGATGGCGTCATGCGTGTGCACCTCGCCCTGCGGGAACTCGGCCAGGGAGGACTGCTCCGCGACGACTGCAGGTCGGGCATCCGGTGTGGCGTGCAGCGCTCGCATCCTCTCCGCGGTGACGTCTGAATTCGCACGAGCGATGCTCACGAGTTCATCGAGGTTGAGATGGAGGTCCCGGAAGTTCGGCCCCACGATGTTCCAGTGGGCCTGCTTGCCCACCAGATGCAGCGCCGTGAGATCGACGAGGACCCTCTGCATGTTCTTGCTCAGTGCGGCAGGCGCCTTGAAGCCCTTCTCCGCGTTCTCCCTGCGGGTCGACCGAGCGCCGGCAGGCTGTGGAACGGAAACTGTCTTGGCCATGGTGAACCTTCCAATCCGTTGCGATCTGTCTTCGCCAACGTATGCCCCCGATCTGAGAGAACGCAAGGAATGTTGTGACTCAGGGCGTATTTGGCGCAGGACGTTCCGCGCCCAGCTCGGCCGGTGCGCCAGACCACTGCGCCCCCGAGTAGTCGGGAGCGCAGTGGTCTGCAGGCGGAGCCTATCCGGGAGACTCAGCTCGGCCGGTGCGGCAGCGCCGTCTCCTCGAAGACCCTCTCGGCGAACGGTTCGAAGTCGTAGTCGTCCGCGTCGAACCACTCGTGCATGTCCTCGTAGCCGCCCTTCTCGGTGTACCCGAGCTCTTCGGCGACCTGCTTCCACTTGTCCGCGGTCTCCGTGGCACGGCCCTGGACGTCGGAGCCGATGACACCCGACTCCTCGATCCCGGCGAGGAGCTCATCGTTCGTCTCACCGATGCGCTCATCAGCGTCCTCCTCCATCGGACCGATCTCGCCTCCGGCTTCCATGAGCTGGGTGACACCGGCGGCGTTGCCTTGCGCGATGACCTCATTGCTCGCGGCGAATCCGCTCATCTGTGAGTCGAAGATGATCTGCTGGTACGCCAGGGGCAGGTTCTGGTAGCCGACACCCGCGAGGTTCGCTCCGGCCGAACGGCCGGACAGGCTGTTCTCCGGTGTCGTGTATGCGACGTGCTTCGCCACTTCGAGCAGGCCCGTCTCCTCCGAGGGCAGCAGCTGGGCGAACGTGCAGTCGACCGTTCCGCGCTGCAGTGCTTCGAAGACCTCGACATACTCCATCGAGACGGGTGAGCCGCCCAGTGCCGTCACCTGCTGCTCGTGTGCGACGCTCGCCACGCGGATCTGTCGTCCGTCGTAGTCGTCCAGCGCGGTGCCCTCTTCGCCGCACACGGACACGTACGTTCCGGTGCTGACCATCGGGGTGAGCGGAGTGAGGCCCTGCTCCTCGTACGTGGCCAGTAGCTCGTCGTTGCTCCAAGCCATATCGACGATAGCGGCATTGCCGATCATCTCGCCGAGCACCGGGGAGTTCGGCATGCCGGCGGTTGCGGTCGCCAGTGCATCGAACTCAGGGTGCTCGGTCGGGTTGTAGATGGGCAGCGCGTAAGAGACGTCGACGCGGCCGTCTGCCAGCGCATCGTCGATCTCCGCGTAGCCGGCGATCGCCTGACCCCACACGATGTCGACGGTGACCTTCCCGCCGGATCGCTCCTCGACGTACTCCTTGAACTGGTTGCCGTTCATCGCGGAGACGGAGTTCGGCGACTGGGCCCCTGCCTGGTAGGTGATCTCCACGGGGTCGAGGTCTGCAATCGCCGCATCGACGTCCTCCTGCGGCGCTCCGAACTCGTATCCTTCGCCAGAGCCTCCGTCATCTGCAGAGCCTGCGCCTCCCGCGCATCCGCTGACGAGCAGACTCGCTGTCGCAGCGACGGCGACCGCTGCGGAGAGTCGGTGTTTCCGGGCTGATGTCATGTTCACTCCTCGTTGAGTTAGCAAGGTACCCGCACCCTCGTCTGTCCTCCTCGCTTCGTCGCACTCTCGAGGAACAGACCTGGGCGGGTACCCACCGGTAGGAACACACTACTGACAAACTGGTCCGATTTGAAGATGATCTCAACTTCGGCTCCCGCCGAGGCCGGGGAACCGACTCCTGCCCGCTCACCGAAACGTGATGGACTGTCCGGTGTGAGCGCATCGGGTGAGGAGCAGATAGGGGGCGACTCCTCCCGCGACTCCCGGTGGAACGTACTCCGTTGGCAGATCGGATACGGGTCCTTCGGCGTGCCGCAGGCTGCAGCCCCGATCGCCTTCGCGCTCATCGCGCTGCCGCTGACGGGTTCCGCCGGGGCCGGGGCCGGCCTGGTCTTCGCGATGACCGCAGCACAGGTGATCGGCTCCGTCCCGGTCTCTCGACTGGGCAACCGCTTCAACGCCGTGCACTATCTGCGCGCTCTCATCGCCGTCCGGACTCTCGGGCTCGCCCTCGTCACCGTGCTCGCGGCGGTGGGTGCTCCCTTCGCGACCCTCATGGTGGCGGTCGTCGCCGCGGGTCTCGTGAACGGCGCCGCATACGGCTTCCAGCGGACGCTGCTGAACCACCTGGTCGAACCCGGCAAACTGCCGCGCGCACTGGGTGTCGCTGCAACCCTCAACGAGGTCTCTTTCGCGCTGTCGCCCGTACTCGCCTCTGTGCTCGGGGCGTTCTCGCCCGTGTGGGCGATGGTGGCGATCACAGTGCTCGGCATCGGGCCACTGGTGCTCACGCCGAGCATTCCGGAGGCGCGAGGCGTGCGCGAAGACAAGAGCGTGCGACGATCGAGGGCCCGCCTGCCGTGGGCGGTGTATCTCTGGCTGATCTGCTCGGTGGCGACCGGAGCCTCGGTCGCGGCTGTCGAGGTCGGTGCGGTCGCCTTCGCGCTGTCCTTCGGCCTGGCCCCCGGGTGGGCGTTCATCTTCGCACTGGCACTGTGCATCGGATCGGTGCTCGGCGGGGTCTGGGTGAGCGTGCGCAACCGCATGCCCAGCACGTGGAAGGTCGTGGGGTTCCTGGCCGCATCCTCCCTTGGATTAGGGGTGGCGCTGTTCGAGGCGCACCTGAGCGTCACGCTCGCCGGCGCCTTCGTCCTGGGGATCTTCCTGCCGATGCTCGGTACGTTCTACTCCCTTGTCCTGGACGGACTGGTCCCCGCAGACCGGCGAGCCGAACTGTTCGCACATCTGCGCACCGCGAACGCACTGGGTGTCATGGGCGTCAGCGGCGTGCTGGCACTGTTCGGACTGCAGCTCGCGATCGTCAGCGGCCTGGGGGTGCTGGTGTTCGCGACGGTTCTTGCGGCGCTGCACGCGATGACTGCGGGACGAGAACCGCGCGACCACCGCAGGAAGCGTCGCCGCGTACTGTGAGCCGATGTGAGCCCTGCCGACGATCCTGCTGACCCACCCCGGAGCCGCACCCGTCCGCCTGCTGCTGTCTCTGCAGCCGCGGAGCGTTCTTCGGAGCAGTCGTCCCGGCGTCTCTGACCTACGTGGGCGACACCGTCGATGACGCCCACCGCCAGCCTGCACTGGCCGACCTCATGGCCGCTGTCGCGGTCGGCACCGCCCTGGCCACGGCACTCGCCGGCGGTGGGTGCTCGTCGTCATCGGGCTGGCCTTCGTGGAAGGGGCAGTGGTCCTCGGTGTCCTCACACTGCTGGCACCGGCGCTCCAGTCGCAGGGCGTCGGTGCAGGAGGTCCGGGCCTCGCGATCGCGGCGTACGGAGTGGCGGTCGTCGTGGCCAGCCGGATGGTGCGAGTGGTCTCACGTCGTCTGCCGATGCCGGGGCTCATGGCCATCGGTGGCCTCGCCGCTGAGGGTGGCTACGCGCTCCTCGCCGTGCACCTGTCGATCGCGACAGTCATCGTGACTGCGCTGCTGCTGGGTGTCACATGGTCGTTCCTGCACTCGTCGCTGCAGACGTGGGTGACGGGGGTCCTGCCCAGTGCACGGGGAACGGTGGTCGCACTGTTCGCAGGATGCCTGTTCGCCGGCAGCGCCGTGGGGGCCTCGGCGGGTGGGGCAGCAGCGAACAGCCAGCAGTGGGGCCTCCTGTTCGGCGCCACTGCTGCGGTCGCGCTGCTGGTGACGATAGCGGCGGTCGCCAGCAGACGGGCCTACGAATCCCGTTCGGTGGGCTGACGACCCGCGATCTCCCACACTGCACGCCACTTCGCGGCGAGGGTGTCGATGTTCTCGTGCGCATTCAGTCCGCTGGGCTGCGGGACGATCCACAGCGTGACGTCGACCGGCCAGCCAGGGACGTCCGCGGGGTCCTGCGGTCCCAGCACAGCCTTCGGGAGGCTGAAGGCCGTGCGGAACGCAGTGATACCGGCGATCGCGACCGCACCCGGCTTCATCGCCTCCGCACGTCCGATCAGTCGCTGTCCTGCTTCACGGAGCTCCTCGCGGCTCAGCTGATCCGCACGCACAGTGGGGCGTCCCGTGAGGTTCGTGAGTCCGATGCCGCGTGACAGCAGCTGCTGTTCGTCCTCCTCGGACAGTCCCAGCGTTGCGTTGACCTGGTGGTCGGTGAGTCCGGCGCGGTGCAGTGAGGGCCAGAAGCGGTTGCCCGGTCGGGCGAAGGGAGCATTGACGGCTGCGGTCCAGAGCCCTGGGTTGATGCCGACGATGAGGAGCCGCAGCCGCACGCTCGGATCGAGGGGGAGGATGTCATCGACCCCGTCCGGCGCAGTGGTGTCCACCTGCGCCAGGTCGTCTTTCGTGGGCTTCCTGCCGCCGAGCGGTGAGGGGCGCCGTGGAGTCACGCTCACACCGTATCGAACGAGCGTACGTGGGGTGAGTTGTGACAGTGGCTGTGGTCTTGTCGAGCTGCGTTTCATTGATCGCAAGATTCCAATCTCGCAGAAGAATGGAAGACTGGAGTAGTCGAGCGTCACAACGTGAAGGGCGAGAACATCATGACGAGTGGGCAGAAGCTCAACGGAGTCGAGGATCAGACACCTGCACACGGATCGTTGTCGAATTTGAGCAGGCTGCTCGCGTCCGAGAATTCTGCAAGCGACGTACTGGCGCTCCTGATCGAGCTTGACGATACGCCGTTGAGGGACCTCTTAGGACTTCCAAATAGCCGTTCCTACACCGCAGCACGAGAGCTGTCCACGGGGTTCGGCCGAATAGACCTGGTCGTTTTCGACGCGGAGGACGAGCATCCCGTAGCGGTCCTTGAAATGAAGGGCGCATCGTCGCTCCACGGCGACCAGCTGGACCGATACGTGGAGTGGGTTGACACCCTTGACGTGCGTCCGAAGCTCTATCTCTGCTCGTTCGATATAGATGAAGCAGAAGCCAGTGCGGACTGGGGCCGCATCCGCCTACGCGATATATTCGCTTCGTGGGAGGCCTCGTCGAATGCGCACGCAGCGTGGCTCTCTCGTGAAATCGTTCGAGTATTGAGCGAGTGGGATCTTGAGGCCGACGGAGTCCTGGGTCAAAGAGCTGGTTATTATGTTCCCGATATCGTGACGAAGCGGATGGCTCGTGAAGTCTCCGCGGAGCTATCTGCATTGCCCGGGATCACCTCAGCCATCGCACTCCGAGATAATGGTGGTAGTCCCATGATCCTCGCCTGGGCAGCACACCCCCGTGACATGGACGATTTTTCTGTGGCTGTTGGAGTCGATCTGCGCAGTCCGGTTCGTCGCTCAGGCTCAACTGTGTGGAAGCTGCGGGCGATGGTGGAAGTCGATCCAGTCACTGGAGTACGGGGCCGGGTGGAGGCGAGGCGCCTGGCTTTCAACCTTGCTAGTGATCTGCGTACAAGCATGAGCGGAACCGCAGTGCGCGCTGAGTTGCGAGCGTGTGGCATGGACAAGGTTGCGGATTCCTTGTCCTCTGGAAAGCGCGACGGATTCAGGAGGGACCCGAGCGGTTTCGACTTTGACGCGTGGAGAGGAAAGATCACCGACGGAGTGAAGTATCCCGGTGGCGGTGTGTTCGGCAGCGATGGAGGTTTGCGACTGTCGACAATCCATGACCTCGATACGCGGATGCTGACACGGCACGACATTGTTGACGCAGTCGTTGCGGTTGTGGGCTTCTTGCGTGAATCTCGGAACAGCTGAATGGCGCTAATCTGGGCAGATGAGTGCAGAGATCACCGCGCTGACTGCGTGGACATTCGTGTCAGAGATTCCTATTCCCGAAGACATCAGGCCGCTACTGGTCGAGGGCGAGCAACCGTATACCGCGTACAAGACGATGCGGGACTCCGCTGTCTTCACGAACAAGCGCCTGATCGTCCGTGATGCGCAGGGTCTAACAGGTAAGAAGATTGAGGTCTACTCGCTTCCGTACTCCGCGATCAACATGTGGTCCAGCGAAAATGCGGGAACTTTCGACATGAACGCCGAGCTCGAGCTCTGGACCCGGGCTGGCCACATCAAGATCAAGTTGGGGAAGAACGTCGATATTCGGCGACTCGACCATCTCATCGCGCATGCAGTCCTGGTGAACGGCTGAGCTGCGGGCCTGGGGCTGGTGGTCACCCGCCCTTCAAGGTCCTGCTGTGCGGAGGAATCAGTGGCCGCTTACTTCGCGTGATCCTGGGCGACCGAATACCACGCATCAGTCGCGAAGAAGTCTCGTGGAGCGTCAGGGGTGTCGCCGGTGGCCTGATCGAGGAACTCGTTGAGGAGACCCTTCGGTGTCCACTGCGTACCCGGATCGTCTGAAGCCGCCCAGAACAGCGTTTGTGAGCGATGGCTGCGCCACCGGTCGTCGCCTCGCATCAGCGTTCAACCACGCCGTCACGCGCTCCCACTGTTCGTGTGCGACGTGCTGCCGGAGGTCGAGCCCGATGCGTGAAGCGTCTGGGATCGCATCGGCCTGGTGAATGAGAGGAACCACCTGAGCTCGTTGGCGGTTCTCTGCCAACTGCGCTTCTGCCGTGGCCGACCGCTCGTCAGAAAGTGGTGCCTGTTTCGTGCCGTCAGCTGTCGGATGGGCCCGTCGGAACGTGATGATGGCCTGCTCACCGTGGTCGAACACCCGGTATTCGTGGGCTTCAGGCGTGATTCCAGGTGCCGCATCGAGAAGGTGCCGGCCAGCCATGTTGTCTGGGTCGTCGAGCTTCTCTGCCACGAGGATGATCCGCGGCGGATCCAGCAACTCGTCGCTCCACATGCCCGCGACATGCTCGTCCAGAGCCTTCTCCGCTTCTCCGCTTCTCCGCTTCGTCGCGGTCTGCGGTGACTGCTTGTCGATTGCTAGGAAGCGTGCCATAGAGCAGTAGTTCCAGAGCGGTCAGGAAAAGTGAACTCTCGCGATCGCGCCTGCTGAAGGTCCGCTGCACCCTGGCCAATGCAGCCAGCCCACTGCTAGTGGGCAGATGAAGTCAGCAGTCCGCGTAGCCTTCGGGGGAGTAGTCGCCGTAGATACCGGCCCCGTCGCATGTCGGTTCGCCGCCGTCCTCGAACCAGTAGCCGTCGTTCGGGTCGTATCCGTTATCTTCTTCGACCTGATCCCAGTAGTCGTCGTCCTGGTTCTGTTGATCTTGGTGCCACTCCCATTGGATCTCGCCGCTGCTCTTTTCTCGTTCGGGTTCGTCAGCGGGAACGGCGGCAGGTGCAGGCTCGGCCGCAGGAGCAGGTTCGGCCACCGGTTCGGGCGCGGGGTTCGCGGTCACATGATCGCCAGTCCACGCCCCGACCACTCCCGGTTCACCCGCGACCGTGATCGCGGGCTGAGGTGCAGCCTGACTGACTGGCGATTCGTCGCCCATCTCGCAACCGACTAGAGCAGACAGTGCAACCGCTGCGGCCACCAAGAACCGTGCCTTCATTTCTCCGCCTTCGTAATGCGACCGACCTGCATTTCGGTGAGACCAATTTCTTTCGCTACCCGGTACTTCGTCGCGCCCGAGTCGACAGCCTCTCGAATCGCAGCGTCGCGCACCTCGCGCGCCGCACTCAGCTCGTCCTCCAGGCTCGCCACCTCTTGATGACGGACCCGCGCCTCGTCAACCTTCTTGTCGTCCACAACGGCTCCTTCAATACTCGAATCAATACTAACTGGAGGTGAGTACTAACTGAGGGTGGCTGTGTGGTGATCTACGGGACGGTCTGACCGCCCGGGATGTGTTGTTCGCGTCGGACGGCTATTTGCTGCTCTGGCACAACGAATCGTCCCCTGCGACCGCTTCGCGATTAGTGTGGGGGAATGAGCACCGATGCCAAGCACAATCACGACCACGCGCCCCATGCCGATACGCCCCAGGACCCCAGCGCGTTCTGGGAATCCCACTACGGCGACGAGCAGGTGTGGTCCGGGAACGTGAACGAAGTGCTCGCGGACGTGGCGGCCCACCTCATGCCCGGCAGCGTGCTCGACCTGGGCTGCGGTGAGGGCGCGGACGTCCTGTGGCTTGCGCAGAAGGGTTGGAGGGCCGTCGGGGTCGACATCTCGCAGGCAGCGATCATTCGCGCACGGGCCGCCGCCGAGGCCGCCGACCTGGGCGAGGACCGGGACCGGGCCGAGTTCGTCCGTGCCGACCTCACCACCCTGTCCGACCGTGATCGGCATTCCTCCCTCAAGGGTCCGTTCGACCTCGTCACCGCGAGCTTCTTCCAGTCCCCGGTCGCACTCGATCGGGAACGGATCCTGCGGGCGGCGGCGAACCTCGTTGCGACAGGGGGACACCTGCTCCTCACCTCTCACGCGGCACCACCCACGTGGGCTTCCGATCAGTCCGCGCAGCAAGCCGGCGACCATGCCGATCACCACACCGGCGGCCCGGCGGAGTTCCCATCGCCTGAGGACGAACTGAGCACGCTCGCGCTCGACCCTCACGAGTGGGAGACGCTCACCGCCGGAATCCGGACACGCGAGGTCGAAGCGCCGGACGGTGCACACGCGCATCTCGACGATTCCGTCGTCCTGGTCCGACGCAGAGGAATACCCGCTGCTGACGTGCGTTGATCCAGACGGAAGCTCGGCGCCTGATTCCAGATGATCAGGCGACCGTGACTCGGCAGTACCCCTGACGAAGGAGGCAGCGATATGGCTGACAAGAAGGCCGTCATCATCGGAGCGCACGGAAAGATCGCGCTGTTGGCAGCACCCCGGCTCGTCGATGCGGGATACGACGTCGACGGACTCATCCGCAACCCTGACCACGCGGTGGACGTGCGCGCATCCGGCGCGAACCCCGTCGAACTGAGCCTGGAGGATGCGAGCGTCGACGACCTCGCGAAGGCCTTCGACGGAGCAGACGCCGTGGTGTTCTCCGCGGGAGCCGGCGGGGGCAACCCTGATCGCACGAAGGCCGTCGACCACAAGGGAGCGGTGCGCGCGATCGACGCTGCCGTCCAGGCCGGCGTGACGCGCTTCATCATGGTCTCGTTCGCCACCGCGCTCGTGTCCAAGGACACGGTCGACCCGGAGGAGCCCTTCTACACGTACGCCAAGGCGAAGCACGACGCGGACGAGCACCTCCGCTCGACGGATCTCGACTACACGATCCTGGGACCGGGCAAGCTCACGCTGGAGCCTGCCTCGGAGAAGATCGTCGTCGCGGACAAGGACGGCCGGATCGACGATCAGGACGTCGAGGCGGCAGACACCAGCCGCGACAACGTCGCCGTCGTCATCGCCCACGTCCTGAAGAGCAACGTGGGAGTGCGCCAGACGGTGAACTTCTACGATGGCGACACCCCGGTCGCCGACGCGATCAGCTGAGGCCCGCAGACTGACGGCATGACGGCGGCTCGCCACCATGCTGACGTCTGAGAGCCGATGTGCGACAGTGAAGATGTGAGCACACAGAACAGCGCCGCACTGGCGACGAAGACCGTGGGGGAAGGGCCGGATCAGGCCGTCTTCCTCCACGGTCTCTTCGGTCGCGGCAAGAACTTCACGACCGCGGCGAAGGCCATTTCCGACACTCACACGAGCACGCTCGTCGACCTGCCCAATCACGGCGAGTCCCCGTGGACGGAGGATTTCTCCTACGTCCAGATGGCAGACGCCGTAGCAGAGACGCTGCGCGCAGACGCGGCCTCCGACGGGCCCGTCGATGTCATCGGGCACTCGATGGGAGGGAAGACAGCGATGGTGCTGGCGCTTCGCCACCCGGACCTCGTCGATCGGCTGGTCATCGTCGACATCTCACCGGTCGCCTCTGACAACGGCGGCGAGTTCGAGCACCTGCTGGGATCGCTCGCCGCGCTCGACCTCGACGCACTCGAATCGCGCACCGACGCAGACAACGCTCTGCAGGACCCCATCCCCAACAAGGGCACGCGCGGATTCCTCCTGCAGAACCTCAGGTCTTCGGCGGATGGATACGAGTGGCAGCCGAACCTCGACCTCCTCTACCGGTCTCTGCCGACTATCGGCGGCTTCCCTGAGGCGGAGGACCGAGTGTTCGACGGCCCCACGCTGTGGATGGGCGGATCAAAGTCCGGATACATCACTGAGGACGCGGAGCCCGTCATGCAGGGGTACTTCCCGAAAGTCCGCCAGATCACTGTGAAGGGCGCCGGTCACTGGGTCCACTCGGAGAAGCCCGCTGAGTTCGCAGAGATCCTGCGGTGGTTCCTCACGCGGTGAGCGCGACGGGACGGACCCTGCACGCTGGAAGCGACGCGGCGTGGCCGCGGTGGGCACACAGGCGCGCAGCGAAGCTCGCCGAGGTCTGGGGGCCGGGACGACCCCTGCTCGCCTACCCGCGTACTCGTGCGCTGTTCGTGTTGCCGTTCCTCATGTTGGGCATAGTGTGGGTGATCGCCCTCGTTGCGCCGCTCATGCTCATCATCTCTGGCCAGGGAACGACCACGATGATGGTGGGCATCGCACTTCTCCTCTTCTTCTGCCTGCTGTGCACAGCCGTCACACTGGTCGCAGTTGATGCGTGGCGCACGAGCATCGTCGTGACCCCGGGTGGAATCGAGGTGCGGCAGTTCCCGCTCAGTACCCGCAGAGTGCGATGGGACGAACTGCACCGCGTGGAAGCTCAGCAGACCGGATACCGAACGGGCGCGAGCGTCCTGGTGCTGAGGACGGGGGAGAGGGTCGTCTGCTCGGCGACCGATCCTCGCAGGGCGATCTACAACGGTCATCGAATGCGCGCGTTCGTAGCCCCCGCAGGCCAGTTCTTCTCTCCGACCACGGCAGAACTCATAACCCTCCACCATGAGTGGTTGCTGAACTTTCGCTGAGCGAAGAGGCCTCCTCTTTGCAGGATTGACCGCCGATCTCGGCTTCAGAATGGCGTCAGCGGCACCCGCGAAAGCCAGCTGGGAAGTGGTTCTTTCCAATGCTGGAAAGCGCAGATTTCTTAGTCTGGAAACCCGTCGTTCCTAGTCAGCGCGTCGGCGGTCACATTTCTCTGGTTACTCTTCCGTAGGTTCTGTCTCGCCATTCGGTGTTCATGAACAAAAGGACCATATGGGCCTTTCGCTTCTCGGCCTTCGGCTACGATGTGAGTGTTTTGCCTGGTTCTGCACATTGGTCACCCAGGGACCGACAGCATCGGAAAGGATGCCGAATGAGACGTAGTCTCCCGCGGTTCGCCCGCGCTAGATGGAGAGGCGTCGTCGCAGCCGGAACAGCCCTCGGGCTGCTCGCCGCACCAGTGACGGTCGCCAACGCCGCCCCCGCCGACTACTCCGAAGCCCTCGGAATGGTCCTTGACACGGATCTGCTCGCGGCTGATCTGGCTGACCTCAACACGGCTCATACGGGCTTTCCGAGCGAGATCGGACCTGAATCGACGCCGTTGAATCTGGACCTCCTCGATGGCCTGAAGGTTGATCTCGGTGATGGAATCCAGATTCCGCTCATCAAGGATTCGCCTGAGGCCGCGGGTCTTCTCGAACTGGGTGAACTCGGTGCGCTGAACTCGTTCGCCGAGTCTCCGGCCGCGACGTCCTCGACTGCCAGCGCTGGCGCTGTCGGGCAGGATGGAGCACTTGATCTCGATCCGAACAACCCCGGGGCGTATGGTCCTGCATCTGTCGACTTGACGGACCTTTTCGATCAGCTCGGACTCGCCGGAGTCACAGACGAGGTCCTCGACGAGGCATCGCTGGAGCTGGGGGCGACCGCGTCCACTGCAACTAAGGAAGCCGGCTCGGTCAGCTCGGAGTACATGCTCGCGGGGGCGGATGCAACGATCTCCAGCCCGCTCGTGGGTGGTCTTGCCACCGAAGTTGACGGTGTTCTGGGCGACGCCGGAACGATCGTCGACAGCATCCTTGGAACTGAAGGTGCGACTGGCAGCATCATCAGCCAGCTTGAGAACATCAACATCGGTCTCGACCTGCCAGGCTTCCCGCTCCTGCGACTCGGTGTGGACGAAGCTGTGGTTGGTGTCGACAACCTCGATATCGCGCTCACTGAGCTCAGCAACACGCTGATCAATGAGCCGCTGGTTGATGGTAACGGAGTCGTTTCCGTCGACCTTGCTTCTGGCGTGATCGACGTCGACCTTGAAGAGGCGTATGTCCAGTCGCACGAAGGCGTTGACAGCCTGAACGATCTGGATCCGAATACGCAGCTGCTCGATGGAGAAACGATCAGCGGCGTCACGACGGCAGTCGCTGATGCGCTGAGGGGCCTGACGACCAAGGTGACCGAAGGACTGACCGAGGTTCTCAATAACACCGAAGTCGTCATCGACCTTTCGGCTGAAGCTCGGGCTGTCCTCCAGCTCGCGAACGTCGACGTCGAAGTGAAGACGACACTTGGGTTCCTGATCGGAGAGTCCACGGAAGAGCCGAATATCGACGTCAGCATCACGTTGCTGGGTGCCATTCCGCTCGATCCGCTGACGGACGCAGTGACCGACGCAATCCTTCCGGAACTGCTCCGGATCATCACTCCTGCACTCGGTGACCTCAAGTCGCTGGTTGAATCTGGTGTCTCAGACACTCTTACCGAGATCATCAACCCGCTGCTCCTCGAGCTTGATCCAGTGTTCGCGGGCCTAAGCCAGGTCGTTGATGTCACCATCAACGAGCAGGAGGAACCGGGTAAGCTGGAAGCCGATTCATTCACTGTCAATGCTCTGAGCCTCGACGTGCTGCCGGCTGCGAGCGTCGCGAACGTCGATCTGGGATCATCCACGGTGCGCGCGTTGAACGAAGCTCTCGCTCCTGGCATCACCGCATCGCCTGACACGGTCCCGGCAGGGTCTGACACCACGGTGTCGGGAACCGACTTCGAGCCGAACAGCACGGTCGGAGTCACCCTCGTCGACCCGGATACGGGTGACGTCATTGCGGGGCCTGTCACGGTCGAGACCGATGAGATCGGTGGCTTCGAGACACCGCTGACAGTCCCCGAGGGCACGGACCCGAAGGACTACACGATCATCGCGACTGATGAGTCCGGCAACCAGCCGAGCACGACGCTCACGGTCACGGCGGCTGACGAGGATGGCAACGAGAACGCTTCGGCTTCGGCCGCAGCGTCTGTCGATGCTGACTCGGACGCCAACGCCGCGTCTGAGGCTGCGTCTGAAGCTGCGGCGAACGCCGACGCGACGACCACGGCCTCGGCCGCGGCAGATGCGGATGGCACGGCGGCTGCTGAGTCTGCGGCTCAGGAAGACGCGTCCTCAGATGCGTCGGCTGACGTCGGAGCCGATGCAACATCCTCGTCCACCGCTGCGGCGCAGGCCGCTGCAAACAGTGACGCGGACTCCGACTCCAACGCGAGCGCCACAGCGGCGTCGGACGCGAACTCCGCAGCGTCTGCTTCGGTTGCAGCGAATGCCGACGCGTCGAACGACGCCTCGGCAACCGCTGCCTCTGACGCAACGGCTGAAGCTGACACGGCGACCGACGCTGATGCGTCGACCGACACCGACGGCAACGTGAATGCTTCGGCTTCTGCTGCGGCGTCTGCGAATGCTGATGATGAGTCGAATGCTTCCGCTCAGGCAGCGGCAGATCCGGCGGCGAACGCTGATGCTGACACCGCGGCTTCGGCTGCGGAGGATGCGGATGCGACTGCGGCTGCGCAGGTTGCTGCGGAGGCTGACGCTTCCACGGACGCATCGACCGATGCGACTACGGATGCGAACGCTTCGGCAGCCACTGCGGCTCAGGCTGCGGCGAACAGCGACACGGATTCCGACGCCAACGCGGACACCTCTGCGGCGACGGATGCCAACGCTGCTGCTGCGGCGGCCACGGCTTCCAACGCTGATTCGTCGAGCGACGCGTCGACGGCGGCAGCGGCTGACGCAACGGCCGAGGCAGACGCCACGGTCGAGGCTGATGCTGATGCTGATGGCAACGTGAACGCTTCGGCTTCTGCCGCGGCGTCTGCGAATGCTGACGATGAGTCGAATGCTTCCGCTCAGGCGGCGGCAGATCCGGCGGCGAACGCTGATGCGGACACCACGGCTTCGGCCGCGGCTGACGCGGATGCGAGTTCGGCTGCGCAGTCTGCTGCGGAGACGGACGCTTCCACGGACGCTTCGACCGATGCGACCACGGACGCGAACGCTTCGGCAGCGACTGCGGCTCAGGCGGTGGCGAACAGCGATTCGGATTCCGACGTCAATGCGGATACCTCTGCGGCGACGGATGCCAACGCGGCTGCTGCAGCGGCGACGGCGGCGAATGCTGATTCGTCAAGCGACGCTTCGACGGCAGCTGCCGCTGATGCTGATGCTGCGACTGAAACCGACGCTGAGGCTGACACGGCTACCGAGGCTGATGCAGCGGCTGATGCTGATGGCAACGTGAACGCTTCGGCTTCCGCTGCGGCGTCTGCCAATGCGGATGACGACTCGAACGCTTCCGCTGAGGCGGCAGCGCAGACGGCGGCGAACGCGGATGCTGACACCACGGCTTCGGCTGCGGCTGATGTCGATGCGAGCGCGGCTGCTGAGTCGGCTGCACAGGAGGATGCTTCCTCCGATACGACAGCTGATGTGAACACGGATGCCAACGCTTCGGCTGCGACTGCGGCTCAGGCTGCAGCGACCAGTGATTCGGACTCTGACGCGAATGCGGATACCACCGCAGCAGCGGATGCTGACACTGCAGCTGCTGCTACGGCGGCAGCAAACGCTGATTCGTCCAGTGACGCCTCGGCAGCAGCCGCTGCGGAGGCAGACGCTACGGCGGACGCCGACGCGACTGCTGATGCAACCGCTGATGCTGATGTGGATGGCAACGTGAACGCTTCGGCTTCTGCTGCGGCGTCTGCGAATGCGGACGATGAGTCGAACGCTTCCGCTCAGGCGGCGGCAGACCCGGCAGCGAACGCTGATGCTGACACTACGGCTTCGGCCGCAGCCGACGCGGACGCGACCTCGGCTGCACAGTCCGCTGCAGAGACGGACGCTTCCACGGACGCGTCGACCGATGCGACCACGGACGCGAACGCTTCAGCAGCGACCGCGGCTCAGGCTGCAGCGAACAGCGATTCGGACTCCGACAGCAACGCCGATACGTCGGCCGCCTCGGATGTCGATGCGGGTGCTGCTGCAGCGACTGCGGCGAACGCTGATTCCTCGAGCGATGCCTCGACGGCAGCAGCGGCAGACGCAACGACCGAGGCGGACGCCACGGTAGATGCCGACGCGGCTGCTGATGCTGATGGCAACGTGAACGCTTCGGCTTCCGCTGCGGCGTCTGCCAATGCGGATGACGACTCGAACGCTTCCGCTGAGGCGGCAGCGCAGACGGCGGCGAACGCGGATGCTGACACCACGGCTTCGGCTGCGGCTGATGTCGATGCGAGCGCGGCTGCTGAGTCGGCTGCACAGGAGGATGCTTCCTCCGATACGACAGCTGATGTGAACACGGATGCCAACGCTTCGGCTGCGACTGCGGCTCAGGCTGCAGCGACCAGTGATTCGGACTCTGACGCGAATGCGGATACCACCGCAGCAGCGGATGCTGACACTGCAGCTGCTGCTACGGCGGCAGCAAACGCTGATTCGTCCAGTGACGCCTCGGCAGCAGCCGCTGCGGAGGCAGACGCTACGGCGGACGCCGACGCGACTGCTGATGCAACCGCTGATGCTGATGTGGATGGCAACGTGAACGCTTCGGCTTCTGCTGCGGCGTCTGCGAATGCGGACGATGAGTCGAACGCTTCCGCTCAGGCGGCGGCAGAGACGGCTGCGAACGCGGATGCGGATGATGCGGCTTCGGCTGCTGAAGACGCGGACGCCACCTCGGCTGCTCAGTCCGCTGCGGAAGCAGACGCTTCCACCGATGCGTCGACCGACGTGAGCACGGATGCAGATGCAGCGGCGTCCGCTGCGGCCCAGGCCGCGGCTGACAACGATTCGGACTCCGACGCCAACGCGGACACCACCGCAGCGACGGATGCCGATGCAGCAGCTGCGGCGACGGCGGCAGCGAACACCGATGCCTCCAGCGATGCCTCCGCAGCAGCGGCGGCGGATGCGGATGCCACGGCAGACGCTGATGCCACTGCTGACGCGGATGCGACGGCTGATGTGGACGGCAACGAGAACGCTTCGGCTTCTGCAGCGGCTTCGGCTGATGCGGATTCCGATGCCAATGCTTCTGCTCAGGCAGCGGCAGAGGCAGCAGCGACCGCGGATGCTGACACCGCAGCTTCGGCTGAGGCTGACGCGGATGCGTCTGCGGCGGCAGAGTCTGCTGCAGAGACGGATGCCTCCACGGACGCTTCGGCTGACGTGAGCACGGATGCCAACGCAGCAGCATCGGCCTCGGCTGAAGCTGCAGCGACCAGCGATTCGGCTACCGACACGAACGCTGACACCACTGCAGCGGCGAACGCCGACGCAGCGGCGGCCGCAACCGTGGCAGCGAACGCTGACGCATCCAGCGATGCGGCATCCTCGGCAGCAGCTGACGCTGACGCAACGGCTGAAGCTGACGCCACCGCTGATGCAGACGCATCGCCGGAGGCAGACGCTGACGCGCAGGGTGATGACTCGGCGAACGCTTCGGCGAGCGCCAGCGCATCGTCCAACGCAAGCGCCGATGCCGGCACCGCAGCGAACGCTGACGGTTCCGCAGACGGAGACGACGACCTGCCCCGTACGGGTACGGACGCAGTCGGTCCGATCCTGGCGATCGCGGCCATGGCTCTGCTGGTGGGAGCCGGCATCCTGATGGTCGTCCGCCGCCGGAAGGCGTGAGCTACACCGTATAGTCAGAGCCGGCTCCTCGCTTCAGGGTGAGGGGCCGGCTCTGGCGTCGGCACAGTGGTGGGGCGCTGCAAAGACCGCAGCGCCCCACCGTTGCGTCAGCTATCGAAAGAAGTCATGAACGTGAGCAACAGCGAAGCGCCCGAGGCGCCTCCTCGCACGAAGCGACCCCTGTGGATCCGGATCTGCATGGTCGTCGCCCTGGTGATGACCGCATGGCACGTGGCGGCCTCCTTCCTCTGGATCGCACCAGCAGGACCCGCCCGCGACGCCGTCCCCGGTGATGCGCTGCGCAGCTACATGCTTCCCCTGTACGGGCAGAGCTGGAGCGTGTTCGCACCCGCCCCTGTCAATGGCGACCACCGCCTGGACGTCCGCGCCGTCGTCGTCGAGAACGGCGAGGAGACCGTCACTGACTGGGTGCGCGCCACCGATGTGGAGATCTCCCTGTCGCGACACAACCTCTTCCCACCGCGCGCCGCGAACCTCGCACTCAACGTGACCTCCGCGCACAAGCGCGCCTTCGACGCACTGAACGATGACCACGAAGTCGTGGTCGACCTCAACTACTTCCAAGAGGACTGGCAGCCCAGGCTGGAGGAGAACCTCAAGTCCTACGACGGGGAGGAAGTCGTCGACGCCTACCTCGAGGCAGAGGAAGAACTCACCGCCTACGCCACCCAGGTGGCCTACGCCGTCTGGGGTGAGAACGTCGCCCGGGTGCAGTTCCAGACGACGCGACAGAACGTCGTGCCGTTCGCCGAGCGCAACGAACCCGACGCGGAGAAGCCGCCCCTCCAGGTGGTCAACACCGGCTGGCGCGGCCTCATCGAGCGCGACGGACAGTCGCGCGAACAGTTCGCGGACTACTTCTGCTCCGCACCGGAGGACGTCTGCTCATGAACCCGAAGAGCACCACGCGGAATAAGCCCGCGCAGAAGAAAACGACCTCCACTCAGACGGCGAAGACCGCCCGGAAGACCCCGACCGCGCCCACGGGCACGCGCATCCTCCGCACCGCACGCGGGCTCCTGTCCCAGCTCTGGCACGGAGTGGTGAAGGTCATCGCGGACCTCTACTTCTTCTCCGAGAACTGGCTGTTGGAGGCGAAGCACGCCCAGTACGGCTTGGCCGTCACCCGCATCGTGGTCGGCTTCGTGGGCATCGGCCTGCTGCTGACGAACTTCAACGCGCGTCTCTACACCTTCGGTGAGGGATCCGCCTGGAACGGGGAGCTGGCGGAACCCGTCAGCGACTTCCCGAGCATCTGGCTCTTCAGCCTCTTCCACAACGTCGCGGACAGCGCCGCACTCTTCACGCTGTGCTACATCCTGCTGGGGATCCTGGCCGTCATCATCATGCTGGGGTGGCGCACGCGGATCATGCTGCCGATCTACCTGATCTTCTGGGTCAGCTTCGTCGAGGTCAACGACGGCGCCGGCGACCAGGGCGACAACGCCTACCGCATCTTCCTCATCGCACTGCTCTTCGCAGACACGTCGATGCGCCTCTCACTGGACGCTCGCCGCCGCGCCCGTCCCCTCGAGGTCGCGAAGCCCTGGTGGCAGCGCAAGCTGGCGGGGGAACGGCTGCTGCCCGCGGAGCTGACGAACCTCGCGCACAACATCGTGCTCATCGTGCTGACCTTCCAGGTCTCCGCTATTTACGTGTCCGGTGCGCTGTACAAGGCCGGCGGCACTCCGTGGTCGGAGGGTTGGGCCGTCTACGACCCGCTGCACGTCGCGCAGTTCAGCACCTGGCCGGAGCTGGCGGACCTGCTGACCGTCTGGGGTCCCGGCGTCGCCGCCGTCAGCTGGGGCTCGATCATCCTGCAGATGGCCTTCCCCTTCATGCTGCTGCGCCGCGGCACTCGCGTGGTCGCGCTGTTCGGCATCCTCAGCTTCCACATCGGGATCGGCGTCCTCATGGGCCTGCCGTGGTTCTCGCTCACGATGATCGCGGTCGATGCGATCTTCATCCGCGACGAATCGTGGAAGAAGCTGGGCACCGCCTTCACCCGCACCTGGGCGAGCACCTCGAGCACGTCCAGCACGCGGACTGGGGAATAGACGCCCGCCTCCGTATGGTTGTGGCGGAAGGCTCTCCCTACCCGTACTCCACCCCTACACGGAGGCACCATGACTGATTCCACCGCACCCCGAGTTCCCGCAGACACCTCGGACCCGAAGTTCGAGGCCTACGCGCGTCCGGAACGCATCGTCAGCACGCAGTGGGTGGCGGACCACCTCGACACCCCCGGCGTCGTGATCGTCGAGAGCGATGAGGACGTCCTCCTGTACGAGGCCGGGCACATCCCCGGTGCGGTGAAGATCGACTGGCACACGGAGCTCAACGATCCCGTCACCCGCGACTACGTCGACGGTGAGGGCTTCGCACGGCTCATGTCCGCCAAGGGCATCTCCCGCGAGGACACACTGATCATCTACGGCGACAAGTCCAACTGGTGGGCCGCCTACGCGATGTGGGTCTTCACCCTGTTCGGCCACGAGGACGTGCGCCTCATGGACGGCGGCCGCCAGAAGTGGGAGGCAGAGGGCCGCGAGTACACCCGCGAGAAGCCCCAGCCCACCCCCACCGAGTACCCCGTCGTCGACCGCGACGACTCCCAGATCCGCGCCTTCCTGCCGGAGGTCCGCGACGCGATCGGCGACATCCCGCTCATCGACGTGCGCAGCCCGGAAGAGTACACGGGGGAGCGCACCCACATGCCCGCCTACCCGGAGGAGGGCGCCCTGCGCGGCGGCCACATCCCCACCGCGAAGTCCGTCCCGTGGGCCAAGGCCGCGAACGACGACGGCACCTTCCGCGCCGCCGATGAGCTCACCAAGCTCTACCTCGACGACCTGGGCCTCCAGACGGACGGCGACATCATCGCCTACTGCCGCATCGGTGAGCGCTCCTCACACACCTGGTTCGTGCTCGAGCACCTGCTGGGCTTCGACAGCGTGAAGAACTACGACGGCTCCTGGACGGAGTGGGGCAACGTCGTGCGCGTGCCGATCGTCACCGGAGCGGAGCCGGGGGAGGCTCCCCGCGCATGACCGACCAGACGAACGCACCGCTGCCCGGCGGCCTCCAGGAGATCGCGGACGACTTCGCAGCCGCGGAGCAGAATGAACTGCTGGAGATCCTCCTCGAGTTCAGCGACGAGCTGCCCGCACTGCCGGACCGCTACGCAGACCACCCGGAGCTGCTGGAGCCGGTGCCGGAATGTCAGTCGCCGATCTTCGTCATCGCCGAGGTCGAACCGGCCGCGGACCCGAAGGACGGAAGAGTGAGCCTGTTCTTCTCTGCACCTCCGGAATCTCCCACCACCCGCGGATTCGCCGGCATCCTCCAAGAGGGGCTGGATGGCCGCACGGTCGGTGAGGTCCTTGCAGTCCCCGCGGACTTCCCGCTGCGACTGTCGCTCACGAAGGCGGTGAGCCCTCTGCGGCTCAACGGCATGTCGGGGATGCTCACGCGCATCCAGCGACAAGTCGTGGAGAAGTCCGGGCAGCAGGCGTGAGCCAGGCCGATGCGGAGACTGGCACTGCCGACTCCGCAGGCCCGGACGTCTCCCGGATGCGGCGACATGAGAGCGACCACGACATCCCGTGGGCGTTGCCCGTGGTGGTCCGCAGGTCAAAGACGCACATCGCCCGTCACGTCGACGTGCTGGAGGCCGCCGCCGAGGCCGTCGTCACCTTCCTCGACGACCCCCGCTCCCAGCCCGAGGGCGAATGGCACGAGGCCCTCGAGCACTGGCGGCATGGCGCCATCCGCAAGGTCGTGCGCCGGGGAGACGGCAAGCAGTTCGAGGACGCCGCCGCACTGGGGTGCGTGCGTGTGCAACGCGATAGCGCCCATGGCTTCGGGCCGGTGGACGTCCTGGTGCTGCCTCCCGGCCCGGTGCAACCTCTGCCGCGGGAGCTGAAGAAGCTGCAGGTCGGCGGCACGGAATTCCCGCTCGGCGTGAGCGACTCCGACGACGGCTCAGCAGATCCAGCCACGACATCGAGCGCGACGACTGGAGCGCTCGTCGTCATCGAGCTGACTCCGGCGGCGGCTCTCACGACGGGCAAGGCTGCGGCACAGTGCGGCCACGCAGCGCAGCTGGCATATGAGCAGATGCCCGACCAGACGCGCGCGCAGTGGCGCGCTGCGGACTTCCGCGTCCGTGTGGAGTTCGCATCCGACGCGTCCTGGGCGAGTGCACCGCCCGCACCGGTGCGCGTGGTCGACGCAGGTTTCACAGAGGTCAACGGTCCCACGGAGACCGCCCGCGCACGGTGGTCCCACCCCTAGACGTCCGACGCTCGCAGGACTGCCAATAGACTGCTCTGGTGAGGACCCGAGTGAGAAACCTGTGTGCGCTGGCCTCGGCCGGAGTGTTCCTGCTCGCAGGCTGCAGCCTGGGAGTCGACGAGGAGCGGGGGACCCGCACCACGGAGCCTCCCGAGCCACCCTCAGCTCCTGGGCTGACCCTTCGCGACGATGCCGAAGAGTTCGTGCAGGACCTGGGCGAGCATGCGTCATTGGGCGACCCTGTGGAGCTGACTGTCTCGATGGACAAGGTCGGTGGACGTGTTCGGTCGGAGAACATCGGCATCTCATTGGAAGCAACCGACTTGGCTGATCCGCGCCTCGATCCTGAAGCGTCGACGTTGGATGAACGTCTCAATGAGTTGGGTTCTCCTGCGCTGCGCTTCGGAGGGAACAGACTGGACCGGAACCTGTTCTGGACGTCATCAGGCGAGACATCCGACGACTCCGACGACGTAGTCGTTCAACCGGAGGATCTGGAGCGGCTGCGGAAGCTGACGGATGCGACGGACGCGAAGGTGACTCTGGGGCTTCCACTCGGAGACTTCGACCCGGAGCGGGGCGCGGACATGGCCGCACATGCGCAGCAGTCCCTCGGTGATGCTCTGGTCGCCGTCTCGATCGGCAACGAGCCGAACGGCTTTACCGTGGAGGGAGAGCCGAACCACCGCGTCCGCGACGACTCCTGGGACGTCGATGCTTATGTGCAGCAGGTGGAGGAGTACGCCGCGGCGGTCGCGGATGCGGCGCCCGGCCTGCCCATCGCTGGGCCCGGAGCGTTCGACGCCGAGTGGATGCGTGGGTTCGCAGGATCGGATGTAGCCGACAAGGCGGCGGTGAGTCAGCACTGGTACGCGCTCTACGACTGCGAGTCGACAGAGGTGCCGGGTCGAGGTCCGCAGGCAGAGAACTTCGTCCATCCTGAGGTGCATGACTCTGCGGCGCGGATCCTTGGCATCGGGCTGGGGGTGGCCGATGAAGCGGGCCTGCCACTCTGGGTCGAAGAGACCGGCCCGACCAGTTGCCCTGGCACCAACGACACCTCGCGGACACAGTCGAAAGCACTGTGGACCATCGATTACACCCTGCATGCGGCTCAGCTGGGAGTGCAGCGGATGGCGATGCACTCCATGCTGGGCGATTGTCTGGGCGGGGCCCCGATGTCTGTTGTCTGCACAGCAGAGGACGATCCGGCGGCGATCGTGGGGCAGAACAACCACGCTGCGCTGCGCCTGGCATCGATGAGCGCGAACGGTGAGTTTCTTTCCACCGAAGGTGCTCGCAGCGATGTGCGGACCTACGCCGTCCACGACGAGGCGGCAGATCAGATCGTCGTGACGGTGCTCAGCACGGCCGATGCGGCGGACATCGACGCCACGCCGATGAGCATCGACGTACCGGACGGTTACGCCGCGATCGCGGCATCGCAGGTCTCCGCGGAGAATCTGACTGAACCGATGGTGTCGAACTATCTGGAACCGCTTCCGCTGCCAGCGGACCTCCCGTACTCCGACGAGCTGGAGGGCGGCTCTGCCCTCCAGCTCGACGTGGATGCGAGCTCTGCGACCGTCTTCGTGTTCGAACGGAGCGCACCGGCGACACCGACCACGTCAGATTGAGCTGTGTCGTGAGCGACCGCGGTTCTCAGATGCTTCGCCACGCACCGCGGGTGTCGAAGATCTGGGCGCTCGTCAGCGCGGAAGGGTCAGCGTTCTTGAAGATCGTGTGATCGACGAGCAGCAGGACGAGGTCAGCTGCCGACATCGCTGCTTCGAACTCCGTGAGCACGACGTTGCCGTGTGCCGTAAGAGACGACGGAAGTTCGTCGATGTGCGGCTCGACGGCCATGATCTCTCCCTCGGGCAGCCGCCGGGCGAGTTCATCGGCGATGTGCATTGCAGGGCTCTCGCGCAGGTCGTCGATGTCGGGCTTGAAGGCCAGTCCCAGGACTGCGATGCGTGGCTGCTTGAACCGTTGCGCACGCGGAACGACCTGATTGAGGACGTACTCCGGCTTCTCGTCGTTGATCTCGCGTGCGCTGCGGATCATTCGCGATTCCTCGGGTGCTGACGAAACGATGAACCAGGGGTCGACCGCGATGCAGTGGCCGCCCACTCCGGGGCCCGGCTGCAGGATATTCACCCTCGGGTGGTGATTGGACAGCTCGATGAGCTCCCACACGTCGACTCCCACGCGGTCGGCGATCAGTGAGAGCTCGTTCGCGAACGCGATGTTGACGTCCCGGAACGCGTTCTCTGTCAGCTTCGCCATCTCCGCCGTGCGCGCGTCGGTGAGGAGCATCTCGCCCTCGCAGAACAGCTGATAGAGATCTCTTGCTCGTTCGCCCGCGTCACCGTTGACGGACCCGATGATCCGGTCGTTCGTGCGCAGCTCGATCATGATGCGGCCGGGGAGGACCCGTTCGGGGCAGTGCGCGAAGTATACGGTGTTCGGCAGATCCGGCTCCAGTGTGAGGTCCGGACGCGTCTCCATGACGGTCTGCGCGACGAACTCCGTCGCGCCGGGGGGCGACGTCGACTCGAGGATGACGAGCTCTCCACCGGTGAGCTTCGCGGCGATGCTGCGCGTCGCCTCTTCGATGTAGGAGAGGTCGGGGACCTTTCCCTCCTTGAAAGGGGTGGGAACGGCGACGATGTAGGTGTCTGCGTGCGGCACATCGAGCGACGCCGTCAGCGTGCCTTGCGACACCGCACCCGCGAGCACCGTCCCCAGGTCGGGTTCGACGAAGGGCAGCTCCCCGGCGTTGACGGCATCGACGGTGCTCTGCTTCACGTCGACTCCGGTGACCTGCACGCCGACGCTGGCCAGAACGGCAGCCGTGGGCAGCCCGATGTAGCCGAGGCCCACCACGGCGACGGTAGGAGTGCGGGGAGAGGGCATGAGGAGAGTCCTTTCTGCGGGCGCATGCGTCATGAGTAGACCGACCGGCTCAGAAGAAGTGGTGCTCCGGGGCGAGGCCGAAGCCGTGCACCACGCTGTTGGCGAGCAGCTCAGGCTGCTCGACAGTCCACGTGTGCGCGCCGTCGTGGGTGCGGACCTGGACGAAGTTGAAGCGGTCGGACGAGTACACCACGCCACCGGCTTCGATGAGCTCTCGTTGGAACGTCGTATCTTCGCCTCGGGTGATCGGGCTGAAGCGGACGTCGGTGAATGCTGCACGTGATCCGACCATTGTCGGCCCCATCACCAAGCTCGTGTACTTGTGCTCCCGTTCGGGGAACCGCAGGAGCACCGCGCCGCTGTCTTCGAGATGCATGTAGTGGGCCTGCTTTCCCACCAAGTCTGCCGCGGAGTAGCGGAGCGCGTTGACCTGGTCGGCGAGGTAGTGCTCGCCGTAGTGATCGTCGTCATCGAACTTGGCGATCACATCACCGTCCGCGCTGTCGACCGCCATATTGAGGCACTCTCCCAGACTCATCGTGGACGGCGCGTGGTGGAGGACCACATTGTCCAGTCCGAGGCTGGCCGCGCGTGCGCGAACATCCTTCTCGTCGAGTTCATGTCCGTGGGCGACCAGGGACAGCTGGACATCGACCCCGGTCTGCTTGGCGACGGACGTGAGCACATGGTCGATCTGGTGCGGACGGTTCGTGGAGACGATCACCGTGCATGCCGCAGCTGTGGGGTCTGCGTGCGGGATGTCCAGTACGTCCATGATCTCCATGGCGCGGTGTGAGTACGTGTGCTCACGCCAGATGCGGCGCTGTGCCAGGTGCACGGACCGGTCGCGGAGCTCGGGGCTGCGCATCAGAGCGCGAACCGTGTGTGCCGCTTCCTTCCGGTCGGTAGGCTGGAATACCTCGTCTGCGGGGAAGAACCTGCGTGTGGCCTCACTGGGAGCGCTCACGACGGGGGTCCCGCTCGCAGTGATCTCGAAGATCCTGCGGGCACACATGCTGGGGGAGTCAACGACGGAGTTCACGTTGAGGAACAGTGCGAAGTCCTTGTATGCGTTCGGCATCCTGTCATAGGGGAGGGAACCGACGACGTGGTCGGCGAGCTCGCCGGGGAACTGGTACTTCTCATCGCCGCCGTGCTGTCGGGAGAAGATCGTGAAGCGTTCCTGAGCTTTGTGCGCGGCGTCGGCCGCTCCGCCCAGGAGCCAGTCCATCTGCTCGCGGCGCTCCGGATACTTGTGCGCGAAGTACATCCCCGCGAATGCTGCGCCCTCTTCCCGACGGGGGCCGGCCGGCCGCACGGGACTGTGGATCGCAGGCTGCGCTGCGAATGACAGCGGCGCCACTCGGTCGTGGCCCAGCCGCTCTCGATAGTCATCGACCAGTCGACTGTCACTGGTGAAGACGTGGTCGCACAGGGAAGCGACTTCGAGGAAGTCCTCGAAATGTGGGGGGTCCTCCTTGTTCCAGAACACCGTCGGGATACCCAGATCACGACACGCCGACAGCAGCTCCCGCGCATCGGGTTTCAGACCGTTCTCGCCTGTGAGCTGGTACTTCCACTGGCCAGAGTTGCCGTTCCAGGCAGATTCGATGAAGACGAAGTCGAGTCCCTGAAGCTGATCCCGCCAGCCCTTGCGTGACAAGGGGATCGTGACCCACTCGTACGCGAAGGCGAGGGCGGAGAAGTCATCGAGGATGACTCCCACTCGGACAGATGGGAACGCGGGCGCCCGAGGAGCCGGTTCGAACGGCGGATAGCGCTCCAGCAGCGACTCTGCTTCAGAGATCCTGGGGTTCCGGGATTCTGTCCCCCGTCGTTGCTGCCACCGGCGGAACTGACTGATTCCGCCGTTCCGCAGATGCCAGACTCCGGCGCGGGCGTCGCGGGCGAGCCGGCGAACGTTCAAGGACCAACTCCGTTCGTGGGCGGCGTGAGTACGTGTGCACCTAAATATCGGCGCAGGCGAGAAGTGTCACGACGTCTCAATTCCAATAGTGAGAATACTTTAACTATACTCACAATGATTGAGACCCTCCTTCACAGGGAATCATGGCCAGGCAGTTGGATGATCCCGGATGGAAGGCGTGCACGGCACAGACGAAGATGACCTCATCTGAGACTGATTCATCGCGTGCCCCCCTGCGATCGCAGACCACGAATCGAGCGCTGACGGGCGCGGTTCTGAGGTCCCTCAGTGCCGGCCTGATCTACGCTGCATGCATCTGGCTCGCGTCCCTCGTCCGATACGACTTCTCACTCTCTGAGCCGAACTTCCTGGGCATCGGACTGTGCGCGGCGGTGGGCTTGGCTGCATTCCTGCTGCTGGGGCCAGCATTCGTCTATCGTGGGCGATTCTGGAAGGGATCTGGGGACGAACTCATCGCTGTCGGAGGAGTCCTCGCACTGGCCAGCGCGGCCATGTACGTCCTCAACACGTTCTCGATGGATGCGGTGTTCGTGCCGACCAGCGTGCCGGTCACTGCCTCTGCGCTCGCGATCGTCGTCATCGGACTGAACGAGTGGCTGCGGAGTCGTCTGCGTGCTCTGAGACACACTCGCGGAGGAATCAGCAAGCGTGCCTTGATCATCGGTGCGGGCAGTCATGGTCTCACCGCTTACAGGCTCATCACTGACGACCCTCATAGCGAGCATGTAGCGGTGGGGTTCCTCGACGACGACCCCAGTAAGCGCTACCTGCGCATCCAAGGAGCCCGACTTCTCGGCGAACTGAGCGATCTGCCGCGCGTGCTTGAGGAGAAGCCTGTCGATGTCGTGATCATCGCCATCCGCGGGTTGCCCCCCGAGCAGTTGGACGTCATCGTCGAGACGACGAAACAGGCGGGTGCCGAGGTGAGGGTGCTGCCCGAACTCGATGTGTACGACCTTCGGGAGCGAGGAGCGTCCGCAGGCTCCGCTATTGCGACCAGACCCGCGTCATTCCGCCCTATCGAGATCGATGATCTCATCGGCAGAAGCCCCATCTCGACCGATGTCCAGGGGATCGCGGGCTATCTGGACGGGAAGACCATTCTCGTGACGGGTGCCGGTGGTTCGATCGGATCCCATCTGTGCAAACAGCTCGCGCGGTTCTCGCCGGGTCGTGTCGTGATGACGGACCGGGACGAGTCAGGTCTTCACACGACGCAGTTGGTGCTTGAAGGCTCAGCGATGCTGACCAGCGACGATCTGGTCTTGGGGGATCTGCGAGACTCCGGATTCGTGCGCTCGTTGGTTGCTGACGTGAAACCGGACATCATCTTCCACGCGGCGGCGCTCAAACACCTCACATTCCTGGAGCGCTTCCCGGACGAAGCGATCATGACCAACGTCGGTGCCAGCATGAGCCTCCTCGATGCAGCTGTGGAGACGGGAGTACCGCAGTTCGTACACATCTCAACGGACAAAGCCGCAGACCCGACCTCGGTTCTCGGCGGGTCGAAGTATCTGACGGAGAGGTCGATCGCAGCGGTTGCGGGCGACACGGGCTTGTCGTACATGTCAGTGCGCTTCGGCAATGTTCTGGGGTCCAGAGGTTCAGTCCTGGGCACCTTCGTCGCTCAAGCGCAGGCGGGTGGGCCGGTCACTGTCACCGCGCCCGGCGTCAAGCGCTTTTTCATGTCTGCCGATGAGGCGTGCGAGCTCGTGCTCCAGGCCGGTGCGATCGGGCACCCGGGCGAAACGCTGGTGCTTGACATGGGAGAGCCGGTGCGGATCGAGGATCTGGCGCGGCGAGTGATCGCACTGAGCGGCCGTGACGACGTGGAGATCTGCTACACCGGACTGCGGGAGGGGGAGAAGCTCGAAGAGACGCGCTTGAGCGCATCGGAGACCGATGTGCGTCCCAACCATCCGCTGATCTCGCAGGTCTCCGTACCGCCTGTCGACCTCGCGCGTGTACGCGGACTCATCGTGAGCGCTCGCATCTCCGGACACAGACGGAACCAGGAACTCGTCGATGCGATGCGGAGAATCGTCAGCGCAGGCAGCGATCGCGCTATTTCAAGCTCGATGCAGAACGGTAAAGTCGGCCAGCGCTCCACGAGCGAACCGCTGAGCACTGCCCCCGTGAGCATCGCAGCGATACTCGATGAGGCCGGGGAGAAGGGCTCCGCTTCATGATGCTGGTCGTCGCACTTGTATGCGTGATGTCTGCCGCAGTCTCATATTTCTCAGCTCGGATCGTGGTGATCCCGATCCTCCAGAAGCGCGGCGTCCTGGACCATCCCACCGCGCGGTCATCCCACGACAAACCCATTGCTCGCGGCGGTGGCATCGCAGTGTTCGCAGGGCTCCTGGGCGGCTCGGTGGTGGCGCTGGTCGCTCAGCTGGCCTCTACCCACGGGTCTGACTCGGGACCTGAGACCATCCGCTCACTGCTGCCCCTCGCAGCGGCACTCCTGTTCGGGGTTGTGGGCCTTATCGACGACCTCAACTCCCTGTCCGCCGTGAGCCGCCTCGTGACTCAGGTGGTCCTAGCGAGTGCGTTCGCCGTAGCCGTCCTGATGGTTTCCGACGTGGGAGTGTTCGCCACAGCGGCGGTGGTCCTGAGCATCCTCATCGTCGTTAATGGAACCAACTTCATGGACGGGTTGAACACGCTCGTTCCGGCGTGGGGAGCTGCGACAGCACTGTGGTTCGGAGTGTTGGCGCTGGCCGTCGACAGTGAGCTGTTCGCGGCCTCGATGATTGCTTTGACTGCTGCTCTTGTGGGGTTCCTGCCGTTGAATGCCACGCCCGCTCGCTCGTTCCTGGGGGATGTCGGCAGCTATGCGATCGGCGGATTCCTCAGCGTCGGAATCTGGGTGCTGTGGAATGAGGGCGCACCGGTGACCGCGCTGTTCGCCCCCTTCGTCATCCCGATGTTCGACGTCCTGTACACCCTGGGCAGGCGCATCTATCGCCGGGAGAACCTCTTCACAGCACATCGCACACACATCTACCAGAAGCTGCAGACCGCGAGCCTCGCCCATGAGCAGGTATCGGCAGTGCACCTGCTCGCCACCGGTGTCTGCGTTGTCGCAGCGCTGCCAGTTCTCTTCGAACTGCCGATGTACGATCCGTTGATCGCGGTAGCCGTGTGGTCTGGCGCAATCATCGTCTACGCCGCTCTACCCACCATCGTCAGTCGGCGTGAGAGTCGGAAGCACGCGTGAGAATACTCCTCTTCACCCACTACTACGAGCCTGAGATCGGTGCTCCTCAGCGCCGATGGCGTGGACTGGTCCGCGAGTTCGTCGCACGTGGCCACACCGTAGGAGTGTGTGCTCCCATTGCGCACTACCCGCATCGTCGGGCGGATTCGCTCGCCGTGGAACACCAGCCGGTATGGCGATGGATCGATGGCAATCAGGGTGAGCGGATCCTCCGTGTGCCCTATGTCCGGACTTCGGGAACGCTTCCCGGCCAGCTGATCGACCAATCCGTGTCCTCTGCCACGTCAGCCTTCGCCGCAATGGCGATGCGTCGTAGCAGGCCGGACGTCCTCATCTCAACGACACCGGGGCTGCCGATGCCTTTCCTCGCATCGCTTGCGGCGTCCGCTCTGCAGGTCCCGCACGTCGCGGAGATCCGAGATGCATGGCCGGATCTCATCGCAGATTCCTCGCTGGTGAGCCGCGCTCTGGGTGGCTGGTTGCCGCAGGACGCTGCGCAATGGTTGGAGTCGCGAGCTCTTCCCGCGGTCTTCCACCGAGCCCTGCGCAGTGCAGATGCGCTCGTGACGACGACTGAGTCCTTCGCCGCGGAACTGCGCGGGCGCAATATGCCTCCGGTGTCCGTCGTGCGCAACACCAGCGACGTGAACAGCTCAGCCCCGCGCACAGCGCGGAGAAGCGCCGGCGGAGGTCTTCACATGCTCTACGTCGGCACGGTCGGACGCTCGCAGGATCTGGAATCGGTGATCCGCGCGGTCGCGGATGTCGACGGAGTGCGCTTGAGGGTCGTGGGTGCCGGTGTGCAGTGGGAAGAGCTGCGCGATCTTGCATCGGATCTCACTGACCGAGTCGAGTTCTTCCCACAGATGACCGGCGCGGCATTGGAGTCGCAGTGGGCGTGGGCTCATACGGGGCTCGTGAGTTTGGCGGATGTTCCTTCCTTCGAACGCACTGTGCCGTCCAAGCTGGTCTCTGTGATGGCTCGGCGGGTGCACGTCACAGGAGTCCTGGCCGGTGAAGCTGCGCAGATGATCCGTGCATCCCACGGAGGATCAGTATCCCGTCCCGGTGATACACACGAGCTGCGCCGCGTGCTCACCTCATTGCGGAACGATCCGAACTCGACTGCCGTCGACGAACGCCCACTCGCATGGTTGCGTGACCATGCCTCCCCCCGTGCTGCTGCGGACACCTACCTTGCCCTACTCGAAGAGGTACGCAGATGAGCACTCCAGTTCTTGCTCGGCAGGCGATCACGCTGTGGCGAATAGTCGTCGACCACGTTGCCCACGATCCGGTGGTATTCGGGATCCAGGTGTTCAGGCGGCTCCCCTCCCGGGTTTCGCACGCAGCGGGATCAGTGCTGTCAGTGGTGCCGGGGCCCGCCGCAGCGGCCGCGGCGAGCTGGTTGACCGGTGACGTGAGCCGTGCGCGTGAGTATGTGACCGCTCGTCCAGCTGGCCGATTTCAGTCACGGGTTCTGGGAGAGCTGGCGCTCTCGATGGGTGACCGGCGCACGGCGATCGAACGTGCAGCAGATGTCGTGGGGGTGCGCGGGGGACAGTTGCTGGAAGCCCGGATCCGGTGGCATGAGGGACGTATGACCGATGCCGTCGCTAGTGCTCCCACCAGCAGGATGAAGGACCGGCTCGCCGCAGAGCTTCGTGTGTTCCAACCGGAGTGGGAGTCCAAGACATCTGCCGCCGGAGCCGCGCCCACACCCCGGGACTTGCCGACTGCATCAGTCCTATTCTCCTTGACGAACTCGCTCCCTCACACTCAGTCGGGCTACACGCTGCGCACCCATGCCGTGCTCACGGCCGTGAAGGATGCAGGCGTGCCGGTGGTGGGTGCAGACAGAACTGGATATCCCACAGATATCGGCCGACCGGTCCTGCGAGATCGCGTGCAGATCGAGGGCATCGACTACCTCTTCGACATTCCCAATAGATTGGGGATCACGCTGGACGAGCGCTTGGAGCAGCAGGCGAGTTTCCTCGTGCGCACTGCGCGCGGCTCGCGGGCACAGGCCATCCACACGACGACCCACTTCACGAACGGTCTGGCCGCGCGCGCTGCTGCACGTGAGCTCGGCCTCCCGTGGGTCTACGAGGTGCGCGGCTCTCTTGAGGACACGTGGGCCGCTTCACGTGGTGACGAGAACGACGAACTGGCTGCACGCAGGAGTGAACGGTTCCGACTGTTCCGACAGCGGGAGACGGATGTCGCACGCAGCGCAGACGCCGTGATCACGCTGGGACAGACGATGGCGGACGAGCTGGCCGACCGAGGCGTCGATCGTGGCCGCATACTGGTCGCCCCCAATTCCGTCTCGGAGGGACTGCTGTCTTCGGACTGGCGTGAGGACCCTGCGTCAGTGCGCGAATCCTTGGGGCTGCCGCGCGGGGGAGTGTGGGTGGGGACTGCCGCGTCGATCGTGGGATACGAAGGCCTCGACGTGCTCGTAGACGCCGTGACGCACGCGCGCGGCGCCGGTGTGGATCTGCGGATGCTCATCGTCGGTGACGGAGTCGAGCTCCCCGCGCTGAGAGAACGCGCGGCGACGCTCGGAGACGCCGCGGTCTTCACAGGGCGTGTGCCTCCGGAACGCGCACAGCAGTATGTCCTCGCGCTGGACACCTTCGCTGTTCCACGGAAGAACGTCGACGTGTGCCGTAAGATCACTCCTCTCAAACCCGTAGAAGCCGGCGGGCTGGGTCGCGCAGTGGTCCTGAGCGATCTGCCGGCGCTGGCTGAAGCCTTGCCGGAAGGGGCGCGTACAGTGTTCCCAGCTGAGCAAGTCGACGAGTTGGCGCGAGTGCTCGTCGCTCTCGCGGACGATCCCGATGAGCGGCAGCGACTGGGGTCGGCAGCACGGCTGTTCGTGGAGGAGAATCGCACATGGACGGCATTGGGCGAGCGGTACCGGAGGATGTATGAGGATCTGGGAGTACGAGTGAAGGGCGGTCACGTATGAGTACGACGAGTACGTCGACCTCCACGGATTCGAAAGGGCCCGTCGCGGTAGCCTCCTGGTCGCTCGGACAGGTGGGCCGTCGGCCTCCGCTCGACACGTATCTGCGTCAGCTCTGGCGTCGCAGGTACTTCATTCGTGAGGAAGCGCGGTCGAAGGTCGCCGGGACCGCGAACCGGAACCTGCTGGGGTACGGCTGGCTGGTGCTCAACCCCCTTCTCATGGGACTCGGCTTCTACGTCATCTTCGGGCTGATCCTCAATACGTCGAGGGGTATCGACAACTTCGTCGGATACCTCATGATCGGCGTCTTCTTCTTCCAGCTGTCGATGCGTTGCGTCACCGGTGGGACGCAGGCGATCCGCAGTGGGCAGGCGATGATCCGAGCGTTCGCGTTCCCGCGCGCCGCATTGCCCATCACGGTCGTCGTCCGTGAAGTCATGAACTTCATGCCGACGTTCCTGGTGCTCGCTGTCGTGCTGAGTGTCCTGCCGCCTGCGGAGAACCTCACGTGGCGGGTCGTGCTCGTAATCCCCGCCTTCTTGTGTCAGACGCTGTTCGTTCTGGGGTGCGCGTTCTTTTTGGCGAGACTGGGGCACATCCTGCCCGATATCAGTAACGTCGTGAGCGTATTCGCGCGCTTCTGGCTCTATGCGTCCGGCGTCTTCTTCTCGATTGACCGCTTCGTGGACCAGCCTGCGGTTCAGGCGGTAATGAAGGTGAATCCGATGTTCTCGTACCTTCAGATCTATCGGAACTCCATCCTCTACGGCCTGGATTCTCCAGTGTGGATGTGGATGCTGGCCATAGGGTGGGCCTTCGTCTTCGTCATCTTCGGTTTCCTGTTCTTCTACCGTGGGGAGGAGTCCTATGGAAAGGCGCAGTGATTCGACGGACTACCGTGCCCCCGCGGTCGTCGTCGAAGACGTGCACATGAGCTATACGGTACGCACATCGGAACCCAAGGGCCGCAATCGCGCGGCACGCGTGCTCAATCGACTCAACATGGGAAAGATGGAGAAGGTTGAGGCGCTGAGGGGCGTCTCCCTCATAGCGCGCCAGGGAGAGTTCATCGGGGTCATCGGTGCGAACGGCTCGGGGAAGTCGACACTGTTGCGACTCATCGCGGGCGTCGAGCGCCCCGACCTGGGAAACATTCTGGCGCAGCGCCAGCCCACACTCTTGGGGGTGAACGCGGCTCTGCAGCCTGCCCTGTCCGGAGCTGCGAATGTGCGTCTTGGCTGCCTGGCCATGGGCATGACTCCGGAGCAGGCTGAGAGCGTGAAGGACGAGGTGGTGCGGCTTTCTGCACTGGGCGACGCCATCAACCGCCCGATGGGCGGATACTCGTCGGGCATGTCGTCACGCCTGCGGTTCGCGATCGCGGTCGCCGCACGGCCGAAGATCCTCCTCATCGACGAGGCGCTGTCGACGGGCGACGCGACATTCGCCGCGCGCAGTGAAGAGGCGATGAACGAGATGTTGAGCGAAGCGGGAACCGTATTCCTCGTGAACCACGCGGCGAAGGTCATTCAGGAGATGTGCGATCGCGCGATCTGGATGCACGACGGCAAGGTCATTATGGATGGGGAGGCCGAAGACGTCGCGGAGAAGTATCGTTGGTGGTCGTGGAATGTTGCTCAGGGAGAGCACGAGACGGCGCAGTCACTTCTTGAGAAGGCTGTTGACGAGGGGGAGATGCAGGAAGTCCGCGTCGTCAACGATCTGGCTCTGAAAGACACGGATCCCCGTCATGCGCGGCGTGGAAGACACGAAGTCGAGGAGTATCGACGCCCACCGGCGACATGGCCAGGCTTCGAGCAGCAGGTGGACCGCACGTTCGAAACTGACATGTTGCCCGTCGTGACCGATGTCCGTCTCGAACAGGTGCCGCAGCCACGGCGCGCTCGAGACGTCCTGAGGAATTGACGAGATGTCGGATAAGCACGTGCCACGCATAGACGTCTGGGGATCATGCGTGAGTCGGGACACACTCGAGTACATGCCTGACATCGCGGTGGGCACCTATGTGGCACGGCAGTCAGCCATCGTCTCTCTGTCGCCGGCTGGTGATATCGATGTTCCCTCTGATCGGCTCGGTTCCGACTTTCAGAAGCGCATGTTGGAAGGAGACAGAGCAGCAGACGTAGTGGCCCGTCTGTCCGAGCCGGGCGCGGCGCTGTTGCTTCTCGACCTGGTCGACGAGCGACGTGGAGTGTGGAGGTTTCCCTCGGGAGCCTTCCTCACGAATTCGGTGGAGGCGTACCACGCGGGCATCGAAGTGTGGGGCCCGGCAGCAGGCGCGCGACTCATCGAGTTCGGGACAGACGAGCACTTCGAGCTCTGGAAGCGAGGATTCACGATGGTGGTTGAGCATGTCACAAAGCTCAGCGTGCCGCTTGTATTCCTCGATATCGCATGGGCAGAGGTCTCCGACGGTCAGAGTCTTCCGCGAGGGGTCCGATCCGTCGCGGGGACCATCGGGCGACGCGTCAAGCGAGGCACGCGGCAGATGTCGCGGTCGGTAGTTCGCGGTGAATCTCTGGATATCGCTTTCAGTGGGCTTGTGAGCCCCGGGCACACCCGTGCTGAGGAGATCGCGAAGGTTTCCCGGCGCGAGAATCAGCGATACAAGCGGTACGCGGCGTTTGCGGAGAGATGGATGACAGCGACCATTCGGAGAACGTCTGCTGAGGTCCGGATGAACCCCGAACACAAATGGGGCGTCGGCCCGTACCACTACCGCGATACTGACTACGAAGGTATATCTTCGGACGTACGATCGCACCTGGGAGGAATACTTGAAGACGACTAGCAAAACAGAGCGCCCTGTCGTGATGGTCGTGTACGGGACACGCCCTGAAGCGATCAAAGTGGCGCCGGTGATCCGTGCACTTGAAGCGGCTCACGACCTAGACGTCTTCACAGTGATCACGGCTCAACACAGAGAAATGCTGGACCAGGTCAATAGGATTTTCCAAATTCGCCCGGATGCTGATCTCAACTTGATGTCTCCGGGGCAGACGCTTAATGGCCTCGCTTCTGCCGCTATGGAGCGAATGGACGAGCTTTTGGTTAGGGTTAAGCCCCACGCTGTGCTCGTGCAGGGCGACACCACCACAGTCATGGCAGCGGCGATTGCGGCATTCAACCGTGAGATCTCCGTTCTGCACCTAGAGGCTGGCCTTCGTAGCGGGAACCTCCACTCACCCTTCCCGGAGGAAGCAAATCGCAAGCTGGTTTCGCAGATCGCGAGAATGCACTTCGCGCCAACTCAAGTATCAAAGGCAAACCTGATAGCAGACGGGATCGGAGAGTCGTCGATCGTAGTTACTGGGAATACGGTAATCGACTCCTTCAACTGGGCCGTGAAGCAGAACGTTGCGCTGACCGCACCGGAGCTGACCGATATCCGCGAACACCAGAGGATCGTGCTCCTGACTGCCCACCGTCGTGAGAATCTTGGCAAGCGGATGGAGGACATAGGCCGTGCAGTGCGCTCACTGGCCGAACATCATCCATCAGTGCTCTTCGTCTGGCCCGCTCATAAAAATCCGGTCGTTCGCGCATCGATAAGACCATTCGTGGACGACCTCGACAATGTTCTGCGAATCGAGCCAGTCGACTACGATCAGTTTGCGCAGCTCATCGCTCGTTCCGATATCATTCTCACTGACTCAGGTGGTATTCAGGAAGAAGCGCCGAGTCTTGGTAAGCCAGTGCTCGTACTGCGAACGAACACCGAGCGCCCCGAGGCTGTCTCAGCTGGCACTGTGAAGCTCATCGGTACAGAACCGGAACGTGTGATCCAAGAAGTTTCATTGTTGCTGGATTCTCCTCAGGCATACGCGCGCATGGCCAACGCGGTAAACCCTTACGGCGACGGTCGTGCAACGGAGCGAGTGATCGCTGGAATCCTGAGTGAGCTGATGGATGGCGCTAAGTTGCCCGACTTTTCAGGGCTGTCGTGATGCAAAGAATCCGAGAGCGTACAGCACGCTCTTTTTGCAAGGAGAAGCCTGAACTGAAGTCCTCTTGAGTGGCTGGTGAGGAGCGAAGCCTCGCGCGTGTTGCTTTGACCCGGGGCGCATTCGCTTACAGAGTGCGCCGCCGGCGTAAGGGGTCCAGGTGCCAGGTATGTAGATGAATCAACAACTATCGGAGTGGAAACATGGCGCAGTCAACAGCTGATCGCCTGCGGCTTGCGATGCGTCCCCGCGGGACGCGTCTGATTCTGCTGGCAACGTTAGGCTCAGCTTTCGGGGCGACAGCACTTTTGGCCTCTGGATATCCCCTCTCCGCCATCTTTGTTGCCGCAGTCGCAGTGCTTCTCCTGGTCGCTCTGAACTCAGTGACACAGCGAAGGGTGCTGGCGGTAGTATCGCGGGCAGAGCGAACCGAAGCTGAAAGGCAGTTGCAGATTGAAAAGCTGGTGACGCGATCCGAATGGAGACACGGTCAATCGTCACAACAGATCCTGGGAATGCTCCGCAACGTGTCGACAGTGAAAGATGTCGATCGTCTGAGAGCGGACGCCAGCTATCTTGCGAGGGTGGTGGAAACTCCCGATGATCGGGTCGGTGAACGTGATATGGAGGCACTCTTGGTGCACTTGATTGCCGCAGCGGGTGCACCGGGAGCGCCGAATGAGAAGTATTGATGTACTGACGGTGACTGACTTTCGCTTGCCCGGAGGCACAAGTCATAGTACGGCTCAGGAGCTATCTATCCAGAAAAGCATGGGACTGACTACCGGCCTCCTGCAGGCGAACAGCAGGTTGTCTTCCCGTGCTATACCGTGGTCATCAGTAATCACTCGCGAGATTGATCGCGACAGTGTGTTCCCGATAATCCCCGGTGATCACATACACGCGCGACTGGCCATTTTGCGCCATCCGACAGCTCTGTTGGCAATGCCCGACGTGTCCAAGTCAGTGCGCGCGGACAATGCTGTGATCGTAGCCAATCAGCCTGCGATCAAACCTAACGGCGACATTGAGTATGACGTTGATGAGGTTACGGCGGTGGTCGAGTCTCGGCTCGGGGTCACTCCCGAATGGGCCCCAATCGGTCCTGTAGTACGGGAGTCTCTAGAGCATATAGCGGGCGTGGCGAGCGTTCTGCCGTATGACTGGACGAACGTGTTCGCATACTCCGGGGAGCCTGTAATACGCACGGGGTTCGACAGCCGCCGACCGCAGATCGGAAGACATTCCCGACCTCAGAGCGCGAAGTGGCCAAATTCGCGAGCTGATATTGTTAGCGCCTATCCAGTCGCTGGTTCCTACGATGTTCATATCCTTGGGGGGGCGAAGCCAGCTCTTGAGATCATTTCTGGTACTCCTTCGAACTGGACCATCCACGAGTTCGGCGCGCTCGAGCCGTTGCGCTTCTTGGGTGCAGTTGACTTCTGGGTGTATTTTCATCATTCCGAATGGTTGGAAGCATACGGGCGCGCAATTATGGAAGCTCTGTGGAGTGGCTGTGTAGTGATATTGCCTGAATACCTCAGGGCGACGTACGGAGACGCCGCAGTTTATTGCGAGCCAGCTGAAGTCAGAGCTGTAATCGGTGAGTTCTGTACTGGCGTCCGAGACTACCTCCTTCAGTCACGTGTTGGTCAGGAGTTCGCGGCGGGTCATTCGGTTGATCTCCATAAGGACCGGTTGTGTTCATTTATGGGTAAGGAGGAAGAGCTTCGCAATGACGAACTGACTGCAGATGGTGCGGATGTTGGTGGACGTTCAATCACCCCGCGCAGTGAGCAACTCAGTACAAGCATGCCTGGCCGCACCGATAGGTTCGCTGGTTCCGGCCGGCCGAGGGCGCTGTTGGTCACAAGTAATGGTGCTGGCATGGGCCATCTGACGAGGTTGTTGGGGCTGGCCCGCGCGGCTGCGAAAGATTTCGATCCGATATTCTTCTCGATGTCGCAGGGCCTGGAGGTTGTCGGTGCGGCGGGCTTCCCATACGAGTATGTGCCATTCAATTCTGCGCTGCAGACAAGATCCGAGCTGTGGCATAGATACTTCGAGGACCGTCTTCGTTTGGCGGTTCGGACGTACAAGATCGATGTCATAATATTTGACGGGACGTGGCCGTATCGCGGAATGCTCAATGTCCTTAAGTCCAGCAACCTGCTTCGCGTTTGGGTTCGCCGGGCAATGTGGAAACCCACTATCACCAGCGAGCAGCTGGCCAAGGCGCCTGAGTTTGACCTCATCATCGAGCCAGGCGAATATGCAGGGGAGTACGACGTGGGTGCGACCAGTCAAGACTCGAAGTCGGTGCGCGTTTCCCCAATGACTGTAATATCTGAAACCGAGGTCCTGCCGCGTGCAGAGGCTCTAGCGGAACTTGGACTCGTCGACGATCCCGAGACTCGGTACGTCTTGGTTACTTTGGGTGCCGGAAACATTAATGATCTGAACTCGACTCTGGAGAGGGTGCTCTCTGCTGTCAGTAGGGCGTATGGTTGGCATCCGGTACTGACCAAAGCGCCCATTTCGTCAGCGCAAGCTTCCGCGTCGTATACCACAATCGAGACGTTCCCGCTGGCAAGGTACGCTCGCGCGTTTGAGTTCGCGGTGGCGGCCGCTGGGTACAACTCGTTTGCTGAGTTCATGGATATCGGGGTGCCTACTGTTTGGATACCTAATATGTCGACAATGACTGATGACCAGGACGCTCGTGCACTGTGGGCTCGTGACGTCGGTGTCGGCCTGCGAGCGTTGGAAAGCGAACCCGAGTCGATCGATGAAGCGGTAGCCAGGATGTTTGATAGTACTGTGCGTGCAGCTATTCGCGACCGATTGGCCAGTCTCGATAGGAGTACTGGGGCCCACGAAGCGGCGTCGCTCATCGCCGGCGCATGGCACAGTCATCAGGCAAGGGGGCGATTTGGTAACAGGAGCTGATGTTAGTCGCCGTCGCATCGCGGTGAACAATACCTTGCTGGATGGTCTCGAGTCGGTGACTGATTTACCGACATTCCTGCTGAACATGACGGGGATGACACTGCAGCGTATTGAGCGCGAAATTGATGCTGTTGGCTATCTGCAGGCGGTCTGTCCAGTCTTTAGGGTAGTAGTGATGTCGGATCGTCCCATTTTCAGTCTTGTACGGAAGTATAAATGGCCAGTTGAACATGCAATGGCGCCAGAGTACCGATCGAAGACTCTCACTGACGAGCGCCATTCCGCGTATTTGCGCGAGCGGTTCCGAATTGCGGTGGATAATTTCATCGACTGTACGGTGATAGATTGGACGCCAGAATCTTCACTCGCCGACATGATAGCTTCTCATGTTGGTTGTGATGGCCCTAGTCGGACTATCCTGGATGTGGCTGAATCCGTTGATCTGCTGCAAGTCGGATCATCTGATTGGCCAAGTGTGATGGAACTACTCTCGAGTAGCCGTGAGGCTGTTTTTGAGGGTGCTGAAGGTCGGGTGCGACTCAGCGTGTCTGGCTGCTTGACTGCTTCAGTGTTCGTGTCCGGAAGATCAACTGTTGATGCATGTCATGACGGTCCCCGAACGCCTCCAGTGGGAGTCATGAATGTGGCCGCCGTCTTCGATCCAGCTTCGTCGCTTGAATTTGAGGCGTCTGTCTATGCCCGCCTAGCGAGAGCCCTGGGGCGAGACTTGGCAGTCGTCTCTCCGTGGCGCGATTCTGCGCTACTGCGCGATGACACAGTCTTCTGGGTAGATCTAGGCGTTCGGTCGGCGGGCGCTAAGTTTAAAGTGTTGCCAGCGTATGCACGTACCTACTCGGTGTTGATGCCATCCGGTGACCTGGACTGGGACTGCGCTACGACGTACGCGGCGGTTCGTCGTGTTTCTAGAGGGTTCTCTGTGGACCGTTCTAAACACGTTGACTATGGCTAGTCAAAACTTCTCGCACGGGTTACCCCTGTGAACGCAACACGGATGCCTGGCCTCAACGGCTGTGGGACGGTCCGACTTCACGGCTCGCGTCGCGTTGCAACGAGTGAAAGGTTATCGGGCTCTTCCGGTTTCGGAGTGCGTGACGCTGTCCCTGCGTGCCGGGTGTCGGTGATGAATGAGAGGCGGGGGGACTGCTGCACGAATAGGTGACATCTGATCTGGCTTGCCCGAGCGGTGGGCC
>NZ_FWFF01000007.1 GCF_900163715.1 Brevibacterium yomogidense | reverse complement strand
ACTGCTAGACACCGGCGGCTTCAGACCACTTCTACACTCTCTTTTACGATGAGCCCATTAACTGTCCCTCCTTTTGTTCCTGTTTTGCGTTTTGTTTCTCCGCTTGAGTTTCTCGCGAACGCTGCTGGCGGTCCGGGGAGTGTTTCTGATTTGTTTTACGCAGAGAAGTTTTGCTTTCGATGCGAGCGTTTCTTGCCCGAGGATTCGTTTTATCCGTGCAAGCGCAATAAGTCGGGACTCACGGCGTATTGCCGTGAGTGTGAGCGTGAGCGTAAGCACGGCTATGTGCATAAGCCGGAGACGGCTTGGCGGCGCGCGTACTGGGCGCGTTGCCGGAAGTACGGCATTACCCCTGTGGTCGAGGAGTTCACCCGCGAGGATCTGATCGCTCGCGATGGCGAGGGGTGTGCTGAGTGCGGCGACGCGACCGCGGCGCTTGAATTGGATCACGTCGTTCCTGTCGCGGCTGGTGGTGCTCACACGTTGAGCAACACGCGGCTGGTGGATGCGGCGTGTAATCGTCGCAAGGCGCGCTCCGAGGATTCGGCTTTGATTGCCGCCTACCGCGAGGAGGTGGCGGGATGAGCAAACTTTTGACGGCTGCTGATCTTGGCCCGGGCGATTTCTTTGTCCGGACGGATCACGATTCGGGCGTGGTGTTTCGGGTGGTGTCTACCCCGTGGCGGCTGTCGCCGCACAGTTCGATGCTGTGGGTGACGGCTGAGGCGTGGGGCCATCGTACGGATGGCCGTGTCCAGTCGATGCGTACGCGTGCGGATAAGCCGGTTCGTCGGCTTGGGCACCGCGAGGTGCTCGAGATGCTGGATGCTCTTCACGCCCGCGTACTCGAGCGCGGTGTGACGGTTCGTGTCCGCCTGGATGGGCAGGCGGTGGCTGCGTGAACTCTACGGCTGGTCGCTACAACGGCCTGCGCAGGTCGGGACGCGCGACAGTTCGTCGCGCGCACGCGGTGCTCGGGTCTATCGCTGACGGCACACCGCACGTCGTTCTGCGCGTCGGCGCTGTGCCCGTCACTCTTACCCCTTCTGAGGCCGCGAGCGTCGCAGACTCATTGATCGATGTCGCTGAGCAGGTCGAGGCGCTGGACGCCGAACGGGCCGACGACAGTGCCACTACTACTACCCCGGGGACGACCGTTCCCGGTTCTACCGACTGAGAGGACCATGACGATGGCAAGCAAGAAGAACAGCACCACCACCGCTGCGACGGCGACCCCTGAGGGTGTCGGTGTTCGTGAGGCGCAGGCTCGCGAGCTGCTCGAGCAGAAGCGGGCGGAGCAGGCCCGGGCGCGTGAGCACCTCGCGGATCTGCGTGATGCCCTGCCGTCTGCGCTCGCTGAGCGCGACCGGCTGGACGCCGTGATCGGCACGACGGGTGAGTCGGAGGACTCGTTCACTCTCCTGGGGGACGCGAACACGCGCGTGACCTCGCTCGAGCGGCGGATCGCTCGAGCGGAGCGGTCTGCTGCTGAGGCGGATGAAGTTGTTGAGTCGGCGCGGGTGACTGTCGAGTATCGCCGGGGTCAGGATCTGGTCGAGTTCTTGGATGGCTTCGACCGTGGCGCGGTTGATGCTGAGTTCCTGTCGCAGATCCAGCCGCTGTTCGACGCGTACCAGGATCGTCTGCAGCTCCGTGATGATGCTGAGGATGAGGCGCGGGCGATTGCCCGCCGGCTGGCTAACACGCCGGGTGCGCAGGTGTCGGTCGGTGAGGGCTTTGTTCAGATCGGCGGCGTCCAGGTTCGGACGCCTGCGTATTTGCGTCGGGAGAACGCGGGTTCGGTGTTCACCGGTGTTGTGGATCGACGTGCTGAGGAGCGTAGGCGCGAGATTGCTGCTGAGCAGGAGGCGATGGCTGCGGAGCGGCGTGCTGAGCGTGAGCGGGAACGCGCGCTGGACCTTGAGCGTCTCGCGTTCTTCGGCGGCGGGTCTGCGGACCCGTCGTCCCGAGTCGACGGCCACGCTCCTGGTCGTCCTCACGTCCACCCTCAGGCCCGCAACGTGTCGGGTCTGGGGTCGGTCGGGTCGTCGTTCTGACGATCCTGCCTGTCGCGGCGCTGTGAGGCCCGTAGTGCTGTAGACGACGATGCCCCCACACCTTCACGGGTGTGGGGTGTAGGTTTGATCGCTCTATGGCGATGTTCTGTGATGCCTGGATGGCGCTAGTTCCCGATGACAAGGATGCTTGCGGCGGCTTCGATGACGTCGTCGGTGATGGTTTCGAGCTGGTTGATCTTCAGCACGCGGTTGATCTGGGGGAAGAGGCGTTCGAGGAGGCGGAAGTTCCCGCGGGTGATGCGTTCGATCGCGGCGATGGCTTGAGCGTCGGTGAAGTCGTCGGGGTCGAGCTCGTGGCCGAGTCGTTTCCAGTGGCGGGTGAGGACGAACAGGAGCTCTTCGCGGCCGAGGGCGCGGTAGCGGTGGGCGAAGCCGAGCCGGCTGTAAAGCTGGGGGTAGTGGCGGAAGCGCTGGTCGATGCCGGGCATGCCGATGAGGATGATGGCGAGGTGCTCGCGGTCGTGGAGGTCTCGGAGTAGTTCGAGCGCGGTGCGGGTGAGTCGTTCGGCTTCGTCGATGATCAGCAGCTCGGTGTACTGGATTGTCCTGGGCACATAGCGATCGGTGACCTTCCCGGTCGCGCACAGGTGCTCGTAGACGCAGATGCCGACTTTGGCGCGGTAGAACTCGATCTCGCGCATGAGGTCGCGGGGCTTGGGGAGGACTTCTGGGGTGTAGAAGGCGGTGCGGGAGCGGTTGGCGGCGGCGTAATGCTTGAGGTCGTCCTCGCTGCGCGGTCCCCACTCGTCGATGAAGGGCTCCAGGGTGTCCCAGTGGGCGTAGCGGCGAGCCGAGAGGGTCTTGCCGACGCCGGCATCGCCATGGCAGATGCCGATGGTGACCTCCTTCCGCACGGCGGTGGCGAACTCCGCGAAGCGGCGGTGCTCCTTGGTGACGATGAAGTCGCGGTTCATCAGTCGTCCTCTTCGTAGGTCCGCAGCCTTCTCCGGCGAGGTGCTGCGGAAGATGGCGGCGGTTCAGGCTCATGGCGGGGCGTGGTGGGGATGCGGTCGTTGATGTCCTTGCGGAGCTGGCGGCGCCGGGCACGGCGGGCAGTCTCGATCTCCCGCAGGGTCAGGCGCTGGTTGGGGTGTGCTTCATCGATCGCGGTGCAGATGAAGGTGTCGTGGTCGTAGACGCGGATCTCGGACAGGTCACGGGGGTCGTAGCGGACGGTGATGGTCCGCCCGACGAAGGAGGCGAGGGTGGGTGAGAGGTAGCGCTGGCCCTGGAAGTGGATACCGTCGCGTTGGACGACGCGGTGCGTGGGAACGGTCAGCAGCAGCCCGTCCAGCTGGTCAAGGCTCTCGGGCATCCGCGGCAACCACCCGTCAGCGACCCACGCGGCTTTCGGGCTCACCCCGATCTCTCGGTGAGTCCGCTCGTTGTACTGCGCGATGAACTCGCCGATCGCCTGATCGAGGGCCGGCAGGTCGATCGACGGTCTCGGCTTCGGGACGTCGGCCGCGAGGTGTCCGGGCAGGGTGGGCAGCACTTCGGTGTTGAGGGTGCGGAAGAACCGTTCGATCTTGCCGCGGCCTTGCGGGCGGCCGACGGTGGAGAAGATCAGCCGGATCTTCAGAGCGACCGCAGTGTATTCGAGGTGGTGGCTGGTGAAGTCGGAGCCATGATCGACGTGGAGCACGTCGGGGATCCCGCACATCGCCCAGCTGGGTTCGCTCTTGCGCCAGATCGCTTGGCGCAGTGCGAGGGCGGTGTTCATGGCCGATGGTGCTCCAGCGAAGACCATGTAGCCGCAGATCGCGCGGGAGTAGTCGTCCATGACCGTGGTCAGCCAGGGGCGTTCGGGCTTGCCACCGGCGCCGGCGATGAGGATGTCGAGCTCGGTGTGGTCGGCCTGCCACGTCGCGTTCGGTCGCTCGGCCCGGTGACGGAAGACCAGCTAGTGACGATCACGGTAGGCCGCTGGCCCCTCCAGCGCGAGAGTCACCATCGCCGGATCGAGACTGCGGACCACGGCGCGGACGGTCGCGTAGCTCGGAGCCTTCACCTCGAGACGGGCGGCCTCGCCGCGGGTGAGGCGGTGCAAGGTGGCGATGCTCGGCCGCGGGCGGGTGAGCGCCAGATGCTCGACGAACGCCACGAGTTCGGGCGCCATCCGGCGCGTCCCGGTATCGGCACGGGGCAGGTTCCCCAGCGCGGCGATCCCACCATCGCGGTAGCGGGCGTGCCAGCGCGACAGGGTACGCAGACCGATCCCGGTGTCGGTGGCCAAGGCTGTCAGCGGAATGCCGTCCTCGACGTGGAGTCGAAGGATGCGCCACCGCTGCAGCCCGTCCACCTCACACCTTCTCGGCGGCGAGGTCGTCGCGGGCGCGGGCCGCGTGCTGGTGGCGATAGAGCGTGGCGCGGGACCAGCCAACCAGGCGCGCCGCCTGCTCGGCGGTACGGCCCTTCGCGCGGGCGTCTCGCGCGATCGCGAGCTTCTCCGCGATCACGACCGGATCCACCGGCGGCCGGCCAAAGCGAGTGCCGCTCTGCTTGGCCGCGGCAATTCCGGCGTTGACCCGCTCGACGATGAGTTCGCGCTCGTACTCGGCCAGAGTCGCGAGCATGCCCAGCATCAGTCGGCCCGACGTCGTCTCCGGATCGATCCCGTCCGAGAGCGACCGGACCTTCACCCCCTGCTCCCGCAGCAGGTTCACGGTGTTCAGCACATCGATCAGGGACCGGCCGAGGCGGTCGATGCGCCACACCACGACGGTGTCGCCTTCCTCGACGTAGTCAAGCAGCCGCTTCATCCCCGGCCGCTCTATCGCGGTCCGGCTGCCCGAGGTCACGTCCGAGAACACGTCCCGCCTCTGGACGCCGGCATCGAGGAGTGCATCAAGCTGCAACTGCGCGTCTTGCGTTGCCGTGCTCACGCGGTGTGAGTCGCAGCGGTTAGTGGCGTGGTTCTCGCTTCGGTAAACGGCGGCAGTCGTTAGTGGCCGGTGAGGAGTGCTTCCCGGGTGGTGGCGACGGTTTCCGGGGGGCGAGCCCTACCGGCATCATCGCGGCCAGCAACTCCAGCCCGTCAAGCTGTCCGCTGATCACACCGTCCCTTGATTCCCGGCGACGACATGCTCAGCCAGCTTCTCGATCTTGTCTGGTCGGAAGCCGGATCAATGGTCTTCATCGGCTATCACGACGGGGGCCTGCATGTACCCCATGGCTCGAATCTGCTCGAGGGCTTCAGGGTCTTGGGAGAGGTCCCCGGTTTCGTAGGCGATGACCTTGTTCTCTAGGGTGCGGTAGGTGGCGTTGCATTGCACGCTAGCGGGTTTGTTGTAGACGATCACAGTGGTCATGGTCTGGTCCTTGCCGGTGGGACGGTGGCGGTCAGTGGCTGTGGATGAGGTTGGGGTCGATGCCGTCGCCGAACTCGGCGCCAGGGAAGCAGCGTGGGTGGATGCCGCTGGTGATCTGCTCACGGAGACGGGAGTCGACCTCGGGCAGAGCGTCCTGGACGAGTGTCAGAGTCAGAAGTCGACGGCACTGATGTCAGAAGCGGTCTTCACTGATCGAATAGGTGACGTCGACACTGCGTCGCAAGGGGATCGTTGACTGGGACGCGCGCCGACCGCCAGCGGAGGTAACTAGTGCGTCACGATGGACGTCTAACGTTGGAGTACTTGTCATTTGATTGCGTGTAAGCAACACTGGATGCATGCCAAGCAAGAGTACGGCCGGCGAGGGCACCAAGGAGCTGCACAACCGTCTCGCGGTGCTGCGCGCTGAGCGGGGCCTCAGCCGCCGGGAACTCGCCCAGGCCGTAGGCATCAACTCTCAGACGGTCGGCTTCCTCGAGCGCGGCGACTACGGTCCCTCGGTCGAGCTTGCCCTGCGCCTGGCGGGCTACTTCGACCTGCCGGTCGAGGCGATCTTCTCTCTCACCCCGTTCCCCGCCATGTCCGCTCAGCTCTACTCACCTCGGACGACAGGAACAAACTCATGAGCACCTCCCGCCCCGCCGCCCAGCCCAGCGCCGAGCTACGCGCCGCTGCTCAGGCCCATATGCAGCACCAGCGCCAGCGTCCTCTGCCCGGCTGGCTGGCCGCCCCCGGCCGCCGCCGCGTTCTGGCCCTGGTGCCTGCGGTCATCTTCGCCGTCGGGGTGGTCGCCGCCGTCCTCGCCGACACCCCCGGTCTGATCCTCATGATGCTGGTGGCCGTCCTCGGTATGGCCGGCGTTCTCGTGATGCGCCGGGCGACGCAGATGCTCGACACCGCACCCGAGGGTCTGCTCGACGAGCGTGAGATCAGCCAGCGCGACCGCGGGTATCGAGACGCCTTCCCCCTGACGCTGGCCTTGCTGTTCGTGCTGTGGATGCTGTCCATCGCGGACGGGTTCGTCGCCAAGATCGGGACCACCGGCCTGTTCGACGGGGACGGTTGGATCTACCTCACCCTCGCGTCCTTCTTCACGGCCTTAACGCTCCCCGCCGCAGCCCTGACCTGGCGCTGGCAGGCACCGCAGGACGACCAGGACGACTGACCAACACCACGCACCCCCACAGCCCATGGCCCGCGCGAAGTCGCCGTGGACCGTTCCCGCTTAGGGCTTCTCCGCGCGATCGGAGATGCACCGATAGCCGAACCCCCACCGGAAACACCAGGAGCCGACTTGGATGAACGGCGGCACGCCTCTAGGGGCATCCCGTATGACCCGTCCGGTGGCCGGTCCCGCGGCGGGGCGCCATACGGCACGCCCTGGGCGGGCCTCACGGCGTCAAAGTCCGCGACCGACTTCCGCGCCGCCGACCGTTGACTAGCAGCGACCGTCCCAGTTCCTTGGTAGTGGGACTGTCATTTTCAGGAGCCGGCTGCACGTCCAGCCCCGTGTTCTCGGGGTTGTGCAGTCAGGCTGTTGAACGCTGATCGTTCAGTACTCGTGTGCGCAACGTTGCGAATTGTCAGAAGTCGCCTGCACGAAACGCCCTCGTCCCGGGTGGCACAGCAGCCGCCGTCGGTCCTACTCGTTCGCCTCGTCGGTCACCAGTGCCAGGTATCGGTACACGGTGGCCCGGCTGACGCCCAGCAGTTTGGAGATCTCTGGAGGAGTGATCCCCGCGTGCCGGTACTGGCCGGCCTGCCGGACCTTCTCGCTATCGGGGGTGACGGTCGGTCGGCCACCCTTGCGGCCGCGGGCGGCGGCCGCGGCCAGGCCAGCCCGGGTGCGTTCGGCCAGCTGGTCGCGCTCGAGTTGGGCGAACGCGGACATGACGGTGAGCATAGCTTTGCCCATCGGTCCGGTCGTGGTGATTCCCTCGGTCAGTGACCGGAAGTAGATGCCCTGGGACTCGAGGGAGTCGACGAGGTCGAGTAGCTGTCGGGTGTTGCGGCCCAGCCGGTCGAGCTTCCACACGACCAGCTCGTCCCCGGCCCGGGCGTTGTCCAGCAGTCTCTCCAGCTCCGGGCGCTTGGCCTTCGTCCCGCTGACGCCGTGGTCGGTGTAGACCCTCAGGCACCCCGCGCTTTCGAGGGCATGGATCTGCAGGTCCGCATTCTGCTCCAGTGTGCTGACTCGCGCGTATCCCAGACTTGCCATCCGTACCTCTTCTCAAAAACTCGACCTGTTTCGCCTAGTTGAGACTGTAGCGAATGAGACAGGGTATTGAGACGAAACGCGCTGGCGGCCGCGGTTGGGAAATCGTTGAAATCACGGTCGAACTGGATGCTCGTTCGGTGTGCTTGGGCGAATAGGCCGGGCGTCGCATCAATCGAACGTTTGTTGCGGCGAGACAAATGGTGGTCATCTGAGATTCGACGACGCTCACTGCGAGCCAATGCTGCGGTACCGCGAAGCATGATGGCTCCAGTGAGCGGCGCTGCGGCACTCAGTTCGGCAAGACCCCAGGTGGATATTGAACGAATGCCGTGATTGAGGCGGTGAAGGGAAGAGGCCCGCCAATGGCGGGCCTCTTCGCGTTTCTGTCTCCGCACCTGCCTAACCCGATACCGCCACTCGGGGCTTGTTTCTGTGTGGCCCAGGGTTGAATACGGGGCATTCAGCTCTTGCTCTTGAGCGGGTAGTGCTGGCCAGCAGATCTTGCTTCCGCTTGAATCTCGAGGCGGGGCTGTACGCCGCGGTCGCATTGTCCGTCGCCGCCGATGCGTGGTCGCCGTCCGCGAGTGGCCCGCAGCTGCACGGCGAGATCGGCCCTACGTGGGAGATCCCGGTCCACTTATGGCCCAGCCGCAGCAGCTATCCCGCACTCATGCCGGCGGTGTCACTTCGCCTCGCCCACCTGCTCGGGCTCCTTGCGGAACTCCGCGCGGAGCTTGTGCTTGGGCAGCTTGCCCGAGGCGAGTTCGAGTCCCTTCATGGAGCCTTCTTCTCGCCACTCGGCGAGGAGAGCGTTGAACTTCACGATCCCTGGTCCGTAGAATCCGGCACTCACTGCGGCAGATTCGGTGCCCTCGTTGTTGTAGTAGCCAGGGGTGCAGTCCTGGTAGTAGGTGTCTTGGAGCTCGGAGTCCTGGATAACGGCGACCCAATCGTCCTGCGCCTGTTGTGTCGGTTCGACGGTGGCCGCGCCGCGGCGCTTGGCCTCGCCGATGATGTATGAGATGTGGCGCGCCTGCTCGTCGAACATGAAGGTCATGTTGACGCTGGGGGCGTTCTGGCTCAGGCCAATGAAGAACCAGTTCGGGTAGCCGCGGCTGGTGAACCCGTGCAGGGTCCGCATTTCCTTGTCCCATTCGTCCACCAGTGACCGTCCGTCGCGTCCGATGACCTCGTACCCGATGCGGCGCCGGATCTGGGTGAGGATCTCGAAGCCCGAGGCGTAGATGATGCAGTCGACCTCGTACTCCTTGCCGTTGGCGACGATGCCTTTCGGGGTGATTCGTTCTACGCCCTTGTTGTCGCTGACGTCGACGAGGGTGACGTTGTCGCGGTTGAATGCCGGCAGGTACTCGTCGTTGAACGTCGGGCGCTTGCACAGGAACTTGTAGTAGGGCTTGAGGGTCTCGGCGAGTTCCGGATCGGTGATGGTCTCGTCCACGCGGTCCCGGATCTCGTTCATTCTGCGGAAGTCGATGATCTCGGCCTGGAGTGCGAGTTCTTCCATGGTCTTCGCCGGCGGCATCTCGCGGAGTTTGGCCGCCATCACGGTCCAGCCGTCTTGGACCAGGTCGACGTCGCGCTGCTCGCCGGTCAAGAGGGCGCCGAAGTTGTCGCGGCGCTCCTGCTGCCAGCCCGGCTGCAGGCTGTTCCACCACTCCGGATCGGTCGGTTTGTTGCCACGCTCGCACACTGCTGATGGGGTGCGCTGGAAGACATAGAGGTGTTCAGCGTACTCGGCAGTGCGCGGCACGGACTGGATCGCGGTCGCGCCGGTGCCGATGATGGCGACCTTCTTGTCGCCGAGCTTCGTCATACCGCCGGTTGTGTCTCCGCCGGTGTAGTCGTAGTCCCAGCGGCTGGTGTGGAACGAGTGGCCCTCGAAATCGTGGATGCCGGGGATGCCGGGCAGCTTCGGCCGGCTGGCAGGGCCGATCGCGCTGACGACGAATCGGGCGCGGATGTCGTCGTTCCGATCGGTGGAGACCAGCCAGTGGTTGTTGGTGTCGTCCCAGCGCATCTGGCGCACGCGGGTGTGGAAGTATGCACGCTCATACAGTCCGTAGTGGCGGCCGATGCGCTTGGCGTACTCGAAGATCTCATCGACGTAGGAGTACTTCTCCTTCGGCATGTAGTCGAGCTCTTCGAGCAGCGGCAGGTAGCAGTAGGACTCGATGTCGCACTGCGCGCCGGGGTACCTGTTCCAGTACCACGTGCCACCGAAGTCTCCAGCGGCGTCGATGATCTTAAAGTCCTCGACCCCGGCCTCCATCAGGCGCGCGCTAGCCAGCAGGCCGCTGAAACCGCCGCCGAGGACCAAGACCTCGGTCTCTTCGGTGACCGGATCGCGGGTGAAGTTCGGATCAGCGTATGGGTCGGTCTCGTCGTACTTCGCGAACTTGCCGCTGACTTCGAAGTACTGATTATCGCCTTCGGGGCGGATGCGGCGCTCCCGCTCGTGCTGGTACTTCTGCCGGAGAGCTTCGATATCGAATTCAAGGGTTTGCAGGAGGTCGAGCTGATTTTCTGTCGCAGTCATAGCATTCCTTTTTCTTGTGATGGGGGAGGCGCGAGCTCGTGATGAGTACGAGCGCGCCGCGTCTCGTCCACTCGCGAGGCGGGCTTGGCGAGTGAGGAGTGGTGTCAGCGAGTCCAGACGCCGGGGGCGTTGGTGCGGTAGCCGAGTGATTCGTAGAGGCGGTCGACCAGGGATTGGCCGCGGTCGTTCATCAGCACTCCGGCTCCTTGCCGGTTCATCACGTAGCCGAACCCGATCCGTTCGGTCGGGTCTGCGAATCCGAGGCTGCCGCCGGAGCCGACGTGACCGAAGGCAGACGGACCCATGAGGACGCTCATCCCCGACTGTCCATTGGCCCGGTTGTCGATGGATTTCATGAAGCCCAGGGCAAAGCGGGTGCCGATCCGCAGGGTCTCGTCGCTGGCGGTGGCGGCCGCGATCTCCGACATCCGGGTCACCGTGTCGGGGCTGACCAGTCCACCGCCGCCGTTGGCCAGGGGTGTGTAGAGCTGGGCGAGGCCACAGGCCGTACCCACCCCACCACCACCACCGATCTCAGCAGCCCGGTTCTCTCGCACGTTGAAGTCGAGACCGGCATCAATGGTGTCCAGTGCTGACCGTGCACTGACGCTTGTGGGCTCCTCGATGATCGCTCGCGCGAAATCCGACTCATATTCGGCTCCGGGAACGTGGGCGATGATGGGTGCCACGGTCGGCTCGAGCTCCTCGGGCAGCCCGATGTGGAAGTCGATATTGCGGGGATCGGCGATCTCCCGGCGAAGGAACGTGCCCAACGACATGCCTGAGACTCGCCGGACCAGCTCGCCGACGACCCATCCGAAGGAAACCATGTGATACCCGTTGCGCGTGCCGGGCTTCCAGTACGGTTCCTGACGTGCAAGCAGGGTGCACATCTTCTCCCAGTCGGTCATGTCCAGTGGCTGGAGCGGCTCACGGAAAGCGGGCACACCAGCCTGATGGCTGAGCATCATTGCCACTGTGGTGTCTTCCTTGCCGTTGGTGGCGAACTCAGGCCAGTACTTCTTCACCGGGGCGTCCAGGTCCAGCTCGCCCCGGTCGACCAAAACGTGTGCGCAGATGGCGGTGACGCCCTTGGTGCTGGAGTAGACAACGGCGCGGGTGTTCTCATCCCATGGGCGGCCTGTCTCTTGGTCGGCCACTCCACCCCACAGGTCGACGACCGGCTGCCCGTCGAGGGTGATGTGCAGGGCAGCTCCCACTTCGCCCCGTTCGGTGAAGTTGCGCTCGAACTCCTCCCTCACAGCCTCGAACCTCGTGTCGCAGACGCCCTGAATCCCGTTAGCAGTCATAGTCATTTGCTGAGCCTTCCGTGTTTCGAACCGGCGGCGCGGGCATCTGCGACCGCGCCGGTTGTAACCAGCCCGCCTCATTGCGGACATAAGTAAGTAGTGACTTACTTACTTATGCGAGAACTGAAACACACTCTTGGAACCGTGTCAACGATCACACTGCTCGGGAGTAACTACACTGGGCTCATGCAACCATCGCCGTACCCCGCGTCCTCCCGAGCACGCCTGTCCGCGGCAGAACGCCGGCGACGTCTGCTCGACGACGCCCGCGAGGAGTTCATCCAGCGGGGTTTCAGTGCAGCGCGCACCAAGGACATCGCTGCTGCTACTGGTGTGAATGAAGCGTTGCTCTACAAGCATTTCGGCTCCAAGCAGGAACTGTTCGACTTGTCGATCCTTGAGCCTCTTGACCGCGCGATTGCCGGGCTCGTGGAGCGCAATTCGGAGCCACCGGAGACGTTCGACAGCACCGGTGACCAGGTGCGGGCGATGACAATCACCTTCGTCCGCGATCTGCTCGTGGCAATGGACGAGATCGGCCCGCTGCTGATCGCCGCATTGCACAGCGGGAACCGCTCGCCCTTGGAGGCATACAGGGACCTCATCGAGCCGTACTTTGAGACAATGAGCGAAGTCGTTGAAACGAACCTTCAGTCGTGGTCTCATCAGCCGTTCGATCCGCAATTGACCTCACGAATGGGTTTCGGTGCGGCATTCTTCATCACGCTCAGCGCGCAGGCAAAAGGCGAAGCGCTCGACCACGACGATGTCGCGGAGCAGATTGTGTCGATCTTCGTCGACGCGCTGCACACTCCAGACGCACCGCCGGCCTAGTCACGAGTGCACTCCACTCGTGGTTCTGCCGCCAGTGTCCGGTGGGTTCGGTTCCTCGACGGCGTTATCGGCTCTTCTAGCCAGGTTCCCCCCGCGGTGTCTCGAAAAGCAGCCCTTATAGCGACCCCGACCTGCCTCTCGAGTAACGAACGATTGCTGAGGCAACTGGAACGCCGTGCTGTGCATACGACTTCTGGCATTCGTGCAGGCGACTTCTGAAACTGACAGGGACACCGAAGACGAACATCCGCACCGATCGACCCCGGGCATGAATTTCCGTCCCACAAGTACGGCCCAGATTGGCATCCCATCCATCCCGTACAGAATCAGCTTTTGGTATGATCGGCGTATGGAATTGGGGTACGCGCGGGTTTCGACGGTCAAGCAAGACCTGGACCGGCAGATCGATGCTCTGGGTCAGACCGGCATCGCGGCCGAACGGATCTATGTGGACAAGAAGTCTGGGTCCACGGTCGATCGCCCCGGCCTGCGCGCGGTCCTGGAGTATGCCCGCGATGGTGACGTGATCGTCGTCCACACCCTCGACCGGCTCGGGCGCACGGTGCGCGACACGCTGAACCTGATCCATGATCTTTCTGAGCGCAACATCGGGGTGCGGAACCTCGCCGACCCGATCAAAGTGGACTCCTCCAACCCGGACGATCCGATGGCCCAGCTGTCCGTGGTGCTGCTGGCGCTGTTCGGACAGATGGAACGCACCTACACCCTGGAGCGCGCCGCCCATGCCCGAGCGGTGGCGACCGCGAAAGGCCGACGCGTCGGGCGGCCGTCTGTGGTGGATCCGGACAAGCTGGCCTACGCGGAGCACCTGCGGACGCTCGGGCACACGATGGCCGAGATCGTGGCCAAGACCGGGATCACCCGCACCAGCTTGTACCGCCATCTGCCACCGCGGCCTCCCGAATCGGTGACCGCCGGCCCGGAGCCTGCGGCCGACCCAGGCCCCGAGACCTGAACCTACGCAGGTGATCGGCATGGCGCAGATGAGCCCACAGGAGAGACTCACTCTGCTGCGCCAGCACCAGGACGGTGCCCCCTGGACACGGATCGCTGCGGAATCAGGCGTGCCAGTGCGAACACTGGCACGCTGGGCCGCGCAGTACCGTGCTGACCCAGCCTCCCGTGGCCTGCAACGCCTCCGCCGCGCCGATCACGGGACGAGGCGGATACCGCCAGAGCTGGTGGAGATGATCGAAGCTCTGGCGCTTCGCCGTCCTGAGCCCACGGCTGCATTCGTTCATCGCCGCGTCAGCGACATCGCTGAGAATCAAGGACTGACCGCGCCGAGCTACTCCAGCGTCCGGGCGATCATCGGTGCCATCGATCCGGGCCTGCGCACGCTCGCTCAGCACGGCGATGCCGCATACCGGGACCAGTTCGAAGCCGTTCTCCGCCGTACCGCAGCACGCCCGAACGAGCAATGGCAGGCCGACCACACGCTCCTCGACATCGCGATCCTCGACACGACCGGTACCCCAGCGCGGCCGTGGTTGACGGTGCTGCTGGATGACCACTCCCGTGCCGTCGCCGGCTACACCCTCTTTTTGGGCGCCCCGTCGTCCGAGCAGACGGCGCTGGCCCTGCACCAAGCGGTCCACCACAAGACGAATCCTGCCTGGCCCGTCTGCGGCCTGCCCGATGTGCTCTACTCCGATCACGGCTCGGATTTCACTTCCGCCCGCCTCGAGCGGGTCTGCCTGGACACGCAGATCCAGCTCGTCCACTCCCGGATCGGTATTCCGCAGGGACGCGGGAAGATCGAGCGGTTCTACGGCTCCATCACCACCGAGCTCCTACCGCACCTGCCCGGACATATCCCGCATGGAACGAAGGGAGAACCCCTCACGACCCCGACGCTGAGTCTTGAGCAGCTCGACGCGATCCTGGAACGGTTCATCGTCACCGAGTATCACCAGCGTCCACACTCCGAAACTCACCAAGAGCCCGCCCACCGCTGGGCAGCCTCCGGCTTCATTCCCCGCTCCCCGGCGCGACCGGAGGACCTGGACTTGCTTCTGCTGACTGCGGCGACCACGCGGAAGGTCCAACGCGACGGAATCCAGTTCGCCTCCACCCGGTACGTCTCCCCGGTCCTGGCCGCCTACGTCGGCGAACATGTCACCGTCCGGTTCAACCCGCGCGATGTCGGCGAGATCCGCGTCTACTTCAACGACGATTACCTTTGCCGAGCGATCGCTCCCGAACTCGCCGCCGATTCCATCTCGCTACGAGAGCTACAGGCTGCCCGGTCGAGGCGACGCCGTGACCTCAAGCGACAGTTGCGACACCGCCGCAGCCTGGCCGACGCGCTGCCGGCCGACACCCGGTACGTCCCACCTGAACTTCCGGAGGCGGAGCCGGTTACCGTCGAAGAGGAAGCCGCGCCACGACACCGATTGCGTCTCTATGCCACCGAATAAGTCCAAACACAGCCTTCTCAAGGAAGGCGACGACGGTCGCCGATTCCTTCTCGACGATTTCGGGGAGGTCAACGCCAGCGCCCCGCCACGACCCGACTTGCCGCCGTTCCAGATCACTCATGAGCACCGTCGCTTCGCCGAGTTCGCCGACGCGGTGCGCACCCACCGCTATATCGGCCTGTGCTGGGGACCACCGGGGGTCGGCAAGACCCTCTCCGCCCGGCACTACGCCGGCGCCGATGACTGGGAACAATGGGACTCCATCTTCACCGAGGACCTCGGCCCCGTACCGGAACGGGTGCTCGATGCTCGCACCGCGTTCTTCACCCCCACCGTCGCCGCGACCCCGCGCCAGATCGATCAAGGGCTACCGCGTGCTTGCCAACGAATCTCCTTTGCCGTGGACTTCGCCGAACACGGCGTCGTCGACCCCTACGTCCACACCCAGTCCCGCTCCAGCGGGCGCACCGAGCTGCTCATCATCGATGAAGCCGACCGCCTCAAGACCACCGGCCTTGAGCAGGTCCGTGACTACTTCGACCATCACCACATGGGCGTCATCCTCATCGGCATGCCTGGGATCGAGAAACGCCTCGCCCGTTACCCGCAGCTCTACAGCCGCATCGGCTTCGCCCACGAGTACCGCCAGCTGACCCCGGACGAGCTCACCGCAGTGCTGGCCAGACGGCTCCCCGCGGCAGGCGACACAGCAGACGGCGGTGTGGCTCACGCGACCGCCATCGCGACCATCGTTCGGATCACTGCCGGCAACTTCCGTCTCGTCGACCGACTACTCACCCAGATCGAACGCGTACAAACAGTGAACGATCTCGACGCGCTGACACCCGAGGTTGTCGAAGCCGCGCGGCAGGCCCTCCTTATCGGCCACTAAGCGACGCGAGAACCACGCCACTTACCTCTGCGACTCACAGCTCGAACTGGCCCAACGGACGACGCGCACCGGACCGTCTCAACAACCTGTCCATTAATAAGACACGCGATGTGCGCTCCGATGGAGCGAGAACGATTATTTGTGGGCTGTTATCGCAGTTACCCCCTTGACCTTCCCCCCGTGGGGAAGGTGCACAGTGGGGATCAACGCACCAATGAGGAAGACTTCTGTCGAAAGTTCTTCCTCGACGATTCGTGGAGGTCCCTGTGCCTGAAACTGCAACGTCCGAGTTCGATCTGGCCATCATCGGTTCCGGCGGCGGCGCGTTCGCCGCCGCGATCCGGGCGATCAGCCTGGGCCAGCGGGTGGTCATGGTCGAGCGGGGCACCGTCGGGGGCACCTGCGTGAACACCGGGTGCGTGCCCTCGAAGGCGTTGCTGGCCGCCGCCGACGCCCGCCATGTGGCCCTGGACGCTCCCGGCCGGTTCCCCGGCATCGCCGCCATCCCCGGCCCGGTGGACATGCCCGGGCTGGTCGCGGGCAAGGACGCCCTTGTGGAGGGGATGCGCTCGGAGAAGTACGCCGACCTGATCGAGGACTACGGGTGGGACCTGCGCCAAGGTGACGCCACTTTCACCGGTGACGCCCAGGACCCGGTGCTGGAGATCACGAACACAGACGGGGCCGTGGAAACCGTGCGGGCCCGGCACTACCTGGTGGCCACGGGCTCGACCCCGTGGGCCCCGCCAGTGGATGGTCTGGAGGAGGTCGACTACCTCACCTCCACGACGGCGATGGAGCTGCAGGAGGTCCCGGAGTCGTTGATCGTGCTCGGCGGCGGCTACGTGGCCCTGGAACAGGCCCAACTCTTCGCCCGGCTGGGCTCGAAGGTCACGGTGCTGGTCCGCTCCCGGCTGCTGTCCGGCGAGGAGCCCGAGGTCTCGAAGACGCTCATGGGTGTCTTCGCCGATGAGGGCATCCAGGTGGTGCGCCGGGCCGCGGTCGAGTCCGTGGCCACCGACCCGGCCACCGGCGGCGTCGTGGTGGCCGCCACCACGGGCGCCGGCCGCCAGGAGTACACCGCGGACCGGCTGCTGGTGGCCACCGGGCGCCGGGCGGTCACCGAAGGGCTGGGCCTGGAGACGGTCGGGGTCGCAACCGGGGACCGTGGGGAGATCACCGTGGAGGACACGCTCGCGACCTCCCACCCCCGGATCTGGGCGGCCGGGGACGTCACCGGGCACCCGGAGTTCGTCTACGTGGCCTCGGCCCACGGAATCACCGTGGTGGAGAACGCCTTCAACGACGCCGGGCAGCGGGTCGACTACACCCACCTACCCCGGGTCACCTTCACCTCTCCGGCCGTGGGCGCCGTGGGGATGACCGACAAGCAGGCCACAGCCGCCGGGATCCGGTGTGAGTGCCGGGTGCTCCCCCTGGAGTACGTGCCGAGGGCGCTGGTGAACCGTGACACCCGCGGGTTAGTCAAGATCGTTGCCGACGCCGACACCGGGCGGATCGTCGGGATCACCGCAGTGGCCAAGGACGCCGGGGACCTGGCCGCGGCCGGGGTCTACGTCCTGTCCGCGGGCATGACCGTGGATCAGCTGGCGACCCTGTGGTGCCCCTATCTGACGATGGCCGAGGGCCTAAAGATCGCGGCCCAGTCCTTCCGCACCGATGTCTCCAAACTGTCCTGCTGCGCCGCCTGAGAGCCGCCCCCAGCGCCCCAGCCCACGGGAAGCGCCCGTGACCGGCCACGATGCCTGTGCGGCGACCGGGCGGCTGCTGCTTACACCTCACGTCCTGCCCCGACACGAGCTGGGACGGCACGACGAGTTCAACGAGTAGAACCGAAAGATCCACTGCACCTGAAGGAGGAACATCATGAGCGCACATTTCGACGTGGCCGTGCTGGGCATGGGCCCCGGTGGTGAGGTCGCGGCCGGCCGCCTACTCAAGGCTGGGAAGAACGTCGCCGTCTTCGAGCGGGAGCTGATCGGCGGGGAGTGCGCCTACTGGGCGTGCATCCCCTCCAAGACCGTGCTGCGACCACCCGAGGCCCGCACCGAGGTCCACAAGGCCGCCGGGGTCTCCGGTGCCGAGGTGGACTGGGACACCACCCGCGAGTACCGCGACTACATGATCCGCCACCTCGACGACTCTGCCCAGGTCGAGGGCCTCGAGAAGCAGGGCGCCACCGTCATCAAGGACGAGGCCCGCCTCACCGGACCCGGACGGATCCAGGCCGGGGAGTGGGAGGTCACCGCCGAGCACATCATCATCGCCACCGGTTCCGAGGCGGTGGTCCCCCCGATCGAGAGGATCGAGGACATCACCGCCTGGACCAACCGGGAGACCTACACCACCCACGACCTGCCCCAGCGCGCGGTCATCGTCGGCGGCAGCGCCGTCGGCGTGGAGACGGCCACGTTCCTGGCCCGCTTCGGGGTGCAGGTCACCCTGGCCCACCGCGGGGACCGTCTGCTGGGTCGTGAGGACCCCCGGGTGGGAGAGCTCGTCCACGACTACCTGGCTGAGACCGGGGTCGACATTCGATTGAACGCCTCGGCGGCCAAGGCCCGCCGGGACGGTGAGGACAGCATCATCGAACTCGACGACGGCACCGAGGTCGCCGCCGATGTCGTGATCTTCGGCACCGGCCGCAATCCCCGCACCCAAGGCCTGGGCTTCGAAGACGCCGGGGCACGCCTGGGCGAGCACGGCGAGGTCCTCATCGACGAGCACGGCCGGGCAGGGGAGAACCTGTGGGCGATCGGTGACGTCACCGGTGTCATGCCCTTCACCCACGTGGCGAAGTACCAGGGGCGGATCGCCGCCGACGCCGTCCTCGGCCGCGCCCACCCCGCGACCTACGACGGGATCCCGCGGGTGGTGTTCGCCGACCCGGAGATCGCCGCCGCCGGGCTCACGCAGCAGCAGGCCGAGCAGCGCGGGATCCGCACCACCGCCACCGAACTGGACCTGTCCAACGCCATCGCCCGGCCCTGGACCTACGAGCAGGACCCGCGCGGCCATCTGGGGCTGCTGGCCGACACCGAGCGGAAGGTGCTGATCGGGGCATGGGCGATCGGCCCGCAGGCCGGGGAGTGGATCCACCAGGCCTCCCTGGCCATCCGTACCCAGCTGCCGCTGGAGACCCTGTTGGACCAGGTCGCCCAGTTCCCCACCTACCACGAGGCCTACCAGGCAGCGCTGGAAAAGCTCCAGGCCTAGGACCTACACGCCGACCCACACCCCGCCCGGAGACGCCGAAGGCGATCCGGTGGACACTTGCCCCTCCGGGGACGGGGTGGTCACCGTCGCACCGAGTCAGGCGGCGCACTGCGCCAGTACCTTCCTCTACTGTGTAAGGCCAAGGATCAGTCCAGGATCGAGGTGCACCGTGCGTATCGGTGAAGCGGCCGCCGCCGCCGACATGACGACCAAAACCCTGCGGTTCTACGAGCAGCAAGGACTGCTCCCCCCTGTGCACCGCTGTCCCAACGGATACCGCGACTACTCACCAGAAGCCGTCGCCCGACTGCAGTTCATCCGCCGCAGCAAAGTCGCCGGGCTCAGTCTGGCCGAGATTCGCGAGATCCTGCAGGTCCGCGACGCCGGGCGCGCTCCCTGCGCCCACGTGGCCGCCCAGCTGGCCCAGCAACTCGCCAGCCTCGACCGGCAAATCGCTGAACTTACCGCTCTGCGGGCCTCCGTGGCCGACTGCTACCAGAGCGCCGCCCAGGGGGACCCCGCCCAGTGCGACGCCGAGCAGATCTGCAGTTACCTCTGAGGCCGCCGCTGCGACTCAGAGGTCGATGAACACGGTGTTCCTTGGCCACTACACGCGCAACTCGGAGCAAGCGGACGATCTTAAGAGCGCATGGGGTGAAGACGTCAACGGCCGGCTGGATTATGTGACCGGCTGGCACGCTAAGACGAAGGACCTATTGGCGAATCGATCTGGCGAGTTCGCATACGTGACCACGAACAGCATCACGCAAGGCTTGCCAGTGCCTGCGCTCTTCGGCCCGCTCTACCGTGAAGGCTGGAAGATCAAGTTTGCGCACCGCACCTTCGCGTGGGATTCAGAGGCGCCTGGCAAGGCGGCCGTTCACTGTGTGATCGTTGGGTTTACTAAGGACCAAGCGGCTAGGCAGCGGCTTTGGGACTACCCCAATATTCACGGAGACCCAGTACCGCAACGCGTCGTGACAGGCGTCAACCCATATCTCATTGATGGCCCTGACCTCTTGGTGAAGACAACTACGAAACCGCTGTCGCCAACGATCCCACTCGTTCACTATGGCTCTATGCCGGCGGATGGCGGGCACCTCGTGTTCAAGGCCAAAGAGGGCAAGCGAGGTTTTGATTCCGATCCCGTTGCAGCGAAATACCTTCGACGTTTTGTTGGTGCGTCCGAGCTGCTCCATGGAACTGAGCGTTGGTGTTTGTGGCTTGAGGATCTCACGCAGGCCGACTTGAAGGCATCAAAGTTGCTCCGCGACACGATTGAAGCATGTCGACTGTGGCGGTCTGATCAGCCCGAATCTGGCGACGCCTACAAGCACCAGCACACTCCGCATCTTTTCAGGCCAAGTCGTCATGTTCCTCGCGCGCCTTATCTATGCATCCCTCAACACGTTACGGTTAACCGCCAGTACTGGACCGCAGCACGCCTTGAGCCAGAGTTCATTTGCGGAAACGCCAACTTCGTCGCGCCAGATGAAGACGGACTCTTGTTCGCGCTCATCTCATCCTCGATGTTCATCACCTGGTTGCGGGCCGTGGGAGGACGGATCAAGTCCGACCTTCGCTTCGCCAACACACTCGTCTGGAATACATTCCCCGCGCCGGAGCTGGATGAAGCAACGCGTGGTCGAATCATTAAAGCAGGGAGAAAGGTCGTCGAGGCCAGGGCTGAACGTCCTGACCGGTCGTTGTCAGAGCTCTACGAGCCTTACCTTCTGGGCGCTAACGCCAGTCTTCGGAAGGCTCACAATGCGCTCGACACCGAGATCGACAAGGCCTTCGGGGCACCTCGCCGGCTCCAGACCGAGAAGCAACGACTGGAACTCCTATTCCCTGCATATCAAGCGTTGGTAGCAGCCCAAGGCTAGGACGGAATCACTCGCGCCCTTCGTGCGCGGCGGTGTGGAGCGTCTAGATCAGTTATGCCGCAACGTTCGATCAGGTGTTAACAGATTGTCGCGCGTCGAAATGACGCCCGCGCATCTGACTGTTCGCTTCACAGCGCGCAAAGCCCGCGGGCCAGCGTGGCCCGCGCCCACGAGAGCGAGGAGTGCGGGGCATGGAGAGACTGGTGGGCGTGACGTTCGAGTCGGAGCGCGGAGCTGCGCGCACGGTGCTGAACGTGGCCGGCACGGTGACGCCGGCTGTCGTCGTTCGCGAGTGGTGCAGGGCTGGCGAGGCGGTGCATCTGGTGGGCTTCACGCGCGGCCTCGCAGACGGTCCGTGTGCGGTGTGGGCAGAGCATCTGGGTGTCGAGCCGGATGGAGACCCGGGCGTCGAGGCTGAGGCGTTGTCGCGCCTCGAGCCGGACGCTGTGCTCGAACGTGGCGTGTTAGATGCGGATGTCGAGGCTAAGCAGATAGCGGTGCTCGAGTCTGTCGTGCTCGAGCTGCGGGTGTTTGGCGCGGGCGACAGCGCTCTGTCGTGAGGCCCGTCGCGCTCGTGCGCGTGGTGCGCTTGTGGTCTTGAGCCGCGTCGTCCGGCTCGAGCGCTGGGCTTACTTGCGTGGCCAGCGGGGGGCATCCCCGCGCACGTAGGGGGAGGGACCCGCGTCTGCGCGATCCGAGGCTACCGGCCGTCTTAGCAGGGCACCGCCCTCGGGTTTAGAAGTCGATGACATCAAACAGCATCAAAAGATAGCAATTGCATTGCCGGCTCTTTGCTTCGCGGCGCGGTCCTGGCACTGCGCTGCGCGCCCGAGCGTGAGCGCGGCTCGCGGTCGTCTGCTGAGGGTCGATCCGGCAACGAGTCACCCCTGTTTCGAGGGATCGAAAAGTGCCACTAAAGTGCCACTTACTTTCAGAGTCAGGCCGAAACAGGCCGAACGCATATGGCTCGTCGTCTGTCAAGTCGAGCGTTCTGAGCGTATGAAGAAACCCCCGCGATCCCAGTGTTTACGCGGGATAGCGGGGGTTTCGAGGCGGTGCCCCCGGCGGGGCTTGAACCCGCGACAAAAGGATTATGAGTCCTCTGCTCTAACCAGCTGAGCTACAGGGGCGAGGTGCTCCGCGAGTGCGTGTCACCAGCAAAGACCCAGGATCAAGAGGGTCCTTCTTTGCCGTGCCTATAGTACAATAGCCGCATGCCGACTCGGCACGGATCGTTGGGGAAGACGTATCCGGGAAGAGGAGGCAACAGATGGATATGACACAGGGCGTTCTTTTCGTCCACTCAGCACCTCGTGCGCTGTGCCCTCACATCGAATGGGCCGCGGGCGGGGCTATCGGCGCGCATGCGAAGTTCGACTGGACTGAGCAGCCTGCCGCACCGGGCATGTTCCGTGCAGAGATCTGCTGGAAGGCGCCCGCAGGTTCCGGCGCCCGCATCGCGTCGGCGCTGCGCGGCTGGGACGGTCTCCGCTACGAGGTGACCGAAGAACCCAGCGAAGGTGTGGACGGCGGTCGTTGGAGCCACACGCCGGCGCTCGGCATCTACCATGCCGTCACAGATGCGCACGGCAACATCGTCGTACCCGAAGACGTCATCCGCACCGTCATGGTCCGCACCGCTGGGGATCCGATCGAGATGTCGACGGAGATGGAGCGCGTGCTCGGACAGGCCTGGGACGACGAGCTGGAGTCGTTCCGCTACGCCGGTGACGGAGCCCCCGTCCGGTGGCTCACCAAGGTCGGCTGAACGCACTCGGCCACTCCCTCCTCCGCCTCGAGCAGCGGTGGACACCTCGATGATGCGGTGTCCACCGCTGGTGTGTGCTCCCGTCCGGATCGCATAGGCTTCTGACGTGGCATCTGACCTGCACTCATCGTCCCTCGTCATCGTCGACGAAGCAGCTGTGACCCGCGGTGCGGACGCCCTCCTGCGGCCGTGCTCGGCATCCGTCGACCCCGGCGGGGCACTCGTCATCACCGGGGGCAACGGGTCGGGGAAGACCACGCTGCTGACACTGCTGTGCGGCTTGAGCACCCCCACTGCCGGCACCGTCCTCATCGACGGCCGCGCCCCCGATGAACGCTCACCCGCCTTCCGCAGCGCAGTCGCCGGAATGCTCGGTCTGCCGCCGTTGGCACGTGACCTCACAGTCGAAGAGCAGCTCCGACTCGTGACAGTGTCGTGGGGCGCGCCCGCTGCCGGTCCTTCCGGCCCCCACGCCGTCGCCCACCGGCTCCTCGATCGTCTGCAGATCGCCCACCTCGCGGACCGCTTCCCCCATGAGCTCTCGTCTGGTCAGCTCCAGCTCACCGGGCTCGCGCTCACTCTTGCGCGACCCTCCCACCTGCTGGTGCTCGACGAGCCCGAGCAGCGTCTCGACACCGAACGCCGCGGAGTCGTCGCGGGCCTGCTGAGGGAGTTGCGCGACGAAGGACGGGCTCTCGTCGTCGCGACGCACAGTCCGCAGATCGTCGATGCCCTTGCGACGGAGGTCCTGGACCTCGACGCAGCACATCCATGAGCCGGTGGTCGTCGCTCCCGTCACGCGTGCATCGTCTCGCTCACCCGCAGAGCGCGTCCGGCGATGGCTGGTACGCCGTGTACGCGAGTCTGCTCGTGGGAGTCGTGGTCGGCCTGCCACTGATGCGGGGTGCCGCGCAGGGCCTCGGCCAGCCCTCCGTCCTCCCGTTCCTGGAAGATCCACCCGTCGGCGCGCTGCCTGTGGGATTCTCCGCGGCCATCGCGGCCGCGGCGCTCGTGGGAGGAACAGCCGGTCCTGCGGTCCTGACCCCGTTCCTCACCGTTCATCTGGGCGGCAATCACCTCAGCCGCGCCCGGACCCTGCTGCGGCCCTTCCTCCGGTCCGCAGTCCTGCTGGTCTCGATGTGCCTGGTCGCTGCGGGGACGAGTGCGTGGACCCTCTGGAATGCCGGTGCCGTCGACGTCGCATCCGCCGTGCTGCTGGTCCTCATCGCAGGCTGCGCGGCATGGATCGTGAGCGTCGTCTGGCTGGCCGGACAGGCGTGCACCGCTCGCACGAGGGCCGTGCTCGTCCTCGCTGCCGTGGTGGCGGGCGCTGCCACCTCAGTGCCACCCGTTTCGCTGTTCCCGGTTCTGTGGAGCACGTCCGCCGTCGGTGCTGCGTTCTGGGTGGTGTGCGCGCTGGTGTCGTCTCTCCTCGTGCCCAGACTGCTCGTGCGTCTTCGGGGTGATGGCCTCCTGAACCACGCGCGGCGCCGGGACCTCGCGGCAGCCGCCGGGAGAGCGGGCGAGGTCGGTCACGCTCTGTCGACGTTCCGTCCGCTCCCACGCGTGGGTCGTCGCATGAATGCGGTGGCTGCGCGGGCCCCGTTCATCGTGACGATCGTCCGCAAAGACATCGTGGGTGCTCTCCGCACGCCGGTGCGAGGAGCCGTCGGCGCCGCAGGAGTCGTCGCGGCCGCAGTCCTGGTCGTCCTGTCGTTCGCGCTGCCGGCGGGTGTGATGTGGGTGGCCGCTGCCGCCGCCGCAGTCATCGGCTTCGCATCGCTGGGTGTTGTGAGCGATGGCTTCCGGCACGCGGCGGCCGGTGCCGGCCGACCGCCGCTCCACGGTGTGTCCACCGCACGCCTCATGGCGTCTCACGGTGCGCTGCCCGCGCTCCTCGTCGTCCTCGCGGCAGCCGTGGGGGCCGGGGTCGCGGCCGTGGCGGGTGTGCCCGCCGGTGCGGTGCTCGGGGCACTCGCGAGTCTGGCGCTGGTGGGGCTGGTGCGCGCGTGCGACAGCGCCCGAGGCCCACTGCCGGTCCGACTGCTCACTCCCGTCCAGAGTCCGGTCGGGGACTTCGCGGGTGCCGTCGTCGTCCTCTGGCAGGTCGAAGCGGTGGTCGTCGCGCTCAGCATCACCGTCGGGCTGACGTACGCGGTCTCCGCCAGTCTGTGGGCACTGGTCTCAGTCCCACTCCTCGCGACTGCGCTCGTGCTGCGCACGGGGAAGCGCCTGCGCTCGTAGTCAGCGGCGGATGCCGGCGGACGTCAGCCGACGTCCTGCGCCACCATCGCCTGCAGACCGATGCCGATCTTGCCGCGCTCGTCGGACAGGACATCGTGGACGATGCCGCCGTGCCCGCCCGCTGCGCGGGACGCCGCGTCCATCCGCAGCCATTCGCCCTCGAGATCCCGTTCGAGTGCCACGTGGAGATCGCAGTTGATGAAGCGATGCTGCCGGGGATCCAGGGAGAACGTGACCCCTCCTCCGGAATCGGCGAGGACGAGGACGCGCTGCCAGGGGGAGGGCTCCTCCTCATCGACGAGCGCATTGAGCTGACGACCCCACACGACGGTCGATCCGCCCTCGCCCGTCCCGCCGGACACGAATCGCCATTCGACGGATCGGCCGTAGCCGTTCTCCTCGGCTCCAGGGATGGGGCTGCCTGCCAGTACCGATGCGTCAGCCGGGCTGTCAGGGGGCGAGCCCTCACCGGTTGCGGCGAGTGTGGGGAAGTCGTCCGGTGCACGCAGGATCCGCCATGCGCGAGCGATGAGCGCAGGACGTCCGTCATCGGCGGATGCTGTGGCTTCGAGGAGCTCCATGGAACGGCCAGCGCGGAGCGTCTGGACCGTCACGGTGAGCGGTGCGACGGGCACCGGACCCAGTATGTCCGTCCGCACGTCTGCCAGGCGCATTCCGTCGCGCGGTTCGTGGAGCTCCATCTGCCGTGCCAGGAGTGCGGAGGGCGGGCCCGCGTGCTGGGCGTCCGAGCGCCAGGGTCCGCTGGTGGCCGCCGTCGACTCGAAGCGTCCCACATCAAGCTGCCGATAGAAGGGTTCCACGTGCACTCACCTCGTCGAGAGTCTGAACGATTGTTCGGTCATGGACGAGTCTCCCACAGTCGCACTGGACACTGCAGGTCCGAGACTGCGGAGGGTCGGGGCTCCGCGACGGTCCTAAGATGGTGTCGCCAGTCTGTGAGCAAGAGAGGACACCGTCCGTGCCCGAAGGCCATTCCGTCCACCGCATCGCTGTCCGCTTCCGGGAGGCGATGGTCGGTCGTGTCGTGCACACGACGTCGCCGCAGGGCCGCTTCGCCCGCGGCGCGGGACTCCTCTCCGGGCGGGTGATGGAGGAGTGCTACGCCGTGGGGAAGCAGATGTTCGCGCAGTTCGACGGCGACCTGCACCTGCGCGTCCATCTGGGGATCTACGGGGCGTGGGACTTCTCGATGCAGCTCCCCGATGCCGGGCACACAGGTGCGCTCGAAGGGCAGACCGGTGAGTACGCGGCGAGTCCGGGCTCCATGGGTGCGCCGCGCGCGGCCCGGGTGGCCCGCGTCCGGGCGGGTGAGGAGGAGACGGCGAGCGGCGCCTCGGGAGGGGTGGTCGTCTGGCCGCCGGAGCCGGTGGGCGCGGTGCGGGTGCGGCTGCTCACCGAAGACGTGTGCGCCGACCTCCGCGGTCCCACGGTCTGTGAGGTCCTCACGCCGGTGGAGGCAGCGGGACACCTCGAGAGGCTGGGTCCCGACCCCGCGGTCGACGGCAAGCGCCGGGGCTGGGTGCGGTTCCGCGACAAGGCGGCCCACCGCAGGACACCGATCGGAACGCTGCTGATGGACCAGGCGATGATCGCGGGCATCGGCAACATCTACCGCGCGGAGATGCTCTTCCGCGCGGGCATCGATCCCTACACCCGGACCGTCGATCTCGAGGAGTCGCAGCTGCGGGCACTCTGGGACGACTGGTGCAGACTCCTGCCGATCGGCATCGAGACCGGAGTGATCGTGACACGCACCGACCTGCGGGGGAGTGCGAAGCAGGACGCGCTCGACTCGGCGGAGAATCGTCACCACGTCTACGGCAGGGCGGGACAGCCGTGCCGCGTGTGCGGCACGGCGATCAGCCTCGCTCAGATGCAGGGGCGGAAGCTCTACTGGTGCGCGGGATGCCAGCGCCGGTGAGGATCAGCGCAGCGCGCGGATGCGGCTCATGACCGACCGGGCCGCATCGACGCAGGCGTAGCGATCGGTCGTCACGTAGACGTCGTACTCGACCCTGCCGTCCATGCCGGGCGCGGGACGGCGCTTGCCGACGGTCATGCCGGACCAGTCGGGTCCGACCATCACGACTGCGAGCTCCTGCTGGAGGGGGTCGGACGTATCGAGGGGGCCGCTCCATGCCGCCGGCACGGGCGGGGTGTCGAACCCGTTCGACAGCATGACGGTGTAGCCGGTGCTGTCCGCGATCCGCGCGTACCGTTCGATCGTCTCGTCGCGCAGCGTCTCGTGATCGGCGAAGATGCCGATCACGACAGCGGACTTGCCGGCGGTGAGCGTGCGCTCCTCCAGCGATGCCAGCTGCGCCTCGAGCATGTCCGCGTCCATGATCATCGGATCGCGGCCCAGTCCCTGAGCGATCGTGAAGGGTGTGCCCTGTGCGGGGAGATTGCGCGTGTAGTGCGCTTCGATGGGGTCCTCGCCGGCCGGATCCACCGGCGTGGGGGAGTGCGAGGGGACGCCGAAGTGCGGTCCCGTTCCGAACCGGGCTCCCATCGCGCGTGCCATGACGACGTCGGCGTCATCGCGGATGCCGTCCGCGATGATGATCGCCTCCGTCCGCTCGACGTGGGCGTGGAGGAGCCTGATGAGGTCCGCGATATGGGTGGTGTCCTCGATGTCGAGCACGTTGCGGTGCAGCGTCACGACAGAGGGATTCACCAGCGGTAGGAACGACGTGGTGCTCAGATCCATGCCGATCGACGACATGCCGATGCCCCACCCCAGGGAACGGGCCTGGCGGACGGAGCGCAGAGACATCGCCGGAGCCATCGCGACGCGCTCCGGATGGAGCTGCAGGATCGCGGACCGGTCGGGTTCGCCCGTCCTGTCCTCGACGGTGACCAGCGACTGCGGCTCCGTCGTCAGCAGGAGGCGGTTGTTCCGGGGGAGTTCGAGCGCCTCCGCCTCTCGCAGCGCGAGTGCGCGCAGCGACGAATCGAGGTCACCGGCCAGTGGCGACTCGCGCACCGCGCGCCGCAGGGCGATGAAGTCGTCGATGCCGAAGTGCGAGGATTCCGTGCTGCCGTGGAACACCTGATGCGCGACGACGGCGTCCGTGTCGAGGTCGACCACGGGACCGAAGAAGGTGGTGATGAGTCCGGAACGGACGAGCCCTTCGAGGTCGAGGTCCGATTCGATGCGCATGGAGGCGTCGGTCGTGCCCACGTCATTGTTCCCTTCAAGCGTCCTGCAACGACATCCATCGTCTCACGGACCCCTCGTGGGACCCGCCGCCGGGTGTCACACTCGCGCACCGATCTCATCTGTCGGAATTCTGCCTGGCTCCCTGGTTCCTGCGCCCCTGGAGGAGGTCGACCACTCCGACGGCGGCCGCAGCGGCGACCACGACGAAGATCACGGCGAATCCGACGACGAACGCAGTCATCCATCCGTGCGAGGCGAGCACGGTGAATGTGATGCCGGTGATGACCGCTATGCCGATGGAGGTGCCCACGCGCTGACCGGTCTGGAGCACGCCGCCGGCGGAGCCTGCGTACCGGAGCGGGACCTCTGAGAGGGTGAGGGTCTGATTGGGGCTGATGATCAGGGCCTGCCCCGCGCCCAGGAGGCCCAGAGTGCACAGGAGCCACCACTCGCTGGTGCCCACTGCGTAGTGGAGGACGACCGCTGTGACCGTGAGAGCCAGGCCGGTGAGTGCCAGGGCGAAGCCCCACAGGACGAGCGGTCTGCCGATGCGCGTGATGTGGCGACCGGCGATCGGCGCGAAGATCGCGTTGGCGAGTGCTGAGGGCAGACCGATGAGGCCCGCGGCGAGTGCGGTGTGCCCGAGCCCCGACTGCATCCAGAGGGCGAGCAGCACCCACACACTGGTCATGCCGAGGAAATGGACGCTCACGAGCAGCGTGCCGTTGGAGAACGACCGGGTGCGGAAGAGGTCGATGTCGACCATGGGCGCGTGACCGCTCCGCTTGCACCGCTTCTCCCACTGCACCCACACGACGACCAGGAGGAGCCCGATGGGCAGGGACGCCCAGATCCAGGTGCCCGCCTCGCGCTCGACGAAGGGCAGCATCACGAGCAGCGTTCCCATTCCGAGCAGGACGACGCCCAGGGGGTCGAGGTCGGTGATCCGGCTCATGCCGATCGCCATCCGTGAGGCGCGGGGCACCTCTGAGACGGCTCCGCTCGTCTGCGGTGTCGCAGCTGCTGAGTTCGCCGGGCTGCTGCCGACGGCCGCGCGCCACGCGGACGGTGGGAGCCAGAGGAATGCGCCGATCACGGCGAGCACCACGAAGGGCACATTCACGAGGAACGACGCGCGCCAGCCCCACTCCGCGCCGAACGCTGCGACGAAGACGCCGCCGAGCACGGGTCCCACGGCCACCGACACGCCGATGATCCCGCCGAACAGCCCGAACGCACGTCCGCGCAGCGCCCCTGCGAAGTACTGCTGGATGAGGCCCGTGACCTGGGGGTTGATGAAGCCGGACCCCAGGCCCATGACGACGCGCGCGACATTCAGCGTGAGGGGATCCGACGAGAAGCCCGCGACGAGCGATCCGGCGCCGAACAGCACGAGCCCCGCGATGAAGACCCGTCCCCGACCGTAGATGTCCCCGGCCCGCCCTGCGGCCACGAGCACGACGCCGAACGCGAGCGCGTATCCCGACAGGATCCATTGGAGCGCGGCTGAGCTCGCTGCGAGCGACGCCTCGATCGACGGGAGCACGACGTTGACGATGGACACGCTCAGCAGGGACAGGAAGGCGACGATCAGCGACACGAGGAGGATGCGCCGCTGCTCCGCCGTGAAGCCCTCGGCGTGCGCCGACGACCGGGTGGAATCTCTCACCTCCCCCTTATATGCCCTCCCACGGCCCGGAGCAATGACCGCCGCTACTGTGGAGTCCATGCTCACACCCGCCGGACGCTTCGCCCCCTCGCCCAGCGGCGACCTCCACATCGGCAACGTGCGCACCGGGATCCTCGCCTACCTGTGGGCCGTCACGACGTCCCGCGCATTCCGCTGGCGGGATGAGGACCTCGACCGCGTGCAGGAGGGTGCCGCGGAACGGCAGCTGGCGCAGTTCCGCGCGCTCGGCGTGAGGATCGACGGGCCGGTCGTCCAACAGTCGAGGAGGACCGATCTGTACGAGGCGGCGTGCGAGCGGCTCGCGGCGCGGGGACTCGTCTACGAGTGCTACTGCTCGCGCAGGGACATCCTCGCAGCACCCAGCGCACCCCACGCGCCGCCGGGAGCGTATCCGGGCACGTGCCGCGACCTCACCGACTCAGAGCGTGACGCGGCCCGGGACCGGCTGCGCTCGCTCGGCCGCGCACCGGCGCTCCGTCTCGCCGCGGATGGTCGCACCAGCTCGATCGACGACGTGCTGCTGGGGGTCGTCACCGCGCACGTCGATGATCTGGTCCTGCGTCGCGGCGACGGAGTCTGGGCGTACAATCTCGCCGTCGTCGTCGACGACGGGGACATGGGGATCGACCAGGTGGTCCGCGGCGACGACCTCGCCTCGTCTGCGCCCCGCCAGGCACACCTCGCCCGACTGCTGGGACTGCCGGTGCCGGAGTACGTCCATGTCCCACTGGTCCTGAGCCCCGCTGGCGCGAGGCTGGCGAAGCGCGACGGCGCCGTGACGATCACGCAGCTGGAGGAGCACGACTTCGACCTGTGGGCGTGGATGGGGCAGTCGCTGGGGTTCGGTCCGTGGACGAGCCTCGACGACGCCGTCGCACGCTTCGATCCTGCGGCCATGACCCGCGACGCGACGGTGTTCGACCCGCCCCCGCTCAGCGACGGCGCGTGATGACCGACCGGTAGATCTCCTCGAATCGGGAGATCGTCCTGCGGATGTCGTGCACCTGGACGAGGTCCTTCGACTCCTCGCCCATGGCGTGCCGCTGCGCGTCCGTGGCTGTGAGGACGCTTGTGAAGGCGCGGGCCAGGTCGTCGATGTCGCGCGGCCGGAACAGGTGGCCGTTGACGCCGTCGCGGACCAGGTGCGGGAGCGCGACCGCATCCGCGAGGACGACGGGGAGCCCCGAGGCCAGTGCTTCGAGCGTCGCGATGGATTGGAGCTCAGCGGTCGACGGCATGCAGAAGAACGTCGCGCGCCGGTACTCCTCGTCCAGCTGGGCGTCATCGATCTTCCCCAGCACATGGACACGATCACCGACGCCGAGGTCCCGTGCCAGTGCCGGAAGCACGGTCTCCTGATCGCCGGCGCCCACGATCCGCGCCTCGAGGCCCAGCGCCGGATCCGTGCGGGCGAGGGCCTGCACGATGTCCTGCGGTCGCTTCTCCTGCGAGAGTCTCCCGACGAAGAGGACCGAGGGCGGCGTGTGGTCAGCGGCCTCGGCGGCGGGAGCGGGGTCGTCGAAGCGAGCCAGGTCGATACCGCAGCTCACGGCCTCGACAGGGTGGTCGAAGCCGTTCTCCGTCAGCAGATCGCTCGCGAGCTGGGTCGGGACGGTGATGTGGTCCGCCTGCTGGAACCGGCTGCGCAGATCGGTCCAGGCGGCGTCTGTGGCGAGGTCCAGCAGGGGCCTCGGTACACGGACGTAGGGGCGGACGTTGTCCGGCATGAAGTGGTTCGTCGCGACGACGGGGATGTCCCGCGCCTTCGAGAGAGAGAACGCGTACCGCCCGATGACGAAGTGCGCCTGCGTGTGGACGACGTCCGGGCGGATGTCGTCGAGCAGCCGGGACAGGTCGGGCTTCACCTCCCAGGGCATGCAGATCATCCAGGTGGGATGCAGCGGCCAGTGGTGCGAGCGCAGCCGGTGCACGCGCACTCCGTCCTCCCACTCGTGGCGGGGGATGCCGGAGGCGGAGGGTGCGACGACGTGGACCTCGTGGCCGGCAGCGGCCAGGCCGGTGGCGAGGCGGTTGGTGAACGCGGCCGCGCCGTTGATCTCCGGAGGATAGGTCTCAGCGGCGATGAGGATGCGCAGCGGATCAGGGGATGGCACGGTCGGAGACCTCTTCGATCGACGGTGGGTCGGAATCATCGCCGTACTTCTGGTGGGAGCGACGGCGCTCCGCTTCGACGGCGTCCGGGTGGTGGCGTGACAGGAGGACGACGGAGGTGCAGGCGAGTGCGCCGAACGCAGCCATGCCCAGGATCGAGGCGACACCCGAGTCCGCCGCTTCGCCGAGGATCAGCGCACCGAGCAGGACGGCGATGATCGGGTCGATGACGGTGAGCCCGGCGATCACCATCTCCGGTGGTCCGGCCGCGTACGACGACTGCACGAACCATGAGCCGACGAGCCCGGATGCGGCGAGTGCGACCAGGTTGATCCAGGGCAACGATGAGAGGCCCTCCAGGAGACCCACGTCGACGATGTGGGAGCTGACGACGTGCATGTTCGTCGCGACGAACGCGAAGAGCACTCCGCCGCCCGTGATGAGGAGCAGCTGCCGCGGATGGGAGACGGTGAGGATGACGATCAGGCCCGCGACCGTGAAGGCGAGGGCGAGAGCGGCCAGGAGGTGCGCCTCCGCCGGGCTCGTGGGAGAGGTCGTCGCGACCAGGGCCGACACCGTCACGAACCCGGCGACTCCGACGACGCAGAGGACCACCGTGATGATGATGGACCGGTGGACGGCGAGGCTCCGGTGGTACATGCCGAGCAGGATCGAGATGACCAGAGAGAAGGCGCCCACCGGCTGCACGACCATCACCGGGGCGAAGGCCAGCGCGGTGACGTTGGCGACGATGCCCGCACCCATGATCAGCAGACCCAGGACCCAGTGCGGAGAGCGGAACAGGCTCACCAGTGTCCGCAGTCGCAGAGCTCCTTCGGAAGTCTGCAGGCCGGAGACCCCCCGATGCTGCAGGAGGGCTCCGTACGCGAGGGACACGGCTGACAGGAATGCCAGGCCGATGGCGAGAATGATCATCGGCTCTACGATACTGATCTCCCCTGGGGCGTTGCTGATGACCCGGCACGGAGCGGCGTGTGACGTCCGGCACGGCGCGTGATCTGCTCTCGCGACAGGGGCACGCCCCGTTTTGCGTCGTCGCGGAGACGGGTGCTATTGTTTCATCTCGTGTTCGCAAGTGTGAACACTATTCCTCCGTAGCTCAGTTGGCAGAGCATTCGACTGTTAATCGAAGGGTCGCTGGTTCGAGCCCAGCCGGGGGAGCCGAAGGTCAGAGCCCCATCATCGCGTCATGGACGCGAGGGTGGGGCTCTTTCCATGCGTGCTCGACTCCGGTGCGGCGCGGGGGCTGTGGCCGGAACCGTGCTTGGAGGCTGTGCATTCGCCGGTGGCGCGAGTACCGTGGATAAAGTCCAAGCTTCCTTGTCGATCATGTCGAAGAGAGGTGGACTCGATGCCCAAGACGACACAGCAGGGGAACGCCAAGGAGACGGAGATTCCCCAGACGCTCCAGCGTTCTGATCAGAAGGCCCAGCGCACCTGGGCGAAGGCATATGACTCTGCGATGGAGGAGTACGACGACGAATCGCGGGCCGCACAGACCGCGTGGGCGGCGCTCAAGCGCACGTACGAGAAGGTCGGCGACCTCTGGCAGCCCAAGGACGATTCGGGCCCGTCGGATTCGCGTGCGGAGGGAAGCCGCCGCAGCGGCGAGACGGCCGGAGGCGTCAACGCCAACGCGACGAAGGACGACCTGTACGAACAGGCGCAGGAGCTGGGCGTCGACGGCCGCTCCACGATGACCAAGGATGAGCTCGTCGAAGCGCTCGAGACGGAGAGTGATCGACGGACGAAGAAGAGCGCAGACTGATCCGCGGCGTGCGGGCTGCGCAGGCGCCGCACTGCGAAGAAGACGGAAGAGGAGGGGTCGGTGCGAGAGCACCGACCCCTCCTCTTCCGCTGACGGACCACACTCGTCATCCGCTGACGGACCGCTCACGGCCGGCAGGGTCCGCGTCAGATGCTCTTGAAGGCCACCACCGCGTTGTGTCCGCCGAACCCGAACGAGTTCGTGATCGCGGCGATGTCGCCGTCCGGCAGCTGAGCCGGAGTGTCGCGGACGATGTTCAGGTGCACGTCGGGGTCCACCGACTCGATATTGATCGTCGGCGGTGCCTGGCGGGTCTTGAGCGCCATGACGGTGAACACGGCTTCGAGTGAGCCGGCCCCGCCCAGCAGGTGGCCCGTCATCGACTTCGTCGCAGAGAACTGCGCATCGTCGACGGCGTCGCCCAGCAGCTTGTTGACCGCGAACGACTCCGGGATGTCGCCGACCGGGGTCGACGTCGCATGCCCGTTGATGTGCCGGACGTCCGAGGGGGTGAGGCCAGCGGATTCGAGTGCCTCGCTCATCGCGCGGATCGACCCGTCGCCCTCCGGGTGACCGGCGGTGATGTGGTAGGAGTCGTTGGAGGTCCCCCAGCCGGCGACCTCGGCATAGATCGTCGCTCCGCGGGCCTCGGCATGCTCACGGCTCTCGAGGATCAGCGTGGCGCCGCCCTCGCCCATGACGAACCCGTCGCGGTCCACGTCGAAGGGACGCGAAGCGGTCTCAGGCGAATCCGTGCGGCGTGAGAGCGCGCGCATCGAGGAGAACGCGGACAGGGTGATGGGGTGGACCGCTGCCTCCGCACCGCCGGAGATGACCACGTCGGCCTTGCCGGAGCGGATCATCTCGAACGCCTGGCCCAGGCTCTCCGTGGACGAGGCGCAGGCTGAGACGACGGTCTGGACGACCGCGCGGGCCTTGAACTCCATGCCCACGGCGGCTGCGGGCGCGTTCGGCATGAGCATCGGCACGGTGAGCGGCATGACGCGGCGAGTGCCCTCTTCCTTCAGGGTGTCCCATGCGTCGAGCAGGGTCCAGACGCCGCCGATCCCGGTCGCCCAGGACACCGCGAGGCGTTCGGGCTCGACGTCGGGGGAACCCGCGTCCTCCCAGGCTTCGCGTGAGGCGATGAGGGCGAAGCGGCTGGCGGGGTCGAGGCGCTTGGACTCGACCTTCTTGAGCCGCTCCTCGACGACGCCGGGAGCGACGGTGGCTGCGAAGTCGACGGGAAGCTCGTACTTCTCCGCCCAGTCGTTGTCGAGGGTGTGGGCGCCGCTGGTGCCTGCGAGCGCAGCCTGCCATGTCTCCTGGGCGGTCGCACCCAGGGGCGTGACGGCACCGATGCCGGTGACGACGACAGTGGAAGTCATTGTGTGGAACCTCGTCGAATCGTGGGGTGGGACCTCCGCGGGGCCGGGTTCGCCGGCCCCGCGGAAAGGGATGTGATCAGGCCTGCTGCGCCTTGACGATGTAGTCGACGGCGTCCTGGACCGTGATGAGGTCCTTGACGTCGTCGTCCGGGATCTTGACGCCGAACTTCTTCTCAGCGTTGACGACGATGGTCATCATCGAGATCGAGTCGATGTCCAGGTCGTCCGTGAACGACTTGCCGGCTTCGACGGCGTCCGTCTCCAGGCCGGTCTCTTCATTGACGATCTCTGCGAGTCCGGCGAGGACCTCAGCTTCGCTCTGTGCCATTCTTCATCCTTCTCTCTTCTTCCCGCCGGGCGTGGTGTGCGCCGCGGCGGCTTGCAGGAAACGTGATTCGACGACGATCCCAGCGAGATCTTACGTCATCGGTGTGCCGATCTCAGGGGAGGACGACCACCTGTGCGCCGTAGACCAGCCCCGCTCCGAAGCCGATCTGCAGAGCGAGCTTGCCGTGCAGGTCGGGGTTCTCCCGGAGCAGTCGTTCAGTGGCGAGCGGGATCGACGCGGCGGACGTGTTGCCGTTCTCCGCGATGTCACGGCCGATGATGACAGACTCCGGCAGCTTGAGCTGCTTCGAGAGCTCGTCGATGATCCGCATGTTGGCCTGGTGGGGGACGAACGCGGACAGGTCCTCCGCAGTGACCCCTGCCGCGTCGAGCGCCTGCTGCGCGACCTCGGCCATCTCCCACACCGCCCAGCGGAACACGCTGGGGCCGTCCTGGCGGAGGGTGGGGAAGGGGGCCTCGGGATCCTTCTTCATGTCCAGGAACGAATTGGTGACGCGGATCGTCTCCCAGTTCTCTCCCTTGGAGCCCCAGACGCTCTGGCCGATCCCGGGGGTGTCCGACGAGGACACGATGACAGCGCCTGCGCCGTCGCCCAGGAGGAAGGAGATCGAGCGGTCCGTGGGATCGATGAAGTCGGAGAGCTTCTCCACGCCGATCACCAGGACGTTGTCCATCACGCCGGACCGGACGAGGCCGTCCGCCTGTGCGATCGCGTAGCAGTAGCCCGCGCATGCTGCGGAGATGTCCCAGGCCGGCACGGGGCCGGTGCCCAGGCGCTGCGTGAGCGCGGAGGCTGCGGACGGCGTGGGGTAGCCGAAGGTCACCGTGGCGATGATGATGCCGCCCACGTCGCCGGGCCTGATGCCGGCGTTCGCGATCGCCTCCGATGCGGCTTCCTCGGACATGTCGAGGACGCCCACGTCTGCGCCCGCACGGTGTCGTGTGACGATGCCCGTGCGCTGCCGGATCCATTCATCGGAGGAATCGATGGCTTCGACGAGCGCATCGTTCGGCACGGCATGCTCGGACCGATAGCCGCCTATCCCGGAGATGCGCGAGTAGGTGTTGGCCGGTGTGGTCGTGAGAGTGGTCACTGGGGAGTCCTTCCCGGATGGTGGATCTCAGGCGCCCGCATGGGCGCGTACGAATTCTCGGGCTGCTTCGATGTCGTCTGCGGACTTCACGGGGAAGACCTCGACACCCTTCATCGCGCGCTTGGCGAGTCCGGTGAGGGTCCCGCCGGGAACCAGTTCGAGGATCCCGGTCACGCCGGATGCCAGGAGCGTCTCCTGGCAGAGGTCCCAGCGGACGGGATTCGTCACCTGCGAGACGAGGAGGTCCAGGTAGTCGTCGCCGGAGCGGACTGCCGTGCCATCGGAGTTCGTGAGGATCGTCACTGACGGATCCTTCGGCGTCAGGGTCGTCGCGGTCGCGGCGACGGCTTCTGACGCGGGGCTCATGAACGAGGTGTGGAACGCGCCGGCGACCTTCAGCGGGATCACGCGTGCGCGGTCCGGCGGGTTCGCGGCGAACTCCTCGATGCGGTCCTGCGCGCCTGCTGCGACCGTCTGTCCGCCGCCGTTCACATTGGCGGGTTCCAGTCCGGCCTCCGTGATGGCGGTGAGGACGCCGTCCGGGTCCCCGCCCACGACGGCGGCCATGCCGGAGGCCGCTGCTGCCGCGGCATCGGCCATCGCCGCTCCGCGGGCCTGGACGAGGGTCATGGCCTGGGCGGGGGAGAGGATGCCCGCGATGGCTGCCGCGCCGATCTCGCCGACGCTATGGCCCGCGACGATATCCGTCGTCAGGTCGTCGCCGAAGATCTCCGCGTGCGCAGCGATCGCCGCCGCGACGAGCAGCGGCTGAGCGATCGCCGTGTCGGTGATCGTCGCGTCGTCGGATTCGGTTCCGTGGGTGCGCAGGTCGATCCCGGACGCATCGGCGAGCTCGCCGAGCGTGGTGGAGAAGCCGGGGAGTTCGAGCCAGGACGTGAGGAAGCCGGCCTTCTGTGCGCCCTGTCCAGGGCATGCGGTGACTAGCACGAGCAGTGATATCCCATCGTTCGATTCAATGTTGCAGACTACGTGAGCTGTCAGGACCCTGAGGTGGGTTTGTGGGGTGGTGCCAACTGTCCCACCGTCGACAGTCGACCGAGCACCAAGGCTATGCGGATGACGAAGGCGGCACGGGGTTCGGTCGGGTCGTGGCCGATGAGACCCGTGATCTTCTTCAGACGGTAGCGCACGGTGTTCGGGTGGACGTGGAGGGAGCGGCCGGTCGCTTCGAGGGAGCCGCCGTGGTCCAGGTAGTCCGCGACGGTCTCGAGCAGGCTTCCGCTGCCGGCGGCGAGCGGCGCGTACACGTCATCGATGAGCGCTGCGGTCGCGATGCCGTCGCCGGCGATCGCGCGTTCCGGCAGGAGGTCGTGGGCGTGCACCGGGCGTGGCGTCGACTGCCAGGCGGAGGCGGTCCGCAGCGCCCACATCGCTGATTTGGCCGACGTGCCTGCTTCTGCGAGCGTCGAGACCTCCGGGCCCACCACGACGTCGGAGGGGCCGTAGTAGTGGGAGAGGGCCAGTGCCGCGGCATCGAGGTCCTCGGTGCCGCCCAGGACGATGAGGAGGCGGTCGTCGTGGATGCCGACGAGGACGTCCTCCGCCCACGTGCGGGCGGCGCGGCGGATCTCGGAGATGCTCTTGTGCGCGGAGCGGCGGGGTGCGCGGCCGATGAGGACGGACACGCTGCCCTGGGACTGCCAGCCGAAGGCCGCGGATCTGCTCGCGAGCTCGTCGACCGAGTCTCCTCGGACGAGTGCATCGATCACCATCGCCTCGAGGCGTGCGTCCCAGCTGCCGCGGGCCTCGGCGGCACGGGCGTAGATGTCTGCCGCGGCGAATGCGATCTCGCGCGAGTACACGAGGACGGCTTCCTTGAGTTCAGGCTGCTCGCGCGGCTGGGCGAGGTCCGGTACGCGCTCCTCGACGACCTGGACGACGACGCGCAGCAGCTGCAGGGTCTGCTGGAGGGAGACGGAGCGGACCAGCTCCCGTGGAGCGGAGCGGAAGACGTCGAGGACGCCGCGCAGGGGAGTGGCGGGGTCCTGGTACCAGTCGATGAAGGACGAGATGCCCGACTTCGCGACCACCGACACCCACTGCCGGTCTGCGGGGTCCATGCTGCGGAACCACGCCAGACGTGCATCGAGGCGCTGGATGACGACGTGCCCCAGCTGCTCTTCGCGGGCCTGCAGCCTGCGGGCGGTGTCAGTGCGCCCGGGGGACGCCTGATGGGTCGATCTCGAAGCCAGCATGCAAGCACACTATCGTGCGTGAGCCCCTATGACGTTGTGGACACTCGACAACTCCGCACAGAAAGACAGCGGGGTGGGGTCGGCCGCTGGTGCAGCCGTCCCCACCCCGCCGTCGTGCGGAGGGTCTGTCAGGCGGCGCCGCCCTCCAGGGAGCCCGAGGTGCCTGCAGTCGGATCGTCGAGCTCGTACTTCTTCGCTGCTTCCGTCGCCTTCGAGATATCGATCTCTCCGCTGTCGGCCAGGCTGATGAGAGCCTGCACCGCGATGGACGGGCCATCGATGAGGAAGTGGCGGCGAGCCGCCGGTCGGGTGTCGGAGATCGCGTAGCCGTCTGCGCCGACCGATGAGAAGTGGTTCGGCACGTACTGACGGATCTGATCCTGCACCGCCCGCATGTAGTCGCTCGCGGCGACGACGGGACCTGCCGTGTCCTTCAGTGCGGAGGTCACATGGGGCACCCGCGGCTCCGCGGACGGGTCGAGCAGGCGCTGCTCGTCCGCCGCGAGCCCGTCACGGCGCAGCTCACTCCACGAGGTCACGGACCAGATGTCCGCGCTCACGCCCCAGTCGTCCGCCAGCAGCTGCTGGGCCTCGTACGCCCATGCGACAGCGACGCCGGACGCCAGCAGCTGGACCTTCGGTCCACCGTTGTCCGGGCCGTCCGCCAGCTTGTACATGCCCTTGAGGAGGCCGTCGACGTCGAGGTCCTTGGGCTCCTTGGGCTGCTGCATCGGCTCGTTGTACATCGTGATGTAGTACATGACGTTCGGGTCGACGGCCGGGTTCTCCTCATCCTGCCCGTACATCCGTTCGAGCCCGGCCCGCACGATGTGGCCGATCTCGTAGCCGTATGCGGGGTCGTAGGAGAGGATCGCCGGATACGTCGATGCGAGCAGGTGCGAGTGGCCGTCGCCGTGCTGGAGTCCCTCACCGGTGAGCGTCGTGCGTCCGGCGGTCGCACCGAGCACGAAGCCGCGGGCCATCTGGTCCCCGGCCGCCCAGAAGAAGTCACCGGTCCGCTGGAACCCGAACATCGAGTAGAAGATGTAGAAGGGGATCATCGGCTCGCCGTGGGTGGCGTAGGACGTGCCCACCGCGGTGAGTGCCGACGTGGCTCCCGCCTCGTTGATGCCCACGTGGAGCAGCTGCCCGTCCGTGGCCTCCTTGTACGCGAGGAAAAGGTCGCGGTCGACGGAGATGTAGTTCTGCCCGTGGGGGTTGTAGATCTTCGCAGTCGGGAAGAACGAGTCCATGCCGAACGTGCGCGCCTCGTCCGGGATGATCGGCACGATGCGGTGGCCGATCTCCTTGTCGCGCATGAGGTCCTTGAGGACGCGGACGAAGGCCATCGTGGTGGCGATCGTCTGCTTCCCCGACCCGCGCCGGGCGGCTTCGTACGCTTTCTTCCCGGGCAGCTCGATCTGCGTGTACTTCGACCGGCGCTCCGGTGAGTACCCGCCGAGCTTGCGACGACGCTCCTGCAGGTACTGGATCTCCGGGGCATCCTCGCCGGGGTGGTAGTACGGCGGCTTCTTGGGATTCTCCTCGAGCTGCGCGTCCGTGATCGGGACGGAGAAGTGGTCGCGGGCCAGCTTGAGGTCCTCGATCGTCATCTTCTTCATCTGGTGCGTCGCGTTGCGCGCCTCGAACGACGGCCCCAGCGAGTAGCCCTTCACGGTCTTCACGAGGATGACCGTGGGCTGGCCCGTGTGCGCCTGTGCGGCACGGTAGGCGGCGTACACCTTGCGGTAGTCGTGGCCGCCGCGCTTGAGGTTCCAGATCTGTTCGTCCGTGAGGTCGTCGACCATCGCCTTGGTGCGGGGGTCGCGACCGAAGAAGTTGTCGCGGACGAAGCCGCCGTCCTCCGCCTTGTAGGTCTGGTAGTCGCCGTCCGGCGTCTGGTTCATGAGGTTCACGAGTGCGCCGTCGCGGTCCTTGGCGAGCAGCGCGTCCCATTCGCGGCCCCAGACGACCTTGATGACGTTCCAGCCGGCACCGCGGAAGTACGACTCGAGCTCCTGCACGATCTTCCCGTTGCCGCGCACGGGACCGTCGAGGCGCTGGAGGTTGCAGTTGATGACGAAGTTCAGGTTGTCGAGCTCTTCGTAGGCTGCGACGTGGAGCATGCCGCGGCTCTCCGGCTCGTCCAGCTCACCGTCGCCCAGGAATGCCCAGGTCTGCTGCTGTGAGGTGTCCTTGATCCCGCGGTTGTGCAGGTACTTGTCGAACTGCGCCTGGGTGATGGCGTTCATGGGGCCGATGCCCATGGAGACGGTGGGGTGCTCCCAGAAGTCCTGCATCTGGCGCGGGTGCGGGTAGGAGGGGATGCCGAGGTTCTTGCCGTCGACGATGTGGCTGGCCTGCTGGCGGAATCCGTCCAGCTGGTCCGCGCTCATGCGTCCCTCGAGGAAGCTCCGGGCGTACATGCCGGGGGAGGCGTGGCCCTGGTAGAAGACGTGGTCGCCACCGCCGGGGTGGTCCTTGCCGCGGAAGAAGTGGTTGAGCCCCACTTCGTAGAGCGTCGCGGAGGACGCGTAGGTCGAGATGTGGCCGCCCACCTCGATGCCGGGCCGCTGCGAGCGGTGCACCAGCATGGCGGCGTTCCAGCGGTTCCAGCGGCGGAAGGTGCGCTCGACCTCTTCGTCGCCGGGGAACCACGGCTCTTCCTCGGGGCTGATCGAGTTGATGTAATCCGTGGCCGTGAGGCTGGGGACGCCCACATTGCTCTTGCGTGCACGGTCGAGCAGGCTGAGCATGATGTACCGGGCGCGGACAGGGCCCGCCTCAGCGATGAGACCGTCCAGCGAATCGAGCCATTCCCTGGTCTCCTCCGGATCGATATCCGGGATCTGACTGGGGAGACCGTTGAGGATCGGTCCTCCAGGATTAGTCGGCACGACATTCCTCCTCATTGAAGTTGCGGTGCTGCTGCACAGCACCTGCGGGCTGCGCCACGGTGGCCCGGTGGAGCCGTCTGCGGTGGCACTGCCCACTCTGGGGTTGCCTCCAGCATATGGGTTGAACGGCTCAGCGGACGAGCGAAGACGTGTTGCTCGCCTCTCATTCCAGGGGAATCGCACCCCGGGCGTTTGCCCGGCGGTCAGGGATGTGGAGAATGGTCGCATGAGCACTTCTGCCTCAGAGAGGGACACGCAGGACTCCGCATCGACTCCGCTCGACTTCAAGCGGGGACAGTACGTACAAGAGATCGGCTACGACGAGGACGTCGATTTCGATCTTCGCGAATCGATCGAGAAGGTCCTTGAGGAGGAGCTGGCCGATGACGACGTTGATGACGTCTTCGATGCGATCATCATGTGGTGGCGCGCAGATGACCCGGATCTCACGGATGCGATAGTCGACGCGCAGACCACCCTGTCCACCGGCGGCATCATCTGGCTGCTGACACCGAAGCCCAACCGCGACGGGCATATCCGTCCGGCCGACATCTCCGACGCCGCGCCCACAGCCGGCATGCACGTCACCTCCACGGTGAGTGCTGCGCCGGACTGGTCCGGCTACCGGCTGGTCGGCAAGAAGAACTACGGGTGAGTGGGCGCACCCTTCCGGATCTCTCCCTCCCCGCACACACGGGAGAGGACGTTCCGCTCCTGACGGGAGCGGAATCCGGAGGGGTGCTGCTCGTCTTCGTCCCGTACGCCTTCACACCCGTCTGCGCTGATGAGCTGGTGACACTGGTCGGGCTGGCCGGCCGGCTCCGTGCGCGCGGGATCGCGCCGCTGGTCGTCTCGTGCGACACGAAGTACACCCTGCGCGCGTGGGCGATCGCCGAACTGGGCGATGCGTGGGACAGCGTCCCGCTCCTGTCGGACTTCTGGCCCCACGGGGCCCTCTCGCGTGCCTGCGACGTCTTCGACCATCGCCGAGGCGGGCCGCACCGCACAGCGCTCCTCGCCGACTCGTCCGGTTCCGTCGTCGACGAGGAGACCGCGGACTTCGGGACTCCGCGGGACCTCGGCCGCTTCGTGCGGTGAGCCGCTGGCGGCTACGCTGAATCCGACATGACTGTGTGGGCCTCACGGGCCCCGGAACACGGAGGAGAACACGTGGCATCCCTCTTCACCAAGATCATCGAGAACGAGATCCCGGGCGTCTTCGTGTACGAGGACGAGCTGTGCGTGGCGTTCCTCGATGTGCAGCCGATGACCGAGGGACACGTCCTCGTCGTCCCCCGTGAGGAGATCGTGCACTGGGTCGACCTGGACGACGACCTCTCTGCGCATCTCTTCGCGGTCGCCAAGACGATCGGCAAGGCGCAGAGCGAGGCGTTCGAGTGCGAGAAGGTGGGACTCATGGTCCAAGGCTATGAGGTGCCCCACGTGCACATCCACGTCTGGCCCACGACCTCTCTCGCAGACTTCGACGCGAGCCGTCGAGCGGACTTCACGGACGCTGCAGTGCTCGAGGAGGCGGCGGAGAAGATCAGGCGGCGACTCTGAGCCTCAGCCGGTCAGCAGTCGGGTGAGACCGGTGCGGAAGGAGGCTTCGGCGTGACCGTCGGAGCCTCCTCCCGTGGTGCGCGGCGCGAGTGGCTCGCCCGCGAACAGACGTCGGTTCTGCAGGATCGCGATCGAGCCCAGGACGTACGGGATCACGAAGTCGCGGGTGTCCGCATCGAGATCTGAGAGGGCTGAGGGCAGCACCGTCGGACCGGAGTGCGAGTAGGCCAGGAGCACGATGTCCGCGCTCTCGCGATAGCGCAGGAGCACGCCCCGGTACGTGGTGATCGCGTCGACCGTGCTGGCGAGCCGGCCCTGGCCCGGTGCGGGCCGATCGAGGTCGTCGGCTTCTGCGCCCATCCGTGCTGCCAGGAGGACGAACAGCGACTGCTTGTCTGCGACATGCCAGTAGAGGGCGGACGGCTGGACGTTCAACTCCCGTGCGAGTCGACGCATCGTGAGGTCGCCCAGACCGAAGTCCGAGAGGATGCGCATCGCAGCGTCGGCGACACTCTCCGTAGTGAGAGCCATACCCCTCCTGAGGCGGTGTGCAGGGCGATCGATGAGGTCCGTCGGCACGGGAGAAGACCGAGCGGATCCGCTGTTCTGCTGTGTCGCACCTTACCGGCTCCTCGATTAGGAGTTCGCAGGTCATTATGGTTAAACTGTGTCTCGCTGTCAGGTTCTCAGGAACCGTCCACAGCATCGGGATATAGCGCAGCTTGGTAGCGCGCCTCGTTCGGGACGAGGAGGTCGTGGGTTCGAATCCCGCTATCCCGACCAGCAGAAACGCCGGGGCATCATCACGATGTCCCGGCGTTCTCATGTCCGGTGATGAGCCGGTTCTGCTAATGTCCAGGTGCTCCACGGCATGTGCGAGAATAGCTGGGCGCCGGCTTCGGTCGGCGAGTGGTGAGTTGACAGAGCGGCCGAATGTGACGGTCTTGAAAACCGTTGACCTGCAAGGGTCCGTGGGTTCGAATCCCACACTCACCGCAGGTGGAACGCAAGAGGTGCGGGCCGGGAGGACATCCTCCCGGCCCGCACCTCTTGCGCGTCAGCGGCTCACCGCGCTCAGAAGGTGTCCCGGCGCTTCGGCCGCGAGCTGAGCATGACCGTCGCTGCGCCCACTGTCAGCAGACCGGCCGCTGCGATCGCGAGGATGCCGGCATCGGAACCGGTGCGCGGCAGCTCGGATCCGCTGTCGCCGTCATCGCCCGCGTCTCCCGTGACCGTGAAGGAATCGGTGGCCGTCTCGCCGCCGCAGCTGATCGAGACATTCCAGGTTCCGACGTAGTCCGCCGCATTCGAGCCCGTCCCGTAGAAGGAGAACGAGGCCGCGCCGTCATCGTCCGCTTCGATCCCGTCCGCGTACGCCACCTCGTCGGTGCCCGGCCACATGACCTCGAGCGAGACCATATCGCCCGGCAGGCAGTTGGAAGCAGTGACTTGGACGCCCGTGTCGTAGTCCATGAAGCTCGCCGCGGACAGGGTCTCGGGCGACACCGTGATCGCCGGGTCCAGATCTGCCTCGTCGGAGTCGTCCCCGTCGTCTTCGCCGGGCTGACCATCGTCGCTGTCATCCGACTCGTCCCCGTCGTCCGACCCGTCGCCGCCGTCCTCGCCCTCGTCGGAGTCGTCTCCGTCGTCAGAGTCGTCGTCCTCGGACCCGACGGTGAACTCGACATCCGCGGAATCGAGCACCACGTCTTCGCCTGCGAGCTCGATCGTGAAGGTGCCGGCGATGACGTCGGCGCTGTAGTCGCCATACCACTCGATGAAGTAGGCGCCGACCGCATTGCCGTCCTCGTCGGCTTCGACCTCGAACTCCGTCGACAGGTCCGGGGTGTCGTCCGGTGCGATGACGCGGAACGTGTACCACTCGCCCGGTGCCAGGTCCGTCGCGGCGATCTGCAGGCCGCGGTCGCCGGGCTCCTCACCCTGCGGGACCATGACGTCATCGACCTCGATCGAGTTCGGCAGGTCCAGTGCGGGATCCGCCTGGACCTCTTCGTCCTCGTCGGTCTCGTCGTCTTCGATGTCGTTGAGGATCTCGAACGAGCCTTCGTCGACCGTCACGCCTTCTGAATCGGTGACCGACACACTGCGGTCTCCGGCGAAGGACTCCAGGTCTGCGTCGGAGTCGACCTCGATCGTGTAGGACTCTGTGAACAACCCGTCCGCGGAGGTGGTCACCTGGCGTTCGCCTGACGTTTCGGGCCCGCCCGTGACGGTGACGGTGTACTGCGTCTCCGGCTCGAGTTCGGTTCCGGTGATGGTCGCGCCGCTGGGCGCCTCGTCGCCGGAGACATAGACGACGTCGGTGAGACGGACGTCCTGCGGGGTGACCGTCACGTCAGCTGTGTCGGCGTCCTCAGTCGGGTCCTCGGTCGGTTCTTCCGTGGGCGCTTCAGTCTCTGTGGCTCCGTCCGTCGGCTCGTCAGACGTACTGTCGTCTGACGGCTGGGGCGATGAGGGCTCCTCGGGCTCCTCGGGAGTCTCCTCGTTCTGGCTCGGTTCTTCCTCCGCGGGCGCCTCTGCCTGCGTCTGCTGCTTCTCCTCGGGCTCCTGTGTGGGAGTCGCCGTCGGGTCTGCGGCCGAATCGGAGAGAGTGACGTTCTGCGCGTCCGAATCCTGCGCGTGCGCTGCGGCCGGTGCGAGAACGAGGCCCGCCGCTGTGAGGGAGGCGAGGACGGCGGGGGCGAGGGTCTGCTTCTTCATCACCGATGCTCCATTCCGGTTCTCCGCGGTCCGGGCGGAGGATCCTGACGTCGACCGGACCCTCCACGGTGAGGGAGAACCGATCTCTTGAGGCCCACAGTAGGAACACAGGGGATGCGGAACAATTATTGATCATTGTGTTCGGACCGTTCTGCCGATTCGTCATCAAACGTGACCGACCGTGATCGTTCCGTAATCCGTATGTCGCAGGAAAGACGCTTCTTGCGCAGTTCGGCGCAAGTTCGCCTGGTGCGCTCCGACGTGACGCGCTTCAGATGAATGATGAACGGATGGCACCCGTGTGCGATACTTGAGCCGCCGCATGAGCGGTGTGGGGCCTATAGCTCAGTTGGTCAGAGCACCTCGTTTACACCGAGGGGGCCGGGGGTTCGAGTCCCTCTGGGCCCACCAGAAGGTCTTTGTTCGAAAAGAAGGACTGAGGACGCGGCAGTGCCAGCACAGACCGTCACACCTGACACCGGACAATCGCCGCGCGCGACCTCACCGACAGTAGAGCTTCTCCGCAGCCGCAAGCTCATGATCTTCGTGATGCTCGGGCTGACGGCCGGGGTGGTGCTCTGGCTGACCGGCCTGACGACAGCTCTCGCTGTCACCGCCTACCTGGTGCTCAGCGTCGTGATCGTCATCACTGCCTCAGGCATGGTCCGGGATCTGATGCATGGTCATTGGGGGCTCGACGTCCTTGCTGTCATCGCCATGATCGCCACTCTTGCTGTGCATGAGTATGTCGCGGGGCTCATCATCGCGTTGATGCTCACAGGGGGCGAAGCGCTGGAGGATCTGGCCGCGCGTCGTGCAAGCCGGGAACTCGACCAGCTGCTGACCCGAGCCCCAGCGTTCGCAGGGCGGATCCACCCGGTGACCGGGGAAGTCGAACGAGTGGCGATCGAAGAGGTCGCGGTGGGCGATGCGCTGCTGGTGCGATCCTCGGAGATTCTCCCGGTTGACGGACTGCTGCTGTCGGATCACGCGACGATCGATGAATCGTCGGTGACCGGTGAGCCGATCCCGGCGAGCTGTCGCGCGGGCGACCCTGTGCTGTCTGGGACGGTGAACGGCACCACGAGTTTCACGATGCGCGCTCAGAAGGTGGCGGCCGATTCTAACTACGCATCGATCGTGCGGCTCGTAGAAGAAGCCGTGGAATCCCGCGCACCCATGGTGCGCCTCGCCGATAGGTATGCGCTGCCGTTCACTGCTGTTTCGCTGCTCATCGCAGGCCTCGCCTGGTTCCTGAGCGGTGACCCGGTGCGTTTCGCTGAGGTGCTCGTGGTTGCGACACCGTGCCCGTTGCTGATCGCTGCACCTGTCGCGTTCATGGGGGGTATGAGTTCAGCCGCGAAGCTGAACGTCATCATCAAAGATGGTGGCGTCCTGGAGGTGCTCGCCCGGGTTCGTTCGGCAGCGTTCGATAAGACCGGCACCCTGACGCAGGGTAAAGCCGATGTGGTGGATCTTCACCCGGCCTCCCGCACGGCGAGCGAGACGCTGCGGCTCGCGGCTGCCGCTGAGCAGTACTCCGTGCATGTGTTCGCCGACCCCATCGTGGCAGCGGCAAGAACCCACCAGCTCGAATTGCCGGAAGTGACGCATGCTGACGAAGTGGCGACGAATGGGGTGCTCGCCTCCCTGGTAGGGGGGGCCGTGGTGCGAGTCGGGAAACCTGCGTTCATCGAAGAGGTGACCGGGCCGATCGCCCGCCCCGCACTCCAAGCTGGAGAGACGGCCGTGTACGTGGCAGTCGGTGACGAACTGGCGGGCGTCATCATCCTGTCCGACCCGATTCGTCCGAACGCAGCAGACACCGTGACCCGCCTTCGCGAAGCCGGCGTGACAGAGATCGCGATGGTGACCGGCGACGTCACATCCACTGCAGAGTCCGTCGCACACGCGGTTGGCATCCAGACGGCTCACGCTGAGACCACGCCCCGAACCAAAGTCGAGATCGTACAAGCCATGCGGCCGCGGCCCGTGCTCATGGTCGGTGACGGGATCAACGATGCCCCCGTGCTGGCAGCCGCTGACGTAGGCATCGCAATGGCGGGCCGAGGGGCCACTGCTGCGAGTGAGTCGGCAGCGGCGGTGATCACCTCGAATGACATTGCGCGCGTGGCAGATGTCGCGTATGTCTCGCGGCGGACCGTGCAGATCGCGTTGCAGTCGATCTGGATGGGCATCGTCATCTCAGTGGGCTTGATGCTCGTTGCCGCATTCGGGTACCTACCCGCAGTGGTGGGTGCCCTCCTGCAGGAGATCGTCGATCTCGTCGCCATCGTGTGTGCACTCCGAGCGCTCCGAGCGCACAAGGGGGCGCGGCGAGACCGCGTCACTGGACATGAACCGCCAGCTGGGTGAATCAGTCGGCCAGATAACACTGGACGATGCTGATCGGTGTCGAGACGGCGACGTGGGGCGGGCAATCGTGGGACCACTCCCTGTGTGTTCTTGACGGAACTGCTCCTGGGTTCCCACGGCGGCCATCGAACGGGTCGAAGCGCTTGGTATGAATACCTCGCCACCATCTGGGACGCATCCGTTGTGGGGAGTACCTCTGGAGGTCCGTCCACTCATCGCAAGCTCGCGATCCACACAGTGACACGGAGCGGCGGCCTTCTCTGCCTATCGACGGGTGCCGATGCGACGGAAGCCCCGTCGCCGCGGATATCCGTGGCGACGGGGCTTCCGTCATGCTGCGTCAGAAGTCCGGAGATCCCGGCGAGCGCGCGTCACGCGAGGCTCAGGCCTGTGCCTTCCCGGTCTTCTCGAAGTAGAGATCCTGGATGCGCTGGCCGACCTCGGCGTCGATGTTCTTCCAGTACTGGAAGACGTTCGACAGGACGGGCTCCTGGACCTCGGGGATGAGGCTGCCGGTGACCGTCTCGACGAGGCGGTCGCGCTGCTCATCGGTGTAGACCTCGCGGACCAGCGTGTGCGCCTGTCCGAAGTCGTCGTCCTCCGAGTGCAGCGAGTACGCCGAGCGCACCAGAGAGCCGTCGGACTCCCAGCCGTTGTCCACCTGGCCCTGGGTGTCCTGGTAGGCGCGACCGTACGAGTTGGGCGCGTACACCGGGGCATCACCCGAGTGGTGGTACTGCATCGCGCCCTCCTTGTCGTAGGAGTTCGTCGGGTTCTTCGGCGCGTTCACCGGCAGCTGGTTGAAGTTCGTGCCGATGCGGTGACGCTGCGCGTCCGGGTAGGAGAACACGCGGCCCAGCAGCATCTTGTCGGGCGAGACGCCCGTGCCGGGCACGGTGTTCGCGGGGCTGAAGGCGGCCTGCTCGATCTGTGCGAAGTGGTTGACCGGGTTCTCGTTGAGTGTGAACCGGCCGACGCGGTGCAGCGGGTAGTCCTTGTGCGACCAGGTCTTCGTGAGATCGAACGGATTGAAGCGGTAGGTCTTCGCCTCTTCGTACGGCATGATCTGCACCGACAGAGTCCAGCTGGGGTGATCTCCGCGCTCGATCGCGTCGAACAGGTCACGGCGGTGGACGTCCGCGTCCTCAGCGGCGAGCTGTGCCGCTTCGTCGTTCGTCATGTTCTGCTCGCCCTGTTCCGTGTGGAAGTGGTACTGCACCCAGAACTTCTCGCCCTCCGCGTTGATCCACATGTAGGTGTGCGACGAGTAGCCGTTCATGTGACGCCACGTCTTCGGCAGGCCGCGGTCGCCCATGAGGTAGGAGACCTGGTGAGCTGATTCCGGCGAGTTGGTCCAGAAGTCCCACTGCATGTTCGCAGAGCGGAGGCCGGAATCCGGCGTGCGCTTCTGCGAATGGATGAAGTCCGGGAACTTCATCGGATCGCGGACGAAGAAGATGGGCGTGTTGTTGCCCACCATGTCGAAGTTGCCCTCGTCGGTGTAGAACTTCAGGGCGAAGCCGCGGACGTCGCGCCACGAGTCCGGCGAGCCCAGCTCACCGGCGACGGTGGAGAAGCGTGCGAGCATGCGGGTCTTCTTGCCCGGCTGCAGGAAGTCCGCCTTCGTGTACTTGCTGACGTCCTCGAGCACCTCGAACTCACCGAAGGCGCCGGAGCCCTTCGCGTGGGGGCTGCGCTCCGGGACGCGCTCACGGTCGAAGCGTGCGAGCTTCTCCACGAGGGCGACGTCATGGAGCATCAGGGGGCCATCGGCGCCGACGCTCAGCGAGTGGGCGTCGGATTCGCGCGGCGCGCCGGTCTCCGTGGTCGAAGGCTTTGTCGGATCAAACTGTGTCATGTTCTTCCTTCCGATCGAAACATGTCTCTGCAGGAGAGGTTGAGGGGGACTGGGGCCGGTTCGGGGCAGCGCGGGCAGGCATCAGGCCGTCGAGGCGTGGGATGCCTCCCACGCGCCGACGCACTCCGTGCAGACCGCCTGGAACGTGACGTCTGCGCTGAGGAGCACAGGCATCCCACTGGTGCCGACGGGGGAGAGGCACGGAGCATCTCCGGTCACGCAGTCCACGTCCTCGATGCGGTGGCACACCACACACCGGATGTGATGGTGGTTGTCGTCCGTCCGCGTCTCGTAGCGGGCTGCGCCCGGTGCGTCGACGCGACGGAGAAGACCCTTCTCCGTCAGGTCGTTCACGACGTTGTGGACGGATTGCATCGAGAGTGACGGGAGCTGTTCCGCGATGCCGGCATGGACTTCCGCCGCAGTGCAGTGCGGGTTCGCGGTGAGGAAGTCTAGTGCGGCGACACGGCCCGGTGTGGCGCGCATTCCAGCGCGGCGCACCTGGTCCGTGAGGTCGGCTTCCTGCATTCTCTGCATAGTTTTAGGGTAGTCGCTCTTTTGTGTTGTGGCAAATAAGGGGCAGGCAGTCGGCCCCTCAGGAGCGCAGCTGGCGCTTGAGGATCTTCCCGGAGGTGTTCTTGGGCAGCTCATCGATGAAGTGCACCGCCTTCGGCACCTTGAACGGTGCGAGGCGTTCGCGGACGTGGGCGATGACGGCATCGCCGTCGATCTCGCCCTTCTTCACGACGTAGGCAGTGATCGCCTCGATCCACTTCTCATCCGGAGTGCCGACGACGGCGACCTCTGCGACGGCGTCGAGCTCGAAGATCGCGTCCTCGACCTGGCGGGAGGCGACGAGCACGCCACCCGTGTTGATGACGTCCTTCACTCGGTCGACGACTTCGATGAAGCCCTCCTCATCCTGGACCACGAGGTCGCCGGAGTGGAACCATCCGCCCCGGAACGCCTCTTCCGTCGCTTCGGGCTTGTTCCAGTACCCCTCGCAGAGCTGTGGCGAGCGGTAGAGGATCTCACCCTGCTCGCCGGGAGCCACGTCCTTCCCGGAGGAGTCGACCACGCGGGTCTCGACGAAGAGCACGGGACGGCCGGCGGACCCGGGGTGCGCATCGTGCTCCTCGGGTCGCAGCACGGTGGCGAGAGGGCCCATCTCCGACTGGCCGAACGCGTTGTAGAAGCCCATGCCCGGCAGCGCCTCGCGCAGTCGTGCCAGGACGGGCCCGGGCATGATGGACGCGCCGTAGTAGCCCTTCGTGAGGCTGGAGAGGTCACGTGCACCGAACTCGTCGTGATTGGCGAGTGCGACCCACACGGTGGGCGCGGCGAAGAAGGCTGTGATCCGCTCCTTCTCGAAGATCTCGAACAGCTGGGCCGGAACCGGTCCCGGAACGATGAGGTTGTATCCGCCCTTCATGAGCGACGGGAGCATGAACACGTGCATCTGCGCCGAATGGTACAGCGGCAGGGCGTGGACCATCCGGTCGGATGCTTCGAAGTCCAGGACGTCGAGGCAGCTGAGGTAGTGGTGGATCAGCGCGCGGTGGGTCATGATCGCGCCCTTGGGCGATGACGTCGTGCCGGACGTGTAGAGCAGCTGGGCGACGTCGGTGTCGACGACGGTGAACTCGTCATCACGCTGGGGCTCCCCGCCGTCAGCGGCGGCGACCGGCACGAGGTCCTCGAACGTCCGGACCGACAGCGTCGGGCCGGAGGCCGTCGCCGTCACGTGCTCCGCGAGCGCGGCATCTGCGAAGACGACGGTGGCCCCGGAGTCCGTGAAGAAGTAGTCGAGCTCATCGCCGCGCATCTGGAAGTTGATGGGGACGTGGACGAGCCCCGCCCGCGCACAGGCGAGGTACGTGAGGACGTAGAGATCCGAGTTCGCGCCGAATGCGGCGACGCGGTCCCCGTGCTCGAGGCCCAGCCCCACGAAGTGGCGGGCCAGGGCGGTCACGGCGCCGTCCCACTGACGGTAGGTCCACGTGCGATCGCCGAATGCGACGGCGGTCGCGTCGGGGGTGCGCTGTGCCGTGCGGCGCACGACGTCGGCAACGGTGCTCTGACGAGGTGATGTGGTCTGTCCCATGATCAGAACGTATCGGACGCGGGTGACGCGTGCCACTCACGTCCGAGTCGTGGTCGACTACGGTGGAGTCATGGTCGAACCCACGCTCGCGCAGGTGCGCGCACTCATCGATGAACTGTGGCCGGAGGCGTACGCGGAGGCGTGGGATTCCGTCGGGCTGACCGCAGGCGATCCGACTGAGCGGGTGACGTCCGTCCTGCTGGCGGTCGACCCGGTGGACGACGTCATCGCGGAGGCCGAGGAGACCGGTGCAGACGTTCTCCTCACCCACCATCCCCTCCTGCTGAGGGGGATCACCTCGGTCGCCTCCGACACTCTCAAGGGCGGACAGCTCACACGCCTCGTCCGTGCCGGGATCGCGCACATCGCCGCCCACACCAATGCTGATTCACAGCTGGGAGGCGTCTCCGACGCGCTCATCGAGACGCTCGGGGTGCCGGTCGAGGGACCGCTCGTGCAGACGGCCGGAGCTCCGGACGGGGTGGGCATCGGCCGCTGGGGCGACCGTGAGCCCACGACGGTGCGTGCGCTCGCGGAGACGCTCGCGAAGGTCCTGCCCGCCACCGTGACCGGTGTGCGGATCGCAGGCGATCCCGACGCCGAGGTCCGCCGAGTCGCAGTCTGCGGAGGTGCGGGCGATGGTCTCTTCGATTCCGTCCGAGAGGTGGGCGCCGACGTCTACATCACCTCCGACCTCCGACACCATCCCGCGACCGAGGCCCGGGACACCGCACATCGCGGCGCCGGCCTCCCGCACCTCATCGACATCTCACATTGGGCCGCGGAATCGCTGTGGCTCGACCGGGCGGCTGAATTGCTGGGAGAGGTGGCGGCCCAGCGCGGCTGGAACCTGCGCGTCAGGGTCTCCACCCGGCGCACCGACGCGTGGACGCTGCGGATCGCACAGGAGGACTGATATGGCCGACGAACACCTCTCAGAGGAGCAGGCAGCCGCACTGCGCGAGTGGATCGCGGAGGGCTCGCACCTGCGCACGCTGCAGCACGAGGCGAAGCAGACTGAACGACTCGAGGCGCTGCGCGCTCTTGCAGGTGAGCATGGCGAGCTGCAGAACGAGCGCACTCGTCTCGCCGCGGTGCACGCCGAGCAGGAGAAGGCAGCCCGCGACGCGGAGAACAGCGCCGATGACGTGCGTGAGCGTGTGATGCGCACGGAGACGCGCCTCAACGACGGCACTGGACTCACCTCGCGGGACCTCATGGGACTGCAGGATGAGATCGCGGGCCTGCGCGAACGCATCGACCTCATCGAGGGCGAGCAGGTCGAAGCGCTCGAAGCGGCGGAGGAGACAGCCTCGCAGCTGGCGGACACGACTGCGAAAGCGGAGGAGGTCGCGGCCCGCGGACGCGAACTGCAGGCAGAGCGCGCGAGCGAGGACGAGCGCCTCACCGGTGAGATCGCGGAGGTCGAGAAGATCCGTGCGTCACTGCTCGAGCGGATTCCCGCTGATCTGCACGGTCGTCTCCGGGCGGAGGGCTCGTATCCGGCTGCCGCTGTCGTGACCGCAGGCTCGTGCGGGGCCTGCGGAGAGCAGCTCTCCGGCATGCTCGGAGACACCTACCGGAACCTCGGTCCCGGAGGCATGCTCGACTGCGACGGCTGCGGAGCCCTCCTGCTCAAGATCGCGTGACGTCCGTCGCCGTCCGCGTCGCGATCAGGACTCCGGCAGCACCACGGTGAGGGAAGCGGGCTTCCTGCCCGCAGCGGGCGTGAGCTCGACCTCGTACCAGGCGGATGCGGCCTCGGCGACGTCTTCCGCTGTGGAAGGCAGTGCGGCAGGCGAGCGCAGCAGCCTGCCGACCAGCTCACCGCGGGTGTGCTTCGCGAAGTGGGAGACCACCTTCCGCGCTCCGCTGCGCACCTGGACCACGTCGATCGTGACGACCTGTGCAGACGGCCCCGGCCACGCAGCACGGTAGTCAGCGGAGCGGCAGTCGACCAGCAGCTCGTCGGCGAAGGCTTCGTTGAGCACCGGCGCCAGCTGAGGCCTCCACCACGTCTTCGCTCGACCGAACTCCGGCAGCTGCGCTCCCATCGACAGTCGGTACGCGGGGATCAGATCGTCGATCCCGACGATGCCGAACAATCCCGACATGACGTGGACTGCGGACCGCTTCTCCTCAGGGACCTGTGCGAGGTCCTCCGCGCCCATCGCTGCGAAGAGCACTCCTGTGTAGACCGAGCTGGCCGGCCCTGTCGGAGCACTCGCCAGGCGGGTGTTCGCACGGACCTCCTCGTGCAGCGATTTCCCGACGCCCAGCAGGGTGAGCGCGTCGCTCCGCGTGGAGGTCTCGACGAGCGTCTGGAGCATCTGGTGCCGTGCCTCACCGAGCTGCGGGAAGGTGAGTCCGGCGACGTCCACGGGATCCCCCGAGCAAGGCGGCGTCTTGCCCTCCGACGGGGGGAGCAGGATCTTCACGGGGCATGTCCTCCTGGTGACGCCGCGGGCGGGTGGAGATCGGAGTGACCGACCACGAGGACTGTACCGGTCGCCGCGATGCGAGGAGCGACCGGGTGAACGCGGATCGTGGGGAACCGCCGGGTCCTCCTACGCGGACTTCTCCTGGGCGCTCCTTCGGAAGAACTCCTCGAGGTGATGCTCACCCCACCGCTCCCCGATCGCGTCACGGGTGAACCCCTCTGACAGGAACTCCGCGAGGACGGCTGTGCGGCCACCGACGCGTCGGGCTGCCCAGACTCCTGCCGTCACCGCTGCCGCCGGGATCCGGATCATACGGCAGGGCTTCCCGACGGCAGCGGCCGCGAGCCTCCCGACCTGGTCGAAGGTGAGGACGTCCGGACCGCCCACGTCCCAGCTGCCGCTGGTGTCGCCCAGACGGTCGGCGCAGTAGGCGGCCAGGTCCGCGCCGTGGATGGGTGCGATCCTGACTCCGCGTCCGGGCGGCAGCAGGACGAATCCGGATCGGGCCATCGACAGGAACTCGCTCATGTCGGAGAAGTAGGCCGACGGATTCACGATCTGGTGTGCTGTCGACGACCGGGTCAGTGCCTCGGAGAAGGCCGTCTTCGACCGCGTGATCAGCGACCGGCCGACCGCTGCGTGCATGACGTTGACGAAGAGGAAGGAATCGACCGACGCATTCTCCGCCTCCTCCAGCAGGCGCAGGTTGGCCCGGTAGTCGATGTCCCACGGGCTGGCCTTCTGCCGGGTGACACCGAGCGCGGAGCACACCCGGTCAGCCCCCTCGCAGAGTCCGGCGACGAATGACGGCGCTGTGATATTGCCTTCGCACCACTCCGCGACGCGACCCGCCAGCGACGGAGCTCCGAATGCACCGGGCTGTTCGGCGCGCTTCCGTGATCGGACGATCGCGCGGACTCGGTACCCCCGGTCAGAAAGCTCCTGCACGAGGTACCGACCGATGTACCCGGTCGCACCCGCAACTACGGCCAGCTCGGACACGGTGACTCCTCTCACTCCGGCTCGTCTCAGGCTGGCTGAGCCGGCAACCTTGTCTCTGCAGTGTGGGACACCGTTCCGGCGGCCCACAATGGTGAGCGTCGGGGTGCCGTGCCCAGCGCGGCGGAGCGCGACGAGGCGGTAGACTGTCGCGTCGAGGACAGGTCGCTGGACGGCCGCGGCTCAGCAGTGGCGAAAGCCGCTGGGCTGAGGAACGTCCGGGCTCCGCAGAGCAGGGTGGTGGCCAACAGCCACCCGGGGTGACCCGCGGGAAAGTGCAACAGAGAGCAGACCGCCCGGACCGGGAGCGATCCTGGGACGGGTAAGGGTGAAACGGTGGTGTAAGAGACCACCAGTGCTGCAGGTGACTGCGGCAGCTATGCAAACCCCACCCGGAGCAAGATCGGACAGACGGCGTTCGAGGGCTGCTCGCCCGAAGCCGTCGGGTGGATCGCTCGAGGCCGCTGGTGACAGCGGTCCCAGATAGATGGTCGTCGCGTGCACCGGGGTGACCGGGTGCACGAACAGAACCCGGCGTACAGGCGGCCTGTCCTCACCATCAGCCTCGGCTGACGTGCCTACGCGGCATCTGACGGGGCTCTCTCATACGCGGGGCGTCCGTCCTCGGTCGCTTCGAGCAGCTGTCCGAGGATCGCCTCGTTCGTCGCGATCTCCTTCTCGAGGGCGACCGGCAGCTGCTTCAGGAACTCGAATCTCTGTGCGACGAGCGGCACCTGCAGCGCCTCCGACACCTGGATGGATCGCCGCGGGACGTTGAGCCAGTCGGCCATCTCATCGCCGTGGATGATGCGGATCTGCGCCTCGGTGCGTTCGCGCAGCGGCTCCTCCGGCAGCTGCAGGACGACCGCCAGCTGCTGTGCCACCGCGCCGTGAGGGCGTTGACCAGCGATCGCGAGCCTTCATCAGGCTTCCCGGCCACTGCTGCGATGGCCTGCACCCATCTGCTCGGACGATTCATGGTCGTCGAGGCCGGACCGCACGTCATCGGGGATCCTGAGCAGGCCGCCGATCGTCTGCCAGAAGTAGTAGACGTCTCGGACCTCTTCGACACTGACACTGAGCTCATAGCCCATCTTCTGGAGCCCGCGGTAGGGGACGTAGGTGAAGTCGAACCATGTGCGGAGCATGTCGATCGCATTGATCGGCGTGCCGTACTCGTCTGTGCCGCCACCGTGGCTGAGGTGCTGTGCGCGGGAATACGCGTGCATCGCTCGCACCATCCCGGTGTGCTCGAATCCGCCGTGGCCGGGCTGGAGCGCATCGCGGAAGTACAGGTGGTAGCTCCAGTTCCGGGTGTCAGTGAGTCTGCGCAGCGCACCGTCGACCAGCCGACCGGTCCGGACGAGCACTGAGGAGATCGCCGGGCTCGCGTAGGTATTGGACAGCGATCCCGGACCGAGCGCGACCGAATGGGCGAGCACTGGGATGGCCAGGTAGATCCTGCGACTGCGGTCCATCCGCTCCCAATCGACGCCGACCAGCGCGGGCATCGCCGAAACGTGCTGCGAACGCGCCTCTGTCGCTGCGTCCGCGAGGCCACTGCAGGTTGTCCATGGTCACTCCTTCGGAACCAGGTTATACGCGTGTTCAGTGGGCGCCAGTCTAGCGCACGGACCGTGGGGACTAGTCTGAGGAAGGAACGAGCCAAGAGCCGGACCACCGCGAAGAATCGGGAGCGACTTCCATGACGACGATCGACGACCACGACGCGTATATAGCCGCGGCACCCGAATCCTTCCAGCCTTCCCTCAGGCAGCTCCGCACGGTTCTGAGACGCACCCTGCCGGACGCGGAGGAGATCGTGGCCTACAACATGCCGGGGTTCAGGATCGGCGGCACCATCGTCGCGGGCTATGCGGCGTTCAGCAAGCAGTGCGGGCTGTACGTCTCTGCGGGCGCAATCAGCGCACACGCCGAGGACATCGCGGTCGCCGGACTCAAGGCGACGAAGACCGGAGTCACATTCTCGCCACGCAGACCGATCCCGGACGACCTCGTCGAACGGCTGGCGCTGGCGTCGCGGAAGGATGCAGAGGCCTGAAAGGTCAGCCGACCTTCCGACGCACCTTCATCTTGCCCTTGTTGTGGCCCAGCAGGCCCGCGCCCACGATGCCCGCATTGTTCAGCAGCTCGGCTGCGCGAATCGGCGTCTCCACGTCGATGTCCGACAGGAAGTCCGCAGCGCGCTTCGAGATGCCGCCGCCCACGATGAAGAGGTCCGGCCAGAACAGCCGCTCGAGTTCGCGGTAGTAGACGGTCAGCCGCCTGCACCACTCCTGCATGTCGTACCCATCGCGGCGCATCGCCGCGACCGACGTGCGCGTCTCCGCCGCGACCCCGTCGACCGTGAGGTGGCCGAGCTCCGTGTACGGGAACAGCCTGCCTCCCGCGAAGAGCGCTGTGCCGATCCCGGTTCCCAGCGTCGTCATCATGACGGTGTCCTTGCGGTGGTCCCGGCCCGCTCCGTACGTCATCTCCGCGAGCCCCGCGGCGTCCGCGTCATTCGCCATATGGACCTTCGCCCCGAGTGCGTCACTCAGCGCGTCGACGATCGGGAACCCGTCGAACGCGGCGTCCAGGTTGCCCGTGAACTGCACAGTGCCCTGCTTGATGACCCCGGGGAACGCGCAGCCGATCGGCAGCCTCTCGACGTGGCCGGCCGTGGGGAGGAGGCCGGCTTCCTCCGACTGCTCGCCCAGTGTGCTGACGACGGACGCGACCGTCGCGATGACCGCCTGCGGGGTCGCCGGCTGCGGAGTGTCCTCGCGGACACGGCTCCCCAGCATCGTCCCGGTCGCCACGTCGACCAGTCCGGCCTTCGTCCCGGTGCCGCCGATGTCGATGCCGATGGCCAGTCGTGACGTCGTGAGGGTCTCGCGCTGTGACATGGGTGAACGCCTTTCGGATCCGGGCGGCATGCGCCGCACGGGGACGAGCGGGATGTGCGGTGTTCAGGCGGGGGATCCGGGCCCGTCGGCGATCGCCGCGCCGGGGGAGGGGAGCGTCAGGATGTCGGCGCCCGTGTCCGTGACGACGAGCGTGTGCTCGAACTGCGCGGAGCGCTTGCGGTCCGCAGTCACGATGGTCCAGTCATCGTCCCACTGCTCCCACTTCTCCGTCCCCAGATTGAGCATCGGCTCGATCGTGAAGACCATGCCGGGCTCGATGACCTCACTGTGGTTCGGCGCCGCATCGTAGTGCGGGACGATGAGGCCGGAATGGAATTCGCGTCCGACGCCGTGCCCCGTGAAGTCGCGCACGACTCCGTAGCCGAACCGCTGGGCGTACTTCTCGATGACCCGTCCGATCACATTGATCTGACGACCCGGCTTCACCGCGCGGATCCCGCGCATCGTCGCCTCGTACGTGCGCTGGACGAGCAGCCGGGACTCCTCGTCGACGTCGCCCACGAGGAACGTGAAGTTCGTGTCGCCGTGGACGCCGTCCTTGAATGCCGTGATGTCGACGTTGACGATGTCTCCGTCCGCCAGCACCGTGGAATCGGGGATGCCATGGCAGATGCACTCGTTGACCGACGTGCACGTCGACTTGGGGAACGCCCGGTACCCCAGCGTCGACGGATAGGAATCGTGGGCGACGAGGTAATCGTGGGCCACCGCGTCGATGTCGTCCGTGGTGATTCCCGGACGGATCATCCGGCCGATGGCCTCCAGCGCGTCTGCGGCGATGCGTCCCGCAGTCCGGATCCGCTCGACTTCTTCGGGGGAGTGGAGGTCGCCGCCGCGGCCCTCGTCCGGCACGTCTCGCCCGACGTATTCAGGCCGCGGGATGGAGGCGGGGACGACGCGCTGCGGCGACAGGCGGCCGGCGGTGAGAGTGCCCAGGGGCGCAGTGGATCCATTCATGATGCGGCCAGTCTAGCGAGCGCGCGGATGACATCGGATGAGGGTCCGCGCAGGTGTGCCGGCGACGGCGCACGGACCTATATCCTGGACGCGGCGAGCGCATCGGATGGCACGGAGCGGCTCGTCTCACGGAGCGCGCAGCGGGAGGTGGAGGATGGGACTGCAGGCGGACGCGTCCTTCGCCGATCTCTCCGACGTCGTCTCCGCCGCGTCGACCCCCGGCCAGATCGCGGACCACATCATGGCGTCGATCGCCGCGGGCGCCCTTCCGGAGGGCACGCGCCTGCCTGCCGAGCGCGACCTCGCAGACGCACTCGCCGTCTCCCGCTCGAGCGTGCGTGCCGCACTCTCCACGCTGGAGCGCGCGGGCTTCGTCGTCCGTCGCCGAGGCCGCGGCGGCGGAACCTTCATCTCCCGTGTCGAGGCCAGCCGGGTCGACGTCTACGCGGATCGGCTCACGGAGTTCCGACGTGCCCGCCGCGATCTGCTCGACGCCCGCGCGATCATCCAGAACCGCGTCGCCGCTGCCGCCGCAGACCGGCGGCCGGACGACTCCGTGGCGCAGCTGCGCCGCCGTGCGCTCGACTATGAGAGTGCCACGACGGCCGCCGAGGCCCGCACGGCCGACGCACGGCTGCATCACGCGATCGCCCTGGCCGCCGGCAATCCGCACCTGGTGGAGATCGCCCAGGAGCTGGACCGGAAGATCAATGCGGGCTTCCGCCACGACCCCTTCTCGGACTCGCTGTTCGCCCGCGCCTGCGCGGACCACACCGCGATCGTCGATGCGATCGCCGCGGGCCGGGCGGAGGACGCCGGCCGCCTGTGCGAGGCGCACTTCCGCAGCACGACGATGTCCGGCTCCTGAGGACGACGATGGCCGGCCCCCCCGGGAGGAGGGGCCGGCCATCGCGACGGTGATCGCGCGCTGCGGGGAACGGGAGTCGGGCGCGTCAGCCCGCCAGGGCCTCGGCGACGTCCTGGTGGTCCATGCCGAAGGCCTGGGCCACGGGAGCGTTCGTGAGGCGGCCCGCGGCCGCATTGAGCCCGCGACCCAGCGCGACGTCGGCTCCGAGGGCCTCCTTCCAGCCCTTGTCCGCGATGCGCCCGATGTACGGCAGCGTCGCGTTCGTCAGTGCTCGCGTCGCCGTGACCGGAGCGGCCCCGGGCATGTTCGCGACGCAGTAGTAGAGGGTGTCGTGCACCGCGAAGGTCGGGTCATCGTGCGTGGTGGGCCGCGATCCCTCGAAGCAGCCGCCCTGGTCGATCGCGATGTCGACGAGCACGCTGCCGCGGCCCATGCCGGCGACCATGTCGTCGGTGACGAGCTTGGGGGCACGGCTGCCGGGGATGAGCACGGAGCCGATGACGAGGTCCGAGCGCTTCACGGATTCGGCAATGTCCAGGGGCGTCGACATCTTCGTCTGGAGCCGGCCGTCGAAGACCTCGTCGAGGTAGCGCAGTCGGGGCAGATTCACGTCGAAGATCTCCACGTGCGCACCCATGCCCACCGCGGCGCGCGCGGCAGAGGCGCCTGCGGCGCCCGCGCCGATGACGGTCACATGGGCGCGATCCACTCCCGGGACTCCCGGCAGCAGCACGCCGCGACCGCCGGCGGGGCTCAGCAGGTGGTGCGCACCCTCCTGGACGGACAGACGACCGGCGATCTCGCTCATCGGGGCGAGCAGGGGCAGCCCTCCGCCGTCGGGCTGCACCGTCTCATACGCGATCGCGGTCGTGCCCGCGGAGAGGATCGCCTGGGTGAGGGATTCGTCCGCGGCGAGGTGGAGGTACGTGAAGAGGATCAGATCGTCGCGGAGGAAGCCGTGCTCTTCGGGGAGCGGCTCCTTCACCTTCACGACCATGTCGGCCCTGCCCCAGATCTCTGCGGCGTCCTCGATGATGCGCGCGCCCGCGGCGGCATACGCCTCGTCGTCGAAGTGCGCGCCCAGTCCGGCACCGGACTGCACCGCGACCTCGTGGCCGCGACCCGTGAGGTCGTGGACCCCGGCCGGCGTGAGCGCGACGCGGCGCTCGGCGCTCTTGATCTCCGTGGGAACGCTGATGCGCATGGTGTGCTGTCCTCCATCGTCGGCTGTGACGATCCGAGCGTAGACGCTCAAAGGTGTGCGCACCAAACCTTTTGTGCTCGGACGACATGCTCCGTTGGCCCCGACCCGCGACGATCGCGGCGGTAGGCTGGACGCACGATTCGCATGACCACCCGCGAGGAGGCACCCATGGCTGACACCCCGACGCCCGAGCACTACTGGTTCAACACGAAGTCCGGGCAGGTGGAGAAGGGCCCGCAGAGCAGCTGGGAGAACCGGATGGGCCCCTACGACACGGAGGCGGAGGCACGCAGCGCGCTCGACACGGCGGCATCCAAGTCTGCGCAGTGGGAGCGCGAGGACGCGAAGTGGGAGGACAGCTGAGCCGATGGCGACGATGAGCAAGCAGCAGGACTTCGTCCTCAAGACGGTCGAGGACCGCGACGTCCGCTTCATCCGACTCTGGTTCCCGGACGTGCTGGGCCGGCTGAAGTCGGTGGCGATCGTGCCCGCGGAGCTCGAGGGGGCATTCGGCGAGGGGATCGGATTCGACGGCTCGTCGGTCGAGGGCTTCTCGCGGGTCTACGAGGCGGACATGGTGCTGAGGCCGGATCCGTCGACGTTCTCGCTGCTGCCGTGGCGGGGTGAGACCGAGCCCACGGCGCGGATGATCTGCGACATCCATTCGCCCGACGGCGGGCCCGCACCGGCGGATCCGCGCAACGTGCTCAAGCGGAGTCTGGCGCGCGCCGCGGACGCGGGCTTCACGTTCTACGTCCACCCGGAGATCGAGTTCTACCTCTTCCAGTCCGGCGAGCTGGGCGGCTCCGCCCCCGTCCCCGTCGACACCGCGGGGTACTTCGACCATGTGAACGGAGGAACGGCGAACGACTTCCGCAGGGAGGCGGTGCAGACCCTCGAGACGATGGGGATCAGCGTCGAGTTCTCCCACCATGAGGCGGGGCCCGGTCAGAATGAGATCGATCTGCGCTACGCGGACGCGCTCACGATGGCGGACAACGTCATGACCTTCCGCGCGATGGTCAAGGAGGTCGCCGTGGAGCAGGGCGTGTACGCCTCCTTCATGCCGAAGCCGCTCGCCGGTGAGCCCGGCAACGGCATGCACACCCATGTCTCCCTCTTCGAAGGGGAGACGAACGCCTTCTACGCGCCGGGCGCGGAGTACCAGCTGTCCTCGATCGGACGGCATTTCGTGGCCGGACTGCTGCACTACGCACCGGAGATCACCGCGGTGACGAACCAGTACGTGAACTCGTACAAGCGGCTGTGGACGGGGCACGAGGCTCCCAGCTACATCTGCTGGGGGCACCGCAACCGGTCTGCGCTCATCCGGGTGCCGCAGTACAAGTCCGGGAAGGAATCGTCGGCGCGGGTCGAGTACCGCGGACTCGACTCCGCGGCGAACCCGTACCTCGCGTACGCGCTCATGCTCGCCGCCGGTCTCCAGGGGATCGAGGACGAGCTCCCGCTCCCGGAGGAGGCGGAGGACAACGTCTGGAGGCTCACGGATGCGGAGCGCCGCGCCCTGGGCATCCGCTCGCTGCCGCAGAGCCTCGACCACGCGATCTCCCTCATGGAGGACAGCGAGCTGGTCGCCACGACGCTGGGCGAGGAGGTGTTCGACTTCTTCCTCCGCAACAAGCGGCAGGAGTGGGCGAGCTACCGCGATCAGGTGACGCCCTTCGAGCTCGAGCGGCTCTTCGGCTCGCTGTGACGATGACTCGACGGGGGAGGAGCAGCGACCCGTCCCGGTCGAGCTCGCGCAGGCGGCCCAGCAGGGTGCTGCGGTTCCTCGGCGAGGTCGACGAGCAGCTGGGGACGTCGCTCGCAGATGATTCCGCCGTGCGAGCGCTCTTCGCAGCGGCCGTCGATCCGGATGCGGCGGCGCTCGGGCTGCTGCGCATCGTCGAAGCGGCGGATGCGTGCGATGACGCAGGGCTCCTCGACGCGCTGCGCGAGGAATCCGCGTCCCCGTCGACCGGCCTCCTGCCGCGGATCGTGACCGTCGCCGGCGCGTCCGAGGCGCTCACGGACCACCTCGTGCGTCACCCGGCGTCGGCGCTCGGCCTGCGAGGAGAGGGGCCGCTGCTCCTCGATTCTCCCGGCGCGGGTGCCGAAGCACTGCGGGATCTGCTGCTCCACGCAGTGGGCGCAGACTCCGATCGGGACGTCGCATCCCCCGTCGCGACGCGCACGGGACAGGAGGGAGTGGACGCGCTGCGCCGCGCGTATCGCGACGAGGTGCTGCGCCTGGTCGCCGACGACCTGGGGTCAGCCGAGCCCGCCCGCGTCGTCGACGAGATGTGCCGCATCCTGTCCGACCTGGCGGGTGCGGCGGTCGAAGCGGCGCTGGCGATCGCACGCGCGGAGCTGGATCCCCACGTGCGGGTGCGGATGGCGGTCATCGCGATGGGCAAGTGCGGTGCACGCGAACTCAACTACGTGTCGGACGTGGACGTGGTCTACGTCCACGCGCCGGGCGATGACGCACCGGACGATGCGGTTGCTCCGGACGACGACGGGGTGAAGGCCGCAGAGGACATGGTCGCGCGGATCACGGAGATCGTCGGTGCGGCGGGGCAGGAGCCCGCGCTCTGGGAGCTCGATGCCGCACTCCGCCCGGAGGGGAAGTCGGGCCGACTCCTGCGCACCGTCGACGAATTCGACGCCTACTACTCGGACGTCGCGGAGTCGTGGGAATTCCAGGCCCTGCTGAAGTCCCGTCACCTGGCCGGAGACGTGTTCCTGGGCAGGGAGTGGGCAGACCGGATGCGGCCCCATGTCTGGTCGGCCAGCCAGCGCGACGGGTTCGTCGAAGGTGTCCGCGCGATGCGGCGCAGGGTCGTCTCCCTGCTGCCCACCCAGCAGGCGGACGCGCAGATCAAGCTGGGCCGCGGCGGCCTGCGCGACGTGGAGTTCTCCGCACAGCTCCTCCAGCTGGTCCACGGCGGCGTGGACGAATCGATCCGCGCTCCCGCCACCCTCCTGGCCCTGTCGCGGCTGGGAGAGCGCGGCTACATCGCACGGTCCGACGCACGGGGCCTGGACGAGTGCTATCGGTTCCTCCGGGTGGTGGAACACCGCCTCCAGATCCCGCGACTGCTGCGCACCGCGGTGATCCCGCAGCTGGAGGACCGCAGGAGGAGGCTCGCCCGCGCAGTGTACTCCACGGGGGATCGGACCACCGCGCGCCTGGACCGTGCGCTGGCAGACGTCCGTCGCCGGGTGCGCTCGTACCACGAGCAGATCTTCTACCGCCCCATCCTCGACGCAGCGAGCTCCGACACCGTGCTGACCTCGCTCACCGCCGCGGATGCGCGGGATCGGCTGTCCGCATTCGGCTACCGGGATCCGAAGGCAGCGCTCACCCACATCCAGGCGGCGACGTCGGGAGTGAGCCGTGCGGCGGTGATCCACGGGCAGGTCCTGCCGGCGATGCTGGACTGGCTCGCAGAAGGGGTGAACCCCGACTCAGGACTCCTCGCGTTCCGTCGTCTGGGTGAGAGCCTGAGGGACTCGAGCTGGTACCTGAGGCTGCTGCGCGATTCTGGATCAGCAGTCCATTCGCTGGCGGCCGTGCTGTCCGCATCCTCCTATGCCACGAGTCTCCTCCAGCATGTGCCGAACGCCGTCGCGTGGATCGACGACGACTCCGCGCTGGCACCCCGTCCGCGGGAGTCGATCGCCCGTGAAGCACGGACGCTGCTGGCGCGCCACGGTGCCCGGGCGCTGCAGCCGCTGCGTGCGCTGCACGGCAGGGAGGTCCTGCGGACCGCGCTCACCGACGTGCTCGAGCAGCCGGGGGTGGACGAGATCGCCGCCGCGCTGTCGCGCAATGCGGACGTCTACCTCGACGCGCTGGTCTCCGCGCTCCGCCTGTCCATGGACGACGAGGGGGTGCCGCCCTACGAATTCGCGGTCATCGCGATGGGCCGGCTGGGCGGGGCGGAGATCGGATACTTCTCCGACGCGGACGTGATGTTCGCGTACCGGCCCAGCGGGGATCCGGCGGCGCCCGGGTCCGCCGGCCCCACCTCCGAGGACGCATCGAAGCTCGCCGCGCACGTGAAGCGCCTGGCGCTGGCCCTGACGAAGGAGGCGTCCCGACCGGATGCGCTGCCCGGCATCCTGGTGGATTCCGATCTGCGGCCCGAAGGGCGCTCCGGGCCTCTGGTGCGCAGCCTCGAATCGTACGCTTCGTACTACGCGAAGTGGTCGGAGCCGTGGGAGGCCCAGGCGCTGCTGCGCGCACGCCCCATCGCGGGGGACGCAGCGCTCTGCGAGGACTTCGTGGCCCTGATCGACGATCTGCGCTACCCGGAATCCGTCCCGGAGCGCTCAGTGCGGCAGATGCGGAAGCTCAAGGCGCGGATGGAGGCGGAGAGGCTGCCGCGCGGCGCTGACCGTCGCACGCACCTCAAGCTGGGCAGGGGCAGCCTGAGCGACGTGGAGTGGACGGTGCAGCTGCTCCAGCTCAGCCACGGCCGCAGGGTGGAGGAACTGCGGACGACCTCGACCCTGCCGGCACTGAGCGCGGCCGTCGATGCCTCACTGATCGCGGAGACCGATGCGGACGTGCTGCGTGAGGCGTGGCTGCTGGCCTCCGGCCTGCGATCCGCTGCGATGCTGTTCCGCGGGCGCACGGCCGCGTCGCTCCCGGCGGATCTCTTCGAGCTGGAGGCCTGCGCCCGACTGCTCGGATACCCCGCAGGGCGGAGCAGGGAGCTCGCAGAGGACTACCGCAGCGCCACGCGGCGTGCCCGCCGCGTGGTCGAGAGGCTCTTCTTCGGCTTCGACGGCACCGCGGACGCCGATGACCCGTGGGCGAACCGGCACGACTGAGCGGCCAGACGAAGCGGCCTGACGAAGCGGCCTGACGAAGCGGCCTGACGAAGCGGCCTGAC
>NZ_FWFF01000018.1 GCF_900163715.1 Brevibacterium yomogidense | reverse complement strand
ACTGCTAGACACCGGCGGCTTCAGACCACTTCTACACTCTCTTTTACGATGAGCCCGTTTGTCTGTGGGCGGTACGGGCGGGTGCGCTTCGGGATGATCGACAGGACCTCGCACGTGTCGCGCCAAAGGTACGAGCGGTACGCACCGCCGTTGTCTGACAACACTCGCTCAATCGTGACGCCACGGTCGGTGAACCAGCTGGCGGCCCGACGTAGGACACCGACGGCAGTGACGGCTGTTTCGTCGTCGTGAACCTCGGTGTAGGCGACGCGGGAGTGGTCGTCGATGACGGTGTGTACGAATGCGTATCCGAGCTTTGGGTTGCCGTAGGCGTTGCGTGACTTGTCCTGTGTCGCGGCGCGGTTCTTCTCGCCTTGGCGGCGGCCGACGTAACGCCAGCCGCCACCGTCGGGGATGTTGCCGAGCTTCTTCACGTCCACATGCACCATCGATCCCGGATGGTCATGCTCATACCGGCGGATGGGCTCACCGGTTTCGCGGTCGACATAGGCGAGTCGGTTCAATCGGGCCGATCGCAGGATTCGATGGACCGTCGACGGCGCGATGTTGAGTCTCGCAGCGAGCTGGACCGGCCCTTCCCGCAGACGCATCCGCAGGCTGACGCACCTCTTCGTCACAGTCTTGGGTGTCTTGCCCGGAGATCTCCGCGGCCGCGAGGAGCGGTCCTGCATCGGTTCGCCGGCGAGGTAGCGGTCGACCCAGCGCTTGACCGTCGGCCAGGACACTTGGAAGCGGGCCGCTACTTCACTGATCCGCCACCCCTGGTCGACGACCAGGTGGGCAACTTTCAGCCTGTGGCGCGGGGTAAGGGCCGCATTTGCATGGCTCATTGAGGCTCACATCCAGGCGACGGCTCGACAACGCCGCTGGCCCCGTTTGCCGTGGCCGACAAATCAGTGCCGCTCGCGAACAGGGGCCTGCAGGGTGACGTGCCCCGTCGCGCTGTTGACCTGCCGATAGACTCCAAAGCTGGTCAGGTGTCGCTTCTCCAGCTCGGTCTCGATGAGGATCCAGGCATCCGCGATGCTCTCTGGGGGCACATCGAACGTGACCGTTACGCCTTCCGGGACCTCCGGTACGACGATCCTGCTGACCGCCTCAGATTCAGATTGCGTCATAGTCCCGGCCGAGACGGTGATCTGGTCGTCGCGCGTGCCGTCGTACAGAAGCACGATCTCTTCATCGGATTGCGGGAGACGCCGGTACAACTCGCTCACGGCGTGACCGATCTCGGTCTCATCAAGGACGGCGGTGCTCAGCCCCCAGAAATTGAGGCTGGGCAGTGCGGTGAGGGACAGATTCATGATGATCTCCATGGACTTGTTCTGGATGATGTCCAGCCGGTGCTGAACGTGGACCAGACGTGTTGAAGCCTCGGTGATCTCCCGCTGCAAGGCATCTACCTGGTGAATCAGAAGCGATTCCAGCGTGGACTGCCCGATCTGCGGATCGAGCAGCTGCCCTATCTCGGCCAAACCGAACCCGAGCGCGCGCAGCTCCGTGATGGCTCGCACGCGCCCTAGCTGGCTGTCTTGGTAGCGCCGATAGCCGGTCACGGGGTCGGTTACAGCTGGGGTCAGCAACCCCTCGTCTTCCCAGTGCCGCAGCATGCGCCGCGAGACACCGGTGCTATGCGCGATCTCTCCGATGCTCAACATGTCGACTCCCACCAGACCGCATCACACAGTGTCAAGGTCAAGGCTCCCAGAGAAAGTCACTCTACTAACGTCTCCGGTCAGTACACCTAGACGCGATATCGAGTGGCCTTCAGACCTTCACATACTCGTCCCCGTCGTGCGGGGTTTCGAGGACGGGCACGGTGCCTGCGATATGGCCGTCGTCGGTGACGACGAACGGTGCGAAGACGGAATTCAACGAACCCGGATACGACCAAGAGATGGGGCTGGTGGGCCGAAAGGTCTATGTCACCCGCTCAGCAGCGCACCCGACGGTCGTGTTGTTCTGCGCAACAGGTTGTCCCGGGATACGCGTCCACTGAGTTCTGGAGCTGTGGAAGTGAAACCGAGCTCGGTCTTCAGAGTAGGGGCCTCACTCGTCCTCCGCGACATGACAATGTGGGACCGTGTACCAGAGCAGATGGCCGAGGTGCGCCGGCGCTGTACTCGAAAGAGCGACGCTCTGTGGCCCGCATGTTGTCGTCGGTCTCCGTGGTGGCCGGACGACTTGGTGGCGGTCGACGATCCCGGTCTGCGGCTCAGGGTGGAGCCTGTCTGGTCATCGAGTCCGCATGAGAAGACATGACGGGCAGGGTGGCGGAATTGACGGTGCCGGCAATGTCGTGGTGACCTCTGTCCCAGCGATCGCCGCACATCGTCGTTCCACAGACGGGGTGGGGGAGGTCTACGCCTCGGCACAGTGGGATCGCCCAAACCTGCAGCGTTGCCCGATTCAGGTAGGCACGTCGCGCGAGCAATCGCGAGCCGCAACGCCGGGCAACTGGCGCGTTCGGCGACTACACGCCGATCGAACGGTCCTCCAGACGCATGCGACGTGAAACACACTGCGACGATTTGCGCTTGTGCGCTGAGGTGGCATAGATTTACATCTGTTGCTCGACGGGAACACCGAAGAGAACAGGATGGC
>NZ_FWFF01000019.1 GCF_900163715.1 Brevibacterium yomogidense | reverse complement strand
CGATCATGTCCTCACTGGCCAGCAGCTCACGGGCACGCGTCGAGATCCGCGGATCCTGAAAGGAACCAGCCGCAAAAGCAGAACCCGGACTACCCACCGCGGTCGTCTTCTCATCCGTGGGCTCGGGCACCGCACCGGTGGGGTCCCTGGGGTCTTTGGAAGAGCTTTGCGGAGGCTGTGACTGAGCGGGTGAGGTCTCCGCGGGCCCTGGTTCCGGGGCGGTGAGGAACCTCTCCAGCTCCCCCTCCCCACCCTTCCGATTCAGCACACGATTCAGCAGGAACGCCGCGAGCTGGGCGGTCTCCACCGCGCGTAGACGTCCGACGACCTCGGCTGTGTGCGACCACTCACCCAGCAGACCAACAGACGAGACCGCGGCCTCGGGGCCCTCTGACGCCTCGGCACGGCCCGAGTCCTCTGTGCCCTCGGATCCTCCATCAGGCTGTGGGTGACGTGCAGACTCCTGCGCACCGGCCGTAGCCTCCGCCACCGGGTGAGAACCGAACGACCATGACAACGGGCCCGCGACGCCGAACTCACCCGAGGCCACCCGCCCGATCGCGGCGCGCACATCAGCCACTGTCAGCAGCCGGGCGGGACCACCCTCGGGCTCGTCACGGAGCCGACCACGAGCAAGATCCTCCGTCATCGCCCCTCGCCTCCCCCTCGAAGCCTCAACCACCCTGCAGAACACACCCAGCAGAACAACCCGCCCAGAACACACGCGGCAGACACAGCCACCGTGCGCTCCTTCATCCCACCGTTCGCGGTGAGTGACAGACCATCTTCATTGATGTTCTACACACTATTCGAAGGCACGGACATAACTCTGCAGTCCGACGATCCGGCTGCATTACCGAAGGTGGTTCGGCGGACAACCACAGTAGTAACACCGCGACTGAACCAATGACTCATCGGCCAGTGGCACTCACGCCCTCTGAATCAATGTCTGATCATCGGCGCCGACGGGTGCGGATGAGAGGGAATCGAGGACGGCTCACCGTTCACAGCCGGTGGAAGCAACCGCTGGACGCGGTCAGTGTCGGACGCGGTCGGCGTCGGACGCAGTCGGCGTCGGACGCAGTCGGCGTCGGACGCAGTCAGTGTCGGACTCAGTCCGAGCCGAGCGCCATCAGAGCCGAGGGCAGTCAGCGGCGGCGACCCCGGAAGCAGTGGGTGTGCCAATGGCGCCGCGCCTCGGGCCCTGTGCCGAGCCCATACGCCGCAGTCTCGCGCCACGCGATGGTGTGCGGAGTCGATGCCGCGAGGTCCTGCTGACACCCGGGGCACACATAGACCTTGCCCGAAGGAGCACCGGTGGTCTCCTGCACCACCCACTGACCATCACGCGCATCGTCGATGCGACGGCGGGTCGCGAATCCGGCCGACAACTCGCGTGCCGGACGCTGCCATTTGTTGGCGCGGCGCGAAGAGGACGAACGTGGCATGACGCCAGTGTCTCACGTAGTGTTGACGCCTGTGCGAGTCGTGATTGCGAAGTGCCAGGTCGACTATGCGGGACGTCTGTCCGCGCATCTGCCCCTGGCCATGAGAGTCCTCATGATCAAAGCCGACGGCAGTGTGCTGGTCCATTCCGACGGCGGCTCCTACAAGCCGCTCAACTGGATGTCACCGCCCTGCTCGATGCGCGTCGAAGACCCCACGGCAGACCAGGTCGAAGCCGGCTTCTCAGAGATCTGGACCGTGCGCCAGAAGAAGACCGACGACACGCTCGTCATCTCCATCGCAGAGATCGTGACGGAGGTGGAGCAGGAACTCGGCACCGACCCGGGTCTCGTCAAGGACGGCGTCGAAGCCCACCTGCAGGAGCTGCTCGCCGAACACATCGACACGCTCGGCGACGGATACACGACGGTCCGCCGTGAGTACATGACTGCGATCGGCCCCGTCGACATCCTGGCCCGTGACTCAGCAGGCTCGTCGATCGCCGTGGAGATCAAGCGGCGCGGTGGCATCGACGGCGTCGAGCAGCTCACGCGCTACCTCGAACTCATGAACCGCGACGCCACGCTCGCTCCTGTCACCGGTGTCTTCGCCGCCCAGGAGATCAAGCCGCAGGCGCGCACCCTCGCCGAGGACCGCGGCATCCGCTGCGTGGTCCTCGACTACGATGCGCTGCGCGGAATGGACGACCCGGAGACACGGCTGTTCTGAGACACGGCCGCACCTCACACCGCACCTGACGGGACCTCACCTCACGGGATGACGGTGTCCGGCTTCTCCACGCGCTCGATGGTCGCACCGAGCCGCGTCAGCTTCTCCACGAAGTGCTCGTAGCCGCGCTCGATGTGGTCGACACCGGACACCTCCGTCCTGCCGCGAGCGGTCAGGCCCGCCACGACGAGGCCCGCACCCGCACGGATGTCACTCGCCTCGACCTCGGCTCCGGACAGCGAATCGGTGCCGGTCACCAGTGCATGGTTGCCGTCGATGCTCACCGTGGCGCCCAGCCGTGACAGCTCGTTCACGAACCGCCAGCGCGCTTCGAAGAGGTTCTCCGTCAGCAGACCCACACCGTCGGCCACGGCGTTGAGCGCGATGACGAACGGCTGGAGATCCGTGGGGAATCCGGGGAACGGCAGGGTCGACACCCTCACGGGTCGCGGTCGCTCCGGACCGACGACACGGAATCCGGCGACCGACGGATCGTCATCTGCCACCGGGTCCACCTGTGCACCCGCTTCCACCAGCTTGTCCACCACGTTCGGCAGGAGCGCGAGCTCCGCACCGCGCACGGTGACGTCCCCACCCGTCGCGGCTGCGGCGAAGGCCCATGTCCCCGCGACGATGCGATCGCCCACACACCGGTGTTCGACCGGCCGCAGCTCCGGGACTCCCGTCACGACGAGGCGGGCTGTGCCGATGCCCTCGATGTCAGCACCCATCTCCACGAGCATCGTGCAGATGTCGACGATCTCCGGCTCCTTCGCCACATTCTCGATCGTCGTCACGCCGTGTGCCAGGACCGAGGCCATGACGAGGTTCTCCGTCGCACCCACCGACGGGAACGGCAGAGCGATGTCGGCACCGCGCAGCCCGTTCGGGGCGCTGGCGACGAAGTACCCGTGCTCCAGACTCACGTCTGCGCCCAGCTGCTCCAGACCGCGCTGGTGCATGTCCAGGCCGCGCGACCCGATGGCGTCGCCGCCGGGCACCGCGACCTCGGCGGCGTGCATCCTGCCCACCAGCGGGCCGAGCACCGAGATGGAGGCCCGCATGAGCCTCACGAGTTCATAGTCTGCGGTGATGCCGGGGGCCTCCGGGACATCGATCGCGACAGTGCCGGCGTCCGCGTCGTAGTCGATGCCGCACCCGAGGCGGTGGAGCAGTTCGCACATGATCCGGACATCCGCGATGGCCGGGACGTTCGAGATGACGGAGCGGCCGGGGGCCAGCAGCGTCGCCGCCATGAGCTTGAGGACGGAGTTCTTCGCGCCCCTCACCGTCACATCGCCGGACAGGACCGTGGGGCCCTCGATGACGAAGACGTGCCTCATGTGAACCGTCCCATCGTGTAGTTGGCGCCCGGGGGCGCGGACTCGAGCCAGGAGGAGAAGCCGGAGAGGGCCTCCGCGTCCAGGGCCAGGCGGATCGTCTTGGGCGACCCGCGATGGACATCGTAGCGGCAGACGATGACCTGCGCGTCCGGCAGCAGGGAGTACTCCTCGCCGTCACTGGGACGGCCGCGCTCGACGATCTCCAGATCGGAGCGCGGGAGGATGAAGCTGGGGTGCGGTCGCAGGCTGAAGACCGGGTACCAGTCGAGGGCGGAGACGCCGAAAACGGCGACGCCGAGCCGCCAGACCCCGGGCTTCTGCGGAGGCTCGAGAGAGCAGTCGAAGGCGCCGGCCGCTCGAGTGAGCGACCGGCGCCTGACGGTGAAGAGCACGACGATGACCACAGCCGCTCCGACCGACGAGAGCAGAATGATCAGCAGAACGGATGCAAGCACGTCGCTTCTTCCCGGGGACTTGTCAGTCCACGATCTCGGCCGCGTCGGCGACCACGGAGACCCTGTCGTTCGCCACCGACAGGAATCCTCCGTCCGCCTGCGCGCGGACGGTGGCACCGGCCGTCGTGAGGATGCGGACCTCTCCCCCGGCCACAAGCCCCATCAGGGGCTCGTGGCCGGCGAGGATGCCGATCTCGCCTTCGGTGGTGCGGGCCACGACGCGCGTGGCCTCCCCCGTCCAGACCTCGCGGTCAGCGGAGACGACGACGACTGTCAGCGCGGCCATCGGTCAGTTCTCCTTCTGGAGCTGCTCGTAGTTGCGCAGCACATCCTCGATCGGGCCGACGTTGAAGAACGCCTGCTCCGGGATGTGGTCGTAGTCGCCGTTGCAGATGCCCTTGAAGCCCTCGATCGTGTCCTGGATCGAGACCGTCGAGCCCTCGACACCGGTGAACTGCACCGCGGTGTAGGTGTTCTGCGACAGGAACTGCTCGAGGCGACGCGCGCGGTGCACGACGACCTTGTCCTCTTCGGACAGCTCGTCGACGCCCAGGATCGCGATGATGTCCTGCAGCTCCTTGTTCTTCTGGAGGATCTGCTTGACGCGCACTGCCGTGTCGTAGTGATCCTGGCCCACGTACAGCGGGTCGAGGATGCGCGACGAGGACGACAGCGGATCGACGGCCGGGTAGAGACCGCGCGACGCGATGTCACGCGAGAGCTCGGTGGTCGCGTCGAGGTGCGCGAACGTCGTCGCCGGAGCCGGGTCCGTGTAGTCGTCCGCGGGGACGTAGATCGCCTGCATCGAGGTGATCGAGTTGCCGCGGGTCGACGTGATCCGCTCCTGCAGCACACCCATCTCATCCGCGAGCGTGGGCTGGTAGCCCACAGCGGACGGCATGCGGCCGAGCAGCGTCGAGACCTCGGAGCCCGCCTGCGTGAAGCGGAAGATGTTGTCGATGAACAGGAGCACGTCCTGGTTCTGGACATCGCGGAAGTACTCCGCCATCGTCAGGCCCGTCAGTGCGACGCGCAGACGCGTGCCCGGCGGCTCATCCATCTGACCGAACACCAGTGCGGTGTTCTTGAGGACTCCGGACTCCTCCATCTCGAAGATGAGGTCGTTGCCCTCACGCGTGCGCTCACCGACGCCGGCGAACACGGAGACACCGCCGTGGTCCTGCGCGACACGGGTGATCATCTCCTGGATGAGGACCGTCTTGCCGACACCGGCACCGCCGAACAGGCCGATCTTGCCGCCCTGCACGTACGGGGTGAGCAGGTCGATGACCTTGATGCCCGTCTCGAACATCTCCGTCTTCGACTCGAGCTGGTCGAAGTTCGGCGCCTCGCGGTGGATGGGCCACCGGTCGGTGATCTCGTAGGGCTCGGTCAGCATCGACGTGTTGAGGACATCGCCCGTCACGTTGAAGACCTTGCCCTTGGTGACGTCACCGACGGGAACGCTGATGGGCGAACCGGAGTCGACGACCTCCTGACCGCGGACGAGGCCGTCGGTGGGCTGGAGGGAGACGGCGCGGACGATCCCGTTGCCGAGGTGGAGCTCCACCTCGAACGTGATCTTCCGGATGCCATCGGACAGGGCGACCTCGGTCGTCAGCGCGTTGTAGACCGTCGGGACCGCATCGAGCGGGAACTCGATGTCGACCACGGGGCCGATGACGCGCGAGATCCGGCCTGTGGTCCCCTGGACCTGGGGGGTTTCGGAAACTGTGGCAGTCATGTTCTCTTTCTCTTCTGCTCTCTTCACCTGGCGAGGCTCAGTCGCTGGGGCCGGAGGCTGCAAGAGCGTCGACGCCGCCGACGATCTCGGAGATCTCCTGGGTGATTTCTGCCTGTCGGGCCGTGTTGGCCAGGCGGGTGTACGTCTTGATGAGGTCGTCCGCATTGTCGGTCGCAGTCTTCATCGCCTGCTGGCGTGCCGCCTGCTCCGCCGCAGCGGCACTCAGCAGCGCAGACTGGATCCGCGCATCGATGTACCGCGGGAGCAGCGCATCGAGCACCTTCTCCGCACTCGGCTCGAACTCGTAGAGCGGGAAGACCTCATCCTGCGATGCCGTGGATCGCGCACCGGGTGCCGCCACGTCCTCCTCGACGACTTCGAGGGGGATCAGACGGCGGTACTCCGGCTGACGATCCACAGCTGACCGGTACACGGTCGACACGAGGTAGATCTCATCGACGCCGCCGGCGGAGAAGTCCTTCTCGAACGATGCGAGGAGCTCCTCCCCGATCTCACGTGCGTCGGCACCCGTGGGTGCCTCCGAGAAGCCGGTCCACGACCGCACGATCTCGCGATCGCGGAACGTGTAGTACGTCTCCGGCTTGCGGCCCACGGTGTAGAGGGCGACATCCTTGCCCTCGTCCCTGAGCAGGGTGATGAGTTCTTCAGCCTCACGGATGACATTCGCGGCGTACGCGCCGGCGAAGCCGCGGTCCGGGCCCATCACGACGACCGCTGCGCGGTCGATCGTGTCGGGCTCGGTCGTCAGCGTGTGATCGACGTTCGACTGCGTCGCCACCACAGAGACGGCACGGGTGATCTCACGCGCGTACGGGCTCGCCGCCTGTGCGCGCGCGACCGCCTTCTGGATGCGGGAGGCCGCGATGAGCTCCATGGCCTTGAAGATCTTCCGCAGCGAACTGGTGGAATTGATCTTGGCCTTGTAGACCCGCTGCTGTGCTCCCATCAGCACTTCCTTTCAGTCGTGGCGTGCACGTCGGACGACCTCAGCGCTTCTGCTTGACGATCTGCTCCTGCTCGATGTCAGCAGACTCCGCGGCAGCAGAGTCTCCCGAACCGGCAGCAGCGTCATCACCGGACGGCTGGAACTCCTTCTTGAACTCCGCGACGGCGTCGGAGAGGGCATCCTTAAGGTCGCCGGAGAGCTTGTCGGTCAGCCCGGCGATCTGGTCGAAGATGTCCGTCTTGCGCTCGAGGTAGGAGTGGAACTCCGACTCGAACCGCAGCACGTCGGAGACCGGGACCTCGTCCAGGTGGCCTTCGGAACCCGCCCAGATCGAGACCGTCTGGCGCTCGGAGGGCATCGGCTCGAACTGGCCCTGCTTGAGGAGCTCCATCAGACGAGCACCGCGATCCAGCTGACGGCGCGTCGCCGGGTCGAGGTCGGACGCGAACATCGCGAACGCCTCGAGCGAGCGGTACTGCGCCAGCGAGATCTTCAGCGTGCCGGACACACCGCGCAGCGGCTTGCGCTGAGCGGAGCCGCCGACGCGGGACACGGAGACGCCGACGTCGACAGCGGGACGCTGGTTGGAGTTGAAGAGATCCGACTGCAGGAAGATCTGACCGTCGGTGATCGAGATGACGTTCGTGGGGATGAACGCACCGACGTCGTTGGCCTTCGTCTCGATGATCGGAAGACCGGTCATCGAGCCGCCGCCCAGTTCGTCCGACAGCTTCGCGCAGCGCTCGAGCAGACGCGAGTGCAGGTAGAAGACGTCGCCCGGGTAGGCCTCACGGCCCGGCGGACGGCGCAGCAGCAGCGAGATCGCACGGTAGGCCTCAGCCTGCTTGGAGAGGTCGTCGAAGACGATGAGGACGTGCTTGCCCTCGTACATCCAGTGCTGACCGATGGCAGAGCCCGCGTAGGGAGCGAGGTACTTGAAGCCGGCCGGGTCGGACGCGGGGGACGCGACGATCGTCGTGTACTCCAGTGCGCCGTTCTCCTCGAGGGAGCGACGGACCGAGGCGATGGTCGAGCCCTTCTGGCCACAGGCGACGTAGATGCAGCGGACCTGCTTCTTCGGATCGCCGGACTCCCAGTTGGCCTTCTGGTTGATGATCGTGTCGAGCGCGAGGGCGGTCTTGCCCGTCTTGCGATCGCCGATGATCAGCTGGCGCTGTCCACGGCCCACCGGGATCATCGCGTCGATGGCCTTCAGACCCGTCTCGAGCGGCTCCTTGACCTCCTTGCGGTCCATGACGCCCGGAGCCTGGAGCTCGAGCTCACGACGGCCCACGGTCTCGATGTCGCCGAGCCCGTCGATGGGCTCACCCAGCGGGTTGACGACACGGCCCATGTATCCGTCGCCCACGGGCACGGAGAGCACTTCGCCGGTGCCGTAGACCTGCTGGCCCTCCGCGATCCCGGAGAACTCGCCGAGCACGACGGCGCCGATCTCGCGCTCATCGAGGTTCTGCGCGAGTCCGAGGGTGCCGTCTTCGAAGCGCAGCAGCTCGTTGGCCATGGTGCCGGGCAGACCGGACACGGTGGCGATGCCATCGCCTGCCGTGACGACAGTGCCGACTTCGGTCTTCTCTCCCGCCTGGGGCGAGTACGATTCGACGAACTTCCCCAGAGCGGCCCGGATCTCCTCCGGGCTGATTGTCAGTTCCGCCATCTGGTTTCCCTGCTTCCTTACTTGACGTGAGGCTGCGTGCGCGTCGCAGCGGTTGTTCGTGGCGCCCCGTTCGGGGCGCGATCAGCTGGTGAGTCGACGGCGAACGTCCGAGAGGCGATCTGCGATCGTGCCGCTCATCACCTCGTCGCCGACCTGCACCCGCACACCGCCGACGACGTCGGGGTCGACGACCACATGGAGCACGAGCTCCCTGCCGTACGACCGGGACAGTGACTGGGTGAGTCGATCCTGCTGCTGCTGAGTCAGCGGCTTCGCGACGACGACTTCAGCGACTGCGCGACGCTGACGCGCGGCCAGCACCTCGCCGTAGTTGTCGAGCGTCTCAGCCACGCGGAATCCGCGGGGATGCGCCGCCGCCTGTGACGCGAGGAGGACTGTCTCCTCTGCGGCGGCGGAGCCGAGCAGGTCCTGCACCAGTGCGCGCTTGGCACTGGGCGCGCGGTCGGAACCGAACGCCCAACCGAGCTCGTGGTCGGATTCGATCGTCCGTGCGAAGCGGAAGAGCTCCTCCTCGACACGGCCCAGGCGGGTCTCCGCCTGCGCGCGGGCCGCGAGCGCAGTCACGCCCGCCACCTCGAGTGCGGTCACGAAGTCCTGGGTGTGCGCCCAGTGGAAGCCGGCGGCGCTCCGCGCAACAGCGAGTGCGCGGTCGTCGACCCTGCTTCCGAAGAGGGCGTCCAGGACTCCGGTCTTCGCCTGCGGATCGAGAGAGGCGTCCGCGAGGGACTTCCTCAGGGAGACGTCCTCCGACAGCACCGTCACGATGCTGAGGAGGTCGGCTCCGATCGCTGCGTCGACCGTGGTGCCGGACACCGCGGAATCGATCTGGGCGAGTACCTTCTGCAGGGACATCCTGCTCGACTGGAGCATCAGACCTCCTTGGAAGCGGAGGCGGGGGCCGCCGGCGTCTGGGCCTCGAGATCGGCGATGAAGCGATCGACGACGTTGGCCGAACGGCTGTCATCGGCGAGTGACTCGCCCACGATGCGCGAGGCGAGGTCGGTCGCGAGACCGCCCACCTCGGAACGCAGGGAGACCATCGCGGACTGGCGCTCCGCCTCGATCTGAGACTTGGCCTGCGTGATGATCCGCTCTGATTCGTCGGTCGCCTGCTGCTTCATCGAGGCGATGATCTGCGCGCCTTCCTCCTGGGCCTCGGCCCGGAGTCTGGCGGCTTCGGCGCGTCCGTCCGCGAGCTGCTTCTGATACTCGGCAAGGGCGGCGTCCGCCTCTGCCTGCACCTTCTCAGCCTTCTCGATGCCGCCCTGGATGGCGCTGGAGCGCTCGTCGAGGACTGCACGGAACTTCGGAAGGAAGACCTTCCAGAAGGCGAAGATGATGATCGCGAAGCAGACCGCCGACCAGACGATGTCATAGACGGCTGGGATGAGCGGGTGTCCGCCCTCCGCCGCGAGAACTGTCATCGGGGTCATGTGCGGGTTCGCTCCCTATCAGGCTGCGGGGAAGATGAAGCCGGCTGCGATGCCCAGGAAGGCGAGCAGCTCGACGAAGGCGATGCCGAGGAACATGGTGGCGCGCAGCTGGCCTGCGACCTCCGGCTGACGAGCCATGCCCTCAACGGTCTTGCCGACGAGGATGCCGATGCCGATGCCGGGGCCGATGGCCGAGAGGCCGTAGCCGACGGTCTGCAGGTTGCCGGTCACTTCGGCGAGGATGGTGGTGTCCACGTGGGTATTCCCTTTCGATTGAGGGCCGGCTCTTCAGCAGGCCCCTGTCTTGCGGATGACAGTTTGTGGGTCCGGGACTCAGTGGTCCTCGGCGACGCTCAGCTGGATGTAGGCAGCGGCCAGCAGAGCGAAGATGTAGGCCTGCAGCACCGCGACGAGGATCTCGAAGAGCGTGAAGGCGAAGCCGCCGATCAGCGTGAGCACTCCGAAGCCGGCGGAGATTCCGCCCACCTCGAAGAAGAAGAACTGGGTGGCGGCGAAGCACAGGACGAGCAGCAGGTGGCCCACGAGCATGTTGAACGTGAGACGCAGCGTGAGGCTGACCGGCCGTGCGATGAAGGTCGAGACGATCTCGATCGGCGTGACGAGGATGTACATCGGCTTCGGGACGCCGGCGGGGAACAGCTCACCCTTGAGGTACGCGAGGCCGCCCTTGGCCTTGATGCCCGCGCCGATCATCACGACGTAGACGACGAGCGCCATGACCAGCGGCATGCCGATGAGTGCGTTGGACGAGATGTTCAGGAAGGGGACGATGCCCGTGACGTTGAGGGCGAGGATCCCGAAGAAGAGCGAGGCGATGAGCGGGAAGAACCGGTCGCCGTCCTTCTTGCCGAGCATGCCGTAGGCGATGTCCTTGCGGACGAAGTCGAAGGCCATCTCCACGACGGACTGGATGCGGCCCGGGACGAGCGTCGCCTTCCGCAGCGCGAGCCACAGGAAGAGGAGCAGGACCAGCGTCGCGAGGATGCGGACCAGGATGATCCGGTTGATGTCGAAGCCTGTCCCCTCGAACAGGAACACCGCCGGGAAGAACTCTTCGAGACCGGGGGCGACGAAGCCCCCTCCCCCTTCAGCTGCGAGCAGCGACACCGTTGGCAGGGCGTTGATGAACAGGGCGGTCTCCTGACGGCTATGCGGCCGCCGCAGGTGCGGTGACCGGCGACGGCACTTCGAACGGGCGCGGTCGTCGGACTGGCGTCCGATCGGGATATCGCGATGGTCTGGCGCCGGATCCGGGTCTGACTCTGCATGCCGCACTCGAGATGTGCACAGAGACATGACCGATTATTCCCAGCGTGTCCCGGGATACTCTACCAACCGTAGAGAAGGGCACAAAACCGCTGGACCCCTGTCTTCCCGGACGACCGGTGTGTGCTTGGTCTCATCGAGCGGATTCGTCGACGAACGGGAGTCGGGCCCTCTGCACGATGACGACGTCTGCGATCAGAGAGGCGATCGCGGCGACGGCCAGTGTGAGGAAGAGCGTCCAGGGATCGTAGAAGTCCCTCCCGCGCAGTGCGATCCCCACTCCCATGAAGCCCACGATCTTCACCAGGAACCCGCCCAGGACGCCGGCCGCCATGGTCGTGGGGCTCGATTCGGCCGTGAAGTACATGACGACGGCCGTGATCGCGAAGAACGCGAAGGCGACGACGGCGCCGATGAGTGCGCCCCACACGCCCGGCAGACCGGTGAGCAGCGCCCCGACGAAGCTGGCGATAGTCCCGATGGCGACCGCGATGAGCGCGCCTGAGATGATCGTCCACTTCATGATGGAGCGGACGCTGGCGACGCCGCCCTGACGCGCGGGGCGCTCAGCGCCGGAGGATTCGGGAGAGGTGGTCATGAGGGCTCCTTACGTGCCAGGCGTCGGCCCAGCGGGTAGAACGTCAGCACGATCGTCACGAGGACGAGCACGGCGAGCACCGGGAGGACCCGGGCCACGGGGAAGCTGAGGAACGAGACCGATCCGAACGCGAAGATCACGGTCCACAGGTAGAGCAGCAGGACGGCGCGGGCGTGCGAGTGCCCGAGTCGGAGCATGCGGTGGTGCAGGTGCTTCGCATCCGCGGAGAACGGCGACTTCCCCGCCATCATCCGTCGCACCACGGCGAGTCCCAGGTCCAGCAGCGGCAGGGCCATCACCGCGATCGGCAGGATGATGGGGAGGAAGGCTGCCAGCGCGCGCTCGTCCGCGAGCATCGCGGGGTCCACCTGTCCTGTGACCCGGATCGTCGAGGCGGCCAGCAGGAGGCCGATCAGCATCGATCCGGAGTCGCCCATGAAGATCCGGGAGGGGTTGAAGTTGTGCGGCAGGAAGCCCACGCACGCTCCGACCAGCACAGCGATGATGAGCGACGCGAGGTTCGCGTAGCTGTCAGGGGTCGTGTCGACTGCCAGCGTGTAGCTGTAGACGAAGAACGCGGCGCCGCCGATCGAGACGACGCCCGCCGCCAGCCCGTCCAGACCGTCGACGAAGTTCACCGCATTGATGGACACGAGCACCACGAGCACCGTGAGGATGAGCGACATGCGGGGCGAGCCGATGATGATGCCGCCCAGCGGGATCGACAGGAGGCTCACGCCGTTGAGTGCCATGAACCCGGCGGCCAGTGTCTGTCCCGCGAGCTTCGTCGTCCAGTGCAGATCCCAGATGTCGTCGATGACGCCCAGCAGGCAGAGCAGCGTGGCGGCACCGGCGATGCCGATCACCGGACCGGGCTCGACGAAGACGCGGTTGAGGAACGGCGTCTGCGACGCGATGAGGAGACCGCCCATGATCCCGGCGAACATCGCGACGCCGCCCAGCCGGGGCGTGGGCACGGAATGGACGTCCCGATCGCGCAGCGGCGAGAAGATGAGGCCCCGCTCGGCGATCCTGCGCACCATCGGGGTGGCAAGGTACGAGATCACCGCCGACACGAGGAGGATGAAGAGGTAGGCGCGCACTCAGTCGTCCCGCACAGCGCCATCGTTCGGCCCATCCACACCGACGAGATCCGGCACGGCCTCCCGCAGACGGTCCAGCGACAGCGGCCCCTCCCTCACCACGCGCGGCGGCTCGGACGTCATGTCGACGATCGTGGAGGATCCCTGGCCGCTGCGCGGTCCGCCGTCCAGGTAGATCCCGACGGAATCGCCCAGCATCGACTCCGCTGCGGCGATGGTCTCCGCGGCCGGCTCCCCATGGGTGTTCGCACTCGACACCGCGAGTGGGCCGGTCTCCCCCAGCAGCGCCAGCGCGTCCGGATCATCCGGCATCCGCAGCGCGACGGTCCCCCAGGTATCGCCGAGGTCCCAGTCGAGCATGGGCTGCGCGTGGCAGATCACGGTGAGCGGACCGGGCCAGAACTGCGACACCAGCGCCATGATCCGTTCATCCGCGCCGCTCACCAGGGCCAGCAGCGTGTCCTGGCCCTGGACCAGGACCGGCGGGGGCATGTCACGTCCCCGCCCCTTGGCCGCGAGCAGCGCACCGACCGCGCGCGCACTGAAGGCGTCGGCCGCGATCCCGTAGACGGTGTCCGTCGGCATGACGAGCAGTCCGCCGTCGCCGATCACCCGACCGGCCTCCTTGAGTACCAGCTCGCGCACCTGCTCATTGCGGATGTCGAAGGTCCGTGCCATGCGTCGAGGGCTCACTTCCCCTGGGTGTGCGGCTGTCGGACAGCCAGCGTGAAACGATCTCGTCCAGTGTAGTCCGCGCGCGTCGTCGCCTCCGCGAAACCGGATGCGAGGAATGCCTCACGCAGCGCCGCCCCCTGGGTGTCCGCGTGCTCGAGCACGAGCAGGCCGCCGGTCGGCAGCACGGGGGCGGCCGCGGCGATCACCAGCCTTGGCACGCGGGTCCCGTCATCACCGCCACCCCAGAGTGCGCGTGCGGGATCGTGGTCGACGACCTCGGGCGCGGTGGTGGTGCCGTCGGCGACGACATAGGGCGGATTGGCGACGACCACGTCCGCACGGCCGGTGAGGTGCGCGTCCACGACCGCGCGCACTGCCTCCGGATCCGTCGCGTCCGCCTCCACGACCGCGAAGTCGGAACCGGCCCGTGCGAGGTCGCCTGCGACCGCGTCCGCACTGCGTCGGGCCCAGCCGGCCGCCGTCGGGTCGGCTTCGATCCCCACCGCCGAGGTCCCGGCCGCCTCTGCGGCCACGGCCAGTCCCAGCGCCCCCGTGCCCGTACACAGGTCCAGGACGCGGGCACCTCCGGAGGGGCGCACCGACGCGAGGTGCGCAAGCACCGGATCCACCAGCAGCTCGGTCTCCGGCCGCGGCACGAAGACTCCGGGTCCCACCGGCAGGGTGAGGGTCCGGAAGTGGGCCTCCCCCGTGATGTGCTGGACCGGGACGCGCCGCGCACGGCGCGCCAGCAGCGCGTCGAAGGAGGCTGCGGCCTCGGCGGGAACGGGGTCTCCCATGAGGCGGGCTCGGCTGAGGCTGCGGCCGTCCATGCCGCACGCGTGAGCGAGCAGCAGTGCGGCGTCCGCGGCGGGCGAATCGACCCCCGCGGCGGCGAGACGCTGCTCCCCGTGTCGCAGGAGCTCGTCGATGCTCACCCGATGTCCTCCAGTCGCGCCGCGCGCTCGGCGGCGCGCAGCGATTCGACGACCTCGTCGAGCCGGCCGTCGATCACCTGGTCGAGGTTGTACGCCTTGTACCCGGTCCGGTGATCGGTCACGCGGTTCTCCGGGAAGTTGTACGTCCGCACCCTCTCGGACCGGTCGACTGTGCGCACCTGGGACCGGCGCTGTGCGGATTCGGCCTCTGCCGCCTCCTCAGCGCGGGCCGCGAGGATCCGCGCGCGCAGCATCCGCAGCGCCGCTTCCTTGTTCTGCAGCTGGGACTTCTCGTTCTGGCAGCTCGCGGTGATCCCGGTCGGCAGGTGCGTGATGCGGACCGCGGAGTCCGTCGTGTTGACCGACTGGCCGCCGGGGCCGGACGAGCGGTACACGTCGATCCTCAGGTCGTTGTCCGGCAGCTCGACCTCATCCGGCGCGTCCGCCTCCGGGAACACGAGCACGCCGGCGGCGGAGGTGTGGATCCGTCCCTGGGACTCCGTCACCGGGACCCGCTGGACCCGATGGACCCCGCCCTCGAACTTCGTCCAGCCGAAGACGCCGTCCTGCGAGGACTTGAGCGCCATCGTGAGCTCTCGCACGCCGCCCAGCTCCGTGTGGGCCGCGTCGAGGACCTCCGTCGACCACCCCTTCGTCGCGGCCCAGCGCTCGTACATGCGAGCCAGATCCGCGGCGAAGAGTGCCGATTCGTCGCCGCCCTCCCCCGCACGGATCTCGACGATCGCGTCGCGGCCGTCATCCGGGTCGGAGGGCACGAGCAGCTCACGCAGCTCCGCGGTGAGGGATTCCCGCTCGTCGCCGAGCGCCTCCTCGAGCTCCGCAGCCTCGGCGGCGAATGACTCGTCCGCTTCGGCCATCTCGTGGGCCGCCGCCAGATCATCGGCGATGGTCTCCAGCCGCGTCCAGACGCGCACGACGCGGTCCAGCTCCGCATAGCGGCGGGTGAGTGACCGCGCACGGCCGGGACTGCTGTGGACCTCCGGATCGGCGAGCTCCTGCTCGACGCGCGCGTGCTCGTCCAGCAGGGAGCGCACGCTCGCGGCCAGGGCGTCGAGCTCCTGTTCGATCGAGCCCTGTGCCTCCGCAGTCATCTCCGCACCCCTCTCAGCACGCCGGTCTCACCACTCGAGCCTCACCACTCGGATCTCACCACATCATCCTCGTAGCCACCGACGTGCGGCATGCCACGAGGGCCGCAGGTCATCCTGCAGCCCTCGTGTGATGCGACGTATCCGTGCGCCGGCAGTGCCCGCACTCGGTGTCAGTGGTCACTCGGTGTCAGTGGTCACTCGGTGTCAGTGGTCGTCCGACGCCGACTTCGGCAGCGGGGTCGTCTTCTGCACCTGCATGAGGAACTCGGCGTTGGAGCCGGTCTCCTTGAGCTTCGACAGCAGGAGCTCGATGCCCTGCTGCTGCTCGAGGCCGGACAGCAGACGTCGCAGCTGCCACATGACCTTGCGCTCCTCCGGACGCATGAGGTTCTCCTCACGGCGCGTGCCGGACGAGTTGACGTCGACCGCCGGGAAGATCCGCTTGTCCGACAGGTGACGGGAGAGGCGCAGCTCCATGTTGCCGGTGCCCTTGAACTCCTCGAAGATCACTTCATCCATCTTCGAGCCGGTCTCCACGAGCGCGGTCGCGAGGATCGTGAGCGATCCTCCGCCCTCGATGTTGCGGGCCGCACCGAAGAACTTCTTCGGCGGGTAGAGCGCATTCGCATCGACACCGCCGGACAGGATCCGGCCGGACGCGGGCTGCGCGATGTTGTACGCACGGCCCAAACGCGTGATGTTGTCGAGCAGCACGACGACGTCCTGCCCCATCTCCACGAGGCGCTTCGCACGCTCGATCGCGAGTTCCGCGATCGTCGTGTGATCGTCCGCGGGACGGTCGAAGGTCGAGGCGATGACCTCGCCCTTCACCGCGCGCTGCATGTCCGTCACTTCCTCCGGACGCTCGTCCACGAGCACGACCATGAGGTGGACCTCAGGATTGTTCTCCGCGATCGAGTTGGCGATGTGCTGCATGATCGTCGTCTTGCCGGCCTTGGGCGGTGCGACGATGAGGCCGCGCTGGCCCTTGCCGATCGGTGACACAAGGTCGATGATCCGCGTGGTCACGTTCTTCGCCTGCGTCTCGAGCCGCAGGCGATCCTGCGGGTAGAGGGGCGTGAGCTTCGAGAACTCGACGCGGCGCTTCGCGTCTTCGACCGTGAGGCCGTTGACGGAGTCCAGACGCACCAGGGCGTCGAACTTCTCGCGACGGTTCTGGCGGTCTCCGCCCTCATGCGGCTTGCGGATGGCACCGGTGACGGCGTCGCCCTTGCGCAGGCCGTTCTTCTTCACGAGTCCGGCGGAGACGTACACGTCGTTGGGCCCGGACAGGTATCCGGATGTCCGCAGGAACGCGTAGTTGTCGTGGACGTCGAGGATGCCGCCGACGGGGATCAGGACGTCGTCCGGACGCACCTGGTCGTCATCACGGCCCCGGCGCTTGCGGTCGCGACCGCGCCCCCGGTTCGACCGGTCGTCCTGGTCGAAGCGCGAGTCATTGCGACCCCCGCGGCGATTCTGGTTGTCGCCCCGACCGCCCTGATCGTTGCGGTTCTGGTTGTCGTTGCGATCGTTGCCGCCGTTGCCGCCGTTGCCGCGATCATTGCGTCCGCGGTTGCCGCGGCCGCCCTGGTCGTTGCGACCCTGGTTGTCGTTGCGATCGTTCTGATCGCCGCCACGGTCGTTGCGACCGTGCTGATCGTTGCGACCGCCCTGGTCGCTGCGGTTCTGCTGGTCGTTGCGGCCCTGCTGGTCGTTGCGGCCCTGCTGGTCCCCGCGGTTCTGCTGGTCGTTGCCGCCGTTGCCGCGGTCGTTCCCGCTGCGGTCGCCGCCGTTGTCATCGGAGCGGTTGTCGCCGCGACGGCGACGCGTGCGGCGTCCTCCGTCATCGTGGCGCGCGTCCTGGTCCTGCGAGGAGCCGTCCTGCGAGGAGGAGTCCCGTGCCGAGGAGCCCTCAGCGCGGCTGCCCTCGTCGAAGATCAGGCTGTCGAGCGCCTGCTCCACGGAGGTCTGAGCGGCAGGGGTCTGAGCATCAGGGGTCTGAGCCGCGGGGGCCTGAGCTTCCGGAGAGGTCGATGCCGGAGCATCCGATGTCGAGGCGTCGGAGCCCTGCGACGTCGCAGAGGTGTCCGCAGCTGCGCGTCGCCCCTGGTTCCGTGTGCCCTGGTTCCGTGCGCCCCGCGCCGAACGCGCAGGAGCGGACTGTTCCGCGCTGTCGGCGGCCGACGCCGATGCGTCCGTGCTCGAGGTGGCAGCAGCGGACGAATCCGCTGCGCTCTTGTCTGTGGTGGTCTTGTCTGCAGCCGTCTTGTCTGCGGTCGTCTTGGCGGCAGTCGACTTACCGGCGCCGACCGAGCTGCCTGCATCGGACGATGAACCGCGGGCGGTCTTGATCGCGTCGATGAGGTCACTCTTCCGCAGGCGGCGATAGCCCTTGATCTCCAGGCCGGCTGCGATTTCCTGCAGCTGCGGCAGACGGAGTGCCGTGAGACTTCCCGAACGTGCTGATGTGTCGTTCGCGGTGGTTTCGGTCACGAAGGTTTCCTTCTCCGTTCGGCTGTGCGTGAGAAATGCGTAGAGAACGCCGGATGCACAGCGTTGGATGGCACCTGTGGTGCATGTGGTGAAGACGCAGGCCGAATACGACCGAGGGCGTCATGAAATGTTCCGAAGAATGGACCCGAACGGCCTCGATGCTCGAAAGCGTGAGGCGGACCGGCGACCGGAACACCTTCACTGTACATGTCACAGCGGTCGTGCGCGAATCGCGCCACCCTGTTTCCCGGAATCGGATCCAGCGGATCCCAATGACAATCCGCGGCGTATCCGCCGCAGATTCCGGGCAGTCGGACCGGTGCCGTCCTCAGGCTGACATGGGTCGCAGCGAGAGCGTCGTCGCGCCGTTCTCAGCGATCTGCGGCTGGAGGACGCGCGCGTCGTCTCCGGCCAGCACTGCGGACACGCGGTCAGCGAGATCCTCACCGGTTCCCAGCACCAGCACCGTCGGCCCGGCACCGGAGACGACCGCGGCGAGGCCGGCCGCGCGCAGCGCGTCGACCCGCTCGAGGGATGCGAGCATCGCGGGCCTGCGGAACTCCTGGTGCAGACGGTCGACTGTCCCCTCGAGCAGCAGCGACGGATCGTGGCAGATCGCATGGACGAAGAGTCCCGCGACAGCAGAGTTCGCCGCGGCGTCCGCATGGGGCACGGTCCGCGGGAGCAGCTCACGGGCGACATCCGTGCCCAGCCGCTCATCGGGCACCACGACGACCGCACGGACCTCGGGGTGCACGGGCAGCGAGATCGACGATGCGCGATCCGACTCCGGGTACCAGCTCACCGTGACTCCGCCGAAGAGCGCCGGCGCGGCGTTGTCCGGATGGCCCTCGAAGTGCGTCGCCCACGCGAGCTTCTCTGCAGCAGTGGGCTCCGGGAGTCCCGCTGCGACGCTCGCGGCGTCCGCGATGGAGAGGCCCGCGACGACCGCGGCGGCCGACGACCCCATGCCGCGCGACTGCGGGATCGCGTTCTCGCACTCGAGGACGAGGCGCTCTCCCCCGGCGACTTCCCGTGCTGCGAGGATCTGCTCGGCGACGCGGAGGATGAGGTGGTCGCCGGTGCGCGGCAGGAAGTCCGCCCCCTCCCCCGTGATGACGGCACGGGAATCGTGCGGGACCTCGGTGTCGGACAGACGGGCGCGCACGGTGTCAGCGACCCCCAGCGCCAGCCCGAACGAGTCGTAGCCGGCGCCCAGGTTCGCAGACGTCGCCGGTGCGGTGACCTCGACGGAGAACCCCGCGGGGATCCGGATTCCGCTCATGCGTCCTCGAGCCCCAGTTCGCGAGCGGCGCTCACCGCGTCGACCGGCACCCGGGTGGGGGTGACGGCTGAGCCGTCCGCCGCTTGGAGCGCCCACTGGGGATCCTTGAGTCCGTGACCCGTCACGGTCACGGAGATGACGGCGCCCGACGGGACCAGACCGGCCTCGGCGGACTTGAGCAGACCTGCGACCGACGCGGCGGAGCCGGGTTCGACGAAGATGCCCTCGGTCGACGACAGCAGTCGATGCGCGGCGAGGATCTCCTCGTCCGTCACGGATTCGATCCGACCGCCGGACTCGTCGCGCGCAGCGATCGCCTGGTCCCACGAGGCCGGGTTGCCGATGCGGATAGCGGTCGCGATCGTCTCCGGCTCATCCACGGGATGGCCGAGCACCAGCGGTGCGGCACCGGCCGCCTGGAAGCCCCACATCACGGGAGTCGACTGCGCGAGGCCCTTCCGGGCGTACTCGCTGTAGCCCTTCCAGTACGCCGTGATGTTCCCGGCGTTGCCCACCGGCAGCACGTGGATGTCGGGCGCACGCCCCAGTGCGTCGACGATCTCGAACGAGGCCGTCTTCTGCCCCTCGATGCGATCCGGGTTCACGGAGTTCACGAGGTCCACGGGATAGGCCTCGGACAGCTTGCGGCACAGGGTGAGGCAGTCATCGAAGTTGCCGTCGACCTCCAGCAGCTGTGCGCCGTGGGCGACCGCCTGGCTCATCTTCCCCATCGCGATCTTGCCCGCGGGGACGAGCACGGCGGACGTGAGTCCCGCCTTCGTCGCGTAGGCGGCAGCAGAGGCGGAGGTGTTCCCCGTCGACGCGCAGATGACGGCCTTCGCACCACGCGCCTTCGCCTTCGTGATCGCCATCGTCATGCCGCGGTCCTTGAAGGACGCGGTGGGGTTCATCCCCTCGTACTTCACGTGGACCTCGGCCCCGACGCGCTCCGACAGGCCCTCCGCATGGATGAGCGGCGTGCCGCCCTCCCCCAGCGTCACGGCGGGGACCTCTGCCCCGACGTCGAGGAGATCGCGGTACTCGTTGATGACTCCGCGCCACTGGGGACGATGTGCTGCTGTCATGACTGTGTGCTTCTCCCTGGTGTTCATGGTGCTCTTCACAGTGCCTCAGGCACCCTCGATGCGGAGTACCGACTTGACCGACTCGACGACGTCCGAGGCCGCGAGGGAATCGACCGTCGCCGCGAGTGCGGATTCGACGGCGGAATGCGTCGCGATGACCAGCTTGGCACGCGGCGATGCATCTTCGTCCTCCGACTCCAGACGGGTCTGCTGGACGAGCTCGATCGACACGCCCTCGGCGGCGACGATCTCCGCGACGCGCAGCAGCACGCCCGGACGGTCGTGGACCTCGAGCGTCATCTGATAGCGGGTCGTGATGCGTGCGACCGGGAGGATGTCTCCGCTCTCGCGCACCTGCTGCGCGATCTGCCCGCGGCCGCCCAGGACGCGGCGCCGCGCGACGGACACGAGGTCGCCCATGACGGCGGACGACGTGGGCGCGCCGCCTGCGCCCTGCCCGTAGAACATGAGCGAGCCGGCGTTCTCGGCCTCGACGAAGACCGCGTTGAAGGCGCCGGACACGGAGGCGAGCGGATGGTCGTCGCGGATCAGGGCCGGGTAGACGCGAGCCGACACGCTCTCCGTGCCGTCGGCGTTGTCGATGCGCTCGCAGATCGCGAGCAGCTTGATCGTGAAGCCCTGTGCCGCGGCGGTCTCGATCATGTCCGCGCTCACCGACGAGATGCCCTCGACGTGGACGTCGTCCATGGCCACCGGGACCTGGAATGCGAGCGAGGCGATGATCGCCGCCTTCGCTGCGGCATCGAGACCCTCGACGTCCGCCGTCGGGTCGGCCTCCGCGTACCCCAGTTCCTGCGCGGTCGCGAGCGCCGCGTCGAAGTCCCACCCCTCCTTGGACATCTGGTCGAGGATGTAGTTCGTCGTCCCGTTGACGATCCCCATGACGCGCTCGATCCGGTCGCCGGCGAGCGACACGGACAGCGGACGGACGATCGGGATCGCTCCTGCGACGGCCGCTTCGTACTCGATGCGTACGCCGGCATCCTCCGCCGCGGTGATGAGCTCCGGGAAGTGCTGTGCGAGCAGCGCCTTGTTCGCGGTAACGACGCTGGCACCCGATGCGAGCGCGTCGAGGATGTGGGTGCGGGCGGGTTCGATGCCGCCCATCAGCTCGACGACGATGTCCGCTCCGGCGACCACCGCCTCGGCGTCGGTCGTGACCAGCTCGCGCGGGATGCCGTCCCGCTCCTTCGTCGTGTCCCGGACCAGGACACCCGTCAGTTCGAGCCGCGCGCCCACGCGCGCGGCCAGCGCGTCGCTCCGCGTGAGGAGGGTCCGCGCGACCTCCGCGCCGACGACTCCTCCGCCCAGCAGGGCGACAGTGAGCTTCTCCATGGGGGTCCTCTCAGGCATCGGCGATCGGACCGCAGTCACGGCCCAGCAGATCGTCGTGGGTTTCAGGTCGGATGATCCAGTCCGCGCGACCGGCGCTGACGGCCAGCACGCCGGGTCGCGGCATGAGGTTGTAGTTCGACGACAGCGGCTGGCAGTACGCACCGGTGCCGGGGACGGCGACCAGGTCTCCTGCACGCACGTCCGCGGGCAGGTACTCGTCCCGCACCACGATGTCCCCGCTCTCGCAGTGGCTGCCCACGACCCGGACGACCGTGGGATCCCCGTCGGACGACCTCGACGCGAGTGTGCACGAGTAGTCAGCATCGTAGAGCGCGGTGCGGACATTGTCGCTCATCCCGCCATCGACGGACACATACGTGCGGAGGCCCGTCTCCGTCTCCACCCCCTTGACCGTGCCGACGGAGTAGAGCGTGAAGACCGCCGGACCGACGACGGCGCGGCCCGGTTCGAAGGAGACGACGGGGAGGTCCGTGCCCTCGTCGGCGCACGTCTTCGCGACGGCCTCGGCCAGCTGGGCGGCCATGTCGGAGATCGGCGGAGGCGTGTCCTGCGAGGTGTAGCGCATGCCGAACCCGCCGCCCAGATCGATCTCCGGCAGGATGACGTCGTGATCGCGCTGGATCTCCGCGCGCAGCGAGACGATCCGCCGCGCGGCGACCTCGAAGCCTGCGCGGTCGAAGATCTGCGATCCGATGTGGCTGTGGAGGCCGATGAGATCGAGGTGGGGCGAAGCGAGGGTCCGGTCCGCCGCTGCGCGCGCAGCACCGGACTGGAGCGACAGACCGAACTTCTGGTCCTCGTGCGCGGTCGCGATGAAGTCGTGCGTGTGCGCCTCCACGCCCACGGTGACGCGGATCATCACCGGTGCGCGGACGCCGCGTGCGGCCGCGGCGGCTTCGATGCGGTCGATCTCGTCGAGCGAGTCGACGACGATGCGGGCGATCCCCCAGTCCAGCGCGTAGGCGAGCTCCGCATCGGACTTGTTGTTGCCGTGGAGTCCGACCACGGCCGGGTCGACTCCGGCGCGGCGCGCGGTCATGAGCTCGCCGAGCGAGCAGGTATCGATCCCCATGCCCTCGGCCGCCACCCACTGGGCGATCGCGGAGGTGAGCAGCGCCTTGCCGGCGTAGTACACGCGGGCCCGGGTGCCCACCGCTTCGAACGACTGCGCGAACGCGTCGGCGAAGCCGCGCGCCCGGGACCGCAGGTCCGCGACGTCGAGGACGTAGAGCGGACTGCCGTACGTGCGGGCCAGGTCCGTCACGCGGTGACCGGCGACCGTGAGCACACCGTCCGGGTCCTTGCGCGTATTCGCGGACCACAGGCTGGGCATGAGCGCGTTGACGTCATCCGGGTGCGGCAGCCAGACCGGCGACGGGCCGGCATGGAGGACTCCGGAGATGTGTGCGGGCATTCAGGCTCCTGTCACATGCGCTCGGGGGCACTGACCCCGAGCAGCTCGAGTCCGTTCGACAGCACCTGCGCGGTGGCCCGGTCCAGCACGAGGCGGGATCCGTGCACAGCGCCGGGCTGCTCGTCCGCCAGCGGCGTGACCCGGCACGAGTCGTACCACTTGTGGAACAGGCCGGCGAGCGACTCCAGGTAGCGGGCGATGCGGTGCGGTTCGCGCAACTCGGCCGCCTGTGCGACGACCCTGGGGAAGTCCGCGAGGCCGGCCAGCAGCGCTGCTTCCGTCGCGTGCGAGAGCGTCGACGCGTCGAAGGACGCGGCGTCGATCCCCGCGGCGAGGGCGTTGCGCTCCACGCCGCACGCACGGGCATGGGCGTACTGCACGTAGAAGACCGGGTTGTCGTTGCTCGCGCTGCGCAGGACCTCGGGGTCCAGCGTGAGCGGAGAGTCCGCGGGGATGCGAGCCAGCGAGTACCGCAGGGCATCGCGGCCCAGCCAGCGGACGAGGTCGCGCAGCTCGATGATGTTGCCGGCGCGCTTCGACAGCTTCGCCCCGTTGATCTTGATGAGCTGCCCGATGAGGACCTCGATGTTCGCGTCCGGGTCGTCGCCGGCGGCGGCCGCGATGGCCTTGAGGCGACCGACGTAGCCGTGGTGGTCCGCTCCCAGGAGGTACACCTTCTCCGAGAAGCCGCGGTCCTTCTTGTCGAGGTAGTAGGCGGCGTCCGCGGCGAAGTACGTGGGCGCTCCGTCGCTGCGGATCAGCACCCGGTCCTTGTCGTCGCCGAAGTCGGTGGTCCGCAGCCACACAGCACCGTTCTCGTCGTAGACGTGGCCCTGCTCGCGCAGGCGCTCGACCGCAGAGCCGAGCGCACCCGAATCGTGCAGCGAGGTCTCGGAGAACCAGACGTCGAAGTGCACGTCGAACTCCGTCAGCGTGTCCTTGATGTCCTGCAGCTGGAGGTCGTAGGCGCGCGTGCGGATCTCTTCGCGGGTCGCGTCGTCGCAGGAATCCGCGAGGGCGGGCTGCTCGGCCGCGATCGCCTCCGCCATGTCCGCGATGTACTGGCCCGGGTAGCCGCCCTCCGGGACGTCCCGTCCCTTCATGCGGGCGATCACGGAATCGGCGAAGACGTTCATCTGCGAGCCCGCGTCATTGATGTAGTACTCGCTCGTGACGTCGGCTCCCGCCGCGGACAGGACACGGGCGATGGCGTCGCCCAGAGCCGCCCAGCGCGTGTGGCCCAGGTGCAGCGGACCCGTGGGGTTCGCGGAGACGAACTCCATGTTCACGACGTGGCCCGCCATGGCGGAGCCGCGACCGTAGTCGCGTCCTGCGGCGACGATGTCCTTCGCGAGAGCGCCCGCCGCAGCGGCGGAGAGCGTGATGTTCAGGAAGCCCGGTCCCGCGACGTCGACGGCGTCGATCCCGTCGTGGTCCCGCAGAACGGCCGCGACGCCCTCTGCCAGCTCGCGCGGCGGCATTCCGGCGGTCTTCGCGGTCTGCAGGGCCACGTTGGAGGCCCAGTCGCCGTGGTCGCGATTCTTCGGTCGTTCGACGACGAGGACCGCAGGAGGGACGATGTCCCGTCCGGAGGAAGAGCTGTACGCGTCGAGTGCCGCGGCGATGGCCGTCTTGAGTTCTTCGGGAGTCACCCGCTCAGGATAGTGGGTGCCGCGTGCTCGCGGGCAACCGGAGGTCCTGCGAGCGGATATGTGTGACGTCGTCCACACCGCATCGGGAGACGAGACGTGCACCCGGTGACGATCCTGCACCAGGAGACGATCCGTGAACCGGGTCGACGGACTCACCCCACCGCGGCGGCTCCGAGGACCCTGAGATGGTGATCGGCCTGACCGAACAGGGCGTCGACGGCGAGGATCCGCTTGTGCAGGTGCCCCACGGGCAGCTCGTCCGTCATCCCGACCCCGCCGTGGATCTGGATCGCGGATTCCCCCACCTCCCGTCCGAGTCGGCCGACCTGAGCCTTGAGGACGGCGACATCGCCGGCCGACAGACGGTGCGCCTCAGCCAGCGCTGTGGTGTGCAGGAGGGTGGCCCGGGCCTTCAGATAGGCGATCTTCATGTCCGCGAGGCGGTGGCCCAGAGCCTGCTGGGTGCCGATCGGAACCCCGAACTGCTCCCGGGTGAAGGCGTACTCGGACGTGCGCCGCAGCAGTTCTCCCATGGCACCGACGGCCTCGGCCGACAGGACGACGATCGCCCGATCGAGCGCCTCGCGCACCAGCGGCTCAGCTTCCGCTGCCAGGAGCGTCGCAGGCGCCTCGTCGAAGCGCAGGTGGGCGGCGCTGCGGCCATCGATGGTCGTGAACGGCGTGGCGGTCGCGGCGACGGGGTCCACGAGGAAGAGAGCGAGCTCCCCGTCGAGTCGGGCGGTCACTACAAGTACATCGGCACCGGCTCCGTGGAGCACCATCCGCTTGTCACCGGTCAGCGCATGGCCGCCGTCGGTCCTCTCTGCCCTGGTCGCGATGAGGGACGGGTCAGGAGTGCCGCGGCCCTCTTCGTGCGCGAGTGCGCCGATCGACTCGCCCGCAGCGATCCGCTCGAGGCACGCGCGGGCAGCCGCGGTGGCGGAGGTGCCGGTGCCGGAGGTGGCCGTGCCGATGGTGTCGCCGGAGCCGGCGGTGGCCGCGGTGGTGTCCGCTGCACCAGCGAGGAGTCCGCCTGCCAGGACCACCGAGGCGGTCCACGGCTCTGCGAGCAGGTGGGAACCGAAGATCTCTGCCACGGCGACGAGGTCGACGATGGATCCCCCGAGGCCGCCGGCGTCCTCGGCGAAGGGGATGGCCGTGAGCCCGAGCTCGACGAGCCGCTGCCAGATATCAGGAGACCAGCCGGCGGCCGACGCGACGATGGCCTGGCGCTTCTCGAAGGGATACTCGCGCTTCAGTGCGCGGGTGACGGTGCTGCGGAGCTCGTTCTGCTCCGCGGTGAAGGTGAAGTCCACGATGACCTCCGGTCAGGCTCGCAGGGAGCGAGCGATCAGATCGCGCTGCACCTCGTTGGTGCCGGCGTAAATGGTGGTGGCACGGCTGTTGAGATAGAACGGCATCGCGATCAGCGCGAGGTCGTCGCCGAGTGCCTCTCGGTGAGAGCCGACGCGCAGCGCCTCGCGCTGGTCCGGCATCCCGTCGAGCCCGACGACGCGGGTCATGAGTGCCGAGATGCGCTGGATGAGCTCCGAGCTCATGACCTTGTTCAACGAGGGGTACGCAGGGTCCTCGGCGATCGGGTGTCCGCTGATCGCGAGCTTCTCGAAGTGCTCGCAGGAGGCGACGTCCGCCTCCAGCTCTCCGAGGTCGCGCTGGAAGACCGCATCGTCGGCGAGGGATCCGCCGAAAGGAGACGACGTCGCCGCAGCTGCCACGCGGAGCACGTCGAGCCTGCGACGCATCGAGGGGCTCTGCGCGCTGCCGCCCCGCTCGTGCGTGAGCAGCTGCTTGGCCACGGTCCAGCCGTCGTTCTCTGCACCCACGCGACCGGACTGGGGCACGCGGGCGTCGGTGAAGAAGACCTCGCACTGCTCGGGTGCACCGTCGAGCCCGACGATCGGGCGCACCTCGATGCCCGGGTAGTCCATGCGGTCGAGCAGCAGGAAGGTGATGCCTGCCTGCTTGCGGCCCTCACGGCTCGTCCGCACCAGCATGAACATCCGGTTCGCGTGGTGGGCGTACGTGGTCCAGATCTTGCTGCCTTTGAGGATGTAGTCGTCGCCGTCGGCCACGGCGGAGCAGCTCAGCGAGGCGAGGTCGGATCCGGCTCCGGGTTCGGAGTATCCCTGGGTCCAGTAGTCCTCGCCGGACAGGATCCCCGGCAGGTGCTTCGCCTGCTGCTCGGGGGTGCCGATCTCCATGAGCAGCGGGCCGACCATCTTCAGACCATTCGGCAGCAGCGGCGGAAGCCCCCGCTTCTGGTACTCGTCCGCGAAGACGTACCGCTGCTCGACCGACCAGCCGGGCCCGCCGTGCTCCACCGGCCAGTCGGGTGCCGACCAGCCGCGGGAGTGCAGGATGCGATGCCAGGCCATGACCTGCTCGAACGGGGCGAAGACGCTGGTGGTCTTGCGGCCGGCCTCCAGGATCTCCGGCGTGGGCGCGGTGTCGAGGAATTCAGCGACCTCAGCGCGGAACTCCGCGAGGTCGACCTGCGGCTCGATGTCCATGTCTCAGCCCTTCTTCCGGGTGAAGGCGGCGATCCGGTCCTGCGCGTCCGGGCCGCGCCCTGCGCTCTTCCAGACCTCGTGCTGCAGTCCGGCGTCGAGCGGCATTCCGTCGGTGACGTCGAGCAGCTGCTTGTTCGCGGCATGGCTGAAGGGAGACTGGTCGGCGATCCGGCCGGCCAGCGACTCGATCTCCCGCTCGAAGGCGTCCGAGGCGACGGAGTACTCCGCGAGCCCGATCCGCACGGCCTCCTCCGCATCGATCATGTCCGCTGTGAACATCATCCGCTTCGCGGTGGCGGTGCCGACGCGTCGCGGGAGGCGCTGCGACATGCCCCAGACCGGGGTCAGCGCCCACCTGGCGTGGGTGTCCCCGAATCTGGCGTCCTCTGCCGCGATGATGAAGTCCGCCGCGAGCGCGACTTCGAGGGCTCCGGTGTAGCAGTGGCCGTGCACGGCAGCGATGACCGGCTGGGGCAGGCTCTCGAGCATGCGCAGGGTCTCACTGTGCCACCCCCGGGACGGCACTGCCTCCCCCGCACCGATGTCCTCGAGGTCGTGGCCCGCTGAGAAGCAGCGCCCCGCACCCCGGACGACGACGCAGCGGATCGCCTCGTCCTCCCGCAGCGCCTCGATGTGCTCGCGCAGCCGTGCGAACAGCGTCACCGTGAGTGCGTTGAGCTTCTCGGGACGGTTCAGAGTCAGCATCGCCCACCCGTCGTGGTCGGTGCGGATCACCAGGTCGCCCATGGGCGCCTCCTAGGATGTGGTGCCGGCACGGGTGCGGGCGATGCGAAGCAGCTCTGCTCAGCAGTCCCGGTCGACGACGTGCGGCTTACGGTTCGATGACGATCGAAGAGGTTGACGATCGAAGAAGTTCCGGCGGCGGTTCTGCGGCCGCCGATTGCGAGCCTATCAAACGACCGTTCAATGTCCGGCGATGTCGGAACGCCCCGGGTGACGTGAGCCTGCGACCCACCCCGGCCATGCGGTTCTGACGTGAAGAAGACCCCGGTCAGGAGCTGTGATGGCTGCTGACCGGGGTCTTGATCCGTGCCCGCGACAGGATTCGAACCTACGACCTTCTGCTCCGGAGGCAGACGCTCTATCCACTGAGCTACGCGGGCGGGCGACACCCCACACTAACACCGGTGGGGCGTCGAATCACAACTGGTGAGGCGCGTCGGGACCCGAGGCCCCGAACGCTCAGGCGCCCTTGATGTCCTTGCGCGCCGGCACGTACTCCCAGTGCCAGGGCTCGTACTTGCTGGCCTTGGCCCAGTCCGGGTTCTCCCAGCCGAACTCCGCACCGTGCTCCACGAGCCAGTCGTACTGCTGACCGGATGCGGTGGCGGCACCGCCGCCGAAGTCGATCGCGATGCCCCAGCCGTGCAGCGACGTCCCGGGACGCGCGGCCAGACCGGGCTTGCGGCCCGCCACGGAGATCTGCGAGTCGAGGGACCGGTAGGTATCGGTGAGCTCCATCTCCTCACCCGTCTCCTCCTTGTACGCCGCATTCATCTTCGCGAACGAGATCGCCGCGTCAGCGCGCAGCTTGTGGTCGCCGATGCCCAGGTCGCACAACCAGGATTCCGGCAGCTCTCCGTTGCCCGCGTCCCCGAAGTCCGCGTCCTCGGAGCAGCCGGGGAGGACGGTCTTCGTGATGGAGCGGCCGGCGGCCTGAGCCTTGCCGCCCTCTGCGCTGGGAGCCGCTCCGGAGGTGGTGCGGCCCGTGGCCGCGTCCGCGTCATCGCCGACATCGGCGGAGACGGCCTCCGACCCGAGTGCGCTGAGGACCGGAGCATCGTCGTTCGGCTCCGCCGCCTGCGCCTGACCGGCACCGTTGCCGGAGATGAGGACGACGGCCGCCGCGGCACCCGCGACCGACACGCCCGTGAGAGCAGTCGTCGCCACAGCACGGCGGCGGCGCATGCCGCGGACGATCGAACCGTCGGACCCGCGGAACGCGACTGCACTGGCGCCCACCTGCGTGCGCACGGGCGCGGGCTGCGGAGCGGGAGTCGGTTCGCTGCGACGCGTCATCCGGCGCGACGAGCGTCGATCGTTCTCTTCAGCCATGCGACGTTCGCGGCGGCTGGTGAAGACCCGCTCGGCAGACTGCTCGGACATTCATCACTCCAGAAAGATTCGGAACTGAACCCGGGTCTCACGCACCGGGCCCCTTCAACGTGTCACAACACTATAACGACAACGTTACAAAGGAGTCCAATCGATATATATGACCTGGTCAGAAGCGTGTCGCGGTGATCACGACTCTGGCAGGACAACCGCGCCGCTGACCGCTCGGATGCCTGCCCGACCAGCGTCGAAGCGCGTCACGACGCGGAACCCACCGCTCACAGACCGCGCTGGACATCATCACGAACCGGACTGCCGCGCGTTCCTCTGCATGGCGTCGTCGACCTCGCCCACAAGCTCCTCGAGGACGTCCTCGAGGAAGATCACTCCGACGGTCTCGCCCGCGCGATCGAGCACGCGTGCGACGTGGCTGCCGGCGTCCTGCATCTCCTGCAGCGCGTCCTCGATCTCCGCATCCGCGGTCACCGAAGTCATCGACCGGAACCTCCGGTCCTGGACGGGCGCGCGATAGTCCTGCTCATTGTCCGCGTAGAGCAGATCCTTGATGTGGAGGTAGGAGTCCGGTCTGCCGCTGTCGTCGGTGACGATGAAGCGGGAGAAGCCGGTCCTCCCGATGAGGCTCTCGATCTGCTCCGGGGTCGCGGTCGGCTCGATCGTCACGAGGTCATCGCGCGAGACCATGACCTCGTCGACCGTCTTGTCCGAGAATTCGAGTGCGCCCTTCAGCAGGCCGGACTCGTCCTCCAGCAGCCCCTCGCGGTGCGATTCCGCCACGATCGACTGGACCTCCTCCACGGTGTAGGACGCATTCACCTCATCGCGGGGTTCGACCCCCAGACGGTGGAGCACCCAGTTCGCGAACGAGTTCATGGGATGGATGACGAACCTCAGCATGCGTCCCAGGAACACGAGCGGCGGAGCGAGGAGCATCGCCGCCTGCTGCGACGTCGCGATCGCGATGTTCTTCGGGATCATCTCCCCCACGACGACGTGCAGGTACGTGACGATGGACAGGGCCAGGACGAAGGAGATGACGCCGGACAGCGACGCCGGGACGCCCAGCGCGCTGAGCGGCCCCACCAGGAGGTGATGGATCGCGGGTTCGGCGATGTTGCCGATGAGCAGCGAGCACACCGTGATGCCCAGCTGGCACACGGCCAGCATGAGCGACACGTGCTCCATCGCGTAGAGCGTCGTCTTGGCGGCCTTGCGCCCCTCGTCCGCGTACGGTTCGATCTGGGAGCGCTTCGCCGCCATGACGGCGAACTCCGCGGCGACGAAGAACGCGTTCGCCAGCAGCAGGAGGACCAGCCAGACGAGTCCCATCCAGTCGCTCATCGCTCCTCACCCCTCTCTGCATCCGGGGACCCGGAGCCGACGGCGGCACGCCCTCGGACGCGGTCGTGGACGAGGTAGTCGGGGATGAGGCGCAGGCGCTCGACGCGCCTGCCGTGCATGCGCTCGACGACGATGCGCGCACCGTCGATCCGCACCTCGTCACCGTCTTCGGGAATCCGCCCCAGCTCGAGCATCATGAAGCCCGCCACCGTTTCGTAGTCGGGGTCCTCGGGGACCTCGAGGCCCACGACGGACGTGACCTCGTCCGGGCGGAGGCGCCCGGGCACGATCCAGGTGCCGTCACGGGCGGGGCGCACCGTCACGCGCAGGCGGTCATGCTCGTCGGCGACCTCGCCGACCAATTCTTCGACGGCGTCCTCGAGCGTGGCGACGCCGGCGGTGCCGCCGTACTCGTCCACCACCACGACCATCTGGGTCGACCGCGAGCGCAGTCGCAGGAGCAGACGATCGAGCGGCAGCGTCTCGGGAACCTGCGCCACCTCGGTCATGAGGCCTCCGGCGTAGGCGTCCTGCCGGTTGTCCAGGGGGACTGACAGTGCGGACTTGATGTGGACGACTCCCACGATGTCATCGAGCGACTCCCCCACCACCGGGAAGCGCGAGTAGCCGGTGCGGCGTGCGACATCGACGATGTCTGCGGCGGTCGAGTCCTTCGTGACGCTGACCATGCGGGTCCGCGGTGTCATGACGTCCTCGGCGGTGCGCTGGGAGAAGCTCAGGGTCCGCTCGAGCAGATCAGCGGTCTGCTCGGCCATCTTCCCCTCGTCCGCGGAATGGCGGACCAGCGCAGTCAGCTCTTCCGGCGAGCGACCGGCGGCTCCCTCCTCCTGCGGCTCGATCCCCATGGAGATGAGGGCCCTGTTCGCCGTCCCGTTGAGGACGGCGATGATCGGCTTGAACACGATCGAGAAGACGTACTGGAAGGGCACCGCGATCCGGGCGGCGTGCATCGGCGCCGCGATCGCGAGGTTCTTGGGCACGAGCTCGCCGATCACCATCGACAGGATCGTCGACAGCACGAGTGCGAAGCCCAGCGCGATGCCGGCGGCGAGCGACTGCGGCAGTCCGAGAGTCTCCAGGAGCGGAGCGACCAGTGCGCCGACGGACGGCTCCATGAGGTAACCGGTCATGAGCGCGGTGATCGTGATGCCCACCTGCGCCGCTGACAGCTGCGTCGAGAGCTGCTTCGTCGCCTTCTGGATCGTGCCGGAGAAGCGGGCCCCCTTCGCCACGGCGTCATCGACGGTGTGCTTGTCGAGCGTGAGGAGGGAGAATTCGGCGGCGACGAAGAATCCGTTGCCGACGATCATGAGGAGGGCGAGCAGGAGGAGTAACCACTCCATGTCAGACGATCACTCCCCGGAAGGATGCACGGCGACCGACGGTCGGCGGGGAGGTCAGGACGGGGATGCCGGCTTCACGCCGGCACGGACTGTCACTCGTCATGGAGAAGATCCTATACCGGGAACCGGCCCGGCACCGACGCAGGAGCCCCGCCTGCTCAAGTTCACAGGCGGGGCTGAGGCTACGACCATCAGCGGGAGGTCACCAACCGCCCGCCACGGGGCGGCCCTCCTCATAGCCCGCCGCGGACTGCACTCCCACGACCGCCTTCTCAGAGAACTCCTCGAGCGTGCGCGCGCCCGCGTACGTGCACGATGAACGGACACCGGAGGTGATCTCGTCCAGCAGGTCCTCGATGCCGGGCCGCTGCGGGTCGACCGGCATCCGTCCGGAGGAGATCCCCTCCTCGAAGAGACCCTTCCTAGCACGGTCGAACGCCGATTCCGTCCGCGTCCGCGCCGCCACCGCACGGGCGCTGGCCATGCCGAAGCTCTCCTTGTACGCCTTCCCATCGGAGTCGACGAGCAGGTCGCCGGGGCTCTCGTAGGTGCCGGCGAACCACGAGCCCACCATCACCTGGGACGCACCGGCCGCCAGCGCCAGGGCGACGTCGCGGGGGTAGCGCACGCCGCCGTCGGCCCACACATGGGCGCCCAGCTCGCGCGCCTTCTGAGCGGTGTCGAGGACTGCGGAGAACTGCGGACGCCCCACCGCCGTCATCATCCGCGTCGTGCACATCGCTCCGGGGCCCACGCCCACCTTGACGATCGAGGCGCCCGCCTCGACCAGGTCCTCGACGCCCTCCGCCGTGACGACGTTCCCCGCGACGATCGGGACGTCGAGTCCCGCAGAGGACACGGACTCGAGGACGTCGATCATCTTCTCCTGGTGACCGTGGGCGGTGTCGAGGACGAGCACGTCCGCACCGGCCTCCACGAGCGCCTCAGCACGACCGCGGGCGTCTCCGTTCACACCCACGGCCGCGGCGATCCGCAGGCGGCCGTCAGCATCGAGCGCCGGCGAGTAGATGGAGGTCCGCAGGAGCGACTGCGGGGTGAGCGCTCCGATCAGGCGGCCGTCGTCCAGAACCGGGACGAACGTCGACCGCTGCCGCGCGAACTCCTCGTACAGATCGGCCAGCAGAGCGCGGGAGGGCAGCGCGACCCGATCCGTGCCAGCGGGGCCGGCCGGGGCCTCGGCGGCGGAAGCCACTGTGTCGGCCCGCGAGGCGAGGTCAGCGACATCGACGGTGTGGACGTCCTCATCCAGAAGCTCCGACATGCGGGTGAACCGATCCACGGCGTCGAGCTGGTCCGCGGTCACGACCCCGAGCAGGCGCCGGTCGTCAGCGACGACGGCGACGGCGCCGTGGGCGCGTCGGTGCACCAGGTGGAGCGCCTCGAGGACCGTGTCATCCGGTCCCATCCTGATGGGGGTCTCCAGCAGCGGATGCCGGTCCTTCACCCAGCCGATCGTCTCCGAGGCCGCATCGAGCGGGATGTCCTGCGGCAGCACGGCGAGACCGCCGCGGCGCGCCATCGTCTCCGCCATGCGGCGGCCCGACACCGCCGTCATGTTGGCAGCGACGACGGGGATCGTCGTGCCGGTGCCGTCGGCGGATCCGAGCGACACGTCGAAGCGGCTGGCAGCGGCGGACCGCGACGGAACCAGGAAGACGTCGGAGTAGGTGAGGTCATGACGGGGAGATTCGGTGATGAATCGCATAGATGCATTGTCCCCCATCACCCGCGTTCCGGCGGCACTGCCTATAGACTGCTGGGCACAGTCTTATCTCCCTAGCGTGGAAGAGGGCGAAACACGCCGTGCCAATGAACACCCCCGCGACCGCAGGCTCCGACTTCGGGTCGAACCAGTGGCTGGTCGAGGAAATGTACGAGCAGTACAAGTCCGACAAGAACGCCGTTGACAAGTCCTGGTGGCCGGTGTTCGAGAAGTTCGAGGCGGAGGGCGGTGCGTCGGCCAACGGTGCCCGCACGGCCACGTCCCCGGACAAGGGATCGTCCGGCTCGAACGCGAAGGCGGCGCCTGCGAAGACAGCGACTCCCGCCAAGGCAACCCCTGCCAAGTCCACCCCCGCCAAGGCGACGCCCGCGCAGAAGCCGTCGGAGCCCGCACCGGCCGCAGACCAGGACACCACCACGGACCGCGGCGTCAACCCGTCGACGTCCGATGAGGAGACGGTGAAGGCCGAATCGAAGTCCGCCGGTGCAGAGAACCTGCCGGAGCGCCGGAGCGCCGTCGCGGAGGACATCGAGGACGTCGTCACGAAGCTGCGCGGCCCCGCGAAGCTGATCGCGACCAACATGGACCAGTCGCTCACCGTCCCGACCGCCACGTCGGTGAGGGCGCTGCCGGCCAAGGCGCTGATCGACAACCGCATCGTCATCAACTCGCACCTGAAGCGCACCCGCGGCGGGAAGGTCTCCTACACCCACATCATCGCGTACGCGATGGTGCGCGCCCTGCGGGAGTTCCCCAGCCAGAACGTCTACTACGACGTCCAGGACGGCAAGCCCGTCATGGTGCAGCCGGGGCATGTGAACCTGGGCATCGCGATCGACGTCCCGAAGAAGGACGGCACGCGCACCCTGCTCGTCCCGAACATCAAGAAGGCCGAGACGCTCACCTTCAAGGCGTTCGTCGACGCCTACGACGACCTGATCGTGCGTGCGCGCGACGGCAAGCTGACCGCCGACGACTTCGCCGGCACGACCGCGTCGCTCACGAATCCCGGCGGGATCGGCACGGTGCACTCCATGCCCCGCCTCACGGTCGGCCAGGGGTCGATCATCGGCGTGGGCGCACTCGACTACCCCGCAGAGTTCCAGGGGTCCAGCCAGGAGACGATCAACCGCCTGGCGATCTCGAAGGTGCTGACGCTCACCTCGACGTATGACCACCGTGTCATCCAGGGCGCGGGCTCCGGCGAGTTCCTCAAGCTCATCCACGGATTCCTCCTGGGCGATGACGGCTTCTACGACGACATCTTCGCCTCGCTGCGCCTGCCGTACGAGCCGGTCCGCTGGGTCCCCGACGTCTCCGCGGACGACTACGACGACATCAACAAGACGGCGCGCGTCATCGAGCTCATCGACGCCTACCGCGCCCGCGGTCACCTCATGGCGAACATCGACCCGCTCGTCTACCGCCAGCGCACCCACCCCGATCTGGACATCAACAGCCACGGTCTGACCCTGTGGGACCTCGAGCGCGAGTTCCCCACCGGCGGCCTGGGCGGCAAGCGACTGCTGCCGCTGCGCAGCATCCTCGGAATCCTCCGCGACTCCTACTGCCGCACGACCGGCATCGAGTACATGCACATCGCGGACCCGGAGCAGCGCCGCTGGTTCCAGTCCAAGCTCGAGAACCCGCTCCAGGAGCTCACGCGCGAGGAGCACGGTCACATCCTGGGCCGCCTCAATGCGGCCGAGGCCTTCGAGACCTTCCTGCAGACGAAGTACATCGGCCAGAAGCGGTTCTCGCTGGAGGGCGGCGAGTCGACGATCGTCCTGCTGGACGAGATCCTCAACCAGGCCGCTGACTCCGGGATGGACGAGGTCACCGTCGGCATGGCCCACCGCGGCCGCCTGAACGTGCTCACGAACATCGCCGGAAAGTCCTACGCGCAGGTCTTCAGCGAGTTCGAGGGCATCCCGGACCCGGGCGCCGTCCAGGGCTCCGGCGACGTGAAGTACCACCTGGGCACCAACGGCTCGTTCACATCGCCCGACGGCAACTCCACGAAGGTGTACGTCGCCGCGAACCCCAGCCACCTCGAGACGGTCAACCCCGTCCTCGAGGGCGTGGCCCGCGCCAAGCAGGACATCCTCGATCCGAACCAGACCGGCTTCCCCGTCCTCCCCGTGCTCGTGCACGGAGACGCGGCGTTCGCCGGCCAGGGCGTGGTGGCGGAGACGCTGCACCTCTCCGAGCTGCGCGGCTACCGCACCGGCGGCACGATCCACGTGGTCATCAACAACCAGGTGGGCTTCACGACTCCCCCGGCATCGGCACGCTCGTCCTTCTACTCGACCGACGTCGCGAAGATCATCAGCGCACCGGTCATCCACGTGAACGGCGACGACCCGGAAGCCGTCTACCGCGCAGCGCAGCTGGCCTTCGAGTACCGCCAGGCGTTCAACCGGGACATCGTCATCGACCTCGTGTGCTACCGCCGTCGCGGCCACAACGAGGGCGACGACCCGTCGATGACGCAGCCGGTCATGTACTCGCTGATCGACCGGAAGTCGACGGTCCGCAAGCTCTACACCGAATCCCTCGTGGGCCGGAAGCGCATCACGGAGGAAGAGGCGAAGGACGCGCTGGCGGACTTCCAGTCGAAGCTCGAATCCGCGTTCGCGGAGACGAAGGAGGCGGAGAACCAGGAGCAGCAGACCGACTCCGCGTTCGGGATCCGCCAGTCCACCCGCGCGATCGAGGGCCGCACGACGCCGGAGACGGCCGTGTCGCAGGAGCTCATCGAGCGGATCGGCGATGCCTTCATGGACATCCCGGAGGGCTTCACCATCCACAAGAAGCTCCGCAGCCTGCTGGAGAAGCGCAAGGAGATGACCCGCTCCGGCGGCATCGACTGGGGCTTCGCGGAGCTGCTGGCGTTCGGCTCGCTGCTGTACGAGGGCGTCCCGGTCCGCGTGTCCGGCCAGGACACGCGCCGCGGCACCTTCACGCAGCGCCACGCCGTGCTCGTCGACAACACCAACGGGAACGAATGGACCCCGCTCGCCAACCTCTCCGACGAGCAGGCGCGCTTCTGGATCTACAACTCCCTGCTGAGCGAGTACGCCGCGATGGGCTTCGAGTACGGCTACGCCGTCGAACGGCCCGAGGCGATGGTCCTGTGGGAGGCGCAGTTCGGCGACTTCATGCAGGGCGCCCAGTCGATCATCGATGAGTTCATCTCGTCGTCCGAGCAGAAGTGGACGCAGACGTCCGGCATCGTGCTCCTCCTGCCGCACGGCTACGAGGGACAGGGACCAGACCACTCGTCCGCACGCATCGAGCGCTTCCTGCAGCTCGCCGCACAGGACAACATGACCATCGCGAACCCAGCGGACGGAGCGTCGTACTTCCACCTGCTGCGTCGCCACGCGTACGCGGACGTGAAGCGCCCGCTCATCGTCTTCACACCGAAGTCGATGCTGCGCCTCAAGGCGGCCGCCACGTCCGTCGACCAGTTCACCTCCGGCACGTTCCAGCCCGTCATCGCGGACGCGAACGTGGACGCGAGCAAGGTCGACCGTGTGGTCCTGGTGTCCGGCAAGCTCTACTGGGAGCTCGTCGCCTCGCAGAAGAAGCGCGAGGACTCCCGCACCGCGATCGTCCGGTTCGAGCAGCTGTACCCGCTCGACGACGAGTCGATCCGCGAGGTGCTCTCGCAGTACCCCGCCGATGCCGAGGTCGTCTGGGCACAGGAGGAGCCGGAGAACCAGGGCGGGTGGCCGTTCATGCACTCGAACCTGCCGGAGCACCTGGACGGCCGTGCGCTGCGCGTCGTCGCACGGGCTGCATCCGCAGCGACCGCGACGGGCCTCAAGAGCATCCACGACAAGGAGCAGGCAGAGCTCCTCGACCGGGTCTTCGACCGCTGATGTCGCGCCGTCGTCATACCGTCGTCGTGGTCGGCGACCAGCTGGTCGCCGGACACGGCGACGGCCGCGGGCTGGGCTGGGTGGGGCGCGTCGCCGCCCGCACGTACCCGTCTGTCCCGGACAGCGACTTCTATGCGCTCGCGTCCGCAGACGAGGACTCATCCGGCCTCGCCGCCCGGTGCATGGAGGAGGCCTCCCGCAGGTTCTCCGAGCAGACGGAGAACCGTCTGGTGCTCGGGTTGGGATCGGCGGACACGGAATCCGGCATCTCCGTCGCCCGGGCCCGCCTCAACGTCGCGAACATCCTCGACTCAGCGCTGACGGCGGAGGTGCAGACGTTCGTCGTCGGTCCCGCTCCGGTGCACGACGGCGACCGGAACAGGCGCCTCGCGGAGTTCAACACGGGATTCGCGGACGTCGCCCACCGGCGCGGCATCGCCTACGTGGACACCTTCACGCCGCTGCGCTCGCATCCCGTCTGGCAGCGCGAGCTCGCGTCCACCCGGTCCGGGACGCCTGCGCAGGAGGGCTACGGGCTCATGGCCTGGCTGGTGCTCCATCGCGGATGGTTCGACTGGTTCGGCGTGGCCGACGCGCTGGCGGAGGACTGAGAGGACCCGGTGACTCCGGGACGCCGGTTGGCGCCCCGGCCGTCGCTGTGCAAGGATCGTATCCACCCGAAGAAGGAGTGAACCATGAGCAAGCGTGCACGCAAGCGCCGCGACCGCAAGAAGCGCGGTCCCAACCACGGCAAGCGTCCCAACGCATGATCGCCCGCCGCGTCCGGTGATCCACCGCGCGGCGCAGATCTGACGAAGGCCGGGAGACCCTGAGGGTCTCCCGGCCTTCGTCGCGTTCCGGTGGTGCTGGTGGTCGCCCAGCGGTACTGGTTCGAGCAGTACTGGTCCGCCCAGCCAGCGCAGCAGTCAGCCGATGCGGCGGATCACTGTGGTGCGCCGTTCGACGACGATCCGCTGCTGGATCCTCTCCCGCAGACCTTCCGGCGCCTGACCGGCCGTGCACGAGCGCCGGACCAGCTCCTTGAGGAGTGCTTCGATCTCGAACTCGCTGCTGCAGTCGGTGCAGTCGTCGAGGTGCGCCTGGATCTTCGTGATCTCGTGCGACTCGAGCTCACCGTCGAGGTAGTGGTAGATCCGCTCCAGGCTGCGCGCTCGTGCGCCGTCGGGGCAGGGACCGTCGTACGCTTCATCGCTCGCGCTCATGATTCCTCCTTCGACACTCCGAAGCCGCGTTCGCGTGCATAGTCGGCCAGCATCTCCCGCAGTTGACGCCGACCGCGGTGCAGGCGGGACATCACCGTGCCGATCGGGGTGCCCATGATCTCTGCGATCTCCTTGTAGGGCAGCCCTTCGACGTCCGCGTAGTAGACGACCATCCGGCGGTCCTCCTGCAGCGCGGACAGTGCGTCCGTCACGTCGGAGTCCGGCAGGTAGTCGAGGGCGACCAGCTCAGCGGAGCGGCCTTCGGAGGACGTGTGCCCGGCAGCCCGGTGGATCTGCCAGTCCTCGACGCCCTCGCCGCTCGACTCCTGCGGACGACGCTGCTTCTTGCGGTAGTTGTTGATGAAGGTGTTCGTCAGGATCCGATACAGCCACGCCTTCAGGTTGGTCCCCGGCGTGTACTGGTGGAAGGCCGCGTACGCCTTCGCGTAGGCCTCCTGCACCAGGTCTTCGGCATCTGCCGGGTTGCGCGTCATGCGCAGCGCAGCACCGTAGAGCTGGTTCACATATTCCAGCGCATCGCGCTCGAATCGCTCGTGGCGCTCGTCGTCAGTCTCCGCCGAAGGCGTCTGGGCAGTCTCAGTCATCAGATCCCATCGTACGGGGTCCGCGACCCGTTCACACGTGTCAGTCGGCACGGCCACCTCCTTATGCACGGGAAACGCCGCGCCCTGAGAGAGTATTCCGGTCGCCGGGCCCACAGGGCCGTCGGAACGATATGCTGAGCCGCAGACCGCAATTCCCTGCACGGAAGGATCCACCGTGAACCCTGTCCGACTCCTCGCCCGTCCCATGCTCGCCAGCGCGTACATCGCGAACGGCATCGCCCGCGTCCGCGATCCGCACGCATCCGTGGATTCGACGGAGGCCGTGCTCGCAGTCGCCCGCCGGGTCGTCGACGTGCCGGTCGGCGCGGACACGATCGCCCGCGCAACCGGTGCCGCCCAGGTGGCCGCAGGCGCGCTGCTGGCGATCGGGCGCTTCCCCCGCGCCGCCTCCACCGTGCTCGTGAGCACCTACGTGCTCGACCTCGCCGGAGAGGTCCTGAACAAGGACCGCGCCGCGACGAAGGAGGAGAAGAACGAGCGCCGCGCGAACCTGCTCATGCGCACGTCGATGCTGGGCGGTGCCCTGCTCGCGAGCGTCGACACCGCCGGTCGTCCCGGCCTCGTATGGCGCGCGCAGCACGCTGCAGAGGACCTCCGCAAGAACATCGAGAAGACGTCTGCGAAGGCCGTCGACGCCGTCTCCCAGCGTTGATGGCGGGTCCTGAGGCGTCACGCTGGGCGGCACCTGCCGCGCACGGACCGGTCCGGGCGACCGTCACGGTCCCCGGTTCCAAGTCCCTCACGAATCGCTATCTCGTCACGGCTGCGGCGGCGGACTCCCCGTCCGTCATCCGCAATCCGCTGGTCAGCCGCGACTCGACCCTCATGATCGAGGCCGTCCGCAGCCTGGGCGCCGGCGTCGAGGAGGATGAGGGCGGCGCTCTTCGGATCTCCCCCATCCCCTTCGGATCCCCGGCCGGCGGCGATCGTTCGCCGCTCGCCGTCGACTGCGGACTCGCCGGCACGGTCATGCGCTTCGTCCCGGCCCTGGCCGCGGCGACGGGTCGGCCCGTGCACTTCGATGGCGATGAGACGGCGTACACACGGCCGATGTCGACCATCCTCGACTCGCTCGAATCGCTGGGTGCCACCATCGATTCGTCGGACGGTCGGCTGCCGTTTCGCATCGACGCCCCGCAGGGCATGCGCGGCGGGCACGTGAGCATCGATGCCTCGGCCTCGAGCCAGTTCGTCTCCGGACTGCTGCTCTCCGGGAGCCTCTTCGACCTCGGCGTCGAGGTGACGCATACGGGACAGACGCTGCCGTCCCGGCCCCACATCGACATGACCGTCGAGGTGCTGTCCGATGCGGGGGTCCTCGTCGAGGAGCCGGAGCCGGGGCACTGGGTCGTCCAGCCGGGCAGGCCGCGCGGACTCGACGTCATCGTCGAACCGGACCTGTCGAACGCCGCCCCGTTCCTCGCCGCGGCACTCGTGACGGGCGGGAGCGTGACGATCCCCCACTGGCCCGTCCACACCACGCAGGCGGGCAACGAGTTCCGGCGCGTCGCAGAGGCCTTCGGCGGTCAGGTGGAGCAGGACCGGAACGGGCTCACGGTGACCGGACCCGCAGAGCTGCCGGCGGTCGACCTCGATCTGTCCGACGTCGGCGAGCTCACCCCCGTGACCGCGGCGGTCGCCGCCTTCGCCACGGGCACCAGCACGCTGCGCGGGATCGGCCATCTGCGCGGTCATGAGACGGACAGGCTGGCCGCCCTCACGACGGAGCTCACGAAGGCCGGTGCCGTCGTGGACGAGGGTGCCGACACCCTCACGTTCCGCTCGCCCCCGCACACCCCGTCGGTCTGGAGCACCTACCACGATCACCGCATGGTGATGGCCGGTGCGATCGTCGCCCTCCGCGTACCCGGTCTGGTGCTCGACGACCCGGACACGGTGTCGAAGACCATGCCGTCGTTCGTCGACCTGTGGACGGAGGCCGTGGGCGCCTGAGCGCTCACACCGGATATGGGTCGCGTCATCACGAGCGACGAGGAGTACCGTCCGCGCCCCAGCCGGCGCGGCAGCCGTCCGCGCACCAAGCAGCGTCCGGACTATGCGGATGCGGTGCGCGGGGTCATCGTGTCGGTCGACAGGGGCCGCTACCGCGTCATCGCCGGCACTGACCTGGCGTCCGCCTCCGCCGAGGCCCCGGTCGTCACCTGCGTCCGGGCCGCCCACCTGCGCCGCCGTGCCATCGTCCCGGGCGACCGCATCAGCATGGTCGGCGACACGAGCGGCGACGACGGATCCCTGGCCCGGATCGTCGCCGTGGAGGAGCGCACGACGGTCCTGCGCCGGTCATCCGACGACACGGATCCCACAGAGCGCGTCGTCGTCGCGAACGCGGACACGCTCGTGGCCGTCACGGCGACCGCGGATCCGGAGCCGTCGTGGGGCTTCCTCGATCGGACCATCGTCGCAGCGTTCGACGCCGGGATCCGGCCGCTGCTGGCCGTGACCAAGACGGACCTGGCGCCGGCCGATCAGATCCGTGAGCGCTTCGCGGATGTCGATGTGGAGATCGTCGAGTGCGGGTTCGATGAGGCCGGCCTGCCGCGCACGGACGCTCTCCTCCCCCACCTCGCAGATCGGCAGAGCGTGCTGCTCGGCCATTCCGGCGTGGGCAAGTCCACCCTCATCAACCGCCTGGTGCCCGGTGCGGACCGTGCGACCGGCTCCGTGAATGAGAACACCGGTTCGGGCCGTCACACGTCGTCGTCGACGTGGGCGCTGCCGCTGCCGCAGGGCGGCTGGGTGGTCGACACTCCGGGGGTCCGCAGCTTCGGCCTCGCCCACATCGACCCCGATGCCGTCGTCTCCGCGTACGAGGAGCTGACCCCGGCCACCGCAGACTGCCCGCGCGGCTGCACGCACGCCGAGGGCGCGGCGGGTTGCGCACTCGACGCCTGGGTCGCCTCCGGCGCGGCCGGTCCCGCGGGCACGCGCCGCCTCAGGTCCCTGCGGAGACTGCTGGGCAACCTCACGTGACCGCGTGCACACCACGCGGACACGAGCGCGAGGAGCCGTCCGGCTCCCTAGACTTGACCCATGACCACCGCAGACGATCTCACGCTCGCGCTCGAACTGGCCGATGCCGCCGACGCGATCTCGCTCCCGCGCTTCACCGCCCATGACTTCACGGTCGAGTCGAAGCCCGACCTCTCCCCCGTCACAGAGGTCGACCGCGCCGTCGAGCAGCACATGTCGGACGTCCTGGCCACCCGGCGCCCGGACGACGCGCTGCTGGGCGAGGAGTACGGGTCCCGTGGGGACGACACCGGCCGCCGCTGGATCATCGACCCCATCGACGGGACGAAGAACTTCGTCCGCGGAGTCCCCGTATGGGCGACGCTCATCGGCCTCTACGACGGGACCGAACCGATCCTGGGCGTGGTGAGCGCGCCGGCCCTCGGCCTGCGCTGGTGGGCCCGGATCGGCGGTGGAGCGCACCGCACGACGGCGGGCGGCCCGCCGCAGCCGATCGAGGTCTCGCAGGTCGGAGACCTGGCCGACGCCTCGGTGTCGTACTCCTCCCTGAGCGGATGGAAGGAGCGCGGGCTGCGCGACGGGTTCCTGGACTTCCTCGACGACGTCTGGCGCACGCGCGCCTACGGTGACTTCTGGTCCTACATGATGGTGGCCGAGGGCGTCGTGGACATCGCCGCGGAGCCGGAGTTGGAGCTCTACGACATGGCCGCGCTCGTCCCGATCGTCCTGGAGGCCGGAGGACGGTTCACCGGCCTCGACGGGGTCCCTGGTCCGTTCGGTGCGGACGCGGTCGCGAGCAACGGAGCCCTCCACGACTCAGCGATCGACCGGATCGGGGTGCGCTCATGACGGAACGCAGCACGGAGAAACACAGCATGGCGGATCACAGCACGGCGGACCGCAGCATGACCGATCACACGGGAGCGCCCGGCAGTCTGGAGGGCGAGCAGCCGGTCTGGCATCGGATGTCCGAGGCGGCCGGCCTCGTGAGCGCCGCCGGCGAGGTCCAGGAGACGGTGTTCGGACGCATGACGCAGCTGGCCGCGTCGCACGATGCGGTGAACCTGGGTCAGGGCGCACCGGGTGATCCGGCACCCGCGTTCCTGTTGGACGCCGCATACGAGGCGATGCGCGCGGGTGCGAATCAGTACGCCCCGCCCTCAGGGGTACCCGCACTCCGCGAAGCGATCGCGATGCACCGTCGGCGCGACTGGGGCCACGACGTCGCAGCCGCCGACGTCCTCGTGACGGCGGGGGCGACGGAGGCGCTGACGGCCACGATCGTCGCGCTCGCGCCGCGGGGCACGGACATCGTCGTGCTCGAGCCCTACTACGATTCGTACGCGGCCGCGGCCGCGCTCGCAGGTGCACGGCTGCGTCCCGTGGGACTGACGATCGACGACGGGTCGGTGCAGGTCGACTTCGAGGCGCTGGCGGACGCGCTCTCCGAGAACACCTCGATCGTGCTGCTGAACACCCCGCACAACCCCACGGGCCTCGTGCTCGATGCCGCGCAGATCCGCCGGGTGGGGGCATTGGCCGAATCGGTCGATGCGTGGCTGCTCACGGACGAGGTCTACGAGCATCTGGTCTTCGACGGGACCCACACGGCACCTGCGGCGGTGCTGGACAGCTCCCGGGTCGTCACCGTGTCATCGGCGGGCAAGGCCTTCAACGCGACGGGGTGGAAGATCGGGTGGCTGATCGGCTCCCCCGCCGTGCTCGAGGCCGTGCGCGCGGTGAAGCAGTACCTCACTTTCACGAGCGGAGCGCCGCTCCAGCCCGCGATCGCCGACGCGCTGATCGAGCATCCGGAGTTCCTCGCGGAGAACAGGCGGACGCTCGCGGCACGGCGCGACGACCTGGTCGCGGCGCTGCGAGAGGTCCCGGGGGCGGAGGTCGTGGTCCCCGCATCGGGGTACTTCGTGCTGGTGGACTTCAAGGGGTTCACGGATGCGGCCGTGGACGCATTCGCACTGAACGAGCGCCTGACCCGCGAGGTCGGCGTCACCGGCGTTCCGGTGCCCGCCCTGTGCCAGTCCGGGTCCGCGACCGCCGACGCGATGGCCGCGGTCGTCCGCTACTCGTTCTGCAAGGCCGCCGACGACGTCGCCGAGGCCGCGGCCCGGTTCCGCGCCTACGCGCAGACGCTCGCCGGCTGACTGGAGCCGGCTTGCAGAGGCCGGCTTGCCGAGGCTGAGTGAGGCCGGCTGTGCCGGCGCGCCACGCAATGACGAAGCCCGAGATGCTTAGCACCTCGGGCTTCGTCATTGCGTGGTTCAGGCGGAAGCGTCCGCCGCTCCAATCGCTGGTTGCAGCTGTGTCAGGCCTTGACCGCTTCGATGTCGATCTCGATGGTGACCTTGTCGGACACGAGCAGCTCGCCGCCCTTGAGCACGGCCTCGAAGTTCATGTCCCAGTCCTTGCGGTTGATGCGGCCGGTGGCGGAGAAGCCCGAGACGATGTTTCCGTTCGGGTCTTCAGCCGCACCGCCGAACTCCGCCTTGAGAGTGATGTCCTTGGTGATGCCGCGCATCGTGAGCTTGCCCGTCAGGTCGAACTCCTCGCCATCGAAGTTCGAGATGCCGGTGGATTCGAAGACGACCTTCGGGTTCTCCTCGGCCAGGAGGAAGTCACCCGACTGCAGGTGTCCGTCACGGTGCTCGTTGCCGGTGGTGATGGAGGAGGCGTCGGCCTCTGCACTGACCGTGCTGCTCTCGAAGTCCTCTCCGACGACGACCTCGCCGCCGATCACGTCGAACTGGCCGCGGACCTTCGAGACGCCAGCGTGGCGAGCGATGAAGGCGAACTTCGAGTGGACGGCGTCGATGTTCCAGGTTCCGGCTGTCAGGTTGTTCGGCAGAGCAGTCATTGTTTCTCCTCAAGTCGTTGTGTGTGTGACTACATTTAAGACATTAGTTGAAAGTTTAACCATGCGCAAGGGGCTTCATGGTTTCACTGCAGAGATTCAGGTCACACCCTGCGGCCGGCGGGTGCGCCCGCTCACGGAGGGCCGCGCATCCGCGGAGGGCCGCGCGCCCTTGCGCAATATTCGTTCACCTGTTCTAATTCCTGTTATGAGGTGGAACGCACAGAGCACAACAGATGACTCCGGTATCGCCGGTGCGACGGGAACACTCGAGCTGCCCGGGCTCCTACGGACGACGACCGTCCCGGAGTTCGCGGGGATGCGGTTCCACGAGGTGCGCGCGAAGTCCGCCCTGAACCGCGTCCCCGCCCGCAGCTCAATGCCGTTCGAATGGACGGTCAACCCCTACCGCGGGTGCTCTCATGCCTGCGTCTACTGCTTCGCGCGGAACACCCACACCTACTTGGATCTGGATTCCGGAAGCGACTTCGACCAGCAGGTCGTCGTGAAGGTCAACGTGGCCGACGTCCTCTCCGCAGAGGTGAACCGGCCGCGGTGGGGACGCGAGCACGTGGCTCTGGGTACCAACACAGACCCCTACCAGCGTGCCGAAGGACGATACCGGCTGATGCCCGGGATCATCGAGGCACTGGCCGGCAGCGACACCCCCTTCTCCCTTCTCACGAAGGGCACACTCCTGCGCCGCGACCTGCCGCTGCTGGCACGGGCCGCCGAGGAGGTCCCAGTGGACCTCGCGATGTCCATCGCCGTGTTCGATGACGAGCTGCAGCAGTCGATCGAACCGGGCACGCCCTCGACCAGAGCGCGGCTCGCAACGGTCCGGGCGGCGGCAGATCTTGGGTTCAGGGTCAGCGTGTTCCTCATGCCGGTCCTCCCCTACCTCACCGACTCCACGCAGCAGCTCGATGACGCACTGTCCGCCATCGCAGAGGCTGGCGCCCATCGCGTTGTCTACGGTGCACTGCATCTGCGCCCCGGCGCCCGCGAGTGGTACTTCGGATGGTTGAGGAAACAGCGTCCGGAGGTGATGGACGCCTATGCCGGGATGTACGCACATTCCGCGTACGCACCTCAGGCCTACCGACGAATGCTCGCGCGGCGCATCAGCCCACTCATAGCACGCCACGGCCTGACGGGTCAGAACGATGAAGAGACTCCGGAGCCAGCGCCCGCAGCCCCGACCGCTCCGCGCACAGCGCAGCCCGCGCTCTTCTGACCGAGAACTCAGGCGCTCTTCTTGGACTTCGCGGGACTCTTCTTCGTCGAGGAGCCCTCCGCCTCCGATGAACCCTTCCTCGCGAAGGCTTTCGTCGCGGAGCCCTTCTTCGCGGAGGCTTTCTTCTCAGCGCCCGTCTTCGAGGAGCCCTTCTTGGCGGACCCCTTCTTCGCAGAGGGCTTCGCTGAGGACTCTGCCTTCGACGTCGCGCCAGCCCGCTTCTTCCCTGCGGATCGTCCGCCCGAAGCCTTCTTCGAGGAGGAGCTCTTCGATGAACTACCGCTCTTCTTCGGAGCGCTCTTCCGCCTCTCGTCGACGCTGCGCTTGAGTGCCTCCATGAGGTCGATGACGTCGCCGCCCTCTGCTTCGCCCTCGTCGACGTCACCGAACGTGGCGTCCGTGTCGATCGCGTCGCCGTGCTCGAGCTTCTCCTCGATGAGTGTTCGCAGCTGCTCCTGGTATTCGTCGACGAACTGCTCCGGCTCGAAGTCCTCGGAGAACTGGTCGACGAGTGACCGGGCCATCTTCCGCTCCCGAGCGCTGATCTTCGCCTCGCCGCCGCTGGAGACGCCGTCGGACGACCGGATCTCATCCGCCCACAGCATCGTCTGCAGAACGATCACGTCGTCGCGCACGCGCAGAGCCGCCAGCCGAGTGCGAGACCTGAGCGCGAAGGTGACGATCGCAGTGCGACCCGCTTCCTCCAGGGTCTCTCGCAGGAGCGCGTAGGCTTTCGGATTCTTCGATGCCGGTTCGAGGTAGTAGCTCTTCTCGAACATCATCGGGTCGATCTGCTCGTCGGGGACGAACTGCACGACCTCGATCTCCTTCTCCTCCTCCGCCGGCATCGCCTTCAGGTCCTCGTCTGTGATGACGACGGTGTCCTCTCCGTCGTCGTAGGCCTTCTCGATGTGGTCGTAGTCGATCTTCTTCTCGCACACCTCGCATCGGCGCTGGTAGCGGATCCGACCACCGTCCTCATCGTGGACCTGATGGAGTGAGATGTCGTGTGAGCGCGTCGCGGAGTAGAGCTTCACGGGCACGCTCACCAACCCGAACGCCACGGTTCCCGACTAGATCGCGCGCATGTCCTCAACCCCTGTCGCAGGTGCCTCGACGGTACTAGCATTGCTGTTCAACCAGCGTAGCGATCGGTCGTACACGCAGAGGCGCAGCCTGCTCACCGACCGGCTGGAGCCGGGCAGCCATGTGCAGGTGCCCGACGACCTCGGCGTCCCTCTGCACACTGCGCTCGATGTGAGTCTGGAGCTGGGGCTGGAGGGCATCGTCGCGAAGCACGTCGACAGTGACTATCGGTCCGGTCGACGCTCGGAGAACTGGGTGAAGATCAAGCACGAGAAGCACCAGGAGGTCATCGTCATCGGGTGGCGCGAGGGCCACGGCTCTCGCGCACACACGTTCGGGTCCCTGCTGCTGGCGGTGCCGATCGACGGGACGCTGCACTACGCGGGTCGCGCCGGCAGCGGGTTCGATGACGAGGAGCTCGACGCCCTCCACACCCGCTTGGCCCGTATGCGCAGGAAGACGCCGGCGGCGACGGATGTGCCCACCGAGGACCGCAGGGACGCGACGTGGGTGAGCCCGAAGCTGGTCGGCGAGGTGCGGCACAGCGGTCTGACGCGTGACGGACGACTCCGTCACCCTGTGTGGCGCGGGCTCAGGCCCGACAAGGAACCCGACGAGGTGGCGTGGGAGGAGGGCTGAGCCTCAGCCCTCTCGCATCTGGGCACGCGGCAGTCAGAACCAGACGTCCGCCAGCATCTGGAGCGTGCGGTCGCGGACTGCAGGATCGTACGCGTAGGTGACGGTGATGAGCTCGTCGGCGCCGGTGCGCTCGACGAAGGCATCGAGCTGGCCCTTCACAGTCGACGGGGAGCCGACCGCACTGATCTCCAGCATCGGATTGCGTCTTCCGCCACGAGCGGCGAACGCCTCCGGCTCGATCGGAGGCTGGAGCTTGCGCCGACCGCCGGAGCTGAGGTCCATGAACATCTGCCCGACCGTCGTGAACTCGTAGGCCGCTTCCTCATCCGTGGGCGCGACCATCACGTTGATGCCTGCCATGACGTAGGGCTCATCGATCTGCGCGGTCGGCGATTCCGTCGTGAAGGATTCGCGGTAGACGCGGATCGCCTGGTCGATCTGGTCGGGAGCGAAGTGCGAGGCTACCGAGAACGGCAGCCCCAGCTGACCTGCGATCGCAGCACCGTTCACGGTGGAACCCAGCACCCAGATCGGCACGTTCGTGTGTGCGGAGACGGCAGAGATGATCGGCGTGGTGTGAGCCCGGCCCTCTTCACCGAACCATCCCTGCAGGTCGTAGATGTTCTGAGCGAACGCCTGGGGCTCTGCCGACGAACGCGCGAGCGCCTGTGCGGTCATCTGATCGGTGCCGGGCGCTCGTCCGAGGCCCAGATCGATCCGGTCGCCGTACATGTTCGCGAGGGTCCCGTACTGTTCGGCAACCATGAGCGGCGCATGGTTGGGGAGCATGACGCCGCCGGATCCGAGACGAATAGTCTCCGTCGCCTCGGCGGCGTGGGCGATGAGCAGTGCTGTCGCACTCGCAGCGAGGTTCACGGTGTTGTGGTGCTCCGCGAACCACAGCCTCCGGTAGCCGAGGCGGTCGGCGAGCTGTGCAGAGCGCACCGATGCGGCGATGCCGTCACGGGCCGTCGACCCTTCGGAGATGGAGACGAGGTCGAGAATGCTCAAGGGAACGGGCACAGCGGGGTACTCCTCTGATCGCGGGGTTCAGGTCGACCAGCGCGGGGCCGACCTTCGCCGAGCACAACCCCGCGGCGACATCCTTCTATTCCGCGCTTGCAGCCCCGAAGCGAGGCTGCCGAGAGGGGACGCAGATCTGTGTCAGATGTCTTCGGCCCACGCCACGTCATCCAGGGACAGCTGCTCTGTCATGTCGCGGAAGAAGTCGATGACGATGTCCCGCTGCTCAGCGGTCAACCGCGCCGCGGAGTCGAATCGCTTCGCGTGCTGCCGTCCTACGGTGTCCATCGCGGACTCCAGAGTCCCCGGCGTCACACGCACCACGAAGGCGCGGCGGTCGGTAGGATGCACCTCGCGCGTGATGTGTGCTCCGTGCTCCAGCCGGTTGAGGAGTTTGGTGGTCGACGCCGCGGAGATCTGCAGATGGGCGGCGAGCATTCCGGGAGTGACCATCGTCCCGCGGTTGCTCGCCACGATGAGGTACTGGATCGCACGCATGTCCTGCTGGCTCAGCTTCATGTACTTCTGCGAGGCCTCGGTCAGGCGCTGCTCGGCCGCGCGAAGGTCCGCGATCCCGCGCATGAGTCGCCCGATCTGCTCGATGTCATCGGTCGACATGCCGGAACGATCGACGAGGCGATGCAGCGGGTCCGCCGCATCGACCTCATACAGGTTCTCCGATACGGCATCGGTCCCGGACTCTGGTGCTGACATGCTGGCCATCCTACGACTCGCGCACAGCGCGGCCGCACACTACTATCCCCCGGTTTACTATTGTCATTCCGACAGTATAGTGTGCACCTGGGAAGCCGCCAGGTCGACCCTCCCCACCCATTCCAGGAGTCGCAGATGAGTCATCGCCTACCAACCAGCAGCCGTGTTCCCCGCTGGCTGCGTGTCTTCCTTCCCGCCCTCCTCATCCTTCTGTGGCTGACGGGCGCGGCAGTGGGCGGGCCATACTTCGGGAAGGTCTCGGAGGTCTCCTCCAACGATCAGACGTCGTACCTGCCCGAATCCGCGGATGCGACGGCGGTGCAGGAGCTGCTGGGCGAGTTCAATGATGCGGACACCATCCCAGCGGTGGTCGTCTTCACCTCTGACACGGAGCTCTCGGACGAGCGTCTGGAAGACATCGACGAGGCTGTGTCGCAGCTGCCCGACATCGCCGGTGTCCAGGACGACCTGTCTCCCGTGATCCCCTCTGACGATGGGCTCGCAGCCCAGTCGTTCGTGCCGATCGGCTCCGACGCGGAACTGGGTGACGTCGTAGCGGAGGTCTCGGACACGCTCGGCGCGGATCTGCCCGACGACGTGGAGGTCTTCGTCACCGGTCCGGCGGGGTTCAGCGCTGACCTCGCAGCCGGGTTCGCCGGCATCGACGGGCTGCTGCTGGCAGTAGCACTCGCGGCAGTCTTCCTCATCCTCATCGTCGTCTACCGCTCCCTTCTCCTGCCGATCGCGGTGTTGTCGACGAGTGTCTTCGCTCTCACTGTCGCTCTGCTGACCGTCTGGTGGCTGGCGAAGGCGGATGTCCTCCTGCTGAGCGGTCAGACTCAGGGCATCCTCTTCATCCTCGTCATCGGCGCGGCGACCGACTACTCACTCCTGTACGTCGCGCGCTATCGGGAGGCGCTGCGCGTCCACGAGGACAAGTGGACCGCCTCCCTGCAGGGCCTGCGGGGATCGGTCGAACCGATCCTGGCGTCCGGCGGAACGGTCATCGCAGGCCTTCTGTGCCTGCTCCTGAGTGATCTCAAGTCGAACAGCACGCTGGGGCCCGTCGCCTCGATCGGCATAGGCTTCGCAATGCTGTCCGCCCTCACCCTCCTGCCCGCGATCCTCTACGCGTTCGGCCGGGCCGCCTTCTGGCCCCGCCGTCCGCGCTTCGAGCCCGAGCTCGTGGCGGCAGAAGGCGGAGTGCCCACGCGCGGGTTCTGGGCGCGGATCGGGCGCGTCGTGGAGCGCAAACCCCGACGCATCTGGATCGGCACGACCCTCCTGCTGCTCGTGGGCGCTCTGGGCCTCACCCAACTCGATGCCGAAGGTGTGCCTCAGTCGGAACTGGTGCTGGGCGCCTCCGAGGCGCGCGATGGACAGGCGGCTCTGGGCGAGCACTTCCCCGGCGGCTCGGGAAGCCCCGCCTACATCGTCACCGACACGGATTCCCTTCAGGAGTCCGCAGATGTACTCCTCGACAACCCGGGAGTCGACGGCGTCACCGTGACCACCGACGAGGCCGACGCGGGCTCCGCGCCCGTCGACGAGGACGGAGTCAGGGCGTACGGACCTCCGGGCACTCCGGTGCCGGAGCCCACCGAGGTCGACGGCTCCATCATGCTCCAGGCGACTCTGAGCGACCCTGCGGATTCCGCGGCCGCGCAGGACACAGTGCGCGATCTGCGGGAGGCATATGCCTCTGCCGACGCCGATGTGCTGGTGGGAGGAGTGACCGCCACGGCGGTGGACACCAATGAGGCGGCCATCCACGACCGGAACCTCATCATCCCCATCGTGCTGGTGGTCATCCTGCTGATCCTCATGGTGCTCCTGCGATCGGTGCTCGCTCCGATCCTGCTGGTGCTCACGACCGTGCTGTCCTTCGGCACTGCAATGGGAGTCGCAGCGCTCGTGTTCAACCACGTGTTCGACTTCCCCGGAGCCGACCCCGCCGTCCCCCTCTACGGATTCGTCTTCCTCGTGGCACTGGGGATCGACTACAACATCTTCCTCATGACCCGCGTGCGGGAGGAGTCACTGGGGCATGGGACTCGACCCGGTGTCATCCGAGCGCTGGCTGTGACCGGAGGCGTCATCACCTCTGCAGGCGTCGTGCTGGCCGCGACGTTCGCCGCACTGTCTGTCATCCCGATCCTCTTCCTCGCACAGATCGCGTTCATCGTGGCGTTCGGCGTCCTGCTCGACACGTTCCTCGTCAGGGCACTGCTCGTCCCGGCTCTGGTCCATGACATCGGACCTGCCGTGTGGTGGCCGTCCGCGCTCGCGCGGGGAGGGAAGCGGGAGGGGAAACGAAGCCCACGTCACTGAGGGCGTCTAGGGTGAGCACTGAGCGGAACGACCGCTCGCGCACACTCGTCGCACCACGAAAGGCGGACTCCCCATGGCACTCCCCTCGATCGCGAGCATCGCACTGCGCTCCGTGCCCGGCGCCTTCATCCTCAATTCGGGCATCGGGAAGCTCGACATGGACGAAGGCACAGCCGGATACCTCCACGCGGAGGCAGTCAAGGGCATCCCTGCTCTTGCGAACCTGGAATCCCAGCAGTTCGGGAAGCTCCTCGCACTCGGCGAGATCGCCGTGGGCGGCGCCCTCCTGCTCCCCGTCGTGCCCAACCGCCTCGCCGGTCTGGCACTGGGCGGATTCTCCGCAGGAATGCTGAGCATCTACTTCCGCGACCCGGAGAAGACGGAGGAGGACGGAGTCCGCCCGTCCGGTGCAGGCACCGGCCTGGCCAAGGACTCCTGGATGGCTGCGATCGCAGTGGCGCTCATCGCCGGAGTCGGCGGATCCACCGCGAAGAAGAAGAAAAAGCAGAAGTGACGGCGGCCGCCTCCCCCTCACGCTGAGGAATCGCCCTCCGCGTGGGGTGGGGGTGCGCACCATTCGAACGACTCGCAGCCCGGGCACGGCGCGGCAAGGTTGGTGAGCAAACGCACGGAGAAGAGGAGAGGTGGAGGCAGGATTCGAACCTGCGTACGCAGCGTTGCAGGCTGCGACCTGGCCACTCGGTCACTCCACCGGAAGCCCATCGGACCTCGTCAGTCGATGGTATCGCTCCTGATCCGACCCGAGCAGATCGGCCCACGCGGCGGATCGACGCGTCTCAGACCACGAACGCCGGTCAGACCACGAACGTCAGCACGACCGACGCGAGGCCCAGCGCGAGCATGCCCAGGCAGTTGACCCAGAACGCAGTTCCCGTGAACCGCGCACGGATGTGTGCCGCCGCGGCGCAGACGAAGTAGCCGACCACCCCGACAGTGGCCGCGCATGCGATGCCCGGTGCCCAGATCCCAGCGACGAGGCCGACCACTGCGAGCATCTTGATGACGATGAGGGTCCACCACCACTCACGGGGGAAGCCCACTCCGTCCAGGCAGTCCCGGATGAACGCCGGCGGTCGCACCGACATCACCGCGTCACTGAGGAGAGCGAGCGCAAGCACCGCGGTCGGCCACCACGGATCCAGCATGATCGACATCAGCGCGCCTCCTGACAGGTGCAGATGGTGGCAAACGCCGCACGCAGCCGCTCGAGCAGCACGTTCGGATCGTGCGAGTTCTGCGCGGCCCACGAGAAGAGCACTCCCACGTATGCGAAGTACAGCGCACTCGCCACAGCGGGAGCGCTGTCGGACGGCGTGCACCCATGGCGTGTGATCGCTCGGGCGAACTCCTCGCGGAGCCGGTCCGCGAGGTCTGTGAACAGGTGCGAGTCATGCTCACCCGTGACCAGGATCGAGGCATATACCCGTGCGAGCACCGGCTGACTCGTGAAGATCACGACGAACGGCCTCACACAGTCCGTCAGACGGTCGCTGCACGTCGCGGCCGACGGTACGTCGGGCTCACCGGGATCGTGTTGAGCATGCTCCGCGGCGACCAGCCTGTCGAAGGCGTGGACCACCAGAGCGTTCTTGTCCCCGACAGTCATCACCGTTCCCGCACTCACACCGCTGGCCTGCGCGATCTCCCGCACCGTGATGTCTGCGGATCCTCGCTCTCGGAACAGCCGCGCGGCAGTATCGAGGACTCTCTGTCGTGTGTCCTGCTTGAGCCGTTCGCGTGCCGTGGCCATGGGCCGCCTCCCTCAGGTACCACTGACTGAACACGTTCAGTGAACATGTTCATTGTAGCGGCCCCGCATCCCGACCACCAGGGATCGGTGAAACCAGGGATCGGTGAATGCGGAAAGGCCCCCAGCCTGTGGCTGGGGGCCTTTCCTCTTCTGTGGCGGGGGAGGGATTTGAACCCTCGACCTCCGGGTTATGAGCCCGGCGAGCTACCGAACTGCTCCACCCCGCGTTGCAATGACTACTCTACGTGAACCCCGGGTGACCACCAAATCGACAGCGGGTGATGCGTGACACATATGCGCTGGTCCCGGGCCCGTGATGATGGATCACGGGCCCGGGACCACAGTGCGCGGGCTCCTCACCCGCAGGAGAGTCCGAACGCGGGCATCAGCCCTCGCCGGCCGACCCCGCCTCGTCCGCAGCGGGCGCATCCTCTGCCGGTGCCGACTCCGTCGGTGCACCGTCTGCGGCCGCGTCATCGGCGGCGGCGTCTCCGCCCTCCGCGTCGATCGCGTCCTCGAGCGCCTCACGCAGACGCTCCTGGGCCTCGCCGTAGGCGGCGAAGTCGCCGTCTGTCAGCGCCTCGTCAGCCTCCTGCATGGCAGTGCGTGCCCGATCAAGGGCCTCGTCGACGCCTGCGGGCTGCTCCCCGCCGCCATCGCCCTCGCCGCCCTCAGACGGACCGCCGGCCTCACCGGACTCCGTCTCGCCGGCAGCGTCCGAGTCACCGGCCTCCGCACCGGAGTCACCGCCGAACACCTGATCGAGCGCCTCGTCGAGCGTCGGCGCGAAGCCGATCTGCTCGCCGAAGGCCACGAGCACACGCTGCAGCACCGGGTACGAGGTCTCCCCCGCCGACCGGACGTAGACGGGCTGGACGTAGAGCAGACCGTCCGCCACCGGCAGCGTCAGCAGGTTGCCGTTCTCCACGCGGGACTCACCCTGGCGGAGCAGGTTGAGGCTCGTCTGGATCTCCGGCTCGGTGTTGAAGTTGTTCTGCGCCTGGCCGGGACCGGGGAACGTGGTGTTCCTCGGCAGCTGGAGCAGACGCAGCTTGCCGAACTCGTCGCTCACCTCACCCTCGGCATCGCCCGCATCCGCATTCGCAGCGAGGAAGCCGGTGAGGTTGTTGCGCGTCTGTCCCTGGGTGGGACGCGGGATGAACGACGACGTCAGCGAGAAGGCGGGCTGCTCCTGACCCGGCATCTCCAGCGTCAGGAAGTACGGAGGCTGCACCAGGCCCTGTTCCTGGTCCGTCGTGGGATCCACGGGAAGGGTCCAGAAGTCCTGACCTGAGTAGTACTCACTCGCATTCGACACGTGGTACTGCGTGAGCAGTGAGCGCTGGACCTTGAAGAGGTCCTCCGGGTAGCGGATGTGGCTCATGAGGTCGGAGGAGATCTCCGACGCCGGCTTGATGAGGTCCGGGAAGACGCTCATCCATGCATCGAGGACCGGATCCTCGTCGTCCCATTCGTACATGTCCACGGAACCGTCATACGCGTCGACCGTGATCTTCACGGAGTTGCGGATGTAGTTCGCCTGCTGGTCCGGCAGCGCCACGACCGCGCTGGTGTTCGCCGTCGTGGAGTCCGTCGTGGCCTCCTGCAGGACGGACGGGCGCGAGTACGGGTACTGATCCGACGTCGTGTATCCGTCGAGGATCCACTTGATCCGACCATCGACGACGGCCGGGTACGGATCGCCGTCGACCTCGAGGAACGGAGCGAGCTTCTGCACGCGCTCGCGCGGAGTGCGGTCGTAGAGGATCTGCGATTCGTCGTTGACCGTGTCGGCCAGCACGATCTGCTCGTCCTGGAACTTGATCGCGTACAGCAGTCGGTTGAAGAAGTTGCCGACGCTGGGCCCACCGTCACCGGAGAACGTGTAGTTCACCTGCCCGGAGCCCTCTTCCTCATCGGCCGGGTAGTCGAGCTCGACCGGGTCCGCACCTTCCGGCGCACCCACGATCGAGTACTGGGTGGAGCGCTCACCGAAGTAGACGCGCGGTTCGTACTCGCTCTGGTCCGAGAGCACGCCGCTGGGCGGGATCCCCGCCTCGAAGAACGCCGGTTCCCCGTCGGCTCCCCGACGGCTGCCGTAGGCTGCCACCGCTCCGATGCCGTGCGTGTAGACCGTTGCCTGGTTGACCCACGTGCTGTCGGACTGCGCGTCCGGGTTCAGCTCGCGCAGAGCGATGACGGTGTCCTCGCTCTTGCCGTCGATGTCGTAGCGGTCCACGTCCAGCTGCTCGGGGAACGCGTAGTACGAACGGGTCTGCTGCAGCTGACGGAAGGTGTCGGACACCAGGTTGGGGTCGAGCAGTCGCACGCTCGCCGCGGTCGCCGCGTCCTGGCGGAGGGCACCGGACTCGCCCTGCGTCGACGGCGTGTACGGGATGACCTCCACGTCGTCGATTCCGTACGCGCTGCGGGTCGCCTCCAGGTGGCGCTGGATGTACTCCGACTCGAGGCTCTGCTGCGACGGGTTGACCTGGAACTGCTGCATGGTCGCGGGGAAGCCGACGACGGCGACGCCGCCCAGCACCAGCAGCATGCCCAGCGAGATCGCCGTGAGCCGGAACGTCTTGAAGTACGCCGTGGAGAAGACGAGGGCCGCGACGAGGAGGGCGGCGATCGACACGATGAGCATGGCCGGGAGGGCCGCGTTCACGTCCGTGTAGGTCGCGCCGGTGACCAGACCGGAATCGTCCGTGAGCCGGGAGAACCGCCACAGGAACAGGCGCACGGCCTGGATCAGGATCAGCACCGCGAGGACGGTCGCAAGCTGGATGCGTGCGCTCTTCGTGATGTCGAACCCGCGCGTCTCACGCGGCCGCACACCCCCGAACAGGTAGTGGGCGACGATGCTCGCGATGAAGGCGAGCAGAGCGATCATGCCCAGGTAGTCCACGAGGATGTTGACCATCGGCAGCGTGAACACGTAGAGGCCCACATCCTGCTGGAACTGCGGATCCGACACTCCGAACGGCACCGAGTTCAGCAGCATGAGCGCGTCCTGCCATGATGCGCTCAGCGCGACGCCGCCCAGCAGACCGATCACTGCGGGGATCGCGTAGGTGAGCGTCCGACGCAGCGGCTCCACCGCCTCGCGATAGCGGTCGAGGTTCTCCTCCCGCGGATTCGAGGGCGCGGTCGTCGGCCGTGACCGGTGGGCGAAGAAGAGCATGAACCAGAGCGGCACCGCCATGAGGACGAAGCCGATCGCGAAGAGCACGCCCTTCGCGACCCATTCCGTCGCGAAGACGTCGAAGCGGTCGAGCTGCTGGAACCACAGCACCTCCGTGTAGACCTGTGCGAACGCCACGAACAGCGCGACGAGTGCAAGCACCGCGATGATCGTGAGGAGCAGCGGTGACGGTCGTCTGCTTCCGGTGCTCGCAGGTGCCTGCGGGTGCGGGGGTCTGGCTGAGAAGCTCACACTCGCCCTTTCGTTTCTGTCAGCCGACTGGTGGTGTTCAGTCGGTCCGTGGTTGTCCGTGCGGAGGATCCGGGTCGTGGCCTCTGTGCGATCACGATTCGGGGTCCGTGCACGTCGGCAGCGTGTCTGTGCTGCCCTCTGCGATGTCGGTGACCGCCTGATGCGCAGCGCTCAGGTCGTCGATGCGCACGACGGTCATGTCGTCGACGCCGTGCGCGCCGAGGACCTCTGTGCAGTTGCCTGCGGGGGCGAGGAAGTAATCCGCGCCCGAGGCCGAGGCCGCGGCTACCTTCTGCCGCGCCCCACCGATGGGGGACACGGTGCCGGACGCATCGATCGCGCCCGTCCCCGCGATGGCCTGGTCGCCGGTGAGATCGCCCTCCGTGAGCATGTCGATGATCGTGAGGGCGAAGATGGTGCCGGCGGACGGGCCGCCGATCCCCTCGACGGCGAAGTCGACGTCGAAGGGGAAGCTGTACGCCGGGGACATGACGACCCCGATCGACTGCTGGCCGTCCGATTCGATCGGTTCGGCGGGCTCGACGGCGACCTCGTCGGTCTGCCCGTCGCGCTCGATCGTCAGCTGGACCTCGCCGTCCGCGGCGACGACGGCCTCGCGCACGGCGCTCATCCCGTCGTCGGACCCGTCGACGTCCTCGCCGTCGACGGCGAGGACGTGGTCGCCGGGCTGCAGGACGCCCTCCGCCGGCGATCCGCGGACGATCTGGCTCACACCGATCACGGAGTCGTAGTCGATGTCCAGTTCTCCCAGCGCAGCGGCGGTCGCCTGATCCTGCGACGACATCATGTCCGCGCTGTTCTGGTCCGACACCTGGTCGCGGGTCGTGTCGAGCGGGTAGTACGCCTCCGACGGCACGACCGTCTCCACACCGTTGAGCAGGGAGAAGAATGCCTGGGCCGTGAAGATGTCGCGGCCGGGTCCTCCCGACACCGCCACCGTGAGCATGTCGAGCGTACCTTCGGCCTCGTACGTCTGGGTGCCGGAGATCGAGACCAGGTCGACGCCCTCATAGGGCTCGAGGGTGTTGACGACGGGGCCCGGCGTCTGGAGAAGATAGGGCACCGGCGTGAGCGCTAGGACGAACACGAGCGCGTAGAGGAGGAGACCGGAGATTCCCGGTGACGCGAAGAAGCGGATCCCCTTCCGCGGAGAGTCTCCGGCTGCCGCTGGGGACGATGCTCCGCCGACTGCGTCGTCGGCGGGAACCGGCCCCGGTGCGGGCGGAGATGCGCTCACGTGAAGGACCTCCAGAGTCTTCTGCGTCCAGATCAGTGTAGTGGAGTGACCCGCCCCGCTGAAATCGGGCACCGCCCCTCCGCGACTGCGCGGAGCCGACTGGGAACACCGTGCGCAAGCGCCGTTCCGGGAAGGATCCGACAGGGTGGGAACGTTAGGGTGAGCACAGCATTTCTACGAACGACGGACAGGGACTGCCATGAGCGACAAGAACGACGATCGGACACCGGACGACGACAGCGGCGACGGCGGCCAGAACCCGTTCGAGCAGATGTTCGGCATGGTGTTCGGACCGGGCGGTCAGGGTGCGCAGGGATCCCCCTTCGGTGCCGGCGGACAGGGCGGTATGCCGTTCGACCCGGCGATGCTCCAGGGGATGATGGGCCAGCTCCAGGGCATGCTGTCCGGCGGCGACCCGCGTGCCGCCACCCAGCGCGTCATCGACCAGAACGTCCCCACCCCTGACCCGGCGATCACCGCCGACCTGGCGAAGAACACCACCGATGCGTTCCGCCTGGCCGAACTGTGGCTGGAGCGGGTGACGGATCCATCCGCCGATGTGTCGGAGCCGCAGGCGCTCAACCGCGCGGCGTGGGCCAAGGGCTCGCTCGACGAGTGGTACCGACTCGCGGATCCCGTCCGCCGGAACATGTCGGAGTCGATGGTCGAGGGACTGACGGAGCAGATGCCGCCGGAGATGGCGCAGCTGATGTCCGGAGCCGGCCAGATGATCACGTCGATGGGCCAGTCGATGTTCGCCATGCAGATCGGCGAGGCCGTCGCCGCTCTGTCCGGAGCGGTCCTGAGCGGCACGGAGTTCGGTCTGCCGCTGTTCGGCCACTCCCCCGTGCTCGTCGAGGCGAACCTCCCCGGTGCCGCGGCGGAGATGGATGTGGATCCGTCCCAGCTGCGCATCTGGCTCGCGGCGCGCGAACTCGCGCACCTGTGGCTGTTCGCGAAGAACCCGTGGCTCAGCGGGCACGTGGAGACCGCACTCGCGAAGTACGCGGCCGGCGTGGAAGTCGACCTCAGCCGCATCCAGGACGCCGCCTCGAGCGGCGATCCGTCGGAGATGCAGCGGATGAGCGAGGAGCTGCGGTCCGGCCTCCTCGCTCCGCAGACCACGGAGTCCCAACGGGAGGCGCTCACAGCGCTGGAGAATCTGCTCTCCGTCATCGCCGGCTGGTCCGACGTCGTGGTCTACAGCGCGTGCGAGGCGCTCGAGGACCGCGACGCGATCCGTGAGGCACTGCGCAGCCGTGCGGCGTCCGAATCGGAGGCAGAGGCATCCTTCACCGCGCACATCGGCTTCTCGCTGCGCCCTCGCCGTATGCGCGACGCCGCCGCTCTCTTCACCTTCCTCGAGCAGAAGTCCGGTGCAGAGGCGCGCGATGGCGTCTTCCGCCACCCGGACGTCCTCCCGAACACCGAGGACCTCGATGACCCGCTGGGCTACGAGGAGCGCCGCACCACTGACTGGGCGTCCGACTCGTCGCTGGACGAAGCGCTGGAGCGGATCCTGCGCGAAGCCGACGACCAGGGCGGCAGCACTGAGTGACGCGGACGCAGGTGCCGCGCACGCAGGTGCCGCTCGCGCAGGTGCCGCGGACGGGCAGTCGCTGCTGGACACGGGTCTGAGTTCCGCTGCGCTGTCGTCGTCCGGGCTCCCCCCGGAAGAGAGACGACTCGCGGCCGAGGCCCGGGCCGGGCTGCGGGACGGCTCCCTCGTCCTGGCCAAGGACGCGGGACCCCACCACGTGACGGCGAGCTGCCTACTCCTGTCGCGGATCGACGAAGAGTCAGGGGAACCGGACTCGGGTCGGCGTTTCATCGCACTCGGCCTGCACCTGCGATCCGGTCAGTGGAGGCAGTTCGGCGGGCACATCGAGGCCGCGGACACCTCCCTGCGTGCCGCCGCGATGCGGGAACTGCGGGAAGAGGCCGGCGTCGATGCCGCGTCGGACCAGGTGCGGCTGTCCCCCGCGCCTCTAGCCGTGCGGACGTTCAGCGTGGGGTCAGCGGCCTGCGCATCGCACCTGGACGTCCTCTATGCCGCCAGTGCGCCCCACAGCCACCCACTCGTCACGACCGACGCCGGAATCGGCGACGTCGCATGGTGGCCCGTGGATAAGCTGCCGCAGGGCACCGCGGAGGATCTCCGCACCGATCTGCGCGCACTCCTGCAGCGCACGGAGACAGACGCACGGACGTCCTGATTCAGCCCTGCTCCCGCTTCTGCGCGCCTTCGCCGTAGCTGAACCCCTCGAGGAACACATCGGCCTTCTGGGTGTGCGGGTATCGCGCTGTGAGGGCGTGGAACGCGGGCGAATGGTCCGGGCGTCGCAGGTGCGCCAGTTCGTGCACCAGGACGGCGTCGAGGACCCATCCCGGAACAGCTGAGAGCCGCGAGGAAACCCGGATCGTGCGACGTGCACTCGTCGTCGACGCGAAGCGCGTGTTCTGGTTGCTCACCCACACGACCGACACCGGTTCGATCCCGTCATCGAAGTAGCGGGTGTTGAGGGTGAGTGCCCGGGCCAGGAGCTCTCCGTCACCGGGCGACGCGCGGACGGCCCGGCGCTCCATCCGCGCGATGAGCGCCGCGATCGACTCCACATTGCGCTCCGGCTGGAACCGCTGCGGCACCGCGAGCAGCCATTTCTCACCCTCCCGCTTCAGAGAGATCGTCTTCCGCCGCCGCGCAGAGCGGCGCACGACGATCGTGCCGTCGTCGATCGCCGCGAGCACCTCTGTCACATCCATATCGGCCACAGTAGCCATGACCACGGACACGCGTCCTCGGCTCCACCGGATCACGGGTCTCGATCCACGGTCGGATCGCGACGAGGACGAAAAAACTTTCGAGAAATCTCAGCGCCGATCGACGTCCACAGCGCGAACCGCACCAGACCGCGGCACCTCTCGTACCATCCTGCGTGTCATCCACAGCGATCCTCACAGGGCTGCGCGTGTCGTCAACACGTTATCCACAGGCTGCGCGCCGCATGTGGGCATACTCGTGTTGACGGGGTCGCGCGCGCCTCTTAGGTTTGTGTGTCATACCTCCGGAAAACCCGAGGTTCGTGGGCTAGGGGAAGGCTCACGGGCTTCGCGAGAGGCTGGAGGGCATTGCACCGGAAGGCGCATCGCAGGAACCCCCGTCAGGGCGGTTCCCACTGTGGTGTCCACCTTCCGGCGCTTTGTGTCCACAGGGTTATCCACATTCCGTCCTCCGCCCTTCCGCAGGGCCCCGCGACTCCCTAGGGTGAGCGCGAGGAGGCCCGCATGCTGCAGTTCCACCGAAGCGTTCCGCTGGTGCGCAGAACCCCGTCCAGCGTCCAGTTCGGCGTCGACGACCCCGTCCTCATCGATGGGCTGACCGAGGACGACCTCGGACTGATCGACCTGCTGTGCCGCGGATGCGATTCCGCCGACTACCTGGATGCCGCGGACCGCGCACGCCTGAGCCGCACGCGCGCACTGTCGCTCCTCGACCTCCTCACGGAGGCGGGGGTCCTCACTCCCCCGGAGGCGGCCTCGGGCGGTTCCGTCGTCCGCGATTTCGCGGAGTCCTATGCGGCGCTGCACGGAGTGGGTCCCGTGGCCGCCGCGAGTGCGATCAGGGGCCGCCCTGTGATCGTGTTCGGACATGACCCCGGGATCGTGTCCGAGGCTCTCGCAGAGGCCGGATTCGACACGCTCGTCGTCGAATCCGCAGACCAGGCGATCGAAGCCGGCGCCGAACATCGGATGACGGTGCTCATCAGCCGGCTCACCGCGAACATCGGGGATTCGTCGCGACTCTTCGCGGAGGACGCGGACCACCTGATCGTGCGGGTCGGCGACCAGCGCGCGGACCTCGTGCCGATACGCCCCGGTCTCACCCCGTGCGCGACCTGCACCGTTCTGCACTCCCGGGACGAGGATGACGGGTGGTTCGCGGGCTGGCGGCAGCTCGCGGCGCGGTCACGGCACGCGCTCATCGACCCCCTGCTGCTGCGCGCGGCCGCGACGGAGACGGCACGGATGCTGAGGGCTGCGACCGTGGGCCTCGCGGAGTTCGGACCCGTCGTGCGCATCGATGCGCGCACGGGACGGCGCACGCAGGAGGCTGCTGCGTTCCATCCGGACTGCGACTGCAGGATCCCGCTCAGCCCGAACGGTGCTCCCGGACCAGTCCGAGAAGCTCGTGTCCGAACTGCTCGAGCTTGATGGGGCCCACTCCGCTGACCCGCCCCAGATCGTCGAGGGTCTCCGGCACGCGCTCCGCGATCTCCCGCACCGTCGGCATGCTGAGGACCAGGAACACCGGCATCCGCAGTTCCGCGGACTTCGCCCCGCGCCAGTGGATGAGCGCTTCGAGGACGTGTTCGTCGACGGCGGCCGGACACTGTGCGCAGCGTCCGCGGTTCTTGTCCGCGCGGGTCGTGAGCAGCGTGCCGCACACCCGGCAGCGCACGGGTGCCGACACGGGCGCCTTCCGCGCGGGCGCATCCGGACGCGCGGGCTTGCCCGCCTGCACCTCACCGACGAACCGTGACGGCCTCCTGCCGACGCCGGCACCGCCGCGGCGCCCCTTCGACCAGCTGACCGACAGCGCGGTCCGCGCACGGGTCACAGCGACGTAGAAGAGGCGCCGCTCCTCGTCGATCGCGTCAGCCGTGTCGGCGTAGCCGATCGGCATGAGCCCCTCGGAAACGCCGACCAGGTGCACGCTCTCCCATTCGAGGCCCTTCGCCGCGTGTACGGAGGCGAGCGTCACCCCTTCGATGGTGGGCGCGAACTGGTGGTCCGCACGGTCCTCCAGGTCTGCGATGAAGGCGGCGAGCGGGACGGGCAGCTCCGACTCCGCCTGGCTGTCCTCTGCCAGCGTGACGAGCGCGGACAGGGATTCCCAGCGCTCCCGGACGGACCCCTGCCCCTGCGGGGCCGTCGGAGACCACCCGACCGAGGACAGGATCTCCTTCACCTGCACGTCCAGACGGTCCGTCCCCCCGCGGTTCGAGGCCGCGCGCATCACGGCGATCGCCTCCTTCACCTCGCGGCGGGCGAAGAACCGCTCCCCGCCCCGCAGGAGGTAGGAGACGCCGCGTGACGACAGCGCCTCCTCGAAGGCCCGCGACTGCGAGTTCGTGCGGAAGAGGATCGCGATGTCCGATGCACGGCGTCCCGACTCGATCTCACCGGCGATCCGCGAGGCGACGGCCTCCGCCTCTGCTCCGTCGTCGGAGAACTCCGTGAAGGTCGGATGCGGGCCCGTCCGCCCGGTGCCGATCAGCTGGATCGGCGAGCGGCCGGTCCGGCGCAGGACGGAGTTCGCCATGCCGACGATCGGTTCCGCCGAACGGTAGTTCCGGACCAGTCGGACCTCGCGCGCTCCGGGGAACTCCACGGGCAGACGGCGCAGGAAGCGGTCCGTCGCCCCGGCGAAGGTGTAGATCGTCTGAGCGGGGTCGCCCACGACGCACAGCGACTCCCGCCTGCCCAACCACCGCATGAGGAGGTCGTACTGGAGCGGGCTCACGTCCTGGAACTCGTCGACGACGAAGCTGCGGTACTGGCTGTGCACCTGGGCGGCGACGTCCTCGTACGTTCCCAGGGCTCCCGCCAGGACGAGCAGGACGTCCTCGAAGTCGAGCACCCTGCGCTCCGTCTTCAGCTCGGAGTAGCGGTGCATGATGCGCGTCATCGCGTCGATGTCCACGCCTTCCGGGAGCGAACGGCTCCCCGCCCTCTCCGCGTAGTCGTCGACGCCCAGCAGGCTGACCGCGGCGTGCTCGATCTCTGCCGCGACGTCGCGGACCGTCTCGCGCTCCGGGGAGATGCCCACCGTCTGCATGGCGTGTCCGACGACAGTGGACTTCTGCGGGAGGAGATCGGGGAACGGCCCATCGGACATCCGCGGCCAGAAGTAGCGCAGCTGCCGCAGCGCGGCGGAGTGGAAGGTCCGCGCCTGCACGCCGGGGACGCCCAGGGACCGCAGCCGCGATCGCATCTCGCCTGCCGCCTTCGTCGTGAAGGTGAGTGCGAGGACCTGGCGCGGATCCGATGCCCCGATCGCCGCCTGGTACGCGATGCGGTGGGTGATGGCGCGGGTCTTGCCCGTCCCCGCCCCGGCGAGCACCATCAGCGGCCCGCCCGTGTGCTCAGCGACCTCGCGCTGCTCCGGATCGAGTCCGGAGAGCAGGATGTGGTCGGCCGTCATCGCGGCGTCGGCGCCGTTTCTCCGTCGAGCCATCCATAGAGGATCTGTCCTGCGATCGACACCGTCGTGGGGACCGTCACCTCACCCGATTCCATCGCGGCGCGCAGCTGGGGGCGGGTGAACCAGCGCAGCGCTGTGATCTCGTCGTCGTCCGGTGCGGCCGTCAGCGAATCCGCCTCTGCGGTGAAGCCGAGCATGAGCGAGGCGGGGAAGGGCCACGGCTGGGAGCCGACGTAGCGGGGCGAGTGGACGGCGATGCCCGCCTCCTCCTCGACTTCGCGGATGACGGCCGATTCCAGGGTCTCCCCCGGTTCGACGAAGCCCGCCAGCAGGGAGAAGCGATCAGCGGGCCACATCGCGTTGGAGCCCAGCAGGAGGTGCTCTTCTCCTGCGGCATCTGTGTGCACGACGGCCATGATCACGGCCGGGTCCGTGCGGGGGAAGTGCTCGCTGCCCGCGTCCGGGTCCCTGCGCACCCACCCGGACTGCTCCATGTCCGTCGGCGTGCCGCTGCGCGGCGAATGGGTGTGCGTCATGTGCCAGTTGCTCAGGGCGATGAGCGACGTCGCGAGCGCCACGTCCCGGTCGTCCAGGGCTTCGCCCACGTCCCGCAGGTTCGCCCACACGGGTTCGGTCGAGTGGACGCCGCTGAGCGGGTCGGTCAGCCACGGCTCCGCGTCCCGGGCCTGGTCCGCGCTGAGCATCGCATCGACCGCGCTGCGACCGTCGTCCAGGAGGCCCGCCCCCACGAAGTGACGGCCGTCACCGTCCGTGCCCAGGTAGAACAGCAGCGCCTCGTCGGGCACCTGCTCCCGGGTCAGCAGGTGCAGGCCGCCCCGCGACACGAGGACACTGCCCCGGTGCCCGACGACGGCGTGCGCGCGGCCCGTCTGCCACACCGCATCGATGCCCGCTGACCGCAGGCGGTGGTTCCGGTTGACGGCGGTCCTCGACAGGCTTGCGGGGGGCAGCATGGGCAGTGGCTTCATACGCGTCACGATACCGAAGAGCGCGGACACACCCGCTCCCGTCAGCCTCACGCGGGCCGGCACCGGGTAAGTTGGGGGACGTGGACACCGCAGGGATGAGGATCACAGCCGTCGTCGCCACGATGCTCGACGCATACGAACCGAGCTCCTGGACGCGCCTCGTCGGTTCCGATGCGGACCGCGTGCTCGTCTCGGACGGAGAGCGGGAGTACGTCGCGTCCATCGCGAACCCTGAGCGCGAGGCCGCTTCACAGGCCGAGAGGGTCGCCTCCGCGGTCCTGCAGCCGCTGCTGCCGGAATCGGCCCCGACGATCCCGCATGTCGTCGCATCGCGCACCGTCGACGGCGCGCTGGTGGAGCGGGAGGGCACGGTCACGGTGATGGTCTCCTCCCCCATGCCGGGCCTGCCGCTGGCGACGTCGATGTTCGAGGAGCGGCCGCAGCTCGTCGAATCGCTCGCGAACGCGATCGCGGCGATCCACTCCGCCGACCCGGGTCCCATTGCGGACGCCGGACTCGTCGTCGAGGAGTCGGCTGAGACCCGTGAGCGGCTGCTCGCCGACCTCGATTCCGCCGCGTCGACCGGTCGCGTCCCGTCGACGCTCCTGAGCCGCTGGGAGACGACGCTGGAGAACGTCTCCGCCTGGCGCTTCCTCCCCGTGCCGATCCACGGGAATGTGGGACCCGACGCACTCTGGGTGGACGAGCAGACGGTCGTCGGAATGAGCGACCTCGCCCGCCTGCGTGTGGGCGATCCCGCCGCAGACCTCGCCGCCGTGTCCTCCATGCTGAGCCCGGAGGACTTCGAGAGGTTCTTCCGCACGTACAGATCCCGCCGCGGTGCGGACGATCCGGGGCTGCGCCGCCGGGTCGGCTTCCACTCGGAGATCACCGTGCTCGAATGGCTGCTGGCCGCCGTCGCCGCACAGGACGACGATGCGATCGAGGACGCCGCCCAGCTCCTCGAGGCGCTCGCGGACGTCACCGGCGATGCGGATGGCTCGCATGAGCAGGCACCCTCTGCACTCGCCGACGGCGGTCCGGAGCCGACCACTGCGGAGGCCGCCGCCGAGGCCCCCTCTGCGGCTGCGGATGACGCGCCTGCCGATGAGGACGCGTCTGCTGCGGACGACGCAGCCGTGGCTGAAGACGCAACCGCAGCTGAGGACGCGCCTACGACGGATGACGCACCTTCTGCTGAGGGCACTCAGACAGGTGAGGACACTCCTGCGACGGAGACGTTCCTGCCCAGTGCGCGCATCGAGGCCGGCGTGGACGAGGACGGCATCTCCACCGAGCGCCTGGACACGTCGGAGCTGCACCTCCGGAGCATCCGCGACCCTGATCAGCGGGACGGGTGACGTTCCGTCCCGATCATCCATGTGACGATCTCGTCCTCCTCCGGCAGTGACTGCGGCCGCCAGCTCTCGTCGGATCCCACGAAGTAGAACTCCGCGTCGACGCGGGGGACGTCCGAGAACCTCGGCATGCGCAGGAGTGCCAGCCGGTACATCGCCAGCTGCACGGCCATCGCGTCGAGGCGTGCGGGGTCCCGCGGCAGCCTGCCCGTCTTCCAGTCGACCACCAGCAGGCCACCGTCGTCCTCGCGGAACACGGCGTCGATCTTGCCGGGGACGTGGAGTGCGGACGGACGCCTGCCCCCGTCGGGCTCCACGTCCTGATCGCCCGATGGTCCGCTGTGCGAGCTGCTGTGCCCGCCGCCGTGCCCGCCGCTGTGCTTGGAGAGCACCAGCTCGAAGGACAGCTCGACGGCCTCCGGTGCCCTGTCCGCATACGGTGACGCGAGGAAGGTCTCCCGCAGAGTCTCGAGCCGCTCCCGCAGAGCGGGGATCGCGCGGACCGCGGAGGACTCCGGTTCGATCTCGAGCAGTGCGGCCTGACCGAAGTGCTGTTCGACCCAGGCGTGGAACGCCGTGCCGAGGTCCGCACTCGTGCTGGGAGGTTCGGGCATAGGGCGTCGCATGCCCTTCCACCACTCGTCCTCGTCGGCCCGCAGGCCGACCAGTGCGGTCGTGGACACGCGCGCCGGCAGGATCCTCTCCTCGTTCCCGCCCTCCGCATCGGCCATCAGCTGGGTCGCCCGCCGCGCGAGTGCACGCACGAGGGGATCCGCAGCGGATTCCGCGACGTCGTCGAGGGTGGGCCGCTCCCCCGCCGCCGCGCTGACCACTCGGAGCAGCTCCGCGCGTCGTGCGACAACCTCGGCGGGATCCCGGGTCGGCCAGAGGGCCTCCTCCCCGCGACTCACGTCGAGTTCGTCCGCTTCGGGCAGCTCCGGCAGGTCCACCGCCAGCTCCTGCGCGACCTCGTCGAGGAACGGCCGTGCATCGACGGGCCGCTTCCGCGTGAGGGTGAATCGAGACGCGGAGACGAAGAGGTGGGCGCGTGCCCGCGTGAGCGCGACGTAGGCGAGCCGGCGCTCCGCGGCGTGATGGTGGTCATCGAGCTGGGTCTCGAGAGGACCGCCGCCCGTGAGCCGCGCGTCCAGGTCGTTCGGGCCCTGCAGATCCATGGTCCGCAGATCGAAGGACGGCAGCCCCGCACGGTCACCGCGCAGCGCATAGGGAAGCCCGCCCTGCGACAGCCATCCGTCGCTGGGCTTGCGCTTGCTCGGCAGCCCCTCGTCATGCATGAAGGGCACGGCCACCGCGTCGAACTCGAGCCCCTTGGACGCGTGCACCGTCATGATCGTGATGGCGCCGGGCACCGGGTCGACGGGCACATCGTCGAGTTCGTCGGCCTCCTCGAGGACACGGGCCCAGCGGAGGAAGTCGGAGGGCCCGCCCGCCGGCTGCTCGCCCGCGAAGCGCGACACCAGTGAGAGGAAACCGTCCAGCGCACGTGTGTGGAGGTCTGCGTAGTCGGGAGCCAGCGCGGCGACCTCGGTGTCGATTCCCGCTTCACGGATGACCGCGCGCACCAGACCCGGCAGCGCGAGGTCACTGTGGCGCAGCCTCCGCAGCGTCCGCGCCAGGCTCATGAGCCGTCGACGTCCCTCTGCTGTGAGGGACCGGATGCCGCGTACCTGGTCGGACGTCGCGTTCGGTCCGTCCGGGTCGACGTTGAGGAGTTCGTCGAGGCCCTCGACGGCGCTCACCCGCTCCAGACGGGACCCGTCGTGCTCAGCCGGGTCAGGGACCTCCACCGCACAGGCGCGGACGAAGGAGGAGAACGCGGTGAGATCCGCGGCGCCGAGCCGGATCGTCCGGCCCGACAGGAGCCGCATGAGGACATCGCCCGCATCCGGGTCGACCAGTGCTTCGAGGACCGCGAGTGCGTCCGCGACGAACGGATCGTCCAGGAGCCCTCGCGATCCGACGACGTCGACAGGCAGGTCTTCGGCCTGCAGCGCCGCGGCGATCGCGCCGAATCCCGACCGCGCGCGGCACAGGACAGCGAAGGTGGGCAGCGGAGCGGCCCTTTCCGGTCGCAGTCCTGCCTCTGCCGCGGCTTCACGGCGAGCGGCTTCGCGCTCCTCGTGCCGTGCGAAGAGCTGCTCGCGCACTCGCAGGATCCAGGCCACGAGCTCCTGCAGCTGCGTGGGCTCGTCCGGACGGTCCGGGTCCGTCAGCGCACTGTGCGTGAGCGAGACCTCGACTGCTCCGTCACCCGCACCCGGCCGGGGCTGCAGACCCACCCGCTCGTCACGCGTCGGGAGTCCGGCGGCGATCCTGTTCGCCGCGGTGAGGATGGCCGCGTCGTTGCGCCACGAGATCGTGAGGCCGTACTTCTGGGCGGGGCGGTCGTGCGGACCGCGGAACGCGCCCGGGAACGACTCGATGTTGTCCGCGCTGGCACCGCGCCACCCGTAGATCGCCTGCCGGGGATCCCCGACGGCCATGACCGTGTGTCGACCGAAGATCTGCTGGAGCATGAGGAACTGCGCATACGACGTGTCCTGGAACTCGTCCAGCAGGACGATGTCCCAGCGCGACTGCTCCGCGGCGAGGGACTGCGGGCTGTCCGTCATGATCCGGTGGGCGAGCGCCACCTGGTCGGAGAACTCCAGGCCGCCGGTGTCCTGCTTGGCCGCGGCGTACCTCCGTGCCAGCTCGACGAGTCGCTTCTTCGCCTGCAGCTTCGGGACAGGATTGTCGTCGTGGGCTTCGAGGACGGCACGCATCCGCGTGCGGATCTCTGCTCGATCGCCGCGGTCCGCCGCGTCATACTCGTCCGCGAGACCCGTGGCCTCCTGGACGAACTCGGCCTTCGCAGCCTTGTCCCGGTAGATGCCGGATCTCTTGCGCGACATCTTGTCCGCGAGTCCCCGCAGGTAATCGGAGGTGCACAGGGCGTCGAGGCAGGCGTCCAGATGCGCATCGATCGCGGCGAAGTCAACCAGGTGATCGCCCATCTCCGACAGCAGTCCGGAGACCCACGTACTCATCGACGAGCGCGGGTTCCCCAGCACGTCGTCGCGCGTGGCCGCGTCGAGGACCCCATCGATGAGCTCCTGCCGCGCGGCGGCATCGATCACGCCCTCATCGCCCTCCAGGCCGATGCCCATCCCATGGTCGCCCACCAGCGCAGCGGCATACGAGTTGTACGTCGAGACGGTCGGCAGGTCGAGTCCCGGGAGGGTCTCGACCTGCGCCCCGGCCGCGGCGGCCCCCTGGGAGGACCCGTGGTCTGCGGCTGCTGCGGTGCCGCGGGCGCCGTCCGCTCCCGGCTTCCGGATCGCCCGGCGGTAGCGGGCGAGGTAGTCGCGCACGCGGTGGTTGAGCTCACCCACCGCCTTCCGCGTGAACGTGAGTCCGAGGATGCGTTCTGCCGGCACGAGGCCGTTCGCCACGAGCCACACGACGCGCAGCGAGATGACCGCGGTCTTGCCCGATCCCGCTCCGGCGATCACCGCGGCGGACTCATCGTGGGGGGACTCGATGATGAGGCACTGCTCGTCCGTGGGCGGATCGACCTCCAGCAGCTGGGCGAGTGCCCGCGCTGAGTACTGGTGGACCGGGGATCCCGGACTCTGCTCCTGTGTCACTGGTCGATTCCCTCCGGTGCTGTGGTCGCGATGGCCGGGCACGACGTCCTGACGGGGCAGAAGGTGCAGTGCGGGCCGGTCACCGCGGTGAAGGAGGCGGCTCGCATGCCCTCTGCGGCGCGGCCGATCAGGTCCCCTGCCGTCGTGTGCGCATCGTCGCCGGCCTCCATCGCAGGCTGCTGGCGCAGGTACCGGGGAACTCCCCGCACCCTGGTGGCCGAACCACGCAGGCCGACGATCTGCGCTCCCGCCGACGGCAGGGACGACACCGCTGGGTCGATGGCGCCGTCGACCAGGACCGCCCCCTCACCGACCGCGTACTGGTAGACGAGCAGCTGGGGGTCCTCGAGGATCCCCGAGGCCGTCGGCACGGTCTTCCCCGTCTTGAAGTCGACGACGCGTGCGCTGTCGCCCAGCACCTCGAGACGGTCGATCCGACCCGTCACGGTCCAGGGCGCGCCGATCGCGCCCTCCCGCGCCGAGGCGGTGACGGCGACCTCCCTGAGGACCGCGGTGCTCTTGCCTGCCGCCGTCAGGGCGGTGAGTTCGTCGCGGCTCAGCGCGAGGTAGTCGCAGAGGACGTCGATCATCCCCTCGACGTCCTCCCGCTGCCGCTCCCGCTCCCATTCGGAGGGGATCTGCTGCTCGTCGAAGGTCTCCTCGTACTCCTGCAGCATCGCCGCCCGGTCCGGTTCTGCGAACTTCTCAGCGATCCCGTGGATGACTGTGCCCAGAGCCGCCGCGGTCGTGTCCATGCTGGTCCCGCCGTTCTCCACGAGGAACCACTGGAGCGGACACGTGGCGAAGCGCTCGACCTGCGAGGGACGGATGCGCACGGGCTCCTCCGGACTGCGCGCAGGCGCATCCGATGACACGGTGAACCACGTGCTCCAGGTCTGCGGGTCCGCTTCGCGCAGCCCCGCCTCCCCGAGTGCGGCGACCAGGCGTGCCCATTCGTCCGGCTCATCGGCGAGCAGCATCTGCTGGCGGGCGAGGCCCACCACGTCGCGCAGTCGCGGCGGAAGGTCGGATCCCAGCCAGTCGGCCGACCCGTCGGAGAGCAGCTCTGCCGCCGTATCGTCATCCGCCCCGGTCGCCGCGTCGGTGACGAACTCCCGGCAGAGGTGGTGGAGAGCGCTGGGGCTCGTCTCCCCGTCATCCAACGCGCACACGACGAGCTCGTCGCGGGCCCTGCTGGCCGCGGAGAGGAAGAGGCTCGCCTCGTCGCGGATCGTCTTCATGCGCCTGCGTCGCACGTCCTCGCCCGGTGCGTCGACCACGGACGCCGCATCCGGATCCGCGAGCTCCTCGATGAGATCGTCCGGATGGAAGGCGTTCCTGCGGATGCGCGGGTTGGGCCACCCTCCTTCGTCCACGTCGACGACGATGACCCGCGAGTAGGACCGGTGGGCGGTTCCCGCCGGCGAATCGACGGTCAGGAGGTCGAGGGAGTCGCGGCGCCCGATCGAGTCCTGGGCGTACACCTGATCGAGGACGCGCACCGCGAACGCCGAGGCACCCAGACCCATCGTGTCCTCTGTCTTCGTCGCCAGGGCGAAGAGGCGCACGACCGCATCGAGTCGTTCGCGCAGGGGCGAGCGCGGATCGTTGAGGACCGCAGTGCGCCAGACCTCTGCGACTCCCGTCGCCTCCCACAGTGCCCAGAGGGCTTCGTGCGGACCGGTGCCCCGCAGTCCGGCCCCCAGCTCCAGCAGCTTCGCCGCCCGGGCCAGCGGCGGCGGGAGCTCGTCGTCGTCTGCTGCGTCGATCCAGCTGAGCAGAGGATCGTCCGCCGTCTGGTCGTCGCGGCCCGCCATCGCCCGCACCGCCTGTCGCTGCAGACCTCGCAGTGCGAGCGCGTCGATGTTGCCGTAGACACCGCTGAGCAGTCGCCCCAGCAGCGCAGAGCGCGCCGCGGACTCGTCCAGGTCTGCAGTGAGGAGTTCCAGGAGCGGGAGGGTGGCGGGGTCCGCGGACAGCGGCAGGTCCGTCGATCCGACGGGCAGTCCCAGCGCTCCGAGCTCTGCTCGCAGGGCGACCGCTGTTCCTCCTGTGCGGGCGACGACTGCGACGTCGGAGAAGGGCACACCGTCATCGTGATGCCACGCGCGGATGATCGAGGCCGCGTGCCGAGTGCGTTCGGCCGCCGACCGGTGCTCGAGGACCCTGACGGTGGAGTGCCCGGGCTGGGTGTCGAGTGGTCCCGGCGGAGGGACGTGGCCCAGCGGAAGGTGTGCGGAGATGCGCCGGGAGAGCGATACGCAGAGATCGCGGACCGCACCGGAACCGCGAGTGGAGTCCGCACGTGCGGGCAGTGCGAAGAACCCCTCGCCGGCGTTCTCAGCGCGGACCGTGGCGGCCCACGCGCTGAGCAGTCCTCCCCCTGCACCGCGGAACCCCTGGGTCGAGGAGTCCGGGCTGCCGAAGACCGCGACACCGCAGCCCAGTGCGCGCAGCCCCTGCAGCAGGTCGTGCACAGCATCCGGCACGTCCTGCGCCGCGTCGAGGAGCACGCAGCGCGGAACCGATTCGCCGGAGAACGACCAGAGGCCCCCTGCGGTGGTGCCCGCATCGCGCTCATCGGCGAGGATCGCCACGGCGGTCGCGATGACGCTCGAGGTGTCGATTCCGCCGTACCCGCTGAAGGCGCGGGTGACGTCGCGATAGTCCTGGAGGATCCGTGCGAGGGCCCCCCACTCCGTGCGATCCCGCCGTCGTGCGGCCGCATCGATGTCTGCGGGTCCGATCCCGCGCTCCAGGACGCGGTCCAGCGCATCGCGCAGCTGGTCACGGAAGGAGACGGTCCCGGTCATCTCGCGGGTGAACCCGTCCGGCCAGCCGGGATCGGGGGAACGGCCCTCCGCATAGCCGTCCAGCAGCGACGCGAGCACCGCGTCCTGGTCCGCACCGGACAGGAACCGCATCGGCTCCCCCAGCCTGACGGCGCTGTCCGCGGCCACGATGCCGAATGCGTACGACTGGACGCTCCGTGCTCCCGCACCGCCCGTGCGCACAGCCTGCGCACCCGCGGTGAGCCTGTCGCGCAGCGCGTCCGCATGCGCCCGGTTGGGCGTGAGGACCAGGACGTCGTCAGGAGCGAGGCCGTGCTCGTCGTGCAGCCGCGCGTGGGCTTCCACGAGTGTCCGAGTGAGGCCCGATCCGGGAACGCCGACGACGCCGGCCGACTGACCCGCTGCCAGCGCTTCGGCCACTGACCGGGCGACGTGCGCGGTGACGCTCCCGCCCGCAGACTCATGGTCGCGGCGAGATGTGCCGGCTCCATCTGTGTCGGTCCTGTCAGTGCCGGTCTTGTCCGTGCCGGGCGTGTCAGCGCCGGTCGTCCGGGGTCCGGTCACGGCCTCGCCCTGCTCATCGGGTCCCTGTGATGCGCGCATGACCCCATTGGACCACGCGGCACGGACACACCTCCCGTACTGCGAGCGACTGGCCTCACATAGAATGTCCCGCATGTCACCAGCGACCCGACGACTCCCCCGTGCTGAGCGGCGGCGGCAGCTGGTCGCGACTGCGATGGAGACCTTCGCGGCACGCGGCTACAACGCCGCCTCGATGGATGAGACGGCCGAGGCCGCGGATGTCTCGAAGCCCGTGCTCTACCAGCACTTCGAATCGAAGCTCGACCTCTATCTCGTCGTTCTCCACCAGGCGGCGGATTCGCTCGCGGAGCGGCTCTCAGCGGCGATCGAGCTGCCGGGGTCGAACAAGCACCGGATACAGGCCACTGTGCGGGCCCTGTTCGCCTTCGTCGACGATCATCCCCACGAGTTCTCCGTCCTCTTCCGCGCCGATTCCTACGAGCCGCAGGCCCTGCGTGTGGTGCAATCCATACGGCTGAAGATGTCCCACATGATCGGCGACATCGTGCAGCGCAGCACTGAACTCTCATGGAACGAGGCGCTGGTCGTCGGCAGATCCGCCATGCAGATGGGCGAGGGGGCGGCCGTCGCGCTCTCCGAGGACCCCGACCTCAACCGCGACAACATCGCAGAGGTCATCAGCGACGTGCTGTGGACCGGCTTCGGGGGACTCCCCTACGCGGGTGAGGAACCGGACGGGAATCAGCCCTCAGCGGACCGCCCCGCAGACGGGCCGTCGCACGACTAGGCTGGGTGGGAACCAACCCAACTCGCCACCAGGAGTGCACAGTGGAGATCAAGATCGGCATGCGCCAGACCAACCGCGAGATCGTCCTCGAGTCGGACCAGTCCCGCGATGACGTCACCGCAGCGGTGAACAAGGCTCTGGCAGACGGCGGACCGCTCACCTTCGACGATGACAAGGGCCGCCGGGTCATCGTCCCGAGCGACGCGCTCGCATACATCGAGGTCGGAGAAGAGAAGGCGCGCCGCGTGGGATTCGGCATCGCCTGACCCACCGCGCCGTTCTCCTCATCGGGCCGTTGGGCCGCCTGCGTGTATCATCGATACCGGGCAGCCCAGCGGCCCGAACGGCATGTCCGCCGCGATCGCACATGAGCGATCCGTGTGGTCGCCCACACTGTCTGACGGCGAGAGTTCGCCTACCAGCCGATGTGCACATGTCGCCGCATCGACACGGTGCGCCGGACCCGCTGCCCTCCGCTCGCGGAACGCACATCCATCATGCGGATGTGCGCGGCGAAGCGGTTCCGCCCCGCGGTGCGTCTGGAGCCGGACAACGGCTCAGACCCGCCGGAGGCGCACATGTACCGGAGGTGCTCCGCACGGAGCGCCGTGAGGAGAACCAGTGACCGACACCCAGCAGACATTCGCCGATTTCGGCGTGTCAGCCCCCATCGTCGAAGCCCTGTCAGACGCAGGCATCGACCACCCCTTCCCCATCCAGGCCATGACCCTGCCCGTCGCCCTGAGCGGCGCGGACATCATCGGCCAGGCCAAGACCGGAACCGGCAAGACGCTGGGCTTCGGCCTCCCGCTGCTCCAGCGCACGAAGGCGCCCGGCGAGGACGGCGCTCCCGAACCCCAGGGTCGCGCCCCGCAGGCGATCGTCGTCGTCCCCACCCGTGAGCTCGCCACCCAGGTGGCCGGCGACCTCGTCGTCGCCAGCCGGAAGCGCCCGGGCCTCGAGGTCATCACCATCTTCGGCGGCAAGGCCTTCGAGCCGCAGATCGAGGCGCTGGCCAATGGAGTCGACGTCGTCGTCGGCACACCAGGCCGCCTCCTCGACCTCTACGGTCGCCGCGTGCTGCGGCTCGACAGCATCCGCACGGCCGTCTTCGACGAGGCGGACGAGATGCTGGACCTCGGGTTCCTGCCGGACGTCGAGCGCATCGTCGCAGCACTTCCGGCAGTCCGCCAGACCATGCTCTTCTCCGCGACGATGCCCGGAGCCGTCATCGCACTGGCACGCCGGTACATGTCGCGCCCCACGCACATCCGCGCCCATGACCCGTCCGACGAATCGCAGCTGAATGCGACCACGCGCCAGTTCGCCTACCGCGCGCACGCGATGGACAAGTCCGAGATGGTCGCGCGTCTGCTGCAGGCGGAGGGCCGGGGGAAGACGATCGTCTTCGCCCGCACGAAGCGCACGGCCGATCGCCTGGGCGAGGAGCTGCGCGACCGCGGCTTCGAGGCGCGGGCGCTGCACGGCGATCTCAACCAGCAGATGCGCGAGAAGGCGCTCGCGGCGTTCCGCGAGGGCCGCATCAACGTCCTGGTGGCCACCGACGTCGCCGCCCGCGGCATCGACATCGACGACATCACGCACGTCATCAACTACCAGTGCCCCGAGGACGAGAAGATCTACGTCCACCGCGTCGGCCGTACGGGACGCGCGGGACGCACCGGCATCGCGGTCACGTTCGTCGACTGGGACGACGTGCCCCGCTGGAGCCTCATCAGCCGTGCACTGAACCTCGGTCTCGAGAGCCCTGCCGAAACGTACTCGACCTCGCCGCACTTCTTCGAGGACCTCGACATCCCCGCGGGCACGAAGGGTCGTCTGACACGGCGCAAGCCCAGCGCGGGCGAGGATGCCGGCGACTCGCGCCGCTCGGAAGGCCGCGGAGGCCGTGGAGCGGGCAGCCGTGACTCTGGCAGCCGTGGATCGGACGGCCGCGATTCGAACCGCCGAGGTGCGGGCGAGCGCGACTCCGGCCGTCGCCGCAGCGACGGGGATTCGTCCGGCGGCCGGTCGCGCAGGCGCACGCGCGGCGGTCAGGACGCCGAGGCTCCCGCACAGGCGTCAGCGTCCGCGACTGCACCCACCGCCGAGGCCGGCGAGGGCTCGAACGGCACCCGCCGTCGGCGCCGTCGCCGTCGCGGCGGTTCCGGCCGCAGCGAGCAGCCCGCGCCGGTGTCCACACAGGACTGACACCCGCAGTCGACTGGCACCCACTGATCCCGACCTCCGCCGTTCACCCGCACCTTCGCTGGGGACGGAAGGAGGTCGGGATCAGTGCGTCACTCAGTCATACGCACTCAACGGGCCCTCTCACCCTCAGCGGACCCTCTCACCTGAGTCCGATCGGCTCCGTGCCGCTCGTGCGCTCCACGAGAGCCGCGACCTGATCGTGGGCCGTGATGTTCTCTCCCAGCCGGTTGGGCTTGCCCGTCCCGTGATAGTCGCTCGAGCCCGTCGTGAGCAGTCCGTGCTGCGCGGCCAGTGCTCGCAGGCGTGCGCGGCCCTCGGGCGGGTTGTCGCGATGGTCGATCTCCAGTCCGTCGAGCCCCGCGGCGATGATCTCGCGCAGCCCGGAGCCCGGGACGACCCGTCCGCGCGCCGACGCCAGCGGGTGGGCGAACACCGCGGCACCGCCCGCGTCGTGGATCATGCCGATCGCCTCGACCGGCGAGATGACCGGGAGCGCGACGTAGTAAGGACCGCTGCCGGCCAGCAGTCGGCCGAAGGCCTCCGTGCGGTCGGCGACGACACCGGAGCGCACCAGGGCGTCTGCGATGTGGGGGCGGCCGATCGTCGCGTCCGCGCCTGCGAGCTCGAGCACGTCCTCCCAGGTGATCGCGAAGTCCTGTGAGAGGCGATCGACCATGATCCGGCTGCGGACGATACGGTCGTCGCGCGCCTGATCGATCGCTGCGGTGATCTCCGCACCCGCAGGATCATGGAGGTAGCAGAGGATGTGCACGCTGATGCCCTCCCAGCGGCAGGAGACCTCCATGCCGCGCAGCAGGGCGACCCCGTGCTCATCCGCCGCGGGCACCGCTTCGCTCCAGCCGGCCGTCGTGTCGTGATCGGTGAGGCCGAGCACGTCCAGTCCGACACTCGAGGCTTCCGCGACGAGCTCGGTGGGGCTCTGCGTCCCGTCGGAGAAGCGGGTGTGGGTGTGGAGGTCAGCGCGCATGACCCCATCGTAGAGACCCCGTCCGCGGAATCACCGCCGACCCGGCTCGTGACCCGGCCCTGGCCTGGCCCTGACCCGGCCCAGGACCGGCCCGGACCCGTCTCCCGAACCGTCCCCGTGCGCGTCCGTCGTTAGGATGGACCCATGAGTGCCGATTCTTCCGAGGACATGTCCGACCGCGTCAACAATCGTTCCCAGCGGCCCGCTTCGACGGCCTTCCGGGACTTCGTCGCCTCCGGCTGGGACAGCGCTCCGCTGGAGGGCGTCGCGCCGCTGCCCGCGGCCGCCTGGACGCCCGCACGCCGGGAGGCCGTGTCGCAGCGGTTCCCCGGCGAGCGCATCGTCGTCCCGGCCGGTCCGCTCACGGTCCGCTCGAACGACACCGACTACCGGTACCGCGCGCACTCCGCGTTCATCCACCTCACCGGTCTGGAGGCGGATTCGGAGCCGGACGCGCTGCTCGTCTTCGAACCCGCAGGCGACGAGGGCCACGATGTCACCCTCTGGTTCCGCCCCCGCGCGGGGGCGGACACGGAGGAGTTCTTCTCCGACGCCCGCTACGGCGAGTACTGGGTGGGCGCACGCGACGACCTGGCCACGATGGGTGTCCGCACCGGGATCGCGACGGCTGATTCCTCCACTGCCCTCGACGCCGTCACGAAGGATCTGGGTTCTGTGTCCGTCCGCCTGCTGCGCGGCGCCGACACCACCGTCGAGCAGACCCTCGCCCAGGCGCGCGACCAGGTGGGCGCCGACCAGGAGGCCGCCGAATCCGGCGATGACGAGCTCCTCGAGTTCCTCTCCGAGCTGCGCCTGGTCAAGGACGAGCACGAGATCGACCAGCTACGCCACGCGATCGACATCACGCGCAGGGGCTTCGACCGCGCCGTCGCCTCGCTGCCGGCCGCCGTCGACCATCCGCGCGGTGAGCGCGTCATCGAGACCAGCTTCGAATCGGCCGCCCGCCTGGACGGCTACGGGGTCGGCTACGACACGATCGCGGCATCCGGCGATCATGCCTGCACCCTCCACTGGATCCGCAACGACGGCGTCGTGCGATCCGGCGATCTGGTGCTGCTGGACGCGGGGGCGGAGGCCGATTCCCTCTACACCGCGGACATCACCCGCACGCTGCCGGTCGACGGGCGCTTCACGGAGGTCCAGGCGAAGATCTACGACGCCGTGCTCGAGGCTGCGGACGCGGCGTTCGCGAAGGCCGGCCAGCACGTCGACCGCCTCGTCCAGTTCTCGGACATCCACACCGCCGCCATGGAGGTCATCGCGCAGCGCCTGCACGACTTCGGCCTGCTGCCGGTCAGCGTCGACGAGTCGCTCAGCGCATCCGGCCAGCACCACCGGCGCTGGATGGTCCACGGCACCAGTCATCACCTGGGGCTCGACGTGCACGACTGCGCGCAGGCCCGTCGCGAGATGTACCTGGGTGCACGGATCGAACCGGGCATGGTCTTCACGATCGAGCCCGGCCTCTACTTCAAGGAGGCCGACCTGCTCGTGCCGGAGGAGTTCCGCGGCATCGGGATCCGCATCGAGGACGACGTGCTCGTGACGGAGACCGGTGTGGAGAACCTGTCCGCGGGCTTCCCCCGGACGCGCACCGAGGTCGAGGCCTGGGTCCAGGCGCTGGCCCCGGGCCGCAGCGACCGATGACCGCCTCCGCCGCCGCCCTGTCCGCGCCGTTCCGCGAGCCCTTCGGCCGCCTCGTCCCGGACGGATCCGTCGTGACGGTTCCGGGCGTCCGGGTGGGAGGCGCGCAGCGCACCGATGACGGCTGGCTCAGCGGGACGACCGTGATCGTCCCGCCCCCGGGCACCGTGACAGGCGTCGACGTGCGCGGCGGGGGGCCGGCCGGTCACGAGACCGACGTGCTGGCACCCGGCACCCACTCCCCCGGCGCAGACGCCGTCGTCCTCACCGGCGGCAGCGCGTGGGGCCTGGCCTCCGTCCTCGGCGTCCAGCAGGGGCTCGCAGCCGACGGCCGCGGGTTCCCCGCTCCCATGCTCCCCGGGTCGTACGTGCCGATCGTGCCCGCGGCAGCCGTCTACGACCTCGGCCGCGGGAACGGGACCCTGCTGCACCCGGATGCGGACATGGGGCTGGCCGCCTACCGCAGCGCGTGCCCGGTCGGGGCCACGGAGGACGGGCCCGCACCTGTCGCTGCCGACGGCAGTCGAGGCGGGATCGGGATCATGCGGAGGGCCGCCGTCGCCGAGGCCCCGGTCCGGGGCAGCGTGGGCGGCGGGACCGGCGCGTTCATCGGTCGGGGCCTGCTGCGCGGCGGGCTGGGGTCCGTCTGCCTGCGGACGCCCTCGGGGCACCTCGTGGCGGCGATCGTCGTCGCGAATCCGATGGGCGACGTCATCGAGCCCTCCGGCAGGCTCCACGCCTCCGGCGTGCTCGCCCGGACCGGTGCGCAGCTGCCGGACGTGCCGTCGGACTGGATCGACCAGGCGCTCACGCTCGATGCGACGGCCGCGGACGCGGTCGTGCCCCAGCGGAACACGACGATCGCAGCCATCGTCACCGATGCGCGGCTCGATGCCGCGCAGACGACCCGGCTGGCGCAGTCGGCGCAGGCCGGCCTCGCCCGTGCGGTCCATCCCTCGCACACCCTGTTCGACGGGGACACCGTCTTCGCGATGGCGACCGGCGGCGCGGATGCGGACATCGATGCGACCTCGATCGTGGGGCTCAACTGCGCCGCCGCGGATGCACTGTCCCTGGCCATCGTCGATGCCGCCCTCACTGCACGCCCCCACCTGCGGAGCGCGGTGGCGGGCACCGCTGAGCACGAGGAGGAGAACGGGGCTGGCGAGGTCCCCACTGCCGACGCGACTGAGCACGCGCCGCAGGCTCCCCGACCCGCCGCACTGCGCGAGCTGGCCCCGGACCTGGCGACCGCCTGGGAGGCCCTGCGCACCACCGGCACCTGACCTGCGAACACGTACGATGAAGCCATGAGCGTCGGGACGGAACGGATCTTCATCGCACGGCTGGCGGGGACGAACGTCCTCGACCCGCTGGGCGATCTGGTGGGCAAGGTGCGCGACGCGGTCGTCGTCTACCGGTCCACGCTGCGCCAGCAGCCCAAGGTCATCGGCTTCGTCGTCGAGGTGCCCGGACGTCGACGCGTCTTCGTCCCCATCGGTCGGGTGACCAGCATCGACGTCGGGGCCGTCATCACGACGGGCCTGGTGAACATGCGACGGTTCGTCAAGCGCGCATCGGAGACGCTCGTGATGGGCGATCTGCTCGATCAGCGGCTCATCCTGCGTTCCGACCAGTCGTCGGTCATCATCGAGGACATCGGCATCGAGCAGCAGCGCAACCGCGACTGGGAGGTGTCCCGGCTCTTCGTGCGCCGCCAGAAGGAGCAGCGCACCCCGCTCGACGCGCTGCGGCGCCGCGGGGAGACGATGCAGGTCGACTGGACGGACGTCGAGTTCCCGCTCGATCCGTCGGACGAGCAGCACGCGACCCAGCTCATCGCGGCGTATCAGGAGACGAAGCCCGCCGACCTCGCCGACGTGCTCCGCGAACTGGATCTGCGGCGACGGATGGACGTGGTGCGCGAGCTCTCCGACGAACGGCTGGCGGACGTGCTGGAGGAGCTGCCGGAGGACGAGGCGATCGAGGTGCTCGACGGCGTGGGCCTGGAGCGGTCGGCCCTCCTGCTGGAGACGATGCAGCCCGATGACGCGGCGGACCTCCTGGGCGAGCTGCCGGACGAGCAGGCCGAGCGGCTGCTCCAGGCGATGGACTCCGATGAGGCCGAGGACGTGCGCACCCTGCTCGCCTACGACGACGACACGGCCGGCGGCCTCATGACGACGGAGCCGGTCATCCTGTCGCCGGAGGCGTCGATCGCCGAGGCGCTGGCCCACGTGAGGAAGTCGGAGCTGCCGGCGGCGCTGGCTGCGGCGGTGTTCGTGTGCAGGCAGCCGCTGGAGCCCCCGACGGGGAAGTACCTGGGACTCGTGCACATCCAGGAGATGCTCCGGCATCCGCCCCACGAATCCGTGGGCGCACTGCTCGACACGGAGGTCGAACCGCTGCCTCCCAGCGCCCCCACCGGCGAGGTCGCGGCACTGCTCGCCGCGTACAACCTCGTCTCCGTGCCGATCACGGACGAGGACGACCACCTCGTGGGCGTCGTGACCGTCGATGACGTGCTCGATGCACTGCTGCCCGAAGACTGGCGCGAACAGCGCGACGAGCCCAAGGGGGACACCGCCGATGGCACGAACTGATCGCCCCGGACTCGACACGCCCCGCAGCTCGCGCAGGCGCCTGCCCCAGGTCGGCATGCCGCCGGACACGTTCGGGCGCGTGGCCGAGGGCATCGCCCGCTACATGGGCACCCCGATGTTCCTCGTGTGGATGACGCTCATCTGTGCGGCATGGCTGGCCTGGAACTCCATGGCGCCCGAAGACATGCAGTTCGACCCGCGCAACCTGAACTTCACGCTGCTCACTCTGATCCTGTCGCTGCAGGCGTCGTACGCCGCTCCCCTGCTGCTGCTGGCGGACAACCGGTCCGCCGACCGCGACCGCGTCGAGTTCGAGGCGGATCGCCAGCGGGCGGAGAGGAACCTCGCGGACACGGAGTTCCTCGCGCGTGAGGTGGCGAGCCTGCGGATCGCGATGCGCGATGTCGCGACCCGGGACTTCATCCGGTCCGAGCTGCGTTCCCTCATGGAGGAGATGGAAGAGGCCCGCGCGGAGGAGCGCGCTGACGGCGCGAACGGCAGCGATGCGAACAGCAGCGATGCGAACAGCAGCGGCGCGAGCAGCCGCGACGTCAGCGGCGCCGGACAGAGCAGCCGCGACGACGACTTCGGGGCCGACGACCTCGGGAAGGAAGACGTGACCGACAGATGACTGACCGCACACGCGAAACTAAGCGCCAGGATCCCCTGTGGAAGGCGCTGAGCACCGTCATCGATCCGGAGCTGCGCCGCCCGATCGTCGACCTGGACATGGTCGAGTCCGCCTCAGTCGACTCCTCGGGCACTGCGCGCGTGAAGGTGCTCCTCACGATCGCCGGCTGCCCGATGAAGGGCACGATCAGCGAGGACGTGCGGAAGGCTGCGACGAAGGTCGAGGGCGTGGCCGACGTCGACGTCGAACTGGGCGTCATGACGCCGGAGCAGCGCGGAGCCCTGCGGGACCGGCTGCGCAGCGGTGAGGGCCGGGTCAACCCCTTCACCCAGCCCGGCAATCTCACACGGGTCATCGCCGTCGCGTCCGGCAAGGGCGGAGTGGGCAAGTCATCGGTGACGGCGAATCTCGCCGCGCAGCTGTCTGCGACCGGTCTGCAGGTCGGGATCCTCGACGCGGACATCTACGGCTTCTCGATCCCGCCCATGATGGGGGTGACAGGCAAGCCGACGAAGCTCGAGGACATGATCCTCCCGCAGCCGGGACACGGTGTGGCCGTCATGAGCATCGGCATGTTCGTGAACCCCGGGCAGGCGGTCGTGTGGCGCGGTCCGATGCTCCACCGCGCGCTCGAGCAGTTCCTCACGGACGTCTTCTGGGGCGACCTCGATGTCCTGCTGCTCGATCTGCCGCCGGGCACGGGCGATGTCGCGATCTCCGTCGGCCAGCTGCTGCCGGAATCGGAGCTCCTCATCGTCACGACTCCCCAGCAGGCCGCCGCGCAGGTGGCGGAGCGGGCGGGCGCACTCGCGACCAGCACGGGCCAGTCGATCGCCGGCGTCATCGAGAACATGTCCTGGATGGTCATGCCGGACGGCAGCCACAACCCGATCTTTGGCGAGGGCGGCGGGCGTCAGGTCGCCGATGCGCTCGCGGCCAGGCTCGCGGAGGCCGGCGGCCAGGCACACGTCCCCCTGCTGGGGCAGATCCCACTGGACCCGACGGTGCGCGAGGGAGCGGACGCGGGCCTGCCCGCAGTCCTGAGCCACCCCGACGAACCGGGACCAGCGGCCCTGCGGGACGTCGCATCGCGGCTGCGCGTGCGGTCGCAGTCCCTGGCCGGCAAGAGCCTGGGGCTCAGCCCGGTCGACTGAGGGGCTCGGTCGGCCTGTCGGCTGAGGAGACTGGGCAGACCGGAGCAGATAGGGGCAGCCGGTGCTGGCCAGCTAGGACTGGATCAGGTCGCTTCCGGGTCGAACGGGGCGCCCTGCCCGTCCTGGCGCTGGCCCACCTGGTCGCGGTGGCGCTCCATCGGGGTGAGTCTCGTGGCAGCGGCCTCCGCCGCACTGGTGGCCGCATCCGACCGGTCTGGGGCACCGGAACCGCCCGAGGCCCTGGATGGGCCGGTCGACGGTCCGCCGGCCGAGGATCCGACCGTGCTGTGCGTGCTGGACCGTGCACCTGTCGTGCTGCCGGCCGCCGGACTTCCCGTGTCACGGCCTGCCCGGAACTGCTCCTCGCGGATCGCGCGGTCCTCCTCCGCCAGCGCTTCGCGCACGATGCGGCGCGGGTCGTACTGTCGGGGATCCAGGGAGCGCCAGTCGTATTCGTCGAGGTCGGCACCGAAGTCCTTCTTGACGGTCTCCTTCGCCCCCTCGGCCATCCGCCGGAAGCTCCTGACGAAGTCACGGAGCTTGGCCGCGTACTCGGGCAGACGCTGGGGTCCGATGACGAAGAGGGCAACAAGGACGAGGATGACCATCTCGAAGCCGTTGATGCCGAACATGGGCCCGATCCTACCAACGCGGAGCACTCCCCCGGCCATCGCGTCACGCGCCGTCCGTCACGCTCCTCATCCTCCGCCGCCCAGTCTCCCTCCGCGGCCCCGGCCATCCTCCGTCACGTCTGGATCCGACTGTGAGACGATCGCGCTCATGGACGAACTGGGAGTCGAGCGGGTGCTGCGCGCCGTCGAATGCATCCCCTCCGGTCGGGCCGCCGCGTACGGGGAGATCGGCCGCGTCGTGGGAGCGTCTCCCCGGTTCGTCGCGAGGGTGCTCAGCTCGATCGGGTCGACCGTCACCTGGTGGCGGGTGCCGAACGTCCGCGGCGCACTCCCCGCACCCCTCACGGCCCGCGCCCTGCCTCTCTGGCAGGAGGAGGGCATGCCGCTCACACCCGACCAGCGCATCGATTTGAGCCGTGCGGGCGTGGACCCCGTCGCCTTCGACCAGTGCGTTCGCGACGCGCTCGCAGATCTGCCTTCTGCAGGATCCGAGGACAGCCCGGCTTAGACTGAGACCTCTGTACGCCCGACGTCCGTGAGCCCGTTGCCGGGAGGGCCGCCGCACACGTCGACGATGACCGACGACACCCAGCGGAGAGGAGACCCGATGTCCCGCGATTGGGCCGCCAGCGCACGCATGGCGGAGCAGTACAACGGCACGGACGTCGTGGATGACGCCGCCCGCACGATCGCCCAGGACTACCGGCGTCGTCCGCTCCCGCCCACGTCGAGTGCGACGCTCACGTTCCTCACCGGGCTCCTGAACCCGTCCGCGGCGATCGAGGTCGGCACCGGCACGGGCACCGCGACCCTCGCGCTGCTGCGCGGCATGCCGAGGTCCGGGATCCTCACCTCGATCGACACCGATGCGGAGGCGCAGGCGGTGGCCCGGGAGCTCATCGTGCACGCGAACCTCGCGGGGCATCGCGTCCGGATGATGACGGGCCGGCCGGACGAGGTCCTCTCGCGACTGGCCCAGGGCACCTACGACCTGGTCCACATCGATGCGGAGGCGGGTCAGGCGCCCCGGCTGGTCCCGCTCGCGCTGGAGAGGCTGGAGCCCGGGGGCGTCCTCGTCCTCGACCAGGCGATGCTGGGCGGGTCCGTCGCCGACCCCGCGGTCCGCTCACCCCAGGTGCGCGAGATCAGACAGCTGCTGAACGACCTGCAGGGGCGCAGTGACCTCACCCGGCTGCTGCTGCCGATCGACGACGGGATGCTCGTCCTCCGGCGGCTCTGAGGCTGGTCCTGCAGCGCTGCCGACGCTGGCTCAGCGCGATCGTTCGGTAAAGCTCGAGGCCTTCAGGCAGCGCTCGAGGCAGGCCTCCGGCGAAGACAGCGGCCCCCTGTCCGCATTGCTGCGTCAGAGGGCCGTGAAGCGCTGAGGTCGGGTCAGTTCCCGATCGCCTCCGCAAGGGTGTCGTGCAGGTCCTGCGCCTCGTCGCGGCTGATCTCGATGACGAGACGTCCGCCTCCTTCGACGGGCAGTCGCAGCACCATGCTGCGTCCCTCCTTCGTCACCTCAAGAGGTCCGTCGCCCGTGCGGGGCTTCTGTGCTGCCATGGGAGCATCCCTTCGCGTCGAAAAGTAGTCTCAGACGATTATCCACCATTCGCGGACCGATTGGGTGCAGCACCGTCATGTGAGCGAGTCACGGCGGCAGATCCCCCGGCGGGGTGAAGTGCCACAGCCATCCGACCCAGATGATCTGGAAGAGGGTGAACGCGACCAGGACGATGCCCCGCACCGCCCACGACCATGAGGCGGCGAGCGCCAGGGCCAGCGGGAAGAGGGGCAGGAACAGACGCAGCGTGGATGTCTGCGGCGTGAAGAAGATGAGGATGTAGAGGCCGTACCCGAAGCAGAACTGCTGGAGGGTCCTCCCCATCGTCCGTCCCGCCGGCGACACGATGAGCGCGATGAGCGACAGCGCGAGCACGAGCAGCGTCGGCAGGCTGAGGGGCCCCAGCCACCGCTCCCCGGCGGTCACCCACTGGGTGACGAAGTGCGTCTCCCCCGTGTGCCAGGAGGCCTCCGTGTCCGTATACGCGGTCATCGACCCGGTGCGGATCCACGCGTGCAGCGGATGGGCGAGTGCGGCGACGCACGACAGGACGCCCAGCGTCCACGACGCGACGACCTCGGAGATCGGATACGGATCGTCGTGGCGGCGGCGGAACCGGCTGATGAGGTGGATGAGCATGAAGAACGCGAATGCGACGCCGATCGGCCGCGACAGATCCATGAGGAACACCGGGACGATCGCCCACAGGTATCTGCGGCGGACCACCAGGAGCAGCACGAGTGCCTGCAGCATCAGCGTGAGCGCTTCCGCGTACGCGGTGCTGAGGATCGGCGAGGCCGGGAAGAACAGGACGAACGCCAGGCCCGTGAGCGCTCGGCCGTGGGTCGTGACCGTGCGGAACAGCTCGAGGATCACGATGGCGGCGACAGCGCCGAACACGGTCGACAGGACCGGGGCGACGACGGCGAACTCCGCCCCCGTGACCAGTGTGATGTCGCGGACCATCATGGGGAAGAGCGGGTAGAACGCCCACTGGTTCTGTGCGATCTCGCCGGTCGCATAGACCGGCAGGACATCGGGGTAGCCCTCGACCGCGATCGTCTCGTACCAGCCGCCGTCCCAGAAGTTCAGGAAGTCGTTGAGAGAGGTCGTCGCACCGGTGGTCCACGGCGAATCGGGCTGGGTGCGCACGACCATGGCCATGATCCCCAGCGACACGATCCGGGACACCAGGTAGACGGAGAGCGCCTGAAGCCAGAACGGCAGGAGGAGCATCATCTGGGCAGCACGGATCAGCCGACCGCGGTCGAAGACGCCCGGCAGCAGCCGAGGTGCCGCGTCGTAGGTCCGGGGATCCGTGCCCGAGGCCGCCCTCACTGATCGTGGGAGAAGGTTGCCGTGCCGGAACCTGGCGGTCGAAACCGTTCCGTCGATGGATCCGTGCCGCGGTCCGTCGGGGCTGTGCCCGGTGCTGGCTGGTGCTGTGCGGACTGATGCTGCGCAGACCGTGGCTGTGCAGGCTGATCCTGTGCTGCTGGCTGCTGTGCTGGCTGGTCCTGTGCAGTCAGAAGCTGTGCCGGCTGCTGCCCGGCCACGGGCTGGCCCAGTGCCGCCAGTCGCGCGTCCTGAACGGTGATGCGGGCCTTGAGCCGGGAGAGCGCGTCGTCGACCTCTGCGGGGCGATATCCCCAGAGCGTCGGGGTGAAGCGGAGGGCTGCGATGTCGTCAGCTCCTGCGTCGTCCGTGAGCCGCTGCGCCGGCGGCACATCGGCTTCCTCGTCGCTCATCCCACCGTCGAATGCGCCTCTCGCTCCAGCGAAGGCGATGACGAGGACGAAGACGGCTGCGCACACTCCGAGGATGATCCACATCGGCATGCCTCCATCGTCTCACAGGGGCGAACGCGAGCCGCACAGCCTCACCGCAGTCCGCGGACGCTGCGCCTCGGCTGCGTCGTCCCGAGGATCGCGCCGACCATGTCGACCACCTGCACCGTGGCCGCGGCGTCGTGGGCGCGGATCACGGCGATCCCATGCTCCACCGCGTAGGCCGTGGCGGCGAGGGTGGCGGGCAGGCGCTGCTCGGGCGGGCCCGCGTCCACGGACTCGCCGATGAAGTCCTTCCGGGAGATCGCGAGGAGCACTGGCATGCCGTGGTCGGCGAAGTCCCGGATGTGCTTGAGCACCATCAGCGAGTGCCGCGTGTTCTTCCCGAAGTCCGGGGTGGGGTCCAGCAGGATCCGCTCCGTCGGAACGCCCACGGACCGGGCGCGCTCCGCCAGTGTGAGGACGCCGCTCAGCGCGTCGTCGACGACGTCCTCGGGCAGCAGGCCGTAGCGGCTGCGGTGGGCATCAGTCCGCGGGTCCAGTCCCCCCGTGTGCGAGCAGACGAGGCCGGCCCCCGCCTCGGCGGCGACCAGTGGCAGGTCCGGGTCCGCACCTGCCCAGGTGTCGTTGACGATGTCGGCTCCGATCGCGACAGCGGCTCGGGCCACGGGTGCCCTGTAGGTGTCCGCGGAGATGACCAGTTCCGGGATCTCGTCGTGGATCGCCTCGATGACCGGGCAGATGCGTCCGAGCTCCTCCTCGACGCTCACGTGGGGCCCGCGGCCGGCGCGCACTCCCCCGATGTCGACGATCCCGGCACCCGCGGCGTGTGCGTCGACAGCGGCGCGGACGGCGGCCTCGGTCGTGGGGGCGGCCGTGTAGAAGGAGTCGACGGATCGGTTGATGACCGCCATGACCGCGGGTCGACCCGGCCCGGCTGTGAGGCCGCCGATCCGCAGGAGCCCGTCAGGCACCGCAGAGGCTCCCGGACCGCCGCGGGCCGCGCGCGCGTCGTCGTGTCTCATGCAGTGCCGGTTCCGTCGGCGCGTGTGTCCTCCCCTGTGGGCGCCGCTGCGGCTGCGTCTGGGGCGCGGGGAAGTCCCGGGGCCAGTGCGGCCAGGGCCTCGTCCGCGGTGTCGACCAGCTGGAAGAGGTCCATGTCCGTCGGTGCGATGACGCCGCGTCCCACCAGCGTGGTGCGCATCCAGTCGACGAGTCCGCCCCAGAACTCCGTGCCCACCAGCACGATCGGGAACCGCGTGATCGTGCCGGTCTGGACCAGTGTGAGCGCCTCGAAGAGCTCGTCGAGGGTGCCGAAGCCGCCGGGCAGGACGACGAAGCCGCGCGCGTACTTCACGAACATCGTCTTGCGCACGAAGAAGTACCGGAACTCGATGCCCAGGTTCACGGACTCATTCAGCCCCACTTCGAAGGGCAGCTCGATGCCGAGGCCCACGGAGACGCCGTCCGCATCGACCGCTCCCCTGTTGCCGGCCTCCATGATGCCGGGGCCGCCCCCGGTGATGACCGCGCAGCCGGTCTCGACGATGCCGCGCGCGATGTCGATGGCCAGCGCGTACTCCTCCGTCCCCTCCCGCAGCCGGGCGGAGCCGAAGAGGGAGACGGCCGGGCCCAGCTCTGCCAGGGTGCCGAAGCCCTCGACGAACTCCGCCTGGATGCGCAGGACCCGCCACGGGTCGCTGTGGGCCCAGTCGGAGCTCCCATCGCGATCCAGCAGCCGCTGATCCGCAGTCCACGACGGGATCTGCGAACCGCGGAGCATGACGGGGCCCTTCACGCGGCGACGGCTCATCGCGCGTCCTCGTCCTGTTCGGTGCCGTCCTGCGCCCACGCGGGGGCCCCGGCGGCCGGCTCGAGGAAGGTGAGGAGTGCGGAGGAGGCGGCCAGGACCTCGGCGGCGGGGACGTGTTCGTCCGCACGGTGGGCGAACAGCGGGTTGCCCGGCCCGAAGTTCAGCGCGGGCACCCCCAGCGCACTGAAGCGGGCGACGTCCGTCCACCCGAGCTTCGGGGCGACCGGAGCGCCGACGGCATCCGCGAACGCCTGCGCGGTGGGCTTGTCCAGACCGGGGCGCGCGCCCTCGGAGAGGTCGACGACGGTGACGTCGAAGCCGGCGAAGAGCTCGCGGAGGTGGGCTTCTGCCTCGGCACCGGAGGTCGACGGCGCGAAGCGGTGGTTCACGAGCACGGTGCAGGCATCCGGCACGACGTTGCCCGCGACTCCCCCGCTGATGCCCACGGCGGACATGGATTCGCGGTAGTCGAGGCCGTCGACGGTGACGGTGCGCTCCTCGTAGTCGGCCAGCGTCGCGAGGATGGGTGCTGCGGCGTGGATCGCGTTCTCACCCATGAAGGCGCGGGCGGAGTGGGCGCGCACACCGGTGGTCCTCACCTCGACGCGGATCGTGCCGTTGCAGCCGCCCTCGATGCCCGCGTTGGACGGTTCGCCGAGGATCGCGAGGTCGGCGGCGAGCAGGTCCGGGTGGTCGGCGGCGAGGCGACCCAGACCGTTGAGGGAGGCGTCGACCTCTTCGTGGTCGTAGAACACCCACGTGACGTCGCGGGCGGGTGCGCGCAGTGCGCGGGCGACGGCGAGCTGCATGGCCACGCCTGCCTTCATGTCACACGCTCCGCGGCCCCAGACGACGTCCTGCCCGTCGAGGACGCGGCGGTCCGTCGGCAGGTTGTCCTCGATGGGGACGGTGTCGAGGTGGCCCGCGACCAGGACGCGCTCATCCAGGCCCAGGGTGGTGCGCGCGATGAGGGCGTCGCCGTTGCGCACGATCTCCAGGGAAGGTCCGTCACCTGCGGAGATCTCCCGCAGGACGGCTTCGACGGCGTCTGCGATCCGGGCCTCGTCGCCGGAGACGGAGGGGATGTCGCAGAGGCGCGCGGTGAGCTCGACGGGGTCGTCGAGGGCTGCGCAGAGGGCAGCGGAGTCACGGGCTGCGCTGGGGGCGGGAGGGGTCATGCCGTCAGCCTACCGCCGGGTCCGAGACCGGTAGGCTGGGCCTCATGACAGCACGATTCGCAGCAGGCGTGGGCCTGCGCACAGCACACGACAGCACCGTCCTCTCCGTCTGGTACCCCGCCCCCGTCCTCCGGGACACCCCGGACGACGCCGAGGCGGCGGCGAAGGCCGCGTTCGACTCCGCCGTCTTAGAATCGCTCGCCGGTGCCGATGACCTGCGCGGGACCACCGCGGACGTCGTCACGACGGTCATCGACCTGGACGTCCCGCCGGCGGATGCCGCTGACGGCTACCTGCGCCTCCACGCGCTCTCGCACCGCCTGGTCGCGCCGAACACGCAGAACCTCGACGGCCTGTTCGGCTCGCTCAACAACGTGGTCTGGACGTCCGCCGGTGCGTGCGCGGTCGAGGGCTTCGACCTCGTGCGGGCGAAGCTCACCGCGAAGTACGGTCAGGTCGCCGTGTACGGCGTGGACAAGTTCCCCCGCATGACCGACTTCGTCGTGCCGTCCGGTGTGCGGATCGGCGACGCGGACCGCGTGCGCCTGGGTGCGCACCTGGCCGAGGGCACCGTCGTGATGCACGAGGGCTTCGTGAACTTCAACGCGGGCACGCTGGGCAGCGCGATGATCGAGGGACGCATCTCGCAGGGCGTCGTCGTGGGCGACGGGACGGACGTGGGCGGCGGCGCCTCCATCATGGGCACGCTGTCCGGCGGCAACGCGCTCAAGATCACGGTCGGCGCGGGGACCCTGCTGGGGGCGAACTCCGGCATCGGCATCTCCCTGGGCGACAACTGCATCGTCGAGGCGGGCCTCTACGTCACCGCCGGCACCCCCGTGTCGATCGTGGCCGAGGACCGCGTCGTGAAGGCGATCGAGCTGTCCGGTTCGAACGGCGTGCTGCTGCGCCGCAACGGCCGCAGCGGCGGCGTCGAAGCCCACGCTCGCACGGACAAGGGCATCGAGCTCAACCCCGACCTGCACTGAGGGTTCGGGTTGGGGTGAGGGTTAGGTCTGGGGTGAGTGTTCAGTCTGGGCTGACGGCTCGGCCCGGGTTGACAGCTCAGTCTGGGTTGAGGGTGAGGCTCGTCGGCAACCGGTGAATGAGAAGGTGGGTCCGTCACGGACCCACCTTCTCCTCTGTCCGGGGTCCTCCTGCAGCGACGTCCTCGGACGTGTCCCATCATCCGCATCCTCCATACGTCTGCGAGAGCCATGAGCACCGCCCCGCCGCCCATTCCTCCTCCCCCGCACCGGAACCCTGAGGGTCAGGCACAGCACCCGCACGCCCAGGCTCGGGCCCAGCACCCGCACCAGCACCAGCATCAGCACCCGCACCAGCTCCCCGAAGCTCAGCCCGGGTCCGCTCCGCTGCCGCGGGCGCTCGCGCCGGACATCGCACGCGGGTTCATGCTGCTGCTCATCGCGATCGCGAACGTGTCGTGGCACCTGTGGGGCCACCCGACGGGGCTGTCCTCTGCGCACCCGACCGACGGCGGCCCGGTCGACACGGTGCTCGCGACGCTGTCGCTCATCTTCGTGGACGGTCGGATCTATCCGATGTTCGCGTTCCTGTTCGGCTACGGGATGGTCCAGTTCGCACGGTCGCGTGCAGGGCGAGGGACCCCGGACCAGTCGATCGGACGGATGCTCGTACGCCGGCACATCTGGCTGATCGTGTTCGGCTTCGTGCACGCGCTGCTGCTCTTCAACGGGGACGTGCTGGGCGCGTACGGGCTCGCGGGACTGGTGCTCGGCGGGATCTTCTTCAGGCGCACCGATCGGACGCTGAAGATCGTGTCGTGGGTCTTCGCGGGTCTGCTCGCACTGTTCGCACTGCTGGCAGGCGCGATGGCCGCGCTCATGCTTCTCCTGCCGTCGGAGGTGAAGGACGAGATCACAGCGTCCATGGCGGCGCAGAGCGGATCGCTGACAGATGCGTTCTCCGGTCAGTCCAACTATGTCCTTGCGGCCCTGGCACGGGGTGGCATGTGGCTCGTCTCGACACCTGCCACGCTGCTCATGCTCACGTTCCCGCTGGCGATCGTGCTGGGCTGGCTCGCGGCTCGGCGCGGACTGCTCGAGGCACCCGCCGACCACAGAAGGACACTTGCGCGGATCGCGGTGTGGGGCATCCTCATCGGTGCGGTGGGCGCGCTGCCGGATGCGCTCGTGTTTGCGGGAGTCCTCCCGCTGCCGGAGATGATCGCGTGGGCCTTCAGCGGAGTGAACGCGGTCACGGGTGTGGCAGGCGGCATCGGCTATGCGGCGCTGTTCGGTCTGCTCGCCCTGCGGATCGGCTCTGCGCCCGGGGTGATCGGACGCGCCGTCGCGGGCATCGGACGCCGCTCGCTGAGCTTCTACCTGCTGCAGTCCGTCGTCTTCGCTCCGCTGCTGACCGCATGGGGATTCGGGCTCGGGCAGCACATCGGCACGACCGGTGCGTTCGCGATCGCGGTCGCGGTGTGGATCCTGTCGCTCGTGCTCGCCATCGTTCTCGACGCGCAGAACAGGCGCGGCCCCGCCGAGGTCCTGCTGCGCCGCCTCACCTACGGCAGGGACGACCCGGCGAGGTGAAGGCGGTGCTCACCGAGGTGAGGCAGGGGACCGAGGTGAGGAAGGGGACCGAGGTGAGGGTCAGGGCGTGTCGGCCCGGCGCCTCGACCCCAGCCGCATCCCGGCGGCCCACTGAACACCCCCAACGACGACGAGTGAGTGCAAACCGGCCCCATCCACGCATGGAAGGGGCCGGTTTGCACTCACTCGAGGGGATGCCTCATGTGAGGTTTCAGAGGCTCGGTGGCTCAGAGGCTCAGCGACGAAGAGGCCTCCACTTCAGCGGTCCTCTGCCGGGGTGTAGAGACGCTGCGGTGCACCGGTGTAGATCTGGCGCGGGCGGCCGATCCTCGTCTCCGCATCCTTCACGCCCTCGCGCCACTGCGCGATCCAGCCGGGCAGACGGCCCACGGCGAACAGCACGGTGAACATGTTCGTCGGGAAGCCCAGGGCCTTGTAGATGAGGCCCGTGTAGAAGTCGACGTTCGGGTAGAGCTTGCGCTCGACGAAGTAGTCGTCCGCGAGCGCGATCTCCTCGAGGTCCTTCGCCAGCTGCAGCATCTCGTCGTTGCCGCCCAGCTTCTCCAGCACCTCGTCGGCCGTCTTCTTGATGATCGTGGCACGCGGGTCGTAGTTCTTGTAGACGCGGTGACCGAAGCCCATGAGACGGACTCCGTCCTCCTTGTTCTTCACCCGCTCCATGAACTTCTTCGGTCCGTCGTCCGATGCCTGGATCTCCTCCAGCATCTCCAGCACCGCGGAGTTCGCGCCGCCGTGCAGCGGACCGGCGAGGGCGTGGATCCCTGCGGAGATCGACTGGTACATGTTCGCCTGCGACGAACCGACCAGGCGGACCGTGGACGTCGAGCAGTTCTGCTCGTGGTCCGCGTGCAGGATGAACAGCTGATCCAGCGCCTTGAGGGCGAGCGGATCGACCTCGTACTTCTCGGACGGGAACCCGAAGTTCACGCGGAGGAAGTTCTCCACGAGCCCCAGGTTGTTGTCCGGGAACACGACCGGGACACCCTCCGCGTGGCGGTGGGCGAACGCTGCGATCGTCGGCATCTTCGCCAGCAGACGTGCGGTGGAGATGTCGATCTGCGCCTCATCGGTGATCGAGAGGCTGTCCTGGTAGAACGTCGACATCGCGGCGATCGCAGACGACACCATCGGCATGGGATGCGCGTCGTACGGGAAGGCCTGGAAGAAGCGGCGCATGTCTTCGTGCAGGAGCGTGTGCTCGCGCAGACGCCCGTCGAACTCCGCCAGCTGCTGCGGCGTGGGCAGCTCACCGTAGATCAGCAGATAGGACACCTCGACGAACGTGGACTTCTCCGTCAGCTCCGCGATGTCGTACCCGCGGTAGCGGAGGATTCCCTCGTCACCGTCGATGTAGGTGATGGCCGACGACAGCGAAGCCGTGTTCGCGAAGCCCGGATCATACGTGACCTGCCCGGTCTCCTTGAGGAGGTTGCCGATGCGGAGGCCCTCGTTCCCCTCAGCGGATTCGACGAGGTCGAGTTCCAGCTCGTGGTCGCCAGTGCGAAGCACTGCATCCTTCGTCATGCGGGCACCTCTCGTCTTCAGAGTTCAGCGGTGGCTGTGAATGCTTTCAAAGTCCCATGCAGACTAGCCGAACTGTGTACGGCAGATGAAATCCCTATCTCACCATGTACAATACGCCCGCGAGGGGGCTGAAAACGCGCTCAGGCGGCGTCGCACAGCCGGGCTGCGGCCGCCTGGATCGCCTCGTCCGAGGCTGTGAGCGCGATCCGCACGTGACGGGCGCCGGCATCGCCGTAGAAGGCACCGGGACCCGCGATGATCCCCAGATCGGCCAGTGCGCCGATCGTCTCCCAGCAGTCCTCATCGCGCGTCACCCAGAGGTAGAGCCCGGCCTCCGAATGGTCGATCCGGGCACCGAACGCCTCGACCGCCGGACGCAGCACGTCGCGCCGGGCGCGGTAGAGCTCCTTCTGCGCCGCCACGTGGTCCTCGTCGTCCAGCGCTGCGATCATCGCGGCCTGCACGGGACCGGGCACGATCATCCCCGCATGCTTGCGGGACGTCGTGAGGTTCGCCACCAGATCCGCGTCGCCCGCGAGGAACGCCGCACGGTACCCCGCGAGGTTCGACTGCTTGGACAGCGAGTACACGGAGAGCACACCGGTGTGATCGTCGCCGACGACACGGGGATCGAGGATGCCGGGGGCGGTGTCCGCGCCCTCCCATCCGAGTCGGGCGTAGCACTCGTCGGAGGCCACGATCACGCCCGCGTCGCGCGCGATCGACACGACCGCTCGCAGCGTGTCCGCATCGAGCACCCTGCCGGTCGGATTGCCGGGCGAATTGATCCAGAGCAGGCCCACGCCGTCCAGCGAGGCGCCTGCCAGGACATCATCGACATCGAGCACCCGGGAGTCGACCTGGGCGAGCGTCGCACCCATCGCGTACGTCGGGTAGGCGGCAGCGGGATGCGCCACCGCCAGTCCGAGACCGCGCAGGCCCAGCAGGGTGGGCAGCCAGGCGACGGCCTCCTTCGACCCGACCAGCGGCAGGACCTCGGTGGCCGGGTCCACGGTCGCGGCGAACACGCGGAGGTACCACGAGGCGATCGACTCACGCAGCGCATCGGTGCCGACGGTGGTCGGGTACCCGGGCCAGTCAGCGGCATCGGCGAGTGCTCGACGCACGACCTCCGGGGTGGGATCCACCGGCGTCCCGATCGACAGATCGCAGACGCCGCCGGGGTGCGTGGCAGCGGTCTCCCGGTAGGGCGTGAGGCTGTCCCACGGGTAACCGGGCAGGGCAAGGCCGAATGAGCCGAAGTCAGCGGTCATGTCTGCGGGCTCAGTCGTGCGACTGCGGGGGCAGCGCGGCGATCAGCGGGTGGTCCGTGCCGGTGTTGCCGAGCTTCGCGGCACCGCCCGGCGAGCCGAGGTCGTCGAAGAAGTCGACGTTGGCGTTGTAGTACTCCGCCCATTCCTCGGGGACATCGTCCTCGTAGTAGATCGCTTCGACCGGGCAGACCGGTTCGCACGCGCCGCAGTCCACACATTCGTCCGGGTGGATGTAGAGGCTGCGTTCGCCCTCATAGATGCAGTCCACCGGGCATTCGTCAATGCACGCCTTGTCCTTGAGGTCCACACACGGCTGCGCGATGACGTACGTCACTGTCATTTCTCCTAGGGCTGAGGATCAACTCCGCCTCCAGGGTACTCCCCTTAGAGTGGGAAGGTCCCGCCCCCGGTCGCCCCGACCGCCCGAACGAAGCAGAGGTCACACATGCAGCTGCGCCCCGGTATCCGCGTCGTCCTCCGGTATCGCGACGGCGAGAGCGCGACGGATGCACTGGGGACCGTCGAGGATGTGACGGACGACACCGTCACGGTGCGGACGAAGCGCGGCTCCACGGTGGTCCAGCGGGACGCGATCCTGCTGGCGCACGAGGTCCCGCCTGCGCCCGTGCGCACCGGTCTGCCCCACGAGGTCGTGTCCGCGGTGGACCTCCGCCGGATCTCCGCGGCCGCATGGTTGCCGCCGGAGAGCACGTGGCTGCACAGCGACAACGTCCGTGCGGAAGCCGAGGGGGCCACGGACTTCGTGCAGACCGGCTGGCTGCTGCGCTCCGAGCCCGCGGCCCCGTCGAAGAGGGCGAACTCGACGCTGCCGCTGGACGATCCGGGGATGCCCGCCGCGCAGGCCCTGGACGCCGTGGAGAACTGGTACACGTCGCGCGACGCCCGCCCCATGGTCCAGATCTATTCGGCCGACGCCTCCTCCGCGCTGACTCCCGCGTGCGCAGAACTGGGGCCGCTGCTGCGGGAGCGCGGCTACGAGGCCATGCCGCCGACCCTCCTGCTCGCCGGAGCGACGCGCGAGGCCGCGGCCGGCGCCACGCGGGCCGCCGACGCCGCTCTGCCGGGCCTCACCATCGAGGTCTCGGACTCACCGTCAGCGGACTATCTCGCCGCACTCGGCTACCCCGCTGACCATGAGGGACACGAGGCGTTCCGCCGCCTGCTGACCTCCGCCGAGCAGGTGCAGTTCCTCACGGCCTGGGCGCACCACCCCGACGGCTCCCGCTCCCCCGTGAGCGCCTGCCGGCTCGTCGAGGTCAGCCGCTGGGCCGTCGTGACGAACCTCGTCACGCAGCCCGCGCTCCGCCGCCGAGGTGCCGGTCGCGCGATCGTCCGCGCCGCCATCGCGACGGCGGCCGGTCGTGGAGTGCGATCGTTCCTGGCGGAGGTCGAGTCGGACAACACCGCCTCCATCGCACTCTTCGAATCGCTGGGGGCGGCAGTCGCGCAGCGCGCCTGGTTCGCCCGCCGCTGAGCTCAGCCCTCGCAGATCACCCGGTTGACGGGCCGATACGTCGTCGTGAAGTCGTCCTCGGAGACGACGGACCCGCTGGCGGCGTCCTTGATCGTCCGATAGATGGTGATCGACCAGCCCGGCTTCGGCGACTGCGGGGTGCAGTCGGATCCCGATTCCCGCACGGTGCCGGGCGAGGTCTGGGCGAAGCGTCCGGAGGCATCTGCTTCGACATCCACCGTCTTCTCGCCGAGCACGCGGGCGTGGACCTCGCCGTCGGACAGGCCCATGTCGAGGATCACCGGAGTGTCCGAGTTATTGGTGAACTTCAGGTCGATCGAGGACCAGTCGAGCGTCGTCTCCCGACCCTCCGGGTAGCGGTCGATGTACCGGGAGTGCGCCTGATGCTCATCGAGGTCGAAGCCCGCGAAGAACGCCGCGTTGAACAGGGTGGTCGACACCTGTGAGATCCCACCGCCGAAGTCCTTCGTCATCTGCCCCTCGGAGATGACGCCCGCCTGCTCGTACCCGTTCGCGGCGGTGCGCTGCCCCAGTGTCTCGTTGAGGGAGAACTGCTCTCCCGGCAGCACCACGGTGCCGCTCACCGCCTCTGTGGAGACCCGCAGGTTCGTGTCCCTCGCAGGCTCCGACGAGTACGACGTGGAGAAGTCCGACACCGTGTCGGAGAAGTCCGCGTCCTCCGCATCCTCGGTCGTGAACTCCGGTTCGACCTCCTCCATGTCGATCGAGCCCGTGCGGTCCTCAGCCGTCTCCTCCGTCATCGCCGTGGTGATGACGTCGACGAACTCCTCCTCATCGACGCTCAGCCCGGATTCCGCGGGGACGACCGTCAGGTCATCACCGTCCACCTCGAAGCTCGCGTCCTTCGGGGAGGCCCCCACGTCCGGGTTCTCGTCGAAGACCGCCTCACGCAGGGCCTCACCGTCGAAGACCGGCCGCAGAGTGCCGTCCTCACCGTCGAATGTGAGCGTCTGAGCGATCGTCTCCGGGGACACCGTGAGGTCGTGGGTATCGCCCTCCGGCTCCTCAGCGCTCACGGTGACGTCGTCCGACACCGCGGGCTCCGCGAGGTCGGTGCGCACCTGCTTCGCGTCATCGGTCGTGATGCGCGGCTCCTTGTCCGCAGGATCGACGATCACGCCGTCGTCGCTGCGCAGCCACTGGTCCTCGATCGCGGACCGCAGCACGCTGGCTTCCACGACGGTGCCGTTCTCGCCCTCCGTCACGACGGCGGCACCGTCTTCGTCGTATCCGAGCTGCGCGTCGACGGGCTTCTGCGACAGATCCGCCGCGGTCTCCTCGACGATGGGGGCGAGTGCCGCATCCTCGATCGTGAGGACCGGATCGATGTCCTCCTCGCCGAACGCCCGGTGCCACATGACACGGGGGTCCAGGGAGAAGCCGACGGCCGAATCGACCGTCGCCTCGATGTCGACGCCCAGTCCGGCGTCCTCCGGGTCGAACTCCGCGGTCGATTCCCCGGCGACCACGCCGACGGGCTCCGCGAGCCGATCCCCGACGCCATCGGTCAGTGTCGCCGCGGCATCCTCACGGGACATCCCGCCGATGTCGACCCCCATCGAGGTCGCCCCGGACGGGGTCGATGTGGACTGGATCGCGGCGACCACGACGTAGGCCGCTGCGAGCACGAAGACGACCGCGGACACGATGATGAGTGTCCACGGCTTCTTCCGGTCCTTCGTGCTCACTTCTGCCATACGACGCACCCAGCCCTTCCCGGTGGTACGACGGAATCAGGTCCGTCCAGGATCACGAGGAAATGTACTACAGGCTACGGACACCACCGGCTCCCGACCACAGTCCGCACCCACAATGCAACGCGAAGGTTATGACTGCGACGTCTTCTGCTCCGCCTTCTGCGCCGCCCGCGACGGGACCAGGAACACGATGACGGCCGCCAGCACCATCGGCGCGAACAGCCACACGAGGGATCGCAGCGATCCGGTCACGATGAGGTCCTCACCGGGCCACAGCTGCGGCTGGGCGAAGGCGAACGCGAGTGCGGAGACGACCGCGGCGAGCACCACCGTGACGATCGTGCTGCGATAGAGCGCGGACACGTGCCACAGCGCGAGGATCGTGAGCAGCAGCGCGAGCGCCAGCCCCCACGGCACGATGACGGGTGCGCCCGCGATCGTGACGACGAACGCGTTGAGGTGCTGGAAGGATCCCAGGACGCCGACGACGAGTCCCACGATCAGCGCGTGGAGGCAGCCGCCCAGCGTCGCGGGCCAGCTCGCGTCCGCGCTGCGCCGACGATCCCGCCGCCTCTCCCCCTGCACGGGGGCACCGGATGCCCCCGCCGAGGCCGTCCCGACTCCCGCAGATCCGGCATCGGCCGCTGCCGCGACTGTCCCGGCCCCTGCAGCCGTCCCGACTCCTGCGGCCGCCGCACCCGAGGCCGCTGCCGCGCTCCCCCAGCCGTAGCCGCCGTCCTCACCGGCAGGTCCCCCGACGGCCATGCCCGATCCGGAGTGACCGGCGGGCCGTTCGGGAGCCAGGAGGAGCACATCCTCGACGGTGCCGTCCGGCAGGGCGCGTGCGGGTGCATCCGCGCTGCGGCCGAAGTCGGACAGCGCGAAGTATTCGGTCGTCCCGATCCGCTGGCCGATCCCGTTCGACAGTGCGAAGAACTCGCCCGCGACGGTGACCTGGGTGGCGTGCGCGGCCATCGCCATCGCTTTGGCGCCCAGGTCGTCCTCGACGTCCTGGGCCACGGCGACGGGGACGTCGTCCGCGATGGTGGAGGGGGCCTCGGCGGGTGCGAAACCGGTCAGGTCGAAGCCGGGCGCCTGCGCATCGAAGGTGCGGGCGACGGCCTCGGGCGGGTTCGCGAGCGTGAGCAGGCGGGTCCGCACGGATCGCTCCTCGCCGCCCAGCCGCAGGGCCTTCACGCTCGCGTCGTGGCAGCGGCGATGGTCGGGGTGGCCGTAGCCGCCGTCCGCGCCGTAGGTGATCACGAGGTGGGGATCCAGCTCCACGACGACGGCGGCGATCCGGCGGGCCACGTCGTCCGGGTCCGCGGCGCAGAGTGCCGCGTCCGGCATGGTGGCCGGGGCGTGGGCGTGCCCGTCCTCGCCCCAGACCATGCCGGAATCCTCGAAGCGGCGGGCCGGGAAGCCGGCCCGCGCCTCGGGATCGGTGCTGCCGAGGAAGCGATGGTCCGTGACCCCGACGGCCCGCATCGCGGCGGCGAGCTCGCCTTCGCGATGAGCGGCCAGGCCCTGCCTGTCGCCGGCGAGGTGGGCGAGCTGCTCGCCGATCACCTCGCCGCCCTCGCCCCGGGTCGCCGTGAGGACGACGACCCGGGCGCCCGCGCGCACCAGGTGGGCTAGCGTCCCCCCGGTCGCGATCGATTCGTCATCGGGATGGGCATGGACGAAGAGGACAGTGGCTTCCATCGGGTTGTCGGACGTCTCCTCAGGAATCGTTCTTGCGCATGCGCGACTGGGACTTCTGGCGTTCCTTCTGGTCCAGGATGACCTTGCGGATGCGCACCGTGCTCGGGGTGACCTCGACGCACTCGTCCTGGTTGGCGAACTCGAGGCTCTCCTCCAGTGTGAGGGTGCGCGGCGGGACGAGGTTCTCGAAGGTGTCGGACGAAGCGGCACGCATGTTCGTGAGCTTCTTCTCCTTCGTGATGTTGACGTCCATGTCGTCGGAGCGGGAGTTCTCCCCGACGATCTGGCCCTCGTACACCTCGGAGGTGGGCTGGACGAAGAACGAGCCGCGCTCCTGCAGGTTGATCATCGCGAACGGCGTGACGACGCCCGGACGGTCGGCCACGAGCGATCCGGCGGTGCGGAACTCGATCGAGCCGGCCCACGGTGCCGTGCCCGCAGACAGCGAGTTGGCGATGCCGGTGCCGCGCGTCTCCGTGAGGAAGCGCGTGCGGAAGCCGATGAGGCCGCGCGCCGGCACCTTGAACTCCATCCGGACCCAGCCGGTGCCGTGGTTCGCCATCGTCTCCATGGCCCCCTTGCGGGAGGCCATGAGCTGCGTGACGGCGCCCAGGTGCTCCTCCGGCACGTCGATGGTCATGTGCTCCATCGGCTCGTGCACCTTGCCGTCGACCATGCGGGTGACGACCTGCGGCTTGCCGACGGTGAGCTCGAAGCCCTCGCGGCGCATCTGCTCGACGAGGATCGCCAGCGCGAGCTCGCCGCGGCCCTGGACCTCCCACGAGTCGGGGCGCTCCGTGGGCAGCACCTGCAGCGAGACGTTGCCGACCAGCTCCTGGTCCAGGCGGTCCTTCACCTGACGGGCGGTGACCTTCGTGCCCTTCTCACGGCCGGCGAGCGGGGAGGTGTTGATGCCGATCGTCATCGAGATCGCCGGGTCGTCGATCGTGATGCCCGGCATGGGGCGGGGATCGTCGATGTCCGTGATCGTGTCGCCGATGCTGATCTCCGGGATGCCGGCGATCGCGACGATGTCGCCCGCCGAGGCCTGGGTCGCCGGGACGCGCTCCAGCCCCTTGGTCTCCAGCAGCTCCGAGACCTTGGCGGTGGTGGTCTGCCCGTCCGAGTGCACCCAGGCGACCTGCTGGCCCTTGTGCAGGGTGCCGCCGTAGATGCGCAGCAGGGCGAGGCGGCCCAGGAACGGGGACGCGTCGAGGTTCGTGACGTGTGCCTGGAGCACGCCGTCGTCGTTGTACGCCGGAGCGGGGATGTGCTCGAGGATCGTCTTGAAGAGGGGCTCGAGGTCCTCGCTGTCCGGGACGGAGCCGTCTGCGGGGCGTTCGAGCGAGGCCCGTCCCGCCTTCGCGGCGGCGTAGACGACCGGCACGTCGAGGACGACGTCCGCGTCGAAGCCCTCGACCTCTTCCGCGAGGTCGGAGGCCAGGCCCAGCAGCAGGTCCTGCGCCTCGTCGAGCACGTACTCGATGCGGGCGTCGGGGCGATCCGTCTTGTTGACGACGAGGATCACCGGCTTCTGGGCCGCCAGCGCCTTGCGGAGCACGAAGCGGGTCTGCGGGAGGGGGCCCTCGGAGGAATCGACGAGCAGGACGACACCGTCGACCATCGACAGTCCGCGCTCCACCTCGCCGCCGAAGTCGGCGTGGCCGGGGGTGTCGATGACGTTGATGATGATCGGTTCGTCCGTCGACGGGCCGGCATAGGAGATGGAGGTGTTCTTCGCGAGGATCGTGATCCCCTTCTCCTTCTCCAGATCGCCGGAGTCCATGACGCGGTCGACGACGTCACCGTGATCGCCGAACACGCCGGCCTGAGTGAGCATCGCGTTGACCAGAGTCGTCTTGCCGTGGTCGACGTGCGCGACGATGGCGACGTTGCGGCGGTCGGAACGGCGGGAGGAGTGTAGCGTCATAAGCTCGCTTTCGAGTTCGTTGGCGGGGGCGCCGAAGACGATTATATGCGCCAGAGCGCCCCAACCCCGCCTGCGGTGCCCCGCGGGGCGTGGAACAGGCGGCGCTGAGGCGCTCACGAGCACGTTCGTCGGTGCTTTCCTCCTCAGCCGGCGAGGTCCTCCGAACCGGAGACGATCAGCGCGTCACGCGCTTCGCGACGCCGGCGCTGCTCGACGGGGTCCGGCACGGGAACCGCGGCCAGCAGCCTCTGCGTGTACGGATGGCGCGGTGCCGCCACGACATCGGCCGAGGGCCCGACCTCGAGCAGGTGACCGTGCCGCATGACTGCGATGCGGCTCGCGACCATTTCGACGACGGCGAGGTCGTGGCTGATGAACAGGCACGCGAACCCGTACTCCTCCTGCAGGTTCCGGAAGAGGGCGAGCACCCTGTCCTGGACGGACACGTCCAGCGCCGAGGTCGGCTCATCGGCGATGAGCAGGCGCGGCTTGAGCGCGAGTGCCCGGGCGATGCCGATCCTCTGCCGCTGTCCGCCCGAGAATTCGTGCGGATACCGGTTGCGCATCGACCTCGGCAGCTCAACCGAGTCCAGCAGCTCCTCCACCCGGCTGCTGAGAGCGGGACCCTTGAGGCCCTCGTGGAGGTACATCGGCTCACCGATCGACTCCCCCACCGGCAAGCGCGGATTGAGCGACGACCCGGGGTCCTGGAACACGAACCCCACGGTCTTGCGGACGTCGCGCAGCTGCTTATTGGTCTTGCCCGCGATCTCCACACCGCCGACGGTGAGCGAGCCTTCGACGACGGGGATGAGCCCCACCGATGCACGGCCGATCGTCGTCTTGCCGGAACCGGATTCCCCCACGAGGCCCACGACCTCGCCCGGGGCGATCTGCAGATCGATCGCCTTCGCAGCGCGGAACGCCTTCTTCCGTCCCACGGCTGGGTACTCGATGGAGGCGCCGGCCAGTTTCAGGGCGGCGTTGTCGATCTGGATCCGACCGCCCGGGTGCTCGTACGTGTCATTCGATTCGAGCGAGATCGCGGCGAGGTCGTCGACGTACTCCAGGTTCTCCGCGCCGGATCCGAACGCCCGCTCCTCGGAGCGCGACCCCAGGTGCGGCACAGCGGCCAGCAGCTGCTTCGTGTACTCATGCTGCGGGTCGGTGAAGATCTGGGTGGCGGTGCCCTCCTCGACGACCCGCCCCTGCTTCATGACGAGGATCCGGTCGGCCATGTCGGCGACCACACCCATGTCGTGCGTGATGAGGATGATGCCGGCATCGACCTTCTCGCGCAGGTCCCGCATGAGCTTGAGGATCTCCGCCTGGACCGTCACGTCCAGCGCAGTGGTCGGCTCATCGGCGATGAGCAGACGCGGTTCGCACGCGAGCGCCTGTGCGATCATGACGCGCTGTCGCTGTCCGCCGGACAGCTGGTGCGGGAACGAGTCGTAGCGCTCCTCGGGGTCCGGCATCTCGACCAGGCGCAGGAGCCGCAGAGCCTCCTCCTTCGCCTCGCGCGGCCCCATCACGTTGTGGACGCGCAGGGTCTCGGAGATCTGGAATCCCGCCGTGTAGACGGGGTTGAGCGCTGTCATCGGCTCCTGGAAGATCACGGAGATGTCGTTGCCCCGGACCTTCTGCATCTGGTCTTCGCGCATGCCGATGAGCTCTCGCCCGTCGAGCCTCGCAGACCCGCTCGCCCGACCGTTCTTCGGCACCAGGCCCATGAGCGACATCGACGACTGCGACTTGCCGGAGCCGGACTCGCCCACGATCGCGAGCACTTCGCCCTTGCGCACGTCGTACGTGAGACCCTCTGCGGCGGTCATCCATTCGTCGTTGACCCAGAAGCGCACCCCCAGATCGCGCACGGAGAGGATCACGTCCTTCTGCAGCGGTTCCTCCTGCTGCGTCTCACGCTGTGTCGCCATCAGTGGCTCGCCCCCTTTCCTGTGCTGCCCGGTTCGTCCCCTGTGTCTCCCGAGTCCGGTCCGGACGCACGCGCGTCCGTGTCCGGCCTCGGCGCCGTCGCAGTGGTGGTCGACTGCGCAGCGGTCTTCTGCTGGGTGCCGCCGCGACCTGCGCGGCGTTCGGCGCGGTTCATCTTCCGCAGGGACGGCACGGTCTTCATGCGCGGATCGAACGCATCGCGCAGTCCGTCTCCGATGAAGTTCACGCACAGCGCGATGAGGATGATGAACAGGCCGGCCCACCAGAACAGCCAGGGACGTGAGGCGAAGGCGGACTGGTACTCGTTGATGAGCTGCCCCAGGGACACCTGCGGTGCGCGGATGCCGAACCCGAGGAAGCTCAGAGCGGCCTCGAGCACGATCGCCTGACTCATGAGCAGCGTGGTGTTCACGATGATGACGCCCATGGTGTTCGGCAGCATGTGCTTGACGATGATGCGGAAGTCGCCGGCGCCCGCGACGCGTGCGGAGTCGACGAACTCACGCTCGCGCAGGGCGAGGAACTCGCCCCGCACCAGTCGCGCGAGGCTGGTCCAGAGGATCGCTCCCAGCACGACGGCGAGTGCCGGCGCCATGTAGGTGGCTGACGACAGGCCGAACAGCGAGAAGTTGGGCCCGCTCACGAGCTTGCCGAGGATCGAGCCGACCACGATCGTCGGCAGGATGATGAAGCCGTCCGTCACACGCATGAGGAACGCGTCGAGCCTGCCGCGGTAGTAGCCGGCGAGGGCACCGATCACGGTGCCGAGCACCAGTGCGACGAGGCCGATGATCGCCATGACCATGAGGGAGATCTGGACGCCCTTCATGACGCGGGCGAAGTTGTCCCGACCGATGTCGTCCTGGCCGAACGGATGCTCCCCGAAGGCGAACGGGTTGGCGAACGACCACGTCGGCGCCCCACCGGGGTTCACGACCGGTCCGGAACTGGTGTGGTTGTGGATCCACCATCCCGGGATGGGTCCGACGCCCTGAGCGGAGTATGCGAAGACGGCGATCACCGCCAGGACGATCAGACCTGCCATGGCGCCTTTGTGGCCGAGGAATTTGCGACGGACGATCGCTCCCTGGCTCAGCCCCTCGGTCGCTCGGCTCTCGATCGACATCGGTGCAGCCTCGGCAGCTGGCGGGTCCCCCGGCCGCTCCGGGACAGTGGTGTGTGGTGTGTTGCTCATCAGGCATTCACCCGAATCCGTGGGTCGAGGACTGCGTAGAGGAAGTCTGCGACGAGGTTCGCCACGACTGCCAGCAGTCCGGTGATGACGATGTAGGCCATGATCGGGTCGAGCTCATTGCGATTCATCGAATCGATGAACAGCTTGCCCATGCCGGACCACCCGAAGATCGTCTCCGTGATGACGGCGCCGCCGATCATCGTGATGATGTCGACGGGGACCACAGAGGCCAGCGGGAGCAGCGCATTGCGCAGTGCGTGGCGCATCACGACCGTGCGCTCCGGCAGACCCTTGGCACGTGCTGTGCGGATGTAGTCCTGACCCAGCACCTCGAGCATCGATCCGCGCGTGTACCGCGTATAGGACGCGATGGAGATGAGGATGAGCGCGATCGACGGCAGCAGGAGGTGGGTGAACGAGTCGAGGTTGGTCATCCAGAAGCTACCGGACAGGTTCGGCGTCTGCGCACCGATCGTCGCGATAGGCCGGCCGTTGATCGCCGGGTGCTGGTTGTAGTCGCCCCATCCCTGGAACATCCGGTCGACGAAGACGAAGAAGCTCATGACGACTGCGACGAGCGCTCCGGTGCGCGCCGACACCCACGGGTCTCGTCCACGGAACGCGAGGCCCACTGCGAGCCCCACGCCGATGGCGACGACGAGCAGGAGAAGCATCCACACCCAGGACATCTCGACGTACCAGAAGAGGTTCTGGAGGGGCATGTACAGGCCGATGCCGACCACCGCGACGGTGAGCGACGTCCAGAGCGCCCTGCGATTCTCGAGTCCCGTGGACAGGTATGTCAGGACCACAGCGGCTGCGAGGCCGGTGAGTCCGACACCGACGATGCCGAGCGACGGGCTGTTGAGCCAGCCGGTGGCGAGGATGAAGTAGACGACCGCGAACGTCACCACCGTTGCGCCGATGAGCACGTAGAGCCGCCGTCGACTGCTCCCGCCCAGCGCCCCCATCCAGATGAAGCCGGAGACCACCGACAAGGTGATGATCGTGCCCCAGCCCACCACCGGATCGCCCAGGAAGTTGTTGAATTCGATGGCGCCGTACTGCTTCAGCAGCACCGCCACCCAGAACACGGGCAGCGAGTACATGAGGAAACTCAAGAACGTGATGAAGTAATCGAAGCCGGAGTACTGCCGGATCGCGGACACCAGACCGATGAAGATGCCGATCAGGATGGCGAAGATGGTGGCCGCCGTGACCAGCTTGATGGTGTTGGCGATCGCACCGGGCAGCTGGCTGGTGACGTCCTGGCCCAAATACCACGCGGTACCGAGGTCGCACATGCCGACGAGGCATCCGGACGCTCCCGCCAGCCACTGGAAGTACCTCACCACCGCAGGTGTGTCGAGGTCCAGCAGCCGTGCACGCGCCTCGTACAGCTCACCGATGTTCGGCGCAGTGCTCTGCCGCAGATCGAAGAAGTAGTCGAGTGTGTAGTCCAGGAGCAGGTAGAGGACGAAGGTGACGACCAGCAGGACGAGTGCGGTCGAAAGAGTCCGCCTGAGGAGGAATCTGATCATTTCGCTTCACGGTTCTCTTCGGTGGGCACTCCGGCGGCGGGGGTGCTGGAAGGCAGCACCCCCGCCGCCGGAGCTATCCGCTCGGGATCGGTCTGTCCGAGGACCTGACGGGAGGACCCGTCAGGTTCTCAGCTGACCTGCCAATCCCAGTAGTTCCAGAACATCGTCGGTGACACGGTCGTGCTCGACACGTTCTGCACGCGGTCGCTGTAGATCGTGAGCTCCGGGTGCTGGAACAGCGTCACGCCGAAGGCCTCGTCGACGAGGATCGTCTCCACCTCCGCGAGGATCTCCTCCTGTCGCGCCGGATCCGTCTCGACCTGCAGCTCGTCGTACAGCGCGTCGACCTCGTCGTTCGAGAACCCGCCGTAGTTGTTCTGCTGACCGGTGCGGAAGTTCGCGTCCGATTCGGTGACACCGGTGGTCGTCGACTGCCAGCCGAACAGCGAGGCGTCGTACGTGCCGTCGCCCATGCGGGAGCCCCAATTCACATCGCCCTCGTTGACGATGTCGAAGCCTGCCTCTTCAGCCTGCTCCTGGATGAGGGTGAACTGCTGCTCACGACGCGAGTTCGTGTCGTCGTAGAGGAACCGCACGGTCGGGGAATCGACCCCTGCTTCCTCGAGCAGCTCTGCCGCTCCCTCGACGTCCGCGCCGGGGAACTCTTCGGCCATCCCGTTGGCCTCGACGATGCCGTCGTACATGGGCGAGCCCGCGACCATCGTGTACGAGTTGCGCATCTGCGCCTCAGGGTTGAGCGGGGTGATGAGGGTGTCGAGGATCTGCTCGCGCGGGATCGTCTTGAGGAACGCCTGGCGGACCAGCTTGGCGGTCTCCTCATCCCCACCGTACGACTCGGGGTCGAAGGGGCCTCCGTTGTCGAAGATCAGGTCGACGTGCTCATACGTCGCGCCGTCCTCCGTCTCGACCGTGACGCCCTCGAGCTCTTCCGCCGCGGACAGCACGTCCGAGGTCGACTGGGGCTGGATGATGTCCATCTCACCGTTCTCCACAGCCTGCACGGAGGCCATCGGATCACCGTTGATGCGGTACGTCACCTGATCGACGCCCACCTCGATCGGACCGGTGTAGTTCTCGTCAGCCTCGAGCGTGAGGTACTGGCCCTCCGCGAAATCCGTCATCTTGTACGGACCGTTGTGCACGACGAGGTCTTCGTCCTCGGGCATCGACGTGAAGTTGAAGCCCGTGTTCCACGTGTTCGCGATCTTGGACAGCGCTTCTGAGTCTTCGCCCTCGAAGGCGTCCAGCACTGCCTGCTTCGCCGCTTCAGGATCCTCTTCGCCCAGAGCCTTCTCCGCGACGATGTGCGCCGGCAGCCCGATGCCGTCCGCACCGAGGCCCAGCTCGATCTCCCAGTCCGCGAAGGGCTTCGAATAGGTGAAGGTGACCTCCTTGCCGTCCTCGGAGATCTCCGGGAACTCCTCGATCAGAGCCGCACCGGGGCTGGCCGAGTCGAAGAAGACATTGCCCTCGTCCTGCTCCGTGACCTCGCCCTCGTCATCGCGGTCCTCCGCCACGTCCTCCTCGGACTCCGTGTTGAAGTTCGAGGACTTCGCCGCCCAGTGCAGCACGATGTCCGCAGCGTTCACTGGGGTGCCGTCCGACCACGTCGCGTCGTCGGCGAACGTGTACTTCACCTGGAGCGGATCCTCAGAGACCTTCTCCACGGTGCCGAGGTTGCCGTCCTGCAGCTCGAGGTTGTCGTCGTAGTACTTGAAGTTCTCGTTCATCAGGTACGTGACGATCGAGTTGGCCACGGCGTTGCCGTTGGTGGTCTCGGTGTTCATCGACCGGAACGCCTCGTTCCAGCCGACGTTGAGGACCGAGCTGCCTTCGCCGCCGCCTTCTCCTCCACCGTCTCCTCCACCGTCGCCGCCGGGTGGCGTGCAGGCGGACAGCACCATGGCCGCAGCTGCGAGGCCGGCACCGATGCCCAAGTAGCGCTTGTTCACTTCGTCTCCCGATTGTCATGAGGGTTCGTCATCGCCCGAGCGGCTCGAAGGGGCCTTTCGGCCCCTCCTCACAACCACTCGAGCGATTCATGCACAGGGCATGAATTGATTGAACTCTAAGACTCTGATGTGTCACAGCACACATTGAGAGGCAACCCACAGCCCATCGTTACCCATTCGTAACTACGCCTGTATGGACATACACTCGAGCGCATGGAGCATGACGACGATCACACTTCGGGACAGGAGTCCTCACCTCTCGGACGCGGCAGTGGAACCCCAGGTCAGACAGGTCGCGAGAGCGGTCGGGATGGCAGTCTCGATCTGCGGACGAGCAGTGCCGCGACCATCGGCTGGGTCGCGATCGGGGCTGCGGCGGTGGTCGCGATACTCATCGTCCTGCAGGTTCCCGCGACGGCCGCTGTGAGCATGCTGGGCCTGCCGGCGTTCATCGCCGTCCTGGCGTGGACCTGCTACCTCAGGCCACGTGCGACCCTGCGGCCCGACGGGGTGCTCGTCATCAACATCGTGCGGACCTACGACGTGCCCTTCGCACGCATCGTGGACATCGACCGCCGTCTGGGCGTCACCCTCGAGACCGACTCGGGCAAGAAGATCGGCGTGTGGGCGCTGCCGAACTCCGGCCGACGCGCACGTCGCGAAGGACTGTCGCGCGGCGTCGTCGAGGAGCACACGCCCTCGGAGATCGAACGTCTCGAAGCAGCCCAGCGGGTCTGGCTCCAGGCCGACTCCCCAGGGGGGACCGGTGGCAGCGGGGAGGTCATCACGGAGGTCCGCGCCCTGCCGATCGCCCTCTGCGCGCTCACCGCCGTGTGGGCGCTGTGGGGTCTGGGGTTCAGCGCGGCGCTGTGAGCGGCGGGGCGGCGTGAGTCCAGCCGGCTCGCCTCACCAGCGGCGAGCGCGCCATTCCGCGAGGTGGGGGCGCTCCGCACCCAGGGTGGTCCCGTCACCGTGGCCGGGCAGCACCTGCGCCTCGTCGGCGAAGCGGCCGAAGACGCGCTCCTCGAGGTCGTCCATGAGGGAGTCGAAGTCCTCGTCCGACCAGGTCTTGCCGGGACCGCCGGGGAAGAGCGAGTCGCCGGAGAGGATCACGTCCTGACCGTCCTCATCCGAGAGGACGAACGCGATGGAGCCGGGAGTGTGGCCGCGCAGCGCGACGCAGGCGAAGGACAGCCCGCCCACGACCAGGACGTCCTCGTTCGCCACCGTCTCTGCGATGGGAGCGCCTGATTCCTCCGTGATCGCCTCTGCGTCGTCGACGCCCGCGATCGTGCGCTCCGTGAGTGTCTGGGCGGCGTCCTTGAGCGCGCGGACGTGGTCCCAGTGCCGGTGCGTCGTGAGGATCGCGTCGACCTCTCCCCCGCCGGCAGCGCTGATGAGCTCCTGGATCGCGGGGAGGTCATCCGCGGCGTCGACCAGCACATGGGAGTCGGCTCCCTCAGCGGTGACCAGGTAGACGTTATTCTGCATCTCCGAGACGGAGATGGATCGAATGGTGAACCCTGAGAACTCGCGCGTCGAGATGTCCATGCCACCACCCTAGGTGTTTGCTACCGTCCTGTGCAGGCGGAGCACTCCGCCGGCGGACGAGGGAGCCGTACCCGCACTCGCGACAAGACGGCCGCAGGAGGTTTTTCCCGTGTCCCTCGTTCTTCCGCCCGCTTTTGCCTGGGCCGTGCTCATCGGCTCCGGCGCCTTCGAGACGATGTGGGCCTACGCCCTTGCCGCAGATCATCTGCGGATGCGCCGACGCATCGTCCTGTTCCTCGTGGGGACGGCCATCTCCATGGGCGGACTCGCCATCGCACTGGGCACTATCCCGGTGGGCACCGGATACGCGGTGTGGGTGGGGATCGGCGCCATCACGACTCTCGCCTTCGCGATCCACCGCCGCGAGGAGTCGCTCACCTGGATCCGCGCGGTCTTCGCTGCGATCCTGCTGGCCGGGGTCGTCGGCCTCCAGGCGGTGAGCTGACATGCATTGGATCCTGCTCATCCTGTCCGGCTCGCTGGAAGCCGTCTGGGCGCACGCCCTGTCGGACATTCTCGACCCCGTCAATGCGATCGTCTTCCTGCTGGGGCTGACCGGTTCCGTCTGGGGCCTGCAGCGGGCGATGAAGGTCATCCCCATGGGGACCGCCTACGCCATCTGGGTGGGGGTCGGAGCCTCCGTCACCGCGATCTGGTCGGGGATCGAGGGCGAACCGTTCGGCCCGGCCAAGATCGCCTTCCTCGCGCTCATCATGGTGGGGGTCATCGGCCTGGAGCTGAGTCGGGGGAAGGGCACCGACCCAACCGGGGCCTCGGCGGCGGAGGGTTCGGCGACGGACGGTTCCGGCTCACCGGCCGGGGCCTCGGCGGCAGACGGTTCCGGCGCACCAGCCGCCTTCTCGTCGGAAGACGCAACCAAGCGCGGCCCGACCCGAGGGGACCCTGACCCCGGATCCCGCCGAGGCCTCGGCGAGTGAGTACAACCTGGTCCATTCCAGCGCTCGGGTGGACCAGGTTGCACTCACTCGATGCGAGCGGATGGACGGCTGGCGCAGCCCGACCCGACGCGACGCCGCCAGGGCGACCACCAGTGCGCCTCAGTGGCTCGCGCGGAAGGCGCCTCGTGTGTACTGGGCGGGGTAGGGAGCCTCGCGCCAGTCCATGCCCAGATCGAACGCGGCGCGCTGCGGCCACGCGGGGTCCCGCAGTGCGGCTCGGCCGATGAAGACGACGTCCGCGTCACCGGACACCAGCACCTGCTCCGCCTGGGTCGCCTCGGTCAGAAGTCCGACTGCTCCCGTGGTGGCGCCCGTCGCGGCGATCTCACCGGCCAGCGGCACCTGGTATCCGGGCCCCACCGGGATGTTCGCCGGCACGTTGCCGGACGATGAGACGTCGATGAGGTCGCAGCCCTCGGCGGTGAGCAACGCGGACAGCTCGGCGGCCTGCTCGACGTCGAAGCCCTGGTCCTCCCAGTCGTCCTCCGGCCATTCCGAGGCGGACAGCCGGACGAAGACGGGCATGTCCTCCCCCACCGCTTCGCGGACGGCGGCGTAGACCTCGCGCACCAGGCGGGTGCGGCCCTCGAAGTCGCCTCCGTACTCGTCCGTACGGTGGTTCGAGAGCGGCGACAGGAACGAGTGGAGGAGGTAGCCGTGCGCCCCGTGGAGCTCCACGGCGTCGAAGCCGGCGGCCACGGCTCGGCGGGCGCCGGCTGCGAAGGCGTCGACGACCTCGGCGATGTCGTCAGTCGTCATCTCTGTGGGGGTCGCGAGGCCCGGGTACTGCTCAGCGCTGGGTGCGATCGGCTGCCAGCCGCCGTCGGCCTGGGCGATGACGCCCTTGGGGCCGCCGTAGAAGTTGGGGTGCGTGCTGGCCTTGCGGCCGGCGTGGGCCAGCTGGATCGCGATGGCAGCGTCCTGCGAGTGGACGAAGTCGACGACGCGCTGCCATGCCTCGGCCTGCTCGTCGTTCCAGATGCCCGCGTCGTTCGGGGAGATCCGGCCGTCGGGATCCACTGCGGACGCCTCCGCGATGACGAGGCCGAACCCGCCCTGCGCGCGAGCGCCCAGGTGCACGAGGTGCCAGTCGGTGGGGACGCCGTCGCCCGCGAAACACGAGTACTGGCACATCGGCGGCAGCCAGACTCGGTTCTTCACCGTGAGGCTGCGCAGGGTGATGGGCTCGAACAGGCGGGGCACGGAGCCCGCGGACGGAGCCGGAACGGCAGTCGACTGTGTCATGGGACGGGAGCTCCAGGGGTCGGCGGATACGTGACGGGAGCGCTCGATGTGCCGTGGCCGGTGCGGAAGCCGCGGGCGTCCGAGCGCCCCCGTCACCGTACCCACCGCCCGGGGCGCGAGGCACGGGGTGACCGTCAGGCGGACGGCTCAGTACACGATGCCGAAGACCGCGACTGCGAGCGTCATTGTGGCCAGAGTGATGACAACGAGGGAGATCATGTTGAGCCAGAACCCGCCCTTCACCATCTGTCCGATGGTCACGTAGCCGGATCCGAACGCCACGGCGTTGGGCGGGGTGGCGACCGGCAGCATGAACGCGCAGGTGGCTGCGAGCGCGACCGGAACCGTCAGGATCAGCGGGTCCGCGCCGATGCCCAGCGCCACGCCGCCGACGACCGGGATGAACGTGGCCGCGGTCGCGGTGTTGGACGTGATCTCCGTGAGGAAGAGGATCGCGAACGCCAGCACAGCGACGAGGACGATGATCGGGATGCCGGAGAAGCCCTCCACCGCGTTGCCGATCGATTCGGTGAGACCCGAGCTGGTGAACTGGCCCGACAGCGCGAGTCCGCCGCCGAACAGCAGGAGGACGCCCCACGGCATGTCGACGGCTGTGTCCCAGTCGAGCAGGCGCACGCCCCGCTCGGCTCCCGCCGGGAGGATGAACAGGAGAAGCCCGACCGTCATCGCGATGCCCGCATCGGAGATGGGCGCCGGGTCGAAGATCGTGGGGATGAGGATCCACGACAGCGCGGCGAGAACGAAGACGGTGAGGACCATCCATTCGGGCCTGGACATGGGACCCAGCTTCGCGAGCTCGTCCTCGACGAGTTTCCGGCCACCGGGGATCCGCTTGACCTCCGGGCGGAAGAACACCTGTGTGAGGAGGAACCACGCGACGATCATCATGACTACGGCGATGGGCACGCCCACGAGCATCCACTGGCCGAAGCCGATCGAGATGCCGTGGTTGTCCTGGAGGTAGCCGACGAGGAACGTGTTGGGCGGAGTGCCGATGATCGTGCCGAGCGACCCGATCGACGCGGAGTAGGCGATCGCGAGCATGAGCGACGTGCCGAACTTCGACTGGAGGACCGAGCTCTTGATCGAGGATCCCGAGCTGTTGTCGGGTTCGGCGGTTCCGGTGTCTGCGGTGTCAGAGGCTGCGGTGTCTGTGTCTGCGGTCCCGGTGCTTGCGGTCCCAGCGTCTGTGCTCCCAGCGTCTGCGCCGGACTTCGCCTTCGAGCCGTCTGCCGCCGTCTCCCCCTCCGCCGCAAGAGAGCCCACGTCGCCGGAGCGCTCCATCGTCTCGTTGACGAGCAGCAGCACGGACAGGCCGATCGGGAGCATGAGCACAGCGGTCGCCGTGTTCGACACCCACATGGAGAGGAAGCCGGTGGAGATCATGAACCCGGCGATCATGAGGTTCGTGCGATCGCCCATCACGCGCAGGACGAACAGCGCGATCCGGCGGTGGAGGTTCCACTTCTGCATGGACAGCGCGATGAGGAACCCGCCCATGAAGAGGAAGATCGTGTCCGCGCCGTAGCTGCCGCCCACCTCGGACAGGTCGACGCCGTTGAAGATCGGGAAGACCACCAGCGGGACGAGAGCGGTGGCGGGAATGGGGATCGCCTCGGTCATCCACCAGATGCCCATGAGTGCGGCGGTGGCGGCGGTGACCTTCGCCTCGGGAGCCATGGACCCCGGCAGCACGGTGAACATGAGGAGAGCGGCGACGAGGCCGGCGGCGAACCCGGCCCAGCGGATCGTCATCGTCCTCTTCGGGAGCCCCGGTTCTTTGAAGCCGGGCGAGATGATCCGACCGTCCGCGCTGCCTGCCGTGTACCGGGGCCTGCCGGAACTGGCCGCAGTGCGGGTTGTGGGGTCGGGCCGCCGTTGTGTGCCAGCCATCGTCGGTCTCCTTGCCGTCTTGGCGTCTTGCCATCGCGCCGTCGGACGAGGCCCCGTTGCCGGCGAGACAGACCAAGGCTGATCGCCGGCCCGGGGCGCGGGGTGTGCGGCGGTCAGCCTACGCAATCCGGGGGCAGACTGCGAGGGTCGGATCAGCATGGACGGTCAGCGGCGAGAGTCAGCCGCGGGGGCTCGCTGCGGGGGTCGGCTGCGGGGGTCAGCTGCGAGGGTCAGGTGCGGCGGCCCGCAGTGGGTGTCAGGTCAAGTGCGGGCCGCAGCGGGTGTCAGGTCGAGTGTCAGAACGAAAGCGGCCCGCAGGACCGGCGTCAGTCGTCGGAGGACGCGAAGAACTCCATCAGGTGGTCGGAGACGAGATCCGGGTGCTCCACGAGCGGCAGGTGTGCAGAATCCGGCACGACCGCGAAGCGGGAGCCGTCGACCTGCTCGTGGAGCTCGCGCATCGCCTCGGGCGTGTTCCCCGGGTCCTGGGAACCGGCGAGGAAGAGCACCGGGGTGGTGATCTCGCCGACTCGGGAGCGGATGTCGTAGCGGGCCAGCGCACCGCAGCAGTCGATGTACCCCTCCGGATCCGTCTGCGCGAGCTGTTCGAGGACGATGGGGCCCGACGAGTCGTCCTCATCGAGGAAGCCCGCGGCGAACCAGCGACCGGCCGTGTCCGGGACGAGCGGGCGGAGACTTCCGGCCTCGCGCACCTCGCGGATCCTCTCATCCCAGCGCTCTGCTCCCCCGAAGAAGGCTCCGGTGCACAGCGCGGCGACTCCGCGCAGACGGTCGGGGGCGCGCAGGGCCAGGGTGAGGGCGATCGCGCCGGAGATCGACACCCCTGCGAAGCCGAAGGTCTTCGCGCCGTACGAATCCGCGATGGCGACAATCTCATCGGCGAGGTCGTCGATGGTCACGTTCGGCATGCGCTGGCTCTGGCCGTGGCCGGGGAGGTCGACGGTCACGACGCGGTAGTCGTCCGCGAGGCGGTAGGCCACGCCCGCCCACTGCGAGCCGTGCGTGCCGAGCGAGGGTCCGAGGATCAGGAGGGGCGCGGTGGGATCGGCGTCGTTGATGAGGGTGTGAGCGAGAGTGGGCATGAGCGGTCCCTTCCAACGGATACGGGTCGCTCCCACCCTATCCAGGCGCGACGGACTGCGGCAGTGGTGCGCGCGGTCGTTCTGCGGATCATGTGCGACGGGGATGGTGGCCGGGGCAGACACCGTGACCGGGACTGACGCCGTGACCGGGGCCGAGGCCGAGGCCGAGGCCCGCCCCGTCAGCGGAGGCGTCCGCCGGACTCCCGCAGATAGCACGCGGGGCACAGGGACTCGTATGTCACGTCCTGTCCGTCGATGGCGACCTGATCGCCTGCGAAGACGAAGCGGCCGTCGATCTTGCGTCCGTTGAACATCGCCTTGCTGCCGCAGCGGCAGATCGTCTTGAGCTCCTCGAGCGTGTGCGCGGTCTCCAGCAGGCGACCGGAGCCGGGGAACGCCCGCGTGCGGAAGTCGGTGCGGATCCCGTAGGCCATGACCGGGACGCGGAAGTCCACGGCGACGCGCATGAGGCCGTCGACCTGCGCCGGGTCGAGGAACTGCGCCTCATCGATGAGCAGGCAGCTCACCGGCAGGCCCGGATCGTCGAGCGTCTCGATGAGCGCGTCATGGTCGACGCGCTCCACCGCGTCCTTGAAGAGCTGTTCGACGTCGTCGTCCGGCTCGATGAGGAAGTCCACTCTGCGCGAGACGCCCAGGCGGGACACGATGAGGTCATCGCCCTTCGTGTCGATCAGCGGCTTCGCCAGCAGCACTCGCTGACCGCGCTCCTCGTAGTTGAACGCCGCCTGCAGCAGAGCGGTCGACTTGCCGGAGTTCATCGCCCCGTATCGGAAGTACAGCTTCGCCATCCGGCTCCGGCCCTCGTTTCACCCGCGGAATCACATACGTCTTCGGCATCTACGGCATCAGCGGCATCGGTGGCCCGACCGCGCGTACCTCCCGGCGCAGCGACCGCCCTCGTGGACGACCGCGGACCGGGACACCGGAATAGTAGCGCCTCGCCACAGCCCCTCCACACCCACCAGCCTCTCCACACCTACCAGCCCCTCCACAACTACCAGCCCTTCCACACCTACCAACTTTCATCAGACCGCATAGGAAAGAAGTTGTGCGGCCTGATGAATGGTGGTGGCTCGCGGCTACAGGTTCACGGCAGCAGGCTCGCGGCAGCAGTACGGTCGCCCGGCACGGTGCCCGCGATGGCCCCCTCGCACGGTGCCCGAGATGGCCCCCTCTCACGATGACCGCGATGGCCTCCTCGCCCGGTGTGGCTGGATGCACGTGGACAGCCGATGCCAGTCCGCAGGGGTACCGATAGACTCGGGACGATAAAACCCCGACCGAAAAACGGAGATGCTCTTTCATGGCAAAGATCATGTACACGCGCACGGACGAGGCTCCGCTGCTGGCCACGTATTCGCTGAAGCCGATCGTCGAAGCGTTCGCCCGCACAGCAGGAGTCGAGGTCGAGACCCGCGATATCTCGCTGGCCGGCCGCATCCTCTCGCAGTTCCCGGAGCGGCTCACCGACTCCCAGCGCAAGGATGATGCGCTGAAGGAGCTGGGCGATCTGGCGAAGACCCCCGGCGCAAACATCATCAAGCTGCCGAACATCTCCGCCTCCGTCCCGCAGCTCAAGGCGGCAGTCGCAGAGCTCCAGTCGCAGGGCTTCGACCTCCCGGACTACCCGGAGGATCCGCAGACCGATGAGGAGAAGGACGTCCGCAGCCGCTTTGACGCGGTGAAGGGCTCCGCCGTCAACCCGGTGCTGCGCGAGGGCAACTCGGACCGCCGCGCGCCCAAGGCGATCAAGCAGTTCGCGAAGAAGTACCCGCACTCGATGGGCGAGTGGGCGAACGATTCGAAGACCTCGGTCGCGACGATGAGCTCGGACGACTTCGCGTCGAACGAGAAGTCGGTCGTCTCCCCCGCAGAGGACACCTTCACCGTCCGCTTCACGCCTGCCGACGGCGAGGCACGCGAGCTCAAGTCGTTCCCCGTGCTCGCCGGCGAGGTCGTCGACGGCACGTTCATGAACGCCGCCGCCCTGGACGCGTTCCTCAAGGAGCAGATCGCAGAGGCCAAGAAGACCGGAGTCCTCTTCTCCGTGCACCTCAAGGCCACCATGATGAAGGTGTCCGACCCGGTCCTGTTCGGCTACGTCGTGCGCGCCTTCCTGCCCGAGGTCTTCGCGACCTACGGTGAGCAGCTCGCCGCCGCCGGTCTGTCCGCCGACGACGGCCTCGGCGCCATCCTGTCCGGCCTCGACGCACTGGACGGCGACACGGCCGCCGGTGTGAAGGCCGCGATCGACAAGGGCATCGACGAGGGCCCGGCGCTCGCGATGGTCGACTCCTCGAAGGGCATCACGAACCTCCACGTCCCCAGCGACGTGATCGTCGACGCCTCCATGCCCGCGATGATCCGCGTGGGTGGCAAGATGTGGGGCGCGGACGACGCCACCCACGACACCCTCGCCGTCATCCCGGACTCCTCCTACGCCGGCGTCTTCCAGGCCGTCATCGAGGACTGCAGGGCCAACGGCGCCTTCGACCCGACAACGATGGGCTCCGTCCCGAACGTCGGCCTCATGGCGCAGAAGGCGGAGGAGTACGGCTCGCACGACAAGACGTTCGTCCTGGACGCCGACGGCACCGTCGAGGTCGTCAACGGGGCGGGCGAGGTCGTCATGAGCCACGCCGTCTCCGCAGGTGACATCTGGCGCGCCTGCCAGACGAAGGACATCCCGATCCGCGACTGGGTCCGCCTCGCCGTCGAGCGTGCGCGCCTGTCCGGAACGCCTGCCGTGTTCTGGCTGGACGAGAACCGCGCACACGACGCGCAGCTCATCGCGAAGGTCAAGGAGTACCTGGCCGACCACGACACCGATGGCCTGGACATCCGCATCATGTCGCCGATCGAGGCCACCAAGCTGTCCGTCGAGCGGATCCGCCGCGGCGAGGACACGATCTCCGTGACCGGCAACGTCCTGCGCGACTACAACACGGACCTCTTCCCGATCCTCGAGCTGGGGACCTCGGCGAAGATGCTGTCCGTCGTGCCGCTGATCGCCGGCGGCGGACTGTTCGAGACGGGCGCGGGCGGCTCCGCTCCGAAGCACGTCCAGCAGCTCGTCGAGGAGAACCACCTCCGCTGGGATTCCATGGGCGAGTTCTTCGCGATCGCGGAATCGTTCCGCCACTTCCAGAACAAGGAGGGCAACGACCGTGCGGGCGTGCTCGCCTCGACGCTGGATGACGCGACCGCGACCTTCCTCGAGGAGAACAAGTCGCCGTCGCGCAAGGTGAACGAGATCGACAACCGCGGCAGCCACTTCTACCTCACGCTCTTCTGGGCCGAGGAGCTCGCGAAGCAGACCGACGACCAGCCGCTGGCCGACGCGATCGCACCGATCGCCAAGGCGCTGCGCGAGAACGAGGACGCCATCGCGCGCGAACTCCTCTCCGTGCAGGGCAGCGAGGTCGACCTGGGTGGGTACTACAACCCGTCCAACGAGAAGGCCGACGCAGTCATGCGCCCGTCGAAGACGCTCAACGAGATCATCGACCAGCTGGCCTGAGGGCCTGAGGGCCTGAGGGTCAGTCGGCCTGATGCGTCAGCCGGTCTGAGAGTTCAGCCGACCTGAGAGCGGCAGAACCCGACGATAGCCGAGGCGGGGGTGAACGGACACGTGCACCCCCGCCTTCGTCGTTCCCACCTGGCCGCTCACCCGTCGAGCCCGGCAGCAGCGCGTCCGGCCACCCGCCCGGAGAACAGGCACCCGCCCAGGAACGTCCCCTCGAGCGCGTTGTGGCCGTGCATCCCACCGCCACCGAACCCAGCGGCCTCCCCCGCCGCGAACAGCCCCTCGATCACCGCGCCGCTTCCCAGCACTCTCCCCTGCAGGTCCGTGTGCAGCCCGCCCAGGGTCTTCCGCGTGAGCACCCGCAGCCGCACAGCGATGAGGGGGCCGGCCTCGGGATCGGTCAGCCGGTGCGGCGGCACCGCGCGCATGATCCTGTCACCCAGGTACCCGCGCGCCGCATGGATGGCCTGGATCTGCCGGTCCTTCGCGAACGGGTTGTCGACCTGGGCGTCGCGCTCCGCGATGAGTTCGGCGATGTCCTCCGCGTCCAAGACCGCCGTACTGGATCCCCCATCGACCAGCTCCGAACCGGACGCGCTCACCGCGTTCATGCGCGCCACCAGTTCCGCCACGGAATCCGCCTGCACGAAGTCCTCGCCGTGGCGCAGGAAAGCCTCGATCGGCTCCGGTGCCCCGGATCCCAGCCGCCCGGCCAGCTGCCGCACCGACTTCCCGGTGAGGTCGGGATTCTGCTCGGATCCGGACAGGGCGAACTCCTTCTCGATGATCCGTCGATTGAGGATGAACCACGAATGGTCGTGGCCCGTGCAGCGCAGATGCCGCAGCGTCGACATCGTGTCGAAGCCGGGGAACGCGGGATCGGGAAGCCGCCGGCCGAGCGCATCGATCCACAGCGACGACGGCCCCGGCAGGATGCGGATGCCGTGCCCCGGCCAGACCGGATCCCAGTTGCCGATCCCCTCGACGTAGTGCCACATCCGATCCGGATTCAGCAGTTCCGCGCCAGCCGCCCGCGCGACCGGCATCATCGACCCGTCGACGAACGCGGGCACTCCCGTGAGCATGTGCGCGGGAGGGCGGCCCAGCCGCTCGGGCCACTGCGCGCGCACCATGTCGTGGTTGGCTCCGATCCCACCGCTCGTGACGATCACGGCATCCGCTCGGAGCGAGAAATCGCCCACCACCTCCCGCGAACTCGCGACACCGCGAGCGGTGCCGTCGTCGGACAGCACCGCGCCCGAGGCCCCAGTCACCCGCCCGGCCTCCACCACCAGGTCGGTGACCCGGTGCCGGAAGTGCACGCGCATGCGGCCGGCGCGGATGTGGTCCTTCGCTCGGGCGACGAAGGGCGCGAGCACGCCGGGACCGGTCCCCCATGTGATGTGGAAGCGGGGCACGGAATTGCCGTGCCCGTGCGCGCGCCCGTCGCCGCGTTCGGCCCACCCCACGATGGGGAAGAAGCGGACGCCCATGCGGTGGAGCCATTCGCGCTTCGGTCCGGCTGCGAATTCGAGGTAGGCGTCTGCCCATAGACGCGGGTTGCGGTCGTGGTCCTCGAACTGGGCGGATCCCCACCAGTCGCGGCGAGCCAGGTCGAGTGAGTCGTGGACGCCCATGCGCCGCTGCTCGGGAGAGTCGATGAGGAACAGGCCGCCGAAGCTCCAGTAGGCCTGACCGCCGAGGTCCGCCTCCGATTCCTGGTCGACCACCGTGACGGTCGCGCCCGCGTCGCAGGCCTCCGTCGCTGCGACCAGGCCGGACAGGCCGGCACCGATGACGAGGACGTCCGATGACATGTCACACCTCCGGGTGGGGGAAGGGCCGCCCGCTGCGGAGCCTGGCCGATGATGTGACGAGCGTAACAAGGAGGTGGGTGGTGCGGCGGTCGTTCGCGCGGGGGTGAGGTGGGGTGGTGAGGTCAGGTGAGGAGCTGGAGGCTCACCCACATGACGACCACCCCGGACGCGATGCCCGCGATGACCGTGCGCTTCTCCTTCTGCGCGATCGCTGCGGGCAGGAGCTCCGCGACGCTGATCGTGATCATGACACCGGCGACGCCTGCGAGCACTGCGGCGAGGACGACAGGGGTGAGCAGCGGTGCCAGCAGCAACCAGCCGATCACCGCGCCCGCAGGCTCCGCGAGTCCCGACCCGACGCTCGCCCACAGAGCGCGCTTCCGTGATCCGGTGGCGTGGTGGATCGGCACGGCGACGGCGATGCCCTCCGGCACGTTGTGCAGTGCGATCGCCGCGACGACGGGCAGAGCGAGGTACGGGTCGTGCAGTGCGGTGAGGAACGTGGCGAATCCCTCGGGGAAGTTGTGCACGGTGATGACGATCGCGGTGAGCACTCCGGTCCGCAGCAGGGCCCGCTTTTGGAGAGCGTCTGTGCTGGCGGGAAGCTCGGCGCGATTGCGGAATCGTGCGGCTGCGGAGAAGAGCAGGACCACGACAGCGCCGATGAGGGCGGCGACCAGGGCCATCCACGGGGTCACCCCTGCGGCGCGGAGATCAATCGCGGCGTCGGGGATGAGCTCGACGAGCGAGATGCAGACCATCACCCCGGCGGCGAAGCCGAGCGCAGCGGCGAGGAAGCGCTTCGACATGCCTCCGCCGAACACCGCGATGAGGCCGCCCAGACCGGTCGCCAGACCAGCGATGATGCTGAGCGAGAGCGCGATGAGAGGAGCCACTCCCCAGAGATATCGCTCCTCAGCGATCGTTCACAAGTCAATCGTTGCGCAGGTGAGCGAATGTCAGCGCTGAAGGGCGACCTCCGTGGACGACGACGGGCCGCCCGCATGTGCGGACGGCCCGGAGTCTGACGAGCGAGCGGTCAGCCGCCGATCGCCTTCTGCACCTTCTTGAGCCTGCGGCTGAGGACGAAGATGCGCACGCTGCCGACGATTCCTGCGACCAGCACGCCCGCGATCGCGGCGAGGAGCATCGCGACGCCCAGCGGGAGCGAGAAGTTCCACCCGAAGTACTGGAACTGCGCCGCCGTGTTGTTCTGGATGATGAAGACCAGCAACAGCACGGTGATGACGGCGCCGAGGATCAGCGACACCCAGACACCACCGGACATGCCTCCCTTCGACTCTTCTGCCTGTGCGCGGCCGGCCTTCGACTCGCCGGTGCGGGCGGGGGCCTGCTGAGTGGGCGCTGGTGCCGCAGCGGGGGCTGTCGCATCGGCCGGAGCGGGCGCGGAGTCGGGGTGCGCACCTCCCACGGACTGACCTGCGTCGGGTTCGAGGAGTTCAGCCGGGAGGCTGTCGCTCAGGTTCCCGGTGCCTTCGGTCCCAGTCGTCTGAGCTTCGCGCGGATCGGGGTTCGTCGTCATACGACCAGCGTACCGCCGCGGACCACCAGCCACAGCCTTTCATCAGGCCGCACAACTTGTTTCCTATGCGACCTGATGAAAGCTGGTGGGTGGTGAAGTGAGGCCGGGAGGTGAGGCCGGGAGGGATGTCTCAGGACATCAGTGACAGTTCTGCATCAGGACATCGGTGACAGTGCGCGCGTCGTGGCCGGAACACTGCGCCCCGCCTCGCGCACGTCGTGCCTGTGGACAGCCGCCGCCAGTCCACAGGTCATCGCGGGTGGCTGCCCTGCGCTCGTGATCGAGGCACGATGCCGCACATGTACAACGTCATCACAGCACGCGAGTGCGCGTCCGCAGGCATACCCCGCGCAACCGTCGACGCGGCCCGATCGTGCTGCCTCACTCGTCTGAGCCGCGGAATCTTCACCGTGACGCGACGAAGCGGTCGGCACGAGGACTTCCAGACAGCAATCGACGACCCGACAGTCCTGGACCTCCGCTCCTCACTCGCGCAGAAGAAGTCCATCGCGGACTCGGAGCAGCTCCGCAGGCTGGAGCACCTGAGCGTGCTCGACGCCTATCGGTTCTACAAGCCGGACGATGTCATCGGTGGGACGTCGGCGGCGATCATCCACGGGATCCCGCTCTCACGCGGATTTCCTCCCCAGCGCACGAGGCGCACCCGCACGGACGCGGCAGGAAGGGAGTACGACGCTCGTCTGACCCTCGGCGCACCGGGTTCGCCCGTCCGGGTTGAGGTGTGGAACGTGCGCCGGACGTACACCTCGCGATGGGTTGTCAGGCGCCAGGCGGAGCTCGGTGACACGCAGCGCACTCCACGGTGGCAGGGAGTGCCCGTGACGACGGCACCACGCACCGCGATCGACCTTGCACGCATCGGCACCACGCTGGATGGACTCGTCGCATGCGACTGGCTGCTGGCCGATGCAGCAGGACGCCACGGTCACGACGGCAGACAGAGGATGCGCGAACGGATGGCAGAAGCGATCAACGATTGCAGTGGGCTGCGCGGGGTGAACCGTGCTCGTGCCGCGCTCGACAGCGCCACTGGATCGTCTGAGAGCGTCAGCGAATCCATCGCCCTCCACAGGATGAACGAGCTGGGCATCGAGGACATTCGCCAGCAGATCGTCATCCGTGACAGCGAGGACTCCGTCATCGGGCGGGTCGATTTCCTCGTTGTGGCCGCCGACAGCACGCCTGTCGTCATCGAGGTCGACGGGGCGATCAAGTACTCCGGCTACCACTCAGTTGGGACAGCCGGCGCAGACAATCCGCTGTTCCGGGAGAAGAAGCGTGAGGATGCCCTCCGCCGGATGGGCTATCGCGTCGTGAGACTGGTGTGGGCAGACCTCTGGGATGTCTCACGACTGCGAATGCTCCTCCGCGAGGCGCACATCGCCTGTTGAGGATCGGCTGCGAACTGCTGATCCCTCATGGCCGACTGCACACTGCATCGTGTCGCAACACGGCATCGTGTGGAGACACTGCATCGCGTCGAGACACCACATCGTGTCGAGCCGACACCCGTCGCACACGCCTCGTCATGAGGAGACGATCGATCTCAGCCACCGCGAGCACCAGGATGAACGCCACCGCACTCGGAATGCCGGCCAGGATGAGATAGGCAGTCGCGTCCCACAGCGAGAACGTGGCTGCGGCTTCGAGCCCGCCCTGCACCGTGACGCTGAGGAAGCTCATGACCGACTGCATGATCGCCAGCACGCACAGTGCGACCGCGGCCTGCGCGATGGGATGAGAGACACGAGACCTGTGCGCGGCGATGACGAGCCCCGCGACGACGGTCGGCACGAGGATGTCCATCCCCCAGTACCGCAGGTCCATGACTCGGACGTTCCACACCAGGACGGACGGCAGCAGGTACAGAAGGACATGCGCCAGCCCGGCAGCCCACATGCTCATCGCGACCCTCATAACAGCAACATACCGACGATGTGCCGTGCGTCCTCCGCCGGACGAAACGCGAGACACAGACTTTCATCAGACCGCACAACTTCTTTCCTGTGCGACCTGATGAAAGTTGGTAGGAACGGAGTTGGTACGGAGTTGGTATGGGCTAGGTACGAGGTACGTACGGAGTTGGTGGGCTAGGTACGAGGCAGGTACAGACCAGGTTCGGAGGAGGTGCAGTCAGCCGAGCGCCCCCGCCCTCACCTGTCCTGCGAGTCCAGGTACTCCTCCAGCTCGCGCGCCACCCACCGTCCTGCCCGATTCGCACCGATCGTCGAGGCGCTGGGCCCGTATCCCGGCAGGTGCACTCCGTGGTTCCGGACCGCGCGCGTGGTTGCGCGACCGTCGACCAGCAGACCGCCGTCCTCCGTTCTCAGTCCCAACGGGGCCAAATGGTCGAGCCGGTGCAGGAACCCCGTCGCCCAGAGGATCACGTCGACGTCGATCCGCCGAGCCTCCGGCGCGCTCCCCCACGACCGCAGCGACAGCGCATCCCACACGGCACCGTGCGCGTCGAGCCGGTCGAACATCGGATGGCACTGCGGCAGCGAACCGGTCTCGACCGCATTGATCGGCAGGCCCGTGTTCGACACGACGGAAGCCGGCGGCAGCCCCTGCCGCACACGCTCGTCCACGCGCGCCACCACGTCCGCACCGACCTCCGGAGTGAACTCCGCGTTCCTGATGTCCGGCCGCGTCCGCGTGACCCACGACGTCTGCGCGACCGGCGCGAGTTCCGCCAGATGCTGCACAGCGGAGATCCCCGCCCCGACCACCAGCACCCGCTCTCCGGCGAAGTCCTCCGGCCGCGTGTAGTCGCGCGTGTGCAGCTGCCTGCCGGCGAACGTCCCGATCCCCGGGTAGTACGGGATGCGCGGCCTGTCCCACGTGCCCGTGGCGTTGACGATCGCACGGGCCCGGATCGTGCGAGCAGTGGCGCCGACGCCCGCACCGCTGACGGTCACCACGAAGTCAGATCCGACTCCCCCGGGCTGTTCCACCCGGTCCACGGTCACCGGTCGGATCACCTGCAGCCCGAACCGCTCCTCGTACGCGCGGTAGTACTCCGGAACCGTCTGCGCAGCGGGGACCTCCTCGTCGACGTCGATCGCGTCCTCGAGTCCCCACCCGGGCAGATCGTTCACCCGGTTCGCAGTCTTCAGCGTGAGACTGGGCCAGCGATGCTGCCATGCACCGCCCGGCCCCGGGTTCGCGTCGAGCAGCAGCATCCGCTCGCCGAGCTCATATCCGCGCCGCTGCAGGTGATAGGCCGCGGAGAGCCCCGCCTGCCCCATCCCGATGACCACGACGTCCACACCCACGTCTGCTCCAGGATCCAGCTCCGCCATGTACGCGCTCAGTCCTCATCATCCAGATCGAGGTCCAGGAGGTCCTCCCCCGACAGCCCGTCATCGAGGTCGTCGATCACCTCGACATCATGACCACCACGGTCGAGGCCGTCCCCACCATCAAGGCCGTCACCCTCGCCAGGATCATCGTCGTCGAACCCACGGCCGCCGCCGAGGCCGTGGTCGCCTCCGAGACCGCCGTCGCCGCCCGGGTTGGCTTCGTGATGGCCGCTGCGGAACGCGCCGTCCGCACCGAAGGAATCCCGCTGGCCCTCTCGCGCACGGAGGACGGCGAGGACATCGCCCGCTCCTCTGACTTCCGCGACAGTTCCATCAGGCCACGGCCACTCACTGGGCTCACTCGATTCGTGGGGTTCCGTCGCGGTCGGCCCGCGGTCGTCCCCAGTCGCCTCGGGTGACGCAGTGCGCAGCTCATAGCGCTCCGCCATGAGCGCACGGACAGCTGAGAGGAGTCGTGAGTCATCGACCTCCGCACCCTGCGACAGTGCGCCGAGCACGGCTGACCGGACCGCGTGCCGAGGGAAGGATCCGGGGGTGGCGACAGCGGCCTCGGCGGCGGTCCGCAGACCTGCGGCGGTGACCGGCAGCGCCCGAGCCGATCGTGCGAACAGCCGCTCGCGCTCACCGACATCGGGCTGAGGCACCTCGAGTGCCAGGTCGATGACGCGGGGACGGCGGGCGAGCGCCTGCTGGATCGCCGCGGCGTCGCGGGTCGTGAGGATGACGGCGATGTCCGCATCCTCGTCGTCGCGCAGCTCGTCGAGCGCATCCAGGACGTGTGCGAGGCCGGAACGGTCGGCATCGTCTGCGGCGTGGCCGGCGTCGATCAGGTCCACGTCCTCGAGCACGACGATCGCGGGGGTGAGCTGCCGAGCGGTCGCCGCCACCTGACGGATGAAGCCCGCCGCACCGTCCTCACGCCTGGCGGCCCCGTGCATGCTGTCCGCGTGCGTGGCGTCCACGTACGTGGCGTCCGTGGGCGAGTCTCCTGCGCGCAGGCTGCTCAGGAACGTGCCCGGCAGGATGAACGCGGTGGTCTCCGGTGACTGCGAGAGGAGGTAGCGAACCGTGTGGGTCTTGCCGGAGCCGGCGGGGCCGTGGAGGAGGACACTCCGCGACAGGTGCTGGCCGGCCGCCCGCAGGCCGGCAGCGTTCTGCGTCATTCCGAGCACGATCGATTCGACTCGTGTCAGGCGGCCGGCAGGCAGGACGACGTCATCGGCGGTGAGGCCGGGGCGTTCGACGAAGTCGATCACGGGGTGGGGAAGCGCGGGTGGCCTGGGCAGTGCGGAGGGGCTGTGCTGCGTGGAGGGACTCTGCAGCGTGTAGAGGCCGGAGGTCGCGGTGCGGAAACTGACGACTCGGCCACGCAGGGATGAGACCGCCCAGACCGCCGCATCGATCTTCTCGAGCGCAGAACGGGCGGCCGGCAGGTCTGCGGCCAGCACTTCGACCCGCACACCCGTGTCGCCTCGGGAATCGCCATGGGAGTCGCCGCGGGAATCACGTGCGAAGACGACGACCGGCACCCTGTCGACCCGGATCAGGCGCAGTCCGTTCGTCGCGACGAAGCGCACCTCGTCCGGCCCTACGGGGAACGCTGATCGGTGCACTGGTCCCAGTTGGAAGTCGACTCGGCCCGATCCGTCGCCGTGGCGATCGTTCAAGTACCCGTCGCGACCCGCTCGATCATCGTCGGGAGCACTCCGGAGGAGTTCGGCCAGGCCGCGGACAGCGGGGCCCACTCCGAACAGAGTCTGATCCTCGTCGAGCCAATCCAGCGCCGCGTCCACATCAGCCCAGTGCCACGCCGGGTACGTCGAACCGACGAGTTCGAGGCTGGATCCAGACGCGAGGCTCGTGCGATGGGCTGGGCTCTCGCGTGCTGTGGAGCTCTCACGTGGAGCGAGGCTCTCGCCAGAGGCAAGGCTCTCTCCAGACGCAATGCGCTCACCGGGTTCCCGGCCGGAACGGGAGCCCTCCAGATGGCTCATGATGAGCTGCCCCCAGGAGGCGGAGGGTTCGCTCAGTCTGGATCCCGACTGGCCGACCGCAGCGTTGTCGCTCACGTGCAGAGACTCGCCCATGCCACGCGCGCTCGATGACTCGCTCATACTGCAAAGCGTACTTCCACGGACACGAACCCTCAGCCGGCTCGATCAGCTCACCGACCGGCTCCCCGACCCATGCGGCGGATCGTCTCTGCGTATTCGTCGAGCACTCCGATGACGCCAGGATGCTCCCACACGCGGCCGCGCGACCGTCCGGTCCGCTCACGGAGCACTCCTCGGTCACTCAGTGTGTCCAGAGCACGCAGCGTCGCCATCTCGCCGACTCCCAGCGCGGTCTGGACGTGCTTCGCATTGACGACGGGTTGCGCGATGAAGTGTGGGATGAGCCGACGCGCAGTCGCGTGTGCTCTGATCCCCTGCAGCCGCTCCCAGGAGTCAGTGAACACGCCGACGAGGTCATCGACGAGTCTTGTTCCCGTCGTCGCAGCGATCCGCGCGGCACCGGCGAACCGACGAACGATCGGCCCTGCATCGCCGGCGCGGAACTCGTCAAGCGCTGTGAAATAACGCTCGGTGTCGACGAGGAGCCCAGCGGAGATCGGCACCGTCGCACTGACGAGGAGCGCCTTGTTCCGGATCATCGACTGCGCAAGCGCACGACCTGTACGGCCATTGCCGTCGACGAACGGATGGATGATTTCGAACTGCGCGTGAGCGATCGCGACTTGCACGAGCACCGGCAGATCATCGCGCTGAGCGAAAGCGACGACATCGGCGAGTCCGTCTGCCACCCGGCTGTGGTGAGGAGGGACGAACTGGGCAGTGCGCGGACCGGCCTCACCGGGGCCGATCCAGACCTGCTCTGTGCGGAACGTCCCAGCCTCATCCGCCAGCAGGTACTAGTGGCGCAGCAGCTCCCGATGCATCGCCAGGACCGAATCGATACTGAGCTCGTCCGCCAGGCGCAGCGCGGCCTCCATCGCCCGCACATTGCCGAGTACGGTCTCCGCATTGGCCCCGTTCGTCTCATCGAGCTCAGCCAGAGCGAGTTGCTTCGCACTCGTCGTCAGCTGCTCGATCTGCGAGCTCGACGCACTCTCCGTGCGCAGCAGGATCGCTGACATCGGCCCGATCGCGACGCCGCGATCTCCTCCGTCACCGACCAGCGCGGTCCGTGCATGAGCATCGAACTCGACGAGGGCTCTCGTAGCGTCCTCAACATCGGCGAGGTCGGCCGCAGCCATCACAATGTCGTGTGCGGCGATCGGCGCGGTGACCGCCGAGGAGTAGTCGCCGGTCTGCCTGCGCACCTCGGCTCGCGAGTGGATCTGCGGAGCGCGAGGCGTCCACGAACGGGTCTCCCAGCGCACCGGGTCGATCGGGATCGGGGTCCCTCCATCGGTACTCAGTGTTGCCATGAGGCAATCATGCCAACACTTTCTCTTGAAAGTGTTGGTAGCGAGCGCAGGTGCCATCACATCGTCGCCGTGCGGGAACCCTCGCAATCTGCTGCCAGCAGTGGAATCGGAACCTCAGTGCATGAGGCCCCGTCGTCGTCACCTGTTGGGAACGACGACCGGTAGGGCCTCCGGTGCGACTCGCACCTGCAGCGACGTGACCAGCCCCGCTGCCTCTCCGTCCAGGTGCACCGGCAGAGGGCGGATGCTTCGCACCCGCGCACTCGTGACACTCATGAGGTCGAGGTCGTCGACTCGTTCGTGCCCGCCACAGATCCCCGCCTGGAAGATCCGACCCCACGACGGGACGGTCCGAGCAGCAGGGACCGACCGAGCACCCAAGACAGTCCGTGCAACCGACCCCGTTCGGACACAAGGCTTCGTGCCCGTAGAGGGCCTTGCGCCCACAGAGGACCATGCGCCCGCCGAAGACTCCTCACGGCCGGAGCTCGGCACGACGAGAAGACCCGCGAGTTCTCCTGTGCGCACTCCCCCGTGGGGGAACACCGTGATCCCGTACGGGATGTGCGAGATGTTCCCGAACTCCACGGCCCACACGCCGAGGTCCCGGTCCACTCGGTCCGCTCCCTCCCCCGCGCTGACGGTCACTGGGAGCGGACTCGCCGTCAGCCGGGTCAGCGCGCCGACACCGTAGCCTGCGGCTCCGCCCACGTCCTTCGCCCATCCGGGCGTGCGCAGGAGCGCGCCTCCGCTGTGGCCGATCCCCGCGGTCACGAGGAACGGCTGCTCCGCCGAGGTCCTGCCTCCTACCGAGGCCGTACCACCTGCCGAGGCCCCTCCCCCTGCACGCTCGAGCGTCGCCCACCCGAGGTCGCAGTGGATGACGGAGCGAGAGGTGACCTCGCCCCCCAGCACATCCTCCAGGACTCTCAGTCCGTCAGCAGTCCGCCGGATGCCGACGTTGAGGGCGAAGAGGTCTGCCGTTCCCGTCGGCACAGGCAGAAGCGCGCCTCGCCAGCCCGGGGCACCCACCAGCGCGCCTGCGACCTCGCGCAGCGTGCCGTCGCCGCCGATGACCACGGTGAGTGCGGCCTCGGGAGCGGGATTGCCGTACGGACGGGCGATCGACGTCGGGCGCACACGCACAGGCACGCCCGTGCGTGCACAGAGGGCCTGCACGCGCTCACACGCCTGCAGGCCCTCCGGGTGCACGGGATTGACGATAACCTCGACGCTCATGCGCCGGAGCATAGCGAAGCCCGTCGTGAACGACGCTCAGCGACGCCTGCGGCTTGCGATCACCGCAGCGGTGCCGAGGCCCGCGAGCGCGATGGCCGCGCCGATCACACCGACGAACTCCGCACCGGTCCGCGGCAGGCGGCTGTCGTCGTCGCGGTCATCCTCGCGTCCCTCATCCTCGCGACCGTCATCATCACGCCCGTCGTCATCACGACCGTCATCGCCGTCGTCACCGTCTTCCGGCCGATCAGAGGGGTCGTCGCTCGGCTGATCAGAGGGCTGGTCCGTGGGTTCGCCGGACGGGTCATCCGACGGGTCGTCCGACGGCCCGTCCGTCGGATCATCCGTGGGCTCCGGCTCGCTGCGGTCGATCGACTCGCTGGTGAGCAGCCAGTTCTGCTCGTGGAAGTCGTCCGGATCGATGACCTGCTTCTCGACCGCCCAGTCGATGAGCGCCTCGCGGATCGCGACCTGCTCGTTGTAGACCTCATCGAGGCCGTCCACCGGGTAGCCGCTGCCACCCGACTGGCGATAGTTGTTGATCGCGAGAACGAATTCGTCGTCTTCCGCGACCTCCGTGCCGTCGGCCATGCGGATGTTCTCGATGCGCTCGCCCAGCGGCTTCGAGATGTTGATGTCGTAGTCGACGCCGGTCAGCGCGTCGTATGCGTAGTCCGGGATGTCGCGGCCGTCGACCTCGTCGTAGGCGTTGGAGACCTCTTCGGGATCGAAGTCCGCGCCCTCGTCGACCTGGTCGTAGAAGCGGGCGGCGTACTCGAGGTAGTCCTTGAGCTGCGCGCCGTTCATCGTCACCCCGGCCAGGGTGTTGTCGAAGACGTAGAGGGCGGCGACGTCGCGGACCGTCACGTCGCCCTCGCTGAAGACCGCGTCGCGGCTGAAGGGCGAGGTCTGGGCGAGCACTGGCAGATCCTCGTACTCGGTGCCGGCCAGCCCCTCCGCAGTCTTCTCCGTCATGATGTGGCCGATGAAGTCCAGGATCGCCGTGTCCTCGTAGCGCGAGGTCTCCGCGCTCATCGTCTCCGAGGCCTGCGCGATCGTCTGGTTGACGTAGTCGACCGTCTCGTCGTGATAGTCGGACAGGGCGTCGGCCATCTCCTGGCTCTCCGCGACATCGCCCTGCAGGTAGTGCGGCGTCACCGATGGCACGGCTTCGTCCCAGTCGACCGCGAATCCGTCGCCGTCCGTCTCCGGCACGAGGCTGAGTTCGACCTCGGACACGGACCGGGCCCAGTAGTTCGGCTGAGTGATGAGTGCCTGCGAGCCGTCCGACTGAGTGACGACCTCGGAGGGCTCGTCGAGGTGTGAGTGCCCGGCGACCAGCACGTCGATCTCCGGCACCTGCTCCGCGACGGTGCGCGAGAGGTTCTCCTGGAGCAGGGACGGATCCCACTCCTGCCCCTGGGGATCCTTCCCGCTGTGGGCGAGCGCGATGACGACGTCCGCGCCCTCTTCCTTGAGCTGCGGCGCGTACGTCTGTGCGGAGGTGACCATGTCCTCGAACTCGATCGCGCCCTCGAGATGCTTCTTGTCCCAGATCCGCGAGCCGGGTGTCGTGAGCCCGATGACGCCGACCGTGACGGTCTCCCCGTCGATCTCCCGTTCGATCAAGGCGGTGGGCTCGCTGTACGGGTCTCCGCTGGCCGTGTCGACCGCGTTCGCAGCCAGCAGCGGGAAGTCGACCTGTCCCTCGTAGTAGTCGAGCATGTCGAGGCCGTAGTTGTACTCGTGGTTGCCGACCACCTGCGCGTCGTAGCCCATGAGGTCGTTCGCCACGGCCATCGGGTGGTCCAGGCCGGACTCCGTCACCGGTTCCGTCGCCGAGTAGTAGGACGTGAGCGGGTTGCCCTGGATGGAGTCGCCGTTGTCGACCAGCAGGACCGACTCCTCGCCCTTCTCCGCACGGATGCCGTCGACGACGGTCTTCGCCCGGTCCAGGCCCAGCTCCTCACCCGCCGGGTAGGGCGAGTCGGTGAAGTAGTCCCAGTTGAGGGCGTGGCCGTGGACATCGCTCGTCGCGAGGACTGACATGGACAGAGCCTGCGGTGCAGGCATCGCCGTGGCCGAGGCCGCGGGCCCCACCACGAGTGCTGCGGCTGCCAGCGCGGCGGGGACGGTCGGACGAATCATACGGATCTCCTCGAGTGCATCGATGCTCAGACTCAGCACCGATGCTGAGTGTTCTCACTGCCGCCGTCCACTCTATTCCCAGCCACGGACATATGGCATGGCCAGAGGACGACGATCGGGTGAATCGCGCTCATCCCGCCCACCCATGGAACTCCGTCTACGCTGGAGAGATGAAGCTCAAGCTCGACCTGCACGACATCTTCAACAAGGGCACTGACATCGATCGAGCCCTGAGCGACATCCTCGACGAAGCGGAACGCACTAAGACGAAGACTGTCGAGATCATCCCCGGCAAGGGCAGCGGACAGCTGAAGAAGCGGGTGCTGCGGTATCTCGATCGCAAGGACGTCAAGGCGCGCTATCACCGGGTCGAGAAGGACAGCAAGAACCACGGTCGGCTCTTCGTCCACTTCAAGCACTGAGCCACCCGACCCTCCGCTGACGGCCAGCATCCCGGGGACCGGGTCCTCGCATGTCGCGCACAATCGGAACACCCGCCAGTTCGAATGTGGGGCCATATCAACGGCGTTCGCTCGGCAGTTACGCTCGAAGTCATGAGCACCAATCGCGCGCGGCCACCGTCGGACCCTGCAGCGCACTGGGGCCGGGGACCGAAGGAAACCGAGTTCTCACTGCATCAGTCGCCCAGGCGCACTGCGATCGATGTCGAGCAGCTGCAGGTGGACTTGCGGACTCCACGACATCGAGCGATGACGGCGACCCTCGAGTATCTCGCGTGCGCCCTGACCTGCTCGGTGTATATCGAGGACATACACGGCCATCTGCTCTTCGCCCCGAGCCGCCCCACTCACGACGACTGGAGGAATGACTTCACTCCGCTCTCCACCCCCGCCGCACCCGGCTTCTCCACTGCACTGGAGAACTGGCGGAAGCAGTCCTCCGCCTATGCCGCTCTCACGGGCGATCGGTCTGTGAAGTACCAGCGCACAGTTGTTCCACTCGTGTATCACGGCACTGCTTTCGCCTTCGTGCACTTCGTGAACTCCACGTCGTCGGGAAGCAGTGCTGGGCTGTTCTCAGAGGAGCTCACTGCGATGATCGCGGATAAGCTCTACATGCTGTTCTTCGGCGAGATGAACGAGCACAGGGAGAAGATCGTTCATCACTCGCGGACCGTGCGAGTACCCCTGTCGAAGGAGAGCGTTCATTCTCATGCCTCCGAATCCTCCGGACCCTCCGGTGACGGCCAGCCGTCTCACAGTATCTGTTTCAAAACGGTCTTCCATCTTCCCTCAGCAAATCCAGTCGTCGACTATTCGAGCATTGCGAGAAGGGTCGGCTGGTCTCTCGTGAGGCAGATCGAAGTCGAATGGCCCGAGATCGTCGCGTCGCACGTCAGCGCCGTCGAGACTGCAAGCGATGTCGAGCTCTCCATCCATGCGAGGGCCACCCAGGTTCCGGACTTGCCGTCGGCAGCAGCAGTTGCTCGGCGAGCTCTCCTCCAGCTTCAATGGAATCTGAAGATCGGCATCGGGTCCGCTATAGCGGACGGTGCGGCAGCGGAGTCTTCTGCCGTCAACGACGAGCGCGCGTCTCGCGAAGCGAGCGTGATGCTCGCGCTCGCTGACCAAGCATCACCGGGCACGCAGCAGGTCCTCACCCGTAGGGAAGCGCCTGCGAGCACCATTCTGCTGTTCCGCGACGATAGTCAGTCGTTCCGGGCGTACGCGGCATTCATCGCACAGGAGCTGGAACGAGCTGAGCCAGAGTTGGTGACGACCGCACGCACCTATGCACTCAGTGATTGCAACGCCTCCGCAACTGCGGAGATGCTCCAGGTGGACCGTCGGACGGTCAGTGACCGGCTCCACCGGATCTCACACCTGACAGGACTCGAGATACCCTCATTCGCGTCGAAAGTCATCATCTACCTCGCGTTCATCTCTCCCGCATCGCGATACTGATGCGGTGACTTCCCAGATGGGAAGTCACCGCACGCTAACTGCCTCATCGCGAGACAGTGACACAGGTAACAGTTGTTCCTAGGCTGGTTGACATCCGAGCTGCGAGGCATAGAAGTCCGGTTCACTGTGGCGCCGGGCAGTACGAGCACACGCTCCGCAGCTCCTGTCGGAAGCGGGGATAGTCATTCCAAGGTCCATGAATGCCAGCAGCACCCGTCTTGCATCAGTCATCGCAGTGCTGACCCTGGCCCTCGCGGGATGCGTAGGTGGTCCGGCAACAGATTCTGACACCGTGCGGGCCCGTTTCTCCGCGGATCCGCAGAGTTTCGACCCTGCCAAGCTGGTAGGCAGCGATGACTACTACGCAAGCCGCATGCTGTTCGACACGCTTCTGCGCTATGACGACGATGGTGACATCGTCGGAGGTCTCGCTGAGGACTGGGACTTCGACGCTTCGGGCGGGACAGTCGAACTCGCTGACGGCGCCACGTGCACCGACGGCACCGCCATCGACGCCGCAGTAGTCGCTGAGTCCCTCAACCGCTTCGCATCGCCGGATACCCAATCCGGCTCGAAGATCCTGGTCTTCGGGAATGGCGACGTGACAGCGAGTGCGAAGGACTCGAATACTGTCGAGATCAGTCTGAGCGAGCCGTTCTCCGAGCTGGATGCGGGCCTGACGATGGTCGCCTCTGGGATCGTATGCCCAGCAGGACTCGAGGACCTCGACGGGCTGTCTTCCGGCAGTGTGCCCGACGCGTTCAGCGGACCGTTCACGCTGGCTTCCGCGACCAGCGGAGTCGAGTACGTGATGGAGCTTCGCGATGACTACGACATGTGGCCGGACTTCGTCAGCCGATTGGACGGTCGACCACCCGAACGGATGTCGTTCTCAGTCGGGAGCGATGTCGCAACGAACGCCAACGAGGTCCTGGGCGGATCGCTCGACGTGGCTGGGGTCAGTCCCACCGACACGGAACGGTTCCCCAACGTGGCTCTCGTCTACATCGGTGAGCAGTACATCGTGTTCAACCAGCACGACGCCAGCCCCTTCCAGGACGAAGACCTCCGTCGTGCTGTAGCCAGAACTCTGTCTGGTGAGGCGTACAACGAAGTCACATACGCAGGCAGGAGCGAGGTGGAGTACACGATGGGAGATTCGGGGATGCAGTGTGCGAACACCGACGAAGGGCTCGTCGAGGAGTATGACCGCGAAGCCGTCCAAGCGGAGGGACTGCTCGAAGGAGTTGAGATGGTGTACTCCGCATCCAACTCGTTCGGTCCGAATGGAATCGGGGCAGAGTACGTGTACCAGGAGCTCAGCGATGCCGGTGCACACGTGGATTACCAGATCGTCGACAATTCGACATGGGCATCACTGGTCCTGGGGCCGGACGCACCGTCATGGGACATCACCCTGTTCGGCACCGTCAATCAGACGAACACGCTGTGGACCGGGGTGAGTCGGATCATGGGGGCACCGATCGAGGACGGCGGTCGAAGTATGTCGCGTGCCGACAACCCGGAGGGCGAGCAGCTGGCCGACGAGATCATGCGCACTACTGATCAGGACGAGAAATGCGCGACGTATCAGGAGCTCCAGCAGAACTTCCTGGAACGCGTCGATGTCGTCCCGCTGACAGCGAGTGTCGAGGTGTTCGCGCTGGCTGATGGCATCCAGTACGAGCCGCCCAACTCCCGGATGGACTACACCGCCGTCCGCGTCGCCGATTGACCGAGGAGCGGCAGATGACAAGTGTGCACAGCACCGTAGAAGGTCGCCTCGGCCATGGCGTTCCGCAGCGGTTGATTCCGGCATGGGTCGGAACTCCGTGGGCGTGGTTCCTCACCAGGAAGCTGGGGACCCTTGTCCTGTCATTCGTGTTCCTCGTCATCGTGACGTTCTCCATCGTCCTTCTCATTCCGGGCGACGCCGCCCGCGCGGCAGCCGGCCCGGACGCCTCACTGGAAGTGGTCGAGGCGACACGCCAGACGCTCGGCCTGAATGACCCCGTCTGGCAGCGGTTCCTCACGTACGTGGGTGACATCTTCTCCGGCACCCTCGGAACCTCATTCCGCGTCGGAACTGTCAGTGAGCAGATCGCCGTGCGCGCGCCATACACTCTCGTCGTCGCTGGCGCGTCGATCGTGATCACACTCGTTCTTGCCTTCATCCTCGGAGTCGGCGTGACGGTCCTTACTCGCAATGGTCGCCGCACATGGCTGGCCCAGGCGTTCAGTTGGGTCACGGCAGTCATCGACGCAGTCCCCGTCTACGTGCGTGGCACGCTTCTCATCATCCTGTTCGCCCTCACACTCGGAGTCCTCCCGGCAGGCGGAGCGCAGCAGCCATCGTCCTACGTCCTCCCGATCGTCGCTCTCGCGATCGGTCCGGTGTGCTCTCTCAGCCGCATCGTGCGCCGGGAAGCGGAGAGCGCCCTCCAGGCGAACTACATCCGCACTACAGAAGGATGGAGACTCAGCGGCCGAGTCGTGTATCTGAAGTACCTTCTCCCGAACGTGGTCACGGCTGCTCTCACGCTGTCCGGTCTCATGCTCTCGGGCATGATCGGCGGTGCGCTGGTGATGGAGCAGGTCTTCTCCTGGCCCGGACTCGGAACGAGCGTCGTGAACGCAATTCTCACGCGCGACTATCCAGTCATACAGGGCACGATCCTGGTGCTCGGCATGGTCGCAGTCATCATCAACATCCTGATTGACGTGGCTCTTGCAGCAGTCGACCCCCGCCACCTCCAGTCGAGGAGTGACGCATGAATGAGACGCGCCGTCGCAGACGCGGCAATGCGGTGTTCTGGGCCGGGGCTCTGCTGATCGCTGCGTTCGTCGCGATCGCTGTCATCGGGCCGATGGTCTTCTCCAGCTCGGCGAACGGGATCGACCCGCTGAATGCCCGAAAGTCGCCATCTCTGTCGAACTCCTTCGGGACAGATGGATTCGGACGGGACATTCTGGCCCGGGTGATAACGGCAACGCGTTTGACGTTGCTGCTCACCTTCGGGGCCAGCATCATCTCATTCGCCGCGGGCACGTTCATCGGCGTTGTCGTACGGCTACTCGGTCCCCGCCTGCAGGGTGCGATCCTGCAGGTCAATGCGGTCGCTGTTGCATTCCCCGCACTCATTCTCGCGCTTGTGGTCGCAGCTATCCTGGGCCCAGGCTCAACGTCAGCGATGGTTGCAGTGGGTATCGCAGGAATTCCCATGTACATCCGTCTCACGTCCACTCTCGCCGCGCAGGTCGTGAACGAGGACTTCGTGAGGATCGCGGAGCTCCAGCGAGTGCCGCGGGTCGTCGTCGCGATCCGCCACGTATTGCCCAATGTGGCCATTCCGCTCTCGGTCGCCGCGGCGAACTCGACTGCATTCACGCTTGTCGAGCTGTCGAGCCTCTCGTTCCTCGGACTGGGAGTCCAAGCGCCAGAATATGATTACGGTCGTCTCTTGAACGAAGGCCTGGCCGAGATGAGCAGCCAGCCCTGGGGCGTCTTCGGACCAAGCATCGGAATGGTCGCTCTTGGTCTGGGCATTCTCCTGTTCGGCGACGGCCTCGCCGCCATGGTGGATCCTAAGATGTCCGCGCCGCAGGGTGCGATCACACGCTTCATCGAGAAAGTGAAGTCCGGCACTCGCACCTCGACGCGGTCAACCGCAGAGCCCGAACCTGCAGTGGCAGTGGAAAATCTCAGTATCGGCACGATCAGCGAAGCCGGTGACCGACACACGCTTGTGAATGGCGTCTCGCTCCATATTGCGCCTCAGGAGATTCTGGGGATCGTCGGCGAATCAGGCTCTGGCAAGTCCCTCACAGCGATGAGTATCGCGGGATTGGCTCCGAACGGGCTGTGGCGCACCGCCTCCGGGATGCGCATACGCGAGACAGATATGCTGAACCGCCCTGCTCCTTCTGTGCTCGCCCGGACGGTCTCACTCATCTACCAGGACCCCATGTCGACGTTCAGCCCGTCACTTCGCCTGGAGAGTCAGCTCGGCGACGTCTTCCGCGAGCATATGGGCTGGGATAGGGACCGGATCCACCGTGAACTGCTCGAGGCTCTCACATCGCTGAGCACGCCGAACCCCGAGCGCGTCCTGAGCCAATTCCCTCACCAGCTGTCCGGAGGACTCTTGCAGCGGTGCCTCATCGCGCAGGCGCTGCTGCTCGACCCTGAACTCCTCATCGCCGATGAGCCTACGACCGCGCTCGACGTATCCGTCCAAGCCGACGTGCTCCGCAAGATCTATCGATTCCGCGCCGAGAGCGGTGCGTCCATTCTTCTCATCTCCCACGATCTGGGTGTCGTCGAGGAGCTCTGCGACCGCGTCCTGGTCATGTACCGGGGTGAGTTCGTGGAGGAGCTGACACCTGCTCAGATACGGACTCGCAACGTCCAGCATCCCTACACGCAGCGCCTTCTGGACGCCACATTGTATTTGGAAGCAGCTCGCGAAGGAGGAGACCGTTGAGTTCCCAGAAGACTTCGTCTGCGGTGGTCGACGGCGTTTCGAGCGTCAGAGTCGAGGGGGTCTCGAAGAAGTTCGGTCACGGCGTCCGTGCGAATCACGTACTGGATTCAGTGTCCTTCACCGTGGAGCAGGGTCGCTCAGTGGGGCTGGTCGGCGAGTCCGGCTCGGGTAAATCGACCATCGCGAAGATCGTGTGCGGGATGTATCGCTTGGACGCAGGTCGGCTGAACATCACGGGGACCGAGATCACTCCAGGGCAGCGGTTTCCCACTGCTGTTCAGGACGCTGTGAGCTTCATATCGCAGAACCCATTCTCGTCCTTCAACCCACGCCTATCCATCGGCCAATCGCTTACCGAGGCACTCTCGCCCCTGACGACTCGGCCGGCTAAACACAAACAGAACATCGCCGACTGGCTCGAGCGCGTGGGGCTGCCCGGGGACAGCATGAGGCTGTTTCCTCACGAGTTCTCCGGCGGACAGCGCCAACGTCTGGCAATAGCACGCGGGCTCATCCGTCGCCCGGCCGTCGTCGTAGCTGACGAGATCACGTCGGCATTGGACATGTCCGTCCAAGTGCAGGTGCTCAAACTTCTGGCTGAGCTGCAGCGTGAGTACAGCTTCTCGATGCTCTTCATATCGCACGACCTGTCCGTGGTTCGAACTGTCTGCGATGACGTCATGGTGATGCAACGCGGATCGATCGTCGAGCGAGGAGCCAGCCACGACGTCCTCACACGTCCGTCACATCCCTACTCCCAGCAGCTATTGGATTCGATTCCAGGATCACCCGGGTTCTCACTGACCGACTGACCCATATCGTCAGATGGGTAAACCGCCACACCAGCGAGGAGCGCGTCCATATGAACACCCAGAGTCTCCCCACCCCCTTGAAGGGTGGCCTGCGGGTCTTCTCCAATGCCCGCGTCTTGGCTGGTGATCACTTCACGGGCCCCTGTGACGTCATCACCGCGCAGGGACGTGTACGCGCAATCGTTCCCGCTGGGACTGGTCTCGCCGAAGCGACGTCCCCACTGGAGCAGCCCGCTGTAACGGACGTAGACGGGCAATATCTGATGCCCGGATTCGTCGAGTCCCACGGCCACCCTGTGAGTCACGGGATCAACCGTCTTCAGCTCGACATGCGGCCGGCCGCCGTCAGCAGCATCGCGGACATCCGTACAGCCGTGCGACGGAGCGCCGAGCGCAGCGCTCGAGGTTCTTGGATAGTCGGGGCCGGATTCGACGAGACATATCTCAGTGACGGCCGCATGCCTGACCGCGGGGACCTCGACGAAGCCGCCCCGGACCACCCTGTCGCCATCGCCCGCACTTGCGGTCACATGCTGGTGGCGAACTCTCGCGCTCTCGCGCTCTCCGGCATCGACGAGGCCGTCGAAGACCCACCCGGTGGCAAGTTCGTCCGCGATTCGACCGGGAGACTGACCGGTCTGGTACAGGAGGACGCCACACGGCTGATCGCGCAGCCCGAACCCGACGACGCTATGCGAGAGGAGGGCTTCTCCCTCGCACAGGACGACTTCCACTCGTGGGGAGTCACAACTGTCAACGACGCTATCGCCGAGCCGTCGCACATGCGCTTGTATCAGCGGCTCAACACCACCGGTCAGCTCCGGGTCCGCATGCGGCCCTGGCTGTACGCGATCCCTTTCTCCGGTCGTGAGGGTGTCCTCGACGACCTGGTTGCCGCCGGCATAACGTCAGGGCTGGGCAACGACATGCTTCGCGTGCAGGGCGTGAAGTTCCAGCTCGACGGCTCACTCGGAGGCCGAACTGCCGCGCTGTACGATCCCTACACAGGAAGCGATAACCGCGGAATCCTGACTCATCCGACCGAGCGCCTGATCTCAGCTTTCCGCACCGCCGCACGCGGTGGACTTCGCATGGCGATCCACGCTATCGGCGATGCGGCGATCGGTCAGGCTCTCGAGGCATTGGAGAAGTCGGGAGAGCTGCCATGGATCATAGCCAACCGCAATCGCATCGAGCACTGCTCATTACCCACGCCTGAGCAGTTGGACACGATGGCCCAGTGGAGTCTCATCGCATCTTCGTCCATAGGGTTCGTCTACAACCTGGGAGATTCGTACCCCGAGGCGCTGGGAGACGAACGAATTGAACGGCTGCTCCCGCACCGCGATCTCATCGCACGCGGCATAGTCGCTCCCGGGAACTCCGACGTCCCTGTGACGTCCGGCAACCCGTGGCACGGCATCTTCGGTGCCATCACACGCACCACTCGTACAGGCACCGTCCTTGACCGGAAACAGAGCATCACCCTTGCAGAGTCACTTGCGATGTATATGACGGACGCGGCTTATGCGAACTTCGAAGAGGACCGCGCAGGGATGGTTGCTCCGGGCGCTTTCGCGGACTTCCAAATCTATGATCGAGACCCGTTTGCTCAGGCGCCGGAAGAACTCCTGGAGCTCTCCCCCGAGTCGGTGTTCCTATCAGGCAAGAAGGTATACGAGCGCTCAGAACCTGTCTGAGTCCGATACGACGCAGCAAGAACCACGGTCGGCTCTTCGTCCACTTCAAGCACTGAAGGAGAAGCATGGAGATCACCCTGCCCACGGACTGCGGCAATGCCCCGCGGATCGCCATCGTCAGCGACTTCGTCGTCGCCTGGGCTGCCGGAGACATCGACGCCATGTCACCGTGGATCGCGGACGACGTCTCCTGGACGATCGTCGGCGCAGAGACGCATCAGGGCCCGGACGCTGCAGAGGCAGTGGTCCCGGAGGTCTCCCCCGAACGGGTCGACATCGCATCGGTCATCACCCACGGCAGACTCGCCTCGTGCGACGGGTTCCTGGACGACGGCACGACGCGGATCAGCTTCAGCCACGCCTTCCGCTTCTCGAACACCACGAAGACCGGCTGCGTCGCCGAGGTCCGGACCTACCTCATCGAGTCACAGGTCGACTGAGGACGCCGCTGAGACTGCTGTCGACGGGCACAGTTCCGTTCTGCGGACCTGCCTGAGCCCATTTCCGCACCGTTGAATGCCATGTGCCGGCCTGCGTTCTGCAGACCGGCACACGGCATTCAACTCTCCAAGCAACTGCTGTCCGGCTCACCGCCGCCGGTCATGGTGTGACCGGCGGCGGCTGGCGCGCTTCCGTCAGGCGTGGTGCCTGCGGACCGTGTACAGGTACACGCCCGCACCCAGTGCGATCAGCGCGAGACCTGCACCCAGTGCGCCCCAGGGGGACATGCCGGTACGCGGCAGCGGGTCGCCGCCATCCGGCGTCCCCTCGCCACCCGGCTTGCCCGGCGTACCCTCGTCGCCCGGCTCACCCGGCTCAGCCGGCACCTCGGGCAACATGGTCGAATACCTCGTCGACGACGTCGTATCCGAACAGGGCGCGCTGGTGGATCTGGCACTGCTGCAGCGTCACGCGGTGCTCACAGATTCCGACCTGAAGAAGCTGTCCAGTACTCAGCGAGCGCGGCTGGCCACGATCTCACCGGTCGTCGAACAGGACGGCGCCCGGCCCGCCCTGACCCCGCGGGAGCTCGAAGTGCTCGATGGACTCCGGCAGGGACTCACGCGCCGGCAGATCGCTGAGCGGCAGTTCCGATCGGAGAACACGGTCAGGTCCCAGGTCAGGAGCCTCTATCAGAAGCTCGGCGCCGGAACGCTCGACGAAGCCCTCGAGACGGCGCGCCGCTGGGGATTGTGAAGCAGGGGCTGCGAGGCGCATTCCTCACCCCTCCGCGACGCGATCCTCCAGCGCCTGAGGGTCCACCAGCGTGACCGCATCATTGTCGACGCGGATGAGCCCATCAGCAGTCAGCCGAGCCAGCGCTCTGCTCAGCGACTCGGGAGTCGTCCCCAGCAGTGAGGCGATGTCCTTCTTGTCCAACGGCAGCGTCACCTGAGCTGTCGTCCCCTGGCGCAGAGGCAGCTGCAGCAGGAAATCCGCGAGGCGGATGTCGACGCTGAGTGTGCCGAGCGTCAGGTCCTTCTCCGCTCGGGTGAGCCGATCCCCCAGAGTCCGCAGCATCCGCATCGCGATGTCCGGATAGTCGTCGACGAGTTCAGCGAAGTCCTCGTGGACGAACACGCACAGCTGGGTATCGCCCAGCGCAGTCGCCTCTTCCGCGGTCGTGTCACCGGAGAGGAACGCGTGCTCTCCCACCGTCTCGCCGGGCTGTGCCACACGCAGCAGCCGATTCCGACCATTGGGCATCGTGCGGCTGAGCTTGATCTGGCCGGTGTGCACCACGAACATCGATCCGACCCGAGCACCGGCGACATGGAGCACGTCGCCACGTTCCAACCGCATCGGCCGGGCCCTGGATGCCACCAGGTCCTGCTGCTCGGGAGTCAGCCCGGCGAAGATCGGGACGCGCCGCACGCAGTTGGTCTCTTCGCTGTGAACCTCACGCAGCGGAAGCATTCTTCGCATACCTCTGGACCATACCGGGCTGTGCGGGTTCACTCCCTCCACGAGCACTCCCACAACTCGCATCTCCACTCCCCTTCAACAGCCATCTTCGCGCCCCTTGACGAACGTCAAGGACTGTCCGCCCGCGGCTCCATAGTCTGAGAACAGCTCCTAGGAACACGGGGACGAACCACACGACTCAGTCGAAAGGAACCATCATGACTGCCTCCACCACCACTCACACGCTCCTTCGGGCCGAAGGCTTCTCCTGCCCCTCCTGCGTGCACAAGATCGAGAAGCAGGTCGGTCGGATCAAGGGTGTTGAGAACGTGAAGGTGCACTTCGCCACGGCCCGCATCGAGGTCGACCACGACGAGTCGCAGGTGTCCGTCGACGATCTCGTCACCGCTGTCGACAAGGCGGGATACAAGGCGGCTCCCTCCTTCTTCTGACATCCCGCCCCACCCCTCACCCGCGATCAGCCCTCCGCGCGATCCGGCAGCATAGAAAGGTCAGCCTCCGTGAATGCGCTTCAGAAGTGGTGGAACGGCAACTGGTCCGTCCCGGTCATCGCGGGAATCCTCATCATCCTGTCGTTCGGGGTGGAGCACCTCGCCAGCGGTGCGTGGAACCTCGTCGTCGGTCCGCAGTGGTGGAACGATGCCGGGGAGCACGCACACGGTTCGGGCCATGCCTTCACCCTGGCGAACCTCCTCATGCTCGCGGCTGCCGTCGTGGCGGGATACGGCATCGTCATCAAGGCGATCCGTGCTCTCACTGCGCGGCTGATCAGCATCGATCTGCTGGTTTCGATCGCTGCGATCGGCGCCGTCCTCATCGGAAACTTCTGGGAGGCCGCCGCGGTGACCACGCTCTTCGCGATCGGTCACGCGCTTGAAGCCGCCACGATGAACAAGACGCGTTCGGCACTGGCCGCGCTCGTCGCCGTCGCCCCCGATTCCGCAGTCGTCGTACGCGACGGCGAGCAGGTCGAGATCCCCGCTCACCAGGTGCGGATGGGTGAGATCGTCCTGGTCAAGAACGGGGCGAAGGTCCCCGTCGATGGTCAGGTGGTCGCCGGCACGGGTGCTGTGGACGAGGCGTCGATCACCGGTGAGTCCATCCCGGTGGAGAAGGCGACGAAGGACCAGGTCTTCGCCGGTACCGTCTCGCGCGGAGGCTTCCTGCAGGTGCTCGCGACGGGGATCGGCGCGGACACCACACTGGCCCGCATCATCCATCGCGTGGAGGAGGCACAGGACGCCAAGGCGAAGACTCAGGCGTTCATCGACCGGTTCTCCACGTGGTACACGCCGGGCGTCATGATCCTCGCGCTGCTCGCCGGCCTGCTCACCCAGGACGTCGTCCTCGCGCTGACGCTGCTGGTCATCGGCTGCCCCGGCGCACTCGTCATCTCCATCCCGGTCGCGATCGTCGCGGGGATCGGCCGCGCGGCCCGCAACGGCATCCTCATCAAGGGCGGGGAGTACCTGGAGACCTCCGCGAAGATCTCCGCCGTCGCCGTCGACAAGACGGGCACCCTCACGGAGGGCCGCCCCCAGCTGACGGACGTCGTGGTCCTGGATCCGTCGCTCGACCGGACCGCTGTGCTGACGTGGGCAGCCGCCGCCGAGGCCGGATCGGAGCATCCGCTGGCCCGCCCGATCCTGGAGGCGGCTCGGGACGAGGGCGTGGGGCCCACCGGCGTCCCCGGTCAGGTGACGCCGGTGCCCGGCAAGGGCATCGTCTCCACCGTGGAGGGTTCTCGCGTGCTGATCGGCAACGCCCCTCTCCTCGAGCAGTACGACGTCTCCGATGACCGAGGTGCCGACGGCGCGGCCCACACGCTGGCGGCTGCCGGCAAGACCCCGATGATCATCGCCGTCGACGAATCGGTGATCGGCGTGATCGGCGTGGCCGACCAGATCCGGGAGGACGCACCGCGGATGGTGTCGCGTCTGCACGCTGCCGGCGTGGAGAAGGTCGTCATGCTCACCGGTGACACACGCCTGGTCGCAGAGGCCATCGGCCGCGCCACCGGGATCGACGAGATCCACGCGTCGCTGCTGCCGGAGGACAAGCTGGATGCGGTCGCCCGCATGCAGCGCGAGGGCCACACGGTCGCCATGGTCGGCGACGGGGTCAATGACGCGCCGGCCCTGGCCACTGCGGACATCGGCGTGGCGATGGGCGCTGCCGGTTCCGCCGTCGCCGTGGAGACCGCGGATATCGCGCTCATGGGCGACAACCTGCTGAAGCTGCCCGAATCGGTCAGCCTGGCGAAGCGCACCGTGCGCGTGATGAAGCAGAACATCGTCATCGCGCTCGCCACCGTCGTGGCGCTGCTGATCGGCGTCTTCGCAGGTGGGGTGACCATGTCGGTGGGCATGCTCGTCCACGAGGGATCCGTCCTCATCGTCATCCTCAACGCGATGCGCCTCATGCGCAACGACAGTCACTCCACGGCCATGCCGAAGACCGCACGCACCCCGAACACTCAGAACAGCACGTACGAAAGGAACACGATCACATCATGAGCGACAACCACTTCACGATCGCAGACAACATCCAGCACTTCACCATCGAGGACATCGCGAAGGAGAGTACGGACTTCCGCAAGGTCATCTGGACCGGCAGGCACTCCCAGATCGTCCTCATGACAGTGCCCGTGGGCGGTGAGATCGGTGACGAGGTGCATGAGGAGACCGACCAGATCCTCACGTTCGTCGCCGGCACCGGTCACGCGGATCTGGCCGGCGAGACGCACCCCATCGAGGCCGGCGACCAGTGCGCCGTGCCCGCCGGTGCACAGCACAACTTCCGCAACACCGGTGACGAACCGCTGGTGCTCTATACGATCTACTCACCGCCGGAGCATCCGGCGGACGCCCAGTACGCCACGAAGGAAGAGGCAGACGCGGCCGAGGCATCCGGCGAGGATGCCCCACCGCAGGCCTGAGAACGCACAGCGTGCCCGGTCACAGCGATGCACGGCCGGGCACGCCACTCGAGGAGGAGAGTCAGATGTCCACAGTGCTGGTCTTCACGCAGTTCGGCGGTCCTGAGACCCAGGAGTTCATCGATCGTGAGCTGCCGCCGCCGGGTCCGTCCCAGATCGTGGTCGAGGTACGAGCGGCAGGTGTGAATCCGGCCGATTGGAAGATCCGCGCGGGGCAGATGGGAGACCACTGGCGGCTGCCGGCCCCGATGGGGCGCGAGGCGGCGGGCGTCGTCACGGCTGTGGGCGTCGACGTGGAGGGAATCTCGGTAGGCGATGAGGTCGTCGGCCTGGCGGCGAAGGGTCACGGCACGTTCGCACAGCACACCATGCTCAATGCGAAGGAGACCGTACTCAAGCCCGAGGAGCTCTCCTTCGCTGAAGCCGCCGCCCTGCCCGTCGCCGGTGCCACCGCCTATGACGTCACGCATCAGATCGAGCTGGAGCCCGGCCAGACGATGCTGATCCTGGGAGCCGGAGGCGGCGTAGGGTTGCTCGCTTCCCAGATAGGGAAGGTCCACGAGTTCACCGTCATCGGTGTCGCCAGCGCGTCGAAGCAGCCGATCGTGGAGTCCACAGGAGCCGCGTTCGTCGCATCCGGTCCGGGCGCCGCGGATCGCGTCCGGGAGATCGCGCCTGACGGAGTGGATCTGCTGATCGACCTCGTGGGAGGTCAGGCACTGCGGGACATCGCCGAGGTCGTGAGGGATCCGCAGAACATCGTCACCACTGCGGACCCGGACACTGCGGAGCAGCTGGGCGGTTCCGGTGTGAACCGGACCGCCGAAGGCATGCAGAAGATCATCGAGGTCGCACAGTACGGACTGGTCGATCCGCACATCGGTCAGCGGTTCGCGCTGGCCGATGCGCAGCAGGCGATCGCGGCGGTGGAAGGCGGGCACACCACGGGCAAGGTGATCCTCGAACTCTGAGGAGGAGGCGGTCGGTGAGGAGTCCGCACACCAGCCGGCCCAGCGAGACGTCCGCCACCTCGGGAATCTCGGCCACGACCTCGGCGTTCAGCCAGCATGAAGTCCTTCGGATTCTTGAGCTTCGGCCACTACGGAGCCCCAGCCAGCGGGTACACCGCCAAAGACATGCTCACCCAGGCGATAGATCTGTCCGTCGCTGCGGACGAACTGGGGGTGAACGGTGCGTTCTTCCGCGTTCACCACTACGCCCGGCAGGCCGCCTCACCCTTCCCGCTGCTGTCCGCGATCGCCGCACGCACCGAGCGCATCGAGGTGGGCACGGGCGTCATCGATCTCCGATACGAGAACCCGTACTACTTCGCTGAGGAGGCCGCGGCACTCGACCTCATCGCCGACAACCGGATCGCGCTCGGCATCTCCCGCGGATCACCGGAACCGGCACTCCGCGGCTGGGAGACCTTCGGCTACACCGGCTCCACGGACCCCCGGGGCGCGGACATCGCACGAGCGAAGTTCGACCAGCTGCTCGAGGCGATCTCCGGTCGGCCCGTCGCGCCTGCCGATCCGGCACAGTTCGGTCCCGGGCAGAAGCTGCCGATCGAACCGCACTCCCCCGGCCTCATGGACCGTCTGTGGTGGGGTGCCGGATCCCGCGACACCGCTGTGTGGGCGGCGCAGAAGGGCGTCAACCTCATGAGCTCGACGCTGCTGACGGAAGCGACCGGCCAGTCGTTCGGCGACCTGCAGTCCGAGCAGATCGACCTGTACCGCCGGGCGTGGAAGGAGGCCGGCCACGCACACACGCCACGTGTGTCCGTGAGCCGCAGCGTCTTCCCCGTCGTCTCGGAGCAGGACAAGCAGTTCTACCAGCTGCGTCAGGGCCAGGGAGCAGACCAGATCGGCGTGATCGACGGGCACCGTTCTACGTTCGGCCGCACGTACGTGGGTGAGCCGGACGAACTGATCAGCGAACTGCAGAACGACGCGGCCGTCATGAGCGCGGACTCCCTCATGCTCACGATCCCCAGCCAGCTGGGCGTCGAGTTCAACGTGCACCTGCTGCAGTCCTTCGCAGAGCACGTCGCACCGGCTCTGGGGTGGGAGTCGAACCGGGAAGGACCGACAACCGGCTACGACGTGTGAGACGCAGCCCGTTCCGCACCGATGCGGTCAAACGGTTCGCCTAGGCCGAAGACGGCAGTGCTACATTCGTAGCACGATATCCCCCACGCCTCTCAACGAAGCGCACTTGGGGGATTTTTACTGCCGTAGCCCAGGAGAGCCCACTGAACCGCGGGCAGAGCGCATCGCGGCGTAGAGCAGCGGGGCTCCGATCGTCGACCGCGGACAGACCCGGCATGACCGAGTGCGTCCACGCGAGGACGTACCCCGCGACCAGGGTGACCGTCAGAGCCGCGAGGGCGAGCGAGAGAATCATTGCTGTCATGGTCACCTGACGCTATCAGCGCGCAGGAGCGGAGTGACGATCTCGCGGTTCGGTTCGGTTCGGTTCGGTGCCGGGCCTGCAGGTTCCGCACGATCGAGAGCTCACGATCCACACAAAACGCGCGATGGATATGTGCGGATTGTGAGCTCTCGATGCCAAAGGTGCGGCTGGTGCACCGGCAGCACGTCCCCGGCCTCTAGTCCTCCGAGGTGACGGGGGCCTCCGAGATCGGCGTCCACCACGCCTCTGGTCCCGCGATCGGGAACCGCCTGCCGGTGACCTGTCGCGGCTGCACCCGCAGGAAGACCGGTTTGTCCCCCTTGTGCCAGGGGACGAGCGGCAGGTCCACGGTGGCCAGCACCTCCTCGGACTTGTGGATCCGCTGCGTGTGGCCCTTCACCACGACACTCCACGCGTGATCGGTGTCGGAATTGCGACCGTCGACCTCCAGAGCCACCGGACCATTCAGCGCGGCGGACACCTTCGTCCCCTCAGCCGACCGGAACACGATCGTCCCGCCGTCCACCGCGATGTTGATCGGGAAGATGTCCGGCCCGTTCGCCGTCTGCACTGCCAAGCGGCCCACCGTCGTGCTGCGCAGCAGCTCCCAGCACGCATCGACCGACAGGTTCTCCACTGCTTCCGAGGTTGTCATCGCCGGACCGTCCTCCCCTGCTCCCGAGGCCCCGCGGCCTCGCCGTCCTTGCGATGACCGTACTGTGCATTCGCGCCGAAGTGAATGACTTCCAGCGCCCGCCCACTCGTGCAACCCGCCCACTCGTGCAACCCCGCCCCACCCGTGCAACAGGGATGCAACGGTCGCGTGGCTACAGTCATATGCATCGGGATTGATGCGAATGGTCCCGACGCACACCGATGGACATCATCGATCCGGGTTCAGCGCAGATCACGGTCGACGGCCGCAATCGATCGCTGGGCTCGATCAATCACGAGTGATCGGAGCATTCCATGCGAGCTGCAGTTGTCAAAGAGGCCAACAAGCCCCTAGTCGTCGACGAGATGCCGGACCCCACGCCCGGACCCGATGATGCAGTCCTCAAGGTCGAAGCCGCAGGCATCTGCCGCAGCGACTGGCACGGGTGGCAGGGAGACTGGAAATGGATCGGCCTGGGCCTCGAGCTGCCCGCGATCCTCGGCCACGAGTTCGGCGGCGAGATCGTCGAACTCGGCAAGAACGTCACGGGCTTCAGCGTCGGAGACAAGGTCACCGCGCCCTTCCACCACGGCTGCGGCGGGTGTGAGTTCTGCGTGGCGGGTCGCCCGAACCTCTGCGCGTACGTGTCCGTGTACGGCTTCGCCGGCATGGACGGCGCGTACGCACAGTATCTGCTGGTCACGAACGCGCGTTCGAACCTCATCAAGCTTCCCGAGGGTGTGGGCGCCACATCTGCGGCCGCACTGGGCTGCCGCTACATGACCGGCTACCACGCCGTGGCGCGCGGTCGGACCGAACCCGGCGAATGGGTCGCGGTGCAGGGTGCCGGCGGCGTCGGGCTGTCCGCGATCCAGACCGCAGTCGCGGTGGGCGCACAGGTGATCGCCGTCGACATCGCCGACGACAAGCTGGAGAAGGCGCGTGAGACCGGTGCTGTCGCAGTCGTGAATTCGAAGACGCAGGACGTCGGAGAGGCGATCAAGGAGATCACCGGCGGTGGCGCGCACGTCGGCATCGACGCTCTGGGCATCCAGGAGACCATCACGAACTCGATCAGCGGTCTGCGCAAGGGCGGCCGACACGTGCAGGTCGGACTCACCGGCGCGGACGAGCAGGGCATCGCCCAGGTCCCCATCGATGCGGTGACCGCCTCGGAGATCGAGATCCTGGGCAGCTTCGGCAACCCGCAGCCCAAGTACTCGGGGCTCCTGGCACTCGTGGCGCAGGGGCGTCTCGATCCTCAGCCTCTCATCGAGCGGGAGGTCGGGCTGGGCGACGTCAACGACGTCTTCAGCAACATGTCCGCCTTCACGACGAAGGGCTTCAACATCATCACGACGTTCTGATCAGCAGCAGATCAGCAGCAGAACCGCACGCGCGGTCGGACCTCACGGGGTCCGGCCGCGCGCTGCGCTCCTCACCCCGGGCGCGCTCGTCGAGGCCCGCTGTGCGAGCGACGGAGCGACGACCTCACGGAGCGGTTCGACCCGCCCCTCGATGCGCTCGAGCAGCAGCTGCACCGCACGGCCCCCCATCATGGTGCGCGGCTGGTCGATGCTGGTGAGCGCCGGCCTGATCGCCGCGGCGAGCGCAGTGTTGTCGTAGCCGATCATGCTGAGCTGCTGGGGAACGCTGATGCCCGCGTCGAGCGCCGCCCCCATCAGCGCGACAGCCGCCCGGTCGTTCGACACGAAGACCGCTGTCGGCGCGCCGGCCTCAGTGAGTCCTGCGTCTGCGAATCCGGCCCCTGTGAAGCCAGTCCCTGCGTATCCGGCCTCCGTGACTCCGGCTGCCGTGAGCCCGGCGTCCGCGAGCCCAGCCTCCGCCAGCACGGCCCGCGCACTCTCCGCTGAGACTCCTTCCTGACCCCAGTGGATGACCCAACCAATGCCGAGCCCGGCTTCCTCCAACGTCCGCCTGTAGGCACGCTGCCGCGCCTGCATCGCCTCCCGCTGCGAGGTCGCAACGAAGACGATCCGCTCGTGGCCCAGGTCGATGAGATGCCGCACGGCCAGGCGAGCGCCAGCCTCATCGTCATTGTGGATCGAGTCGGCCGCCTCCGGCACCGCGGCCGGCCGCCCCACGACGACGAGCGGTCGTCGCGCAGCCGCCTCCGCCAGCCGTTCGGCGGGCACGCGCGAGGACACGACGACGAGCCCGTCGACTCCGAGTCGGAGCATCTCGTCGACCTTGTCCGCCAAAGTCTCTGGGCTGCGACGGCCATGCGCCAGCAGCACCCCGTACCCGTCCCGCTCTGCCTCATCCTCGACGGCCGTGACGATCTCCGTGTGATAGCTGTTCGCGAGGTCGGTCGTCACGACACCGATCAGCTGCGTCTTCCCCCGCACCAGCGAGCGCGCCCAGGTGTTCGAGGAGTAGCCGAGGTCGCGCGCGGTCGCGAGGATGCGGTCGCGGCTCGCCTCGCTCACTCCGCTGCGACCCGCGAGCGCGAGCGACACCAGAGACTTCGACACCCCGGTCTCGCGGGCGATGTCCTTGATGGTCGGCCGCGGTCGGCCGCCCTCCGGTGTCCTCGTCATTGCCATACGGCAGTTCTACCAGGAACGACCCCCGCGGACACAGCGGCTGGAACGTTCCACTCGACTGATTCTGGAACGTTCCACAGGCGGACATGTGGAACGTTCCAGCCGTTCACCTCGACGACGTCCCTCAGCCATGAACCGTCCCTAGCGTTGCTCCCACACGCTCGGCACACCGCAGACGAAGGACACGCTCCGTGGACACGCACCCCTCACGCCTCGCCGCACCGTCCCAGCCGACTCTCGCTCGGCCTCGGGCGGTGCTGCTCGACTTCGGCGGAGTCGTCTTCGAGACCTCGAAGCACCCCGACGGGCGCGACAGCATGGCGGCGTGGATGTCCACACGACTCAACCGGGCAGGGTTCGACTACTCCCCTGAGAGGCTCCGCGCGTCGCTGGACGCAGGGCTGACTGCACTCAAGCAGTGGAAGAACGCCTCGAGCCGCCGCCTGGAGCCGCAGGAGCTCACGCACCGCGAGATAGTCACCGACTTCCTCGCATCGGATCTGCCCGCCGGGCCGCGCGAACTCCTCGCAGCGAGTGCGCCCGAACTACTCAGGACCATGAACACGACGATCTCCGGCCACACGGTGCGTCCGGGCATTCCCGAGCTCCTCGCATGGTGCGGGGAGAACAACGTCCAGCTGGGTATCGTGTCGAACGCCCACTCCGGTGCCAGCCACCGCGAACTGCTCGCCGAGCACGGCCTCGCCAGCCACTTCGCCGTGCAGATCTACTCGGACGAGGTCGGCATCCGCAAACCCCACCCCGGCATGCTGCAGCTGGCGGCCGATGCGCTCGGCGAACCGATCGACGAGTGCTGGTACGTGGGCGACACGCAGGACCGAGACCTCGTCGCCGGGCGCCGCGCAGGAGCGGGCGCCGTCCTCATCACCCGCTGCCACCACACGGACAGCCCGCCGTTCGCCGTCGACGAGGTCGCTGATGCGGTGCTCGACACCCCCGAAGGCCTCCTCGACCTGCTGACCGACGCGGCTTCCGATTCCAACAGCGTCGCGGCCACTCCTGCCCCGGCCACGTCCTCGCTTCCCGCCGCAGCGACTGCCCCTGTCCCGCCCACAGCCCCCGCATCCCCCACGACCGCACCCTCGCCGTCCTGCGGCCGGGCCCTCCTCATCGACCATGGCGGGGTCATCGCCACATCGGCCCCCGACCCACAGGCCCGTGCCGAGTTCCTCACGCGGCTCGCGGAGCTGCTGGGCACGGGCGAGCAGCAGGCCGACCTCACGCACGCGGAGGCCGTGCTGTCAGCTGCGACGGAACAGTATTCGGCGGGCAAGAGCCATCGCCGCGACCTCTGGCAGCGACACGAGGCGAGCGCGCTCGGCTTCCCCGTCTGCCCCACGGACGTGCTCCGCGACGTGAGTCCCCGCGAGTTCTGGCACATCGACGGTGCCGACGCACGGACCAATGCGCTCCTGCGGTCGGAGTCCATCGCGCTCATGGAAGCGTGGGGACTCGCGAAGTCCCGGCGCACTCTCCGCCCGGGCGTCCGCGACCTCTTCGACCACTGCGCCGCGGACGGCATCCCCGTCGTCGTGGTCTCGAACACCGTGTCCGGCACCGGAGTGCGGGCGAACATCCAGGCCCACGGCCTCCTCGACCAGGTGCGCGCGGTCCTCGCCTCCGACGAGTTCGGCGTCCGCAAGCCGCACCCCTCGATCGCCGCCGCGGGCCTCGCGATCGCCCAGTCCGATCCCACCCGCACGTGGTTCCTCGGTGACAAGCCGCAGAACGACGCCGAGGCCGCACGGGCCGCCGGAATCACTCACCGCGTGCTGGTGCGCGGGGGTGCGAGCGACGACGCCGCTCTGCAGGCGGCGCTGGACAGCGGACTCGCGACCGACCTCATCGACGTCCCCGGCGACCTCACCAGACTGCTCGACCGTTCCGGCGAGTGACCACTCCGACCACCGACGACTCCGACCACCGACGACTCCGCCCCGCACCATCTCGTCCTGAGGAGAACCCCATGTCCACCACCCAGTACCAGCGCGCCGGCCAGCTGCGCGGCACAGGCGACGGTCTCAATCCCTACGCGCTCACCACACCCCAGAAGCTCATGGTCTTCGTGCTGTCGATGGCGCTCTTCGGCCTGTCGAACATCATCCTGGAGATCATCCCCGACGTCACGATCGGTCCCTTCGACTTCTCGATCGCCTACTTCGTCTTCGTGCCGCTGACCATGGCCGCTCTCTTCTCGCCGTTCTGGGTGGCTCTGGGTGCCCCGCTCGGCGAGATCATCTTCACCGACCTGCTCATGGGCGACTTCTCCGGGCTCGCAGAGATCGAGGGCTTCATCCAGATGTTCCTCGCGATCTTCATCGCGGGCTCCGTCATCCGCAATCCGCGCAACCGCGCCCAGATCGCGCTCGGCGCGCTCCTCATCGTCTTCATCGACAAGCTGCTGTCCGCCGCCGTCGACCTGTCGAAGGTCTGGATCGGGGTCGAGGACGCCGAGTACGTCGAGGGCCTGCCCGAATCCATGCTGCTGCTCGAGGGAGTCGGCTTCGGCATCGACCTCATCATCTCCGGATTCCTCTTCGGCATCCTCCCCGCTCTCTGGCTGGTGCCCGCGCTGCACGGCCGCATCGAGCCGCTCATGGGCATGCGTCCGCGCGTCGCCGGGGAACCCATCCCCGGCCAGGGGAAGAGCTCCGGTCCGTTCGTGGGGGCCGTCGTGCTGCTGGCGGTCGCGTCGTTCTTCTTCGCCTTCCTCGAGGCGTGGGATGTGAGCGTCGGCGCGTGGGAGCCGGAGCTCCTCGAGCAGTTCGGCATGGGCTTCCTGTGGGTCTCCGTCGCCGCGATCGTCGTCCTCGTCGCGGTCGCGCTGGTCCTCTTCCGCGCCGCGCAGAAGAAGGACGCACGCACTCCCACCCACACGACGGGCGTCTGACCATGCCCGCCTCCCCCGTGATCTCTCTGGAGAACGTCTCCTTCCGGTACCCCGGCACGGCCGAGGACACGCTGCGCAACGTCACCCTCCAGATCGCCGAAGGTGACTTCGCCGCGGTCGTCGGCGGCAACGGCTCCGCCAAGACGACGCTGTGCAAGACGTTCAACGGGCTCGTGCCGCACTACTGGTCCGGCGAGTTCTCGGGGGTGGCGGAGGTCTGCGGCATCGACACCTATACGTCGTCGGTCGCGCAGCTGTCGAGCCAGGTCGGCTACGTGTACCAGGACTTCGCGAACCAGCTCGTGCGCCCTACGGTGCGCGACGAGATCGCGTTCGCACCCGTGAACTTCGGCCACGTCGATCACGCCGAACGCACCCGCGAGGCGCTGGAGATGCTGCGCATCACCGACCTCTCCGAACGGTTCGTGTGGCAGCTGTCCGGCGGCCAGGCCCACCTCACGGCGCTCGCGTCCGTGCTGGCGCTGCGGCCGCGCGTGGTCGTCGTGGACGAGCCGGTCGCAGAGCTGGATCCTGCCCGCGCACAGGAGATCTACCAGCGGCTCGAGGTGCTCAACGAGCAGTTCGGCCTCACGATCGTGACGATCGAGCACCATGCGGAGTTCATCGCCCGGTTCGCGAAGTCGGTCGTGCTCATGGCCGACGGAGCGCCGGTCTGGCACCTGCCGGTGCAGGACGCGGTGAACCGCTCGCACGAACTCGCCGAGCACGGCATCCCCGCCCCGCAGATCGTGCAGGCCGCCCACCGGCTGGGGCTGGCTGACGCACCCCGGACCGTTCCCGAGGCCGCCCGCGCCCTCCGTGCGCACGCACCCGTCGCAGCCACGGCCTCGGGCACGGCCTCGGGCGCGGTCGCGGGCACACGCTCGGGCGCGGGTCCACGCCCGTCGCTCGAACAGTTCACCCGTCCCGCAGCGGAGCAGGCGAGCGCGCCGTTACCGGTCGTCGCCCGCGCGACCGCCGTCCAGCACGGCTACCGCACAGTCCACGGCAGGCTCCACAACGTCCTCGACGAGTTGGACGTCGACCTGCGTCGGGGCGACCGCGTCGCACTGGTGGGCGGCAACGGATCGGGCAAGACGACCCTCCTCAAGCTGCTCGCGGGCATCCTCGTGCCGCGGTCCGGCGATGTGGAGGTCTCCGGGACCAACACGCGGAAGAAGTCTGCGGGTCAGCTCGCCGATCACGTCGCGTACCTCTGGCAGCAGCCGCAGCAGATGTTCCTCAAGGAATCGATCCGCTCCGACATCGCGCTCTTCCCCCGCGAACGCGGAGTCCCCGGCTGGGAGGCGATCGTCGATGACACCCTGTCCCAGGTGCGCCTGGACGACTTCGCGGACCGGGACGGCCGCAGCCTCTCCGGCGGGCAGCAGCGCAGGGCCACCCTGGCGATCGGACTCGCGATGCGACCCGACGTCCTCCTGCTCGACGAGCCGACCGCATCGCTCGACATCGCATCCCGCGACGCGGTCGTGCGCATGCTCGATCAGCTGTCCGGCACGATCGCCTGCTCCGTGGTGGCGACCCACGACATGACGCTCGTGAGCGAGTGGGCCAACCGGGTCCTCGTCATGGAGGGCGGCCGCGTCGCCTCCGACCTCAGCCCGCACGAGCTCTTCGACCAGCCCGATCTCCTCACACGGGCCAACCTCGTGCCGCCGCAGATCACCCAGCTGGGGATGAGCCTGGGCATGACTCCCCCGCCGCTCGATGTGCGGGAGTTCGTCGACCGCTTCGACGGTCTCAAACTGCAGCACGCAGATCTCCACCCGGCTTCTGCAGACCTCCACCCAGCTTCTTCTGCCGAGATGAGGGCCTATGGCACGCAAGACGCGTGATGTGATCAGCGTCGAGTGGATCAAGCTCGAGCTCATGCGCGCCGCATACGCGACGCGGGGCGGCACGTTCTCCCGCATGGATCCCCGGATGGTGCTGCTCTGGTATGCGGTCATGGCGATCGTGCCGTGGTTCACCCACAACCTCACGGTGCTCGCGGGTCTGTTCCTGCTCAACGCGGTCGCGGTCATCCTGGCGCGGGTGGGACCGCTGCTGCTCTTCCTGTTCGTGTTCGGGATCGGCATGGAGGCGATCTACATCCTGGCCGCTGCGTGGCTGTTCGGCGGCGACCTCGGCACGCTGTACGCGCTGTCCGAGCTCACGCTCAAACTGGGTGCGATCTCGATGGCGTCGATGGCCGCGTTCGTCTCGCTCGATCCGGAGAAGCTCTCCGATGCGCTGCTGGCTCTGCGGGCGCCGGCGCTGCTCGCGTTCGCGGTGTCGTACGGCTATCGGATGCTGCCGATCCTCGTCGAGGAGTTCAACACGGTCTTCGACAACTACCGCCTGCGGTCCGCCCCGCCGCGCAGGGCCGGGTTCCTGGGCGTCAACCACCTCTACCGGTGGGTCAGGATGGCGATCCTGTCGTTCTATCCGATCTTCCTCAACACGGCGCTTTCGGTGCGCACGACCGTCGAGGCGCTGGAGACCCGCGGCCTCACGTACGCGACGGTCGATGATCGGGGACGTCGGATCCGCCTGGGCTACCTGAAGGTCCGGCCGCTCGACATCCTCGTGCTCACGGTGTCGATCCTGCTGGTGGTGGCCGTGTTCGTCACCGGTCAGCTGTGGCCGATCTTCCGCACGGACCTGCTGGGCTGAGGCGGTCGAGGGTGCTCGGGCGGCTCACGACACGCGCTTGAGCAGCCGCAGCGCCGCAAGATCCGCACCCGCCGACTGATTCACCAGCACCGTCACCGCTGTTGAGTCGCCGGGGCGGAAGGCCGCGATCGTGCGGAATCCTCCGGTGCCACCGTTGTGCCACAGCACTTGCTTCCCCGCACGATGCCAGCCCAGCCCCATACCCGCAGGTCCACCGGTCGGCGTCTGATGCGTCAGCCGGATCGCGTCCTCGAGAGGAGTTTCCGCCGGCTCCATCTGTGCCTGGAGGAACCTCAGCACGTCCGTCGCCGTCGAGCGCAGTGCTCCCGCCCCCGGCAGACCCTCCAGCGGCCACGGAGCGGCCGTCCGCTTCCTGCTCCGGAATCCCTGCGCCGAACGCTTCCGCTGCTCCTCCGTCAGCTGCCACTCCGTCGCCGTGTCGTTGAGGCCCAGCGGCTGGCAGATCCTCTCCCCGATGATCGTCCCGAAGTCCTGCCCCAGCGCGTGGGCGAGCACATGCCCCAACACGCCGTATCCGAAGTTCGAGTACTTCACACCGCCGGTGCCCGGCTTCCGCCGCAGCCGCGTGGTTGCCAGAGCTGCCAGCAGGTCGTCGCCGGTGAACCCCGCGTACACGTCGTGGCCGAACTGCAGGAAGCGGATCGTCTCTCGCACTCCGATGGGAAAAGGCGAACGCACCAGGCCCGAGGTGTGCGTCGCCAGATGCTGCAGCGTCACCTCGGCACCACCCCGGCTGGGAACCTCCGCGCCGGCGGGCAGCAGGTCGCGGACCGGAGTTCGCAGCTCCCAGTCACCCCTCACCACACCATCGGCCAGCAGCAGCGCGGTGAACACCTTGGTGATGGAGCCGATCTCGAACAGGGTGTGGGCGTCCGGCCGCTGTTCAGGGCCGGGGGTCGGTCCATTTCCTCGACCTGAGTCCGGAGCCGCCCCCTGACCCTGGCTCTGGCCAAGTGCCCGACCGGTATCGCCTACACCTACGACGGCAGTCTCCGCGCCGTCGCGCACTCCGACGACCACTCCCCTGCGCCGCCGGGCGATGCGCTCCGCGGTCCGTCGCGCCTCCGCCTCGAGCATTCGTCCCGTCGTCATAGCTCGCGCCCTGTCGTCATGTTCGGTGCCCCGTCGTCATGCCGACGACCCTACGGGCACACGCACCTGCACGTATACGCTGTGCCGCGCGTCAGACCTCGTCGGAGCAGACATCATCGGATACCGTCGACGCCGATCACATCCCGTATCCCCACGCAGATTCCCCAGGTGACCATGTCTTCCACCCCCGCAGCCGCATCCCCGCAGTCCGGGTCCCCGCAGACCGGCTCGTTCGTCATCGGCCGAGTCGTCCATCTCGCCGTGGTCGCGGCACTGGGCGGCTTCCTGTTCGGCTTCGACACCTCCGTCATCAACGGAGCCGTCGATGCGATGGCCGACGAATGGGCGACGCCCGCATTGCTGACCGGCTTCATGGTGTCCTCAGCACTGCTGGGCTGCATGGCCGGAGCGGCACTGGCGGGACGGATCTCCGCGCGGATGGGACGCGTGCGCGTCATGCTCATCGCCGCGGTGCTCTTCACCGTGTCCTCCGTGGGATCCGCCCTGGCGTTCGGGCCGACGGACCTCATCATCTGGCGCATCATCGGCGGTCTGGGCGTGGGCGCGGCCTCCGTCATCGCACCGGCCTACATCGCGGAAATCTCGCCGGCCGCCGTCCGCGGACGTCTGGGCTCGCTCCAGCAGTTGGCAATCGTGCTGGGCATCTTCGCCGCACTGATGTGCGATGCTGCCCTGGCCGGTGCTGCAGGCGGTGCCGCGGAGGTGCTGTGGTTCGGACTGCCCGCATGGCGGTGGATGTTCCTCACCGAGGTCGTGCCCGCCGTCGTCTACGGCATCCTCGCACTCACGATTCCGGAGTCGCCGCGCTACCTCGTCCAGCAGGGCCGCGAGGAAGAGGCGACCCGCGTCCTCTCGGAGATCTTCGTCGAGGGCGTCGAGGTCCGCATCCAGGAGATCCGTCGCACCGTCGTCACGGAGACCACCCCCAGCTTCCGCGACATCCTCACTCCGTCGAAGACGAACCTCCAGCCCATCGTGTGGGTGGGCATCGTGCTGTCCGTCTTCCAGCAGTTCGTCGGCATCAACGTGATCTTCTACTACTCCACGACGCTGTGGCGCTCCGTCGGCTTCACGGAGTCCGATGCCCTCACGATCACCGTCATCACGTCCGTGACGAACATCGTCGTCACGGTGCTCGCGATCGCGCTCATCGACCGGATCGGCAGGCGGAAGCTGCTGACCATCGGATCGGCTGGCATGACTGTGTCCCTGGGACTCATGACTGCGGCGTTCTCGATCGGTCGCGACCCCGCCATCACCGACACCGTCATGCTGCTGCCCGGCTGGGACCTCACCGCGCTGGTGGCGGCCAACGCGTTCGTCGTCTTCTTCGGGATGAGTTGGGGGCCGGGTGTCTGGGTGCTGCTGGGCGAGATGTTCAACAACCGCATCCGCGCGATCGCCCTGGGCATCGCCGCTGCCGCCCAGTGGCTGGCAAACTTCCTCATATCCACGACGTTCCCGTCCATGGCGGAGGTGGGCCTGTGGTTCGCCTATGGCTTCTACACGATCGCCGCGTTCGCGTCGTTCCTCTTCGTGTGGAAGTTCGTGCGCGAGACGAACGGGGTCGAGCTCGAAGACATGCGGTGATCAAGCGGGAGGCGCGTGCGGGTGCGACCCTGCGCCCATTCGCCCCCACCCTGGGCCCATTCGCCACTCCCGTGCTTCACTGACCGCCGCTCTGGGCTCGCTCCCCCCCCCCACCCTGCGCCCGTTCGCCGCTCCCGTGTTCGACTGACCGCCGCAGTCACCGGCCAGCGGAGCACGGAGGCGGCGAGCGGCTCAGCCCCCTCGGGTTTTCCCCACCTCACCCAAGGGCCAGCGCCACTGCCGCGCCACGTCCATCGCGCGTACCGTCGATGTCATGAACGCATTCTTCTCGTCCATTCGCAGCCTTAGATTCCGTCGCGGTCCCCAGCGCCTTGCCGGAGGGATCTCGGGCGGACTCGCAGCCGCCACCGGACTCAACGTCTGGCTGGTCCGTCTGCTGGTCCTCCTCGCCTTCCTGCTGCCCGTGGTGGGGATCGGTCTCTACGTGGTGGTCTGGATCCTGACGCCCTGGCAGGACGGGTCCATTCCGCTCGAGCAGCTGTTCGGCGGTCGCGAGATCCGCTGAACCGCCCCGCCGCCGAGGCCGCCGAAGCCCACCGCCCCCTCTCTCTAAAACACATCAGACGCAGC
>NZ_FWFF01000016.1 GCF_900163715.1 Brevibacterium yomogidense | reverse complement strand
CTTGTGAATGGGTTGAGGGCCTGAAGGTGAGCAACGCTCAAACCCTCAGACCCTCAACCAACCAAACAAAGAATATTGCGGCAGTGACTTACTCTCCCACACCCTATCGAGTGCAGTACCATCAGCGCTGGCAGGCTTAGCTTCCGGGTTCGGAATGGGACCGGGCGTTTCCCTACCGCTATAACCACCGCAAAAACACGGGACACACGCGCGCGTGTGCACAATGCCTCACACACCCCCACAAACCACCAGGGGATGGTGGACCAAAGTCAATTCATACGTGGACGCGAACACACCACACACAAACCCACCGAAACGGGGGATTCTGTGTGACGCAGTAAAAAAACAATGTTGTTGAGTGTTTAACTCGTGTTACCCGACCCGCAACCACCCCACTGAAAAGTGTGGGGGCCACACTCCCCTTTTGAAAGGAGTGTACTTGGATGAGTGATCGGTGTATTAGTACCAGTCAGCTCCACGCATTGCTGCGCTTCCACATCTGGCCTATCAACCCTGTGGTCTACAGGGCACCTCAAAGGAAATCTCATCTTGAAGCAGGCTTCCCGCTTAGATGCTTTCAGCGGTTATCCTTCCCGAACGTAGCCAACCAGCCATGCACCTGGCGGTACAACTGGCACACCAGAGGTTCGTCCGTCCCGGTCCTCTCGTACTAAGGACAGCCCTTCTCAAATTTCCTACGCACGCAGCGGATAGGGACCGAACTGTCTCACGACGTTCTAAACCCAGCTCGCGTACCGCTTTAATGGGCGAACAGCCCAACCCTTGGGACCGACTCCAGCCCCAGGATGCGACGAGCCGACATCGAGGTGCCAAACCATGCCGTCGATATGGACTCTTGGGCAAGATCAGCCTGTTATCCCCGAGGTACCTTTTATCCGTTGAGCGACCGCGATTCCACAATCCACGGCCGGGTCACTAGTCCCAGCTTTCGCTCCTGCTCGACACGTCCGTCTCACAGTCAAGCTCCCTTGTGCACTTACACTCGACACCTGATTGCCAACCAGGCTGAGGGAACCTTTGGGCGCCTCCGTTACTCTTTAGGAGGCAACCGCCCCAGTTAAACTACCCATCAGGCACTGTCCCTGGACCCGATCAGGGCCCGAAGTTAAGGAATCCAGCATAGCCAGAGTGGTATTTCAACGATGACTCCACACACACTAGCGTGCATGCTTCACAGTCTCCCACCTATCCTACACAAGCCATACCGAACACCAATACCAAACTATAGTGAAGGTCTCGGGGTCTTTCCGTCCTGCTGCGCGTAACGAGCATCTTTACTCGTAGTGCAATTTCGCCGAGTTCGTGGTTGAGACAGTGGAGAAGTCGTTACGCCATTCGTGCAGGTCGGAACTTACCCGACAAGGAATTTCGCTACCTTAGGATGGTTATAGTTACCACCGCCGTTTACTGGGGCTTAAATTCTCCGCTTCGACCACAAGTGGTCTAACAGGTCCTCTTAACCTTCCAGCACCGGGCAGGCGTCAGTCCGTATACATCGACTTACGTCTTCGCACGGACCTGTGTTTTTAGTAAACAGTCGCTTCTCCCTGGTCTCTGCGGCCACCACCAGCTCACCACCGCAAAGATGGATCACCAGGATGGCCCCCCTTCTCCCGAAGTTACGGGGGCATTTTGCCGAGTTCCTTAACCACGATTATCTCGATCGCCTTAGTATTCTCTACCTGACCACCTGAGTCGGTAATAGGGTACGGGCGGCTGGAACCTCACGTCGATGCTTTTCTCGGCAGCATAGGATCACCGGATCACCCACCAAAGTGGGCGCCCATCAGCTCTCAGACACAAACCCGGCGGATTTACCTACCAGGAGTCCTACAACCTTAGACCACGACTACCATCGCGCGGCCCGGCTACCTTCCTGCGTCACACCTGTTAATACGTTTACCTACTACACGCTCAGGTCCCTTCCTCAATCCAACACCCCGACCCGAAGGTCAGGGAGGAACATCAGAAGGTTAGTATCACATGCCTCGGTATGGGCGGTTCTTCGCCGGTACGGGAATATCAACCCGTTGTCCATCGACTACGCCTGTCGGCCTCGCCTTAGGTCCCGACTTACCCAGGGCGGATTAGCCTAGCCCTGGAACCCTTGGTCATCCGGCGGAAGGGTTTCTCACCCTTCTTTCGCTACTCATGCCTGCATTCTCACTCGCATAGCCTCCACCACTGGGTCACCCCGCAGCTTCACCGGCCACACGACGCTCCCCTACCCAATACCACACCTCAACCAAACACCCACAAGGAGTGTCGGCTCGGATACGCGTGGTACTGCCACAACTTCGGCGGTGTGCTTAAGCCCCGCTACATTATCGGCGCGGAATCACTTGACCAGTGAGCTATTACGCACTCTTTCAAGGATGGCTGCTTCTAAGCCAACCTCCTGGTTGTCTTCGCAACTCCACATCCTTTCCCACTGAGCACACGCTTAGGGGCCTTAGTTGGTGGTCTGGGCTGTTTCCCTCTCGACTACGAAGCTTATCCCCCGCAGTCTCACTGCCATGCTTACACTTACCGGCATTCGGAGTTTGGCTGACGTCAGTAACCCGGTGGGGCCCATCGGCCATCCAGTAGCTCTACCTCCGGCAAGAAACACACAACGCTGCACCTAAATGCATTTCGGGGAGAACCAGCTATCACAGAGTTTGATTGGCCTTTCACCCCTAACCACAGGTCATCCCCTCCATTTTCAACTGAAGTGGGTGCGGGCCTCCACGACGTCTTACCATCGCTTCACCCTGCCCATGGCTAGATCACTCCGCTTCGGGTCTAGGACACGCGACTCAATCGCCCTATTCGGACTCGCTTTCGCTACGGCTACCCCCCAAGGGTTAACCTCGCCACGTGCCGCTAACTCGCAGGCTCATTCTTCAAAAGGCACGCCATCACCCCAACAAGGAGGCTCTGACGGATTGTAAGCGCATGGTTTCAGGTACTATTTCACTCCCCTCCCGGGGTACTTTTCACCATTCCCTCACGGTACTATCCGCTATCGGTCATCAGGAAGTATTTAGCCTTACCAGGTGGTCCTGGCAGATTCACACGGGATTTCACGGGTCCCGTGCTACTCGGGTATCACCACACACGCCTGACAGCTGTTTCGCCTACGGGACTCTCACCCACTACGGTCACGTTTCCCACCGTGTTCGACTACAACCACCACAACGCGTCTCCCTCATGCTGGAGAAAGACGGGCAACCCCACAACACCGCGCATGCAACACCAGCACGCTTGACACACACACGGTTTAGGCTGGTCCGCGTTCGCTCGCCACTACTAACGGAATCACAATTGTTTTCTCTTCCTGTGGGTACTGAGATGTTTCACTTCCCCACGTTCCCTCCACACACCCTATATATTCAGATGCGGGTCACGACACATAACATGCCGCGGGGTTTCCCCATTCGGACACCCTCGGATCACCGTTCGTTTATCAACTCCCCGAGGCTTATCGCAGATTACCGCGTCCTTCATCGGCTCCTGATGCCAAGGCATCCACCATGCGCTCTTGAACACTCACACCACCACCACACAACAGTGCATACGGGCAGCGCGAGTCGGATAACACAAGAAACACAACAACAACAAAAATTACACAGAACACCACAACCACACCCACCCAACAAGGATGAGGCACAGTCATGATGCCCAGATGCTCGCGTCCACTATGAAAAAACCAGATCCACAACCAGACACCCACCCACACACCCCCACCAACGCGGGAGCCCATGAACAGAGCCGGCCACGAGAGACACACACACCACCCACAGACCCTCACCACACCCACACACATGCGGAATGCAGAAAGAGCTGCAGGGGCCTGTTCTCCCAGGACCCAACAGCGTGTTTGCCCCACACCCACCAACCACACAGGGCCAGTAGACGCAGGAAGAATCTGATGATGTTCCACCCATGAGCAACCACTGCACACACGAACGGCATGCACGTGGCCACACCCACCCACAACACAAAGTGCGCAGGTGGTTCTGTGATGCTCCTTAGAAAGGAGGTGATCCAGCCGCACCTTCCGGTACGGCTACCTTGTTACGACTTAGTCCCAATCACCAGTCCCACCTTCGACGGCTCCCCCCACAAGGGTTGGGCCACCGGCTTCGGGTGTTACCGACTTTCGTGACTTGACGGGCGGTGTGTACAAGGCCCGGGAACGTATTCACCGCAGCGTTGCTGATCTGCGATTACTAGCGACTCCGACTTCACGTAGTCGAGTTGCAGACTACGATCCGAACTGAGATCGGCTTTCTGGGATTCGCTCCACCTCACGGTCTCGCAACCCTTTGTACCGACCATTGTAGCATGCGTGAAGCCCAAGACATAAAGGGCATGATGATTTGACGTCATCCCCACCTTCCTCCGAGTTGACCCCGGCAGTCTCCTATGAGTTCCCACCATCACGTGCTGGCAACATAGAACGAGGGTTGCGCTCGTTGCGGGACTTAACCCAACATCTCACGACACGAGCTGACGACAACCATGCACCACCTGTACACCAGCCCAAAGGGCTGAACCATCTCTGGCACATTCCGGTGTATGTCAAGCCTTGGTAAGGTTCTTCGCGTTGCATCGAATTAATCCGCATGCTCCGCCGCTTGTGCGGGCCCCCGTCAATTCCTTTGAGTTTTAGCCTTGCGGCCGTACTCCCCAGGCGGGGCACTTAATGCGTTAGCTGCGGCGCGGAACTCGTGGAATGAGCCCCACACCTAGTGCCCAACGTTTACGGCATGGACTACCAGGGTATCTAATCCTGTTCGCTCCCCATGCTTTCGCTCCTCAGCGTCAGTAACAGCCCAGAGTCCCGCCTTCGCCACCGGTGTTCCTCCTGATATCTGCGCATTTCACCGCTACACCAGGAATTCCAGACTCCCCTACTGCACTCTAGTCCGCCCGTACCCACTGCACGCGCAAGGTTGAGCCTTGCGTTTCCACAGCAGACGCGACGGACCGCCTACGAGCTCTTTACGCCCAATAATTCCGGACAACGCTTGTACCCTACGTATTACCGCGGCTGCTGGCACGTAGTTAGCCGGTACTTCTTCTGCAGGTACCGTCACCCCGAAAGGCTTCTTCCCTACTGAAAGAGGTTTACAACCCGAAGGCCGTCATCCCTCACGCGGCGTCGCTGCATCAGGGTTTCCCCCATTGTGCAATATTCCCCACTGCTGCCTCCCGTAGGAGTCTGGGCCGTGTCTCAGTCCCAGTGTGGCCGGTCGCCCTCTCAGGCCGGCTACCCGTCGTCGCCTTGGTAGGCCTTTACCCCACCAACAAGCTGATAGGCCGCGAGCCCATCCCCAACCGAAAAACTTTCCACACTCTGACCATGCGGCCAAGTGTCATATGCGGTATTAGACCCAGTTTCCCGGGCTTATCCCGCAGTCAGGGGCAGGTTACTCACGTGTTACTCACCCGTTCGCCACTCATCCACCCACAGCAAGCTGCGAGCTTCAGCGTTCGACTTGCATGTGTTAAGCACGCCGCCAGCGTTCGTCCTGAGCCAGGATCAAACTCTCCAAAAATAAACATGTTTTCAGACAGGTCAATCACCTGGCCAAGAAATCAACAAGCTGCTAAAAAAGCTACATTATTGAAATCCCAGCAAATAAATAACTGGCATCATCAAAAACAAACAAACACGCTATTGAGTTCTCAAAGAACAGACACACAAACCGATCCAACCAGACACAAACAACGCCCAGCCCTCACCGAAAGGTGCTCTCC
>NZ_FWFF01000015.1 GCF_900163715.1 Brevibacterium yomogidense | reverse complement strand
GGCTCATCGTAAAAGAGAGTGTAGAAGTGGTCTGAAGCCGCCGGTGTCTAGCAGTGCTCTGAGGAGGTAGTGGCCCAGATTTCGGAACCCGAGCGCGGTGCCTCTCAGGTGCTCGAGTCGACCGTTGATTGCCTCCGTTGGTCCGTTGCTTGTTCCGGGTCGGTCGAAGTACGCGAGTACATCGGCAGCTCTGCGTTTCAGCGTTCGCCCGAGCGTGGTCAGCTCCGTCAGTGCTGCCGGTACTCCTGCAGAGAGACTCGCGATGACGCTCTTCAGTCGGTCTCTGCCGCGTACCCGGTTGGGGTCGCGGTACGCGGCCACGACGCGCTGGTAGATCCACCACGTGACATCGACTTGCGTGTGTTCCTCGGCAGCGAGCACAGCTTCGAGTCGATCGGTCTGCTTGCTGGTGAGCAGGTTCGCGCCGGTGAGCAGGACACGGCGGATGCCATAGAGAGGATCACCGGATCGGCCCCGGTGTCCGAGTGTCTCCTGCTGGATCCGCTGCCGGCACCGCTCCACAGCGCTACCTGCCAGAGCGACGACGTGGAAGGGATCCATCACCGGGGTAGCGTCGGGCAGCTCTTCAGCTGCGGCTGATTTGTAGCCGGCGAAGCCGTCCATCGCGATGTCCTCGATACCGTGGCGGAATGCCTGCGATTGGGTGGCCAGCCAGGTCTTGAACACCTTCTTCGATCGGCCCTCGACGATGTCGAGCAGCCGGGAGGGGCCTGTCTTGTCGCGGATCGGGGTGAGATCGATGATGACGGTGACGTACTTGCTGCCGAACGGGGTGTGCCGCCACACGTGCTCATCGACCCCGAGGACCCTCACACCGTCGAACCTGCTGGGGTCATCGACCAGCAGCTGTTGGCCGGTAATCAGGATGGCGGTGTTGACGGTGTGCCATGAGGCACCGAGGCCCGCGGCGATGCGGCTGATGGACATCCTGTCGATGACGAGGCATTTCAGTGCCCACAGCACGGCCGGTCGCGACAGCTTCGCTCGTGGTGCGGCGATCGGGGTGAGGTCTTCCCGCCAGACGCGCGCGCAGGTCGGGCACCGGTAGCGGCGGACGCGGACGTGCAGGATCGTGGGGCGCCAGCCGAGCGGGACGTGGACGAGTCGGCGCACCGCGGTTCCGCGAGGGACGCCTTCCGTGCCGCACTCGCGGCACCAGGAGCCGGGATCGTCAGTGTTGGTGCGGCACTCCAAGACAGCGTGATCGACGGTGATGGCTTGTCCTGTGATGGTCAGGGCGCGGGTGTCGAGGAGGCAGAACGCGTCGAGATCGGGGGTGGTGAAGCTAGGCTTGTGCATGTCGAGGTCTTCCGGATGGTTTGTGTAGGAACTCCCATCCTCAGGGAGGCCTCGACGTCTACCTCGGCAACGACACGGGCGGATCCCCGGCACCTGGGTCTACACCCTCATCTGCGAAGAGCC
>NZ_FWFF01000008.1 GCF_900163715.1 Brevibacterium yomogidense | reverse complement strand
AGATCTACACCTAAGCCTTCGTCGGCAGCGTCTGATGTGTATAAGAGACAGCCCCCGGCCCACGACCTGCTCCCGTGCTCACTTTCTGCGCACTCTGCGCACCTTCGACTTCAGTTCCTGAAGGGACTGCGCGTAGACTCTCAGAAATCTCTGGACGCCCTGCCGATGGCCTTCCCCGTCATAGCGCCGGGTTTCCGCCCATACACCGACCTCCCTCCCAAGGAGTCCGCCATGGACTTGCAGCTGCTCCTCGCACTCGTGCTGGGCATCGCGACCATCGTCGTCCTCGTTCTCACCACCCGCCTCGATGCATTCGTGGCGCTCCTCATCGCCGGGCTCGTCACCGGTATCGTCGCGGGCTCCGGCTTCGTCGAGACGATCAACTGGATCACCGCAGGCTTCGGCGACACGCTGGCCAGCGTCGGCATCGTGATCGGCCTGGGCGTCTTCATCGGGAAGATCCTCGAGGTCTCCGGTGCCGCCGACGCACTCGCCCGCGCCTTCCTCAAGATGTTCGGCAAGGGTCGCGAGCCGTGGGCGATGGCATCCGTCGGCTCGCTCGTGTCCATCCCGGTCTTCTGCGACTCCGGCTACGTCATCATGAACCCGCTCGCCCGTTCGATCGCGCGCGTGAAGAAGGGCGCCTACGTGACACTGGCCCTCGCGCTGGGCTGCGGCATGACGCTCACCCACCACATGGTGCCGCCCACTCCCGGACCGCTCGCCGTCACCGGCATCCTCGGTGCGGACATGGGCTCTGTCATCCTCACCGGCGTCATCTTCACCGTGTGCCTGCTGCCCGTCGTCGTGATCTACGCGAAGTGGATGGGCCCCCGCCTGGAGGCGCGCCTCAACACCGTCGTCGCGAGCGAGGTCTACGGTGCGAACCATGACACCAGCCTGGCGGCGAAGGGCGGATCCGCAAGCGCCGAGGCCGTCGCCAACGTCGTGACCTACCGTCCCGAGACCTTCCTCGGCGCCACACCCATCGGCAAGAAGCCGCACCGCACGAACGCGCTGCTCGGCGCACTCCCGCTCGTCGTCCCGCTGCTGCTGATCGTCGGCAACACCGTCGCCGCAGCGGTCGACCAGGGCAATCAGGGCATCATCGGCGACCAGGAGGCGGAGTACACGCCGTCCGCGTGGGCCCAGCCGCTCGTCTTCCTCGGCAACCCCGTCGTCGCCCTCACGATCGGCGTCATCCTCGCCGTCTACGTGCTGCTGCCCCGCTGGACCCCGCGAACCAAGGTCCACGGCTGGCTCGCCGAGGCCGCAGGCTCCGCCGGCCTCATCCTCCTCATCACCGGTGCCGGTGGAGGCCTGGGCATGGTCCTGCGCGAATCAGGGGTGGGCGATGCGCTGGCCACCGCCGTCGCCACCACTCCGCTGCCCGCCTTCTTCGTCCCCTTCATCATCGCGACCGTCGTGCGCATCGCTCAGGGCTCCGGCACCGTCGCGATGATCACGGCCGCATCCGTGTCCGCCTCCGTCATCGTGGAGTCCGGCCTCGACCCGCTCGTCGCAGTCATGGCCTGCACCGCCGGTTCGATGGTCTTCAGCTACTTCAACGACTCCTACTTCTGGGTCGTCACCCGCTTCACCGGCCTGGACGGGCTGGAGGCGCTCAAGGGCTGGTCGGGCATCACCACCGCGGTGTGGGCAGGCTCGATCCCGCTGCTCATCATCCTCAACCTCGTCGTCGGCTGAGGGCTGCGCCATGGCGGACGTCCTCATCGTCGGCGACGACCTCACCGGTTCCAACGGTGCGGCCAACGGCCTCGTCCGGCGCGGCATGCGCGCCGTGACCCTGCGCGTGGGCGAGGCCCACGAGCAGATCACCGCACAGCGGGAGCACTACGATGCCGTCGTGGTGACGACGGATTCCCGTCATGTCCCCGCCGCCGAGGCCGCACGCCGCACCGCTGCCACCGTCCGCGCGGGCTGGCCGGCCTCTCTCGTGTCGTCGCGGTGCGATTCCACGCTGCGGGGCAACGTCGGGGCCCAGGCCCAGGCGGTGATCGACACGGTCCGGTCCCTGACCGATCGCGAGGTCATCGGTCTGTGCATGCCGGCATTCCCCACCGCGGATCGTCAGACGGTGGGCGGACTGCAGCTCATGGGAGGCGTGCGCCTCGAGCACACGGAGCTGGCCCACGACGTGCGGACTCCGATGACGACCTCATCCGTGGCCGCCGCCCTCACCCGTGACTCCTCCCTCACGTGCGCAGAGATGGATCTGGAGACGGTCACGGCAGGCGGGGCCGCACTCGAACAGCGGATCGCGCAGCTGCTCGACGGGACCGACTCTTCGGCGCCCGCCCCCGACGTCCTGATCGGCGACGCCTTCACCGAATCGCATCTGGACGAGATCGCCCGCGCCGCGCTCGCGGTGCGCCCCCACGCCCTGTGGGTCGGGATCGATCCGGGTCCCGGCACCTGGGCCCTCGCCACGCAGATGGGGCTGACCGGATCGACGGGGCGTCCCGGAACACCCGCGGCTCCTCCCCTGCTCGCAGTCTCCGGGTCCGCGACAGAGCTGACCCGCACCCAGCTCGCGCACCTCACCTCCGCCCGCGACGTGTCAGTCGTCCGTCCGGTCTTCCTCCCCGGGACCCGCCGCATCGATATCGCGGCGACCAGTCGTGACGTCATCCGCGACCTCGACTCCGCCGCAGCGCCGATCGTCCTGCTGGCCACCGTGCTGGAGGTCGCAGACATCTTCGATCTCACGGAGGCCGAGGCGGATGCGATCCCCGCCGCCCTGGGCGCCGTGACCGCCGCCGTCCTCGCCGAGGCGACCGTCGGCGGTCTCTACACCACGGGAGGCGACGTGACCGCGGAGGTCCTCGACGGCCTCGGCGGCGTCGGCATCGAGGTCCTCGACGAGGTCGTCCCCCTTGCCGCTGGGGGGACGCTCGTGGGCGGACCGCGCGCCGGTCTGCCCATCGTCACGAAGGGCGGCCTCGTGGGCGACACCGGCACCGCAGTCGTGTGCCTCGATGCGCTGGCCGACCTCGCCACCGCCACCGAATACCCCTCCAGCACCGCACAGACAGAACGCACCCCACAGACCGAGCACACCGCACGAGCGAAGGATCTTCCATGACCGCACCCGTCCTCGCACTCACCCCCGGCGATCCCGTCGGCATCGGCCCGGAGATCACCGCAGCCGTCCTCCACGAGTACTCGGGCGACGCCTCGGTCCACGGCATCGCAGTCGCCGATGCCTCCGTCATGCGCCGCGCCGTCGAGGTCCTGGGCCTCGACGCCGAGGTCCGGGCCGTCTCCTCGTGGGACGTCCCGCACGGAGGTCCGGGCGTGATCGACGTGTTCGACATCGATGAGCTGGGCGACGAGGAGCTGGAGTGGGGCGTCGTCGACGCCCGCGCCGGTCGCGCCGCAGTCCGTGCGATCGAGATCGCGACCACCGCCGCGATGAACCAGGAGATCGCGGGCATCGTCACCGGTCCGATCAACAAGGAGGCCATCTGGCAGGCCGGATCGGAGCATCTGGGCCACACGGAGATGCTGGGTGCGCTCACCGGTGTGACGAAGCAGGACACGATGTTCGTCGTCGAGCGCTCGCACGTCCCCGGCCATCACATGCACGTGTTCTTCGCGACCCGCCACATGTCGCTGCGGAAGGCCCTCGACGCGATCACTGTGGAGACGCAGGTCGACTCGATCCGCCGCGCGCACCGCGCCCTCGAGGTCTACGGGATCACGGACCCCCGCCTGGCGACCGCCGCGATCAACCCGCACGGCGGGGAGAACGGCGCGTTCGGCGATGAGGAGATCGAGATCCTGCGTCCGGCGCTCGAGCAGGTGAACGCGGACGGGCTCACCGTCGCCGGCCCGATCCCTGCGGACTCCGTGTTCCACCACGGGCTCTCCGGCCGCTACGACGGGATCCTCTCGCAGTACCACGATCAGGGACACATCGCGGCGAAGACCTTCGACTTCGACGGCACGATCTCCGTCACGGTCGGCCTGCCGATCCTGCGCACCAGCGTCGACCACGGCACGGCCTTCGACATCGCCGGCAAGGCACTGGCCGATCCCGGCACGATGCGCTCCGCATTCCGCGCGGCGATCGACTATGCACCGTACGTCGACGGGATCCGCGCGGAGTACCTTCCGCGCTGAGCGGGGGGACGCGCTGAGCACGGGGACGGGCCGAATGAGAGGACTGGCTGAGTGATGGAGCAGACCACGCAGCGGCCGCACCGCGCCACCAGGGCCCGCCGCAACGCCCTCATCGCCCTGGTCCACGGCGGCACGGCACGCGTCGAGGACATCGCCGCGCACCTGGAGGTGTCCGCATCGACCGTCCGGCGTGACCTGGCGGCGCTGGAGTCCGCGGGGATGGTGTCGCGCACGTACGGCGGGGCGATCACGTCAGCCCCCTACCGCGATCGCGCTCTGGCCGACCGGCTGGCGCTCAACACCGCCGGGAAGGCCGGGGTCGGCCGCACTGCGGTCGACCTCGTCCATGACGGAGCGACGGTCTTCCTCGACGCGGGCTCCACGACGATGGCATTCGTCGATGCCCTGCGGCAGCGGTCCGTCAGCGGTGTGCGGGTCGTGACCCGCGGCCTCGAGAACGCTGTCCTGCTCGTCGGCTGCGACGGGATCGACGTGCACGTCGTGGGCGGTCGCCTCACCACGGCCTCCCACGGCACGACCGGACCCCTGGCGCTCGAGGCGCTGGAGCGCTTCTCCTTCGACCTCGCGATCCTGGGCTGCGATGCGGTCTCCGCACAGCGGGGGGTTGGGGAGCCCACCCTGGAGGAGGCCTATGTGAAGGAGTGCGCGGCGAACCGCAGCGACCGCATCGCCGTGCTGGCCGACCGCACCAAGTTCCAGGTGGCGGGGATCAGCGCGTGGGCGCGGCTCCCGGAGGCGTGGACGCTCGTGACGGACACGGATGACCACGAGCTCCTCGCACCGTACGCAGCCGCCGGTGTCCGCGTGCTCGGCGCGGATTCTCGTCATGCGTAAGAACTCGCTCATCCGTCTCTCATCGACGGTTCACGCAGCCTCAGTACTGTGAGAGCCATGACGAACACACGAACACTCCGCCCCCTCAAGTCCCTCTCCGTCGCCGTCGTCGCCGCAGCGGCTCTCACACTGTCCGCCTGCGGGTCGGGCGGCGATGCGGAGCAGACCGACGGCGTCGAGCAGTCCCAGGCACCGCAGGAGGAGAGCGCTCCGGCCGACGGCGCGCAGTCCGAGGAGACGCCGACGGCCGAGGCCTCCGCATCCGACTCAGCGTCCGGCTCCGCGCAGGGCGGCGAGCTGGAGGCCGCCGGCGCCGCCATCGAGACGGCTGAGGCCGAGAACGGCGGCACGGCCCACCACATCGACTGGGACGACAACGAGCACTGGGAGATCGACGTCGTGGGCGACCGCGAGTGGGAGTACCAGGTGAGCGCAGACGGCTCGAGCGTCGAGCAGACCGACGAGGACGACGCCGACGGCGACGACACGCGCGAGGTCGAGCAGGCCGAGGTCACTCTCCTCGAGGCCCTCGAGACCGCCCTCGAGGACACGCCGGGCACGATCGACGACGCGGAGCTCGACGAGGACGACGGCAGCCTGCACTGGGAGGTCGGGATCTACGCTGAGGGCTCCTCCGACAGCACGGACATCCGCATCGACGCGCAGTCGGGCGACATCACCGGCAGCGACAGCGACGACGGTGACAACGACGATGACTCGGATGACGACGGCGATGATGATGACGACTGACACGCGGACACGCAAATCCGCGTGACGTTCCATGACGGCCCATGACGCTTCACTGCGTCATGGGCCGTTCTGTGACGCTGAGCGACGTTCTGCGGCTCGTGACGCGGTTCCATTGCAGGTATGCGCTCTTCCACTCCGCCTGCCGTCTCGACTCCTTCTGCCTCGACCGTCGAGTTCTCCTCATACCTCCAGGCGTTCGGTGACCGCACGGTCCTCACGGACGTCGACCTGACCGTCCCCGCCGGCGAACTGCTGGTGATCCTCGGGCCCTCGGGCTGCGGGAAGTCCACGCTCCTCCGGTCGGCGGCCGGTCTGGGCACGCCCACGTCCGGGAGCGTCCTGATCGACGGCGAGGCAGTCACCGACGGGGACGAGCGGACAGCCTTCGCCTTCCAGGAGCCGCGCCTGCTCCCCTGGAGGACGCTGGAGAAGAACACGGAGATCGGACTGCCGCGCGGCACCGCGAAGGACGCTTCCCGCACCGAGGTCGCACGACTGCTGGACCTCGTGGGACTCACCGGTCGCGGCGCACTGCGGCCGCGGGAGGTGTCCGGCGGCATGGCCCAGCGGGTGTCACTCGCACGCGCCCTCGCTCGTCGCCCAGGCGTCCTCCTGCTCGATGAGCCGTTCGGCGCCCTCGACGCGCTGACCCGACTGCAGATGCAGGACCTGCTCCTCGCGATCCACGACGAGCAGCCCACGACGGTGCTGCTCGTGACGCACGACGTCGATGAGGCCGTCCACATCGCAGACCGCATCGTCGTGCTCGGCCCGGTCTCCGAATCCCCGGACGCCCCGGCCACCGTCGTGCGCGATATCCGCCTCGACGAGCCGCGTCCCCGCGACCGCGGCAGCGCGGAGCTCGCACACGTCCGTGCGGACCTGCTGTCCGCGCTCGGCATCGACACCGGCGCGAGCCGATCGACCAGTGCACGCGGGTCACAGCACCGCGCCGAGGACCGCACCCGCGTCTCCTGACGCTCCAGCACGCTCACACAAGCACGCTCACACCAGCGACACCGCGCACTACCAGCCACACAGATACCCAGCCACACAGATACCCAGCCACGCAGATACCCAGCCACGCAGTCACCCAGCCGCACAGACACTCTCCACACAGACAAGCCCGAAAGGCACCTCCCGATGAACCGTTCCCGGCCCTCCCGTGCCCGCACGCCCCGCTCCCCCCGCACGCTGCTGAAGACCGCGGCCCTCGCCGCAGTCGGCTCGCTCATGCTCACCGGGTGCATGGAGGGCGAGGACGCGGCACAGGCGCAGACGGACACCCTCGCGATCGACTGGGCCACCTACAACCCGCTCTCGCTGGTCATCAAGGAGAAGGGCTGGCTGGAGAGCGCGCTCGCCGAGGACGGCGTCGACGTCGAGTGGGTCTTCTCCGCCGGCTCCAACAAGGCGAACGAATCTCTGCGGGCGGAGACGGTCGACATCGGCTCCACCGCAGGATCCGCGGCGCTCCTGGCACGTGCGAACGGCTCCCCCATCAAGGTCGTGGACCTCTACTCGCAGCCCGAATGGTCGGCACTCGTCGCGGGCCCGGACTCGGATGTCGAGTCCGTCGAGGACCTCGAGGGCAGGAGCGTCGCGGCGACGAAGGGCACGGACCCGTACTTCTTCCTGGTCCAGGCGCTCGCCGAGGCTGACCTCACGCTGGACGACGTGACGGTCCAGAACATCCAGCACGCGGACGGACGCACTGCGCTGTCGTCCGGAGAGGTCGACGCGTGGTCGGGCCTCGACCCGATCATGGCGGCCGCGGAGTCGGAGGGGGACGAACTCTTCTACCGGAACCTCGACTTCAACACCTACGGCTTCCTCAATGCCCGTGAGGACTTCCTCGAGTCCTCGCCCGAGCTCGCGCAGACCGTCCTCGACGTCTACGCCCACGCACGGACCTGGGCGCTGGAGAACCAGGAGGAGACGGCGTCGATCCTCGCGGAGGCTGCGAGCATCGACGAGGAGACCGCAGGGCTCACGATGGAGCGCACCCACCTCGACATCGATCCGGTCCCCGGAGATGAGCAGCTCGAGGTGCTCCGCCGCATCGGCCCCACACTCGTCGAGATCGGCGACGTCGCAGAGCAGTCGCAGGTCGACGAGGCGATCGACACGATCATCGACGATCGCTTCGCCTCCGAGGCGGATGCGGCGCGGGTCGCAGACACCGTCGCAGGCACTGCGGCAGACACCAGCGGAGGGGATGACGCATGAGCGCTGTGAACGCAGACGCCACAAGGGACGTACCCGCGCCGGGGTCGCAGAAGTCGGCCCAGGACCCGACCGGGACCTCGAGCGCGGATCTCCTGTCCCGCCGGTCCGTACAGGTGGCACTGGGCGCGATCCTCCCGCTCTGCCTCCTGGCGGCGTGGCAGGTGCTCAGCAGCACGGGCACGTTCTCCTTCGTGCAGCTGCCACCGCCGGCCGCAGTGGCGACCGCGGGCCTCGACCTCATCGCGCGGGGCGAGCTGTGGACCCACATCGGCATCTCCGTCCAGCGCGTGCTCCTGGGCTTCGTCGCGGGCGGCGCGCTGGGGATCGTGCTGGGGTCCGCTGTCGGACTCTCCCGGTTCGCCCACGCCGTGTCCGCACCTCTCATCGGCGCGTTCAGGGCCGTGCCGTCCCTGGCCTGGGTGCCGCTGCTCCTGCTGTGGATCGGGATCGGCGAGGACTCGAAGGTCACGCTGATCGCGATCGGCGCGTTCTTCCCCGTCTACACGACCGTCGCGTCGTCGCTGCGGCACGTCGACGTCCAGCTGGTCGAGGCCGCACGCACCTTCGGCTACAGCGGACTGCGACTGCTGCTCACAGTGCAGCTGCCGGCGGTCGTCCCGAGCGTCTTCTCCGGCCTGCGCCTCGCACTCGCGCAGGCCTGGCTCTTCCTCGTCGCCGCTGAGCTCCTCGCGTCGTCGATGGGTCTGGGCTACCTGCTCACCGACAGCCAGAACAACGGGCGCACCGACAGGCTCCTGCTCGCGATCATCCTCCTCGCCGTGCTCGGCAAGGTGACCGATGCGCTGCTGGGCCTCGTCGAGAAGCGCGCACTGAAGAGGTGGACCGCATGACCACGACCGGACTCGCGACCGAACCCACCACGTACGCCGAACCCACCACGGAAGCAGAGCGCGTCGCCTTCTGGGAGCGCCAGGCCTCGCGCCTCGACTGGGCCGCTCCGTGGCACACCGCGCACACCTTCGAGCGCCCGCAGCGCATCGGCACCCGCGCGGACGGGACGCCGGACTTTACCGTCCCGCGCATCGAGTGGTTCGCCGGCGGCGCGCTCAATGCCGCCCACAACTGCGTCGACCGCCATGTCGCCGCCGGGTCCGGGGACAAGCCCGCTCTGCTCTTCGAGGGCGAGCCCGGCGATCGCCGGACGCTCACGTACGCGGATCTCCAGGAGGAGGTCTCCCGCGCTGCGAATGCGCTCATCAGCCTGGGCGTGGAGGCGGGAGACCGCGTCGTCATCTACCTCCCGGTCATCCCGGAGACGGTCGTCATCACCCTGGCGTGCGCGCGGATCGGCGCGGTGCACTCCCTGGTGTTCGGCGGCTTCAGCGCGGAGGCGCTGCAGTTCCGCGTGGAGGACACCGGCGCGAAGGTGCTCGTCACCTCCGACGGCCAGTTCCGCCGCGGGAAGGCGGTCCCCGTCAAGGACGCGGCGGACGAAGCGGTGAGCGGCGACAACGACATCGAGCACGTGCTGGTCGTGCGGCGCACGGGCGACGACATCGCCTGGACCGACGGCCGCGACGTCTGGTGGCACGACGCCCTGGCAGACGCGTCGCCGGACCACGAGGCGCAGCCCTTCGACGCAGAGCACCCCCTCTTCATCATCTACACGTCCGGCACGACGGGCCGACCCAAGGGGCTCGTCCACACGACGGGCGGGTACCTCACCCAGACGGCCTACACGCACGCGCTGCTGTTCGACCTGGTCGACGGTGAGCTGGACACGGTCAACGACCCGCAGAAGGTCGCCGACGCCGTCCACTGGTGCACTGCGGACCTAGCCTGGGTCACCGCCCACACCTACGAGATCTACGGGCCGCTGCTCAACGGCGTCACCCAGGTGATCTACGAGGGGACGCCCCAGGAACCGCACGCCGGCAGGCACTTCGAGATCATCGAGCGCTACGGGGTGACCACGTACTACACGGCCCCCACGCTGGTGCGCTCGCACATGGGCGCGTTCGGGTCGCACCCCGCCCCCGGCGAACGTCCGGCCGACCGCTGGGACCTGTCCTCGGTACGGCTCGTCGGCACGGTCGGCGAGTCCGTCAACCCCGAGGCCTGGTCCTGGCTGCGACGCGAGGTGGGCTCCGGGACCGCACCCGTCATCGACACGTGGTGGCAGTCGGAGACCGGCTCCTGCGTCATGTCACCCCGCCCGCAGGACGGCTGCTGGCAGCCGGCCGGGGCCTCGGGCGCGGATCCGGCGACCGCCGCCGAGGCCCCCAAGCCCGGCTGCGCGACCCGCGCCCTCCCGGGCCTGTCGGCCGCCGTCGTCGACACGGACGGCTCGGAGACGCCCACGGGTGAGCAGGGCCTGCTCGTGGTGGACGGGATCGGACCGTCCGCCGCGCGCACGGTATGGAACGAGCCCCAGCGGTTCCTCGACTCCTACTGGGCGCACTTCGGAGAGCGCGGCTGGTTCCTGTCCGGCGACGGCGCCCGCCGCGATGCCGACGGTGACATCACCGTGCTGGGCCGCGTCGATGATGTCATCAACATCTCCGGCCACCGCCTGTCCACGATCGAGATCGAATCGGCACTCGTGTCCCACCCGTGGGTCGTCGAGGCCGGTGCCGCGCCGACCACGGATCCCCTCACCGGGCACGCGGTGCTGTCGTTCGTCGTCCTGTCCCACGAGGCCCGCGCCGCATCCGCAGACCAGCTGCGGGACACGCTGCGCGCCCACGTCTCCCAGCGGATCGGCCCGATCGCGAAGCCCGCCCACATCATCGCCGTGCCCGAGGTCCCCAAGACCCGGTCCGGGAAGATCATGAGACGACTGCTCACCCAGCTGTTCGAGCACACTACGCTCGGCGATACGACATCACTCACGAATGCGCACGCGGTGGACGACATCGCCCGGATCGTCGGACACCCCGCCGCAGAGTCGTCCGCCCTCTGACGCGACCACCACCAGTCTCGAGAAAGTGAGGACGCCTTGTCCGATCACCAGTTCGGCTTCCGCACGCGTGCGCTGCACGCCGGCGGGGTGCCCGACGCCGTCCACGGTTCACGCGCGGTACCGATCCACCAGACCACGTCGTTCGTCTTCAAGGACGCCGACGACGCCGCGAACCTCTTCGCGCTGCAGAAGTACGGCAATATCTACTCGCGCATCGGCAACCCGACGGTCGCGGCCTTCGAGGAGCGCATCGCGAGCCTCGAGGGCGGGATCGGTGCGGTCGCCACTGCGTCCGGCATGTCTGCGGAGTTCATCGTCTTCGCAGCACTCGCGCAGGCCGGTGACCACATCGTGGCCTCGTCCCAGCTCTACGGCGGCACCATCACCCAGCTGGACGTGACGCTGCGCCGCTTCGGCATCGAGACGACATTCGTCGACGGCACGTACGCGGAGGACTACCGCGCCGCCCTGCGTCCGGAGACCAAGGCCGTCTACACGGAGCTGATCGCGAACCCCTCCTCGGAGATCGCGGACCTCGAGGGCCTGGCAGACGTCGCGCACTCCGCCGGGATCCCCCTCATCGTCGACGCGACCCTCAACACCCCGTACCTCTGCCGACCGATCGAGCACGGCGCGGACATCGTCATCCATTCCGCGACGAAGTTCATCGGCGGCCACGGCACGACGCTCGGCGGCGTCGTCGTGGAGGCCGGCACGTTCGACTGGGGCAACGGCAACTTCCCGCTCATGACGGAACCGGTGCCCACGTACAACGGACTGTCGTGGTGGGACAACTTCGGTGAGTTCGGCTTCCTCACCCGCCTGCGTTCGGAGCAGCTGCGCGACATCGGACCGTCGCTCTCACCGCAGTCCGCATGGCAGCTGCTGCAGGGCGTGGAGACGCTCGCCCAGCGCATGGATGCCCACCAGGCGAATGCCACTGCTGTCGCCGAATGGCTCGAGAAGGATCCGCGCATCGCGTACGTCCAGTACTCGGGCCTCGCCGCGCACCCGCACCACGAGCGGGCCAGCAAGTACCTCACCGGTTCCGGTTCGGTCTTCTCGTTCGGCGTCGCCGCCAGTGCACAGAAGTCCGGACGCGAGGTCGGCGAGGAGTTCATCGAGAAGCTCCAGATCGCCTCGCACCTGGCGAACGTGGGCGATGCGCGCACCCTCGTGCTGCACCCCGCGTCGACCACCCATCAGCAGCTCACGGCCGCTCAGCTCGAGGCAGGCGGGGTGAAGCCGGACCTCATCCGGATCTCCGTGGGGCTTGAGGACCTCGACGACATCCTCTGGGACCTCGATCAGGCACTCACCGCCGCGGCGGGTGCGACCGCCTCCGGAGCGAGTTCGACCGACGAAGAAGGAGCGGCCTGATGACTGAGCAGACCGAGCAGCAGTCCGCAGGGACGCAGCGCACGTGGGAGGGACCGTCCGCCACGCGGCGACTGCAGATGCTGCGGGAGGCGTCGTCCGTCGCCATCGTCGGCGCGTCCGCGAAGCCTGCGCGTGCCTCGAACTTCGTGGGCACGTACCTGCTGTCGTCGTCGAACTACCGCGTGTACTTCGTCAACCCGCGTGAGAAGGAGATCCTGGGACACCCGGTCTACGCCTCGCTCGAGGACCTGCCCGAGGTGCCGGACGTCGTCGACGTCTTCCGCCGCAGCGAGGATCTGCCGGATGTCGCCCGCGAGGCCGTCGCGATCGGGGCGAAGACCCTGTGGATCCAGCTGGGACTGTGGAACGAGGAAGCCGCACGGATCGCGGAGGACGCGGGCCTGACCGTCGCGATGGACCGCTGCATCAAGATCGAGCACGCGCGCTTCCATGGCGGCCTCAACCTGGCCGGCTTCAACACGGGAGTCATCTCCTCGAAGCGCCAGACGCTCGCCTGAGCGAGTGTGCGAAGGGCCCGCACCATCCCATTCGGATGGTGCGGGCCCCTTCTGCTGCTCGGTCCTAGGTACTGCTGGGTCCGAGGTGCTGCTCGGTCGAGGTGCTGCTCAGGCGAGGAACGATCCTCAGGGCTGATGCGGAGGCTGCGGCGGGATGCCGCGCTGCTTCTGCGCCCACTGCTGGGCACGCCCGGCGAGGTTGCCGTCGTGGGGCATCGCGCCCCCCGTGTCCAGTGCAGTGTCCTGTCGGCGAGATGCCTGCTGCTGTGCACGCTGCTGTGCCTGCTCCTCCACCTGCGCCGCGCGACGGGCGCGACGGTCGTCCAGATCGGCCTGGTGGCGGTCGTCCTGCGCGGCGCCCTCCATGCCTCGATCATTGGCCTGGGCGGAGAACAGCGCGTTGCGGATCTCATCCGTCATGTCGCCCATGCCGCCGGGGTTCGAGGGCATGAAGAGCACGTTCGACCGGCCGCCGCGAGCGACCTCCTGCATCGTGTCGAAGTACTGCGTCATCATGAGCAGCTGTTCGGCGGAGTCGGCGATGCCGACTTCGCGCAGACGCTCGTACTGCTCCGCGATGCCGTCCGCGATCGCACGGCGCTGTGCCGCCACACCCTCGCCGTGGAGGCGCATGGCCTCCGCGTCGGCCTCGGCCTGGGTGACGCGCTTGATCTTGTCCGCCTCGGCGAGTGACTGAGCGGCGACCCGGTCACGCTGCGCGGCATTGATCGAGTTCATCGAGTCGCGCACGCGGGTGTCCGGGGAGATGTCCGTGACCAGCGTGTTGACGATGCGGAAGCCGTAGGCCGCCATCGACTGCGACAGCCGCTGCTCGACGTTGTGCGCGATGTCGTCCTTCGATTCGAAGGCCGAATCGAGTGTCAGCGCCGACAGTGCGGAGCGGACCGTGTCGAAGACGTACGACCGGATCTGCTCCTCGGGGTTCTGCAGACGGTAGTACGCCTCGACGACGCTGTCCTCGCCGACCACGTACTGCACGGCGACAGGCACGTTCACGAAGACGTTGTCCTTCGTCTTCGACTCGATCTCCACGCCCAGCTGCTGGACGCGCAGGGAGATCGGCTTCGTCGTGGTCTCGATGAACGGCGTCTTCGTGTTCAGTCCCGGTCGCGCGACCTTCTTGAACTTGCCGAACCGTTCGACGATCACGTTCTCCTGCGTCTTCACGGTGAAGAAGATCGAGGTGCGGAGGCCGCTGAAGAGCATGACCCCCACGATGATGAGGATGACGATGAGGACGATGGCCCCGACGCCCAATCCGAGTACTGCCTCCATGAGATGGCTCCTAGAGTGGAGTATGCGTTCCCCACCAGCCTATCGGAGCAGCACGGGACCCGGACGCGTCTGAGGCGTCCGGGTCCCGTGCGGATCTGTCAGTGGGGCGAGTCAGCCCAGCGCGGCGACCGCCGCATCGTAGTCGGGCTCCTGCCCGATCTCCGGGACCAGCTGTGCGTGGAGCACGCTTCCGGCCCCGTCGAGCACGATCACTGCGCGTGCGAGCAGGCCCGCAAGGGGCCCGTCGGTCTGCTGGAGACCGTAGTCGGCACCGAAGTCCGATCGGAAGGCGGAGCCCATCGTCACGTTCTCGATGCCCTCTGCACCGCAGAAGCGCGCTTGGGCGAACGGCAGGTCCTTCGAGACGCACACGACTGCGGTGTTCTCGAGTCCTGCGGCGATCTCATTGAACTTCCGCACGCTCGCCGCGCAGACTCCCGTATCGACGCTGGGGAAGATGTTGAGCACGACGCGCGTGCCGGACAGTCCCTCCGACGTGACGTCGGACAGATCCTGTCCCACCAGGGCGAAGGACGGGGCGGTGGCACCGACGGCGGGGAGTTCGCCGACGGTCTGGACGGGGGTTCCTCGGAATGCAGTCTCAGCCATGTCCACATCCTTGCCCATGGGTGGGAAGGCGGCAACCGGTGCTCGCCCTGTGAGCACTGCTCAGGGCTGCGTAGGACCGATCAGCACTACTTAGGTCGCCCTCACCTGCGTCGGCTAGGGTCGGAGCACATCCCCTTTCGAAAGGACGCATCTCCATGAGCGACCGCCCACGTCCGAAGCGCCCCCAGCACGTCATGGAGGTCCTCGAGCGCTCGCGGCTCTCGCCCTCCCTCGTGCGGCTCGTCGTCGGCGGCCCCGGCTTCTCGACGTTCCCGCAGCCGCCCAGCACCGACGCCTACGTGAAGATCGTCTTCGCGAAGCCGGAGCTGGGGCTGGAGCCCCCGTACGACCTCGCGGAGCTGCGCGAGACCCTCCCCGCAGACGACATCCCCGTCACCCGCACCTACACCGTGCGCCATGTGGATATGGAGGCCGGCACTCTCACACTCGACTTCGTGGTCCACGGGGACGAGGGCCTCGCCGCTCCCTGGGCTCGCGATGCGCGTCCCGGCGATCGGATCGTCTTCCAGGGGCCCGGCGGCGCGTACACCCCGGACAGCTCCGCCGACTGGCACCTGCTGGCAGGCGATCTCTCCGCCCTGCCCGCCGTCGCCGCAGCGCTCGAAGCCCTGCCCGCCGACGCGCGCGGCTACGCATTCCTCGTCGTCGATGACGAGGAGGATCGGCTCGACCTCGCTGCGCCGGAGGGAGTCGAGATCGTCTGGGCCGTCGGATCAGCCGGCGGAGCGGCGACGGATCTGCTCGCCACCACCATCCGCTCCCGGCCCTGGCTCGAGGGCCGCGTCCATGTCTTCGCGCACGGAGAGCGGGAATCGATCAAACAGGTCCGCGGGCTGCTCAAGGAACATGAGCTCTCACGCGAGCAGATCTCGATCTCCGGGTACTGGGCCTACGGCAGGAACGAGGATCGCTTCCAGTCGGAGAAGCGGGAGCCGATCGGGAAGATCGACTGACGGGAGGGATCCCGCCGCGCGCTCAGTGCCGGCCCAGCAGCGCGTCCACCGCGGCCCACGTGTGCTGCGAGCGGTGCAGTGCGTACTCGGGGTCGTGCGCCTCTGCCGCGCGGACGCTCCACACCGACCAGTTCGTGCACAGCCGCAGCAGCGCGAGCGGCTCCACGAGTGCACGCTCGTCGTCGCTGAGCGCACGGATCTGCTCGTAGCCCGCCACCACCGCTGCGATGCGATCGCGGGGATCGTCGGCTCGGAGCGTCGCGTACGCCGCGGCGATCGCGGGGTCCGCGACGAGGGGTGCGCGATGGGCGTCGTTGAAGTCGATGACCCCGATGAGCCTCATCTCTGGCGAGTCGTCGCCGCCTGTGACGATCGTGTTGTCGTCGTGGAGGTCCTGGTGGACGACTCCCCATGGGACCCGGGCCAGGCGGTCGGCGTGGTCGCGCTCGAATCGGGCGACGACCTCGGCGACGGTGCGGGTGCGCTCGCCTGCCGGCAGGCGGGTGAGCGCTGCGCGGATCTCACGGGTGCTGCGCTGCGCGAGCCACGTGTGCTCGGGAAGGTCAGCAGGAGGCGTGAGATCCGCGAACGCGCGGGTCAGCGCGGCAGACGTGCGGCCGAGCTGCACGTAGACGCTGCGCGGCACCGCACTGCGCGTCGACAGGAGGTCCCCGTCGATCCACTCGACGACCCGGATGCGGAAGGTCGTGCCGCCGTGCTCCAGCGTGATCCGTCGCTGGCCCGACCGGGTCGCACGCAGGCGAGGAGTGGCGATCGCCGAGGCTGAGTGGCCGGCCAGATGGAAACCAAGCTCGTTCCGGCGCGCGGCCGCGTCCAGCACGGTCTCCTGCCAGTCGAGCGCGACGGCCGGTGTCTGCTCGTCACTCACCTTGATGAGCCAGGTGCCCTGCTCCGGGTCGGTGATGCGGATGTTCCGGTCGAACTCACCTTTGAAGACGCGCGGTGCGCACGGGTCGAGGCCGTATGCGCGGGCGACTGCGTCCAGAACAGCCGATCGCAGGGCTGATTCGTCGCTCTGTTCTGGCTCATCCATCCGAACCCTCACGCATACGCCGAACCCACATCCTCGAGCGCACCCCGGAACGCCTCGATCAGCCGGTCGATCTCCTCGTCGGTGATGACGAGCGGCGGCCTGATCTTCACCACTGCGTCGCCCGGACCCGTGCGGCTGACCAGCACGCGGCGCGCGTACATCGCCTCGACGAGCTCTCCGGCCCACGCGCCGGCGCGCGCCGCGTCGCCCGCGGCCGGTTGCAGATCGACGCCGACCATGAGTCCCGCACGGCGCACCCGTCCGTCCACGCCCGCCTCCGCGAGTGCGTCGGACAGCCCGTCGCCGAGGCGCTGGCCGGCTTCCGGGACCCTCTCACCGAAGCCGCCGTCGCGCAGCGCGTTGAGCACCGTGTGTGCGGCGGCGATCGGCGCGGGAGTGCCGGCGAAGGTGTTGAAGTAGCGCTGCTGTCCGCCGAAGTCGCTGAAGACGACGCGCGGACCCGCGACGGCGGCGACGGGCATCCCGCCGCCCATCGGCTTGCCGAAGGTGACGAGGTCGGGGGCGACGCCCAGAGACTCGTACCCCCACCAGGTGCCGGTGCGGAAGAACCCGGCCTGGACCTCGTCGGCGATGTAGAAGCCGCCCGCGTCGTGGACCGCGTCGACGGCGAGGGCCAGTCGCACGTGCTCCCCCGCGATGATCCCCTCTGAGGTCATCGTCGAGTCGAGGACGAACGCCGACGTGCCGTGGCCGCGGCGCTCGAGCTCCGCAGCGGCGCGGCGCACGCGGCCAGCCAGGAGCCGGCCGAAGTCCGGATCGTCCGCATCGGGGATGTCGACCGTGACGACATGGTCGCGCGGGGCAGGGCTGAGGCTCGGGGAGATCGCGGCAGTGGCGCTCGTCGTCCCGTGATAGGCCCGGCGCGCGACGATCACCCCCTCACTCATCGAGGAGTACGCGGCGACCTGGAGGGCGAGGTCGTTGGCCTCCGAGCCGGAGCACGTGTAGACGACGGATTCGATGTGCTGGGGCAGGAGTGCCAGCAGATCGCGGGAGTACGCGTCGACGACGTCATCGAGGTACCGGGTGTGGGTGTTCGCACGCAGCAGCTGGGCATGGACGGCGTCAGCGATCGCGGGGTGCGAGTGCCCGAGCACGGGGACGTTGTTGTACGCGTCGAGGAAGTCGATCCCGCTGGTGTCGGTGATCGTGCAGCCCTGCGCGGAGGCCACTGTCAGAGGCTCCGAGTAGAAGGTGCGGTAGGTCCCGGCCCTGCGTGGTGCCGCGGGAGCACTGCGTGGTGCCGCGGGAGCACTGCGTGGTGCCGCGGGAGTGTGCGCGTCGTCGCTCATGAACCCCAGTGTGCCAGGCGGCAGCGGAACGGATCTCACCGCAGATGGATCTCACCGCAGGATGTGCGAGAGCCTCCGCTGGGAGGCGAGCAGGACGTCTGCGACGGATTCGGCACCGATCGCGGCGAGCCGGGCCGCCGGCAGCGAGACGGACACGGCCGCGCGCAGATCACCCGCCCCGCCGAAGACGGCGACGCCCACTCCGCCGACCTCATCGCGCCATTCACCGTGATTCACCGCGTAGCCGCGGGTGATCGCCGCTGTCACGTGCCTCTCCACCGCGTCCCTGTCGAAGCCCGGCAGCGAGGACTCCACGTCGAGGAGCCGATCCCGTTCGTCCGCCGGCATCGCGGCCAGCATCGCCCGGCCGGATCCGGTGCTGTGGAACGGGACACGCGTGCCGAGTCCCAGATAGGTGCGGATCGCATTCACCCCGTCCGCGCGGGAGACGACGACTTGGGAGTCCTCGTCGCGCACGAGCAGGTGGACGGTCTCGCCCACCTCCTCGCGGATCGCACTGAGCTCCTCCTGCGCGACTGCGGCGAGTCCGCCCGCGGGGGTCGACCGCATGCCGATCAGCAGCGACCTGTTCGTGAGCGACCACTCCGACCGGCCGTCGATGCTGGGCAGCAGCCACCCGGTCTCGTGGAGGGTGGCGAGGCAGCGCAGGACCGTCGTCTTCGGCAGCCCGGTGACTCTGGCGGTCTCGGAGAGGCCGACCGGCTGACGGTCGGCGACAGCTTCCAGCACGGCGAAGGCGTTGAGGACGCTCTGGATCGACTGCGACATGCTGATGGACTCCGATCGCGAAGACTGTGTCTGTTCAGGGGGCGCTGAACAGAGCGTTGAACGGGGAGGCGTTTTGACGTGGACGCTCCCGAGATCTACATTACATACAGAGTGGACCACCGGTCCACTCTGCGGACCGATGGGTGAAGAGCACGGCTGGTCCGTCACGATCCGCAGTCGTCACGGCCCGAAGGAGCATCCCGCGCGTGAACCCGATCGCATCCGATCGCACCGATCCCCCGCTCACGCTGCCGACTGCGGACACTCCCCTGGAGACGCTCCGCACAGCAGACTTCACCGGGCGCCTCGTCGACATCGCCCGCTCATGGGCACACCCGCGTCCTGCCGAGGCGGCCCGCGGGGCGGGGATCGCCTTCGCAGACACCGTCGCGTGCGCGATCGCCGGACTGCCGGACCCGGGAGTCGCCGCCTTCGTCCAGGCGACGGGCCACGCACCGTTCTCCTCTGGTTCCCCCCTCGCCGATCGGGCCCGCGCCACCGGTCTGGCCGCCCACGCGCTCGACTACGACGACGTCGATGATGCGACGATCAGCCACCCGTCCGCCGCGATGGTGCCGGCACTGCTGTCAGTGGGCGCCGATCGCCGCGCGTCCGGTGCGGACGTCGTCGCCGCCTTCCACCGCGGCCTGGTGGTCGGCCGGCTCCTGGGTGCGGCCGTCGGCGTGCGCTCGCACTACGAGGCCGGCTGGCACACGACGAGCACACTCGGGACAGTCGCGGCCGCAGCCGCGGTGGGATCCGTGATGGGGCTCGACGAGCCCCGTATGCGCGCGGCGCTGGGGATCGCGGGCTCTCTGGCCCAGGGCAGCAGGCAGAACTTCGGGACGATGACGAAGCCGCTCCATGCCGGAGCGGCCGCGCACAATGCCGTGCTCGCCGCGTCCCTCGCAGATGAGGGCTTCACCGCTGATGACCAGCTGCTCGAGGGGCCGCTGGGCTTCATCGCGCTGCACCGCGGAGAGTCGTCCGCGCCGCCCGTGACGGATGCGGACGTCGCGACAGCGTTCCTCAACGTGAAGCTCTATCCCTGCTGCTACTACACGCACGCCGCAGCGGACGCCGTCGCCGAACTCCGCGAGGACCTGGTGGCCGACGGGATCGACCCCACCTCCATCGCGTCACTCCACGTGACCGTCCAGCCGGGCGGGCTCGCCCCGCTCATCCACCCGCGGCCCGTCGACGGCACGCAGGCGAAGTTCAGCATGGAGTACGTCGCCGCCGCGATGCTCGCGGACGGGGCCGTCACCCTCGCCTCGTTCGAACCGGACTCCGTCGCCCGCCCTGCGCTGCAGGACCTGCTGGCGACGGTGACGAAGGCCGAGGCCGAAGTCCCGCCCGTGGGTCCCGCCGAGTGGACCGCCGGATACGCCGTCGTCGTCGCGACCCTGGCCGATGGGCGCACGTTCAGCCGCCGTGTCGATCGGCCGCGCGGCCATGCGACCCGTCCGGTCGACGACGCCACCCTGAGGACCAAGTTCGATGACTGCCTCACAGCAGCCGGCCTTCCGGGTGGGAGCACACCCGGGGACGCCTCCTCCGCACGGTCTGCGCTCTTCGACGCACTCGTGACGATCGCCGATCAGCGCTCGGTGTCCGAGGTCGCACAGCGCATCACCACGGTCCTCGCGGACCGTGCCGACCAGGAGGCCGCACAGTGACCACCTCAGCGACGACGACCACAGCCACCGGGGCCTCGGCCGCGGACGCGCTCCGTCGCCCGCTCGACGGCATCGTCGTCGTGGCGCTCGAGCAGGCGGTGGCCGCACCGTTCGCCTCGCGGCAGCTGGCGGACCTCGGCGCACGGGTCATCAAGGTCGAGCGACCGGGCGGGGGCGACTTCGCGCGCGCCTACGATTCTCACGTCGACGGCACCTCGTCCGCGTTCCTCTGGCTGGGCCGCGGCAAGGAATCCGTCGTCCTCGACCTCAAGGACGATGACGGCCGTGCTCGCCTCGAGCAGCTGCTCGAGCGCGCAGACGTCTTCATCCAGAACCTCTCCCCCTCCGCGGCCCGCCGCGCGGGCCTGGATCCGGACGCGGTGCAGGAGAGGCACCCCCACGTCATCGCCTGCGGCATCTCCGGCTACGGCGAGGACGGGCCGATGGCGACCGCGAAGGCCTACGACCTGCTGGTCCAGGGCGAGTCCGGGCTCATCGACCTCACGGGCGACGGCGACGTCCAGGCGAAGGTCGGCATCTCCATCGCGGACATCGCCGCGGGCTCCTACGCCTACTCGTCGATCCTCGCGGCGCTGCACCACCGACTGCGGTTCGGCGAGGCACTGCCGGTGAAGATCTCCATGCTCGAGGCCCTGGCCGAATGGCTGAGCTACCCGCTCCACTACGCCCTGCACTCCGGTGCGGCACCGCTGCGCCGCGGCACGTCGCACGCGACGATCGCACCCTACGGCGCGTTCGCCACCGGGGACGGCGGCCAGGTCCTCTTCGCAGTGCAGAACGACCGCGAGTGGCGCAGGCTCTGCGACATCGTGCTGGGAGACCCGCAGCTCGCCGATGACCCCCGGTACGTCGACCAGCCGAACCGAGTCGCCCGGGCAGACGATCTCGAGGCCCTCATCGAGGAGCGGTTCACCGCCTTCACGACCGATGAGGTCCGGGCCCTTCTGGAGAAGGCCGACATCGCGGTGGCCCGCCTCAACGGGATCCGCGACCTGGGCGACCATCCGCAGCTGCGGGCCCGCGGCCGCTGGGTCGACACCCCGCACCCCGGCGGCTCCGCGGAGACCCTCCGGCCGCCGTGGTCCGTCCCAGCGGAGGCCCAGGACTTCGGCGGCGTCCCCGCTCTGGGCGAGCACACGGACTCCGTCCTCGCGTGGCTGGACCAGTGACTCAGACAGCACCACAGATGACCCAGCACCACAGATGACACGGCCCCACCGATGACCCAGCCCCACAGATGAACCAGCCCACTCCCGACCACATCCCAGATCCGAAGGAGCGATCATGACCATCAACACGTACGAGGAGACCGAGACCCGCAAGGATCTCCGCTCGCTGGTCGACCAGATCTGCCAGGACTTTCCCGACACCTACTGGCAGCAGGTCGACAAGGAGGAGGCCTACCCGGAGAAGTTCGTCGAGGCCCTCACCGGGACCGGCGCACTGGGTGCGCTGATCCCCGAGGAGTACGGCGGCCTCGGCCTGGGTCTGGGCGATGGATCCGCGATCCTCGAGCAGATCAACTACAACGGTGCGAACTCCGGCGCCGTCCACGCGCAGCTCTACACGATGAACGCGGTGCTCCACCACGGCAGCGAGGAGCAGAAGCAGCAGTACCTCCCGCAGATCGCGACGGGAGATCTGCGCCTCCAGGCGTTCGGCGTCACCGAGCCCGGAGCCGGCACGGACACCACGAGCCTCACGACGACCGCGGTGCGCGACGGCGACGAGTACGTCGTCAACGGGCAGAAGGTCTTCATCTCCCGCGTCCAGCAGTCCGACCTCATGCTCCTGCTCGCGCGGACCACGCCGCTGGACCAGGTGCAGAAGAAGTCCGACGGGATCTCGCTGTTCCTCATCGACATCCGCGATCTGCCCGGACTGACGATCAACCCGATCGACACCATGGTCAACCACTCGACGAACGCGCTGTTCTTCGATGACATGCGCATCCCCGCCTCCTCCCTCATCGGAGAGGAGGGCAAGGGCTTCAAGTACGTCCTGACCGGTATGAACGCGGAGCGGATCCTCATCGCCAGCGAGTGCATCGGTGACGGCCGCTGGTTCATCGACCGCGCTGTGGACTATTCGAAGGAGCGCGTCGTCTTCAACCGGCCCATCGGTGCGAACCAGGGCGTCCAGTTCCCGATCGCACGCGCGCACATCGAGCTCGAGGCCGCTGACCTCATGCGGTGGAAGGCGGCGGACCTCTTCGACGCGGGCAAGTCCTGCGGCGCCGAGGCGAACATGGCCAAGATGCTCGCCTCCGAGGCGTCCTGGAAGGCCGGCGACACGGCCCTGCAGACGCACGGCGGCTTCGGCATGTCCCGCGAGTACAACATCGAGCGGAAGTTCCGCGAGACGCGCCTCTACCAGATCGCGCCGATCTCGACGAACCTCATCCTGTCGTTCGTCGGCCAGCACGTGCTGGGCATGCCCCGCTCGTTCTGACAGTTGTGCCCCGCGCGGTCGGGGAATGGTCACGATGACCGATCCCCGACCGCGCGCCCTATACTCAGGCGCGCTTCTGCAATCGGCGGACCCCACCCGCAGGCCCGCCCGTGACAGCGCTCGAGCACACGGCACACTCCGCCGCGTGCTCGGGATCAGCGGAGCGACGACGCTCCGTGCGCACGCATCACACGAAACCCCTCCCCTAGGAATCCGGTCCCATGAAACCGATCTCGAACTCTCAGGGTGCTGCCCGTTCTGGCGCGCCCTTCGCGAGCGGACCGCTCAATCGCAGGTCATTGCTGACCCTGGCGGCCGCGGCACCGCTGCTCGCCGCGGCCGGCTGCGCCCCCGGCGCCTCCGCGAACGGCCTCCGCCCTGACGGCGCACTGCGCGTCGCCACCTACATCACCCCCGGCTACACCGACCTCTATCCCGGCATCGAGCGCTTCAACGAGTCGCTGACCGCGGAGCTCGGAGCCGACATCGTCGACTTCTTCGATTCCGGCGCGCTGCTGAACGCGGAGCAGCTGGTCCCGGGCATGCTGCGCGGTGTCACCGACGTGGGCTTCCAGACCTCCAGCTACGTGTCTGCGAGCTTCCCGATCCTGGGCGCTGCCGAACTCCCGTTCGTCAACGACGGGTTCGAGCAGATGCGCCGCGCGCTTGCGCCGGAGTCGCCCCTCATGAACCTCATGAACGACACGCTGAGGCCCCAGGGCATCACGAACATCGGTGCGATGCCCTGCACGGAGCAGTGGCTCTTCACGGTGGATCGTCCCGTCGCCGAACCCGGCGATCTGCGCGGTCTGCGCATCCGCACCGCCGGCCACGTCGAGGGCGAGATGGTGAAGTCGCTCGGCGGCGCGCCCGTCTCGATGTCGTCGGCAGAGCTGTACGAGGCGCTGGAGCGCGGCACGATCGACGGGATGGTGTCCTACCTCGGCACGATCGTGTCCCGCGGGCTCGAGGACGTCGTGAAGTACGCGACGCGCGCCCACTTCGGCGCCTACAGCGTCGATGCGTACGCGAACACCGCGTGGCTCGACGACACGGCTCCGGACATCCAGACGGCGCTCCACTCCGCCGGCGCCGTCTACGCGCAGGAGGGCACGGACATCCAGTACCAGGTGTACGAGGATGACTACCTCCCGATGGTCGAGGACTCCTCGCTGGAGATCATCGCACTCGACGAGAAGCAGATCGACACGTTCCGCGACGCCACGAGCGGGGTCGTCGACTGGTGGATCAAGACCGTCGGAGACACCGAGCTCGCCGAACAGGCGCTGGCCTACGTGAAGGAGGCATGATGCTCAGCACGTTCAACGCCCTCAGACGGGTGACGCGGGCGCTGCGCATGGCGTCCGCCTGCGTGATCCTCCTCGTCATGCTCATCACCGGCTATGACGTCGTCATGCGCTACGTCTTCGCGCAGCCGCTGTCATGGTCCATCACCATCTCGATGGTGGGACTCGTCGCGATCGTCATGCTGACGGTCCCGGACCTCGAGGCCGACGACTCGCACATCGGCATGGACCTCTTCTACCGCGGGTTCGGTCCGAAGCAGACTGCCATCGCGGACATCATCACGCTCGTCGCGACGTTCGTCTTCTGCACCGTATCCGGGATCGCGGCGGCCCTCACGTCCTTCCACTTCTTCACTGCGGGGATGCGGACCGCGGGCACCTTCAACATGCCCGTCTGGATCGGCTATGCGCTCGTCGCACTGGGCCTCCTGCTGGCCGCCGTCATGACACTCCTGCGCTACATCCTCAAACGACAGGGCGCACTGATCGAATCCGCGGATGACGACGCTGCGGCAGCCGAGACATCTGCGCCGGCTGCGACATCCGCCCAGACCGCACCGAAGGGAGACGGCGATGCTTGACGTCCTCGCGGTCACTGCCGCGATCATCCTGCTCTTCCTCCTCGTCTACCTCCGGACCCCCATCTTCATCGCTCTGGGATCGTCGGGACTGGTCGGGCTCCTGCTGCTCGAGGGCCCGCGCGGCATCGAGCAGATCCCCATCGCGTTCGTCAGCCAGCTGGAGAGCTACGCGCTGGTCGCCGCCCCCATGTACATCCTCATGGGCGAGATCCTCGCCGTGGGCGGCCTGGGGCGCGCGATCTTCCGGTTCGCCCACGCATGGCTGGGTCGTTTGCCCGGTGGTTTGGGCGTCACCGCGGTCGGTTCGTCCACCGTGTTCGGCGCGCTGTCCGGCGTGAGCCTGTCCGCCGTCACGGTCGTGGGTCGTATGTCCGTGCCGGAGATGCTGGAGCGCGGATACCGCCCGAGCTTCGCCACCGGCGCCGTCGTCGCGTCCGGCGCACTCGCGATGCTCATCCCGCCGAGCCTCATGTTCATCCTCTACTCGTCGGTCTCCGGCGTGAGCATCGGCGCGCTGTTCGCCGGCGGCATCGTCCCCGGCCTCCTGCTGGCTCTCATCATGGGCCTGTTCGTCGTGACGATGGCGACGCTCAAGCCGGTGCTGGCGCCGCGGGCGGATGAGGGCATCACGTGGAAGCAGCGCCTCGACGCGATGGTGAAGGTGGCGCCCGCGCTCATCCTCATCATCATCGTCCTGGGCTCGATCTACACAGGCATCGCGACTGCGACGGAGGCCGCTGCGATCGGCGCGATCGGCGCGTTCCTGGTCGTCGGCATCTTCGATCGTGCGCTCACGTGGACCAACATCAAGAAGATCCTCCTCCACACGACGAAGATCTCCGGCTCCCTGCTCATCATCGTCGGCTCCGCATTCGTGTTCACGCAGATGCTCGTGGTCGTCCGGGCAGCAGAGGCGCTCACCACGTTCGTGGGTGGGCTGTCGATCCCGTCGTCGCTCATCGTCATCATCCTGCTGATCATCGTCGTGGCTCTGGGCTGCCTCATCGACGCCGCCTCGCTCATGCTGGTGATCACGCCGATCCTGCTGCCGATCTTCGAGTCGCTCGGGTACGACCCCCTGTGGGTCGGCGTCATCCTCGTCGTCACGCTGGAGACGGCGGTGATCACCCCGCCGGTCGGATTGAACCTGTATGCGATGAAGTCCGTCGTCCCACAGGTCGACATCGGCGACATCATCCGGGGCGCCCTGCCCTATCTCGCCATCGAGTTCGGGCTGGTCATCCTCATGGTCTTCGTCCCGGAGATCGCGACCTGGTTCCCGTCGCTCACCGCGACATAGTCGAAGCCTAGAGGACACGACACAGAAGAACCGCCGCCGAGGTCCCGGTCGGCTGAGGGGGCAGTGGTCGTCCACTGCCCCCTCAGCCGTCTCCAGCCCCTCAGCCGTCTCCAGCCCCTCAGCCGTCGCCCAGCACCTCAGCGAACGCGTCGACTGCGGCGACGACGCCCGGCTGGGCGTCCAGCTCGGACCGCGTGAGTGCGACGATCCGCCTCTCCCCGCACTCCGTGCCCGGCACGCTCTCCACCGGCTCCGGCGCCAGCGTGAGCATCGTCGGAGTCGCCAGTCCCAGACCCACGCCGGCTCCGACGAGCGCGAGCGTGACCGCGGTGTCGACGACGATGTGCGTCTCGCGCGGAGCGATCGACCGCTCCGCCAGCGCGAAGCGGACGGCACGGCCGAACCGGGAGTCCCCCGGCGGAAGGATCCAGGCGGCCTCGGCGGAGTCGACCGATGCCAGCTCGCTACTCCGAGAAGCCTCGTGTCTGCCCTCACCTGCGAGGGCGCGGACGATGCGGAATGACTCCGTCCTCAGCACGCGCATGCGCACGCCCCGCTGGGGCGCCAGCGGCGAGGACGGGTAGTCGATGCCGATGCCCACGTCGATGCGTCCGGCGGACACCGCGTCCTGCATCGCCTCGACATCGACCTCTCGAGCCCGCAGCTCGACGTCTGAAGCCTCGAGCAGCCGCTTGGCCGGCGCGATCGCGACGACCGAGGCGGAGCCGAACACCCCGACCGTCACCGGCAGGCGACCTGCGGGCTCGCCCCCGGCGACGGCCTCGGCGGCCTGCGCCTCCGCTGCCAGCAGGGTTCGGATGCGGGGCAGGAGCGCGACCCCGGCCTCGGTGAGCGCGACGCGACGGCCCGTCGGGGCGAGCAGCCGCACGCCGACGGTCCGCTGCAGTGCGGTCATGTGCTGGCTCACCGCGCCGGGCGTGTAGCCCAGAGCACCGGCGGCGGCCGTCATCGTCCCGAGCTCCGCGACCGCGGAGAAGGTCCGCAGCTGCGCCAGAGTCCACTGCATGAGGCTCCTTCGCCGTCGTCGCACGCCTTCACCCGAGCTCACTGTCAGGTTTACTGATGGATACTGTCACGAACCATCGCTTGTGTGAAGAATCCGGCGAGATCAGACTGGGCGGGACATGAGATCCACTTCACAGTCCGCAACGGGGCTGACGAGTGAGGGGGCGAGTGGGCGTGGAATCCACTGGTACGACGAAGACGGAGCGATCCTCCGCGGACGCGTGCGCGAGCAGGACGGAACTGCCGCAGCGTGTGGACGTCATCGTGATCGGCGGCGGCATCATGGGACTCGCGAGCGCTTACGAACTGGCGCGCGCCGGGCAGAGCGTGCTGCTCCTGGAACGGTCCGATCTGGGGTGCGGCTCGACGTCGAAGGCCGCGGGAGGACTGCGCAGCCAGTTCTCCGATGAGGCGAACATCAGGCTGGGAGCGCGGAGTCTGGAGACGTTCGTGTGGCTGCAGGAGCAGCGGGGCCATGAGCTCGACCTGCTGCGGACCGGCTACCTGTTCCTCCTCAGTGAGGAGGAGGACGTCGCGCGCTTCGAGAAGGATGTCGCCCTGCAGAACTCGCTGGGGCTGCGGACGACGATGCTCACGGTCGAGGAGGCGCATGCCCTCTCCCCCGTGATCAGCACCGATGGTCTGATCGGAGCCGTGTTCAATCCGGACGACGCGCACTGCACGCCGGAGGCCGCCGTCGGCGCATTCGCTCACGAGGCCCGGCTCGCCGGAGCGAAGATCGCGACGAAGGCGAAGGTCACCGACATCGAGGTCGTCGACGGCGCTGTGGCGGCCGTGACGGTGGCTCGGGCCAGCGCGGCGGACCAGCATCCGTCCACCGGCTCGGAGCGGCGGATCGAGACCGACCACATCGTGTGCGCCGCGGGTGTCTGGTCCGGGGCGATCGGCGACATGCTGGGCATCGAACTGCCGATCCGACCGCTGAAACGCCATGTCGCCGTGACGGAGCCTCTCGACATCGATACCCGTGCCATGCCGTTCACGATCGACTTCTCCACCTCGTTCTACTTCCACTCCGAGGGAGAGGGACTCCTCATGGGGGCGCCGGAGGTGGAGGACACGTGGGAGTTCGACCTGCACACGAATCCCGGCTGGCTGGAGCACCTGAGCGACCTCATCGAGGCGCGGGCCCCTGATCTGGACGACGTCGAGGTCCGTGCCGGGTGGGCCGGCCTCTACGAGGTGACGCCGGACCACAATGCGCTCATCGGCTCATCGCCGGAGGTGGCGGGCTTCCACTACGCGTGCGGCTTCTCCGGGCACGGGTTCCTCCAGGGGCCCGCGGTCGGCGAGGTGATGCGCGACCTCGTGCTCGGCCGCGAGCCGTTCGTCGATGTGAGCGGGCTGAGCCTCGACCGGTTCAGCGCAGGCGAACTCCGCACGGAGCTCACGATCGTGTGAGGGTGGAAACAGCGAGACGGACGCACAGCAGGCAGAGACACAGCAGGCAGAGACAGCACAGCGACTTCTGACAGCACAGCAGAACTAGGAGAGACGATGACGCTTCCCACACAGGACGAGATCCGCGAACTGACGTGCAGAGGCTTGAGCGGCTGCGGACTGGACCTCGACGCGATCACCGCGGGGACCTCGGCGGCGGGGGTCCGGCTGCGCAGCCCCATCACGGGGCAGGAGCTGGGCTGGGCACGGGCGGACACGCCGGAGACCGCGGCGGACACGATCGGCCGGGCGCACGATGCATTCGCGGAGTGGAAGGCTGTTCCGGCGCCGGTGCGCGGGCAGGTCGTCCAGCGCTGGGGCCGGCTGCTCGAGGAGCACAAGGAGGACCTCGCCGCGCTGGTGACCGTCGAGGCGGGGAAGACGCCGTCCGAGGCCGCCGGCGAGGTGCAGGAGATGATCGACATCTGCGAACTGGCAGTCGGACAGTCGCGGCAGCTGTTCGGCAAGACCCTGCCCAGCGAACGACCCGGCCACCGGCTCATGGAGACGTGGCATCCGCTGGGCGTCGTGGGCATCATCTCCGCCTTCAACTTCCCGGTCGCCCCGTATGCGTGGAACACCGCGCTCGCGATCGTCTGCGGCGATCCGGTCGTGTGGAAGCCCTCGGAGCTCGCGCTGCTGTCAGCGCTGGGGGCGAACGAGCTGCTCACGCGGGCGTTCGAGGAGTGCGGGCAGTCGACGGACGTCAACCATGTGCTCGTTGGCGATCGCAGCGTCGGTGAGATCCTGCTGGACGATCCGCGGGTCGAGCTGGTGTCCGCGACCGGATCCGTGCGGATGGGCCGCGAGGTCGGCCCCCGGGTGGCGCAGAGGTTCGGACGGAGCCTGCTGGAGCTGGGCGGCAACAACGCCGCGATCGTGGCGCCGAGCGCGGATGCGGATCTGGCGCTGCGAGGTGTCGTGTTCGCGGCCGCGGGCACTGCGGGCCAGCGTTGCACGACCCTAAGGCGACTGTTCGTCCATTCGTCGATCGCTTCGGAGTTCGTCGACAAGATCGTCGCGGCCTACGGGACGCTCACGATCGGCTCGCCCATGGACGACGGCGTGCTCGTGGGGCCGCTGGTCGGTCAGGGCGCGTTCGAGTCGATGCAGGCAGCACTGGTGACGGCGGAGGAGCAGGGCGGAGAGGTCTTGTGCGGCGGCGCTCGGGTGCTTGCGGAGGACGGGCCCGACGCCTTCTACGTCGAGCCCGCGGTGGTGCGGATGCCCTCGCAGACTCAGATCGTCCATGAGGAGACGTTCGCACCGATCCTCTACGTCGTGGAGTACGACGATCTCGATGATGCGATCGCGCTCAACAACGCGGTGCCGCAGGGCCTGTCGTCCGCCGTGTTCACGTCCGATCTGGGCGAGGCGGAGAGGTTCCTCGCGGGCTCGGACACCGGGATCGCGAACGTGAACATCGGGACGTCGGGAGCAGAGATCGGCGGTGCGTTCGGAGGCAACAAGGAGACCGGCGGCGGACGCGAGTCCGGCACCGACTCCTGGCAGGCCTACATGCGCCAGGCGACGAACACCGTCAACTACTCCGGCGAGCTGCCGCTGGCGCAGGGGGTCGAGTTCCTGTGAGGTGAGTTGACCGAGGATGCCGCACACCGCACGGTGTGCGGCATCTTTTCTGTTCCGCCCTTCTCCACAGCCTGTGCGCCAGCCGTTGATGCACCCCACCTGGGCCTGATCCTGGGGACCAGGGCACATGCCCGCGATTTCGCGGGAGGGCGGGGCCTCCACACCTCTTGCGCCCCGGCCTCCCAGCGTCTACCGTGAACGCAAGAACGATCGTTCTTTCCTGTCCACGGCGGACCCGCGACCGCCGCCCCGGCACCTGCCGCGCCGATGCAAAGGAGCATCCGATGACGACCACGCCACCTGAGGCCCTCTCCCACACCATTCCTGCGGTTCAGGAGTCAGGGCGCACTCGAAGTCAGAACATCGGTCTCATCACCGGCCCGGCGCTGGCTGGGATCGTTCTCATCGCGGCTCCCGCGTCACTGTCAGGAGACGGCCGGGCAGTGGCCGCCACGGCCCTGCTCATGGCGGTGTGGTGGATGACGGAGGCGCTTCCCCTCCCCGCGACCTCTCTGCTCCCACTGGTGGTCTTCCCCACCGTGGGAGTCGCGGAGATCGGCGACACGGCCGCCCCCTATGCCGGGTCCGTCATCTTCCTCATCCTGGGCGGCGTCCTCCTGGGGCTCGCGACACAGCGATGGAACCTCCATAAGCGGATCGCGCTTCTGACGGTCCTCGCAGTCGGGACCAAGCCCGACCGAATCATACTCGGCATGATGCTCGCGAGTGCGTTCATCTCGATGTGGGTGTCGAACACGGCCACGGCCGTCATCATGGTGCCGATCGCGGTGTCGATCCTCACGCAGATCAGGGAGGGCAACCCTGGTACATCGACGGTGAAGCTCGCCGCCGCCATGCTGCTGGGCGTGGCGTACTCGGTCACGATCGGATCGATGGCGACACTCATCGGCCAGCCGACCATGCCGATGATGCGCGGCTACCTCGAAGAGGCCCACGGGGTCGAGCTCGGATTCGCCGAGTGGATGCTCATCGGGGTTCCCTTCGGGATCATCATGCTGTTCGTCGCATGGGTCATCCTGACGAAGGTCGTCTTCCGCTCGGAGGTCGACGTCATCCCGGGCGGTCGCGACGTCATCCTCACGCAGTTCCGAGAGCTGGGCCGCGTCAGCACCGAGGAGCGGAAGATCATCGGCGTCTTCGGTGGAGCCATCTTCTGCTGGCTGGTCGTCCCGTTCCTCGCGGATGCAGCCGTCATCGCGGAGGCCCTCCCGTGGATCGTGAATATCGACGACACCTCAGTGGCGATTGCGGCGGCGCTCCTCGTCCTGACCCTTCCCGCCTCCAAGCAGAACCGCGGTCCGCTCCTCCCGTGGTCGTCGACGAAGGAAGTGCCGTGGGGCGTGCTCCTCCTGATCGGCAGCGGTATGGCCCTGTCGACACAGTTCACCGCGTCCGGACTGAGCGAGTGGATCGGCGGCAGTGTGTCCCAGCTGGGCGGCGCGTCGCCAGTGATACTCCTCGTCGTGGCCGTGGTCGTGCTCCTGGCGCTCACCGAGCTCACATCCAATGTCGCTACGGCGGCTGCCTTCCTGCCCGTGATGGGTGCGGTTGCAGTAGGGGCGGGGATGGACCCGCTGCTGATGACCGTCGCCGTGACCATGGCGGTGAGCTCCGCATACATGCTCCCGGTCGCGACACCGTCGAACTCGGTCGCGTTCGCCTCCGGGGAGTTCTCGATCAGGTCCATGGTGAAGGCGGGTGTCTGGCTCAACATCATCAGTGTCTGCCTGGTCTTCGGCATGCTCTACACACTCGTACCCCTCGTGCTGGGCGTCGGCCTCTGATCGGGGACACTGCACTGCTCGCGCCGGCGACTGGCGGGGCACTCACCCGCCGGTCGCCTCCGCGAGCGTCGCCAGCACCGCGTCACCGTACTCGGCGAGCTTCTTCGCGCCCACTCCGCTCACGGTGCCGAGAGCACCGATCGAGGTGGGGTTCGTCTCGATGATGGCGACCAGAGTCGCATCGGAGAACACCATGTAGGGCGGGATCTGCTTCTCCTTCGCCACGGATGTCCGCCACTCGCGCAGTGCCTCGAACACCTCGCGCGCGGCCGGCTCGAGCGAATCGGCGGCACGGCTGCGGGACCCCCCGGACCCGACGCCCGCACGGGATCGGCCGGACGATGGGGACGCCGGTGATCGGTCCTCGGCCAGTTCGACGGTGGCCTCGCTGCGCAGGACGGGACCGGCTTCCGGGCCGGGCACCAGAACGCCGTAGTCGCCCTCCGCCTCGACGATCCCCCGTGCGAGCAGCTGGCGCAGCGCGCTCCGCCACTGCTTCTCCGACAGCTCCTGCCCGATCCCCCACACGCTCAGCTCATCGTGGCGGAACTGGGTGGATCGGTCGTTGGGCCGCCCCAGCAGCACGTCCAGCACCTGACCGGAGCCGAACTTCTGGCCCCGCTCCCGGTCCAGCCGGATCAGCGCCGACAGCAGCTTCTGCGCGGGAACGGTGGCATCCCACGTGGTGGGAGGCGTGAGGCAGGTGTCGCAGTTGCCGCAGGCCTCCGAGTCCTGGCCGAAGTACCGCAGCAGCTGGACGCGACGGCAGGTGACCGTCTCGCACAGTGCCAGCATCGCGTCGAGGTGGGTCCGCGCATTGCGCTTGAACTGGTCGCTGCCGTCGCCCTGGTCGATGAAGCGCCGCTGATTGACGAGGTCGCCCAGCCCGTATGCCATCCATGCGGTCGACGGTAGCCCGTCACGCCCCGCGCGACCGGTCTCCTGGTAGTAGCCCTCGATGCTCTTCGGCAGATCGAGGTGCGCGACGAACCGCACATCCGGTTTGTCGATGCCCATGCCGAAGGCGATCGTGGCGACGATGACGATGCCGTCCTCGCGCAGGAACCGCTCCTGATGAGTGTGCCGAATCCGGGCATCGAGTCCCGCGTGATACGCCAGAGCGGTGACACCGCGGTCGTTCAGCCATGCGGCTGTGGTCTCGACGCTCTTGCGAGACATGCAGTAGACGATGCCCGCGTCGCCATCGTGCTCCGCGGAGATGAACCGCAGCAGCTGATCGCGCGGCCTGTCCTTCGGGTCGATCCGGTACTGGATGTTCGGCCGGTCGAAGCTGGAGACGAAGTGCTCCGCCTCCTCCATCCGCAGGCGCGTGCTGATCTCCCGGTGGGTCTCACGCGTCGCCGTCGCCGTGAGAGCGATGCGGGGGACGTCCGGGAACACGTCCGCCAGGACGGACAGACCCAGGTAGTCGGGCCGGAAGTCGTGGCCCCACTGGGAGACACAGTGCGCCTCGTCGATGGCGACGAGTGCGATCCGCGCGCGCTGCAGGAGGTCGAGGGTGCGCGGGAGCACCAGCCGCTCCGGCGCCATGTACAGCAGGTCGATCTCACCCGCGAGCAGGCTCTGTTCGACCGCCTGCGCCTCGTGCGGCTCGAGCGTGGAGTTCAGGAAGGCCGCACGGATCCCCACAGCCTCCAGCGCGGCGACCTGGTCGGACATGAGCGCGATGAGGGGCGAGACGACGATGCCCGTCCCCTCCCGCAGGAGCGAGGGGATCTGGTAGCACAGCGACTTCCCGCCGCCGGTGGGCATGAGGACGACCGCGTCGCCCCCGCCCACGACCTGGTCGATGATCGCCGCCTGGTCGCCGCGGAACTCGTCATAGCCGAACACCTCTGACAGGACCTCCAGCGGAGGCCTGTCGGTGAAGGCCGCCGCCGAGGCGGTGGAGACTCCCGCATCACGCTCGGCTGACGACGAGCCCTCGTACCCGCGAGCAGCGCCGTCGGACTCCGGAGGGGAATCGTCGTACTCCGGGTCGTACGGAGGCTCGTCGAGCGGCGGTTCCCAGCCGTCCGGCTGAGTGGGCCCGGCGGATGCGTCAGTGGTCTGGTGGTCCTCCATGTGGTCCACCCTAGAGCTCAGGTCGGACATCACCGGAGCCCGCTCAGGAATCGGAGACGAGATGAGCCAGAACCGCGCGGATGGCAGGGCTCGCGTCAGCGCTCCGGCGCCACACCGCGTGGACCTCGCGCTGCGGCGGGCGGAGCAGGGGAACCGACACCAGGCCCTCTCGCAGGGGCGGCCGGGCGAGCCGCGGCATGAGCGCGATCACCTCGCCGCCGTCGACGAGCGCCATCTGCGACGCGAAGTCGTCGACGAGGTGGTGGACGTCCGGGGTGACCGTCGCGCCGGCGAACACGCGCCAGAACCACTGGTGACACACCGTGCCGGGAGGACTCGTCACCCAGGCGACATCGGTGAAGTCATCGCTCGTGAGCGGTCGCCCCAGGTTCGCCAGACGGTGGTCCTCCGGCATGATCACGTCGCCGAGGTCGCTGTGCACGAGCTCACGCGTCATCGAGTCCGGTGCAGTCACCGGCAGGCCGTCGGCATCGTGCACGACAGCCACGTCGACCGTGCCGGAGTCGAGGCTCTGCAGCGCCTGGTCCGGATCTTGCTCAAGGACGCGGACGCTCAGGTCCGGACACGAACGCGCCAGCGCGGGCAGCATCGGTGCGATGAGCCCCCGGATCCCGGTGGAGAACGCGGCGAGACGGATGGTGCCGCTGGGAGTGCCCTCCGCCACCGATCGCGCCGCCTCGAGGCAGCGTTCGAGAGCCTGGAAGACGTCCGGAGACGAATCGGCGACGGCCTGACCCGCCGGAGTCAGCACCACTCCTCTGCCCGCCGGGGCGAGCACCTCTGTGCCCAGCTGGCGTTCGAGCCGCTTGATCTGCTGCGAGACGGCCGAGGCGGTGAAGCCCAGGTCCTCCGCAGAACGGGCGAGTGTCCCATGGGCGGCCACCGAGCGCAGGGCCCGCAGCGCAGTCACATCGATCATGAAGCAATGCTACGCAATGAACGTGAATAAGCATCGCTGGACCGCATGCTCGTCAGGCGCGAGGATCGACATATGACACACCTCCCGTCCTCGCCCGCCCAGTGCTTCGGAACCAACCTGGTCGCCATGGTGACACCCATGGAGACTGATGGGAGCGTGTCCAAGCCCGGCGTCAAGGGACTCGTGGACCACCTGGTGGCCACAGGGTGCGACGGGATCGTCGTCGCCGGCACGTCGGGGGAAGCACCCACTCTGACCGACGCCGAGCTCACGGAACTCATCACCCTGGTCCGCGACCGCGCGGCCGGTCGCGCCCGGATCATCGTCGGCATCGGGACCAATGACACGGTGACCAGCATCGACCGAGCGCAGCGCGCCGAAGAGGCCGGTGCCGACGGACTGCTGCTCGTGTGCCCGTACTACTCACGGCCGACCCAGGCCGGCATCGTCACCCACTGCAGCGACGTCGCCGACGCGACCTCGTTGCCGGTCATGCTCTACGACATCCCCGGCCGAGCAGGAACTGCCATGGAGGCCGCGACGCTGATCGAACTGTCGCAGCATCCGCGCATCCGTGCGGTCAAGGACGCGAAGGGTGATCTCTACGAGGCCATGTCGGTCATGGCCCACACGGATCTCGCCTACTACTGCGGGATCGACGAGCTCAATCTGCCGTACCTCGCAAGCGGCGCCACCGGCCTCGTCAGCGTCGTCGGCAATGTCACCGCTGATCGGAACGCGGACCTCATCCGTGCAGTCGCCCGCGGCGACCTCGGGACCGCGCGGAGCATCCACACGGCGCTGTCGCCGCTGACGGAGGCGCTCATGCGGACGTCGCAGGGGGCCATCATGGCGAAGGCGGCGCTCCACGAGCTCCGCGTCATCCCGCACCCTGCCGTGCGTCGACCACTGGTCGAAGGACCCGAGGCGGACCGTACGAAGGTCGCGGCCGCGCTCGTCCGAGTCGGCCTCATGACTGCAGGCTCCGAAGCGACTGGTCATGAAGGTGCTTCTGCCACAGGCACCCCCGACTCCGCCGATATCGCGGTTCCCCTCGCAGTCGCGTCGGGACTGTGAACACACGCAGCACGCGCTCTAGAACCGGAAGAACCCGAATGAACCACATCAGAACGGTGGCGGGTCATCATCGATGACCGTTTCACCCGGCTTATCGTGTTCACTCGGCTGGTCGTGTTCACTCGGCTGGTCGTGTTCACTCGGCTGGTCGTCACCTCCGTCAGCGGAACCTGAGGTCCGCGGCAGCACCACGGTGATGACCGAGCTGCCGAACAGATCTGTGCGACGCGGTGCTCCGTGAAGCAGCTCATCGACGGCGGTTCCGGAGAATTCTGCCGACCGCAGATGGACCCCCAGGACCTCTTCCGCCACGGTGCTGTGCTGAGTCCCTGGATCGGAGGGAGGCGCCACAGTGCGCGTCACCACCCCGAGCGGCAAAGTCCATTCGAGTTCGTCCGCACTCACGCGTCGAAGGCGGATCACGCCATTCGTCTTCAGCTGATGGTGCATGACACACAACGGTACGAGGTTGCACGGGTGAGTGGGCCCACCCCTGCCCGGATCGTCGTGGCAGAACGCTTCACAGTGGTCGATCTCGCAGAGTGTCGAGGACCTGGTGCAGCCCGGTGCCATGCACGATCGCCACTTCTGTTCCACCGCACGTCTCATCGCCGCAGTCGGCGTATAGGTTCTGGTCGCCTCATCGGTGACTGTTCCGGTCGCCGGGTCGTAGAGGATCCTGTGCCACACGGTCGCCTTCGCGGCGACCTGCCTCGCCTGTGCTGCCGGCAGCGGCGTCGAATGATCGAGGGTCGCGGACTCGTTCCCCAGTCCCATGAGCGTCGACAGTGACATCGTCACCGTCACCGCCGCCTGCTTGCGCAGCCATGCACCGTCCGTGGGGCACGCGACAGTAGCCACGAAGCTCTCCTGCTCGGCATCGTTCGCGGCGTCCGGGTCGTGATCTTCGCCAGCAGCTCCGCCCTGTCCGGCGGTGGGCTGCGTCGCCTCCGGGGCTACTCGCACGACGCGCACGTCCGTCTGCGGGACCGCCCCGACTGCGAGGTCGAACATGTACTGCTCGATAGTCCTGTCATCCAGCGTCTGCAGCACACCGTCCGCACTGTCCTGGTTCACGTCGCCCGCATCGCCCGCGTTGATGTCCAGCCCCGCCAGTTCTTGGCGCCGCAGCGCCCGAGCAGTGGCGCGGACTCGCTCGTACTTCAGCTTCAGCGGGAGGATCGGACCGTTCATGACGAGAGTTCCGCTGCCGTCCTGTTCCGGCACGAACCGGATCCCACGGTCCCTGTGGATCGATTCCGGTGACCGCACAGCGGGGTCGAAGCTGTCCCGGATGAACTCGCGAACACGGCGCTCGAACTGGTCGAGTGACATCTCCGGCCGCATCGTCATCGCCATGTCATCGACCGCATTCATCTGACTGATCGTGAGCTGCGAACTCACGACCCTGTACAGCAGACGATCGATGCGGTTGAAGGGAATTCTTCCGGCGACGATCTCTGACAGAATCTGCGGCAGACCGAGGAATGCGGCGAGAGCCCGGCCGGTCTCCCGCCGAGCCGACCCCAGGCGTGTCCGCATCGTCCCATTGAGACTGAGATAGTCCTCGGGCTCCGTCATGCGCTCGAGGACCTGTATGAGAGGTTCAAGAGGGACCACAGAGACTGCTTCCGCACCCGCCCCATGGTGGCGGCGGGGCTTATCGCCGTACCGGAGGGCCGCGTCCACGTCATCTGCGCCGTCGTCGCGGCGCAGGATCCGAACGAGAGCGAAGCGGGCGAGCCGGTGCATCTGCACCGCGCGCAGACGACCGGACACAGTCGAGGTCTGAGCCCATTCCCCCAGGCAATCAGCTGGAAGCGGAAGGTCTGCGTCGATATCGACGTCCGACCACTGCGACGACTGTGCCGAGCGCTCTGCTTCGTCAGCAGCGATCTCTGCGAAGAGCTGCGCGTTGGACGGCACATCAGCGGTGGCGAGCGCGACGCGCACATCGGCGGCGCTCGCGTAGAACAGTTCCCCTGCTCTCCCCCGCAGTACCCGTTCCATCGCTGCCCTTCCCCGGACGCCCACCGGCTGCCCGTCACCCTCATCGCATCCACGTCTATGTGATGCTCCACACCCTACGAGGAGGTACGGACACAACTCCTCACCGAGCTTCGTCACCCGTGTCACCAGGAGCGCTGCGGTCCTCGCCGACGATTCCACCCGCCCGCCCACGGCGCGGCACAGGCCAGACGCTCAGAGTGAGGAGTGCGCTGGCGACCAGCGTGGAGGGAATGATGTCACCGAGGCAGAAGAGGACGATCACGACGCCGGCGACGGCCGCCAGCACGTACAGGACCGCCTGGTTCGCACTCGTACCCTGGTTGGCACTCGCACCTCGGTTCGTTCTCACACCCTGGTCCGCACTCGCACCCCGAGGCGAATGCTTCCCGCGAGATGACCAGCCCCATGAAGGAAGCGTCCACCGGGCGGCGACCGACGTAAGCGCCCGCCGGACCACGTTCTGCCACGCCCGGGTCATCGCCTGACGCATCGCGTAGGCACCGCCCCATACGAGGGCGAGCGCGACGAGCCAGGGGATGCGGGTCAGCCACCACGCCTCGGAGTGCGGCACCGGCAGAGGCAGACCCACCGCCCAGATCGCAGCAGCGACCGCCAGGACGACGGGCATGTGCCACAGGTAGAGGGTCATCGACCCGGCGCTCACGGCTGATCCCGCACGGGCGATGGCTCGAACGCGCATCGCACCACGTGCGGAGACGGCACCGCTGTGCTCACTGTCGTCAGCCGCGTGCCACCACCGATCCAACCGCGGCTTGACCGCACTCAGTGCGAAGAACTGTGCCAGGCCCAGCAGAGCCAGCGCGGCAGTGGGCGGGTTGAGATTCACCAGCATGTCCACCGAATACGGCCCTCTCGTCACCACGACCACGAGCAGCCCCAGCACGACGATGCTCAGCAGCATTCCCCGCGGGACCCCACCACAACGACGCGCACCCGTACCCGCACCCAGTCCCATCCGTACGCGGCGGCTCGCCCACACCTCCACCCGCCCATCGCTCAGCAGGAACCCCAACTGCTGCATGAGCAGCCACACGAAGACGAGGTTGGCATACCCGACCGCAGGAAGCTCCGCAGTGAGCCGCACGGCGTCGACGATCACGATGCCACCGCCCAGGCCGAGCAGTGTCACCGTGGGCCGCAGCCCATGCATCCGCATCATGATCGGCACCATCGCCGTCACACCGATGTAGACCGCGAGGAACCAGAGCGGCTGGGCCACACGCAGCCTCGCCTCTGCCAGAAGCGCTGGATCGACCCCGAGGCCCCCCGCCAGTGCCAGAGCCGACCCCACCACCAGGATCATCGTCGCCGCGGGGAGAGCAAGGCGCCGCACACGACTCCGAACGAACTCTGCCGCCGTACCGCCCCGGCTCTTCACACCTCGCCAGTGCTGGGCGGAGGCGAAGCCTCCCACGATGAAGAACAGCGGCATGATCTGGATCAGCCAGCTGACAGGAGCGAACCACTCCGTGCCCGCCAGCGCGACCTGCGTGCTGAGGCCCCCGTCGGACGACCTCTGCACACCGACCATGAGGGCGTGCAGCATCACCACGATGAGAACGCACGCCGCCCGCACGACGTCCACGGTCTGCGACCGGACGGTGCTGGGGACCGGTCCGGGGCCTCGGTCGGGGCCGAGTTGGGCGCCTCGGCCCGTGCTCCTGTCCGGGGCCACGTGCAGATGGGGCGGCGTCGGTTCTCCCGATGCCGGAGAGGTGGGCTGCGGTGCGGGATGCAGGGCTGTCATGGTGTCTCCTCGTGTCGAACACGAGGACCGTAGGTCGCCGCCTGCGCCTGCCGCGTCACCCTGTGGAGCGGTTCCCCACCCCTACGTCAGACCCATCCTCACCCTCCAGACCCATCCTCACCCGTCAGGCTCCCGAGCTCACCCAGCCCGCATCACCCAGCCGGACTCACCAGACCCGATTCGTACGCCACGACGACGATCTGGGTCCTGTCGCGCAGCCCCAGCTTGCCGAGGATCCGCGACACATGGGTCTTCACCGTCTGCTCTGCGAGGAACAGAACACCTGCGATCTCCGCATTGGATTGCCCGGTCGCGACCAGCTTCATGACCTCGATCTCCCGCTCCGTCAGCGGCGACAGCACCTCCGTTCGACGAGGAGCACGGGGCCTGGACGCGTAGTCCGCGATGAGCCTGCTCGTCACGGATGGCGCGAGCAGAGCCTCTCCCGCCGCCACGATCCGCACGGCGGAGACGAGGTCCTCAGCCGTCGCATCCTTCAGGAGGAAGCCGCTGGCACCGGCGCGCAGCGCGGAGAAGACGTACTCGTCCGCGTCGAAGGTCGTGAGCATGATGATCCGCGGGTGCCCCAGCCCGGGCATCGCCTTCACGGCCCTCGTCGCGTCGAGCCCGTTCATCCGCGGCATCCGGATATCCATGAGGATCACATCCGGATGGGTCCGCCGGACCAGGTCGACGGCATCACTGCCGTCACCGACGCTGCCGACCACGGTCATATCCGTCTGCGCATCGAGCAGTGCGCCGAATCCCTGCCGCACCATCGCCTGATCATCCACGATGGCGACACGGATCGGCCGGTCGTCCTCCCCACCGTCAGTCGGCGGGGTCTGTTCTCTTAATGACGGGGCCACACCTCGAGCGTAGTCCAGCCGGGCCCTCACGCTGCCGGTCGTCGCATACCCCTCAGGTAGCCCCGTGATTCACCCTCCGGAGTGACGCGAAGTCCTCCACCGCACCGCCACGCTCACTGTCATGTTCACCTTCGCCATCGGCATCGCCGTCATCGCTGCCCTCTGCCTGGCCCTCGGCACCCACCTCCAGCACCGGGCCGTGTCGGGTGCCGCCGACACTCATGCCGCCGTCACTCACACACCTACGGCCGGAACGACCCCACCCCCGCCGAGGCGCCTGGTCGGTCTCCTCCGCAGTCCCCTCTGGCTCCTGGGGCTGGGTCTGCTGACTCTGGAGACCGGCCTCAACATGGTCGCCCTGGGACTGGCGCCGGTAGCCCTCGTGCAGCCGATCGGAACCCTGTCGCTGGTCGCCGCGGTGTTCCTGGGGAGCCGGACCTCGCGGTCGCCCCGGCCTCCGGCCCGGAGTGTCCTCGGGGGCATCGGCCTCACCCTGCTCTCGACCGGCCTGTTCGTCGGGGTCTCGGCTCAGTGGTCCACCGCGCCCGAGGCCGCTGCCCCCGACCTCCTCACCCTCACCTTCCTGCTCCTGGGCATCGCCGGACTGGGCACAGCCGTCGCGCTGAGCGCGGTCGGGCATGCGGCCCGCATCGTGACGGCCGGTGTCCTCTTCGGCCTCGTCGCGACCGGTGCCCACGCGCTCCTCCACGCGCTCGCGGGGTCCGGGGCAGGTTCGTGGGTCGCACCCGCGCACGTCGTCCTGCTGATCGGGCTCATCGCCGGGTCGATCGTCGGGATGTGGATCGTCCAGACCGCGTACGCGAGCGGGCCGCCGGAGACGGTGCTGGCCGGTCTCACGGTCATCGATCCGCTGACCGCCGTCGTCGTCGGTGCCGCGGTGCTGGGCGAGTACTCGACGATGCCGCTCCTCGTCGTGCTCGTCCTCCTCCTCACCGGGGCGAGCGCCGTCGCGGGAGTGCTCCTGCTCGTCCGTGTGCACCCGGACGTCGTGCGGACGGGATCACCCGTGGAGCATCAGTCACCCACCCCTGCACGTCAGACATCGCCACCACGTCAGACACCACCGGCGCGTCAGCCCGCCCCCGCACTCCATGGTGCCCAGCCCACAGATACGAGAGAGTGATCACGATGACCCACGAGACCCCCGCCCCGCAGTCCGACCCGGACGCTCGCACGCGCCGCCCGGGCTCCTTCGGCTTCTCCCTGCGGCAGCTCGGACGTGACTACGCCTATGTCCTGCCGGGCTTCTTCCTCTCGCTGGCCGGCTTCATCGTCCTGGTGCCGCTCTTCGCCCTGTCCATCGCCACGTTCGTCGTGTGGGTGGGCGCGCTCCTCCTCCCGCTCACCCTCACCATCGCGCGCGGCTTCGCTCAGCTGTCTCGCAGAAGGGTCCGGCACTGGGGCACGGCCCCCGTTCTCGCCCACTATCGGCCCGCCTCATCGGGCCTCGCCGGATGGGTGACGTCGGTCGCTGACCCGCGTCCGTGGCTCGACCTCGTGTTCGAGACGGTCATCGCCCTCCCGCTGAGACTCCTCACCTTCGTCGTTGCAGTGTCGTGGTCGGCGGCTGCCGTGTCCGGGGTGACGTACGTCCTCTGGGGCGCGTTCCTCCCCGATGACGGGTCGGGCGCACTCACGATCGTCCTCGACGCGCTCTTCAACGGTGCACTCCCATCGTCGGTCACGGACAGCTTCGCTCTGGAGGCGCTGGCGCACTTCGTGCTCGGTGTCCTCTTCCTCCTCTCGCTCCCCGCTGTCATCCACGCTCTGGCTCGACTCGACGCTGCCATCACAGTGGGTGCACTCGGCTCGAACGACGGAGGCCCCAGCCCTGCACTCGGCACTGCCGTAACTCGCCCCGGACATGCTGCGACTCACTCCGGCCTTGTCTCGTCCCAGCACAGCCCTGCCTCGTCCAACCCCAGTCCAGAGGCATGGGCCTGGCTCTCCGCAGGGTTCGCCGCGATCGTGATGCTCGCAGTGTCGTGGCCGGTGACGGTCGTCGTCTATGGGGTCCCCGTGGTCCTCTCGATGGTCATCACGCTCCTCCAGAGCGCCGCCCTCGTCCTCGCAGTCCGCTGGCCCATCGCGGGAATCGCCGGTGGCGCGGCAACGGTCTTCGCCATGGCCTGGGCCACCGGGACCGTGCTGGGCCTGCCCTGGCCCTGGCCGGTCACGACTCTCATCACCATCGGCCTGCTCGTCCTTGTCCTCGCTCTGCGACACCCGTGGCCATATGCAGTCGCCGGGTGGATCTCAGGAGCCGTGGCATCCGTCCTGGCAGTGCTCCTCCTGCGATCCGACGGGTTCCCCGGCGCGATCGACAGCGTCCTCATCGCGGCTCCGATCTGCGCGGGGCTCGTGGCACTCGGCATCAGCATCCGCCAGCTGACTCGCAGCCGGGAAAGCCTCCGTCGCGCGGAGGAGGCGAGCGCACAGCAGAGCGCACAGAGACGGGAGCTGGCGGAGCGGAACAGGATCGCCCAGGAGCTGCACGACGTCGTCGCCCACAGCATGTCCGTCATCAGCGTGCAGGCCACCACAGCGGAGTACCGCCTGCCCCACATCGACGACGACTCCGCACAGGAGTTCGCCTCGATCGCGGACTCGTCCCGACGGGCACTCAACGAGATGCGGGGGCTGCTCACGATCCTGCGCGGGTCCGGCGACGCTCCACTGGTCCCCCAGCCGACACTCCTGGATATTCCCGATCTCCTCGACGCCACCCGGCAGTCGGGCACGACGATCACCGTCGACTCCTCGCCGGAGGACGTCCTCGGGGCCGCGGCCTCCCGCATCTCGACGTCCACGGGACTGACCTCCTACAGGATCCTGCAGGAGGCGCTGAGCAACGCTGTGCGCCACGCACCGGGCGCAGACATCGCCGTGGTCCTCGGGCTCAGCGACTCCCACCTCATCCTCGAGGTGGAGAACGGCCCCGCGACGACAGCGGCCTCGGCCAGCGACAGCCCCGACCTCACACCCAGCACCAGCCCCGACCTCACACCCAGCGCAAGCCCCGACCCCACCTCGCCCCCCGGCGGCGGCCTCGGCCTCGCCGGCATCCGCGAACGCGCGACCGCCCTGGGAGGAACGGTCGAGGCGGGACCGCGCCCGGACGGGGGCTTCGCCGTGCACGCGCGCCTGCCCACGCTGTAGCGTCGCCCACATGGATCTCGCACAGCTCCTCACGTCCCTGGACGGTCGCGGATACGGCGACTACAAGAGAATCAGGGGCACGCACACCCTGCCGCTCCCCGGGAACTCCGGAGACACAGCACTCGAGGTCGACCGGGTGCAGGTCGATCCCTTCGCACCGCCGTCCCTCATGCGCGTGCGCGTCGACAGAGCGCAGACGGGCATCCCCGCCGACCTGCTCGCCGACCGTGCCGGCCGCATCGCCGCAGGCGACTTCCTCACGCGCTCCTTCTCCCGGGCCGTCTCCTCGCGGCTGGGCAGCGGCTCGACGAGCTCCCGCCGTGCGGACCGGGACACGCCTCCGCCGATCGTGATCGGCTCTCCCGGTCAGCAGGTGCTCGAGCGCACCTCCGTCGTCTTCACCGACGCCGAGGTCGAGGCGCGGATCACTGTCGCCCTCCCCGCCGCCGGGCGCAGGATCAAGGGCCGCAGGGCGGCGAGCCTGCTGTGCGAGGAGCTGCCGCAGATCGTCGCCGACGCACTCATCGCGCCGCTGGACCTCGACGCGCTCCGGGCGCACGTCACCCTCTACCGCGACCAGCTGGACCTCCGGGAGCAGCTGACGGCGCGCGGGCTCGTGTCCTTCGTCGCCGACGGTGCACTGCTCCCCCGCCGCTCCGGGGACTCCGATCTGCCGCTCACCGACGGAGGAGTCCCCTTCCGGTCCCCGGACGTCCTCCGGACCTCGTTCGATCTGCCCAGCGGCCGCAGCGTGGAGGGCATGGGCGTGCCGGAGGGGATCACCGTCATCATCGGCGGCGGCTACCACGGGAAGTCCACACTCCTGCGCGCCATCGAACGGGGCGTGTACCCGCACGTGGCCGGGGACGGCCGGGAGTGGGTGCTGACCAGGCCGGACGCCGTGTCGATCCGCGCGGAGGACGGCCGCTCCACCGCCTCGGTCGACATCTCCCCCTTCATCAACGACCTGCCGTCAGGAGCGGACACCCGCACGTTCACCACCACGAACGCGAGCGGCTCCACGTCCCAGGCGGCGAACCTCATCGAAGCGGTGGAGGCGGGAGCATCGGCACTGCTCATCGACGAGGACACGTCCGCGACGAACTTCATGATCCGCGATGAGCGCATGCGACGGCTCATCCCCGCCCACCGTGAGCCGATCACCCCGTTCGTCGATCGCGTCCGCGCGCTCCACGACGAGCGCGGGGTGTCGACGGTGCTGGTCGCCGGAGGTTCGGGCGCGTTCTTCGACGTCGCGGACCACGTGATCGCGCTCGACGCCTACGTCCCCGATGACGTGACCGAACAGGCCCGTGCGATCGCCCGCGAGGAGGCGCCCGCGGGCAGCGACGGCAGGCCTCACTCACAGGCCCAGCCACACCTGCAGGCCCAGCCACACCCTTCTGCCCAGCCTCTCCCGCAGCCGCACTTCGCCGCCGCGCCCCGCGTGCCGGAGGCCGGCAGCCTCCGTCCCGCCGACAAGAGGAAGTTCGCCCGCGCCCGAGGCCGCGCCGCGATCCAGTACGGTCGCGACGACATCGACCTGACAGCAGTCCTCCAGCTGGTCGACACCGCGCAGACGCAGGCGATCGCGCACGCGCTCGAGCGCCTGGCCGACTCGCTCGATGCGCACGCGACGCTCACGGATGCGGTCGCAGCGATCGACCGCATGATCGCCGAGGGCGGGCTCGACGCCCTCTCGCCGCACACCGGTCATCCCGGCCACCTCGCCAGGCCGCGCCCCCAGGAGATCGCCGCCGCGGTCAACCGCTATCGCGGACTGCGCATCCGTGGCTGACTCGCGCCCCTTCCGGTGACCCGCAGCGCGCCTCTCCACCTGCGCCCCGGAGCACTCGCCCTGGTCTTCCTGGGCGGTTCCGCGGGAACGAGTGCGCGCGTGCTCCTCACGGATGTGACGCCGCTCGTCGCCGGAGTCCCCGCCGTGACCGTCGGGATCAATGTCGTGGGCGCCTTCCTCCTGGGCCTGCTCCTCGAGGCACTCATCCGCCGGGGCCCCGACACCCGCGCGCCCCGCAGTCTCCGCCTGCTGCTGGGCACCGGCTTCCTGGGCGGTTTCACCACCTACAGCGCGCTGTCGCTGGACACCGCGGTCCTCCTCACGGACGGGCGACCGGGCCCCGCAGCCCTCTACGGCCTCGGCAGCGTCGTCCTCGGACTCCTCGCGGCCGCCGGAGGCATCGCGTGCGGGACGAAGTGCCGGGTGACCAGTGCCGACCAGCAGACTCACGCCGACACAGACCCCGCCCCCGAGGCCGGAGGCACCACTCCGTGACAGCCTCCCTCCTGCTCCTCACGTCGCTGGCCGGCGGTCTGGGGGCCGTGTGCCGACTCGTCCTCGACGGCGCGATCCGCCCCAGATCCACGCGTCGCAGCGGATCACCGGCCGAGCAGTCCCGCACTGTCCCGTGGCCCACGATCACGATCAACCTGGCGGGCTCGCTGCTGCTCGGCGTGATCGTGGGTCTGACATTCTCCTCGGTGCTCCCCGCAGGATGGGAGGTCATCGCCGGTTCCGGATTCCTGGGCGGCTTCACGACGTTCTCGACGGCCTGCGTCGAAGCGGTGCGCCTGGCTCAGGCTCAGCGATGGGCGGCGGCCGCAGCGACAGCGTTCGGAGTCCTCCTCGCAGGTACTGCGGCCGCCGGACTGGGACTGTGGGCGGGCGCGTTCTTCGTCTGAGGCACAGCGCCCGCCGTTCATCAGCCCTGTCTTTCATCAGCCCTGCCTTTCATCAGCCCTGCCTCTTGCGAGCCCCTACCCCTCACCGGGTGTGGTGCGACTCCTGGAGCCCGTACACCGGCGTCTCGATGCCCTCCATCCGCGCTTTGAGCTGCAGCGCGAGGTACCGCGAGTAGTGGCGCGACTGGTGGAGGTTGCCACCGTGGATCCACAGCTGCTCGACGTTCGTGGGCTTCCACATGTTCCGCAGCTCGCCCTCCCACGGTCCCGGATCCCGGGTGGTGTCGGAGCCGAAGCCCCAGACCTTGCCCACGCGATCGGCGACCTCCGGGGACACGAGGTCCGCCAGCCACGCGTTCATCGACCCATAGCCGGTCGCGTAGACGATGAGATCCGCGGGCAGGCGCGTTGCGTCCTCGAGCACGACGGCGTCGGACTCGATCCGCGCCACCTGACCGCGGGCGAGCGCGACCCGGCCATCGATCAGGAGCTGCGAGGCACCCACATCGATGTAGTAGCCCGATCCCCTGCGCAGGTACTTGAGGAAGAGGCCGGAGCCGTCCTCGCCGAAGTCCAGGTCGAACCCTGCGGCCTCGAGCGCGGCGTAGAAGTCCTTGTCCCGCTCCGCCATCGCCTCATAGATCGGGACCTGGACATCCGGCAGGACCCTGTAGGGCCACGACGCGAAGAGCATGTCCGCCTTCTCCGTCGTCACACCGTTCTCAAGTGCCCGTTCGGAGTAGAGATCCCCCAGCCCCAGATCCATGAGCGATGCGCTGCGCGAGATGTGCGTCGACGACCGCTGCACCATCGTCACCTCGGCGCCCTTCTCCCACAGCGCGGCTGCGATGTCGTGGGCGGAGTTGTTGGAGCCGATCACGACAGCGCGCTTCCCCGCGAAGTCGCCCTCGCCGGAGAACTCCGACGAGTGCCACTGCTCGCCTGCGAACGTGTCTGCGCCGTCGAACTCCGGGGTGTGCGGGTAGCCGGACACGCCCAGCGCGAACACGACGTGGGTGGGCCGCAGCTCGATGTCCTCTCCCCGTCGGTTGACGCGCACGCGCCACGTGCCGTCCGCGTCGTCGAACTCCGCGCCCAGGCATTCCGTGCCGGACCAGTAGTCGAGTCCCATGATCCCGGTGTAGTGCTCGAGCCACTCGCCGATCTGGTCCTTCGCGGCGAACACCGGCCAGTCGTCGGGGAACGGCAGGTACGGCATGTGGTCGTACCAGACGGGGTCGTGGAGGTGGAGCGACTTGTACCGCTTGCGCCACGAGTCGCCGGGGCGGTCATTCTTCTCCACCACGATCGTCGGCACGCCCTGGCGCTTGAGCCGCGCCGCCAGCCCGATTCCGCCCTGACCGCCGCCCACGATCACGACATAGGGCTGCTCCTGGATGCCGAAGCGAGCCTGATGCTCCTCACGCGCCTCTCGCCACGTCCGGCGTCCCTTCGTGATGACGTGGTCGACTCCGGCTTCGCGCCGGGGGCCCTTCCTCTCCTCGAACCCCTTGAGCTCCTGCATCGTCGTCAGCAGCGTCCAGGCGCGTCCGTCACGCAGTCGCAGATGGCCCCAGCCGCGCGAGACCCGCGTCTCGAAGGTGATCCAGGCTTCGACCACTCCGTCAGCCTCGGTCGCGGGTTCCGACAGCGCCCACCCGGATGGTCCGGTGTGCTCGACGGTCGCCGCCACCATGTCGCGGATCTGCGCGCGCCCCTCGAGGGTGCGCAGATTCCAGGTGAAGGACACGAAGTCGCGCCAGTACCCGTCCTCCTCGAAGAGCTCTGCAGCGGCAGCCGCATCATGAGCGGTGAGCGCTGCGTCGAACGCCGCGAACCATTCCTGGACGGCCGTCGACGGGCTGCCGCCGGCGCCTGTCTGGGTGTCCGTCTGAGTATCTGACTGGGTGTCTGCCTGGGTATCGGTCTGAGTATCCGTCTGGGTGTCGATCCGTGTATCGGTCATGTCCACTCCTTCGTGCCATGTCCTGCTGCTGGTTCCTGTGCGCAGTCTCCTGCGTCCTGTACCGTCGGTACTCTCCGACCATGACATGCGTCACAGTCGGAGCGTGCTCCACAGTCTCGCCGCAAGGGGGTGTCAACGACGTTGCATCCGTCTCTCAGGTTCACCGACCCCACCGTGTTCGCGCGCCGCACCGTCGCGGCCCACGACGCGGTCTTCGGCGACTCGGTCTTCGGCGACTCGATCCCAACCTCCTCCGCTGATCCCCAGATGCTCGCCGCCTGGCGGCGCAGCGGCGACGCGGGGATCCGACCGGACCAGGAGATGCCCAACCGGATCCTCACGGACTCCGACCTGCGGCTGGCACGCGACCGGACTCCCTTGAGCCGCATCGCAGGGGAGGTCGTGCAGGCGGTGGCAGACACCTCGGCGGCGGGACGGCACCTCGTCGTCCTCTCCGATGCGGACGGCATCGTGCTGTGGCGGTCGGGCAGCCCGCAGGCCATGCGCGGCGCCGACCGGATCGCGTTCGCGGAGGGCGCGGACTGGTCGGAGGCGGGGATCGGCACGAACGGCATCAGCCGCGCGCTGGAGACCGGCGGCATGACGCACGTGACGGCCGGGGAGCACTTCGTCCGCGCCCATCACACGTGGACGTGCTCGGCCGCTCCGATCCGGGACTCCGGCGGGACGGTCGTCGGGGTGCTCGACGTGTCCCTCCCCGTGCGATTCGCGACCGCGGAGAGCGCAGCACTCGTCCGATGCGGAGTCAGGCTGGCCGAAGCGCTCCTGCCGGCAGCGGCGCAGCCGCCGCGACGTCCGACCACGACGATCCGCCTCCTGGGCCACCGGCCGGAGGTCGTTGGCGCCGACGGGTCGCGCACCCAGCTGTCGCAGCGGCGCGCAGAGCTACTGGCACTGCTCGCCTCCCGCGAGGCGTGGACCGCACGCGCGCTCGCCGAGGCCCTGTACGACGACCCCGCAGCCACAGCGACCGTCCGGGGCGAGATCCGTCGCCTCCGTCGCACGACGGGCCTCACGATCTCGACGCAGCCGTACGCGCTCGCCGACCACGAGCGCGCCGGTGTCGACTTCCTCACAGCATCCGACGCACTCGACCTGCTGCCGGACTCCGATGTGCCGGCCATCGTGGATCTTCGCTACACCGTCTGAGCAGGCGTCGCACCAGCGCATTCACAGAGAGCAGCAAGCGTCACGATGCGGATCCGCGGGGCTATCGATGACAGTCCACAGTGCTCCGCATCACGCATGCCGTTCGATAGACAAACGACTTCCTGTTCGATATTCATGAGGACGCCGCTACAGTAGGGCAGGTTGCTCTGTGCGCGGGCTCGGAGCTCTGTCAGAGAATCCTCCGCCCCGTGCATGAATCCCTCGTCACCGGCGAAAGGTGTGGATCTACTGTATGGCTGAAGTCGACGATCAGGCGAAGCGTCCCGTGGTCGAACGCGAGAAGTTCGGCGGCACGGAGCGGAAGTCTCACCGCAGCGCGACCGAGGCCGAGGGTCGTCCTCCGATCTCCAGCGAGGAGCTGCAGCGCGGACGCACCGAGCTCACGCAGCACCCCGGTGCGCGCGTGAACTGGAGGGTCTTCCTCTCAGCCTCACTGATCATCGTCGCCTTCTCCGTGTGGGCGATCCTCCAGCCGGACTCCGCCCAGTCGACGATGAAGTCGGCCGTCGACTGGATCGCTGCGAACCTGGGCTGGTTCTACGTCGTCACCGTCACGATCGTCATCGTCTTCGTTTTGTGGGTCGCGCTGTCCAAGGAGGGCAAGGTGCGCCTGGGCCCCGATCACTCGCGGCCCCAGTACAACCTCTTCACGTGGGTGGCGATGCTCTTCGCCGCAGGGGTCGGCATCGACATGCTGTTCTACTCCGTGACCGGCCCCATCACCCAGTTCCTCCTGCCGGTCAACGCGGAGCCGGAATCCGCTGCCGCCGCGCAGGACGCGGTCGTGTGGACGATGTTCCACTACGGCATCGCCGGCTGGTCGATGTACTCGCTGCTCGGCATGGCGATGGGCTACTTCGCGTACCGGTGGGGCATGCCCCTCTCGATCCGCGCCGCTCTCTACCCGCTGCTGGGCAAGCGCGTCCGCGGTGCGACCGGTGACGTCATCGACATCTTCGCGCTGGTCGGCACCGTGTTCGGCGTCGCGACGTCGATGGGCATCGGCGTCGTGCTGCTCAACGTGGGCTTCTCCTGGCTGTTCGGCCTCCCCCAGGGCCTCGCACTGCAGATCGCGCTCGTGGCCGTCGCGGTCGTCATGACCATCGCCGCCTGCACCTCCGGCGTCGACAAGGGCATCCGGATCATCTCCGAGCTCAACCTCTGGAGCTGCGCCGCGATGATGGTATACATCCTCGTCACCGGTCAGACCGCGTTCCTCCTCAACGCGCTGGTCGAGAACATCGGCCGATTCATCTTCAGCCTTCCGGAGCGAACCCTCCAGACGTTCGCCTACCAGGAGGGCGGCGCTGAGTGGATGGGCGGCTGGACCCTCTTCTTCTGGGCGTTCTGGCTGGCCTGGGGCCCCTTCGTCGGGCTGTTCCTCGCCCGCATCTCCCGTGGTCGCACCCTGCGCGAGTTCGTCATCGCTGCGATCACGGCCCCCGTGCTCTGCGACTTCTTCATCGTGTCGATCTTCGGCAACTCCGCGCTGGCCCGCGTGTTCTCCGGTGATCGAGACTTCGCACAGCTTGCGATCGACTCCCCGGAGCAGGGCTGGTACGCCCTGCTCGAACAGTTCCCCGGCGCGGCGTTCCTCATCGGCCTCGCCACGCTGTCCGGCCTGCTCTTCTACCTCACGAGTGCGAACTCCGGCGCGATGGTCATGTCGAACTTCTCCTCGACCATCCCGGACCCCTCGCAGGACGGGGCGAAGTGGCTGCGCATCTTCTGGGCGCTGCTCACCGCACTGCTGACGATCTCGATGCTGGTCGCCGGCGGCGTGACGACGATGGAGTACGCGACGCTCATCTTCGCGCTGCCGGTCACGGTCATCGCGTATCTCGTCATGGCGTCCTTCTCGAAGGTCCTCAGGATGGAGCGCGCAGAGCGGGAGGGCAGGTCCCGTCGCCATCGCGGATCCGCGGCCCACGGCGGCAGGGCGCCGGAGAAGACCTGGCGCCAGCGACTGGCCGGCATGCGCTCCTATCCCTCCGAGCGGTCGGCCGAACGGTTCCTCGAGGAGATCGTGCGTCCGGCACTCGACGCCGTCGCCACGGAGTTCCGCACACAGGGCAGCCAGATCGATCTGTCCCGCTCCACCAACGAGGAGACCGGCCTCACCGACACGCTGCTGCGAGTCGACATGGGCGAGCACCGGAGCTTCCTCTACCAGGTCACGGCCGTCGCCTATCGCGTCCCCGAGTTCGGGGCGCGGAATGCCGCACGCGGCGACGACGTGTACTTCCAGATCGAGGTCTTCACCCACACCGGGTCCGAGGGCTACGACCTCATGGGCCTGACCGCCCAGCAGATCATCGACGACGTGCTCGACCGGTACGAGACGCACCTGTCGTTCCTCGAGTACTCGCACGAGCACTCGTACCAGTCGGTCCTCACACCGCCCACTCCGCCCAGCTCCGGACCGATCCCAGCCGTGCCGGATTCCACGCACGAGGTCGAGGCCGTCCGTCCGTCGATCCGCACCGCCCGTGACGACGGAGAACGGACGTCGGAGGACCGCTGAGGCTGGTCGTCGGCTTTTGCTGGCGGCTGCAGGCTGGCGGCTGAGCGGCTCAGCTCTGGGCTCGCAGGCCAGCCCGGACGGCTTCGGCACCCCCGGAGAGGAAGGTCTCCACGAGTGCGAGCGCTTCTGCCCTGTCAGTCAGCGCTCCGCGAAGCGACGGGGCAGGCGCGTTCGCCTCCACGTTCTCGAGTGACGCCGAGGCCTGACCGAACTCGAGCGCCCACCCGTCGCTGTCGGTCACGGCGACCACTGTGTGCTCCGCATCATCCGCGTACGCCTCGTCGAACAGGGCGCCGTAGAGCACGGCGAACGCCTGGACGATCCCTGTCGCGTCCGAGGCCGCGGCGCCATCCGACTCGGATCCCCACCGATCAGTCAGCCAGACAGTCCGGACCCGAGACTGGTCGGCGCCGTCGTGCTCGTCATCGGAGCACCCCCGCAGCCACGTCTGCACGTCATCGGCACCACCGCCTGCGGGCGCCGCCCAGACCACGTGATCGACCGTGATCCTCGATCCTGCATGCCCGTCCCACTCCACGTCGAGCCCCTGGGCACGCAGCGCGGCGACCGCCTCCGCAGCGATCGCCGCATCTGCACTGCGAGTAGCCGGCACCGCGCCGAACCCGATGAGCAGCTCACCGTCCTGCACCGCGCGTGCGAGGTCCTGGTCGTGGCTGAAGACATACCCGCGGACCGTGGCCCCCGGGTCCTCTGCGATCAGCGCGCCCACCCGCTCGATCCCCTGGTCGTGACCGTACTGCACGTCTGCCGCGCCGAGGACCACGAGGATCCCCCGCTTCTCCAGCGCAGCGAACGCGGCCATGATCGGGCCCACGGACGAATCAGCGCCCTCCACCACCTCGTCGTGGAGTCGGATGAGATCGTCCACCAGCGACGTCCCCTGCTCCTCAGTGGAATCCGCCTCGTCCGTGGAACCCGCACGCTCCGCCGCCTCCGTGCTCAGAGTGGAGACGTCGTGCACGCCGATCGCCACATCGAGCATGAGGGTGCCCTCCAGCGATCCGTCCCCTGGCGGATGAGCAGTCGAGAAGGCGGGATGCATCCGGGTCGCCGGACCGCGCCCACCTTTCCTGCGCTTCGCCACGATCCCAGGTGTGCTCACCTCCCAGTCGTGCGCCAGCAGATCCGCGATCCGTCCGGCGAGGAACGCATCGATCCACTCGCCCAGAACGTTCGGAGAGGGCCGCCGCCGCGTGTGCACACGCGGCGAGCGCACGTGCGTGAGCCGCACGACGCTCCGTTCGACCTCCAGCTGCCAGCCCTGTCCCGTCCACACCTCGACGCGACGGTGGGCAGGGCCTCGGCGGCCATCGATCGAGTGGACCGCGGCGAGCACGGATTCGGGGGTCACCTGCTCGTCGGCGAGCATCCCCGTTCCGGGGCCCCACACCCGACGCAGCGTGAGCTCCTCTCCCGCATCATGGGTGAGCGCCCAGTCCAGCGGCTCGAGCACGACACGAGAGTGCGCCGACCCATCCCACCGCACATCCAGGCCCCCATCCCTGAAGACATCAGCCGCCAACGCTGCCGCATCCGTGGAATCCTTGATCGGGTCGGCACCGCCGACGGCTACCGGGAGGGAGCCGGTGAGGACCGCCTGCTCGAAGGATCGCCGTTCCGCCCATGCCCGACCGACCGCTCCCGGCACGAGGTCGACGACCTGGTCGGCGCTCTCACGCGCCGTGGTGGATCGCCCCGCTGGCAGTCCCATCGCGAGGCCGTGGTCGTGCACGCTCTGGAACGCCGTCATCGCTCGGAAGAAGTCGGTCGAGAACGTGCCAACCGCCTCGTCGTGGAGCGTGAGCACATCGTCCAGGAGCAGCAGCGCCTCTTCAGGGGTGAGCACGCCATGACCGTCCGCGAGCAACAGCGCCTCCGCTTGGAGATCGTCGTACGACCGGGATATGCCGGATGCGACCATGAGCATCATCGACCCCGGCAGGGTGCGGCGATCAGGCGGGTACACAGTGCCGGAGGATGGGTGGCGGGCGCTCCCCGGCGCGCGAGAGGGCTGCTGAGAATGGCTGCGCTCCCACGGGTGGGCTCTCAGCTTCCGTATGTCTCCGGCGATGAGTGCATCGACCAGCTCGCCCGTCTCCCCGTCGCCACCCAGCGGCGCCGTATACGACCACGGAGATCGCAGGTGGCGGAGCCGCAGCGTGTCCCCGTCCGCTTCGAGGAGCCATCCGAAGCCGTTCCAGACGCGGACGGGAGCCACAGCCGCGGACGCCGACGTGCCCGGCCGACCGGTCAGCAGACTGAGGAACGTCGCGGAGGAGACGCCGGACGTCTGGACCACCTCGAAGCGGGGTCCGCGCATGTGGACTGCTGCGAGCGCCCCGGCGTCATCGCGCGGGGACGCGTAGACGAACCCGTCGAGGACGACCGCGTCGTCGCCATCGGGTGTGGACAGCACCGCAGCCGCCAGACCGTGGGCACACAGCACAGCGAGCGCCGTGTCCACGACCGGTCCCGCCGTGCCCAGGACGAGGCGGCCGGTGAGCACCGCTTCCTCGACAGCCGTCTGCTCGAGGGTGAGCCACCCTCGCACATCCGGAACGACACAGCTGAGTGCTTCGCCTGCGGCATGTGCGCCCCTCCGGTCCATGTCCGAGGAGACCGCCAGGATCCCGTGCTCCCCCTGGAGCTCCCCGAACGCCTGGAGGAGGGCGACGGTGTCCTCACTCCGCTCGCCCACTGCTGCGTCATGAGCACGCACCAGGTCCTCGAGCAGCAGCAGCGCGTCGTCCGCGTCACCGACCTCACCCGCCTCACCCGCCTCACCGAGGTCACCGAGGTCACCGAGGTCACCGAGGTCACCGTCTGCACGTTCCGCCCTGCCGCCGCTCTCCACCCAGTCGACGACCTTCCACTGGAGACGGTCCATCTCCTCCATGCCCGCGGCGACCTGCAGCATGAGGCGGCCGGCGAAGGAGCTGCGGTCAGGAGGCTGAGCGGTGCTCGCGGTGGGATGCGGTGACGTCATGAGCCAATTCTGCACCGCTTCTGACGAGTCCCCGCGCGAATCCTGCGTATAGGCTGAAGACACCAGCCGCACCACCGAAGGGGCACTCTCGTGCAATCCGTCATCATCATCGGCGCAGTCGTCGTGGTCCTCGCGGTCGTGGGCCTCATCGCGTTCATCATGTTCATCCGCGCGTATCGCGTCGCGGCCCCCAATGAGGCCCTCGTCATCACGGGGCGCGCCCCCGCGAAGAAGGGCGACATCGATCTCAAGGACGGTGCGCGGATCGTCGTGGGCGGACGCGCGATCGTCCGCCCCCTCTTCGACCGCGCGCACGTCCTGTCACTCAGCTCCCGCCAGATCCAGGTGGAGGTCGAGGGCTACTCGCTCAACGGCATCTTCCTCCGCCTCAAGGGTGTCGCCCAGATCAAGGTCGGCGAGGAGATGAGCGATATCCGCAAGGCCGCTCAGCGCTTCCTCGACCAGCAGGACAGCATCGAGTCGTACTGCCAGGAGATCCTCTCCGGCACGCTGCGCGCCGTCGTCGGCACACTCTCCGTCGAGCAGGTGCTCCGGGACCGCGCGAGCTTCGCCTCGCAGGTGCAGGATGACGCCGCGGGATCGATGAACAACCAGGGCCTCGTCATCGACACCTTCCAGATCATCTCCGTCGAGGACGACAGCGACTACCTGCGCGACCTCGGTCGGCCGGAGGCCGCACTCGTCGCGAAGAAGGCGCGCATCGCGGAATCCGAATCGCTGCGCGAATCGACGGAGTCGGAGAACCGCGACCGGCAGGACATCGCTGAGTCGCAGAAGGCCGTCGACCTGCGCAATGCGGAGATCCAGAAGGAGACAGCGGTCCAGCGCGCGGCCGCTGCAGCCGCGGAGGAGCTCGCGACACGCGAGCAGGAGCAGCGCATCCTGGACGAGCAGCAGAAGATCGCGGAGCAGAAGAATGAGCTGCGGGAGCGCGAGCTCATCGGCGAGGTCCGCAAGCCCGCCGACGCGCAGAGGTATGAGACCGAGCGCCGCGCGGATGCTGAGCGCTACAAGCGCGAGCAGGCAGCACAGGCCGCACTGGCGGAATCGGAGAACAAGGCGCGGGCCTTCGAGATCGATGCGCGAGCACAGGCTCTGTCGATCTCCGAGCGCGGACGCGCGGATGCCGAGGCCGTCAAGCTGCAGGGTGCGGCGGAGGCCAGCTCGATCTCCGAGAAGGGCAAGGCGGAGGCCGAGGCCGTCCTCGCATCAGCCGAGGCGTACAAGCAGTTCAACGAAGCGGCCGTGCTCTCCCAGATCCTGGAGGCGCTGCCGAAGATCGCGCACGAACTGGCCGCGCCCTACAGCAACATCGAGTCCCTCTCCGTCGTCTCCTCCGACGGCGAGGCGAAGCTCAGCAAGAACGTCTCCGTGGGCATGCGGGAGACGATCGAGATGCTCAAGTCCACGACGGGTCTGGACCTGGGCGAGTTCCTCCGGGGCGCCATGGAGGCCCGCAGCGGCGGGACTGTTCCGGATCGGGCGACGCCCGCGGCCGCGCCCACTCCACCGCCCGCGGCATCTCCCACCGCGACGCCGTCCGCCGAGGCTGCAGAGGACTGAGCGGAACAGTCAGTCCTCAGGTCAGCCCGGGCCAGTAGTCCGAGTCCGGGGTCGTGCGGGCTCCGAAGATCGCCTGCCCGACCCGGACGACGTCGGCTCCCTCCTCGACGGCTGCCTCATAGTCACCGGACATGCCCATCGACAGCTCTCCCGGTCCGATGAGTGCGGGATCCGCGGACCGTGCCCGATCGCGCACGGTCCGCAGGACGCGGAAGCACTCCCGCACCCTGTCGGTGTCCGTCGTGAAGACCGCCAGCGTCATGAGTCCGCGCACGCGCAGGGAGCTGAACTGCGGCAGCGCCTCGAGCACATCCTGCACGGCTTCCGGTTCGAGGCCGTACTTCTGCTCCTCCGCTGACGTGTTGACCTGGACGTACACATCGATCCCTCGACCGGCCGCCTGCAGTCTGCGGTCCAGGGCCTCCGCCACGCGCAGCGAATCCAACGCGTGGAACTCCGCTGCGAATGCTGCGACATCGCGGGCCTTGTTCCGCTGGAGATGACCGATGACCGCCCAGTCGACGTCCAGGTCAGACATCTCCCCGTGCTTCCGCACGGCCTCCTGGACCTTGTTCTCCCCCAGCTGCGTGCAGCCCGCCGCGACGGCCAGCCGGATGCGCTCCTGGGGCACCGTCTTGCTCACGGGCAGCAGCCTCACAGCCCGTCCGTCACGTCCGCTGCGTGCCGCCGCCGCGTCGATGCGTGATCGTACGTCCGCCAGGTTGGCGGCGAAGTCCTCGACGGTCTCCGCCGTCGGGTACGCGGAGCGCTGGTCCCCTGTCTCCGTCATGGTGCAGTTCCCAACGTGTCGAGAGCGGCTGCCACCTCAGCGTGCTGCGCGTCGGTGAGTCCGCGCACGGGACGGGGCAGGCTCGGGCGTGCGGCGAGCCGGAGGTGCTCCGCGATCGATGCCGCCACCCGCAGGCTGCCGTGGGCGGCGAAGAGGTCCCACACGGGCTGGAGCAGGTCGCTCCTGCGCTGAGCCTCCTGGGCGTCTCCCGCCTGTGCCGCACGTGCGATCGCTGCCGTCTCGTCGGGCAGGATGCCGGCGATGACGGAGTACCACGCATCGCAGCCCGACAGCAGTCCTGCGGCGCCGAACGCGTCACCGGAGACACCCAGGCTCACGTCCTCGGGCAGGAGGGCGGCCAGCTGTGCGATGCGGGCCCGGGCCTCGGCGGGGTCCGCCGGCACACCCGGGATCTTGAAGGACGCGACGTGGGGCAGGGAGGCGATCGCCGCATAGAGCTCGTCCGTGAACGCCACGTGCGTGGTTCCGGGGTTGTCATAGACGACCAGTGGGACGGACAGCTCAGCGGTGACGTCCTCGTAGAGTCCGTACACATCGTCGGGTGTGAGCGCCTGGTAGGTCATGGGGGCCAGGAGCACCCCAGCCGCACCGGCGGACTGCGCGTCTTCTGCCAGCTCGAGGACGTGCTCGGTGCGCAGAGCACCGATGCCCACGATCACCGGGACGTCACCCGCGTGCTCGATCGCCAGCCGGGCGACTCGTGCACGCTCCTCGCCGGTGAGGTAGGCGTATGACCCCGTCGACCCGAGCGCGCCGATCGAATCGACGCCCGCACCCGCGAGCCGCTCGATGATCCGGACGACGGCGGCCTCGTCGATCCGACCGTCGTGGATCGGTGTGAGTGGGAACGCGCTCAGTCCCGACACGACGGCAGCAGGTCCCGCAGGTGCAGCGGCAGCACGTCCGGCCGGTGGACGGCCAGCGGGCTCGGCCAGTGGAGTGGAGGGGTCCTCGGTCATGTCGTTCTCCTATCAGGGATTCGGCTGAGAGCCGCTCAGCAGGACGCGGAAGGCGCCTGCCACCGCCTTCGTGTCCACGGGACGCGGATCGACGGAGAGCGCATGGAAGAGGAACCCGTCGAAGCAGGAGGAGACGGCGCGGGCCCGCTCCTCGACGTCGTCGTCCACACCCGCGCGCACCATGACCTTCTCGAGGGTGCGCAGGAACCGGGCATGGAACGCCTCCGTCGCCTGCGGATAGGCGAGCATCATCGTGAAGCGCACCCGGGTCAGGGTCTCACCCTCGGGCGCGAGCATCTGCTCCACGCCGTGTGCCAGCAGTGCGGCGAGGTCATCGGGTGACGAAACGCGCGACGCGTGCGCCTCTGCGAATGATGCGACATCGCGCGCCTCGAGGCGTCGCAGGATCGCGCGGATGAGGTCGTCCCGCCGCGGGAAGAGATTTCCCGTGCTGCCCTCAGCGAGCCCCGCGCGCTTGTCGGCCGCGCGATGCGTCAGGCCCTTGAGCCCGCTCTCCGCAACGACCAGCAGGCTGGATTCGACGATCTGCTCACGACGCCCCATACCTGGGATGCTACGTCGATTTCGTGCACGAACGAAAGTTTATACATGCTCGAGCATACGACCGTTCCTCGCAGGGCCGACTATCATGAGGTCATCCGACACACGAAGAAGTGGGTGAGAACGATGCAGGACCACGAGGCAATGCAGAGTCTGACGGAGGAGGAGTCCCTCGAGTTCCTGGACGCACCCCGCCTGGGCCGCCTCGTCACCGTCATCGCGGGCGAACCGTACATCTTCCCCGTCAACTACGCGCTCGACACCACCGGCGCAGAGCTCGGAACGCTCTACATCCGCACGGCACCGGGTGACAAGCTCTTCGCCGCGACGGTCACGCGGGTCGCCGCCTTCGAAGTCGACGAGATCACGGAGTCCGGGGCCTCCAGCGTCATCGCGCGCGGCAGGACCCGAGTGGTCGAGGCCGCCGATGAGCTCGCGAAGGTCGAGGCAGCCGGGCTGGTCCCGTGGATCGCCGCGTGGAAGCCGACCGTGATCGCCGTCGACCTCCACAGGATCTCCGGCCGACGCTTCCTCTTCGGCCCGGCCCCGGACCACGGGGAGGCGGAGGTCCCGGGTTGAGGGCTGGGGTCCCGGGCCGAGGGCCGAGGTCCCGGGTTGACGGCCGAATGCTGAATGCGAAGAAGCCCCGTCATGCGACGGGGCTTCTCCTGATTGCTGCTCTACGTGGAGGTAAGGGGATTCGAACCCCTGACCTTCTCCATGCCATGGAGACGCGCTACCAACTGCGCCATACCCCCGTAGGTGCCTCCCGCGTGCGGGCGACTCGATACATATTAGGTCGACTCCCATGCGAATGCAAAACGAGCGGCGGGGTGGTGACCGTAGACTCTCACCATGCAGTTCCCGCCCTCTCAGAGGCTCGTCGCCGGTACCGACTTCCCCTGGCCGCTCTCAGCTGATCCATCACCGGACTCGTCGGCGCAGGCCGCTGCCGTGCGGGCCGCAGCACCCACGGCAGCCGCACCCACGGCAGCCGCCCCACCCGCAGTATGGCTGTATCCGGCGAGGAGCCCGGCAGAGCCGTCGTCGACGCGCCGCAGGCCGATCGTCCTCATCCACGGATTCCGCGGGGACCACCACGGCCTCGCACTCATCGCCCACGAGCTGCGCGACCGCGATGTCTGGGTGCCCGACCTCCCCGGATTCGGCAGCGCTCCCCCGCCTGAGCGCGGGCTCGACCTCGCAGCCTTCACCGCCCACATCCGGGCTCTCTGCGGCGCGTGCGAAGCAGCCTCCGGACGACGACCGATCCTGATCGGCCACAGCTTCGGGTCGGCGCTCGCCGCACATGCCTATGCGCAGCGCCCGGACATCAGCTCCGGTCTGGGACTGCTCTCCCCCATCGTCCAGCCGGCCCTCGAGGGCTCCGCGCGAGTGCTCACGCAGCTCACCCGGCTCTACTACGCCGCAGGCGCCGCACTCCCGGAGCGGCTGGGCTCCGCGCTGCTGGCGCACCCTCTCATCGTCCGCGGCATGAGCGAAGTGATGGCTACGTCGTCGGACCGGATGACCAGGCGCTTCATCCACGACCAGCACGCCCGCCATTTCTCCGACTATGCAGACCGGCGGTCACTGGCAGAGGCCTACCAGGTCTCGATCGAGCACACCGTCGCCGAGGTCGCGGATGAGCTGGCACATGCGTCCCGCCCGCTGCTGGTGGTCGCCGGCGACGACGACCTCATCGCTCCGATCGAGGCCGCGGCCGGCTTCGTAGCCGACCTGCGCGACCAGCACGTCCCGGTCGATGCGCAGACACTCACGGGAGTGGGACATCTGCTCCACTACGAGCGCCCTGCCGCTGTCGCCGACGCGATCGAACGGTTCGCGCGCACGGTGGACGGGGCCTGAGACGCTCTGCCAGAGAAGCCTCGAGTCGCTCAGCTCGCCGTCGGGTCGTCATCGTCCTGTGCGTCCCCCTGTGTTTCCCCCTGTGCGTCCCCGAATCCTCGTCCCCCGGCAGCCCCGTCTTCGCGGGGGTCTTCGCCCTGTGCATACGCCAGGCGATTGGGTCTGGTGTAGCGGTGGACAGGTGACCCGGACAGCAGGGTCGAGCGTGACAGCGTGTTGGAGGCGATCGAGCTCACGATGATGAGTGAGAAGAACGCGATGATCGCGATGAGCAGGCGGTACACGGAGAACCCCTCCTGCTGGAGCGTGTAGGCGTAGCATCCGAGGACGACCAGCGGCATGCCCAGCCCGGTCGCCGGTGAGAACACGTTGATGCGGGACAGCGCGTCCTTCGCGCGGAACATCGCGAGTGCGCTCACGAGCACCAGCAGGGAACCGCTCAGGACGCAGAACGCGATGAAGACATCGACGACGGTGGTCATCAGCGGTGCCCCCTCGTGAGGATGCGGGACAGTGCGATCGTCGCGAGGATGCCCAGCAGCGACGACAGGAAGATCACATCGAGCATGATCGAGACGTTCGTGAGCATCGCGATCAGCGTGAGGATCCCGATCGCGGCGAAGTACACGAGGTCGCCGATGATCGCACGTGAGCCCAGATCCTTCGCGGAGGCCACGCGCACGAGTCCCACAGCGATCGCGACGGCGAAGATCAGGATCGCGAACCAGAAGACGACAGTCATGATGCACCACTCCCGAAGACCTCGACCGCCGGGCGCGGCGGCTTCCCGCGCATCGCCGTCAGCAATCGCGCCTCCATGTCGTAGAGACCATCCATCGCCTCCTCCTCGGAATCGGAGAAGAGCGCGTGCACGAACAGCGTGGGCGGATCCTCGGCCCCGTCACTCGCCGCGATCGCGGCGACGAGTGTGCCGGGAGTGATCGTGATGGACGACGCGAACATCGCGATCTCCAGATCCGTTGTGCAGCGCAGCGGGAGCTGGACGATCATGGGGCTGCTGTACCCGCGCGGCGTGATGAGAGCGACGACGATGTCGACCGTGCCGCTCACGATCTCCTTGCCGATCCAGAGGAAGTATCCGATGAGCCGGAGCGGATTAACCATGGCCGAGCACCGCCCTGATGTAGTCGCCGTTGGAGAGCAGTCCGTCCGCAGATCTCTGCGTCACGTCGATGAGCGGCTGCGGTGCGATGAAGAGCACCACGGACAGTCCGATGAGGACCGCGCCCGGGACGAGGAGCCGGGTGGGTATCCGCACATCGGCGGTCAGGGTCGTCGCCCGTGATCGGCCGGTGAGACGACCGTCCGGATAGTACGTGTCCGGGTCCTCGCCCCAGAATACGCCGCGCCACAGCCGGATGAGCGCGAAGAGGCTCAGGACCGAGCCGAGGATGATCGCCGCGATGAGGACCCACCCCATGACGGATGTGGACTCGCCGTCGGTCGGGACGGCGGCCGCCACGACCAGCCCCACCTTGCCCCACAGTCCCGATGTCGGAGGCAGCCCCACGAGCGAGAAGAGCCCCAGCACGACGAGGACGGCAGTCGCCTTCTCTCGCCTCGCGAGTCCCGTCAGCTTCCGATAGAGGCCGGTGCCGTAGGTCTGCTCCACAGCTCCGAAGATCAGGAGCAGTCCCGCCATCGTGAGGATGTGGTGGACGGTGTAGAAGATTCCCGCCTGGAGTGCGGCTGACGTGAGCAGGACCACTCCCACGAGGATGTGCCCCACGCCGGATGTCATCTGCACGGCAAGCGTGTTGCGCACGCGATTCTCCGCCATGCCGGACAGCGAGCCCACGAGGATCGATGCGACCGCGACGACCGCCAGCGCCCACGTCCATGCGGGCGGTTCGCCGAAGACGGTGCCGTAGATCCGGAAGATGGCGTAGATCGCGACCTTGCTGTGCAGGGCGGAGAACAGAGCCATCATCCCGGCGGAGGTGTTGGGGTACGACCGCACCAGCCACGTGTGCGCGGGCACTGCGCCGGCCTTGATGAGGAACGCCACGACCACGAGGCCCAGAGCCAGCTGGCCCGGTGCGTCGATCTCGTCCATCGCCGCGAGGGTCCCGATGTTGACCGTGCCCGTCGTCCCGTAGACGAAGCCCACTCCCACCAGGAGCAGCGTCGAGGTCAGCAGGTTCACGATGACGAACATCCGCGCGACGCCCAGCCGGCGCCAGGTCCCCGTCACGGCGATGAGCGCGTAGGACGGCAGCACCATCACCTCGACGAACACGAACATGTTGAAGAGGTCACCCGTGAGGATCGTTCCATACGCACCCGTCAGCATCATGAGGATGAGCGCGGGCACGAAGCGGTACTGATCTTCGCCCGTGGAGATGAGGAACCAGCCGCACAGCACGGACGCGACGCTCGTCACGAGCAGGAGCAGCGCGGCGAAGCTGTCCGACACGAACGGGATCGCGAGCCCGTTGAGGTACCCGCCCACGGAGTGGGCGAGCACCGCGTGATCCGCGTGGATCACCAGCAGCACGACCGCCGCAGCGCCCACGAAGACGGGCACTCCGATGAGGAGTGTGCGGTCGAATGTCCGCGATTTGACGAGGGTGCTCAGCGCAGCGGCGGCAAGCGGCACGGCGACGAGCAGGAGCAGCAGTGCGGGATCGACCGGTGCTGCGACGGGAGGATTCTCCATCAGCGCTCCTCCCCCGTCTCCGGCAGACGGTATTGGTCGTCGTCGTGGCCGAACACAGCGGTCGACAACATGAAGATGGTGATCGCCAGCGTGATGACGATGGCGGTGAGGACGAACGCCTGCGGGAGCGGGTCAGCGGCGACCGCGACGTCAGTGCGGCCGTTGATCGGCTCCCCGCGCCACGCGGACACACCGGAGGCCAGCAGCATGAAGTTCGCTGCGTGCGAGATCATCGTCATCCCGAAGACCGCGCGGACCATCGAGCGCTGGAGCGTGAGGTACACACCGCCGGTCACCAGGACCGCCACTGTCACTGCGAGGATCATGATCCGCTCTCCTCCGACTCACGACCGCGGGACATAGACACCGTGTGCGCTCCCACGCTCCGCCTGCGCTGGGCCGGGCTCCGGCTCCACCAGGAGGGGCGCTCGCCGCGCACCGAGTCCATGGGGCCCGACATCTCGCCGTACACCATCTCGTCGACGCGCTCACGCGTGCTCTCTGTCGCATCATCGTCGACGTCTCGGATCATGGTCCCCTCGACCAGGACGTCGTCGCCCGCGGGGGTGAACGCGGAGTCCGAGGTTCCCAACAGGTTGAAGCTGATGAGGATGAGACCGAGCACCGCGAAGTAGACGCCCACGTCGAACAGCATCGACGTCGTGAAGTGCTCGCCCAGGAAGTAGCCGTGCAGCGGCTCGAGGAACGACCCGGCGAAGATGAGGCCCACCCCACCGGTGATGACCGCGATGAGCACACCGCCGCCGATCAGACCGACCGGCGCCTGCGGTGGACCGATCGCTCGATCCGTGGTCGTCGACATGTAGAGCAGCCCGATGACTGCCGACCCGATGAGGGCGGCGATGAAGCCTCCGCCCGGCTCGTTGTGCCCGCGCCAGAACACGATCGCCGACGTGATGACGAGGATCGGGATCAGACGACGCACCGTGAGCTGGACCGGGATGACGTTCGGCCACGCGACGAACACGGCACGCTGAGACGCGGCGTGTCCGAGCCTCACGTACGGGGTGCGCGGCACTTCGGGAACGTCCGCGGCGGGAGGGTCGATGTACCGATCGCGCACAGACGACATGACCGCCACGATCGCGATCCCCGCCATGCCGAGCACAGTGAGCTCGCCCAGCGTGTCCAGCGCACGGAACTCGACGAGGATCGTATTGACGATGTTGTCGCCGCCGGAGATCTCGGGAGCCTGCTCGAGGTAGTACATCGCGAGGTCGGAGCGTTCGCGGCGACCCAGCAGCGCCCACGTCGCGATGCCCATGGCGACACCGACGACCAGGGCGAACGCCCCGCGCTTGAGCTGGAACCTGCGGGGATACTTCCAGAACGTGCGGGGGAGCTTCTGCAGCACGAGCATCATGATGATGATCGTCATGGCTTCGACGAGCAGCTGGGTGAGGGTGACGTCCGGAGCACCGAGCGACATGATCTGGACGGTCGCGAGGATGCCGACCGCGGACAGTGCCACGATGGCGGTCATCCTCGACCGCGCCAGGCACGCGACCACGACTGCGATCGTGATGAGTGCGAGGAGGATCGCATCGATGGGGCGGTTGAGGCCCTCCTGCGGGGCGGACAGGCCCGGTCCCTGCATGATCGCCGCGACTCCCGCCAGGATGACGACGGAGAGCAGGCCCAGGCCCGGCACCACGTGCCGTGCGGCGCGCACCGGCTCCGTGAAGCGGGTGAGGGCGTGTGCGGGGCGGATGAACGCCGATTCGACCGCGTTGATGACGTCCGCTCCGTCGAATGGGAGAACCGCACGATCGAAGAACCGCCACACCCTGCGGCGCGCGAGGATGATGACGACGCCGATCGCGACGATCGCCATCGTCGCGAAGAGTTCGGGGGTGAGCCCATGCCACAGTGCGAGGTGCGGTTCCGGCGACGTGCCCGGCAGTGCCGCTGTCACCGCGGGGACCACCAGGCGCTCGAGCTGCGGGAGCATGAAGGCCAGCGGGACGGACGCGAGGATCGGCAGCGCCGCGAACACGAGCATGACCGGCGACTGCGCACCGACTTCATCGTCCTGGACCCGGGGTCCGTCGACGAACGACCCGAAGACGAGCTTGGCGCAGTATGCGAACGTGAGGACCGAGGCGGCGGCGCCGGCGAGGAGGGCCGCCCAGCCCGCCCAGGCACCGCCGGGTGCGTCGAGCAGACCCGTGAACACGGACTCCTTCGACACGAAGCCCAGCAGCGGCGGGATCCCTGCCATGGAGGCGCAGCCCAGCACGACCACCGCGAACGAGGCGGGGGCACGTCCGATGAGCCGCGGGATCTTCCCGACCTCACGGGTGTGGGCCACATGGTCGACGACGCCCACCATCATGAACAGGCCGGATTTGAAGAGCGCGTGTGCGATCACGTGGAGCACCGCAGCCACCAGCGCGGCTTCCGTCCCCACGCCGATCGCGGCCGTGATGAGTCCCAGCTGGCTGACCGTGGAATAGGCCATGAGCTTCTTGATGTCGGACTGGTTCAGTGCGAACCAGCCGCCGAGCGCGGTCGTGAGGAGTCCCGCGACGATCAGGAGTACGTTCCAGGCCGGAACGTCGTGGAAGGCCGGGCTGAAGCGGATGAGCAGGAAGACGCCTGCCTTCACGACCGCCGCAGCGTGCAGGTAGGCGCTCACGGGAGTCGCGGCCGCCATCGCGTCGGGCAGCCAGGAGTGGAACGGGAACTGCGCGGACTTCGTCATCGCCGCCACCGCGACGAGCACGGCGATCGTCGAGACGAGCGCGGGATCAGCACCGTCCCAGGCCGACGAGGTGAGAGCTTCGCTGATCCGCGTCGTGCCGGTGACCACGATGATCCCGGCGATCGCCGCGAGAAGTGTCAGCCCGCCGAGGAAGGTGATGAGCAGGGTCCGCATCGAGGGGTGCTCGGCCGTGGTGCCGGACCGCGCGATGAGCAGGAACGAGGCGAGGCTGGTCACTTCCCAGCAGAGGAAGAGGACAAGCAGATCATCGGTGAGGACCAGCCCGGTCATCGCGAGCGTGAAGGTGCACATGAGCCAGTAGAAGCTCAGCTGCCGGCCGCGGCCCAGATAGCCGGTGGAGTAGGCGAGCACAGCCGCGCCCACGAGCAGGGCGATGAGTGTGAAGACGACGCCGATCCCGTCTGCGCGGAAGGCCAGCTCGACTCCCAGGCCCGGGATCCACGGGCGCGTCCATTCGAGCGGTGCCCCGTCGAGAGCCGCCCGCACCGCCGGCAGGAAGGCCGCAGTCGCAGCGAGGTATCCCGCCGCGAGCACCCAGCCCGCATGCCTGCCGAGGCGCGCGGTGATGGCCGGCGTCAGCAACACGATCACCGCGAGCACGCCCAGTGTCCACACGATCGACATCCTCGCCCACCTCCGGTTCACTGTCAGGTCCCCGCGGAAGTGACAGAGTCGCCCGGAGGTAGAAATTTCAGTTTCTTCACCCTACAGAGTCGTGTGAAAGACGTGCAAAATGGCTGACGCACTCGATCGGCCGGGCGGATACGCTGGAGAACATGCGATTCCTGTTCGACGCGAGGTACACCCGCTGGCCGCGGCACGACGGCATCTCCCGCTACGGAGCAGGCATCCTCACAGCTCTCACGCGGATCACCGCGAACGATCCGTCCGTGACCGTCGAGGCTCTCGTGAGCGACCCCCGACAGGTGGACATGCTGCCTCCGGTGCTCACCCACCGGATCTCCTCGCCCACGTCCCCGGCCGAGCCGTTCCTGGCCCGCCAGGTGAACCGTCTCGCACCCGACGTCGTCTTCTCACCGATGCAGACAATGGGGTCGTGGGGCAGGGACTACCAGCTCATCCTCACGCTGCACGATCTCATCTACTACGACCACCCCACTCCGCCGCGGGATCTCCCGCTGCCGATCCGGGGACTGTGGCGCGCCTTCCACACGTCCTATCAGCCGCAGCGACTGCTGCTCAACCGTGCCGATGCCGTGGCGACGGTGTCACAGACCACGCGCGATCTCATGGTCGAGCACTCACTCACCCATCGACCCCTCACGGTGATCCCCAACGCGGCCGACCCGGTCGACCCCCTCCCCGAGCGCGCGAGCGGGCACGACGCGCGCACCCTCGTCTACATGGGCGCCTTCCTGCCCTACAAGAACGCCGAGGCCCTGGTCCGGTCACTGACATGGCTGCCGGGATACACCCTGCACCTGGCGTCGGGGATCTCACCGCAGAGGGAGGCCGCCCTGCGCGCGCTCATCCCGGACGGTGCACGTGCGGTCTTCCACCGGGGGATCAGCGATGAGGACTACGCCGCCCTGCTGGATCGTGCGACGGCGCTCGTCACGGCCTCGCGCGCCGAAGGATACGGCCTGCCCGTCGTCGAGGCCCTGTCCCGCGGCGTGCCCGTGGTCGTGACGGACATGCCGATCTTCCGCGAGATCGCAGGCGCGGTTGAGGGCGTGGACTCCCCCGCGCTGTTCGCCGATCCCGACGACCCAGAGGACTTCGCCCGCGCCGTCCGCAGGCTGGAGGACCCGGTCCAGTGGTCCCGGGCATCGGCAGCGGCGCCGCAGCGAGCCGCCGTGCACTCATGGGATGCGTCGGCTCACACCCTGCTGGAGCTGGCACGCGGCCTGGTGGAATGACCGCTCAGCGTGCGGCGACGACCTCGGCGTCCTCACCGGGACGTGCGAGCGCGACCGATTCGGCGCCTCCGCCCCATGTGCGCAGCACCCAGCCGTCGCGACCGGGGCTCAGCTTCGCGTACGTGCAGTTGGTGAGCACACCCAGACGACCGTCGCCGCGCTCCATCCCGAGCAGCATCTCCGTCGCTCCGCGGATGACCGCGCCGTGCGCGACGATCACGAGGTCGCTGTCCTCATCGGATTCGTCCACCAGTCGGGTGATCGCTCCGTGCACGCGCGTGGCCGACTCATCACGGCTCTCTCCCCCCGGCGGGCGCATGTCGACTCCGGCGAGCCATGCGTCCAGCTCGTCCGGCCACATCTGTGCGATCTCGTCGCGAGTGTGGCCCTCCCAGTCACCGACGGAGATCTCTCGCAGCGCGCTGTCGAACTCGACTGCGACACCCGCTTCGTCGGACAGTGCCTGAGCGGTCTGCGCAGCGCGGCGCAGGTCCGATGCCACGATCCGGGACACCGTCGACGATCCGGCCAGATGCACAGCGACCGCTCGGGCCTGTGCCTCGCCCAGATCGTCGAGCGGGACGTCCACCTGACCCTGGAAACGGCCTTCGGCGTTGTACGCAGTGCGTCCGTGGCGCAGGAGCGTGAGCGAGCGGACCATCGTCATTCCTCCCCGGAACCGACGTCTGCAGGCGAGACGGCCTCGGCCGATGCGACCGCGTCTGCCACGTCCACCACGGGGCAGTCCTTCCACAGGCGCTCCAGCGCGTAGAACTCCCGGTCCTCCTGGTGGAAGACGTGCACCACGATGTCGGCGAAGTCCAGGAGTACCCACCGGCCGCCGCTCTTGCCTTCTCTGCGCACCGGCTTCGCCTCGTGACGCTCGAGCAGGAGCTCTTCGATCCGGTCCACGATGCCGGCCACCTGGCGCTCGGAGGAGGCCGACACGACGACGAACACGTCCGTGATGACCAGCTGCGCGCTGACATCCAGCGCGACGATGTCCGATCCCAGCCTTTCGGCGGCGCCTGCTGCGGCGGTGCGGGCGAGGGAGACTGCTTCAGGTGTGGCTGACACGGGGTCCTTCCGGTGTGCGGTCAGAGGAGCAGGAACAGGGCGATGACGACCAGGGCGAGTGCGACGAAGCCGGCAGCGCCCAAGACGATGTAGGGGAGCATCGAGTTGCGTTCGGCGACCAGGATCTCGCCGTCCTCGTTCGTCACGGACCGAGCGCTCATGGGCTTGGCCGGCGGCTCTTCGAGTTCGTCGGAATCCTCTTCCTCGTCGGCGCTGGCAGCCCCGACGCTCCGCCAGGCGTCACCGCGGTCGGCGGTCGACACCATGGTCTGACCGGCGGACGTGCGGGAGGCGGTGCTGAACGTCCCGGTGCCGAGCGATGCCTCATCGATCGTCGACAGCGGGGTCGTCGGCGGGTTGTCGTCGAGGTCCTCCGGCTTGATGATCGGGAGCGCACCGGTCACGACGCGGATGTTCGAACCGGTCGGGGGCTTCACCACAGGGGTGCGGCGCTGCAGCGGGGCGTCGAAGTCACCGATGGCGGACGGTGCGATGACGGCAGTCGAGCTCGTCTCGAAATCCGGACCGGTCGGGCTCGCATCGACGCGGTGGCGTGCGAGGTCGAAATCAGGCGCAGGTGTCCTCGCAGCATCCGCGTCGACTGGCCCTGCAGCATCGGTGGGTGCGGCGGCGTCAGTGGGTGCGGCGGCATCAGTGGGTGCTGCCGTGTCAGTGGGTGAAGCGGCGTCAGTGGGAGCCGCAGTATCGGTGGATGCCGCGACGCCGACGCCTTCCGAGCCGGATGCGATCCCCGGACCAGCCGCGCCCGCCGAAGCGGACGCGTCCTCCGCGGTGGCCTCGTCTTCCCGGGTGATCTCGGCGTCCGTGGTGGTCTCGCCGTCCCAGGCGGCGCCGTCCACAGCCGTAGTGTCGCCTGAACCGGTGGCGTCGTCCTGGGAGACGGCGGCCGTGGTGGCGGAGACATCATCGGGCGTGCCCGCGACGACTGCGGTCGGTGGAGCATCGCCGGAGACGCGCGTCTCCGAGTCACCCGGAGCCGTGCCCCCTGTCGGTGCCTGTGCGTCTGATGTCGGGTCCTGTGCGTCTGAGCCTTCGGTTTCGCGCTCGGCCAGCACGCGCGGGATGGCCGCCGTCGAGATGTCCGATGGCAGATCGTGCTCGCGCAGGAACCGCTTGCGCTCACCGCGGGATGCGAACCGGGGCACCTCGGGGGTCGATGCGGACGTGGCCGGGACGTCGGCAGAGGGTGAGGAGGCCTCGGCAGCGGATGTGGAATCGTCTGCGGGTGCCGCTGGCGCGTGCGTGGGCGCCGCGGGAACGTCGGCGGGCGCCTCAGGAGCAGACGCCTCAGGAGTGGTCGACTTCGACGACGACTGCCCGCGAGGTGGGGTCAGAGGAGCCGGCGGCACCGAAGCATCCGCGTCGGCGGATCCGGTTGCCTTCGCCTGTGCGGACTCCGGCTGGGTCGCGTGCACGAACTCCGGTTCGGGCGCGATCTCCGGTTCGGGTGCAGGTTCCGGTTCGGGCACGGACTCCGGCTCCAGCGCAGGTTCCGGACGGACAGCCTCGGGCACCTCCGGCTCACCGGCCGCCGCAGGAGCGTCCGCTTCGACTGCGTCAGGCGACTGCTGAGCGTCGTACGCAGCGTCTGCCGCGCGGCGCTCAGCTTCGCGGCGCTCCCGTCGCGTCATGAACTTCTCAGCCAATGTCACTCCTGTACAGATTGTGCTTAGCGATGTACTGGACGACGCCGTCCGGTACCAGGTACCAGACGGGCAGATCCTCCTTCGCGCGCTGTCGGCATTCGGTCGACGAGATCGCGAGTGCGGGGATCTGCAGCAGACTGAGCCTGCCGGTCGGCAGTCCATCGCCGGTCAGCGCGTGCCCCGGCCGCGATACGCCCACGAAATGTGCGAGGGCGAAGAGCTCGTCCGAATCCTTCCACGACAGGATCTGCGCGAGCGCATCCGCGCCCGTGATGAAGAACATGTCCGCGTCTTCACCGTACACCTCGCGAAGATCCCTCAGCGTGTCGATCGTGTAGGTGTGTCCCGGTCGGTCGATGTCAGCCCGTGACACCGTGAACCGAGGATTCGAAGCCGTCGCGATGACCGTCATGAGGTAACGGTCCTCCGCAGCGGACACCCGCCGCTCTTCCTTCTGCCACGGCCTGCCGGTCGGCACGAAGACCACTTCGTCCAACTCGAACGTCGCCGCCGCTTCGCTCGCAGCGACGAGGTGGCCATTGTGGATGGGATCGAAAGTACCGCCCATGACGCCGATGCGGCGGGGCGGTGCGTCTGCGTGAACGGGATTCACTCGCGGAGGGGTCTTCGGTCGACGAACGGATCAGTGACGGTGTGAGATGCCCTTCCACGACAGCGTGACGACGCCCAGGAACATGAGGATCGAGAAGGTGATGAGACCGAAGCCGATCGGGGGGATCGGCAGGTCGTACACGACGTGCGGAGTCGCCGCGACGGAAGCGAGGATGGAAGTCGCCATGGTTTACGTCCTTCGATTTCGTGGGAGTGGTCGATAGTTCGGGACAAGTCTCTCATGTCGGATCGGCGATTGCAGAAGCGGCCCGCCGACCGCGTTCCCGCTGCGAGCGGTCACGCGCGGATCTGACCGTTGCCCCGCATGATCCATTTCGTGGTCGTGAGCGCATCCAGGCCCATCGGCCCCCGTGCGTGGAGCTTCTGAGTCGAGATCCCGACCTCCGCGCCCAAGCCCAGCTGTCCGCCGTCGGTGAAGCGGGTCGAGACGTTCACTCCTACAGCCGCGGCGTCGACGGCCTGGACGAAGGTGTCGGCATTCGACAGGTCGTTCGTCACGATGACCTCGGTGTGGCCGGAGGTGTAGGCGTGGATGTGCTCGATCGCCTCATCGACGTTCGCCACCAGCTTCACGGCCAGTTCGAGGCCGAGGTACTCCTTGGCCCAGTCGCGCCGCGTCACGCGCCGGATCTTCATGCCGCTCGGCGCGAATTCGTCGACCGCCTTGTCCGCGCGCACGACGACGCCCGCCTCATTCAGCGCCGTGAGGATCTTCGGCAGCACTCGCTTGGCCGCCTTCTCGTGGACCAGCAGGTTCTCCAGCGCGTTGCAGACGCTGGGACGATGCGTCTTCGAGTTGAGGACCAGATCCGTGGCCATCCGGACCGGGGCGGAGGAGTCGATGAACATGTGCACGTTGCCGACCCCCGTCTCGATGACGGGCACCAGCGATTCGTGGACCACCTTGGAGATCAGGTCCGCTCCCCCGCGAGGGATCAGCAGGTCGACGTAGTCGCGCGCCTGCATGAGAACGGTCGTGCCATCGCGACCGAACTCATCGATCCCGGTCACGGTCGCGGACGGCAGTCCGACGGACTCCACGGCCGTGCGGAGGAGCTCTATGAGCAGTGTGTTGGACGAGCGGGCCGCGGATCCGCCGCGCAGGACCACGGCGTTCCCCGATTTGAGCGCGAGCGCTGCGATGTCGACTGTGACGTTCGGGCGTGCTTCGTAGATCGCACCGACGACTCCGACGGGCACGCGCTCCTGCGAGACGCGCATCCCATTGGGCATCGTCCTGCCGTGCTCCACCGTTCCCACGGGGTCGGGCAGGCCGATGACTTCGCGGACAGCGCCGGCGATGTCGAGGATCCGTGCTTCCGTCAGGGTCAGGCGATCGACGAGGGGCTCGTCGACCCCGCGCATGCGCGCGGTCTCGATGTCCTCCGCGTTCGCCGCCAGGATGTCGTCGACATTCGCTTCCAGTCTCTGCGCGATGGCTTCGAGCGCGTCGTCCTTGAGGCGCGTCGATGCCTGGGCAACCCCGCTGGACGCCTCCTTCGCCGCCGCCACGACACGTGTGACCCCGCGGACCACGCGTGGGCTGATGTCAGTCGTCATTGCTCCCCTTGCTCGAAAACCGCGTCCGTGAGGACCATGTCGTTCCGGTGGATGACCTCTCTACGGTAGTCCGCCCCGAGAGTGTTGCCCAACTCCTCCGACGATTTGCCGATCATGGCCGGCAGCTCGTCCTCGGCGAAGTTGGCGATGCCGCGAGCGACGAGTGCGCCGTTTGGACCGCGGACGTCCACGGGGTCTCCTGCGTCGAATCCGCCGTCCGCGCCGGTCACGCCGACGGCGAGCAGCGATCTGCCCCGTTCGGACACTGCGCGCGCCGCACCCTCGTCCACGTGCACGGTCCCGTGCTTCTGCGCGAGGTGCGCCAGCCACAGGAGCCGGGTGGATCTCCGGCGGTGCGTCACACCGAAGGCGGTTCCGACGTCGTCCCCGGCCACGGCCTCGGCCACGCGGTCCGCAGACGTGAGGATCGTGGCGATCCCGGAATCGGCCGCCATCGTCGCGGCCTGGACCTTCGTCACCATCCCGCCGGTGCCGGTCCCGGCAGCACCCGTGCCGCCGATGCTCAGCTCGTCCAGATGCCCGGGACCCGAGATGAACGGCACGCGCTCGCTGCCCGGCGTCCCCGGCGGTGCAGTGCACAGGGCGTCGACATCGGACAGGAGGACGAGCGCCTCCGCGTGGATGAGGTGGGCGACCAGCGCCGACAGGCGGTCATTGTCGCCGAACCGGACTCCGTGCGAGACCACCGCGTCATTCTCATTCACGATGGGGAAGATCCCCAGCGCCAGCATGCGTTCGACAGCCCGCTGGGCGTTGCGGTACTTCGCGCGGTGGATGAGATCGTCGGCGGTGAGCAGCACCTGTGCGGGAACCAGACGATGCGCGGCCAGCGCCTGGGTGTAGGCCGCCATCAGGAGGCTCTGGCCCACACCTGCGGCGGCCTGCTTGGTCGCCTGGTCCTTGGGACGTCGGGAGATGCCCATCGGGTCCAGTCCCGCGGCGACCGCGCCGGACGATACGAGGACGACTTCCCTGCCGGCCGCGCGCTCCGCGCCCAGCACGTCCGCGACCCGGCGCAGCCGATCGTGGTCGAGTCCGTCCGCCATCGTCGTGAGCGACGAGGAGCCGATCTTCACGACGATCCTCTTGGCATCGCCCACCTGTGCCCTGGTCAGGGCCTCAGTGATCACGACCGCCCGTCCTCGCCGCCGTCGTCAACGCTCTCGGGTGCAGGGCGAGCGGTGCGCTCGGCACGAGCCTCGCGCTCCTTGGCCGCGTTCTCCGCGACGCGCTCAGCCTCGAACTCCGCACGGGTCGCGGCCTTCGCATCCATGCGATCGTGGAATGCTTCCTTCCGCTCACGGCGCGTGGCACGTGTGCGATCTTCGAAGCGGGCGTCGTGTCCACGGCCTCCGAGCAGCTCGGCACCGCCGACCATCGTGGGGTCCCAGTCGAAGATGACGCCATCGCCCGCGCCCACGACGACCGTCGCACCGGGCACTGCACCGGCGCGGAACAGCTCCGCCTCGATGCCCAGACGGTCGAGTCGATCGCTCAGGTAGCCGACGGCCTCGTCGTTGGAGAAGTCCGTCTGCAGGATCCAGCGCTCGGGCTTGTCGCCCAGGATGCGGTAGACGGGCTCGTCGTCGGCGTGCTCGACGACGACGCGGAAGCCCTTGTCGTCGACGGCCCGGGGACGCAGGACGACGCGTTCCGGCACATCGGGCTCCGCTTCGCGACGGGCGCGCTCGGCCTCCACAAGACCGGCCATGGCGAACGACAGCTCGCGCAGGCCCTCGTGCGACACGGCGGAGATCTCGAAGACCCGGTAGCCCGCGGCCTCCAGCTCCGGACGCACCATATCGGCCATCTCGCGACCATCGGTCACGTCCATCTTGTTGAGGGCGACGAGGGTGGGCCGTTCATCGAGTGGCAGCAGGTCGCCGCCGTGGGCGATGTCGACTGCGTAGTCCGCCAGCTCCGCCTCGATCGCCCGCAGATCGTTCACAGGGTCCCTGTCCGTCTCCCAGGTGGCGAGGTCGATCACGTGGACCAGGCCGGCACAGCGCTCGACGTGGCGCAGGAACTCAAGTCCGAGTCCCCTGCCCTCTGCGGCGCCGGGGATGAGGCCGGGGACATCCGCGACGGTGAAGCGGGTCCCCCCGGCCTCGACGACCCCGAGGTTCGGCACCAGCGTCGTGAACGGATACTCCGCGATCTTGGGCCGTGCCGCCGACATCGCAGCGATGAGGCTGGACTTCCCCGCGGAGGGGAAGCCCACGAGGGCGATGTCCGCCACCGACTTGATCTCGAGCACGAGGGAGCGCTCCTCCCCCGGGATCCCGAGCAGGGCGAAGCCGGGAGCCTTGCGCTTCGTCGACGCGAGAGCGGCATTGCCCAGGCCGCCTCGTCCGCCCGCTGCGGCGATGAAGCGCGTTCCGTGGCCCACCAGGTCGGCCAGCACCTCTCCGGACTTCGTCTTCACGACGGTGCCCTCCGGGACGGGGAGGACCAGCTCGCCGCCATCGGCGCCGTGGCGCAGGTCGCCCTTGCCGATCCCGCCGTGCGCTGCGCGGCGGTGCGGGGAGCGGTGGTACGGAAGCAGCGTCGTGGTCTGCGCATCGACCTCGAGCACCACGGTTCCCCCGTCACCGCCGTTGGCGCCATCCGGGCCGCCCAGGGGCTTGAACTTCTCACGTCTGATCGAGACGCAGCCGTTTCCGCCGTCCCCGCCTGCGATGTGCAGGGTGACGCGGTCGATGAACTCAGTGGCCATGGGTGCCTCACAGGGATGGAAGGGGCAGGATGACGAAGGCGGGACGCACCCTCGATCCTACGGTGGTGGTCGACCGCACGCATTGTGCGGTCGAGGAACGCAGGAGCGGGGCGAGTCGTGATCGACTCGCCCCGCTCAGACTGCGGTTCGCAGTGGTGCTGGTGTCAGCCCGCGAGGATGTTGACGACCTTGCGGCCGCCCTTCGCACCGAACTCGACGGTGCCGGCCGACAGTGCGAACAGCGTGTCGTCCTTGCCGCGGCCCACGTTGGCGCCGGGATGGAAGGCAGTGCCGCGCTGGCGGACGAGGATCTCGCCTGCGTTGACGACCTGGCCGCCGAAGCGCTTCACGCCGAGGCGCTGGGCGTTCGAGTCGCGGCCGTTCTTCGTGGAGCTTGCGCCCTTCTTTGTTGCCATGGGTAATTCTCCTTCAGATGTCGCTGTCGCTCAGGCGATGCCGGTGATCTTGAGTCGGGTGAGGTCCTGGCGGTGGCCCTGACGCTTCTTGTAACCCGTCTTGTTCTTGTACTTCTGGATGACGATCTTGGGTCCGCGGAGTTCATTCTGAACCTCTGCGGAGACCGAGATCTTCGACAGCGCATCTGCAGCCGTGGTGACGGTATCGCCATCCACGTGGAGGACTGCGGGGAGCTCGACGGAATCGCCGGCCTCCGCCTTGATCCGATTGACGGTGATGACGTCGCCGACGCTGACCTTCTCCTGATGGCCGCCGACGCGGACGATGGCGTAGACCATGTGCGTACCTCTCGCTTCACTCCTGCGCGCGACCGTACGCCGCGCGGCTTCTCCATGTGCGGAGCGACCCCTCCTTGGCGTCCGCAGCCGGTGAGGACCGGCTGAATCCGAACGTCCCATTACGAGGGGGGATCTGCTCTCGGTGCTCAGAGCACCGACGATCAATCCTAGCGCACCCGCGGAGTCTCGGTCAACGCGAGGGACCGCCCCCCACCGCGTCCTCCGACACGTCCTCTGCAGCGTCGTCCGAGGCATCCTCTGACGCGTCAACTGCGGCTCCTCCGCCGCGGGCGCCACGGGCCTCGTCGGCGATCCGCTCATGATGACGGATGACCTCCGCGACGATGAAGGCGAGGAACGTCTCCGCGAACTCCGGATCGAGGTGCGCCTCCTCTGCGAGCGTCCGCAGCCGCGCCACCTGACGGGCCTCCCGGCCGGGATCAGCGGCGGGCAGGTCGTGCTCGGCCTTGAGCCGACCCACGCGCTCCGTCAGCTTGAACCGCTCGGCAAGGACATGGATGAGCACCGCGTCGAGATTGTCGATGCTGCCGCGCAGCGATGCGAGCTCCAGGGGGATGTCGGCCATTGCGTCTCCTGTGTCCACGGTGTCACGAGTCTCCGGCGATTCGGCGGGTCGATGCCCCGGTCCGTCGCTGCTCAACGATACAGCGCTGCGCGCCCCGGCGAGTGCCGGGGCGCGCAGCGCGTTCGTGGAGAAGCCGACCGCTGACGGGGTCAGGCGTTGCCCTGCTCCTCCTTGATCTGCGCGAGGTGAGCGTCGTCCTCGGCACCCAGCTCGTACAGCTTGCCGGACTTCCGGTCCGCCAGGTACTTCTTCATCTCATCCTTGACGACGGGCATCAGCATGTAGAGGCCGAGGATGTTCACGAATGCGCAGCAGAACAGTGCGGCGTCCGCGAAGTCGACGATCGTGCCGAAGGTCGCCATGCAGCCGATGATGATGAAGAACAGCAGGATGACGCGGAAGACGTTGTCCTTCGCCTGGCTGCGGCCGAACAGGTACTGCCACGCCTTGAGTCCGTAGTAGCCCCAGGTGATGAGCGTGGAGATCGCGAACAGCATGACGGCGACGGCGAGCAGGATCGGCCACCAGCCGGCGATCGTGCCGAACGCCTCGGAGATGAGGAGCACGCCGTCGGGCGAGCTGCCGGTCTCCTGGTACTCCGCCATCGAGTCCTGGAAGACGATGCCGCCGCCGATGACGACGGTGAGTGCCGACATGAGGCAGACGACGACTGTGTCGAGGAACGGCTCGAGGAGAGCCACGAAGCCCTCCGACACGGGACGACGGGTCTTGACCGCCGCGTGCGCGATCGGGGCCGAACCGATCCCCGCCTCATTGGAGAACGCCGCGCGCTGGAAGCCGACGAACATGACGCCGATCATGCCGCCCGAGACACCCTCAGGGCTGAAGGCGCCGGTGACGATCTCCCCGAGTGCGGGCAGGATCATGTCCGCATTGCCGAAGATCACGATGAGGCAGGAGATGACGTAGAAGATGGCCATCGCGGGGACGAGCTTCTCCGTCACCTTGCCGATGGACTTGATCCCGCCGATGAGCACGAGGCCGACCAGCACGGCGATGATGATGCCCATTATCAGTCCGCCGACCGGGCCGCCGAGGATGCCCTCGTCGCCGCCGGTGACCTCGCGGACCTGCACTGCGGTCTGGTTGGCCTGGAACATGCCGCCGCCGGCGACGCCGAAGAGGAGGATCGCGATCGCGAAGAATCCGGTCAGCGCGCTGGAGACCGCACGGGGGAACTTCTTGAAGGCGACGGGGAGGTACTTGAACGGCCCGCCGTTGACGATGCCGTCCGCGTCGATCTCGCGGTACTTCACCCCGAGCGTGCACTCGACGAACTTCGTGCACATCGCGAGCAGACCGGCGACGACCATCCAGAAGGCGGCACCCGGACCGCCCATGGCCATCGCGGCGCCGACGCCCGCGATGTTGCCCATGCCGACCGTGGCCGCTGTCGCTGACGTGAGCGCCTGGAAGTGCGTGACCTCACCCGGGTCCGTGGAGCTGGAGAACTTCCCGGAGACGACCTCGAGCGCGACCTTGAAGCCGCGGAACTGGATGAAGCCGAAGTAGCAGCTGAAGATGACGGCGGCGGCGATCAGCCAGATGACGATGATCGGGAACGGGCCCACAGAGAAGAAGACGATGCCGGAGAAGACTCCGACGACGGGATCGAGGACGCTGTTGACCGTCTCCTCGATGGAGGATACAACGCCCTGACCCGCGGGTTGCGCGCTCAAGGCAGCGCTCAAGTATGTGTTCATGGTCACAGAGACTACAAGCGCGCATGACTCACGTCACACTCAGGATCGATCGCCGCGCCACTGTTTATCTGATTGTTACCTGTGCAGATATGAACAGATCACCGAAAACGCAAAGACCCGGCCATCGCCGCAGCGATGACCGGGTCCCGACCCGACGGAGGAACACCGTCGAACGAGCGTCAGTCGTCCATGCCCAGCATGAGGATGGGCCCGGCAGACGCCGGCGGCTCCGACGTCGCGGCGGGGCTCTCCGTCGACGGCTCCGCACTCGAGGATTCTGTGCTCGACGGCTCAGCACCCGACGGCTCGGCGCTCGACGGCTTCGCCGCGGGCCGGTCCGCCTTCTTCGCGACCTTCGTCTGCACCGTCGTCGTGGAGTCGGCGCCGATCATGAGCGGCATCGGTCCCGTCGGCTCCGGCAGTGCCGGCGCCTTCGGCTCGGAGTCCGCGGGAGCTGCCTCGGCTGCAGGTGCGGCGTCGACAGCGGGTGCGGCCTCTGTTGCAGGTGCGGCCTCGGCTGCGGGTTCAGCAGTCTTCGCAGACGAGCGAGAACGACCACCCCGACGGCGTGACCTGCGTCCGTCCGACGTCGACTCATCTGTGCTGCTCCCCGACGACGTGCTCCCCGACGACGTGCTCGCCGACACATCGGAGGTCGATGCGGCCTCTGTGCCCGTTCCGTCCGCGGATTCGTCGTCGGACTTCTTGAGCGTGGCCTTCGCGATGGCTGCGACGGCAGAGCGCGACTGGCTGTTCAGCTCGTCCAGGTCCCGCTCCTCGTCCTGCCCTGCATGCTGAGCCTTCGACCCGCGCGACGATCCGTCCGAACCGCGTCCGCCGTCCGCAGCGCGGCGCGAGTCGGACCCGCGGTGAGAGTCGGAGCCGCGCGACGATCCGCCGTCGCCGCCCTTCCGCTGCCCGCGGCCGCGCTGGCCGCCTCGCTGTGATCCGCCCGAGTCCTTCTCATCGGTTCCCGGCAGCATGAGTCCGCGTCCCGACAGATCCTCTCCGGCCTCGGACAGCGATTCTGCGAGACCGGTGCCGATCCGCTTGCGCGTCATCTGCACGAGTCCCAGGGACGTGACCTCTGCGACCTGGTGACGGGTCCTGTCGCGCGCGAGGCACTCGACGAGCCTGCGTGTCACGAGGTCGCGGTTCGACTCGAGCACCATGTCGATGAAGTCGACGACGATGATCCCGCCGATGTCCCGCAGACGCAGCTGTCGGATGACCTCGTCGGCCGCCTCGAGGTTGTTCTTCGTGACCGTCTCCTCGAGGTTGCCCCCGGAGCCGGTGAACTTTCCGGTGTTGACGTCGACCACGGTCATCGCCTCGGTCCGGTCGATCACCAGCGAACCGCCCGACGGCAGGTTCACCTTCCGGCTCAACGCCTTCTCGATCTGCTCGTTCACGCGGAAGTGATCGAAGATGTCGGTGCCTGACGCACCGGACTCTGCGGTGTCGGTCCCCTCCGCTCCGTAGCGGCTCACGCGCTCCAGGAGGTCGGGTGCGACCGCTTCGACGTACTCGTGGATCGTGTCCCACGCGCCTTCGCCGTCCACGACGAGCGAATCGAAGTCCTCATTGAAGACGTCACGGATGATCCGCACGATCATGTCGGGCTCGCTGTAGAGCAGCTTGGGTGCGGACGCCTTGGGTGCCTTCGACTTCTTCTCGATCGACTCCCAGCGCTTCGTGAGGCGGTCCACGTCGCGACGCAGCTCGTCGTCCGACGCGCCTTCCGACGCGGTGCGCACGATGACTCCGGCCTGCTCCGGCAGGATCTCCTTGAGCAGCTTCTTGAGGCGTGCGCGCTCGTTGTCCGGGAGCTTCCGGCTGATGCCCGTCATGGAGTTGCCGGGGATGTAGACCAGGAAGCGGCCGGGCAGCGAGATCTGGCTCGTCAGCCGCGCGCCCTTGTGGCCGACCGGATCCTTCGTCACCTGGACGAGGACCGAATCGCCGGAGCTGAGCGCCTGCTCGATGCGCTGCGGCTTGCCGTTCATCCCCAGAGCGTCCCAGTTCACCTCACCGGCGTAGAGGACCGCGTTGCGGCCCTTCCCGATGTCGATGAACGCGGCCTCCATGCTGGGCAGCACGTTCTGGACACGGCCCATGTAGACGTTCCCGATGAGGGACGCCTGCGCCTTGTGCTCGCTGAGGTAGTGCTCGACGGTCACGCCGTCCTCGAGCACTGCGAGCTGTGTGCGATCCGACTGCTCGCGGACGAGCATCGTCCGGGTGACGGATTCGCGACGTGCGAGGAACTCCGCCTCGGTCAGCAGCGGGCGTCGCCTGCCGGCCTCCCTGCCCTCGCGACGACGCTGGCGCTTCGCCTCGAGGCGCGTCGAGCCCTTGATCGCGGTGACCTGATCGTCGCCCGTCGAACCGGTGTCTCCCCCACCGCTGTCGCGACGGGATGAGCGCCCACGACGGCGACGGCGACGGCGCGAGGAACCGGAGTCGTCGTCGGAGTCGTCCTGCCCGTCGCCCGATCCGTCGGAGGATCCGCTGTGGCCGTCATCCGACGAACCGCGCCCGGAGGCATCGCCATCGGCCTGATCGCCGTCGGTGCGTCCGCCGTCGGAGCGCCCGCTATCGGACCCCCGGCTGCCGGAGCCTCGCCTGTTGGACCCCCTGCTGCCGGAGCCGTCGGAGGCGGACTCGTCGTCGGAGGAGCCGTCGTCCGCGCCTCTCCCGCCGTCCGCGTCCGAGGCCGAACCACCATCGCCGTGCGCGTCATCGCTGCCGGATGACCTGCGGCGGCGTCCGCGTCGGCTGCCGCGACGGCCGCCGTCCGCGTCTGAGGTCGACTCGTCGTCGTCGCCGTGCCCGCCGGCCTGGTCACTGCCGTTCGCATCATCGTCGGACCCGTCCTCCGAGGACCGGTCACGACCGCGCGAGCGACGGCCACGGCCTCCGCGGCGGCGACGGGAGCGGCCGCGGCCGTCCCCTGACCCGTCGTCAGACCCGCTGTCGTCGGAATCGCTGCGGTCGGATCCGCTGCGGTCGTCCGTCGACGAGTCCGCGTCGTCGTCTGTCTGCCCCTGATCGTCGTAGCGGTCGTCGGAGTCGTAGTCGTCGTCCGAATCGTCGTCGGAGTCATCGTCCGCGTACCAGTCGGGGTCCGCCGGCTGCGCGTAGTCCTCCTGCGGCGGCTGGAAGAGCAGGCCGCCCCCGGCCGGCGCGGCGACCGGTGCGAAGGCGCCGGTCGTGGCATCGGTCGAGTGGGAGAACGGATTGCGAGGATCCACCGCGCGCGACGAGCTCACGCTGGTCGCATCGTCTTCCTCGTCGGCACGTGAGCCGGCCGACGCATGAGCACCGTCACCGGGGTGGGTGCCGGAACCGCTGTCGCTGTGGGCGTCGTCCTCGTCGGAGTCGCGATCGGATGCATACGACTCGAAGACGAGGCCGCGCAGAGATTCGGCCGAGCGCTCCGAACGCGCCGTGCGCGATCGGCTCCCCCCGCCCGAGGTCGTCGTCGGCTCTGCGGTCGTGGCGGCCGCGACATCATGACCGCCGTCCGCGCCCTCATCGTCGTCGGGGCCGAGGTCATCGGCGTCGTCGCCCTCGTGCTCACGGAGGCGGGCTGCGGCCGCCGCGATCTCATCGAGTGCAGACAGGGTGTCCGGGTCGGCGTCAGAGGAATCGTCGGCTGCATCGTGCGAGGCGCGCAGCGACGCGAGATCGGCCAGGATGCCCGCAGTGGGGTCCAGGTCGTCGTCGTGGGTGTTGGACATGGGTCGGATCTCCTGCCCACGATCGGGGCGCCACACCTGCGTCCCGACCGCGGTCGGTCGTCAGCGCCCGGCGATCAGCGGCGGGCATGGAAACCTGCGGTGCGTCGTATCCGGCTCGCGCGAATGCGCGCGGCGGCCTGACACGTGCCGCTTCTGCTTGGCATACCGGCGCGAGGGTGCCGCACGGCGAAGTGTCCGTCATGCGCTGCTCGGCTCGGTGGAAGCGGGCCTGGCCCGGGTGTGTGCGGGCCTGCACTCCGATCATTATGTCACAGGCAGACTGCGCGTTCTCTGAAGACGTCGCCACAGATCCAGTGCGTATCCGACCGTCGACACCACGCGCACACCGTCACGCGCGCGGTCCGGCCCGGCGGACGTGTGGTCGGGAAGGCGCCCTGCGGCCTGCGGGCCGGGTGCGACGTCGTCGATCGGCACCCAGGCCGCGTACTCCGTGCTGCCGCCGACCTCCAGCGTGCCGAGCGTCCCGCCCGTCACCACCGCCTCGAAGATGACGGCGGCGCTCTTGAACGGCCTGCCGCCGGGTTCGCCGTCCCCTCGCCGCTGCGGCGTGAACGTCCGCGCGCCGAGCATGCCCACGATCTCCGCGTCGAAGCCGGTCTCCTCCTTCACCTCACGCACTGCCGCCTCTTCGAAGCCCTCGTCATACTCGACGCCTCCACCCGGCAGGGTCCACATGCTCCCCCACCGCGTCCGGTCCGCACTGAGCATGCTCAGCAGGATGCATTCGCGCCCGTCCTGCCGGCTCACGATGACGCAGTAGGCGGCGAGCCTCGTGTCGTAGTCCCGGAACTCCATGCCAGCACAGTACCGCTCGGTCGACTCAGTGCCCCCGATCGGCGCCGCACCGCCCATCGGGACTCTCAGCCTTTGCGCACCCGGCCGCCCGGTGTCATCCTTTCTCCGTGAGCACACTCGACGCGCCCCCCGCACCCGCACAGTCCCGCCGGTGGTTCACCGGTCATCGCGGGATGGGCACGTTCCTCGTCCTCACCGGGGTGATCGGGATCGTGTCGTCGTTCGCACTCACGGTCGACAAGATCACCCTCCTTGCGAACCCGGACGCGGTGCTCGGCTGCGATCTGAACCCGTTCTTCTCCTGCGGCAGCGTCATGGAGTACCCGCAGTCGGAGATCTTCGGATTCCCCAACCAGCTCTTGGGCGTCGTCGCGTTCGTCGTCCCGATCGTCCTGGGCGTGCTGCTCCTGTCCCGCGTCGACATCCCCCGCTGGATCATGAACGGCCTCGCGATCGGCCTGCTGGGCGGGATCGTGCTGGTCACGTTCCTGCAGTACACATCGATCTACACGATCGGCGTCGGCTGCCCCTGGTGCATGGTCGTGTGGGTCGTGACGATCGTGCAGTTCTGCGTGGTGCTCGCAGCGAACGTGCTGCGCGGCGCGTTCGGACGATCCGTTCAGGACTCGACGCTCCTCCGCGTCCTCGCCTCGATGCCGCTGCTCATCGCCGGTGTCTGGCTGCTCGTCATCGCGACCGCGATGGTCACGCAGTTCTGGACATATTTCGGCTCACTCATCTGAGCCTGCTCTTCGGGCTCTCTCATCCGGGCTCTCTCACCCGATCTCCCTCATCCGACCGTCATCTGAGTGCGCACAGCCCGAGGGCGGGACCGGTCGAAGACCGGCCCCGCCCTCGCGGTCGTCTCAGTGCAGTTGCCTCAGTGCAGTCGCCTCAGCGCAGTCGTCTCAGCGCAGTCGCCTCAGCGCATTCCTCTCAGGCGTTCGCAGGGAACCAGATCCCGATCTCGCGCTCGGCGGATTCGACGGAATCCGAGCCGTGCACGATGTTCTTCTGGACCTTCTCGCCCCAATCCCTGGCGAGGTCGCCCCGCACGGTGCCGGGAGCAGCCTCGGTGGGGTCCGTGGTCCCCGCGAGCACGCGGAAGCCGCGGATGACGCCCTCGCCCGACGCGATGACCGCGACGACGGGACCGGACTTCATGAAGTCGACGAGGGGCTGGTAGAACGGCTTGCCCTCGTGCTCTGCGTAGTGCGCAGCCAGCTGCGCATCCGTCGGGTGCACGAGCTCGAGTCGGTCGAGGCGGTAGCCCTTCCGCTCGATGCGGGCGAGCACGTCGCCCACGAGTCCGCGTTCGACGCCGTCGGGCTTCACAAGGATGAGCGTGCGCTCTGACATGGAGTCTCCAATTCTGAGGTGGGCAGATGCTGCGTAGAGCAGGTGGTGGTCAGTCGGTCTTTCCGGTGGCCAAGTCTAACGGCGGCGGGCCTTCCCTCTCACAGCGACCGGACTATGCCTCCCGTTCGGCCGATTCGCGGTCGATGCGCCGGCCCCAGTACGCTCCGAGCGCCCACATCGAGCCGAAGATCACCGCGATGATGATCAGTGCCGGCATGATGATGCCCAGTCCGAGGATCAGGCCCTGGCCGATCCAGCCCAGGAGAATGCCGGGACGCTGCTCGAACCTCCTGCGCGGCAGCAGTGCTGCAGCTGCGATGAGGACGAGCGCGGTGAACGACAGCAGCCCGACGAACACTCCGAACGGGACGAGGTCCGGCCGCAGGCCGTACCCCGTGAGTCCCGCGAAGTAGAGCACCAGCACTTCACTCACGAGCACGGTCCCGCACAGCAGCGGCAGCTTCGACTTCGCCTGGACGCTCATGCGATCCCTCCGCGTCCCAGCAGGACCCGCGCCTCCGCCGCCGTCAGCAGTGAGCCCGTCACAGCGATGCCGGCGCGCGCGCGTTCGCCGGCGGAGGCCTCGGCGGTGTCCGCCAGGTCCAGCGCGGTCATGAGCGCGTCCTTGACGGTGGGACGGACGATCACATCGTCCTCGTCGAACCATTCCGCCGCGGCGGCCGCGAGGTCCTCGGGGTCCATCGCACGGTCGCTGAGCGTCTGCGTGACGATGACGCGGTCCGCGAAGCGATGCACGTGCTCGAGCACTCCGTGCGGGTCCTTGTCCGCGAACATCCCGAGCACGGCCGTCACGTCGGTGAGGTCGAACGCCTCATCCATCGCCTCGGCCAGCGCTCGTGCACCATCGGGGTTGTGCGCGCCGTCGACCAGGATGGTCGGCTCCGCCTTGAGGACCTCGAGCCGGCCGGGGCTGGTCATCGCGGCGAAGGCCTCCCCCACCGCGTCCTCGGCCAGCGGACGGTCGCCGCCGGTGAGGAACGCCTCTGTCAGCGCCACCGCAGTCGCGGCGTTGTGCGCCTGATGCGCGCCGTGCAGCGGGAGGAACAGGTCCGGGTAGTCACCGCCGATGCCGCGCAGCGAGACCATCTGGCCGTCCACGGCCAGGGTGCGGTCGACCACGCCGTAGCCCTGGCCCTCAGTCCACGCGTTGATGCTCCTGCGGGAGACTTCGTCCGCGAGCACCGCGAGCACCCCGTCGGCCGGCTGGTCGGCGATGATGGCGAGCGGTTCCGGTTCCGGAGTGGGATCGACGGTGCGGTCGAGGATCCCTGCCTTCGTGCGGGCGATCTCCTCCACCGTGTCGCCGAGGTAGGCCTGGTGGTCGAGGCCCACTGCGGTGAAGCCGCAGACGCGTGCGTCGACGACGTTCGTCGAATCCCATTCGCCGCCCATGCCGACCTCGAGCACCATCACGTCGACCGGAGCGTCCGCGAACACGGCCAGCGCGAGCACTGTGAGCGCTTCGAAGAACGTCAGCCCCGGTCGCCCCTCGTCCGCGAGCGCCGCGTCGATCATCTCCAGGAACGGTTCGATCTCGTCGTAGACGCGGGCGAAGGTCGCAGCGTGGACGTCGTGTCCGTCGACGCCGATCCGCTCGGTCACACGGGTGAGGTGCGGGCTCGTGAAACGGCCCACGCGCAGGTTGTGCGCACTCAGCAGCGTGTCGACCATGCGGACCGTCGACGTCTTCCCATTCGTCCCGGTCACCATGATCGCCGGTGCCGCGGTGTGGATGTCGCCCAGCAGCTCGCACGCCCGCCTGGTGGCGTCGAGGCGGAGTTCGACCTGGGTCTCCCCCGCGCGTGCCAGCAGTGCCGCGTACACGCGGGCGAGCGCCGCGGTGTCCTCCGCCGTCTCCACCGGTGCGTCGAGAGCCTCCTCCTCTGCATCGGAGCCGCCCGCGAGGTCGTCACGGGAGCCGTCCGCGACGTCCTCCTCAGTATCGGCCCAGAACGCGGAGCCGGACGCAGAGCCGTCGTCCTCCGGAAGGATCGGCGCGAGCTCGTCATCGTGGCCGGTCATGCCCGCACCACCCGCACGGAGACTCCCTCTCCCAGTTCGCGGACGGCCGTCGCGTCGTCCGCCGCAGCGTCTGCTCCGGCGACGTCGAGCGCTTCGGCGAGCACTTCGCCGGCGACGAGGTCGCGGTGGGCCGTCAGTGCCGTCGCGACGGCCTCGGGCGCGTACAGGGTGACCCGGATGCGATCCGAGACGTGCAGGGCAAGCTGCTTGCGCACGCCCTGGATGGCACGGATCGCATCGCGAGCCGTGCCCTCGGCCTCGAGCTCGTCGGTCAGTGCGGTGTCCAGCGCGATGAAGCCGCCGTCCACCGGTGCGAGGGCCAGGGACTCCGATGCGGACTCCGCGTGCTCGTCGAGCGCGTACTCGCCCTCGACGAGCGCGATGCCGCCCGCGGTGACGATCCCGTCCTCGACGGACCAGTCACCCGTCTTCGAACCGCGGATCGCCTGCTGCACGTCCTTGCCCAGGCGCGGGCCCGCCGCACGGGCGTTCACGGTGAGGCTGCGCTCGAACGAGAAGCCCGCCTCACGCGCGTCAGCGGTGCCGAGCACGCGCACGGACTTGACGTTGAGCTCGTCCGCGATGATCGACGTGAACTCCTCGCCCATCTCGAGGTCCGTGACGAGGACCAGGTCCGACAGCGGCAGGCGCACGCGGAGGTTGCGCGCCTTGCGCAGCGCGGAGCCTGCCGAGCACACGGCGCGGGTGAAGTCCATCGCGTCGACGAGGTCCCGGTCCGCGGGGAACGCCTGGGCGTCCGGGTAGTCCGCGAGGTGGACCGAACGGCCGCCGGTGAGGCTCTTCCAGATCTCCTCCGTCGCGAACGGCAGGAGCGGGGCGATCGCGCGCAGCAGCGCCTCGAAGCTCGTGGCGAAGACGTCGAAGGTCGGATGGGTCTCCTCCGAGCCGTCCCAGAAGCGGCGACGCGAGCGCCGGACGTACCAGTTCGTCAGCATGTCGAGGTGGCTGTTCGCCAGGCCGCACGCCGCCCAGATGTCGTACGAGTCCATCGCGGACTGGAACTCATCCAGGAACTCCCGCGTCTTGGCGACGAGGTAGCGGTCGAGCACCTGGTCCGACTCCAGCGAGTCCTGCGCCTCGTAGCCGGAGGCGGGGCCGGCCGGACCGTCTGCCGTGTTCGCGTACGTGGCGAAGAACTGCCATGTGTTCCACAGCGGCAGCAGCACCTGACGCACTCCGTCGCGGATGCCCTGCTCCGTCACGACGAGGTTGCCGCCGCGCAGGATGGAGCTGGACATGAGGAACCAGCGCATCGCGTCCGAGCCGTCGCGGTCGAAGACCTCGCTGACGTCCGGGTAGTTGCGCAGGCTCTTCGACATCTTCTGGCCGTCGGAGCCCAGGACGATCCCGTGGCAGATCACATCGCGGAACGCCGGCTTCTCGAAGAGCGCCGCCGCCAGGATGTGCAGCGTGTAGAACCAGCCGCGCGTCTGTCCGATGTATTCGACGATGAAGTCCGCCGGGTAGTGGTTCTCGAACCACTCGGCGTTCTCGAACGGGTAGTGCACCTGGCCGTACGGCATCGAGCCGGAATCGAACCACACGTCGAGGACGTCCTCGACGCGGCGCATCGTCGACTTCCCCGTCGGATCGTCGGGGTTCGGACGGGTGAGGTCGTCGACATAGGGGCGGTGGAGGTTCGGCTCGCCGTTCTCGTCCACGGGCAGGCGGCCGAAGTCGCGCTCGATCTCTGCGAACGAGCCGTAGACGTCGAGGCGCGGGTACTCCGGGTCATCCGACCGCCACACAGGGACCGGGGATCCCCAGAAGCGGTTGCGGGTGATCGACCAGTCGCGGGCGTTCTCCAGCCACCTGCCGAACTGCCCGTGCTTGACGTTGTCCGGGACCCAGGTGATCTCCTCGTTCGTCGCGAGCATCGTCTCCTTGATCGCGGTGACGGACACGAACCAGGAGGACACCGCGCGGTAGATCAGAGGATTCCGGCAGCGCCAGCAGTGGGGGTACGAGTGGTCGTACGTCTCGTGGCGCAGGAGCAGCGCGGAGCGGCCCTCCATCGGACCCGTGTGGTTCTTGAGGTCGCGGACGATGTCGCGGTTCGCGTCGAATACCTGCTGACCGCGGTAGTCCGGCACCTGGTGGTCGAAGCGTCCCGCGTCGTCCACGGGGCGCACAGCGGTGATGCCGTACTCGTCGGTGAGGAGCTTGTCCTCCTCACCGAAGGCCGGCGACTGGTGGACGATGCCCGTGCCGTCGTCCGTCGTGACGAAGTCGGCCGACAGGATCGTGTGCATCCGCTCGCCGTACTCGGACTGCTTGCCCTCGAAGTACGGGAAGGGCGGCTCGTAGGTGCGCCCCACGAGGTCGGCGCCCGTGTACTCGCGGACGATCTCCGGCTCCTCCCCCAGCTCGCGGGAGTGCGCGGCGAGGAGGGCGCGGGCGAGCACGAACGTCTTCCCGGCGAACTCCTCCGGGGCATCCGCACCGGCCTTCACGGCGACGTAGTCGGTGCCCGGGTGCACGGCGACCGCCTGGTTGCTGGGCACGGTCCACGGGGTCGTCGTCCAGATGAGGACCCACTCGTCATTGCCGTCCGCGTCCGGTTCGCTCAGCTTGTAGCCGATCGTGACCGCCGGATCCTGTCGCATCTTGTAGACGTCGTCGTCCATGCGCAGCTCGTGGTTGGACAGCGGGGTCTCATCGGACCAGCAGTACGGGAGGACGCGGTAGCCCTCGTAGATGAGGCCCTTGTCGAAGAGGGTCTTGAAGACCCACAGGACGGATTCCATGAATGTGGGGTTGAGGGTCTTGTAGTCGTTCTCGAAGTCGACCCAGCGACCCATCCGGTTGACGTAGTCCTGCCACTCATCGGTGTACTTGAGGACCGAGGCGCGCGCGGCCTCGTTGAAGGTGCCGACCCCCATCTCGAGGATCTCGTCCTTCGTCTTGAGTCCCAGCTGCTTCATCGCCTCGAGCTCCGCGGGCAGTCCGTGGGTGTCCCAGCCGAAGCGGCGCTCGACCCTCTTGCCGCGCATCGTCTGGTAGCGGGGCACGACGTCCTTCACGTAGCTGGTGAGGAGGTGGCCGTAGTGCGGCAGGCCGTTCGCGAACGGGGGTCCATCGTAGAAGACGAACTCATTCTCACCGGCTGTTCCCGCATCACGCGACTCGACGCTCGCCCGGAACGTGTCGTCGGTGTCCCAGAAGTCCAGGATGCGCTGTTCGAGCGAGGGGAATGAGGGTGAGGCCGACAGGCCGAAGGCTGATCCCGGCTTGGGATAGATGTTTTCGCTCATGAGCGTCCTTTGGTGAGCGGGGCCGCGCACCCGGTGGCACCCGTCCCCTGTTTACGGTTCTTCCCGTGCGAGGACGACTGCACGCGCACGCGCTGCCGCGGTACCACCCCGCTTATCCGCATCCGCGTCCCCGCGGGGACGCGCGAGCGGATCGCTCATTCGGCTGTGACGGGCCGTCCCGTCCGGGTCTACTGGGCGGCGCCCTGGGCGTCTGCCGTTCTTCCGGATGCTCCCCGGTGATGGCCGGATCGATGCACAGGAGAGTCTAGCGCACGGCGGCGTTCCCGCGCACGGTGCGCAACCGCGGCGGATCACCCGGTCCGGACCACTCCTGCACGGCGCGCGCCTGCGCGCGAAGCGCTGACTCCGGTGCCGCCGCGAGGAGCGCATCGCGTACACGGCTGAGGCCGGCGCCCGGCCGGTGGGCGATGTCTCCGAGGAGGCGGGACGTCCTCGCGATGCGTTGGGTCCGCGGTCTGCGCCGCGCATCGTAGAGGGCAAGCGCATCCGCGATCCACTGCGGGTCGCCGGCGGAAGGGGCCGGTGTCGAAGGAGTCAGTGCGGAAGGGCCCAGGACCGCGCAGAGCTCTGCCGCGTCTTCGAGCCCCTGGCCCCCGCCCTGGCCAAGATTCGGGGTCATGGCGTGTGCCGCGTCGCCGATCAGCGCGATGCGTCCTCGCACGAACGACGCGAGCTCACCTGCGAGTTCGAGGATGGGGAGGCGGTGAACGGAGGAGGGTTCGGTGGCTGCGATGAGTTCGGGGATCGGTGCGTGCCACGAGCCGAACAGTGCGTCGACCGCTGACGCCTCGTCGTGGAACACCGCATCCTCCGGCATCGTCGCGACTGCGAACCAGTACACCCGGCCGTCCGAGAGCGGCGCCATCCCGAATCGGGTCCGCACGCCCCACGTCTCCCCGGCCTCGCCGCGAAGATCCACGGGGTGCGACGTGATCCCGCGCCATGCGCCGTAGCCCGCATATCTGCCGCCCGGGTCGTCGGGGAAGGCCTGGCGCACCACGGACCGCATTCCGTCCGCACCGACGACGAGGTCGAACACCTCTTCGTGCACGTCGCAGTCGGTGCACGACCAGCGGACGCGGCCGTCCATCGTGGCGGAGATGACGCGCGCCCCGGTGCGGATGACGACGGACTCAGGCACTGCTCCGACGAGGAGTCGGTGGAAGTCACCGCGGTCGACCACCCGCATCTCGGTGACGGCGTCGCTGGGGAGGCGTGCGAGCCACCGGCCGTCGGGGGCGCGCTGCCCTCCGCGCAGCAGCCGGACGTCGCCGTCAGTGAGGTCGCGGAATGGTGCACCCAGACCCAGAGAATCGAGCGCACGCATCCCACCGGAGAACACTGTGAGCCCCGAACCTCCGGAGCGCACTGCGGGAGCCTCCTCGAACACCGTGACGGTCGCGCCCGCCCGGGCCGAACCGATCGCGGCGGCGAGCCCCGCGATCCCCGCGCCGACGATCGCGATGCGGAGGCCGCGAGGTGCCGTCACCTGCTCAGAGCCCCTGGTTGCGTGCGACCTTGTGCTGGGCGGCCTGTGCGATGGGGCGGATGACCATGAGGTCGACGTTGAAGTGGTGGGGCCGGGTGAGCGTCCACACCACTGCCTCGGCGCAGTCCTCGGCGGTCAGCGGCTTCTCGACGCCCGCGTACACCTTGTCCGCCGCGTCCTGGGACCCCAGGCGCTTGCGGGAGAACTCCTCCGTCGCGACCATGCCCGGCGCGATCTCGATGACGCGGACGGGACGCCCCGCGAGCTCGAGCCGCAGGGTCGCCGCGACGGAATGCGCGCCGTGCTTCGAGGCGACGTATCCGCCACCGCCCTCATAGGCGATGTGGCCCGCGGTCGACGACATGACGACGATGTCGCCGCGGCCCGATTCCTCCAACGCGGGGAGCAGTGCCTTCACACAGCGCACGACGCCCAGGACGTTGAGGTCGAACATCTCCGCCCAGCCCTCGACGGATGCGTCCTCCACCTGGTCCTGCCCGTACGCGGCCCCGGCATTCGCGACGAGTGAGTTCACCGGACCGCCCGCCAGCACCTTCTCAGCCATCTGGGCGACCGATTCGTCACTCGTCATGTCCGCGACGATGACCTCGCAGCCCGTCTCCTGTGCCAGCTGGGCGAGCGCATCCTCCCGGCGGGCGACGGCGACGACATCCCAGCCCTGGTCCCTCAGCTGACGGACGGTCTCCCTGCCCATCCCCGAACTCGCTCCCGTGACGACGGCTCGCAGTGCACTCATGTGTGTCTCCTCTTCGCAGAAAGGTCTGTCCGCACGCACCTCGACGGCGCGGCAGCGGGCTCCTCCTCCAGTCTAGTGAACCCGCTCACGCACGCATGTGCTTCAGCACGCACCGCTCACGCAGGCGCTGGCTCAGAGCCCGGACGGTCGAGGTCGTCTGTGTCGCCTGCGTCGGCCGTTTCGGGTGAGGGGACCTCGGGCACGGTATCCGTCTCCCGCCGCGGAACGGCCGCGACACCGGTCGGGACCTCGCCGAAGGCGATCCGCACGACGGGCGTCCGCAGCGCCACCTTGGTGACGATCGCGCAGATGAGCGCGTAGACCAAGGGCAGGAGCAGGCCGTGCAGAAGGACCGCACCGACCGAGTCCGCCACCCCGATCACATCGCGCAGCGAGTACACGAGGAGCGGATGGAGGAGGAACACCCCGAACGAGTACGGGAAGAGTCGGCGCAGGCCCAGGTAGCTGCGTGAGTCATCCGAGAAGAACCGGTGGAGGATGAGGTAGCCGGTGAGGCTCATGACCACGACGGTCGGCGCCATGTACTCGTAGACGATCACCCACGGCTGGTCCCCGGGACCGAAGCCCGCCCACAGCGCGGTGAAGGCGATCGAGCCGACGAAGCCCACCCACGCCCACACCAGCTTCGCGCCGCGGACCAGATGGTCGCGCATGATCCAGCCCAGCAGGTAGTAGCCCATGAGGGGGAGGAACCTCGTCGCGATGTTCGGCTCCCCCACCCCCGCGAGCACCGCGGAGAAGTGGTCGACCATGCCGATGCCCAGCAGGACGAGCGCGGTGCCCCACTGGGCCCGCCTCGACCCGTGCACCGTCAGCTGCCGCATGAATGGGGTCAGCAGCGTGAGCAGGGCCAGCACGTAGAGGAAGTAGAGCTGGACGAACGGCGAACCGGTGAGGATCGCGGTCAGGGGGTCCCACCCCGTCTCGCGACCGGACATCGCGAACAGGCGGTAGGGGACGTAGACGGCGGTCCACACGACCAGCGGGACTCCGATGCGCCAGAAGCGCTTGGAGAGGAAGTCCCTCGGCCGGCCGCCCTTCGTCGGATCCAGGGCGAGGGCCCCGGCGATCATGAGGAAGACGGGGACGGACCAGCGGCTCGCGGAGTCGATGACGTTCGCGACCCACCACGGCGCGGTGCCGTGGTCGGTGAATCGCAGTCCCACGGTGTCCGCGATGGCGTGGATGGCGACGACCGCGAGGATCGCCAAGGACCGGGTGGGGTTCATCCACTGGGTGGACCGCGGAGGCGGTCCGGTCTCATCCACACGGTCGATCAGCGCCATGGGCACAATCATGGCAGGGAGGCGGGGCGGAACTCATCCTGCCCCGTCCAGGAGGCCGATCACCATATGGAACAATCGCACGCATGACGACTTCCGACAGCACACATGACTCGGTGCACCTTCCGGACAAGCCGGCCCTCGAGGGCCTCAGGGACAAGTGGGACGCGGCATGGGGTGAGAGCGGCGTCTACGCGTTCGACCCGGACACCACCCGCGAGGACGTCTACTCGATCGACACGCCCCCGCCCACCGCCTCGGGCTCGCTCCACGTGGGACACGTTTTCTCCTACACGCAGACCGACGTGATCGCCCGCTACCAGCGGATGCTGGGGAAGAACGTCTTCTACCCCCTGGGATGGGACGACAACGGCCTGCCCACCGAGCGCCGCGTGCAGAACTACTACGGCGTCACGTGCGACCCCACGCTCCCCTACGACGCGGACTTCGAGCCGCCCGCGAAGGCGCCGCGCAGCGCCCGGGACTACGTGAAGGTCTCGCGTCAGAACTTCATCGAGCTGTGCCTCACACTGTCCGCTGAGGACGAAGCGGTCTTCGAGCATCTGTTCCGCTCCGTGGGCCTGTCGGTCGACTGGAAGTACACGTACAGGACGATCGAGGACACCGCCCGCGCCGTGTCGCAGCGCGCGTTCCTCGCGGACCTCGCCACCGGCAACGCCTACTCGCAGGACGCGCCCACGATGTGGGACGTGACGTTCGGCACGGCGGTCGCGCAGGCTGAGCTGGAGGATCGTGAGAAGGACGGCGCCTATCACAAGGTGGCCTTCTACCCGAGTGCCGCAGACGGCACCGCCGACACCGCGCAGGACCCGGTCGTCATCGTCACGTCGCGTCCCGAGCTCATCCCCGCCGTGGTGGCGCTCGTCGCGCATCCGGACGATGAGCGCTACCAGCCCCTCTTCGGAAAGACAGTCGTGTCGCCGCTGTTCGGCGTCGAGGTCGAGGTCCGCTCGCACCATCTGGCGAAGGCCGACAAGGGCACGGGCATCGCGATGGTCTGCACGTTCGGCGACCTCACCGACGTCACGTGGTGGCGCGAACTCGACCTTCCGACCCGCGCGGTCGTCACGCGCGACGGGCGCCTGCAGCGCGAGACGCCCGAGTGGATCGCGGAATCCGCGAAGGCGGACGCGGCCGAGGCCTACCAGAGGCTCGCGGGCACGACCACCTTCACAGCCCGCAAGGAGATCGCGCAGCTGCTCGCCGAATCCGGCGACCTCCTCGAGGACCCGGAGGCCATCACGCACCCGGTGCCCTTCTACGAGAAGGGCGACAAGCCGCTCGAGGTCGTCGCCTCCCGCCAGTGGTACATCCGCAACGGCGGCCGGTCCGCTGAGCTGCGGGACGACCTCATCGCCCGCGGCCGCGAGCTCGAGTGGTATCCGAGCTACATGCGATCGCGCTACGAGAACTGGGTCGACGGGCTGAACGGCGACTGGCTGGTCTCCCGTCAGCGCCACTTCGGCGTGGCCATCCCGCTGTGGTACCGGCTCGATGCCGACGGCACACCCGACTACGACGCCCCGATCGTTCCAGACGACGCACAGCTGCCGGTCGATCCGCTCGCGTCCGCACCGAACGGGTTCAGCGAGGACCAGCGCGATGTGGCGGGCGGCTTCACCGCCGACCCGGACGTCCTCGACACCTGGGCGACCTCGTCGCTCACCCCGCAGCTGGTGAGCGGATGGTCGCGCGACGAGGAGCTGTTCGCGAACGTGTTCCCGATGGACCTGCGACCGCAGGGCCACGACATCATCCGCACCTGGCTCTTCTCGACGGTCGTCCGCGCGAACTCCATCAACGACTCCGTGCCGTGGCGCCGCACCGCACTCTCCGGATGGATCCTCGATCCGGACCGGAAGAAGATGTCGAAGTCGAAGGGCAATGTCGTCGTCCCCAGCGACATCCTCGCGGAGCAGAAGCCCGGCTTCGGCCCCGACGCGGTCCGCTACTGGGCGGCCAGCGCCAAGTTCGGCGCGGACACCGCCTATGACACCCAGCAGATGCAGATCGGCCGCCGCCTGTCGATGAAGCTGCTGAATGCGTCGAAGTTCGCACTCGCGCAGGGCGTGCACGCGGACCTCATCGGCCGCGAGGACCTCATCACCCACGAGCTCGACCGGTCCGTGTCCGCGGCGCTGCGCACTGTCGTCGCCGACGCGGGCCGTCACATGGAGGCGTACGACAACGCGCAGGCTCTGCGCATCGTCGAGTCCTTCTTCTGGGACTTCACGGATGACTACGTCGAGCTCGTGAAGGACCGCTCCTACGGGGCGCAGGGCGAGGAAGCGCAGCTCTCTGCGCACGCGACGCTCGCGACCTCGCTCGACACGCTCCTGCGGCTCTTCGCACCGTTCCTCCCGTTCGTGACGGAGGAGGTCTGGTCGTGGTGGCGCGAGGGGTCCATCCACCGCGCGCCGTGGCCGACCGCCGAGCCCGCGCAGGTCCCCACAGACATGCTCGGCAAGGTGGCCTCCGCGCTGTCCAAGCTCCGCCAGACGAAGACGGAGGCGAAGGTGTCGCAGAAGACCCGCATCACCAGCGCGGTCCTCCATGCCCCCACCGACGTCCTCACCGCCGTCGCAGCGGCACGCGGCGACCTGCTGGCTGCCAGCCGCGTCGACGACCTGGACGTGCGGACGAGCTCCGTCACCGCGGCTGAGGTCCCGGCCGGCGCCGAAGGTGCCGACGTCGAGGCGTCCGTCACCGTCTCGGACGTCGTCTTCGCGGAGTCACCTGCCTGAGCTCAGCCGTGACGGGCCCGGGCCTCGCGGAGCTCGAACCGCGCGGGTTGGTGCTGATCTGCACCATTCCTCGCCGCGTCCCCACGACGCGAGCGCACTACTGTGGGGCGGGGAGCCCCACGCGGGTGCCCCGCCCCACAGTCGTTCGTCCGCACGCGCGGACGCAGGAAGAACAGGTGAGTCATGAGGTCAGAGCTCTTCAACAAGCGCAATGCGGAGATCCAGTCGACGGAGCGGTGGACGATGCAGTCGCAGAAGATGCTGCGCACGATCGTCACACCGCAGTCGCCCATCATCGCTACCAAGGGGGCGATGGTCGCCTATCAGGGCAACGTCCAGTTCAAGCACCAGGGATCCGGCTCCGTGGGGAACTTCCTCAAGAAGCAGGTGACCGGCGAAGACACCCCGATGATGCGTGCTGAAGGTGCCGGAGAGGTCTTCTTCGCCCGCAACGCCGCGAACATCTTCATGATGCAGCTCGAGGGACCCGACGATGCCCTGAGCGTGAACTCCGCGTCCCTGCTCGCGTATGACCCGACGCTCACCGAAGACATCCGCCGGGTCAAGGGACTCGGCTCACTGGCCTCCGGTGCCGGACTCTTCAACGTCGTCCTGTCCGGCCAGGGCATGGCCGCCCTCGCCTGCCAGGGAGACCCGCTCGTCCTCGACTGCTCGCAGCAGCCCACCTATGTCGATCCGCAGGCGGCTGTGTGCTGGTCCGCCAACCTGTCGCCGGACATCCACACCGATGTGTCGATCGGATCGTTCGTGGGCCGTGGCTCGGGAGAGTCCGTCCAGATGAAGTTCCACGGTCCCGGCTTCGTCGTCGTGCAGCCGTCGGAGATGTGAGGCTGCCCCTGCTCGATCTCCATGCCTTCTCATGGCTGAGGGGCTCTCCTCACTCGAGGAGAGCCCCTCAGTCATGGGAGGTCACAACTGGCAGATCGTGAGCAGCAGCTGGCGGATGCGGAGTGGCAGGTGTCAGGAAGCGGGGATCTCGAAGTCCGCCTCGAACGGATCGATCAGCTCGTCAGAGCCGATCACCTCAGCACCTGCACGGGTGTAGCTCATCTGGTAGGAGTCGGCGCGTTCGTCGGCCAGGAACGCGATCCAGCCGGTGTGCTCTCCCCCGTCCCGCCGGGACACGTCTTCGAAGACCGGATAGTCGGCTGCCTCGAGCTCATCCTCGACCATCCGCGTCTTGTTGTTCCAGAAGTCCGCGCCGTCGTCCCATGAGATCTCGAAGTCGCCCATCGAGACGAGACCGCCGTACTCCTCACCAGGACTCACCGACACCTCGAGCAGGACGACCTCTCCGCCGTCCGCGATCAGATCCGCCTGCTCCTCGGACGGGAAGTCCCGCACCGCCGAGAGCACCTCGATCGAGTCGCCCATGTCCGGATCCTCGAGCGTCTCTCCGATCTCCACCTGGGTCTCCTCCCCGGCCGCTCCCCCAGACTCGCCGGAGTCGGCCCCGTCGGAAGAATCATCGGCGCCCTCGCCGGCGTCGCCTTCCGCGCTGTCCTCCGCACCGGGTTCGTCGTCCGATCCCTCGCTCTCGACCGGCGCAGCGGCCCGCTCGTCCACGGCTGCGTCGTCAGCCGCAGCTCCACCCCCACCGCACCCACTGGCGGTCAGGGTAATGCCGAATGCGGCGGCTGCGGCGAGTGCTGGTCGGATGGACTTCCTGCGGGTGATCGTCTTCATGGTGTCCTCACAGAGCTTCAGGTATGAGCGGGCGGTGTCGCGCTGACGGAGGAGAATCTCCCTGAGCGATGCCCTTCGGATACCGTCGAGCCTATTCACCCGTACGGTTCCTGAATGACCGCCCGTGTGACAGCTCCGGCACACGAGAACCCGGATGGACACAGACTCCGGAAACGCAGGAAGGTCCACCGCCGCAGCGGTGGACCTTCAAGAGTGAGCCTTCAGAGTCGAGGCTCGCGCACGGAAACCGTGCTCCGCGGATCAGGCGCTCTTGCGCCGGGCCTGTCCGCGCCCCGGCTTCGACGCGTCCTTCGGGATGAGCGTCGGAGCGACGTTGTCCTCGACCACGTCCTTCGTCACGAGGACGCGATCCACATCGTCGCGGGACGGGATGTCGAACATCACCGGCTGGAGGACTTCCTCCATGATCGAGCGCAGGCCACGGGCACCAGTCCCCCGCAGCAGCGCGAGGTCGGCGATCGCTTCGAGCGCCTCCTGCTCGAACTCGAGTTCGACGCCGTCGAACTCGAACATGCGCTGGTACTGCTTCATGAGGGCGTTCTTGGGCTCCGTGAGGATCTCCATGAGGGCCGCACGATCCAGGTTGCCGACCGCGGCGATGACGGGGAGGCGACCGATGAACTCCGGGATGAGTCCGAACTTGTGGAGGTCCTCCGGGAGCAGTTCCTGGTAGATGTCCGCATCGTCATCATCGGCCGACTGCAGCAGCGCGCCGAAGCCGATGCCGTGCTTGCCCCTGCGCGACGAGATGATCTCGTCGAGGCCTGCGAACGCACCCGCCACGATGAAGAGCACGTTGGTCGTGTCGATCGTGAGGAACTCCTGGTGCGGGTGCTTCCGTCCGCCCTGCGGCGGCACCGCGGCCTCTGTGCCCTCGAGGATCTTCAGCAGCGCCTGCTGGACGCCTTCACCGGACACGTCGCGCGTGATGGAGGGGTTCTCCGACTTCCGCGCGACCTTGTCGATCTCATCGATGTAGATGATGCCGCGCTGCGCGCGCTCGATGTCGAAGTCCGCCGCCTGGATGAGCTTCAGCAGGATGTTCTCCACGTCCTCGCCCACATAGCCCGCCTCCGTCAGCGCCGTGGCGTCGGCCACCGCGAACGGGACGTCGAGCTTCCGAGCGAGCGTCTGCGCGAGGTACGTCTTGCCGGAGCCGGTGGGCCCGACCATGAGGATGTTCGACTTCGCGATCTCCACATCGTCGTCCCGCTGCGCCTCCGTCTGCGTCCGCAGGCGCTTGTAGTGGTTGTAGACGGCGACCGCGAGGGCGCGCTTCGCAGGATCCTGTCCGACGACGTACTCACCCAGGAAGTCGTAGATCTCCCGCGGCTTCGGAAGTGTCGTCTCCTCGACTTCCTCTGCGGCGGAGCTCAGCTCCTCCTCGATGATCTCGTTGCACAGACCGATGCATTCGTCGCAGATGTAGACGCCCGGACCCGCAATGAGCTTCCGGACCTGCTTCTGCGACTTCCCGCAGAAATTGCATTTGAGGAGATCAGCTCCCTCTGCACTGCGCGCCACTGTCACCGCCTTCCACGGGGTGCGCCGCGTGCAAGCGGAGCCCCCGGTCATGTGTCTCCCCACAGCATCCCATACCGCACGGACACGGCGGCCCAAGACCGGTCAGGCGTGTCACGCCCGACCCTGTCCTGGACCGCCGTCCGGAGCGCGGTATGCGCGATGTCACGCGGGGCGCGCCACCTTGCGCGACGTGAGGACCTGGTCGACGAGACCGTAGTCCTTCGCCTGCTCCGCCGTGAGGAACAGGTCGCGCTCGATGTCGGTCGAGACCTGCTCCGGCGTCTTGTTCGAGTGATCCGACAGCGTCTGCTCGAGCCACTGGCGCATGCGCAGCACCTCGTTCGCCTGGATCTCGATGTCGGAGGCCTGGCCCTGGCCCTGCCCCTGCATCGCCGGCTGGTGGATGAGCACCCGCGCGTTCGGCAGGGCCAGACGCTTGCCCGGTGCACCGGCGGCCAGCAGCACCGCGGCGGCGGACGCCGCCTGGCCCAGGCAGACCGTCTGGATCTCCGGCTTCACGTACTGCATCGTGTCGTAGATCGCCGTGAGCGCGGTGAACGAGCCGCCGGGCGAGTTGATGTAGAGCGTGATGTCCCGATCCGGATCCTGCGATTCGAGGACGAGCAGCTGGGCCATCACGTCGTCGGCGCTCGTGTCATCGACCTGGACGCCCAGGAAGATCACGCGGTCGTCGAACAGCTTCGTGTAGGGATCCTGGCGCTTGAAGCCGTACGGCGTCCGCTCTTCGAACTGCGGCATGACGTAGCGGGACGAGGGCATCTGTCCGGCAGAGCTCCACGGTGTCTGGTTCATCATGTGTCCTTCAGTGTTCCCTTCGCTGCCGTGAGTCATTTGCTCGCAGGATTCGTGACGTCCTTGGCGCTCTGGACGACTCCGTCGATGAAGCCGTAGTCCAGGGCCTCGCTCGCCGTGAACCAGTTGTCGCGGTCGTTGTCCTCGAGGATCTTCTCGAGGGACTGGCCGGTCTGCTCAGCCGTCAGCTCCGCCATCTGGCGCTTCATGTGGAGGATGAGCTCCGCCTGGATCTTGATGTCCGTGGCGGTGCCGCCGATCCCGCCCAGGGGCTGGTGCATGAGGATGCGCGTGTGCGGGGTCGCGAAGCGCTTGCCCTTCGCGCCGGAGGACAGCAGGAACTGCCCCATCGACGCGGCCATGCCCATCGCGACGGTGCCCACGTCGGGCTGCACGTACTGCATGGTGTCGTAGATCGCCATCCCCGCCGTGACGGAGCCGCCCGGCGAGTTGATGTAGAGGAAGATGTCCTTCTCCGGGTCCTCCGCCGCCAGCAGCATCAGCTGGGCGCAGATGACGTTCGCGTTGTCATCGCGGACGTCGGATCCCAGCCAGATGATCCGCTCGCGCAGCAACCGGTTGTAGATGTGGTCGTCGAGGCCCAGACCGCCCTGTGTGTCGGCCATGACGGGGCTCGCCGAGGAGTTGCCTCCAGTGCTCACGTCTCACTCCTGTCGTCGGTGTCGGTATGTCTCGAAGCGTAACCCGCGCCTCCCCCCGATTAGTCCTCCGGACACCCTGTGTTCGCCCTCAGCGTGAACACCTCCGGATCGCGGCGCCGCTTCGTCGATGGATGGGCCCGGTGAATGGGTAGAGCCCCCGGACACAGTCCGGGGGCTCTGGGCGTCTGCGCGGTCAGGGACCGGTGACGAGCGCTCCGCTGGGGAGCGTGCGCGTCACTCCTTGTCGGCGGACTCCTCTGCAGTCTCTGCGGAATCCGCGGCAGAGGCGTCGGTCGCCTCCGACTCGACGGTCTCCTCGGTGCCTGCGGCTTCTTCCGCTGCGGCCTCTTCCTCCGCCGCGGCCTCGGCAGCTGCGCCGCCGGGGGTCGTGAAGGCTGTCATGTCGAGGACGTTGCCCTCGGAATCCTTCACGACGGCCTTCGCCAGCGCTTCGGCGAGGCCCTTGCGACGTGCGACGTCGCCCATGAGCGCCTGGACCTGGCCCTGCTGATCGAGCATCTGCGCGAACTGGTTCGGGTCCATGCCGTACTGCTGCGAGGCGTTGATGATGTACTCGATGAGCTCCGGCTGGGAGACCTCGATCTCCTCGGCCCGGACCACGGCGTCGAGCACGAACTGGACGCGCAGGTTGCGAGTCGTCTCCTCCGTGACCTCGGCGCGGTGGACGTCGTCCTCGAGGCGGCTCTCGCCCTCGAGGTGGCGGTGCACCTCGGCCTCGACGACGTTCGACGGGACCGGCGGGTCGATGCGCTCGAGGAGGGCCTCGAGGACCTTGTCGCGCGCCTCGACGCCCTGGTCGAACTCCTTCTTCTCCGCGGCCTGCTTCTTGAGGTCCTCGCGGAGCTCCTCGACCGTGTCGAACTCGGAGGCCAGCTGTGCGAACTCGTCGTCGACCTCGGGCAGCTCGCGGACCTTGACGTTCTTGACGCTCAGCGTGACGACACCGGTCTCGCCGGCGCGCTCACCGCCGGCCATCGTCGTCTCGAAGGTGGTCTCCTCGCCCTCCGACAGTCCGTCGAGCGCCTCGTCCATGCCTTCCAGCATGGTGCCTGAGCCCACCTGGTAGGAGATGTCCGCTGCCTGGTCGATCTCCTCGTCGTCGATCTTCGCGACGAGATCGAGCGTGACGAAGTCATCCTTCGCCGCCGGACGATCGACCGTGACGAGCGTGCCGAAGCGCTCGCGCAGCTCGTCGAGCTGCGCGGCGACGTCTTCGTCGGTCACCTCGATGTCGTCGACCTCGACCTCGATCGAGTCGAAGGCGGGCAGTTCGATCGTCGGGGCCACGTCGACCTCGATCGTGACCTTCAGGTCACCCTCGTCCTTGCCGTCCAGTCCGGGGATGTCGGTGACCTCGACCTCGGGCTGACCCAGCGGAGTGAGGTCGTTCTCTGCGAGCGCCTCCTGGTAGAAGCCGTCCAGGCTGTTGTTGACGGCTTCCTGGATGACGGCCGGGCGGCCGACGCGCTGATCGATGATGCGCGCGGGGGCCTTTCCACGGCGGAACCCGGGGATGTTCACCTGCTTGGCGAGTTCCCGGTAGGCCTCGTCGACGCTCGGCTTGAGCTCGGCGAACGGCGCGTCGATGCTGAGCTTGACCCGGGTGGGGTCGATGGTCTCGACGGAGCTCTTCACAGTTTCCCTCTCGTTGTCTGCTGCGCTGTAGCGTGTGCACGGCCGGGCCGTACACGGCATGATGCGGAGCGGACGGTCACGTGCTGATGTCTGCGGGCGCACACGGGCGTCCGCACATAGTCTGCAATATTACGCACCGTCCCCTGCATTTGCAGAATCAGGCCTGCATTTGCAGTATCAGGCGGTCGCGCGGCGCCGCGAGGGCCGCCCGGGGGCCACGGCCCGTGACACCAGAGCGAGCGCACCATCGAGCACGAGGGCGACTCCCGCGACGAGCGCCGCGCCCAGGAGGACCCGCCCGTAGTCATACAGCGCGAGACCGTCGAAGATGAAGCGCCCGAGGCCGCCCAAGTTCACGAAGGCCGCGATCGTCGCCGTCGCAACGACCTGCAGGATCGCGGCACGGAAGCCGCCGACGATGAGCGGCAGCGCGATCGGCAGCTCGACCTGGGCGAGCACCTGCCGCTCGTCCATCCCCATCGCCCGCGCCGCGTCCACCGTCACCGGATCCGCATGGGCGATGCCTGCGGCGGTGTTCGCGAGGATGGGCGGGATCGCGAGGAGGATCAGTGCGATGGTCGGCGGCACGATGCCCGCGCCGATGAGCAGGACGAGCAGCGTCATGAGTCCCAGGCTCGGCAGTGCACGCAGCGCGTTCGCGGCACCGATGGTCCAGGTCCCCCGGCCGGTGTGGCCGATCAGCAGGCCCAGCGGCAGCGCGACGAGCGCCGCGGCGCCCACGGCCAGTCCGGTGTATCCGAGGTGCTCGAGCACACGGAGGAGGATCGTGCCGATGTCAGTCATCCGCACCCCTTTCAGCTCCTGGTCGGTACCTCGCGTCAGGTCCTGGTCGGTACCTCACGTCGTTGCGTGGGCGCGTCGTCGCGTCGCCCTCTGCTCGCTTCGTCATGAGGCGGCCCCTGCAGTCCGGCGCCAGCGCGTCAGCGACCACCCGGCGAGCGCGATGAGGCGATCCAGGAGGAGCGCGAGCGCCACGGTGCCGATGATGCCCGCGAGGATCTGATCGGGGTAGCTGCGCTGATAGCCGGCGGTGAAGAGACTGCCGAGGCCACCGATCCCGATCACCGCGCCGACGGATACGAGCGACACGTTGGTGACCGCCACGACGCGCAGAGCAGGCGTCAGCACGGGGACGGTGACCGGCAGATCGACGGCGACGATGCGGCGCAGCGGCGCGTAGCCCATCGCACGCGCCGCATCGCGCACATCCCCCGGCACCGCATCGAGCGCGTCGAGGACGGAGCGGACGAGCAGAGCGAGGGAGTACAGGCTCAGCGCCAGCACGACGTTGATGGGATCGAGGATGCGGGTGCCGATGAGTCCGGGGATGACGACGAAGAGGGCCAGTGACGGGATCGTGAAGACGATCGCCGCGACGACGACGGCGATCGATCGTGCCCGCGGAAGACCGCGCAGCATCGCCCCGAGCGGGACCGCGACGAGCAGTCCGATGACGGTCGGCAGGAGCGCGAGCACCGTGTGCTCCGCGAGCAGCGCGGCGAACATCTCGCCGTTCGCGAGCATCCAGGTCATGGCCGGCTCGTCATGATCGGTCCGCGGGGGCTGCGAGCGCACGGAGGACGGTGTTCCGGTCCAGCCACCCCACTGCGCGGCCTTCCTCGACGACCACGGCGGCGTCCGCTGGTGACGCGAGGACCGCATCGAGCGCGGATCTGAGCCCGGCGCCCGGGATGTGCCCGTCACCGGCGGGGATCCGCGACTCCCCGCGCAGCCACGCGACGGGCCCGCCCTCGTCATCGAGCTGGAGGCGCCATGGCTCGTCGGTCGTGTGTGACTCGGGAACCATTCCCCCAGGCGACGGCGCGGTCACGGACCCCTGCGCGTCCCTCTCCCCCAGCGGGTGGACGGGCAGGTCGTCGGCGTGGAATCCCAGAGACCGGAATCCCCGATCGCGGCCGACCATCTGGGCGACGAAGGAGTCGGCTGGACGTTCGAGGATGGTCTGCGGCTCCGCGTACTGGTGGAGCGTCCCTCCCGGACCGAACACCGCGATGCGATCCCCGAGCAGCAGTGCCTCGTCGATGTCGTGGGTGACGAAGACGATCGTCTGGGACAGCGTCGTCCGCAGACGCAGGAGTTCGGCCTGGAGCTCGGCGCGGACGACGGGGTCGACGGCGGAGAAGGGCTCGTCCATGAGCAGGATCGGCGGGTCCGCGGCCAGGGCCCGTGCCACACCCACGCGCTGCTGCTGCCCGCCGGAGAGCTGGCTCGGGAACCGGTCGTCCAGCTCCGGTCGCAGGCGGACCAGGCGCAGCGCAGCGCGCGCTCTCTCCCGCGCCTCGGCCTTGGACATGCCCGTCAGCCGCAGTGTGGTCGCGGCGTTGTCCAGTGCGGTGCGGTGGGGGAACAGGCCCGCGCCCTGGATGACATAGCCCATCGACTGGCGCAGCGACACGGTCGGGACAGCTGCGATGTCCTCCCCGTCGACGAGGATCCGACCGGTCGTCGGCTCGACCATGCGGTTGATCATCCGCATCGACGTGGTCTTCCCGCATCCGCTGGGGCCGACGAACACCGTGAGGGAACCGGAGGGGACGACCAGGTCGAGATGCTCGATCGCCGTCGTCCCGTCCGGATACGTCTTCGAGACCCCCTCGAACTCGATCATGAGTCCAGCAGTCCTCGCTCCTCCAGCCAGTCTGCGGCGGCTGTGGCGGGTTCGGCCTTCTCCTCCCCCGACACCCGGAGGTTGAGGGCGACGAGGTCGTCCGTCGTCAGCTCTGCAGAGACGGCATCGAGTGCGGCCTGTGCGTCTGCGGTGAGGCGGTCCTGTCGCACCACGGGAACGACGTTCTGCGCGGCGAAGTGGCCCTCGGGGTCCTCGAGCACGACGAGGCCCTCCGCCTCGATCGCCGGATTCGTCGAGAAGATGTTCGCCGCCTGCACGTCGCCGCCCACCAGCGCGTCGACCGTGGCCGGGCCGCCGCCGTCGGCGATCGGCTCGAAGCCGTCCACCGTCACGTCGTACGTCTCCTCGAGCCCGGGCAGGCCGACCGCGCGCTCCGCGAACTCCGGAGGGCCCGCCATCGTCAGGTCGTCGCCGTGCTCGGCGAGGTCCCCGATCGCCTCGAGGTCCCAGTCCTCGGCAGTCTCCGCGGTGACGACCACCGAGTCCTTGTTCTCCGCTTCCGCGGGCTCGAGTCCGTCGAGTCCCTTCGCCTCGAGTGCCGCGGGCAGCGCCTCCGCGATCGATTCGGGACTCGATACGTCTGCCTCCGGGTCGAGGAAGAGCAGGAGGTTGCCGGTGTATTCGGGGATCACATCGATGGATCCGTCGGAGAGCGCGGGGATGTAGGCCTCGCGAGAACCGATGTTGAACTGCGTCTCCACCTCTGTCCCCGCACCCTCGAGCGCCTGGGCGTAGAGGTTGCCGATGATCTCCGACTCCGTGAAGTTCGCACTGGAGACGACGATCGGCCCCTCACCCGCGTCCTCGTCGCCGCCGGCGAGCGGGTCCGACACGCAGCCTCCCAGTGCCATGAGCACTGCTGCGGTCATGGCCGTCGTGACTAGGGGTCTTGGTCTCACAGCGGGTCCGCCTCGTCTCCGGTGCCTCGGCACTCCGGTCCGTCGTGATCCCGGTGCTCCGACACGTCTGTCCTGGTGAGTGCCGTCTGTCCTGGTCGGTGCTCTGACCTGGTCGGCGCTCAGTCCTGGCCTGCCCTCTGAGCGTACAACGGACGACGTCAGCAGTGACGCAGGGCACGTGAGTCCACCGAGTCACGTGATGGCTGGGGACGCCGTGACCCGGATCTGCGGGTCGAAGAGATCCATGACGCGCAGAGCGGCGGCTCCGTCCGCGCGTGTCGATCCCGCGCAGGCGTCGGAGAATACCGTCACGTGGGCGCCGGCGTCCGCTGCGGCGAGCGCGGTCGCGATCACGCAGCAGTCGGTCGAGACCCCGGCGAGGACGAGGTGCGGGGCATCGCCTGTGAGAGCGCGGAGCTGCGCGCCCCACTTCCCGAACGTCGGCTCGTCGACCGTGGGACGCCCGCTGAGTCCGGCGGCACTCTGCACGAGGTCAAAGATCCGATCATCGGCGGGCCGATCCGCGAACGGCCAGGCCGCGAAGTAGGGTCCCCACGAGGTCGCCCGTCCCGCGGCGGTGCTCCGCGGGGCGGTCGGCAGCCACCGGGTCACGATGACGCGGTCGCCGAACTGCGGAGCGATCCGCTCGATGACCGACCAGGCAGATTCGAACTCCGCAGACGCCCAGTCCGACGACGGGTCCGCGAAGATCACCTGAGGGTCGATCACGACCAGCCAGGGGGCCTCGGGCGCGGTGGTGCCGTGGGCCGACGCCGAGGCGGTGGTCGGCACAAGCGGAACCGGCGCCTCGGCGGTGGGGTCCGGGTTCTCCGTGCTGGAGTGCGGGTCCGTCACGGGACGGCCACCTCCTCCTGGCGACGGATGGTCCGCTTCCGGGCGAACCACGTGACGCCGAAGGCGAGGACCAGCGCAACGAGCACGCCCAGGTTCGCGTACGCCCAGTCGCCGTCACGACCGCCCAGGGGTCCGAGCAGGTAGCCCTGCCAGTTGTTCCAGGCGGCGTCGTCGGCGAAGCCGTTGACGACCAGGCCCCACCCGATGAGCGAGGCTGCGACCATCGTCGTGACGGACACCCAGTCCACGGAGCCGTAGCGGCCGGCGGGGTCGAAGAGCGCGGCCTCGTCGTACTCGCGGCGACGGGAGAGGACATCGGCGATGAGGATGCCCGCCCACGCCGCGAGCGGGACGCCCAGCGTGATGAGGAACGACTGGAACGGTCCGATGAAGGACTGTGCGAAGAACACGACCCAGATCGTGGCGACGGTGAGGATCACTCCGTCGATCGCGGCGGCGAGCGGACGGGGGATGTTGATCCCGAGGCTCAGCAGGGTCAGTCCGGACGAGTAGATGCCGAGCACCGCGCCGGACACCAGCGAGAGGACGGCGGTGAGGAGGAACGGCACGAGCGCCCACAGCGGGAGGATCGAGGCGAGCGCACCGACGGGGTCGTCCCCCACTGCGGCGCGGAGGCCGTCGTCCGAGCCCGCGAGCAGGAGGCCGAAGACGACGAGGATCGCGGGTGCCGCGGATCCGCCGATCGTGTTCCACACGACGATCTTCCCGTCCGAGGTGTCCCGACGCTGGTAGCGCGACCAGTCCGCGGCGATGTTGATCCAGCCCAGCCCGAACCCGGTCATCACCATGACCAGCGCGCCGATCACCTGCTGGGTGGAACCGGACGGGTGCGCGAGCACGGCGCCCAGGTCGATGTGAGGGACCGTGAGGGTCATGAAGCCGATCGTCATCGCGCCGGTGAGCCACGTGAGCACCGACTGCAGCCGGATGATCGTGTGATAGCCCAGGACGGACGCCAGCACGATGAGTGCTGCGATGACGAGCGTGGCGGCGATGAGGACGCCGGTCCCCGACGGGAGGCCCAGGGCGGAGAAGACGGTGGCCGTGGCGAGCACGGCGGAGATCGCGAGCATCGTCTCCCACCCGATGGAGGTGAGCCACGAGGCGATGCCGGGCAGCTTCTGTCCGTGGACGCCGAACGCCGCACGTGAGAGCACCATCGTCGGTGCGCTGCCCCGCTTCCCCGCGATCGCGATAAGGCCGCAGAGCCCGAAGGACACGACAATGCCGATGAGCGCGACGACCGTGGCCTGGACGAACGAGATGCCGAAGTCCAGGATCCAGGAGCCGTAGCTCATGCCGAAGACGGACACGTTCGCGGCGAACCACGGCCAGAACAGGTGGTGGGGCTTCGCGGTGCGCTCGGACTCCGCGATGACCTCGATCCCCGCGCGCTCGATGAGTGCCGGTGCGGCGGCTGCCGGTGATGCGCGAACGGCGGTGGCGGCGGTGGGTGCGGGTGTCGCGTGTGGGGGTGGAGGTGTCGCGTGTGGGTGTGGGGCTGGGTGTGGGGACGAGACTGGATCAGGCACGGGCGTCTCCTCTCGGTCGGGTGGAACGCTTCGTCGCGCCGAGGGTCCGGATCGTCGTCGTTCCGCGGATGCGGTCCGCTGGTCGGGCAGTGCCTGACGCGCCGCGGACGTGCGGTTCGGGCTCGATACTAGCTGACGAAGCGCCCTTTATCGCGCTTCTGCGATAAAGTTCTGCGGCCCGGCCCGCCGCCCGCGGACACCGACGATGATCCCGCGCAGGAGGAGTGGCACGAGGAGGCCGACCGCGAGCATCACGGCGGCGAGCGCCACGCGCTGCGCCTCGACGGGGACCGGGCTGAGCGCGACGATGAGGCCCGAGTTGAGCACGGCCAATCGGAACCACAGCAGCCGTCCGAACTCCGCGTCCACGGCAGCGCGGACACGCGGCCCGCCGCCCAGGACGGTCGGGATGAGCTGCGACAGGGCGCCGGTGAGGAGCTGCAGGGTGAAGCCCAGCACCGCGATCAGTGTGATCGGCAGGTAGCCGCCGGCGATCGCGCCCCACGAGCCGGCCGTCGCGACGTGCACGATGAGGGACACGAGCAGGACGAGGCCCCAGACGAGGGCCGCGGCCGCGAACACCCCCGGCGCACGGCGCGGTGGCGCCGTCCGGACGGGACCCACCAGCGCCCGTCCCCACCAGATCACGCCCAACAGGTGAACGAGCAGACCTGCCACGACGAGCCCTTGCAGGGCCGCGAGCGCACCGATGTCGATGAGAACGATGCCCGCGAGCACGATCGGGAGCGCCTGCTGCGCGAGCACCGCGGCCCGCGGGTCGACGCGCGTCCTGAGCATCGTGGGCCAGAACGTCACGAGCGTGCCAATGATCGTGAGCCCCAGCCAGCCGAGCAGCATCGTCAGCGTGTGCGCGGTGAGGAGTCTGCCGAAGAGCTCGCTCGCGGGCCAGCGCGCCAGCAGCACTCCGAACACCGCTCCCACCGGCAGGCACACGGACGCGGCGAGGTAGTACCGGACGGTGACGCCGAATCGGCTCGGCAATGCAGCGCGCAGTCTCCGGGCCATGGCGATCCCGTGCCAGACGACCACGGCGGCGACCACGGATGCACCGACGACCACGAGCGGCCACAGCGATATGGGCACGCCGGTGATCACGCAGAGGACCCCGACGACCATGCCCGCTTGGCGGAGCGACTGATGCGCGGCGGGGTCGACGGACTCCGGGGTCTTGAGCAGGGCCTGGGCGAAGAAGGTGCTCCAGACGAGGACCGCATGGGTCATCGCACCGAGCAGGGCCAGGTGGACCATCACCCACACGGCTTCCCGCAGATACGGCTGGATGACGGCGGCGACCGCGGCGAGGAGCAGCCAGAGGACGACCGGGAGGTCGCGCAGCGGCGAGACACCACCGCGGCGGGGGCGTCCCACCTGCGGCCGGCGCCCCGACCCTGGCGCTGACTCCGGCCTCGGCCTCGGCCCTGACCCCGGCGCTGGCCCCGGCCCTGAAGACAGTCCCATGCACGTAATTCTACGAGCCTCTGCACCCGTGGCCCGTCCCAGCATCGGGACGGTGATTTGAACTGCGGCTGTGTATCGCGTTTCCATGTTCTGAGAACGATCTGCGCCGACGACGTGAGGTTGACGCGGACATGACAGCTCGAAAGGGACACGATGCCAGACGCCACCCCGTTCAGCTCCTACCTCGCCTGCAGCCCGACACAGCGCGCAGCGCACCTGAGCGAGGTCCGGACGCTCGCCGAGGAGCACCCCGAGAACCCGATCGGCCTCACACTCATCCTCGAGCACCTCGAAGCGATGTGAGCCGACCGGCGAGCTCGCCTCTCCAGCACTCCGACGGGGCCACCATCTCGCCGAGGCACCACCTTGCCGGGGCCACCACTTCGCCGAGGCACGACCTCGCCGGGGCCACCACCTCGCCGGGGCCACCACTTCGCCGAGTGAGTGCAAACCGGTCCACGAACAGCCCGGTCGGGACCACATAGCACTCACTCGAGGAGCGCTAGAGGCCGTTCAGCCTGAGATCCGGGGGCTCTGAGATCCGGGGGTACGGGGCCGCCGAATCGTCCGTCCGCGTAGGAGAAACAGAAGAAGAGGTGGGACATCGCCTGAGCGATCTCCCACCTCTTCCGTCGGTCGGGATGACAGGATTTGAACCTGCGACCCTCTGCTCCCAAAGCAGATGCGCTACCAAGCTGCGCCACATCCCGCGACCTCGTCATACTAGCCCAGCCGGGGAGTCTCCTGCTAAACGCCCTGAGCCGTCGCACGACCCGCCCCCGATTTTGCGCAGCACTCCCGATTGCTCTAGAGTCAGACGTTGTTCGGGGATGTAGCTCAATGGTAGAGCCTCAGTCTTCCAAACTGATGGTGCGGGTTCGATTCCCGTCATCCCCTCCGATACGAAAGCCGCTGGTGACAGCGGCTTTCGTCATTCACCGACGCCTCCCGTGCATTGCCTTCTCTCGCGCCTTGACGCCTCTCGCGCCTTGACGCCTCTCGCGCACTGTTGCCTCCCCGAGTCCGGACACCTCCTCGCGGGACCGCCCTCGCCCGCCGGCAACCCCCTCGTAGACTGGGTGCATGCACGACGACGGCCCGAGCGCGAAGACGCCCAGACCCGCCGCCGAACCGCCGAGGTCCACTCCCCGCCTCGGTCACGCCACTCCCCTGTCCACCCTGAGCCTCGGAGGGCTCGGCGCAGCGCTCATCGCGATCGCGGCAGTGCTGATCTTCGGCTTCCTCACGCCGTGGGGCTACCTGCCGCTCGTCGCAGGCGTCGCGGTGGGCTTCGCAGCGTCGCGCCCGCTGGGACGGGACCTCGGCCTCATCGCGCTGGGCCTGGGCATCGTCAGCACGATCTCCGTCGAAGCCGATATCGAGTGGCCGAACTTCTTCCTCATGGGCGCGGTCCTCACCGCCGCCGTCGTCGTCCCCTACATCGTCCACCGCAGACTGCTGCGCGACGACGCGATCCGCTACCCGCGCCGCCGCGGCGAGCCGTGGTCGAAGCTCGAGTGGGGCTGGCTCGCCTTCGTCCTGCTTGCCGGCTGGTTCATCCTGCCGCGCTACTTCATCCATTCCGGCACGTACCAGAATTGGCCCGCAGTGGAGTCCCCGAGCGAGATCGGCCGCCTCTTCGTCGGTGTCAACGCCGTGGGCATCTGGGACGAGCTCTTCTTCATCTGCATGATCTTCACCCTGTTGGCCCGACACTTCCCGTTCTGGACGGCGAACGTCCTCACCTCGATCATCTTCGTGAGCTTCCTGTGGGAGCTGGGATACCGCTCCTGGGGCCCCCTGCTCACGATCCCGTTTGCCCTCGTCCAGGCAGTCATCTTCACGAAGTCGCGCTCTCTGCCGTACACGATCACGGTCCACCTGCTCTTCGACTTCATCGTCTTCTGCTCGATCGTCCATGCGCATCACCCCGAGTGGCTTCCCATCTTCTGGTACTGAGCCCCGCCCCGCGCTCCGACCTTCTCACTCCCATCCCCGCGCTCCCACCCCCGCGCTCCCGACGCCCATGTCCGAAAACCGCCAGCGGCGCTCCTGCGAACCTGGTTGACTGGAGGCATGCAGACGCTGAGGACGCACACCGCGGTGTGCGCAGAAGGGGACCCGGGCTTCCCGGAGCACTACCGCGCGATCAGTGCGCGCGATGCCCGCTTCGACGGCCAGTTCCTCACCGGGGTGAAGACCACCGGCATCTACTGCCGCCCCTCGTGCCCCGCGCTCACGCCCAAGCCGCAGAACGTCGTCTTCCTCGTGACCGCAGCTGCCGCGCACGAGGCGGGGTTCCGGGCATGCCGTCGCTGTCTGCCCGACGCGGTCCCCGGCACCCCGGCCTGGAACCTCCGCAGGGACGTCGCAGCCCGTGCGATGCGGCTCATCGAGGACGGCGCCGTCGACCGCTCCGGCGTCACGGGCCTCGCGAGGACGCTGGGCTTCACCCCGCGCCACCTCACACGCCTGCTCAGCGCCGAGCTGGGTGCCGGTCCCCTGTCGCTCGCCCGCGCCCACCGCGCGCAGACCGCCCGCACTCTGGCGACGGAGACGGACCTCTCCTTCGCAGACGTCGCCTTCGCCGCCGGCTTCAGCTCCGTCCGCCAGTTCAACGAGACCGTCCGCGATGTCTTCGCAGCCACACCGAGTGAACTGCGAGCTCGCCGTCGCCCCCGAACACCACCCACGCGCGGCACACCCACCACACGCTCCTGCCCAGCCACAGCCTCCTCGGACTCAAACGCCACGGTGTCAAACCTCTCGGACTCACACGCCGAGTCCCCAGCAGCACCCGCGTCGGACATCCGCCTCGCGGTCGACCTCCCCGTGCGCTCCCCCTTCGACGCCACAGGGATGTTCGCGTTCCTCTCCGCCCGCGCGATCACCGGCGTCGAGACCGCCGACCTCACCGACCCTGCTCGCCTGCGCTATGCCCGCACCCTGGCACTGCCCCACGGACCCGCCGTCGCCGAGGTCGTCGCCACCGCCCAGCCCCCGGCACCTGCACCCGAACCCGCGCCTTCACCCGGGCCCGCATCTGCACACGCTCACGAAGCCCAGTCCGGAACCGCACGCCGCCCGTGCGTCGACTGGTCGATCCGCGCGCACCTCACGCTCACCTCGCTCGCGGACGCGCCCACCGCCATCGCCCGGCTGCGGCGCATGCTCGACCTGGATGCGGACCCCCATGCAGCAGACGCGGTGCTGTCCAGCGACCCGCTCCTCGCACCGCTCGTCGCCGCCGCACCCGGCGCTCGACTTCCCGGCGCCGTCGACGCCCACGAACTCGCGGTGCGGGCGGTCATCGGCCAGCAGATCTCCGTCGCCGCCGCCGGTACCCACCTGGGACGGCTCGTCTCTCATGCCGGCACGCCCCTGTCGACCCATGTCCCCGGCCTCACCGCCCTCTTCCCCACTGCCGAGCGCATCGCAGCAGCGGTCGTACCCGTCCCCGCGGGGACGCCTCTGGACCCGGGCAGACCGTTGCGTCTCCCCCGTCGCTCGCTCGCAGCGATCCATGATCTCGCCGCGGACCGCGCGGACGGGAGCCTCGACCTCCACCTCGGCATGGACCCCTCGGACATGCGAGCCGCGCTCCTGCGCAGACGGGGCATCGGCCCGTGGACGGCTGCCTACATCACCATGCGTGTGCTGGGCGATCCCGACGTCTGGCTGCCGGGAGATGCCGCCCTGCTCACCGCCGCCCGCGCACTGGGGTGCGACGACGACCTCGACACGCGTTCAGCGGCGTGGGCGCCATGGCGCTCCTACGCCGTCATCCGGCTCTGGCGCGCGAACGCAGACGGGCCTCCGGCGAAGTCCACGTGACACCCGAAAGTCCCCTCAGCTCCAATCCCCTCAGCTCCAGCCCCCACAGCACCGGCCCCCTCAGTCTCAGACCCGCAAGGACGTTCCATGACCCAGCTCCCCGCTCTCGCCACGACACTCGACACCCCCGACGGTCCCTTCACCGCCATCGTCGATGCGCACGCCGTCCTCGCGTCCGGCTGGACGACTGACCCGGACGCACTCGTCGCCCTCATCCACCCCGCACTGCGTCCCGACTCCGTCGCCACCGATCCCACCGCGACCGGCGCCGCCGTCCGGGATCTCGCCAACACCGCCGCCGAGGCCGTCCGCGCCTACTACGCGGGCGACTTCACTGCGCCTGCCCACGTCCCTGTGGTCCAACAGTCGGGCGAGTTCCGCACGCATGCGTGGGAGGTCCTCCGCGAGGTCCCCGCAGGTGCTCCCGTCACGTACACCGAGTACGCGGAGGCCGCCGGACGGCCGGCTGCAGTGCGTGCAGTCGCCGGAGCGTGCGCGCTCAACGCCGCCGCGCTCTTCGTACCGTGCCACCGCGTCGTGCGCACGGACGGATCGCTCGGAGGATTCCGCTACGGCCTCACGATCAAGCGCAGTCTGCTGGAGCGGGAGAAGGACGCAGCTTCTCACACGTGAGGTGGGCCGCAGCCCTCACGACTGCGCACCGCTCGAGCGGCGGCCCTCCACCGCACGGACTGCGACCAGCGCCGCCTCGACGAGGCGCTGGGCCCGTTCCGCTGTCATGTACTGCGGCTCCGTCATCCGTGAGACCGCGATCCCGTCGAGCGAGGCGAGGAGGAGATCCGCTGCAGATTCCGGGCCCGTGTGTCCCGGTTCGATCTCCGAGATGAGGTACGCGAAGAGACCTCGCAGCCGTGCCCATGCACTCCGGTGGATCCCAGCGAGCCCCTCGTTCACACGTGACGTCGCCACGAAGTCCAGCCACACCCCACCCAGCCGGCGGGACTCCTCATCGACGAGCGCCAAGCCGATGCACATCGTGCGCAGCACCAGGAGAGGGTCGCCGGGACTGTCCTGTCGCGCAGAGCCGCCGGGGCTGTCAGGAGCTTCCGCACCAGCGGCGGCATCGTCACGAGCCTGAGCCTCGAACAGCGCCGTGAGCTGAGCCATGGCGCCCTCGAGCATCTGAGCCTTCGTCCTGAAGTGATGCTGGACCGCACCGATCGACACGCCGGCACGCTGTGCGACCGCCCGAACACTCGCCCTGTCGATCCCCTCATCCGCTATGACGTCGACCACAGCCTCGAGGATCCGGGAGCGTCCGCCTGTGATGCCTGAGCCGTCGTCCGTCATGGCCCTCACGATAGCGTCCTCGAGCAGCGGGCCGTGCGGCCCGCAATACAACCAATACGGGCGTATTGCACTGCAGGCAATACGTCCGTATTGTCTGAGTCATGAGTTCCTCCCGTCGCCTGGCGAGCACACCAGCAGACGCGACAACCCCAATAGTTCCGGCAGACGCGACAACCGCCACCGACAGTGGTCCGCTGAACGCGTCTCCTCCCACCGGACCTCGTCGAGAAGCAGGCCTCGACATCGTTCGAGGCCTCGCAGTGCTGGGAACCTTCGGCACGAACGTCTGGCTCTTCACGCATCCGGCCGGGATGTTCGGCTCACTCGTCGACCCGCTCGCAGGGATCGACACTGACGCCGAGCTCTTCCTCTACGGACTCGCGGCGGGACTCCCCAATGGGAAGTTCCTCGCCCTGCTCATGATGGTGTTCGGCATGGGACTGACCATCCAGCACGCCGCGTGGAATCGCAGACAGGCGGGCGGCGACAGACAGGCATCCGGCGAGCGCCGCAGAGACTGGTTGCGCTCCTACGCTCCGCGCGCACTCATTCTGCTGCTGGACGGCGCGGTGAACTTCGTCCTCGTCGCGGAATTCGACATCCTCATGGGCTATGCCTTCACCGGCTTCATCGTCGCGGCGCTGATCGCGGGCTCACCTCGCACCGCACGCGTCTGGACGTGGTGCGCGGGCCTCATCCATGCGGGTGGGCTGCTGCTCCTGGCCGCACTGGTCCTCACACCGGTCGCCCCTCCGACTGCCGCCACAGACCCCACCGGAGAGGCAGCAGCGGTGCACCAGGACGGATCATTCCTCGACCTCGCGCTCTTCCGCCTCGATCACTCACTCATCTTCCGCGCGGAGCCGGTCCTCACTCTGGCGATGGGAGTCTGCCTCTTCCTCGTCGGTGCTCGCCTCTATGACCGGGGAGTCTTCACCTCGCACGGCGGTCCGCTGCGCAGGCGCCTCATGATCATCGGTGCGTGCGCTCTTCCGATCGATATCGTCCTGGGCTTCACCGGGTTCGCGTCCGGGATCCTCCTGCAGCGCTATCTCACTGCACCATTCGTCGCCCTGGGGCTGCTCGGCCTCATCGCGCACATCGCCCGCACCCGTGCCGCGCACACCCTCGCGGGACGGTGGGCCGCCGCAGTGGGTCGCATGTCCCTGAGCGTCTACGTGGCGCAGAATCTTCTCGCCGGTGCGCTCTTCTACGGGTGGGGCCTGGGACTCGCGGGCCGCTTCCCCGATCACCGGATCGCGATGACCCTCATCGCCGTCGTGGTGGTCGTCACCGCCATGATCGCCTTCGCGCTCGCCTGGCAGACGACAGCGGCCCGCGGCGTCATGCGCCGCGGGCCGCTCGAGGCGATCAGTCACGCACTCAGCGCGACTCGTACGCGGCGATCTGCCCGATCCGACGATTGTGACGCTCATCGTCGCTGTACGGAGTCGCGATGAACGCATCGACGATCGCGATCGAATCGGCCTCCTCATGCTGACGCGCACCGACGGACACGAGCCACGCGTCGTTGTGCTCACGGGCCAGCTGCGCGATCTCCGTGTTCCAGGCGAGCGCACAGCGGGCGCCGGCGACCTTGTTCGCAGCCATCTGCTCGCCGTTCCCGGATCCGCCGATGACGACGCCCAGCGCGTCGGTGCCGTCAGCACGAGCGGCGACCACGGCCTCGGCGGCGGCGATGCAGAACGACGGGTAGTCGTCCAGGGCGTCGAACTCGAGCGCGCCGTGGTCGATGACCTCGTGCCCGGAATCGGTGAGGTGCGCCTTCAGAGTCTCCTTGAATTCGAAGCCTGCGTGGTCGGTGCCCAGGTGGATCTGCATGGTGAGCCTTTCAGTCTGAGACGGAGAAGTGGGCAGCGGACGGGTCGGTCCGCTGGGATACGGCGGTCAGTACAGGCGGAGTCCGCCGCTCAGTCGAAGATGGGTCCGGTGGTCCGGGTGCGCTTGAGCTCGTAGAAGCCGGGGATGCTCGCAGCGGCGAACACACCGTCGAAGAGCTTTCCGGCGTCCTCGCCCTTCGGCGCGGGCGAGACGACCGGACCGAAGAAGGCCACGTCACCGACCGCGACGACGGGAGTGCCGACGTCCTCACCTACCTTGGAGATGCCCTCCTGGTGCGAGGCGCGCAGCTGCTCGTCGTACGCGTCCGATCCTGCGGCGTCGAGCAGCGAGGCGGGAAGGCCGACCTCGTCGAGCGCCTCGGCGCACGCCTTCATCCAGTCCTTCTCCTCACCGGGGTGGATCCGCGTGCCGATCGCGGTGTAGAGGTCGCGGATCACGCCTTCGCCGTGCTCGACGCGGGCGGCTGTGACGACGCGTGCGGGCTCGATCGCCCGGTCCATCGACTCCCGGTATTCATCCGGGAGTTCGCGGCCCTCATTGAGGACGGAGAGGCTCATCTGGTGGAAGACGACGTCCACGTCTCGCACCTTCTCCACCTCGAGTGCCCAGCGGGACGTCATCCACGCCCAGGGGCAGATCGGGTCGAACCAGAGATCCAGAGTCGAAGCAGCCAAAGTCCCCTCCCAAGGGATCGAGTGGGCATATGCGGCACCAGCCTACGCCGCCGGGTGCACAGCCGGCCCGGTCGCCCGACTCGGGCAGCGTCCCGCATGTCAGAATGAGGACAGGAACGACACCGATGCACACTGATGCAGACCGATGCAGACCCCCACCGGAGGACCGTATGCCGCAGCACAATCTCACCCGCGCAGAGGCGCAGGACCGCGCCGGGGCTCTGGATGTGCACTCATACGACGTCACGCTCGTCCTCGACGGCACGGGCAGCGGCTTCCGTTCGGTGACGACCGTCGCGTTCTCCTCCGTGAGCGGGTCGGGCACCTTCATCGACGCGATCAGCGAGAGGATCGACCGGCTGATCCTCAACGGCGAGGAGCTGGAGCCCGAGCGCTTCGTCGAGGACGGCCGCATCGCACTCCCCCATCTGGCGGAGAAGAACGTCCTCACCGTCGACGGGCGCTTCTCCTACATGAACACGGGCGAGGGCATGCACCGCTTCGTCGACCCGGTCGACGGCGAGACGTATCTCTACACGCAGTTCGAGGTGCCGGACGCGCGTCGTGTCTTCGCGGTGTTCGAGCAGCCGGACCTCAAGGCCTCCTTCACGTTCACCGTGCTGGCCCCGTCGCACTGGACCGTCGTCAGCAACTCCCCCACCCCGCAGCCCGACGCGGCGGCGCAGGCCGCCGCCGGGCTCGGCATCGACGGGACCGGGCTGTCCGTGTGGCAGTTCGCCCCGACACCGCGGATCTCCAGCTACATCACCGCGATCATCGCCGGGCCCTACTCCTCCGTGCATTCGTCCCTCACCAGTGCGGACGGCTCCGAGGTGCCGCTGGGCGTCTTCTGCAGGGCGTCGCTGGCCGACCACCTCGACGCGGACGACCTCTTCGAACTGACCCGCGCGGGCTTCGCGTTCTTCGAGCGCCTGTTCGGTGTCCCGTACCCGTTCGAGAAGTACGACCAGCTGTTCGTCCCGGAGTTCAACGCGGGCGCGATGGAGAACGCGGGCGCCGTCACGTTCCTGGAGAACTACGTCTTCCGCTCGCGTCCCACCCGGGCGATGGTCGAGCGACGCGCGGTCACCATCCTCCACGAGCTCGCCCACATGTGGTTCGGGAACCTCGTGACCATGCGGTGGTGGAACGACCTGTGGCTCAACGAATCCTTCGCGGAGTACATGTCGACGCTCGCCGCCGCAGAGGCGACGGAGTTCACCGACGCCTGGACCACGTTCGCGACTCTGGAGAAGTCGTGGGCGTACCGCCAGGATCAGTTGCCGTCGACGCACCCGATCGTCGCGGAAATCTCCGACCTGGAGGACGTCGAGGTCAACTTCGACGGCATCACGTACGCGAAGGGCGCCGCCGTGCTCGGCGCGCTCGTGGCCTACGTGGGCCGCGAGGAGTTCTTCACCGGCGTGCAGGAGTACTTCTCCGCGCACGCCTGGTCGAACTCCGTGCTGGACGATCTGCTCCGCCCGCTGGAGAAGGCATCCGGCCGCGACCTCCGCGCGTGGTCGCGCTTGTGGCTCGAGGAGTCCGGCGTCAACGTGATCCGGGCGCTCCCCTCCCGGGACGACGCCGGCGCGCTCACCGCACTGACGCTGACCCAGGAGCCGCACATCATTCCGGGCCAGCCGGTCCCCAGCCTGCGCCCCCACCGACTCGGTGTGGGCTTCTACCGCCTGGACGAGGACGGTCGCTTCGCCCGCCTCGCGACGGTCCACACGGACCTGGACGGGGATTCCGTCGACGTGGAGCTGCCGGACGGCGCATCCGCCGCCGAGGTCGTCGTCGCCAACGACGGTGACCTCACCTATGCGAAGGTCCGGCTGGACGAGGAATCCCTGGCCCTGGCATCGGAGCACCTGAACGGCTTCGACGACTCGCTCACGCAGCTGATCGTCCTCTCCTCTGTCTGGGACGCTGTGCGCGACGGCGAGCTGCCGGCAGCCCACTACGTCGAGCTGCTCCACCGGCATCTGCCCGCGATCACGCATTCCTCCGGGCTGCTCGTCCAGCTGCGCCAGCTCGCGACCGCTCTGGACGCCTACGTTCCGCATGCGCGCAGGTCCGACCTGCGCGCGCGGATGGCCGACCGCCTCTGGGAGCTCACCGGCGGTGCCGACGGGATCCCCGCCGGATCGGACCAGCAGCTGCAGCTCTTCCAGGCGTTCTGCCGCCAAGCATCCACGGATGCCCACATGGATGCGCTCGAATCCGTCCTGGTCGACGCGGGGACCGTACCGGGACTCGTCGTCGACACCGACCTCGCCTGGACGATCGTCACGGCGCTGGCCGCCGGTGGGCGCTGGACCGACGTCCGCATCGCCCAGCACCTCCGCACCGACGACACCGCCGCAGGGCAGCGCGCTGCGGCCACCGCGAGGGCCTCCCGGCCATCCTCGTCGGCCAAGACGCAGGCATTCCTGGGGCTGGTCGACGACCGCTCCCTGCCGAACGCGATGATCGGCGCGATCGCGCAGGGGTACGCCCGCGGGCTCGAGCACGACGACGGGACGCTCGTTGCCGCGAATGCGCCGCTGACTGATTTCAGCCGGGAGTACTTCGATCGCGTGACGGGCTGGTGGGAGTCGCGGACCCTGGAGATCGCCCAGACGCTCACCCTGAGTCTCTTCCCACCGGCATCGGAGCGCACGGCGAAGGCCACCGAGGCGTGGATCGAGTCACATCCGAAGGCGCCGAAGGGGCTGCTGCGGCTGATGCGGGAGAACCTCGACACGACACTCCGCGCGCTCCGCGCGCAGGCCGTCGGCCTGGAGGACTGACCGACCGCGCAGAGTGCGGACGTGCAGGTCAGCCGAAGCACGGCCTCGGCGGCGGATGCTCCGTACCGGTGGCCGCCGGCGGCCGACTGCGGGACTGCGGGGGCACCTCGGCGGGGACTGCCGACAGCCCTCCGTGACCGCACCGTGGAGTGTCCTCTCAGACAGCGCGCGAAACATGAGTGTGCTGTCCAGGATCCGACGTTAGTGTCGGGGCAGTATGGCAATCCTCCCTCTCCTCCACGCAGTCCCGTCGCTGCTGACGAGCACCGCCTCCAGCGTGCTCGCAGCACCGCAGACGGCGGACGCCTCACCTGAGCCGTCGACCTCTGCAGATTCGACTCCCACCCCGACACCGTCACCTCCGTCGGTGGAGGACGTGCAGCGCAGCGTCGAGGAGTCAGCCTCCTCCGGGCTCGAATTCATCACCGGCACCGGCCTGCGCGTCGCCGTCATCATCCTCGTCGCGATCGTCCTGACGTTCGTCTCCAGGCGCCTCATCCACCGTTTCGCCCAGTCGATCGCGGAGGGCCACACCAAGCGGGGGATCATCTCCAAGGGCGACCGGCCGCAGTCGGGCGCTGCGGATGCTGCAGCGCGGACGCGACGCGCGCAGAGATCCACCACGGTGGGGTCCCTCCTGAAGTCGATCGCCGCGATCATCATCTGGCTCCTGGCCGTGCTGATGGTGCTCACCGAACTCGGCTTCGACCTCGCGCCCATCCTTGCATCCGCCGGCATCGCCGGCATCGCGCTGGGCTTCGGCGCCCAGACACTCGTGAAGGACTACCTCGCGGGCTTCTTCATCGTCATCGAGGACCAGTACGGGATCGGCGACGTCATCGATGTGGGCGAAGCGATCGGCACCGTGGAGGAAGTGGGTCTGCGGACGTCGAAGATCCGCGCGCTCGACGGCACGCTGTGGCATGTGCGCAACGGCGAGATCCTGCGCGTCGGCAACTTCTCCCAGGGCTTCGGCAACGCGCTGCTCGACCTGCCCTTCCCGTACGACGCGGACGAGCAGACCGTCACGACGATCATCAACGATGCGGCATCCGCTCTGCGCGAGCTCGAGCAGTACGACGCCGTCATGCTGGAGGCTCCGGAGATCATGGGCGTGCAGGAGATCAGCGGCGAGGCGGTCACCATCCGCGTCACCATCAAGACGAAGCCGGGCGAGCAGTTCGCGGTCGGTCGTGCGTTCCGCGGCGAGTTCAAGCAGCAGATGGCGGCGCACGATCTGACAGTGCCATGGAGCCAGGCCGTCATCCGCACGATGCCGAATCCGACCGCGGCCTCCGCGACGCGCAGGGCAGCCGACCACGCGGCGGAGAAGTCCGACGGCGAGTCCGGCGGGAGCAGCTCGGAGGCCGCTGCGCCGCCGAAGGAGTGAGTGCCGGCCGCGCAGCACTGGCCGACGAGCAGCCGCCTGTCGGTCACGGGGCGAGGCATTCCAGCACCGGGATGCGGCCGCCCGGGACCGGGCCGAGACTCTCCGGTACCGTGGCGAGCAGGACAGCGGACCATCCGATGCCTGCAGACGAGGAGCCCCATCCATGACCACGCCCCGCACGACGATCCCCGTCGGACGACCGTCGAGCGTCTTCGAGTCCGTCGGCGGACATGAGACCTTCACCGCTCTGGTGGACGCGTTCTACGCGGGGGTGGCCGAAGACGAGGAACTCATCGCGATGTACCCGGACGGTCTGGAGCTCGAGGGGGCGAAGTGGCGGTTGCAGGCGTTCCTCGAGCAGTACTTCGGCGGCCCGACGACATACTCCGAGCAGAGGGGCCACCCGCGTCTGCGGATGCGGCACATGCCGTTCCCCGTCACGTTCGATGCCCGCGACAGGTGGCTGCATCACATGCGGGGCGCTCTCGATGCGATCGCGCTGCCACCCCTGTACGACGAGCTCATGTGGGACTACTTCCAGCGCGCCGCCACTGCGATGGTCAACACCGGGGACGGCGACCGGCAGCCTCCGGGCCCGCTGATCTGAGAGAGGCCCGCCGACCTCGGTGACCGGGGGGGGGTCGGACCAGACACCTCATCGGACCAGCACGTGTCCCCCGGGCATGCTCAGTCGTGTCCACACCCCTGACCGCAGGACGTGGGCGGCGCCGTCGCCGGGGAGGAACCCCAGCACGTAGGCACCGAACGCCGCGCCGGCGGGGATCGGCTGCGAATGCTCCGTGTCCGACGATTCCGGCGTGTAGCCCACTTCCAGGGCGGTGCGCGACCAGACCTGCTTCCGCAGCGAATCGACAGCGTGCGAACCCGCCCGCTCCGGCGTTCCTCTGGCGACTTCTCCGATCCCGTCTTCGGCCACGCCCCTGAGCGACCCGACGCTCACAGTGCCCAGCGGTTCCCACGGTCCGCGGGGAGGCGAGATGCCTGCCCACGAGGCCCGGACCTCGGCCGGGGGGATCGAGATTCCGCGCACTGACTCGCCATCCGCCTCGAGCCGCGCGAAGCGATCGAGCAGAGCTCGAGCGTCGACCACGACGTCGAGTCCGTCCATCGCCGGGGTCGTGATCCGCAGCATGCGCATGCCCAGCACCAGCGGCATGCGGTCGCCCAGGCCGTGGGGGTGGAGCGGGGCGACGGTGAGGACGAGGACGTCGTTGGCGACGGCCATGCGCACGGCAGCGTCGTCATCAGCGTGGGCGGCTCGCGAGACGAGCGTCTTCCAGTCCTGCAGGGCCGTCGGGTCGACCGGGATCAGCAGATCGTCAGACATGGCGGAGCCGCACAGGTGCCGTCACTGCGGCTTCGAGCTCTTCCCGTTCATGATCGCGGATGCGACGAGCGCGGCCGCTGGCCGTGTCGACGAAGACGACCTCCGTCTCTGCGACAGTGTAGGCCCTCGCCCCGTCAGGCTCTGCGATGACGTATCCGACCGTCATCGACACAGCGGACACGGCGGAGATCACGCAGTCCACGGCGACCGGGCCCTCACGGTACGGGATGGGTTCTCGGTACTCGATCTTGTGGGAGAGCACGAGGAGGTCGGTGTCAGCACTCGCGCGGCCCAGGACGTCCGGCAGGCCCGAGCCCAGGACGACCCGGCCGGCGCCCGGCACCTCCGTGTTCGCGGCGTCGCGCGCAGCGGTCGGCGATCCGAAGGCCCGCACACGTGCCTCTTCCAGCACCCGCAGCTGGGTCACGTTGTTGACGTGGCCGTACGCGTCCATATCGCCCCAGCGCAGCTCGATGAGCACGCGGGTGAAGGAGCCGGGGATGAGCGGGTTCGTGAGAACCGAGGACGACTGGTGCATGTCCTCCATCCTGCCATCCACCACGCGTGCGGCCTGCATCAGGATCCACCGGACGAGATCCCCGCACGTCCCTGAACGATCGATCAGACGGAGCGGTAGGATCAGTGCATCACGCGCGCGGAACCCGGGTGGAACCGGATGCGACGGCGCGCGCCAACGACTGACGACGACCCAGCGGTACAGCCGCGAGGAGGAGACCATGGACGCGACAGCGGACATCGACGAACTGCAGCGGGTGCTCGACCTGCGCCGGCTCGACACACCGGGGATCGGCGGCGAGGAGCACAACTTCCAGGGGTGGAACCAGCCCAAGCCGGGTGACGTCCTGTTCGGCGGGCAGGTCCTCTCGCAGTGCGTGGTCGCCACCTCCGCCACAGTGGCCGACGACCGCCCGATCCATTCATTCCACGGGTACTTCCTGAGGGCCGGGTCGGTCTTCTCCGATCTGACGTTCGGCGTCGACGTGCTCCGGGACGGAGGATCGTTCTCCGCCCGGCGCGTGCAGGCCTACCAGGATGGTCAGCCGATCTTCACCGGCATGGCCTCGTTCCAGCGCGATGAGGAGGGCCTGGACTACCAGGACACGATGCCGGCCGACGTGCCGGCGCCGGAAGAGCTCCCCTCGCTCACGGAGCAGCTCGCGCACATCGATCATCCTCTGCTCGAGGGCTGGGTCTTCAAGCGCCCATTCGAGATCCGGGGAGTGGAGCCCGCCATCCAGGCCCGGTTCCAGGGCGAGCAGAAGGCGTCGGAGATGTTCTGGGTCAAGACCGTCGCGCCGTTCGGCCATGACCGTGTGCTGAACGCGGCGGCTCTGGCATACGTGAGCGATTACAACCTGCTCGAGCCGACGCTGCGGGTCCACGGGATCCCCTGGTACACGCCGCAGCTGCGGATGGCGAGCCTCGACCACGCGATGTGGTGGCACTCCCCCGTCGACTTCGATGACTGGCTGCTGTTCGACCTCACCGGCCCGAGGTCGAACAACGGTCGAGCGCTCGGCACCGGCCGCGTGTTCTCCCGCGACGGTCGCCTCATCGCCAACGTCTCGCAGCAGGGGATGCTGCGACTCAAGCCGAAGAGCTGAGCGAGTTCGTCGAGCTACACGCACCCGACGAGCTCGACGAGTTCTTCGACGAGTTCAGGTGAATGTCTGGAGGGCCCCCTCGAAAGGGGGCCCTCCAGACATTCACCTGGCGCGCGTGCGGCTCAGTCGCGCGTCAGACGGCGGTGCGTGACGCGGTGCGGACGTGCCGCATCCTCGCCCAGACGATCCACCTTGTTCTTCTCGTATGCTTCGAAGTTGCCCTCGAACCAGTGCCACTTGGCCGGGTTCTCATCCGTGCCCTCCCACGCGAGGATGTGCGTGGCGACGCGGTCCAGGAACCAGCGGTCGTGGGACACGACCACGGCGCAGCCGGGGAACTCGAGCAGAGCGTTCTCGAGCGAACCCAGGGTCTCGACGTCCAGGTCATTGGTCGGCTCATCGAGCAGGAGCAGGTTGCCGCCCTGCTTCAGCGTGAGCGCGAGGTTCAGCCGGTTGCGCTCACCGCCGGAGAGGACGCCGGCCTTCTTCTGCTGATCCGGGCCCTTGAAGCCGAAAGCGGACACGTAGGCGCGTGACGGCATCTCGACGTTGCCGACCTGGATGAAGTCGAGTCCGTCGGACACGACCTCCCACAGGTTCTTGTCCGGGTCGATGCCGCCACGGGACTGGTCGACATAGGAGATCTTCACGGATTCGCCGATCTTCAGCTCTCCGCCGTCCAGCTCCTCCATGCCGACGATCGTCTTGAACAGCGTGGACTTGCCCACGCCGTTCGGACCGATGACGCCGACGATGCCGTTGGGCGGCAGCGAGAACGACAGACCGTCGATGAGCGTGCGCCCGTCGAAGCCCTTCTGCAGGTTGTCCGCTTCGATGACGAGGCTGCCCAGGCGCGGGCCGGGCGGGATCTGGATCTCCTCGAAGTCCAACTTCCTGGTCTTCTCCGCCTCTGCCGCCATCTCTTCGTAGCGAGCGAGGCGTGCCTTGGACTTCGTCTGCCGGGCCTTCGCGTTGGACCTCACCCATTCGAGCTCGTCCTTGAGGCGCTTCTGCAGCTTCTGGTCCTTCTTGCCCTGCACCGAGAGGCGTTCCTGCTTCTTCTCGAGGTACGTCGAGTAGTTGCCCTCGTACGGGTACAGGTGTCCGCGGTCGACCTCTGCGATCCACTGCGCGACGTGGTCCAGGAAGTACCTGTCGTGAGTGATCGCGATGACGGCGCCGTGGTAGCTGGAGAGGTGCTGCTCGAGCCACAGCACGGATTCGGCGTCCAGGTGGTTGGTGGGCTCGTCGAGGAGCAGCAGGTCGGGCTTCTCCAGGAGGAGCTTGCACAGTGCCACGCGACGGCGCTCACCGCCGGACAGGTGGGTGACCGCCATGTCGCCGGGCGGGCAGCGCAGGGCGTCCATCGCCTGCTCGAGCTGCGAGTCCAGGTCCCACGCATCCGCGTTGTCGATGGCTTCCTGGAGCTTGCCCATCTCTTCCATCAGGGAATCGAAGTCTGCGTCCGGGTTCGCCATCTCCTCGGAGATCGCGTTGAACCTGTCGACCTTGCCCTTGATCTCGCCGACTGCCTCTTCGACGTTGCCCCGCACGGTCTTCTCCTCATTGAGAGGAGGCTCCTGCAGGAGGATGCCGACTGTGTATCCGGGGCTCAAGTGGGCTTCGCCATTGGAGGGCTGCTCCAGCCCCGCCATGATCTTGAGGATCGTCGACTTGCCGGCGCCGTTGGGGCCGACCATGCCGATCTTCGCTCCGGGATAGAACGACATCGAGACATCGTCGAGGATGACCTTGTCACCGTGCGCCTTGCGCGCCTTGTGCATGGTGTAAATGAATTCTGCCATAGTGCCTTCCAGCCTATAGCTCGAGCACGCCTACGACTATTCCGACGCGGGCGTCACGCATCACCATGTGTGGACTGGTGCGGCTGACGGTCTGGCGCCGTGCGCGGACGGGTCAGTTGCCCCCGAGTCCCGCTCCGCCGGAATCGTCACCGGAACCGCCCTCAGCGCCGCTGTCGGAGCCCTCTTCGGCTCCCCCGTCGCTGGAGCCGCCATCGCTGGAGTCTTCGCCACTGGAGTCGCTGCTGGAGCCTTCGTCACTCGAGTCCCCGCTCGAGTCCCCGCCGGAGCCTCCGTCGCTGCCGTCCTCCGAACCGCTCGAACCACTGTCGGAGCTGTCTTCCGCGCCGCCGGATTCTTCGCCGTCATCTGCCGACTCTCCGGAGAAGTCCTCTCCCGGGATATGTCCGGCACCGTTGTCCCCGGCGCCGTCCTCCCGCGGCTCACCGCTGGGCTCGGGCGCGTCCTCGGGACGATCGACAGCGCCGTACAGGCACGTCCCCGTCGACTCCGACGGCGGCATGAGGCTCGCGAAGATGTCGCCTTCCCTGATCTCACCGACGATGCAGCCCTCCTCGAGCAGCACCGCGAACATCTTCGAGGAGACGCCGGTGTCCAAGGGCGTCTTGTCCTGTGTGGCTTCGAGCTGGCCGGCGTCGTAGCCGGCGTCCATGAGGGTGTCGAAGAGGGATTCGGAGGTCGGCAGCTCCCCCTCCTCCTCGACGAGCGGCGCGAGCACCGCCGTGACGTCATCGACGATCGCAGGCTCTTCGGATTCCACGACCTTCGGCTCGGACGGTTCACGTTCGAACACGGAGCAGCCGGTCAGCAGAAGCGCGACGGTGCCCGTGAGGGCGGCGAGTCGGCGAGTCGTGACCATTCGAGTCCTTCCGGAGTGCGATTGCGCGGATCCCACTCTAGCGCCGCACGGCCTCCTCGACGACTCGCCGCTCCCGAGCGGGCCTGAAGCACCATGCCTCAGCACCGACCGGCCCCTGCACAGGCTCGGACTGCTCAGACGCGAGGCCGCTCAGAACGGTGCGCCCGCCGGTTCGCGCTCCTCCTTGTCCTGCGGGGCCGCGTCGGCCAGTGCTGCGGTCGGGGGCTCGTCACCGGCTCCGACGGGCGGTGGGACGGGCCCGTCTCCCTCACCCTCGCCTCCGTCCGGGAGAGGCTCAGCGTTCAGGGTGCTGGAGCTGACGAACTTCGCGACGCCGAACAGCAGGTTGGGACCCACGACATCGGCCACGATCGTGCCGCTGGTGCCGGTGCGCCCGTCCTTCTCCCAGTCACGCAGTCGCAGTTCGCCCGCGACGATGATGCTGTCGCCCTTGTGCACGCAGTACGCCATGTTCTTCGCCAGCGCACCATAGGCGTTCACGTCGAACCAGCTCACCCCGCGGCTCACGACCTCACCGGTCGCGCCGTTGAAGTAGTCGTGGTTGACGGCGATCCGGACGTTCGCCCAGGGACGGCCGTCGTCGAAGGCGCCGGAACGCGGTTCCTGGCCCACCGTTCCGACGAAGACATTCGTGAACTTCATGTGACTCCCCTTCCACCCAGCGGGAGGGCGTCTCCCTGCCCGTCAGTGGAACGACCACATCGTGCCGGCGCCGGACGTTCAACGAGCCCGCCACAGCTGTGGAAACAGCGATGGTGCGCACACATGCTGTGTGCGCACCATCGTGCGACGCGGGATTCGACCTGTGACGCGGAGTCAGCGCAGCCCGTCGTGGATCCGGCGGTGGTCGTCGACGACAGCGGTGATCGGCTCGAGGAACGCGCTCTCGGCAGTGGAACGGACGGCGTCCTGAAGCCTGACGGTGATGGAATCCGCAGCGTCGACTGCACCCTTCTTCCGAGCGCCTGACGCCCAGGAGGACACGACGAAGGACCCGACCACCCCTCCCACGAACAGGACGACCGGCACGATCCACAGGAGCGGGCCCGGTTCGAACCCGACTCCGACGATCGCGATGATCTGGATGACCAGCCACCCCAGACCGACGAGGGTCGCGGCGAAGAAGAGCACCTGGAGGATCCCGGCCAGCGTCCACCAGCCGGGCTGTCGGCGCGGGACCTCGACCGCGGTGATCGCCTGGTCGAGGTTCTCCGAGAGCGCTTCCGAACTGGCGCGCTCCTCCTTCGCGACCCGGTTGCGCCAGACCGACGGCATCCCGGACACCGCCGCGTCGACCAAGTCGTGCGCGGCCAGGCTCACGCGCGCACGCTGGGCACGTGTCACCTCGGGCGATCCGGCGCGGATGAGGTCGTCACGGTCTGCTCCGTGCTTCGCTCCCAGCGGATCCGCCTGTGAGCGCTGCATCCACGCGAACACCGGATACGCGGTCCGCTTGTATGCGCGACGGAGGTAGTCGTCGTGCACCGTCTGCGCGATCGCATCGACTCCGGCGGCATCGGTCATCGCGTCCACGAGCTCCTGCGCCCCGCGGATGTCCGCGATTCCGTCGGGTGGCTCACCGATCTCTGCGAGGACGCGACCGTTGACGGTGCGCACGTCGGCCAGCAGCCGTTCCGTGACGGCACGCTTCTGCGCGACCGTCTCTGACAGGATCCGACGCAGACCGTCCACGCCGTGTCGGGTGACGGCCGATGCTGTGCGGACACGCGCGTCCACCAGGCCATCCGCCTGCAGGAGCGACGCGAAGTGGGTGGAGGCGTCTTGGCGCTCCGCCGGTGCGATCCTGTCGATCTGGTTGAGCACGAACACCATCGCCGTGCTGTGCTCCGCGAACGCGGCGAGGTACCCCGTGTGCAGGGAGTAGTCGGCGTACTTCTGGGGATCGACGACCCAGAAGACCACATCGACCAGGCCCACCATGCGGTCGGACTCCAGGCGGTGTTCGCTGGCGGTCGAGTCATGGTCGGGCAGGTCGATGAGGATCAGCCCGTGCAGCGCGGACTCGTCGTCACCGTCCAGTGCGGATTCGCGCCATGTGCGGTTCTCCACCGGCACCTCGAGCCAGTCGAGGAGCTCCTCTCCCCCGGATCCCCACACGCAGGCGGTGGGCTTCGAGGTGGTGGGGCGCCGGACGCCGACCTGGGCGATCTCCAGCCCCGCAACGGCGTTGAACAGGGACGACTTCCCTGAACCGGTCGATCCTGCGAACGCGACGACCGTATGCTCCTCGCCCAGTCGCATGCGCTCGTCGACACGGGCCAGGAGGTCCCTCGCGTCGGTGACGATCGCGGGGCGCAGTGTGTCCTCCCCGCGGTCGAGCGCGTACCGCAGGCCCTCCGTGAGACGGCCCAGCTCATCGCGCGACGGGTCGGCCCCCGCCCCTGCGTCTGAACCCGTCGACATGGCTGTGCTTGGCGATGTGCCAGCGCCCGACAGTGTGCCGGGGCTCGACGACATACCGGGGCCCGACGACGCGCCGGGACGTGTCGACTGCTCGGTCATCACAATGCCTCCTCGAGTCTCGTGCCGCTTCCGCGGAGCGTGCCCGCCTGCCGGGGCGGGACCTCGGCCGCGGCGAGGGCGTCGTCGAACGGTGCGCGGCACGACGCCAGGAGCTCCTGTGCGGAGTCGAGCAGGCGAGTGCGGACCGTGTCGGCCAGGTCGCGCGTCACCTGGTCGCCGAAGATCGTGTCAAGCAACTTCCCCGCCACGACAGCGGTGCCGCCCGCGATGCCGACCTCTGCACCCGTCAGCCCGCCGGTGCCCGCGAACGCGGCGAGCATGACGACCGCACCGACGCCGTTGACGCCGAACGACAGGATGCGGGCCTTTGCACGCTTCGACTGTCCGACGTCGCGGACGAGCTCGTTGACGCTCGCGGACCATTCCGTGATCGCCCTGTTCACACGCGCGTCGAAGTCCGCGGGGACACGGAAGCGGGCGAAGCCGTCGTCGCCGTGTGCTGCGATGAGCGCCGCACCTGCCGGGGAGTCCTCCCAGCTCATGCGCGCGCCCGTGACAGCTTGGACGGCCTGCTCGCGGATCAGCAGGCTCACGCTCTGCTCGATCGCGAGCTCGAGCGGTTCGGCGGTGTCCCTCTTGCCGGTGACTGCGGCGGTGATCCGGTCACGCAGCCGCGCGACGGTGGGCTCGAGGCCGCGGAAGAACTGACCCGCACCCACGAAGTCCTGCCAGCGGGCCAGGACCTCGCCGCGCAGTACGCGGCCATCGGCGAGCGATGACGCCAGTTCGTCCGTGGCGGAGCCGAAGCTGTCGTCGACCGCTGAGCTCAGGCGGGCGTGCGCATCCTCCTGCTCGACGATGTGTGCGGCCAGCTCCTCGGCGCGCGGAGGGACTGTGGCCAGAGCACCAATGAGGGTCTTCTCGACGACGCGCGATCGGGCGGCGTCGCTGCGACCCAGGTTGAGGATCCACGAGGTGAGGGTGAAGACGGCGGCTTCCGGGAGCAGCCCGTCCTCGAGCGGGACCTCCGGCACGGTGAAGACCGGCGAGGACCCCAGCCCGGCGTCGCTCAGCAGATCCGTGAGGTGGCGGCGGACCTCGCGATTGGCCTCGGTCGGGACACGATCCAGCACGAGCGCGACGGTCGTGCCGCGGGCCTGCGCCTCGGTGAGCAGTGCCCACGGGACGGCGTCCGCGTACCGGGCCGCGGTCGTGACGAAGAGCCAGAGATCTGCGGCTGCGAGCAGCTGGCGGGCGATGCGCCGGTTCGACTCCATGACGGAGTCGATGTCCGGCGAGTCGAGGAGTGCGAGGCCGGGAGGGACGGAGGCATCGGCGACGAGTCGCAGCTGCGGCTTGTCCAGCTCCGTCTCCTCACGCGTCACGCGTGCGAAGCCGGCGAGCACGCGGTCGGACTGGAAGTGCTCCGCGTCATCGGGGTGGTGGACGAGGACGGGAGACCGCGTCGTCGGGCGGATCACACCGGATTCCGTCACGGACCTGCGAAGGATCGAGTTCACAAGGGTCGACTTGCCGGCTCCCGTGGAACCGCCGATCACCACGAGCAGCGGCGCATCCGGATTCTGCACGCGGGGCAGCAGGTAATCCTCGAGCTGATTGCGAAGCGAGTGCTGGAGAGCCCGGGCGTCGGGGGCTGAGGCGGTCTCCAACGGGAGTCGGGCTTCCTGCACGCGTCGCAGCAGGTCCGCGAGCGCGGAAGCGGCGTCTGCGCCGACGGACTGGGTCATTGAGCGGGCATCCACGCGTCAATCATCGTCGCGATTCGCGACGACCTCCACTCACCACGCCGGGAACCCGCGGTTTCACTGAGAGTTGGTGCTCTTCAGGTATCTGCAACTGGAGTAGATCCCGGACACTTCCGGCTTCAGCGACCCTGCAGCCGACAGCCTCATAGCTGTCGATCTCACCGTCACTGGTAAGAGGAAGTGCCCCCAGCAGGATTCGAACCTGCAACCTACGGATTAGAAGGCCGTTGCTCTATCCATTGAGCTATGGGGGCGTGTCGCCTTGTGACGACCACGCAGTATCCTACCGCCGCCGAGGCGCCGGGCACACTCCAGCAGGACTCCACTGGACGTGTGCTCCGACTCCCCCGGCGCAGCAGTCATGCGGGTCGGTAGTGCCCGATCCACTCGTTACTCGGACGCGGGTCCGCTCGTTACTCGGAGGCGCGGTCGATCGCCTGCTCCAGTCGCTCCAGCTTGCCTTCCAGCTCACCGGTGCGACCCGAACGGATGTCGGCCTTCACGACCAGCGAGACGCGGGGGCCGAAGGCGGCCACAGCCTCGGTCGCGGCCTTCACGACGGCGAACACCTCGTCCCACTCTCCTTCGAGAGTGGTGAACATCGAGTCCGTGCGGTGCGGGAGTCCGGAATCCCGGACCACCTTCACCGCGGCGGCGACGGCGTCATGGACGCCGCCGTCACCGTCCGGATCGGCACCGCCGGACGGTGCGACAGAGAACGCGAGCAGCATGCTGGATCAGCCCTTCGGAACAGTGATGATGAGAGCGTCGCCCTGACCGCCGCCGCCGCAGAGTGCCGCGACACCGGTGCCGCCGCCGCGACGCTTGAGCTCGAGTGCCAGGTCCAGGACGATACGAGCGCCGGAGGCACCGATCGGGTGACCCAGTGCGATCGCCCCACCGTTGACGTTGACCTTCTCAGGGTCGACGCCCAGGTCTGCGGTCGAGGCGAGGCCGACAGCGGCGAACGCCTCGTTGATCTCGTAGAGGTCGAACGAATCGGCCGCGACTCCGGCACGCTCCGCCGCTGCCCGGATGGACTGCGACGGCTGGTGCTGCAGCGACGAATCGGGGCCGGCCGTCCACGCGTGGGCGCCGATCTCCGCGAGGATCGGCAGGCCGAGCTCCTCCGCCTTCGCCTTGGACATGACGACGACTGCGACGGCACCGTCGGAGATCTGCGACGCGTTGGCCGCCGTGATCGTTCCGTCCTTGCGGAAGGCGGGACGCAACTTGCCCATCGACTCAGTGGTCGAGTCAGCGCGGATGCCCTCATCGTGCTCGACGGTGACCTCGCCCTTGCGGGTCTTCAGCGTCACCGGGGTGATCTCCTCGGCCAGGTGGCCCGCTTCCTGTGCTGCTGCAGCGCGCTGGTGCGACGTGGCTGCGAACTCGTCCTGCTGCTCCCGTGTGAAGGAACGCTTCGGATCGTCCTCGTCGTTCGCGGTCTCCGTGAGTCCGCCCATCGCCTGATCGGTGAAGGCGTCCCAGAGGCCGTCGTAGTCCATGTGGTCGCGGACCTGGACAGTGCCGTACTTGTATCCGGCGCGGGACTTCTCGAGCATGTGGGGCGCGTTGGTCATCGACTCCTGGCCGCCCGCGACCACGACGTCGTACTCACCGGCGCGCACGAGCATCGCCGCCTGTGTGATCGCGTTGATCCCGGACAGGCAGAGCTTGTTGATCGTGATCGCGTTGACGGTCATCGGGATGCCCGCCTTCACTGCGGACTGGCGTGCAGGGCCCTGCCCGAGTCCGGCCTGGAGCACCTGCCCCATGATCACGTGCTGGACCTGGTCCGGGCTCACACCCGCACGGGTGAGTGCCCCGCTGATCGCTTCAGCTCCTAGGTCGACGGCACTGAGCGAGCCCAGCGCTCCAGACATCTTCCCGAATGGGGTGCGCGACCCCGCGACGATGACGGCTTCGGTCATTGTTCCTCCTCATGAGAGTGCTCCTGCACCACCGATCGATGTGCTCGGATCGGAGTGCTCAGCACCAGACGACTGTGTTCTGCATCGCACGTCCCCTACAGCCTATCGAAGGCCACGGACTCCCCTGAACTCTCGGGGCACCCTGAGGGATGGCAGACGAACGATCCGCCCGACCTCATAGGTACCTGGGACAGTCCGCCCATTGGCCGATACGGGTGCCGCTGGAGGGCCCCCACGCATTAGAGTGGGTTCCGAAGCGCGGCGGGACCGCGGCCATGCGGGCATACGTCCAGCAGAGTCACTGTCCGGTGAGGAGAGACTCCGACCAGCCGCCATACAGCGATCGAGCATGATCTGAAGAGGATGGGAGCCTCAGTGACGCCTCCAGAAGAGTTCCGCACCGCGATGCGCGGTTACGAGAAGAGTGAAGTCGATACGCGCATCGGGCAGCTCAAGAAGGAGATCGACTCCCTGCGCAAGGCGCTCAAGGACGCGCGCAGCCAGGTGATCAGCGCCGACCGTGCGAAGCTGCAGGTCGCTGGAGAGCTCTCCGAGGCCAAGCAGCAGCTCAAGAAGGCCGCCAACGCGCAGCCTGAGACTGACGGAGCACCGGGCACCCGGATCGACCATCTCCTCAAGATCGCGGAGTCCCAGGCTCGGGAGACCCTCGCCCAGGCGACCGCGGATGCCGAGACGATCCGCAACAAGGCGCGTGCGGATGCCGCTGGCCAGCGCGCGCGGATGCGCACGGAGTCCGACGACACACTGAGCGGTGCGCGTTCCGAGGCCGAGGCGATCACCTCGTCCGCAGAGCTGCGCGCATCCGAAACGATCACCGCGGCCGACAAGAAGGCGAAGGAGACGATCGCCTCGGCAGAGCGCGAGGCGGAGCGCCTCCGTTCGGTGGCGACGGCCGAAGCATCCGATTCTCGCGAGTCCCTCACGCGGGAGCTCGCCACGATGAGCGCCGACGCGGAGGAGGCAGCCGCGCGAGTCCGCAGCGAAGCGAAGACGGAGGCCGACGAACTGCGTGCCGCAGCGCAGACGGAGGCTGACGAACTTCGCAAGGACGCGCAGGAGAAGGCGGATGCTCTCCTGGCGGATGCGAAGTCCCGTGAGGATGAGACGCGGAAGACGTCCGAAGCCCTCGAGCTCGAGCTCGCCACCAAGAAGAGCGACTTCGAGAAGGCCGAGAAGGAGCGCTTCGAGACGTCGAAGGCGGAGAACGACCGTCTCTTCAAGGAAGCACAGGAGCGTGCGGAGAAGGCCGAGGCCGACGCGAAGGCGGCGACGGAGCGTGCGGAGAGCACTCGGAATGACGCGGTCGAGCAGGCCGACACGATCATTGCGGACGGCAAGAAGCGCGCGCAGACGCTGATCAGCGAAGCGCGTGCGACGGCGGAAGCCACCATCGAGGAATCGCAGGCTGAATCCCGCCGGAACGTGCAGTCCGCACAGTCGCAGGTCGATCTGCTCACGAAGCAGCGGAAGACGATTGCAGCGCAGCTCGACCAGCTCCGCTCCATGTTCGCGAACCCGGGCCTCCTGCCCACGACCGATGAGTCGAAGGAGCCCAGCCCGGAACGGGTGGCTGCGGGCGCTGTGCCCACGGAGAAGATCGCAGACGAGGACGAGCTCAATGCTCTTCGCGCGGAAGCGGGTATCGACGCAGAGGCCGATTCGGACGGCGATCAGGACACGGACGAGATGTCAGTCTCTGAAACTGCGTCCGGGCACGCTGCGGACGCGGAGGACGCCGAGGCCGTGGTCGTCGATGCAGAGACAGATGACCCCGCGCCCGAGGCCGCTGACGACGCCGCCGATCAGGGCAGCGAGGACGAGGCTGCCGAAGACGACGCAGATGAGTCCGCCGACAGTGCAAAGGATGGCTCCACCGGCAAGCCGGGAGCTCCCACCCTGCATGGACGCCCGCAGGCGAACAACCGCCTGCGCTGAGTCATCGGTGACGTGACGACGTGACATCGGCTGTGGCCGAGCGGTGATCCGCTCGGCCACAGCTGTTTCTGCCCGTGCGCCACAGCACCGTACGACTGTGCGAGCTTGTTCGGGGCCAGGCTCACTCCTGCCCTGGACGTCAGAACGGGGGTGGCACCTCGCCGGGGGCGCCAGGTTCGTCAGGTACCTCGACTGTGGTGAACAGGTCCGGGCCCTCGTAGTCCTCCCCTACCGGTGCCCGATCCAATATCTCCGCCCGCGCCACCAACACCTCCGGATCAGGAGGATCGAGCCCCGCTGCCAACGGCGGCGGGCTCGTCGATGCGGTCTGTCCCATCGGCAGCACCCACGCCACCTCATTCCTGCCCAGACGCTGCAGCCAGATGATGCCCTGAGTCTTCAACTCATGATGGTGCTTACACATCGCATGCAGGTTCTCCATC
>NZ_FWFF01000014.1 GCF_900163715.1 Brevibacterium yomogidense | reverse complement strand
AACGACACGGGCGGATCCCCGGCACCTGGGTCTACACCCTCATCTGCGAAGAGCCGGTTAACCAGGATATAGAAACAATGGGATATGTTGAAGCCGAACTGATTGACTCAGAGTGGACCTTATACAACCAAAGGTTCTATGAGGACGGTGCGGGGTGCAATGAGATCCGCTAAGTTCCTCGTAGCAGTCACTTTAATGATCCTCCTGCCAATGCTCGCAACAATAAAAGTCAGCCCTCCAGCACAGTCGCTCTCAACAAACTCGGCAGGTCCGGACTGCGCACATCGTGGGAAGAACAAAATCGAATGTAGAGGCGACGGTGGAGGGAACAAACCACCTCCAAGACGGGACAACGGCGGGGGCGGCGGGAATGGCGGTGGAGACCGCGGCGACAGAGGTGGCGGCGGAGGACCTCGGACCGACCCCGATGGACCCGGGTCCTGGTGCGAGATTCCAGAGGGGCAGGAAGCGACCATATGCGAGCACGGCGATCCGGAGTCCGACCCGGACGGCGGCGGGGGCATAGCTCCCCCGATCCCGAGCGAGTCCGACTTCGCGTCCTTCGATATTCCGCCGTCGACTCCGCACGCCCTCCCCGTCGACTGGACGGTCATCGGCAAGTCCACCGCCTTCTGGGCGGACGCGAGCGTCAGGGAATTCTCCGCCGAACTGCTGGGCTTCCCGCTGCAGGTGCGTGCGACACCGATCGAGTTCCATTGGGACTTCGGCGACGGGAACTCCACATCCGCGAAATCTCCCGGCAGAGAGCCCAGCCACCCCCAGTACGGGTCCATCACTCATACGTACGGCGACAAAGGCGACCGCACCGTGACCCTCACGACCGTCTACACAGGCGAGTACAACTACGGCGGCGGCTGGAGCCCGATCGTGGGAACCGCCGCGGTCCAGAGCGACGGTCTGTCCATGACGGTCTACCGCTATCACACGTACCGCGTCGAGGATGACTGCAATGAGAACCCCTCCGGCACGGATTGCGCTGCAGGGTGAGTGCCCGGTGCGGCTGCTCCCCTATCAGGCAGTCGATCCGATCACGTAGTCGATGAGGGGCTCGTAGAACTGGGGCAGGACGTTGTCGTCCAGGGGGACGGCGACGTCGACCTGACCCTGCGCCTCGGCGACGAACAGCGCAGGATCATTGCAGTCTGCGTACCCCACCGTGCGCAGACCGGAGGTGCCGGCTCCTCCGGCCCATCCGTGATCCGCGACGACCAGGTCCGGTGTCCCCTCCCCCGTCGACTGCAGTGCCTCGAGCAGCGCGAGCATCGGCTCGGCGAAATGCGTGTGCGGCAGACCGCCGTGCTGATGCCAGACGTGCACGCGATCCATCCGCCGCACATCGCCGCCCACCGGGGCACTCACCCAGAGGGGTTCGGACCGCTCATCGACCCGGAGACCCGCGATCGTGGCTCCGCGCGACTCCGCCCACGCGGCCACCGCCTGGTGCACCGGCAGGAGCCCTGCCGGGTGGCCCGTCGCGAAGAGGATCGCCCCGCGCGCCTCCACGACCTCCAGCAGCACGGATCGCATCCGGTCCAGCGCGTCGATGCACTTCTCCGCAGAGATCGTGTCCACGCCTTCGACGAACCGTCGGTCATCGCTGATCCCGACTCTGCCGACCATGAGGTCGAACACCTCGTCCTCGGTCCACTCGCGCGAGAGTGAGACCCCGAAGTCGAACTGCCGCTCCTGTGCGAGGAACCGCCCGATGTGGGCCAGATTGTTCTCCCGCGGAGTCGCGACCCGACCGGTGATCCTCACAGCGTCGAGGTGCCGGGCCAGGACCGCGCGATCGGGTCTTACCCGCGGTGCGGACTCAGGCTGCGGCTGATTCATCGTCATCGAAGCGACTCCTTCTTCTCACTCTGCGACCTTCTCACTCGGCGATGTCGTCATTCATCGATCTGCAGTGCGTAGCAGGCGACAGCCGTCGCCGCGGCGACATTGAGGGAATCGACACCGTGCGCCATCGGTATGAGCACGGTCGCGTCGGCGGCATCGATGGTCGCCCGCCGCAGCCCGTCGCCCTCGGTGCCCATGACCAGCGCCACCTGCTCGGGTGCACCGGCGGCGAACTCCTTCAGCGGAACACTGTCCTCCTCGAGCGCGAGCGCGGCGACGGTGAAGCCGGTCTCCCGCAGCTCCCCCAGTCCGTGCGGCCATCGTGTGAAGCGGGCCCACGGCACTTGGAAGACCGTCCCCATCGACACGCGGATGGATCGCCGGTACAGGGGGTCGGCGCATTCGGGAGAGAGCAGGACAGCGTCGACGCCGAGGCCCGCCGCAGACCTGAAGATCGCACCCAGGTTCGTGTGGTCGACGACGTCCTCCACGACAACGACCCGTCGTGCGCCCGCCACGGCCTCGGCGACGGGCACCGGGTCGGGACGCTCCATGGATGCCAGCGCTCCCCGGTGCAGATGGAATCCGGTGATGCCCTCGATCCGTGCGTCCGATCCGATGAGGATCGGTGCGTCGCGCCTCCAGGTGCTGCTGAGCGTCTCCACCAGACGGGGGAACCACAGTCTGGTCATGAAGAACGACCTCGGCGTGTGCGACGCAGCGAGGGCACGGTTGATGATCTTGCTCGACTCCGCGATGTAGAGGCCGTTGGCGGCCTCCGTCGACGCGCGCAGCCGCACGTCGGTCAGCTGCGAGTACTCCGCCACGAGAGCAACTGTGTCTCGGGTACCGGCAGCGCACCCCGAACCGTCCGAACGCTCGTCGATGAACCGCAGCCGCTCGACGTCGATCCCCCACGTCTGCGCGAGGGCGAGGATCTCCTCATCCGTCGGTTCGGGCTTCTTCGGGGTGTTCACTGCCGCGTCCTCCAGATGCTCACGGGATCCTGCGGCCGATCACAGGGCGAGGATGCGCCAGAACGCCACGAGGCCCAGGACCACGATGATGACGCGCAGCAGGACGGGGCTGAGCTTCCGTGCCACGCGTGCACCGAAGTACCCGCCGAACAGCGATCCGATCGCGATGAGGAGCACCGCGAGCCAATGGATCCGATCGAAGCCGACGATCGTGTAGACCGTCGCAGACGTGATGTTCACGACGAGCACGAGCACGTTCTTCGCACCGTTGATCCGCTGCAGGCTGTCCGGCAGGACCAGCCCCAGCAGACCGACGAGGATGATCCCCTGCGCCGCGGCGAAGTACCCGCCGTAGATCGCAGTGAGGAACACGATGAGGGTGACCAGCATCCACCGACCGGGTGACAGGAGGCCCATGCCGGCGTCCGCGGGGACGACCGCGGCCGTCTCCGCCGACTCAGCCGCCTCGGCCGTCTCAGCGACCTCGGCGGTCTTCTTCCTCCGCAGGAAGCGCTGCACCATCGGCTGGAAGACCACCAGCAGCAGTGCCACCACGATGAGGACGGGGACGACCGACTCGAACGTGTCGTCCGGCAGCGTGAGGAGGAGGAACGCTCCCACCAGCGAGCCGATCAGTGACGCCGGCACCAGCTTGAGCAGCCGCTTGCCCTGCCCTCGGATCTCCTCGCGGTAGCCGAAGGACGACGCGACGCCTCCGGGGATCAGGCCGATCGCGTTGCTCATCGTCGCCGTGACGGGCGGGACCCCGAACGCGACGAGAGCGGGGAACGTGATGAGTGTGCCCGATCCCACGGCGGCATTGATGGCCCCGGCGCCGACCCCCGCGAGGAGGATGGCGATGATTTCGTAGATCTCCACGGATCAGTCGTGCGCGCGAGCGGTGAAGCGCCCGTCCTGCTCATCGAGGATGACGGGTACATCGAACGCGGCGGTGAGGTTCTCAGCGGTCAGCGCCTCACGCAGCGGGCCCGCGGACACGATGCCGCCGTCCCGCATCAGCAGAGCGTGCGTCACGCCCTGGGGGATCTCCTCGACGTGGTGGGTGACCATCATCGTCGTCGGCGCGCTGGGCGAGCCGAGGATCTCCGTCAGCGCCTGCAGGAGCTCCTCGCGACCGCCCAGGTCGAGGCCGCTGGCGGGCTCGTCGAGCAGGAGGAGCTCCGGGTCCGTCATGAGCGAGCGGGCGATCTGGGCGCGCTTGCGCTCCCCTTCGCTCAGGGTGCCGAACGGCCGGTGCGCGAGATCTCCGATTCGGAACGCGTGGAGCAGGTCCTCGGCACGCTGCACGTCCGATTCCTCGTACTCCTCGGTCCACCGGCCCAGCACTCCGTAGGCTGCGGTCAGCACGAGGTCCCGCACGATCTCCGAACCGGGGGTCTGCTGCGCGAGGTTCGACGAGGCGAAGCCGATGCGCGGTCGCAGCTCGAACACGTCGACCCGTCCCAGCGTCTCCTCGAGCAGGTTCACCGTGCCCGTGGTCGGGTGCATGCGCGCCCCGGCGAGCTGCAGGAGGGTCGTCTTGCCGGCACCGTTGGGCCCCAGGATGGCCCAGTGCTCGCCTTCGCGCACCGTCAGGCTGAGCTCCTCCAGGAGGATCGTCTGACCGCGACGGACACTGACCGAATCGAACTCCACCACTGCACTCATACCTGTCACCCTATACTTCCAGCGATGCTCACGACGACACCCCTCCTCCCCGTCCTCTTCGCCACCGCGGTCACTGCGCGGCTGGCGGAACGCACTGTCCCCGACGACGTGTCGGAGGCGTTCGTGTCCGCCGGCCTGCCGGTCCCGCTGATCGTGTCAGACACCGTGTTCGCGCCCCCTGCGGGGTCCGGCGCCGAGGTCCCTGCCGGCCTGCTGCTCTGGGCCGCCGGTCTGCGCCGTGCCGGAGCCGTGAGGGTCCGTGCCGAACCCGTCCACCCGTCGCTGCCGCTGCGGGTGCCGCGCCTGGACCGCGACGGACGCCGGGCGACGGCGCGCGCTTCTGCGCGGACCCGGGCGCTGTGCGTCGTCGAGGATGCGGACGGCGCAGCCCTTGCAGTCGCCGCGGTGGGTCTGGAGGGCGATGTCGTAGTCGTGCCCTGCGCACCGTCCGTGTTCACCACTGTCGACCACATCACCCCCGCCGAGGCCTCACGCCGCCTGCGCGAGTCCGTCATGCACGCGCTCGCGGCCGTCGAAGCGCACGGGCAGTCGTTCACGGACGCAGACTCAGAGCCCCTCGCGGACCTTCCCTGGCGCGACTGGCAGGCGGATCTGTCCGGAGACCACGACGACACGCAGCACGCGGCGCTCGCACTCCTCACGGGCGATCACGATGCGGCCCGCAGCCTCCACACGGCGCTGCACGTGCACGGGAGCCTGTCCTCGCTCGCGGTGCCGGCCCAGACGGGCGGTCCGGTGGTCGGCCCGGCACTCGCCGAGGTCCACAGCGCGGCGGCCCGGGTCATCACCGCGCTCACTCGGCTTAGGATCGAATCATGACTGATCAGGGCCTGCTCGTGTTCGACGTCGACTCCACGTTCATCGAGGAGGAGGTCATCGAGCTGCTCGCCGACGCGACGGGCAGACGCGACGAGGTCGCTGCGGTGACGGAGCGTGCGATGCGCGGAGAGCTGGACTTCTCCCAGAGCCTCCGGGAGCGGGTGGCGGTCCTCGAGGGCCTGCCGGTCAGCGTCTTCGCCGATGCCGCGGCCGCGGTCACGCTGACGCGCGGTGCTCGCAAGGTCGTCGCCGCGGCTGCGGCGTCAGGCTGGGCGGTGGCACTCCTGTCCGGGGGCTTCACCGCTGTCATCGAACAGGTGACGCGGGGAATGGAGATCGACGAGGTGCGTGCGAACCACCTCGAGACCCGCGCGGAGGGCGGCACCGAGGTCCTCACGGGTCACGTCCTGGGTGAGATCGTCGACCGCGCCGGCAAGGCCCGTCATCTGCAGAGTATCGCCCGCGCGCGCGGCATCGACGTATCGCGCACGATCGCCGTGGGCGACGGTGCCAACGACATCGACATGCTCGAGGCGGCCGCGGTGGGCGTCGCCTTCTGCGCGAAGCCGGCTCTGCGCCCCCACGCGGACGTCATCGTCGATGAGCGCGACCTCATGACGGTGTGGCAGCAGGCCCGACGCGCACTCCGACGGTGACGCGCACTCCTCACTCCTTGAAGTGACGGATGAGCTCCGGCCGCCCCGCGCCGGCGACGTGCGGCGCGTTCAGGTCGTCCCACGACTCCAGGCGGAACACAGCGATGGAGCTCGGCGGGAACCGCGGCACCTGCCCGGAGGCACCGCCGTCGGTCACGTGCGCGACGACAGCGCTCACGGTCGGCTCGTGTCCGACGATGACGGCTCCGGCGGCATCGGCCGGGATCGCGGCCATCGCATCGGCCCAGGCATCCACCCAGCCGCTGTAGAGCGATGGATCCTTCACCACAGCGGCAGGTGCCGCACCCAGACCGCTCGCGATGGCCTCGGCGGTGGCGACTGTGCGGACCGCTGAGGAGGCGATGACCGTGTCGATCGCGGGTGCGAGGGACGCCAGGTGCTCCCCCATCCGGCGGGCCTGCGCCTGACCGGCGTCGCTGAGGGGCCGGTCGAAGTCGTCGGTTCCGGCCTCGGCTGCGGGGATGGTATGCGCGTGGCGGGCGAGTACGAGAAGAGGCATGCTCTCACCGTACCCGCCCGCCACGGGGGTCAGGCGCCGGTCGCGTGCAGACCGCCGTCGACGTGGACCATCTCACCGGTCGTCGCCGGGAACCAGTCGGACAGCAGGGCGACGATCGCCTTGCCCGCGGGCTCCGTGTCCGTCTGGTCCCAGCCCAGCGGTGCGCGCTGGCCCCAGACGTCTTCGAACGCCTCGAAGCCGGGGATGGACTTCGCCGCGGTCGTCTTGAGCGGACCGGCGGACACGAGGTTCACGCGCACGCCGTCGGCACCCATGTACTTCGCGAGGTAGCGGGAGGTCGATTCGAGAGCGGCCTTGGCCACGCCCATCCAGTCATACGCCGGCCAGGCGATCCGCGCATCGAACGTGAGCCCGACGATGCCCGCACCCTCGTTGAGCACGGGACGAGCCGCGACCGCGATCGACTTCAGCGAGTACGCGGAGACGTGGAACGCATTGGATGCGGATTCGAAGGGGGTGTCGAGGAAGACGCCGCCCAGTGCGTCCTTCGGTGCGAAGGCGATCGCGTGGACGATGCCGTCGATGTTCCCGCCCAGGCGCTCGGGCAGCGCGGCGAGGTCGTCGTCGTTCGTCGCGTCGAGCTCGATGACCTGAGCCGTCTGCGGGAGGCGCTCCGCGATGACCGAGGTGATCTTCATCTGGCGGCCGAACGAGGAGAGGATGACCTCCGCTCCCTGCTCCTGTGCGAGGCGGGCCGCGGCGAAGGCGATCGACGCCTCCGTGAGCACGCCGGTGATGAGGATGCGCTTACCGTCGAGGATTCCCATAGGTGGGCCTTTCTGATCAGAGGGTGTCGAGGGCGACGTCTGCCGTCGAAGAATCGTGCGAAGAGTCGTGTGGGTCAGTGTCCCATGCCCAGGCCGCCGTCGACCGGGATGACGGCACCGGAGATGTACGCGGCCTCGTCCGAGGCGATCCAGCGGACCACCTTGGCGACCTCGTCCGGCTCCGCGAAGCGCTTCGCCGGGATCTGCTGCAGGTACTCCTTCTGCTGCTTCTCCGGCAGCTCGTCCGTCATGTCGGTGCGGACGAAGCCCGGCGCGACGACATTGGCGGTGATGCCGCGGGAGCCGACCTCGCGCGTGATCGACCGGGCGAGGCCCACGAGCCCCGCCTTCGACGAGGAGTAGTTCGACTGCCCGGCCACTCCGTAGAGCCCGGAGACCGAGGAGATGAGCACGATGCGGCCGTACTTCGCGCGGATCATGTTCGTGATCGCGCGGCGGGCCGTGCGGTAGGCGCCGCCCAAGTTTGTGTCGATCACGGAGGTGAACTCGTCATCCGTCATGCGCATGAGGAGGTTGTCCGCGGTGATGCCCGCGTTCGCGACGATGATCTCGACCGGGCCCAGCTCCGCTTCGACGGTGGTGAACGCCTGATCGAGCGAGTCCGCATCGGTCACGTCCGCCGCGACGGCGAGTGCCCCGTCCGGCGCGTCGCCGCTGCGCGAGGTGACCGCGACCCGGTGGCCGGTGGCGATCATCTGCTCCGCGATCGTCCGTCCGATGCCGCGATTGCCGCCGGTCACGAGCACGACGCGAGGTGTCACGGCGGCCTCTGGAGCACTCGGGGTGGTCTGGGTCATTGTCATCTCTCCTGGGCAGGTCGAGCTGAGCCGCAGAGATCACACGGTCTGCGGGGTGGGCATGAACAGGGACCACACTATCGGAGATAGAATGAGCAGTGGCTATGGCGGAGAACAGACCCCCGACCTCTGTCTCGGATGCACAGGAATCCGCTGACAAGGACTACGAACAGCGCGTGAGGCGCTACACGATCTCGATGATCATCCGAGTCGTGTGCCTTCTGCTCGCCTTCGTCGTCACCGGTCCGCTCCGGTGGGTCATGCTGGGCGGCGCCGTCGTGCTGCCGTATATGGCGGTCGTCATCGCGAACTCCCGCAACGAGCGGCTGGTGCACTACGACATGTCGGGCGTCGACGGACCACCGCGGCCCGTCCTCCCGCCCGAACCGACCCGCTCCGATCGCTCTGGCGCTTCCGACGCACGGGAGGTGCCGGACGCACGGGAAGAATCGGACGCACGGGAGGCACCCGACGCACGGGAGGCACCGGATGCTTCGTCGGAGCCGCTGATCGTCGGCGAGGTCCTGGCTGATACGTACGACCGCACGACACCCGAGGAGGACGAGGATGGCCGTTGAGGCACCCGCGCTCATCTGTTCCGCGAAGGGCTGCGGCGACGCGGCCGTCCATGCTCTGCTGTGGAACAACCCGTCGCTCCACACTCCGGACCGGCGCAAGGTCTGGCTCGCGTGCGACGAGCACCGCGAGCACCTCGAGGAATTCCTCTCGCTGCGCGGCTTCCACCGTGAGACCGTCGACGCCCATGCGATCCCCGAGGGTGCTGGATGAAGCTCCTCTTCTCCCGCCGATGGCTGCAGTACTTCGCCTTCGCCATCGTCGCCGCGCTGGTCTGCGGACTCCTCGCGTCGTGGCAGAACGACCGCCGCGCGAATCGGGACGCGGAGATCGAGCGCATCGAGGCGCACTACGGCGCCCCGGCAGTGCCCCTCGACGAGGTCCTGCCGAGCACCGATGCGCCGTTCTCGGAGGACGAGGAGTGGACGCACGTCCAGGCGACGGGCACCTATCGCACTGACGAATCGGTGGTCGCCCGCAACCGCCCGAAGGCCGGCAGCGCGGGCTACTGGATCCTCGTGCCCTTCGATGTGCAGGGCGGCGGCACGCTGCTCGTGGCCCGCGGCTGGGAGTCCGGCTCCGGTGCCGATGCATCCGCCGCCGAGGCCCCCGCCCCTCCCCCGGGAGAGGTCACCATCTCCGCGTGGCTGCGTCCCGCGCAGGAAGGCGACTCGTCGGAGAACACCGGTGAGTCCGTCGTGGCAGTCGATCCGCCGCTCATCGTGGGAGAGGAGGCCTATGCGAATGCGTACGGGTACCTCGACTCCGAGGAACCGCCCCCGGCCGAACCCCTCGAGGCCCTGCCGGAGCCGAACACGGACCCGGGCTCGCACCTGAGCTACACGTTCCAGTGGATCACCTTCGGCATCATGATCCTGGTCGGAGTCGCCTACGCCGCGAAGCGGGAGCGCGCGGCCATCCGCCGCGGTGAGCGCGACGACGAGCTCGCGGAGGATTCCGTCGTGGACGGCGTCGAGTACGTCGTGGTGGACAAGGAGGCGCTGAAGGCAGGGGGCGTCAAGCGCCCCGGGCGCAGTCAGGCTGCCGCCCGGAAGGCTGCGCTGGCCGCCAACCTCGGGATGGAACCGCGGAAGATCCCGCGCTCGCGCAGACGCGAGCAGGAGGACGAGGACGCGGCACTCGACTCCCAGCTGGGCGTCTGAGACCCAGCCGGGCACGCTCAGTCAGGTCAGCGTCACGAGGTCCAGGTAGGACTCCGACCAGTGGTCCTCATCGCCGTCCGGCAGCAGCAGCACCCGATCGGGGTCGAGCGCCTGGACCGCGCCCTCATCGTGGGTCACGAGGACGATGGCGCCCTCGTACCGGCGGATCGCAGACAGGATCTCCTCGCGTGATGCGGGATCGAGGTTGTTGGTCGGCTCATCCAGCAGCAGCACGTTCGCGCTGGAGACGACGAGTGTGGCCAGGGCCAGTCGGGTCTTCTCACCGCCGGACAGCACGCTCGCCGGCTTGTGGACGTCGTCTCCGCTGAAGAGGAACGAGCCCAGCACGGTGCGCACTCCGGTGTCGTCGAGGTGCGGCGATTCCGCGCGCATGTTCTCCAGGACGGACTTCGACATGTCGAGCGTCTCGTGCTCCTGCGCGTAGTAGCCCAGCTTGAGGCCGTGACCGGGTACGACCTCGCCCGAATCCGGATCCTCGACACCGGCCAGCAGGCGCAGCAGCGTCGTCTTGCCGGCTCCGTTGAAGCCCAGGACGACGACGCGCGTCCCACGATCGATCGCCAGGTCGACGCCCGTGAACACCTCTGTCGATCCGTAGGACTGCGAGAGGCCCTCCGCCGTCAGGGGCACACGACCGCAGGCGGCGGGTGCGGGGAAGCGCAGGTGCGCGACCTTGTCCGCGGCACGCTCCGCCTCGAGCCCGGACAGCATCTTGTCCGCGCGCTTCGCCATGTTCTGCGCCGCGACCGTCTTGGTCGCCTTCGCCCGCATCTTGTCCGCCTGGGCGTGCAGGGCAGACGCCTTCTTCTCCGCGTTCGCCCGCTCCCGGCGACGTCGCCGCTCGTCCGCCTCCCTCTGCTTGAGGTACTGGCGGTAGGACATCGAGTAGATGTCGATCACCTGGCGGTTCGCGTCGAGGAAGAAGACCTTGTTCACGACCTCGTCGATCAGATCGAGGTCGTGGGAGATGATGACGAGTCCGCCGGAGTACGTCTTGAGGTAGTCGCGCAGCCACATCACGGATTCCGCGTCGAGGTGGTTCGTGGGCTCATCGAGGATCATCGTGTCCGGCGCGGCGAACAGGATCCGTGCGAGTTCGACACGGCGGCGCTGACCGCCGGACAGCGTGTCGAGCGTCTGATTCAGCAGGGGCTCGTCGAGTCCCAGGTTGGCCGCGATCGAGAACGCCTCCGACTCCGCGGCGTACCCGCCTGCGGCGACGAACTCCGCCTCGATGCGCGGATACTTGTCGATGGCCTTCTCCATCACCTTCGGATCCGGTGAGGACATCTGCTCCTCGGCCCGACGCATGCGTCGCGCCAGCACATCGAGCTCACGGGCTCCGAGGATCCGCTCCCTGCCGGTCGACTTCGGATCGCCGGCGCGCGGATCCTGCGGGAGGTAGCCCATGGAACCGGAGCGGGACACGGTGCCCTCCGTCGGCTGCATCTCCTCCATGAGCACCTTGGTGAGTGTGGTCTTCCCCGCGCCGTTGCGGCCGACGAGACCCACACGGTCTCCCCTGTCCACGCGGAACGACACACCCGTCATGAGTGTGCGCGAGCCGACGACGACGCTCAAGTCTCCTGCAGAGATCATGCGCGGGCCTCCCATCCGGTGCGGATCAGATCCGCGAGCAGTTCCTGCGGGCTGCGGCCGGCGGACCGTGCACGTGACACGATCGCCTCCGCGAGGTCGACCTCGAGCGGGCACGACACGACGACCGTGGAGGTCTCGGTGGCAGCCGCCTCGGGGGTGGTGAGGGTGGGCTCGGCTGTGGCGCCGTTCGGCGTCCCCATCCCGGGGCCGCTGGGAGCCGGCCTGCCGGCGCGCATGGCCTCTGCCGCTGCGCGGGCGCGCTCATCGGCGGCCTCGTTGAGCGAGTGTCCCGAGTGGCCCTTCACCCATTCGAAGCGCACGCTGAGATCCGCCGCGTCCCGGGCCGTCATGAGTGCGTCGAGTCGCTCCATCTGGTCACGATTCAGGACGTCTTCCTTGTTGGCCTTCTTCCAGCCCTGCAGCTTCCACTTCGGCATCCACTTCGTGATCGAGTTGATGACGTACTTCGAGTCGCAGAGGATGTGCAGATCGTCGACGTCGGCTGCGGCTTCCAGGAGTTCGATGACGGCCTGCAGCTCACCGCGGTTGTTCGTCCCCGAGGGCCAGCCGCCTGCCGCCCAGCGCTCCTCGTCGATGTACCAGGCCCAGCCTGCGGGGCCGGGGTTGCCGAGTGCCGATCCATCGGCGGCGGCGGTGAGGGTCACAGATTCTCCGTTTCGGGGTGGGACGTGTTTCGGGGCCACATCATGCTACCGGGAACGACGCAGGGGCCCCGCATCCGTCAGCACGTGTCAGTGCCGACGGCGCGGAAGCCCCTGCGCTCCGAAGCCCGGTGGACCGGTGGTTCAGATGGTGACGCTCAGATGTTGAAGCCGAGCGCGCGCATCTGCTCGCGGCCGTCCTCGGTGATCTTCTCCGGGCCCCACGGCGGCATCCAGACCCAGTTGAGCCGGAACGCCGGGACGATCCCGTCGAGCACCTGGGCGACCTGGTCCTCGAGCACGTCCGTGAGGGGGCAGGCTGCGGATGTGAGCGTCATCTCGACGATCGCGATGCCCTCCTCGTCGACGTTGACGCCGTACAGCAGTCCGAGGTCGACGACGTTGACGCCCAGTTCGGGGTCCATCACGTCATAGAGCGCTTCGGTCACCTCTTCGGGCGACGCGGTGCTGGGTGAATCGATGACTTCAGGCATGGGTGATCACTCCTTCGTAGTCTCAGCTTGCGCGATCGCGTCCTCGAACGCCACCCACGCGAGCAGAGCGCATTTGATGCGACCGGGGAACTTCGACACGCCCTGGAACGCGGCTGCGTCTCCCAGCAGGTCCTCGTCCGGCTCGCCCTTCCCGCGTGAGTGCATGAGTTCGCGGAATGCGGGTGCCGCCGTGCGGAAGCCGTCGGCGCCCTGCTCCTGGAGCAGTTCGCCGGCGACGGACGCGGACGCCATGGAGATGGAGCAGCCGGAGCCGTCCCACACCAGAGGGTGCTCCGTGCCGGTGACGGGACCGTACTCGACGGTGATCTCGTCACCACACGTGGGGTTGACCTGATGCGACGAGCCGAAGCCCGCGGGCCGTTCGTCCGCGGACGGTGCGCGCAGGGTGCCCTCGCCCACGCGCTGCTTCGCGTGGTCGAGGATGACCTGCTGGTAGAGCTGTGTGAGATCCGTCATGGTGTGCCTCCATCCAGGCCGAAGAACGGTCGGACGCCGCGGAGTGCCGCGACGAACTGGTCGACGTCGTCCTGGTCGGTGTAGACGGCGGCGCTGGCGCGCGTCGAGGCGGTGATGCCGTAGCGGCGGTGGAGCGGTTGGGCGCAGTGGTGGCCCACGCGTGCGGCGACGCCCTGGGCGTCGAGGAACTGTCCGACGTCATGGGCGTGGACGCCGTCCACGTCGAACGCGACGGCGCCGATCCTCACGGCCGGATCGCGCGGTCCGAGGATCCGGACCCCGGGCACGGATGCGACTCCGTCGAGCAGGGCCGCACCGATCGCCCGTTCATGCGCCGCGATGACGTCCATCCCGATCTCGCTCATGTACTCCACAGCCGCTGCGAGGCCCACGATCTGGGCGACCGGCTGCGTGCCCGCTTCGAACCGCTGCGGTGCGGGCAGGAACCCCGACTCCTCCATCGTCACCGTCGTGATCATGGAACCGCCGGTGAGCACCGGCGGCAGAGCGTCGAGCAGCTCCTTGCGTCCGTAGAGCACGCCGACCCCGGTGGGGCCGAGCATCTTGTGCCCGGAGAACGCCGCGAAGTCAACGCCGAGGCCGTGGAGGTCGAGCGGGAGATGCGCCGCGGACTGGCACGCGTCCAGCACCGTGAACGCACCGACCTCGCGGGCCCGCTCCACGAGCCGGGGGACGTCGTTGACGGTCCCCAGGACGTTGGACACGTGCGTGAACGCGACCACGCGGGTGGATGCGTCGACGACCTCCGACAGATCAGTGAGGTCGAGATGGCCATCGTCCGTCAGCCCGAGCCAGCGGAGCTCGGCCCCCGTGCGCAGCGCGAGCTGCTGCCATGGGACGAGGTTCGCGTGGTGCTCCATCTGCGTCACGACGATCGAGTCGCCGGGACCCAGACGGAACCGCTCCGCGTCGGATCCGCCGAGGCCTGCGGAGGCGTTCGCGAAGCCGTAGGAGATCACATTGAGCGACTCCGTGGCGTTCTTCGTCCAGACGATCTCCTCCTCCGCCGCGCCGACGAACCCGGCCATGGCGGACCGGCCGGCCTCGAAGGCGTCCGTCGCCTCCACCGCGAGGGTGTGCGCCCCGCGGTGGACGGCGGCGTTCGACCGGGTGAGGAAGTCCTGCTCCGCGTCGATGACGCACGTCGGCTTCTGCGCGGTCGCACCCGAATCCAGGTACGCGAGCCGCTTGCCGTTGACCGTGCGCTCCAGCAGCGGGAAATCGCCCCGCACGCGGGTGGTCTCGAGATGATCCATCGACGCGTATCCGCTCAGGCCTCGACGAGGAAGCGGTCGTAGCCCTCGGCCTCGAGGCGATCGGCGAGCTCCGGGCCGCCGGACTCCGCGACGCGGCCGTTCACGAGCACGTGGACGCGGTCGGGGCGGACGTACTGCAGGATGCGCGTGTAGTGCGTGATGAGCAGGACGCCCAGGTCGCTGTTCTCCCGCGCGACGTTGACGCCCTCGGAGACGATGCGCAGGGCATCGACGTCGAGTCCGGAGTCCGTCTCGTCCAGCACCGCGAACTTCGGCTTCAGCATCTGCATCTGCAGGATCTCGTGGCGCTTCTTCTCACCGCCGGAGAAGCCCTCGTTCACGCTGCGTGAGGCGAACTCCGGGTCCATGCGCAGGTTCTTCATGGATGCGGACAGCTCCTTGGTCCACGTGCGGAGCTTGGGGGCCTCGCCGTCGACCGCGGTCTTCGCGGTGCGCAGGAAGTTCGTCACGGTCACGCCGGGGACCTCGACGGGGTACTGCATCGCGAGGAACAGGCCCGCCTTCGCACGCTCGTCGACGGACATCGCGAGGACGTCCTCGCCGTCGAGCGTGACGGTGCCGGACGTCACCTCATAGCGGGGGTGGCCCGCGAGTGCGTACGCGAGCGTCGACTTGCCGGAGCCGTTGGGGCCCATGATCGCGTGCGTCTCAGTGCTGTTGATGTCCAGCGTGAGGCCCTTGAGGATCTCCTTCGGCCCGGTCTCCGTCTCGACGGAGACGTGCAGATCCTTGATGGAGAGAGTGGTCATGACTACCTCGTATTCGTGTCTGAGTGGAAGTGTGTTGTCAGCCGGAGACGTCGACGAAGATCTGTCCGTCGCGCTCTTCGCACGCGTAGACCTCGACGGGTTCGAACGCCGGCGGTGTCGTGGGTTCCCCGCTGCGCAGATCGAACGCGGAGCCGTGCAGCCAGCACTCGACCGTGCAGCCGATGACGTCGCCCTCTGCGAGGGAGACCTCACCGTGCGTGCACACGTCGTCGATCGCGTGGACGTCTCCGTCCTCGGTGCGCGCGATGCAGACCTCCCGGTCCTCGACGATGATGCGCACGGCGGAGCCGGCGGCCAGGTCTGCTGCGGGGAGTACGGGGACGAGGCTCACTGGACGCTCCGCGCGAGCTCTTCTTCGATCTTGTCGGTGAGCGCGGATTCGATCTCCGGGATGCCGATCTTCTGGATCACCTCGTTGAAGAAGCCGCGGACGACGAGTCGACGGGCCTCCTCTTCGGGGATGCCGCGGCTCATGAGGTAGAAGAGGTGCTGCTCGTCGAACCGGCCGGTCGACGACGCGTGACCCGCACCTTCGATATCGCCGGTCTCGATCTCGAGGTTCGGCACCGAATCGGCGCGGGCACCGTCCGTGAGGATGAGGTTGCGGTTGAGCTCGTACGTGTCGATGCCCTCTGCCTCAGGACGGATGAGCACGTCGCCCACCCAGACGCTGCGAGCGTCCTTCCCCTGCAGCGCGCCCTTGTACATGACGTTCGAGGTCGCCTTCGGGGTGTTGTGGTCGATGAAGGTGCGGTGCTCGAGGTGCTGGCCCGCGTCCGCGAAGTAGAGCCCGAGCAGCTCCGCTTCGCCGCCGGGGCCCCGGTAGCGCACGTTCGAGCCCAGGCGGACGATGTCGCCGCCCAGCGTCACGGAGATGTGGCGGTAGTGCGCGTCCTTGCCGACGAGCGCGTCGTGCTGCCCGAGGTGCGCGGATCCGTCGTCCCACATCTGCAGGGACGCCAGCGTGAGTGACGCTCCGTCCTCGACGATGACGGAGAAGAACTCCGAGTACCGGGCGCGGCCCTCGTGCTCGAAGACGACCGTCGCCCTGGCATTGGCGCCGATCGTGAGCAGCACGTGCCCATGGACGGTGTCGTCGCCCGTGCCGTTCGCGCGGATGATGACGGGCTCGTCGATCTCCGCATTCGCGGGGATCGAGTAGTGGGTCACTCCCCCGGCCCGCGCCGCCGCGATGACGGCAGGGCGGTCCTCGGGCTCGAGGATGCCGAGGGCGCGTGCCGCCTCGAGATCGATCGTCTCGACGGTCACCTGCTCGGGCAGGTCAGTGGTGATGGAGAGCGCCGCGTCGGTCCCGGCGTCCTCGAAGAAGTCGGCCAGGCGCTTCACCGGGGTGAAGCGCCACTCCTCCTCCCGGCCGGTGACCGGGGGGAAGTCCGCGAGGTCGAAGCTGCGGATGCGGTCCTGGCGGCCGTTGAGGAGTGCGGGCACGCCGGAGCGCGTATCCAGTGTCTGTGTCATGTTTCTTAGGTCTCCTGGTGGTTCCGAGTGTGCTGAGCAGGGTCTGTGGGGACCCGATCAGCCCAGGGAACCCTCCATCTGCAGTTCGATCAGCTTGTTGAGTTCGAGTGCGTACTCCATGGGGAGCTCACGCGCGATCGGCTCGATGAACCCGCGCACGATCATCGCCATCGCCTCGGTCTCCTCCATCCCGCGGGACATGAGGTAGAAGAGCTGGTCCTCACTCACCTTCGACACCGTCGCCTCGTGGCCGAGGGTCACGTCGTCCTCGCGGATGTCGATGTACGGGTAGGTGTCCGACCGCGAGTTGTCATCGACGAGCAGCGCATCGCACAGCACGTTGTTCGAGGACCCGTGCGCACCGGGGTGGATGTGGACGAGGCCTCGGTAGCCCGAACGGCCTCCGGCGCGTGCCACGGACTTCGCGACGATCGACGACTGCGTGTGCGGCGCGGCGTGCACCATCTTGGAACCGGTGTCCTGGTGCTGTCCCGCACCGGCGAACGCGACCGACAGCGTCTCGCCGCGCGCGTACTCGCCCGTCAGCCAGATCGCCGGGTACTTCATGGTGACCTTCGAGCCGATGTTGCCGTCGACCCATTCCATGGTCGCGCCCTGCTCTGCGATCGCACGCTTCGTCACGAGGTTGTACACGTTGTTCGACCAGTTCTGGATCGTCGTGTACCGGACGCGGGCGTCCTTCTTCGCGATGATCTCGACGACTGCGGAGTGCAGCGAGTCCGACTTGTAGATGGGTGCCGTGCAGCCCTCGACGTAGTGGACGTAGGAGCCCTCGTCCGCGATGATCAGCGTCCGCTCGAACTGGCCCATGTTCTCCGTGTTGATGCGGAAGTAGGCCTGGAGCGGGATCTCGACATGGACGCCCTTGGGGACGTAGACGAACGAGCCGCCCGACCACACGGCGGTGTTGAGAGCGGAGAACTTGTTGTCGCCGGAGGGGATGACCGTCCCGAAGTACTCCTGGAAGATCTCCGGGTGCTCCTTGAGAGCGGTGTCCGTGTCCATGAAGATGACGCCCTGGCGCTCGAGCTCCTCATTGATCCGGTGGTAGACGACCTCGGACTCATACTGCGCGGCGACACCTGCGACGAGGCGCTGCTTCTCCGCCTCCGGGATGCCGAGGCGGTCGTACGTCGTCTTGATGTCCTCGGGGAGGTCTTCCCAGGACTGCACCTGGCCCTCCGTCGAGCGCACGAAGTACTTGATGTCGTCGAAGTTGATGCCGGAGAGGTCCGCGCCCCAGGACGGCATGGGCTTCTTCTCGAAGAGCTTGAGCGCCTTGAGACGGCGCTGGAGCATCCAGTCCGGCTCTTCCTTGATCGCGGAGATGTTCCGGACGACGTCTTCGCTGAGGCCGCGCTCCGCGGTCTCGCCGGCCTCGTCCTTGTCGTGCCAGCCGTACTGGTAGGCACCGATGTCCTTGAGCTCGGGATTGAGCTCCAGGATCCTGTTGGTCTCGGCGGTGTCGGTCACCGTGAACCTCCTTGTCTGGGGTCCGTGCCGGGCTCGCCGATGAGGGGGCGAGCCAGTGCGGACGTGGGGATGTGTGTGGTGCAGACGTGTGCGCCGCCGGCAAGGGTCGACAGGCGGCGCACGTCGACGCCAACGTACTCGGACAGCACCCCGAGCTCTGCTTCGCAGAACTCGGGGAAGCGCTCGGCCACATTGCGGATGGGGCAGTGACCCTGGCAGAGCTGCATCGCCTCCATCGGCGTTCCGGCTGCGACCGGTGTCGCTGATGCGGCGAAGCCCTCGCGGTCGAGCGCCCGGGCGAGCCGACGCGAGCGCTCCGCGACGGTCCCCTCCCCCTGCGCGCCGTGCCGGTAGTCGGGCAGGCGATCGCGCAGGCGGTCCCGCAGGCGATCCGTATGCTGCCGGACGAAGCCCTCGACGAGCTCCGGGCCGGCGGCATCCTTGACGTACTCGAGCACGTCGACTGCGAGTTCGTCGTAGGTGTGGGAGATCTGCGCGTGACCCGCAGATGTGACGGTGTAGTGCCGCGCGGGGCGACCCCGTCCGGCACGCTGTCCGGCGAGGGCTCGGACCTCGATGAGGCCATCGTCCGTGAGCGCGTCGAGGTGGCGGCGGATGGCGGCGGCAGTCAGTCCCATCATCTTCGCCAGCGACGACGCAGAGATCGGCCCGTGGTCCAGGACGGAGCTCAGCACGCGCTGGCGGGTCCTGCCGTCTTCGGTCGGCACTGCTTCTGCTGCTGTCACGGAACCTCCCCACCAGTTAGTGCACTCGTTTGTGCAACAAGTCTCTGACCTAATTGTACTGATGTAAACGCCGGGAGCCACCGACCTTGTTCCGGACACCCTGTCGTGTATGTCACGTATGGGTCTCCGGGGCGCTGCCTCGCACACAGTACAGTGAGGTTCTTATGAGCACCCTCCCCCTGTGCGTCGAGCGCATCGCCCTGTCGTACGGTCGGTCGACCGCAGTCGAGGACGTCTCACTCACCGCCCACGAGGGGCAGGTCCACGCGCTGCTGGGCCCCAACGGCGCAGGGAAATCGTCGACGATCGCGTGCGCGGTGGGGCTCCGCACCCCGCAGTCCGGCAGCGTGAGCCTCTTCGGGCTCGACCCCGGCCGCGACCATGCGCGGACAGCCGAACTCACGGGCGTCATGCTCCAGGACGGCGGCCTGCCGATGTCCGCGCGGCCCGTGGCCGTGCTCCGGCACCTCGCCAGGCTCTACCGCGAGCCTGCAGACGTCGACGAGCTCGTCGACCGTCTGGGCATCGATGCGTTCGCAGACAGATCGATCAGACGGCTCTCCGGCGGACAGCGCCAGCGCGTCGGGCTCGCCGCCGCCCTCATCGGTCGGCCCCGCCTCGTCTTCCTCGACGAGCCGACCGCAGGACTCGATCCGCAGGCGCGCATCGCCGTGGACCAGGTCGTGCAGGACCTGCGCGCGGCCGGCGCTGCGATCGTCCTGACGACCCACGACATGGCAGATGCGGAGCGACTCGCAGACATCGTGACGGTCATCGATCACGGCCGCGTCATCGCTCACGGCACAGTGTCCGGGCTGACGGGGACTGAAGCCGGCGATGTCCCCGGCAGGACCGCGCGGATCGTCGTGGACGATGATCCCCCGGAATCTGCGCTCATCGCACTCGCGGCGGAGGGGACGGTCCACGTCGACGGGAACGTCATCACCCTGGACGCGCGCCCCGCGGCGGCGGATCTCCACAGGATCACGGGCGTGCTGGCAGACCACTCGCTTGACGTGCGCTCACTCGACTTCCGCGGCAAATCGCTCGGCGATGTGTTCCTCGAACTGACGGGGAGGAGCCTGAGGTGACGACATCCGTTTCACTGCGCCGCGTCATCGCGCAGACGCGCTTCGAGACCCTCGCGGTGCTCCGCAACGGCGAGCAGCTGCTGCTCGCCGTCATCCTGCCCCTCATCATCCTGGTCGGCCTGGGCCGCACCGAGGTGCTGTCGTCGCTGACGGATCTGCCGCCTGGCATCTCGGAAGTGCAGTACGGGGCCGCCGGGGTGCTGGGCGTCGCAGTCGCCTCGATCGCCTTCGCCGGACAGGGGATCCAGACCGCGTTCGACCGACGGTACGGCGTGCTCCGACAGCTCGCGACGACTCCGCTCGGTGCCGCGGGTGTCATCTGGGGCAAGCTCGGCGCGGTGATCTGCGTGCTCGTCGTCCAGGCGACGCTGCTGCTCGCCGCCGCCGGCCTACTGGGGCTGTCGTTCAGCACGCTGAGCTGGCCGGGCATGATCCTCTCGCTCCTGGCCGGGGCCGCGGCACTCGTCTCCTGGGGCGTCCTCATGGCCGGCACCCTGCGGCCGGAGGCGACGCTCGCCGTCGCGAACCTCCTCTGGGTCCTCATGGCCTCCGTCGGAGGCCTGCTGTTCCACCGGGAGGGGATGTGGGGACGCGTGATGGAGCTCCTTCCGCCGGGAGCGCTCGGCACGGCCCTGCGCGCCTCCGTCGTCGACGGCGCGATCGCGTGGCCGTCACTGGGCATCCTGGTGGCGTGGGCACTGCTCGGCACCCTTGCGGCACGGCGCTGGTTCTCGTTCGACTGAGGCTGCCGATCCCAGCTGAGACTCCCAACCCCAATTGAGACTCCCAGTCCCACCCGACGCTCCGGTCGCGCACCCGCTGTCGGCGCCCACTAGAATGCTGACCGCCCGTCAACACGACCCGAGTGAGGACATACGCCTGTGACGTCGCGAATCGACCGCATCCTGGCCTGGATGATGCTCAGCGCCCAATCGCTCATCATCCTCACCGGAGCCCTGGTGCGACTCACCGGTTCCGGTCTGGGCTGCCCCACCTGGCCCCGGTGCACGGCTGAGTCGATCACCCCGCACGGCGAGCTCACGATGCACTCCGCGATCGAGTTCGGCAACCGACTCCTGGGAGTGAGCCTGGGGGTGCTCGGGGTCGTCACCATCCTGATCCTGCTCCGCAGGTTCCGCACCCGGCCCGACCTCGTGTGGTTCGCCGTGGGGCTCACCGCCATCGTGCCCGTCCAGGCCGTGATCGGCGGGGTCACCGTCCTCACCGGTCTCAACCCCTGGGTCGTGGCGGGCCACTTCGTGCCCTCTGCCGTCGCCGTCGTCGTATCGGTCCTGTTCGTCCGACGCACCTACGACTCGGGTGGACCCTCGCGTCCCGTGGGATCGCGCCTGGCCCGCAGTCTCGCATGGACGGCCTTCGCCCTCACCTGGATCGTCGTCCTCCTGGGTGTGCTCGTCACCGGAGCGGGACCGCACGCAGGCGACGAGCTGAGCGCCCGCAACGGCCTCGACACCCTCCTCATGTCCCGCCTGCACGCCGCCCCGGTCTGGGCTCTCGTGGCGGTGACTATCGCGATGGTCGTCATCACTCAGCGGGCCGTGCGACGGGGGCTCCCCCACGCGCGCCGCCTGCGCCGACCGGCCATCGCCTTCACACTCGTCGTCCTCGCCCAGGGCCTCCTCGGGTACGTGCAGTTCTTCACCGGCGTGCCCGAGGTGCTGGTCGCACTGCACATCATCGGTGTCTGCACCGTCCTGGCAGCGGTCGGCTGGCTGGTCGACGCGCATTACCAGCGACCGCCCCAGGGTGCAGGACCCGCTGCGCCGATCGATGGCGGCGATATCCGGGAGCCCGCACCTTCTGACGCATGACCCGCGCCTTCTGACGCATGATCAGAGGCGCGCATATGACCCCGTGTGACCCAGTGTGACGTCGAAAGCCTTGAATATGACGAACACGCACTGCGGCACATCCCCTTCCATCGATGCTTGACGCGCGAGTCCTCGGCTCGCGCCCCATGCACCGACCGAAGGGAACACCATGGCAGCATCGATCTCCCCCGTCGCAGATCTGGCCTCACCGCTGAAGTTCGCGTACTGGGTGCCGAACGTGTCCGGCGGCCTCGTCATCTCCACCGTCGAGCAGCGAACGGACTGGGGCATCGACTACAACCGCACGCTCGCACGGACAGCGGAGCGACTGGGCTTCGAGTACGCGCTGACGCAGACGCGCTACCAGGCGAGCTACGGCGCGTCGGAGCAGCATGAGGCCACGAGCTTCTCACTCGCACTCCTGCTCGCGACGGAGAGGCTCAAGGTGATCTCCGCGGTCCACCCGGGCATGTGGCATCCCGGGGTGCTCGCGAAGTTCATCAACACCGCTGACCAGCTGTCAGGCGGACGCGCAGCCGTCAACGTGGTGTCCGGCTGGCTGAAGGACGAGTTCACAGGGTTCGGCCTCCCCTGGCTCGAACACGATGAGCGCTACGTCCGCACGGACGAGTTCATCCGAGCGCTGCGAGGCATCTGGACGCAGGAGGACTACTCCCAGCACGGTCGCTACTACTCGATCGACGGAGTGAGTCTCAAACCCGGACCAGTCGACGTGCCGGGGCGCGCACACCCGGACGTCTTCTTCGGCGGCAACTCATCGGCGGCACAGGCGACCGCCGGTCGCGTGGCGGACTGGTACTTCTCGAACGGTCGCACGCTCGAGGACTACGCCGATAACGTCGCAGGCGTGATCGCGGCTTCCCAGTCCGGTGAGCGGAGCGCCCCGGTCGCACCGCGGTTCGGCATCAACGGGTTCGTGATCGCTCGCGACACGCACGACGAGGCGGTCGAGCAGCTGCGAGACATCGTCGGCAACGCTCACCGCCCCGCGGTGGAGGGCTTCCAGCGGTCCGTCCAGCACGCGGGGGCGTCGACCGGGGACAAGAAGGGAATGTGGGCGGATTCGTCCTTCGAAGACCTCGTGCAGTACAACGACGGTTTCAAGACCGGTCTGATCGGCACGTTCGACGAGATCGCCGACAGGATCATCGAATACAAGAAGCAGGGAGTGAATCTGCTCCTGACGGCGTACCTCCACTTCCAGGAGGAGCTCACGACGTTCGGCGAGGAGATCATCCCCCGCGTCCGTGAGCGCGAAGCGCGGCTCGCCCGCGAGAACGGTGTCGAGCTCCGCTCCGACGACGCCGCGGAGGCCACAGCCGCCTGAGCTGCCCGCCACAGAGAAACGTCCCCGCGGGGACGCAGAGTCCGAGATCTCGGACTTCGCGTCCCCGCGGGGACGTTCTCATCAGGCCCAGGGGTTGAGGAACGGGTCGATCGCCACTGCGAGGAAGAGCACGGACAGGTAGGTGATCGATCCGTGGAAGACGCGCATCGCACGCAGTCGTGTACCGGACAGCCCGGCCTTCGCGCGCTTGATGAAGGCGATGCACTCCCAGAGGAACCACGCCCCAGCCGCGACGGAGGCGATGATGTACACCGGGCCCATCGGCGCGACGGCGATGAGCGCGAACGACGCTGCCAGCATCGCGACCGTGTACCAGATCATCTGCTTGGCGACGTTCGTCGGCGGGACCTTGTTCGGCAGCATCGGCACATCCGCCGCTTCGTAGTCCGCCTTGTACTTGATGGCCAGCGGCCAGTAGTGCGGCGGCGTCCAGAAGAAGACGACCAGGAACAGCAGCAGCGGCTCCCAGCTGAGCGAGCCGGTGACGGCGGACCAGCCGATGAGCACGGGCATGCAGCCCGCGGCTCCACCCCAGACGATGTTCTGGGTCGTGCGACGCTTGAGGACGAGCGTGTAGAACACGGCGTACAGGAGGATCGCGATGGCAGTGAGGCCGGCTGCGACCCAGTTCGTGAAGCCGCCCAGCCAGAAGATCGAGCCGAAGCCCAGCGCGAAGGCGAAGATGGTCGCGGCGCGCGGTGTGATCTCACCGGTCACGAGCGGACGGTTCTCCGTGCGTCGCATCTTCGCGTCGATGTCGCGGTCTGCGATGCAGTTGAAGACAGAGGCCGAGGCCGCTGCCGCCGCTCCGCCGATCAGCGTCGCGACGACGAGCCAGAGGTTCGGCAGGCCGCGCTCCGCGAGGAACATGACGGGTGCGGTCGTGACGAGGAGCAGTTCGATGACGCGCGGCTTGGTGAGCGCGACGTAGGCGCGGATGGTGTCACCCAGCGACCCTGTGCCGCGCGCTCCTGCGCGCCGTTCGTCGATCGTCCGCTGCAGAGGCTTCTCTTCTGCGGAGTGGTTGTGCGCGGGGCGCTGAGGGAGAGACACGGTGTCGGCTGCGCCTTCCTGGTGGTGGGGTCGTCTGATTGATTCTATCCCTCGTAGAAGAGTTCTGCACATGCACTGCACAACCGGCGCGTCCCGGTAGAGTGAGGCCCGTCAGTGCCCTCCCGACGTGGGCGGGCAAGCAGCCTTCCTGAAGGAACGAATCGCGCGCATGACCAGCACGAGCAGCCTCACGTGGTCCTCTCTCGACAGCCGGGCCGTCGACACCGCACGACTCCTCGCCGTGGACGCGGTGGAGAAGGTCGGGAACGGGCATCCCGGGACGGCCATGAGCCTCGCCCCCGCCGCGTACTACCTCTACCAGCAGGGCCTGGTCCACGATCCGGCCGATCCGGCCTGGGTCGGCCGCGACCGCTTCGTGCTGTCCGCGGGGCACTCGAGCCTCACCCAGTACATCCAGCTCTTCCTGTCGGGCACCGGACTGGAGCTCGATGACCTGAAGGCTCTCCGCACGTGGGGCTCACTCACCCCGGGCCACCCCGAGGTCGGCCACACCGCAGGAGTCGAGATCACCACCGGTCCCCTGGGGTCCGGCCTGGCCTCGGCGGTCGGGATGGCCATGGCGCAGCGCCGTGAGCGCGGTCTGTTCGATCCTGAGGCACCTGCCGGCGAATCCGTCTTCGACCACCGCGTCGTGGTCATCGCCGGTGACGGCGACCTGCAGGAGGGAGTCTCCGGCGAGGCGTCGTCACTGGCCGGCACCCAGCAGCTGGGGAACCTCGTCGTGCTGTGGGACGACAACCGGATCTCGATCGAGGACGACACCTCCATCGCCTTCACCGAGGACCCCGAGGCCCGGTACGCGGCATACGGCTGGCACGTGCAGCATGTGGACTTCACGCACGGCGGTGCGGAGTACCGCGAGGACGTCGATGCCCTCCACGACGCGTTCGAGGCCGCGAAGTCCGATCCGCGTCCCTCCTTCATCCGCCTGTCCACGATCATCGGCTGGCCTGCACCGAACGTGCAGAACACCGGGGCAGCGCACGGCGCCGCACTCGGAGCGGACGAAGTGGCGGCGACGAAGGAGCTGCTCGGGTTCGACCCGGAGAGCAGCTTCATCGTCGAGGATGAGGTGCTCGCGCACACACGCGCGGTGGGCGACCGCGGAGCCGCCGCGCACGCCGACTGGACCACCCGGTTCGAGGCCTGGCGCGCGGCTCACCCCGAGCGCGCCCAGTTGTTCGACCGTCTGCAGTCCGGCGACCTCCCGGACGGACTGGCAGACGCGCTGCCCGCCTTCGAGGCCGGTGCCTCGATCGCGACCCGCGCGGCCTCCGGCACCGTCCTGAACGCGATCGCGCCTCTCATGCCGGAGCTGTGGGGCGGTTCGGCCGACCTCGCGGGATCGAACAACACCCTCGTGAAGGGCGAGCCGTCGTTCCTGCCCGTTGAGCGCTCCTCGACGATGTTCCCGGGCAACCCCTACGGCCGGAACCTCCACTTCGGAGTCCGCGAGTTCGCTGCGGGGCTCGTCTGCAACGGCATCGCGCTGCACGGTCCGACCCGTCCCTACAACGGCACGTTCCTGGTCTTCAGCGACTACCAGCGACCCGCTGTGCGCCTCGCGGCGCTGCAGCAGCTGCCCAACATCTTCGTGTGGACGCACGACTCCATCGGCGTCGGCGAGGACGGTCCCACCCACCAGCCGGTCGAGCACGTGAGCGCACTCCGTGCGATCCCCGGACTGGACGTGGTCCGGCCCGCCGACGCGACGGAGACGGCCGTCTGCTGGCTGCGCGTCCTCGAGCGCGCCGACGGCCCCTCCGGCCTGGTCCTCACGCGCCAGGGCCTGCCGGTCCTCGACCGGACCGCAGTCGCGGATGCCGACGGTGCGCGCCGCGGTGCGTACGTGCTCGCGGACAGTGAGGGCGAGCCGGACGTCATCCTCATGGCCTCGGGCTCCGAGGTGCAGCTGGCACTCGCAGCACGCGAGGCACTCGCAGCGGAGGGCACCCGCGCCCGCGTCGTGTCCGTCCCCTGCATGGAGTGGTTCGAGCAGGAGACGCCGGAGTACCGGGAAGAGGTCCTGCCGTCATCGGTGCGCGCACGCGTGAGCGTCGAGGCGGGCATCGCCCAGAGCTGGCACCGCTGGCTCGGCACGCACGGGCGTGCCGTCTCGCTCGAGCACTACGGCGCGTCCGCCGCCGGAGCGCTCCTCTTCGAGAAGTTCGGGTTCACCGCCGAGGCCGTCGCCGGCGCCGCCCGCGACACACTGGCCGCCGTCTCCGGGAAGGCATGATGCAGCAGAACGCACCGCTCGCAGAACTGAGCGCCGCCGGCGTCTCCGTGTGGCTCGACGACCTGTCGCGCACGCGCCTCGAATCGGGGTCGCTGGCCGAACTGGTCGAGACGCGCTCGATCGTCGGAGTCACGACGAACCCGACGATCTTCGCATCCGCGATCGCCTCCGACGCCGCGTACACGGAGCAGACGGACGAACTGGCACGGGCCGGGGTCTCCCCCGAGGAGGCGATCGACGCGCTGACCGTGGCCGACGTCCGTGCGGCCTGTGATCTGCTCGAGCCCGTCTGGCAGCGCACAGAGGGCGCCGACGGGCGCGTCTCCCTCGAGGTGTCCCCGTCCCTGGCCCACGACGGCGAGGGAACGATCGAGGCGGCCAGCCGTCTCGCCTCGGCCGTGGACCGTCCCAACGTCATGATCAAGATCCCCGCGACTGAAGAGGGCGTCTTCGCCATCCCTCGTGTCCTGGAGCGCGGGATCAGCGTCAACGTCACGCTGATCTTCAGCCTCGACCAGTACCGGAAGGTCGTCGAGGCCTACCTCTCCGGACTCGAGCGGGCCCGCGAGGCCGGAGTCGACCTCTCGACCCTGCACTCCGTCGCCTCCGTCTTCGTGTCCCGGATCGACGCGGAGGTCGATGCCCGTCTCGCTTCGATCGGCACGGAGCAGGCATCCGGCCTGCGGGGCGAGGCGGGACTGGCCAACTGCCGACTCACTCACCGCGTGCGCTCGCAGGTGTTCGACTCGGAGCGCTTCCGGGTCCTCGAGGCCGCAGGCGCCCGCGCACAGCGGCTGCTCTGGGCCTCGACGGGGACGAAGGATCCCTCCTACCCGGACACGATGTACGTGACCGGGCTCGTGACGCCGGACACCGTGAACACGATGCCGGAGAAGACCCTCGACGCGTTCGCCGACCACGGCACCGTCGGCGGTGACTCGATGCCCGGCACCTATGTCGCGGCCGACGCGCACTTCGACTCGCTCTCCGGGCTCGGCATCGATTACGCCGACGTGATGGACAAGCTGGAGCGCGAGGGCCTCGAGAAGTTCTCCGCGAGCTGGGACGAGCTGGTCGCCACAGTGGCCGGTCGGCTCGCGGGTGCGGACGGGACAGACGCGAGCGGCACAGCCTCGGGCCGCTCCGACGAGTGAAGGAGCAGCGATGACCACAGACATCGGATTCCCGGCCCCCGACGTGTTCGAGGCGGAGCTGACCCGCATGGTGGACCTGCGCCTCGCCTCCCGCATCGCGCAGCGCGATGCGACGGTCTGGGGCCCGGAGGCCGCAGAGCTCGCCGCGACGCGTCTGGGCTGGACCGACCTGCACACGCGCGCCGCCGGACTCATCGAGCAGATCGACACCCTGCGCGCCGAGCTCGCTGAGGACGGCGTCGACCGCATCATCCTCGCGGGGATGGGCGGTTCGTCCCTGGGCGCAGAAGTCATCGCACGAGCACACGATGCGGACCTGGTCGTCCTCGACAGCACGGACCCGCTGGCCATCTCCGCGCTCAGCGATGGCGGGGACCTCGAGCGGTCGGCCATGGTCGTCGCCACGAAGTCCGGCACGACGATCGAGACGGTCTGCGCGGCCTCGGCGTTCGCCCAGGCCCTGCTGGCCGCGGGCATCGAGCCCCGCGGCCGACTGATCGCGGTGACGGACCCCGACACCCCCATGGCCGAGCAGGCGCTGGAGGAGGGATGGCGCCGCGTCTTCCTCACGGATCCCAGCGTCGGGGGACGCTACAGCGCACTCGCCGCGTTCGGGCTGGTCCCCGCCGGGCTCGCAGGAGCGGACGTCCAGCAGGTCGTCGACGAGGCCGCCGCGGTCGCAGACGCAGTGCGCACGGACGATCCGGACAATCCTGCTCTGCGCATCGGTGCGCTGCTGACGGCCGCGCACGCTCGCGGCGTGCGCACCCTGGCGATGGCCGCGACCGACGATTCCCTCGCCGGGCTCCCGGGCTGGCTCGAGCAGCTGATCGCTGAGTCGTCCGGCAAGGACGGGGTGGGCATGCTTCCCGTCGCGTGCGGATCCGTGGAAGCGCCCGGCTTCGAGGACGCGCACGCGGCCACCGCGCTCGGGTACCTCGGACCGGCGATCGGGACGCATCAGCCGATCTCCGGTGTGGCCGTCTCCTACGAGGCCCCGCTGGGCTCTCAGCTGCTGGTGTGGGAGACCGCGACCGCGCTGCTGTGCGCGGGCATCGGCGTCGATCCCTTCAACCAGCCGGATGTGGAGGATGCCAAGGAGCGTGCACGCGCCCTGCTGCAGTCCGATGCGTCAGCGCAGGACGACGACGAGGCCGCACCGACCCTCGTCGATGGTCCCGTCATCGTCCGGGCGCTGGAGAGCGCACCGGTGTCCGCCGGTGAGGACGCCCCGGGGCGCACAGCGACGGACTCCGATGCAGACGAACCTGCGGGTGCCGGCGATGCCGGGCAGTCTCTCGCCTCGACCGTCGCCGGCCTCTTCCCGTCCCCGGACGACGAGGACGGCTACCTCGCCGTGCAGGCGTTCCTGAGTGCCGAGCACGATGAGGCCGCGGCCTCGCTGCGCGAACTGCTCGCCCGGAAGTCGGGTGGAACCGTCACCTTCGGATGGGGGCCTCGGTACCTCCACTCGACGGGCCAGTTCCACAAAGGCGGGCGTCCTGATGGGACGTTCCTCTTCATCTCCGCTGATCCTGACTCCGGACCGACGGTCGACGTGCCCGAGGCCGGCTTCGACTTCGCCCGACTGCAGACCGCTCAGGCCGACGGCGATGCGCAGGTGCTCGCGGACCTCGGCCGCCGCGTCGTCCATCTGACGCTCACGGACCGCCAGGCCGGCGTGGCGCATCTGCTCGCCGCGATCGAATCGCTGCCCGATGCGGCACCGCGCCGGCCCGAGGACGAGGTCGCTGCGGCCGAAGAGCCCTCGGAAGCCGGAGACGAAGGAGCGGATCCCGTCGACACGGTGGACGCGGCCGACGACGTGGACGCCGTCGATGAAGCGGACGCCGCCGATGAAGCAGACGCCATCGATGAAGCAGACGCCATCGATGAGGCTGATCCGGTCGGCGAGGTCGACAGCATCGCTGAACCGGACGCCCATGCTGAATCGGACGCCCCCGTCGAATCGGAGGTCTCAGCGGAGACGGACGAAGCAGCGGACACCGTCACGGGAACCGATACGGACGAGCGCGCCCGCTGACGCTGCTCCGCAGATGACGACGTCTCTGCAGACGACGAAGGCCCGGAGGAGAATTCCTCCGGGCCTTCCGTGTGCGGTGCTGGTTCAGGTGAAGCGGACGACGACGCCGAGAAGGATGATGCTCGCCACCCAGACGATCGCCACCAGCGTGGTGAACCGATTGAGGTTCCGCTCTGCGACACCCGACGAACCGAGCGACGAGCTCATACCGCCGCCGAACATGTCCGACATGCCTCCGCCCTTCCCCTTGTGCATGAGGATGAGAAGGATCAGGAAGGCACTGGTGAGGGTGAGGAGCGCGATCAGCGTCCAGTTGAGGATCTCCATAATGACCTCAGTCTACTCGGTGTACTGCGGCGATGAGGTCAGCGAATCCCGTCGGGTCGAGACTAGCTCCCCCGACGAGTGCTCCGTCGACGTCGTCGGCTGACACGATCGCGGCGGCGTTGTCCGTCTTGACGCTGCCGCCGTACAGGATTCGTGTCGAATCGCCGCATGTCGTACCGTGCGTCTCGACGACGCGCGCGCGGATGGCAGCGGCCATCTCCTGCGCCTCGGCCGGGCCGGCGGTCTCTCCCGTGCCGATGGCCCACACGGGTTCGTAGGCGATGACGAGTCCTGCCAGGTCATCTGCCGAGGAGCCGTCGAGTGCGGCATCCACCTGTGCCAGGACGTGGCTGATGTGGTCCCCGGCCCGGCGCACGTCGAGCGCTTCGCCCACGCAGAGGATGGGAGTCAGGCCGTGCCGCAGGGCTGCGGTGAGCTTCGCGCGCACCTGCGCGTCGTCCTCGGCGTGGTGCTCCCGCCGTTCGCTGTGCCCGACGAGGGCGTACTGGCAGCCGAGTCGTGTGAGGAACGCACCGGAGACGTCTCCGGTGTACGCGCCCGCGTCGTGCTGTGAGAGGTCCTGGGAGCCGTAGGCCAGATCCATCTTCTCGCCCTGCACCAGGGTCTGGACGGAGCGGATGTCCGTGAAGGGGGGCAGCAGCGCGACGTCGATGGCGCTGAGATCCACCTTCGCGTCCCGCAGTGCCCAGGCGAGCTTCTGCACGAGTGTCAGTGCCTCGAAGTGGTCGAGGTTCATCTTCCAGTTCCCCGCGATGAGCGGAGTGCGCTGCGCCTGTGCCTGCGCTGGTGTCTGTGCCTGTGCCATGAGTCATCCCTCCAGGACGTCGAGGCCGGGGAGGGTGCGCCCCTCGAGGAATTCGAGCGAGGCGCCCCCGCCGGTCGAGATGTGTCCGAAGTCAACGTCTGCGAAGCCGAGTGCGCGGACCGCGGCGGCGGAATCGCCGCCGCCGACCACGGTCAGCCTGCCGTCCGCGCGACCGCCGTGTGCGCTCGTGAGTGCTTCAGCCACCGCCTTCGTGCCTGCGGCGAACGCGGGGAACTCGAAGACGCCCATGGGGCCGTTCCAGAACACCGTCTGCGCGGAACGGATCCGCTCCGCATAGGCGGCGGCCGCGCGCGGTCCGATGTCCAGTCCGAGTGCGGCCGCTCCGGCGGGCGTCGATTCGAGCGCGTCGACCTCGACCGTCCAGTGGTCCGCGTCGCGGTCGAACGAGGCCGCCATGACGATGTCCTGGGGCAGGAGGATCTCCACGCCCTTCTCCGCGGCCTTGGCCAGGTATCCCCGCACCGTGTCGAGCTGGTCCTCCTCCACGAGACTCGCCCCGATCGCATGGCCCTGCGCCTTGAGGAACGTGAACACCATCCCGCCGCCGATCGCGAGCAGGTCGGCACGGTCCAGCAGGCTGTCGATCACGCCCAGCTTGTCCGAGACCTTCGATCCGCCCAGCACCACGGCATACGGGCGGGCCGGGTCCTCCAGCAGCCTGCGTGAGACCTCCACCTCAGCGGCCACGAGTCCGCCCGCGTAGGCCGGGACGAGGCGCGCCACATCGAAGACGCTCGCCTGCTTGCGGTGGACTACGCCGAACCCATCCGACACGAAGAGATCCGCGAACTGTGCGAGCTGCCGGGCGAACGCTCCGCGCTCCGCATCGTCCTTCGCCGTCTCCCCCGCGTTGAACCGCAGGTTCTCCAGCAGGACGACGTCGCCGTCGGCGAGTGCATCCACAGCAGCCCGGGCCGACTCCCCCACCGTGTCCGACGCGAAGGCGACGGGCCGTCCGATCTCCTCGGCCAGGGCCTCGGCGACGGGAGCGAGCGTCAGCTCGGCCACCGGTGCGCCCTTCGGCCTTCCCAGGTGGGCGACGACGATCACGCGGGCCCCGGCCTCGGCGAGCGAGCGGATGGTCGGGGCCGACGCCGTGATCCGACCGCGGTCCGCGATGGCGCCGTCCGCCAGGGGGACGTTGAGGTCGCTGCGCACGAGCACGCGCCGGCTCGCGACGTCGACGGAGGGAGTGAGGGTCAGCATGGGGTTCCTTTCGGGCTGGACACGGGCCTGGACGGCCTCAGGAGAGCTCTGTGCCGATGTACGCGGCGAGGTCGAGCAGACGGTGCGAGTAGCCCCATTCGTTGTCGTACCAGGCGATCACCTTGATCTGGTCGCCCACCTGCTCCGTGAGCAGGCCGTCGACGACCGCCGAGTGGTCGTCCATGACGATGTCGGAGGAGACGATGGGGTCCTCGGTGTAGGCCAGGATCCCGGCGAGCTCGCCTGCCGCGGCGTCGCGCAGCAGCGCGTTCACCTCGGCGACATCGGTCGCCCGTTCCGGGGTGAAGACGAGGTCCACGAGCGAGCCTGTCGGGACCGGCACGCGGACGGCGATGCCGCTGAGGCGTCCGTCGAGCTCCGGCAGGACCCGGCCCACCGCGGCGGCGGCGCCGGTCGTGGTCGGGACGACATTGACCGCAGCGGCCCGCGCACGGCGGGGGTCCTTGTGGTTGCCGTCGACCAGCCGCTGGTCGCCCGTGTACGCGTGCACCGTGGTCATGAGGCCCGACCGGATGCCGACGCCCTCATGCAGTACCTTCGCGACCGGTGCGAGGCAGTTCGTCGTGCACGAGGCGTTCGAGATGATCGTGTGCTGGGCCGGGTCGAAGTCCGTGTGGTTGACGCCCATCACGAACATCCCGTCGATCCCCTTGCCGGGCGAGGAGAGGATGACGGACTTCGCGCCCGCCTCCAGGTGGCCCCGGGCCTGATCAGCGGTCTTGAAGCGACCGGTCGCCTCGATGACGACGTCGACGCCGTATTCGGCCCACGGGATGTCTGCGGGGACGGAGTGGTCCGTCGCGCGGATGCTGCGGCCGTCGACGATGAGGGAGCTGTCGTCGTGCGTCACCTCCGCGCCGATCCGGCCCCAGACGGAGTCGTACTTCAGCAGGTGGGCGAGTGATCCGTTGTCGGTGAGATCGTTCACCGCGACGACGTCGACGCCGTCCGCGGCCAGTGACTGGCGCAGGAAGGACCGTCCGATGCGTCCGAAGCCGTTGATGCCGATGCGAGTGGTCATGGGTGGAGCTCCTCTCATTCCTCTTCGAGCATCTCCGATGTGAGGTGCGCGTCCGTGCCGGGGATGCCTATCTCCTCCGCCCGCTTGTCCGCGGTCGCGAGGAGTCGTCGGATGCGACCGGCGACCGCGTCCTTCGTCATGACGGGATCCGCGAGCTGGCCGAGCTCCTCGAGAGAAGCCTGCTTGTGGGTGAGCCGCAGCGTCCCCGCATAGCGGAGGTGCTCTGCCACGTCGTCGCCGAGGATCTCCAGCGCCCGTTCGACGCGCGCCCCGGCGGCCACCGCGGCGCGTGCCGACCGGCGCAGGTTCGCATCGTCGAAGTTCGCCAGGCGGTTCGCGGTCGCCCGCACCTCGCGGCGCATGCGGCGCTCCTCCCAGACCAGCACAGCATCGTGGGCACCCATCCGGGTCAGCAGTGCCGCGATCGCGTCGCCGTCGCGGATGACGACGCGATCGGTGCCGCGCACCTCGCGCGCCTTCGCCGTGATGGAGAGGCGACGAGCGGCTCCCACCAGTGCGAGCGCCGCCTCCGGACCGGGGCAGGTGATCTCCAGTGCCGCAGAGCGACCCGGTTCCGTGAGGGATCCGTGCGCGAGGAAGGCGCCCCGCCACGCGGCCTCGCAGTCGGCCACCGCGCCGTTGACGATGGTCGACGGGAGTCCGCGCACGGGGCGGCCCCGGGCGTCGAGCAGGCCCGCCTGCCGCGCGAGTGCGGCGCCGTTGGCGGTCACGCGGACCATGTACCTGCTCCCCCGCCGCAGGCCGCTGCCCGTGATCGCGATGATCTCCGATGCGTGCCCGAAGAGATCGTGGATCTCCCCGCGGAGTCGCCGAGCGGCGGCGGCGGTGTCCAGCTCCGCCTCGATGAGGATGGATCCGCCCGACAGGTGCAGGGCCCCGGCGAACCTGAGCATCGCCGACACCTCCGCCTTCCGGGCGGACACCCGCATCACATCGAACCGAGCGACCTCGTCCTTGACCTGCGCGGTCAGTGCCATGGGCACTCCGCCTCCTTCGTTCTGTCGTCCGTCACCACTGCTCCTCCGCGAGCAGCCCGGAGTCCAGCAGCATGTCACGGTAGCAGGCCGCCAGCTTGAGGCTGTCGTGCTGGCGGGGCCGCCGTGAGGTGAGCGGATGGGTGCGCACCGTCGCCCCGAAAAGCGACGCGGCGATGTCGACGAGCGCGGGCTCGCCCGCCGCGGCCACCGCATCGACGAGGACGTAGTCGAGTCTGAGCTCCGGTGCATGGTTGTGCAGGGACTGCAGGTGATCGACCAGGGACAGATCCGCCGTCTCCCCCGGTGCGGCACCCAGATTCAGCGTGAGCGTGCGCAGCGCGTCCGATTCGCAGATCGCCCGGGCCAGATCCGGCACCAGGAGGTGCGGCATAACCGATGTGTACCACGAGCCGGGCCCCAGGTTGAGGACGTCGGCCTGCTGGACGGCCGCGATCGTCTCGCTGCGGGCCGGCGGGGAGCCGGGGTCCAGTCGCACCTCGGTCACTCTGCCGGGCGTCGCCGCCAGGACGGACTGACCGCGGATGACCGTCGTCGGTTCGTTCGGAGCGGACTGGACGTCCGCCTCGATCGTCAGCGGCAGCGACGACATGGGCAGGACCCTGCCGTGGGCGCGCAGCAGTCGGGCGATCCAGTCGAGTCCGACCACATGGTCGTCGTGGATCTGCCACAGCGCCGCGATGAGGAGGTTCCCCACAGCATGCCCCTCGAGAGAACCGGCAGACGTGAAGCGGTGCTGGATCACGTCGCGCCAGACGCGTCCCCACTCCCCGTCGTCGCAGAGCGCCGCGAGCGCCATCCGCAGATCTCCCGGCGGCAGACCGCCCAGTTCACTGCGGAGCCGGCCCGATGACCCGCCGTCGTCTGCGACCGTCACCACCGCGGTGAGGTTCTCCGTGATGAGGCGGAAGGCGCGCAGCGCCGCGTAGAGGCCGTGACCGCCGCCGAAGCTCACGATGCGCGGCTCGTCCCTGCGCCCGTGCTCGTCGTGCTTGCGGCCGAAGACGCCGCCCAGCAGCAGCGGCAGCTCTTCGGTACTGGGGGCCCGCCCCATGTCAGGTGCTCCGTGTGCGCTCATGATCCCTCACTCACTGCCGAGGTCCCGATGCCGGACCGAGACCCGCACGCCCGTCGCCTGGCGCAGGCGGCGGGCGAGCTCTTCTGACATCGCGACGGAGCGGTGCTTGCCGCCCGTGCAGCCCAGTGCGACGGTCGCGAAGGCACGTCCCTCGTCCAGGTACCCGGCGACCGCGGTCGCCAGCGCGCGGGTGTAGTCATCGAGGAATGCGGAGGCGTTCGGCTTCTGGAAGACGTAGTCCGCCACTTCCGAATCCGTGCCGTTGAACGGGCGCAGGTGCGGGACCCAGTGGGGGTTCGGCAGGAACCGCACGTCCGCCACATGGTCCGCGTCCTTCGGGATCCCGTACTTGAAACCGAAGCTCAGGACGGTGATGCGCAGCGCGTCGCCGCCGTTGTCGGCGAAGGCGCTGCGCACCTCGCGGCCCAGTTCGTGGATGTTGAGGTCGGAGGTGTCGATGACGACGTCGGCGCGGTGGCGCAGGTTCTCCAGCACCGCGCGCTCTGCGGAGATCCCGTCGAGCAGCGTGCCCTCGCCCTGGATGGGATGAGGGCGCCGGACGGATTCGTACCGCCGCACCAGCATGTCGTCGCCGGCGTCGAGGAAGAGGACCCGCAGGGCGACGCCCTGGTGCAGGTATTCGTCGACGGCCGTCGACAGGTCCGTCCGCTGCGTGCCGCGTCCGCGGATGTCCGTGACGATCGCGACCTTGGGCAGCGCCCCTTCGGCACGACCGACGAGTTCGAGCAGCGCAGGGATCATCTGGGCCGGAAGGTTGTCGACCACGAACCAGTCGAGGTCCTCGAGGACGCGTGCGGCCGTCGTCTTGCCTGCGCCGGACATCCCGGTCACGAGGACGACTTCGGGTTGGTGCCCCCGAGCGGCGGTGTCAGCTGTCATCCTGTGCAGCCCCTTCCTTCAGTCCTTCGTGAATCGTAGCCGCCAGAGCTGCGCCGACGCCGTCCGCCTCCTGGAGGTCCTCGACCGAGGCCTTGCGGATCCGTGCGACGGACCCGAACTGCTTGAGCAGGGCCTTCCGCCGCGCGGGCCCCAGCCCGGGGATCGCGTCGAGTGCAGAGGCCTTCGCCGTCGCGGCGCGCTTCTTCCGATGGTAGGAGATCGCGAAGCGATGCGCCTCGTCGCGGATCCGCTGCAGCAGGTAGAGCCCCTCCGAGCTGCGGGCGAACACAGTCGGGTAGTCATCGCCCGGCAGCCACACCTCCTCGAGCCTCTTCGCGAGGCCCGCCACCGCGATGCCCGCGAGTCCCAGATCGTCCAGCGCCCTGCGGGCCGCGGACACCTGGGGCGGTCCTCCATCGACCAGCAGCAGGGACGGACGGTATCCGAAGCGCTCATCCGGTTCGTCGGAGGCCAGACTCTCGAGATACCGGGAGAAGCGACGGGACACGACGTCGTACATCGCAGAGGTGTCATCGCGAGCGGCCTCGCCGCGCACGGAGAAGTGCCGGTAGTCGCGCTTCTTCGGCAGGCCGTCCTCGAAGACGATCAGGGAGCCGACGACGTCCTGTCCCTGCGTGTGGGAGTTGTCGATGCACTCGATCCGCAGCGGCGGTTCGTCGAGGCCGAGCACGTCGTGGATCTCCCGCAGCGCCTCGCTGCGGGTCGTGAGGTCCGACGCCCTCCGGGTGCGGTGCAGCACCAGCGACTGCTCGGCGTTCTGCCTGACCGTGTCGAGCAGCGCCTTCTTCTCTCCCCGCTCCGGGACCCGCAGCGTCACGCGACCGCCGCCGCGCCGTTCGCGCAGCCACTCCTCCATCGCGGCCTGATCGTCGGGACCGACGTCGACGAGCACTTCGGGGGGAACCGCCTGGGGGTCGACCTCGCCGTAGGCCTGGCGGAGGTAGTCGGAGGTGAGTTCCCCGCGGGTCGTGCCCTCGAGGCGTTCGACGATCCAGCCGCGCTCACCGCGGATCCGGCCGCCGCGCACGTGGAACACCTGGACGGCCGCTTCGAGCTCGTCCAGATGGAGGGCGAAGATGTCGCAGTCCACATTCATGGACAGGACGACGGCGTTCTTCGCCAGCACCGTCTCCAGCGCCTGGATCTGGTCCCGCAGCCGTGCCGCCTGCTCGTAGTCGAGGTCCGCGGCCGCAGCCGCCATCTCCTTCTTCCGGGACGAGATCATCGTGCCCGTCGAACCGGACATGAAGTCGGTGATCCCGCGGATCAGGTCGCGGTGCTCGTCTTCGCTCACCCGGCCGACGCAGGGGGCCGAGCACTTCCCGATGTAGCCCAGCAGGCAGGGCCTGCCGCTGCGCTCCGCGCGCTTGAAGACGCCCGAGGTGCACGTGCGGACCGGGAACACGCGCAGCAGCTGATCGAGGGATTCGCGGATCGCCCAGGCCTGGCCGAAGGGGCCGAAGTAGGTGACGCCCTTCCTGCGTTTTCCCCGTGTCACGTAGACCCGCGGGACACGGTCCTGGGTCGTGATCGCCAGATAGGGGTACGACTTGTCGTCGCGGAACATGACGTTGAACCGCGGGGAGAACTCGCGGATCCACGTCCATTCGAGCTGGAGGGCCTCGACCTCCGTCGTGACGACCGTCCATTCGACCGACGACGCGGAATGGACCATGCGGAACGTGCGCGGGTGCAGTCCGGCCGGATCCGCGAAGTACGAGTTCAGGCGCTGCCGGAGGTTCTTCGCCTTCCCGACGTAGAGGACCCGTCGGTCCTCGTCGCGGAAGCGGTAGACCCCCGCCTGTGTCGGGATCTCCCCCGACGCGGGCCGGTACTCACTGGGGTCCACCGACGCTCCTCCTGCGCAGCAGCTCCGCGATGTACTGGCCCGTGTGGCTGTCCGCCTGCTGCGCGACCTGCTCCGGCGTGCCCTCAGCGACCACGCTGCCGCCGCCGCGGCCGCCCTCCGGACCCATGTCGATGACATGGTCCGCCGATCCGATGACGTCGAGGTTGTGCTCGATGACGAGGACCGTGTTGCCCTTGTCCACGAGACCCTGGAGCACGGCCAGCAGCCGGGAGATGTCCTCGAAGTGGAGGCCGGTCGTCGGCTCGTCGAGGACGTAGACGGTGCGCCCGCGGGTGCGCTTCTGCAGTTCGGAGGCCAGCTTGACGCGCTGCGCCTCACCGCCGGACAGCGTCGTCGCCGGCTGTCCGAGGCGCACGTAGCCGAGCCCCACCTCCACGAGGGTCCGCAGATGGCGGGAGATCGCCGGAACCGCCTCGAAGAACTCCGCGGCCTCGTCGATCGGCATGTCGAGGACCTCTGCGATCGACCTGCCCTTGAACGTGGCTTCGAGGGTCTCCCGGTTGTAGCGGGCCCCTTCGCAGACCTCGCACGGGACGTAGACGTCCGGCAGGAAGTTCATCTCGATCTTGATCGTGCCGTCGCCCTTGCAGTTCTCGCAGCGGCCGCCCTTCACGTTGAAGGAGAACCGGCCCGGCTGGTAGCCGCGGACACGGGAGACCTCTGTCTCGGAGAAGAGCCTGCGGACATGGTCGAACACCCCGGTGTAGGTGGCGGGGTTGGACCGCGGTGTGCGTCCGATCGGCGACTGGTCGACGTGGATGACCTTGTCCAGGTTCTCCAGACCCGTGATCCGCTTGTGTCGACCGGGCACCCGGCGAGCCTTGTTGAGCCTGTTCGCGAGCTCCGTGTAGAGGATGTCGTTGACCAGGGTGGACTTGCCCGATCCGGACACGCCGGTGATGGCGGTGAATACGCCCAGCGGGAAGTCGACCGTCACGTCCTTGAGGTTGTTCTCCCGGGCCCGTTCCACGGTGACGACACGATCCGGGTCCACGGGGCGCCGCGCCGCCGGAAGCGGGATGAATGAGCGGCCGGAGAGGTAGTCGCCGGTGATGGACCGCGGCGCGTCGACGATGCCCGCGACCGGTCCCGAGTACACGATCTCGCCGCCGTGCTCACCGGCGCGCGGACCGATGTCGACCATCCAGTCCGCGGATTCGATCGTCTCCTCGTCGTGCTCGACGACGATGAGGGTGTTCCCGAGGTCGCGCAGCTTCGCGAGCGTCCCGATGAGGCGACGGTTGTCCCTCTGGTGCAGACCGATGCTGGGTTCGTCGAGGACGTAGAGGACCCCCACGAGCCCCGATCCGATCTGCGTCGCGAGCCGGATCCGCTGCGCTTCGCCGCCGGACAGGGTGCCGGCGGTCCGGTCGAGGCTCAGGTAGTCCAGGCCCACATCGAGCAGGAACCGGAGGCGAGCACTGATCTCCTTCATGACCTGCGCCGCGATCGCGGCGTCGCGCTCCGACAGGGTGAGCCCGTCGAGGAACACGGCCGCCTCATCGATGGGCAGGGCGGAGACCTGTGCGATCGAGCGGTCGCCCACCGTCACCGCGAGCACCTCCGGCCGCAGCCGCGCGCCTGCGCACACGGCGCACGGGATCTCCCGCATGTACGCCTCATAGCGTTCGCGCGAGGCATCCGATTCCGTCTCCTCGTGCTTGCGGAGGATGTACTGGAAGACGCCCTCGAAGCCCGTCGAGTACTTGCGCTCCCGGCCGAACCGGTTCCGGTACCGGACCTGGACCTTGTAGTCCTTCCCCTCGAGCAGAGCGGTGCGGGCGGATGAGGGCAGGTCCTTCCAGGGAGTCGTCATGTCGAAGCCCAGCTCATCGCCGAGCCCCTTGACGATCCGCAGGAAGTACTGCGCCGTCGTCTTGCCGGTGGCCCACGGGGCGATCGCGCCCTCTGTGAGCGAGAGGTCCTCGTCCGGGATGACGAGCGATTCGTCGACGCTCAGCTTGGTGCCGATCCCGTCGCATGCCGGGCAGGCGCCGAACGGAGAGTTGAACGAGAAGGTGCGCGGTTCGATCTCGTCGAGGACCAGGGGGTGGTCGTTGGGGCACCGGAGGTTCTCCGAATAGGTGCGCACTGTGCCTTCGTCGACGAGGTCGACGTCGATCCGACCCTCCGAGAGGGCCAGGCCCGTCTCCACGGAGTCGGCCAGCCGCTGCCGGATGCCATCGCGGACGACGATGCGGTCGACGATCACGGAGATCGAGTGCTTGTACTGCTTCTTCAGCTCCGGCGGGTCGTCCAGGCGGATCTGCTCCCCGTCGACCATCGCCCGCGAGTACCCCTGGGCCAGGAGCTTCGGGAAGAGGTCCTTGAACTCGCCCTTCCGGTCGCGGACGAGCGGTGCGAGCACCACCAGCTTGGTGCGCTCGGGCAGTTCGAGGAGGCGGTCGACGATCTGCTGGGGGCTCTGCTTCTCGATCACCTCCCCGCAGGTCGGGCAGTGCGGGACGCCGATGCGCGCCCAGAGGAGACGGAGGAAGTCATGGACCTCCGTGATCGTGCCGACGGTCGAGCGCGGATTCTTCGATGTCGACTTCTGATCGATCGAGACCGCCGGGGACAGCCCCTCGATGAAGTCGACGTCCGGCTTGTCGACCTGCCCCAGGAACTGCCGCGCGTAGGCGGACAGGGATTCGACGTACCTGCGCTGGCCCTCCGCGAAGATCGTGTCGAACGCCAGGGACGACTTGCCGGAACCGCTCAGCCCGGTGAACACCACCATCGAGTCGCGCGGGATGGTGACCGACGCGTCCTTGAGGTTGTGGGCACGAGCGCCCTCGACGCGGATGACCGGGGCATCGTCGTCGAGGGACGACGTGTGCGCCGGGGCCACGGTGGTCTTCTTCACGGAGTTCTGCGGAGTCACGCCCCCACTCTAGTCACCGGGACGGACACGCTCACGCCTCTGTGAGCGGACCCACCCCGTCGATCCGCACCACGGCCTCGCCCGCCTCGTCGCTGGCGTCGAGGTCGACGGTCGCGCGGATCGCCCAATCGCGGTCTCCGTCCGGATCTGCGAGGGTCTGCTGCACGGACCAGGTGCGTCCCGATTCCGTGATCCTCACCATCGCGGCGGACCGTGCGTTCGCGTCGATCCCCAGCTCTCCGTACTCGTCGTAGAAGGATTCGATCGCGTCCTCCCACTCGCGGGTGCCCCACCCCGATTCGGCGTCGAGCGCACCGAGCTCCCGATAGGCCGCGCGCTCCGCCAGGAGGACGCGGTGGAAGAGTGCGTTGCGCACCGCGGCGGTGAAGCGGCGGGTATCGGAGGTGAATGTCCTCTCCAGCGCATTCAGCGCGACGTCCGGGAGCTCCTCCCCCGGTTCCGTGAGCTTCGCCCACTCCTCGACGAGGCTGGAATCGACCCGGACGACCAGATCACCCAGCCATTCGATGATCGCGTCCAGCTCCTCGCCCCGCCGGTCGACCGGGACGGTCTGCACCAGTGCCCGCCACACGTCGAGGAGGTAGCGGAGCAGACCCCCCTCCACCCGGCTGATCCCGTAGTAGGCGACGAACTGCGAGAAGTTCATCGACTGCTCGATCATGTCGGCGACGATCGCCTTCGGCTCGATGCCGATCTCCCGCACCCACGGCGCGGCCTCCGCGTAGGACTCGAACGCCGCTTCGAGGACCTCGCCGTTGGGCCGCGGCACGTCGAGCTCATCGAGGATGGCCATGCGCTCCGTGTACTCGACCCCGTCCGCCTTGAGTGCGGCGAGCTCGTCGCCCTTCACCCGGTCCAGCTGCCCGCGGATGATGTGGTGCTGGATCTGCGTCGTCGCCTCGATGACGCTCAGCGCGTCCATGGCCCACGTCTCGGACTCCGAGTCGAAGAGATCCAGAGCGGCCAGCGCGAAGGGACTGAGCGGCTGATTCAGCGCGAAGTCGGGACCGAGGTCTTCGCTCAACCGGTACTCGCTCCGTCCCTCGCCGCCGTCGACGCGCTCGACGACCCCTCCGGCGATGAGGCTGCGCCCCACCCGCAGTGCGCGGAGCATGAGGTCGAGCTTCCGATCCCGCGTCTCGTGCGTGCGCTCGAGGAAGTCCCTGATCGTGTCGATCCCGGCGCGCGGGCGCGCCAGCAGGTTCACGATCGTCGAGTGCGTGATGCGCATGTGCGAGCGCAGCTGCTCCGGCGTGCCGTGGATGAGGTTCTCGAACGTCTGCTCCGACCAGCCGACGAAGCCCTCCGGCGCCTGCTTGCGCTTGAGCTTCTTCCGCTTCTTCGGGTCGTCACCGGCCTTGGCGACCGCGATGGCGTTCTCGATCTCGTGCTCCGGCGCCTGGACGACGACGTAGCCGACCGCGTCGAAGCCCGCGCGTCCCGCCCGCCCGGAGATCTGCTGGAACTCCCGGACCTGCAGCTGCCGCACGCGGCGGCCGTCGAACTTCGTGAGCGAGGTGAGCAGCACCGTGCGGATCGGCACGTTGATGCCCACTCCCAGGGTGTCCGTCCCGCAGACGACGCTCAGCAGTCCCTTGAGCGTGAGGTGCTCGACCAGCCTGCGGTACCGCGGCAGCATGCCCGCGTGGTGCACGCCGACGCCGGCGAGCACCAGGCGGCGCAGCGTGACTCCGAAGCCCTTGCCGAAGCGGAAGCCCCGGACCTCCTCGGCGATCAGATCCCGCTGGGCGCGCGTCGTGAGATTGGCGGCGACGATGGACTGCGCGAGCTCGATCGTGCGGGCCTGGACGAAGGACACGACATAGACCGGTGCGCGGTCCTCGGCCACGAGCTGTGCGAGCTTCTCCAACAGCGCCGTCCGGGAGTAGTCGTACTCGAGCGGGACGGGGCGCTCCGCCGAACCGACGTACGCGGTGTCGCGGCCCGTGAGGTCGGTGAGCCGCTGCTGGATCTCCGTCGTGTCGCCCAGCGTCGCGGACATGAGCACGAACTGCGACTGCGGCATCTCGAGCAGCGGCACCTGCCACGCCCACCCGCGCTGGGGGTCGCCGAAGTAGTGGAACTCGTCCATGACGACCAGTGCGACGTCGAGATTGGCACCTTCGCGCAGCGCGTGGTTGGCCAGGATCTCCGCCGTCGCGCAGATGACGGGGGCATCCGCGTTCACAGAGCTGTCGCCCGTCACCATGCCGACGTTCTCCCGGCCCAGCGCCTCGACGAGGGAGAAGAACTTCTCGCTCACCAGTGCCTTGAGCGGAGCCGTGTAGTACGCGGTGCGCCCGGTGGACACCGCGTAGTAGAGCGCCGCGAGCGCGACCATGGACTTCCCCGAACCGGTCGGTGTGGCGACGATCGTGTTCTCGCCGGCCAGGACGGAGAGGATCGCCTCCTCCTGCGCCGGGTACAGCGTCAGGCCCTGCTCCTTCGTATGGGCTTCGAACATGTCCCACACGGTGTCGGCGTCCGCGAAGTCGTCGGGTATGTGCGGGAGTCGGGACACGGAGGGGCTCCTGGAGGGTCTTCGGGGTTAGTCTCGGATCACGATGCGCTCACACGCACCGCTACGAGTATCCCACCAGTCCCACCTCGACACACAGGAGAGCCATGGCAGTCTTCGCCGTCACCTACACGTACGGTCCTGACACGGACACCCGGATGAGCATCCGTCCCGCACACCGCGAGTGGCAGGCAGCGCAGCTGGAGGCGGGCACCCTGCTCGCCTCCGGTCCGCTCGAGGACGAGCTCACGCCCGGGGGCCTCCTGATCATGCGGGGCGAGTCGAAGGACCAGATCAGTCAGCTGCTGGCGCAGGATCCCTACCACGACGCGGGCGTCATCGCGGAGACGCTCGTGCGGTCGTGGACGCCGGTGTTCGGGCCGTTCGAGGCCTGACGCTCCTCGTGCCGCTGGGCACGCACGCCGAGGCGCCGGTCACCCACGAGGGTGACCGGCGCCTCGGCGTCTGGGGAGGGGAGGTCAGTCCCTGCGCAGGGACGCCTCCTCGTTGCGCCGCATCGCGATGAGGCTGGCGATCGTGGCGACCAGCATCGCTGTGACGATGAAGCCCAGCGACATCCACGTGTTGATGACGGGCACCTGCGACGTGAAGGCGTCCGGCAGCCAGTCCGTCTCGTGGAGGGCGTGGAGGAACAGCTTCACGCCGATGAACGCGAGGATCGCGGCGATGCCGTAGTGGAGGTAGGGCAGCTTGTCGAGCAGACCACCCAGCAGGAAGTAGAGCTGGCGCAGGCCCATGAGCGCGAAAACGTTCGCCGTGAACACGAGGAAGGTGTCCTGGGTGATGCCGAAGATCGCGGGGATCGAATCGAGCGCGAACATGATGTCGGTCGTGCCGATCGCGACGAACACGATGAGCATCGGGGTCCAGAACTTCTTCCCGTCGATCGTCACGCGCAGCTTGTTGTCGTGGTAATCGTCGGTGATGTTGATGCGCTTGCGGAGGAAGCGGATGAAGCCGTTCTCCGCGTCTTCGTCGTCGTCACCGCTGAAGGCCTGCTTCCACGCGGTCCACAGGAGGAAGACGCCGAAGATGAAGAAGACCTCGATGAAGCTCTCGATGATCGCGGCGCCGGCGAGGATGAAGATGCCGCGGAAGATCAGCGCCAGGATGATGCCCACCATGAGCACCTGCTGCTGGTACTTCTTGGGCACCGCGAAGCCGGTCATGATGATGACGAAGACGAACAGGTTGTCGATGCTGAGGCTGTACTCCGTCAACCAGCCGGCGAGGAACTCACCGCCGCGCTGCGCGTCGCCCATCGCGAAGAGGATCCCGGCGAAGACGAGCGCGAGTGCCACGTAGAAGGCGACCCAGAGAGAGGCCTCCTTCATGGAGGGCGTGTGCGGCCGTTTGACGACGAGGAGGAGGTCCGCGACGAGGATCAGCACGAGCACGACGCTCGAGACGACCTCGAACACGTGATAGGGATCCTGGAAGAACTCTTGCATGGGGGCCTTTCAGAGGAGTGGTGCGCATCATGCGGTCGAAAGTCTCTCCCACGGTCCCGGTTCGGGCCGCTCCACATCCGGATCGCGCCGTGCTGCGATCGTGATGACGAACGTGGATGAGCGAGGGATACTCCCCTTCAACGACGCCTCATCGTACACGTCTCACGCGTGGCCCGCCTCCTTCATCTGCCGCAGTTCGCGTTTGAGGTCGCCCAGTTCGTCGCGCAGCCGCGCCGCGAGCTCGAACTGCAGGTCCGCCGCCGCGGCGTGCATCTGGTCGGTCAGCGAGGCGATGAGCTCGACCAGATCCTCCGCGGGCGGCGCCAGCGGGGCTCCGTCGGACTTGCTGCGTTCGAAGGCGGCGCGCTGCTCGTCCGTGATCGTCGCGTTGAAGCCCCGCTTGCCCTTGCCGTAGTCGAATTCTGCGAGGATCTCGCGGGTGTCCGCGTCCTCCCGGCGGAGGCGCTCCGTGATGTCGGACAGCTTCTTCACCAGCGGCTGCGGGTCGATGCCGTGCTCCTCGTTGTGCTTCCGCTGGACCTCGCGCCGTCGGTCCGTCTCATCGATCGCCTGCCGCATCGACCGTGTGATCGTGTCCGCGTACATGTGGACTTCGCCGTGCAGGTTGCGCGCGGCGCGTCCGATCGTCTGGATGAGTGAGGTCGCGGACCGCAGGAAGCCCTCCTTGTCCGCGTCCAGGATCGACACGAGGGAGACCTCCGGGAGGTCGAGGCCCTCGCGGAGGAGGTTGATGCCGACGAGCACGTCGAAGTCGCCTGCCCGCAGCTCACTGAGCAGCTCCACCCTGCGGAGGGTGTCGACATCGGAGTGCAGGTATTCGACGCGCACGTCGTGCTCGAGGAGGTAGTCCGTGAGGTCCTCAGCCATCTTCTTCGTCAGAGTCGTGACGAGCACGCGCTCGTTCCGCTCGACGCGCACCCGGATCTGCTCCAGCAGGTCGTCGATCTGCCCGCGGGTGGGCTTCACCGTCACCTTCGGGTCGATGAGTCCGGTCGGACGGATGATCTGCTCGACGTAGCCGTTCGCGCGCTCCAGCTCGAAGGGGCCGGGGGTCGCGGAGAGGTACACGGTCTGGCCGATCCGCTCGAGGAACTCGTTGAACTTCAGCGGCCGGTTGTCCATCGCACTGGGCAGCCGGAACCCGTGGTCCACGAGGGTGCGCTTGCGCGACATGTCCCCCTCGTACATCCCGCCGATCTGCGGGATCGTCGCATGGGATTCGTCGATCACCAGGAGGAAGTCCTCCGGGAAGTAGTCGAGCAGGCAGTTGGGCGCCGTGCCGCCGGCGCGCCCGTCGATGTGCCGCGAGTAGTTCTCGATGCCGGAGGTGAAGCCCATCGACCGCATCATCTCGAGGTCGTACGTGGTGCGCATCTGCAGCCGCTGGGCCTCGATCAGCTTGTTCTGCCCCTCCAGCTCCTGGAGGCGGTCCGCGAGCTCCTGCTCGATGTCCGTGATGGCACGGCCCATCCGCTCTTCGCCGGCGACGTAGTGGCTGGCCGGGAAGATGTGGACGACCTCCTCCTGCCGCACGATCTCGCCCGTGAGCGGGTGGAGGGTGTAGAGGGCCTCGATCTCATCGCCGAAGAACTCGATGCGCAGCGCCAGCTCCTCGTACTGCGGGATGATCTCCACCGTGTCGCCGCGCACCCGGAAGGTGCCCCGGGTGAACGCCATGTCGTTGCGCGAGTACTGCATCGAGACGAACCGCTTCAGCAGTTCGTCACGATCGAGTTCATCGCCGATCTTCAGCGACACCATGCGGTCGACGTACTCCTCCGGGGTGCCCAGGCCGTAGATGCAGCTGACGGTCGACACGACGACCACGTCGCGCCGGGTGAGCAGGGAGTTGGTGGCCGAGTGCCGCAGCCGCTCCACTTCGTCGTTGATCGACGAGTCCTTCTCGATGAAGGTGTCCGTCTGCGGGACGTACGCCTCCGGCTGGTAGTAGTCGTAGTAGGAGACGAAGTATTCGACGGCGTTGTTCGGCAGCAGCTGGCGGAACTCGTTCGCGAGCTGCGCTGCGAGCGTCTTGTTGTGGGCCATGATCAGCGTGGGGCGCTGGATGCGCTCGATCAGCCAAGCGGTCGTCGCGGACTTGCCCGTGCCGGTCGCACCCAGCAGCACGACGTCCTTCTCCCCCCGATCCAGCCTCTCCGTCATGTCCGCGATGGCAGCGGGCTGATCACCGGAGGGCTGATAGTCGGACACCACGTCGAACGGTGCGACGGAGCGGACGATCTCCGGACGGTGCCCCACCCGCGGGACGGGCCTCTGCGGAGCGTCCTGGGGGCGTGAGTCGGGTGGCTGCGCAGTCATACGGTTCACGATAGCGCGCCACACGGACACGGGGAGAGGACTCCGCTCGTCCGCAGCGACCGCTGGTCGGCCCAGACTCGTGAGATCGGCCTAGACTCGTGAGAGGTACGACATACCCACTCATGAGGAGGAATCGATGGACACGGTCTCGAAGGCGCACACGGTCTGGCGCGGCACGCTTCCCGAGGGCTCGGGATCCGTCTCGCTGGACAGCTCCGGCTCCGGCACGCTCGGCGTGACGTGGGCCGCGCGGGCAGAGGGCGCCAACGGCGCGACGACGCCGGAGGAGCTGATCGGTGCCGCTCACTCCGCATGCTTCTCCATGGCGCTGTCGAACGCCCTCACGCAGCAGGGAACGCCTCCCGAAGAGCTCTCGACCGGCGCGGATGTCAGCTTCTCCCCCGCGAACGGGATCACCGGTATCCATCTGTACGTCGTCGGTGCCGTACCGGGCCTGTCCGAGGAGGACTTCCGCACTGCCGCACAGAAGGCGAAGAAGGACTGCCCCGTCTCCCGCGCCCTCAAGGGCGTCTCGATCGACCTCACCGCCTCGCTGCGCTGAGGTCGGGCTGGCGAGGTCCGGCTGGGGAGGGCTCAGCCGGACCTCAGCCGGAGCGACCTCAGCTGACGGAGACGAACGCCGGGCGCCCCGGATCGGTGTGTGCGTACCGCTCCGTCGCTGCGTGCGGCGCTGCATCCTCCGCGACGGGTGCGAACCCCACATCGGCGAGAACGCTGCGCACGCGGGACGCGGTGTCTCCGTCCACCACCGAGAGAGCGATCTCCACGCCCTGGGGCCCGGGCTCATGGGTGGCCGTGCACGTCATCCCGGCAGCGGACGCGGCGCGTTCGATCCGGGCGACCAGGCGCGCCCCCGCCGCCTCCTGCGCCTCCGAGGACGTCTCCCCCGCCGCGAGCTCAGACGGCTGTGCGGGAGTTCCCGCCGCACGATGGCGGCGGAACGGTTCGATCCGCTCCTCCCACAGTGTGCTGAACCGCGCCTCGAGCTGCTGCTCGGTGGTCGAGTTGTCGAGGATCGCGTCGCAGGCGCGGCGACGCTGCTCGTCAGCGGCCTGTGCACGGATGCGCCGCAGCGCGTCCTCGCGGTCGAGCCCCCGGCTCGTCGTGAGGCGCTCGAGGCGGATGTCCTCCGACACGTCGACGAGGACGCTCAGGTGATAGCGCGCGGTCATCCCGTTCTCCACGAGGAGCGGGACGTCGTGGACGACGACGCCGTGGTCGGCCAGTTCGGCCATGCGCGCGTGCGTCCGGTCACCGATCGCCGGATGCATGATCGCGTTCAGGGCCGCGGTGCGATCCGCCGAGGCGAAGGCCGCCGTGGCCAGCGCCGCCCGATCCAGCTCGCCCGCCTCCGTGAGGATCCCGTCTCCGAACTCCTCCGTGAGCGCAAGGAGAGCGGGTTCTCCGGGCTCCACGACCTCGCGGGCGATCGCGTCGGCATCCACCACCGCCGCACCGCGGGACCGGAAGAGGGAGGCCACCGTTGATTTTCCGGCGCCGATCCCCCCTGTCAGTCCGATGAGCAGGGGGCCGAGCGCGCGCTGAGAGTCCGTCATGGGCTCAAGCCTACGACGCGTCGTCGATCCTCCGGAGGTCGACGACCCAGACGTCTGCGACGAGTTCCGCTCGTGCACCCGGCGTCTGCGCGAGCAGGCCCGCGAGTTCGTCCGCGGGCCAGTGCAGCAGAGGCGGATCGACGGGGATGAGGACGAAATCGGTGCCGCCCGCGCGGATGCCGCGGACGGCCTCGGCGGTCCGGCCCTCGTCGAAGTCCCGGACCGCGGTCTGCTCCTCGTCGCGCAGGAGCTGATCCAGCGGATCGAGCAGCGCCTGGTACGTCACCGCGTGGCTGTCGGTGCCGCCGATGAAGTAGCCGCCGGTCTCCCGATAGTGCATCCCCGTCACCGCCTGCCACACCATGGACTGCGCGTAGTCCGCCTCTGCGACCGCCCGTGGGGTGGGCAGTGCCTTCACCACCGCTCCGGCGGGGATCGTGTCGGTGACCGCATCCGATGTGAAGAAGCGCGGCACGGTGATGTCGCGGGTGGGGACCGCGACGGGAGCGATCAGCACGCAGGTCAGGAGCACTGCGGCGAAGGGACCCAGACTCGCGGCACCGCGGATGCGCTCACCTGCCGCGCGGCGCCTGTGCGCGTCCCGCAGCGCATGGTGCAGCAGCACTGCGGTCAGCGCACTCAGGCACAGCACCACGTGCACCGCCAGGCGCATCGGGAGGATGTTCATGAGGACGGGTATGTGCTCGATGACGCGGAACGGGCCCGGGGTCGGCACCTCGGCTCCGAAGACCCGCAGCGGCGACCCCATCGACAGCAGCCACATGAGGACCACGGTGACCGCGAGCACGCGCACGAGGCCCCCATGACGCGCGCTGCGGCGGTGCCGGACGACGGCCCAGACCGCGACGACGAGCCACGCGACGGACACGTATCCGCCGATCTCCGCCGGATCGATGTGCAGCACGCGGGGGATGTCCGGGACCAGGCCGTGGCCCGGAGCGAACAGGGGAGGAACGACGAGGTCGGCGAGGTCGTTGTTCCAGACGCCGTGGGGACGGATCGCGCCGTCCGGACGGTTCGGTGCGTTCGCCATCGTCATGAGGAGAGGAGACGCCAGCAGGAGGGCGGTGACGACCGCCGCCCCGCTCGCGGCGAGGGTCGGCACGAGGCGGGGCAGGATCCTGCGACGGAGCACTGCGGCGATCGCGAGCACACCTGTGAGCGCTGCGAGGAAGGTCCCTGCGAGGAGCTCGCTGGACATGTAGAACTGCCAGCCGATCGCTCCGCCCAGCAGCACGCCCCAGGGCACGAGCGCGGCGACCCGTGCGCGGGCGGCTCCTCCGCCGGGACCGACCGCCGCCTGCCAGAGGAACGCCGCGACCAGCGGAGGGAGGACCGCGAAGCTCAGGTTGAGGTGTCCCCCGGCCTGTGCGATCAGGTACGGGGACAAGCCGTAGAGCGCAGCGCCGATGAACGCGGGGAGGCGATCTGCGAAGCGTGTGAGGAACAGCGCCGCCGCGAGCGATGCGGCCACGGGTGAGGCGATGATCGCCACGTTGTAGGCGACGACGGGGCCCCACAGCCAGGTGATCGGGGCCAGCGGCACCGTGAGGCCGAGCGCGCCGGTGTTCCATGCGCCGTTGACCCCATCGGGCCAATTCATCTGGACGGTGTAGAGGAATCCGCTGGCGCCGGAGCCTGCGCCGAACAGGGACGCGACGGCGTCCGCACCGTTCGCGAACCACCACACGAAGAGCGACGTGTCATCGTTCTCCGCATATACGCGGCCCCCGGGCTCCGCGAGCAGGCCGCGGAACGTGAGGAGCGCGAGTGCGATGAGGACCGCGGCGAAGATCAGCCACGGCCGCAGGCGCTCACGCAGCAGCGGAGTCGTGCGGGCCTGAGACGGAGAGAACTCCCGGACCGTGGTCCGGGAGTTCTCCTGCGTTCTGCTCAAAGTCGATGAGTCAGTCGTCCGGCAGCTCAGCTGCCGGCGAGCTTCTCACGCAGAGCAGCGAGCGCTTCGTCGCTGGCGAGGGTACCGGCATCGGTGACCGGTGCTTCGCTGGCGTAGTTCGCAGCCGGAGCGGACTCCGAGCTGACGGACGTCGAGGCAGCGGCGTCCGCGTCGGCCGAGATGGCCTTCGCGACCTGCTTCTTGTGCTCTTCCCAGTGCGCCTGAGCCGAAGCGTACTGCTGCTCCCACTCTTCGCGCTGGGTCTCGTAGCCCTCGAGCCATTCGTTGGTCTCCGGGTCGAAGCCCTCCGGGTACTTGTAGTTCCCGTCCTCGTCGTACTCCTGGAGCATGCCGTAGAGCGCGGGGTCGAGGAACTCCTCGGCCTCCGGGTCCACGCCCTCGTTCGCCTGCTTGAGCGAGAGCGAGATGCGGCGGCGGTCCAGGTCGATGTCGATGACCTTGACGTAGATCGTCTCGTCGACGCCCACGACCTGCTCGGGCAGGTCGATGTGGCGCACTGCGAGCTCGGAGATGTGCACGAGGCCCTCGATGCCGTCCTCGACGCGCACGAACGCGCCGAACGGAACCAGCTTCGTGACCTTGCCGGGCACGATCTGACCGATGACGTGGGTCCGTGCGAAGTGCTGCCACGGATCCTCCTGCGTCGCCTTGAGCGACAGCGAGACGCGCTCGCGGTCCATGTCGACGTCCAGGACCTCGACCGTGACCTCGTCGCCCACGGCGACGACCTCGGAAGGGTGCTCGATGTGCTTCCAGGACAGTTCGGACACGTGGACGAGGCCGTCCACGCCGCCGAGGTCCACGAAGGCACCGAAGTTGACGATCGAGGAGACGACGCCCGGACGGACCTGGCCCTTCTGGAGGGTCTGCAGGAAGTCGTGGCGGACCGCGGACTGCGTCTGCTCGAGCCATGCGCGGCGCGACAGGACGACGTTGTTGCGGTTCTTGTCGAGCTCGATGATCTTCGCCTCGACCTCCTGGCCGATGTACGGAGCGAGGTCGCGCACACGGCGCATCTCGACGAGGGACGCCGGCAGGAAGCCGCGCAGTCCGATGTCGACGATGAGACCGCCCTTGACGACCTCGATGACGGTGCCGGTGACGACTCCGTCCTCGTCCTTGATCCGCTCGATGTCGCCCCAGGCGCGCTCGTACTGAGCGCGCTTCTTGGACAGCATCAGCCGTCCGTCCTTGTCTTCCTTGGTGAGGACGAGGGCTTCGAGCGCGTCGCCGACCTCGACGACCTCGGAGGGCTCGACGTCGTGCTTGATCGACAGCTCGCGGGAGAGGATGACGCCTTCGGTCTTGTATCCGATGTCGACGAGCACCTCGTCGCGGTCGACCTTGACGACGGTGCCTTCAACGATGTCGCCGTCGTTGAAGTACTTGATGGTTTCGTCGATGGCGGCGAGGAAGTCTTCCGAGGTGCCGATATCGTTGACGGCAACCTGCTTCTGCTGCGCCGAGCCAGGCGTGGTGGTGGTCATTAGGTAAGGGACTCCGTAGATGGAATGTGGCCCGCGATCCCGGGGGAACGGGGACACGGTCTCGTGATGGGTATTGTGTGTGCGCAGCACCCCGAACTCCACCCGCAGCGTGGCTGCGGTGCGTGGTTTCTGTGCGCGAAGTGCATACAGTCCAATATGCTAGCACCACGAGGGGTGTCAGCGCACGTGCTCATCCCATCCGACCAGCATCGGAGACAGCACCGGATCGGCATCGACCGGGCACGCTTCCGAACTCGACCAGCAGGGAGTGCATGTGAGCGAGGGAGAGTATTCGCCGGAGATCATCAGCGGCGGCTATCTGGCGATCGGCGAAGAGGAGTCCGTCCGGGCGAACCGGTCCTACTGGGACGGATCCGCAGAGGACTACCTCGCGGAGCACGGCAGCTTCCTGGGCGCCTCGGAGTTCATCTGGTGCCCGGAGGGCGTGCGCGAGGACGATGTGCGCCTGCTCGGTGACGTCGTGAAGCAGCAGGTCCTCGAGGTCGGCTGCGGTGCCGGCCAGTGCTCGCGGTGGCTGGCGGAGCACGGCGCGCTGGCGACCGGCGTGGATCTGTCGTCCGGAATGCTCGAGCAGGCCTCGCGCCTCCAGCGGGAGCAGCCCCTGGCGGACGACGCGGTGCCGCCCACCTTCCTGCAGGCCGACGCGCGGTCGCTGCCCTTCCCATCGGGCAGCTTCGACATCGCGTTCTCCTCCTACGGGGCGCTTCCCTTCGTCAAGGACGCGGAGTCCGTGCTGGCAGAGGCGGCGCGCGTGCTGCGTCCCGGCGGCCTCTGGGCGTTCTCCGTCACCCACCCCCTGCGGTGGATGTTCCCCGACGTCCCCGGTGAGGCCGGTCTGACCGTCGAGTACTCGTACTTCGACCGCACCCCCTACGTCGAGGTCGACGGCAGCGGTCAGCCGGTCTACGCGGAGCACCACCGGACGATGGGCGACTGGGTGCGCCTGCTGGTCGACGCGGGCTTCGAGCTCACGGGACTCACGGAGCCGGAATGGCCCGACGACAACGAGCTGTCGTGGGGCGGCTGGTCCCCGCTGCGCGGACGGCTCATGCCCGGCACCACCATCTTCTCCACCCGCCTGCGCGCCTGAGCCCCGCAGGGCTGCTCAGCTCTGCTCCGTGCAGAGCTGAGCAGAGCAGCCCGGGACTTCCCTCAGTGCGCCGCGTCCTGCCAGCTGGAGCCGATGCCCACATTCACGTCCAGGGGGACGGTGAGCGACGCCGCGCCGGCCATCTCACGACGCACGATGTCCGTGACCGCCTCGTGCTCGTCCGGCATCAGTTCGACGATGATCTCGTCATGGACCTGCAGGAGCGCGCGGCTTCCGAGGTCCGCCTCCCGCATCGCGCCGTCCACGCGGATCATCGCCGTCTTCATGATGTCTGCGGCACTGCCCTGGATGGGTGCGTTGAGGGCTGCGCGCTCCGCCATCTCACGCATCTGCCGACGGTCCGACTGCAGTGCGGGCAGGTATCGTCTGCGCCCGTCCATGGTCTCCGTGTAGCCGCGCGAGCGCGCTTCCTCCACGACGGTCGACAGGTAGTCGCGCACCGCGCCGAACCGTGCGAAGTACCCGTCCATCAGCCCGCGCGCCTCGTCCACTCCGATCGCGAGCTGCTGTGCGAGTCCGTAGGCGGAGAGGCCGTAGACCAGACCGTAGGACATCGCCTTGACCTTCGCCCGCATCTCCGGCGTCACGTCCGCCGTCTGAACGCCGAACACCTGGGCACCGACGAAGGCGTGGAGGTCCTCCCCCGCGAGGAACGCGCTGATGAGAGAGGGGTCGCCGGACAGATGGGCCATGATGCGCATCTCGATCTGCGAGTAGTCGGCGGTCAGGAGCGCGTCGGCCCCCGCTCCGGGCACGAACACCTCGCGGATCCGCCGGCCCGCCTCCGTGCGCACCGGGATGTTCTGCAGGTTCGGGTCCTTCGAGGACAGCCGCCCCGTCGCGGCGACCGTCTGCAGGTAGGTCGTGTGGATGCGTCCGTCGTCCGCGAGCGTCTTCTCCAGCCCCACGACGGTCTGGCTGAGCTTGGTCCGATCGCGATGCGCCAGCAGGTGCTGGAGGAACGGGTGCTCGGTCCGCGCGAACAGGTCCGCGAGCGCCGCGGCGTCCGTCGTGTAGCCGGTCTTCGTCTTCTTCGTCTTCGGCATGTCCAGTTCGTCGAACAGGACTTCCTGCAGCTGCTTGGGCGATCCCAGATTCACCTCGTGCCCGATCGCCGCGTACGCGGCCTGAGCGCTGGCGTCCGCCTGCTCGCGGAACTCGCCGCCCAATGCATCGAGGCGGTCGCGATCGACTGCGATCCCCCGCGTCTCCATGCGCGCGAGGATGTCGAGCACCGGGACCTCGATCTGCTCCATGATCCCCGTCGCCCCGTGCGCGTCGAGCTGTTCGGCCAGGACGGGACGCAGCTGCGCGATGGCCCAGGCCCGTGCGGCGACGTCCGCTGCCGGCGCATCGTCCGGTGCGTCGGGCAGTGCTCCGCCGAGGTGGGTCGAGGCGAGGTCGCCGAGGTCGTGGCTGCGCTTGTCCGGCTCGATGAGGTACCCGGCCAGCTGGGTGTCCCAGTCCGCGTGCGCACCGGTGAACCCCGCATCCCACAGCGCCTTGAGCTGGGGCTTGGCGTCGTGCGCCACGAGCCGCGGATGGTCGGTGAGGAACGCTGACAGCGCGTCGGTCGCCGGCGCATCGAGGTCGGTGAGGTCGATGAGCGACACCCGGTCGCCCGCGGCCAGCGCCAGATGGTCGACAGTCCCCTGGCCCAGCACGTACGCGGCGTCCGTCGCGACGGCGACCCAGTCCGTCGCACGCACGGCGTCCAGCTCGTGCCGCAGGGAGCCGGAGTCGACCCGGACGGGCTCCGGGACCTCGGCTGCGGCGACGTCGGTGCCCTCACCGGCACCGAGCACCGCCTCGACCCGGCGACCCAGCACCGCGAACTCGAGCTGGTCGAACAGCGTGCCCAGCGCCTCGCGGTCCGGCTCGCGACGGACGGCGTCGGCAATGCCCAGCGGCAGCTCCACGTCATCGAGCAGCCGGTTCAGCCGGTAGTTGCGGGCGACGTCGTCGACATGGGCGCGCAGGTTCTCCCCCGCCTTGCCCTTGATGTCATCGGCGTTCTCAAGGATCCCGTCGAGGTCCCCGTAGGTCGTGAGCCACTTCGCCGCGGTCTTGGGGCCGACCCCGGGCACGCCCGGCAGGTTGTCCGCCTTCTCGCCCACGAGCGCGGCGTGACCGCGGTACTGGGCGGGAGTGACTCCGTACTTCTCCTCCACGGCCTCAGGGGTCATGCGCACGAGGTCGGTCATGCCCTTGCGCGGGTAGAGGACCGTGACCCCCGGGCGCACGAGCTGGAACGCATCCTTGTCACCGGAGGCGATCCGCGCCTCGACGCCCGCCTCCTCCGCAAGACGGGCGAGCGTCGCGAGCACGTCATCGGCCTCGACGGCCTCGAGCCCGACCACGGGGATGCGCAGCGCTGCGAGCACGTCCTCGATGAGCTCCACCTGGCCGTGGAAGTCCGGCGGGGTCTTCGCTCTGCCCGCCTTGTAGCCGGGGTGCTGATCAAGGCGGAACTGGGGTCGCCCGCGGTCGAACGCGACGACGATGTGAGTCGGAGCCTCTGCATCGAGAGCCGTCAGCAGCATGGAGACGAACCCGAACACCGCGTTCGTCGTCTGCCCCGTCGCCGTCGAGAACTTCTCCGGCGGCAGGGCGTGATACGCCCGGTAGGCCATCGAATGCCCGTCGATGAGGAGGATCGATGGATCGGTCTGGGGGCTGGTCGGTGTGCTCACGATCCCAGGGTACCGGGCACCGGATCGCTAGAGTGGGACCGGACGTGCGAGCGTCCGAGAACACCCACCAGACATGCCCACCAGGAGACACGATGAGTCAGAGCCCCACCTTCCCCGCCCTGTCACCGGATATGGAGGAAGCGGAGTACGCGCGCCTCGTCGACGCGTGGGAGATCCCGTCCGACACCCTCGTGGCACGGATGGGGATCGAGGTCGCACGGCTCGGCTGGGACTGGATCGAGGGAACCTGCCCCGTCGCGGGCAATCTCCAGCCGGCGGGCCTCTTCCACGGCGGCGGGTACGTGGTCATCGCGGAGACGCTCGCGTCGATGCACGCGGCAGTGCGGTCAGGCGCCCCGGTGGTCGGCGTCGACCTCAATGCGACCCATCTCAGATCGATCACGTCCGGGACCGTCTACGCCCGGGCCCAGGTGCTGCACGGCGGCCGGCGCCTGTTCAACCACGAGGTGAGGATGACTGATGCGGACGACCGACTCCTGTCGATCGTCCGCATCTCCAATATGGTTCTGGGTTCGTCCTGAGGGACCTGTGTCCGTCCTGAGGACCGGGCGGCGCGCTGCGCCGCCCGTGCTCACTTCTTCGCCGAGCCGATCTGGTTGAGCACCGTCTCCGCGACTTCGCGCATGGTGAGCCGGCGGTCCATCGACGTCTTCTGGATCCAGCGGAACGCCTCCGGCTCCGTGAGCCCCATCGACGAGATGAGGAGGCCCTTCGCACGCTCGACGAGCTTGCGGGTCTCGAACCGATCCGTGAGATCGGAGATCTCCGATTCGAGGGCCGTGATCTCCGCGTGGCGGGACAGCGCGATCTCGAGTGCCGGCAGCAGGTCGTTCGCGCTGAAGGGCTTCACGACGTACGCCATCGCACCGGCGTCGCGCGCGCGCTCGACGAGCTCCTTCTGCGAGAAGGCGGTCAGGAGGACGACGGGCGCGATCCGCGCCTTCGCGATCCGCTCTGCGGCGGAGATGCCGTCGAGCACGGGCATCTTGATGTCCATCACCACGAGGTCGGGACGCAGCTCCTCCGCGAGGCGGATCGCTGATTCGCCGTCCGCGGCCTCACCGACCACGTCGTAGCCGACTTCGCGGAGCATCTCCACGATGTCGAGCCGGATGACGGCCTCGTCCTCCGCCACGACGACGCGCCGGACGGGTCCCTGTTCGGTGCTGGGGGTCTCTTCGTTATCGGTCACGCGCCCCATCGTACCGCCGGTCGCCCGCGGGAGCACGATCGGTGGCTCCGGATGGCGTCCTCGACGCGCGGGGCGCGTGTCCGTCGTCTACACTTCCCTTGGGCCGGATTGGCGGAATCGGTAGACGCAGCGCACTCAAAATGCGCCGCCTTCGGGTGTGAGGGTTCGAGTCCCTCATCCGGCACCACTGACTCCGTGTGCGGTGTCTCAGTGTGCGGTGTCTCACACAGCGAGGCGGTCGGTCCACATCCCGCAGATGTGGACCGACCGCCTCGCCGTCGTCGTGGTGCGCTCCCCGGTGGGACGGGCCCGCGCTGCTCAGACTCCTTCGTCGTCGACCTCGTCGCGGTACGCCGCCGCAGTGCCGCGCAGGGCATCGCCGAGCACGTGCACCCGCAGCGCATTCGTCGATCCGACGATCCCGGGAGGCGAGCCCGCGACGATCACGCAGAGCTGACCGTCCTCCCCCTCGCCGAAGCTCAGGAGCACCTTGTCGACCTGGCGCGCCATCTGGTCCGTGTGGTGCACGGAGCGCACGAGGTGGCTGCGGACCCCCCAGCTGAGCTCCATCTGGTTCCGCACCCTGGGGTCCGGGGTGAAGGCGATGATCGGGCGGCGCTGGCGCAGTCGCGACATCCGCCTCACGGAGTCGCCCGACTGCGTGAACGTGCACAGCAGGTCGATGTTCAGCTGCTCTGCGATCTGCGCCGCGGCGGCCGTGATCGCACCGCCGCGGGTGTGCGGCGTGCTGCCCAGGGAGGGGATGCGATCGAGCCCCTCGCGCTCCGTCGATTCGATGATCCGCGCCATGGTGCGCACCGAGTCCAGCCAGTACGCGCCCACGGACGACTCCCCCGACAGCATGAGGGCGTCTGCGCCGTCGAGCACGGCATTCGCGCAGTCGCTGGCCTCCGCCCGGGTGGGCCGGGGCGCCTCGATCATCGATTCGAGCATCTGGGTCGCGACGATGACGGGCTTGGCCTGGCGGCGCGCGATCTCGATCGCCCGCTTCTGCACGAGCGGCACGTGCTCCAGCGGCAGCTCGACGCCCAGGTCGCCACGGGCGACCATGATTCCGTCGAACGCCGCCACGATGTCGCGCAGACGATCGACGGCCTGCGGCTTCTCGAGCTTCGCCATGACGGGGACGCGGATGCCCTCCTCGTCCATGATGCGGCGCACGTCGAGCACGTCCTCCGGCCCGCGGACGAAGCTCAGTGCGACCCAGTCCGCGCCCGCGCGCAGGCCCCAGCGGAGGTCCTCGAGGTCCTTCTCCGTCATCGCGGGGACGGAGACGGCCACGCCGGGGAGGTTGATCCCCTTGTGGTCGGAGATCCGGCCGGGGATCTCCACCTCCGTGATGATGTCCGTCTCCGTCACCTCGCGGGCGCGCAGCTGGATGCGTCCGTCGTCGACGAGGAGCGGGTCGCCCGGCTGCACGTCCCCGGGCAGGCCCGCGTACGACGTGCTCACGATCCGGTCCGTGCCGTCGACCGGACGGGTGGTGATGGTGAACTGCTCCCCGGCGACCAGGGTCGGCTTCTGCCCGTCGGCGAATGTGCCGACGCGGATCTTCGGGCCCTGCAGGTCGACGAGCACCGCGACGGGACGGGCGGCGTCCTCCGACGCCTGGCGCAGCCATGCGAGCCTCTGCTCGTGGTCTGCATGGGAGCCGTGGCTCATGTTGAAGCGCGCGACGTTCATCCCCTCATCGAGGAGCGCGCGCATGTCTTCGTAGGAAGTCTGTGCAGGTCCGAGTGTCGCAACGATCTTGGCATGCCTCATGCCGTCAGCCTAGTCGACCGGCGGCGTCCCGCACCTGCATCGGACCGCGGTGCGGACACTCGCGCAGCGTCCTCGTGCGAGACCTCTCTCACAGTGGTCTCGCCGTCCGGGCGCGGACCGCCGCTACGACTCGGTCGTGCCCCTCGGATCCGGTGGTCCCTGCTGCTCCTCCGTGTCCCGTGCGTCCGTGTCCGCCTTCGGCTCAGACCGTCCGGTCAGCTGCGGAACGATGGAGATCGCCGAGGTCACGGCACCGAAGAATCCGAAGCCTCCGCGACGCGCCGGCTGCTCGCCGTCCCTCGCGCCGCCGGCTGCGCTCGTGCCCTCTGCTGCGGTGGTGCCGTCTGCTGCGACGGTCCGGTCCACTGAGGTCGAGCCGGAACCGGAGCCGGATCCATTGCCGGTCACGGGTGCGGAACCGTCCGCATCCGGTCGTGGCCGATCGTCGGTGTACGCGGTGTTCTCCCCACCGCCGTGGCGAGACCGCGAGACGACCAGCAGCACGACGCCCAGCAGGAAGATCACGATCGAGGTCCACACGTTCAGGCGCAGACCGAGGATGTGCTCCGCGTCATCGATGCGCAGCGCCTCGATCCACACGCGCCCCAGTGTGTAGTAGGCGAGGTAGAGGAAGAACACCTGGCCGCGCCACAGCGAGAAGCGGCGGCCCGCCCACAGCAGGACGAAGCAGCCGATGACGTTCCACAGCGATTCGTAGAGGAAGGTCGGGTGGAACAGCGTGTCCGCGGGAAGCGAGGGGTCCGGCCACGTCGGACTGGTCCTGTCGATCTCCAGTCCCCACGGCAGATCGGTGGGCGCGCCGAAGAGCTCCTGGTTGAACCAGTTGCCCCACCTCCCCGCGGCCTGGGCGAGGATGAGTCCCGGAGCGGCCGCATCGAGGAACGAGGTGAAGCGGAACCCGTGCCTGCGGCACACGAACAGCACCACGAGCACACCCAGCGCGACGGCTCCCCAGATGCCGAGCCCGCCGTTCCAGATGTAGAGCGCGGCGACGGGGTCGCCGTCCGGCCCGAAATAGGGGTCCGGGGTGGAGAGGACGTGGTAGATGCGACCGCCGATGATGCCGGACGGGATCGCCCAGATCGCGAGCGTCCACAGGTCGTCCTCGGTCCCTCCCCGCGCCTGCCAGCGCCGGTTCGTGAGCCACAGCGCCAGCACGATGCCCACGAGGATGCACAGTGCGTAGGCGTGGATGCGCAGCGGCCCGATGTCGAACCCGCTCCAGCCGGGCGACGGGATGGATGCGAGGAGATCAGTCACGCACGCCCTCCGCGAACTGCTCTGCCGCACGGCCGACGGCGGCCGAGCCGCCCTCGGTCAGCGCACGGACGAAGGCCGATCCTACGATCACGCCGTCGGCGTAGGAGGCGACCTCTGCCGCGTGCTCGCGAGTCGAGACGCCGAGGCCCACGCACACGTTCCGGGCGCCCGCGGCGCGCGTATCGGCCACGAGGCCCGCGGCCTTCCCGCCGACCTCCGCACGCGTCCCGGTCACACCCATCGTCGAGGCCGCGTAGACGAAGCCGCGACTCGCCTCGACGACCGCCGAGATCCGGTCGGGGGACGAGGACGGCGCGACGAGGAAGATCCGGTCGAGGTCGTGGGCGTCCGAGGCGGCGATCCATTCGTCGGCCTCGTCCGGGATGAGGTCGGGGGTGACGATGCCGACCCCGCCGGCTGCGGCGAGGTCGCGCGCATAGGCGTCGACGCCGTACTGCAGGATGAGGTTCCAGTAGCTCATGACGACGGGGGTCGCCCCCGCGTCCGCTGCCGCCTGCACCGCGGTGAAGACATCAGCCACGCGGACTCCGCCGCTCAGTGCCTTGACGCTGGCCGCTTCGATGACCGGACCATCGAGGCCCGGATCCGTGTACGGCATCCCGATCTCGACCATGTCCGCACCGCCGGCCACCAGTGCGCGGACGGCATCCACCGACCCGGGGACGTCCGGATACCCCACGGGGAGGTAGCCGATCAGGGCGGAGCGGCCCTCCGACCTGCACGCGGCCAGTGCCGCCGCGCTGCCGCGGTCCTCTCGCGTCGTCGTGCTCATGCCGTCTCCCCCTCCGAGTCCAGGTAGCCGAACCAGCGTCCGGCGGTCGTCACGTCCTTGTCGCCGCGGCCGGAGAGGCAGACGAGGATCGTCGCTTCCGGTCCGAGCTCCCGGCCCAGGTCGAGGGCGCCCGCGAGCGCGTGGGAGCTCTCGATCGCCGGGATGATCCCCTCTGTGCGGCAGAGCAGTCGGAACGCGTCCATCGCCTCCGCGTCGGTGACCGGGCGGTACTCCCCCCGACCGCTCGCGTGCAGCCATGCGTGCTCGGGACCCACCCCGGAGTAGTCCAGCCCAGCGGAGATCGAGTGGCTCTCCTGCGTCTGACCGTCCTCGTCCTGCAGCTGGTACGACTTCGCACCGTGGAGGACTCCGACGGAGCCCTTCGTCAGGGTCGCGGCATGACGGGGCGTCTCGATGCCGTCGCCTGCGGCTTCACAGCCGACGAGCCGCACGCCCTCGTCCGGGATGAATGCGTGGAATGCGCCGATGGCGTTGGATCCCCCGCCCACGCAGGCGACGACGGCGTCCGGCAGACCTCCGGTCCGCTCGATCACCTGTCCGCGCGCCTCCAGCCCGATGATGCGCTGGAACTCGCGCACCAGGACGGGGAACGGGTGCGGGCCGGCGACCGTGCCGAACACGTAGTGGGTGCTCTCCACGGATGCGACCCAGTCGCGGAACGTCTCGTTGATCGCGTCCTTGAGGGTGCGGGATCCCGCGTCCACGGCGGTCACCTCAGCACCCAGCAGGTTCATCCGGGCGACGTTGAGAGCCTGGCGCTCCACGTCGACGGCCCCCATGTAGATCCGGCACTCCATGCCCATGAGGGCGGCGGCGGTCGCGGTGGCGACGCCGTGCTGACCCGCGCCGGTCTCCGCGATGAGACGGGTCTTGCCCTGCCTCTTGGCGAGCAGCGCCTGGCCCAGCGCGTTGTTGATCTTGTGGCTGCCGGTGTGGTTGAGGTCCTCGCGCTTGAGCAGGATGCGGGCACCGCCCGCGTGCTCGGAGAACCGCGCGGCCTCGCTCAGCAGACTGGGCCGGCCGACGTACTCGTCGAGCAGCCGGCGGTACTCGGCCCGGAACTCCTCGTCCAGGACCGCCTTTCCGAACGCCTCCTCGATCTCCTCGCACGCGGGGACGAGTGCTTCGGGGATGTACCGCCCTCCGAACTCGCCGAATCGCGGCCCCTGCGGAAGGTCGGAGTCGGGACGGGAGAACTGCTCGATCATGTGGTCGCTCCTCGTGGCGTGGTGCGGTCGGGCGCTCACGCGCGTCTCACGGACGCGCTGCCCGCCCTGCTTCGGTGAATGCGGCGACTGCGGACTGGGGGTCGCCGCCGATGACGAGCGCCTCGCCGACGAGTCCCAGGTGAGCGCCGGCGCGTGCGTACTGGGCGACGGTCTCCGCATCGCTCACGCCCGACTCAGCGACGAGCACGGCGCCCGACGGGGCGTGCGGTGCGAGCGCGGCGAACCGCGCGGGGTCGACGCTCAGGTCCTTGAGATTGCGGGTGTTGACACCCACGAGGCTCGCGCCGACCGCACTCGCGCGTTCGAGCTCGTCGACCGTGTGGGTCTCCACGAGCGCCGCCATGCCCAGCTCGGAGGCCAGCGCCAGCTGGTCCTGCAGCTGTGCGTCATCGAGCGCGGCGACGATGAGGAGGACGATGTCCGCACCGTGGGCGCGCGCTTCGTAGAACTGGTACTCGTCGACCATGAAGTCCTTGCGCAGCACGGGGATGTCCACCGCAGCGCGCACTGCGTCGAGGTCTGCGAGTGAGCCGCCGAACCGACGTCGCTCCGTCAGCACGCTGATCGCGGCGGCCCCGCCCCCGGCATAGGCGGTGGCCAGGGCGGCGGGATCGGCGATGTCCGCGAGCGCGCCCTTCGACGGCGACGAGCGCTTCACCTCGCAGATGAGGCCGAAGCCGGACTCCGGCGGGAAGGGGCGCGCCGGTGCGGCGTCAGCGGCCGCTGCGCGGACGTCGTGCAGGGACCGCTCCCGTCGGCGTGGTCCGAGGTCCTCGCGGACTCCCGCGATGATGTCGTCGAGGACCGTCACGAACGCGGCTTGCCCTTCCCGGCTGCGCGCATGATCAGACCGATGATCGGACCCGCGACGAAGACCGCGATGCCCGCGTAGATGATGACGTCCACGACCATGACGAAGCCGACCGCGAGGATGACGCCTCCGAGCAGCATGAGGAACACACCGGTCCAGGCCGCCGGCGTGTTGCCGTGGCCGGGGTCCTTGATCTTCTCGTAGTCGATCGCGTCGCGGTCGAGGTCGGGGGCTCCGGTGCGGACTGCCTGGGACATGTCACTCCTCATCTGGCGGGGGCGGGCCCGCCCGGCTCTGGGTTCGCGGTGTGGGTCCACCGCTGGGGTTTCGGGATCCTGCGGATCCTACGGGTGCATTATCGCATGTCGCGACGCGACCCTCAGCTCGGGTCCTCGCCCCGCGACAGGGCGTCCCATGCTGCTGCGGGGTCGTCCTCATCCGCGTGCGGAGCGGCGGTGTGCGTCTGGCGGTCGTAGCGGCCGGAGACCTGCCAGCCGAGGCTCGCGACGGCGGACCACACTGCGGCGACCAGCACTCCGACGCCCGCTGCGATCGTCGGGATGAGCGTGGCGGGCGGAGCCTGCGAGGAGACCGCCGTGAGCACCACTCCCACGCCCACGGCGCCGATGAGGACGCACACGACGATGCGTCCGATCCGACCGAGCATCGCGAGCAGCAGGGCGGCGACGGCCAGGACGGCCGCGCTCGCCGTGAGGAGCGGATGGGACGCGCCCTCCTCCCCGCCGACCTCCGCGACCCCGGACGGACCCGTGCCGCCGCCGGCGGGGTCGATGCCCCAGGGACGGGTGGCGAGGATCCACACGGCGCCCGCGAGGATCAGGAGGATGATGACCGCTCTGCCCTTCGTCACGCGGATCCCTCCGCTCCGTCCCCCGCCGCGGTCGCGTCGACCGGCGAACGGAGCGTGTGGGCTGCGGCGGCCGCCCGCAGGACCGCAGCGGCCTTCCTGTGGCATTCGTCGAGCTCCGCCTGCGGGTCGGAATCGGCCACGATCCCGGCACCGGCGGACACGGTGAGGAGCCCGTCGCGCAGGATCCCCGTGCGGATCGCGATCGCGACGTCGAGGTCGCCGGTGAAGGACAGGTACCCGACCACTCCCCCGTAGACGCCGCGGGCCGTCGGCTCCAGTCGGTCGATGATCTGCAGCGCACGCGGCTTCGGTGCACCGGAGAGCGTCCCCGCGGGGAACGTCGCCCGCAGGACGTCGAGTCCGTCCGCGCCCTCGCGCAGATGGCCGGTCACGGTCGACACGATGTGCATGACGTGGCTGTACAGCTCGATCTCCATGAACTCGACGACGTCCACGGAGCCCGGGGCACTGACCTTCGACACGTCGTTGCGGGCGAGATCGACGAGCATGAGGTGCTCGGCGCGCTCCTTCTGGTCCGCGAGCAGTTCGGCGGCGAGTGCACGATCCTCGTCCGGGGTGGCGCCGCGCGGTCGGGTGCCCGCGATCGGATGCGTCGTGATGGTCCCGTCGGAGACCGTCACGAGGGCCTCGGGGGACGATCCGATGATCGTGAGCGGCGCCCCCTCGGCCACCGGCACATCGAGGAGGTACATGTACGGGCTGGGGTTCGACGCCCGCAGCATGCGGTAGACGTCCGTGGCGGAGGCGTCGATCTGCGCGTCGAAGCGCTGGCCGAGCACGACCTGGAAGATCTCGCCGTCGACGATGTCCCGCTTCGCCGCGGCGACGGCCTCCAGGTAGTCGTCCGGATGGGTGCGCGCCTTCACCTCCGGCTCCGGAGCGTCGTGGACTGCGAGAGACGGGACGAGCGGAGCGGACAGGTCGTCCAGCATCGCCTCGATGCGGGCGACGGCCGTGTCGTACGCGGCGTCGATCCCGTCGGGACGGCCGTCGACGTTCACGGCGTTCGCCACGAGCGTGAGACGGGACGTGAAGTGGTCCAGGATCGCGACGTCGCCGGGGATGGACATGCTGAGCTCCGGCACCGGGTGCTCGGGCAGCGGACCGGGACCGAGGTCCTCGAACCGTCGCACGGAGTCCCATCCCAGGTAGCCGACGAACGAGGACACCATCGGCGGCAGACCGCTGTCGTGCGGACCCGTCGCAAGCACGCGCAGGGCCTCCGCCAGGGCGGCGTGGGGATCTCCTCCCGTCGGCAGCCCCGCGGGCGGTGTGCCCAGCCAGACCGCCTCGCCCTCGACCTCCGTCAGCGTCGCGATCGGACCGCGCCCCACGAACGAGTACCTGCTCCACCTGTCCTGCGACGCCGATTCGAGGAGGAAGCCGCCCGGCCGCCCCTCTGCGAGTCGGCGGTAGAGGGTCAGCGGCGTCTCCGTGTCCGCCAGCACGGTCGTGTGCACGGGGACGATCCGGTGGTGGGAGCCGCGAGCGCGGAACTCCTCGCGGGTCGGTGTGAGCCTCATGACAGCTCCCGTCCGCTGAAGCAGGTCTGTGTGCCAGTGTGGCATGCGGGTCCGGTCTGCTCGACCGTGTAGAGGAGGGTGTCCCCGTCGCAGTCCGTCGCCACGGAGACCACCCGCTGGGTGTTGCCGGACGTCTCGCCCTTCACCCACAGCTGACCGCGGGAGCGCGACCAGTACGTCGCCCGTCCGGTGGTGAGCGTGCGGTCGACGGCCTCGGCGTTCGCCCAGGCGAGCATGAGGACGTCCTTCGTTGCGGCCTCCTGGACCACGACGGGCAGCAGTCCCCGCTCGTCGAAGACGAGATCGGTCGCAGCGGGGGTCGCAGCGGTGGCCGCGGTGATGTCCTCGGCTGCGTTCTCAGCGCACTTCGTGTCCGGCACGGGCCAGCTCCTCCTTGATCGCTCCGATCGTCGTGTCACCGAAGTGCAGGATGCTCGCGGCGAGCACGGCGTCCGCTCCGGCGTCCACGGCGGGCGGGAAGTGCTCGGGGGCGCCGGCACCGCCGGAGGCGATGAGCGGGACGCTCACGGCCGCCCGCACATCGCGCAGCATGGGCAGGTCGAAGCCCGCCTTCGTCCCGTCCGCGTCGATGCTGTTGAGAAGGATCTCGCCGGCACCGGACTCCGCGGCCCGCGCGGCCCAGGCGACCGCGCAGACACCTGTGCCGCGTCGACCGCCGTGGGTGGTGACCTCATAGCCCGAGGCGGTCGGGGCCTGGCCCTCGGGCACGCGCCGGGCGTCCACGGACAGGACGAGTACCTGGCTGCCGAACCGCTTGGCGATCTCGCCGATCAGGTCCGGGCGCGCGACGGCGGCGCTGTTGACCCCCACTTTGTCCGCACCGCTGCGCAGCAGTCGGTCGACGTCCTCGACGGACCGCACACCACCGCCCACGGTGAGTGGGATGAAGAGCTGCTCAGCGCAGCGGGTGACCATGTCGTGGGTCGTCGAGCGGTCCCCCGTCGTCGCGGTGACGTCGAGGAACGTGAGCTCATCGGCGCCCTGCGCGTCGTAGCGGTGGGCGAGTTCGACGGGATCGCCCGCATCGCGCAGATCGGCGAAGTTCACGCCCTTGACGACGCGCCCGGCGTCGACGTCGAGGCACGGGATGACGCGGACGGCTGTGCTCACAGACCCAACTTCCTGTAGCGAGCCACGCGCGCTCCCTCCCGCAGGTATGCGGGAGTGCGCATGAGCTCGATGATCTCGTGCTCCAGAGTCGCCGACAGCTCTGCGATGAAGCTCGACGGGTCGTCCGACGCATCGACGGGCTCCGCGATGACGCGGTCGACGATTCCTCCGGCCATCAGCTGTGCCGACTGGACGCGCTGCGCCTGCGCCATCTCCGGGGCGTGGTCCGTGTCGCGGTGCACGATCGCGGACGCGCCTTCGGGCGGCAGCGGGGAGAGCCACCCGTTCTGGGCCGACAGGACCCGATCGGCGGGGATCAGCGCGAGCGCGCCTCCGCCGGAGCCCTCGCCCATGATGACGGAGACGCTGGGAGACTTCAGTGCGATCAGGTCTGCGAGGCTGCGGGCGATCTCTCCCGCGAGCCCGCCTTCCTCCGCCTCCTTGGACAGCGCGGCGCCCGGGGTGTCGATGATCGTGACCAGCGGCAGTCCGAGCTCCTCCGACAGCCGCATCCCGCGGCGCGCCTCACGGAGCGCTGCGGGACCCATGGGCTCGCGGGAGTCCTGGCGGTAGCGGTCCTGTCCGAGCACGATGCAGGGCGCGGTGCCGAACTTCGCGATCGCGAGCAGCAGACCGGGGTCCTTCTCCCCCTGACCCGTGCCGCGCAGGGGGAGCACGTGGGTCGCGCCGTGGCGCAGCAGGTCCCGGACACCCGGGCGCTCCGGCCTGCGGGAGGCCGTGATGACGTCCCAGGCCGAGCGCTCGTCGACGTCCGAGGGGCGCGAATCGGGGTCCGGGACGCGCTCCGGGATCTCGCGGGCGCCCATGAGGACGTCGAGGACCCGTGCCACCGTGTCGTGGATGCGGTCCGGCCCCAGCACCGCGTCGATGATGCCGTGGCGCTGGAGGTTCTCCCCCGACTGCACCCCGGCGGGGAATTCGCGGTCGTAGATCTGCTCGAAGACCCGCGGCCCCAGGAACCCGATGAGGGAATCCGGTTCGGCCACCGTCACGTGCCCCAGCGAGCCCCACGAGGCGAAGACGCCGCCGGTCGTGGGGTGGCGGAGGTAGACGAGGAAGGGCAGCCCGGCCGCCTTGTGCGCGACGACGGCTGCGGTGATCTTCACCATGGAGAGGAACGCGACGGTCCCCTCCTGCATCCGGGTGCCCCCCGACGAGGGTCCGGCGAGCACCGGAAGGCCCTCGAGCGTCGCGCGCTCGAGCGCCTCGACCAGTCGGTGGGCGGCCGCGACGCCGATCGACCCGGCGAGGAACCGGAACTCGCACGCGACGATCGCGACGCGGCGTCCGTGGATGAGGCCCTCGCCGGTGATGACGGCCTCGTCGACCCCGGACTTCTCCCGGGCGGCCGCGAGCTCCGCCTCATAGGATTCGCCGATGCCGCCGGCCGGGACCAGGGGCGTCGTGTCCCAGGATGAGAAGCTGCCGGCGTCGACGACCCGTTCGATGAGCTCGCGTGCACTCAGTCGCTTCGCCATCTCAGCCCTCCAGCCACTCGCGGATGGTCGCCTCCTGCTCGGAGAGGCGCGGCGGAGCCAGGTGCTCGGTCACCGTCGTCTCCGTCTCGCCGGACGCGTCCGCGTCGAAGAACCGCAGTGGCGGTCCCGGCAGGTCGATGTCACCGATCGTCGGGTGGGCCGCAGAGATCTTGAGGCCCTGCGACAGCGCCTGCTCCCATGCGTAGACCTCCGGGAGCGTCCGCACGACGCCTGCGGGGATGCCGGCGTCGGAGAGCTTCTGCAGCAGCGGTTCCGGCGTGTACGCGGAGAACGCGTCCTCGATGGCGGCGATGAGCGCGTCACGGTTCGCGAAGCGGTCGCCGTTGGTCGCGAAGCGGGGATCCGCGGAGTCGATGCCGAACTCCTCGCAGAAGCGCAGCCACATCTTCTCGTTGCCCACGGAGATCTGCACTGCCCCGTCCCGGCACTCGAAGAGTCCGTACGGTGCGAGTGTGGCGTGGTGGTTGCCGCCGGGCAGCGGCTCCATGCCGCCGATGGTGGCGCGGGTGCCCTGGAACGCGTGGACGCCGACCATCCCCGCGATGAGCGAGGTGCGGACGACCTTCCCGCGGCCCGTGCGCTCGCGCTCCAGCAGTGCTGCGAGCACGCCGTAGGCGCCGTGGATGCCTGCGAGCAGGTCCGCGATCGGCACGCCGACCCTCTGCATGTCGTCCGGCCCGGATCCCGTGAGCGACATGAGGCCGCCCTCGCCCTGGGCGATCTGGTCGTAGCCCGCCCGGGTCGCCTCGGGTCCGTCATGGCCGAACCCGGTGATCGACAGGACCACGAGGCGGGGGTTGAGCTCCGTCATCGCGGCGGTGGAGAAGCCCAGGCGGTCGAGCACGCCGGAGCGGAAGTTCTCGATGAGCACGTCCGCGCGGGAGATGAGGCTGCGCAGGGTCTGAGCACCGTCGTCGCTCTTGAGGTCGAGCGCGATCGACTCCTTGTTCCGGTTGCACGAGAGGTAGTAGGTGGACTGCGGGTCGTCGTCGGGCCCTGCGAAGGGAGGACCCCAGCTGCGGGAGTCGTCACCGGATCCGGGGTTCTCGACCTTGATGACGCGCGCGCCCAGGTCGCCGAGCATCTGCCCGGCGTGGGGGCCTGCCAGCGCGCGGGACAGGTCGACGACGACGCTTCCCGCGAGTGGGCCTGCGCTGCGGGGGGTGTGGGGGATGTTCACGTGGTGCCTCCGGGTGGGGTGTGCTCGTCTACGAGGATACGCAATCGGTCTGTCGCCTCCTGGGCGCGCGGCCCGTCCGCCGCCTGGATCGCCATGACCGCGGACGTGGTGCCGTCGGAGAGGCTGAGAGTGGCCCACGAGTCGCCCAGGGCCTCGGAGTACGAGACGCTGATGATCTGGCTCCACTCGTAGCGCTGCGAGGCGACGATGTTGCGGACGAAGAGTCCGTCGGGGCCCGCCTTCGCGCAGATCGAGGCGAAGCGCAGCAGCACGAGGCCGAACACGATGCCGAGGCCCACCATCCAGATGGTGTCGATCTCCGGCTGCCAGCCCGGCCACTCCATGACGGTGAGTGCGATCGACAGCGCGGTGAAGGACGCGACGATCGCAGGAGCGAGGATCAGGCCCACCGCGCGGAGCATCCGCGGGCGGAAGACGACCTCGTCGGGGTCAGACGCGGCAGGCTGCAATATTCGTCACCAGGATCGCGCGGGCTCCGGCCGTGTACAGCTGGTCCATCACCGTGTGCTGGGAGTCCGCGGACACCATCGCCCGCACGGCGACCCATTCGGGGTCCCGCATGGGTGAGACGGTCGGGCTCTCGAAGCCCGGGGTCACCGCCACAGCGTCCGAGAGCTTCTCCACGGGCACGTCGTAGTCCAGCATCACGTAGCTGCGGGCCACCATGACGCTCTCCAGCCGGCGGACGACGACCGCGGCGGCCTCCGACAGGTGCGGGCGGTCCTGCGGTGCGACGAGGACCCCCTCGGAGCGCATGAGGGGCTCCCCGAACGTCTCGAGGCCGGCCTGGCGCAGCGTGGTGCCCGTCTCGACGACGTCTGCGATGGCGTCGGCCACGCCCAGCTCGATCGACACCTCGACGGCGCCGTCCAGGCTGACGGTCCGTGCGTCGATCCCGCGTGCCTCGAGGTCCTTCCCCACGAGGACGGGGTAGCTCGTGGCGATGCGGCGACCGGCGAGGTCCGCGACATCCGTGAACGTCCCGGCAGTACTCGCGTAGTGGAACCGCGAGCGGCCGAATCCCAGCGGCAGGATCTCGAGCGCCCCGGCCTCCGACTCGAGGAGGAGGTCGCGCCCCGTCACACCGAGGTCCAGGATCCCCTCACCGATGTACACGGCGATGTCGCGGGGACGCAGGTAGAAGAACTCGATGCCGTTCGTGTCGTCGCGGCTGACCAGCGTCTTCGAGTTCGTGCGCAGCTGGTAGCCCGCCTCGCGCAGCATGGTGGTGGCGGATTCGGAGAGCGTGCCCTTGTTGGGCACCGCGATGCGAAGCATGGGTATGGGGCTCCTGGGAGTGGGATGACCGGCGATGGGTGGGTGCGTAGCGACCGCTCAGAGATGTCGGTAGACGTCGCTCGGCGCGAGTCCACGGGCGATCATCATGACCTGCAGGTGGTAGATCGCCTGCGAGATCTCCTCTGCGAGTTCGTCATCGCTCTGGTATTCGGCGGCCATCCACACCTCGGCCGCCTCCTCCACGATCTTCTTCCCGATCTGATGGATGCCCGCGTCCAGTTCCGCCACGGTGGACGAACCGGCCGGACGTGTCTGTGCCTTCTGGGTCAGTTCCGCGAACAGGGTCTCGAAGTCCTTCACAGGTTCAGGGTAGTCCAGTCCCGTTCCCGCGGTCATACGGGGTCCGGACGTGAGACGTCGGGCGAGAAGTCGGTGGGTGAGGCGATCCGCTGCCGCGAGCGCCTGCTCCAGTCGATGATGCCCACGACGACCATGATGAGGAAGACGAAATAGACGGCCCCGGAGAAGACCAGTCCGCCCATGATCGCGAGCGGGATGCCGACCAGGTCGACGAGCAGCCACACGAACCAGAACTCCACGATCGCGCGGCCCTGTGCGGCCATCGCCGCAAGCGATCCCACGAAGATGTAGGCGTCGGGGTACGGGTTCCACGACCAGCCGCCCCACGCGAGCACCGTCCCGAAGACGGCCGTGCCGACGGCGAGGAATCCGAGCAGCGCGATGCGCTCCTTCCACGTGCCCCAGCGGACCTTGATCTCGCCGGACTCCTGCTTCGCCTGCCGCCAGCGGGTCCAGCCCCAGATCGCAGCGGCGATGATGACGACCTGGCGGGACGCGTTGCCGCCCAGGCCCGCGCCGATGCTCGCGCTCAGCAGGAGGATCGACCCGACGATCTGGACGGGCCAGGACAGGATCGACCGGCGCAGCGCGAGGAACACCGTCGCGATCGCGCAGATGTTGCCGATGAGGTCCGACCACGGGACCGGGACGCCCGCGAGCGTGAAGACCGGCGTGTTGAGGAGGTCGAGGAAGCCCACGCGTCAGTCCCGCCGGGCCGCTTCGGCCGCGGTCCGCAGTGAGCGAATCGCCGCGTCCGCGTCGTCCGCGCCGTAGACGGCGGAGCCTGCGACGAGCACGTTCGCCCCCGCCTCGACGACCCGCTCGACCGTCGAGGCGGACACGCCGCCGTCGACCTGCAGCTTGATGTCCAGCCCGGCTGCGCTGATCGCCTTCCGCATCCGGCGGATCTTCGGCAGGCAGACGTCGAGGAACTTCTGACCGCCGAATCCGGGCTCGACGGTCATGACGAGCACCTGGTCGAATTCGGGGAGGAGGTCGATGAGCGGCTCGATCGGGGTCCCGGGCCGCACGGCGATGCTGGCGCGCGCGCCCAGCCGGCGCAGTTCGCGGGCCAGTCGCACGGGTGCGGCGGCGGCCTCGGCGTGGAAGGTCACGGACTCGCACCCGATCTCCGCGTACACGGGGGCCCAGGTGTCCGGGTCCTCGATCATGAGGTGCGCGTCGATCGGTATCGGCGACACGGCCCGGATGCGCTCGACGACCGGGGGGCCGAACGTGAGGTTCGGCACGAAGTGGTTGTCCATGACGTCGACGTGCGCCATGTCCGCACTGCTGATGCGGCTCAGTTCACCGGCCAGGTCGGCGAAGTCGGCGGAGAGGATGCTCGGATTGATGTGTATGCCCACGCGCCCACCTTAGCGCCGCACCAGCAGGGCCAGGAACATGGCATCCGTGCCGTGGACATCGGGCCACAGCTGGGCGAAGCGCCCGTCGCCGCGCGCCGCCGATGCGAAGGCCTCCGCAGGGCGACCGGTGAGCTCCGCCAGCACCGCCGGTGCATCGAGCAGCTCCACCTCGCCGCCTGGGAGCACGTCGTCGACGATGCCGGCGGTCTCCGCCCAGTGCGGTGAGCAGGTCGAGTACGCGATGATCCCGCCCGGCCGCGCCGCCGCGATGGCGGAGTGCAGCAGCTCCGTCTGGAGGGGTGCCAGGGCGGCCACGTCGTCGGGTCGTCTGCGCCACCGGGCCTCCGGGCGACGGCGCAGGGCGCCGAGGCCCGTGCAGGGCACGTCGACCAGCACGCCGGAGAACATCCCCGCCTGGTCGCGGCCGACCGTCCTGCCGTCCGCGTGGACCGCCTCCACGGTGCCGGGGCTGCCGGCGGTGGACTCGCGTACGAGCCGCGTCCGATGCTCGGAGGAATCGACCGCATGCACGCGGCCGTTCCGTCCTGCCGCGACGGCACCCAGCACCGCGGTCTTGCCGCCCGGTCCCGCGCAGAGGTCGAGCCAGCTCGGATTCGCAGCGGTGTCCGCCGCTGTGAGCGCGAGCGCGACGAGCTGCGAGCCCTGGTCCTGGACCCGCACGTGCGCGTCCGCGACGCCGGGGACGTCCCGCGGGTCGCCGGTCTCGAGCACCAGTCCGATCGGCGAGAGGTCCGCTGGCGTCAGCTGCGCGTCCTCGGCAGCGGCGAGGTCGTCCCGGTCCGCGAGCCCGGGCAGCGCGGCGAGGCTGACCTTCGCCGGAGCGTTGTCCGCATCGAGCACGTCCCGCAGTGCCGCCTCCAGCCCGTCTCCCCCGCGTCCGTGGCCGCGCAGCGCCATCCGCAGGGCGCGCACGATCCACGCGGGGTGCGAGGTCCGCAGCGCGAGCGCCTCGTCCGCTCCGCGGCCTGCGGTGAGCTCCTCGATCCAGGTGTCCGCGTCGTGCGCGGAGACCCTCCGCAGCACGGCGTTGACCAGACCGCTGGAGCGTCCGCCGCCCGCCCTGCGCAGGGCCTCCACGGTCTCGGAGACCGCCGCGTGGTCGGCCACCCGCATGTTCAGCAGCTGGTGGACGCCCATGCGCACGGCCGAGGCGGTGCGCGGGTCCAGATCCGCCGGATGCCGGTCCGCAGCCGCTTCCGCGACCGCGTCGTAGAGGCCGAGGCCGCGCAGGGTCCCGTAGGTCAGTTCGGTCGCCAGCGACGCATCCCGCGCGTCCAGCCCCGCGTCCCGCAGGCGCGCGGGCAGCAGGAGGTTCGCGTACGCGTCCGCCTCATCGACCTCCGTCAGCACGCTCAGGGCCACGTCCCGGGCGGACTGCCGCACGGCATCCCGCGCCCGAGGCCCTCCCCCGGATCCCCGCTGCTGCGGATTCCTGCCCTGCCGCGGGCTCCTGCCCTGCCGGTCGTTGCTGCCGTGTCGGTCGGGCCCGCCCTGCCTCCCGCCCCTGCGCTCACTCATCGTTCTCTCCGCTCTGCTCATCGTCGTCGAGGATGTCGAACGCCGCGTCCGGCCGGCCGCGCAGGAAGTCCGCGGCGTCCATCATCGGCTTGCCGAAGGGCTGGATGCCGGCGACCCGCACGGCGCCGTCCCCCGTTCCCAGGACCACCCCGTCGTGGACCGCCGCGATACGACCCGGCCCGGGCACTGCGTCGTCGGGCCCGGCCTCGGACAGCCCCGCGAGCTTCGTCCGCTGGCCCCCGATGGTCGCCCAGGCGCCCGGGGACGGAGACACGCCCCGGAACCGGGCCAGGACCTCGGCGGCGGGGCGGGTGAGGTCGAGGCGCGCCTCCTCCGGGTCGATCTTCGCCGCGTGGCTCGGCTCGCCGACCTGGTCGGTCAGTGCGCAGTCACCCGAGGCCAGCAGCGAGAACGCCTCGGCGAGCAGCCCGGCGCCCTCGCGAGCGTAGGAGGCGAGCACCGCGCCGGCATCGGCGGCAGGCAGGTCGAGCGTGCGCTGCAGCAGCACGGGCCCGGTGTCCATCCCCTCATCGATCCGGAAGACGGTGAGCCCGGAGTGCGTTCGCCCGTCCATGAGCGCGCGCTGCACGGGGGCCGCACCGCGGTACTCGGGCAGCAGCGAGAAGTGCAGGTTGAACCATCCCAGCCGCGACGTCGCCAGGGCGCGGGGGCCCGCGATCGCGCCGAACGCGACGACTGCGACCGCGTCCGCGTCGAGCGCTTCGAGCTGTCCCAGCACGTCTCCGCGCAGGCGGGCCGCCTCCAGGACCGGCAGTCCCAGCTCCAGGGCGCGGCGCTTGACGGGGCTGGGCGTCAGGACGCGTTTGCGCCCGACGGGGGCGTCCGGCCGTGTCAGCACGCTCACGATGTCGTGATCGGCGTGCAGGGCCTCCAAGGACGGGACTGCGGCGGGCGGGGTGCCGGCGAAGACGATTCTCACGCCCGACAGTCTAGGGCCGCGGCGGCCTCAGAGCGCGCTGAGCGGGTCCAACACGTGCCTGACCACTGCCGCTCCCGACGCGGACCGGTGCGCGGCGATCGCCCGCAGCGCTGCGGAGACCGCGGTCGAGTCGGTCAGTTCGAAGGCCAGGAGCCGCGTGTGCACGTCGTCCTCGCCGTCGTTACCGAAGAGCGGCGTGAGGAAGCCCTCTCCGAGCTCGGCGGTCAGGCGGCCGAGCACGTCCAGGACGTCGCGGCGCGCACCGCTGAGACGCAGAGTGCGCACGACGGGCGGCAGTCGCGTGGCCCGCCGGTCCGTGAGCTCGCCGTGCGCGAAGCGGACCGGGTCGAAGGTCTGGAGCACCCGGACGACGACGTCCGTGTCATCGAGCACCAGAGCGCGGCCGCCGTCAGCGGATGCGCGGACCAGTGCGAGGGCCCTCAGCCGGCGGGCGATCGCCTTCCCCACTCCGTCGAGGCCGGGTCCCGGCCAGAGCGAATCGAGCAGCACGGCCGCCGCGTAGCCTCCCTCCGCATAGGGCTCCGCCCCCGTCGTCGCGACGACGATGGCCTGCTCCGGGCCGACCGACCCCACGATGTCCTCGCCGCCGGAGCGGATGACAGGCACCTCGGCGAATGCGCGCTGCAGTTCCTCGACGGTGCGCTCGAGACCGCGGACGACCGCGCGGACACGGGTCGCACCGCACCGCTGGCACGGGCACCGCTCCTCACGCAGTCCGCAGCCCGCGCACGCGAAGGGTCCTGCGGCCCCCGCCGCGGACAGCCTCCGACCGCAGCGCGGGCAGTCCAGGAGGTCACCGCACCGTGCGCATGCGACGACGGGGAGGTATCCGGCGCGCGGCACCTGGACCAGCACGGGACCGTGCGCGGTCTCGCGCCGGCTGCGGCCGAGTGCGCCGCGCAGCACCTCGAACGCCTCCGGGGGCATGCGCTCGTAGGCGCCGTCCGCGTGGGGCAGCAGGACGAGCGGGGCCGTGGCCCTGCGGTCCTCACGGGCCATGTCGATCGATCCGACCCAGCCGGTCTCGACCAGCCGCTGCACTTCCACGGTGCGCGTGTGGTCGAGCAGGAGAAGGGCCGCGCCCGTCTGCCGGACTCGGACGAGGCAGACCTCGCGGGCATGGGGGTAGGGCGCCCGCTGCTCGGCGAAGTGGTCGCTGCCGTCGTCCATGAGGAGCACGAGCCCCAGGTCGTCAAGCGGTGCGAACGCGGCGGCCCGCGTGCCGATCACCAACCGGGCCGCACCGCCGTGGGCACGGACCCACGCGGACCAGCGAGCCTGCGGACCCTGATCCGCCGACAGCCGCACGGTGTGCGGGGCCAGCGGGCCGAGCCGCGCGGTGAGCGCGCTGAGCTCGCGGTGGTCCGGCACCAGCCAGAGGACTGACCGGCCGGCCGCGATCGTGATCGCCGCCGCCCGCAGGCCCGCGCTGATCCACCCGGTGCCCGGTTCTCCCCCGGGCGTCAGTGCGTACGCGGCGCGAGGGCCGTCCTCGCCGTCGTCTGCCGGGCTCAGCCACTCCGTGAGCGCCGCGAGGAAGGCCTCATACGACGCGGGCGCACCGGACGGTGTGGGAAACTCGTCGGGTCCCGGCACGGGAGGAGCCTCCGCATGATGCCGGGTCACTGCTGTGAGGGCCGAGCGCTCGCCCGCAGCATGGCGGGGCGGCACCGCGAGCCGCAGGACGTCCGGGACGGTTCCCGCCCAGCGGTCGGCCACCTCGCGGACCAGCGGCATGAGCCGCTCGTCGGCGACCGGCAGCGGTGAGACCACGCGCTCGAGCGGTGCGATCTCCCCCGCCACGTCCGTGTCCTCCGCACGGGACAGGAGGAATCCGGAGACGAGACGGCCCGAGAACCGCACGCGGACACGGACACCGGGGACCGCCTCGGCGTCCTGCGTCTGGGTCACGCCGTAGTCGAAGGTGCGTGCGAGGTGCGGGACCGCGGTCTCGAGCATGACGCGGGCGACGGGCTGCGCCGCAGCGGGAGTCAGACCGCCTCGCAGCCTGATGCCCGTGCCTCTCGCCGCGAGCTCTCCGTCGCCCAGGAGCGACGGCTGGGAGTCCATCAGCCGACGAGCGCCGCGAGGGCCTCCGCCTTGTCGGTGCGCTCCCACGTGAACGCGTCGCCCGTGCGGCCGAAGTGCCCGTACGTCGCAGTCTGCGAGTAGATGGGACGGATGAGATCCAGTTCACGGATGATCTCTGCGGGGCGCAGCGGGAACACCTCGCGGATCGCGGACGCGATCTTCACCGGATCCGCCTGCTCCGTGCCGAAGGTCTCCACGTAGAGGCCCACCGGTTCGCTGCGGCCGATCGCGTAGGCGACCTGGACCTCTGCGCGCTTCGCGAGGCCTGCGGCGACGACGTTCTTCGCCACCCAGCGCATCGCGTACGCAGCGGAGCGGTCGACCTTCGACGGGTCCTTGCCGGAGAACGCGCCGCCGCCGTGACGGGCGAACCCGCCGTACGTGTCGACGATGATCTTGCGTCCCGTGAGCCCCGCGTCCCCCATCGGGCCGCCGATCACGAAGTCGCCGGCCGGGTTGATGAAGTACTCCGTCCCGGAGCTGTCGAGCGAGAAGTCGGCGAGCACGGGCTCGATGACCGCTTCGTGCATGTCCGCACTCAGCTGGGCGTGCGTGTAGTCGCGCGAGTGCTGGGTGGAGACCACCACGGCTTCCAGGGACACCGCCGATTCGCCGTCGTAGCCGATCGTGACCTGTGTCTTGCCGTCGGGGCGCAGATGGGGCAGCACACCCTGCTTGCGGACCTGGGCGAGCTGCTCCGAGAGGCGGTGCGCGAGGTGGATGGGCAGCGGCATCAGCACGTCGGTGGAGTCATCCGCGTATCCGAACATGAGGCCCTGGTCGCCGGCGCCCAGGGACGTGCCGTGGTCGGTGTCGTCGGACGCACCCGACCGGCGCTCGAACGAGGTGGTGATCCCTGCGCTGATGTCCGACGACTGCGCGCCGATCGACACGGAGACCCCGCAGCTGTGGCCGTCGAAGCCCTTGTCGGAGGAGTCGTAGCCGATGCCGGTGATCGTGTCCCGCACGATGTTCGCCACATCCGCGTACGCGGATGAGGTCACCTCCCCCGCGACGTGGACGAGTCCCGTCGTCACGAGCGTCTCCACGGCGACCTTCGAGGTCGGGTCCTGCCGGAGGAGCTCGTCGAGGACCGCATCGCTGATCTGGTCGCAGATCTTGTCGGGATGGCCCTCGGTGACGGATTCGGACGTGAAGTGGCGGAGTTGAGGAGAAGTCACCTGTTGATCCTATCGACTGCGTTCGGCCGCGACTGCGGCGATGACATCGTTCGACACGTGGGCCTTGGAGCCCTCGCTGCGTGCCACTTCCTCCGCACCGTCGGCACCTGCGCGGTAGACGACCACGGCGTTGTCGTCGTGGCCGAACGCGCGGTCGCCCGAGACGTCGTTGAAGACAAGGAGGTCGCAGCCCTTCCGGAGCAGCTTCGCCTGGGCGAGCGACTCCGCGGAGGTGTCATGCGAACCGGTCTCCGCCGCGAAGCCGACGAGCAGCTGGCCCGTGCGTGTGCGTCCCGCGTCGCGGAGCTCGACGAGCCCGCGGAGGATGTCGGGATTCTCGACCAGCGCGATCGTGAGGTCGTCGCCGGTCTTCTTCATCTTGTGCTGGGCTGCGGCGGCGGGCCGGTAGTCGGACACGGCCGCGGCCATGACGATCACATCGGCACTCGACGCGTGGGCCGTGCACGCCGCCTCGAGTTCGGCCGTGGTGCTCACATGCTCGATGTCGACGCCGGCGGGGAGCGAGGCGAGCACATCGGAGTCGACGTTCGCGGCGATGAGGGTGACGCGGGCGCCCGCAGTCGCGGCTGCGGCCGCCAGAGCCGCCCCCTGCTTCCCGGAGGAGCGGTTGCCCAGGAAGCGCACGGGGTCCAGGGGTTCGCGCGTTCCGCCTGCGCTCACGATGACCGAGGCGCCGGACAGTGCGCCGTCTGCCCGGGACTCGTCTGTCCGGGAGTCATCGGCGGGAGCAACTGGAGTGACCGTGGAGGCGTCGGCTGAGTCGGGTGCTGCCGAACGACCGGTCGCCGCGAGCGCCGCCTGGATGATGTCGTCGGGCTCCGGCAGGCGACCGGGGCCCGTGTCCGCACCCGTGAGGCGGCCGGACGCCGGCTCGATGACGGTCCAGCCGCGGGCGCGCAGCGTCGCGACGTTGTCGACCGTCGCGGCGTTGAACCACATCTCGGTGTGCATCGCGGGCGCGACGACCACGGGGCACGTGGCTGTGAGGAGGGTGGCGGTGAGGAGGTCGTCGGCCATGCCGGCACGGGCGCGGGCCAGCAGGTCCGCAGTCGCCGGTGCTACGACGACCAGGTCCGCCTCGTGCCCGATGCGCACGTGCTCCACGTTCTCCACGCCCTCGAACACGGTCGTGGAGACGGGTTCGCCGCTGAGCGCCTCCCAGGTGGGAGCGCCCACGAATCTCAGCGCGGCCTCCGTCGGCACGACGCGCACGGCGTGGCCGCGCTCGCGCAGGCCCCGGAGCACGTGTGCGGCCTTGTAGGCCGCGATGCCCCCGGTCACACCGAGGACGATCCTCATTCGGTGCCGGCCTCCGGTGCGGGCTCCTCGGAGATCGGCGAGGTGAACGCGTCTGCGCCGAATGCCTCGTCGTAGGCGAAGTTGTGCGGGTACTCGATGTCCGTCACCGGAGCGAAGTCGGCCTCCGTGGGCTCACGCATGATGAGCTTGCCCTCGTGGATCTCGCGCAGCGCGATCGACAGCGACTTCTCGTTCGCCTCAGGCGTGACGAGCGGCCCCACGTTCTCGAGCAGGCCCTCCTGCAGCTGTGCGTAGTACGAATTGATCTGGCGGGCACGGCGCGAGCTCTGGACGACGAGCTCGTACTTCGAATCCGTCACGGCGAGCAGGTCGTCGATCGGCGGGAACGTGATTCCCTCGGGTGTGTGTGCCACAGATTCTCCCTCTGGTTCGGATGCGCGCACGACCATCGGGCCGTGCGGTGAATGGGTGTGCCGACCCTAGGCGGGTCGGGAGACTCCCATCAAGTCTACTAGCTCCGCCGCTGCGGCGTGCACATCGTGGTTGACGATGGTGACGTCGAACTCCGATTCGGCGGCGAGTTCCCTCTTCGCGGTCGCGAGCCTGCGCTCCTGCTCCTCACCCGATTCCGTGCCCCGACCGACGAGGCGGCGCACCAGCTCGTCCCAGCTGGGCGGAGCGAGGAACACGAACAGCGCATCGGGCATCGCCTCGCGCACCTGCCGAGCACCCTGGAGGTCGATCTCGAGGAGCGGCGATCCCCCGGCCGCGATCTGCTCGTCGACGGGACCGCGCGGCGTGCCGTAGCGGTTGCGCCCGTGGACGACCGCATACTCGAGCAGCTCTCCGTCCGCGATCATCCGGTCGAACTGCTCGTCGCTGAGGAACCGGTAGTGCACGCCGTCCACCTCCCCCGGGCGCGGAGCGCGCGTCGTCGCCGACACGGAGAACCAGACGTCCGGGAACGCCTCGCGGATGCGCGCACTCACTGTGCCCTTGCCGACGGCGGTCGGACCCGCGAGGACGGTGAGGCGGCTCATCCGGCGAAGCGGTCCAGCAGAGCGGCGCGCTGGTGCACACCCAGCCCCTTGATGCGACGTGAGGCTGCGATGCCGAACTCCTCCATGAGTGCTGTGGCACGACGGTCGCCCACGCCCGGAAGGGAGCGCAGGAGGTCGTGGACCTTCATCTTGCGGAGCGATTCGTCTGCCGCGGCTCTCTCGAGCACTGCGGCGAGCGTCGTCTCACCGTTCTTCAGGGCCGCCTTGACTTCAGCGCGCGCCTGTCTGGCTGCGAACGCCTTGTCGAGGGCGGCTTCCCTCTCCTGCGGGGTCAGCTGCGGAAGTGCCACGGCAGTGTCTCCTCGTCCGGGGGTCCGGTGAGCTCCCGCCTGGAAGCTCTCGTCGGCTCAGTCTACGCCGAGGCCGCCCAGGAGTTCACCTGTGAGTTCTGCGATCCTCCCGGTCAGGGCCTCGGGCGACGGCCCGGCGGAGCTCACGCCGCGTGACGCGTTCACCAGGAGGCGGTGACCGCGGGCGTGCGGGCCGAACAGCTCGAGCAGGTCCGCGGTCCCTGCCCCCTGCGCGCCGTACCCGGGGGTGAGGATGGGTCCCGGGAAGGAGCCGAGGTCGATGCCGAGGTCTGCCGCGGCAGAGCCGATCGTCGCGCCGACGACGGCTCCGATGCGCCCCGGGCGTGTCGCCGATGCCTCCGCCGCGTGCCGCAGGATCGCGCCGCCCACGGACTCTCCGTCCGCGCCGCGGGCGTGCTGGACGTCCGGACCGGACGGGTTCGACGTCAGCGCCAGGACGAACGCGATCGCGTCCTCGGCCTCGAGCAGGTCGAGCACCGGGGTGAGCGAGCCGAAGCCCAGGTAGGGCGAGACGGTCACAGCGTCCGCCCGCAGCGGCGAGTCCTGCCGCACCCACGCGGCGGCGTACCCGGACATCGTCGAGCCGATGTCTCCGCGCTTCGCATCCGCGATGGAGAACAGTCCGGCGCTCCTCGCCGCGGCCAGGATCTCTTCGAGGACTGCGATGCCCGCAGAGCCGAACCGCTCGAAGAGGGCGACCTGCGGCTTCACGATCCGAGCCGGGGAGTCGGCGACCGCGGTGAGGATCCGGTCGGCGAACACGCGGGCACCCGCGGCCGTGTCCTCGAGGCCCCACGCCGCGAGCTCGCCCGCGTGGGGGTCGATCCCCACGCAGAGCGGGCTCGCGGCGAGAGCGGCGCGCAGCCGCTCAGGAGCCGATGTCACGCCCAGTCCTGCAGGGAGCGGACGTCCATCGTCTCCGACTGGAGCGATTCGATCGCGGACACCGCCGCGGACAGCTCGTCGGCCGTCGTGAGGAGCGGGGTGTTCGACACGGTGGCCGCAGCGCGGATCTCGTAGCCGTCCGCACGCTCCTGCCGCCCGCCCGGCACGTTGACCACGAGGTCGAACTCGCGCTCCACGATCCGATCGAGCGCCGACTTCTCGTCGCCCGCGGTCTCGAAGTGCTTGCGGACGGTCTCCGCCGCGATGCCGTACCGCGCCAGGACCGCAGCGGTGCCCGACGTCGCGACGATCGTGAAGCCCATGTCCGTGAGCAGCTTCACCGGCAGGATCAGCGCGCGCTTGTCCCGATCCGCGACTGACACGAACACCGTGCCCGACGTGGGCAGCGCGGTGGATGCGCCGAGCATCGCCTTGGCGAACGCGCGCGGGAAGTCCCGGTCGACTCCCATGACCTCTCCCGTCGAGCGCATCTCCGGACCGAGGATCGAATCGATCGACCGTCCGTCGACCGTGCGGAACCGGCGGAACGGGAGGACCGCCTCCTTGACGGCGATGGGGTGGTCCAGGGGCAGGCGCGAGCCATCGCCCTCGGACGGCAGCAGGCCTCCGCGCATGTCAGCGATCGTCCGGCCGACCGCGACGAGCGCTGCGGCCTTCGCGAGCTGCGTGCCGGTCCCCTTCGAGATGAAGGGCACTGTCCGCGACGCGCGCGGGTTCGCCTCGATCACGTAGAGCACGTCCGCCGCGAGTGCGAACTGGATGTTCAGCAGGCCGCGCACACCGGTGCCCTCGGCGATTCCGGCCGTCGCCGTGCGGACGCGCTCGAGCACCGCCTCGCCCAGGGTCAGCGGAGGCAGGACGCACGCGGAGTCGCCGGAGTGGATCCCAGCCTCCTCGATGTGCTCCATGATGCCGCCGATGAAGACCTCATGGCCGTCGTACAGCGCGTCGACGTCGATCTCGATGGCGTCCTCGAGGAAGCGGTCGACGAGCACCGGCCTGTCGGTCGACACCTCCGTCGCGGTCTCCATGTAGCCGAGGAGCTGCTCCGCGTCGTAGACGATCTGCATGCCTCGGCCGCCGAGCACGTAGGAGGGGCGCACCAGCACGGGGTATCCGATGCGGTCCGCGATCTCCACCGCCTCGGCGTACGTCGTGGCCGTGCCGTGCTGCGGTGCCTGCAGGCCCGCAGCGGCGAGCACCTGTCCGAACTCTCCGCGGTCCTCGGCCAGATCGATGGCCTCGGGCTGCGTGCCGAGCACCGGCACGCCCGCGGCCTTGAGATCGGCGGCCAGTCCCAGCGGCGTCTGTCCGCCCAGGGTGCACACCACTCCTGCAACGGGGCCCGCGGCGGATTCCGCGGCGTAGACCTCCATGACGTCCTCGAACGTGAGGGGCTCGAAGTACAGGCGGTCGGCCGTGTCGTAGTCCGTCGAGACGGTCTCCGGGTTGCAGTTGACCATGACCGTCTCATAGCCGGCCTCGCCCAGGGCCATCGTCGCGTGGACGCACGAGTAGTCGAACTCGATCCCCTGGCCGATCCGGTTGGGTCCGGAGCCCAGGATGATGACCGCCTCGCGCTCGCGGGGCAGCACCTCGGACTCCTCCTCGTACGTCGAGTAGTGGTACGGGGTGCGGGCCTCGAACTCACCGGCGCACGTATCGACCGTCTTGTAGACCGGGCGCACGGCCAGGGCGTGGCGCACGCCGCGGACGACCGTCTCGTCCAGGGAGCGCAGCACGGCGATCTGGTGATCGGAGAATCCGGTCTCCTTGGCCAGCACCAGGAGCTCCTGGGTGAGCGCGTCCGCGCCGGCGACCTCGTCGGCGACCTCCTGGAGCTGGAGGATCTGGTCGAGGTACCACGGGTCGATCCAGCTGGCCGCGAACACGTCGTCGATGGACATCCCCGAGGCCAGGGCGAGGCGCACGGAGTGGATGCGGTCCGCCGTGGGGTGGGCGAGCTTCGCCGTGAGGTCGTCGCGCACCTGCGCATCGGACAGGTCGACGCGGGACGAGAAGTCGAACTCCGCATCGGACTGCTCGAGCGACCGCATGGCCTTGAGCAGCGCCTGTCCGAAGGTGCGGCCCAGTGCCATGACCTCGCCGACGCTCTTCATGGTCGTCGTCAGGGTGGGATCCGCTGCGGGGAACTTCTCGAACGCGAAGCGCGGGATCTTCACGACGACGTAGTCGAGTGCCGGTTCGAACGAGGCCGGAGTCACTTCGGTGATGTCGTTGGGGATCTCGTCCAGCGTGTACCCCACGGCGAGCTTCGCGGCGATCTTCGCGATCGGGAAGCCGGTCGCCTTGGAGGCCAGGGCGGACGACCGGGAGACGCGCGGATTCATCTCGATGACGATGATCCGACCTGTGGCGGGGTCGACCGCGTACTGGATGTTGCAGCCGCCGGTCTCGACTCCGACCTCGCGGATGACGGCGATGCCGATGTCCCGCATCCGCTGGTACTCGCGGTCCGTGAGGGTCAGCGACGGGGCCACGGTGATCGAGTCGCCGGTGTGCACCCCGACCGGGTCGACGTTCTCGATCGAGCAGATGACCACCACATTGTCGTTGCGGTCGCGCATGAGCTCGAGCTCGTACTCCTTCCAGCCGAGGATGCTCTCCTCGAGCAGCACCTCGTTGGTGATGGAGTCGTGCAGTCCGTCGCCCGCGATCCGACGGAGGTCCTCCTCGTCGTGGGCGAGGCCCGATCCCAGTCCGCCCATCGTGAAGGACGGGCGGACCACGAGCGGATAGCCGAGGACCTCCGCACCCGCGATGACCTCGTCCATGGACGTGCAGATCAGCGAGCGCGCGGACTCGCCGCCGACGGATTCGACGACGTCTTTGAACTTCTGGCGGTCCTCACCGCGCTGGATCGCCTCGACGTCGGCGCCGATGAGCTCGACGCCGTACTTCTCGAGGACACCCGAGTCGTGGAGTGCGATCGCGGCGTTGAGCGCGGTCTGCCCGCCCAGGGTCGGCAGGAGGGCGTCGGGCCTCTCCTTCACGATGATCGACTCGATGACGTCGGGATCGATCGGCTCGACGTAGGTGGCGTCGGCGATCTCCGGATCGGTCATGATCGTCGCGGGGTTGGAATTCACGAGGATGACGCGGAGTCCCTCGTCGCGGAGGACGCGGCAGGCCTGCGTCCCGGAGTAGTCGAACTCGCAGGCCTGACCGATGACGATGGGTCCTGAGCCGATGACGAGTACTGATGTGAGGTCGTCTCTGATGGGCACTTCTCGGGTCTCCTTGTGCGTCTCAGGCGCGGGTAGCGGTCCGGCGGCCGGTCATCATGTCCGCGAAGCGGTCGAACAGACCCTGCGAATCATGGGGACCGGCGGCGGATTCGGGGTGGAACTGGACGGAGAACGCCGGGATGTCGAGGCATTGCAGGCCCTCGACGACACGGTCGTTGAGTGCGATGTGACTGACCTGGACGCGGCCGAAGGACTCCTGCGGCGCGGTGACCGGATCGCCGATGGGAGCGTCGACCGCGAAGCCGTGGTTCTGGCACGTGATCTCGACCTTCCCCGTGGCGACGTCCAGCACCGGCTGGTTCGCACCCCGGTGGCCGAAGGCGAGCTTGAACGTCCCGAAGCCCAGTGCTCGGCCCAGCAGCTGATTGCCGAAGCAGATGCCGAAGAACGGGATCCCCGCGCCGAGCACTTGGCGGATGACGTCGACCTCGTAATCGGAGGCTGCGGGGTCGCCGGGTCCGTTGGAGAAGAACACGCCGTCGGGATCCATCGCCTCGACGTCCTCGAACGGGGTGGAGGCGGGCACGACCCGCACCTCGATGCCCCGTGCTGCGAGCAGCTCGGGCGTCGCCGACTTGATGCCGAGGTCGTAGGCGACGACGGTCAGCCGCTTCTCCCCCACTGCCGGCACGGTGTACGCCTGGGCGGTCGTGACCCGGTCGACGAGGCGCGATCCGGCCATGGGCGGCGTGTCACGCACCGCGACCAGCTGCGCCGCTGCGTCCAGCTGGAGCTCGTCACCGGAGAAGATCCCTGCGCGCATTGCTCCCCGATCGCGCAGGTGGCGTGTGAGGGCACGGGTGTCGACACCGCTGATGCCGACGATGCCGCGGCGGCGCAGCCGGTCCTCCAGGCTCTCCGTCGCGCGCCAGTTCGACACGCGTCGGGAGGCCTCGCGGACGACGTATCCGCTCACCCAGTAGCCGTTCGACTCGTCGTCCTCGTCGTTGACTCCGGTGTTCCCGATGTGGGGAGAGGTCTGAACGACGATCTGTCCGTAGTAGGACGGGTCGGTGAGCGTCTCCTGGTAGCCGGTCATGCCGGTGGCGAAGACCGCTTCGCCGACGGTTCGGCCCGACGCGCCGTATGCGCGGCCCCGGAAGGTGCGGCCGTCCTCGAGGACGAGGACCGCGGGTGGACGTGAGAGCAGGGACATGTCAGTCCTCCTCGATCTGGCGGCGGATGGAAGTGATGAGTGGCGTGCGGGTGTCGGCGGCCCGGGTGCGGAAGCCGGATTCGAGGGCTATGCCGCCCAGCGTCCAGCCGATGACCACGAGGCCGTCCGGCTCGACGAACTTGCCGATCATCCCCTGCGAGCTGCGGACGCCGGTGACGTCGGCCCAGGGGATCAGGAAGTCGCCGGTCCCGGCACGGTCGATGACGATGCCCGCATCGGTCACGACGACGTCTGCGGCGGTGCGCAGGCCCAGACCGTGGACCGCGATGCGATCGTACGGGTCCCCGGCCGCGGTGGTCGCGACGTACATGCCGTCGACCGGTCCGTGGATGACGGGGGTCCCCTCGAGCGGACGCGCGGGCACGGGCACGCCCGCCTGCGAGGCGGTCCTCTGCTTCCAGCCCCGTCGCATGAGGAGGAAGACGACGATGACGACGAGCAGGAGTGCGGCCGCTGGGATCAGTCGTTCCATGGCCCTGCTTCCGCGAACTCGAGAGGTGTGCCGAGGGCCCCGGACGCGTAGACGCGCCGGCCGAAGAGGAAGGTGTCCACGATGCGCGTGCCCAGGGTCCGCCCCCGGAACGGGTTGTTCCGCCCCATCGTCGCGTGCGCGTCCGGATCCACGGTGTGCGCCGCGTCGGGGTCGACGAGGACCAGGTTGGCTCCGGTGCCGATCTCCAGCGAGCCGTGGTGCGCGAGACCTGCGATCTGCGCCGGGCGGGCACTCATGACGCGGGCGAGGTCGGCTGCGGAGAAGTCATGGTCCGCCATCGCGTGGGCGACGACGGGCAGCGCGGTCTCCATCCCCACCATCCCCATGGCCGCGGCGGTCCATTCCACGCACTTGTGCTCTGCCGGGTGCGGTGCGTGGTCGGTGCCGACCACGTCGATCGTGCCGTCCGCCAGTGCGGCGCGCAGTGCGCGGACGTCCTCATCCGTGCGCAGCGGAGGATTCACCTTGAAGACGGGGTCGTAGCTGCGCACCTCCTCATCCGTGAGGAGCAGGTGGTGCGGCGTCACCTCCGCCGTGACCCGGATGCCGCGGGCCTTCGCCCAGCGGATGAGTTCGACGCTGCCGGCGGTCGAGACGTGGCAGACGTGCAGGCGCGAGCCCACGTGCTCCGCGAGCAGGACGTCGCGGGCGATGATGGATTCCTCCGCCACCGCAGGCCAGCCAGGAAGTCCGAGCTGCGCGCTGACGGCCCCCTCGTTCATCTGCGCGCCCTCCGTGAGCCGCGGCTCCTGCGCGTGCTGCGCGATGATCCCGTCGAACGCCTTCACGTACTCCAGGGCCCGGCGCATGACGAGGGGATCCCAGACGCAGTGCCCGTCATCGGAGAACATCCGCACACGGGCCTCGGAGTCCGCCATGGCACCGAGCTCGGCGAGCGTCGAGCCTGCGAGTCCGACGGTGACCGCGCCGACGGGGACGACCTGGGTGAAGCCCGCGGCGCGGCCCAGCCGGTGGACCTGCTCGACGACCCCGGCCGTGTCTGCGACGGGCGAGGTGTTGGCCATGGCATGCACGGCGGTGTAGCCGCCCGCCGCCGCGGCGCGGGAACCGGTGAGGATGGTCTCCGCGTCCTCCCGCCCGGGCTCCCGCAGGTGCGTGTGCATGTCGACGAGGCCGGGCAGCGCGAGCAGCCCGTCGGCGTCGACCACCGTGGAGGGGGACGCCGCATCGGCGGGGTCGGCGAAGACGCCGTCGACGATCGCGATGTCGGCGCGGGTGCCGTCCGGCATCCGCGCTGCACGGATGAGTGTGGAGTTCACGACTGTCCTTCCCGACCGCCCGTGGCGGCCGACTGTCCTGTGAGGAGGCGGTAGAGCACGCTCATGCGCACGCTCACGCCGTTCGCGACCTGGTCCAGCACGACCGCCCGTGGGGAGTCGGCGGCCGCCGCGCCGATCTCGAACCCGCGGTTCATGGGGCCCGGATGCATGATCGCGCAGTGCGACGGGAGCGCGCGGACGCGGAGGTCCGTGAGTCCCCAGCGGCGCGCGTACTCCCGTGCGGTGGGGAAGAACGCCTGCTGCATGCGCTCCTGCTGCACGCGCAGCATCATGAGCGCGTCGAAGGAGTGCTCTGCGATGGCCTCGTCGAGGTCGTAGGCGATGTCGCAGTCCCAGCTGTCCGCCCCGATGGGCAGCAGGGTCGGAGGCGCGATGAGCACGACCCGCGCGCCCAGGGTCGTGAGCAGGTGCACGTTGGAGCGTGCGACGCGCGAGTGGAGGATGTCTCCGACGATGCCCACGACCGCACCGTCCAGTCCCAGTCCCCGGGCGCCGTCCGCCGGGCCCGATGCCGGCAGTCCGGCGAGCACCCTGCGGAGCGTGAACGCGTCCAGGAGCGCCTGCGTGGGGTGCTCGTGCGTCCCGTCCCCCGCGTTCACGACGGGTGCGTCGATCCATCCTGAGGTGGCGAGCCTGTGCGGGGCGCCGGAGCCGCTGTGGCGGATGACGACGCCGTCCGCGCCCATCGCGGAGAGCGTCTGAGCCGTGTCCTGCAGGCTTTCGCCCTTGGACACGGACGAGCCCTTCGCGGAGAAGGTGATGACGTCGGCCGACAGCCGCTTCGCAGCGGCCTCGAAGGAGATCCGGGTCCGGGTCGAATCCTCGAAGAAGAGGTTGACCACCGTGAGGCCGCGCAGCACCGGCAGCTTCTTCACCTCCTGGGTGGAGACGAGGCTCATCTCCTCAGCGGTGTCGAGCAGGTCGATCGCCTCGGTGCGCGAGAGGTCGGCGGTGGAGAGCAGGTGCTTCATCGTGACTCCCCCTGTGCGGATCCGTCCGCTGCGCCGTCCGGATCCGGGCCGGTGATCGTCACGGCGTCCGCACCGTCGATCTCCTGCACGAGCACGCCGACCCGTTCGTCGAGTGCACTGGGGATGTTCTTCCCGACATGATCCGCGCGGATCGGCAGCCGCCGGTGACCGCGGTCCACGAGCACGGCGAGCCGCACCGCCTCCGGGCGTCCGATCGCGGAGACCGCGTCGAGCGCAGCGCGGACGGAGCGGCCGGAGAACAGGACGTCGTCGACGAGGACGACCGTCCGTCCGTCGATCGTGCCGCCGGGGATGCGTGTGGGCTCTGCGGAGCGGAGGCGGCCCGATCGCAGATCATCGCGGTGCATCGTGATGTCGAGTGCCCCGGCGAGAGCGGACGCGTCCGCGCTCGGCTCGATACGGGCGATCGCCTCTGCAAGGCGTGCGGCCAGCGGCACGCCCCGTGTCGGGATGCCCAGGAGCACGAGGCCCTCCGGCCCCTTGTTGGCTTCGAGCACTTCGTGCGCGATGCGTGTGAGCGCGCGATGGATCTCAGGTCCATCGAGCACGGTTCGCTGCTTCATGTGTGTTCCTTCCCCGTCTCTCCGGACGGCGTTAAAGGATTCGCTGTGGACGCCCTACGAGTCTAGCCCGGCGATGCGGGACAGGACGCCGGACACGTAGCCGGCCGATTCCTCGGTGGAGAAGTCCCGCGCGAGCGCCTGGGCCTCACTGATCGCGACGGGTGTGTCGATGTCCGCATTGTGCAGGATCTCCCACGACGCGAGCCTGAGGATCGCACGGTCGACCGCGGGCATCCGCTCGAGCGTCCAGCCGCGCGCGAAGGTGCGGATCAGCTCGTCGATCTCGTCGCGGTGCGAGCCCACGCCCTCGACGATCTCCACGGCGTACGCCTTCATGGGGTAATCGGGATCGCTGGAGCGCAGCGGCACGAGATCACCGATCTCGATGCTGCGCGCCTCCGATTCGAAGAGCAGTTCGAGCGCCCGACGGCGGGCGCGGGTGCGCGCGCTCACTCCTTGACGCGGCCCAGGTAGTCGCCGTTGCGGGTGTCGACGCGGACCTTCACGCCCTCGTCGAGGAACAGCGGGACCTGGATCTCCAGCCCGGTCTCCACGGTGGCGGGCTTGGTGCCGCCGGACGAGCGGTCGCCCTGCAGACCCGGCTCCGTGTGCGTGATGGTCATCTCGACGGCCGCGGGGAGCTCGACGTACAGCGGGGTGCCGTCGTGGAAGGCGACCTGGAGCTCCTGGTTCTCGAGGATGTAGTTCGACGCATCGCCCACGAGCTGCGGCGAGAGCATGACCTGCTCGTAGTCGGACGAATCCATGAAGACGTAGTCGGTGCCGTCGTGGTACAGGTACTGCATGTCGCGGCGGTCGACGTTCGCGGTCTCGACCTTCGTGCCCGCGTTGAACGTCTTGTCGATGGTCTTGCCGCTCATCACGTTCTTGATCTTCGTGCGCACGAACGCCGGGCCCTTGCCGGGCTTCACATGGAGGAACTCCTGGACCTGCCAGAGCTGTCCGTCGAGGTTGAGAACCATGCCGTTCTTCAGGTCGTTGGTCGTAGCCACAGATCGTGTCCTTTGCGTTGAGAGCGTGGGCCGCGCGCGTGCGCGGATCGAGTGTAGCAAGGCGGGTGGGGCCCACCGTGCGGGGAACCGGTCAGAGCGACACGGGACCCAGTGTGGTGGTCGGCGACTGCTCGCCGATCTCCTGGTACGCGGAGAAGAGGATCGCGTCGTCGGGGACCTCCGTCACGACCGGTGCGCCCACGTCGTCGAGCAGGACGAAGCGGAGGATCGTCCCGCGGGCCTTCTTGTCCCGGCGCATCGTCTCGAGCAGCTGGGGCCAGCGGTCGCCCCGGTACCCGACAGGCAGGCCGAGCTTCGAGAGCACGCTGCGATGACGGTCCACGACCGCGGAGTCGAGGCTGCGCAGCATCGCGGACAGCTCTGCGGCGAACACCATCCCCGCCCCCACAGCGGCGCCGTGGCGCCACTGGTAGCGCTCATTGCGCTCGATCGCGTGGGCGAGGGTGTGGCCGTAGTTGAGGATCTCCCGGCGTCCGGACTCCTTGAAGTCCTCGGACACGACGGCCGCCTTCACCCGCACGGCCCGCTCGATCACCTCGCGCAGGACCGGGGAGTCGTGCCGTGCGAGCTCCTCGCGCGGGTGGGATTCGATGAGGTCGAGGATCGCCGGGTCCGCGATGAAGCCGCACTTCACCGCCTCCGCGAGTCCCGTGAACAGTTCGTTCTCGGGAAGCGTCTGCAGGGTGTCTGTGTCGATGAGGACCGCTGAGGGCGAGTGGAAGGCCCCGACGAGGTTCTTCCCCTCCGAGGTGTTGATCGCCGTCTTACCGCCCACCGCCGCGTCGATCATGCCGAGCACGGTCGTCGGGATGTTGATGTACTGGATGCCGCGCAGCCAGGTGGCCGCGACGAAGCCGCCGACGTCGGTCACCGCCCCGCCGCCCACGTTCACGATCGCATCCGTGCGCGTGAAGTCGGACTGTCCGAGGATCTGCCAGCAGAAGCCCGCCACCTGCAGGTGCTTCGCCTCCTCCGCATCGGGGATCTCCGCGCTGACCGCTTCGAACCCGGCCTCGGAGAGCTCGTCGCGGACGACCTCTCCCGTGGTGCGCAGCGCGCGGGGATGGATGACGAGCACGCGGTGCGTGCGGCCGCCCAGCAGTGCGGGGAGCTCTCCCAGGAGTCCGCTGCCGAACACGATGGAGGTGGACGTCTCCCCCGTGATGTCCAGGGTGGTGCGTTCGGTCATGCGTCTGTCCTCCTGTGGGCCCCGTCGGGGCCGGGTTCGGTTCCCTCGTGCGGAGGGGTGTCCTGGTAGCGGGCGTACTCCTCCGCCCGCTGCAATCCTGTGAGTACATCGACGATCCGGTTGACGACCGTCGACGGAGGTCCGTGCGAGGCGGCCACCTGTGCGGTCGCGATCTCGTCGTAGAGCGATCGGCGCTCGTCGACGATCGCCCGCCACCGGGCCACTGGATCCTCGTCGCCCGCCAGCAGCGGACGGCTCGAACCGCCCAGTCGCAGTGCCGCGGTCTCGTCGTCGATCTCGATCCCGATGACCTTGAGCGCGGGGTGCCGCAGCTGCGCGCGGGTGCCGCTGTTGAGGATCGCCCCGCCTCCCAGCGAGACCACCGCGGGCTCATCGAGCAGCCGGCGCAGCGTCCGTCGGACGACCTCGCGCTCGATCTCCCGGAACCGCGGCTCACCCCGAGCCGCGAAGATCTCCGGGATCGCGCCGTGGGCGGCGACGATCTGGGCGTCGGTGTCGTACAGCGGCAGTCCGAGCCGGGCTCCCAGCAGCCGGCCGATGGTCGACTTCCCCGCCGCGGGGGGACCGATCAGGACGATCCGGGCGCCGGAGGCCGGAGCAGGGTCGAGCGGTGGGGCCGGGCGGGGAAGCGGAGCCTCCTCCGGCACCATCACTGACCGCACCTCATTCCGCGCTCAGCGGCAGCGCATCACGGTAGGTGCGGATGTTCCGATCCACCTCCGCGACGGAATCGCCGCCGAACTTCTCCAGCACCGCCTGCGCCAGCACCAGGGCGACCATCGCCTCGGCGACCACGCCCGCAGCCGGGACGGCGCACACATCGGAGCGCTGATGGTGCGCGCTCGAGGCTTCGCCGGTGGCGACGTCGACGGTCTGCAGCGCGCGCGGGACGGTGGCGATGGGCTTCATCCCCGCGCGCACGCGCAGCGGTCCGCCCGTCGACATGCCGCCCTCGACACCGCCGGACCGGTCGCTCAGTCGGCGGACGCCGCCGGGGGCCGGCACCATCTCGTCGTGGGCCGCGGACCCGCGACGGCGCGTGGTCTCGAAACCGTCGCCCAGCTCCACCCCCTTGATCGCCTGGATCCCCATGAGGGCCCCTGCGAGCCGGGAGTCCAGACGACGATCGCCGTGGACGAAGGAGCCCAGGCCGGGCGGCAGCCCGTCGGCGACGACCTCGACGACCCCGCCGAGCGTGTCGCCGGCGCGCCGCGCATCGTCGACCTCGGCCACCATCCGTGCGGACAGTTCGGGGTCGAAGCAGCGCATCGGGTCCGCGTCGAGCGCCTCCACGTCATCGGCCGAGGGGGTCGGAGCGTCGCGCTCCCCCTCCACCGGGCCGATCGCGACGGTGTGGGACACCAGACGGATGCCGAGCTCGGCCAGCAGCGCCTGGGCGACGGTGCCGAGCGCGACCCGCGTCGCCGTCTCACGGGCGGAGGCGCGCTCCAGGACCGGTCGGGACTCGTCGAATGCGTACTTCTGCATGCCGACGAAGTCCGCGTGGCCCGGGCGGGGGCGCGTGAGCTTCGCCGCACGCGCCATCCCCTCGAGCTCTGTGGGGTCCACGGGGTCCGCACTCATGACCCGTTCCCACTTGGGCCATTCGGTGTTCCCGATCTCGATCGCGACGGGACCGCCCATCGTGCGACCGTGGCGCACGCCGCCGAGGAACCGGATCTCGTCCGCCTCGAACTTCATGCGGGCACCTCTGCCGTAGCCCAGGCGCCTGCGCGCGAGTGCCGCGGACACCTGGTCCCGGGTGATCGGTATGTGGGCGGGGAGGCCCTCGATGATTCCGACGAGCTCCTCACCATGGGACTCGCCTGCAGTAAGCCAACGCAACATTCTCCGGAGTCTACCGAAGTCCGGCGTACACCAATGGCCCGGTCCACATGCCGAGGAGCAGGTGTGGGCCGTAGGCGATCCGCGTCGCCATCCCCTGCCGCAGCACAGCCACCCTGACGAGGGCCTCGCACAGCGCGCACACCTGCGCGACGACGAACGCCGCAAGCACAGCACCCGTCCCCACCAGGGCCGTGAGCGACCCCAGCACCACGGCGAGCTTCACGTCGCCCAGACCGATCGCGAGTCCGCGACCGCGACCGCCGATGACGGACACGAGCAGCACGAGGAGACCGCTGAGCACTCCGAGGACGACGGCGGTGAGGGGACGATGCCCGCCGTCCACCACCGGCCCCGATGCCCCTGCAGCCCATGAGCCGATCAGACACGCCGCCGTGAGCGCGATGAGCGGGAGCACGATCCGGTCCGGGAGCCTCCGGATGCGCAGATCGATCCACAGGAGGAACGGTGTCGCACCCGCCGCGGCGCCCACGGCGACGCCCAGGCAGAGAGCGGGGAGCAGCTGAGAGCCGGCCGGGGCCTCGGCGACGGGAGTGAGGAGACCCACGGCGACCGGGGCGATGATCGCCAGGGCCGTCCCCGCAGCGACGAGGACGATGTCGAACCAGCGGTGCCCGCCCCCGGGGCGCAGCAGACGGATCCCCGCCTCGTCCGCGACGAACCACGGCAGCCTGGCGACGAGGAGGCAGGCCACCGTCGCCGCTGCGACCGCGGCGGCCGCGATCGTCGCGAGACCGGCCATCAGCGGCTCCGGAGCACTGCGTCCATCGCATCGCGGATCGTCGGGCGCGCCTGCTCGGCGAGGGACTCGTCCAGACCTGCGAGGCGGGCGAACCGCACGTGCTGCTCGACCGCCTGGTGCAGCAGCATCCGACCGCCGTCCACGACGATCGCCCCGCGGTCCGCGAGCGCGCGGTGGACGGGGGCCGCCGACGCGGCGTAGGCGACGTCGAAGAAGAGGCCCTCCAGGCTGGAACGATAGGGCAGCCGATCGGCATCGAGCGCTCCCGCCGGCAGGGTCGACAGCGTCAGGCCCCGCTCCCCCGGCACCCAGTCGGGCAGATCGCAGACGCTCGCCGTGAGCCCGAGCGATTCTGCGACCCCGCGCGCGTCACCGGCCCGCGTGCGGTCGCGGACGAAGAGGCGCACGTGGGCGATCCCGAGGCGAGCGGCGGCCACGAGCGCGGAACCTGCAGTGGCCCCCGCGCCCAGGACATCCGCCGCATCGGACCACGGCGCTGCCGCCGCGCCGCGTTCTGCGAGCGCCTCCGTGATCGCTTCGACGATGCCGGCCACGTCGGTGTTGAGCACATCGACAGGACCCTCCGGAGGGCGCAGGAGCGTGTTGCCGCCACCCGTCGCCAGCGCGTCGGCGTCCACCTGCCAGCCGCGTGCGCCCGCCAGCTCGAGGAGACGTCGCTTCAGGGGCATCGTGAGGGAGAGCCCCACGAGAGCGGGATGGGAGTCGAGGAGGGCCTCCAGCCCCGCCTCCTGGACCTCGATGCGGCCGTACCGGAAGTCGGTCAGGCCGATCGCGGCTGCGGCGGCGGTGTGCAGCTGGGGCGAGAGCGAGTGGGCGATCGGCGATCCGAGGACCGCGAACTCACCCATCGGACGCCCCTCCATCGCTGCGGCTCCGCAGCCATTCCCGGTATTCCTCGACGTTCTCGAGGTGCTCGTCATAGGTCTCCGCGAACCGGGTCTCCCCCGTGTCCGGATCGACCGCGACGAAGAACTGCCAGTCCCCGTCGGCCGGATCCATCGCGGCGTCGACCGCTTCACGACCGGGAGAGTTGATCGGTCCGGGCGGCAGACCGGGGTGCATGTACGTGTTGTACGGGTTGTCGTCCTCGCGCTCCTCCGCCGTCGTCGTGAGATCGTCCCGCGCGCCGTGGATGTAGGCGATGGTCGCATCCGATTGCAGGAGGCCGTTCGTCTCCGAATCGTCGCCCGTGCGATTGAGGAAGACGCGCGCCACCTGGCGGCGCACCTCCGGGTCTGCGGGCGACTCGATCTCCACGAGGCTCGCAAGGGTGAGCAGCTCGTGCGCCTCGTCCAGGGCGATGCCCGCATCGTCCAGTTCGTGCGCGGTCCGATCTACCATCTCCTGGACCACCTCCTCAGCCGTCGCCCCCGGTCGGACGTCGTAGGTCGCGGGGAACAGGTAGCCCTCCAGGCTCGGAGCGTCGAGGTCGAGGCCGTAGTCGGCCGGCGTCTTCTCCTCGATCGCGGCCGTCACGTCGTCGTCCGCCATCCCGGATTCGACCATCCGGGCCTGGATGTCCACGAGTGCGAGGCCCTCCGGGATCACGACCTGGGGTGCCGATTCGGGGTTCACCATCGCTTCGACCGCGGCGGCCGAGCTCATCTGCGAGCGCAGCGAATAGGTCCGCGCCTGGAACGTCGCCTCCTGCTCCTCCGCCTCTCGGATGAAGGGGCGCGAGGACTTGATGACGTCCTCCTCGACGAGCTGGTTGGCGATCTGTGTCGTCGAGGTGCCCGGCAGCACCTCGACGACGACGGGTTCGCCGCCGGAGCCCTCGTAGTCGTCGGAGCGGCCGAGCACCTCCTGCACCGCACCGGTGGTGACGCTCACGGCGACGATCCCGCCGATGCCGAGCACCAGCAGCGCCGCGACGACGATGGTCGTCGTCCGCCGTCGCCTGAGCATCCGTCTCCGCCTGCGTGCCTTGAGCTCCGACCGCGTGAGCTGATCGTCGATGTCCAAGTCGTCCACGTCGTGCATGTGGGCGTACTCCTACTCGTCCAGGGGCGTGCCCGCAGGGCTGCCGCCGCTCTTCTCGGTATCGAGCGCGGCCTGCAGGATCAGGACGGCCGCGACTGCGTCGACGATCTCACGACGCTGTCTGGAATTCCTCCCCGCAGACTGCAGCACACCGTGCGCCTGCACAGTGGTGAACCTCTCATCGACCAGTCGGATCGGGACGTCGACGGCCGCGGCGACCGCACGGAGGAAATCCTCCGCCGCCCCGACCGCGGCGCGGTCGCTCCCGTCGAGGGAGCGGGGACGGCCGGCGACGATCTCCAGTGCGGACTGCTCGGCGACGAGCGCGGCGATCCGCGACACGGCAGTCGCGTCGTCGTCGCGCCGGACGACCTCGAGCGGTGTCGCGAGGATCCCGTCGGGATCGCACGAGGCGACTCCCACGCGCACGCTGCCGACGTCCAGAGCGATCCTGCGGCCTCTCCGGAAGCCGGTCATGCGTCCGTGATCGCCGCGGCGACGGCATCGAGCGCCTGCGGGATGCGGGTCGGGTCCTGGCCGCCGCCCTGGGCGAGGTCCGGCTTCCCGCCGCCACCGCCGCCCAGTTCGCCGCACGCGCGCTTGACGAGGTCGCCGGCGCGCAGTCCGCGCGCCTGGGCTCCCGCAGACGCCGCGATGACGACGCTGGGCTTGCCGCCCACCGTGCCCGCCGCCGCGACGACCACCGCGTCCGCCTCGATCCGGTTCCGCACGTCGGTGACGAAGCTGCGCACGTCGCCGGCGTCCGCGACGTCGCCCAGGTCCGTCGCGGAGTAACGGACACCGGCCACGTCACGCGCGGACGCGACCGCCTCCGCAGAGGCTGCGAGCACGCGATCGCGACCCATCTCCGCGATTCTGCGCTCGGCGTCCTTGAGACGCTCGAGCAGGGACTCGACACGGCCGGGGACATCCGTTCCCGGCACCTTCAGCATCTCCGACAGCGACCGGAGGATGGTCCGCTCGCGAGCGAGCCCGCGGAACGCGTCGAGACCGACCGAGGCCTCCACGCGCCGGGTGCCGGAGCCCACCGATGCCTCCGACAGCAGCGAGATCGGTCCGACCTGGCTGGTGCGGCCGATGTGGGTGCCGCCGCACAGTTCCCGGGAGAACGGTCCGCCGATGTCGACGACGCGCACCACGGAGGGGTACTTCTCCCCGAACAGCGCGAGCGCGCCGGAGCGCTTCGCATCCTCGAGGGGAAGGTACTCGTAGCTGACCGCGAGGTCATCGCGGACGGCCACGTTCGCCGCGTCCTCGATCTCCTCGCGCATGGCGGGGGTGAGCGCGTCGGGGTAGGCGTAGTCGAACCGCATGTAGCCGGGCTGGTTGAGCGAGCCCGCCTGGACCGCGTGCGGTCCGAGCACGGTGCGCAGCGCGGAGTGGACGAGGTGCGTCGCGGAGTGGGCCTGGGCCGCGGCGAAGCGGTGGTCCGGATCCACCTCCGCGAACACGTCGGCTCCGCGGGTGAGCTCACCCTCGAGGACCTCGATCCGGTGTGCGGAGAGACCCTTGAGGGGGGCCTGGACGTCCAGGACGCGCGCGGTGAAGCCGTCGCCGTGGACGATCCCGCGGTCAGCGCGCTGTCCGCCCGCCTCCGCGTAGAAGGGAGTGACGTCGAGCACGAGGTCGAGGGTGTCGCCTGCGGCGGCGCGGTCGACGGCGCCCCCCTCGGACACGAGACCGCGGATCCGCGCGTCGGACGTGAGAGCGTCGTAGCCGACGAATTCGGATGCGCCCTCGTCCAGCAGCTGCGAGTACGCGCTCAGATCGGCACCGCCGCCCTTCTTCGACTTCGCGTCCGCGCGGGCGCGCTCTCGCTGCTCCTGCATGAGGGTGCGGAAGCCTGCTTCGTCGACGGACACGCCGTGCTCGGCCGCCATCTCGAGAGTCAGGTCGATCGGGAAGCCGTGCGTGTCGTGGAGGGCGAAGGCGATGTCCCCGGAGATGTCGCCGCCTGTGCCCACCCGGTCGACCGCCCCGGCGAGCAGCTGGGTGCCGGACTCCAGGGTCCGCAGGAACGCGGTCTCCTCCGCGTACGCGACGCGCGAGATCCGCTCGAAGTCCGTCTCGAGCTCCGGGTAGGAGTCCTTCATGACCTCCATCGAGAGCGGGAGCAGGTGGGGCAGCACGGGCTCCGTCACGCCGAGCAGACGCATCGCGCGCACAGCGCGGCGCAGGAGCCTGCGGAGGATGTAGCCGCGGCCCTCATTGGCCGGCCGGACGCCATCGCCGATGATGACGAGCGCCGAGCGCACGTGGTCGGCGACGACGCGCATGCGGACGTCGTCGGCCTCGAGCGCACCGTACTCCCGCCCTGAGAGGCGGCTCGCAGCACTGATGACGGGGAACACCTCGTCGATCTCGTACATGTTCTCGACGCCCTGCTTGAGGAACGCGACGCGCTCCAGACCCATGCCGGTGTCGATGTTCTTGGCGGGCAGATCGCCCCTGATGTCGAAGTCGGTCTTCGACCGCACGGCGGACAGCTCGAACTCCATGAACACGAGGTTCCAGATCTCGATGTACCGGTCCTCGTCGGCCTCCGGTCCCCCCTCGGATCCGTAGTCGGGGCCGCGGTCGTAGTAGATCTCGGAGCAGTAGCCGCCTGGGCCGGGCTGGCCGGTGTGCCAGAAGTTGTCCTCGCTGCCGCGGAACTGGATGCGCTCGCGCGGGACCGATGTCTCCTCCAGCCACAGGTCGACCGTCTCCGCATCGTCGCGGTGGACGGTGGCCCAGAGGCGATCGGGATCGAACCCGAGTCCTCCGGCCGACTCCGGGTGCGTCAGCAGCTGCCACGCGAAGCGGATCGCCTCGGCCTTGAAGTAGTCGCCGAAGGAGAAGTTGCCGTTCATCTGGAAGAACGTGCCGTGGCGGGTCGTCTTGCCGACCTCTTCGATGTCCTGGGTGCGCACGCACTTCTGGACGCTCGTCGCCCGGGGGAAGGGAGCGGGCTCACGGCCCGTGAGGTACGGGATGAACTGGACCATACCCGCGATGTTGAACAGGATCGACGGATCGCTGCTGATGACCGATGCGGACGGGACCACGGTGTGGCCGTTCTCCTCGAAGAACGTCAGCCAGCGCTTCCTGATCTCTGCAGTCCTCATCCGGGTGGCATCCTTTCGTACGAGCGCTCGCCGCTGGTCGACGAACCGCCTCACAGCATAGTGGAGGGGGAGAACGAACGGGCCGCCGCACACCGGTGTGGTGTGCGGCGGCCCGCATGCGCTCAGGGTCCCTGGAGACCGATCAGCGCGAGTAGTGCTCGACGACCAGCTGGACGTCGGCGGTCACGGGGACCTCGACGCGCTTCGGGCGACGCAGCAGCGTCGACTGCAGCGCCTCGAGCTCGACCTTGAGGTAGCCCGGGACGGCGGGGAGCACGTCGCGGTGCGCACCTGCGGCGGCGACCTGGAACGGATCGGTCTCAGCCGAACGCGGCTTCACGTGGATCATCTGACCCTCCTTCACGCGGAAGGACGGGCGGTCCACGAGCTGTCCGTCGACCATGATGTGGCGGTGCACGACGAACTGGCGAGCCTGCGCGATCGTCCGGGCGAAGCCGGAGCGCAGGACGAGTGCGTCGAGTCGCATCTCCAGCATCTCGACGAGGTTCTCACCGGTCAGACCCGGGAGGCGCTTCGCCTCCTTGTACGTGTTCAGCATCTGGACCTCGCGGATGCCGTACTGCGCGCGCAGACGCTGCTTCTCCTTGAGGCGGACCGAGTAGTCCGAGTCGTTGCGGCGGCGTGCGCGGCCGTGCTCGCCCGGGGGGTACGGGCGGCGCTCGAAGTACTTCTCAGCCTTCGGCGTGAGCGGGATGCCGAGTGCGCGCGAGAGGCGCACCTGGCGACGATGACGTGCGGGAGCAGTCATGGAATGCCTTTCTTCGTGACGTTCGTCCGGGCCAGTGGACCCGCTGGGGGCCGGACTGCTGTTTCCCTCCGTACGGGAAAGAGGGGCGGATCCGCGAGTCCGGTTCCGCCCGACCGCCTCTCGATGAGGCACAGCAACGCACCACCTTAGCACGCGCGGAGCATGCGGCTCACGTCTGCAGGTCACACCTGCGGGTCAGGCATGAGAGTCACGCCTTCGGGTTGCCGCCATCGCGACGCAGCGCCTCGAGAGACGCGAGCCGGTCCGCCATGCGCGCTTCGGCGCCGTTCGGTGTGGGGCGGTAGTACACGCTGCCCGTGAGGGACTCCGGAAGATAGCTCTGCGGCGAGACGCCGTACGGCCAGTCGTGCGAGTAGAGGTATCCCTCGCCGTGCCCCAGCGCCTTCGCTCCGGGATAGTGCGCATCCCGCAGGTGGAGCGGCACCTGCCCGGCGCGTCCCTGCTTCACATCCGCGATCGCCGCGTCGAGCGCCCTGTACGACGCGTTCGACTTCGGTGCGGTCGCGAGGTAGACGACTGCCTCGGCCAGCGGGATCCGGCCCTCCGGCATTCCGATCCGCTCCACCGCCTGATGAGCGGAGACCGCGACTGTGAGGGCGTGCGGGTCCGCCATGCCGATGTCCTCCGAGGCGGAGATCACCACGCGGCGGCAGATGAAGCGCGGGTCCTCCCCCGCCACGATCATCCGCGCCAGGTAGTGCAGCGCGGCGTCCGGATCGGACCCCCTGATCGATTTGATGAAGGCCGACACCACGTCGTAGTGCTGATCACCGTCGCGGTCGTAGCGGATGACGGCCTCCGCGCTGGCCTCCGACACGTCGTCCTCCGTCACCGTGAGGCCGCCGTCGGACGGCTCCCCCTCCCCTGCCGCAGCGCGGGCGCGGGCGATCCCGGCCGCCGCCTCGAGGATCGTGAGCGAGCGGCGCGCATCCGCACCGGAGACCCGCACGATCATGTCGCGCGCGTCGTCGGTCAGCGAGAATTCGCCCGCCAGCCCGCGCGGGTCGGCGATCGCCCGCTCCAGGAGCCCGGAGATCGCTGCGTCGTCGAGGGGCCGCAGCGTCAGCAGGAGGGAGCGCGACAGCAGCGGCGCGATGACGGAGAAGCTGGGGTTCTCCGTCGTCGCCGCGACGAGCACCACGAGCCGGTTCTCCACCGCCGGCAGGAGAGCGTCCTGCTGGGCCTTGGTGAACCGATGGATCTCATCGAGGAAGAGGACGGTCGTCCGACCGTGGAGCTCCCGCTCCTGGCGCGCCGACTCGACGACCTGGCGCACGTCCCGCACGCCCGCGGTGATGGCCGACAGCTCGACGAAGCTGCGCCCCTCCGCGTGGGAGATGACGTGGGCCAGTGTCGTCTTGCCGACTCCGGGCGGACCCCACAGCATGACCGAGGCCGGGCCGGTGGTCGCGTCGGAGCCGGCCTCGACCAGTTGACGCAGGGGCGACCCGGGGAACGTGAGGTGGTCCTGGCCGACCACCTCGTCGAGGGCGCGGGGACGCATCCTGACGGCGAGCGGGTCCAGTGCCCGCCCGGCGTCAGGCGCGTCGCTGAAGAGGTCTGCAGTCAGGTCAGTCCTCCTCGTCCTCCGGCTCGTGGTCGACGCCGGCCTCTGCGCGCTGCTGCGGGGTGATCGGAGCGGGCGCATCCGTGAGCGGGTCGTAGCCGCCGCCGGACTTCGGGAAGGCGATGACGTCGCGGATCGAATCGGCACCCGCCAGGAGTGCGACGATGCGGTCCCATCCGAACGCGATGCCTCCGTGCGGCGGCGCCCCGTACTTGAAGGCCTCCAGGAGGAAGCCGAACTTCTCCGACGCGTCCTCCGGGCTGATGCCCATGACGGAGAAGACGCGCTCCTGGACGTCGCGCGAGTGGATGCGGATCGACCCTCCGCCGATCTCGTTGCCATTGCACACGATGTCGTATGCGTAGGCCAGCGCTTCACCGGGATCCTTATCGAAGGTCTCAAGGAACTCCGGCTTGGGAGACGTGAAGGCGTGGTGGACGGCGGTCCAGGCGCTGCTGCCGACAGCCACGTCGCCGGCCGCCTCGGCATCCGCGGCGGGTTCGAACATCGGCGCGTCGACGATCCAGACGAAGGACCACTCGTCCTCGTCGAACAGGTGCTCCCGCACGGCGATCTCCTTGCGCGCGGCACCCAGCAGCGCTCGTGCCGAGGCCGCGTCCGAGGCCGCGAAGAAGATCGCGTCCCCCGGCTGAGCGCCGGCCGCCGCGGCGAGGCCGGCCCGCTCCTCCTCGGACAGGTTCTTGGCCACCGGTCCGGTCAGCTCGCCGTCGGGCTGCACGAGGACGTACGCGAGGCCCTTCGCACCGCGCTGCTTCGCCCACTCCTGCCACCCGTCGAGCTGTCGACGGGGCAGCGTGGAGCCGCCGGGATAGACGACGGCGCCGACGTAGGGGGCGCGGAACACGCGGAAGGGCGTCTCGGAGAAGTACTCCGTCAGCTCGACGAGCTCGATGTCGAAGCGCAGATCGGGCTTGTCGGAGCCGTAGCGCGCCATCGCCTCGCGGTACGTCATCCGGCGGATCGGCCCTGCGATGTCGACGTCGATGAGCTTCCACAGGGAGCTGAGGATCTCCTCCGCGAGCTGGATCACGTCGTCCTGCTCGACGAACGAGGCCTCGATGTCCAGCTGGGTGAACTCCGGCTGGCGATCCGCGCGGAAGTCCTCGTCGCGGTAGCAGCGCGCGATCTGGTAGTAGCGCTCGATGCCGCCCACCTGCAGCAGCTGCTTGAAGAGCTGCGGTGACTGCGGGAGTGCGTACCAGGAGCCGGGGCGCAGGCGCGCCGGCACCAGGAAGTCGCGCGCGCCCTCGGGGGTGGAGCGGGTCAGGGTCGGCGTCTCGACTTCGACGAACGAGTGCGAGTCGAGGACCGCACGCGCGGCCCTGTTGACGTCCGACCGCAGTCGCATCGTCTTCGCGGGGCCGGAGCGGCGCAGGTCCAGGTACCGGTGGCGCAGGCGCGTCTCCTCCCCCACCTGGCCGGCGTCCTCCGCGTGGTCGGAGACCTGGAACGGCAGGGCAGCCGACTGGGACAGGATCGTCACGTCCGTGTCGATGACCTCGATCTCGCCTGTCGGCAGGCCGGTGTTCTCGTTGCCCGCGGGGCGGACCGACACGGTGCCGCTCACCGTCACGACGGTCTCGTTCCGGAGCTGGTCCGCGACCTGCTCGCGGACGACGACCTGGACGATGCCCGTCGAGTCGCGCAGGTCGATGAACGCCACACCGCCGTGGTCACGACGCCGGTCCACCCATCCTGCGAGAGTGACGGTGGTTCCGGCGTCGGAGGCGCGGAGGGCTCCGGCCGAGTGGGTGCGTAACACGAAGAGGACTCCTCGGATAGGTCTGGGGAGGGATGCAGGTCCATGATAGTCACAGCGGAGAGCACGGAACGGACAGCCAGGAGGCGCTCATGGACACGGACGCGGTGGACGAGGACTCGCTGCCCACGTCAGCGCAGGTCGAAGTCGCGGCGGAGACTTTCCGCATGCTGTCCTCGTCGACCCGGCTCCTCATCGTGCGGATCCTCGTGGACGCTGAGCACGATGTGACATCTCTCGCGACCCTCGCGGACGTGAGTGTCCAGGCCGTGTCGCAGCACCTGGCGAAGCTCCGCCTGGCAGGGCTGGTGGGCTCCCGCAGAGAGGGCCGGCGCATCATCTACACGGTCGACGATCCCCACGTCGTGGCGATGGTCGAGGAGATCTTCGAGCACATCGCACCGGACGGCTCGCTCGCGCCCGACCCTGCGGAGCTCAGGCCCCAGCGCCGCACGCGCCGCTGAGGTCCTGTCACCTCTGAGGTCGCGTCACCGCCGCTGCGACCTCACTCCGCTGACACCCGCTCGACGCGCGGCCACAGGTCCTCCGCCGCGGGCGCCCACACCTCGGGGTCGGCCGTCTGCTGCTCGCCGGAGCGGATGTCCTTCACCTCGTGCCCCGTCTCGCCGTCGACGAACCAGACGAACGGGATCCCCCGACGATCCGCATAGCGGATCTGCTTGCCGAACTTCGCCGCCGCCGGTGCCACGTCCGTGGGGATCCCGCGGGCCCGCAGGACCTCGGCGACCCGATCGGACTCGTCCCGCCGGTCCTCATCCGTGACCGACACGAGCACCGCGGTGGGCACGGGACGGCTCGCGGCGACCATGCGGTCCGCTCCGACCAGGCGGGACATGAGGCGGGAGACGCCCACGGACATCCCGACCCCGGGGTAGGTCCGCTTGCCGTTGGACGCGAGCGCGTCGTACCGACCGCCGGAGGCCACCGACCCCAGGTCCTCGTGGCCGACCAGCTGCGTCTCGTACACCGCGCCGGTGTAGTAGTCGAGCCCACGTGCGATCTTCAGCTGCGCCCACACGGTCCCCGGGGCGCGACGGTGCGCGGCCTCGAGGATGCGGGTCAGCGACGCGAGCCCCTCATCCAGCAGCGGGTGGCTCACGCCGAGCGCGACGACCTCGTCGGCGAACCCCGCATCAGGACTTTCGATCCGTGCGAGTGCCAGGCAGAGCTCCTGCTGCCGCGTGTCGGCTCCCGCCTGCTCGGCCAGCAGGCGGGCCACGGCGTCCTCGCCGATCTTGTCGAGCTTGTCGATGCTCCGCAGCACGGCGGGGATGTCGTCCAGGCCCGCGCCTCGTGCGAACCCTTCGATCAGGCGGCGGTCGTTCGCGAGGATCCTCACGGGCGGGACGCCCAGCTCGCGCAGCGCGTCGAACGCGGCAGCCATGACGAGGGGCACCTCGACCTCGAAGTGGTCGGGCAGGGAGTCCTCCCCCACCACGTCGATGTCCGCCTGGATGAACTCGCGGAAGCGGCCGTCCTGCGGCCGCTCGCCGCGCCACACGGGCTGGATCTGGTAGCGCTTGAAGGGGAACGCCAGGTGGCCCGCGTGCTCGACGACGTAGCGTGCGAACGGCACGGTGAGGTCGAAGTGGAGTCCCAGGGGGTTCTTCGCATCGTGCTGCTCACCGTGGAGCCGCGACACCGCGAACACCTCCTTGTCGATCTCGCCCTCCTTGGCAAGAGCGCTGATCGGCTCCATAGCCCGCGTGTGGATGGCGCCGAACCCGTTGAGCTCGAAGACATGCTTGAGGAGGTCGATGACCCGCTCTTCGACGATGCGGTCGGAAGGCAGCCATTCGGGGAAGCCGGACAGTCTGGCGGCACGTGCCATGGGTACTCCTGGTCGGTGGGCGGGACGCTCGAGCGCCCCTGCGGATGTCAGAGTGCGTGTGTCAGAGGCTGCGAGCGCCTCAGAAAAAGGGGTTCGTCGTGAGTTCGTGGGACAGCCGGGTCCCGGGTCCGTGGCCCGGCAGCACCGGTGTGTCGGGACGGTCGCGCAGTGCCTCGAGAGACGACTGCATCGCCGCGGGGTCGCCGCCGGGCAGATCCGTGCGGCCGATGCTGCCGGCGAAGAGGACATCGCCGCTCATGAGCACGGAGGCGGGGCCGTCACCGGCCGGGCTCGGATCGTCGATCGCGTACAGCATGGAGCCCTCGGTGTGCCCCGGCGCCAGCGTCGCGGTGATCGTGAGTCCCGCGGCCTCGAGCACGTCGCCGTCGTCCACGGCACGCACCTCCGGCCTCACCCAGTCCTGGGCGAGCGGTGCCAGTGCCTGCGCGAACTGTGCTGACACGCCGCCGGCCGGATCGTCCAGCCGGTACAGGTCCGGACGCCCCAGGTGCACGGGCACTGCGAAGCGCTCCAGCAGGTGCGGCAGGCCGAGCACGTGGTCGGCGTGACCGTGGGTCAGCAGGATCGCTGCGGGCCGCCATCCGCGGTCGGACAGCACGTCTGCGAGGTCGTCGGCGCAGTCGTACCCCGCGTCGATGAGCAGGCAGGCCGAGCCCTCGGCGCCGTCACCCGCGGCCACGGCATAGCAGTTGACGTCGAGCAGCTGCGCGCGCACTCCGGTGATCTCCATGCACACGAGTCTAGACCGGCACGGTCTTCGGCCGGTGCGGCGGATATGCTGGTGCGGTCAGCGTCGGCACCCGTGTCGGCGGCCCATCCGCACCCCTCCGCCGCATGGCCGGAGGTCAGTCACGAGGATCACGATGAGCAAGCCCACGCCGCACCAGCCGTCACCCGTCCCCGGTCCCCGGCCGGTCCCGGGTCCAGGCCCCGCGCGACGTCCCGCAGCAGCACCCGCCGCCGCCCCCATCCGCAGCGATGCCGACCGGGCAGCGGCCGTCGCCGCGGCGACCGCCCACGGCCGCGTCGACGACGAGCTGAAGGTGTTCGTCCTCACCGCAGACGGCGAACGCGAGGTGGGACAGTATCCGGACGCGGAGCCCCAGGCGGCACTCGAGTACTTCGCGGGCCGCTACATCGATGCGGTCGACCAGGCTGATCTGCTCGAGCAGCGTCTGGCCGCCGGCGCGGACGCCGCGCAGGTGCGCACCTCGGCTCGCACCCACCTCGACGAAGTCCCGGAGCTGGCCGCCGTGGGCGACATGGCCGCGCTCACGGCGCAGCTGTCGGCACTCATCGAGCAGACCGATGCGGCGCAGGAGCAGGCGCGTGCGGAGCGCGCCGAACGACTCGACGAGGGTCGCGCCAAGCGCACGCAGATCGTCGCAGAGGCGGAGTCCGTCGCCGCGCAGGATCCGGAGCGCACGCAGTGGAAGCAGTCAGCGGCGCGGATGCGCGAGCTGTTCGATGAGTGGAAGAGCATCCAGAGCCGGTACCCGCGCCTCCCCCGTGCTGAGGACCAGGAGCTGTGGGGACGGTTCTCCGCGGCGCGCAGCACCTTCGACCGCGGCCGGAAGGCGCACTTCGCCCAGCTCGATGCGCGGTCCTCCGAGGGCAAGCGGATCAAGGAGAAGCTGATCGTCCGGGCTGAGGAGCTCTCCGGATCGACGGACTGGCGGGAAACGGCTGCGAAGTACCGCGATCTCATGGACGAGTGGAAGGCGGCACCGCGTGCAGGCCGCCGCGACGACGACGCCCTGTGGGCGCGGTTCCGTGCCGCCCAGGACGTCTTCTTCGACGCCCGCACCGCCGACAACGCGCGCATCGATGAGGAGTACCGCGGCAACCTCACGGTCAAGGAGGCACTGCTCGAGGAGGCCCGTGCTTTGCTGCCGGTGAAGGACATCGCCGCCACGAAGAGCGCTCTGCGCGACATCCAGGACCGCTGGGAGGACGCCGGACGGGTCCCCCGTGCGGACCTGTCGCGGATCGAGGGCGGGCTCCGCGAGGTGGAGAAGGCACTCGCCGATGCCGAGGCGTCCGAGTGGGAGCGCACGAACCCGGAGACGCGCGCTCGCACGTCCGGCGTCCTGGCGCAGCTCGAGGATTCGATCGCACAGCTCGAGGATGACGTGGAGAAGGCACGCGGAACCGGAGACTCCCGGAAGATCGCGAAGGCCGAGGAAGCGCTGGAGGCCCGCCGCTCCTGGTTCGCGCAGCTGCAGCAGACCGCCGACGAGCTCGCCTGATCCCGCTCTGCCCCCTGATCCTGGGCGGTATGTGGGGATCGGACGGCTGCCGGTCGCGCCACGGGCGGTCGTGCCACTGACGGTTACACCACGCACCTGCGAGGTGACCGTCATCCACAGGTCGGCCGATCCCCTTGCGGCAGCGGCCCCGTGACACCAGAGTGGCTCCATGACCGGGTTCCACCGTCTCGATGCGCCGCTCCCCCTCACAGGGCTGCTCGCACTCGAATACGACGGCCTGCTCCAACGGCTCACCCACGACGTGTGGATCCCCCGCGGGACCGTCGCCGACCCCCTGCTGCGCACGACTGCCCTGGGAGACCCCCCGCGGCCCAGCCTGGCGCTCTCCCACAGGACCGCGCACTGGATCTGGTGGGGATCCGCGACGGGGCGGGCACCCGCGCTCGATGAGTACACGACGCTCGCACGGCGCCGCATGCGCGCGACGGGTGTCGGCTGGACCGTCTACGAACGCGACGTGCCGCCGTCCGAGCGGGTGGATGTGTCAGGGACCTGGGTGACCTCGCCGGAGCGGACCCTCTTCGACCTCCTCCGGGACACGACGGCCACGGTCGCGGATCCGCTGCGCGCCGCCCGCGCGGCGTTCGCCCGTGTGCCCGATGCGGACCGCCACGCATTCCTCGCGTGGCTGGAGACGATCGAGCGACGGCCGTTCATCGCGCGGACTCGTGCGCTCGCCTTCGCCGCAGTCCGGCGAGGGGCCGCCGACGCTCAGACGCTCACCCGGTAGGCGTCGAAGACGCCCTCGATGCGCCGGACCGCGGCCAGCACGTTGTCCAGATGGGTGCCGTCGCCCAGCTCGAAGACGAAGCGCGACTGCGCCACGCGCGCCCGCGACGTCGCGACGGAGGCGGACAGGATGTTCACGTGGAGCTCGGACAGCACACGGGTGATGTCGGACAGCAGCCCGGATCGGTCGAGTGCCTCGACCTGGATGTTCACGAGGTAGAGGCCCCGTGTCCGACCGGTCCACTCCACCTCGACGAAGCGCTCCGGCTGGGTGCGCATCTGCTCGAGGTTCGAGCAGTCGTCACGGTGGACGGAGACTCCGGCGCCGCGGGTGACGAATCCCACGATCGAGTCACCGGGGACCGGTGTGCAGCAGCGGGCGAGCTTGATGAGGAGTCCCTCCGACCCCTTGACCCGCACTCCCTCGGACGTCGAATGGTGTCCACTCGAACGCCCGGTCCGGTTCGTGGGACCGAGTACGACGGGCTGCTCGTCCTCCGCCCCCGTGGCCTTCGCGAGCAGGTCGACGACGTGCGCTGCGGACGTCGTGCCGTTGCCGATCGCCGCGTAGACCGCGGACACGTCTGCCAGCCGCAGCTCCTCCGCGACCTTGAGGAGGCCTTCCGCGGACATGAGCCGTTCCGCGGACAGCTGGTGGCGACGCATCGCTCGCGCCAGCTGCTGCCGACCGTTCTCGATCGCCTCCTCACGGCGCTCCTTGCTGAACCACTGCCGGATCTTGCTGCGCGCACGGGGCGACTGCACGAAGGAGAGCCAGTCTCGACTGGGACCGGCGGTCTCGTCCTTCGACGTGAAGACCTCGACGACGTCGCCGTTCGACAGCTCCGATTCGAGCGCGACGAGGCGGCCGTTCACACGAGCCCCCATGGTGCGGTGGCCCACCTCGGTGTGCACCGCGTACGCGAAGTCCACCGTCGTGGAACCTGCGGGCAGCGCCATGATGTCGCCCTTCGGTGTGAAGGCGTAGACCTCCTGGGAGTTCACCTCGTAGCGGAGACCGTCCAGGAACTCCTCCGGGTCGGACACCTCCTTCTGCCAGTCGAGGAGCTGCCGCAGCCAGGCCACGTCGTCGACGCTGCCCGTATCCCCCACCGTCGCCGTGCGCCCGCCGACCCTGGCGCCGCCCCGGTCCTTGTACTTCCAGTGGGCGGCCACGCCGAACTCCGCGCGCCGGTGCATCTCGCGCGTGCGGATTTGGATCTCGACCGGGCGGCCGTACGGTCCGATGACGGTCGTGTGCAGGCTCTGGTACATGTTGAACTTCGGCATCGCGATGTAGTCCTTGAAGCGGCCCGCCACCGGCGACCAGCGCGCGTGGACGATCCCGAGCACCGCATAGCACTCGCGCACCGTCTCCACGAGGACCCGCACGCCCACGAGGTCGTAGATGTCCGCGAACTCGTGGCCGCGGACCACCATCTTCTGGTAGATCGAGTAGTAGTGCTTCGGACGTCCGGAGATCGAGCCGTCGATGCTCGACGCGACGAGTTCGTCGCCGAGCTCCTTGGAGACGATCCCGAGGTACTTCTCGCGTTCGGGGGCGCGCTCTGCGACGAGGCGGACGATCTCCTCGTACACCTTGGGGTAGAGCACCTGGAAGGACAGGTCCTCGAGCTCCCACTTGATGGTGTTCATGCCCAGCCGGTGTGCGAGCGGGGCGAAGATCTCCAGCGTCTCCTTGGCCTTCTTCCCACTGGAGGAGGCCGGGACGTACTTCCAGGTCCGCGCATTGTGCAGACGGTCGGACAGCTTGATGACGAGCACGCGGATGTCGCGGCTCATCGCGACGATCATCTTCCGGACCGTCTCGGACTGAGCGGCTTCGCCGTATTCGATCTTGTCGAGCTTGGTCACCCCGTCGACCATGACGGCGATCTCTTCGCCGAAGTCCTCCCGGAGCTGATCGAGCGAGTAGTCCGTGTCCTCCACGGTGTCGTGGAGCAGCGCTGCCGCCAGCGTCGTCGACGTCATCCCGATCTCCGCCAGGATCGTCGCGACCGCGACGGGGTGGGTGATGTAGGGATCGCCGCTCTTGCGGGACTGGCCCGAGTGCGCCCGCTCCGCCACCCGATACGCGCGCAGGACGAGACCCGTGTCACTGCGCGGGTGATTGACCTCGAGTGCCTGCAGGAGAGGGCCGAGCGCCTTGGGCCGCGCCGGGTCCTGCTGGGCGCGAGCGGTCCAGAACGCGAGGCGACCCAGTCCGCGCCGCTTCGAACCGGCGGTCTCGTCGACGTGTGCCACGCGGGCCTCCCTTCAGTCCGGCGGTCCGTTCCCGCCGTGAGCCCATGGTACGGGCAGATCCGCGCGGAACCCGTCAGACAGGCTCAGCGATCGGCGGTCAGCATCGGCTGCTGAGAGGGACCTGCCCGGAGACGGGCGCTCAGAGTCCGGCGCTGACGGGCACCTCGTCGCCCAGCACGGGCGCGCGGTCCGGCAGGTTCTTCTCACGGCGCCGCTCGTCGACCGCCGCCTCCTGCGCGCGCACCGCGGGCTCACGGCTGCGCAGCAGTCCGTAGAGGGGCGAGGCGACGAACAGTGTGGACAGCGCGGCGACGATCGTGCCCACGAACAGGGACAGAGAGATGTCCGTCAGCGTGCCCGCACCGAGGAGGAACACGCCGATGAAGAGGATCGCCGCGATCGGCAGCACCGCGATGACGGATGTGTTGATCGAGCGCACGGTGGTCTGGTTGACGCCCAGGTTCACCAGTTCGGAGAACTTCATGTGGACGTTGTCCTCGAAGTCCTTGGTGTTCTCCCTGATCTTGTCGAACACCACGACCGTGTCATAGAGCGAGAAGCTCAGCACCGTGAGGAAGCCGATGATGGCCTCCGGCGTGATCTCGAAGCCCGTCGCGGAGTAGATGCCGACCGTCACCACCATGACGGCGACGAGGCCGATGATCGCGGCCAGGGACATCTTCCACGTCCGGAAGTAGATCGCCATGAAGATCATCGCGAGACCCAGGAAGATCACGAGCGCACGGACCATCTTGTCCGTGACGTCCTGTCCCCACTCCGGGCCGACGAAGTTCGAGGTGACGTCCTCCGCATCGATGGAGTAGGCGCTCACGAGCGCGTCGCGCACCTCCTGCATCTGCGGGTCGGTCAGCTGCTCGGTCGTCACGTCCACGGACGTGTCCGACGTCGGGACGACATTCGTTCCCACATCGCCCAGGACGGACGTGACTGCCTGCTCGGCGACCTGGGTCTCCGAGGAGGACACGTTGTCGACCTTGAACTCCGAGCCGCCCTTGAACGCGATGCCCAGGTTGAAGCCGAAGATCAGCGGGATGGCGATGGACACGAGTCCCAGGGCCGCGGCGATGGTCAGCCACAGCTTCGCCCTGCCCACGAAGGGGATCGACGTGCGCCCGCTGTGCAGGTCGTTGCCCCACGACAGGAACTTCCTCATCGCGCGTCTCCTGTCTGTTCGTCGGTTCCGACCGCGCTCACTGCGTCGCCGGATTCCTCCGCGTCTCGCTGCGCGCGGGCCTTCCTCTCCGCGAGGCTCAGACCTGCGCCTGCCCTCTCCTCACGTCTGTCGACGTCCTTCTGCCGGCGCTTGGCCTCCTTGAAGGAGCCCTTCTTCGTCCCCTCGCGCTTCGCACGATCGAGGTCGATGTTGAGCGCACCGCGGTAGGCGGCCTGGGTGACCCCCAGCTGGCGCGGATCCATGCCGGACATCGGATGGCCGTCGCCGAAGAAGCGTGTTCGTGCGAGGAGCTGCATCATCGGGTGCGTGAACAGCACGGTCACGAGCAGGTCGACGATCACGGTGAGGCCCAGGGTGAACGCGAAGCCGCGCACGCTGCCGACCGCGAGCAGGTAGAGGATCACCGCGGCGAGCAGGTTCACCGCCTTGGACGCGAAGATCGTCCGCTTCGCCCGGTCCCAGCCGATCTCCACCGCGGACGTCAGCTTGCGACCGCTGCGCAGCTCGTCCCTGATGCGCTCGAAGTACACGATGAACGAGTCCGCCGCCGCGCCGATGCCGACGATGAGGCCGGCCACGCCCGCAAGGGAGAGGCGATAGCCGTACCGCCATGTGACCAGCAGCAGGAGCAGATACGTGAGCACACCCGCGACCGCGAGGCTCGAGACGGTCACCGTGCCGAGCACGCGGTACTGCACGAGCGAGTACACGACGACGAGTCCCAGGCCGATCAGTCCGGCCAGGATGCCGCTCGCCAGATAGTCGGAGCCCAGGGTCGGCGAGATCTGCTGCTCGCTCTGGACCTGGAAGCTGATCGGCAGTGCGCCGTTCTTCAGCTGGTTGGCGAGTGTCTCGCCCTCCTCCATGGTGAAGTCACCGGTGATCTGCGCGTTGCCGTCCGTCACGGGCGTCTGCGACTGCGGCGCGGACAGGACCAGGCCGTCCAGCACGATCGCGAACTGGTCGTACGGCTGCTGCTGGCCGGTGATCGCAGTGGTGATCTGGCCGAACACCTCGCGTCCGACGCTGTCGAACTCGAGCGTGACCGCCACGCGGTTGGTCTGGGTGCCGGTGGAGGAGGTCTCGAAGCCGAAGTCCGCGTCGGCCACGTGGGAGCCGTCCAGTTCGACGGGTCCCAGGATGTACTTCGCGCTGCCGTCCTGGGCGCAAGACACGAACATCTCATCCGCGTCGGCTGTCGTCCCGCCCGTGCGATTCTCCGGGTCCGTGCAGTCGAGCTCTGCGAACTCCGTCATGATCTCGTCGTCCGCCCACGACATGTCGGCCTGCGGGTCGAAGCGCGGAACGGTGCCGCCCGCTTCGCCGTCGGCCGGAGCCTCCTCAGTCGCGGCTCCTTCGGCCGGAGCCTCCTCAGCGGGGGCCTCCTCAGCGGGGGCCTCCTCAGCGGCAGCCGCCGCCTGCGGTGACGTCTGCGCTCCGGGAGTGACTGCGCCGCCGCCCTGGGGCACGTCCTCGGCACTGCCCTCCGCAGCACCCTCGTCACCCAGCAGCTCCTCGAGTCGCTCACGATCCTCATCGCTCAAGTCAGCGGCGGGATCCTCCGTCTCCTCCGGAGCGGGCTCCTCCTGCTGCTGCTGATCGACGGCCTCGGGTGCGCCGACGAACGCGACGCGCCGGAACGCGAGCTGCGCGGACGACCTCACGAGGTTGCGCGTCTCCTCGTCCGGATTGCCGGGGAGGTTGACGATGATGTTGCGGTCGCCCTGCGTCGTGATCTCCGCTTCCGACACGCCGGTGGAGTCGACGCGCTGGCGGATGATGGCGACGGCCTGCTCCAGCTGCTCCTGCGAGATCTCAGTGTCCTCGTCGACCTGGGGCTCCAGGATGATCGACGTGCCGCCCTCGAGGTCGAGAGCGAGCTTGGGCGCCCAGGTCGCGCTCGACCAGATCGCGCCGGCGCCGATGAGCACGATGAGTGCCACGGTGACGACGCCCAGCCAGACGAAGGACAGGACCGGGCGCGGTTTGTTCGAGGGTGCGGCCACGTTATCGCTTTCGGGAGGGGGAGGGTGTGCGGATCAGCGGCGGTCGCCGTCGGAGTCCACGTCGTCGACGTCGTCCGCATGATCGGTGTCGGTGGTCTCGCGTGAGGAGTCGTCGGCCGCATCTGCGCGCGCACCGTCCGCGTCCGCCTGGCGGTCGACATCCTGAGAGTCGACATCCGGGCGGTCGACATCCGCCTCGGCCTCTGCGTCGCTGCGGTCCGCCGCCGCGCCGCGCTCGGCGTCGCCATCGGCGGGGGTGAGGGAGGAGAGATCGTCCGGGATCTGCGTGTCACCGAGGTCCGCATCGACCCGGTCGGAGTCCGCGCCCGCCGCGCCGGCGCCGTGCAGACCCGCGTCGACGGGCTCGTCGATCTGGCCGATGGCCTGGCGGTGGACGGTGAGGACAGTGCCGGGGCCCGCCTCGATGATCACCTTGTTCTCCTCCGGCAGGACGTCGACGACCGTGCCGAACACACCGAACGTGGTCATGACCCGCGCGCCGGCGACGAGTCCGGAGGACAGCTTCTCCTGCTGCTGGCGCTGCTTCTTGCGCGAGTTCATCATGAAGAAGATGAGCAGTGCGCCGAATCCGAGGATCAGGATCATTTCCATGGGGCGGGAGCCGCCTTTCGTAAGAGGTGTCGAGAAGACCGCATACCAGTCTAGTGCGACCGCACGAGTCTCTCACATCAGGGCACTCGACTGCTCGTCACGGGTGCTTCGGGCGGCTCGTAGCCGAGGTGGCGCCAGCCTGCATCCGTCACGATGCGCCCGCGCGGGGTCCGGGTGATGAGCCCCTCCCGGACGAGGAACGGCTCTGCGACCTCTTCGACGGTCTCCGCCTCCTCTGCCACGGACACGGCCAGGGTGCTGAGGCCGACGGGACCTCCCCGGAACCGATGGCAGAGGGCCTGGAGCACGGACCGGTCGAGCCGATCGAGCCCCAGTTCGTCCACCTCGTAGACGCGCAGCGCGGCGCGCGCGGCATCTTCGTGGATCGTGCCGTCGCCCCGCACCTGCGCCCAGTCGCGCACGCGTCGCAGGAGGCGATTCGCGATGCGCGGTGTGCCGCGCGAACGGGATGCGATCTCATGGAGGCCCGCGGAGTCCGCGGCGATGTCCAGCTTCCCCGCGGACCGGACCAGCACCCGGTGCAGGTCCTCCGTGGAGTAGAAGTCGAGGTGGCCCGTGAAGCCGAAGCGGTCGCGCAGCGGTGCGGGCAGGAGGCCCGAGCGGGTCGTCGCCCCGACCAGTGTGAAGGACGGCAGATCCAGCGGGATCGCGGTGGCCCCCGGGCCCTTCCCGACTATCACGTCGACGCGGAAGTCCTCCATCGCGACGTAGAGCATCTCCTCCGCCGCACGCGACATCCGGTGGATCTCGTCGACGAAGAGCACCTCCCCCTCCTCCAGGGACGAGAGGATCGCCGCGAGGTCGCCCGCATGCTGGATCGCCGGCCCCGAGGTGACCCGGAGCGGCTTGTCGATCTCATGCGCGATGATCATCGCGAGCGTCGTCTTGCCGAGGCCGGGCGGGCCCGACAGCAGCACATGATCCGGGGCGCGGCCCCGCGCCAGAGCGGCATCGAGGACGAGAGAGAGCTGTTCGCGGACCTGCGGCTGACCGACGAAGTCGTCCAGTCCGCGCGGACGCAGCGCGGCCTCCGCCGCGCGTTCGGGGTCGCCCGCTCCGCTGCGGGTCAGCCGTTCCTGCTCCGCGCCCGTGGGTCCGTCGTCGTCGAAGTCGACTTCGTAGGAGTGGTCCGTCACAGGCGTCCGCCCAGTGTCCGCAGAGCATCGCGCAGCAGTGCGGGGACGGCGGCGTCCGGCGTCGCCTCACGCGCCTGTGAGACCGCATCCTCCGCCTGCGTCTGCTTCCATCCCAGTCCGACGAGCGCGTCCACGACCTGGTCGCCCGGGGCGACGGCCGGCGCCGCAGCGGTTCCCGGCAGTCCGATGCCGCCGGCGGGCAGCTTGCCGGTGAGTTCGAGGAGCATCCGCGCCGCGCCCTTCTTCCCGATCCCGGGAACGGTGGTCAGCGCCGCCTGGTCCTCGGAGGCGACGGCAGACCGCAGACCGTCGGCGCCGAGCACGGCGAGCACCGCCATCGCGAGCTTCGGGCCCACTCCGGAGACCGTGAGGAGCACGCGGAACACGGATCGTTCGTCTGCGGCCTCGAAGCCGTACAGGGTGAGCGAGTCCTCACGGACGACGAGCTCCGTGTGGAGGTCGACCTCCATCCCGTCGCGCAATCGCGCTGCATGGGCGGGCGTGACGGTGACGAGTCTTCCGACGCCTCCGGACACGATGATGACTGAGTCCGCTGCTGCGGAGCGTGCGGTGCCGGACAGGTACGCGATCAACGGCGCTCTCCTCCTGGGGTGCAGTCGATGCGGGACTGCTATCGAACACGTGTGCGATTGTCAGTCTAGCGACCCGGCAGTGCGTTCACGAGTCCGCCGCGCGCAGCGCCCGCGCCCACTGCTCCTGGGCCGCCGTGAGGCCGGACCCCTGCCTGCCCGCGGCACGGCGGGACAGCACGTCCTTGTTCTTCCCCGGCGTCGACGCTCCGGCGGTCGCCCCGCGCCACAGGTGCGTGATCGCGAGTGCGAGTGCGTCCGCGGCGTCCGCCGGCTTCGGCGGGGCGTCCAGGCGGAGGATGCGGGTCACCATGTGCGTGACCTGCTTCTTGTCGGCGCGTCCGCTGCCGGTGACAGCGGCCTTCACCTCCGACGGGGTGTGCATCGCGACGGGGATCCCACGCCGCGCGGCCAGACCCATCGTGAGCCCGGAGGCCTGCGCGGTCCCGATGATCGTGGAGACGTCGGAGCGCGCGAAGACGCGCTCCACCGCGACGACGTCGGGACGATGCTCATCGATCCAGCTGTCGAAGGATTCCGCGATGCGGCCCAGCCGCACGTCGACGGACTCGTCCGACGGTGTGCGGACCACCCCCACTGCGATGAGCTCCGGCCGGGTGGGTCGGCCCGACTCGACCACGCCCAGCCCCAGCCGGGTGAGCCCGGGGTCGACGCCCAGGACGCGCACGGATCAGTCCTCGTCGAGTTCGGCGAGCACCTCGTCCGACACGTCGAGGTTCGTGTACACGTTCTGCACGTCGTCGAGGTCCTCCAGCGCGTCGATGAGGCCGAACACCTTGCGCGCAGCGTCGGCGTCCGCGGGCATCTCGACATGCGGCACGAACGCGGCCTCCGCGGACTCGTAGTCGAGGCCCGCTTCCTGGAGCGCGGTGCGGACCGCGACGAGGTCGGTGGCCTCGGAGATGATCTCCCACTGCTCGCCCGCGTCCTTGACCTCTTCTGCTCCGGCGTCGAGCGTGGCCTCGAGGATCGCGTCCTCGTCCGCCGATTCCTTCAGCACCGTGACGACGCCCTTGCGGTTGAAGTTGTAGGCGACGGACCCGGGGTCTCCCATCGAGCCGTTGTTCCGGGTGACCGCCACCCGGACGTCGGACGCCGCACGGTTGCGGTTGTCCGTGAGGCACTCGATGAGGAGCGCGACGCCGCCCGCGCCGTAGCCCTCGTACATGATCGTCTCGTAGTCGACGCCGCCGCCGTCCAGGCCGCCGCCGCGCTTGACCGCACGATCGATGTTGTCGTTGGGGACAGACAGCTTCTTCGCTCGCTGCACCGCGTCGAACAGCGTCGGATTGCCCTCGAGGTCGGGGCCGCCGTTGCGTGCCGCCACCTCGATGTTCTTGATCATCTTGGCGAAGAGCTTGGCGCGCTTCGCGTCGATCGCGGCCTTCTTGTGCTTGGTCGTCGCCCACTTGGAGTGGCCTGCCACGTGTTCTCCTCCGGATCTGATGCGTCTCTCATGCTGTGTGTCTGGTGACACGTCAGTCTACAGTCGGCGCCGTCCCCAGCTGGGACCGCACTGCCGCCATCCGCTGCACGACCGTGACGATGCACAGCAGGCTGAGGACCCCCAGGGCCAGGGTGAGCACGATGACGGGCACGCCCAGGCCCACGATCCCCGTCACGACCAGCGTGACGAGCAGCCGGTCCGCGCGCTCCGCGATCCCGCCCGCGGCCCGCACCCCCAGCGCCTCGCCCCGTGCACGGACGTAGGACACGAGTGACCCGGTCACCAGGCACACGAGTGCCAGCAGCGCGGTGAGCGGGTCGTCGGCGCCCAGGAAGAACCAGAGGGCCAGTCCGACGAACACCGCGGAATCCGCGATGCGGTCCAGCGTCGAGTCGAGGAACGCGCCCCATGCCGACTGGGCACCGGAGAGCCTGGCCATGATCCCGTCGAGCATGTCGGCCAGCACGAACACCGTGATGACGACGGTGCCCCAGAAGAGATGGCCGAGCGGATACGCGACGAGTGCGCCGATGCACACGCCGATCGTCCCGATGACGGTCACGGCGTCCGGTGTCAGCCCGATGCGCAGCAGCCCGCGCGCCGGCGGGGTGAACAGCCGGGTGAAGGCGGCGCGCGCGATCGAGTTGAGCATCAGCCGTCCTGCGCGTGACCGTGGCCGGCCGGAAGGCCGAAGCGCCGGTGCCACCACTCGTTGATCGCGTCGAAGCGGCTGATGCGATGCAGCGGTCGGCCGCTGCGGGACAGCTCGTGGTCCTCTCCCGGGAAGAGGAGCATCTCCGCCTCCACTCCGTGGCGCAGCAGCCCCGCATAGAACTGCTGGGCCTGTTCGAGCGGGCACCGCAGATCCTGCTCGGAGTGGACCACCAGGCACGGCGTGCGGATGTCCCCCACCTGCGCGAGCGGCGACTGCCGTGCCACCGACTCGGCGTCCGTGCCGAGGTACTCGTGGCCGAAGAACCCGCCGATGTCGCTCGTGCCGGCGAAGGCGACCGGATCGAGGAAGCCCCTCTCGACGATCGCACCCGCGAAGCGGTGGTCGCGTGCGATCACCATCGCCGTGAGATACCCGCCGTAGGACCCGCCCTGCACCCCCAGGCGCGAAGTGTCGAGCCGGGGATGGCCCGCCAGTGCGGCGTCGAGGACGGCGAGCACGTCGTCGGCTGCAGGCGATGCGAAGTCGCCGCGCACCGCTTCGCCCCAGGCGCGACCGCGACCGGCGGAACCGCGCGGGTTCGACCACACGACCGCGACCCCCGCGTCGAGCAGCGACTGCACCTCGTCGAAGGCCGCCGCGGTGTACTGCGCGAACGGGCCGCCGTGGATCGAGAGGACCACGGGGTGGGGCCCCGGTCCTACGGGGATGGCGCACCATCCGTGCACCTCTCCCCCGGCCGTCGCCGCCGTGACCGGATGGGCCGCGTACCAGTCGCGCGAGTCGAGCTCGGTGAGCTGGAGCGGCGCAGACTGCGGATCCGACATGTCGAGGCGGAAGACCTCGCCGCAGCTGCGCGGGGTGGCCGCGGTGACGAGCGCCGTCCCGTCGGCTGCCGCGTCGAATCCCGTCACCGTCCAGGTCTCCGGAGTCAGCGCGCGGATCCGCTGCGCGGCCTCCACCCCGTCGGAGAGGTCCACCGCCACGAGGCGCTCGGCGCCGTCGTCGGTCATGAGGCACAGCGCCTCACCATCCACGATCCGCAGATCGCCGCCCAGTTCCCCCTGGTCGGTCGGCGTGAGGCGCCGCGTGGAGCCATCGCGCGTGTCGTGGACGTGGAGGCCCGTCACCTGCGCGACGAAGTCGGAGTGGCCGGGGCCCACATCGGACGCGAGCAGCGCGATCCTGTGCGCGTCGATCCAGACGTGGGCCTGCACGCTGAGATCGCCCACGGGGACCGCGCGCGGTGTCCCGTCCTCGACGACCCACACGGTCGTCCGCAGGTCGGCCACGGTGCCCGGGGCCTCGGCGGGGCCCAGGACGGACACCCTGCCGTGCTCCGCCCGCACGTCACGCACATCGCCGTCGAGGCGGAGGACCTCGTGGACGTCGGGCAGCGGGATCTCACCGGCAGGTGCCGGTGCGGTCTCGCCGCTGAGCGGCACGCGCACGAGCCGCGCGGGCCGGTCGAGGACGTATCCCACGCCGTTCGACTGATAGGTGAGCGTCGTGATCCGCCGGGGAGGCTCCGCCTCGGCGCTCCCGGCGGGATCGGTCCCGTAGCGCCCGGGCTCCGGGTCGCGCGCGATGATGTATGCCTGCGCCCCGTCGGGCGTGAGCGCGAACTCCGTGGCACCGAGCGGCAGATCGGTCACGGCGCGACCCGGCTCGTCGGCCGCTGACACCCACAGCTGGGCCGGGTGGGCGCGCGGCGCGCTGAGGTGGGCGGCGACCTGTCCGGCCCGCGTGAACGCGCGGTCGGACCAGCCGGAGGACACGCGCCGGACCATGCGCGGAGCGGAGTGCTCCGGCGCGAGGGCGGCCGCGTGGAAGCGGGTCGTGTAGCTGTCGGTCTCCGCGTCCGGGCGCGTCACCTCGAAGCGGACCTGTTCCCCGTCGAGCACGGGACGGCCCAGCGTGTGCAGCGAGCTCACGAGTGCGCGTGCGTCAGGCATCCGCGCCCCATGCCTCTGACACGAGCCTGCGGACCTCGTCGTGCACCTGCGGCAGAGCCTTCGTCTGGGCGATGATCGGCAGGAAGTTCGCATCCCCGCTGAAGCGCGGGACCACGTGCTGGTGCAGATGCGCCGCGATGCCCGCGCCCGCCACAGCTCCCTGGTTCATCCCGAGGTTGAAGCCGGCCGGACCGGACACGCGCCGGATCGTCCGCATGGCCTCCTGCGTGAAGGCGCCGAGCTCGTGCGTCTCCTCCGCCGTCAGATCCGTGTAGTCCGCGACGTGGCGGTAGGGGCAGATGAGCAGGTGCCCCGGGTTGTACGGGTACAGGTTGAGGACGGCGAAGACGTGCTCGCCGCGCGCCGCGATCAGTCCGTCGGAGTCCTCACGACCCGGCGCGGCGCAGAACGGGCAGTCGGCGTCGCCGTCGTCCTTCGGCTTCTCGGGGCCCGCGACGTACACCATCCGGTGGGGCGTCCAGAGACGCTCGAAGCCGTCCGTCTGCCGGGGGAAGTCCGCGGCGTCCTCCGGTTCGGGACCGTCGCCGGGACCGTGCCCGCGGCCGTCGCCGGGCACCGCTGCTCCGTCGCCGGCGCTCATACCTGCGCCTTGGACTCGATCGCGGTCATGATCGTCTCGATCGCCTCGTCGACCGGCACCCCGTTGCGCTGGGTTCCGTCGCGGAAGCGGAAGGACACGGCTCCCGCCTCCTGGTCCTCACCGCCGGCGATCAGGATGAACGGCACCTTCTGCTTGGTCGCGGTGCGGATCTTCTTCGGCATGCGATCCGTCGAGTCGTCGATCTCGACGCGCACACCGCGCGCCGCGAGCCGCCCCCGGATCTCCTCGAGGTAGGGGACGAAGGCGTCTGCCACGGGCACTCCCACCACCTGCACAGGTGCGAGCCATGCCGGGAACGCTCCCGCGTAGTGCTCCGTGAGGACGCCCATGAAGCGCTCGATCGAGCCGAACTTCGCGGAGTGGATCATGACGGGGCGCTTCCGGGTGCCGTCCGATGCCTGGTACTCCAGGTCGAACCGCTCCGGCTGGTTGAAGTCGTACTGCACGGTCGACATCTGCCACGTGCGGCCGATCGCGTCGCGCGCCTGCACGGAGATCTTCGGGCCGTAGTACGCGGCGCCGCCCGGATCCGGGACGAGCTCCAGGCCGGTCTCCCGACCGACCTCCTCGAGCACTGCCGTCGCGGTCTGCCACTGCTCGTCCGAACCGATGAACTTGTCCTTCTTCTTCCCGTCATCACGGGTCGACAGCTCCAGGAAGAAGTCCTCCAGGCCGAAGTCGCGCAGCAGCTCGAGGATGAACTGGAGCAGGTGGCGGATCTCGTCGGCGGCGCTCTCCTGCGTGACGTAGGAGTGGGAGTCGTCCTGCGCGAAGCCCCGCACGCGTGTGAGTCCGTGGATGACACCGGAGGGCTCGTCGCGGTAGACGGAGCCGAACTCGAACAGCCGCAGCGGCAGCTCGCGGTAGGACCTGCCCCTCGCCTTGAAGATCAGGTTGTGCATGGGGCAGTTCATCGCCTTGAGACGATAGGGGTGTCCCGGCTTGACGATCTTGCCGTCGGCGTCGCGCACCTCGTCGACCGCCAGCGGGGGGAACATCCCGTCCGCGTAGTACGGCAGGTGGCCGGAGGTGTGGAACAGCTCCTCCTTCGAGATGTGCGGGGTGCCCACGTACTCGAAGCCCGCTTCGATGTGGCGGGTGCGGACGTAGTCCTCCATCTCCCGCTTGATGACGCCGCCCTTGGGGTGGAACACCGGGAGTCCGGAGCCCAGCTCATCCGGGAACGAGAAGAGGTCGAGCTCCACGCCCAGCCTGCGGTGGTCGCGGCGCTCCGCCTCCGCCAGGCGCTCCTGGTGCGCGCGGAGGTCGTCCTTGCTCGCCCAGGCGGTCCCGTAGACGCGCTGGAGCGAGTCGCGGGCCTGGTCGCCTCGCCAGTACGCGGCGGAGGCGCGGGTGACGGCGAAGCCCTGTCCGATCTGCTTGGTGGAGGGCAGGTGCGGACCCCGGCAGAGGTCCTGCCAGACGACTTCCCCGCGACGGTTGCGGTTCTCGTACACGGTGAGGTCGCCGGCGGCGACCTCCACCGACGACTCCTCGTCGCCTCCCGTCGTGAAGCGGGTGGTGATGAGCTCCGACTTGAACGGCTCGGACGCCATCCGTGCGAGCGCGTCCTCCTCGGACACGACCACCCGGTGGAAGGTCTGCCCCTCCTTGATGATCTGCTTCGCCCGCTTCTCGATGGCCTTGAGATCGTCCGGGGTGAAGGGCGACACATTGCCGAAGTCGAAGTAGAAGCCGTCGGTGATGAACGGCCCGATGCCCAGTGTGGCGCCGGGGAACAGCTCCTGGACCGCCTGCGCGACGACGTGGCCCGCGGAGTGCCGGAGGATGTCGAGGCCGTCCTGGTCCTCGAGGGTGATCGGGGCGACGTCATCGCCCGGGACCAGCTCCCGATCGAGGTCGGCGGGCGCTCCGTTGAGTCGGATTGCGACGACGTCGCGGCGGCCCTCGAACAGCTGCGCGGCCGTCATCCCCTCCTCGAACGCGTGCGACTGTCCTTCGAGGGTGATGCTCTGGGCCACGGTCTGCTCCTTCGATGTGTGCTGTGGCGGGACGTACCGGGTCCCGCGCCACGTGCGAGTCTAACGCGGATGGACCGGTGGATCGCCACCTGTGGCGCAGGAGCAGCGCCTGATCGACTGCCGGTGAATGCAGGAAGCCGGAGGTCGCTTCCGCGTCCTCCGGCTTCGTCTGTGCGCGATACTGGGATCGAACCAGTGACCTCTTCCGTGTCAGGGAAGCGCGCTACCGCTGCGCCAATCGCGCCCGTTGTACAGGCTATTCACAATGTGTGCATCGCTGCCGATGCGTGCGGATCTCCCGCTGTGCGCGATACTGGGATCGAACCAGTGACCTCTTCCGTGTGAAGGAAGCGCGCTACCGCTGCGCCAATCGCGCCCTGCCCGCCGAAGGGCCGGGCTGAGGTGGAGAGGGGATTCGAACCCCCGTATACGGCTTTGCAGGCCGCTGCCTCGCCACTCGGCCACTCCACCGCGAGACGGTTGACCTGTCTCCGAGCGGATGACGGGATTCGAACCCGCGACCCTCACCTTGGCAAGGTGATGCTCTACCAGCTGAGCCACATCCGCATGAGCTTCCGCTCTTCGCTCCCCGTATTTCCCGGGCAACGAGAGATAAATCTACACGCCGTCCGGGACCAAGTCCAATCGGCCGGGTGTGGCCCTGATCACAGAGTGCGACCTCTTAGAATCCCAGTGTGAATCAGAAGCGACCGGAGCGACCGGAGGGGTGGCTGTCGCGCAGCCACAAGCAGGGGCGGCCCTGGTATCGGCGGAGCCGGCTGGGCTACATGCGCTGGCGCCTGCGCCTCGACTCGCGCCCCCGCACCGCACAGGCCTATCGCTTCACAGTCGGCTTCCTGGGCACGGCCATCGTCATCCTGGGGCTCATCCTCGTCCCGTTTCCCGGCCCCGGCTGGCTGATCGTCCTCACCGGCGTGGCGATCATCGCCTCCGAGTTCTCGTTCGCACGCAGGCTCCTGGGCTTCGCGCGGAGGAAGCTCACGGAATGGACGCGGTGGGTAGCCGCGAGCCACTGGACGGTCGGGGCGGGACTGGGCCTGCTGACATGCGCCTTCGTCATCGGTGCGGTGTGGCTGGTCCTGCTCTGGCTGGGTCTGCCCGCGTGGGTCCCGCGCGAGTGGGTTCCGGTCTGGACCGGACTGCGCTGATCAGCCGTCGGCGATGCGCTCAGCCCTCGGCGATGAGCGCAGTCGTCGCGTCGAGCCCCGCCAACGCCGTCGCGGGGTCGAAGTCCGCTGCGGGCCACTCGAGGCGCATCGCCTCGAGGTGGTGGAGAAGGATCCGCCCGACCGCCCAGCGGGCATACCACTTGCGATCCGACGGCACGACGTACCACGGAGCCGCATCTGCGTCCGTGCGGACGAGCACGTCCTCGAACGCCTGCGTGTACTCATGCCAGCGGCGACGATCGGCGAGATCCGAGGCAGCATGCTTCCAGGCCTTCTCCGGCCGTGTGATCCGCTCGCGCAGCCGCCCCGCCTGCTCCTCCTGCGAGACCGTGAGCATGACCTTGACGACGTCGACGCCGCCGGCCGTCAGTCCGTTCTCGAAGTCGACGATCGTGTCGTAGCGGCCCTCCCACACCACACGGGGAGCGAGTCCGTGCATGCGGACGGCGAGGATGTCCTCGTAGTGCGAGCGGTCGAATGCGGCGATGCGGCCCCACGCGGGGACCCTGCGCTGGATCCGCCAGAGGAAGTGGTGCGCGGCCTCCTCCTGCGTCGGTACGCCGAACGCCCATGTCTGCAGCCCGTGCGGGCCCACCGCTCCGGACAGGTGACGGATGATGCCGCCCTTGCCGGAGGCGTCCCTGCCCTGCAGCACGAGGATCAGTGCCCGCCTGTGCCCGTCCGGGCGCAGGGCATGCGCGTGGAGGCGCTCCTGCGCGCTGCGGATGAGATCCGCATCCTCGTCCTGCGACCGCACGCCATCGGCTTTGTTCCCCGAGAAGCCGGGCGTCGCATCCGGAGCGACGCCCGCGAAGCCCCGGGCCCGTTCGTACCGCAGCAGGGCGGCGACTCCCGCCGGGTCCGTGAGCGGACCGCGTGCGTCACCGCCCGGGGTCATGCGCGGGCCTTGTGCGCGAGCGCTGTGAGCCGTGACAGGCAGCGCAGGTACTTCTTGCGGTAGCCGCCGGCGATCATCTCGTCGGTGAACACCTCGTCCACCCTGACGCCGCTCGCATGGACCGTGACATCGCGGTCGTACATCCGGTCCACGAGTGCGACGAAGCGCAGCGCGACCCCCTCGTTCTCGATGGTCCTGACGTCGTCCCACACGATGGTGTCGACGCCGTCGAGCATCCGCCCGTAGCGCGACGGGTGGATCTTCGCCAGGTGCTCGACCGCGACGTCGAACACGTCCCGGGCCACCGTTCCGGTCGCCTCCGCGAGCACTGCGTCCAGCTCTTCGGGAGTCTGCGGCGCGGGAGGCTCGGGCAGCCCGCGGCTGCGATAGTCGTCGCCGTCGATCGAGACGATGGTGAACTGCTCCGACAGCGCCTGGATCTCGCGCAGGAAGTCCTGCGCGGCGAAGCGCCCCTGCCCCAGCGATCCCGGCAGGGTGTTGGAGGTGGCGACGATCTTGACGCCCGCATCGGTGAGTTCGCGCATGAGGCGCGACATCATGACCGTGTCGCCCGGATCGTCGAGCTCGAACTCGTCGATGCAGACGAGGCGCATCTGCGACAGCTCGTCGCGCGCACGGACGAAGCCCAGCGCCCCGATGAGGTTCGTGTACTCGACGAACGTCCCGAAGGTGGCCGGCTTCTCACTCGCGTGCCACGTCGAGGCGAGCAGGTGGGTCTTGCCGACTCCGTACCCGCCGTCCAGGTAGACGCCCTTCGCCTTGCTGCGCTTCCCTCCCCCGAACAGTCGCCCGAGCAGGCGGGAGGATCCACCGCCGGACGACACGAAGTCCTTCAGCGTGTCCCGGGCCTCCGACTGCGACGGCTGGGTGGGATCCGGGCGGTAGCTCGCGAAGGACACGTCCTCGAACTGCGGCGGCGGCACGAGTCCGTCGATCAGCTCGTCCGGGGAGATGCGCGGATCGGCTTCTGAGAGATGAATGATCTGGGCGGTGCTCACGAGCGCCAAGTCTACAGATTCCCAGACAGCGCACAGGGCACTCGCGGGATACGAGACGCGGACGGTGCCGTTCCCGCCTGAGGACCTGACCGTCTGCGGCCCGCTCCACTCAGGAGAAGTCGAAGCCCAGACGGCCGAGTGACTTGGGATCGCGCTGCCAGTCCTTGAGGACCTTCACGTGGAGGTCCAGGTACACGGGCGTCCCCAGGAGCGCCTCGATCCCCTTCCGCGCCCGTGAACCGATCTGCTTGAGCCGTGACCCCCCGCGGCCGATGATGATGGCCTTCTGGCTGTCGCGCTCGACGTAGATGTTGACGTGGACGTCCCAGAGCGGTCGGTCCTCGGGGCGGTCCTGACGCGGGTTCATCTCCTCGATCTGCACGGCGAGCGAATGCGGGAGCTCGTCGCGCACGTCCTCCAGCGCGGCCTCGCGGACCAGCTCAGCGACCATCACGGCCTCGGGCTGGTCCGTCAGGTCCCCGTCCGGGTAGAGGGGCGGCGACAGCGGCAGGTGGCCCGCGAAAACCGCATCGACGGTGTCGACCTGGAATCCGGAGCTCGCGGACACGGGCACCACGTCCGCGAACTCGCCCAGCTGCGCGGTCCGCAGCAGAGCCGCTCCGACCTCGTCCTTCGAGACGCGGTCGGTCTTCGTGACGAGGGCGACGACCGGGGTGCGGCCGGAGAACTGGGCGAGCTGCTCCGCGATGTACCGGTCCCCTGGTCCCGGGAGCTCGTCTGCCGGGATGCAGAAGCCGATGACGTCGACCTCGGCGAGGGTGCCTGCCACGAGGTCGTTCAGCCTCTCGCCCAGCAGGGTCCGCGGCCGGTGGAGGCCCGGCGTGTCGACGAGGATCAGCTGGTGGTCCTCGCGGTGGACGATCCCCCGGACCGTGTGGCGGGTGGTCTGCGGCTTCGCGGAGGTGATCGCGATCTTCTCGCCCACGAGGGCGTTCGTCAGAGTCGACTTGCCGGTGTTGGGGCGTCCGACGAGGCACGCGAACCCCGCCCGGTAGCCCTCGGGCACATCGGTGCGGAAGCCGCTGTCCCCCAGCGCCGCGGCGATCCTGTCCTCCAGCGCTGCGTCGGGGCCGTCGCCTGCTGTGTCCTGGTCCATGATCAGTCCTCCTGCGTGTTCGTCGTCTCGACCCGGCACACGTGCACGCGGGTGATCCTGTGTCGTCTGCCCTCGCCCGTGAGCGCCTCGAGCCTCAGTCCTGCGATCTGCGCCTGCGAACCCGCGATCGGCACGCTGCCGACGAGCTTCTGCAGCAGTCCGCCGACGCTGGAGACGTCCTCGTCCTCGATGCGGACGTCGAAGAGGTCGGCCAGGTCGTCGATGTCCAGTCGCGCGCTCACGACCGCCGCCCCGTCCTCGTCGATCATCGCATCGTCGCTCACATCGTATTCGTCGTCGATCTCACCGACGATCTCCTCCACGATGTCCTCGATCGTGACGATGCCGGCGGTCCCGCCGTACTCGTCGACCACGACGGCGACGTGGGTGTTGCGCGCCTGCATCTCGTGGAGCAGATCGTCGACCAGCTTCGTGTCCGGTACGAACCGCGCGTCGCGGGCGAACCCGTCGATGGCCTCGCGGCTGAGCTCGGGACGCATGTGCAGCTGCCGGGCGATGTCCTTGAGGTAGAGGAATCCGCGCACGTCGTCGATGTCCTCACCGGTGACGGGCACGCGGGAGAAGCCGGACCGGAGGAAGAGCACCATCGCATCGTCGAGCAGCGTGCCCGCCCGCACCGTCACGAGGTCCGTCCGCGGGACCATGATCTTCCAGACGCGGGTGTCCCCCAGCGAGATGACGTTCGCGATCATGTCGCGCTCGTCGTCCTCGATGACGTCCGAGGCCTGCGCGCGATCGACGTAGTCGAGCAGCTGGGACTCCGACAGGGGCGCCCCGGCTCCGCTCACCCTGGTCGGCGTGAGCATGTTGCCGAGCCACACCAGGACCAGTGCGACGGGGCCCAGCGCCGCGCGGAGTCCGGAGACCAGTCCGCCCAGCAGCAGGGAGGTCTGCAGCGGGTAGTGGCGGGCCACGGTGCGTGGGGAGACCCCCGCGACGACGAACACCGCGACCGAGGCCGTGATGACCGTGCAGACGACGGCCTCCCAGCCCACGTCGAACACCTGCAGGTAGGCGAAGGCGATGAAGACGGTCGCCGAGGCCTCCGCCAGCTGGCGGGTGAAGGTCAGCACATACGTGTGGACGAGCGGGTCGCCGACGACCTTCAGGACCTTCCGCGCACCGCGGCGCCCGTCCTCCGCGGCGTCCGCGACCTCGGACCGGGAGACGGTCGCGAAGGCTGATTCCGCCGCGACGAAGACGGCGGCGATCGCGAGGCATGCGAGTGCCGCGGCGAAGAAGCCGGTGATGGCCACGTCAGTCCTCCGTGGGCTCTGGGATCCGGGTGCGGCCCGGTTCGCGTGCGGCGAAGTACGTCAGCAGGAGGCGGCGCTGCAGGCCGAACATCTCAGCCTTCGACGCATCGTCCCCGTGGTCGTAGCCCATGAGGTGGAGCAGGCCGTGGGTGACGAGGAGCAGGACCTCGTCCATCGTGCTGTGCCCCGCCGCACGGGCCTGCTGCGCCGCGACCTCGGAGCACACCACGATGTCGCCCAGCACGCCCGGTTCCGCGTCGTCGCCCGGCCGCAGCTCGTCCATGGGGAACGACATGACGTCCGTGGGACCCGCGAGGTCCATCCACTCGAGGTGCAGCTCCTCCATCGGGCCGGTCTCTACGAAGCGGACATAGACGTCCGCCTCCGCGTGGATCCGCATCTGCTCGTACACGTGGGTCGCGAGCGACGTGACGGCGTCGAGGTCGATGCCCGCACCGGATTCGTCGACGATCTCGATGCTCATGGGGTCTGTCCTCCTGCGGGGCGGTGCCCGCCCTTCCGATCCGATCGCCCGTGCCGGTGGCGGGCAGGCTCCGTCGACTGCTCCGATGCCGACCACAGGTCATACGCGTCCACGATCGCGGACACGAGTGAATGGCGGACGACGTCCTTGCTCGTGAGCGTCTCGAATGCGATGTCGTCCACGCCGTCGAGGATGCCGCGGACCACGCGGAGTCCACTGGTGGTCCCCGTCGGCAGGTCCACCTGGCTCGTGTCCCCGGTGACGACCATCCGTGAGCCGAAGCCCAGACGGGTGAGGAACATCTTCATCTGCTCTGCGGTGGAGTTCTGCGCCTCATCCAGGATCACGAAGGCGTCGTTGAGCGTTCGGCCGCGCATGTAGGCCAGCGGAGCCACCTCGATCATCCCGGACTCCATGAGGCGCGGAATGCGGTCGGGATCCAGCATGTCGTGCAGCGCATCGTAGAGCGGTCGCACGTAGGGGTCGATCTTCTCGTTGAGGCCACCGGGCAGGAATCCCAGCCGCTCCCCCGCCTCGACCGCCGGCCGGGTCAGGATGATGCGGGAGACCTCGCGGCGCTGCAGCGCGTTCACCGCCATCGCCATCGCGAGGTAGGTCTTGCCCGTGCCCGCGGGGCCCAGCCCGAACGTGATCGTGTGGTTGCGGATCGCCCGGACGTACTCGTGCTGACCGAACGTCTTCGGCCGCACCGTCTTCCCCCGCGTCGACAGGATGCTCGCGCCGAGCACGTCCGCGGCGGACTCCTCATCCGGGTCGAACGCGCCGACGCGGGCGACGGTGTCCGGGTCGATGAGCGCCCCGGCCGCCAGCAGCCGCTTGAGCTCACCGATCGTGCGCACGAGTGCGGAGACGGAGTCCTCGTCGCCTCGCAGCGTCATGTCCCGGTCGCGCACGTGCACGTCGACTCCGGGCGCCAGCCGTTCGAGCGCCTCGAGGTTCGCCTCTGCGGGGCCGAAGAACGCGACGAGGTCGAGGTCCTCGGGCAGTGCGAGGCGCACGGTCGTCTGCTGTGGCGTGGGTTCCAGGGGGTGTCCTTCCGATCGCGCGGCACCGCGGAGCGCGGTACCCGTCCCGATTCTACCGACGCGGGGACGTGCTCGATCGCCAGCGGCCCAGCGCGACCTGGGCCAGCGCCAGCCCGGCGGGACCGGCGGAGGATGCGCGCAGCACGGTCGGGCCCAGGAGGACGGGTCGGGCGCCCGCATCGCGGAAGGCCGTGAGCTCCTCCGGCGAGATGCCCCCTTCGGGCCCGACCACCAGCACGAGGCGGCCGAAGCCCTCGTCCGCAGACTCGGTGCGGAGCCCGTCGAGCACGTCGGCGAGGTGCTCGGTCGCGTCCTCGTGCAGCACGAGCACGAGGTCGTCGTCGCGGAGGGTCGCGAGCACCTTCCGCCCGCGCACCAGCGGCTCGAGGCAGGGAGCCTGGGCCCGTCGCGACTGCTGGGTCGCGGAGTCCAGCAGGGCCTGCCACCGGGCGGTCTGCTTCTGCTCCTTGTGGGAGGGCCAGTCCGCGATCGACCGGGCCGCCGCCCACGGCACGACGCGGTCCACTCCGATCTCCGTCGCGGACTCGATCGCCTGCTCGTCGCGGTCGCCCTTCGCCAGTGCCTGGATGAGGACGAGCTCCGGGGAGCCGATCGACTCATGGGTCACGGCGATGACCTGCACTGCCAGCGGTCCGGCCGCCTCTGTGCGGGACCTGCGCCTCCCCCGTCCGGATCGGGCCGCCTCATGGGCTGCGTCCGGCGCGGTGTCCGACTCCGCCTGCGCTGCGAGCACGACGCGCAGTCTGCGGCCCTCGCCGTCGACGAGGTCGAACTCCTCGTCCGCCGCGATCCGGGACACCCGGATGTGGTGCGCGACGGCGGAGGCGACCGGGACCTCGGCCCCGGCGTGCGCCTCGGGCAGGTCCCGATCGAGGAAGACCGAGCGGGTCATCGACCGGCCAGGCGTTCCCGCAGCCGCGAGAACGGTCCGTGGCGCGTCTCTCCGGCGCTGCCGGTGGGCGCGGTCTCGTCGCGGGCCTCCGCGAGCTTCTCCAGCAGCTCCCGCTGCTCCGCCGTGAGCGCTGTGGGCGTCTCCACCGCGAGCGTCACGAAGATGTCTCCGCGGCCGTCACGGCGCAGCTGCTGCGCACCGAGCCCCTTGAGACGGATCGTGTCGCCCGTCTGCGCACCGGCGCGCACGTCCACGCCCTGCTCGCCGTCGAAGGTCTCGAGCGGGATCGTGGCGCCCAGAGCGGCCGCCGTCATCGGGATCGTGAGCGTGCAGCGCAGGTCCGAGCCGTCCCGCGTGAACACGGGGTGCTCCTCGACGATCACCTCGAGGTACAGGTCGCCGCGCGGACCGCCTCCGGGGCCCACCTCTCCGCGGCCGGACAGCTGGATGCGGTTGCCGTCGCGCACGCCGGCCGGGACCTTGACCGTGATCGTCTCCTCCGCCCTGACGCGACCGTCGCCGTGGCAGCTCTGGCAGGGGTCCTCGATGACGGTGCCGTATCCGCCGCACTGGGGACAGGTCTGGTTCGTCACCATCTGGCCGAGCAGCGTGCGCGTCATCTGCTGGACGGAGCCGTGGCCGTCGCACAGGGTGCAGGTGCGCACGTCGGTGCCCTCGCGGGTGCCCTTGCCATCGCACGTGCCGCAGACGTCGGCCGAGACGACCTCGACGTCCGCGGTGCCGCCGAACGCGGCCGTCCGCAGGTCGACGCGCAGGGCCACGAGCGCGTCCTTGCCGCGACGGGTGCGCGAGGCCGGCTGAGGACGGCCGCCGCCCGCGCCGCCGCCGAAGAACGTCTCGAACAGGTCGGAGAATCCGCCGAACCCGGCACCGGCACCGGCCTGGCCGTTGTCACCGCCGCCCAGGTCGTAGTTCCTCCGCTTGGAGTCGTCGGAGAGCACGTCATAGGCGAGCGAGACCGCTTTGAACTCGTCCTCGCGGCCCGGATTCACGTCCGGGTGGAGTTCGCGGGCCAGTTTCCGATAGGCCTTCTTGATGTCCGCTGCGCTCGCGTCGCGAGACACGCCCAGGGTTTCGTAGTGATCGCTCACCGGTGTCGGTTCTCCTAGTGCGCCGCAGGGGCGCGGTCGATTGTGTCGTGGTGGGTCAGTCGCTCAGGATCGTCGAGATGTACTTCGCGACTGCGCGCAGAGCTGCCATCGTCGTGGGGTAGTCCATGCGGGTGGGCCCGACGATCGCCATGCGCGCTTCGACACCCTCCGCAACGTAGTTGGTCGCGACGACGGATGTCGAGGCGAAGGAGTCGAGGGGGTTCTCCGTGCCGATGCTCACGGCGACGTCGGGGCCGTCCGCGGCCATGGCGGACAGGAGTCGCAGCAGCACCACCTGCTCCTCGAACGCCTCCAGCAGCGGTCCCATGTGCTCGCCCAGGTCGCGACCGGCGCGGGCCAGGTTCGCAGTGCCCGCCATGACGAGCCTCTCCGTGCGGAAGCTGCGGGAGAGATCCGCGAGCACCGATCCGACGGCGGCCGCCGGGCCTCGCAGCTCGGGGCGGGCATCGATCGTCGCCGCGTACCGCGGGACGTCGCCCACGGGCACACCGGAGAGGGCCGAGAGGAAGAGCGACCTGAGGAGCGCCACCTCCTCCTCCGTCACCGGAGCGCCGGTGTCGACGAGGCGCTGCTCGACCTGCCCCGCATCGGTGATGAGCACCACCAGGAGGCGGGACGGGCCGATGTCGACCAACTCGATGTGGCGGACGCTGGCCCGTGAGAGTCGCGGGTACTGCACCAGGGCGACCTGGTGGGTGAGCTGTGAGAGGAGTCTCACAGTCCGATCGAGGATGTCGTCGACATCCACGGGGTGCTCGAGGACGCGCGCCACGGCACGCTTCTCTGCGGCGGACAGCGGCTTGATCTCGTCGATCCGGTCAACGAACGCCCGGTAGCCCTTGTCAGTGGGGATCCGACCGGCGGACGTGTGCGGCTGTGCGATGAGCCCGTCCTGCTCCAGCGCCGCCATGTCGTTGCGGATGGTCGCAGATGAGACGCCCAGCCGGTGGCGGTCGACGAGAGCCTTCGAGCCGACGGGCTCGTTGGTCGACACGTAGTCCTCGACGATCGCACGGAGGACCCGCGCTCGACGGTCGTCGTTCACTGCTCCTCCTTCCCCCCGGTGGGTCAGGCGTGACTCCGGGCGTGCGCCTCTGGCACTCGAGATGTACGAGTGCCAATGCTACTCGCTGAGGCTCGCGTCCTCCACCGGGAGGCCTGTGAGGAACGTCGTGCGGTCGGGCTCCGGCGCGCCTCCGGTCCGCCGCCGCGACGTCTGGCTAGCCTGATCCGATGCCCTTCCATGATCGCTACGGGCCCGATGTGCTGTCCGGAGGCCGGACGCATCGACGCCCGTCACTTCCCCAGATCCCCGCCGATCCGGGCCTCGTCGTCGAGGTCGTGGAGACCGGCTACGTCGGAGCCGTCGTCCGCGTCGAGAAGGCGCCGGGCGGCATCGCGATGGTGCTCGAGGACCGGCGCGGCAGGCGCGCGTCCTTCCCACTGGGCCCCGGCTACCTCGTCGAGGGCAGGGCATGCTCGATCGTCCGTCCTGAGCCGCGTCCGCAGCAGACCCGCGCGGGAAGCGGTGCCGGCGGCGCCGGCTCCGGCTCGCGCGGCGGACCCACGGCGGGACGGACCGCGAGCGGGTCTCGTGCGGTGGCCGGAGCCCGCGCCCGTGTGGCGCGCGGTTCGCGGATCTGGGTCGAGGGGAAGCACGACGCGGAGCTCGTCGAGCGCATCTGGGGCGAGGACCTGCGGATCGAGGGCGTCGTCGTCGAACCGCTGGGGGGCCTCGACGACCTGCCGGAGCAGATCGCGGAGTTCGGCCCCGACGCCGACCACCGGGTGGGCGTCCTCGCCGATCACATGATCCGGGGCACCAAGGAGATGCGCCTGGCGGACAGGGTCATGCGGGACCCCGCCTGGGCGGGCAACGTGCGCGTCATCGGTCACCCCTTCGTGGACGTCTGGCAGGCGGTCAGGCCCTCCGTCGTCGGCATCGCAGGGTGGCCGCAGGTCCCCCGAGGCGAGGACTGGAAGACGGGCGTGCTGCGCCGGATCGGCTGGGACCACGCGGATCACCGCGACGTCGCCCGTGCCTGGGTGCGGATCCTGCGGTCCGTCACCACGATCGCCGATGTCGAGCCGGCGCTGTCCGGCCGCGTCGAGGAGCTCATCGACTTCGTCACCGTCAACCGCCACTGATCCGCGCGGATGAGAGGATGGTGCGTGCGGTCACACACCGGGCAGCATCCACCTCACCACACGAAGGAGCTCCCATGAGCACCCCGTACGGATCCCCTCACGACGACCAGAGCGCGTACGGCCCGCAGCCGGGGGCGGACGGCTTCGGTCCTGCCGGCTACGGCGCACAGCCTGGACCCGGTGCGTACAGCGCACAGCCTGGACCCGGTGCGCACAGCGCACCCGGCGCTCCGCCCCTGCGCGGGCCCCACCCGGCCGCCGCCTACGGAGACGGCTCCGCGGGCTACTGGAGGGCGTCGCAGGACGACAAGACGCTCGCGCTGCTGTCGCACCTGGGTGCGCTGCTGGTCAGTGCGATCGTCCCGCTCATCATCTTCCTCATCAAGAAGGACGACTCGCCGTTCGTCCGCGAGCACACGCGGCAGTCGCTGAATCTGCAGATCATGCTGCTGATCGCCGGGTTCGTCTCCGGACTGCTGATGTTCGTGCTCATCGGCTTCATCCTGCTGCCGCTCGTCGTCATCACCGGCTGGGTGTTCCAGATCATCGCCGCCGTCAAGGCCTACAACGGCCAGATGTACCGGATCCCCTTCGTCATCGACATCATCAGGTGAGGAGGTGATCGGACAGGATCCGCACGATCCCGTCCGCGAGCAGCCGTCCCCGCAGGGTGAGGTGGATCCTCTTCTGCGCCAGGGTCTGCGGTGCGAGCAGCCCGTCCGCGAGCATCCGGCTGATGTGCGGGCGGGCTGACGTCGCCAGGCGGTCGAGGGGGAACTCCCCGTCGATGCGTGCGGCGAGCATCAGATCCTCGAGTGCACGGGTGTCGTCGTCGAGCACTTCTCGCCCCACTGCGGGCGAGTCGCCCCGGCCCAGGCGATCCGCCCACGCCCGGGGGTGCTTCGCATTCCACCAGCGCACTCCGCCCACGTGCGAGTGGGCGCCGGGTCCGTAGCCCCACCAGTCGGCGTTCCGCCAGTAGGCGAGGTTGTGCTCGCACCGCGTGCGGTCCCCGGTCGAGAAGTTGCTCACCTCGTACCAGCGGAGCCCGGCTTCCGCGAGCAGCTCGTCTGCGAGCTCATACTTCTCCGCGAGGTCGTCCTCGTCGGGCATCGGCAGCTCACCGCGGCGGACCTGCATGCCCATGCGCGTTCCCGGTTCGACGATGAGCGAGTACGCGGACACATGATCGGGCTGATGCTCGAGCACCGCTTCGAGGCTGGTGCGCCAGTCGGCCAGGGACTCCCCCGGAGTGCCGTAGATGAGGTCGAGGCTCACATCCAGCCCGGCGGCCCGCGCCGCCCGGACCACTTCGCCGATGCGCGCTGGATCGTGCGTGCGGTCCAGGGTGCGCAGCACGTGGGGAACCGCTGACTGCATGCCGAACGACACGCGGGTGAAGCCCGCATCGGCGAGGGTCTGCAGGTATGCGGCGTCCACGCTGTCCGGGTTCGCCTCTGTCGTCACCTCAGCGCCTGCGGCGAGCCCGAACCCCGCACGGAGGTCGTCGAGCACGCCCGCAAGAGTCTGCGCCGGCAGGAGTGTCGGGGTGCCGCCGCCGAAGAAGACCGTGTCGAAGGCGCGGCCCGTGAGCGGCGTGTCTGCGACCACGTCACGGGAGAGTGCGATCTCACGGGAGAGCTGATCGCGGTAGTCCGCGCGATTGGCACCCGGTCCCAGCTCATCCGCCGTGTAGGTGTTGAAGTCGCAGTACCCGCACCGCACCCGGCAGTACGGGACGTGGACGTAGGCGCTGAAGGTGTCGCGGCCCGCGCGTGCGCGCGCGGCGTCCGGCAGCCCGCCGTCCAGTGGCGGGACATCCCCTTCGGGCTGAGCAGGCACTCCTACTTCTTGTCCGACTTCTTGTCCGGCGCGGAGTCGTCGGACGACAGCGCGGCGATGAAGGCTTCCTGCGGGACTTCGACGCTGCCCACCATCTTCATGCGCTTCTTGCCCTCCTTCTGCTTCTCCAGCAGCTTGCGCTTGCGGCTGATGTCGCCGCCGTAGCACTTCGAGAGCACGTCCTTGCGGATGGCGCGGATGGTCTCGCGCGCGATGATGCGCGAGCCGATGGCGGCCTGGATGGGCACTTCGAACTGCTGGCGCGGGATGAGGCCGCGGAGCTTGCCCGCCATCGACACCCCGTACGAGTAGGCCTTGTCCTTGTGCACGATCGCGGAGAACGCATCGACGTGATCGCCGTGCAGCAGGATGTCGACCTTGACCAGATCCGACGACGCCTCGCCGTCGTCCTGGTAGTCGAGCGAGGCATACCCCTTCGTCCGCGACTTGAGCGCGTCGAAGAAGTCGAAGACGATCTCCGCCAGCGGCAGTCGGTAGCGCAGCTCCACACGATCCTCGGACAGGTAGTCCATCCCGAGCATCTGGCCGCGCTTGCCCTGGCACAGCTCCATGACTGCACCCACATAGTCGCTGGGCGTGAGGATCGTCCCGCGCACCATCGGCTCGTGGACCTCTTTGATCTTGCCCTCCGGGTATTCGGACGGGTTCGTCACGGTGTGCTCCGCGCCGTCCTCCATGACGACCCGATACACGACGGAGGGTGCGGTGGAGATGAGGGAGAGGTCGAACTCGCGCTCGAGCCGCTCACGGATGATCTCGAGGTGCAGGAGGCCCAGGAACCCGCAGCGGAAGCCGAAGCCCAGCGCCGTCGATGTCTCCGGCTCGTACGCGAGGGATGCATCGTTGAGCTTGAGCTTGTCGAGCGCGTCGCGCAGGACCGGATAGTCCGAGCCGTCGATCGGGAACAGACCGGAGAACACCATCGGCATGGGGTCCGCGTAGCCGGGCACGGACTGCTCCGCGGGCCTGCGGGAGTTCGTGACCGTGTCTCCGACCTTCGACTGGCGCACGTCCTTGACGCCGGTGATGAGGTACCCGACCTCACCGACGCCCAATCCCTTCGAGGGGACGGGCTCCGGGGAGGAGACGCCGATCTCCTGGAGTTCGTACGCGGTGCCCGTCGACATCATCTCGACCTTCTCCCGGGGAGAGAACTGACCGTCGACGACGCGCACGTACGTGACGACGCCGCGATAGGTGTCGTAGACGGAATCGAAGATCATCGCGCGTGAGGGCGCGTCCGCGTCGCCGACGGGCGCGGCGATCTGCTCGACGATGCGGTCGAGCACGTCCTCCACGCCGTCTCCGGTCTTGCCGGACACCCGGAGGACGTCGTCCGGGTCGACGCCGATGAGGTTCGCGATCTCCAGTGCGTACTTCTCCGGCTGCGCGGAGGGCAGGTCGATCTTGTTGAGGATCGGGATGATCGTGAGGTCGTTCTCCATGGCGAGGTAGAGGTTCGCGAGCGTCTGCGCCTCGATGCCCTGCGCCGCGTCCACAAGCAGCAGTGCACCTTCGCATGCGGCGAGCGATCGTGAGACCTCGTACGTGAAGTCGACGTGGCCCGGGGTGTCGATCATGTTGAGGGCGTACGGCGTGCCGTCCACCTCCCACGGCATCCGGACGGCCTGCGACTTGATCGTGATGCCGCGCTCGCGCTCGATGTCCATGCGGTCCAGGTACTGCGCCCGCATGTTGCGGGGCTGCACGGCTCCGGTGATCTGGAGCATCCTGTCCGCCAGCGTGGACTTCCCGTGATCGATGTGGGCGATGATGCAGAAGTTCCGCAGCAGTTCCGGCGGGGTCGCCGCGACATCGATCCGCTTCCGCGACTCATCGCTCACCTGAGGTGCCATGTGTCTTCCGACGTCCTCTCATTCGAATCAAAGCCTCATTCTCCCACGATCGTCGACCCCCCGCGAACCGTCGCGGACAGTAGCGGTGCGCTCGCACGCGCGCGGCGCGCGACTCCGACTACCCTGCACGCATGAGCCTCCTGCGCCCGAGCGGTCGACTCCTGTCCGTCATGACGGCGAACCTCCGGTACCCGGCCCGCGATGGGCACCCCTGGACCGAGCGCCTCCCGCTGTGGGCCGATCTCCTCTCCGACGAGGCTCCGCACGTGATCGGGACGCAGGAGGGCGTCCTGGATCAGCTCGAGGGACTCGTGGAACGCCTGCCCTCTCACTACGCGTGGGTCGGCGAGGGGCGCGCCGGCGGGAACGACGGGGAGTTCACCGCGATCATCTTCGACACCCGGCGCCTGGACGCTGAGTCGGTCGACGTCCGCTGGATCTCGCAGACCCCCGATGTCCCGGGGTCGCGGTCGTGGGGGTCGTCCCATCCGCGCACCATCACCCGCGTCGACTTCCGCGACAGGGTGGGAGGACGCCGCTTCCGGCTCCTCAACGTCCACGTCGACCATCGGTCGGATCGCGCGCGCCCCCACGCCGCGCGCATGCTGCTCGACGGAGCGCGCGAGGCCCTCGCGCAGCACCGGGAGGTCGTCGTCACCGGCGACTTCAACGCAGACCAGGACCACGACCTGCACCGCATGCTCACGGCGGACGGAACTCTCGCGGACGCCGCACTGAGCGCACCCGAGGCTGCGGTGCTCGATGCGGACGTCGACACCTTCCACTTCTATCGGGGCGTCCGGCGGGGCGGGCGACGGATCGACTGGCTCCTCCATTCCGGCGGTCTCGCTGCGACCGCGGCGGGGACCAACACGTTCGCGCGCGACGGGAGGTTCCCCAGTGACCACTTCCCGGTCCAGGCGCTCCTGCGATGGGATACCGACGAGTAGGCTTACGGCATGAACTGGAAGAGCCTCGCCCAGCGCGCCGTGCGCGTCGGCGTTCGGCAGGGAATCGGCTACATGCGCAGGTCGGGGAAGGACACGTCCGCCCTGCGCGCCGTCGACTCGCTGCTTCGGAACGGCGACACGTCCTCCTCAGAACCCACCCGCTCCAGCCGGCGCGGAGGAAGCCCGAACGACGACCCACGGGCCCGCACTGGAGGGGGTGCCCGCGGAGGTCGGACCGGAGCCGATCAGCGCGCGGAGCACGCCCGCTCGCGCCGCGCCGCTCGTCCCAAGCCCGCTCAGCGCTTCCCGAAGCGACCGGCCGGGGGCTACCCGGGGGACTTCCGCGGTCGGATCAAGCCGGTCTACTCACCGGACCTGGACGGCAGCCCCGATCCCGGCGAGGTCGTGTGGGGCTGGGTCCCCTACGAAGAGGACCACTCACAGGGCAAGGACCGCCCGATCCTCCTCATCGGCCGCGACGGCGCGTGGCTCCTGGGGCTCATGCTGACGAGCAAGGACAACGTCCCCGGCGGAGTGGGCGACACCCGCACCGATGAGAACGGCACGCCGTACATCAATATCGGCACGGGCGAGTGGGACTCGCAGAAGAGGCCCTCCGAGGTGCGCCTGGACCGGATCATCCGGATCGAGCCGTCCGCCGTCCGCCGCGAGGGCGCCGTCATGCCGATGGATCGATTCTCCGCCGTCGTCGACTCCGTCCGCACGGACTGATCTCGACCGGCTGCGGTTCGCTCGAATCGCGGCTCATCCTGTACGATCATCTGCTGTACGTCCGTCTGGGTGTGTCTCACCCGAAGGTCGGGCGGACGTCACCTCTGAAGATCGTCGGCCGGTGTTTCCCCGCCGGACCGGCACAGATCGGATGAGAGCCCTCACGACCATGATCACTGACACGAAAGAGTGTTGACGTTGGCAAACATCAAGTCGCAGATCAAGCGGAACCTCACGAACGAGAAGGCGCGACTCCGCAACCGCGAAGTCCGCAGCGAAGTGAAGACCGCAATCCGCGCCGTGCGCGAGCAGATCGCCGCCGGTGACACCGCCTCTGCACAGACCGCTCTCCAGAATGCCTCGCGCAAGCTGGACAAGGCTGTGTCGAAGGGTGTTCTGCACAAGAACAATGCAGCCAACCGCAAGTCGAATCTCGCGAAGAAGGTCAACGCTCTCTGAGCATGATCGACTGAAGCGCGTTCGACGCGGGCAAGGGCCGTCCTCCTCCGGGAAGGCGGCCCTTGTGCTGTGTCGAGTGCACGTGCTGTGTCGACTGCACGTGCTGTGTCGACTGCACGCGCAGTGCCGCGCGCTGGGCGGCGATCACCGCGCCCGGGACTGTTGGCACACGTAGGCGACGAGGTACTCCACCGCGTACACCGGATCGCGCCCGCCGCCCTTCACCGCCGCGTCGGCGTCTGCTGCGGCGAGGATCGCCCGCCCCAGTGCCACCGGATTCCACGCGCGCGATTCCCTCCTGGCGCGGTCCACCTGCCACGGCGCCATCCCCAGCTCGGCCGCGAGCGACGCCGGTGATCCCGACAGCCCCTCCACCTTCGCCAGGTTCCTCAGCTTGAGTGCGACGGCGGCGACGATCGGGACGGGATCCGCTCCCGTCGCCAGTGCGTGGCGCAGCAGCGAGAGCGCCTCCCCGGTCCGGCCGGTGCAGGCCGCGTCTGCGACCTTGAAGCCCGTCGCCTCGATCCTGCCGCCGTAGTACGCGTCGACGACATCGGCGTCCACCGCGCCCTCCGTGTCCGTCAGCAGCTGACGCACACCGGCGTCGAGCTCGGACAGGTTCGCGCCCAGCGCGTTCATCAGTGCCGCGAGGCCGTCCTGAGTGAGGGTGCGCTTGGCCCGGGAGAACGCGTCCTGTGCGTACTTCGCACGATCCGCCTCGCTCTTGAGCACTCCGACGTCGACTGCGGGTGCACCCGCCGCCGTGAGGGCCTTCAGCAGCCGCGCACCGCGCTGTCCGCCCTTGTGCTCGAGCACCACGACCATGTCGGGATTCGGATCCTCGACGTAGGCGAGGGCGTCCTTGAGGAAGTCGTCGTTCATCGTCGCGAGGTCGCTCACGACGATGAGCCCGTGAGCGGAGAAGAGCGACGGGGCCGCAGCGGCGGACAGGGAGCCGGCCTCATAGGACGAGGCGTCGAGGTGCACCGGATCGACGTCCGTGTGCTTCCTCTTCACCGCCTGCACGATCCTGCTCCTGGCATTGCGGAGGAGCACGTCCTCGCCGCCGGACAGGAGCACCAGGGGGGCCGGAACCGCTCGGTGCCACGCCACTGTCGTCTTCTTCGCTGCCACGGATCCAGACTATCGTCCGGCGGGGACACCGCAGTCCCTCGCACCGCCCACCAGGGTGAGCTCCGCCGTCAGCGCGATGCTCCCGCACAGGTCGGTGCGCAGCACCGGCGCCGGGCCGAACGCCTCAAGCGCCTTGCGTGCGGGATGGCCGTAGGTGTTCCCCGCGCCGACGGACACCACCCCCACGCGGGCTGCTGAGGCGCGGAAGAATGCGGGTGACGTGTCAGCGCTGCCGTGGTGCGGGGCGAGGAGCACGTCGACGGGAGCGTGCGCCGTCAGCTCCTGCACCATGCGCAGCTGCTGCTTCTCCCCCACGTCACCGGGGAGGAGGATGCTGAGTCCGTCCACCTCCACGAGCAGCACGAGCGAGGCCGCGTTGCCGTCACTGATCGCTGACCCGTCGGCGGGAGGCCAGAGGACGCGAGCCGTGATGCCCGCCGGAAGGAGCGCCGCCGGCAGCTCTTCTCCCGCTGCCGCCGGCGCGGCGACTGTGGCGACAGCGCGCGTGCGTGCGGCCTCGGGAGAATCCGCCAGTGCGCGCGGATGGACGACGACGGCTTCGTCCACCGCCTCCACGGCGGCAGGCAGCGCCGCGACGTGATCGGCGTCGAAGTGCGACAGGGCGATCGTGAGGCGAGTGATGCCTGCACCCTCCATGCAGGCGGCGAGCAGCGCGGGGTCGTCTCCGGTGTCCACGAGCAGGGCATGGTCGCGCGGGGCGTCCCGGCTCCGGATGAGTGCGGCACTCCCCTGCCCGACGTCGCACACGACGATCGACCAGGCACCCCGGCCCGTCGCGGTCACGACCGGTACCGCAAGTCCGGCGAGGAGACAGGACACCGCCACGAGTGCGCCCGCGGTCCGTGCGCGGCGGCGCCCCAGGAGTGCGCACGCAAGACCCGCGACCATCCCCGCGGCCACGACGACTCCCCCGGGGCCCGTCGGCCAGCCGAGCGCTGCACCGGGAAGCGACGCGCACCCATGGGCGATGACGGTGATCCACCACGCCGCCGCCGCACCGAGCGCTCCAGCCGTGCGCGCGAGCAGGTGGGGCGGCATGCCGAGCGCGTCGGGGAGTGCCGCTGCGATGCCTTCGAGCCCGAGTCCTGCGAGCCCCAGCACGGTCGCCGGTGCGACCGCCGGCGCGGCTGCGACGTTCGCGAGCACCGCCCAGGGGCTGACGGTCGGGTCGAGGACGACGAGCAGCGGCGTGCACCCGGCCTGTGCCGCCACGGGCACCGCCAGCGCGACCGCGACCGGGCGCGGCATCCCGCGGTCGGTGAGCGCACGGGTGAGCGGCGGCGACAGGACGACGAGAGCCGCTGTCGCGCACACGGACAGCCCGAACCCGATCTCCGTCGCCAGATGCGGGCGCCCGATGAGCAGCACGGTCACCGCAGTGGCGAGCACCGCGAGCGTGGGTGTCCCTGCGGGCCGCAGGATGCCCACCGCCACGAGAGAGGCCATCGCGGTCGCGCGCATGACGCTGGGCTCCGGCCCGACGATGAACACGTACCCCGCCGTCACGGCCGCCGCCGGCAGGATGCGGACCCACCAGGGAGTGCGCAGGCGAGCACACAGCGCCACCACGACACCCGCGACGATGAGGATGTTCGACCCGGACACCGCCGTGAGGTGGGTCAGCGACACCGTGCGCATCGCTTCTGCGAGCGCTGGGTGGATGTGCGCGACGTCGCCCACCACGAGGCCTGGCAGCAGATCACCGCCCGCATGTGTGCCGACTCCGGAGACCTCGGCGAGTCCCGCGCGCAGATCGGCGCGGATCCGCCACCGGGCACCGGGGTCTTCGCGCACCTCGGCACTCACGAGCCCCGCCAAGTCGTCGTCCCACCAGTCCAGCTCCACGCGGAGAACGGACCCCGCCGGTGGGGGCGGCTGCTCGGAGACGACCGTCACCCTGCCCGTCTCCCCGGTCGCCACGCTGCGGAAGCGACCCGACTGGGTCTCCTGCGGGTCCGTCACGACGGTGACGAGCGCGGCCTCCGGACGTGGAGCGTCCTCGAGCATGAGCGCGTGCGCACCCGCGACGAGCACGGACAGCCCCAGCGCTGCGAGGAGCCCGCCGACGACCGGTCCGATCATCCGCGACGCACGCCGCCTGTGTGAGGAGCGCCGGGCGGTGGCCGGGTGGTGCACGAGCACGAGCACAGCGCCCAGCAGAGCGCAGCACAGGCCCGCGATCACGATGGGGAGCCCGGCCGCGGCGATCGCCGCCCATGCGCCCGCCGCGGCCGCGATGGCGCGCGCCGTCCCGATCCTCTCGAAGACGATCCTGCCGCACCACGAACCCCACGTGCGCAGTGCCGTCGTCATGCGTGCTGGTCCGGACGGTGCCGTCGAGCGCTCCTCATCCGACCGTGACGCTGTCACGGATCCTGCTGAGGGTGGCGTCGCCGATCCCGCTGACGTCGAGCAGTTCGTCGACCGTGGTGAAGCGACCGATCGCGTCCCTGTGGTCGAGGATCGACTGCGCTGTCACCGGACCGACCCCCGGCAGCGTCTCGAGTGCCGCGAGGTCAGCGCTGTTGAGGTCGACCAGGACCCCGCCTGCACCACCAGGCCCAGCTCCACCAGGCCCAGCACCGCCCGATCCTGCACCGGCAGCATCCGTCCCGGACCCGGCACCGCCGGGGTCCGCGCCTCCCGCATCGCCCGGGGCGATCTCCTCCCCCGGTCGGGGGACGCGGATCTGCTCACCGTCGACGAGCACGCGTGCGAGGTTCAGCACGTCCACATCGGCGTGCTCCGACGCGCCGCCGGCGGCGTCGAGGGCGTCCGACACCCGTGCGCCGGGTGGCAGCTCGACGACACCGGGAGCGGCCACCGCACCGACGACGTGGACGACGATCGGCCCGGCAGATGCGGCCTCACCCGCGCCATCGCTCTCAGCACCGCTCCCTGCGGCCGCCGCGGTCCCGTCCCCGGTCGTCTGAGCTCCGCCCGACGCGTCTGCCTCCGACGCATCGGCCTCCGAGGCATCGGCCTGGGCGGCTTCCCACGAGCCAGCGGACTCCTCAGAGGCAAGAGGATCGGCACCTCGCAGCAGCGACGGAGCCAGGACGAGCACCAGGACGCCCGTGAGCACAGCTCCCAGTAGGCAGAGCAGAACCGTCTTCGACAGCCACGGGCGGGTGCCCGTCACAGCCGGTTCGTCCTCCTCACAGTCGTCACCGAGATCGCCATCGAAGTCGTCATCGGGGTCAGCCACGCCCTCGCCGAGGTCGTCCGCGGGTGACCAGCCCCGTTCGCCGCTGCGGGCCAGCAGCGACGAGAACCTCTCTGCGGGTGATGGGCTCATGCGCCCACGATCGCCTCCGTGACCGTGCCCCGGAAGTCCACTCCCTCACCGGTGGACGACGGTCCGCACATCCCCGGCACGTGTGACGCGTGGTTGCGCCTCGCCGTCAGTGTCCTGTGACCGCCAGTGGATCAGCTGCGACCTCGGACGACGATCCCCACTGCGCCGGGCCCCACGTGCGCGGTGAGCACCGGCGACAGCACGTCCGCGCTGATTCCCCAGCCCTCTGCACGCGCGGCCTCCTCCATCCGGGCGTGCACCTCCCGCGCAGCGTCGTCCGCGTCGTCCAGCGATCCCTCCGAGACGAGGACCGTCACGTCGGCGGACCCCATCGCACGGGCGGCGGCCAGCGCGTCTGTGATCATGCGTGCGTGTGCCTTGCGCACGGTCCGCACCCGCGCGGTGGCGTCGACCAGCCCGTCGCGCAGGCCGAGCACGGGGACGATCGAGAGTGCACGACCCAGCAGGGACGCGGCACGACCGATCCGACCGCCGCGCTCCAGATGCTCCAGCGTCGCGGGGCAGAACACCACGAAGGTCTCGTCACGGAGGTAGTCCTCCGCCGCGGAGCGCAGCGCGGCCGGGCCCCGGCCCTCGGAGACGCCGTCGACGATGACGAGGGCGGCGCCCCCGGCCGCGGCGGACGTCGTGCGGGTGTCGATCACGGTGACGGGCACGTCGAGCTGCGCTCCGGCCGCCTCCGCGGATCCGTGGGTGCCCGACAGCGCCGCCGACAGGGTGAGCACGATGATGTGGTCGGACCCCAGCTCACGCAGGCGGTGGAACGCTTCCGTGAACGCGTGGACCGTCGGCATCGAGGTGCTGACGCGGGCACCGCCCACCATCGCCTCGCAGAGTGCGGACGCTGCGAGCTCCCCATCCACGTGCTCGACGTCGTCGACGATCACGGACAGCGGCACGACCGCGAACCTCCCCTCGAGCACGTGTGAGATGCGCGCGCGCTCGTCGGGGGTGAGCAGCACCGTCGAATCGACGATCAGGCCGATTCCCGACGCGCCGTCATCCTCGCCGGGACGCCGGCGCCGTCCGTGCGGTGCTGCGCCCGCCGCGCTCATGGTCGGCCGAGTGCGCGGTACGTCCAGCCTGCGCCGCGCCATGCGGCGGGATCGAGCACGTTGCGGCCGTCGAGCAGACGCGGCTGCGCCACGAGCTCCTTCAGGGCGACGGGGTCGAGGTCCCGGTACTGCGACCACTCGGTGAGCAGGAGGACGAGGTCCGCTCCGGTGAGCGCGGTGGTGAGGTCCTCCTCGTAGGTGAGCTCCGGCTCGCGGCGACGCGCGTTCTCAAGCCCCTGCGGATCCGTGACCGTGACGATCGCACCCTGTGCGTGCAGCGCCGCGGCGACGGCCAGTGCGGGCGAATCGCGCGTGTCGTCGCTGTCGGGCTTGAAGGCGGCGCCGAGCACCGTGATGCGGACGCCCTCGATGTCACCGTCGCAGACGCCGAGCGCCAGCTCGACCATCCGCTCACGACGACGGAGGTTGATCGCATCGATCTCCTTGAGGAAGCTCACAGCCTCCCCTGCGCCCAGATCGTCGGCCCGGGCGATGAAGGCGCGGATGTCCTTCGGCAGGCAGCCGCCGCCGAAGCCCAGGCCCGCGTTGAGGAACTTGCGGCCGATCCGGTCGTCGATGCCGATCGCGTCCGCCAGCACGGTGACGTCGCCTCCGGCGGATTCGCACAGCTCCGCCATCGCGTTGATGAACGAGATCTTCGTCGCCAGGAACGAATTCGCCGCGGTCTTGACGAGCTCCGCTGTCGGGTAGTCGGCGACGATGCGAGGTGTCCCGCGGTCCAGGACCGTCGCATACACCTCGTCGAGCTGCTGCGTCGCGCGCTCGCCGGGCTCGCCGTCCGGCACTCCGTACACCAGTCGGTCGGGACGCAGCGTGTCCTGCACCGCCTTGCCCTCGCGGAGGAACTCGGGGTTCCACGCGAGCTCAGCGCCAGTCGCGCGCACCTTCCCCGCGAGTTCCGCCGCCGTGCCGACCGGCACCGTCGACTTGCCGACGACCAGATGGCCCGGGCCGATGTGCGGGAGGATCGAATCGACCGCCGCGTGCACGTACGTGAGGTCCGCGTGCAGGCCGTCCGCACGCTGCGGTGTCCCCACGCAGACGAAGTGGACCGTGGCCGGCGCGACTGCGGACGGGTCCGAGGTGAACGACAGCCGGTCGCCGTCCTGGGTCTGCTCCAGCAGCTCCGGCAGTCCGGGCTCGAAGAACGGCGCGCGCGCCGCCGACAGCTCCGCGAGCTTCCGCTCATCGACGTCCACACCGATCACCGTGTGACCGATCGATGCCATGGATGCCGCGTGCACGGCTCCGAGGTATCCCACACCCACCACGGACACAGTCGTCATGGCGCTCCTTCTCATCGTCGTGCTCGCATCCAGGCGACGCGCGGTACGCGCATCAGCTTAGGCGACACCGGCCGCGCAGGTACTCTGAGGGAGTGAAGCGTATCGGTGACTTCCTCGTCAACACCCCGTCCGCCGTCGTCGTGGCCGCCGCGGGGGCGATCCTGCTCGTCTGCGCACTCATCCCGCCGCTCCACGGGATCGCGTGGGTGCTGCTCCTGCTCGCCGTGCTGCTCGTGCTCGGGGCTGTCATCGGGTGGTCGCGCACGTGGACGCATCTCCAGGATCGCATTGACGCGCTCGTGTCCGAGGCCGCCAGCGCTCACGACGACTATATCCCGGTCGAGCTGAGCCAGACCCCGCAGGAGGAGCTCGCACGGGCGGACGCGAAGATCGCCGCGGACATCGAGGCGACGTTCCCGGAGGACGACGGGATCGTCCGCAGACTCCGGATCGAGGCGGAGGTCACCGACTTCCCCGAGGAGCTCACGGCGCCCCTGACCGCGTTCCTCGCCGACAATTCGCACACGCGGTTCGACGAGCCCCAGGTCCATCGCGCCTTCATGTCCCTCTATCGCGCAGCTCGTGCGCTCGATCAGTGGATCCGCACGGAGACCGCTCAGTTCGACGGTCAGCGCGTGCTGGTCCCGGGCGACACCCGTGAGGGCGGCTGGCAGTCCTTCGCCGATGCCAAGCGCTCCGGGGAGGAGCACGCGGACGCATTCCTCACGGCGCGGTCGGAGTTCTCCCGCGTCGTCCTCGTGAGCAGCCTCCTCGAGGACTGACCCGGATCATCACCGACGACTGACCGCTCCCGAGGTCCACCACCGGTCGAGCCCCACCACCGGTCGAGGCCCGCCACCGGTCGTCGCTCACCACCAGTCGTCGTCGGGTCCCGGAGGGGTGCGGCGCTTGTGCTCGGACACGGAGAACTTCTCTGTGAGAGTCCGCGTGACGGTCGCGGGCACGTCACGGCCCTCCAGGAAATCATCGATCTCCGCGTAGCTCACACCCAGTGAGCTCTCGTCGGTCTCCCCCGGCGACTCATCGAGCAGATCAGCCGTGGGCACCTTCTCCCACAGGCGGTCGGGGCTGCCGAGAGCACGCAGCATCGCGGCCCCCTGCCGCTTCGTCAGCCCGGCGAGGGGGACGAGGTCCGCGGCACCGTCGCCGAACTTCGTGAAGAACCCGGTCAGCGCCTCGGCCGCGTGGTCGGTGCCCACCACCAGGGACCCTCGCGCGCCCGCGACCGCGTACTGCGCGATCATGCGCATCCGTGCCTTCACGTTGCCGCGGTGGAAGTCCGCAAGAGGACGCCCGGTGGCCTCGTCATGAGTCCTGACCAGGGCGTCGGTCGCGGGCTGCACGTCGAAGTCGACGATCTCGTCCGGCCGGATGAAATCGAGTGCGAGCGACGCGTCGGCGGCGTCCTGCTGTGATCCGTACGGCAGGCGCAGCGCACAGAAGCGTGCCCGCATCCCCTGCTGCCGCAGGTCTTCGGCCGCCAGCTGGCAGAGTCGACCGGCGAGGCTGGAATCCTGGCCGCCGGAGATCCCGACGACGAATCCCCGGGATCCGGTCCGGCGCGCGTACTCGACGAGGAAGCTGATCCGCCGCTCGACCTCCGCATGCGGATCGATGGAGGGGCGCACGCCCAGTGCGGAGCGGATCGCTGCGGGTGTCGGGGTGGTCATACGACCAGCCTAGCCCGGCCCCGCAGCGGCCCGCTCAGGTGTCGGGTGTCAGGCGTCCGGCACGATGTTGACGAGCTTGGGCGCCTTGACGATCACCTTCCGCACACCGGCCCCGTCGAGTGCCCGCACAGCACCGGGCGACTCGAGCGCCAGGCGCTCCAGGTCGTCCGCGGAGATGTCCGGGGCGACCTCGAGCCGTGCGCGGACCTTGCCCTTCACCTGCACGACCGCTGTGACGGTGTCCGCCACGAGGTGTGCCTCATCCGCCACAGGGAAGTCCTCGTACGTGAGGGTCTCCTCGTGGCCGAGCTGCTCCCAGATCTCCTCCGCGATGTGCGGGGCGAGCGGGGCGAGCATGAGGGTCAGCGGCTCCACCGCCTCACGCGGGGCGGATGCCGACTTGGTGAGGTGGTTCGTGAGCACGATGAGCTTCGACACCGCCGTGTTGTTGCGGAAGTTCTCCAGGTCGTCCCGCACCCCGGCGATCGTCTGGTGCAGGACCCGCAGGGTCTCCGCATCCGCCGGCTCGTCGGTGACGCGCAGGGCGCCGGACTCCTCATCGATCACGAGCCGCCAGACGCGCTGGAGGAAGCGGTGGGCGCCCACGACCGCACGGGTCTCCCAGGCACGCGACACCTCGAGCGGTCCCATCGACATCTCGTAGACGCGGAACGTGTCCGCACCGTACTGCTCGTACATCTCATCGGGAGTCACGACGTTCTTGAGCGACTTGCCCATCTTGCCGTACTCGCGGCTGACCTGCTCCCCGGCGAACCACCAGGTGGAGGTGCCGTCGTCGCCGACCCGCTCCTCGACCTCGTCCGCAGGGACGTACACGCCGCGTGCGTCGGTGAAGGCGTAGGCCTGGATGTACCCCTGGTTGATGAGGCGGTGGAACGGCTCGAACGACGTGGAGTGACCCAGGTCGAAGAGCACCTTGTGCCAGAACCGCGAGTACAGGAGGTGGAGCACGGCATGCTCGACGCCGCCCACGTAGAGGTCTGCACCGCCGGCCGGCTTCGCGCTGTTCGGCCCCAGCCAGTACGTCTCGTTCTCAGGCGCCGCGAACGCCTCGGCGTTGTGCGGGTCGGCGTAGCGGAACTGGTACCAGGAGGAGCCCGCCCAGTTCGGCATGGTGTTCGTGTCGCGACGGTAGGTGCGCGGACCGTCGCCCAGGTCCAGGGTCACCTCGACCCACTCGCGGTTCCGGCTCAGCGGAGCCTCCGGATCGCTGTCCACGTCGTCGGCGGCGAACGTGCGCGGCGAGAAGTCCGGCACCTCGGGCAGGTCGACCGGGAGCAGCTCGTCGGGGATCGCGTGCGGCGAGCCGTCCTCGTCGTAGACGATCGGGAAGGGCTCTCCCCAGTAGCGCTGGCGGGAGAACAGCCAGTCGCGCAGGCGGTACTGGGTCGACGCCTCGGCGAGCCCCTTGCCCTCGAGCCACGCGAGCGTGCTCGCCTTCGCCTCCTCGATGGTCGTGCCGTTGAGGTCGATCTCGTCGTTCGCGGAGTTGATCTTCGCGCCGTCGCCCGTGAACACGGTGTCCTCGTCGTGGTCGGCGGGCGGCTGGACCGTGCGGATGTAGGGCAGCCCGAACGCCTTCGCGAAGTCCCAGTCCCGCGCGTCCTCACCGGGCACGCCCATGACGGCGCCCGTGCCGTAGTTCATGAGCACGTAGTCGGCGACGAACACCGGCAGGCTCGCGCCGGTCGCCGGGTTCTCGACGTAGGTGCCGGTGAAGACGCCGGTCTTCGTCCGGTCCTCCTGCCGCTCGACCGGGGTCTTCGCGGCGGCCGCGCGACGGTAGGCGGCGACGGCCTCGCGCGGGGTCGCGGCACCGCCGCGCCAGGACTCCGGGACTGACGCGTCCCACGCGTCGAGCGTCAGCACGTCGACCAGGGGGTGCTCCGGCGACAGGACCAGGTAGGTCGTCCCGAACAGGGTGTCGGCCCGCGTCGTGTAGACCTCGATCTCCACGGAGTCTGCCGGGTACCGCAGCAGCGCTCCGGTGGACCTGCCGATCCAGTTGCGCTGCATCTGCTTGACCGCGTCCGGCCACTCGACGAGGTCCAGATCGTCCGCCAGACGATCCGCGTACGCCGTGATGCGCATGTTCCACTGGCGCAGGCGCCGGGTGAACACGGGGAAGTTCCCCCGTTCGGAGCGGCCCTCCGGGGTGACCTCCTCGTTCGCGAGGACGGTGCCCAGTCCCGGGCACCAGTTAACCGGCGAATCGGAGATGTAGGCCAGGCGGTGCTCCTGGAGGACGTCTTCGCGCTCTGCGGCGGTGAGATCCGACCATCCGCGGTCACGGCCCGTCGCACGGCCGTCCTCGAACTGGCTGATGAGTGTCTCGATCGGACGCGCGGCGCCCGCCCCGTCGGCGGCCTCCGGGTCGTACCAGCTGTTGAAGATCTGCAGGAAGATCCACTGCGTCCAGCGCACGAAGTCGGGATCCGTGGTCGAGAACGTGCGATCGGCGTCGTGCCCCAGACCCAGCCGGGACAGCTGCCGCCGCATGTTCGCGATGTTCTCTTCCGTCGTCACCCGCGGGTGCTGGCCCGTCTGGACGGCGAACTGCTCTGCGGGCAGGCCGAAGGAGTCGTAGCCGAGCGCGTGCATCACGTTGTGGCCGCGCATGCGGTGGTACCGGGCGTAGACGTCGGTGGCGAGGTACCCCAGGGGGTGGCCGACGTGCAGTCCCCTGCCGGACGGGTAGGGGAACATGTCCATCAGGTAGACGTGGTCCCGCTCGCTCCGATCGGCACGCGCTGCCGCGTCCGGGCCCGCGCCCACCGCGAGGTCTCCCACCGGATTGGGAGCGGAGAAGGTCTTCTCCTCCGCCCAGCGGCGCTGCCACTTCCCCTCGATCCGATCCGCAAGAGCGGCGTCGTACCGATGGTCGACGGGGCTCGTCTGATCGGATGAAGCGGTCATCAGCGGGGATCCTTCCGGAGGCAGGCGTAGGGACCATCCCATCCTAGACCTGTCGGGCCGCGCGGAGTCGGGCACGACTGCAGACCGCTCGAGTTTCGTGACGGAGGTTACGTCCCAGTACGATGAGGGTTCCGCACCGCTGCAGAGAGGTACCACCATGGGCTCGATGACAATGCCGCAGACCGAGACGCCGGGCGACGGGATCGACTTCCGGCTCGGCGATTCGATCACCGATGTCCTCCTCGACCGCGTTCAGGCCGATCCAGCCGCTCCGCTGATGCTGCGCGAGACATCGCCGGGCGAGTGGGAGGACGTGAGCGGTGCTCAGTTCGTCGAGGACGTCGCCTCCGTCGCGAAGGGCCTCATCGCGGCCGGCCTGGAGCCGGAGGGCGGCGTCGCACTGTTCGGTGCGACCTCGTACGAGTGGACGGTCTGCGACTACGCCATCTGGTTCGCCGGCGGCGTGACGGTCCCCTTCTACGACTCCTCCTCACGCGATCAGCTCGGCTGGATGATCGAGGATGCCGGTGTGCGGTTCGGCCTCGTCCACACGCGCGAGCACGCGGATCGCGCACGCACCGGCGCCCAGGACGCGGGGATCACGGCCGGCACGGTGCCCGTCTGGGTGTTCGGGGAGGACGGCCTCGACGAGCTCCGCACGCTCGGCGCGGCCGTCACCGATGACGAGCTCGAATCCCGTCGGTCGGCCGTCACGCCCGACACGACGGCGACCCTCATCTACACCTCCGGCACGACCGGTCGCTCGAAGGGCTGCGTGCTCACGCACGGGAACTTCGTGCAGACGGTCGCAGCCGCCCAGCAGCACGTGCCCGCCGTCTTCTCGCCCGGCTCCGTCTGCCTCCTGTTCCTGCCGCTCGCGCACGTGTTCGCGCGCTTCGTCCAGATGCTCGCCATCAACGTCGGCAGCGTGCTCGCCCACACCTCCGATCTGGGTCGCCTCACGGACACGCTCTCCGAGGTGCGCCCCACCTACATCCTCGGCGTGCCCCGCGTGTTCGAGAAAGTGTTCAACTCCGCACGCGCGAAGGCGGAGGCGGACGGCAAGGGGAAGATCTTCAACGCGGCGCAGAAGGCAGCGGTCGCGTACTCCCGCGCGCTGGACGAGGGCGGTCCGTCGCTGAGCCTCAAGGTCCAGCACGCACTGTTCGACAAGCTGGTCTACGGCAAGCTGCGCACGGTCATGGGCGGTCAGCTCGAGTATGCGGTCTCCGGCGGAGGTCCCCTGGGAGAGCACCTGGGCCACTTCTACCGCGGCATCGGCGTCAACATCATCGAGGGGTACGGACTCACGGAGACCACCGCGCCCATCACGGTGAACATCCCGAGCGATGCCCGCATGGGCACTGTCGGGAAGCCGCTGCCGGGCTGCGCCGTCGCGATCGCACCGGACGGCGAGGTGCTCGCGAAGGGCGTGAGCGTCTTCCAGGGCTACTGGAAGAACGCCGAGGCCACCGCGGACTCCTTCTACGACGAGTGGCTGCGCACGGGCGACATCGGTGAGATCGATGCAGACGGCTTCCTCCGCATCACCGGCCGGAAGAAGGAGCTCATCGTCACCTCGTCGGGCAAGAACGTGGCACCCGCACCGCTCGAGGACGACCTGCGTCGCCACCCCATCATCGGGCAGCCGATGGTCGTGGGCGACAACCGGAACTTCATCGCCGCGCTGATCTTCCTCGATGAGGAGATGCTCCCGGGCTGGCTGTCGAACAAGGGGATCCGTGCCGACCTCAGCCTCGAGGACGCAGCGATCCACCCCACGGTCCACGAGGCCGTGTCGAAGGCCGTGGACCGCGTCAACCAGAAGGTGTCCCGCGCGGAGTCGATCCGCGAGTTCAGGATCGTCCCGGCGACGCTGAGCGAGGAGAACGGCTACCTCTCCGCGAAGCAGTCGGTGAAGCGGCACATCGTCCTCAAGGACTTCTCCGAGGTGCTGGACGACATCTACGGCGTCTGACGCATCGGGCCCCGGCACCCGCCGGGGCCCGATCCCGTCGACGATCCGACACAGGGCCAGAAGCACGAGCCGGGCCAGGAGCAGGAGCGCATCATGACTGACGACCATTCGACACGCGGCAACTATGTGAAGCAGGGCGCTGAGTTCAACCGGGACACCCAGTACATCGAGGACCGCATCCTCGACGATCCGCAGGCCGATTGGCCCGTCGAAACGGGTCGCTACCGGCTCGTCGCGGCACGCGCCTGTCCCTGGGCGAACCGCACGATGATCGTCCGCCGCCTGCTGGGGCTCGAGGACGCGATCTCACTCGGCATGCCGGGTCCCACGCACGACGCGCGCTCCTGGACGTTCGATCTGGACCCCGGCGGGGTCGACCCCGTGCTGGGGATCGAGCGGCTCCAGCAGGCGTTCTTCGCGCGCTTCCCCGACTATCCGCGCGGCATCACGGTGCCCGCGGTGGTCGACATCCCCACCGGCGCCGTCGTCACGAACGACTTCCCGCAGATCACCCTCGACTTCTCCTCGCAGTGGACGCGCTTCCACCGCGACGGGGCTCCGGACCTGTACCCGGAGTCGCTGCGCGAGGAGATGGATCCGGTCATGCGCCTGATCTACACGGAGATCAACAACGGCGTGTACCGCTGCGGATTCGCAGGCGGACAGGACGCGTATGAGAAGGCGTTCGACCGCCTCTTCACCGCACTCGACACGATCGAGGAGCGGCTGACGACCCGCCGCTTCCTCATGGGCGATCGGATCACGGAGGCGGACGTGCGGCTGTTCACGACACTCGCCCGGTTCGACGCCGTCTACTACTCGCACTTCAAGTGCAACCGTCAGCGACTCACGGACTTCCCCGCGCTCTGGGGCTACGCCCGCGATCTGTTCCAGACCCCCGGATTCGGCGACACGATCGACTTCCAGCAGATCAAGGAGCACTACTTCATCGTCCACGAGGACATCAACCCCACCGGGGTCGTCCCCGTCGGGCCCGATCTGTCCGGCTGGCTGGAGGACCACGGTCGGGAGTCACTGGCCGAGGACGCCCCCTTCGGCGAGGGCACTCCCCCCGGTCCGCCGCGCGCTGACGAAGTCGTTCCCCACGCGCACAGCGCGGACGCCTGGGTGAAGTGACCGAGGCTCGGGTGATGTGACCGAGGACCGGCTCGCTCAGGCGTCCGAGGCCGCGGGGCCGGAATCCTGACCGGGCTGACCGGGCCTGCGGGCCCGGTTCCGGCGCACCCGCCGGACGATCCACCACGTGACTGCCGCGACGACCACGACGATGACGATGCGCTGGAACCAGCCGGCGTACTCCTCGATCACGGCGTAGTTCTCGCCGACCCAGAATCCCAGCACCACGAACACGGTGTTCCAGATGAGGGACCCGGCCATGGTCAGCAGCAGGAACCAGCTCTGGCTCATGCGCTCGATGCCGGCAGGGATCGATATGAGGGACCGGAAGATCGGGATCATCCGACCGAAGAACACGGCTTTGCCGCCGTGGCGGACGAACCAGGTCACGGTCCGGTCGACATCGTCCGGATCGACGAGCGGGAGCTTCGCCGCCCAGCGGGAGATCCGCTGGTGGCCGAATGCCCGGCCCACCCAGTAGAGCGCGAGTGCGCCGACCACCGAGCCGATGGTCGCCCAGGCGATCGCGGAGACGAGGCTCATCTCCCCCAGGCTCGCGGTGAACCCCGCCAGCGGCAGGATCAGTTCACTGGGAATGGGCGGGAAGAGGTTCTCGAGGGCGACGAGGAGTCCCACCCCCGGCGCGCCCACGACTTCCATGACGGTCACGACCCATTCCGTGAAGCGATCAGTCAGCGACGGCGACTGGGCTGCTGCCTCCATGGAGAGCGCTGGGATGCGGGTCGGAGCGACGAGAGACACGGGCATGGACCCAAGCATACGGCCCGGACCTGCATGTCCCCTCAGGTGTTCCTGCACGTGAGGCAGACACGCACGTAGTATGAAGCACATGACTGCAAACCCGAACGCAGCCGACCGCATCCTCACCACGTCGAAGCGAGCGGCAGGCCGCGGAACCGCCCAGCAGCTGATGCGGCGACCCGCCGTCGCCCACCTGCGCGACACGCTCACGAGGTACGGGCAGAGGCTGGGCAACCAGTTCGCCGCGGCGATCACGTACTTCCTCGTGCTCGCACTCGTCCCGATCCTCATGTTCGCGTTCTCCGCGCTGGGGTTCTTCCTGGAGATCGTCAGACCGGACCTCATGACGGCTGCGACCGAGCAGATCTCTGCGATGGGCGGCAGCGCCGCAGTGGTCGACATGCTCCAGCAGTTCCTCAGCGGCTGGCGCGGAGTCGGCATCGTGGCGATCATCTCCGCGCTCTACACCGCTCAGGGGTTCATCGGGAACCTCAAGGACGCGGTGCGGTCGCAGCTGTCGGACGACGGTGTCCAGAAGGACGAGGACGGGTTCGTCCCGCGCGTCGTCAACAACACCATCACCCTGCTCGTGATCCTCGTGGGAGCGGGGCTGGCGGTCAGCCTCTCCATCGTCTCGACGAGCCTGCGCAGCGTCATCGTGGCCTGGCTCGAGCTTCCGGGCTGGATGGATCCGGTATTCCAGCTGGTGCCGATCGTCGTGATGGCCGCGACGTTCTGGCTGCTGCTGTTCCTCGTGTTCACGCTGCTGCCCTCCGCGCCGATCCCGGTCGGGACCAAGCGGAAGGGATCCCTCGTCGGCGCCATCGTGCTGGCCATCATCGTCCAGTTCGCCACGATCCTCATCGACATGTTCTCCGGATCGCCGTCCGCAGCGCTGTTCGGGCCGGTCATCGCTATCATGCTCTCGCTCAACATCGTCGCGCGGATCCTCCTCATGGTCGCCGCGTGGATGGGCACCGCCGGTGACGACTCGATGTTCCACACCGTCGCGACCGCCCCTGCGCCCGCAGACGATCCCCGCATCGGGCCCGCCGAGGACCGCCCCACGGAGACGATAGGAGCCCTCATCACGGCGTCCGCACTCATCGGTCTCACCCTCATCGGCTTCAACCGCTATCAGTCTCGGACGGATTCGGCGTCCGGCCGTCGTTGAACACGGTCGTGGCTGAACACGGTCGCCGTTGAACACGATCGCAGTTGAACACCAGGGGAACACTGCTGGAACACCGTGAGGTGCCGCGTGCGAACGGTTCGAGCGCACCTGCGTACAATGACCCGGACACCACCGTGGAGTGAAAGGTTTCGTCTCTTGACCGACCAGATCCAGGCCGCCGCCCAGCAGTGGGCCGCCAAGCAGAGCGCCGCGGAGGGGCTGACCCCCCTCGTCGGGCGCCTGTACCGTGAGAACGACGTGCTGCTCACGGTGTACGGACGCAGTCTCCTCAACAAGTCCGTCACCGGGATCATCAAGGCCCATCGCTACGCGCGCCACTTCGACGGCGTGGAGCTCGACCTCGCAGAGACCCTCGCGATCGCCCAGCAGCTGAGCGAGATGGAGCTGGGTCCCAGCACGATCGACCTCGGACGACTCGCAACGGCTCAGCGCAGCACCGGCGGCGACCTCGCCGCCCTGCTGGCCGAACAGCTGGCGCCGGCGCTCGGACAGTCCGCAGGCGACGCCGACTCCCCCCGCGACGTGGTCCTCTACGGCTTCGGACGCATCGGCCGACTCCTGGCCCGCATCCTCATCGACCGCGCCGGGGGCACCGGCCTGCGCCTCCGTGCGATCGTGGTGCGGCGGGGCGGCGAGGGCGACATCGTCAAGCGCGCCTCGCTGCTGCGCCGCGATTCGGTCCACGGAACGTTCGACGGCAACATCGTCGTCGACGAGGAGAATGAGACGATCCTGGCGAACGGGACGCTCATCAAGATCATCTACTCGAACGACCCGTCGCAGGTGGACTACACCGCCCACGGCATCGACGATGCGATCATCGTGGACAACACGGGCATCTGGCGCGATGAGGAGGGCCTGAGCAAGCACCTGGCCTGCCCCGGCGCGTCGAAGGTCATCCTCACCGCACCCGGCAAGGGCTCCGTGAAGAACATCGTCTACGGAGTGAATTCCGACGCCATCCTGCCGGAGGACACCGTGGTGTCCGCGGCCTCCTGCACGACCAACGCGATCACTCCGGTCCTCAAGGTGATCGGTGACCAGTTCGGCGTGGAGAACGGCCACGTCGAGACGGTCCATTCGTTCACGAACGACCAGAACCTCATCGACAACTACCACAAGGGCTCCCGCCGCGGCCGCGCTGCGGGGCTCAACATGGTGCTGACGGAGACCGGTGCGGCGAAGGCCGTGTCGAAGGCGCTGCCGGAGTTCGCGGGCAAGCTGTCCGGCAACGCGATCCGCGTACCCACCCCGAACGTGTCGATGGCGGTGCTCAACCTCAACCTCGAGCGCGAGACGACGGTGGACGAGCTCAACGCGTTCCTGCGGGAGACGTCGCTGCACTCCTCCCTGCGCAACCAGGTCGACTACATTCACTCCCCCGAAGTGGTCTCCACTGACTTCGTCGGATCCAAGCGCGCCGGCATCGTCGACGGCCTCGCCACGATCGTCGATGGGAAGCGCGCCGTCGTCTACGTCTGGTACGACAACGAGTTCGGCTACTCCTGCCAGGTCATCCGGTGCGTCGCACAGATGGCGGGACTCGACCAGCCGTCGCTGCCCGCCGTGTCCGCGTGAGCGACTGAGCAGCTGAACGACTGAGCGACTGAGCGACTGAGCGACTGAAGGGTCAGCACCATGGGTCACATCCTCGCGATCGATGAGGGCACGACCTCCACCCGTGCGGCCGTCCTCGATGAGGGCGGCCGCACGGTCGCGTCTGCGGCGCGCGAATTCGACCAGTCGTTCCCCCGCCCAGGCTGGGTCGAGCACGACGCTCTGGAGATCTGGCGGGTCACCCGCGAGATGATCGGACAGGTGCTCGGCACCTCCCAGTTCACCGCGGCGGACATCGACTGCATCGGCATCACCGATCAGCGCGAGACCACCGTCGTCTGGGATCCGACGACCGGGCGTCCGCTCGCACCGGCGATCGTGTGGCAGGACACCCGCGGCGAAGAGATCGTCGCCCGTCTCGCGGAGCGGGCCGGTGACCGCATCACGGAGATCACGGGTCTGCCACCCGCCACCTACTTCTCCGCCGTGAAGCTCCTGTGGCTGCTGGAGTCCGATGAGGAGGTCCGCAGGGCGGCGGACTCGGGTCGCCTGCTGTTCGGCACGATCGACTCGTGGCTCATCTGGAACCTCACCGGGGGCGTCGACGGAGGGCTCCACGTGACCGACGTGACGAATGCGTCGCGCACGATGCTCATGGACCTCGCCACGCTCGACTGGTCGCAGGAGATGCTCGACCTCACCGGTGTGCCGCGGGACCTGCTGCCGGAGATCCGTCCGTCGATCGGCGACTTCGGCACGGTCGCCTCCCGCCACCTCCTGGGAGGCGTCCCCATCACGGGAGTCCTGGGCGATCAGCAGTCAGCCGCGTTCGGGCAGTGCGCCTTCACTCCCGGCGCCACGAAGAACACGTACGGGACCGGCTGCTTCCTGCTCACCAACACCGGCACGACGATCGAGCGCGCCAGCGGCGGCCTCATCTCCACCGTGGCGTTCCAGCAGGAGGGATTCCCCGCGCAGTACGCGCTGGAGGGATCGATCGCCGTCGCCGGCTCCCTCGTCCAGTGGCTGCGCGACAACCTCGGGATCATCCGCGACTCCGCGGAGGTCGAGGCGCTCGCGGACTCCGTGGAGGACTCCGGTGACGTCTACTTCGTGCCCGCGTTCTCCGGTCTCTACGCCCCCCGCTGGCGTTCCGACGCCCGCGGCACGATCGTCGGTCTCACGCGGTACTCGACGAAGGCGCACATCAGCCGTGCAGCGCTCGAATCGACCGTGTTCCAGACGAGCGAGGTCATCGAGACCCTGCGCCGCGACTCCGGCTTCGCCATCGATGAGATCCGTGCCGACGGCGGGATGGCCGTCAACGGCGCCCTCCTGCAGTTCCAGGCGGACATCTCCGCATGCACAGTGGTGCGCGGCGGGATCGAGTCGACTGCGATCGGTGCGGCATTCGCCGCGGGGATCGGTCGCGGCATCTACTCCGGCACCGAGGACGTGGAATCGCTCTGGGAGGAGACCGGACGCTGGACGCCGTCGATGCCCGAACCGGACCGCACACATCGCCGAGGCCGCTGGGAGGCCGCGGTCGAACGATCGCTGGGCTGGGTGTAGTCCACCGACCCCGGCGCAGGCCTGCGCCGCGAGAGCGAAGCGCAGGCCCCCGATCGGACGTCCTCAGGTCTCGCTGGGCACGTAGCCGGCACGGAGGTCCACCGTCTGCGGGAACGGCTCCCCCGCCACCCAGCGGTCCCAGTGGGTGAGGAACTGCTGCGCGAGTCGGTCCGTCCACCCCTCCGTGTCACCGGAGAGATGCGCCGTGATGAGTGTGTTCGGGGCATCCCACAGCGGGTGACCGGGCGGGAGCGGCTCCGGGTCGACGACGTCGAGGCCCGCTCCGGCGATCGTGCCATCGCTGAGAGCGGCGAGCAGGTCGTCGGTCTTCGTCGACGCGCCGCGTCCGATGCTCACGAAGCGTGCGGTGGAGGGCAGCTGTGCGAAGACGGAGGCGTCGAACATCCCGCGGGTCGCATCGGTGAGCGGTGCTGCGTTGATGAGCCAGTCGACGCTCGACAGGTGCTCGCCCAGATGGGCGGAATCGATGATGCGCGAGAAGTCGGCGTCCCCTGCGCGTGCATGGGTCGCGGCTCCTACGACGTCCACGCCGAACGCGCGCAGCAGCCGCGCCGTCCGCCTGCCGATGCCGCCGGTCCCCACGACGAGCGCGCGGGTGCCCGCAACCGTCTCCGTCTCACGGCGATGCCACACGTGGTCCCGCTGGAGCTCGAGGCTCTCCACCGACCTCTTCGCGAACATGAGCACGACGCCCAGGACGTACTCCGCGATCGCCTGGTCGAAGACGCCGTGCGCATTCGTGACCGTGACATCGGAGTCGACCAGACGGCGGAAGCGCAGCGAGTCGACCCCGGCACTCGCCGCGTGGACCCACGACAGGCGGTCGGCGGTGGGGAACGCGTCCTCGAGCGCCGTCGAGAAGAAGTCCCACATGAGGAGTGCGTCCGAGCCCGGCAGAGCGGCCGCGAGCGTGTCCGCTTCCACCCAGCGGACCTCGGCGTCGTCGCCCAGCCGGTCGAAGACCGCGGGCCGAGGCTTGTCAGGGCTGGTGAGGATGGTGAGGATCGTCATATCCCCATCCTCTCACCCGTGCTCGGCCGCGGCTGGGCCTCCCTCACCGTCCGGCGGGCTCGCCGTTCTCCTCGAGGCTCGTCGTGTCCACCGGCTCGTTCGTCGTCGCGAGGGGCTTCGGCTCGATGAAGCATGCGATGACGCCGCCGATCAGGGTGAGCGGCGCCAACCACAGGAACAGCGGGACGAGCGCGTCGTTGTACGCGTTGACGACGAGGTCGTACATCGGGCCCGGCAGATGCGCCACGAGGTCCGGGGTGAGGCTGTTCGCCGAGCCGATGTCCCCCGCACCGCCGGGGACCGCGCTGAGGCCCGACTCCAGGTTCGTCATGAGCCGCGAGGTGAAGAGGGTCCCGACGAGCGACATGCCGAGTGTGCCGCCCACCTGCCGGAAGTAGTTGTTCGACGCGGTCGCGGTGCCGACCATGCGGACGGGGAAGGAGTTCTGCACGATGAGGACCAGCTGCTGGAGCGCCAGGCCCAGACCTGTCCCGAACACCGCGAGGAAGAGCATGAGCGCCCAGACAGGAGTATCGGGCTGCAGCGTCGCCAGCAGGATCATGCCCACGGTCGCCGTGAACAGACCCGCGATCGGGTATGCCTTGTAACGACCGGTCCGTGCGATGAGGAAGCCCACGCTCGTGCCGACGACGAGCATCGTGGCCATGAGCGGGATCATCGAGAGCCCCGCATTGGCGGGAGTCAGCTCGTGGGTCATCTGCAGATAGGTGGGCATGTAGGAGATGACTCCGAACATGCCGACCGACATGCTGATGCCGGCGAGCGAGGCGAGAGTGAAGTTGCGGTCCTTGAAGAGCCACATCGGGATGATCGGCGCACTCACGCGCAGCTCGACGAAGACGAACGCCACGGCTGCGAGCACACCCGCAGCGATGAGGCCGATGATCTCCGGGGACGCCCAGGCGAACTGCGTGCCGCCCCACGCGGAGACGAGGACGACGGAACTGGTGAACACGGCGATGAGCGCGAGTCCGATCACGTCCACGGAGCGCTCACCCGTGCGCGTGCTCGAATCCTCGCGGAAGAAGACAGCAGTCGAGATGATCGCGAGCACGCCCAGGGGCAGCGACAGCAGGAAGGCCCAGCGCCATCCGGGACCCTCGGTGAGCCATCCGCCGATCAGCGGTCCGGCGACGGACGAGACCGCGAACACGGATCCCATGATGCCCATGTACTTGCCGCGCTGGCGGGCGGGCACGACGCTCGCGATGATCGCCTGCGACAGGATCATCATTCCGCCGCCGCCCACGCCCTGCACGATCCGGCCCGCGATGAGCCAGTCCATCGTGGGCGCGAGGAAGCCGATGAAGGAACCGCCGATGAAGATCGAGATGGCGGCGATGAAGAAGGACTTGCGTCCGAACTGGTCACCCAGGCGGCCGTATGCGGGCATGAGGATCGTCGACGCCAGCATGAAGCCGGTCTGGATCCACAGCATCCGGTCGACGCCATTCAGCTCGCCCACGATGGTGGGCAGGGCGGTCGCCAGCACGGTCTGGTTGAGAGAGAACATGAACATCGCGAGCATGAGGCCGACGAACAGGACGACGATCTGCCCGGTTGCAGGGGCACTGGCCGCCTGGCCGTCTGCCGGTGCGAGTGCGGGTGCGTCTGATCGTGATCCCATGGCGGACTCCTGCGAGCCGTCGAGTGCGGGGGCGCGTCTCAAATTCTTATGCCTTCCAGGACTGTGCGGAACAGGGCGAGTGAGGTGTCGAACCGCTCATGCAGGTTCGTCGGGGTGGATTCGGCGGCGGCCTCGTCAGCGGCGGCCTCGTCAGCGGCGGCCTCGTCAGCAGAGGCCTCGTCGGCGGATTCGCCGGGCGGGGGCTTGGGGCGCACGAAGGAGTGACGCAGCGGAGCGAGGGCGATGAGGACGATCATCCGCACGGCGTCCCGGGTGGTCGTGCCATCCGGCAGAGCGAGCGTCGCGACCTCGTCGGCGAGCCTGGGCGTGAGCGCATCGATGAGCATCGTGGCGAGTGCGCCGCCCGCATCCGCATTGCGCTGCACCAGTGCGGGCTCACGCATGAAGAGGGCCCTGCGTATCTGCTCGGTCTCCTCATCGCCCAGGGAGCGGGAGAGGATGTCGCGCACCACGTCGGCCGTCGTCGCGAGGACGCCGGAGGAGAAGTCCGCCGACGCGAGCGCGTCATGGACCAGCCGCTCATCGGGGCCGCTCGTCGCAGTCCCGATGATCGCATCCTCCTTGCTCGCGAAGTAGTTGAAGAACGTCCGCTGGGAGATCCCCGCTTCGTCCGCGATCTGGGCGACGGTCGCGGCGTCGAGCCCGCGCTCGTAGGACAGGCGCACGGCGGCGCGATGGATCGATTCACGCGTCAGGCGGGCCTTGCGGTCACGCAGGGACTCGCCGTCTCCGGAATCGCAGTTCGTTGTACTCACAGAGAACGATTGTGCACTGAATGCATCCTTGCATCAAGTGCAAACGTGCAGTCTGTGCAGGATATGCGTCACACTCACATCAGCTGTCGGATGCGGGCCCTCTGCTGCTCGAGGATCTGCAGCTGGTTGAGCAGTGCGGAACTCGTTTCGAGGTCCGTGGGGTCGGTCCGCTGCAGGCGCGAGTGCAGCTCGGAGGCGATGCGGGCCATGTCGGAATCGAAGAGGCGTGCGATGATGCCGCGCGAATAGCGCTCCACGCCGGCGGCGTCCTCGGCGGGCAGCGGCTCCACCGCCAGTGCGCCCACCAGCGAGCGCACCCGGTCGTCCCCTCGCCCCGCTGCGGTCTCCATCACCCGCTCCGGCCATCCCGCCGGATCCGTCAGGCCCGCGCGGATTCCGCCCGACTGCTGCATGTAGGCGTGGACGGTCCGCAGATCGGGGTGGGTGAACACCTCGCCGTTGAGTCCGTCGAAGAGCGTCGCGTTCACGAACTGCGGCTGCTGCAGAGCAACCTGCAGCGCGCCCCGCTCGATCCGCACCGCCACCGGATCGAAGTCCGGGACCGTCGTCGCCGTGCCGCCCAGCTGCTCTGCGTACTCCTCGATCCGTCCCGCGGTGCGCGGCTCATAGGGACTGGCCGACTGCGCGCCGTCCGCCGCCGGGAGCGGAGCAGGGCTCTGCCAACCGCCCCGGCCGGGATGTGCAGCACCGGCCTGCTGAGCACTCGACTGCCGGCCGCCGGATGGCTGGGGCGCCCTGCCGGGCTGCTGTGGACTCCGACCCGATGCCTGAGAGCCCGAGCGCCGCTCACCTGCGCGGCCCCGGCCGGCGGACGCGGGCTTCGCACGGCGGACAGCCTCGGCGACCTCATCCATCCCGACGCCCAGTCGGCCCGCCACGAGTCGTTCGTAGCCGGGCCGCATCGCAGCGTCGCGGATGGAGGCGACGACGGGCGCAGCCGCGCGCATCGCCCCGACACGGCCCTCGACCGTCGACAGGTCGAAGCGGGAGATCGCCTGCGTGATCGCGAACTCGAAGAGCGGCCGGCGGCCGTCGACGAGGTCGCGGACGGCGGCATCGCCCTCCTCCGCCCGCAGATCGGACGGGTCCCGGCCACCGGCCTCGACCGCGACGAACGTCTGTGCGACGAACCGCTGCTCCAGCTCGAAGGCCTTGAGCGCAGCACGCTGTCCGGCCTCGTCGCCGTCGAACGTGAAGACGACCTCGCCTGTTCCGGAGGCCTCATCGCCCAGCAGCCGACTGACGACCTTCGCATGCTCCTCGCCGAAGGCCGTGCCGCACGTCGCGACCGCCTGTCCGACACCGGCCAGGTGCGCCGCCATCACGTCGGTGTACCCCTCGACGACCACGACCCTCTTCGTCCGCGCGATCTCCCGCTTCGCGAGGTCGAGTCCGTAGAGGACCTGCGCCTTCTTGTAGAGCGGGGTCTCCGGGGTGTTCAGGTACTTGGGGCCCTGATCGTCCTCGTAGAGCTTGCGGGCGCCGAACCCGATCGTCCGTCCGGTGACGTCCCGGATGGGCCACATGATCCGTCCGCGGAAGCGGTCGTAGATCCCGCGGCGCCCTTCGGACACGAGGCCGGAGGCGGTGATCTCCTCCGTCGTGAAGCCCCGTCCGCGCACGAATCGCAGGAGGTTGTCCCAGCCGCGCGGTGCGTAGCCGACGCCGAACTGGTCGAGTGCCTCCGCGTCGAAGCCGCGCGCGGAGAGGTACTCGCGAGCGGTCTGGGCCTCCGCCTCACCCAGCTGGCGGCGGAAGTACTCCTCTGCGACCTGGTGCATCTCGATGAGCCGCTGGCGACGCCCGACCTCTTCGCGGGGCGGGCCCTCGCCCTCCTCGTACCGCAGCTGCACGCCGACACGCTCGGCCTGTCGTTCCACCGCCTCCGCGAAGGTCACTCCATCGAGCTTCTGGAGGAAGGTGAAGACGTCTCCGGACTCACCGCAGCCGAAGCAGTGGTACATGCCGACCTGCGGCCGGACGTGGAACGACGGAGTGCGCTCGTCATGGAACGGGCAGAGCCCCTTGAGCGAGCCCACACCGGCGGTGCGCAGCGACACGAACTCGCCCACGACATCGTCCAGCCGGGTGCGCGATCGGACCTCGTCGATGTCCTCCCGCTTGATGAGTCCGGCCATCAGAGCAGATCCGCCCTGCCGGCCCGCAGCCGGTGGAAGTGCGTCCACGCCGAGTGGTCGGTCAGCGATGCCAGCTGATCAACGACGGCGCGCAGGCGCTGCGCGTCCGTGTCCGCATCGCGGTGGTCCGCCGTGTAGAGGGGATCCATGGCCTCCGGGTGCTCCCCGAAGTACTCTGCGACCGTGCGGAGCACGTCGGCCTGGATCTCCTGGAGCCGCAGACGGTCCTCGGCGACCATGACCGTGACCGTCGCGAGCCCCTTCAGGACTGCGATCTCCTGCACGGATGCGTCGGGGACGACGAGGCTCGCCGCGTACCGCCCCAGCGGGCCCCATCCGAACTCCTCGCGGGTCGCGGCTTCCGCCGCAGCGGCGAAGCGGCCGATGAGCTGACTGGTCATGTGCTTCAGCGACGCCTGATCGCGGCGGCTCCCGGTGTACTCGTCCCGGGGCCAGTACGCGGCCGCGCGCAGGCGGTCGAGCGCTCTGACGATGTCCTCGTCACGGGCATCCGGCAGGTACCAGGCGCGGGTGATGTCGATGAGCTTCGTCATCGCGTCGTCGCCGGTGAACTCCTCGAGACGGAGGTGGCCGGCGACGATCGCGTCCTCGACGTCGTGGACGGAGTAGGAGATGTCGTCGGCGAGGTCCATGATCTGGGCCTCGAGGCACTGCTGCGCGTTCGGACGGCCGTCGCGGTAGAAGTCGAAGACCGTGCGGTCGTCTGAGTAGACGCCGAACTTCCGCACGCGTGCGCCTTCCCGTCCGGCGGGTGCGTCCGTGCGCGGCCAGGGATACTTCGTGCACGCGTCGAGGGTCGCGCGGGTCAGGTTGAGCCCGGCCGGACCGCCGTCGTCCGCGACCACCTTGGGCTCCAGGCGCGTGAGCACGCGCAGCGTCTGCGCGTTGCCCTCGAAGCCGCCGATGTCCGTCGCGAGCGCGTCGAGCACCGTCTCCCCGTTGTGGCCGAAGGGAGGGTGGCCGAGGTCGTGGCTGAGGCACGCGGTATCGACGATCTCCGGATCACAGCCCAGATAGCGGGCGAGTTCGCGACCGACCTGCGCCACTTCGAGGGAGTGGGTCAGCCGCGTGCGGACGAAGTCGTCGCTGCCCGGGGACACCACCTGCGTCTTCGCCCCCAGACGCCGGAGGCCCGATGAGTGGAGCACGCGGGCGCGGTCCCGCTGGAACTCTGTGCGCCGCGGGTTCTTGGGAGGCTCGTCGACCCAGCGCTCGCGATCGTCTGCGCCGTAGTCGAAGACTGGCGTCGAGAGGTATCCGGTCACCACGTCAGCCTCCTGAGATATCGAGCTCGGCCTCGGCCAGTTCCGCATACCAGGAATCGTCCATGTGCCGGGAGTCGAGCCATCCCTCCGGCAGGTGCGGGCGCTTCGCACGGGTCGTGCGTCCGCGCGAGCCCTCGGCCGCCTCGCCCGGGTAGGGCTGCGTGTGGTCCAGCTCGCCCAGCAGGGCGTCGAGCTCTTCGAGCGACGACACCTTGGCGAGTCGGCTGCGCAGGTCTCCGCCCACCGGGTATCCCTTGAAGTACCAGGCCATGTGCTTCCTGAGGTCGCGGACACCCATGAACTCGTCCTCGTAGTGATCGACCATGTACTCGCCGTGCCTGCGCACGGCGTCCGCGACGCCGCCCAGGTCCGGCTGGTTGCGCAGGGGGTTGCCCGCGAGCGCGTTCTCCAGGTCGCCGAAGAGCCAGGGTCGCCCCTGGCAGCCGCGGCCCACCACGACTCCGTCGCAGCCGGTCTGCTCCATCATCGACAGCGCGTCCTCTGCGGCGAAGATGTCGCCGTTGCCGAGCACGGGGATCGAGTCCCCCGCGAGCCGTGAGACCTCGCCCTTGAGCGTGGCGATCGCATCCCAGTCGGCCGTGCCGGAGTAGAGCTGTGCACACGTGCGGCCGTGGAGGGTGATCGCGGAGACGCCCGCGTCGACGGCGGTGCGTGCCGCATCGAGGTAGGTGAGGTGGTCGTCGTCGATGCCCTTGCGCATCTTGATCGTCAGCGGGACGCCTCCACGAGACGCTTCGCGGACGGCCGTGTGGACGATCGAGGAGAAGAGATCGGACTTCCACGGCAGCGCCGAGCCGCCGCCCTTCCGGGTGATCTTCGGCGCGGGGCACCCGAAATTCAGGTCGATGTGGTCGGCGCGGTCCTCCTCGACCAGCATCCGCACGGCCTGTCCCGTGGTCACCGGATCGACGCCGTAGAGCTGCACGGACCGCGGCGTCTCGAACGGTTCGTGGTGGATGATCCGCATCGTCTTCTCGTTGCGTTCGACGAGGGCGCGGGTCGTCACCATCTCCGTCACGTAGAGGCCGCCGCCGTACTCGCGGCAGAGACGTCGGAAGGCGGTATTGGTGATGCCCGCCATCGGTGCGAGCACGACCGGTGAGGTCAGCTCGATGTCACCGATCCGCAGTGCGGGTCGGGTGGAGGCATCGGTTCGGGGTTCGGTCACGGCAGTCACCGCACCATTGTCTCCGATCGGTCAAACGCGTCGGCTACCAGCCCCTCCAGTCGTGGCCTCAGAGGCTCCCCCGACCGTCTCACACACCGCTGAGCCCGACGTGACTGACGACGGGTTCTCCAACGCATTCAAACGGACCTGATACTGCTGCAGCCTGGTTCGTTCGTTCCGCACTGATGCTCCTAGGACATCACCCAACAGCGTCACCGAAAATCCACCAGCGCTGAAATCGAACAGCGAGCTAACCGTGAGCCATACGACTGCGACGGTTAGAAACGACCCGCCCACCAGACCCGAGTACGAGAACGAGACTAAAATCAGCAGAGGCAGCACCACAACGAGCATGGCAAGTAGCAACGACATGCATAGCGCCGCGACCGAAGGCAACCGTCGTTGCCGAGCCTTCAAGCACAGACCTCCCTCTGCGACGATCTCGGACCGAGGTCCGGCGACGAAAGAGGCGATCAGCAACGCATACGATCCTGCGACTATTGCCACTGCGCTTCGGCTCTCCACGACGATCGGGACAACTCCGATAACGAATGCCACTGCTAAGTGGATCGGCAATGAAGCCTTCAGAAGTGAGGAAGTGCGTCCGCGATCCATGGCACTAATGCGTGCTTCAGTCTTGGCGATTGATTGCTTGACGCTCTGAGCCTCTTCACGTGGGCTGAAGACGCGGAAGCGGCCAACGTACGCGGCCGTACCAAAGAAGAGCACGGTCACCGGTATCACCCAGAGCAACATGCCGAACTGTGGCCGATGCTCGTTCGCAATCATGTAGAAGGATGAGGTGAAAAGCGCAGGCGAGAAGGCTGATACGGCGACGATCGCTGCAAAGGCAAGCGTTCTTCGTTCGACCGCAGCGACTCGATCAGTCGCTTCCGAGACAACGACGACTCCGTAAATCCCGAACAGCAACGCCGACACAACACCGATCCCCCAGGCGAGCCCGCGAGTCGCCTCTCGACCGAGATCTACGGCGAGACCGATAAGATCCGGGTCGTTCTGCCACTCGTTCACCAACCACAGCACGAGGAATAGCAGACTGTTGAATACGAACGTCACGACGAAGAGCGCGCCCAATGATCGCGGCCACGACAGCTTCTCCACCCACACCTCCGGCCAGCGACACGACTGATGTTGCCATTATGCCGCCTTCGGAAACGGACTAATCGCTCGCATCTCATGGACGGTGCGCGCGGCTGACAAACATCCCTGCCGGTGACAGAGTTGAGGCGTGATCGCCCCCGTCCTCCTGTCCGCCGTGCCGCTGCTCGCCGTCATCGCCCTCCTGGCGCTGGGGCGCGGCGCCGTCACCTCCTCCCTCGTCGGCCTCGGGCTCGCCGTGGTCCTGGGGCTCACCGTCTTCCCGGTCGATGCCGGGACACTCACCGTCCAGGGGCTCGACTTCCTCCCCGTCGTCGTGGAGGTGACGCTCATCCTCCTCACGGGCGTGGTGCTCGCGCGCCTCCTGGGATCACTCGGCGCGATGGCCCGGATCAGCGACTGGGTCCTGGCCGCGTCACCCGGGTCGACGGCCGGGGCGGTGCTGGTCGTGTTCGGCATCGTCCCCTTCGCGGAGTCGGTGACGGGGTTCGGCATCGGCATCACCGTCGGCATCCCGATCCTCGTGCACCTGGGCTTCGGCATCCGGAAGGCAAGCGTCCTGGGGCTGCTGGGCATGGTCGCAGCACCGTGGGGCGGGCTGGCACCGGGCGCGAAGGTCGCCTCCGGCCTCCTCGGCATCCCGCTCACGGAGCTCGGCGTCGCAACGGCCCACTACAATGTCCTCCCGGTGTGCGTCGTCGCCGCCGTGCTCACCTTCGCGGTGCGCGACAGGCTCACGGGTCTTCTCTACAGCCTCATCGCCGGCGTCGTGCTGAGCATCGGGCTCTGGGGCTTCAACTCGCTCATCGGCACTCCGCTCGCCGGTGTCCTCGCCACCCTGCTCGTCGTCGCCGTCCTCCTGCTCGTCTTCCGGATCGGCGGAGCACGAGCGACCTTCGACCGAGAGCTCGCACTCGCACTCGTCCCCTACGGCGTGCTCACCGTCGGGCTCCTGGTCTGCAGCGCGCTCGCCGCGCTCTGGCCGCACCCGATCACGACGCTGCTCACCTCCCCTCCGGTCTGGCTGGCCGCCGGCTGCCTCGCCGCGGTCGTGCGCCTGCTCAGCCGCGGGCCCGGCACCGGGGCGACGCTGCGCGAGGGTGTGCGCGCGTGGGTCCCGGTCGGCGTGGCGACCGCATCGTTCATGGTGATGGGGTGGTCGCTGTCCGTGTTCGAGATGAGCACGCGCATCGGCGAGGCGCTGTCCGCCTTCGGCGTGTGGACCGTCCCCGCGCTGGGCATGGTGGGCTCGATCCTCGCGGGCTCCATCACCGGCTCCCTGTCGATGTTCGCGACCACGTTCGGCTCCATCGCGTCCATCACGGACACGCCGGTCCTCGAGGTGGTCGCCGCGGGTATGGCCTCATCGGGACTCGCCAACGGAGCCTCCCCGGCACGTGCGGCGCTCGCCGTCACCATGGCGTTCTCAGCACTGCCGAGAACGGCCACCGCCCCCGAGGCGGCTGATGCCTCCGCGAGCAGCGGTGACCCTGACGAGAGCGGTGACCCAGACGATACCGCCGCCTCCGAATCGATTCCGGCCGGCGTCCCGGCGGACGCCTTGCTGACGCGCGAGTCGCTCGAGCGCTCCGTCCTCCTCTGGACAGTCGTCCTGTCCGCGATCAGCGCCGCCGCTGTCGCGATCGCTCTGACCCTCACGGTCTGATTCCAGCCGGACGCAGAACGCAGTCTGATTCCAGCCGGACACAGAACGACCCCGTGCACGATGCGTGCACGGGGTCGCTGCTCGTTCAGACGGGGCGAATCAGCTCAGTTCCCGCCGACCAGTCCCGCCGCGATGTAGGCCGGCACGTCTGCGATCGCCACGCGCTCCTGCGACATGTCGTCGCGCTTGCGGATGGTCACCGCGTCGTCGTCGAGCGAGTCGAAGTCGAACGTGATGCAGAACGGCGTGCCGACCTCGTCCTGGCGACGGTAGCGACGGCCGATCGCGCCGGCGTCGTCGAAGTCGACGTTCCAGTTCCTGCGCAGCGTCGCGGCCAGCTCCCGGGCCCTGGGGCTCAGCTTCTCGTTGCGCGACAGCGGCAGCACCGCGGCCTTGACCGGGGCGAGCCGCGGGTCGAGCTTGAGGAACACGCGGGTGTCCGTGCCGCCCTTGGTGTTGGGCGCCTCGTCCTCGGTGTACGCGTCGACGAGGAAGGCCATCATCGCGCGGGTCAGGCCGAAGCTCGGCTCGATGACGTACGGCGTGTAGCGATCGCCGCTCGCCTGGTCGAAGTACTGCAGCTTCGTCGCGGACTCGTCCGTGTGGCGGCCCAGATCGTAGTCGGTCCGGTTCGCGATGCCCATGAGCTCGCCCCAGTCGGAGCCCTGGAACCCGAACTTGTACTCGATGTCGATCGTGGCGTCGGAGTAGTGCGCGCGCTCGCCGTCCGGCACGTCGAAGCGACGCAGGTTGTCCGGGTCGATGCCCAGGTCGATGAACCAGTCCCAGCAGGCCTCGACCCACTCGTCGTAGAACCGCTTCGCGTCGTCCGGGTGGACGAAGAACTCGATCTCCATCTGCTCGAACTCACGGGTGCGGAAGATGAAGTTGCCCGGGGTGATCTCGTTGCGGAACGCCTTGCCGATCTGGCCGATGCCGAACGGCGGCTTCTTCCGCGCTGCGGTCACCACGTTGTTGAAGTTCACGAAGATGCCCTGAGCCGTCTCCGGACGGAGGTAGTGCAGGCCCTCCTCGTTGTCGACGGCACCCAGGTAGGTCTTCACGAGACCGGAGAACTGCTGCGGCTCGGTCCACTTGCCTTCCTGCCCCGTCTCCGGGTCGCGGATGTCCGCGAGTCCGTTCTCCGGCTCGCGGCCGTGCTTCGCGACGTAGGCCTCGATGAGATGGTCGGACCGGTAGCGCTTGTTCGTGTGGAGGGATTCGACGAGCGGGTCGACGAACGTCTCGACGTGACCGGAGGCCTCCCAGACCCGGCGCGGCAGGATGATGGAGGAATCGAGTCCCACCATGTCCTCGCGCCCGCGGACGAAGTTCTGCCACCAGAGGGCCTTGATGTTCTCCTTGAGCTCCACGCCCAGCGGACCGTAGTCCCACGCGGAGCGAGACCCTCCGTAGATCTCACCCGCCTGGAAGACGAATCCGCGCCGCTTGGCCAGGGTGATGACGGAATCTAGGGTCGATGCCACTGAAGTGCTCCTCTTGGGGGTCGGCAAGAACGGCTGGCTGCTGTTCGATCGGACACAACCCTACCGATTGTGCCCTCTGCGTGCGTCTCGCGCACCGGACCCCGTGTAGAATTCTGACGCGGCCTCCGTGCATGAGACGAGCACCTTCGGCCGAACCCCGCGCATCCGCCATCCAAGACCTCTGCGGTCGTGCGCGCGCTACGTCTTAGGAATGAGCTCAACCATGCCAGAAGCACCCCAGACCATCGACGCCGAAACCCCGGCGGTCCAGTCCCCGGACGAGTCCCCTAAGGCGAACGACGCCGAGGCCCCCGCCGGCTTCGCATCGATGGCTCTCCACCCGGCGGTCGCGGCCGCCGTCACCGACCTGGGCTATGAGACCCCGTCCCCCATCCAGGCCCGGACGATCCCGGCCCTGCTCGAGGGCCGCGACGTCATCGGCCTCGCCCAGACGGGAACCGGCAAGACCGCTGCCTTCGCCCTCCCCACTCTCTCCGCCATGGCGGAGCTCGGTCGGGCCACCGACGGCCCCCACGCACTGGTGCTGACTCCCACGCGTGAGCTCGCGATCCAGGTGGCCGAGGCCTTCACGTCCTACGCCACACATCTCGCGGACTTCTCCGTCCTCCCGATCTACGGCGGCCAGGCATACGGCCCGCAGCTCGCCGGCCTCCGCCGCGGCGCGCAGGTCGTCGTCGGCACGCCCGGCCGTGTGATCGATCACCTCAAGAAGGGCTCGCTCAAGCTGGGCTCCCTCCGCCACCTCGTCCTGGACGAGGCGGACGAGATGCTCAAGATGGGCTTCCAGGAGGACATCGAGGAGATCTTCGCCGCGACCGCCGGCTCGCAGCGCCAGGTCGCACTCTTCTCCGCGACGATGCCCGGGTCCATCCACCGGATCACGAAGAAGTACCTCGACAGCCCCGTCGAGGTCCGCGTCGAGTCGAAGACGACGACCGGCCCGAACATTCGCCAGCGCTACCTCACGGTCATGCACTCCCACAAGCTCGATGCCCTCACGCGGGTGCTCGAGATCGAGGAGTACGACGCGATCATCATGTTCGTCCGCACGAAGCAGGCGACGGAGGAGCTCGCAGACAAGCTGCGTGCACGCGGGTTCACCGCGTCCGCCATCAACGGCGACGTCCCGCAGCAGACGCGCGAACGCACCGTCGAGCAGCTGCGCGGCGGCGCGATCGACATCCTCGTCGCCACCGACGTCGCGGCGCGCGGCCTCGACGTCGAGCGCATCGGGCTCGTCGTGAACTACGACATCCCCCACGACACCGAGTCCTACGTGCACCGCATCGGCCGCACCGGCCGTGCCGGACGCTCCGGTGAGGCGATCCTCTTCGTCACACCGCGAGAGACCCACCTGCTGCGCCAGATCGAGAAGGCCACCCGCCAGCCGGTCGAGAAGCTCGAGCTGCCGACGGTGGAGCAGCTGACCAACAGCCGCATCGCCCGCTTCGCCGGCCGGATCACGGAGACGCGGACCGGCTCGGACCTCACGGACATCCGTCCCGTCATCGAGGACTACATCCAGACGCACGACGTCACCGCCGAAGAGGTCGCTGCGGCCCTCGCGGTCCTCGTGCTGGACGGGGAATCGCTCAAGGCTCAGCCGCTGCCCGAGCCCAAGGCCCGCGCCGCGAACAGCCGGAACGAGCGCCATGGCCAGAAGGCGGGGATGCGCACCTACCGGATCGCCGTGGGACGCAACGACCGCGTGCAGCCCGGCGGCATCGTCGGCGCGATCGCGAACGAGGGCGGCCTGACCTCCGCACAGATCGGCGCGATCGACATCCGCACGACCCACTCGCTGGTCGATCTGCCGGAGAACCTGCCCGACGGCACGCTCAACCGCCTGTCGCGCACCAAGATCCAGGGCCGTCCCATCGACATCCGCCCGGACAAGGGACGCCCGGGGCGTCCGTACAACAAGCGCTCGAACGACAGCGGCGGGTACCGTGGTGACCGTGACGGCCGCAGGCCCGGTCGCCCGGGTGGCCGTGACGTGAGCCGCGCGGACGCGAAGAAGAGCTTCCGCCGCAACGACTGACGCGAGGACCGGCTGGCGAAGACCGGCCCACGCAGCACGGAGGAGGGCGTCCATGCACCCGCACGTGGTGTCACTCCACCGGTTCCCCGTCAAGGGGTTCCCGGCCGAAGACGTGGCGCAGGCCGTCCTGGAGCCGGGGGCAGGCGTCCCCGGCGACCGCGTGCTCGCGGTCTCGGACGGTACCGCGGACACGGTTCCCGGAGCCTGGAACCGCTGGTCGCACTTCTTCGCCCTCAAGAAGCGGGCCGACCTCGCAGGATGGTCGGTCCGCTCCTTCGATGACGGGCACGTGGCACTCACTCCCCCGGCAGGCGGGGCCCCGATCGTCATCGAGCCGGCCGATCCCGCCTCGCGCTCCAGAGCCGCGGGCGCCATCGCCGGACACCTGCAGTCCGATCCCGGAGCCGTCGACGTCGTCACCGCCTATGCACCGGCGGCGCCGCAGGGCATGTTCGACAGCGAGCACGGGCACGTGAGCATCATCTCCCTGGCGACGGTGCGCGCGCTCGAGACCCAGACGGGGCGCAGGATCGACCCCCTGCGGTTCCGCGGCAATCTGCTGGTCGACGGGCTCGAGCCGTTCGCAGAGTTCGATCTCGTCGGCTCGGTCGTTCGGATCGGCGACGCGCGCGTGCTCATCCGCTCCACGATCGAACGGTGCACCGCCACCACAGTCGGTCCCACCACTGCCGTCAGCGACATGAGCGTTCCGCGCATGCTCGCGACCGAATTCGGCCACATCCACTGCGGTGTCTACGGCACCGTGCTCTCCCCCGGTGCTGTGCGACCGCACGACGCGATCACGGTGGAATCCGCGACCACGGACCGCCCCCTGCCCGCCGGCACCGGGCCCCGCTCGATGATCGTCACCGACTCCGCGCTGCTCGAGGACGGCCGGCACACGCTGCGCCTGCGCGACCCCTATCGCTGGTTCCCCGCCCACTGGGAGGCAGGCCGCCACGTCCGCGTCCATCTGCCCGTCGAGGGGCGGCACACCTGGCGCACCTACACCGCTGCACTGGTAGACGCTGCGGAGTTCTCCCTCATCATCGGCGTGCGGGGGCGCGTCTCCACCGCGCTGACGCGGCTGCGACCCGGTGACCGCCTTACCGTGTCCGGCCCCTTCGGGGCGCTGACCGCGGACCGCGTCCTCGCAACCGCCGCCGAGGCGCCCACGGCTGACGCGCCGGCCTCCGGTGTCGCTCTCGTCACCGCTGGGATCGGCCTCACCAGTGCTCTGTCACTGCTGCCGGGAGTGCCGGACGCTCTCCCCGTCCGACTCCTCCACATCGACCGCGGGGTCGATACGGGCGCACGCCCCACCCTCGCCGCGCTCGAGGGATTCGCAGAGGCGCCGGGCCGCACCCTCACGCTGTGGGACACCGCGGTCAGGGGCAGACCGACCCGGGCGGACCTCGTCGCAGCGGTGACCGGGGCCTCGGCGGCGGTGGTCTGCGGAGGAGCGGAGTTCGTCGCGGCGGCCACTGCGGCGTGCGAAGCCGCGGGCGTTCCCTCCGAGCGCATCCACCGCGAGGCGTTCACCTCACCCGTGGACGACCTCGCCGACCGGCTCGCAGGCTACGAACCGGCGGTCATCAGCCGACCGGACGGCACGCGCCTGCCGTGGGGGCCGGAGGACGGGACGCTGCTCGACGCACTCGAGGCGGACGGGGCGCGGATCCCCTTCACGTGCAGGTCCGGGGCGTGCGGCACGTGCGCGATCGCCGTCGATGATTCCGCGCACACGATCCGGGTGCTGGAGGCGACCGCAGACGCGGGACCGGGTCGGGTCCTCAGCTGCTCGACCGTGCCCGTGGGCACGCTCAGGGTCCTCGACGAGGGCTGATCCCCGCCGACCGACCGGGACAGGCCGGGACGGCTCAGGCCAGCAGCGACCGGTACTGCGGGAACCGCTCCATGTACCGGTCCACGTAGCTGCACATCGACCGGATCTTCGCGTCGTCCTGGGAGAACCGCTCGAGCGATTCCGTCACGAGCGTGCGTGCCCAGCCCTGCCGCGAATACGCCTCGTCGATGATCGTGTGGAGGATCGTCCGCACGTCGCCGTCCATCCGGTACTCGAGGAACCCGACGAGCACGGGGACCTCCTCATGCACATCGTGGATGACGATGCGGCTGCGTCCTTTCTCCTCCGTCACTGTGTACGGCGTCGCCACCTTCGTGGGTTCGGCCATCTGAACCTCCACTCCTGCGTCAGTCGGCACCCTTGGCGGGGCCTGTGGTCGCGGCGGTCTTCTGCGACATCCTCTTCTCAAGGTATCGCGCGATCGCAGCCACCACCATGTTGATGATGATGAAGAGCACGGCTCCCACGATGAATGTGGGAAGCAGGTTGTTGTAGGTGCGTCCGATCGCGTTCACCTGGTACAGCAGGTCCTGATAGGTGACGATGAAGCCCAGCGCCGAATCCTTCAGCAGCACGACCACCTGGGCGATGAGCGTGGGCATCATCGCGCGGACCGCCTGGGGCATGAGGATGAGCCGCATCGTCTGCGAGCCCTTCAGGCCGATCGACATCGCGGCCTCGCTCTGCCCCCGCGGCACCGCGAGGATGCCCGCGCGGATGATCTCCGCGATCACCATGCCGTTGTACAGCATGAGTCCGATCACGACGGACCAGAACGAGCCGATCTGATTGCCGAAGACCAGGAACATCGCGAAGATCAGGAGCAGGACCGGCACTCCGCGGAACACCTCGAGCACCAGGGTCGCAGGCAAAGACACGGCTCGCGCCGGCGCGAGACGCAGCAGCGCGAAGACCACCCCGACGATGAGCGCGAGGACCGTCGCCACGATCGCGACCTTGATCGTGGCCCACATCCCCGTGAGCAGCGTCTGCTGGATCACCGCGTAGGTGAACGGCTCCCACTTCGCGGACTCGAGCTGTCCGGCGTCGGAGAACTTCCAGATGATGAAGGCGACGAGCCCCAGCAGCAGGAGCACGGACACGGCGGACAGGATGACGTTCAGCCGACGCGCGCGTGGTCCCGGCTCATCGAACAGGACCTGGGTCGGTGCGCTCATCGGAGGATCACCAGCTTCTTCTCGAGGTAGGCGAAGATGCGGCCGAGCCCCAGCGCCAGCACGAGGTAGATGAGCGCGGTGGCCAGCAGGAGCGGGATGACGATGTCTCCGCGGACCTCGATCGCGTTGCGCATCGCGGAGATGAGCTCACGGTTGTTGAACGCGGATGCGATCGACGTGTTCTTCAGCATGGCGATGATCACGCTGCCCAGAGGCGGGATGACGGTGCGGAACGCCTGGGGCAGCACGACGAAGCTGAGCACCTGGCCGAATCCCAGGCCCACCGCGCGGGCGGCCTCCGCCTGGCCCACGGGAACCGTCGCGATGCCGGAGCGCAGCGTCTCCGCGATGAAGCAGGAGGTGTACGCCGTGAGCGCGATGCACGCGAGGACGAACGAGTTCATCCCGGCCGTGCTGCCGAACCGGATGTCGAGGTACGGGAGGCCGAACACGCAGAAGAACATCACCAGTGTGAGGGGGGTGTTCCTCACGACGTCGACGTACGCGGCGGCGGCACCGCGCAGGATCGGCACCGGGGACACGCGCATCGCGGCGAGGATCGTGCCGCCGATCAGGCAGCCGACCAGTGTCACGCCGAACAGCGCGAGCGTCCCCCAGGTCCCGCTGAGGAACGTCTGGATGAGCGGATTCACGGAAGCCTCACGTTCTCGAGTGGTCGTATCGGCCCGGCGGCCGCTGCGTGCGACCGCCGGGCCTCACCGGCGAACCGGTGCGAGGGCGCAGAGCCGACCGGTATCAGTACCGATCGACCTCAGGCTGCTCGACGTCGGAGGAGTCACCCAGGGTGTACTCGAACGCCTCTGTCCACGTGCCGTCCTCCATCGACGCCTCGAGCGCGTCGTTCACCGCGTCGCGGAGCGCGTCGTCGTCCTGGGGCAGGCCGACGCCGTAGGGCTCGTCGGTGAAGGGCTCACCCACGACGGAGAACTCGCCCTCGTACTGAGCGGCATAGCCGCGGAGGATCGCGTCATCGGTCGTGACCGCGTCGACGGAGCCGGACTGGAGGTCGGTCACGCACTTCGAGTAGGCGTCGTACGTGACCAGCTCTGCATCCGAGTACTCCTCCTCGATGTTCTGCGCGGGGGTGGACCCGTCCACGGAGCAGACCGTCTTGCCGCCGATGTCCTCCGGGCTCGCGATGTCCGAATCGGCTGCGACGAGGAGGTCCTGGCCGGCGACGTAGTAGGGGCCGGCGAAGTCGACGACCTTCTTCCGCTCGTCATTGATCGTGTAGGTCGCGACGACCATGTCCACGTTCCCCTGCTGGAGGAACGGCTCGCGGTTCGCGGAGACGGTCTCCGTCCATTCGATCTGATCGGGGCTGAAGCCCAGCGACCCGGCCACGATCTTGGCGATCTCGATGTCGAAGCCCTCAGGGACATCCGAGCCCGGCTCCTGATTGCCGAGTCCCGGCTGGTCCTTCTTCACCCCGATGGTGAGGGTGCCGGCGGAGTTCGCGGCCTCCCATGTGGGGCTGTCGGACAGATCGACGTCTTCGGCGACCTCGTATTCGGGGGCCTCTCCCCCACCTCCGCCTCCCGCTGCGGGCTCAGGGGCGCCTTCCTGTCCGCACGCGCTGAGTGCGAGCACTCCGACGGCCGCGCCGGCGATGATCGTGCTGAGCTTCTTCATGGTCTGACTCTCCTTGTGGGGATTCGTACCCGTCGACGGCGACGGGTGGGGTGCGATCGGCGGGATGTGCGGCCCGCCGCCGGGATCACTGGGTGAGGAGCTTCGAGAGGAAGTCCTGCGCACGGTCCGACTGCGGATTCGTGAAGAACTCCTCCGGCTCCGCGACTTCGACGATCTCTCCGTCGGCCATGAACACGACGCGGTGCGCGGCCTTCCGGGCGAAGCCCATCTCGTGGGTGACGACGACCATCGTCATGCCCTCCTCCGCCAGCTCGACCATCGTGTCGAGGACTTCGTTGATCATCTCCGGGTCCAGCGCGGACGTGGGCTCGTCGAACAGCATGAGCTTGGGCTTCATCGCGAGCGAACGGGCGATCGCGACGCGCTGCTGCTGCCCGCCCGACAGCTGAGCGGGATACTTCTGCGCCTGGTGCTCGACGCCCACCCGTGCGAGGAGCTGCATGGCGAGTTCATCCGCCGCCGCCTTCTTGAGCCCCCGGACCTTGAGCGGTCCGAGCGTCACGTTCTCCAGGATCGTGAGGTGGGCGAACAGGTTGAAGGCCTGGAAGACCATGCCGACGTCCGAGCGGAGCCGTGCGAGTCCGGAGCCCTCCTCGGGGAGCTGCTGCCCGTCGATCGTGATGGAGCCCGCGCTGATGGTCTCCAGACGGTTGATCGTGCGACACAGAGTCGACTTGCCGGATCCGGACGGACCGATCACGACGACGACCTCGCCGCGGGAGACGTGCAGGTTGATGTTCTTCAGTGCCTGGAAGTCCCCGTAGAACTTGTCGACGTTAGTCATCTCGACAAGAGCATCACTCGTGTCGTGGCTCACATTCGCGGTCATGGCGCCAAGACTACTCACAAGACCCTCCAAGGGTCATCTCAGACACTGCGATTGGTGCTGATCCCACACGAATCGGAATACGATCGTCACATAGATCACAGACCCGACCGGACCACGTGACGTCTCATGACACGAGACGCCTGTGCCGATCCGCTCCCAGTCGGGCAGATTCGCTACCCAACACCGGATTTCCGCGCATAATGATCCGGAGCCAATCCACCGCGACCACGAAGGATCTCTCACAATGGCGTCACCCTCCGCCCGTCTCGGCACCCCGTCGGCCGGTCATATGATCGTCCGCTCACTCGAACAGCACGGGGTCGAACGGGCCTACGTCGTCCCGGGTGAGTCGTACCTCGATGTCCTGGACGGGCTCCACGAATCGAGCATCCAGACCGTCGTCTGCCGCCACGAGGGCGGGGCCGCCTACATGGCGGAGGCGGACGGCAAGATGTCGACGACGCCCGGTGTCGCGATGGTCACCCGCGGTCCGGGAGCGGCGAACGCGCACGTCGGCCTGCACACCGCATGGCAGGATTCGACGCCGATGGTGCTGTTCGTGGGGCTCATCCCGTTCGAGCACCGTGAGAAGGAGGCGTTCCAGGAGTTCGACCCCAAGGCGTGGTTCGACACCGGCGCCAAGCGCGTCATGGTGCTCGACCACCCGGAGCGCGCATCGGAGATCGTCGCGGAGGCGATGTTCGCCGCGAGTTCCGGCCGCCCGGGGCCCGTCGTCGTCGGACTCCCGGAGGACATCATCACGATGCCGCACGAGGACCTGGTGCACCCGGAGATCCCGATCGCCACCGGCGGCATGACGGTCACGGACTGGAAGGCGCTGAAGGCGGCACTCGACGGCGCCGACCGCCCGCTCTTCGTCTTCGGCGGCAACGACTGGACGCACGACGTCGCGGACGAGTTCACCCGGTGGCTCGAGGGCCACAACCTGCCCGCTGCGGCCGAATGGCGCTGCCAGGGCACCGTCCCGTTCGGGTCCCCGTCCTATGCGGGACCACTGGGATACGGCCGGCCCGACTTCACCCAGAGCCTCATGAGCGAAGCGGATCTGCTCGTGTTCGTCGGCACCGTTCCCGGCGACGTCATCACGGATGGCTTCACCGTGCGGCAGAACTGGGACAAGAAGAACTTCATCGTCACGATCGATCCTGCCCTGCGCGGCCGCTCCGGCCCCGTGACCCATCAGATCGTGTCCAAGCCGGAGCCCTTCATCCGCGACCTCGCCCGCATGGACCTCCCGGTCCGCGACGCGTGGAGGCAGTGGACCAACAGGCTGCGGCAGGCACAGGTGGAGTTCTCCACCGCGCCCTCGTCGACTCCCGGCGACGGCCAGGCTCGCATGGCGACCCTGATGGGCGGTCTGGTGGAGCGCCTCGAGGACGATGCGATGGTGACGTTCGGTGCGGGCGAGCACACGAACTGGGCGCACCGCTACTTCCCCACCAACGGCTACGCCTCGATGCTGTCGGCGCGCAACGGCTCCATGGGCTACTCGGTCCCCTCCGGCGTCGCCGCGTCGCTGCGCTACCCGGACCGTCAGGTCGTCACCATCGCCGGCGACGGCGAGTTCCTGATGAACGGTCAGGAACTCGCGACCGCGACCCAGTACGGGGCACACCCGCTGGTCGTCGTCATGGACAACCAGGAGTACGGCACGATCCGCACGCACCAGGAGCGAGAGTACCCGGAGCGGGTGTCCGGCACGCAGATGGTGAACCCGGACTTCGCGCTCATGGCGCAGGCGTTCGGCGGCCTGGGTGTGCGGGTCGAGCAGGATGCGGACGTCCCCGCAGCGCTCGATCAGGCGTTCGCCGCGATCGGTGAGGGGAAGTTCGCACTGATCCACCTCATCGTCGAGCAGCGGGTGAAGGCGTACTGAGATGACCACGACGGGAGGAACGGCTGCGTCGTCGCCGCTGAGCGGATACCCGCTGCGCTCGTATGACAAGCTCCGCTACGCGGACACCGATCGCCAGGGTCACATCAACAACGCGGTCTTCTCGACGTTCTTCGAGACGGGTCGCGTCGAGCTCATCCATCAGCTGCGGCAGGTGTCGGCGGATCCGACGAAGGACTTCGTGATCGCGAAGATCACCATCGAGTACCTCAAGGAGCTCCTGTGGCCCGGCGAGGCCGAAGTGGGTTCCCGCGTCATCCGCGTCGGCACCAGCTCGATCATCATCGAGCAGCTGCTCACCAGTGAGGGGCTGCCGCATGCGCGCGCCGAGTCCGTCATGGTGCTCACCGACAACACGACACGGCGCTCCACACCGCTCGACGACCTGTCGCGCAGCACGCTGGAGTCCCTGCGGGGAGATGCCTCTCCGCGCGACTGACGGACCTGTGGGACACACAGTCCTGTTGAGCAGAACGGGCGGGACGGCGCAGATGCGCCGTCCCGCCCCATTCGTGCGTCGTCCTCAGGTGTCCTCGCAGACAGTCAGGCCGTGCCCACCAGCCGTGCGGCCTCCTCGCGGAGCTCCACCTTCCTGACCTTCCCGGACACGGTCATGGGGAATCCGTCCCGGACCTCCACGTAGCGCGGGATCTTGTAGTGCGCGAGGTGGCCCTGGGCGAACTCGCGGAGATCGTCCGCGGTCAGGCTGTCATAGCCCTCCGCAGTGACGACCCACGCCATGAGCTCCTCCCCGTACTTCTCGTCGGGCACCCCCACCACTTGGATGTCCTGGATGCCGGGGTGGCGGTAGAAGAACTCCTCGATCTCCCGCGGGTAGATGTTCTCGCCGCCGCGGATCACCATGTCCTTGATCCGCCCTGTGACGTCGACGTAGCCGTCCTCGTCCATGATCCCGAGGTCACCGGTGCGCATCCAGCGCCCGGCGTCGATGGCCTCCGCCGTCTTCTCCGGCTCACCCCAGTAGCCCAGCATCACGGAGTACCCGCGGGTGAGGATCTCACCCTTGACGCCGCGCGGGACGGTGCGGCCGGTCACGGGATCGACGACCTTCACCTCCACGTGCGGCATGACGCGTCCCACGGTCTCCGTCCGACGCTCCAGGGAATCGTCGACGCGGGTCATCGTGGAGACCGGCGAGGTCTCCGTCATCCCGTAGCAGATCGCCACCTCGGACATGTGCATGCGGTCGATCACCTGCCGCATGACCTCCACCGGGCACGTCGAGCCCGCCATGACCCCCGTGCGCAGAGAGCTCAGGTCGTAGTCGTCGAAGTCCTTCAGCGCCAGCTCTGCGATGAACATCGTCGGCACGCCGTACAGAGACGTGGCACGCTCCTGCTGCACTGCGCGCAGTGTCGCGGACGGGTCGAACGAGGCGGCGGGGATCACCGCGCACGCACCGTGCGACACGATCGCGAGCGTCCCGATGACCATGCCGAAGCAATGGAAGAACGGGACTGGCAGCACGACCACGTCCGTCTCCGAGTACCCCAGCAGTCCGCCGATCGAGAACCCGTTGTTGAGGATGTTGTGGTGGCTGAGGGTGACGCCCTTGGGGAACCCCGTCGTGCCGGAGGTGTACTGGAGGTTGACCGGGTCGTCGGCCGACACCTCGTCCTCGACCTGGCGCAGTCGGGTCGCCCACTGCGCACCGGTGCCGGCCAGCAGGGCCCGGCCGCTGTTCCAGAGCCGTTCGAACGACTGCTCGGGGCGGATGTGCGCACCCGCGTCGGATCCCAGCGGCCCGGGCACGGTGTCGAGCGCGATGACGTCGACGCCGGCGATCTTCCCCGCCGCCTCGTTCGACATGCCCAGGAAGTCCGCGTGGGCGTCCACCACCTGCGTGATGAGCACCTTCGTGCCGTTCTGCTGCAGCACGTACTCGAGCTCGTGCACGCGGTACGCGGGGTTGATGTTGACGAGGATCCCGCCGATCCGTGCCACCGCGTACATCACGAGCGTCCACTCGGGGACATTCTGCGCCCAGATCCCCACGCGGTCGCCGGGTTGGACTCCCCTGTCCAGCAGCGCGACCGCCAGCGCCCTCGTGTCCTCATCGAGCTGCGCATACGTCCATCGGCGACCCGATGGGACATCGACGAGCGCGTCTCTGGCGGGGTGCACAGAGGTCGCCGCGGCAAGACTGTCGCCGAGCGTCAGTCCCAGCAGCGGCACGTCTGAGATTCCCGAGCTGTAGGACAGGTTGCGGATGGTGGGCTGTGCGGTCACGTCTTCGTTCTCCTCACGTCGTCACGGGATCATCGGCGATCATCGGCGATCATCCAGGCGCTACTCTCGCATATCCCGCGCGGTCGTGCCGCCCTCCGTGCATGGATCGCACTGCTGATCCACGATCTGCGCGGACGGGTGCGTGTGACAGGACCGCAACACAGATCCGAGAGTGGGAATCTGCGCGTGTCGTAGCGTAGAACTCGCAGCGGTCCCGCACGAGGCACCGCAAGGATGACCCACGGAGCGCACCCATGTTCGAGAAGGAATCGACCCGCAGCTTCTCTGCGGAACCGGAAGCCGTCTACCGGGCGCTCCAGGAATGCGCGCACAGCGCGCGGCACCTGCTGGAAGCGGACGACGGAGCGCGCGCGGTGACGTTCCAGACGGGCAAGTCGCTCTTCTCATGGGGACACATCGTCACGGCGCAGGTGCTGGACGAGCCCGGCGGCGCACGCCTGGAGCTGGTGGTCACGGGCCTTCCGGAGGCACCGCGCGCACTCATGGACGGCAAGAAGAACGCGTCGATGGCGGCGAAGGTCATCGAGGACGTGGCCACCCGCCTCCCCTGAGGGTTCTTCCAGCGGCGCTCCGTACAGTGGAGTCCATGAGATTCCTCGTCCGCACCATCGTCAACGCGCTTGCACTCGCGGCAGCCGCGATCCTGCTGCCGGGGCTCTCGATCTCCGGCAGCGGCGCACTCGCCTCCGCGATCGGCGACGGTCCCGCCACCGTCGTCGCCTACCTCGTGATCGCCGTCGTCTTCGGCGTGGTCAACGCCTTCGTCAAGCCGATCGTCGCGTTCGTCTCGACTCCTCTCACGTGCCTCACCCTGGGGCTCTTCTCCATCGTCGTGAATGCGCTCATGATCGCGCTGACGGCGTGGCTGTCGGAGTTCACACCCATCGTCCTGGAGGTCGACGCCTTCTTCTGGACCGCGGTCCTCGCAGCCATCATCGTGGCCGTCGTCTCCGCGGTGCTGGGTTGGCTGCTCCCCGACTCCGCGCCAGAGCGCACGGCGGAGCGGTGAGGTGCGGCGCATGACTGCCCGGTACCCGCAGCGCTGCGCATCGTGAGCACCGTGAGTACCCAGAGCACCGTGAGCACGGAGAGCTCCAGCCAGGGAATCCCGTTGTCCGTCCTGGACAGAGCCCTCACGCGTCGCGGTGCGGCGGACGACGTCATCCTGCGCGAGGTCGTCGACCGCGCGGTGCGGCTCGAGGCCCTGGGATTCCGCGGAGTGTGGGTCGCTGAGCACCACGCGGTTCCGGGCATTGCGGGCTCCTCACCCGCTCTGCTCGCCTCCGCCGTCGCCGGTGCGACGTCGCGGATCAGGGTCGGCACCGGAGGCATCATGGTCCCGGCTCATCCACCGTTCGTCATCGCGGAGGCCGTCTCCACACTCGAGGCGCTCCACCCGTCCCGCGTCGACGTGGGACTGGGCGCGAGCACGGGCTTCACCTCCGCTGTGCGCTGGTCGCTCCGACAGGACGACGACGCGGCCTCGCACTTCGAGGCCGATGTCGAGGAGCTCACCGATGTGCTCTCAGGCCGCGGAGCGGTCACGCTCCGACCACTGCCGGCAGCGCCCACTCCGCTGTACCTCCTCACCGGTGGCGGCCGCCTCCCCTTCGCTGCCCGGGCCGGGCTGGGTGCCGTGCTCGGCGGCCCCTCGGTCGATCCCGGCGCGGCCGGTGGAGTCGCCGGCGACGAGGAGTCCGACGCGCGTGGACCCGAGTCTCACCCGGGTGCGACCGCCTATCGCAGTGCGTTCGTGCCCTCGTCCTGGTTCAGCGCCCCGCGGCTCATCGTAAGTGCGTCCGTCGCGGTCGCTCCCACCGAGGAGGCGGCGCGACGGCTGGCGCTGCCCGAGGCGTGGGCGATGGCGCTCTCGCGCTCCACCGGTTCGTTCGACAGCCTGCTCCCGGCTGAGGACCTGGACGTCGCCGCACTCTCGTCCCAGCAGGCCCGGCGCGTCGAGCAGGCGCTGGCGTCGACGGTGCACGGCACACCGGAGCAGGTGGCCGCACGCCTCCAGCGGATCGTGAGGTACACGGGGGCCGATGAGCTGCTCGTCACCGGTGACGTGTCGGATCGTGCGGGCGGTGAGCTGAGCGACCGGCTGCTCGGGCAGATGGTGATCCGGAGAGGTGATGTGTGAATGACCGCTGTGCCAGCCCACCCTGCTCCGCACGCAGATCGCCGCCTGCAGCGACGCCACCCGGAGTCCATCCGCTCGCAGCACCGCTCCGCTGTCGAAGAGGTCGCCGATCCCGGCGCGGCCGGCCACGGAGAGGTCCACGAGTATCGGATCGACCTGGAGCGACTGAGGTTCTCTCCGTACTTCGGTCGCCTGTCGGCCGTGACCCAGGTGGTGCCGCAGTCCGGCGTGGGTCCGGTCATGCACAACCGACTCACGCATTCGCTCAAGGTCAGTGCGGTCGCGCGCGTCATCGCGGCGAACCTCGCCGCGCGACTGTCCGTGCATCGCGAGTATGCCGCGGGTCGCGCACGGACCGACGATGAGGTGGGTCGCACTCTTGCCCACCTGGGCGGGTGCGACACGATCGTCTCGCAGGCGGCTGCGCACGCCCACGACCTCGGGCACCCGCCGTTCGGCCACCTCGGCGAACGGGTCCTCGACCGACTCGCCTCGACGGAGCTGGGGCTGGACGAGGGCTTCGAGGGCAACGCGCAGACCTTCCGCATCCTCACGACCCTCGACACGCTGGGGCTCGACTTCCCCGGGGTGAACCTCACCGCGTCGGTCCGCGCCTCAGTGCTGAAGTATCCATGGACACGCGGCATGTGGGCGGGAATCGATGCAGAGCGGATGCCTGCCGAGGAGCGGCCCCGCGGGGTGGGCCTCGATCCGGTCCGCGGGGCCGTCAAGTTCTCCGCCTACGCGCTCGAGGCCGAGGAGATGGATGAGGTCCGCACGGCGTTCCCGCACCTCGAGCACGGGGCGCAGACCGTCGACTGCGCGATCATGGACCTCGCGGACGACATCGCCTACGCCGTCCACGACCTCGATGACTTCGTCCGTGCGGGTGTCCTCCAGCACGCACCGGTCGCAGGCGAGTTCCACGCCTGGCTCAGGGACTCCGGTGGATTCCGCGACGGGAGCACGGTGGAGCTCGATCCGCAGTGGCGCGTACCCGGCGTCTCACTCGAACTGCTGTGGCGACGAGCGAAGACGAAGGATCCGTGGATCGCGGATCGGGAGTGCTTCGCAGACGCGGTGGAGCGCATCAGCGCCGAGCTGGGCGACGATCTGCTGACCCGGCCCTACGACGGGGGCGTCGAGGCCGAGCGCGCGGTCTCCTCGTTCACCCGCCGCTGGATCGAGCGCCTGCGCAGCGCCGTGGTGGTGGAGGCGCGACCCCATGTGCGCGGCGGTCACGTGCATCTGGAGCAGCGTGCCTGGCACGAGGTCCTCGTGCTGAAGTTCGTCCACGCGCGGTTCGTGCTCGACCTGCCGGACATCGCGCAGGCGCAGAGGGGCCAGGCCCGCGTGCTCGAGGACCTGGTCCGGGGCTTCGACGCGTGGCTCGACGACCCGCACGACCACGGCCGCGCACCGCGTCGTCTGCTGGAATGGGTCGACGGGACGACCCAGGCCGTCTTCGAGCTGCACGGTCGCCGTCCGGACCTGCTGACCGGAGACATAGGCGACGCGGCCCTGCGACGCCAGGGACGGTCACGTGCGATCCTCGACTACGTCGCGTCGATGACGGACCAGCAGGCGTTGGCCACGCACGCATCGATCACCCGAGGGTGACGGGCGGCGCGTTCGTCGAGGCCAGGCCCCAGGGATCCAGTCCGGGGACTCAGACGGCGAAGCGGCCGAACAGCAGAGTCACCGACATCGCCACGATGACGGTGTTGAACGCGAAGGCCAGCAGCGTGTGAGACCGCTGTGCGGTCCACGCCTCACGGGTGTGAAGGCGCGCATGGCCACCGGTCATCGTGGAGGCGAGGACCGAATGGGTCAGGAAGTCCGCGAAGACGGGCGCATCCTCCACAGGAACGTCCATCCGCTGCCCGGACGCGCGGATCCGCGCGTAGCGGAGGGCGAACGAGTAGGCCATGATCGCCCAGGATCCGGCGACCGCGCAGAAGCCCAGCATGATCATGAAGATCGATCCGCGCAGCTGTCCTGTCGTCGCGATGAGGATCGTCAGAGCCGAGGCCACGCTGGCCGCGGAGATCGTCCACGATTCCGCACTGGTGCTTCCGACGATCGAATGCCACCAGCGGGCCGGCGCCCGGTACTGGCGCCCGCAGATCTCATGGAGCTCGGGCGAATCGAGGCCGGTGAAGACGACGTGCGTGTAGAAGCAGTAGATGCCGGAGAACGCGACCCAGAAGACGAGGTAGAGGAGGGGAAACTCGGCGCCGACGTAGGCGCCCACCCAGCCGGCGTCCCCGTGGACCGCCTGTGCGTGCCGCACGGCCTCGACCTGACTGGGGAGGAGCACCGTGGCGGTGAGGACGAGGCTCCCGACGCCCGCGAGGCTCTGCCGGGTGTAGTCGCTCGAGAGGAGGGGCGCCCGCGTCATGGCCTGCTCGTTCATCGGATCAGTACAGCACGAGATAGAGCACCGCGCTCAGCACCGCGACCGCACAGATCCCGAAGCAGATGTAAGCGGCTCCGAGCCGTGTGCTCTCCTGCCCCCGCGTCAGGGGCGTCCTCAGCGCGGCCTTCGCCGCCTTCTTCTCGATCTTCGCGGCCTGCTTGTCAGACCTCACGGCGATCGCGTCGGGGAATTCGGCCGGCGGCACGACGGGAGCCCGGCCGCCTGACACGAGCAGTCGCAGCCCCAGTGCGTAGAACGTCACGACGATCGCGGCGCAGCCGAGCGCTACAGCGAAGACTTCGAGGAAGGCGATCCATTCGATCTGCATGGTCAGTTCCCCTCACGAGCATCGTCGGGGGCGTCGGCTCCCGCGGACTTCTTCGCCTTGATGTCGACCGCGCGTCCTGACTCAGCGACGTCGCTGAATGCATTCGCGTGGTCCACTCGGTGAGCGAGCGAGCGGATGTAGAGCCACAGGACCACGCCGCCGAACACCGCGGTGTCGATGAGCAGGCCCCAGGGCCCGACCACCATGATGACGACCGTGGCGAGGCCTCCCACGAGGCCGGCCGCGGGAAGGGTGAGGAGCCATCCGGAGACGATCTTGCCGGCGGTCGACCACTGCACCTTCGAGCCCCGACGCCCCAGACCGGAGCCGATGACTGAACCGGACGCCACCTGGGTGGTCGAAAGGGCGAAGCCCAGAGCCGACGACACGAGGATCGTCGCCCCCGTGGACGTCTCCGCCGCGAAGCCCTGCGCAGGCCGGACTTCGGTGAGTCCCTTGCCGAGCGTCCGGATGATCCGCCAGCCGCCCATGTAGGTGCCGAGCGCGATCGTGATGGCACACGACAGGACGACCCACAGCTGCGGTTCGTGGTGAGCAGCGGACTGCCAGCCGGCGGTGATGAGCACGAGCGTGATCACGCCCATCGTCTTCTGCGCGTCGTTGGTCCCGTGCGCCAGGGCGACGAGGGAGGACGTGAAGATCTGTCCCCGCCGGAACCCGTCCCGCCCGTTGGGCTTGCCGTCGTAGCGACGGGTCATGCGGTAGGCGATCTTGGTGCAGAGGAACGCGATGAGCGCCGCGGTCAGCGGCGACAGCAGGGCCGGCAAGATGATCTTCGACAGGACGCCTGCCACGTTGACGGCGGAGAACCCGATGCCCACGATCGCGGCGCCCAGCAGCCCGCCGAAGAGGGCGTGGGACGAGCTGGAGGGGAGCCCCAACAGCCACGTGAGCATGTTCCAGAAGATCGCGCCGATCAGTCCGGCGAAGATCACGAACGGGAAGATGTCGCCGCTGATCCGGTCCTCGTGGAGGATCCCGCCGGACACGGTCTTCGCCACCTCGGTGGACAGGAGCGCGCCGATGAGGTTGAGGATCGCGGCGAGGGCGACCGCCGTCTTGGGCTTCAGCGCACCCGTCGCGATGGGCGTCGCCATCGCGTTCGCGGTGTCATGGAAGCCATTGGTGAAGTCGAAGAACAGTGCGAGTGCTATGACCAGCACGACTGTGAGGGTGAGGAGTTCCACTGACTGCCTTGTGTTCGAGGGTCGTCACGTCGCCCGGCGCTCAGTGCGGAGGGCGGCGGCAATCATGCCGTTGCTCGGCATTCACTGCATGTGCACCTCATAGTAAGCAGAAATTCACCCAGTCGACTGCCTCACGCGCGGAATTTCACCCGCGGGCGCGTGCCTCAGCCACAGCGCAGGCGAGGTCAACGGCCAGGGCCGCGGCCTCGGCGTCGGAGAGCGCATGCACGGTGATGCGCAGTCGATGGGAGACGGCCGAGGAGTCCGCGAAGCGGAACTCGTCACCGGGCCGCACCCGCCATCCGCGCCGAGCGAGCCCTTCCTGGACCTGCTGCGCGGGCGCACCCACCGGAACCCACGCACTGAGTCCGTCGCCGGGCTGCGCGAGCACCCCGTGCTCGGCGAGGTGCGCGGCGAAGTCCGCATTGCGCTGCGCGTAGTGAGCACCCGCGCGCTGGATCTGCGCACGTGCAGCATCGTCGGTCAGGAGCGCGTGGGCGATGCGCTGGAGCAGGTGGCTCACCCACGTGGTCCCGGGACTCAGCCGCATCGCCAGACGGTTCGCGGTCTCTGCGTCGGAGGCGACGAGCGCGACGGCGATATCAGGGCCGATGAACTTGGACAGGGACCGCACGAGCGCCCACCGACGGTGCTCGGGCCCCACGATCGGGTGGAACGGCCGCTGCGACAGCAGCGAGAAGTAGTCGTCCTCGATCACGAGGACGTACGGGTGGTCGGCGAGGACCCGCCTCAGGCTCTCCGCGCGCTCCAACGACCGCGACGCTCCCGTCGGGTTCTGGGCCCGCGGCGTGCAGACGATCGCGCGCACTCCCTGCGCGAGCGCCGCGCGGAGCCCCTCGACCGTCATCCCCTCCTCGTCGACCGGAACGGGCACTGCGCGGTAGCCGCCCAGACGCACCGTGTGGATGCTTGCGAGGAAGCAGGGGTCCTCGAGCGCCACCGCATCATCGCGGGTGAGGACCTGGGCGAGCAGGCGCTCCACGGCGTCGACCGCACCGCTCGTGACCGTGAGGCCGAAGTTCCCGGGAGCGTCCGGCTCCATCCACGCACGCGCCCAGGCCTCCAGCCCGGGATCGATCACCGGCTCGCCGTAGAGGATGGGACGACCGCCAGCGGTCTGGAGCGCACGCGTGGGGTCCGGGATCAGCGCCGGGTCCGGATTGCCGCTCGCGAGGTCGCGGAGCGAATCCGTGGAGGCGTACCCTTCCTGCGGCACGCGCGCCCGGTCAGTGATCCGAGTGCCCGCCCGTCCCAGCGATTCGACGACTCCGGTGCGGCCCAGCACGCCGTACGCGGAGACGACTGTGTTCCGATTGACGCCCAGCTCGTCTGCGAGCGCCCGTACAGGCGGCAGCCCGTCTCCGGGCGTCAAGACGCCCCGGTCGACGAGTCCGCGCACGCTCGCAGCGATCTCCGCCGACGTGCGTCCTCTGATGCCTGATCCGACTGATGTGCTCACGTTCACGAGTCTACGGGCGCAGCATGCTATCTTTTGGCCTAGGCCAGACATTGGCCTAGGCCAACGATGCTCGCACGCGCGACGACGTGCACTGGATGAACGGGATCGATCATGACGCTCACGACGGAGACCACCACAACAACACAGCGCCCGGCGGCGGCCGCAGCCGGTTCGGCGAAGGGACTCGCCGACCGACTGAAGGGCGGCGTCATCATGGACGTCGTCACGGCAGAGCAGGCGCGGATCGCAGAGGACGCGGGAGCGGTCGCAGTGATGGCGCTCGAACGCGTCCCGGCGGACATCCGGGCGCAGGGCGGTGTCGCCCGCATGAGCGACCCGGACCTCATCGACGGGATCATCGCCGCGGTGTCCGTCCCGGTCATGGCGAAGGCGAGGATCGGCCACTTCGTCGAGGCCCAGGTGCTGCAGGAGCTGGGCGTGGACTTCATCGATGAATCGGAGGTCCTCTCCCCCGCCGACTACGTCCACCACATCGGCAAGCGGGACTTCTCCGTGCCGTTCGTGTGCGGAGCGACGAACCTGGGCGAGGCCCTGCGCCGCATCTCGGAGGGCGCTCAGATGATCCGGTCGAAGGGCGAAGCGGGGACCGGGGACGTATCGGAGGCCACGAAGCACATCCGCACCATCACCGCGGAGATCGCCTCACTGCGCGCGCTGGCGAAGGACGAGCTCTATGTCGCTGCGAAGGAGCTCCAGGCGCCGTACGACCTCGTCGCCGAGGTCGCGGAGGCCGGCCGTCTCCCGGTCCCCCTCTTCACCGCCGGCGGCGTCGCGACCCCGGCAGACGCCGCGATGATGATGCAGCTGGGCGCGGACGGCGTGTTCGTGGGCTCGGGCATCTTCAAGTCCGGGAACCCTGCAGAGCGCGCACGGGCGATCGTGCGGGCGACCGAGTCGTACACGGACCCGGCCGTCGTGGCGGCGGCATCGCGGGGCCTCGGCGAGGCGATGGTCGGCATCAGCGTCGCCGACCTCCCCGCACCGCATCGGCTGGCAGAGCGCGGATGGTGACCCCATGACACCATGACACCATGGCATCAGAGAGCACGGCAGCGCAGTGACTGCGGCTCCCGACGAGCCTGATGAGCTCGTCGCCGCGCTGCGTCGCGCAGGCTGCGTCTTCGCGGAGGAGGAGGCCGCGGTGCTGCGCGAGTCCGCGGACAGTGCAGCAGACCTCGAGCGACTGGCGCGGGCCCGCGCGGAAGGCGCTCCGCTGGAGCAGCTCGTGGGCTGGGTCGAGTTCGGCGGCCTCCGGCTCAGCGTTGGGCCGGGCGTCTTCGTGCCGCGTCAGCGCACGTATCTGCTGGCCGAGGTCGCAGTCACCGCCGTCGAGTCGGCCGGGGAGGACGCCGCTCAGACCTCGCCTCCGGTGTTCGTCGAGGCGTTCGCCGGGGTCGCCCCCATTGCTGCGGTGGTCCGCGCGGCTCACCGTTCCGCCGAGGTCCATGTGACGGATCTCGATGAGGCGGCCCTGCGGTACGCCCGGATGAATCTCGACGACACTGCGGGCCTCCACCCGGGATCCGTCCTCCGCGGACTGCCCGATCGTCTCGCGGGGCGTGTGTCCGTCCTCGCGGCGGTCCCGCCCTATGTGCCCGACGGCGAGGCGGGCTTCCTGCCCCACGAAGCCCGGGACTTCGAACCGTCCGCCGCGCTGTTCGGCGGCACGGACGGGCTGGACGCTGCCCGGTCGCTCATCTGCGAAGCACCTCAGTGGCTGACCCCGCACGGCGCGGTCCTCGTGGAGATGCACAGCGCTCAAGTCCGCGACGCGGCAAGCGTCGCCCAGCACCACGGCTTCACGACGACCCAGCACGTCGCCGTGGATTCGCAGACGGTGGTGCTGGAACTCAGGCGGACCGAGGACGCGATGCTGAGCGGGATCCGGTAGGGCTCGATCCAGATGTGGTCGACCACAGCGGGCCACCACCCGTCCGGGCGGCTGCAGAGACGTGCCGGGCGGCCCCTCTCAACCGCATGCAGTTGGGCGCGCTGTTATCACCCTGCTTAGACTCACAGTCATCACCCTGCAGTGACTTGCGATCCAGTGAGGGAGCAGAATGATGGAGTTCGTTCGGCAGGCGGCCGGCTACCTGGTCCTCACCTTCGTCATCTCCAGCATGCTCAACGTAGGACTCACGCAGAAGCCGTCGATGATCCTCCACCACCTGCGGAACTTCCGGTTCCTCATCCGCATGCTGATCGTCAACCTCATCGTCGTCCCGACACTCATGATCTTCGCCCTGCAGCTGGTTCCGGTGGCCACGCACTACGAGACCGGCCTCATCGTCTTCGGTGTGGCCGCGGGTGCGCCGTTCCTCATCCACCTGACGAAGACATCGAAGCGCGACCTCTCCCTGGGTGCGACAGTCCTCATGATCCTCATGGTCGGCACGGTCCTCACGATGCCGCTGCTGCTGCCCATCCTCGTCGAGGGCGTGACCGTCAGCCCCGTCCAGATCGTCACCCCGATGCTCGTGCAGATCATCCTGCCGATGATCATCGGCATGCTGCTCCTGCAGTTCGCAGAGCCCCTCACCGCCCGGATCCAGCCGGTGGTCGCGAAGATCTCCAACCTCGCGCTCTACGCACTCATCGCGGCGATCCTCATCGGCTACTCACCCTCGTTCCTGGACCCGGACATCTGGGTCGCGCTGGGGGTCGGATCCGCCGTCCTCGTCCTCGCGTTCTTCGTGGGCTTCATGATGGGCGACGGCCAGGACCACCTCAAGGACGTGGGCGGGCTCGGGACTGCCCAGCGGGGCACCGCGTCTGCGATGATCGTCGCGAGCAGCGCCTTCGACGACCCGCGGATCCTCGTCATCATCACGATCCTCAACACCTTCGCGATCGTCTTCCTCATCCTCGCCGCCCGCTGGCTGTCGCCGAACAACCGCTTCAGCCTGCTGACCCCCGTCGCCGCCGATCCCCCTGAACGCAACCCCTGGGACCGCGACCCGTGGTCCCGCCCCCAGCCCTCGAACGAGCAGGAGACCTGATGGCCACCGCACCCAGCCGCCCGAACGTCCTGGTCCTGTGCATCGACCAGTGGGACATGCACATGGATCTGCCCGACGGGGTGGAGCTGCCCACGCTGCGCCGCCTCGAGGAGCACGGGGTCACTCTTGAGCGCCACTACTGCACCGTCCCCATCTGCACGCCATCGCGCACGACCATGTGGACGGGGCAGCATGCCAAGAAGGTGGGCATGTGGGACAACACGAACTTCCCGTGGATCGATTCGATGTCGACCGCGATCCCCACCCTGGGCACCATGATGCGGCAGGAGGGGTACTACACCGCGTTCAAGGGCAAGTGGCACGTCTCCGACGTCACTCCGCTCACCTCTGATGCGCTGGAGCCCTACGGGTTCTCCGACTACCAGCTGTGGGGCGACCCGTGGGGCGGCCCGCTGGAAGGTGAGATCAAGGACGGCGCCATCGCCCGCGAGACCGTCGACTGGCTGCAGCACAAGGCGCCCGCGGATCAGCCCTGGCTGCTCGTCAGCTCCATGGTCAATCCGCACGACATCATGTACCTCGCGGAAGAGGACGAGTTCCCCGGCGCCGGCGACCATGCGGTGTTCGGCAAGTCGCTGCACGGTTCGCAGGACCTGGGCATCACGCGCGCATGGTTCGACCCGGAGCTGCCGCCCAACTTCGACGACGATCTGCAGCAGATGCCGTACGGTCCGCGCGCCTATAAGCAGTTCGTCGAGCAGCACTACACGACAGTGCGGGACGAGCGCGTCGACGCGTGGAAGAAGCGCCGCAACTACCTCATCAACTGCATGCGGATGGTCGATCAGGAGTTCGCCACGATCATCGACGAGCTGGATCGCCAGAACCTCTGGGAGAACACCGTCGTGATCTTCACCTCCGACCACGGGGAGATGAACGGCGCGCACCGGATGCACCAGAAGGGCGGCATCCACTACCAGGAGGCCACCGTGGTGAACCTCACCGCTGTGGTTCCCGGCGGCGAGGCCGGAGTGCGGTCGAATGCGGTCGGCTCCCACCTGGACCTCACGCCGACGGTGCTGGGATTCGCGGGGGTGACAGAGGACGAGCGAGCGCAGCGCTACCCGCAGCTGCCCGGCAGGAACCTTGCCGAGGTGCTGCGCACCCCCTCGGAGGCGACTCCCCCGCGCGGGTCGCAGGACTCCCCCGGGGATGGTGCGCTGCTCATGTGGGACGGCCTCCACCAGCAGGATCCGGACTGGAGCGCGACGGGCGCGCTCTTCCCCATCCTCAACCTGCCGCAGGAAGAGCGGCCGGCCGCGCTGCAGCGGGTGGGCGAGAATTTCGGTGCCCCGGACTTCTCGAAGCGCACCTTCTACCGCACGATCGTCGATGGCCGGTACAAACTGGTGCGCTGGTTCTCACCCTTGGAGTACGCCACCCCGCAGACGCTCGACGAGCTCTACGAGACCGCGGATGTCGTCGTGCACGACCTTGTGGAGGACCCCTTTGAGCTGGAGAACATCGGGGACCGCGCACATCCGCGCTACGATGCCGAATTGATCCGCAGCCTCTTGGTCAAGCTCAACGCGCTCATCGAACGCGAGCTGGGTGAGGACGAGTCACCGATCGACCTGGATCTCTTCGGCACCCGCGAGGTGCAGTACTCAGCCAGCGTCGCGGACGACGCGGAAGCCGATGTGGGTCGTCGCTGAATCCTCGGAGTGGGGTGACCGGGCGGCAGGTCGGTAGCGGAGGCAGTACTCCGGTGCACAGAGGTGCGAGCCGCCCTTGAGGACACGCCGCCGGACAGACGACGCTTGATGGCCCTGCGTCGAGCTGCCGCCCTGCACCGGGGAGCCGCCCGGACTGCACGCGCAGGCGGACGACTGAGGACTGCTGATGGCTGGCTGCGCCGCGTCGTAGAGCGTCGTCGACCATTCCCACACATTGCCGATCGTGTCGAAGAGTCCGTAGCCGTTCGGAGGGAAGGTGGCGACGGGGCTGCTCCCGATCCACCCGTTCGCTCCGGTGCTGCGGTAGGGGAAGCTGCCCCGCCAAGTGTTCGCCATGAGCCGGCCGTCGAGGTCCCGAGTGCCTCCCCACGCGTAGGGCGCTGGCCGCGCTCCCCCGCACGCGGCGTATTCGAGCTCCTCCTCAACGGGGAGCCTGCCGCCGGCCCAGCTGGCATAGGCCAGCGCGTCCTCATAGGCGATCTGCACCACGGGGTGGGCAGGGATGCGCGAGGCACAGGGGCCTTCGCCTTCTCCTGCGGGGTGGCGCCACTGGGCACCGGGCACCCACCTCCACCACTGTCGCCAGTCACTCAGGTCCACAGGCCCTTCTGTCCGGGTGAAGACCAGCGATCCGGGTGCATGTGAGGAGGCAGGAGCGTTTCGGGGATCGGGGACCTCCGGGGTGTCCCGCGCGCCCGGCACTTCGCGCTCTGCGACGGTGACATAGCCGGTGGCCTCTATGAACGCTGCGAACTGGAGATTCGTCACCGGGGTCGCACTGATGGCGAAGGCGTCGACCTGCGCGTGGCGCACGGGCGCCTCGTCGGGGTAGAAGTCATCGGAACCCTGGACGAAGTCGCCGCCCTCCAGGTCGACCCACTGCGGGTGAACCGCGGTCCTCAGCCGCTGCACGATGCTCTCCTTGCTCTCCTTGCTCTCCTGCTGCACGATGCTCTCCTTCTCCTGCTGCGACTATCCGATGAGGACGACCAGCAGCCCGAGTGCGCTGATCGTGATCGACGCCAGCGCCAGTGTCCCCACCGCCCGCGGGTTCGCGTTGATCCGCTCGTCACGGATGCCCCTTGATGCGCGCTGGTGACGCGTGCGCTGCGAGAGGTGGATGAGGAGGGAGACGAGCAGGCAGACGAGGAACGGGGTGACGGCGATGAGGCCGTGCACGTCTGCCCAGCGGAGGAACAGGGAGCTGGTGACGAGCAGGGCAAGCATCGTGCGGATCCAGGCGAGCGTCGTGCGCTCCGGCTGGAGGCCGGGATCCTGGTGCGACGCGCCTTCAGGCGGGTGGCTCATGACGGTGGCCGGTCAGACGGCGAGTGCGATGACGAGGGCCAGAGCGCCCGCGGCCAGAGCACTCACGATACTGATGATGGGGACGATGAGCGGGATGGGCAGAGCTCGGTGGGTCCGCATCGCGTTCTCCACCCGCACCCAGCGCACGGCTGCTCCCCCAGCCAGCAGCATGCCCAGCAGCAGGAGGATCACGGCAAGACCCTGGCGCACGGTGACGGGGAACAGATCCTGGGTGAACGCCTCCACAGCGATGCCGCCGGCGACGAAGGCCAGTGCGGTGCGGATCCAGGACAGGAAGGTCCGCTCATTGGCGAGGGTGAACCTGGGGTCCGGGTCATCGCCTGCCCGAAAGAGACCGCGCTGGGTCGCCATGGGGGTGTCGCCGGAATCCGAGTCACTGAGCGGGGAGCTCTCCTCCGAGGTGTTCATGCATCTATCATCGCGGGTCACCGGCGCATAGGCCACTGTCTCCCGGGGCGATCCAGCTCTTCTCCTGGCTGCACGCAGCCACTGAAGGCACCGCGATCGGGCGCAGCACGAAGCCGGACAGATTCGTGGCCGGCGATCCGTCAATCGTCGTACTGAGCCACGAGACGCCGCCCCAGGTCCCGGAGCGCGCGCCGTACCTCCTGCGGCCCCTCGACCTCCACGACATTCGCCCAGCCCGACAGCTGCTCCGCGAGCGCGTCGATCCGATGGGCTCTGACCTCCACCAGCGTGCGCCCCGCAGCATCCGCGTCCGCCTCGAGGATCCGCGCGTGCGCCGCGAAGTGGGCGCACAGTGGCCGCACAGCCCACGGAAGGACTCGAACCGTGGCCCGCACGGTTCCGCGCAGATCTTCGACGCGCTCCACCATCCGCTGCCACTCATGCTGAGCGTCGAAACCGTCCGGTGCACTCCCCCTCAGCGGCAGCACCTCCAGTGACTCGATCCTGTCGACACGGTAGGTGCGCAGCCGCTCGGCATCGGCAGCACCGCTGTCATCCGACACCGGTGCGCCCAACAGGTACCAGTGAGAGCCGCGGCTGCCCACAACGAGGGGCACCACCTCAGACGAGGACTGCGCCCGTGCCCCGGTGTATCGCAGATAGACGCGTCGGCCGGCCGCGATCGCCCGCTGCAGATGGCCGACGGTCTGCGCTTCAGCGGGGTCTCGCACTGCGCCCCACGCAACATCGCGCATCGTCGCTCCCGCAACCCGCTCGGCCGATGCGCGAAACGGTGCAGGCGCGGCACGCACGAGCTTGCGCACCGCGGTGACGCGCTCTGGTTCTGCCCCTGCGTCCTGTGAAAGTCCTATGAGGAGGGAGACCAGCTCGCCCTCAGTGAGACCGGTGAGGTCGGTGCGGGCACCACCGACGAGCCGCCAACCACCGCCTCGGCCACGTGAGGGATAGACCGGGACTCCCGACGTCGCCAGCGCCGCGAGGTCGCGGCGAGCTGTCGGCACGGAGACCTCCAGTTCCGCGGCGAGCTCTGCGGCAGTGATCCGCGCGCGTGCCTGCAGAAGAAGAAGTGCCTGGATGAGACGGTCCGCACGCATTCCGGTCTCCCTCGATCGGATCGGTGAAGTGATCAGTAGATGATCACTTCACCGTCCAGTCTAGAAGAATCAACCCGCTTCAAAGGAGAGATCATGTTCCGTGGACTGGCCAACCTCAACCTCGTCGCCGATGACATGGCGGCGGCGATCGACTGGTACGCCGTCATCTTCGATTCGGCGCCGTACTTCACTCGCCCCGAAGAGGGGCCAGTGCAGTACGCCGAGTGGCGCTTCGGCGATGACGACGACGAATTCGCGCTGATGGACGCGCGGTTCCGGCCTGCGCTGGAATCACCCGGCGGCGCTCTCATCCATCTGCACGTCGACGACATCCACGCATCGTTCAATCGTCTGATCGGCCTGGGCGCCACCGCATTCGACCCGGTCATCCAACGCGGCGAGGGCTGGTGGTCGGCATCCGTCAGCGATCCGTTCGGCAACCTCATCGGTCTCATCCAGAGCCCGCACTGGGCCGCGCAGCATGAGAAGTGACCGCGCGCGGTTCAGCTGCGCGGCCCCATACCGCTGGAGTCTTCCTCGCCGTCCACAGCACCTGCGGCGGCTCTGTATGAGTCCGGCGCGTCCGTCACAGCACCTCCGCCTGTAGTCTGCAGGTCCTCAGCCCCTGCCCCCAGTACTCTGCGAGAACTACTCCCGCGCCCGCTCCTGCGAATCAGCCAGCGGGTGATCAGGTAAGCGGGAATGCCGATCACAACCACCCACGGAAGGAGTGCTGCGAGTACGATCACCAACCCGCCTGCCGAGTTCAGCAGGGCATTCCAGACGTCGAGGAACCAGTCCGCGATGCCGCCCGAATCATCCGCGCGGTCCGTTGAGCGGAGTTCGACCCGGAGGGTGGACATCGACACCTGGTCGTCCAGATCTTCGCGCTGGGCGACGAGCTCCTCCAGCTCACCCTGCCGCTCGCTCAGTGCGGCTTCAGCCTCGAGCAGATCAGCGCTGGTGTCTGCCTCGCCCATGATGTCCTCCAGGCGCTCGGTGGACACTTCCAGTGCACCGATCCGCGAATCGAGGTCACGCACCGCACCTGCCACATCCTCTGCACTCTGACTCCGATGCACGACCTCGCCGCTCCCATCGACGTCGGTCATGAGCTTATCGAACTGGTCAGCGGGGACGCGCAGTGCGATGTCCACGGCGGCTTCTCCGTCATGGTCGACCCGTTCCTCGCGGCTCTCCACATACCCGCCACGAGACTCGCCGTGCTCGACGACGCCGTTGGCCGCCTCGGCAGGGTTGTCAGTGATCACCCGCATATCACCTGCGGAGATGACCTGCCGGGCACTCTCCGAGTCCCGGGGTTCCGAGTCTCGGGGTTCCTCGATGTCCGAGTCCTGCGCCGTACTGCGCTGCGCGTCCTCTGAACCCGCGGAGTAATCCGGAGCCCCTGCGTCGCCTGCCCTTTGGGACGATGAATCACAACCGACCAGAATGAGGCCGAGACCGAGGACAAGCGGGGCGATGATTCGTCTCATACCGATGACGGTAGGCTCCCGCGCCTACCGGCGGAGCTGTGCCGTGTGGCGATTCTGCAACGACCCACGAAAAAGTCCTGGGTCGCGACACCGGAAACGATGTCGCGACCCAGGACCGTCTGTGGAGCTAAGGGGATTCGAACCCCTGACCTCTTCATTGCGAACGAAGCGCTCTACCAACTGAGCTATAGCCCCGCAGCCACCCGGGGGCGACCGCCGCCGCCTGCAGGCGACCGCTCCATATTACTGCCGCGCGGAGCGGTCGCCAAGTCGACGTTCGTGTGGCCTCAGTCACTCATCAGCGGCTGATCGGCCGTCGTCTGCACCTGATCCACCGCGTCGGCGCCTCCGGGGCTGATCCTGTAGGTCGCAGGCGTTCGCGACAGCTTCACCGGTGAGGCGACGCCGCGGTACCCGCCGTCCATCTCGATGATCATCTCGCGGTGCGCCGTATGCGGATGCGCGGCGGCCTGGGCAGAATCGAGGATCGGCCCCGCAGGCACGCCGTCGGCCATCAGCGCCTCCCCCAGCGCCACTGCCTCGAACGCGAGCATCGCAGCCTCCAGCTCAGCCCGCAGCTCCTCCCGATGGACACTGCGATCCGCGTTCGTCGCGAACCGCGCATCCTCCACCACCTGCGGCACTCCGATCCGCTCACACAGACGCGCGAACTGCCGGTCGTTGCCCACCGCGATGAAGAGGTCGCCCTCCCCCGTCGCGTACGTGGAGTACGGCGCGATGTTCGGATGGTCGTTCCCGGTCCGCGCAGCCGGCCTCCCCGTGCCGAAGAGGTTGGGCATGTGCGGATGCATGACGGACAGCGCGCAGTCGAACAGCGTGGTCTCCACCCGCTGGCCGCGCCCCGAGACACTCCGCTCCCACAGCGCCATCATGATCCCGTTGACCGCGTTGAGCCCCGTGATCATGTCCACAGCCGGCATCCCGATCCGCGTGGGACCGGTCTCCGGCGTCCCATTCACGCTCATAAGTCCGCTCATCGCCTGCGCGACGGCGTCATAGCCCGGCATGCCGCCCAGGGGCCCGTCCTCTCCGAATCCGGTGACGGAGCAGTGGACCAGGCGGGGGAAGTCGACGCTCAGAGCGTCGTATCCGAGACCCCACTTCTCGAGCGTGCCGGGCTTGAAGTTCTCGACGAGCACATCCGCGTCCGCCAGCAGGACGCGCAGCTGTGCCTGCCCCGCGTCGGTGCGCAGGTCCAGCGTGCGGACCTCCTTGTTCCTGTTCACACCCGCGTAGTACCAGGCGATGTCGTCCCGGTAGAAGGGCGGGCCCCACGCGCGGGTCTCGTCGCCTTGGGGCGGCTCGATCTTCACCACGTGCGCGCCGTGGTCGCCCAGGATCTGCGTGGCGTACGGTCCGCCCAGCACACGGGACAGATCGACGACCGTGATCCCGCCAAGACTTCCCGTCGCCGAGGCCCCGGTCGCCTCACCGTTCGAGATCCTCTCGCCCGTCATGCTTTCCTTCCCAGCGCCAGGCCGATGTAGTCCACTGCACGAGCCTCGGACACCGACTCCTGGAGGATGAGGTCCTTCAGCAGCTCCGCCGGATCCTCCACGACCGCCAGCGGGTCCTGGGGCTGCAGGCGGTGGCGGACCACCATTGCAGCGAGGACCACACGGCTGAAGTCGCCGTCTCGGTCACCGATCCGGACCCCTTCCCAGGCGAGGAAGACTGCAGAGCAGAGGCAGTACAGGGCCGTCGCGATCTGGCGAGTCTGTGCCTCCTTCGCTTTGTCGCCCAGCGCCTCCAGAGCGTGGAGCAGCTCGCCGGAGAGCCGGTCCAGTTCCGCAGCGAGAGGTGCGAAGGCCTCGTCACGGACCGCGGCCTCAGGCGCGGCGGCCTGCGAAGCATCCATGGGCGCAGCCCGGCCCCCGACCTCTGCGATGAGCTCGCCCAGGTACCCCATGAGCGGCTTGAGCGCGGACGACCGGTGCGCAGCACGGACCACGTCCAGGGCGACGATGTTCGACGTCCCCTCCCAGATCGACCCCAGCTGGGCATCGCGGAACGTCCGGGCGTCGCCGTACTCCTCGATGTAGCCGACGCCGCCGCGCACCTCCATCGCGTCCGCAGTCACCTTCCGGGCCTCCCGCGTCGTGCGCAGCTTGATGATCGGCGTGAGTATGCGCAGCACCGCCGCAGCCTCGTCGTCTCCCGCATCGGCGCGCTCGAACACGCGCGCGGTGTGGAAGGACATGCTGAGGCCCTGCTCGGCGGGCACCAGCAGCTTGGCCAGCTGGCGCCGCTGCAGCGGCAGATCGATGAGACGCGTGCCGAACGCCTCGCGCTCGAGGCACACGAACCGCGACTCCCCGAACGCCCGGCGCATCATGCCGGCGGACCGCACGGCATTCGACAGACGGGAGGAATTCACCATGTCCGCCATCTGCTTGAAGCCCTGGCCGACATCGCCGACGAGGTAGGCGGTCGCTCCGTCCAGGCTCACCTCACCCGACGGCATGGACCTGGTCCCGAGCTTGTCCTTGAGGCGGACGATCCGATAGCTGTTCCGCGTCCCGTCGGGCAGGGTCTGCGGCAGCAGGAAGAGGCCGATCCCCTTGATGCCCGGCTGCGCGCCCTCCGGACGGGCGAGGATCATCGTGACCTCCGCGTCCGCGTTGGAGCAGAACCACTTCTCGCCCGTCAGCGCCCAGGACCCGTCGCCGTTGTCGCGCGCGATCGTCGTCGCACGCCCGACGTCGGAGCCGGCGTCCTGCTCCGTCATGAACATCGCCCCCTGGGTCAGCGTCTCGAGCGACGTCGACGTCAGGGTGGGCAGATAACGGTCGATGAGCTCCTGGTCGCCGAACTTCCGCAGCGTGCGAGTGAGCGCATCCGTCATCGAGACGGGGCATTCGAGGCCGAACTCAGCCTGCGCGAAGAGGTAGAAGAACATGTACTTCACGAGCGGCGGCATGGGCTTGTCCCAGCCCAGCACCGGCGTGTGGCTCATCGCGTGCATGCCCAGGTCCTCGAATGCGACCTTCTGCAGCTCCCGGTACGCGGGATGGACCTCGATCCACTGGTGATCGCGCCCCTGCCGCGTGCGGTGGTGGAGGACGGGCGGGTTCACATCCGCCTGATGCGCCCAATCGTCCATCTCTCCGCCCAGCCGCGGACCCAGTTCGGCGAGCACGGGCGCGAGGTGACTCCGCAGGTCGTCGTCGAGGTAGAGCGGCAGGAGGGCCTGCAGGCTCTTGTCGTCGGCCACGCGGTCGATGCCGTGGCTGTCCGGAACGGGCCAAGCGGGCGCGTCCGGCGCGCGCGAGCCTGCTTCTGCGGTCATGGGGATCTCCTTCGATCGGATCACGTCTCTCACCGGTCTTCGCCGGAGTCGCTGTCCTCAGGGTAGGAAGACCGTCGATAACCGTCCAACAGCAGAATGCGACGACGCGATAACCTCCCATTATGAAAGATGTCGACCTCCGCCGCCTCCGATACTTCACCGTGCTCGCGGAGACCCTGCACTTCGGTCGCGCAGCGGTGCTGCTCCACATCTCGCAGCCGGGCCTCAGCGCAGAGATCAGGCGACTGGAGAAGCAGCTGGGGGTGTCGCTGTTCAGCCGGACTCCGCGCACTGCCCTCACCCATGAGGGCGAGACTCTGCTGCCCGAGGCCGAGGCGGTCCTCACCAGCGCTGATCGGTTCGCCTCGGCCTCCGCCGTGCTGGCCTCAGGTCAGGCCGGTGTCGTGACGATCGGGTCCACTGCGACGGTCCTGGAACAGGGCCTGCTCGACGCGATCGCCGGCCTCGCGGAGGAGCTGCCCGACCTTCGCGTCATCGTCGAGGAGCTCTCCAGCGCCGAATCCTTCACCGCCCTGCGGGAAGGCCGCGTCGACTTCGCGTGCGGGAACGCGCCGGCCGACGGGCCCGACGTGACGTCGACCCGTCTCACCGCAGCGCCCTTCGCGCTCGTCGTCCCGACACAGCCCACTGCCGCGCTCCGACCGGTGGGCAGCACTGCGGGTACCGCATCCTCCCCGCAGCGCCTCGCCGACTGCGCCGGACTGCCCTTCGCCGTCTTCCGCCGCAGCGCGTCTCCGCGACTCCACGACACCGTGCGAGCGCTGTGCGGGGAAGTGGGCTTCACCCCTGCCCTCACGTATCGGACGCGCACCTGGCGATCTGCGCTGGACGCCGTCGCGGCAGGTCTCTGCGTCTCGCTCGCGCCGCTATCCGTGGCTCGCGCACGCGAAGGGGACGACCCACGGGTGCGGATCGCGCAGGTCGTCGACTCCGACCTGCGCGTCGAGTCGTGGATCAGCACACGGACCGGAGCCACCTCACAGCTCTCCGATCGGATCGAGCAGGCAGTGGTGGACGCGTTCCGCTGAGCGCCTCAGTCGCAGGTGCCGTCGATCGAGCAGCTCGTGCCCTGTGCACCGTCCAGCAGGTCGTCCAGGCTCAGCATCCCCTCGCCTGCGGACGCCTGCTCCGCGTCGACGTCTGCCTGCTCGCCGCCTCCGGGCTCCACGCCGGCACCTTCGCCCGAGGCCACGGCGTCTGCCGCATCGGGCTCCTGAGTCTGCGAGCCGTCGCTGTCAGGCTGCACGCCGCCGTCCTTCGTCGCCTCGTCCTTCGTCGCCTCGTCGTCGCTCATGCGACCTCCTCCCCGTCTGCGAGCTGCCGAAGCGCCCGCCGGTAGGTCGCGACGTCCATCGCTCCGGGAGCCGCGACACGATTGTCGAACACCATGAAGGGCACGCCCTGCGCGCCCAGCGAACGCGCGCGTGCGATGTCGGCTTCCACCGCCTCGTCCGCCTCAGCTGATTCGCCTGCCACTGCGGCCCGCACCGCGTCCTCGGGCGCTCCGGACTCGACTGCCCTCCGCACGAGCGCATCGGTGTCGAACGGATCGAAGGTCCCAGCGAAGTAGCTTCCCTGGATCTGGTTGAACATCGCGGCGGCCGCTGCCTCGTCGACCGTCGCGGCGACCGTCTGCACCACGCGATGCAGTGTTCGCGTGTTCGCCATGGGCCTCTCCTGTGCGTAGGGCATGTCGAGCTCTGCGGCCATACCGCCGATCCGCTCCTCCATCGCGACGACCTGCTCCCGCGGCATGCCCTTCGAGCTGACCAGGTGGTCGATGTTCGACGGCGCCGCCCCGCCCGGCGCAGTGCCGTCGTCGTGGGCATGAGGCGAACTGGGGTCGAGCTCGAAGGAATGGACGACGAGCTCCACGTCGACCCCTTCTTCTGCGATCGCCCGGTCCAGCCGTCCCTGACCGACATAGCACCACGGGCAGACGAGGTCAGTCCAGACGTCGATACGGACACGTCGCCCACCGCTCTGCTTCACAGCACCATCAGTCCCTGCAGCTTCAACCACCATCGGATCGTCTCCTCCTTCACCCTGAACGCGTCATGCTCCGCGCCTCGTGTCCCGTCAACACACACCCCACGGCGCGGATTCCCCACTCATCCCGCCCCCGCTGCAGTCCTGTCTCTTATACATACACATCACCGAGCCCACGAGACACTCGCTAATCTCG
>NZ_FWFF01000013.1 GCF_900163715.1 Brevibacterium yomogidense | reverse complement strand
GAGGGTCTGAGGGTTTGAGCGTTGCTCACCTTCAGGCCCTCAACCCATTCACAAGGGTGTATCCGCTGGCAGGTGCTGCGCCCAGGCTATGCCGGCTGGTTCAGTACGATGGGGATATGAGTACGTTCTCCGTGGAATCCCTGTCAGTGCCGGTGGTCCAGGCTCCGATGGCAGGCGGCCCGTCCACTCCAGCGTTGGCGGCTGCAGTCTCCGATGCCGGTGGTCTGGGATCCCTGGCAGCGGGATATCGTTCTGCGGAAGCGCTTTCGCGCGACATCGAGGAGTTCCGGGCGCTGTCGTCCGGACCTCTGTCTGTGAACATCTTCGTCCCTGAAGCCCAGACTCCCTCTCCAGCGGACGTGGAGGCGTATCGGACGGGCCTTCGGTCGTGGACGCTCGACGAGGACATCCGCGGTGAGGTCCCGCCGGTTTCTGACAGCGGGGACGACATGTACCGGGAGAAGCTGGCGGTCGTCATGGATCACCGACCCGATGTCGTCACCTTCACCTTCGGCCTCCCGGACGTCCTCACGATCGAGCGACTCCACGAAGTGGGCGTCCTCGTCGGCGCGACGGTCACGACGGTGCGAGAAGGCAGGGAGGCTCACGCGAATGGTGCGGGCATCCTCATCGCCCAAGGGATCGGTGCCGGCGGCCATCGCGGCCAGTTCGACCAGTCGGCGGACCCCGAATCCGTCTCAGCCTCAAGCCTCCTGGGAGGTCTGTCAGATGCCACCTCCCTTCCGCTCATCGGCGCAGGTGGGATCGACGGGCCACAGACTGCTCAGCAGCTCCTTAACGCCGGTGCTGCTGCGGTGCAGGTCGGCACTCTGTTCCTGACGACAGACGAAGCGGGGACGAAGCCCACCCATCGGCAGGCTCTGCTCGACGCTGCTGCCGGGAAGCGCTCATCGGAGACCATCGTGACCCGCGCGTTCACCGGACGGCCCGCTCGGGCGCTGGTGAATCGGTTCACTCACGCGATGGACGATATGGCGGTGGTCGGGTACCCACAGGTCCACTTTCTCACCGCAGGCATCCGCGCCGCAGCTGCGCAGACCGATGATCCGGAGCTGCTGAACCTCTGGTCCGGCACCGGGGTCGCCGGCAGCAGGGCGGAACCCGCTGCGTCGCTCGTGGAGCGTTTCGCGGAGCTCCACCGTCCAGAGGGCGGCGCACCCCAGGCACGGTCGCACATCGGTGCTCAGCGTGAGGAGCCCACGCCGTGAGCGTCGTCTTCCTGACCGGTGCAGGCATCAGCACTGCCGCCGGGATCCCGGACTTCCGCGGTCCTGAGGGGGTGTGGACCAGGGATCCCGAAGCGGAGCTCACGTCGACGCTGTCGTGGTACCTGCGCGACGAGAACGTGCGGCGCAAAGCGTGGCTGATGCGCGCAGAAGCAGCGGTGTGGGACAAAGACCCCACACCGGCTCACCATGCCATCGCGGACTTCGCCGCGCACAACGACGTCGGCGCGGTCATCACGCAGAACGTGGACGGCCTCCATCAGGCGGCGGGGTCGGACTCCGCGCGTGTGCTGGAGGTCCACGGCAGCGCGCGGTCGTGGCGCTGCGAGGACTGTGCCGCGACAGGCCCCATGGGAGAGGCGGTGGCACGTGTCCACGCAGGGGAGCAGGACCCGCGCTGCCCGGCGTGCGGAGGGATCATCCGTGCGACGACGATTCTCTTCGAGGAAGCGCTCGATTCCACTGTGATCGATGCTGCGCACGCTGCGGCATCGAGCTGCGACGTCATGGTCGCCGTCGGCACCGGGCTGGGCGTCTATCCGGTCGCGGGCCTGTTCCCGCTGGCTGCACGCCACGGTGCGCGCACCATCATCGTCAATGCGGAGTCCACCCTGTTCGACGAGATGGCAGACGAGGTCATCGGGGGCGACTTGCAGGAGTCCCTGCCAGTCCTCCTGGACAGTCTGGCCCGCTCGTCCTGATCGTGGTCAGAACTCCTCGTAGACTGCGGGATCCTGGTTCCTGCGGCGTCCATCGATCCGCGACAGCGAGGAGATGGCGGCGACCTCGTCATCCGTGAGGACGACCTCGGCCGCGGCGAGGTTCTCCGCCTGTCGCTTCGCGTCCGCGGACTTCGGCAGGGGCAGGGCTCCGCGCCGCACGTGCCAGGCCAGCACCGCCTGCGTCGGCGTGATGCCGTGGGCCGCCGCGGTGTCGACGATCGGCGCTTCGTCCAGGAGGCTGCCCGCCCTGCCGATCGGGCTCCACGCCTGCGTGATGATGCCCTTCTCCGTGTGGAATGCGAGCGCATCCTCCTGCGCGAAGTACGGGTGGAGCTCGATCTGGTTGACCTCCGGCCGGACGCCGGTCTCCTCCTCGAGCGTCTCCAAGTGCTCGGGGAGGAAGTTCGACACGCCGATGTGGCGGATGAGTCCGCGCTCCCTCGCGTCGATGAGTGCCTTCCAGGCCTCGACGAAGAGGCCCTGCGACGGGTTGGGCCAATGGATGAGGACGAGGTCGAGATGTCCCAGCCCGCTGCGGAGGACTGATTCCTCCACCGCAGTCGTGGCCTTGTCATACGCATGGTGCCGACCGGCCAGCTTCGTGGTGAACAGGACCTCGGAGCGGTCGACGGACGACGCGCGGCAGCCGACGGCGATCGCGGCCTCGTTCTCGTAGTTGAAGGCGGAATCCACGAGGCGATAGCCGGTCTCCATCGCAGTCCGGACGGCGTCCGAACCGGCGAATCCGCGGAGGCCGTACGTGCCCAGTCCGATCGCCGGCAGGGTGAGTCCGGTGTGAGCTGTGAGAGTCAACGTGCAGTGCCCTTCCGCGTGAGTGATGTACGTCTGCATCCCGCGTCAGCGGTCATCAGACGCAGTGCGTCCAACGTACCGGAGGGGGAGACCGCAGTGCAGCCTCCCCCTCTGACACGCGTCTCAGCTGCGGCGACGTGCCATGACTGTCGCAGCGATGCCGATCCCGACGAGCAGTGCCGCCGCGCCCAGCGCGGCTGCGACGGACGCGCCGGTGCGAGGCAGGCTGCCCTCGTCGTCGTCACGCGCCTCGTCGCGCTGATCGTCCTCGCCGTCCTCGCCCTCATCAGGCGCGTCGGTCGGGTCTGTGGACGGCTCGTCCGATGGCTGCTCTGACGGTTCGCCCGACGGCTGCTCCGTCGGCTCAGCAGTCGGCTGGTCCGTGGGCTGATCAGTCGGTTCGCCCGACGGCTCCTCTGTGGGGCCGTCAGCGAGCAGGTCCTCGACCGTGTAGTAGGTCGTCGTCCCCGACACCTCGTTGCCGACGATCAGCATCGCATCGGTGCCCGACCCGGCCGCAGCTGCCGGCGCATCGGCACCGGGCACGAACTCGATCGACTCAGGACCCAGGTCTCCGGCCTCCTCGAAGCGCTCAGGCTCATCCTCGCCAGAGACGGAGAAGTCGCGATTGTTGACGTACGTCACGAAGTCGGGCGAGTGCGGGTCGCTGATGTCCACCGCGGCGAACCCGCTCACCCGCTCGAAGCCCACGAACGCGTAGGCCCGGTCGCCGACTGCGCCGACCTCGATGGCCTCCGGTTCCGGGCCCTTGTCGTCGGAGCGCCCATCGAAGTTCGTCTCGGAATGGTTCGAGTTGAAGAAGTCCGGATGCGCCTCTGCCGTGATCTCCTCGAACAGTGAACCCGAATCGAACACCTCCGCTCCGTCGGCGTCGAGCACCGAGAACGAACGGGATCCGCTCACATGGATCTCGTCGTAGCAGTCCTCCTCGGCGGACAGACCATCTGCCGTGGTGGCCGTGAGCCGACCCAGGTTCTCATCGGCGGTGAGCTCCTCGAGGGTCATCCCCGTGTCCGACGCGACCGTGTCGCACAGTGGGGGCACTCCGTCGCTGCCGAAGTCCTTGACCCGCGACTCCTCGCTGAAGGCGTCCCAATCACGCAGGTCGCCCTCGTTCGCCGTCACGAGGTGCGGTTCGCCGGCGATCTCGACGGCCTCGATGGTGTCAGGTGCGCGGAACGCCGTGACCGGCCAGTTCGCCGGATCGATCGCATCATCGCGATCGGAGACGTCGAAGGCGACATCCCGCAGGTCGGTCGTCTCGAGCGGCACGATGTCCTCGACGGTGGCGGTCGCAAGATCAGTGATCGCCACGGCGTTGTTCTCCTGGAGGGTCGTATAGGCACGCCCGCCGATCACCGCGCTGTACTCGGGCTCGAGGTTCTCCGACACGGGACGCTCCGGAGTGCCGGTGCCCGCGTCCTCGCGGCCGCCGTAGATGCGGACCTCCTCAGACAGCGCGCCGCCTTCGAATGCGTGGAAATCGGCAGTGCGGTAGTCGGCCTGGGTCGCCGCAGCCACAGAGTCGGGCAGAGCGACGACGCCGACGGACCCCTCCGGATCCACGGAGTAGTCCTCCGCGGGCTCACCCTCATTCGCCACGACCGCGTGGTGGCCGTCGGGGGAGAGGACGACCGAATCGGGCAGCGCGCCGACCGTGATCGCGCCGAGGGAGACGGGCTCATCGCCCGTCACATCCACGAACATCAGCCAGCCCGGATCGGTCTTCTCCGGCGCTTCGACAGCGACGACGGCGAGACCGTCGGTGCGGACGGCGACCGAGTTGGCCACGGAGCCGGACGGTATCGCCGCCCCATCGGCGACGGGGGTCCCCGCAGCTTCGATCTGCGTCTCGCGTTCGGGGTTCGCAGGGTCCGACGCGTCGATCACATCGATGACGCCCTGCTGCGCGTTGACGACGAGTGTGCGGTCTGCGGCGGCGTAGTGGGCGACGATCTCCGCGGCGGATTCGTCGAACGTCCCCGTCGCATGGGTCCCGATCGGAGCGATCGCGAGCGACGGGTCGGCCGCGGAATGCACGATGGGTTCGTCGACGACGACGGTGGCGGATGCGGGGGCGACGACGGCGAGCGCGAGGAGCGACCCGGCCGAGGCCGCTGCGAGCATGCGATGCATGGTGTCCTTCCGGATACTTCTGTGGGTATTGAGCCTGCGGGCGGATGAAAGCGCAGGCACGACCGCGACGACGGTATGGACTGGCGGCGAGCAGAAGGCTGAGGACAGATGAGCACCAGATGTGAGGAAGATGAACTCCGGCTTCCCTCGCGCCGTGGCCGGCCACGGTAGAATGAGTGACGATGTTCGGCCCGGTCAGACGGAGCCAGGGCGCTGCACCGCGGCGCGGAACTGAATAGTGACGACCGAGGATGGCGATGGCTGAGGCAGACGACACGAACGACGGCGCGCGCCGCGACGACCGACGCGGAGGACCGCGCGGAGCGGGACGCGGGCGAGGCGCTCAGGGACGCGAGGGCACCGCACGAGGCGATCGCTCCCGCGACGACCGTCCGCGTCACGACCGTCCGCGCAGCGACCGTGGCCGCGACGACGGCCGTGGTGATCGCCGCGACGAACGCGGCCGCGACGATCGCGGGCAGGGCCGCCGTGACGACCGTCCCGGACGCAGCCGGTGGAACGACCGCGACGATCGCGGCCGTTCGAACGGCAGCGGCCGTCCCGGTGGCGATCGCCGCAGCGATGACTCCGGCCGTGGCCGCAGCACGGGTGACCGCCGCCGTGACGACGATCGTCGCACTGACCGGACCTCGCGACCCGACCGGACCTCAGGGGACGGCGGTGCCCGCCGCCGTGAGGACGGCGCCCGCGGCGACCGTCGTGACGGCCGCCCGTGGGAGAACCGCGGTCCCCGCCGAGACGACGGACGACCACGTCGTGACGGGCGTCCCGGGGGCGACCGCCGTGATGAGCGGGGCGGTTCCCGCTTCGACGGTCGTCGCGATGACCGAGGACCCCGCCGTGACGAGCGGGGAGAGCGTCGACGCTTCGACGACCGCCGACAGGACGGTCGCGGTGACCGCCGGCGCGAGGATCCCAGAGGTCGCGGACGCCCTGCAGATCGTGGACGCCCTGCAGACCGCGGGGACGACCGTCCCAAGTTCCCACAGGGCCCGCCCATCCCCGAAGGGATCACCGGCAGTGAGCTGCCGAAGGAGATCCGCTCCCAGCTGCGTCCGCTCTCGAAGGACAACGCGGAGCTCGTCGCACAGCACCTCGTCGCCGCGAGCGAGCTGATCGGCACCGATCCGGAGGCGGCATTCGCCCACGCGCAGACGGCCGCCGTTCGCGGCAGCCGTGTGGCCGGAGTCCGGGAGGCCGCGGGGATCGTCGCCTATCACACGGACCGCTTCGAAGAGGCGCTGCGTGAGCTGCGGACCCATCGGAGGATCTCCGGATCAGACGACAACCTGCCGCTCATCGCGGATGCCGAGCGCGGTCGCGGTCGTCCGCAGAAGGCGCTGGAGATCTTCTCCGAGGCCTCGGAGGAGGCACTCGGCCATGACCTGTACACCGAGCTGCTCATGGTCGCGGCGGGTGCGCACATGGATCGCGGCGAGGTGGCCGAGGCTCGGGCGCTCCTCGAGACCAGGAACTTCGCGGGCAACGCGAACGGAACGCTCGTGCGGCTCCTGTCGGTGTACTCCGATGTCATCCGACTGCAGGGTGACGCGGACCTCGCCGGTCGCTACGAGGAGCTCGCACGGCGCACGGCCAAGGCGACGGGCACACTGTTCGGCGACGAGGATCCCGACCCGAACGCGAACGTGGAGATCGTCACGCTCGAGGAGCTCGAGCTGCCGGATGAAGATCCGGATGAAGAGTCTGAGCAGGAAGACGGATCGGCCTCAGCGGAGTCCTCAGCCGAGCCGACAGCCGAGCCCACAAGCGAGCCGACCACCGAGCCCACAGCCGAGGCCCCGGTCGCATCCGCAGTCGAGCCGGCCGCCGAAGCCGAGTCGGCTGCCGAGGTCGAGGTCGACACCACCGCTGACGAGCATGCCGTCGCGGACCGGCCTGCCGAACCGGCTGGCGAGGGTGATCGTGACGCGTCGATGAGCACCGTCGACGCAGAGTTCCCCGCGGAGACGGTCGACGAGCTCGACGAGATCCTGGCCGACGCGGAGCCGAAGCAGAAGGAGGAGCCGCCGAAGAAGGAGCCGGTGCAGGAGTCTGCACCGGATGACTACGAGGAGCTCACCGAGCCCCTCTTCGACCTCTGAGACCGGAGCACTGATGGAATCGATCGACTTCGACGGACTGCTCCTCGATCTGGACGGATGCGTCTACACGGGCCGTACGGCCGTGCCGGGCGCGGCGGAGGCGCTCACCGGACTCGCAGAAGCGGGGATCCCGGTGGTGTTCCTCACCAACAACGCGTCGCGATCAGCGGATGAGGTGGCGGAGCACATCAGCTCGTTCGGCGTGGACGCGAGGCCCGACCAGGTCCTCACCTCCGCGATCGTCGCGGCGCGTGAGCTGGCACTGACGCTGTCCGCCGGGTCTCCCGTCCTGGTCGTCGGGTCCGACGCACTCGCCGATCAGGTGGAGGCGGAGGGGATGCGCGTCGTGGACACGGCGAGCGACGACCCCGCAGCGGTCGTCCAGGGATTCTCCCCGGACCTCGGGTGGCTGCAGATCGCGGACGCATGTCGCGCTGTCCGATCCGGAGCCCGGTGGTGGGCGACCAATCTGGACCGCACCTTCCCCACCGAGCACGGCGAGCTTCCGGGGAACGGCGCGTTCGTCAGGGTCATCGCCGATACGACCGGGGCCACTCCCATCGTGACGGGCAAGCCGTCGCAGACGATGATGGACGCGGGAGTGCGCGCCCTGGGCGCCGACCGCCCCCTCATGGTGGGCGACCGGCTGGAGACGGACATCGCAGGCGCGCGCGCCGCCGGCTTTCCCTCTGGCCTCGTCCTCACAGGGGTCCACCGCGAGGCCGACGCGCTGGCCGCGCCGCTCGAGCACCGGCCGGACTACCTCCTCGACGACCTCACCGCACTGCTGCCGGGCGGTTCACCGCGGCGACTGCCATGAGCGGTGATCCGATGCCCACACCGGGCGGCGGAGTGCCGGTCCGCCAGTGGGAGGACGCGCTCACCGACCTCGACGAGTGCGCGCCGGAGGAGCGGAGCGATAGGGCCCACGCACTCCTGTCCCGCCTCGAAGACGCACTCGAGGCGCTCTGACGTGCCGTCAGCGCGTGCGCACACCGCCGGCAGACTCGACACCGTGCTCGTGGGCCTCGGGCTCGTCGACTCCCGGAACCGCGCGGCTCGGGAGATCCGCGCAGGGCGGGTGACGGTCGATGGCGGAGTCGTCACGCGGCCGTCCGCCTCCATCGCGGTGGACTCCCACATCACGGTCGACTCGCCGGAGCACTGGGTGGCGCGCAGCGCGCACAAGCTCCTGGGAGCACTGGAGGACATGGGCGCCGCCCCCGCGGTGCGCGGAGCGGTGTGCCTCGACGCGGGAGCCTCCACGGGAGGCTTCACCCAAGTGCTGCTGGAGCACGGCGCAGTGGCCGTCCACGCGGTCGATGTGGGCCACGGACAGCTCGTCGCGCGGATCGCGGGCGACGACCGCGTGCACGATCTGCCCGGGACCAACGTCCGGACGCTCGACCGGACGGATCTCACCGCCGCGCCGTCGCCTCCGTTCCACGCGGACGGGACAGTGGACCTCGTCGTCGCCGACCTCTCATTCATCTCCCTGACGCTCGTGATCGATGCGCTGCTGTCCGTCGCCCGCGACGGAGCGCTGCTCCTGCTCATGGTGAAGCCCCAGTTCGAACTGGACCGGTCTGCCCTCGACAAGCACGGTGTCGTGACAGAAGCCGAGGACCGGGTGCGCGCGCTCGAGAGGGTCAGCACCGCGCTCACGGCGGCGGGAGTGAGGATCTGCGGGACCGCGCAGTCCCGACTGCCGGGTCCCGCCGGCAATGTGGAGCACTTCGTGCTCGCCCGAGCACACGTCCCCACCGGCCCCGCCTCGTCGGCCGCGGGCGTCTGCGCTGTAGCATCGGCTACCGTGGAACGCGGCACAGACCCCAGCGGACGTGCTGACCACGACCCTGCAACCGCGCCGGAGGAGGCCCCGTGACAAGACGGATGATGATCGACCTCCACCCCCGTCGTGAGAACGCCCGCAAAGCCGCTGAACTGGTGTGCGCCGCTCTCGTGGAGAACGGCATCGTCCCCGTGATGTCGCGGTCCGCACACGACGCGCTGTCCTCGTACGGCGACGCCCACCCGAACGGGACCGACATCGTCGAGGACTCCGCGCTGTCGGACGCAGCGGCCGACTGCGAACTCGTCATGGTGCTGGGCGGCGACGGGACGATCCTGCGCGCGGCTGAGCGCTTCCACTCGTTCGACGTGCCCGTCATGGGGATCAACCTGGGTCACGTGGGATTCCTCGCGGAGAGCGAATCCGCGGACATGGAGGAGACGGTCCGGCGCGCCGTCGCCCGCGACTACGACATCGAGCAGCGCATGAGCCTCGACATCACCGTCCGCGTGGACGGCGAGATCGTGCATCGCGCCTGGGCGCTCAACGAGGCGACGGTGGAGAAGGGGCCGGGCACGCAGATGATCGAGCTCAGCATCGGCATCGACGACCGTCCCGTCTCCACGTTCGGGTGCGACGGGGCGATCCTCGCCACCCCGACCGGCTCGACCGCGTATGCGTTCTCCGCGGGCGGTCCGATCGTCTGGCCGGACGTCGAAGCGCTCCTGATGGTTCCGATCAGTGCGCACGCGCTCTTCGCGAAGCCGCTCGTGACCGGACCGTCGTCCGTCATCGCCGTCGAGCACGTGGCGCGCCACCCCGGTGACACGGCCGTGCTCTGGTGCGACGGTCGGGTCGAGCTCGACCTGCCCAGCGGCGCACACATCGAGGCCTGCCGCTCCGCACAGCCGCTCACGCTCGCGCGCATGCAGCGAGGACCCTTCTCCGACCGCCTCGTGCGGAAGTTCCAGCTCCCCGTGGACGGCTGGAGGGGCCCGGCAGGGGAGACGACATGATCTCGTCGATCGGCATCGAGAACCTGGGAGTCATCACCTCCGCCCACATCGACCTGGGTGCCGGACTCACAGCGGTGACGGGTGAGACCGGCGCCGGGAAGACCATGTTCGTCACCGCTCTGGATCTGCTCACCGGAGCCCGTGCGGACGCGTCGACCGTGCGCCGTGATGCGGATCGTGCGGTCGTCGAGGGAGTCTTCGCCCTGCCGCAGGACGGCGGCACCGCTGCCGAACGGATCGTCGAGGCCGGCGGAGACGCCGATGACGAGGCCGTCCTCACGAGGATCCTGCCGCGCGAGGGCCGTGCCCGCGCCACCGCCGGTGGTCGGACGGTGCCCGCCGGCGTGCTCCGCGACGTGGGGCAGGAGCTGGTGAGCATGCACGGGCAGTCGGAGCAGCTCACCCTCCGGGCACAGGCCCAGCAGCGGGAGCTGCTCGACGCGCTGACCGGCGAGGACGGAGCCGCTGCCCGCGCCGAGTACGCGGAGGCATTCGCCGAGCACCGACGACTCTCCGACGAGCAGCGCAGACTCGAGAGCACCCGATCCGAGCGCGCGGCGCGGATGGACTTCCTGCGGAATGCGCTCGAGACGATCGACGGGGTCCGTCCCACCGAGGGCGAGGACGAGGAGCTCGCGGCACTCGCGGCACGGCTGGGTGCTGCCGAGGAGCTGCAGCAGGCTGCCGGTCGCGCCCACGATCTCATCATGGGCAGTGATTGGGACGACGCGGAGAGCGCGACTGCGCTCGTCGCGCAGGCCTCGGAGTCCCTGGCACGCGCAGCGGCCGTGGACGGCTCGCTGACGGACGCGGCCCGATCGCTCGAGGACGTGTCGGTCCGCATGGCGGATGCTGGAGCAGACCTCTCGTCGTACCTCGCAGGATTCGGCGACGACGAGGCGATGTCGCTCGAGGACGCCGAGGCGCGGCGCGCAGAGATCTCGTCGCTGAACGCGTACGGCGAGGACCTCGCAGCGGTCCTGGCATTCGAGGAGCAGGCCGGCGGTGAGCTGCTCGACCTCGAGAACTCGGAGGCGAGCCTGGGCGACATGGACGCGACCGTGGCAGCGGCGCAGGCGCGGCTCGACGAGGCCGCCGTCGCACTGCGCGCTGTCCGCATCCGTGCGGCCGAAGAGTTCTCCACCTCCGTCGGAGGAGAGCTCGCGGCGCTGGCGATGCCCCACGCGTCCCTGAGCTTCGCGGTCACGGAGACGACCCCCGCCGCGCACGGCGCGGACGACGTGCGCCTGCTCTTCAGCTCGCATGCCGCCGCAGCGCCGGCGGACATCGGGAAGACCGCATCCGGCGGCGAACTGTCCCGCGTCATGCTCGCGATCGAGGTCGTGCGCGCGCGGACGGAGCGGTTCCCCACCTTCGTCTTCGACGAGGTCGACGCGGGGGTAGGCGGAGCGGCGGCCGTCGAGATCGGCCGACGACTCGCCCGACTGGCATCGGGCTCACAAGTCATTGTCGTCACACATCTGCCGCAGGTCGCGGCGTGGGCCGACCACCACCTCGTCGTCCGCAAGACCGACGAGGGGACCGGAGCGGTGTCGGGCGTGCGGGAGCTGGGCGGGGAGGACCGCACCGAGGAGCTCGCACGGATGCTCGCGGGTGTGTCCGGCTCCGCCTCCGCTCGCGCCCACGCGGAGGAGCTGCTCAGCGATGCGGAGTCGGAGAAGGCACGCTTCCGCGCGGAGCTGATGGGATGATGTCCTCATCATGATTCAGCGCAAGACCCGCGAGCGCGTGGAGACGGATGCACCGGTCGGACCGACCGCGACCCGGATCGACAGACGCACGAAAGACCTCACGAAGCGGCTTCAGCCCGGCGACATCGCCGTGATCCGCCACTCGGACATCGACCGGGTGTCCGCGGAAGCCCTCGTCGACTGCCGCCCCGCAGCGGTCGTCAATGCACACCGATCGGTGTCCGGCGCCTACCCGAACCTGGGCCCCGGCATCATCATCGCCGCAGGCATCCCGCTCGTCGACGACGTGGGGGAGGAGCTCTTCGAGGACCTCGTCGAGGAGGGCGAGGAGCTCTCGCTCCACGGAGGTGACCTGGTGCGCGGGGAGACCGTCATCGCCTCGGGCACTGTGCAGACCACATCCTCCATCGAGAAGGCGATGCAGGATGCGGAGTCCGGGATGAACACCGTGCTCGCGGACTTCGTCGCGAACACGGTGGAGTACATCCAGAAGGACTCCGACCTCCTGGACGACAGCCTCGAGGTCCCGCAGGTGCGCACGTCGTTCGAGGGCCGCCACGCGCTCATCGTCGTGCGCGGATACCACTACAAGGAGGACCTCGCCGCTCTGCGCCCCTACATCCGCGAGCAGCGTCCCGTCCTCATCGGGGTCGACGGAGGCGCGGACGCGATCATGGAGGCCGGTCACCGGCCGGACATGATCGTCGGCGACATGGACTCCGTGTCCGACGCGGCGCTCACCAGCGGTGCCGAGCTCGTCGTCCACGCCTACCGCGACGGGAACGCCCCGGGCGTCGAGCGCGTCAGCGACCTGGGCATGGACTCCGTGAAGTTCGCGGCGTCGGGGACCAGCGAGGACATCGCCATGCTGCTGGCCGACGACAAGGGCGCACAGCTCATCGTCGCCGTCGGCACGCACGACACCCTCATTGAGTTCCTCGACAAGGGCCGCAAGGGCATGGCCTCGACGTTCCTCACCCGCCTGCGCGTGGGCAGCAAGCTGCTCGACGCGAAGGGCGTGTCCCTGCTGTACCGGCAGCGGATCGGCACGGGGCAGCTCATGCTCCTCGCACTCGCCGGTGTCGTCGCGCTCGTCGCGGCGATGTCCGCGACGGCCGCGGGCCAGACCGCGTTCGGGCTCATCGCCGCCCAGTTCGACGGCTTCTTCCAGTGGCTGGGATCGCTGTTCGGCGACCCGACCGCAGTAGCCCTGCCCGCATTCCCCGCACCCGAGGCGCTCGGCCCCCTCGACGACCCTGACCTCGGAGGACTGAGCTCACAGTGATCGACTTCCGCTACCACCTCGTCTCGCTCATCTCGGTCTTCCTGGCGCTCGCCGTCGGGATCGTGCTGGGCGCCGGACCGCTGCAGGGCCCGATCGGCAGCTCCCTCCAGTCACAGGTCGATGCCCTGCGCACAGACCGCGACACGCTGCGCACAGAGCTCGACGAGGCGCGCACGCACACGGAGCAGACGGCGGCATTCGTGGACGCGACCGCGTCAGACCTCATCGCCGACTCCCTGACGGACCGGTCGGTGACGGTCATCCGCCTGGCCGGTGCGGACAACGACGCGGCGGACGCGGCGAGTGCGCGCGCGGAGGAGGCCGGCGGCAGCATCGCCTCCGACGTGAGCCTGGGCGAGGACGCGTTCGCGGCTCCCGATGCGGAGCTCCTCACTGCGCTGCGCGACGCGGACGGCTCGCTGCCGGACGACGACTCCGCGGTCGTGGGCGCGGCGCTCGCGAAGGCACTCGGCGCCCAGGCGCAGGCCGTGGAGGAGGACGCGTCGGCGCAGCCCACGGACGCGCCGGAGGACGCGGAGGAATCCGCCGACTCCCGGCAGTCCGCGTCGCAGGACCTCTTCGGGATCCTGTCCGATGCCGACCGGATCGCGGGCGGGCAGTGGGCTGAGGCCGACGCCGCCGTCGTGATCGCCCCGTCCGTGCAGCAGGATGCCTCGGCAGAGGCATCGCCCTCCGCCACGCCGACTCCCACCGCCGAGGCCGCGGCACCCGCCGACTCCGTGGCGATCCACGCCGATTTCGCCTCCGCGCTCGCGGGCGAGACCGTCGTCGTGGTCGCGGGACCCTCCGCGTCCGCGACGGGAGGACTGCTCGCGACGCTGCGGTCCGACCGGGTCGACCTGTCGACCGTCGACGGCACGGATCTGTCGACCGGCACCGTCCTGGTCCCACTGGTCGTCGAAGCCGCGATCGACGGTTCGTTCGGGGACTACGGCACCGGGCAGGGTGCGACGGCGGTCCTGCCGGAGGGCCAGTGAGCAGCCGGGTCCCACGGGCGGTGCTGGCCGCGGGTCTCGCTGCGGCGGTCTCCGTCGGCGTGATGCGGGCCCGCGGGCGCGCAGACGCGCGCTGGCCGCTCCTCGTGCGCGAGAACCATGCGGGCCGTCCCGTGTCTCTGCTCGAGGGTCCGGCGGCGAGTGCGGGACTGCTCGCGGCGGCGGCGTGCGTCCCCGGAGCCGCGGGGAGGACCGCCGCACTGACCGCAGTGGGAACCGCAGGGGTGCTGGGAGCCGTCGACGACTTCGCGGAGTCCGGTGCCTCGAAGGGGCTGCGCGGACACCTCGGCGCGCTGGCGCGCGGAGAGGTCACGACCGGCGCGCTGAAGGTCATCGGCATCCCCGTCGCAGCCGTCGTCGCGAGCGCGCTGCTGCGCACCAACGCGCGGACCCCCGTCGGCCGGCTGGCCGACGCAGTGCTCGCCGGCGGCGTCGTCGCAGGCACCGCGAACCTGCTCAACCTGCTCGACCTGCGTCCCGGGCGCGCGTTCAAGGCCGGGCTCGTCATGGTCACGGGCCACGCGCTCATCGACCTGCTCCCCGGGGCACGTGAGCAGTGCACGAGCACTGCGCTGCGGACCGAGCGGGACGCGGGCTCGCGGGTCCTCGCGAGCGGCGTGCTCGGCACCACCGCGGCGCTGCTGCGCGACGACTTCGCGGGCTCGACCATGCTCGGAGACGCCGGTGCCAACGCCCTGGGCGCCGCGATCGGCCTGCGCAGTGCGCTCACCGCGTCCCGCCCCCGGCTGGTCTGCGAGCTCGCGGTCCTCGCGGCACTGACGCTGGCGAGCGAGCGCGTCTCGTTCACCCGGGTGATCGAGTCGACGCCGGGACTGCGCCACCTCGACGCGCTGGGCCGCTGATGCCGCGGCTGCTGCGCTTCGTCGCGTCGGCCGCACTCCTCGTCTCCGTCGCGACGCTCCTGTCCCGACTGGTGGGCTTCGGGCGGCTGCTCGTCTTCTCCCCGTCCGTGGGCGCAGGTGCGATCGGCACCGCCTACCAGTCGGCCAACCAGGTGCCGAACATCCTCTACGAGGTGGTCGCGGGAGGAGCGCTCGCGGGTGCCGTCGTGCCGCTGCTGGCAGGCCCGCTGTCGCGCGCTGACAAGGGGACCGCGTCCCGCATCGCGTCCGCACTCCTCACGTGGTCCGTGTCCCTCACGCTGCCGCTCGCCGTCCTCATCGTGGTCTTCCGGGAGCAGATCGCCGGAATCGTGCTGGACCATGAGACGGAAGTCGCCTACGGGGCGGGGTTCCTCCTCATGTTCGCGCCCCAGCTGGTGCTCTACGCGATCGGCGGAGTGCTGACCGGAGTCCTCCAGGCGCACCGGAGGTTCCTGTGGCCGGCGTTCATGCCGCTGGTCTCCAGTCTGATCGTCATCGGCGTCTACGTGGGCTACGCTCGTCTGCGCGGGCCCGAGGTCGCGACCGAGGACCCGGCGGCGCTGGCACTGCTGGGCTGGGGGACGACGGCGGGCGTGGTCGCCCTCGCCCTGCCGCTGGCGCTTCCGACCCTGCGCACCGGACTGCGCATCCGACTGACGTGGCGGTTCCCCGACGGCGTCGGGGCCCGCGCGGTCCGGCTCGCGGCCGCAGGCATGACGGTCCTCCTCGCACAGCAGGCGGCGACGCTGATGATCATGGTCGTGTCCAACAACGTCGGCGGCACCGGCGTGTTCGTCGTCTTCAGCTACATCCAGGCCGTCTACCTGCTTCCCTATGCCGTGCTCGCCGTCCCCGTCGCCACCGTCGCGTTCCCGCGCCTGTCAGAGCTGGCGGCCGCCGCGCGCACGCCCAGCGCAGAACCGCACGAGTCCGCGGACCGGGGACCCGGGGACGTCGACGCGGCGATCGCGAGGACCTCGCGCCTCGTCCTCGCCCTCGGCTTCGCCGGAGCCGCCCTGCTGACCGCGGCGGCGACCCCGCTGGAGATCTTCTTCTCGACCCGCGACGCGGCGAGCGGGGACTCTCCTGAGCTCTTCGCAGCGCTCGGAGACACCGTCCGCGTCATCGCGTGGGCGGTGCCGGGCTGGTGCTTCGTCGCATGGGGCACGCGGGTGTTCTACGCACTGGAGCAGTCGCGGGCCGCCGCGATCGCGACAGCGGTGGGCTGGGGGGTCGTCGCCCTGAGCGTCGTGGCGGGCATCCCCCTCGTCGCGGGGGACCCCGTTCCGCGCACGCTCGTCCTCCTGGGCGCGGCGCACGTCATCGGCATGACCGCTGCGGCGGTCGGACTGATCGGGGGGATCCTCCGCGTGCGCGGCCGTGCCTCGGCCGCAGGGGTCCCGCGCACCATCGTCATCGCGGCCGTCGGCGCCGTGCTGGGAGCCGTGGCCGGATCCCTGACGGCGTCGGGCCTCGGCGCCGTCGTCGGCACGTCTCCCGTCGGATCGGTCGCCGCAGGCGCAGCCGGCGGTGCGGTGGCGCTCGTGATCGTCCTCGCACTCGTGGCACTCGCGGACCGGGGGACTATCACCCACGTGCGCGCGCTGCGCTGACATCACTCCGATCTCCCGTGGCGGTGCCGCTCCGACCGTCCGGAGGGCGATAGCCTGGGGCCCTGGTCCCGCAGCTGCGGGACCATGCACCGTCCGGCGACGTGAAGGGAATCGACGCATGCGGGTCCTCATCGTGCTGGGCACGTCGACGGGCGGAGTCGGCACACACGTCGCCGCACTCGCCCGCAGCCTCGCGCAGGCGGGTGACACCGTCGGCGTGATCGGCCCCGCGCAGACCCAGGAGCAGTTCGGCTTCGACGACCGGCCGCACGTCCGCTTCGCCCCCCTCGGCATCAGCACATCGGTGGGTCCCGGCGATGCTGCGGTCGTCGCCCGGCTCCGGCGCCTCGTGACGACGTTCCGGGCCGACGTCGTCCACGCGCACGGCTTCCGCGCCTCGCTCGTCACCCTGGCAGCGCTGTCTCTCATGCGGAAGCGTCCGGGCTTCGTGTCGAGCTGGCACAACACACTCATGGGCCAGGGAGTGCGCGGTCGTATCGAGAAGATGGTCGCGACCGCGATCGCGCGGGGCGCAGACCTGGTTCTCGGCGCGAGCGAGGACCTGGTCGACCTCGCGAAGGATCTGGGGGCGGGGAGTGCACGCTTCGCCGCGGCGGCCTCACCGCCCCAGGGCCCGGCCGAGGACGTGAACACCTCCCTGCTGCGCAGCTCGCTGACGCAGGAGCTGGGGATCCCCCGCACCGACACCCTGCTCCTGGCCGTCGGGCGGATCGCGCCGCAGAAGGACTACGACGTCCTCATCGACGCGCTCGCGGACATCGCGCACGACCACCCCGAAGCGCAGTGCCTCATCGCCGGATCGGCGGACGAGCACGAGCAGGCACGCCTCACCCGTCGGATCGAGGAGCACACGCAGGCGGGGCGCAGGCCCGCCGTGCACTTCCTGGGCCAGCGGAGCGATGTCGCCGCACTCAACCAGGTGAGCGACGTCTTCCTCCTCTCCAGCCGGTGGGAGGCCCGCGCACTCGTGCTGCAGGAGGCGATGCTCGCAGGCAGAGCGATCCTCGCGACGGCGACCGGCGGGACCCCGGAGCTCGTGGGGGACGCGGGCATCTTCGTGCCGCAGGGCGACGCGCAGGCCTTCGCCGCAGGGCTGCGACGGCTGCTCGAGGACCCGCAGCTCCGCGCGGACCTGGGCCGGAAGGCGGCGCTGCGCGCGCTCGAACTGCCGAACGAGGAGGACGCCGCGCAGACGGTCCGGGCGGCGTACACGGAGGTCAGCCGGTAGGCTGTGGAGCGCTGAAGTCGCGTGCGACCCGGGACGGTGCCCAAACCGTCCTCGGACGGTCCGCGCACTGTCGCAGGATCGGAAGGATACGCACATGTTCGAGGATCACGGACAGCTCGAGTCGACGGGGCTGGACCCTGACGCCCGCATACTCCACGTCGTCACGACGACGCGCGGCGTGATCGGCGAAGTCGCCGTGGACGCGATCCGCGGCCACCTCGCAGCAGGGAGACAGGTGGCGGTCGCCGCACGCGCATCCGTGATCAGCCGTCTGGACCTCCCGGAGTTCCCGGCGCTCGTGATCATCCCGATCGACGCTCGCGACCGCGTGACGAGCGCCGATCCCGGCAGCAGCCTCACCCTCCACCAGCACTACCGCCACGTCGACGTGGTCCACGCACATGGTCTGCACGCCGCAGCACTCGCCGGGGCTGCTCAGACAGGGCTGCCCGCACGCATGCGCCCCGCCCTCGTCGCGACCGTCGGCCGCTTCCACTCCTCGAACGTCGTCGACGCGGCCTCCGCGAAGATCGTGGAGCGGACCGCAGCCGTCGTCCTGGGCACGACCGCACCGACCGTCTCGCACTTCACCGACGGGGTCCCGGTCACGGAGCGCGCGCAGCTGCGTCGTCCCGACGTCGTCCAGCGGCTGGCGCCCACCGTCGGTCGTGCGCAGGTGCGCGAGAACCTCGGGCTGCAGCCGGGCTCCTTCCTCGTCGCCACGCCTATGCGGCTTGTCGACGGCGACGACCTCACGACCTACCTCGAGGCCGCCGTCACGATGTTCGACCACCGGCCGGATCGGCGCGTGGTCTTCGCACTGACCGGAGCGGGCCGCGAACGCAGCACGATCGAGAACGCCTTCACCCGCACGCACCCGATCGTGCTGGCCGACGAGGGGTCGGTCGCGGACGTGCTGGCGGCCGCGGACGTGGTCGTGGGCTCGAAGAGCATGACCGGTGTCGACGTCGAGGGCCTCATGCAGCTGGGACGGGCGACGGTGATCCTGGGGGACGCGCGCACCGCCCGTCCGTGGGGCGATTCGGCCGCGCGCGTCGACGCGGATGACACACCCGGGCTGCTGGCGGCGATCACGGCGCTCGTGGATTCCCCGGAGGTCCGGACGTCGGCCGCCTTCGCCGCGAGGCGGCGCGTCGACGACGTCGACCCCGCCGCGCTCATCGCGGACGACCTCCTCGACGTGTACGCGGAGGCGCTCGTCCACCGCCGGTGAGCAGGCCGCACTGGTAGGGTGGAGGTCCGTGGTGAGACGACTGAGTACCGACGGCATCCAGCAGACTCGACAGATCTTCGTGACCGGTGGCGTGGCCTCCTCGCTGGGGAAGGGGCTCACGGCTTCCAGCCTCGGCCATCTCCTCAGCAGGCGCGGGCTGCGGGTCGCGATGCAGAAGCTCGATCCCTATCTCAACGTGGACCCGGGGACGATGAACCCGTTCCAGCACGGAGAGGTCTTCATCACCGACGACGGTGCGGAGACCGACCTCGACATCGGTCACTACGAGCGGTTCCTCGACGTCTCACTGGACGCGACGGCGAACATCACGACGGGCCAGGTCTACTCGTCCGTCATCGCGAAGGAGCGGCGCGGCGCCTATCTGGGCGATACGGTCCAGGTGATCCCGCACATCACGGATGAGATCAAGGAGCGGATGCGGGCGCAGGCGCAGCGCACCGACGACGGGGCGCCGGACGTCATCATCACGGAGATCGGCGGCACCGTCGGCGACATCGAATCGCTTCCCTTCCTCGAGGCCGCCCGGCAGGTCCGTCACGACATCGGCCGGGAGAACGCACTCTTCATCCACGTGTCGCTCGTGCCCTACCTCGCTCCCAGCGGCGAGCTGAAGACGAAGCCCACCCAGCACTCCGTCGCACAGCTGCGGTCCATCGGGATCACCCCGGACGCGATCGTGCTCCGCGCCGACAGGGACCTGCCGGAATCGATCCGGCAGAAGATCTCCGCGTCCTGCGACGTCGACCTCGAGGCCGTGGTGCCGTGCGTCGACGCCGCGAGCATCTACGACATCCCGCGCGTGCTCCACGACGGGGGACTCGACGTCTACGCGGTGCGCCGCCTCGACCTGCCGTTCCGGGACGTCGACTGGCGCGACTGGGACGCGCTGCTCGAGCGCGTCCACCACCCCTCCGAACGGGTCACCGTGGGGCTGGTCGGCAAGTACGTCGACCTGCCGGACGCCTACCTCTCCGTCACGGAGGCGCTGCGGCACGGCGGCTTCGCACACGATGCGCGGGTCGAGATCCGCTGGATCCCCTCCGATTCCTGCGAGACGCCGGAGGGCGCCGCGGCCCGGCTGGCGGACGTCGACGCGATCTGCGTGCCCGGCGGATTCGGCATCCGGGGCATCGAGGGGAAGCTCGGAGCCCTCACCCATGCCCGGACCACAGGACTGCCGGCACTGGGACTGTGCCTCGGGATGCAGTGCATGGTGATCGAGTACGCGAGGTCCGTCCTGGGACTGGCCGACGCCTCGTCGACCGAATTCGACCCGGACACGCGGGAACCCGTCATCGCGACCCTCGCAGAGCAGCGCGCGATCGTCGACGGGGACGCGGACCTGGGCGGCACGATGCGCCTGGGACGCTTCCCCGCCGTGCTCGCGGAGGGCACACTCACCGCTGCCGCCTACGGCACGACGGACGTGACCGAGCGCCATCGGCACCGCTACGAGGTGAATGGCGACTACCGGGCACGGCTCGAGGACGCGGGTCTGCGCGTCGCCGGCACCTCGCCGGACGGGTCCCTCGTCGAGTTCGTGGAACTGCCGGAGGACGTCCACCCGTTCTACGTCGCGACGCAGGCGCATCCGGAGCTGAAGAGCAGGCCCACCCGACCCCACCCGCTCTTCGCCGGCCTCGTGCGGGCCGCGCTGGACCGGGCACATGCGTGAGGAGGATCCCATGGAGGACATGATGAGCGGGACGGACGCCCCACTGTCGGACGAGCGGGTCGACGTCGAGGTGCACGAGCGCGAGACGGTGTACCGGGGAGCGGTCTGGGACGTGGTGCGCGAGTCGTTCCACCTGCCGGAGGCCGGAGGGCGGCTGACCCGTGATGTCCTCGCACACACCGGTGCGGTGGCCGTCGCCGCGATCGACGACGAGGACCGCATACTCCTCATCCGCCAGTACCGGCATCCCATCCGCATGCGGGACTGGGAGATCCCGGCGGGACTCCGCGACATCGACGGGGAGGATCCTGCGACGGCCGCCGCGCGGGAACTGGGTGAGGAGGCCGATGTCCGCGCAGCGGACTGGCACACGCTCGCAGACATGTACACCACGCCGGGCGGGTCGACGGAGATCATCCGCATCTACCTCGCACGCGGGATCGACGCCCTGCCGCACGCGCAGCGCATCGAGCGGGAGGGGGAGGAGCGCGGCATCGTCGTCCGCTGGACGCCGCTCGCGGAGGCAGTCGACGCGGTGCTCGCCGGTCGCATCGGCAACGCGACCGCGTGCCTGGCGATCCTCCACGCGGACAGGGCGCGCGCACGCGGCTGGACGGACCTGCGACCGGTCGACGCGCTGTGGCCGGGCAGCCGGGACTGACGTGGCACGCCACGGCGCGGAGCTCCTCCCCGAGGTCGCAGCACCCCTGCGCGGACCGGTCGCGGACTACCTCGCCCACATCGAACTCGAGCGCGGCCTGTCCCGGAACACGGTCGACGCCTATGCGCGCGATCTGTCCCGGTACGTCCTGTGGCTCGCCGGGCGCGGCGTGGGCGGATTCGGCGAGGTGACGGAGGAGGACCTCCTCGCGTTCCGCGGCGATCTCTCATCGGCGCAGCTCGCGGCGTCGTCGCAGGCTCGGATCGGCGTGGCCGTGCGCAGGCTGCACGACCATCTGCTGGGGGAGGGGCAGGTCGACGGCGACCCCGCCGCGGCCCTGCCGCCCCCGCGCCAGGCCGACAGCCTCCCCTCCGCCCTCACGGTGGAGCAGGTCGAGGCGCTGCTCGCCACGACGGACGGGGACGAGCCGGTCCAGCGGAGATCCGCGGCACTGCTCGAGCTTCTCTACGGCACAGGGGCCCGCATCAGTGAGGCGGTCGGAGTCGACCTCGACGACCTGGACCTGGTGCGCGGCACCGTCCGCCTCTACGGCAAGGGCTCCAGGGAACGGCTGGTGCCGGTCGGTTCGCATGCCCGCGCGGCCCTCGACGCGTGGATCGTGCGGGATCGTCCCCGCTTCGCCGCCGGTCGCGCGCAGGCCGCGGACCGCGCGGGCGCGGTCTTCCTCAACCAGCGAGGCGGCAGGCTGAGCCGTCAGTCGGCCTGGACCCTGGTCCGGCGCGCCGCGGGACTCGCGGGCGTCGACGACGTCACCCCGCACACGCTGCGCCATTCCTTCGCGACGCATCTGCTGGAGGGCGGGGCGGGCATCCGAGTCGTCCAGGAGCTGCTGGGACACGCCTCCGTCGTGACGACGCAGATCTACACGAGGGTGACAGCGCAGACGCTCCGCGAGGTGTACGCGTCGTCGCACCCCCGCGCGCGATAGGCTGACATCCACCGCAGCAGCAGCAAGGAGATGAGGAAGCACGTGGCAGACTCGCAGCAGCGGCTCGAAATCGCGGCCGACGCACCGCTGGGCCCCACCGGGCGCCCCGCCCGGGAGTACCCGGAACCCGCGCCGCTCGACGGTCACGGGCCCGCACGGACCATCGCAATGGTCAACCAGAAGGGCGGGGTCGGGAAGACGACGTCGTCGATCAATCTGGGCGCCGCACTGGCCGACTACGGCCGACGGGTCCTGCTCGTCGACTTCGATCCGCAGGGTGCCCTCTCCGTGGGTCTGGGCATCAATCCGAACGCGCTCGAGAAGTCGGTCTACAACGTCCTCATGAGCGCACGGCTGGATCCCCACGAGGTCATCCACACGACCTCCGTGGACAACATCGACGTGATGCCCGCGAACATCGACCTGTCCGCAGCGGAGATCCAGCTCGTGGGCGAGGTCGCGCGCGAGCAGGTGCTCTCGCGGGCGCTGGCGAAGGTCGCCGACGAGTACGACGTGATCCTGGTCGACTGCCAGCCGTCGCTCGGCCTGCTGACCGTCAATGCGCTGACGGCCGCGCACGGCGTCATCATCCCGCTGGAGACGGAGTTCTTCGCGCTGCGCGGCGTCGCGCTGCTCGTGGAGACGATCGAGAAGGTGCAGGATCGCCTGAACCCGTCACTCGCGATCGACGGGATCCTCGCCACGATGTTCGACGGCAGGACGCTCCACTCACGCGAAGTCATCGCGAGCGTCGTCGATGCGTTCGGGGACACGGTCTTCGACACCGTCATCAGCCGGACCGTGAAGTTCCCCGACGCGACCGTGGCGGCGGAGCCGATCACCAGCTTCGCGCCGAACCACAAGGGCGCGGACGCGTACCGGCGGCTCGCGCGGGAGCTGATCGCGCGCGGCGGCTCGCCCTGACGGTGCAGTCGGCGACCGCTGAGGCGGAGGCCGCCGGCTTCACCGTCGACCTCGAGAACTTCTCCGGACCGTTCGACGTGCTGCTCGATCTCATCGCCCGCCGCTCGCTGGAGATCACCGATATCGCGCTCGCCGAGGTCACGGACGACTTCCTCGCGTACGTCGCCACACTGCGGGGTGCGAAGAGCCTCGACGAGCTGAGCCACTTCCTGCTCGTCGCCTCGACGCTGCTGGACCTCAAGCTCGCCCGGCTGCTGCCGGGAGCCGATGTCGAGGACGAGCTCGACCTCGAGCTGCTCGAGGCCCGCGACCTGCTCTTCGCGCGGCTCCTGCAGTACCGGGCGTACAAGGAGGTGTCCCGCGTGCTGGAGAAGAGGATGGGGGAGGCAGGCCGCGCCGTTCCGCGCGCCGTCCCCCTCGAGCAGGAGTTCACGGACATCCTCCCGCCCCTGGACTTCAGCACGTCCGGCCCGGTGCTGGCCGCGGTGTTCAGCGCGGTCCTGTCCCGCGACCGCACCCCGCCCGCCGTGGCGCTCGACCACCTGCACGACGCCCACGTGTCCGTGCCGGAGCAGCGTGCGCTGCTGCTGTCGCGTCTGCGCGATGAGGCACGGATCGACTTCGCCGCGCTCATCGAGGACGCGGAGACCCGGATGGTCGTCGTCGCCCGGTTCCTCGCGGTCCTCGAACTGTTCAAGGCGGGGCTGTGCGACTTCGACCAGCCGGAGGCGCTCGGACCGCTGACGATCGCGCTCACGGCGACCGACACTCGCGACGCGGACGCAGAAGGCGACCACGGAGCGGAAGGCGACCGGGACCTCGGCGGCGGGGGCCCGGACTATGAGGAGTACGGGGATGAGTGAGGAGGCTCCGGTGACGGACGAACTGCTGGCCGGGCTCGAAGCCGTCCTCATGGTGGCCGATCAGCCGGTGACGGTCGAGCACCTGAGCGACGGACTGGGCGTCGAGCCGCAGGAGGTGTCCGCGGCCCTCGAGGAGCTCGCCGCGGACTACGACGGGGAGCGGGGAGCGCGCACGCGCGGGTTCCGACTCGCCCGGGCCGCGGGCGGGTGGAGGATCTATTCGCGACCGGAGCACCACGACATCGTGTCGGCGTTCCTCACCGCGGGGCACTCCTCGAGGCTGTCCCAGGCTGCGCTGGAGACCCTGGCCGTCGTCGCCTACCGGCAGCCGGTGACCCGCGCGAGGATCTCCGCGATCCGGGGGGTCAACGTCGACGGGGTCGTGCGGACTCTGCTGCTGCGCGGTCTGCTCGTCGAATCCGGCACTGATCCCACGACCGGGGCCGTGCGCTTCGTCACCACGCCGGCCTTCCTCGAAGCAGCCGGTCTGGAGCGGATCGAGGACCTTCCGGACATCGCCCCGTTCCTCCCGGAGGGCGACGAGGCGAACCGCACGGGCGAGGCAGGTGCGGCAGACGTCGCAGAATTCGGGATAATGGGGGAATGAGCTCATCTGATCCCCGTTCCCCCGGACATCGTTCCCGCCGACCCTCGCGTCGTGAACGCGCCGCCAGCCAGAAGTCGCCCACCGGTGCCGGCGAGGTGTCGGACGTCCATCGCGAGGACGGAGTGCGCCTGCAGAAGGTCCTCGCCGATGCGGGCCTGGGATCGCGGCGCGCGTGCGAATCCCTCATCGCGGAGGGCCGGGTGGAGGTGGACGGCGTCGTCGTCCGCGAACTCGGCACGCGCGTCGATCCGGAGACCCAGGCCGTCCACGTCGACACGATGCGGATCACGACGCAGGCGGACCGCGTCTACCTCGCGCTGAACAAGCCGGCGAAGGTCGTCACCTCGATGAGCGACCCGGAGGGCCGGAAGACGATCGCGGACTACCTGCGCGATCGCCCGGAGCGGCTCTTCTACGTGGGCCGGCTCGACTACGACACGGAGGGCCTGCTCCTCCTGACGAACGACGGCGACCTCTCCAACCGGCTCACGCATCCGTCGTACGAGGTCCCCAAGACCTACCTGGCACAGGTGCGGGGGCCCGTCCCCAAGGACGCCGGCGCACGGCTGCGCGACGGGATCGAGCTGGAGGACGGCATCGCGCATGCGGACTCGTTCCGCCTCATCGACTCGACCCCGGGCCACGCGCTCGTCGAACTGGTGCTGCACTCCGGCCGCAACCGGATCGTGCGGCGGATGCTCGAGGCCGTCGGCACTCCTGTCGAGCGGCTCGTCCGCACGCACTTCGGCCCCATCGCGCTCGCAGAGCAGCGCCCCGGGAAGCTGCGGACCCTGCGCCCGCATGAGGTCGGCGAGCTCATGAAGGCCGTCAAGCTGTGAGTCGGGGGGACGTCCCGGACCACGTGCACATCGTCGGGACGGGGCTCCTCGGAACCTCCCTGGGACTGGCGCTCACCCGTGGCGGCTGCGTCGTCACGCTCGAGGACACCTCGCCCACTGCGGTCCGCCTCGCAGCGGACATGGGCGCCGGGACCGCCGCGGATCCGCACCCGGACACGGGGCTCGTCGTCGTCGCAGCGCCCCCGGACGTCGCCGCGGACGTCATCGTCGCGCAGCTGCGGGCCCTGCCCGACGCGACGGTCACGGATGTGGCGAGCGTGAAGGGCGTCGTGCTCGACCGCGTGCGCGCGCTGACGGTCGGGACGGAGCTCGACCGCTACATCGGATCCCACCCCATGGCCGGGCGCGAGCGGTCCGGTGCGGTGTCCGCCCGGGTCGACCTCTTCGAGGCCCGCCCGTGGGTCGTCTGCTCGGATGAGGCGACGCCCGCCGGCAGGCTCGACCAGGTGGTGGCCGTCGCCGAGGCCGTGGGCGCCTCGGTGCTCCACCTCGAGCCCGAATTCCACGACTCCTCGGTCGCCCGGGTCTCCCATGTGCCCCAGGTCGTCTCGTCGCTCATGGCGGCGCAGCTCACCGACATGCCGGTCGAGGGCATCGCGTTGGCCGGACAGGGGCTGCGGGACGTCATCCGGATCGCGGCATCGGACCCGGGGCTGTGGACGCAGATCCTCGCGGGCAACGCCGCAGAGGTCCGCGCGGTGCTCACGGCACTGCGCGATGACCTCGACCGGGTCGTGGACGCCCTGGCGCTGGAGACCGGAAGCTACGCCGTGCTCGCCTCCGCGATCGCCGCGGGCAACGAGGGGCACCGCCGCATCCCCGGCAAGCACGGACAGGCGCCGATGGTCTATGCGATCGTCACCGTCGTCGTGGGGGACGAGCCGGGCGGACTCGCACGGCTCTTCACGGATGTCCACGCACTCGGGGTGAACGTCGAGGACGTCCGGATCGACCACGCGACCGGCCACCGTCTGGGCAGCCTCGACATCATGGTGCTGCCCGACCGCGAGCAGGACCTGGTGGTCGGTCTGCAGCAGCGCGGCTGGCGCCTGCCGGAGCATCCGGAGCCCGACGAAGCCCAGGCCACCAGCACGACGGTGGAGGACGGCTCCGCCGGATAGGGTGGACCGAGCACAGCAGCATTGAGAGAGGCACACATCGACATGAGCGTCATCGCGATCGACGGACCCAGCGGCGTCGGCAAATCCAGCACCTCCAAAGAGGTGGCGCGCCGGCTGGGGTACGGCTACCTCGATACGGGAGCCATGTATCGGGCCATGGCCTGGCTGTGCCTCAACCGCGGGGTGTCCGACCCGGGCGACGTCGTCGAACTGATCCGCGGCGCGGACCTCGAGATCACCACCGATCCGGACGACTTCCGGGTCGAGGTCGACGGGATGGACGTCACGGACGACATCCGCGAGGCGCAGGTGTCGGAGAACGTCCAGACGGTCTCCGCGGTCCAGGACGCGCGTGACGAGCTCATCGAGCGACAGCGCGAGATCATCGGCGAGACGACCCCCGGCATCGTCGTCGAGGGGCGGGACATCACGACCGTCGTCGCGCCGGATGCGCCCGTGCGGATCCTCATGACGGCCGATGAGTCCGTGCGGATCGCACGCCGCTCCGCAGAGCTGCACGGGACCGCGGACGCCGCAGCGGTCGAGGCGACGCGGAAGCTGGTCGTCGACCGGGACGCGAAGGATTCGACGACGACGAGCTTCCTGTCCGCGGCAGACGGCGTGCACACACTCGACACGACGGATGTGGGCTTCGAGCAGGCTGTCGCGGCCGTGCTGGGGCTCGTGGAGGATACGACGACATGAGCGACGACATGAGTGACGACATGCGTGACGACCAGGACGATTTCACCCCCACTCCCGACGAGGACTTCGCCGATCGCGTCGCCGGCATCGATGAGGAGGAGGCGGCGCAGCGCGCAGCGTCGCTGCGCAGCGGACTGGAGGCCTACGATCTCGAGGAGGACGACCTCGAGCTGCTCGACGCCTATGAATCCGATGCACAGGCGACCGCGCTGGTGCGCCCCGCTCCCGTGCTCGCGATCGTCGGCCGGCCCAACGTGGGCAAGTCGACGCTCGTCAATCGCATCCTGGGCCGGCGCGAGGCCGTGGTCGAGGACGTCCCCGGCGTCACCCGCGACCGCGTCCGGTACGGCGCGGAGTGGGGCGGCCGGCCGCTCACCCTCGTCGACACCGGGGGCTGGGACATCGACGTCCGCGGCATGTCCTCGCGGATCGCGGGGCAGGCGGAGATCGCAGTCTCCCAGTCCGACGCGGTCCTGCTCGTCGTCGATGTGACCACGGGCGTGACATCGACCGACGAGCACGTCGTGCGCATGCTGCGCCGTGCGGGCAAGCCCGTCATCCTCACGGCGAACAAGGTCGACGACGAGCGCGGTGAGATCCAGGCGGCGGAGCTGTGGGCGCTGGGGCTGGGAGAGCCCCGCACGGTCTCCGCGATGCACGGCCGCGGCGTCGCGGACCTGCTCGACGTCATCATGGAGACGCTGCCGGAGTTCTCCGAGGTCGACGACGCGGAGGAGCCGGGCGGACCGCGCCGGATCGCGCTGGTCGGCCGTCCCAACGTCGGGAAGTCGTCACTGCTCAACCATCTGGCGAAGGAGGAGCGGGTCATCGTCGACAACGTCGCGGGCACCACGCGCGATCCTGTCGACCAGGTCGTCGAGCTGGGCGGCAAGCCGTGGAAGTTCGTCGACACCGCCGGCATCAAGAAGCGCGCGCGACAGGCGAGCGGTGCCGACTACTACGCGTCTCTGCGGACGCAGACGGCGCTGGAGCGCGCCGAGCTCGCGCTGGTCCTCTTAGAGGCGAACGAACCGCTCAGCGAGCAGGACATCCGGATCGTCCGCAGCGCGACGGAGGCCGGGCGAGCGCTCGTCCTCGCGTTCAACAAGTGGGACCTCGTCGATGAGGAGCGTCGGCACTGGCTGGGCCGTGAGATCGAGAAGGACCTGGCGCACGTCGAGTGGGCGCCGCGGGTGAACATCTCCGCGAAGACCGGTCGGCACGCGGACAAGCTGGTGCCCGCGATGGAGCACGCGCTGAAGAGCTGGGACATGCGCATCCCGACCAGCCGGCTCAACGCCTTCCTGGGGGAGCTCGTCGCGGCGAACCCGCACCCCGTGCGCGGCGGCAAGCAGCCGCGGATCCTCTTCGGCACGCAGGTCTCCAGTCGGCCGCCGCACATCGTCGTCTTCACGACCGGGTTCCTCGATCCCGGATACCGGCGGTTCATCCTCCGCCGGCTGAGGGAGACGTTCGACTTCACCGGCACGCCCATCCAGTTGGGCATGCGGATCCGGGAGAAGAGGAAGCGGCGGTGACGACCGCGGACCATGACGGCGCAGCAGTGCCCGCGGAGTCGCCGTCGGACCGCAGCCCGCTGCCCCGCTACGTCCTGGTGACCGTGGGCCTCGCCGCCCTCGCGGTGACGATCATGGTGGTCCGAGAGCTCCAGAGCATCATCGCGCCCGTGTTCCTCGCGCTCAACCTCGTCCTCATCGTGCATCCGCTGCAGGCCCGCCTCGTGCGCCTGCGGATGCCGCGCTTCGCGGCGGCGATGGTGACGGTCGTCGTCGTCCTGGCGCTGCTCGCCGCATTCTTCGCGCTGACCGGGTGGGCCGTCGCCCAGCTGGTGCTCGTGCTGCCGAGCTACACGGAGAAGATGCTCGGCATCGTGCAGGACGCGGCGGAGTGGCTCGCGACGGTGGGGCTGACGCCGGCCTTCATCGAAGAGCAGTTCGCCGCGATCGATGCGAATTCGATCGCCGGTGCGGCGGGTGCCGTCTTCAACAACATCTCCCTCGTGGTCGGTCTCCTGACGACGGCCGTGATGGCGGTGTTCTTCGTCGCCATGGACTCGATGTCCTTCGGCCAGAGGATCCGGACGACGGCAGCGGTGCGTCCGCGGATCGCGACGGCCATGACCTCGTTCGCAGAGGGTGTGCGCAGGTACTGGATCGTCGCGACGATCTTCGGTCTCATCGTCGCGGTCCTGGACGTCATCGCCCTGGAGATCATCGGGGTGCCGCTGGCGCTGGTCTGGGGCGTGCTCGCGTTCCTCACGAACTACATCCCGAACGTCGGCTTCGTGATCGGGCTCGTGCCGCCGGCCCTGCTCGCGCTGGTGGACCAGGGCTGGGTCGCAGCTCTGTGGGTCGTCATCGCGTTCAGCGTCCTGAACTTCGTCATCCAGTCGATCATCCAGCCGAAGTTCACCGGGGAATCGGTGGGGGTCACGCCCTTCGTGAGCTTCCTGTCGCTGCTCTTCTGGTACTGGGTGCTCGGCGCGCTGGGTGCGCTGCTCGCGCTCCCCGCGACGCTGCTGCTGAAGGCCCTGCTCGTCGATGCGGACCCCCGGGCCCGCTGGGTCAACAATCTCATCGCCTCGGACCTCCGCACCGGTTCGGGCCTGCCGATCGGCAGGCGGCGCGTCGCCGGTCGGAGCTCACGCGAGGTGATCGTCCCCCTGTCCGGTTGAGCGGAGCCAGTACGATGTGGTCATGAATGCGAAAACAGTCGCCATCCACCCGGTCGACCCGCAGCCGCGCCTGATCCGGCAGGCTGCGGAGGTCATCAGGAACGGTGGGCTCATCGCGTACCCGACGGACTCCTGCTACGCGCTGGGCTGCTCCCTGGGGAACAAGGAGGGCATCGAGCGCATCGCGCGGATCCGCAGCCTCGACTCCAAGCACCACTACACGCTCATGTGCCATGAGTTCTCGCAGCTGGGCCAGTTCGTCATCCTCGACAATTCGGCGTTCCGGACGATCAAGTCGCTCATCCCGGGCCCCTACACCTTCATCATGAAGGCGACGAAGGAGGTGCCGAAGAAGATGCTGCACCCCAAGAAGAACTCTGTGGGCGCGCGCATCCCGGAGAACGCGACCGCTCTGGCGCTGGTGCGGGAGGTCGGGGAGCCCATCCTGTCCTCGACGCTCCTGCTGCCCGGCCACGAGGACCCGCTCACGGAGCCTCAGGACGTCGCGGATGCGATCGGCCGTGACGTCGACCTCGTCATCGAATCCGGCGTGCCCGGCACCACCCCCACGAGCGTCATCGACTACACGGAGGGCGCACCGATCGTGCGGCGTGAGGGGGCGGGCGACGTCTCCCGCTTCGTGTGACGATCAGTCTGCGGCCTGCACCTGCTCGTCCCCGGGGGCTTCGGCGTCGTCGGCGTCTGCTCCCGCCTGCTCCGCCTCGGCGATGAACGTCTCCAGGAGAGGGTCCGGGTCGACGCCCAGCGCTGAGAACCACAGCCGGGTCAGGTGATCGGCGAGCGCCTGCGCTCCCGCGGCGTCCGCGCAGCTGGGGTCCGGTGCGTGGACGTAGACGTAGCGGCACTGGGTCGACACCATGAAGGACAGGGCCTGCGCGGCGATGAGCGGCTCGACCCCGCGGTCGACAGTGCCTTCGTCCTGCAGTCTGCGGATGGTCTGCGCATTGCGCTGTGCGAAGTCGGATGCGCGAGCCATCCGTCGGGCCTTGAGCGCTTCATCGAGGTATTCGGCCTGATCGAAGATCGCCATGAGGTCGGAGCTCTGGCGGTATGCCTCGACGTATCGGCGGTTGCCGTTGAAGATCCGGCGGAACGGATCGCCCACATCCGCCGGCCGTGAACCCGCGGGTCGCACGGATCGCGCATACGCGTCGTCGATGATCGCCGCGAGCAGCTGCTCGCGATCGTCGAAGTACGTGTAGAGGGTCCCCGTCGACACACCGGCGCGCTCGGTCACCTCGGACAGGCGGGCATCGATGTACCCCTGCTCGTAGAACACCGCGCGTGCGGCATCGACGAGCGATTTGCGCGTGCGCTGCCCCTTGCGCGTGAGATCCTGCGGGTCGCGCCTCCGGCTGGCAGCCTGCCCACTGGGGCTGGACGTGGTGCTCATCTTCACTCCTCGTGTGCAGAGGTCGGCGTGGCCGCCCTCCTCGGGCGGATCAGGACAGCGCTCGGGGCAGGAAGCAGAACCGGGTCCGGTGTCCCTGCCCCGATCGCGCAGAGTTTCTACATGCCGAGGTAGGCGGCGCGCACGTCGGAGTCGTGCAGGAGGTCATCGGCACTTCCCGACAGTACGACACGACCTTCTGCGAGCACATATCCGCGGTGGGCGATGCGCAGCGCCTGCGTCGCGTTCTGCTCTGCGAGCAGCACTCCGATCCCGGTCCTGTTGATCTCCACAACAGCCTCCAGCACCTGCTTGACCACCAGCGGGGCGAGTCCCATCGACGGCTCGTCGAGGATGAGGAGTCGTGGATCTGCGGTCAGGGCACGGCCGATCGCGACCATCTGCTGCTGCCCGCCGGACAGAGAACCCGATGGATCATGGCGCTTCTCATGGAGGATGGGGAACAGTTCGAAGACCTGGTTCAGAAGCTCCCGCTGGCGCGAGCGGTTCTTCCGTCGCGTGTATCCGCCCAGGACCAGATTCTTCTCCACCGACATCTTGGGGAAGAGGTGGCGGCCTTCGGGAGAATGCGCGATCCCTGCACCGACGATCGCGCTGGCAGGACGACGAGTGATCGGCTTCCCGTTGAATTCGATCTCACCCGCTGTGGGGCGGATGAGACCGCTGATCGTCTTGAACATGGTCGTCTTCCCGGAGCCGTTGGCACCCAGTAGGACTGTGATCTCTCCCTGCTCCGCGGTGATGTCGACGGAGTGGAGCACATCGATCGCGTCGTATCCCGCACTGAGCCCGGTGACAGTGAGCATCACTCCTCACCTTCCTCTTCAGCGTCGTCGGCGCCCAGGTAGGCCTCGATGACTTTGGGGTCGCGTTTGATCTCATCCGGAGTACCGAACGCGATGGTCTGTCCGTGGTCCAGGACGAGGATCCTGTCCGCCAGACTCATGATCATCGACATCTTGTGCTCGACGAGGCAGACGGTGATGCCGCGTGCGACGATCTGCCGGATGAGGTCTCCGAAGCCCACGGTCTCGTCCTCGGTGATCCCGCCGGCCGGCTCATCGAGGAGCAGCAGGTCCGGTTCCGTGGCCAGAGCCACGGCGATCGCCACGCGCTTCTGCACCTCCTGGGGGACTTCCCCGGCGAGGTCGTCCCGATAGTGGGCGATACCGGCGAACTCCAGCGCCTCCATAGCCTTCGTGAGGTTGTACTGCTCCTCGCGGCGGAAGCTGGGGGTCTGCAGCACCGCTCCGAACACCGTGGATCGTGATCGGACGATGCGGCCGGAGAGGACATTGTCCAAGACGGTCGAATCCTCGAAGAGATTCGTCGTCTGGAACGTACGGGCGATCCCGTCCCTGACCGTGGTGTACGGCTTCTTGCCCGTGATGTCTCGTCCCTTGAACGTGACGGTGCCGGCTGTAGGTCGGTAGAAGCCGGAGAGCAGGTTGAACACCGTTGACTTGCCTGCGCCGTTCGGTCCGATGATCGCGGTGATCTCGCCCTCCCGAACGTCGAGATCCACGTCCCGGACAGCATGGAGCCCGCCGAACTGCTTGCCGAGGCCACGTACTTCGAGGAGCGTCATGACACCTCCTTCGTCTCAGAGGCTGCCGCTTGGGGGGCCATCTGTCTGCGTGCACGTTTCGCCCGCCGTCTGGCGACGTAGGCGTTGAGATACCCGACGATTCCGCGCGGGGCGAAGATCACCAGAGCGATGATGACCGGACCCAGAACGATGAAGCGGTAGGACTGGAAGTCCTGGAACGTCTCGAAGAGGAACGTCACGACAAACGAGCCGACGATCGGTCCCATCACCGTGCCGAGGCCGCCCACCAGGATGAACATGAGCAGTTCGAAGGTGAGGTTCACGCTGGCAGAGCTGGGGCCCACGAACCCCTGGACAGCAGCGAAGAGACCGCCGGCGACACCTGCGAAAGTCGTCGATGCTGCGAAGGCGAGCTGCTTGTTGAGGCCGACGTTCACACCGATCGAGTTCGCGAGGTCCTCTGATGTGCGGATCGCGATGAGTGTGCGCCCCACTCCCGACCGACGGATCGCATAGGTGATGTATGCGGCGCCGGCCAGGAACAGGAGCACCAGGAAGTACATCGCGATGGGCTCGGAGAAGTCGATGATGCCGAACCCCTCCGGGAACGGGATGCCGGATATGCCCGACATGCCGTGCGTGACGGATTCCCATCGGCTCAGGATGAGGAAGATGATGAAGCCGACCGCCATCGTGAAGATGGCGAAGTACTCCTGGCGCGTGCGCAGTGCCACGACGCCGCAGGCGAATCCCGTCACCGCGGTGACGATGATCGCTGCGAGGAACGCGGACCAGAATGACCAGCCGTGATCGGTCGTGAGGAGTCCGACCACGTAGATGCCGATGCCGAAGAATCCGCCGTGGGCGAGTGACAGCTGCCCTGTGAGTCCGAGGATGATGTTGAAGCCGTAGACGGCGATCGCGTAGGTCGCCGCCATCGTGAGGAGTCTCAGGACGTAGTCCTGGCCGGCCAGCGCGAACGGCGCGATGACGAGCGCGATGGCCACGAGCGCCATGCCGACGTGCTGGATCGAGATGCGTGCTGTCATCGCTGCACCGCCTTTGCGAAGAGGCCGGTGGGTCTGACTGCCAGGACCGCGACGAGGACGACGAACGCGATCGCCTCACCAGCAGCGGAAGAGACGTACGTGGATGTCATGACCTCTGCGAGTGCCAGGAGGAACCCGCCGACGATCGCGCCGGGTATCGAGCCGAGCCCGCCCAGGATGATGATCGCGAAGATCTTGAGGTCGAGCGCAGCACCCATCGTGGGGGAGAGCAGGTTGATGGGCGCGACGAGTCCTGCGGCGATCGTGGCGAGCGCCGCAGCCAGCGCGAAGGTGAGCATCGAGACGGTGTTGGGACTGATGCCGGCGAGTGATGCGCCGGTCCGGTCCTGTTCGACGGCCTCGATGGTCTGTCCGTGGATCGACCGCTTGATGAACCACGTGAGGAGGGCGAGCACCGCGACAGCAGTGAGGATGATGATGATGCGCTGCCAGGAGATCTGGGCGCCCCCGATCGAGAGTGTTCCCTCGAAGGGTGATTCCATGCGGCGGAAGTCCGCGCCCCAGATCACCTGCGCAACAGCCTGGAAGAAGAACATGGCGCCCACCGCGGCGATCATGTGGTGCGTGTGCGGTGACTTCCTCAGCGGGTGGAAGACCAGCCGCTCGAGCAGAATGCCGACGACGGCCAGCACGATCGCCGCGAGTCCGATCGCTGCGACGTAGGGGACTCCTACTGCGGTGAGGAAGAAGTACGTGACGTACGCGCCGAGCATGTACAGCGAGCCGTGCGCCAGGTTGGGGATTCGGAGGACACCGAAGACGAGGGTGAGCCCGATGGCGGCGAGGCAGTACACGCCGCCCAGGGCCAGCCCGTTGAAGAGCTGTTGTATGAAAAGGGTCATTGCAGTCCTGGGTCGATGGAGTGCGGGGGCTGGAACCGGAGGTCAGTCTTCCGCATGCTCGATCGGAAGGAACTCGTACTCTCCATCGCTGTTCCTGTACGCGGCTTGGAAGTCCTCGTTGCGAAGATGGCCCGCGTCAGTCACCTCTGTGGGGAACCCGGAGACGTGGAACTGCTCGTCGACCTGACCGGCGGCATCGCCGATCGCATCGCGGATGGCCTGCGGGTCGTCTATGGTCCCGGCGACCTCCATGGCCTTCACCGAGAGTGCGACCGACTGGTAGTGCAGCGACACTTCCGATGTGGCAGGGCGTGCGCCGTCGACGAGCTCGTCGAAGGCGGACACGAAGGCCTCAGTACCTGGATCCTCGTACTCCCGGACAGGGACGACGCCGATCGAGTCGTTGAGATTCTCTGGATCGGTGAAGAGCTCCATCTCCTCGAACTTCGCCTGGTCCATGATGAGGAACGAGCCCTCGTAGCCCTGCCCACGGGCCTCTTCGATGATCAGGGCGGTCGGCTGCGATGGGCCGCCCAGGAAGATGACGTCGGGCTCCTCGGACAGGGTGCGGGACACAGGACCGGCGAAGTCGGAGACGGTCGAGTAGTCGATGCTGTTGTCCGTCAGGACCTCTCCGTCCTGCGATTCCCACTCCTCGCTCACGAGGGACGTCCAGGACTGCCCGTACTCGCTCGCGGTGCCCAGCAGTCCCAGCTTCTCGACTCCATCCGTCTTGAGCTTCTCGACGAAGGGCGCCGAATAGCTCTTGAAGCTGGGCGGGACCATCATCGTCAGGGGGTTGTCGGTCTCGAGGATCGCGGGGTCGGAGCTGTAGGCGCCCAGGAGGAACTCGCTGCGACCGGAGTTCAGTTCCTGTGCGGCCTGGATGCCGCCGGAATGGGGGACGAAGATGACAGCGGCATCGTCCTGCTCGGCAAGACGCTGCGCGTTCGTGGCCGCGGTGTTGGGCTGGTACATGTCGTCGAGGGAGTTGAGTTCTACGGTGTACTCGCCGCCGTCGACCGTCACACCCAGCTCGTTGAGGTCGTCCACTGCCATCTGCATGCCGACCTGGATGTTCTCGCCGTACGCTGCCGCCCCTCCACTGAGAGGGCCGGAGTAGCCGATCACGATGGTGCCGCCCTCGCCGCTGCTGGCGGTTCCGCCCCCGCACGCGGCGAGGGCGACGAGGGTGCCGCCGCAGACCGCTGCGGCGAGGGTACGAAGGGTGCGGGTCGTGGTGGAAGCGCCCATTGCATTTCTCCTTTGAAATGAGGGAGTGCTGTCCCGGAGGTGGTATCCGGGTGGATCTGGTGAGACCAGACCAGCAGCTAAGTTGAATCCGACTTCAACTTCAGATCTAAGCTAGCCAGACATGAGTGTGATGTCAATCACGAAAGGGTCACGGGACGGCTCAGGATCCGTTCGGGGCCCCGAAGAGGGCCCGCTTGAGGATCTTGCCCGACGGTCCCTTCGGCAGCTCGTCGATGAACTCGATGATCCGCGGGATCTTGTACGCCGCGAGCTTCTCCCGGGTCACGCGCTCGACCTCCGCGGCGTCCAGCTGCGAGCCCGCGCTGCGTGCGATGACGGCGGTGACCTGCTGTCCGTACCGTTCGTCGGGTGTGCCGACCACCGCGGCTTCGCGCACGCCTGGGATCTCGTACAGCACCTCCTCCACCTCGCGCGGGTACACGTTGTACCCGCCGTGGATGATGAGGTCCTTCATGCGGTCGACGATGAACAGATAGCCGTCCTCGTCGAGCCTTCCGATGTCGCCCGTGCGGAACCAGCCGTCCTCACCGAGGACCTCCGCCGTCGCCTCGGGCCTGTTCCAGTATCCGCGCATGATCGCCGGACCCCGCAGGCACACCTCGCCGGGTTCGTCGGGAGCGGCCGGGTTCCCGTCGAGGTCGACCACCTTGACCTCCATCCGAGGCACCGCATGGCCCACGCTGCCCACCTTCCGGACTCCGTGCAGCGGGTTGAACGTGCCCACGGCGCTGGTCTCCGTGAGCCCGTAGCCCTCGACGACGGGAGCCTGGTAGCGCTCCTCGAAGCGCCTCAGGACGTCTGCGGAGATCGCTGCGCCGCCGGAGCTCACCGCTCGCAGCGTCGGGGCCCCGCTGTCAGCGGCCTCTGCGAGCACCGACATCCACATCGTGGGCACACCGGAGACGACCGTGACGTGATCCGTGGTGAGCGCGTCCACGAACGCCCGTGGATCCCAGCGGGGGAACAGCGTGACCGGGACCCCCGCCCGGAGCGAGGACAGTGTCACGGTGACGAGGCCGAACACGTGGAAGAGCGGCAGTCCCGTCGCCCAGTGGTCGTCGGGTCCGACCTCGATGATCTCGCCGACGATGTCGACGGTCGACAGCAGGTTCCCGACGGTGAGCATCGCACCCTTGGGCCGACCCGTGGTGCCGGAGGTGTAGAGGAGTGCCGCGAGATCGTCGCGGGATCGTCCGGCCACCGCGAAGTCGATGTCTCCGTGAGCGTCCGGGCGGATCTCCGGACCGTCGGACCGCACGGGATCGATGAGGCGGAACGCGACCCCCACTGCCTCTGCGGAGGCGCGGCCGGCCTCGGACCGGGACGGATGGGCGACGATGAGACGAGCGCCCGAATCCTCCAGCAGGTAATCGATCTCCCGTGTGGTCGAGAGCGGATTGACCGCGACGACCACGAGTCCGGCGGCCTGGGCGCCGAAGAACTCCGCGACGAACTCCGGGCAGCTGGGCGCGATGAGGATGACTCGATCGCCGGGCTGCAGGCCGGCGCCGGTGAATCGGTCCCGAGCCGCAGCGGCCTCTCCCAGCAGCCGCGCCCACGTGAGGACGGTGCGGCCGTCACCCGGAGGGGTGAGCAGCGCGTGCGCGTCGGGCCGTGCGGACACCCAGGGCAGCAGGATGTCCGGGAGGTGGGAGGTGGGTGCGTGTACGTCTACGGCCATGATGCTCCTTCGGATCACGGCCCCGGGGCAGAGGCCCACGGGGTCCCTTCGTTGCGACGCCAGGTTCGGTGATCGTTACTGAACGAACGATTGGCAACACTTGAAATCGAGGTCATCCTCAACTATAGATAGAGGTAAGCCAGCTCACAAGGATGTGCCTGGCAGGGAAGGAGCCCAGATGGACGTCAACGGACGTAACGCGGTTGTGACCGGAGCGGCGGGCGGCATCGGCGCCGCACTCTCGTCGGCACTCACCGCGCGGGGCGCACACGTGCTCCTCGCCGATATCGACCCTGCAGTCGCTCAGACCGCAGAGGGTCTCGATCAGATGCATTGGACCGGCGACGTCGCCTCAGCTGAAGGAGTCGCGGATCTTCTCGACACAGCGCGATCGCAGCTGGGCGAGGTGGACCTGTACTTCGCGAACGCCGGCATCGGTGGCGCGTCCGGCCTGGGCGATGACGAGGACTGGGACACGGTCCTCGACGTCAACCTCCGCGCGCATATCAGAGCCGCGCAGCGGCTCATCCCGGACTGGACCGCACGGGGGGCGGGCTACTTCGTCGCGACGGCCTCGGCAGCGGGCCTGCTGACCCAGATCGGCTCCGCCGGGTACTCGGTCACGAAGCACGCGGCGCTGGCCTTCGCGGAATGGCTGTCCGTCACCTACGGAGACGAGGGCGTCCGCGTCTCCGTCCTCGCCCCCATGGGCGTCAATACGAAGATCCTCTGGGGCGACCCGGACAACCCGAAGACAGGAGACGCGCTCGCCGCGCAGAAGGCTGTCTCCGAAGCGGGGAGCGTCCTCGATCCGGAGGATGTCGCCCGCATGGTGCTCGATGCTGTCGAGCAGGAGGAGTTCCTCATCCTCCCGCACCCGGAAGTCCTCGACATGTACCGCATGAAGGGCTCCGACTACGACCGGTGGTTGACCGGCATGCGCCGTTACCAGGCGAAGCTGCGCAAGATCGCTCAGGGCGAGTGAAGGGCGGGCAAGCCGCCACTTCGACCGCTCCCATCCGACTTCGCCGGCACTGAGGCCGGCTCGAGCACAGCAGTTCCAGGCACAGGCGAGACACAGACACAGACACATAACGGCAGCACACGCATCGACAGAGGAGGACCACATGCTGGAGACAACCGCACGCGGGCAGGAATACCGGGAGAAGCTGCTCGCCTTCATGGACGAGAAGATCTACCCGGCGGAGGCCGTCTACGAGGAGCAGATGGCAGCCGCGGACACGCCGCACTTCCACCCGCAGATCCTCGAGGATCTCAAGGCGGAGGCGAAGGCCCGCGGCCTCTGGAACCTCTTCCAGCCGCACAAGGAGTGGGGCCCGGGGCTCACGAACTTCGAGTACGCGCCCCTGGCGGAGATCATGGGACGCTCTCCCGACCTCGCGCCGGAATCGATGAACTGCAACGCGCCGGACACCGGCAACATGGAGGTCTTCACGGTCTTCGGGTCGGACGAGCACAAGGAGAAGTGGCTGCAGCCGCTGCTCGACGGCGAGATCCGCTCGGGCTTCGCGATGACGGAGCCCGCCGTCGCGTCCTCGGACGCGACGAACATCGAGATGCTCATGAAGAAGGACGGCGACGAGTACATCCTCGACGGACGCAAGTGGTTCACCTCCAACGCGCTGCACCCCAACTGCAAGGTGCTCATCGTGATGGGCAAGACGGACCCGAACGAGGCGCCGCACCGCCAGCAGTCGATGATGGTCGTCCCGATCGATGCACCCGGCGTCACGATCAACCGCAACCTCACCGTCTTCGGCTACAGCGACCGCGAGGGTCACGCGGACATCACCTTCGACCAGGTGCGCGTCCCCTCGAAGGACGTCCTCAAGGGCGAGGGAGAGGGCTTCGCGATCGCACAGGCCCGCCTGGGACCGGGACGCATCCACCACTGCATGCGCTCGATCGGCATGGCGGAGCGCGCTCTCGAGTTCATGGTGAAGCGCGCGGAGTCCCGCATCACCTGGGGGCAGAAGCTCTCCGAGCGTGCGAACATCCAGGAGTGGATCGCAGAATCGCGCATCGAGATCGACCAGGCGCGCCTGTCGACCCTGCACGCCGCAGACATGATGGACAAGCACGGGAACAAGGTCGCGAAGAACGAGATCGCCCAGATCAAGGTCACTGCGCCTAATATGGCGCTCAAGGTGCTTGATCGGGCGATCCAGGTCCACGGCGGCGGCGGCGTCACGCAGGACTTCCCGCTCGCCGGCTGGTGGGCAGGGCTGCGCACACTGCGTCTGGCCGACGGCCCGGACGAGGTCCACAAGCGCTCGATCGCCCGCAACGAGATCAAGAAGTACAGGAAGGACACCGTCTGATGAGTCAGACCAGCACACGTACGGCCATCGTCACCGGAGGTGCGCGGGGGATCGGTGCCGCGATCGCGGAGCGCCTCGCAGCTGACGGGATGAAGGTCGCGGTCATCGACCTCCGCGAGGAGGACACTGCAGACGTCGTGGGCCGCATCCGGGCGTCCGGTGGCGAGGCTCTGGGCATCGGCGCGAATGTCGCGGATGAGGAGCAGGCCGCAGCAGCAGTCGAACGGGTGGCGAGCGAGCTGGGTGCTCCCACGGTGCTCGTCAACAACGCGGGCATCATTCGGGACAACATGCTGTTCAAGATGACGCGCGATGACTTCGAGTCCGTGATGGGCGTGCACCTGACGGGCAACTTCCTCATGACCCGCGCTGTGCAGGGACACATGGTCGAGCAGAAGTTCGGCCGCATCATCTCGCTGTCGTCGACGTCGGCACTGGGCAACCGGGGGCAGACGAACTACTCGGCGGCCAAGGCCGGCATCCAGGGCATGACGAAGACCTACGCGTTCGAGCTCGGGAAGTTCGGCGTCACCGCGAACGCGATCGCGCCGGGCTTCATCGAGACCGACATGACGAAGTCGACAGCCGAACGAGTCGGCGTGGACTTCGAGGACTTCGTCAAGGGCGCGATCGCACAGATCCCCGTCGCGCGCTCCGGCAAGCCCGAGGACATCGCGCACACCGCATCGTTCCTCGCGAGCGAGGGAGCGGGCTTCGTGTCCGGTCAGGTCATCTACGTCGCCGGCGGACCGAAGGCCTGAGGGAGAGACATGAGCAGCAGCGACACAGCGGTCCCCAGCGGTGACACCACCGCGGACACGGAGGCGATCGACGCCGCCGTGTCCGCGGCGGCGGCCGCTGCACGGGACCTCACCGACGACGCCGCCGTCTGGGGCGTCCTCTACGATCACGGGCTCGCATGGGTCGACTTCCCGCGCGGCAGCGGGGGCCTGGGCGTCTCGGGAAGCCTGCGCGGGTACGCCCGCGCGGCGATCGAGGGCGCCGGACTCTCCCAGCCTGATCCGGGCCGCAACACGATCGGGTTCGGCATGGCCGCACCGACGATCGTGGTCCACGGCACGGACGACCAGCGGAAGCTCCTGCGAGACATCTTTACGCTCGACCGGATCTTCTGCCAGCTGTTCTCCGAGCCCGGCGCGGGCTCTGACCTCGCCGCGGTCGCGACGCGAGCCGTGCGGGACGGGGACGACTGGCGCGTGACCGGTCAGAAGGTCTGGACATCCGGGGCGCAGAACGCGGACATCGCGATCCTCGTCACGCGCACGGATCCGGACGTGCCCAAGCACAAGGGGCTCACCTACTTCCTCATCGACATGAAGCAACCGGGGATCGAGACTCGCGGCCTGCGCCAGATCACGGGGGAGTCCGAGTTCAACGAGGTGTTCCTCGATGATGCGGTCGTTCCCGATTCCCGTCGTCTGGGCGACGTGGGCGAAGGCTGGCGCGTCGCCAACACGACGCTCAACAGCGAGCGCGTGTCGATCGGTTCGGGTGCTCCCCGCGAGGGCGGCATGATCGGCGTCGTGGCCTCCGCCTGGAGGTCCTCGACGAAGTACCGCAGCCCGGTGCTGCGCGACGAGCTGCTCGGCCACTGGGTCGATGCGGAGGTCCAGCGGACCTCCGGCGTGCTGCTGAATCAGAAGCTCGCCGCCGGACGACCCGGGCCGGAGGGCTCGGGCGCCAAGGTGGCCTTCTCCCGGACCGCCCAGGCTCTGTCCGACCTCGACCTCCGCATGCGGGGAGTCGACGGTCTGCGCTACGACAGCTGGGAGGACCGCCGCCCCACCGACTACTCGATGACGGGCCGGAACCCCGTGTACCGATACCTGCGGGCGAAGGGCAACTCGATCGAGGGCGGGACGACGGAGATCATCCTCAACATCATCGCCGAGAAGGTGCTCGGCCTGCCCGGCGAGCACCGCACTGACAAGGACGTTCCGTTCAAGGACATGCCACGATGAACGATATCGATCTTCTCCCCACAGACATCGACGAGGACCTGCGCACCAACGTGCGCGCTCTGCTCGCCGCTCGCGCCTCCGCCTCCGACGTCTCGCGCGTCTACGACGATCCGGGCTTCGACGTGCCGGCCGTCGACGCGGGACTCTTCGACGAGCTCGAGCTCGCCGGACTCGTGATCCCCGAGGCGGACGGCGGTGACGGTGCAGGACTGTCGGCAGCCGGGACCGTCGCCTCGGAGATCGGGCGCACAGCCGCTCCCTCGCTGTTCCTCAGTTCGGCGGTCGTCGCCTCCCGCGTGGTGTTCCGCGCCGCGGCGGCGGAGCGGCGCACCGGAGCGGACGGTCCGGCGCACAAGCTGCTGCGTCGCCTCGCCACGGACGGCACCACCGCGGCCCTGGCGATCGACGTAACCGCACGGAAGTGGACCGGTTCGCTCCATGTGACCGCGAACACGGCCGGGCCGTCGGCCGCCGACGATCCGCTGGAGCCCGGAGCCACGGTCGAACTCATCGGCATCGTCCACGGGGTCGCGGACGCGCACCGCGCGGGTCTGCTGGTCGTCCCCGCTCGCACAGTGGGCGGAGCCCTGGTGATCGCGGTCGCGGAGGCCGCGGACGCCCAGGTCGCCGTCTTCCCGTCGCTGGACGAGACGCGCCGTCTGTCCGAGGTGAAGTTCGCGGGCATCCGCGGGCGGGTCATCGCCGTGGGCGACGGTGCGCAGCGCGCACTCGAACGCGCCCTGATCGACACTCTCGCAGTGCTCGCGTGCGAGCAGTCGGGAATCGTGGACTCCGCACTCGACATCGGGCTTCAGTACGTGAAGGAGCGCCGTCAGTTCGGACGCACGATCGGCTCCTATCAGGCGATCAAGCACCGGTTCGCGGACGCGTGGATCGCAGCGAACCAGCTGCGCGCCGCCGCCGTCGCCGCGGTGCGGACCGTCGACGCGTCGGACGCCGGCACGGTCAGCCGTTCCGACGCCGCGATCGCAGTGCGCACCGCCAGTGCGTACGCGAAGGCGCAGACATCCCGGATCGTCGAAGAGATCCTCCAGTTCCACGGCGGCAACGGGATGACGTGGGAGTTCCCCGTCCACCTGCTGCTCAAGCGGGCGAAGCTCGATGAGGTCATGCTCGGCGGTGCTGAGGCGCAGCGCGACGCGCTGGGCCGCCTCGTCGACCTCTGATCGCCCGGACGCACCTGCTCGTCCGCACTCACCCATCACTCAGGCACCACTCCACCTCTGAAGGAGCACCATGACCCAGGCAGTCATCGTTTCCACCGCACGCACGCCGATCGGCAAGGCGTACCGCGGTGCTTTCAACAACACCCAGTCCCAGGAGCTGGCGGGCCACGCGATCCGCCACGCCGTCGAGCGCTCCGGCGTGGATCCGGCGGAGATCGAGGACGTCATCCTCGGCGCCGCCGTCCAGCAGGGCGCCCAGGGCGGCAACGTCGCGCGTCAGGCCGCCATGCGCGCGGGCCTACCCACGTCCGTGGCAGGCATGTCCCTGGACCGTCAGTGCGCGTCCGGACTCATGGCGATCGCGACGGCCGCCAAGCAGATCGTCCACGACGGCATGAAGGTCGCGGTGGGCGGCGGCGTCGAGTCGATCTCGCTCGTGCAGAATGACAAGGCGAACACCTTCCGCGCCAAGGATCCGTGGCTGGTGGAGAACCTCCCGGAGATCTACATGCCGATGCTCCACACCGCGGAGGTCGTCTCCGAGCGCTACGGCGTGTCCCGTGAGGCGCAGGACGAGTACTCGCTGTCCTCGCAGCAGCGCACCGCGGCCGCGCAGGAAGCCGGTCGCTTCGACGCGGAGATCGTCCCGCTCACATCGACGAAGATCGTCGTCGACAAGGAGACGGGGGAGACCAGCGAGGTCGAGGTGACCCTCGAGAAGGACGAGGGCAACCGCCCCTCGACGACGCTGGAGAGCCTCCAGGGCCTCAACCCGGTGCTGGAGCCGGGCGTCGCATCGAAGGTCCCGACCGTCACGGCGGGCAACGCCTCGCAGCTGTCCGACGCGGCCTCGGCATCCGTGCTCATGAGCGCGGAGGAGGCGGAGAAGCGCGGTCTGCAGCCGCTGGGCATCTACAAGGGCATCGCCGTTGCGGGCAACGCCCCGGAGGAGATGGGGATCGGCCCGATCTACGCCGTCCCGCGCCTGCTGGAGCGCCACGGCCTCACGGTCGACGACATCGGCCTGTGGGAGCTCAACGAGGCCTTCGCGGTCCAGGCCCTGTACTGCCGTGACCAGCTGGGCATCGACCCGGAGGTCTACAACGTCAACGGCGGCGGGATCTCCGTGGGCCACCCCTACGGCATGACGGGCGCACGCCTCGTCGGCCACGCCCTCATCGAGGGCAAGCGCCGCGGTGCCAAGCACGTCGTGGTGACGATGTGCGTGGGCGGCGGCATGGGCGCCGCCGGCCTCTTCGAGGTCGTCTGACACACGCCCCCCTGCGCCGTGCTGGGACTCATCTCCCGGCACGGCGCTCCACCCCGTCCGCTCGATGCGGACGGGGTTCCGGGCCCCGCTGGCGGGCCCGGGCAACGACGGCGCGATGAAGCCCGTCGACCACGCGACCGGTATCAGTGCCGATGCCGGAGAACGGAGAAGCCCATGAGCTGGTTCGACGAACGTCCCTGGCTGCGCACCCTCGGACTCACGGAGACGGAGGCCGTGCCCCTGGAGCCGTCCACCCCGCTGCGGGATCTGGCGGACACCGTCGCCGCCCACCCCACGACGGCCGCGTGGACGCATTACGGACAGTCGGCGACATATGCGGAGTTCGACCGCCAGACCACCGCCTTCGCGGCCTACCTCGCGGAATCGGGGATCCGTCCGGGTGACGCCGTCGCCGTGTACGCGCAGAACTCGCCGCACTTCCCGATCGCCACGTACGGGATCTGGAAGGCCGGAGCCGTCGTCGTCCCGCTCAATCCGATGTACCGCGATGAGCTCACGCACGCGTTCGCGGACGCGGACGTCAAGGCGATCGTCGTCCAGAAGGCCCTCTACCTGATGCGCGTCAAGGAGTACGCCGCGGATCTGCCCCTCGTCGTCCTGGCGGGGGACCTCGACTGGGCCCAGGACGGCCCGGATGCGGTGTTCGGCGCCTACGCGGACCTCCCGGACGTGCCGCTCCCAGACCTCAGGACCGTCGTCGACGAACGCCTCGACACGGACTTCGAGCCGCTGACGGTCAGGCCGGAGGATCCCGCACTCATCGGCTACACGTCCGGCACGTCCGGGAAGGCCAAGGGCGCGCTGCACCCCCACTCGAGCATCTCGTCCAATTCCCGGATGGCGGCGCGGAACGCCGGCCTTCCGCAGGGTGCGGGCGTCGTGTCCCTGGCACCGCTGTTCCACATCACGGGGTTCATCTGCCAGATGATCGCGAGCACGGCCAACGGCAGCACCCTGGTCCTCAACCACCGGTTCGACCCGGCGTCGTTCCTCGACCTGCTGCGGCAGGAGAAGCCCGCGTTCATGGCGGGCCCCGCCACCGTCTACACCGCGATGATGGCGAGCCCGTCCTTCGGGGCGGACGCCTTCGACTCCTTCCACTCGATCATGTCCGGCGGTGCGCCGCTGCCGGAGGGCCTCGTCAAGCGGTTCGAGGAGAAGACGGGCCACTACATCGGGCAGGGCTACGGGCTCACGGAGACCGCGGCCCAGGCCGTCACCGTGCCGCACTCCCTGCGTGCACCGGTCGACCCCGAGTCCGGCAACCTCTCGACCGGCCTGCCGCAGCGCGACGCGATGGTCCGGATCCTCGACGACGACGGGAATCCGGTCGGCCCGCGGGAGGTCGGCGAAGTCGCGATCAGCGGTCCCATGGTCGCCACCGAGTACCTCGGCAACCCCCAGGCCACCGCGGACTCGCTTCCCGGCGGTGAGCTGCGCACGGGTGATGTGGGCTTCATGGACCCGGACGGGTGGGTGTTCATCGTCGATCGCAAGAAGGACATGATCAACGCGTCCGGCTTCAAGGTGTGGCCCCGCGAGGTCGAAGACATCCTGTACATGCACCCGGCGGTCCGCGAGGGCGCGGTCGTGGGTGTGCCGGACGAGTACCGCGGTGAGACGGTCGTCGCATTCGTGAGCCTGCAGCCGGACTCGCAGGCGACCGCGGAGGACATCATCGCCCATTGCAAGGAGCACCTCGCGAGCTACAAGGCGCCGGTCGAGGTGACCATCGTCGACGAGCTGCCGAAGACGAGCTCGGGCAAGATCCTCCGCCGGACGGTCCGCGACGAGGCGACCCAAGCCCGGCAGGCGCAGCCGGACGCGCACTGACCCGACGCGCACTGACGGAGGCGCACAGACCGGAGGCGCATTGAGCCGCATACGACGAGGAGGCGCACGATGAGCGCGGAGACCAGCATCCTGATCGCGAACCGCGGCGAGATCGCAGTCCGCCTCATCCGCGCCGCACGCGCCGCCGGTCTGCGGACCGTCGCGGTGCGTGCGAGCGACGAGGAGGTGCTCGGCACGGGCGGGGGCCTGCACCTGCGGCTCGCCGATGAGGTCGTGACCCTGCCCGGGCGCGGCGCAGCGGCCTACCTCGACGCCTCCGCGATCGTCGCCGCTGCGCGCGGGGCCGGTGCCTCGCTCGTCCACCCGGGCTACGGCTTCCTCGCCGAATCCGCTGACCTCGCGCGGCGCTGTGCGGAGGCCGGCCTCACCTGGGTGGGGCCGGACCCGCACGCGCTCGAGCTGTTCGGGGACAAGACGGCCACTCGCGCGCACGCTCTCGCGGTGGGCGTCCCCGTGCCCGCGGCGACGGGACTGCTGGAGCCCACGGCTCCCGGAACGCCCCCACCGGCCGGGGCAGGCGGCGACTGCGCCGCCGGTGACGACCCCTCCGTCGTGGAGGTCCGCGCCCTCCTCGCCGCTCACCCCGCGGGCGTGGCGATCAAGGCCGTCGCCGGGGGCGGTGGCCGCGGCATCCGCATCGTGCACGAGGCGGACGCGCTGCCGGAGGCGCTGACAGCATGCGCCGCCGAGGCCCGGGCCGGCTTCGGGGACGGCCGTGTCTTCGCAGAGGCCCTGGTGGTCGACGCTCGGCACATCGAGGTGCAGGTGCTCGGCACACCGGAGGGCGTGCACGTGCTGGGCGACCGCGACTGCTCGATCCAGCGCCGGCGGCAGAAGCTCGTGGAGATCGCACCCGCGCCCGGACTCGGCGAGGACCTGCGCGCGCGCATCCACGCGGACGCGCTCCGGCTCGTGGAGCCCCTGTCCTATCAGTCGCTGGCGACCGTCGAGTTCCTCGTGACGGGAGACTCCCATGTCCTCCTCGAGGTGAACCCGCGGATCCAGGTGGAGCACACCGTGACGGAGGCAGTCACGGGGATCGACCTCGTCGCCTGCCAGCTCGCAGTGGCCGCATGCAGAGAACCTGCCCATCCCCGCGATCCGGTCCCGCGCGGCACCGCCGTCCAGCTGCGCGTCGCAGCGGAGACGGTGTCTCCGGCCGGGGACCCGGTGCCCAGCGTGGGGCGAACGACCGCGGTCACCTGGCCCACTGGTCCCGGCGTGCGCGTCGATACGTGGATCGAAGCGGGCAGCACCGTGACGGGCGCGTTCGATTCGCTTCTGGGGAAGATCATCGTGCACGGCGACAGCCTTGAGACCGCACTCCGGGGAGCGGACCGCGCGCTCGCGGAGACGCGGATCGAGGGCCTCGACACGAACGCGGGTCTGCTGCGGGCTATCGGCGAGCAGCTGGAGCCGGGACACGAGACGACGACGTCGTTCGACACCTCAGCCCCTCGCCTGGCGGAACGCGCCCGGGAGCTCGACGACGAGGCCCGCGCACGCGACGCGACCGCGAGCCCGCCGTCCGCGCGCGCCGGCGGCGACGGCGGGGTGGGAACGACCTCGGCGGCGGTCCTCGCGGAGCACGAGCTGGGACCCGACCAGACGCTGGTGCGCGCGACGGTGTCCGGCACCGTCGTGGCGATCGGCGACGTGCCGGGGGAGTACGCACTCCTCGAGGCGATGAAGATGCACCACCCGATCGCGGGCCCGCCGTCGGCGCACGTGCGCCACCTGGTCGAGGTGGGCGACTACGTGGCCGAGGGGGCACCGGTCGCAGTCGTCACGGGCGCCGCAGCCGCGGGGGCAGACGCCGCGGAGGAGGCCGCACCCCATCCCGACGTGGCCGAGGTCCGGGAACGGCACGCAGCGGTCGCCGACGAGGAGCGTGAGGACGCGCTCGCGGGGATCCGGGCCCGCGGGAGGCGGACGGCGCGGGAGAACATCGCCGACCTCGTCGATCCCGGCAGCTTCGTCGAGTACGGTCCCCTCGTCATCGCCGCCCAGACGCGCAGGCGCAGCGTCGAGGACCTCATCGCCCGCACCTCCGGTGACGGCCTGATCGGCGGAGTCGCGACGATCGACGGCCACGAGGTCGTCGTCATGAGCTACGACTACTCCGTGCTCGCCGGCACGCAGGGCACGCGCAACCACGCGAAGACGGACCGGCTCCTGGAGCTCGCCGCGCGGAGGTCCGCTCCGGTCGTCCTCTTCGCGGAGGGCGGAGGCGGACGTCCCGGCGACACGGACCGCGCGCCCACCGCGGGGCTGAGCGTGCCCACCTTCGGGTCCCTGGCCGCGCTGCGGGGCCGGGTACCGCTCGTGGCGGTCGTCTCCGGCCGGAGCTTCGCCGGCAATGCGGCGCTGGCCGGTGTCTGCGACCTCATCATCGCGACTCCGGAGGCGAACATCGGCATGGGCGGACCCGCGATGATCGAGGGCGGCGGACTGGGCCGCCACCGGCCCGACGACATCGGACCCGTCGAGGTCCACGAGGCGACCGGAGTGCTCGACCTCGTCGCCCGTGACGAGGCGGACGCGGTCGCGACCGCGCGCCGTCTGCTGGGCTACCTGTCCGTGCGGAGGGCACCCGCTGCGAAGACCGTCGCCCCGCCCGCCGACTCCTCGCGCAGCGCTGTCCCCGCGGACCGGCTGCGCGCCTTCTCGATGCGGGCGGTGCTCGAATCGGTCGCGGACGCGGACTCCCTCGTCGAGGTACGCCCCCGCTTCGCTCCCGGTGCGATCACCGGCTTCCTTCGCATCGCGGGTGCGCCGTTCGCGTTCCTGGCCAACGACAACTCCCACCTGGGCGGCGCGATCGACGTCGATGCGGCCCGCTCCTTCACGCAGCACCTGCGGCTGGCGGACGATCACGGGCTGCCCGTCCTGTCGTTCGTCGACACCCCGGGCTTCATGGTGGGTCCCGACGCCGAGCACGAGCCGGGGGTGCGAGCGTTCGGCGATCTCTTCGTCGCGGGCGCGCGCCTGCGGACGCCGCTGGGCGCGTTCGTGATCCGCAAGGGCTACGGTCTGGGCGCCATGGCGATGGTGGGCGGCGGGTTCGCGGTACCGCACTTCACCGTCGCGTGGCCCAGTGGTGAGATCGGGCCGATGGGCCTGGAGGGAGCGGTCCGCCTGGGCTACGCGAAGGAGCTCGCCGCGATCGACGACGCGCGGGACCGGGCCGCACGTGAGGCGGAGCTCGTCGATCAGCTGTACGCGCAGGGCAGGGCGCTGAGCGCGGCGATGGTCTTCGACGTCGACGACGTCATCGACCCGGCGGACACCCGCGCCTGGGCGCAGACGATCGGCTGACACCGCGCGCCGACCGGGAAGCATCCCGATCTAGAATCATCCCTGATGAAACCCGTCGATCGCGAGATCCTCCGCCTGGCCGTGCCCGCACTGGGCGCCCTCATCGCCGAACCCCTCTTCCTCCTCGCCGACACCGCGATGGTCGGCCATCTGGGGGCACCCGCCCTGGGCGGGCTCGCGATCGCATCGACCGTGCTGCAGACGGTGCTGGGGCTCATGATCTTCCTCGCCTATGCCACCACGCCCCGCGTCGCGAAGCGCATGGGCAGCGGCGATATCCGCGGGGCGGTGAGCGCAGGATTCGACGGGATGTGGCTGTCCGTCGTCATCTCCGCACTCCTGCTGCTGGGTGGGCTGCCGCTAGTGGGTCCGGTGATCGGAGCGTTCGGGCCCGGGCCCGAGGTCGCGGCCGCCGCCCTCACGTACCTGACGATCTCGTGGTGGGGCCTGCCGTTCATGCTGCTCGTCATCGCGGGCACCGGCCTGCTGCGCGGACTGCAGGACACGACGACTCCGCTCTGGGTCGCCGGCGGCGGATTCGGAGCGAACATCGTCCTCAACGCGATCCTCATCTACGGGCTGGACCTCGGGATCGCGGGGTCCGCGATCGGCAGCGTCATCGCCCAGGCGGGCATGGCGGCCGTCATCCTCGTCATCGCCTTCCGCGCGGCCGCCCGGCACGGGGCCAGTCTGCTGCCCCAGTGGACGGGCGTGTGGTCGTCGGCCAGGACCTCCGGGTGGCTGGTGGTCCGGAGTGCGGCCCTGCGCGCAGCACTCATCCTCCTCGTCTTCGAGGCCACTGCGCTGGGCACCCAGCAGCTGGCGGCTGTCCAGGTCGTCCAGACCCTGTTCTTCGCGATGGCGCTCGCGCTCGACGCGCTGGCGATCGCGGGCCAGGCTCTCATCGCTCTGCGGCTGGGCGCGCAGGACGTGCCCGGAGTGCAGAGGATCACAGCGCGACTGGTCCGCTGGGGCGTGGGATTCGGCATCGTCTGCGCGATCCTCATCGCTGCCGGTGCCGCGTGGATCCCCGCCGCGTTCACGGGAGACCCGGCAGTGCGGTCGCTCATCACCGCGCTGCTGCTCGTGTTCGCCGTGAGCCTCCCCCTGGCCGGAGTCGTGTTCGTGCTGGACGGCGTGCTGCTGGGCGCAGAGGACGCGCGCTACCTCGCGCTCGCGCAGGTCGTGTCCCTGGCGGTGTTCGCCGTGATCCTCTACGGCGCCATGGCACTCTGGCCGCACGCGCTCACGGCCTGGGCCGCTTTCGTCCTCGGGTTCCTGGGCGCTCGCGGAGTCACGCTGGGCATGCGCGCCCGCGGACGCGCATGGATCGACCGGGCACTTGCCCGCGGCATCCGCTGAGCATCCGCGCGGAGGTTCGCACTGCGGCCGGTGATCGGACAGAATGTCGTCATGAAGCTAGTACCCGTTCCCGATGATGCGAGCGCGGAGGGCATGCTCCGCCCCTTCCTCGCGCAGACCGTCAACTGGTCGATCGATTCCCCTCCGCTGTCCGATGCGCAGATCGCCGCGGACGACGTGCTGGCCGGATACCTGGACGGCTGGGGGCGACCGGGGGACACCGGCGTCGTCATCCTCGACGACGACGAGCAGGCGGTGGGCGCCGCGTGGGTCCGACTGCCGCACGACGGCTGGCGCGGCCTGGGGTGGGCCGGGGACCAGATCCCCGAACTCCGCATCGCGGTCGACCCGGCAGCGCAGGGCCACGGCTACGGCACGCACCTCGTACGCGCCGTCCTGGACCTGCTGCGCCTGTCCGGGCGCGGATCCGTGAGCCTCGCCGTGCATGAGCTGAATACGGCGGGGGAGTTCTTCGCGGAGAACGGCTTCGTCATCGCCGGGCGCGAAGGCGGTGCGGACATCCTGCTGCGCAGCATCTGAGGGGTCTGCTCAGGCGGCGCGCCCGGGTCGTCTCACGCGAACCGGACGAGTCCGCTCATGCGTTCAGCCCTGCGCGCGCTGGCAGGTCCGGGAGCCGCTCCTGCGTGAGCCACGGATCGAGCAGGGAGTGCGCATCGATGTCCGCGATCTCTGCGACGAGAGCGAAGAAGGTCTCCGCGTCCCCGTGGCCGTGCCGGTTCCGGGCGCACCACTCCTGGACGATCCGCCGGAAGTCCGCGTCCCCGACCGTGCGCCGCAGAGCCTCGAGCGTGAGCGCACCGCGCTTGTACACGCGATCGTCGAACATGTCCGGTCCGCCCGGATCGCCCACGCGGATGTCCTGCGGGAGGTCGACGTGCTCCGCGTGGACCTCGTCAGCGCAGTCTGCGATCGATCGCCTGTCCTTGGCGTCCGACCAGATCCACTCCGCGTAGCAGGCGAACCCCTCATTCAGCCAGAGGTCGCGCCAGCGGCGGATCGACACGGAATTGCCGAACCACTGGTGCGACAGCTCGTGGGCGACCAGCCTCTCCGCCTCCCAGGTGGGCAGCAGGTGGTTGGCGCCCAGGATGGAGAACGGCTGGGACTCGAGGGGGATCTCGAGAGCCTCGTGCGTGACGACGACGCCGTAGGAGTCGAACGGGTAGGGCCCGAACCAGTCCTCGAAGACGTCGAGCATCCGCCGCTGCTTCTTCAGGACGAGGGCCGCTGCATGCCAGGTGAGGCGGGGGGCGGCCAGCCACTGCGGAACTGTCCCGTCACCCTCGTCACCGGGCAGGTCGTCGATGCGGTAGCGGCCGATCTGGACGCTCGCGAGGTAGGGGGCCAGCGGCGTGTCCGAGGTCCACTCCCAGCGGGTGCCGCGGGAGGCTCTGCTCTTCCCCGTCAGCCGCCCGTTGGCGATGACGGAGTAGTCCGCGTCGGTGAGGACGCTGATGCGGTACGTCGCCTTGTGGGCCGGGTGGTCGTTGACCGGGTACCAGGTGGCCGAGCCGTTGGGCTGGCCCGCGACCAGCGAGCCGTCCTCCAGCTCCTCCCAGCCGACGTCTCCCCACGTCCCCATCACGGGCTCCGGAGTGCCGGAATAGCGGATCTCCAGGACGAGCTCGTCGCCGGGTCCCCTCTTCGCGGGCAGGGTGACGTCGACGTGGCGCTGACGCTGCCGGAAGCGCGCCCGCTGCCCGTCGACGCGGACGCGGTCGACCCCGAGTCCCACGAGGTCGACCCTCAGCGACGCGGCGTCGGCGAGTACGCGGACGCTCAGGCGGGCCGTCCCATCGAGGCGATTGGGGCCCAGTCGGTAATCGAGGTCGAGGTCGTAGTGCTCGACGGTGTAGTCCTCATGTCCCGAATCGGGGGTGTAGTCATCAAGCACGGACGTCAGTCCTCCTCGGAGGGGATGGTGGGCGCATCGATCCAGGGTACGACCGGATTGCCCATGAAGTACGCATTCGCCGGGACGAACTCACCGCGCATCACGAGGCTCGCGGGTCCGACGGTGGCCGCGTCTCCGATGGTTGCGGCCGGCAGGATGACGCTGTTCGGGCCGAGCGTGGCGCCCGGGTCGAGCGTGACGGTGTCGAGGCTCATGACGCGGTCGTGGAAGAGGTGGGTCTGGACGACGCAGCCCCGGTTGACGGTGGAGTTGTCTCCCAGGGAGACGAGATCGGCCTCCGGCAGCCAGTACGTCTCGCACCACACGCCGTGCCCGATCCTCGCGCCCAGCGCGCGCAGGTACCAGACGAGCGCGGGTGTGCCGACCGCCGTGCGCGCGAACCAGGGTGCGGCGACGAGCTCGACGAACGTGTCCGCGAGCTCGCTGCGCCAGATGAACGATGACCAGAGGGGATGCTCTGATCGGCGGATGCGTCCCACGCAGATCCACTTCGCAGCGACTGCGATGCCCGCGGCGACCGCCCCGGCGAGCATCATGACGACACCGGACAGGAGGAGCATGACGACCGCGGCGGCGGTGTTCGAGAGGGTCTGCGCGAGTGCCGAGTGGAGTCCGATGAGAGCGCCGATGACGCCCGTGACGACGAGCGCCCCGGCGATGACCGACAGCAGGCGCAGCGTCTCCCACATCCCCCGGAGGCGACGCAGGCGGGCCGACGGCTTGTACGTGAGCGCGGAGTCGGCCGCGACCTCCGAGCGACGGAGCTCGACGGGTGGGGAGCCGATCCAGCTCGAGCCCTTCTTGGCCTTGGTGGGTGCAGCGGACAGCACGGCGACGAGTGCGTTCTTCGGAACACGTCGACCGGCCGCAGCCATACCGGAATTGCCGAGGAAGGCGCGCTTGCCCACCTTCGCCCGTCCGACCCTCATCCAGCCGTTGCCCAGCTCGTAGCTCGCGACCATCGTGTCGTCCGCGAGGAACGCGCCGTCCGCGATCGTGGTCATCGACGGCACCAGGAGCACGGTCGACACCTCGACGTCTCGTCCCACCTTCGCGCCCAGCAGCCGCAGCCACACCGGGGTGAGGAGCCCTGCGTAGAGGGGGAAGAGGAGGTCGCGAGCCATGTCCATGATCCGCTCCGTCGCCCACACGCGGTAGCCCGCGAAGGACCTCACCGGGACGACGTCCTCCTTCATCCCGATCGCCAGTGCGCGCACCGCCAGCACGATCAGCAGCGCCGTGGTGGCGAACCAGGTGAGGCCGAGCACGGGGGACCAGGCGAGGAGGACGAGGGGCGTGACCGCGGCCTCGGGACCGGACACGGCGAACATGAGAGCCAGACCGGGGACGGCGGCGAGCAGGGGGATGGCGGCATGGAGGACGGAGCCGATCGCATAGAGCAGGAAGGGGGTGCGCCGACGGCGAGGAGGCGATTCGGGGAAGTCGATCTGAGCCTTGCGGACCCGCATGGCAGGCGAACCGGAGTACACCTGCCCCCGGCGCAGCTTCCCGTTCACAGCGGATCCGGGCTCGACGACGGCTCCTGCTCCCACCCGCGAGCCGGGCAGCAGCGTCAAACGGGCGCCGACGACCGCGTACTCGCCCACTCGGATCGGGCCGATGTGGACGACGTCGCCGTCGACCCACCAGCCCTTGAAGTCGACCTCCGGCTCGATGGAGGCGCCCTCGGCGAGTGTGAGCATCCCGGTGACGGGCGGGATCGAGTGCAGGTCGACGTTCGGGCCGATCCGATTTCCGAGCAGCCGGCCGTACCAGGTGACCCACGGCGCCGAGGCGACGGAGACGGCTGAGGCGAGGTCCGCCACGTGCTCCGCGAGCCACAGGCGCAGGTGCACGGAGCCGGAGCGCGGGTACGTGCCAGGTGAGACTCCGCGCAGCAGCGCTCGTGCTGCCCCCGCGGAGATGAGCATGCGGCCCCACGGGGTGACGAACACGCCGAAGAGCGCAACGATGAGCCACCAGCTCACCGTCGGGACCTCCATCCCCGCCAGACCCGCGAGATTCACGATGACCAGCGCGAGCACAGCCCACTTCATCGCGGCGAGCACGTGGACGGGGATGCCGAGCAGGGTCTGGAGCGCCTGCATCGAGTACCGCGTGCGCGTGATCGTCCGGCGAGCGCGCGCGGGCGCCGCATCGTCGGTCTCTGAGGCGACGTCGACGAGCGCACCGAAGCGGGGCACGGAGTACACGTCGCCGACCGTCACACCGGCGTGGCGCGTGCGCAGGCGGGAGACCAGCTGGGCGGCTGCGAGTGACCCGCCGCCGGAGTCGAAGAAGTCGGAGTCGAGGGTGGGCACGGTGCCCAGCACCGCCTCCCACTGGTCCGCGAACCAGCGCGTGGACTCGGGCAGTTCGTCGCGGTCGCCGTCTGCGGGCTCTTCACCGGGCAGGGGCCACGGCAGTGCATTGCGGTCGACCTTGCCGGAGGTCTTCGTGGGCAGGTCGTCGACGAGGACCAGCCGGGGCACCAGTGCCGGGGGCAGCTCCTGCCGCAGCAGTGCGGTCCAGTCCTCCCGCCGATCGTCGCCGGGTATCTCCGGGGCGAGGTACCCGATGAGCAGCTGCATGCCGGCGGGCGTGTCCTTCACAGCGGCGGCGCCGCCGGCCACTCCGGGCAGCGCTTGGAGTGAGGCGTCGATCTCTCCCAGTTCGATGCGGCGGCCGCCCAGCTTCACCTGCTCGTCTGCGCGGCCCACGAAGATGAGGCCCTCCGGGTCCATGACGACGAGGTCCCCGGAGCGGTATGCGCGCTCCCACCCGAGAGTGGGCATGGGCGCGTACTTCTCCGCGTCCTTGGCGGGGTCGAGGTAGCGGGCCAGGCCGACGCCGCCGATGATCAGCTCGCCGGTGGCCCCGTCGGCGACCGGGACGCCGGTCGCCGGGTCGACGATCGCCATGTCCCATCCGTCCAGCGGCAGTCCGATGCGCACGGGGTCCGATCCATCGAGTGGAGCCGCGCAGGTGACGACCGTGGCCTCGGTCGGGCCGTAGGTGTTCCAGACCTCGCGATCCTCGTCGGAGAGCCGGGCAGCCAGTTCAGGAGGGCACGCTTCCCCGCCGAAGATCAGCAGTCGGACGTTCGCGAGGGTCTCCGCGGGCCACAGCGATGCGAGGGTCGGCACGGTGGACACGACCGTGATGCCGCGGTTCGCGAGCCACGGGCCCAGATCCATGCCCGATTTCACGAGTGACCGGGGTGCGGGCACCAGGCAGGCACCGGATCTCCACGCGAGCCACATCTCCTCACAGCTCGCGTCGAACGCCACGGACAGGCCGGCGAGCACGCGGTCGCCGGGCCGCAGCGGCTCCGCGCTGCAGAAGATCCTCGCCTCGGCGTCGACGAAGGCCGCTGCGGAGCGATGCGAGACTGCGACGCCCTTCGGAGTGCCGGTGGAGCCCGAGGTGAAGATCACCCAGCAGTCATCGGACGGCTCCGGTGCTCTGAGCGGGGGGACCTGGTCCGGAGTGCGGCGGTGCCGGACGTCGATCGTGAACCCGTCGGTGACCACAGCGGCGCACTCCGCCTCGGAGAAGACGGTGCGCGCTCTCTCATCCGGATCGTCCACGTCGACGGGGACATAGGCGCCGCCGACCATGAGGATGCCGAGGATGGCCGTGTAGAGGTCCGTCGTCCCGGACGTGACGCGCACGCCCACTGTGTCGCCCGGCCCCACCCCGGCATCTGCCAGGGCGAGTGCGCGGTCCCGCATCGTCTCGAGCAGCTCCCGGTACCGCAGCACCGTCGTCCCGTCGTCGATGGCGGGCGAGTCCGGGTGCGCGGCAGCGGTCTCCATGATCAGATCGATGAGTGTGCGGGCAGAAGGCGCCCGATCGCCGGCGGGGAACTGCGGCGAGTGCATCTCCGTCGGAGACTCGTGGGGGAGGTGGGTCACGTGTCGGTGTCTCCTGCTCTGCGAGATGGACGGATCGATGATATCCGCAGCAGGTGAACGGAGGGTGTCGGGCAGGACGGAGTGCTGCCCGGTGTGAGCCCGGATACGATCGGCTCATGACTCACACGTTCGATGCACTCATCGCCTTGGAAGTTCCGACCGACGGGGCGCAGTCCACGCCCGATGCAGGGCCTGAGGGCCCCCGGACGGTCACCGCGAGGACCCATCCCGCGTGGGCGAACATGGTGGGCCCCTACGGCGGTGCGACCGCGGCGCAGGCGCTCGCCGGCATCACAGCGGATCCGCGGGCGCAGGGGCGCCCTGCCGCGCTCACCCTCAACTTCGCGGCGCCGGTCGAGGAGGGGACGATGGACATCGTCGTCGACCCCGTGCGGACGAATCGCTCGAACCAGCACTGGACCGTGCGCATCGATCAGGAGTCGGGCACGGTGCTCACAGGCACCGCGCTGCTAGCCCGGGGGCGCGAGACGTTCACCGACACAGAGCTGTCCGTCCCGCAGGTCCCCGCGCCCGCGGACGTCGACATCACCCCGTACCAGATGGCACTGCCGTGGATGGAGAACTACGTCTTCCGCATCGTGTCCGGGGTTCCGACTGCGGCCTCCGAATCGTCGGAGACCCTCATGTGGGTGTCGCAGACGCAGCCGCGGCCGTGGGACCACGTGTCCCTCGCGGCAGCCTGCGACGTGTTCTTCCCGCGGATCTTCGCCCGGACGGGCACACCGTCGCCGGCGGGGACAGTCAGCTACACCGTGTACTTCCACACCGCACCGGAGGCCCTGGCAGCCCAGGGCGAGCACCTCCTGTGCCGGGCGGCGGCCTCGCGCTTCCATGAGGGCCACTTCGACCAGATCGGTCACGTGTGGGGCGAGGACGGGGAGCTGCTCGCGACGACGACCCAGCTCGTGTACTTCAAGGGCGTGTGAGTCGGCGGATGGGTGGCAGTGGCGAAGGTGCCCGGTTCGACGACGCACTGTTCGGCGAGGACCTGCTTCCGCGGCCCCGCCGGGAGCTGGCTCCGGGTGCCGTCTGGGTCCCAGGATTCCTCACCCCGACGCAGCAAGCCTGGCTGGTCGACCGCTTCCACGAGTGGGCGGCGGGGCCGGTCCCGCCGCGGTCGGCGAAGATCCGCGGCCACGAGATGAGCGTGGAGACCGTGTGCCTGGGATGGCACTGGCGCCCCTACGCGTACTCGCGGGATGCCGTGGACGTGAATGGGAACGCGGTCCTCGACATGCCCGACTGGATGATCCGCCTGGGGCGCAGCGCGATCGAGGCGGCGTATGGAGAGCAGGCGAGCATGTCGGAGGAGACCCCCCATCTCGAGGGGGACTACACACCGGACACCGCGCTCGTGAACTTCTACGATGACGCTGCGCGGATGGGGATGCACCAGGACCGGGACGAGAGGTCCCGCGCACCGGTCGTGTCCCTGTCGATCGGGGATTCGTGCACCTTCCGGTTCGGCAACACGCAGACGCGCACGAAGCCGTACGAGGACATCGTCCTGGAATCCGGCGACCTGTTCGTCTTCGGCGGCCCCTCACGGATGGCCTTCCACGCTGTGCCCGCGGTCCACCCCGGCACAGCTCCGGCGGGCGTCGGACTGGAATCGGGCCGCCTCAACATCACACTGCGGGAGACGGGCCTGGAAGGATGACGATGGCGGAGACACAGGGCACGGTCGTGGGGGACGACGGCCTCGCACGACCGCCGTGGGCAGCGCACGATCCGCTCCTGCGCACGTACTACGACACGGAATGGGGGATGCCGGTCCGTGACGAGCGGGGGCTCTTCGAGCGCCTCAGCCTCGAGGCGTTCCAATCCGGACTGTCCTGGGCGACGATCCTCAGGAAGCGCCCCGCGTTCCGTGAGGCCTTCGCGGGCTTCGATCCCGACGCGGTCGCCGGGTTCGACGATGCGGACATCGCACGCCTGCTCGCCGATGCCCGCATCGTCCGCAACCGCGCGAAGATCCTCGCGACCGTCGGCAATGCACGGGCGACGGTCTCCCTGCGGGAGCGGGGAGGACTCGCAGAGCTGATCTGGTCCTTCCAGCCGCAGGAGACGCCCCGACCGCAGACTCTCGCGGAGGTCCCCACGCAGTCGGACGAGTCGCGTGCGCTCGCCCGCGCCCTGCGGCGCGAGGGTTTCCGGTTCGTGGGACCCACGACGATGTTCGCCCTCATGGAGGCGCTGGGCATCGTCGACACGCATCTCGTGGGATCCCACAGGAGGGGGACATCCGGGGTGTGGGACGCGTGAGAGCTTCGGTGCACTCGGTCAGCTCGAGTGATGAGTGTGAATGAGGAATGCCGGGACATCGTCTGCACGATGTCCCGGCATTCCTCAGATGGTCGGGCTAGCGGGATTCGAACCCACGACCTCTTGACCCCCAGTCAAGCGCGCTACCAAGCTGCGCCATAGCCCGTCGATTCCGCTGTGAACCGAGGATGACCTTATCCGAATGCTGAGTGGGAGGGCAAATTCTGCTGACAGCGCCCCGCGCGGCGCGGGGTGTGCTGGGAAGTCGCGCAGTCCGCGTCACCGGAATGCGATCTGCGCCACCGATGCGGCTATGCTGGGGTGGATTGACCTGACGAGGAGGAGTTGACATGGCTGATCTCACCTTTCCCGAAGGCCTGCACTATTCCGCAGAGCACGAGTGGGTCGACCGAACCGACGACGATTCGGTCGTCCGGGTAGGCATCACGGACTTCGCACAGGACTCACTCGGTGACGTCGTCTTCGTCGACATGCCTGAGGTCGGGGACACCGTCACCGCTGGTGAGTCGAGTGGTGAGGTGGAGAGCACGAAGAGCGTGTCCGACCTCGTCGCCCCGGTCTCCGGTGAAGTCATCACGGTGAACGAAGCGCTCGAGGACGCACCGGAGACGATCAACTCCGACCCGTATTCGGGCGGGTGGATCTATGACGTCCGACTGTCTGACCCGGCAGAGGTCGACGCACTGATGGACAGCGCCGCATACCGTGCGGCGGTCGAAAGCGAAGGAGCCTGATGTCTCAGCAGAACGGCGGGTTCCCCGACGGCCAGCAGCCGTGGCAGGGCCAGGAGTCGACGTCCGCGACACCACATGTCTTCCCGTTCGGGCAGCAGGGTGAGCCGGAGGCTGCTCCGCAGGAACCGCAGTACGACGCTCAGCAGGGTTCACAGCCCCAGAGCTCGCAGCCCGTTCCCCAGCAGGACTGGTCCCAGCAGCCGGCACCTCAGCAGTACAGCCCGCAGCAGTACGACCAGGGGCAGTACGACCAGGGAGTGCACAGCCAGCCCCAGCAGGGCTCGCAGCCTCAGGCATGGGGCCAGGCGCAGGTCGACCAGCAGTGGGCGCAGCAGCAGGGCCAGGTTCCCCCGCAGCAGTACGGCCAGCAGGCGCAGCCCGAACCGCAGGACTATGCGGGACAGGGCGATCAGTGGGCCCAGCCGCAGTCCGGGCAGTTCGGCTCCGGGCCCCAGCACCAGAGCCCCGACGGGCAGTCCGGCCACGCCTTCGGCTCACAGGGCCACACGCAGAGCGGTCCTCCGCAGCAGTGGAACGACCCGCAGGCCGGTTCGCAGATGGCAGCAGGACAGGAGCAGGGCAGCCCGGGGAATCAGCAGTTCTCCGGCATCCTCGACCCGCACACGGGTGAGATCCACCCCGTTCCCGATCTGCAGAACCTCGATGAGACGGACGCTCTCCTGGTCGTCGTGTCCGGTCCGGATGCCGGGGCACAGATCCTGCTCGATACGGACGTCGTCACGGTGGGACGCAGCCCCAATGCGGACATCTTCCTGGACGATGTGACGGTCTCGCGCAAGCACGCGGAGTTCGTGAGGACGCCGTCGGGCTTCACCCTGCGGGACACCGGATCGCTCAACGGCACCTACGTGGGTCGTCAGCTCATCGATTCGATCGAGCTCCAGAACGGTGCGGACGTGCAGATCGGGAAGTTCCGCATGATCTTCCAGCAGCGTCCGCGGACCAACTGAGCGCGGAACAGATGGCGGATCTCGAAGTAGAAGTCGTCGGAGTCAGGATCGAGCTCCCCGCGAATCAGCCGATCCTCGTCCTCAAAGCGGTCGAGCGGCCCCGATATCTGCCCATCTGGATCGGGTCGTCCGAATCGGCGCTCATCCAGATGACGCAGAAGGGGCTGGTCTCCGCTCGTCCGCTGACGCATCAGCTGCTGCTCGACGTCCTCGACCACTACGGTGCGAGCATTGAGCGGGTGACCGTCACAGGACGCGAGGAGCACACGTTCTACGCGCGCATCGACACGAGCGATGGGAAGCAGATCTCCGCTCGTCCGTCGGATGCGGTGCTCCTGGCCCTCACCGCGGATGCGCCCGTCTACGTGGCGGAGACCGTCCTGGATGAGGACGGCATCGACGCGCCTGAACCTGATGAGGACGCCGTGGCGCAGTTCCGGGAGTTCCTCGATCACGTGTCCGCTGAGGACTTCAGCCCGGACGCAGAGGCAGAAGACGGACCGGACGGCGCGTCGGATTCCGACGACGCTGAACCCGACCAGGCCGGAGGACCCGACCAGGCCGGAGAGCCCGGGCGGGCGGATGCGTCCGACCCGTCCGATGATCCCGATGACGATCCGTCCGCGGAGGACGCGGACGGCCGCTGACGCGCCTCGCGCTCGGCACGAACGACCAGAGAAAGGCTCGATATGAGCTTGCACGCTGACCCGCGCTTCGATGCAGTGGGATCCGTCCGCGCGACCCCGGAGACCCTCGCAGGACTCGAGGAATGGCGCGGTCTCGATCCGCAGCAGCAGCCCACCTATCAGGATGCGGCGGAGCTCGAGAAGGCGATGGCGGAACTGCGTGCTGTTCCCCCGCTCATCTTCGCCGGCGAAGCGGATCTGCTGCGCAGCCGCATCGCGGACGCCGCGGCGGGCAGGGCCTTCATCCTCACCGGCGGCGACTGCGCGGAGACGTTCGCGGATGCTGAGGCGGACAAGATCCGGCGCCGCATCCAGACCGTCCTCCAGATGGCGGCGGTCCTCACCTACGGTGGGTCCGTCCCGGTCGTGAAGATGGGCCGCATGGCCGGTCAGTTCGCCAAGCCGCGGTCATCGGATTCGGAGACCCGTGAGGGGACCACGCTTCCGTCCTACCGCGGCGACATCGTCAACGACCATGCCTTCACACCGGAAGGCCGTCGTCACGATCCGAACCGCCTGCTGCAGGCGTACCACGTCTCCGCGTCGACGCTGAACCTCATCCGCGCATTCACGCAGGGCGGCTTCGCCGATCTGCGGCGCGTCCACGAGTGGAACCAGGGCTTCCTCGGTTCGAACCCGAACTACCACCGCTACGAGCAGATCGCGCGCGAGATCGATCGTGCGCTGAAGTTCATGGCGGCCTGCGGTGCGGACTTCGATGCGATCAACTCGGTCGAGTTCTTCGCCGCTCACGAAGCGCTGCTGCTCGAATACGAGAGCGCCCTGACCCGGATCGATTCGCGGACGGGCAATCCGTACGCGGTGTCCGGCCACTTCCTCTGGATCGGTGAGCGGACCCGTGACGTCGACGGCGCGCACGTCGACTTCCTGTCCCGCGTCCACAACCCGATCGGTGTGAAGCTCGGACCCACGACGACGAAGGACGACGTCATGCGTCTGGTCGACAAGCTCGACCCGGAGCGCACTCCCGGCCGCCTGAGCTTCATCACCCGCATGGGCGCCGGCCAGATCCGCGAGAAGCTGCCCACCCTGCTGGCCGAGGTCGGGGCGGAGCTGCCGCAGGTCGCGTGGGTGTGCGACCCGATGCACGGCAACACGATCACGTCGGGCAACGGCTTCAAGACCCGGCGCTTCGAAGACGTGGTCGAAGAGGTCTCCGGCTTCTTCGACGCGCATGCCGAAGCGGGCACGATCCCCGGCGGACTGCACGTGGAGCTCACGGGCGACGACGTCACGGAGGTCCTGGGCGGCGGAGCGGAGATCGACGAGGAGGGCCTGCGTCGTCGCTACGAGACCCTGGTCGACCCTCGCCTCAACCACGATCAGTCACTCGAGATGGCGTTCCAGGTGGCGGAGCTGCTCACGAAGGCCACGCGCGCGTGACTCATCGGCCCCGGCCCACGATCGACCTGCGGTCCGACACGCTCACGCGCCCCACCCCCGCGATGCGGACGGCGATGGCGGAGGCGGAGGTCGGCGACGACGTCTATGCCGAGGACCCGACGATCAACGCGCTCGAAGAGCGTCTCGCGGAGATGTTCGGCCACGAGGCGGGTCTGTTCTGCGCGTCGGGCTCCCTCACGAACATGCTGGGGGTCGCCGTGTCCGTGGGCCGGGGACAGGAGCTCCTCGCGGAGTCGCGTGCACACGTGCTGCGCTCCGAGGTGGGGGGCCACGGCGCGATCGCCGGCGTCACGAGCCGCACGTGGATCTCTCCCGACGGTACGCTGAGTGCCGATGACGCGATCGCCCTGGCCGCGGACGCTCGCGGGTACAACCAGGTCGGGACCGCGCTCATCGCAGTGGAGAACACGCACAACTTCTCCGGAGGGCGCATCGCGGACATCGACGAGCTGCGCCGGCTCCGCGGACTCACCGATGCCCGCGGCATCCGCATGCACATGGATGGGGCCCGCGTGGCCAACGCCATCGTCGCGTCAGGAACCTCATTCGCAGATCAGGGTGCGGTGGTGGACACGATGAGCGTCTGCCTGTCGAAGGGCCTCGGCGCCCCGGTGGGCAGCGTGCTGACCGGTTCTGTCGCCCTCATCGACGAGGCGCGCTACCTCCGCAAGCGCTATGGGGGAGGAATGCGCCAGGCGGGGATCCTCGCGGCTGCGGGCATGTACGCCCTCGACCACCATCTGGACCGCCTCGCCGATGACCACGCGCATGCCGCGCTCATCGCTCAGGAGGTTGCCGCTGCGGTCCCCGCATTCGTGGACCCCAGCACCGTCGAGACGAACATCGTCCTGCTGCGCACCGGTGGAGCAGGCGTCAGCGCCGATGACTTCGCACGCGCGGCCGCTGACAGGGGAGTCCGCCTCATCGCGATGAACGCGGACGAATGCCGTCTCGTCACGCACCTGGATGTCTCCGAGCAGGACGCACGCGACACCGCGCGCATCCTGGCGGAGCTCGCTGAGGAGTCCGCGAACGCGGCCTGATCGTCGCTCGACCTCACACCGCCGTCATCCTCGCGGACGATCAGTCGTCTGCCGACCCGGAATCGCTCGACCCGGAATCCGACGAGTCCGAGTCGCCGGATTCCTCATCCTCATCGGCTGATGCGTCCTCCGACGGCTCATCCGCCGGTTCTTCGCCCTTCGACACTGTGAGCATGACGAGCGCGCCCTCGTCCGAATCCTCGCCGCCGCGGGGTGTCTGCGAGATGACCTTGCCCTTCGCGACCTCATCGGAGTACTCATCGTCGCGGGAGATCCGGAATCCCTCGCGGGCGAGGTTCCCGAACGCCGTGTCGTAGTCGAGTCCGGTCACGATGGGGACAGACACGGGCTCGACCCCCTTCGAGATGACGAGGTCGACCGGTGTGGCCTTCTCCGCCGGCTCGCCGCCCGGTTCGCCCTGGCTCACCACGTCGCCCTCCGGCACATCGTCGGAGAACTCGCGTGTGATCTTGCCGAGCACCATGCCGGCGGATTCGAGCGTCGTGCGTGCGTCCGCCTCCGCGGAGCCGGTGACGTCAGGGACGGTGAAGAGCTCTTCGCCCTGGGACACGGTAACCGTGACGACGGATCCGCTGTCGAGCTCGGTGCCCGCTCCCGGGTCCACGTCGAGGATCCGTCCCTCCGGGATCGACTCGCTGTAGCCCTCGGACGTCTCGGCGCGGAGGCCGGCGTCCTCGACGAGACTGATGTACTCCTCCGGGTCCTGCCCCGCGGTGACGTCCGGGACCACTGCGGTGCGGTCGGTGAGTGCGACGGCGGCACCGACCGTGAGGACCGCGGCGACGAGCACCGCGATCAGTGCGACCAGCACTCCGCGCCGTCGCCTGCGCTTCCGGCCGTCGGTCGTGGACGAGCCCGCCGCCGAGGTCCCGGCGGCGGTCGCCGCCGTCGCACCGGATGCTCCCTCACCGTCCTGCGCGGGGTCGGTCTCCGGCGCCTCGGCATCAGTCGTGGACCCCGCCGCCGCGGCGGCGCCTGTCTTGACGATCGCCGGGTCGTCGGATGAGGGCTCGTCAGATGTGGACTCGTCGGATGAGGACTCGTCGTCGTGGAGGTAGGGGATCTCGTCGGTGCCGGCGCCTGTGCGGACAGGGGCGGAATCGGCGCTGGGTTCGAAGATCGTCGCGGTCGGCACCAGGATCGGGCGAGTGGCGAAGGCGGGGTCGTCCAGCGCCTTCTCGTGGCCGAGGTCCAGTTCCTCGTCCGTGAGAGTGGATCGTGCCTCCGCGACCGCTTCGCGCAGCGCCGTCGCAGTCTGGGGACGGTCATCCGGGTTGCGGGACGTCGCCCACAGCACCAGGGCGTCGAAGCGCGGGCTGAGCCCGGGCCGCTCATCCGAGGGCGGCGGCACATCCTCGTGGACGTGGCGGTACGCGACCTGGATGGCGACGTCGTCGGTGTACGGCTGGAAGCCGGTGAGCATCTCGTAGAGCATGATGCCGACCGTGTAGAGATCGGTGCGTCCGTCTGCGCCGGTGCGGGTGACCAGCTCCGGTGCGACGTAGCCCACGGTGCCCATGAGCGTCTTCGTGGTGGTGGCCGCGCTCACGGCACGGGCGAGGCCGAAGTCCGCGAGCTTGATCTGACCGTCCGCGCCGAGCAGCACGTTGTCGGGCTTGAGATCGCGGTGGATCATCTCTGCGGAGTGGACCGCCTCGAGTCCCGCGAGGATCGCATCGAGCACGATGACGGCCTGTCGCGGAGTCAGCGTCCCCCTGTGGCGGAGCTCCTTGCGCAGCGTGACGTTGGGGAGGTACTCCATGACCAGGTACACGGAGTCGCCGTCGCGGCCGGTGTCATGCACCGCGACGAGGTTGGGGTGGATGAGGGTCGCCGCGGATCGTGCCTCTCGCTGGAAGCGCTCGACGAAGCCCTCGTCATCGAGCAGATGGCGGTGCATGATCTTGAGTGCGATGACGCGGTCCAGGCGCAGGTCGGTGCCCTTGTAGACCATCGCCATGCCGCCGCGCGCCACGGCGTCGTCGATCCGGTACCTGTCGTCGAGCACCTGACCGATCAGCGGATCGGTGAGCGTGGTCATCGTCCTCCCTCCGCTCGTGCCCTGTCGGTCAGGATCTGCACATTCGCCGCGAACCGCTGTGCGTCGCGGTACGGTCCGTGCAGCCGGACGGAGGCGAGCCCCTGGTAGTAGCCGTGGAGTGCTTCTGTCTGCGTCTGCGCGCGCTCGAGGAGCGACGCGAGGATCGTGACGCCGGCCGTCACGTTGTCGGCGGGATCGAGCACGTCGAGCGCGCGTCCGATCGTGTGGGCCGCGCAGTGCGCGGCGTGCGGTGTCGTCTGCATGATCCCGATGGCGTTCCCGGGGCTCACGACGGCGTGGTTGAATCCGCTCTCCGTCTGCGCGACGGCGAGTGCGAGGTGCGGTTCGAAGCCCAGCTCACGGGAGACGCGCTCGACGAGAGCACGTGCTGCGCGGCGGGACGGAACCGGACGCGCGAGCAGGCTGCGTCGATTGATGCGCGCAGCCTTAGCGGTGTCGTCCGGATACCCCTCGGTCGGGGCCGACAGCGACGGAAGATCCAGTGCGTCCGTCCGCGGCCGCGCACTCATGGCGCCCGTGCCGGACAGGCTGAGCAACTCTCCCTCGACGATGAGCTGCGACGTGCCCATGGCGTTGGCCCGCTGCAGGTCCGCTGGACTGCGACGGTGCCGCGCAGCGATCGACTGGAGGGTTTCGCCGGGCCGTGCACGGTGGGTGGCGGGACCGTCGGTCACCTGACGCTCCGGAAGCGAGAGGATCTGACCGGGACGCAGCTGGGGGCGTCGTGCCAGGCCGTTGAGGTCGACGAGCGCGGGGACCGATACTCCGAACCGCGCCGCGACGTTCACCAGGTCATCGCCCTTGCGGACTCGGTACGTGCGGCCGCCGTGGGTGGCCGGGACGGATTCCGACGCGGTGCCGGAGGTGAAGCCCGGTGCTGTGGCGACGTCGAGGGGGAGCGCGGGCGCGTGGTCCGACTCCTGGGTCTGCGGCGCGTCCGCCGGCGATGACAGCAGCGCGGAGACCATGAAGGGATCCGGCGCGGTGGAGGTCCGTGCTCGGTCCCGGCGGCGCGCGGTGGGCGCTGGGTGCTCCGTCGACAATGTCATCATCCGTCCTGCAGGTGGTCCGGTGCTCGTGGGGGAAGTCGGCATCACGCAGACGGGAACAGCGTATCCAGGCCGGGCAGTGAACCGGCGGCACCTGACAGGCGTGTCGCGATGGGGGAGGCGGAAGACCGCCGCGAGTCGTTAGGCTGGGAGGGTGAATGGATCAGAAGAACTCGTAGACGCATGGTTGCCGCTCCCCGACATCGCTGAGCGGTCCGGGCTGGGGATCTCGAAGGTGCGCAGGCACATCGAGGACCGGGCGCTGATCGGAGTGAGGCGGGGCGACCGCGATGTGTTCCAGGTTCCGGAGCTCTTCCTGGACGCTGACTCGCTGCCGCTCAAGCACCTGCGCGGCACGCTCACGACCCTGATGGATGCGGGCTTCGATGAGGAGGCGGCGATCGTGTGGCTCTTCACGCCCGACGAGACGCTCCCCGGTCGGCCCATCGACCTGCTGCAGGCGGGGAACAAGGGCGAGGTCCGCAGGCGCGCGCAGGCACTGGCACTCTGACCTGCCTATCGGGCGGGCCGGTGCGCGGCGTGTCCGCGCGCCCGATCACCGGTGCCGCTGCGTCAGCGCATCGGCGAATCCCTCCAGGACCGCCGCATCGTCGCGCGCGACGCCCAAGCGCACCAGCTCATCCAGCGCGGTGAGCGCCCGCGCCGTCTCCGTCTCGATGAGGCGCTCGAATGCGCTCAGCGCCCCGCAGTCGGTCATGATCGCCGTCATCCGGGTGACGTCATCCCCGGAGATGTCCTCAGCCCCCAGCCTCGCCTCGAACCAGCGTGCATCGGCCTCCGCGGCGCGGTCGAGAACCTCTGCGACCAGGATCGTCCGCTTTCCCTGGACGAGGTCGTCGCCGGCGGGCTTCCCCGTGACCTGCGGATCGCCGTAGACGCCCAGCACGTCGTCGCGCATCTGGAACGCACGGCCCAGGGGCAGCCCGAACGCTGCGAGAGCCGCCCGCAGGGCGTCGTCGGCGTCCGCGAGCGCTGCTCCGAGCACCAGCGGCTGGACGACCGTGTACTTCGCGGTCTTGTGCGTGAGGACTTCGTCCGCGCGCTCGCGCAGCTCCGCACGCGGTGCGTTCACCGCCTGGAGCTCGATGTCGAGGAACTGGCCCAGCATGACGTCCCGGCGCAGAGCGGCGTGCGCGTCTCGCGCCGCCGGTGCGTTGGCGAAGCCGGCGGAGTCGAACAGCTCCTCGCTGAGTGCGAGGCAGAGATCGCCGCCGATGATGCCCGCTCCCGTTCCGTACAGGACCGGATCGCCGCTCATGCTCAAGCGCGCGTGGGCATCGCGGAAGCTGGCGTGCATCGCCGGTCTTCCGCGACGTGTCTCCGAATCGTCGATGATGTCGTCGTGGACCAGCGCCGCGGCGTGGAGGAGCTCGACCGATCCGGCGGCCGCCGCGATCGCTCCGGCATCAGCGCCGCCGGCCAGTTCGTATCCCCACCACGTGAGGACTGCGCGGACGCGCTTTCCGCCGGAGGTGAACGTCCGCAGCGGATCCATGAGCCTGTCTGCGACGGGGGAGATCTCCCGCAGGGTCGTCGCCGTGCTGGTGAGGAACGTCTCGAGGGTCGCATCGACACGGGCCCGGACCTCGGTGTCGGGGGTCAGTCTGCCGCTGCGCGGCCCGTCCGCGTGGCTCGCGGTCACGGAAGGACCTTGCCGCCGACCGATACGAGCAGGCCGTCTCCGCCGTCCGGATCCGGTGCGATGCTCACGGCGAGGGTCTGACCCGCTTCATCGGAGTGATACGACTGCGAGGTGACGTCTGCGTCGGACGAGGGATCGCCCACGGGTTCGAAATCGGCGTCCTCGAAGTGGTCGCTGTAGAACTCGAGCACGTCCTCTTCCGATGAGGTGGTGCGCATCGTGAGGTTCGCGACGACGGGCTGCCCGTCGGCGGCCGGTTGGACGGACGAGAGGACCACCTCGGAATCTGGAAGCGGCGGGATCGCAGACGGGAAGCCGTCGACGACCGCTCCGCTGGTGGCCTGCACCTCAGGGCCCGAGGGCGTCTCGGCCTCTTCCGGAGCATCCGTGCCCGCACCGGTGGCGGACTCCTCAGCGGAGGGAGCGGACTCTGTCGGGGGAGCGCTGTCGCCGTCCGTTTCCGGAGCGGAGCAGCCGGCGAGCGCGAGTGCGGCGGCCGTGCAGGCGAGCACGGTCCAGGGAGAGCGGAGTACCATGCAGACCAGAGTACCGCGCGGGGGTGGATGTGAGTCGAAAGCAGCTTGCCCGGGGCGGGGGCGACCTCGACCGACTGGGCACCGACGACGCCGGATGTGTGATCCTCCACATCGACATGGACGCCTTCTTCGTGGGCGTCGAGCTTCTCAGCCGTCCTGACCTGGTGGGTCGACCGGTGGTCGTGGGCGGCAGCGGAGGCCGGGGCGTGGTCGTGTCCGCGAGCTACGAGGCCCGCGCATACGGAGTGCACGCGGCCATGCCGGTGGGCAGAGCGATGACGCTGTGCCCGCAGGCGATCCTCATCCCTCCGTCCAGGGGCCTCTACAGCGCGTACTCGCAGCAGGTCTTCGACATCGTGGCCCGGGTGACCGACGACTACGTCCGGGTGAGCATCGATGAGGGCTACGTCGACGTGACCTCGGCGGTGCGCAGGCTGGGTTCGCCGGGTCGCATCGCCCAGGACCTCCGCGCGGTGATCCGGAGAGAGACCGGACTCGTGGCGTCCATCGGGGCGGCGTCGACGAAGGTCGTGGCGAAGCTGGCCTCCACCCGGGCGAAGCCCGATGGGCTGCTGGTCGTGCCCGTCGACGAGGTGGCGGCGTTCCTCCGCCCGATGCCCGTCGAGGCGCTGCCGGGCGTGGGGCAGAGCACGCAGAACGCCTTCGCCCGGTACGGTCTCCGCACGATCGCGGATCTGGCTGATGCCGACGAGGCGTGGGTGGCGCGGACATTCGGCGCGCACGGCAGAACGCTGCGGGACTTCGCCCACGGCATCGACGATCGTCCGCTCCGCAGTGAGCCGAAGGACCACTCCGTGAGCGCCGAGCATACGTTCGCCGAGGACGTGTGGGATCCCGAGATCCTGGAGATCGAGCTGCTCCGCCTCTGCGACGACGTGGCCGGTCGCCTGCGGAAGGAGGGCGCCACGGCACGCGGGGTGGGGCTGAAGTACCGGTTGGCGGACTTCACCACCTTCAGCCGTTCGGTGACGCTGCCCGTGCCCAGCGACCTCCCGCACGACCTGCGCACTGCACTGCTCGGCCCGCTGCGCAGGCTGCGGGCCGAGCATCGTGCAGGTGTGAGACTGCTGGGAGTCCGCGCGCACGGACTCGCCGACCTCGCATCCTCAGGGCGGCAAGGATCCCTGTTCGAGGTCGACGAATCGGGGGAGTCGACCACCGGCGACGGGTCGACAGGTGACTCCGCGGAGGGGGCGAGCGACGCCCAGCGCGCCCTCGACGAGGTGAGGCGCCGATTCGGCGGAGACTCGATCACGGCCGCCTCACTGCTGCGCCGAGGATGACGGCTGGGCTATTTCCCAGGTTGGCGACTATCATGGGAGGAGTATCGCGGCGCCTCGCGGAATCATTCCGCTCCGCGTCAGCGGACACCGCGCAGATCACGAATCGAGGAGATCGGGATGGCTCTCTCAGACCACGAGCAGCAGCTGCTGGACCAGCTCGAACAGCAGCTGAGGGAAGACCCCAGTTTCACCCGCAGCATCTCCGAGGATCAGCCGGTCGGTCCGGGGGCCGGATTGTCCGCCACTCGCGTCGTCATCGGTGTCGTGGGCGTCGTCATCGGACTGGCCATCGTGCTCGGTGCGATCTGGTCGGGCATCTGGCCGCTCGGTGTGCTCGGCTTCGCCGTCATGGTGGGCGGCGGCTTCTGGGCGCTGTCGTCGGGCAAGACGCCCACCGCTGAAGCGCCGCCGTCGCGCCCGGCAGGCGGGCCCGGCCCGTCGACTGGCCAGACCGGCCAGAACGGCCGGAAGTCCTCCGGGTTCATGGACCGGATGGAGGATCGCTGGGACAAGCGCCGCGGCGGGCAGTGATATTCCTCACGCCTGAGCGCCGGCTCTGACGTCATTCGAACCCCGGCACTCACGATCAGCTGATCGTGAGTGCCGGGGTTCAGTCGTCTTCAGATGACACGCGCGCGTCGCGTCGGACCCGTCGCACCCGTGAAGCCGCCCCTCCGAGGGGCCGCCTCCTCATGAGCCCTGCCTCCCCGTGAGCTCCGCCTCCCCGTGACCCGACCGGTGTGCCCGCCGGACCACGGGGGAGCGGCCCCTGCCTCAGCTGTCTCCCGCACCGGTCTGCGGGGCCGCGGCCTCCGGCGCCTGCTTCCGCGAGACCTCACGCCCCCGCGGCACCCGCTGGAAGAGGCTGCGCGGCAGGATCGTCGCACGGATGCGGCTCCACACGCCCATGTCTCCAGCACGTGCGCTGCGCAGAGCGGCGATGAGTCGTGCGGACTCGTCGGTGGAGGGCACAGCGCGTTCGTCCGCGCCGCCTCCGTACCGCAGAGCTTCGGCTGCATCCGCCGCGCGTGCGAGGGTCTGCGCGTCGTCGGGCTCGAGCCCCGTCGCCAGGCGCTGCTCGTGATCGCGCAGCGTCCGACTGCGGTCCCAGCCGCGGCCGTCGTCGATCGCCGTCGCAGCGATCTCCTCCCACACGCCTTCCGCACGGGCAGTCGCTCCACCCGACAGGCGGGATCGGCGCATGAGGATCCGAATGACTGCGGGAACGACGAGGAGCAGTGCGAGCAGCACGGCTCCGACGGTGAGGACGAGCCATGTCGGCACAGAGCCGGACAGCGGGTCCGCGTCGTCGGCGGCCTCGGTCTCCTCCTCCTCGGCCGGAGGCGTCTCCTGAGCGGTCTCCGTCTCCTCGGCCGTCTCCTCGGTCGGGGATGCGCTCTCGTCGTCGGAGCCCTCGCCTCCGCCGCTGGCGTCCGCCCACGGCGGCGGGTCGCCGGCAGGGCCGCCGGGGGTGGGTTCGAACCGCACCCAGCCGGCCCCCTCGAAGTAGAGCTCCGGCCAGGCGTGGGCCTGGTTGAGGCGGACTTCGAACTCACCGTCGCCCGTGGGCGTTCCCGCCGTGAAGCCGACGCCGATCCGGGCGGGTATGCCGAGCGACCTCGCCATCGCGGTCATCGCTCCGGAGAACTGCACGCAGTATCCGCGACGATCGCGCAGGAAGTCCTCGAGTGCGGACCCCGACGCGTCGGCCGGCGCGTCGAGGGAGTACTCAAACTCGTCGCTGCGGAGCCAGTCCTGCAGCGCCACGGCGGACTCCCATTGGTTCTCGGATCCCTCCGTGACGTCCTGCGCAGTCGTGCCGATGACGTCCGGGACGTCGTCCGGAAGCTCGAGTGCGGACTCGAACTCGTCCTCGTCGACGGGCTCCGCCTCCACGAGCTGGTCGACGGTGGGCTCGACCGACCGATAGTCGACCGTGTACTCCGCGTCGGTGGACAGCACTCCGTTGCCGACGATCGTGAGTGTGGACGGATCGTAGATCCACCGCCGCTCCACTCCGTCCACGGAGGACGGCGCGTAGGGCGCCGGCAGGTGCTGCTCATCGAGGTCCGTGATCGAGATCTGCGCGGACCGCTCGACGACCGGAGTGTCGGCGGCGACGCCCGCGGGCCGGGGGAGTCCGTCCGCGGCGACGGCGAACGGATCGATGTCGAAGGGCTCCGGCATCCACGTCGTGCCGTCGAACGCGCTCACGCTCGTGAGTCGGATCGGAGGTGCCAGCGGATCATCGGTGGAGTAGGTGAACACCACCTGGTCGTTCGACTGATCGAGGTCGGCGTGGAGGTCGAGGAACGGGTTGATGACCGTGATGTCCTCGGGCTGCCCGAGCGGCTGCTGCGGACGCTGGGCGACGGGCGGGAGCAGCATCGGCAGCCCCACGCCCAGCACCAGCGCAACAGCACCGGCCACGATGGAGAAGGCTGCGGCTCTCCGCATGCGCACCGCGAGGTAGCGCGACAGCATGAGCACGACGAAGGCGCCGCCGATCGCCGCGAAGTGATGCCACGCCAGCTGGGGGCCGGCCAGGAACACCGGGATGATCCAGATGAGCAGCAGGAGGATGCCGCCGATCTTCGGCGCGCGCAGATCGGCGACGAGACCGTCGATGAGGATCGTGATGAGGCCGATGCCCACGACCAGGATCGCGGTGAAGCCCGGGGTCGACGGCGCCGGGGCAGTGGTCGCATAGATGTCGTCGATGCCGGAGCCGAGGACTGAGAAGAGTTCGGCGAATGCGCCCGGGCTCGGCACGCCGAACGGCATGGCGGACGGGACGCAGAGGTATAGGGCCGCGATGACGGCCAGGATGCACTGGCCGAGGACCGCGGATCCGGTGGCGCGGATCGCGGGGATCGCGCGGAGCAGCGCGCCGCTGACCACGACGAGCGCGATCATGACGAGCGTCGGCGGGAGCCATGCCCAGTCGGCGAAGATCGCGCTCACGCTGTAGGCGGCGAGCATCATCGCGAGCGCTGTGCAGACCGCGGGGAGCCAGGGGGCGGTGTCGTGACGTGCTCCGACGCCGCTCTGGGGAGACCCGTCGGCCGTGGGAGACGGGGGCGCGGGAGCCGTCGTGGGGCCGGCGCTCATCGCACTGCTCCCGCGTCCCGGCGCCACTGGTGGGGCACGTTGAGGGCACCGCCGAACAGTGTGGTGTCGAGGCTCACCCCATCGTCGTCGAGCTCTTCGACGACGAACCGGGAGCGTGCCTGCCCGCGTGGCAGCTTCGAGCTGAGGGCATCGGCGCGTGCGGTCGACAGGGCGCAGATGGACACGTGCCATGCGGACTTCGGAACGTTCGTGTCGTCGGGGACCTGGGCACCGGCGGGGTGACGAGCGGATTCGAGTCGGACCGCGTCGCGTCCTCGTCCGCTGGCCAGGAGCAGCCGGGTCGGGCCCGACCAGAAGATCACCTCCGAGTCCCTGTCGAGGTGGTGGAGCGCAGCGGCTGCTGCGGCCGTCACCGCGATGTCCGCGCCGTGCCCTTCGGGGTCTGCGCCGAGAGTGTCGAGCAGGATGACGGCGGTGGGCGTCTCCTCATGGGCGCGCTCGCGGACCATGAGCTCGCCCAGGCGCGCCGTCGACGACCAGTGGACGTGCCTCATGTCGTCACCGGGGACGTATTCGCGCGTGTGGAAGTCGAGCGTCGACGTGCCGCGCAGCAGGCGGTCGGAATCCGACTGGTCGAGGCTGGTCCGCGGTGCGGCGTGCACCGGGAGCCGCTGGTCCGGCACTGCGACCGCGACCGTGAGGCGGGTGCCGGTCCGCCGACGGCGGGTGACGAGGCCGAAGGGCCCGTCGATGCGCAGGCCGACGTCCGCGACTCCGCTGATGCCGCGACGGGTGGGGATGACGGTGACCGAGGCTCCGTCCTCTCCGCGCGCGGAGAGGCCCGGGAGCTTCAGCGTCCGGTCCGGGCCGAAGCCGTCCTCCATGCGCAGATCCAGTGTGAACGACCCGACGGGGAGCGGGGTCCTGTTCTGGACGCTCAGGTCGATCTGCGCCTCCTTGCCGACCGTGGTCAGCGGGCTGCCGTCCACATGGCGGGTCCGTGACGAGAGGGCCACGGCGAGGCGCCCCGATGCGACGGCGACGACGAGCCCGGACAGGATGACGAGCGCGACGAGGAGGAGGCCCGCGGGGAGCATGCCCGGGAGAGAGAAGCGGTAGGCCGCGATCCCCAGCGCCGCCCCGAGGAGCAGGAAGATGAGCCCGGAGGCGGTGGGACGCATCAGCGCACCGGCACCCGGCGGAGGATGTCCCCCACGATGGACGCCGCGAGCTGGGGGTCGTCGCCCTCGCGCGGGACGATGCGGTGGGAGAGGACGTCGACGGCCAGGCTCTGGACGTCGTCGGGAGTGACATAGCCGCGTCCGCCGAGCACGGCGAGGACCTTGGCCGTCCGCAGCAGCTGCACGCCGGCGCGGGGTGACGATCCCAACGCGATGGCGGGGTCGTTCCGCGTCGCGTCCAGCAGGGACACGATGTACGCACGCAGCTCCGGGGTCGCCTGCACGTGGCGGATGAGGTCCCGCGCCTGCGTCACCTCGTCGAGGGTCGTCACAGCAGAGGTCTGCGCCAGGGGGTCGTACTCGACGTGGTGGTCGAGCATGTCCGACTCTGCGGCTGAAGACGGGTAGCCGATCGAGATGCGCGCGGTGAAGCGGTCGCGCTGCGCCTCCGGGAGAGAGTACGTGCCCTCCATGTCCACGGGGTTCTGGGTCGCGACGACCATGAAGGGCTGCGGCATGCGGTACGTCGTGCCATCGACGCTCGCCTGGTTCTCCGCCATGCACTCGAGCATCGCGGACTGCGTCTTGGGGGAGGCGCGGTTGATCTCGTCCGCGATCACCACGTTCGCGAACACCGGGCCCGCGCGGAACTCGAACGCACGTGTCTCCTGGTTGAAGATGCTCACACCGACGACGTCGGACGGCAGGAGGTCCGGGGTGAACTGGACGCGGCGGACGCTTCCGCCGACGACTCGCCCGAGCGCCTTGGCCAGGAGCGTCTTGCCCACGCCCGGAACGTCCTCGAGGAGGAGATGTCCTCCGGAGAACAGGGTGATGAGCGCAGTGCGGACAGCGTGATCCTTGCCGTCCAGCACGCTGTTCATCGCCGCACGCGACTTCTGTGCGACGGATTGGATGTGCGTGATGTGGTCGTTCCCGAGCGCGGTCATGGCGCCCATTCTCCCCTACAGGCCAGCACTGCTCCACTTCGCGTGTGCGGGGTCACCCCACTTGCCTCCGCTGAGCGCCTCCGGCCAGTGCTCCCCACCGCCCTCCCCGGCTCTCCCCACTCACCTCCACTCGCGCCCTCCACTCGCCTCCACCGTGCTCAGAGGCGCGCGGGAGGCACGCGGCGCGACGAGCGCTATACCCCTCTCACCTGCGTGGATGCCGGAGAGGCGCGGTGTGCGGGGTGGGTGGTCGGGCGGCCGATGTGGGGCTGCTCCGCGTCCCGCGACACGCCTGGAAATGCGGCTCCGCTCGGTTCGTCCCACTTCCCTCCACCCGGTTGACCTGGGCAAACATTGTTCCTCTAGGCAAAACGGGGTCGAATGCGGCAAACTGTGGAGGCAAGTGGAGTACAGTGGGAGCCATCGGAGCCCCCAGGGGATCCGAAGGGGGTGAGGCACCGTGTTCCTCGGTACGCATGCGCAGCGTCTTGATGACAAGGGCCGCCTCATCCTTCCCGCGAAGTTCCGTGAGGAGCTGGCGAACGGCCTGGTGCTGACCCGTGGGCAGGAGCGCTGCCTGACGGTCTTCTCCACCAGGGAGTTCGAGAGCGTCCACGAGCAGATGCGAGCGGCGCCCATGACGAGCAAGAGCGCAAGGGACTACCTGCGCGTGTTCCTCTCAGGGGCGTCTGCGGAGCAGCCCGACAAGCAGAGCCGGGTCACCGTTCCGCAGGCCCTGCGGCAGTACGCAGGGCTGGACCGCGATGTGGCCGTCATCGGCATGGGGAACCGTGCTGAGATCTGGGACGCCCCCACCTGGGAGCAGTACCTGGCGGAGACGGAGCAGGGCTTCGCGGATCGCTCGGACGAGGTGATCCCCGGGGTCATCTGACGAATACGCGCTGGATCGAGATCCTCGCCCGCCTGTGGTTTCGGGGCACTTCCCCGGTTCCGAAGCCCACAGGTCCTGACGCACTTCCCCGGCGGCAGGGCGCGGGCGGTCGGGGTTCTGGACCCAGCGCACCCGGTGGGAGGCGGCACAGGAACCTCCCACGACGATCAGGCAGACCGACGGACCCGCAGGCAGGAGCGCGTGACATGGAGCGATTCGCCCACACCCCGGTGCTGCTGGAGCGCTGCGTCGAGCTGGTCGGGGTCGGAGTCGCCGCTGCGCGCGAAGCCGGCATCGCCCCCGTGGTCGTGGACGGCACGCTCGGCATGGGCGGTCACGCCGCAGGGATCCTCGAGGCCTTCCCGGATGTCCGCGTCATCGGCCTGGACCGGGACACCGACGCACTCGACCGGGCGCGAACCCGCCTGTCCGCGTTCGGCGACCGCCTCACTCCGGTCCACGCGGTCGACGACGAGCTCGAGGAGGTCCTCGACGACCTCGGCATCGACCGGATCAGCTCCCTCCTGCTCGACCTGGGCGTCTCCTCCCTGCAGCTGGACGAGGACGAGCGCGGGTTCTCCTACTCGCGGCCCGCTCCGCTGGACATGCGGATGGACCAGAGCAGGGGACTGACGGCTGCCGACGTCCTCAACACCTACTCCGAGGCCGACCTCGCGCGCATCATCCGCGAGTACGGCGAGGAGCGGCAGGCGCGACGCGTCGCGCGCGCCGTCGTGGCGGACCGCGAGAAGCGGCCCTGGGAGACCTCCGACCAGCTCGCCGGCCTCCTCGAGCGCGTCGTGGGCGACGGTCCGGCCAAGCGGAAGCGGTCCCATCCCGCGAAGCGAACGTTCCAGGCGCTGCGGATCGAGGTCAACCGCGAGCTCGATTCGCTGTCGAGCGCGCTTCCCGCGGCACTGGGGCGGCTCCACATCGGCGGGACGGCGGTCATCGAGTCCTACCAGTCGCTCGAGGACGTGATCGTGAAGCGCATCTTCACGAACGGCACCCGCGATCAGGCACCTCCCGACCTGCCGGTCGTCCCCGACTACCTCAAGGCATGGCTGACCCCCCTCACCCGCGGAGCGGAGTCCGCGACATCGGAGGAGATCGAGAGCAATCCGCGGTCGGCGAGCGTGCGGCTGCGTGCAGTACAGAAGATCGGAGAGGCACGATGAGCGTTCCACTGCGCACGACCCACGCGCGCCCTGCCGTCGCACCACCGGCGCGCACGCGACGTCCCGCGCCCGCGACCCTGCCGCAGCGCACGGTGCGGCGGCTGCGGCTCGTCCTCCCGGAGCCCGCGCGCCCGTCGTTCCCGACCGCCGTCTGGGTGGTCCTCATCATCCTCGTGGGCGTGATCGCGATCCTGCTGGCGAACATCGCCGTCTCGCACACCACGTTCCGCGTGCAGTCGCTCACGGAGGAGCAGTCGGCGCTGCACGACGACCGCGACCGCCTCGTCGAGGACATCTCCTACCGCGAGAGCCCGCAGAACATCGCCGCGCACGCGGAGGAGCAGGGCATGAAGCGCGACATCGACCCGGCCTACATCGATCTGTCGACGGGGAAGGTCCTCACTCCCGAAGAGATCGGAGGTGCGGACCCCGCCGTGGAATCCCCTGAGAGGATCCCGGGTCCGCGTGCCGATGCGCGGAATGACTTCCGCCCCAACCTACGATCCGATGAGCGGCTGCCCGTGGTGGGCGGTGACGGCAGCGAGTTCAACGCGCCCGCACAGGAGCCGCCGCAGGGATGACCGGAGACTGACGCACGAACAGAAGGGGATGAGACGCGATGGCCCACGCGCCCGGGCGCAGGAAGCGCTGGCGGATCGCCCCCACCGGGAGGATCCGCCTCGTCGGCGTCTCATTCCTCGCGATCCTCGGAATCGTGCTGTGGAACCTCGTCGCCATCCAGGGGGTCGATCAGCAGCAGGCCGCTGCCAAGGCCCTCGAGGGGCGCCTCGTCGAAGTGACCCTGCCGGCGCACCGTGGCGCCATCCAGGCCGCCGACGGCACTCTGCTCGCCGACAACGCGGCACGATTCCGGCTGGTCGTCGACCAGCAGAACGTCGCCGAGTACTCGGACGACGAGGGGGAGCTGCTGGGCGCGTGGGGCGCATCCCAGGAACTCGCGGGAGTCCTCGACACGGAACCCGGCCTGCTGCACCCCAAGCTCGACGGGGACCGGCGCTGGAACGTCGTCGCCACAGGTCTCACGAGCGAAGTCCGCGATGAGATCAAGGAGCTCGAGATCCCCGGGCTGACGTTCGAGGAGTACGCGATCCGCTCGTACCCGTCCGGCGCTGTCGGGGGCAACCTCGTGGGCTTCGTCGGATCCGACGGGCAGCCCCTGGCCGGCCTCGAGTACGGCTACGACGACATCCTCGCGGGTGAGGACGGGAAGCAGCAGTACGAGCGCGGACTGCTCGGCGAGCGCATCCCCCTGGGGGATACGAGTCATACGCCCGCCGTCGACGGCACCGGCATCCGGCTGACGATCGACCCGACGATCCAGCACTACGCACAGGAGGCCGCGGCGCAGGCGGCAGAGGAGCACGAGGCGGAATGGGCCTCGGTCGTCATGATGGACGTGCAGACGGGCAAGATCCTGGCCGCGTCGGAGGCGCCCAGCGTCGACCCGAACGCCCCCGGCTCCGTCGACGCAGAGGATCGCGGCTCGCGCATCTTCACAGCCGGGTTCGAGCCCGGATCGACCGCGAAGATGATCACGGTCGCGGGGCTGCTTGAGGAGGGCCTCCTCACCCCGACCGACGAGTTCGTCGTCCCCGACGAGTGGACCGCACCGAACGACGAGGAGTTCCGCGACTCGTCGTCGCACCCGGACCAGAAGCTCACGCTCGCAGGCATCCTCGCGCAGTCGTCGAACACCGGCACGATCCTCGCGGGCAACGAGCTCTCCACCGACCAGCGCTACGACTACCTGTCCCGGTTCGGGTTCGGCGAGACCTCCGACATCGGGTTTCCCGGGGAGACGGGCGGTGTCCTCCACCCCGCGGACGAATGGGACGGACGCACGAAGTACACCGTCATGTTCGGCCAGGGCATGACTGCGAACGCCGTGCAGACGACGGCCGCGTTCGCCGCGATCGCGAACGGGGGAGTGCTGCCGGACTCCCAGCTCGTCGACGGGACGGTCGACCCCTCGGGACGCTTCACCCCCGCCGAGGTCGGGAAGGGGACACGAGTCGTGTCCGAGGACACATCCGCTCAGGTCCTGGACATGCTCGAGCACGTCGTCGTCAGCGGCACGGCTGGGAACGCGGACGTGCCCGGCTACCGGGTGGGCGGCAAGACCGGCACGGCGCAGGCGCCGGCGGCAGAGGGCGGTGGGTACGACGGGTACACTGCTTCCTTCGTGGGCGTCGCCCCCGTCGACAACCCGCGCATCGCCGTCTCCGTCACACTGCAGCGGCCCCGCGAGGGATACTACGGTGGGCAGTCCGCAGCGCCCGTGTTCTCCGATGTCACCGGATTCGCCCTCAGGCACCTCCGCGTGCCCCTGTCGACTGGCGAGCCGTCCGACACCCCGATGGAATGGAAATGATGCGACTCTCCGATCTGCACCTTCCGCTCACCACCCGCATCGTGGGTGACGCGACTCGTGTCGTCGACGGAGTCTCGCAGGATTCCCGCAGTGCGGCACCGGGCGATCTGTGGGCGGCGCTGCCGGGTGCACGCGTGCACGGAGCCTCCTTCGCCGCAGAGGTCCTGGGCCGTGGGATCACCGCGGTCCTCACCGATGCGGCCGGCCTGGAGATGCTGCGCAGCTCGCTCGACGACCTCGACGGGATCACCGTCGTCGTGGTCGACTCCCCGCGGGCCGTGCTCGGCGGCATCTCCGCTCAGGTCTTCGGCACCGACGCGTCGTCGCTGACCCTGTACGGATTGACCGGGACGAACGGGAAGACCACGACCGCCTTCATCCTCGATGCCCTCCTCACCCGGCTCGGCTTGACGACGGGCCTCATCGGCACCGTGGCGACGACGATCGCGGGCAGGGTCGAGTCGAGCGTGCGCACGACGCCCGAGGCGCCGGATCTCCACCGCCTCTTCGCCCGGATGCGCGACGCCGGAGTGGATGTCTGCTCGATGGAGGTCTCGTCCCACGCGCTCGCGCAGCATCGTGCGGACGGCGCGGTGTTCACCGTGTCGGGCTTCACGAACCTCAGCCAGGACCACCTCGACTTCCACCCGACGATGGAGGACTACTTCGCCGCGAAGGCCGCGCTCTTCACCCCGGAGCACTCCAGGCGCGGCGTGATCGTCGTCGAGGACGAGTGGGGATCGCGCATGGCGCGCTCCGCCACGATCCCGGTGGCGACGATCGCCTCCGACCCCGGGCTCGCTCCCGATCACCTGCTGGTGCGGGAGGACGACCCGGAGCGCTTCACGCTGCATCTGGCAGGCGGAGACCGCATTCGTGCGGCCTCGCCCCTCCCCGGTGACTTCAACCGCACCAACACGGCTCTGGCGCTCGCGATGCTCCACGCGGACGGCGTGCCCGCGGAGCGGCTCGAGGCCGCGGCCCACGGTCTGGAGGTCGTGGTCCCCGGGCGCATGGAGCGCGTGCACGACGCCGCGCCGCTGGCCGTCGTCGACTACTCGCACACGCCGGACGCCCTCGACAAGGTGCTCGGCGGGCTCTCCGATTCCGGAGCGCCGCTGGTCGTCGTCGTGGGCGCCGGGGGCGACCGCGACACGACGAAGCGGCCCGCGATGGGAGCGGTCGCCGCGCGGCGTGCGGATGTGGTGATCATCACTGACGACAACCCGAGGACCGAGGACCCCTCCGCCATCCGGGCGGCACTGCTGGACGGTGCCCGCGCAGCGATCTCAGACGGCAGCGCACGGGTGCGGCCCGAACTGCTCCTCGAGCTGACACCGCGCGGGGAGGCGATCGCTCGTGCCGTGGAGTACGCAGGCGATGCGGGCGCGCTCCTCGTCGCGGGCAAGGGGCACGAGACCGGCCAGGAGATCGCCGGCGACGTGCACCCATTCGACGATAGGGAGCGGACACGCGAAGCCGTGGCCTCACGGGCCACCCGTGCCGCAACCGGTAGAGTTCAGGATTGATATGAAGCCTTTCTCAGCACAGGATCTGGCCGATGCGACGAGCGGAGAGCTCCACGGCATCGCGCCGGATACGCAGCTTTCAGCGGGAGTCGTGACCGACTCCCGCGATGTCGCTGCCGGCGATGTCTACGTCGCTCGTCGCGGTGAGCACGCAGACGGCCTCGACTTCGCACCCGCGGCGATAGACGCCGGCGCCGCACTCATCGTGGCGGAGGCGGTTCCGTCAGTCGACGGTGAGCACCTCCCCACGCTCCTGGTCCAGGATGCGACGGAGGCGCTCGGTCACATCGCGCGGCACAACGTCGAGACGCTGCGCGCCGACGGCGACCTCACCGTCGTCGCGATCACCGGGTCGGCGGGGAAGACCACGGTCAAGGACCTGGTCGGGGACCTCCTGTCAGCGGCAGGGGAGACCGTCTGGCCGCCCAAGTCCTTCAACAACGAGGTGGGTGTTCCGCTCACTGCTCTGCAGGCCGGCGAATCCACACGGTTCCTCGTGCTCGAGATGGGCGCGCGGTCGATCGGGAACCTCACGTACCTCACGTCGATCGTGACTCCTGACATCGCGGTCGAGCTCATGGTCGGCACGGCGCACTCCGGCGTCTTCGGATCGATCGAGAACACTGCCCGGGCGAAGGCCGAACTGGTCGAATCCCTCCGTGCCGGCGGGACGGCAGTGCTCAATGCGGATGACCCGCGGGTGAGGACGATGGCCGACCTCCTGGCGGACGACGTCGACGTGATCTGGTTCTCCGCGTCCGGCCGGGACAGCGTGGAGGGGTCCGACGCCCCCGTGGTGTCCGCGTCCGACACGGTGACCGGCGCATCCGGGCGTCCCACCTTCACCCTCACCGTCCCGGGCGGAGAGCCGACCTCCGTCGAGCTCGCCCTGCTCGGTGAGCACCACGTCTCCAACGCGCTCGCTGCGGCGGCCGTCGCGCACAGCTGCGGACTCTCGCAGCGCGCGATCGTCACCACCCTGCGGACGTCCGGCGCCGCCAGCCGCTGGCGCATGGAGCTCATCGATTCGCCGCAGGGGATCACCGTCCTCAACGACGCGTTCAACGCGAATCCGGACTCGATGCGCTCGGCGCTCAAGACCCTCGCGGCCATGGGGCGGGGCGACGGCGACAATCCTGCACGGCGCACCGTCGCGGTGATCGGCGAGATGCTCGAACTGGGCGAGGAGTCCCGGGCGGCTCACGCAGACATCGGCGAACTGGTCGTTCGACTCAACATCGATCGCACGATCGCCGTGGGGGACGGGGCCCGTCCCGTGTTCCAGGCGGCGGAGCTCGAAGGCTCGTGGGGCAACGAGGCGGTCTGGGTCCCCTCCCTTGCGGACGCCCGCGAACTGCTGCGCACCGAACTGCAGTCGGGGGACATCGTCCTGTTCAAATCCTCCAATGACGCGGGACTGCGCTTCCTCGGTGACGAGATCGCGGGGGTGACGGTCACACCATGATCGCCGTCATCCTCGCCGCGGTCTTCGCGCTGGTGCTGGCACTCGTCGGCACGCCCGCCTTCATCGGCGTGCTCGTCAAGCGCGGCTACGGCCAGTTCATCCGCGACGATGGGCCCAAGTCGCACGCGACCAAGCGCGGTACGCCCACCATGGGCGGCGTCGTCATCATCGGGTCCGCGGTGCTCGCCTACTTCCTGGGCCACCTGCTCACGGGCTCGCTCCCCACGGTGTCCGGCCTCCTCGTCCTCTGGCTGGCGGTGGGGATGGGCACGGTCGGCTTCCTCGACGACTACATCAAGGTCTCGAAGCAGCGCAGCCTGGGTCTGCGTCCCCTCGGGAAGATCCTCGGCCAGGGCTTCGTCGGCGTCTCCTTCGCCGTCATGGCGCTGCTCTTCCCCAACGAGCACGGCATCACACCGGCATCCACGGCGATCTCGTTCGTCCGGGACCTGCCGATCGACCTCGCGTTCGCCGGTGCCGCCGTCGGCTTCATCCTCTTCATCCTCTGGGCGAACCTGATCGTCACCGCTGTGTCGAACGCCGTGAACCTCACCGACGGCCTGGACGGCCTCGCCTCCGGCGCCGCAGTCGTGGTGTTCACCGGGTACGTCCTCATCAACCTGTGGCAGTCCACCCAGAACTGCGTGCTGCAGACGACGGCCGCCGTCGGCTGCTACGAGGTCCGCGACCCGCGGGATCTCGCGATGGTGGGCGCTGCGATGACCGCGGCGTGCCTCGGCTTCCTCTGGTGGAACACGTCCCCGGCGAAGATCTTCATGGGCGACACCGGCTCGCTGGCGATCGGCGGCGCCCTCGCCGGCATCGCGATCCTGTCGCGCACGGAGCTCCTCCTCATCGTGATGGGCGGTCTGTTCGTCCTCATCACGCTGTCCGTGATCATCCAGGTCGCGTCCTTCAAGACCACCGGCAAGCGCGTCTTCCGCATGGCTCCGCTCCAGCACCACTTCGAGCTCAAGGGCTGGGCGGAGGTCACGATCGTCGTCCGCTTCTGGATCATCGCCATCCTGTTCGTGATCGGCGGCGTCGCGCTCTTCTACGCGGAATGGCTGTCGCACTTTGAGTGACCGCACCGGCACCTCCGAAGCGGCCCCCGCGCCTACTCTGGGCGGGGACGTTCCCGCATACCCCCACGCGGACAGGATCCCCACCGCCCTGCAGGGCCCGTCGTCATCGCTCGCGGACCTCCGCGTGCTCGTGACCGGGCTGGGAGTGAGCGGCTTCCCCATCGCAGTCCACCTGGCTGAGCGCGGCGCGCGCGTCACGGTCATCGACGGGGACACGGCTCGTGACGAGTCGGAGCGTATCCGCATCCTCGAGGTCTTCGACGCGGATGTGCGCCGTGGCCCCGAGCATGTGGCATCGCTGCCGGAGCCCGCTGACGGCGGTGCCTTCGACCTCGTCGTGACCTCACCCGGCTGGCGTCCCGATTCCCCCGTCCTGCGCGAGGCGACGGCCGCCGGCATCCCCGTGATCGGCGAGGTGGAGCTCGCCTGGCGGGTCCGCGGTGCGAACTCGGCCCCCTGGCTGGTCGTGACGGGGACGAACGGCAAGACGACCACGACGACGATGCTCGCCTCGATGCTCGAGGCCGCCGGGCTCCGCACCCGCGCGTGCGGCAATATCGGCGACCCCCTGCTCGAGGCCGTCCTGGACCCGGAGCTCGACGTGCTCGCGATCGAGCTGTCCAGCTTCCAACTGCACTGGCAGTTCTCGATGGGCGCGCATGCCGCTGCGGTCCTCAACATCGCCGATGACCACCTCGACTGGCACGGCGGTCCTGACGCGTATCGGGCGGACAAGGGGCGGGCGTACGAGAACGTCGTGCGCGCATGCGTCTTCAACGTCGACGATCCCGTCACCCGCTCGCTCGTGGAATCGGCCGATGTGGTCGAGGGAGCGCGTGCGATCGGCTTCACGCTCGGCATGCCCGCGCCCGGTGAGCTGGGACTCGTGGAGGACGTGCTCGTGGATCGCGCGTACATCCCCCAGCGGCAGTCGTCGGCAGCCGAACTCGGTTCGCTCGCCGACGTCGCTGCGGCGGTCGGCACCGATGCGCCCGGCCCCCACCACATCGCCGATGCGCTCGCAGCGGCTGCACTGGCCCGGTCCGTCGACGTCCCGACCGGAGCCGTGCGCGACGGGCTGCGGTCTCACACACCGGGCGACCACCGGTCCCGACTCGTGGGAGAGGCCGACGGAGTCCGGTGGATCGACGATTCGAAGGCCACGAACCCGCACGCGGCGGCAGCGGCGCTGGCCGCCTGCGATTCGGTCGTGTGGATCGCGGGGGGTCTGCTCAAGGGAGCGAGTGTCGACGAGCTGGTGGCCGATGCAGCGCACCGTCTGCGTGCAGCGGTCCTCATCGGTGAGGACCGCGGATCACTCCGCGAGGCACTCGCGGCACACGCTCCGGACGTCCCCGTCGCCGAGGTGGTGGTCGACTCCGCAGACGACCGCACGGACTCGCTGCGGGGAGCCGCCGTCGCGGCGCGCGCCGTCGAGCTCGCGGGCGAGCATGCCCGGGCGGGCGATGCGGTCCTGCTCGCGCCCGCAGCGGCCAGCATGGACCAGTTCCGCGACTACCGCTCACGGGGCGAGGCGTTCTCCGCAGCGGTTCGCGCGCGCCTCGACGAAACTCCGACCCCGGTCGACGGATGAGTCGGGGAGCGGTCGTGGGAGAGCGGACGACTGCCGACGGGGCCGGGGCCGGCCCCGCTGACCCGCCGGCGAGGCTCGGGCCCGTCGCGGGGCTCCGGCATGCCCTGTCGCTGCCGGCGACGAGCTTCGTGCTCGTACTGGTCAGCGTGGTGGCACTCACCGGCTTCGGGCTCATCATGGTCCTGTCCGCGTCGTCGATCACCGCCTACGACGGCGGTGAGGGCAGCTCGTTCGGCATCGTCGCGCGCCAAGCCGTGTTCGCCGTCGTCGGCCTCGTGATGATGCTGGTCCTCTCGCGGTTCGGCCCCCGGTGGTGGCGACCGCTCGCATGGGTCGCCTTCGCGCTCGCGCTGCTGCTCCAGGCGGCCACGCTGACGCCCCTGGGCGTGGAGGTGAACGGCTCCCGCAGCTGGATCGGAGTGGGCGGGGGCATGCGTCTCCAACCGGCCGAGTTCGTGAAGGTCGCCTTCGCGCTCTGGCTTGGCGCCGTGCTCGGCCATGAGGGCGTCCGCACGCACGTCCTGCGGACGTGGGGCACCGCGGTCGGCGGTCTCGCCGCCGCCGGCGGCCTCATCATGCTCGGGCAGGACCTGGGCACTGCGATCATCGTCTTCCTCCTCTTCATGGGCGCTCTCTTCGTCTCCGACCTCCCGATCGCCGCGTCGTTCGGCACCGCGGCGGCCGGCGCGGGGGCCGTCGCCGTCTTCGTCCTCTCCAGCCCCAACCGACTCCGGCGCGTCACGGCGGCACTGGGAGGCCGGGAGGATGCGTCGGAGGCGGACATGCTGGGGACCCACTGGCAGTCCGCGCACGGCGAGTACGCACTCGCGTCCGGCGGGGTCTTCGGCGTGGGGCTCGGCGCCAGTCGCGAGAAGTGGTCGTGGCTGCCGGAAGCGCACAACGACTTCATCTTCGCGATCATCGGGGAGGAGCTCGGACTCGTCGGCACCCTGCTCGTGGTGGGCCTCTTCGTGATGCTCGGCTGTGGCCTCCTGCGAGTGAGCCTGCGCGCTAAGGACCCGCTCATGCGCATCACCTCGATGGCCGTGTTCATGTGGGTCATCGGACAGGCGGCGGTGAACATCTCCGTCGTCATCCAGCTGCTGCCCGTGATCGGTGTGCCGCTGCCGTACGTGTCGTACGGCGGGTCCGCCCTCGTCGCGAATCTCATCGCTGCGGGGCTGATCCTCGCATTCGCCCGTCAGGAGCCCGGCGCGGCGGACGCTCTCGCGTGGCGCCGCGGACGCAGACGCCCCCTGCCCATCCTCGCCCGTCGATCCGGAGGTCGCTCATGAGCCTGTCCGTCCTGCTGGCCGGCGGTGGCACCGCCGGCCATGTCTCCCCACTCCTCGCGATCGCGGACGACCTGAGGTTCCAGGACCCCGACGCGTCCATCATCGTGCTGGGCACCGAGGAGGGGCTGGAATCCCGCCTCGTCCCGGACGCCGGGTACGAGCTCGTCACCATCCCCAAGGTGCCGATGCCGCGTCGTCCCAACGCCGATGCACTGCGCTTCCCCGGCCGGTTCCGCGGAGCGGTCAGGTCCGTCGTCGACCTGCTGCGGGAGCGCGACGTGGACGTGGTGCTGGGCGTCGGCGGCTACGTGTCGACCCCGGCCTACCTCGCCGCACGACGGACCGGGACTCCGATCGTGGTCCACGAGGCGAACGCCCGTCCGGGCATGGCCAACAGGGTCGGAGCCCGGCTCACCCGCTCGGACCTCGTGGGGTACGCGTTCCCGGGGACTCCCCTGAAGGGGCGTCACGTCGGCATGCCGATGCGCGCGCAGATCGAGGCGGTCGATTACGACGAGCCGGCACAGCGCCGATCCGCACGGCGGTCCCTGGGTCTCGACGAGAAGATGCCGACGCTCGTCGTCACCGGCGGGTCGCTGGGTGCGCAGGCCATCAATGACGCGATGGCGGGTTCGCTCACCGCGATCGGATCGGCCGGCGTGCAGGTCCTGCACATCACCGGCGCCGGCAAGGGGGAGGCCCTGCGCGAGGCGACCGCAGATCTGGCCCACTACCATGTGCGCGACTACGTCGACGGGATGGAGAACGCGTACCTCGCGGCCGATCTCCTCGTCTGTCGGGCCGGTGCGGGGACCGTGGCGGAGGTCTCCGTCGTGTGGGTGCCCGCCGTGTTCGTCCCGCTGGCAGTCGGCAACGGCGAGCAGCAGCTCAATGCGGCGACCCACGTGGGTGCCGGCGCAGCGGTCATGGTCGACAACGCGGACTTCAGCGCCGACTACGTCGTCGAGACCGTTCTGCCGCTGGTGACGGATGCCGAACGGCTCGGGGCCATGCGGGAGGCTGCGCGGCGTGAGGGATTCCCCGGCACCGCGGCGAGGACGATGACGCAGATGATCCACGACGCGGCGGGTGCGCATCATCCCGAGCGCGAGTACGGTCCTGATCGCTGGACGAAGCACGAGCGGTTCTACCGCTCTGGTGAGGAGAACGCATGACGACTTCGACGGGGATCGTCCCCGCGGCCGACCTGGGCCGTGTCCATTTCATCGGGATCGGCGGCGCGGGCATGTCGGGCATCGCCCGGGTCATGCTGGCCCGCGGCATCGCAGTGTCCGGCAGCGACGCGCGCGATTCCGACGTGGTCACGGGGCTCCGCGCGCTGGGTGCGGTCGTGACGATCGGCCACGCGGGAGACACAGTCGATGACGTGGACACCGTCGTCGTCTCCTCGGCCATCCGCGACGACAACCCGGAGCTCGTGCGCGCACGCGGGCTGGGCCTGCGGGTGATCCACCGGTCAGCGGCGCTGGGCTCCCTCATGACCGACAGGCGGACCGTCGCGGTCGCGGGCACGCACGGCAAGACGACGACCACGTCGATGACGACGGTGGCGCTGCAGGCCTGCGCGGCGGACCCCTCGTTCGTGATCGGCGGGGTCCTCACCGCGACGGGGGCGAATGCGCACGAGGGGACCGGAGACGTCTTCGTCGCGGAGGCGGACGAATCGGACGGCTCGTTCCTGCTGTATGAGCCGACCGTCGGCATCGTCACCAACGTCGAGGCCGACCACCTCGACCACTACGGCACTGCGGACGCGGTCACGGAGGCCTTCCGCGCGTTCGCCCGACGCACTGCTGAGACCGGCGGCACCCTGGTGGCGTGCCTCGACGACCCTGGCGCCGCTGGGATCGGGGCCTACGCAGCCTCGCAGGGGTGTGACGTGATCGGCTACGGGCGCGGTCCGTTCGAGGACCTGAGGGCCGTCGGAGTGCGGGTCGCAGCGATCATTCCGGGCAGCACGCAGGGACAGGATCAGGACTTCACGATCACGATCGATGGGCGATCCATCCCCGTGGAGCTCCATCAGCCGGGGGAGTACAACGCGCTGAACGCGACGGCCGCGGTGTGCACCGCACTGGCGCTGGGGTACGCCCCGCAGGAGGCGGCGCAGGGCCTCGCCGGCTATCACGGCACCCGTCGCCGGTTCGAGTACCGGGGCCAGGGGTCAGGAGTCCGGGTCTTCGATGACTACGCACACCACCCGACGGAGATCACTGCGCTGCTCACGGCGGCCAGGGACGTCGTCGACCCCGGGGGCCGGGTCCACGTCGTGTTCCAGCCGCACCTCTTCTCCCGCACGCAGAACTTCCGCCGTGAGTTCGGCATCGCGCTGGGCATCGCAGACGAGGCGATCGTCCTCGACGTCTTCCCTGCTCGTGAGGATCCCGTGCCGGGCGTGACGGGTGCGATCGTCGCCGACGAGGTGCCGCACGGCGGCGCAGTGTTCCTCCCCGCGTTCACGCAGGTCGTCCCGCATCTGCTCGAGCGCGTGCGACCGGGGGACATCGTCCTGACGGTCGGTGCCGGCGACGTCACGGTGCTGGGTCCGGAGATCGTCGAGGCGCTCGGAGGCGCATGAGCACCGCTGTCGACCTCGGTGCGATCCGCACCGCACGTCGCCGCACCGTGCTGCTGCGGTGGACCATCGCGATCGCGTCGGTCCTCGTGCTGGCGGGGATCGCGGCCGTCGCCTGGTTCTCCCCGCTGCTGGCGATCGAGTCCGTCACTGCGGAGGGCGGGGGCATCGTCGACGCTGAGGCCGTGCGCGCCGACGTCCAGGAGAGCACGGTCGGCACGCCCCTGCCCCAGGTCCGCACGGGCGGCCTGGCGGAGCAGCTGGAGGCAGAGCACACGGCCGCCGCTGACATCGAGGTGTCGTATGCGGGCCCCCGCAGCCTGCACATCGTCGTCACCGACCGGGTGCCCGTCGTGGCAGTGGCGGACGGCGCCCAGGCCGTCCGGTACGACGCGGACGGGGCGGCGATCGACACAGTCCCCGCCGACGCCGCGGATGTGCCGACCCTCACGGTCGCGTCGCAGGCGGACGCCGCTGCGGCCGCGCGAGACGGGGCGCGCCTGCTCACGGACATCGGAGGTAGACTCCCCGGTGAGGCGAAGACGCTCGCCGTCGGCGCCACCGGCACCTTCACTCTGCGGCTCGCCACGGAGGACGGCGACGCGGAGGTCGTCTTCGGCACGGCAGAGGACGCTGAGCGGAAGGCGCAGGTCGCCTCCGTGCTGCTGGACGAAGGGCACGACACGATCGACGTCTCCGTCCCGGACGTCCCGAAGGTCGGCTGAGGCAAACCCACCGCCGACACTCCGCGTGGCGTCGTTGCACTCGGAGCACGGGGGCAATAGCGTCGACCACAGATTGCATTACGCCCATTCCCCAGGGTCGAAAGAGGAAACCGACGTGGCTGAATTCCAGAGCGCAGGAGCAGACATCAAGGTCGCCGGCTGCGGCGGCGGCGGTGTCAATGCCGTCCAGCGGATGATCGACGTGGGTCTGCGCGGCGTCGAATTCATCGCCATCAACACCGACGCGCAGGCGCTGCTGCTGTCCGAAGCCGATCTCAAGCTCGAGATCGGCCGCGAGCTGACCCGTGGACTGGGTGCGGGAGCGGACCCGGAGGTCGGCCGCAAGGCGGCCGAGGACTCGGAGGACGCGATCCGTGAGGCACTCGACGGAGCGGACATGGTGTTCGTCACCGCAGGGGAGGGCGGCGGCACCGGTACCGGCGCGGCCCCCGTCGTCGCACGGATTGCCCGGTCGCTGGGCGCGCTGACGATCGGCATCGTCACCCGCCCCTTCACGTTCGAGGGACGGCGTCGCTCCGCTCAGGCGGAAGCGGGGATCAGGACCCTCCGCGAAGAGGTCGACACCCTCATCGTCATCCCGAACGACCGGCTGCTGTCGATCTCCGACCGCAACGTGTCGCTGCTGGAGGCCTTCAACTCCGCAGACGAAGTGCTGCGGTCCGGGGTGCAGGGCATCACGGACGTCATCGCGGTGCCGGGCATCATCAACCTCGACTTCGCGGACGTGAAGTCCGTCATGCAGAATGCCGGCACCGCGCTCATGGGCATCGGCTCCGCCACCGGTGAGGACCGATCCGTCCAGGCCGCTGAGGCCGCGATCGCCTCACCACTGCTGGAGGCGAGCATCGAGGGTGCGCACGGCGTGCTGTTCTACGTGCAGGGCGGGTCCGACCTCGGGATCTTCGAGGTCAACGAAGCCGCACGACTCGTGCAGGAGGCGGCGCACCCCGAAGCGAACATCATCTTCGGTGCGGTGATCGACGACAACATCGGCGATGAGTGCCGCATCACGGTCATCGCCGCCGGCTTCGACACTCCTGCCTCGGAGACCGCGGACGTGCGTTCGCTCGGGCGTGCGGACGAGCGACCCGCAGTCGCGGAGGCGGCATACGAAGAGCCCATCGCAGCGGAGGAGGCTGCTCAGCCGATCCGCGAGGAGGCGCCCCAGGCGCAGCGCCCGGCACAGGAGCGGAATCAGGATCTCCCCCGTTCGCTGCCGGACGAGGCTCCGACGCGATTCGACAATTCCGACCTCGACATCCCGGATTTCCTCAAGTGAGATGAGTGGGAGGCGCAGTGCTGCTGAGCCGAGTGGATCTGGCAGGCGCGGCCGGCCGCGTCCGCATGGCATTCACTGATCGCAACGGCGGCTACGGCCACGGGGCGTTCGGTTCGTTCAATCTCGCGCTGCACGTGGGCGACGACCCGTCTATCGTGACGGCGAACCGCAGCCTGCTCGGCCAGGCGCTGGGGATCGACCGGATCTCGTTCGTGCAGCAGGTGCACGGCACCGCGGTGCACGCCGTGACGGCGGAATCCGCCGCCTCGCTCGGACCGGTCGGCGCCGCGGCGTCCGTGCCGGTCGAGGCGGACGCGCAGGTGACCGACGCTTTCGATGTGGGGCTCGCGATCCTGGTGGCGGACTGCACACCGGTGCTCCTCGCAGATCCGGACGCCGGGGTCATCGCCGCCGTGCACGCGGGCCGTCGCGGAATGGTCGATGGAGTCGTGGCGGCCACCCTCAAGCGCATGCGCGCACGAGGGGCGGAATCCATCTCCGCGGCGATCGGGCCGTCGATCGGTCCCCGCCGCTACGAGGTCCCGGCGACCATGCGCGATGACGTGTCCGCCGCAGAGCCGGTGACCGCGTCAGTCACCCGCCAGGGCACTCCGGCACTGGATGTGGCGGCAGGGGTGGCCGAGCAGCTCGTGCGGGAAGGCGTGTCGATCCGCGACTGGTCCCCGCACTGCACGTTCGAGTCGAACGACCTGTTCTCCTACCGGCGGGACGGGACGACCGGTCGATTCGCCGGTGTCGTGTGGATGTCGTCCGCCGATGGAGCGACACGCCCCTCCGCCTGACCCGTCGGTGTCTCACGCTCCGGTAGTTTCATGGGAGGGGATCACAAGGCTCCGCGCGAGCACAGCCGAAGGAGACGATATGTCCGCAATGCGCAAGGTCGCCAGTTACCTCGGCTTCGTCGAGGACGAGGACGACCCGCGCCTGTCCGAGGGCGCGAACCGAGACAGGTATGAGGAGTTCCACGACGAGGGCGATTCGGGCGCTCACCTGATCGCGCACGATCAGTACGATGCGGCTCCCGTCATCGAGGAGCCGGCAGCGACGGTGTCGCCCATCCGCTCATCGGTGCGACCGGTGGAGTCCGCGGCCCCGGGGTCGCTGCACACGATCCGCACGATCCACCCCCGCAGCTACAACGATGCGAAGGCCATCGGCCAGGCCTTCCGTGACGGCGTGCCGGTGATCATGGACCTCTCCGCGATGGACGAGGCGAACTCCAAGAGGCTCGTCGACTTCTCCGCCGGTCTGATCTTCGGCCTGCACGGCTCCATCGAGAAGGTGACGGGCAGCGTCTTCCTCCTCAGCCCGGAGCGCATCACCGTGACGACGGAGACGGAAGACCGCCCCGACGAGCAGGCGAGCTTCTTCAACCAGAGCTGAACCAGCGGTACTGAGCACCGCGGATGAAAGAATTCCCAGGATGGCGGACTACAGTCGGTAGTCCGCCATCTGTGCACGTTCGGACGTGCAGCGGTGGACGAGGTGCCCTCGCCGACGATTGAAAGTGACACTGTGCTCAGCACCATCCTCACCCTCGCAGGTACCCTGCTCAACCTCTACGTATTCGTGCTGCTGGCTCGTGTGGTGATCGACCTCATACAGGTCTTCGCCCGCGATTGGCGGCCATCGGGCTTCCTGCTCGTCCTGTGCGAGTTCGTCTATACGCTGACTGATCCGCCCGTGCGCTTCGTGCGCCGGTTCATCCCGCCCCTGCGCTTGGGAGGCGTGGCGCTGGACCTGGGCTTCATCATCGTGTTCATCGGTGTGCAGTTCATCGCGAGCTGGTTCTACTACCTCGCCGCAGTCGTCGCCTGAGCACACCAGTCGTCATGGACCGCGGTCTTCGGCGCGTCTGCGCAAGACACAGCCATACCGATGCGGTATCGTGACAAACAGCTCGGCTGTCACCAGTCGAAGTGCCACATTGTTGTCGAGAAGAGGTTGGCCTCATGGCGCTTACGCCAGAAGACGTAGTGAACAAGCGGTTCCAGCATGTCAAGTTCCGCGATGGGTACGACCAGGACGAAGTCGACGACTTCCTCGACGAGGTCGTCGTCGAGCTGCGCCGTCTCTACCAGGAGAACGACGAGCTGAAGCAGAAGCTCTCTGCGGCAGAGTCCCGCGTCGGCGAAGCCGCCTCGGGCGCTCCCGCAGCACCGCAGGCCTCGGAGGACCCGCAGGCGACGCAGGCCATGCCCGCGGCGGTTCCGGCAGAGTCGGCAGAGGCTCCCGCGTGGGGAGAGGCTCCGGCAGAGCCGGTCGCACCGGTCGTCGCTCCGCAGGAGCCCCAGCCGGCAGTCGAGGAAGCGCCTGCGGTCCCGGCCCAGGCTCCGACCGACGCCGCCCAGGCACCGACCGCCTCCGCGCAGTCGACGGATTCCGCAGCGCTGGCCGCCGCGCCGTCCGGTGCGGACTCGCACGGCCTCATCGCACTCGCTCAGCGAGTCCACGACGAGCACGTGTCCGAGGGTGAGCGCAAGCGCGATGAGCTGATCGCGGAAGCAGAGACTCGCGCGACGTCCATCGTGGGCGACGCGGAGAAGAAGCGCGACGACACGCTCACCAACCTCGAGACGCAGAAGTCGGATCTGCAGCGGGAGATCGACACTCTGCAGAACTTCGAGCGCCAGTACCGCACTCGTCTCAAGAGCTACCTCACGGATCAGCTCCGCGACCTGGAGAACTCCGGCTCGCTGGCTCCGGAGACGCTCGGAGACGGCGCAGCACGCCGCTCCATCTGACGCGAGCGGAGGCGACACCGCCCTCCCTCCGCACCCACCCGTGGGGGTCCCGGCCGAACTGGCCGGGACCCCTTCGCATTCAGCGGGCCTGCGCGGCCTGCTCCCTGAACATCGCGGAGTGTGCGACCGCCTAGGATGTGGGAGCACCGATCGGCGGTGAGACCCGACCGAAACACGAGAGGACCACGATGACCCCTGGCTCCGCGCGGACGAATGCGCCCGCTCGCGGACGCGCACTGCGCGCCGTGCTCTACCTGGTGGCCGCGGCGGTCGTCGTCATCGACCAGGTGACGAAGCAGATCGCAGTCGCAGTGCTCGAGGGAGAGCCGCGGGTACCGGTGCTCGGCGACCTGGCGGGGTTCCTCTTCCACCGCAACGACGGAGCGGCCTTCGGCATGGGATCGAACGCCACCTGGGTGTTCACGATCATCGCGCTGGTCGTCTTCGTCGCCATCCTGTGGGCCGGTCGGCGGCTGGGGTCGCGGGCGTGGGCCTGGGCACTCGGACTGCTGCTGGGCGGACTGACGGGCAATCTGATCGATCGACTCGCCAGGCCCCCCGAGTTCTTCCACGGTGCCGTCGTCGACTTCATCGACCTGTACTTCTTCGTCTGCAACGTCGCGGACATCGCGATCACCGGTGCGGCGGCCCTGCTCATCATCGCCTCGTTCAGGGGGATCGGACTGGACGGACGCCTGGAGTCGGAGCGCGAGGCGGAGCACGGCGCAGATGACACGGTGTCGGCGGGCCCCGCCGATGCGGATCGAGGACCCGAAGCGACCGGCGAGGTCGGCGCGGGTGAGGAAGAGGAGGAGAGCAGACGATGACGACACGGTCGCTGTTCGTACCGGAGGGATTGGACGGAGAACGCATCGACACGGCGCTGTCGCGCGTGCTCGGGCTGTCGCGGAGCTCCGCGGCGCAGATCGCGCAGGACGGGGGCGTCGAGCAGGACGGCGTCCGTGTGGGGAAGTCCGACCGCGCGCTGTCCGGCGCCCGGCTCGATGTGACTCTGCCGGAGCCGGAGCGTCCCCTGGAGATCGTGGCGGAGCCGGTTCCCGGCATGTCGATCATCCACGAGGACGATGCGCTGATCGTGGTCGACAAGCCGGTGGGAGTGGCAGCCCATGCGGCCGCCGGCTGGCACGGTCCCACCGTCATCGGCGGGCTGGCCGCCGCGGGGCACCGGATCGCGACCTCGGGCGCGGCCGAACGACAGGGGATCGTGCAGCGTCTGGACGTGGGGACCTCGGGCGTGATGATCGTCGCGAAGGGCGAGCGCGCGTACTCGGTCCTGAAACGGGCCTTCAAGGAGCGCACGGTGTCGAAGACCTACCACGCGCTCGTCCAGGGTCTGCCGGATCCGGTCATCGGCACCATCGAAGCACCGATCGGCCGCAATCCGCGCCGCGACGGCCTCTACGCGGTCCGCAGCGACGGCAAGCATGCCGTGACCCACTACAAGGTCCTCGAGGCGTTCCGCTCCGCGAGCCTCGTCGAGGTCGATCTGGAGACGGGGCGCACGCACCAGATCCGCGTGCACATGTCCGCGACCAAGCACCCCTGCTGCGGCGATCTTCCGTACGGAGCAGACCCGGTGCTGGGGGAACGGCTGGGGCTCACCCGGCAGTGGCTGCACGCGACGAGGCTGGGCATCGAACACCCGGAGACGGGCGAATGGATGGAGTTCGAGAGCCCGTACCCGCAGGACCTCCGGGAGGCACTCGACACGCTCGAGGCCGCTCAGGGATGACGTGCGCACGTCGGCGATGCACGAGACATCGCAGCATGATGGCACAGCGACAGACAGGAAGAGCACGACGCGATGACCGATGACTTCGTCCACCTCCACGTCCACACCGAGTACTCGATGCTCGACGGGGCGGCCCGTCTGGGCGATCTCATGTCCGCGGTGAATGCGCAGGGCCAGAAGGCCCTTGCGACCACCGACCACGGCTACCTCTTCGGAGCATTCGACTTCTGGAGCCAGGCGACCGATGCGGGGATCAAGCCGATCATCGGAGTCGAGGCCTACGTGACACCGGGGACCGCACGGAACGACAAGACCCGCGTGAAGTGGCGGACGGACGAATCGCAGAAGAGCGACGATCTTTCCGGCGGCGGCGCCTACACGCACATGACGATGCTGTCGAAGAACAACACGGGCATGCAGAACCTGTTCCGGGCGTCGTCCATCGCGTCACTCGACTCCGCGTTCGGCAAATGGCCGCGCATCGACCGTGAACTCCTCAACTCCTACTCCGAGGGCATCATCGCGACGACCGGATGCCCGTCCGGCGAGGTCCAGGTCCGACTGCGACTGGGGCAGTACGAGGAGGCGAAGCGGGCGGCGGGCGAGTACCGCGAGATCTTCGGCGCGGAGAACTACTTCTGCGAGGTCATGGACCACGGCCTCAGCATCGAGAAGCGCGTCTCGAAGGACCTCCTGCGCCTGTCGAAGGAGCTCGACATCCCGCTGGTGGCGACCAACGACCTCCACTACACGAACGAGTCGGATGCGAAGGCGCACGAAGCGCTCCTCGCCATCCAGTCGGGTTCGAAGCTGATCGAGCCGACCTATGACCAGGGCGGGTCCCGCTTCGCGTTCGGCGGCACCGGCTACTACCTCAAGTCAGCTGCGGAGATGCGACACCTCTTCCGGGAGATCCCGGAAGCGTGCGATAACACGCTGAGGATCGCCGACATGTGCGAGGTGTCGTTCGACACGAGCGCGAACTACATGCCGCGCTTCCCCACTCCGGAAGGCGAGGACGAGACGTCGTGGCTCATCAAGGAGGTCGAGAAGGGACTCCACTACCGGTACCCCGGGGGGATCCCCGATGATGTCCGCAAGCAGGCGGACTACGAGATCGACGTCATCGTCGGCATGGGGTTCCCGGGCTACTTCCTCGTCGTCGCGGACTTCATCAACTGGTCGAAGGACAACGGGATCCGCGTGGGGCCCGGGCGCGGATCCGGTGCAGGGTCGATGGTGGCCTACGCGATGCGCATCACGGACCTGGACCCGCTCCAGCACGGTCTGTTCTTCGAGCGCTTCCTCAACCCGGAGCGCGTCTCCATGCCCGACTTCGACGTCGACTTCGATGATCGCCGCCGCGGCGAGGTCATCGAATACGTGACGAGGAAGTACGGAGCGGAGTACGTGTCGATGATCGTCACGTACGGCACCATCAAGACGAAGCAGGCCCTGAAGGACTCCGCACGAGTGCTGGGCAAGCCGTTCAGCATGGGTGAGCACCTCACGAAGGCGCTGCCGCCAGCGGCGATGGCCAAGGACATCCCCCTGGCGGACATCGAGGACACGAAGGCCCCCCGCTACAACGAGGCGGGTGAGTTCCGGTCCCTGCTCGAGACGGACCCGGAGGCCCGCGAGGTGTTCGAGACCGCGAAGGGCCTCGAGGGGCTGAAGCGGCAGTGGGGTGTCCACGCAGCCGGGGTCATCATGTCCTCGGAGCCGATCATCGACGTCATCCCGATCATGCGCCGCTTCCAGGACGGCCAGGTCATCACCCAGTTCGACTACCCCACCTCTGAGGGCCTGGGCCTCATCAAGATGGACTTCCTGGGCCTGCGGAACCTCACGATCATCTCCGATGCGATCGAGAACATCCGCCTCAACCGGGACATCGACCTGGATCTCGAGCAGCTGACCCTCGACGACCCCGATTCGTACAAGCTGCTGTCGCGCGGCGACACGCTGGGCGTCTTCCAGCTGGACGGCGGCGGCCTGCAGGGACTCCTGCGACTCATGCAGCCCGACAACTTCGAGGACATCTCCGCGACCCTGGCGCTGTACCGTCCGGGCCCGATGGGTGCGGACTCGCACACGAACTACGCGCTGCGCAAGAACGGGCGCCAGGACATCACACCGATCCACGCGGAGCTCGAGGAACCGCTCGCGGAGATCCTCAGCACCACCTACGGCCTCATCATCTACCAGGAGCAGGTGATGGCGATCGCGCAGAAGGTCGCGGGCTACAGCCTGGGCCAGGCAGACATCCTGCGTCGTGCGATGGGCAAGAAGAAGAAGTCCGAGCTCGACAAGCAGCAGGTGGGCTTCTTCGAGGGGATGAAGTCCAACGGGTTCTCCGAAGCGGCCGCGCAGGCGCTGTGGGACATCCTGCTCCCGTTCTCCGACTACGCCTTCAACAAGGCCCACTCGGCGGCCTACGGCCTCGTCTCCTATTGGACCGCCTACCTCAAGGCCCACTATCCGGCCGAGTACATGGCAGCGCTCCTGACCTCCGTGGGCGACAACAAGGACAAGCTGGCGATCTACCTGAACGAGTGCCGCCGGCTGCAGATCACCGTGCTGCCGCCGGACGTCAACGGATCGCACGCGAACTTCACACCGGTCGGGAACGACATCCGGTTCGGCATGGGCGCAGTGCGCAATGTGGGGCAGAACGTGGTGGAGGGCATCGTGGCCGGCCGTGAGGAGAAGGGCGACTACACGACGTTCGGGGACTTCCTCGACAAGGTCCCCGCGCACGTGTGCAACAAGCGCACGATCGAATCGCTCATCAAGTCCGGCGCCTTCGACTCACTGGGCGACACCAGGCGGGCACTCGTGGAGGTCCACGAAGAGGCGGTGGACGCGGTCATCGGTGTGAAGCGCCAGGAGGCGCACGGCCAGTTCGACCTCTTCGCGGGGCTGGGCGGCGACGATGACGCGGAGCCGGCCTTCACCGTGCCCGTTCCGGAACGGCCGGAGTGGGACAAGAAGGAGAAGCTCGCGTTCGAGCGCGAGATGATCGGGCTCTACGTCTCGGATCACCCGCTCAACGGACTCGAGGGCGTCCTCGCCGCGGAGGCCGAGCTCTCCATCGCGGAGCTCATCGACCCGGAGCGCGGTCGGTCCGACGGCTCACAGGTGACCATCTGCGGGATGATCACCGGCGTGCAGCGGAAGGTGTCCAAGAACAGCGGCAGGCCCTACGGCATCGTGACCGTCGAGGACCTGGAAGCGTCGATGGAGGTCATGTTCTTCGGCGATTCCTACGAACCGGTGGCCGGCATCCTCACGACGGACCTCGTCATCGCCGTGACGGGCCGCGTGCGGACATCCGACGACAGGCCGACGAGCATGATGGCCCAGTCGATGACCCTCCCGGACGTGACGGATCCGGCGGACCGTCCGCTTACGATCACGATGCCGTGGGAGCGGTGCACCGCACCCGTGGTGGAGAGGCTGGGCACCGTCCTCGAATCCCACCGCGGAGCGACGGACGTGCACCTCACCCTCGTCCAGTCCGGCCGGCGCTGCGTCCTGCGGCTGGACCGCACCTATCGAGTGAACCTGGGCCCCAGCCTGTTCGGCGATCTCAAAGCACTGCTGGGACCCAACTGCCTGCGCTGAGGCTGCGGCGGACGCAGAGGCCGCACGCCGGGCACTACTAGGATGGACGTCGTGGACACGCTCGAGAACATCTCCCTCATCGACCTGCGCGGAACCGCGCTCGATCGCCGCACGCTGCGGTCCCGTCTGCCGCGAGCGTCAGCGGAGCAGAACGCGCCGCTGGAAGCAGTCCGACCGCTGCTGGACGACATCCGCGATCGCGGGCGCGCCGCAGTCGCGGATGCGACCGCGCGCTTCGACGGCGTGACGACCGGGACGTTCCGCGTCCCCGCCACCGCACTCGCGGAGTCGGTGGAGAACCTCGATCCCGCCGTGCGTGCCGGGCTGGAGGAGGCCATCCGGCGCGTGCGCACGGTGTCCGCGGCCGAGGTCCCCTCACCGCGGACGACCACCGTCGCCGACGGCGCGTCGATCACCACCCGGCATCTGCCCGCTGACCGTGTGGGCCTCTACGTCCCCGGTGGGCTCGCGGTCTACCCGTCCTCGGTCGTCATGAATGCGGTCCCTGCGCAGGAGGCGGGCGTCCGCTCGATCGCCATCTCCTCGCCTCCGCAGCGGGACACCGGACTGCCGCACCCCACCGTGCTCGCCGCGGCGCACCTCCTGGGCGTCGGAGAGGTCTGGGCCATCGGCGGGGCGCAGGCGATCGGTGCGTTCGCCTTCGGCTTCTCAGACGAGGACGGCGAGCTCGGCACTGCGGAGTCGATGGAGCCGGTCGACATCATCACCGGACCGGGCAACGCGTACGTCGCGACGGCCAAGGCCCTGGTGCGCGAGCACGTCGGAATCGACGCCGTCGCCGGACCGACGGAGATCATCGTCCTGGCAGACTCTGCCGCGGACCCCGAATACGTCGCTGCGGACCTCATCAGCCAGGCGGAGCACGACCCCCTCGCCGCCGCGGTGCTCGTGACGGACTCGCCGTCGCTTGCCCACGCGGTCGACGCACACCTGGGGACCCGGAGCGCTGCGGCCGAGCACGCGGAGCGCATCGCGACGAGCCTCGCCGGCCCCCAGTCGGGGATCGTCCTCGTGGACTCGGTGGACGCGGGGATCGCGGTCGTCAACGCGTATGCGGGGGAGCACGTCGAACTCCACGTCGCGGATGCCCGGGATGTCGCCGGACGGATCGTCAACGGCGGTGCGGTGTTCGTCGGCCCGCACACGCCCGTCGCCCTGGGCGACTACATCGCGGGGTCGAACCACGTGCTTCCGACCATGGGCACGGCGGCGTTCGGCGACTGCCTCTCCGTGCATGCCTTCCTGCGCGTGAGTCAGGTGGTCGAGTACACGAGGGACGCCCTGGCAGAGGTCGCCGATCACATCAGCTCGCTCGCGACGGCGGAGAGGCTCCCGGCCCACGGCGAGTCGGTCTCCGTGCGGTTCGCCGACCGGTCACAGGAGGGCTGAGCCGTGCACTGTCCCTTCTGCCGCCACCCGGATTCCCGCGTCGTGGACTCCCGCACCGCGGAGGACGGCTCCTCGATCCGCCGCCGCCGCCAGTGCCCCCAGTGCAACCGTCGGTTCACGACGATGGAGGCCACCAGCCTCGCGGTGATCAAGAGATCGGGCGTCTCCGAGGAGTTCTCACGCCAGAAGATCGTCACCGGCGTGCGCAAGGCCTGTCAGGGACGACCCGTGAATGACGATGATCTGGCGAAGCTCGCGCAGCGGGTGGAGGAGAAGATCCGCGGCCTGGGCGTCGCAGAGATCGATGCGGACGAGGTCGGTCTGGCTATTCTGGAGCCGCTGCGTGAGCTCGACCAGATCGCCTACCTGCGGTTCGCCAGTGTCTACCAGGGCTTCGACACCCTGGAGGACTTCGAAGCGGCGATCGCGTCGCTGCGACGCGATGCAGAGGCCGCCGGGTCAGATCCCGCGTCCTGAGGACTGCTGCCCCGGCGGCGGTGTCCCTGCAGTTCAGCGTCCACGCAGCGGTGCCGCGCGGAGGTGCGCAGACCATGGTGCGCCGGAGGTCGAATGAATTGCGCGGTGGGCGTGCCATGTGTGTAAGATGACAACTGCGCACCGACGGTGCGCCCGCCGCCGGCGGCATCGGAGGGGAAGCCGACGCCGCCGGCGGTCTTCATTCATCCGCCCGGTGCGTCTGCACCGGGCACCGTCTCCGTGAAGTGCTCGTCGAGAATGGACGGATTGGCGGCGAGGATCGCCAGGCGGGACGTCGAGCGTGTGAGTGCGACGTACAGTGCGCCGATCCCCGCGTCGGTCGACCGATCGCCTTCCGGGTCCGCCTGCAGCGGGGCGATGAGCGCCGGCTCCGCGACGATGACGGAGTCGAACTCGAGGCCCTTCGCGTCGTACGGAGTGAGCACGGCGATCCGATGATCGATGGCAGTGGGTCCGAATCCGACGTCCTCGAATCGGAGCGCTCCCGATCCTGACTGCTCTGCCGACTCAGCCGACTCCGCGGCGATCGCGTGCTCGACCAGCTCCATGAGCGCCTCGGGCACGATGACGGCGACGCGGCCGCCGTCCACTGCCGCTGCTTCCCGTCCGATGATCGCGGGCAGCTCTTCGACGAGCGCCTGCACGGAGTCGTACCGTCGCCGCCTGGGCGATTCGTCGCCGTCGCGCACTGCTTCAGGCAGCGTGAGGGCGGGGAATCGGGCGGCGAGGAGTGCATTGGCCGGCCCCATGATCGAGCGCGGAGTCCGATAGGACACCGTGAGCTCCTCGAGCCCGAACCGGTCACCGACGTGCGGGCTCAGGACCGAGTGCCACGTGCGGCTCGCATCCGTCGCCGATGCCTGCGCGAGGTCCCCGACGAGGGTCGCGGACTTGCTGGGCACACGGCGGAAGAGGAGGCGGAGCTGCATGGGGGAGAGCTCCTGCGCCTCATCGGCCACGAGGTGGCCGAAGGTCCACTCCCGGTCGTTCGCCGCACGGTCCGAGACCTCGCCCGCGGCGGCCGTCTCCCTGTACCTCTGGGCGAGCTGCTGCGGAGTGACCCAGGTGCCCGTGTCCGTCATGTCGACGACGGCCTCGGCGTACTCGACCTCCGGGTCCTGCCCCCGGTCGGCCGGGGTCCCGTCCGTGCCGATGAGTTCGGCGATCTCGTCGAGCAGCGGGACGTCCTCGACGGTGAGGGGTGCGCCCTTGGGGCGGAGCAGGGTGTCGACCTCCGCTGCGGACAGGATGCCGCGGGACGCGGCGGTGAGTCGGTGGCGCTTCGAGAGCATCGCGTCGAGGACGCCCGTGGTGGTGAGCGGAAGCCAGCAGAGGTTGACCGCGATCCGCACATCACGTGACGCGCGCAGGTCCTCCAGGAGCTCGGGAAGGCGCTCTCCGGGGCTGTCGAGGCCCTGGGCCCGGGCCAGTTCCTCCGCGAGTGATCGGAGCAGGACCTGGACGAAGACGGTGCGGGCGGCGTTGTGGCTGTCATCGGTCCGTCGTGCGCGCTCGCGTGCCGTCCGCACGTCCGATGGCCGCAGAGTGACCGCGTACGGTCCGACTCCCAGGCGCTGCTCCTCGGTCGGGACCCGCTGGTAGGAGCGCACCATCTTGCGCACGACGTCGGCCATCCGGAGGTCGCCCTTGACGGCGGCGGTGTCGGCCGCATCGCGCCGGGAGGTGTCCACGCCGGGCATCAGCTGGCCCGGGGTGAGGAGTACGGCTCCGGTCTCGCCCAACGACGGCAGCACCCGCTCGATGTACCGCAGGAAGACCGGCGACGGGCCGATGAGGAGCACACCCGACTTCGCGATGCGCTGACGGTGCCGATAGAGGAGGTAGGCCGCGCGGTGGAGGGCGACGGCCGTCTTCCCCGTGCCCGGACCGCCCTGGACGACGAGGGTGCCGGCCAGGTCGCGGCGGATGATCCGATCCTGCTCCGACTGGATCGTGGCGACGATGTCGCCCATCCTGCCCGTGCGACGAGCGTCGAGCGATGCCATGAGCGCGCCCTCGCCCTGCAGTCGGGACCGCTCCTCCTCATCGAGCCCCTCGAGGTCGAGCACGTCGTCCTCGACACCTGTCACGGTCCGTGCGCGCGTGGCGATATGACGCCGTCGGACCAGGCCGCTGGGCTCAGCGGCGGTGGCGCGGTAGAAGGGCTCGGACGCGGGCGCACGCCAATCCATGAGCAGCTGCGTGCGGTCCTGAGCGGAGAGGCCGATGCGTCCGATGTAGGTCGTCTCCCCATCGGAGGCATCGATGCGTCCGAAGCAGAGCCCGTCCTCCGCCGACTGATAGCGGATCAGGGCGTCTTCGTACATCGTCGCGAAGGCATCGCGCTCGGAACGGTTCTGGTGGTGGCCGCCCACCTTCGACCTGCGCACCGATGACAGGGACGCGCGCGTCTCCGCGCGCAGTTCGTCGAGGCGGGCGTACAGGGTGTCGATCTGCGCCTGCTCGTGCGCGATTTCGCTTCGCTCGGTCATGTCGCCTTTCTGAGATGTGGGCAATCCATTATGGCGCATCCGCGGTACCGAAGCGTGCAGCGGAGTCCGAAGCAGTCAGGAGTTCGCCCTGTCGTCACCTCGCGGTGGGGTGCGCGTACGGTCCGGCTCACCGCATGCGCGGTGCGGCGTCACCGACGGGAGTGCGCCGGCCCCAGGTGGGAGAGCAGCCCGGCACCGGACCTGACGGAGGCCCCGTCTCCGCGGACTGCAGCCTCGACGGCGTGGGCGTCGATCGGGTCGTGGGTCGCCGCGACGACGACGTTGCCCCGTCGCCGCCTGCGGAACTGGGTGGGTTCGGCGACGGCGAGCACGTGGGAGAAGCGCGTGCGCAGGGCATCGACCTCGGACCGGAGGGCCGACCGATCCGCCGCGTCCGCGACGTTCGCGATGTAGACCCCGTGGGGTCCGAGCGCCGCGTGCACCGCATCGAACCACGCGGGTGAGGACAGGGGCGCCGGGGTCGTGTCTCCCGCGAAGGCGTCACGGACGATGAGGTCGATGCTGTCGGGACGGAAGCGCGTGATCTCCACCGCTCCGTCGGCCGCGCGGATCGCGAGTGCGGGAGAGCGCGGCAGATCGAGGTGCGTGCGCACCCAGTCCGCGAGGGCCGCATCGATCTCGACCACCGTCTGGCGCGACCCGGGCCTGATCGCGTCGAGGTGGCGGGGGAGTGCGCATGCGGCTCCGCCGATGTGGACGGCGCGCACGGACCGTCCCGCGGGCAGGGCGGCGGCGGTGAGGTGGGCGATCCAGCGCAGGTACTCGAACCCCAGGACCTCGGGGTCGTGCGCGTGGTAGGGAGACGAGGGGACGCCATTCAGCGTGAGCACGTATGCGTGCGGGTCGCCTGGCACGGCGTCGAAGGACGCGGTTCCCGTATCGGCGGGGACCGGCCCCGTCGGAGGGGAGGGCGAGGTCCGGGACCCGGACCGTGCGCGACGAGCGGACATCGGACAAGCGTATCCGCTGCGCCGCCTGGAGGCCGTCTGGAGGTCGTCGGGCGCAGCGGTCGGGGACCGGCACCGGCAGTGCGTCACAGGCGAGTGCCGCCGCGGTCGGTCCGTGCGCACAGTGCCCGGTGGATCGGGGACGTGCGCTCCACAGGAGGCTCAGGGGTCTGTCGTCGGCGAGGGCGGAAGCGTGGACTGCGGCTATGAATACGCAGAGAGTGACCCATGGCCCTGACCTCGTCGGCATCGTCCCGCAGCTGCTGGGCTATCCGCCGGAGGATTCCCTGGTGCTCGTGACGGCGACGAGGATAGGCCCGAAGATCGGACACATCGGTCCCAGCCTGCGCGTCAACCTCGCAGTCGAGGATGCGGCGGTGCTGGACGTCCCGGACGTCCTCCGCTTCACCGAACCCCTGCTGGCGGTGCCGGACGCCGACACGATCTTCCCCGTCCTCTACAGCGATGTCCTCGCGGACTTCCACATGGGCTGGGACGACCGCGAACCGATGCCCGATGCCGAACTCGCCGCAGTGACGGTGCTCCTCACCGGACTCGACCTCGTGACAGACGTGCTCCGCGACATGGGATTCTCCGTGTTCCCCGCGCTGTGGTCCGGCAGGGGAGGCTGCGGGGAGGTGGGTGCGACGGAGTCGTCCGCGCTCGACTCGGTGCGGCCGACGGGATCGATGACCAGCCGCGGATCGGCGACCGCGCCGGTGGCGGAGAGCTTCGCGGCCTCCGTGCGGATCCCAGAGCCGGACGCCGCGACGGCGGCTGCGGTCGCGGCGCTGCGCAGGGAGAGGTTCGCGGCTGCGGAGCTCGTCGACGGGCTCGTGTCGGAGACCCTGCTGCTGGATGCGCGGGCACGTGCTCGCGCGGCGGGGGAGGTGCCCGATGTGCCACTGGTGGTCGACCCGCGCGCGGTTCTGGCTCTCGAGCTCCTCTGCCGCACGGTCGCGGACCGGGACATCATCCAGATGCTCCTCGCCGGTGACCACCCCGACTTCCTCCCCGAGCGTCTGCGCGGATGTGCGCCGGGAGCGTTCCTCCCGTACGCGCGGCGCTGCGTCGACGGAGGAGGAGCGGCGGAGCACATGGTCGGACTGTCGCCCGACCCGCCGCGGCACGACGCGCTCGCGGAAGCGGTGGAATGGCTGCGCCGCTGCCTGCCGCTGGTGGACGATGGCGCGCGTGCGGATGTGCTGGCCCTCATCGCGTGGTTCGAATGGGCGCGGGGCCGCATGTCGTTCGCGCACCACTACGTCGAGTGCGCGCTCTCCGTCGACCCGGACCACCGGCTCGCCTCCATGCTGCGGAGGGCGATCGACAACGGGATCCCACCGCGGTGGCTGCATCGGAGGTGAGGGGCGGCCCCGTCGGGGGAAGAGTGGGAGAGAGCAGGGGAGAGAGGGGGAGAAGACGCCCCTCGGTTTGGGTGTGGGGGGAATACCGTGCAATGATGGAGTGTTGACCCGGTCGAACGCCATGCCGGAGGTCCATGCCTCCGCGCAGTTTGACATGGGTCTTACTGGTGCCCGGATGGGCCCGGTGGCCTCCGCCCTCTGCCGAAAGGTTCGCACGTGCCCACGAAGGATACGGGAAGCTCGAGCGCTCAGACCAGCAGCGAAGGCGCTGAGAAGCCGACCGCAGCAGCGCCGACGAAGACCACTGCTGCGAAGAAGGCGACGTCCTCGACGGCGAAGACCGCAGCCAAGACGACCGCAGCCAAGAAGCCGGCGTCAGCGAAGGCCACGGCAGCGAAGTCGACAGCGACGAAGACCACCGCGGCCAAGACCACGGCGACGAAGAGCACCACGACGAAGACGACCGCCGCGAAGACGACAGCAGCGAAGACCACGGCGACCAAGTCCACAGCGGCCAAGGCTCCCGCCGCGAAGACCACCGCCGCGAAGACCACTGCAGCCAAGACGACGGCGGCCAAGACCGCTGCCGCGAAGACCACTGCGGCGAAGAAGCCCGCAGCGAAGAAGGCCACCGCGGCCAAGGGCGACGAGGGCATCGAGAACGCAGAGTCGACGACGCTCGAAGAGGCCGGCGTCGAGGACACGGATCCGAACGAGACCACGGAGACCAAGAACTCGGTCGAGGAGGAGAAGGACGAAGAGGTCAAGGAGGCCGGCGGCTTCGTCGTCTCCGACGCGGACGACGAAGATCAGCCGGCGCAGCAGGTCGTGTCCGCCGGTGCGACTGCGGACCCCGTCAAGGACTACCTCAAGCAGATCGGCAAGGTCGCGCTGCTCAACGCCGCAGAGGAAGTCGACCTCGCGAAGCGCATCGAGGCGGGGATGTATGCCGATCACCTCGTGAAGCAGGGCGACGTGACCGACCCCAAGGTGGTGCGCGAGTACCAGTGGATCATCCACGACGGCCGGATCGCGAAGAACCACCTCCTCGAAGCCAACCTCCGCCTCGTGGTGTCGCTCGCGAAGCGCTACACCGGCCGGGGAATGCTCTTCCTGGACCTGATCCAGGAGGGGAACCTGGGCCTCATCCGCGCGGTGGAGAAGTTCGACTACACCAAGGGCTTCAAGTTCTCGACCTACGCGACGTGGTGGATCCGGCAGGCGATCACCCGCGCGATGGCCGACCAGGCCCGCACCATCCGCATCCCCGTGCACATGGTCGAGGTGATCAACAAGCTCGCCCGCGTGCAGCGCCAGATGCTTCAGGACCTGGGCCGCGAGCCCGCTCCGGAAGAGCTCGCGAAGGAACTCGACATGACGCCGGAGCGCGTCGTCGAGGTGCAGAAGTACGGTCGGGAGCCGATCTCGCTGCACACCCCGCTGGGTGAGGACGGCGACTCGGAGTTCGGCGACCTCATCGAGGACTCCGAAGCCGTCGTCCCCGCGGACTCGGTGAGCTTCACGCTCCTCCAGGAGCAGCTGCACTCGGTCCTCGACACGCTCTCCGAGCGTGAAGCCGGAGTCGTGTCCATGCGCTTCGGCCTCAACGACGGACAGCCGAAGACGCTCGATGAGATCGGCAAGGTCTACGGCGTGACCCGTGAGCGGATCCGGCAGATCGAGTCGAAGACCATGGCGAAGCTGCGTCATCCCTCGCGCTCCCAGGTCCTGCGCGACTACCTCGACTGACTCCGGAGCCCTGCCGACCCCGGTCGTGCTCCTCGCGAGCCGGATGTGTTCGAGCACCGGCACGGCACGAGGACCGACAGAGGTCCGGATGACAGCTCAGCCCCGTCTGCTCGCAGACGGGGCTGAGCTGTGCGCGGGGTCCTTCGCACAGGGTCCTTCGCACGGAGTGCTCAGCCGATCCTGGGGAGCAGCCGGCCCCTCCTGTACGAGTGGCCCGCCCCTCTTGAACCAGGTGGCCCGTCCCTCCTGAACGAGTGGCCACCCTCTCCTAGAAGGACCGATCAGGCGGGGGTCACCAGTGTGAAGGCAGCGTTCTGCGCATCGATGAAGCGCCCGACCCGACCGTGGTGCGAATCATGGGGGGCGGCGAGCACATCCCCGCCCAGCTCGCGGACGCGGTCCTCCAGTGCGTCGACGTCCGGCACGTGGATGTGCGCCTCCCAGTGCGCGGGGATGGACACGGCCGAGGCGTCGAAGACTCCGCCGATCCTGTTCCCCGCCTGCTCGATGGCCCAGTACCCCTGCTGAGCGGCGCCCGCGTCCGGATCGCCCGATGCGACGTCCGCACCCGTGAGGGAGGTGAAGCCCCACCCGAACGCCGATGCGTAGAAGTCACGGACCGTCGGGTCTGCCGTGAAGAGCTCCGTCCAGTGGACCGCCCCTGCCGTGCCGAAGGACTGCATCGCGCGGTCGTCGTCGTAGGCGAGCACGCCGAACGCCGTCCCTGCGGGATCGGACGTCAGCGCGACTCCAGCGGAGCCGTCGAAGTCCGGGATCGCCATGAGCGCCTGCCCGCCGGCCTCATCCACCTGCGCGAGGTACGCGGACAGCTCCTCGACCCGGAAGTAGACCGACCAGAAGGCAGGACCCTGCTGGCCGGGCGGCTGCGCGCTCACTCCGGCGACGCGCCGGCCGTCCGCGTGCGCGGCGCTGCCGAGTCCCAGGGGCCCTGCGCCCTCGAACCGCCATCCGAGGAGCTCGGAGTAGAAGCCCTCAGCGGCATCGGGGTCCGGCGAGCTGAGCTCGAACCAGCAGGGTGCGCCGAAGGGCGGGTCGTACGGAAGGGGTGCCATCACGGCTCCTGGCGTCGGGGGAGATGTGCCGCGGCTCCGGGCCGCGCCCCGACAGTCTAGGTCCTGTGCCGAACCGATACCTGCCGACCGGTGCGCGCGGTGCACGGGCGGTCAGTCCACGAGCGCGACGGTGAGCGCATCGACGATGGACCGGCTGATCCGCTGCTGCCCCTCGTCGGACTCGAGCATCCGGGCGTCGCCCGCATTGCGCATCTCGCCGGCCTCGAGCATGACCGCCGGGACCGCAGCATTGTTGAGCGTCGCGAGGTCGTCCCGCACGACCAGCTCGTCGTATGCGGGATTGCGGCTGAGCCCCGCCTCCTCCAGCTCGGATGCGAGGGCCGTGCCGAGGAGCTCGGATGAGTCTGCGACCCCGTCGTCGGCACGACCTCCCGCGGGAGCGGCGATGACGTGGAAGCCGCTGGCGGAATCGTCCTCCGTGCCATTCGCATGCAGACTCACCAGGGCGTCCGCATCGTCGGCGAACGTCCCGCGCTCATCGACGCAGGGCCCCACCCCGTCGTCGTCGGTCCGGCTGAGGACCACGTCAGCCCCGGCATCCGTCAGAGCATCCTCCAGCGCCTCTGCCGTCTCCCATGCGAACCGGTGCTCCGGGTATCCGTCTGCTGATTCCGTGCCGACGGTGTTGCAGTCCTTGGTCCCGCCCCGGCCGTCCGGAACGCTCTGGCCGATCGTGCCCGGATTCGCACCGTTGCCGCCGTTGTGGCCGGGATCGACCGCGATGGTGAGTCCGGACAGCGGAGCCGCGGGGGCCTCGGCTGCGGCATCCTCCGTGCCCGAGGCCCCGGGCGCCGGCGCTGGTCCGGTCGCCCGGGCGGATTCGGACGCCGGCTCCGCGGTCACCGTGTGCGGTGCGGCGGAATGCGACGGGGACCCGGTGTCCGCGCCGCAGCCGGACAGCACGGCGGCGACGGCGAGGACGCCCACGGCAAACGTGAAGTGTGCGATGTTGGACATGCCATCGAGTATGTCGCACACGGGCCGACGGCGGCGCGCCTGAGGGGCCCGTTCCCGTCATCCGGACGCCCGGCGCTCTAGAATGGAGCGTCGGATCCGTAAGCGAAGGGAGCCTCGGTGGCGCGCAGCGCGAAGAAGAATGAGGACGAGAGCTACGATGCTCGGCACCTGTCCGTGCTGTCCGGGCTCGAAGCGGTCCGCAAGCGGCCCGGAATGTACATCGGCACCACCGATACCCGCGGCCTCATGCACTGCCTGTGGGAGGTCATCGACAACTCCGTCGATGAGGCGCTGGGCGGCTACGGCTCGACGATCGACATCACGCTCTACGCCGATGGCTCCGTGACCGTCGCGGACGAGGGGCGCGGGATCCCCGTGGACATCGAACCGCGCACCGGCCTCAGCGGCGTCGAGGTCGTCATGACAAAGCTGCATGCGGGCGGCAAGTTCGGCGGCGGATCCTATGCGGCGGCCGGCGGCCTCCACGGCGTGGGCGCCTCCGTCGTCAACGCTCTCTCCGCGCGCCTCGATGTCGAGGTCACGCGCGGATCGAAGGTGCACCGGATGTCGTTCCGCCGCGGCGAGCCAGGACGGTTCGACGACTCCTCGGGACAGCTGTCGGCCGACAACCCCTTCACGCCCTTCACAGAGCCCACACCGCTCGACGTCGTGGGGAAGGCGAAGCGCGGCGCCACCGGCACGAAGGTGCGCTACTGGGCCGATCCCCAGATCTTCCTGCCCGATGCGGAGTTCCAGTACAGCGAACTCGCGGACCGTGCTCGGCAGACCGCGTTCCTGATCCCCGGTCTGGGCATCAGGGTGACGGACGAGCGCGGTGTCGTGCGCGATGAGAACGGCGAGATCGTGCAGACCCGGACAGAGGAGTTCCGCTACGAGGGCGGCATCTCCGAGTTCGTCGATCACCTCGCGGCGGATCCGATCATCACCGATGTCTGGAGGCTCGACGGGGAGGGGACGTTCACGGAGACGGTCCCGGTGCTCGGCGAGGACGGCCGCATGGTGTCCCAGGACGTCACGCGCGACGTGGCCGTCGACATCGCACTGCGGTGGGGCACGGGCTTCGAGACGAAGCTGAAGAGCTTCGTCAACATCATCGCGACCCCCAAGGGCGGGACCCACGTGGCCGGCTTCGAGCAGTCCCTCCTCAAGACGGTGCGCAAGGCGGTCGACGCGAACGCCCGGAAGCTCAAGGTCGGCAAGGACAAGCTGGAGAAGGACGATGTGCTCGCGGGCCTCACCGCCGTCGTGACGGTCCGTCTGGCCGAGCCGCAGTTCGAGGGCCAGACGAAGGAGGTGCTCGGGACCGCCGCCGTCAAGCGGATCGTGGCGCAGACCGTGGAGAAGCAGCTGTCCGCGCAGCTCGATTCGTCGCACCGGCAGACGAAGGCCCAGGCCGGCCGTCTGCTGGAGAAGGTCGTCTCGGAGATGAAGGCGCGGATCTCCGCACGGACGCATCGTGAGAACCAGCGCCGGAAGACGGCGCTGGAGTCGTCGTCGCTGCCGGCCAAGCTCTACGACTGCCGCGTGAGCGACCACGAGGACACGGAGCTGTTCATCGTCGAGGGCGATTCCGCGATGGGGACGGCGAAGGCGGCCCGGGATTCCGAGCACCAGGCGCTCTTCCCGATCCGCGGCAAGATCCTGAACGTGCAGAAGGCATCCGTGGCGGACATGCTCGCGAACACGGAGTGCTCCGCGCTCATCCAGGTGGTGGGGGCCGGAGCGGGCCGCAGCTTCGCCGTCGACCAGGCCCGCTACGGCAAGGTCATCATCATGACGGATGCGGACGTCGACGGTGCGCACATCCGGACGCTCCTGCTCACACTCTTCTTCCGCTACATGCGTCCGCTGGTCGAAGCAGGGCGCGTCTTCGCCGCTGTCCCTCCGCTGCACCGCGTCGAAGTGGTGACGGGACGGGGGAAGCCGAACGAGGTCATCTACACGTACTCGGAGGCAGAGCTCAACGCGCTGCTCGCGAAGCTCGTGAAGCAGAAGAAGACGTACAAGGAGCCGATCCAGCGCTACAAGGGACTGGGGGAGATGGACGCGGACCAGCTGGCGGAGACCACGATGGATCCGGCACTGCGCAGCCTCAGGCGCGTGACGATGGCGGACGCGGAGGCGGCGGAGCACACGTTCGCACTCCTCATGGGCTCCGAGGTCGCGCCGCGCAAGGAGTTCATCGTCGCAGGCGCCGCGGCGCTCGACGCGGAGCGCATCGACGCGTGAGGGCCGCTCAGCTGTACACGATCGTCCCGATGAGGATGAGCGGGGGCACTGCCACGAGGCACACGGCGTAGATGACCGCGCGGATCCTCGGCCTCACCGTGTCGGCGACGACCGGGGCGGACAGCCTGGCGATGCGCACGTCCGTGAGGTCCGGGTCGTAGTCCTTCGAGCCGTCGGCCTGCTTGGCGGACACCTTCGTGAGCGCACGGATGAACGCACTGTCGGACACGGAACGGCGCGCGGCGTCGTCAGCCATGACCTCGATCGCCGCGCTCACGGCCTGGAGCGCGGTCCGCGTCGCGGGCAGGAACGGCAGCATCCGATGCCAGGACGCGAATGCGAGCGTCAGCAGGTCGTGTCTGAGCCGCAGATGCTCGCGCTCATGCGCCAGCACGGCGTCCCGCTCATCGTCGTCGAGGAGCGCCAGCAGTCCGGTCGACACGACTGTGGTCCCGGAACCTCCCGCGACCGAATAGGCGAGGGCATGATCCGTGTCGATCACCCGCGTCTCCGGCGCTCCTCCTCGCGGTTCGGAGACGAGGGAGAGGACCTCGCGGTGCCGTGCGCGATGCAGTCGTGCGGACCTGGCCTCCCAGAGGAGGGAGCCCAGGAGCAGCACGAGCAGCCCGACGCCTGCGATGAGCAGGGGCCACCGCCACCAATCGAGTGCATCGTCCAGTCGCACGCCGGGCACGTGGACCAGGGGTGCGAGGGCGAAGGCGATGCACGCGGAGATCAGCGAGAAGCCGCCCGCCACACCGATCGCCTGCCAGATGATCACCGCCGCGACCGGGTCCGCCGTGCGCCGCGAGCGGTTCTGCGCTGCGGCGACCGCTTCCGGGATGGGCCACGCGAGGACGACGGCCAGGATGACGAGTGCGAAGCCGATGGCGGTCATGGATCGCGCCGGACCGCAGCGGGTCCGGTCGTGTCGAAGGTGTGTGCGTCAGCCCGAGGGGCGATTCGCACGGGCCGTCAGCCGACCTCGGAGTGGCGCGGAGGGTCCGTGTGGCGCAGGCGGCTGTCCAGGATGCCGCGGAGGAAGGCGGAGTCGGACAGCGACACCGTACCGAGGAAGCGCGCGAGGACCGCGCGGCGATCGCCCGCCTGGTCGAGGACTTCGGAGAGGAGGTCGGAGACGTGCTCCTCCCGGCTCGACGAGGCGCTGTAGAGATGAGGGCGGGTGCTGCGGTCGCGGACCACGTACCCCTTCTTCTCGAGTCGCGTGAGGACCGTGTGGACCGTCGTGAGTGCGAGACCGCGATCCGCCAGGGCGTCTCGCAGTGCGGCGGCGGAGAGACCTTCGCGCTGTGACCACAGGGCGTCCATCACGCCGCGCTCGAGTTCTCCGAGGTTCTCCACCGATTCTCCGTTCGCTGCTGCACTGTGATGCTGATCGTGCACCCGCCGGGCGCGCGCACGCGTAGCCATGAATCTACCACGCGGAGCCTGGAGGATACCTGACAGACGTTCTCATGAAGCGTCCGTTCTGTGAGACGAATCTGTGCGCGGGGTGAATGGGTTCGTGCGCAGCGGGCGAGCTGCCGTATTCTACGAGCTGTAGAAGACGCGGTGTCCGGTCAGCGGGGCCGCGGCCGCTCTCAGGAGGCTCCGTGGAACTCGATCCCGTGCTCATCGCGCGCTGGCAGTTCGGCATCACGACCGTGTACCACTTCTGGATGGTCCCGCTCACCCTGGGGCTGGGCGTCCTGGTCGCCGTGCTGCAGACGATGTGGCACCGCACGGGGAACGACGTGTGGCTGCGGGCCACGAAGTTCTGGGGCAAGCTCTATCTCATCAACTTCATCATGGGCGTGGCCACCGGCCTCGTCCAGGAGTTCCAGTTCGGCATGGCCTGGAGCGAGTACTCCCGCTTCGTGGGCGACGTGTTCGGTGCTCCGCTGGCGATGGAGGCGCTGCTCGCGTTCTTCCTCGAATCGATCTTCATCGGTGTCTGGATCTTCGGCTGGGGGCGCATCAGCAGACGCGCCCACCTCACGGTCCTCTGGTGCGCGGTGATCGGATCGTGGCTGTCCGCCTACTTCATCATCGTGGCGAACTCGTGGATGCAGCACCCGGTCGGCGTGGAGCTCATCGACGGCCGCCCCGTCATGACCGACGTCGTCGCAGTGCTCACCAACAACACCGCACTGGCCGCGACGAGCCATGCGCTCGCGGGCGCGCTGTCCGTCGGCGCGGCGCTCCTGCTGGGCATCTCCTGGCACCATCTGTGGCGCCGCAGAGTCGACGGCATCGACACCGTCGACGAGTCGGGTCGGGTGGTGGTCGGCTCCGCTCCGGACGTCCCCGGACGGGACGAGAAGGACTACGCCGTGTGGTGGAGGTCCCTGCGGATCGGCGGATGGGTCGCGGTGTTCTCCTTCGCGGCAGTCGCGCTCACCGGAGACATCCAGGCGAAGCTCATGTACGAGCAGCAGCCCATGAAGATGGCCTCCGCTGAAGCGGCGTGCCACGACGGGACCGCGTTCTCAGTGCTGACGATCGGCGACCTGGAGTCGAACAGCTGCGAGGACGTCACGCCGATCATCGAGATCCCCGGTGTGCTGTCGTTCCTCGCGAAGGGCGACTTCGACACGGATGTGCCCGGGGTGAAGACCCTCATCCCCGAATACGAGGAGGCCTACGGCACGCACATGCCGGAGGGCGAGATGTACGGCGAGCACTCCGGGGAGGAGATCGACTACCAGCCCTCGATGTTCATCACCTACTGGGGCTTCCGACTCATGATCGGCTTCGGCGCGCTCGCGGCTGCGGCCGCGGCCTTCGCACTCCTCGTCACCCGCAAGGGCACGGTTCCGCGGTCGAAGTTCCTCTCCCGACTGGCACTGTGGGGGATCGCCGCACCCTTCATCGCGAACTCGGCCGGCTGGATCTTCACGGAGATGGGCAGGCAGCCCTTCGTCGTGGCCCCCAACCCCGATCCCAGCGGCATCGACGGCGTGTTCCTCTACACGGCCGCGGCGGTCTCTCCGTCCGTGAGTGCGGCGGAGCTGCTCACATCGGTCATCCTCCTGACCCTGGTCTACGGAGTGCTCATGGTCGTGGAGCTGAAGCTCATCATGCAGTACGCCCGCGGAGGCGTCGTCTCCGCGATGCCCGAACTGGCCGACGACCCGGCGAAGCCCACCCGCGCGAGCGTCGACGGCGACGAGGACGATGTCCTGTCGTTCGCATACTGAGACCCCGGATCCGGAGACCAAGGAGACGACATGGCTGACCTGCTGCCCGTGATCTGGTTCGTGCTCATCGCCGTGCTGTGGCTGGGCTTCCTCTTCCTCGAGGGGTTCGACCTGGGCATCGGCATCCTCATGAAGACCTTCGCCCGTGACGAGAGGGAGCGGAGGCTGCTCCTCAACACCATCGGTCCGGTGTGGGACGGGAACGAGGTCTGGCTCGTGACGGCGGCCGGAGCGATGTTCGCCGCGTTCCCGCTCTGGTACGCGAGCCTGTTCTCGGCTCTCTACCTGCCGCTCACGTTCACCCTCCTGGCGCTGATCCTCCGCGCCGTCTCGATCGAGTACCGCGGCAAGCGCGGGTACTCGCAGCGCTGGGTCGACGGGTGGACATGGTGCCTGTCCGGAGGCTCGCTCGTCGCGGCGTTCTGCGTGGGGGCGATGCTCGCGCTCACGACGACGGGACTGCCGCTCGACGCGAACGGCGACAACACCGGCGGAGCCTTCGCCTGGCTCACGCCGCCGGCACTGATCGGCGGCGTCGGGACCGTGTGCTTCTCCGTGCTCCACGGCCTCCTCTTCCTCACACTCAAGACCGACGGGTCCGTGCGTCGTCGTGCGCACGCACTCGCGACCCGCTGGGCCCCCGTCCTCGTCCTGCCGCTGTTGGGCTGGGCGGTGCTCGTGCAGGTGCAGTCCGACGGGGGAGTCATCGGCTGGTCGCTCACCGGCCTCGCCGTCGTCGCTGCGGCGTACGCGTGGATGCGCCTGCGCGCGGGCGGGGAGAAGTCGGCCTTCCTGGGGCAGTCCGCATTCCTCGCTGCGAGCATCGGCGGGATCTTCACCACGGCGTTCCCCGTCGTGCTGCCGTCGACGTTGGATCCCGCGTTCGACCTCACGATCCACACCGCCTCGTCCTCTGACTACACCCTGGGGGTCATGGTCGCGGTCGCGGCTGTGGGCGTCCCGGCCGTGCTCGCCTACCAGGCCTGGAGCTACTCCGTGTTCGCGAAGCGCCTCACGGTCGATCACATCCCACCGGCTCACACCGTGCCCGTCGCGATCCGCGGTCACGCGTCGCTGACGCCCTGACGGAAGAGCCCTGCCGCCATGACAGTCACCGCCGGCTCCTCGGAGTCCGCACACGCATCGAATGCGGCCACCGCTGCCGAGGCCCCCACCGGTCGCCGGTCCCCGCTGCGGCTCGCGCTCGACTCGCCGTCGGGCCGGTTCGGCCTGTGGGCCTCGAGTGCCGTCGCGGCGCTCCAGGCGGCAGGACTGGTCCTCGTCGCGGATGCGATCGCGCGGGGCATCGTGCGCGCGATGGAGGGCGGTGCACTCAGGGAACCGCTCGTGATCGGCATCGTGGGCATCCTGTGCCAGGCGGTCGCCGCCTGGGCGGGGAAGGCGGTCGGAGGCATGAGTTCGGCCGGGGCGAAGACAGGCCTGCGCCGGAGGTTCATCGCGCGGGTCTTCCGCGGCACCGGACGCGACCTGCAGGGAACGGACGGGGCGCTCGCGCTGCTGGCGACCCGGTCGCTCGATGAGGTCGACGACTACTTCACCGCGGTGGTGCCCGCGCTCACCGCCAGTGCGGTCGTGCCCCTGGTCGTGGGCGCGCGCATCCTGTGGGCCGACTGGGTCAGCGCACTCATCGTGGTCCTCACCCTGCCGCTCGTCCCGCTGTTCATGATCCTCATCGGCCAGTACACGGCGGAACGCGTCCATGAGGCGACCCGGTCACTCGACCGGCTGTCGGGACACCTCGTGGAACTGGCGCGCGGCGTCCCCGTCCTCGTGGGGCTGGGGCGACTGCCCGCCCAGACCGCCGCACTGCGCGATGTGTCCTCTTCCTACCGCGACACGACCATGACGACCCTGCGTGTGGCGTTCCTCTCCGCTCTGGCGCTCGAGCTCATCGCGACGCTGTCCGTCGCCGTCGTCGCGGTGTTCGTGGGCATCCGGCTGGTGTACGGGCACATGGGGCTGGAGGAGGGACTGCTCGCGCTGGTCCTCGCGCCGGAATGCTATCTGCCGCTGCGCCGGCTGGGCGCCGCCTTCCACTCGACGGAGAACGGCCTGGCGGCATACGACCGCATGCGGGACATCATCGATCGGCCCGTCGCTCCCTCTCTCACGACGGCATCGGACAGGATCGCGGTCACCGGCCTCACCGTCCGGTACGAGGGGCAGGCGGTCCCCGTCCTCGACCGGGTGAGTGCGGACCTCGGAACGCGGGGCCTCACGGTCCTCACCGGGACCTCGGGAGCGGGCAAGTCGACGATGCTGTCGGTCCTCGCAGGACTGCTGCGCGATGAGGCTGGGGCGGAGGTCTCCGGCACGATCCGCGTCCCCGACCGCGTGGCGTACGCGGCTCAGCGTCCCACCGTCGTCGCCCGGACGGTGGGGGAGGAGATCGCGCTGCGACTCCCCGATGATCTGCGGACGGCGGCGGCCGACTCCGCGGCACGCAGAGCGGCCCTGGCCGCATGCCTGCGGTTCGCGTGCCTGCCGGTGGATCCGGACATGCCGTGCGAGGCGCTGAGTCCCGGCCAGCAGCGGAGGCTGTCGCTCGCCCGTGCCCGGGCATCAGTCATGGCAGGCGCGGGTCTGGTCGTGCTCGACGAGCCGACAGCGCACCTCGACGAGGCGATCGCGGCGCGCATCCGTGCACAGATCGCGGACCTCGCCGACACGGTGCCGGTCATCGCGGCCACCCATGACGAGGCTCTCGCCGGTCTCGCTGATCGTCGGGCGCGCGTCGAGGCGGGACGGATCGACCTCGACCAGTGCGATGTCACCCTCGACCAGAGCGATGTGACCGATGCGCAGTCCAGCGCACCCCGTACCGCCGAGCGCATCGCGCTCCAGCCCGCTGATGCCGGTCCTCAGGCGCATGAGCACGCGCCCCTCACCGCACCGGCCGCCGTACCGCGCCCCTCGACGCGTCGACTGCTCACCCGCCTGGTGCGTGCGGTGAATCCGTTCAGCGGCAAGTTCCTGCTCGCCGTCCTCTTCGGTGTCCTGTCCACCGCGGCGGGTGCCGCGCTGACCGGTGTGTCCGCATGGCTCATCGTGCGTGCGTCGGCGCAGCCGCCCATCATGTACCTGCTCGTCGCGATCGTGGGGGTGCGCTTCTTCGGACTGTCCCGCGCGGTCTTCGCCTACGCGCAGAGGCTGTGGCTCCACGACGCGGTCCTCGACTCGCTCACGCGGCTGCGCGTGCGACTGTGGGACCGCTTCGCGCACCGGGGCACGGCGGACCGGCGGATCGCGCGCGGGGGAGGTGCGCTGCGCACGCTCATCGCCGACGTCGATGACATCCGCGACCTGGTCCCGCGCGTCGTGCTGCCGCCCCTCGTCGCAGTGCTGGTCAGCGCCGCGGCGACCTGTGTGCTCTTCGCCATCGACTCCGTGGCGGGAGTTGTCGGGCTGGTCAGCCTGGGCATCGCCCTGGGCCCGGCCGCATGGGCCGCACTCGCAGCCGATCGGCGTGCCAGCGCGGTGCGCGTGGATGCTCGAGCAGCGGTGCTGTCCGGCGTCGTGGGGCTGCTCTCTGCGCGCGCCGACCTCATTCCCGACGGCGCGTGGCGCGCTCCCACCGCGGCCTTCGAGGAGCAGGACGAGCGGGCGGCCGCGAGCGAGCAACGGGCGCTGCGTGCGACAGGGGCGGGTGAGGCGGTCGTCGTCGCCGCCTGCACATCCGCAGCCGTGGCCATCCTCATGCTGCTGGGTCCCGCGGTGGCCGGCGGAGCACTCAGCGCGGAGATGCTCGCGGTGGCCGTGCTGCTGCCTCTCGGTCTCACCGATGCTCTCCTCGACTCGCTCGCAGCGATCCAGCAGTGGCCCGCGCTGCGGACCGTGCTGTCGGGGATCGACGACCTCGATGACCCTCCTCGTCCGGAGGGTGCCGACAGTGCTGCCTCGGCGGGTGCACCGGAGACGGTCAGCACGCTCGCGGTCGAGGACCTCGCTCTGCAGTGGCCGGACACGGACGAACCGGTCATCAGCGGACTCAGCGCCGATTTCCCGATCCCGGGTGCCACGGTCGTGACGGGACCATCCGGTTCAGGGAAGACGACCCTCGTGAGTGCCCTGCTGCGGTTCCTCGAACCCACGGCAGGCCGCGTGCTGGTGAACGGGGTGAGCGCAGAGGGGCTGGGGCCCGCGGACGTGGCGGGTCTCATCGCATGGTGTCCGCAGGAGGCGCACGTGTTCGACTCGACCCTGCGGGGGAACCTGCTCATCGCCCGGCCGCGGGACGAGGCCCCCGATGACGACGAGCTCGCCGATGCCCTCACCCGGGCCGGGCTGGGCACTCTGCTGTCGGAGCGGGGGCTGGATGCGCGGGTCGGTGCCGGCGGATCGCGCCTGTCAGGTGGACAGCGTCAGCGGCTGGCCGTCGCACGGACGCTGCTGGTGGGTGCCGACGTCGTGGTGCTCGACGAACCCACTGCGCACCTGGATCCGCCGACGGCGCAGGCTCTGCTGACGGACCTCGATGAGGTGCTCGCCGACGTGGGGATGATCCTCGTCTCCCACGACGAGTCCGCCGTGGGAGATCGGGGCACGCGGATACGCCTGGTCAGTCCTTCCCGCGACCGCCGAACATGATCTCGTCCCAGCTGGGGACGGACGAGCGTCCGCGACGACGCTTGGCGGCGTCCGGCGGCGCGGAGTCCTGCGCGGCGGTGTCCTCTGCCGAGGTCTCCGCGGAGTCCCCCGTGCTCGGAACGGTTCCGGGGAAGACCTTCGCGGAGGCGGAGGGAGACTCCTCAACCGCGGTTCCCGCCGTGCTGTCCCATCCGGACAGGGCCGGATCGTCGAGCAGGGAGGGATGGTCCGCGCCCGGCCCGCCGGCGGGCTCCTGGGGGGCGGCCTCGGCGGCCGACGGTCCGGAGTGCGCAGCGCCGTCCGATCCGCTGGGAGCCTGCGGGGCATCCGGCGCGGGAGAATCGAATCGAGGCGTGCCGATAGGCTCGGTGTGCTGGTCCGGGTGCTGGTCGTGCGACGATCCCGCACCGTCGCCATCGGTGGACGGCAGCGCGACGACGCTCGCGTCCTGTGCCTCGTCCGGGCTGCTGGGCGCGCTGTGCGCTCCGTCGATGGTCCGGTCGTCCGCGTCGCCGACCAGGCGGAGACCGCTGGGGGCCGCCGACGGAGCGTCCGATCCGACGGGCGGCGCAGGCGGGGCGGCATCGTCCGCGGATGCGCCTGCGGCAGGTCCGGCGGCTGAAGGGCCGGCGGGGCGGCCCGGTTCGTCCGTCGGGGCCGGGGTGACGCCGCGTCGACGGCGCAGGCTCTCGAGGATCCGACCCGTCTCCGTCTGATGGTCGCGGGTCGGCGCGCTGCGCGGTGAGGCCGGTGGGAGCGGGTCGCCGGCGCTCAAGCGCCTCTCCGACCCGGAGCCGAAGTCGGGGATCGGGCCTGAATCGGTGGGGCCGGAGTCGGAGAGCCAGCGGGCCTCATCGTCCTGGGCGACGACGGAGCCGCGCGCATAGGTCCAGCCGGCGGCTCGTCGTCGCGACCCTGCGACGAAGGAGAGCTCGACGTACCACGTGCCGTCCTGGCGCTTCCACGCGTCCCACTCCATCGACTCGGGGTCGACCTCGCGGAGTTCGAGCCGTTCGAGGGCGAGCTCTGCGAGGGGCGTGGGCGAGCCGGTGTCCGTGTCCGGATAGACGAGCACGCGTCCGGCCTGCTGCGCGATGTGGCGGCGCTCATCGAGCACGGGACGCTCGTACCGTCGGATGTGCTCGACGTCCTCGCCTGTCTCTGCGGCGATGTCCTCCGCCGTCAGACCGGAGCGGACCATCGCCTGGATCGCGCGGGGGCGCAGGGCGTCTCCGCGGGGGGCCTCGGATGCATGGGCGCGGCGAGCGCGCCGGACGGCGCCGATGACAGCGTCGTCCACGGGCAGTCGATGCTCCGTGCCCGTCGGGTCGACGAGGACCAGTGCATCCTCGTCATCCGTCAGCCCGCGCAGGGTCAACTGGGTCATCGTGGGTTCCTCCTCGCACGTCACGGCTGATTCCGATCGTGTCACGGACTCGTGCCCACGACGCGGACCTGCGTCCGCGAGTCGCAGATCGGACCACGGTGTGAGACCGAACCTCTTGCGCCCAGGGCCCGTCCCGTCGTCCCGGCGCGAGCGGATACCCTGTTCCCTGTGACTGACAAACACCTTGAACCATTCGACGCAGTCGTCCTCATGTCGTTCGGCGGACCGGAGAAGGACGCGGACGTGCTTCCGTTCCTGCAGAACGTCACGGCGGGCCGCGGCATACCGGACGAGCGGCTCGTCGAGGTCGGCGAGCACTACTACGGCTTCGGCGGACGCTCGCCGATCAACGACCAGAACCGGGCGCTGCTCGCGGCGCTCGAGCAGGAGATGGCGGAGCGCGGCCTGCGCACGCCGATCGTGTGGGGCAACCGCAACTGGGAGCCGTATCTCACCGACGCGGCGCGTGCGCTCGCACAGGACAGCGGCAGTGCACGCCTGCTCGCGATCGACACGTCCGCGTACTCGAGCTACTCGTCCTGCCGGCAGTATCGCGAGGACTTCGCCGGGACCGTAAGGGCGCTGGCAGATGAGGGTCTGAGCGTCGAGTTCGACAAGATCCGGCAGTACTACAACCACCCCGGCTTCGCGCAGGCGGAGCTCGCCTGCGTGCGAGAGGGGCTCGACCAGCTCGAGCAGCTGACGGGCGGCCTCGATGCGCAGCGCCAGCGGATCCTCTACGTGACGCACTCGATCCCCGAAGCCATGGAGACCGCATCGCAGAAGCGGACTGCGGGCTACGAAGCGCAGCACCGCCAGCTCATCGACTGGGTGACGGGCGAACTGGGCGAGCGCGCCGTGCTGGAATCGGAGCTCGTCTTCTGCTCACGATCCGGCGCGCCGCACGTCCCGTGGTCGGAGCCGGATGTGAATGACCGGATGGAGGAGCTCTCGGAGCAGGGTGTCACCGGTGTCGTGCTGGTGCCCATGGGCTTCGTGTCCGATCACATGGAGGTCAAGTTCGACCTCGACACTGAAGCGCGGGAGACGGCCCAGAGGCTGGGGATGGACTTCGTCCGCGCGGGCACCGTCGGCGTGCGGCCCCAGTTCGTCGCGGGACTCGTGGATCTCCTGGAAGAGAGGGCCGCACAGGTGCGGGGCGACGATGTGGACGCACCTGCCGTCACGGCCGAGGGGCCCCTGGTCCCTGGCAGCGGCGCGTGCGCGATCGACTGCTGCCTGGGAGCGGTCGAACGGCCGACGCACCCGACCTGGGCCGTCTGAGGGGCCGCCGCGCCGCGCACTGCTGAGTCGTTCCGGCGACTCGCTCAGGCAGTGCTGTCGTCTTCAGGCAGTGCTGTCGTCGGGGGACGGGATGATCGGGATCGCACCCGTCTCCACCGCGAGGACGGCCTCCAGTTCGGTGGTGTCCACATCGCTTCGGCCCGCGATGTCGACCAGGGTCTCCAAGTCGCCGAGGAGAACATCCTCCTCATGCTGGTCGTCGTCCTCGCGTGCTGCGGCGAGCCGATGCCGCAGTTCAGCGATGCGTTCGTCGAGCCCACGTCGGAACCTGCTCATGACTACTCCTTCCATGCGGCGACCGCACGACCCGGGGCTCGCGCGGTCAGCTCCTGCGAACAGGGAATCGCAGGAGCTTCTCACCGTGATCCTCCCACCCGACCCTTGACGGATCCTGGTGGTGAGCACGTCACGTCGTGAATCGGACGTGAATCACACTGGATTCATCGCTTTTCCTCTTGCGCGGTCGGGGGTGTCCGTGCAGAATGCAGGGGACACAGCCGGAGGTAGGTTTCAATCACCTCCGAACAGCACCGATTTCCCGGAGAGTGATCACGCCAGATGGCAACCGACTACGATGCGCCGAAGAAGCAGGACGAGGAACTCAGCAACGACTCGATCGAAGAGCTGAAGGCGCAGCGAAACCAGCAGATGGCGAGCCAGGTCGACGAGGATGAGGCCGCCGTTGCTGAGGGATTCGAGCTGCCGGGCGCGGATCTCTCGAATGAAGAGCTGTCCGTGCGCGTGCTGCCGAAGCAGAACGACGAGTTCACCTGCATGGAGTGCTTCCTGGTCAGGCACCGTTCGCAGCTCGCCGACGCAGACGCGATGATCTGCACCGACTGCATGGGGTGAAGCCCTGACCGGATCGGGCGATCGATCCGGCGTGCTCTCAGGGGGAGGCGACTCCCGGGACTGCTGTGCGAAGAGGGGAGGGACCGCGATCGCGGTCCCTCCCCTCTTCACGTGCGGGCGGGCGCGAGCACGGGTCCCGTGTGCGCGGGCGCGCGAGGCGGAAGCTCAGGCGGTGGCGGGTGACGGAGACAGGAGCGCGGCCAGGGACTGCGGCTTCCGCGTGGAGACCAGCCAGTACGGGGTGGGGTCGGACGGGTCTGCGATCTCGATGCGCACGACGGTCTTGACCCACGGGCGCAGCAGGAGGAAGGCGCGAACGTCGAGCAGATGGCCGCGCTGAGCGAAGGACTCCTGCGCATCGAAGCCGGTGACGCCGCTGATGAAGCTCCTGTCGATCCGGGCGCGGCCGGCGATGAACGACTCCTCGGTCACGACGACGCGTGCGGACAGCGAGCGCATCCAGATGATCACCGCGGCCGCCACGAGGAGCGGCAGGACGACCGCACCCACCTGCGTGAGCGGAAGCACCAGGAGGGACGTCATCGCAGACAGGAGCATCAGCGTGATCCACCATCCGGCGCTGGGGGAGAGGCGTTCGCTGTACACGGTCGAGGAGGTGGTGGTCATGGCCTCATCTTCCCATACGGCCACTGGCGCTCACCCGCTGTGTAGAGTGGCGCCGTGACTGATCAGAGAGACGCTCAGGGTGCGCGACCCGCCGTGCGAGTGAAGGTGCTGAGTGAGGACGCGGTCGTGCCCGCGTACGCACATGCCGACGATGCGGGAGCCGACCTGTACGCGGATGAGGACGTCGAGCTGGCGCCCTTCGCGCGGGCGGTCGTCGCGACCGGGGTGGCGATCGCGCTGCCGGCCGGGCATGCAGGCTTCATACACCCCCGCTCCGGGCTCTCCTCGAAGCACGGAGTCACCGTCGTGAATGCTCCCGGCACGATCGATGCCGGATACCGCGGTGAGATCAAGGTGCCGCTCGTCAACCTCGATCCGGACACCACATACACGGTTCAGCGGGGCGACCGCATCGCCCAGCTCGTGGTCCAGGCGGTCGCGCATGCGCGCTTCACCATCGTCGACCAGCTCGACGACACGGAACGAGGTGTCGGCGGCTTCGGTTCGACCGGAGGCTTCTCCGCGTCCGACTGACCCGCGACGTCCGCACGTCGACACAGCCGACCGTGACGTCGGTCGCGACAGCACTAGACTCGTCAGTGCACTGCCGAAGGAAGGATCCATGGGACTTTTCGACCGATTCAAGAAGAAGCGCCCGGACGCGTCGTCCGTGGTCGCTGACGACGCGACGGACGTCGCGGAGGACGTCGACGTTCCGCAGGACGCCGCCGATCCGAGTGCGGAAGCGCCCGTCGAGGACGATGAGTTCGTCGTCGACCCGAAGGAGGCTCCCCGCGATCGTACGGAGAAGGGTCCCTTCGACGTCGACGACTCCGTGCCCGATCGCCACCGTCTGAAGATGGGCGCGCTCGCAGTGCCGGTGCTGGACGGCATGCAGATCAGGCTCGAGACGGAGGAAAAGTCGGACAGGGTGCTCGGCGTCACCATGGTGCACGGCAAGGCCGCGATGCAGCTGCAGGTCTTCGCGGCTCCGCGCGGCGAGGGCCTCTGGAAGTCGATCCGCGACGAGATCGCGGACGGCGTGCGACGTCGTCGGGGCAAGGCCGACGAGCTCTACACGGACCTCGGGAACGAGCTCGTCTGCCAGGTGCCCGTCCGGGCGAAGGACGGACGCACGGGTGTGCGCGTCACGCGCTTCGCGGGCATCGACGGCCCGCGCTGGTTCCTCCGCGCAGTCTTCTCCGGCACCGCTGTCACGGAGAAGGAGCCGCGCGCGGAGCTCGTGGATCTGCTCCGCGGCGTCGTCGTCGATCGGGGCGGCGACGCGATGCCTCCGCGCGAGCTGATTCCCCTCACCGCGCCGAACATCACTCCGGCAAAGACGGCTGATGGTGAGCAGGCCGCAGGTGTGCAGACGGACGCCGAGCCCGCCGATTCAGATGACCTGAACCCGTTCGAGCGCGGTCCGGAGATCGCGGAAGTCCGCTGACCCGGGCACCTCAGGGAGCGCAGATGAGCGGACAGGACCGTGTGACGCTTGAGATCCTCCGCCCCGCCGCGGGCGGCGAATCCCTGGCGCACCACGACGGACGCACGGTGTTCGTCGCCGGGGCCATCCCGGGGGAGACGGTCGACGCGGAGATCACGGGGGAGTCCCGCCGCGTGCTCCGTGCGAGGACGGTCGAGGTGCGTGAGGCATCGCCCCACCGCGTCACCGACCGCCGCATCGCGCTGGGGGTCCCGGGTGCGGGCGGCCTCGAGTTCGCCCACGTCGCACTGGTGCACTCCCGTGCGCTCAAGGAGCAGGCGGCAGCCGACCAGCTCGAGCGGATCGGCGGTCTCGATGCGTCGCAGGTGGGCTTCCGCGTCCTGCCGGCACCGCTGGAGGCCGCAGCTGAGTCCGCGAGCCGCGAAGGCGCCCCGGACACGGAAGGCGCCCCGGACAGGGAAGGCGTCCTGGACGGGACGGCATGGCGCACGCGGGTGCAGAGCGCGGTCGATGCAGATGGACGGCTCGGCATGCTGGCCCCCGGCAGCCACACGGTCATCCCCTATGACGCGGGGATCATCCCTCTGGCCGTCGACGAGGTGAATGCGCTGGGTCTCACTGACCTCCGCCTTCCCGGGGTCACCCGGGTCGAAGTGGCAGCCGGACATGATTCCGGTGCGGTGGTCCTGCGCGGAGGCGGTGCCCGTGAGCAGGCCGAAGCGGTGGTCAGCCAGACCCGTGACTGGCCCGGCGAATGGAGCATCCTCGCGGAAGCGGGGACCCGCGCACGCGGCAGAGGCGCGCGCAATCGCGGCGGTCGGTTCGCCCGCCCCCTCCACACCGTGCAGGGAGACGGATGGGTGCGCGAACGAGTGCCGGGAGTCGATCGTGACCTGCGCGTGCGGGGCGATGGGTTCTGGCAGGTGCACCGCGATGCGGCCGCCGTTCTCGTATCGTCGGTGCGCTCCGCAGTGGGCGACCCCGACGGCGGGACCGTGCTGGACCTCTATTGTGGTGCGGGCCTGCTGGGGATCGGCCTCGCGGAGCAGGGGCATTCCATCGCGGGGATCGAGGGCTCCGCGCAGGCGGTGGCCGACGCGGTCGCGAACGCGCGCGGTCTCGATGCGCGATTCGACGTGGGAAGGGTCGAAGGGGCACCGGACTTCGCCGCTGCGCGCACAGCCGTGCTCGACCCGCCTCGAACGGGGGCGGGACCCGCAGTCGTGGATGCGCTCCTCGCGTCATCCGTCCAGCGGATCGTCCACGTATCGTGCGACGGTGCCACCCTCGCGCGCGACCTGAAGAGGCTCGTCGCCGGCGGCTTCCGGGTCTCATCGGTGGTCGCGCACGATCTCTTCCCCGTCACGGGGCACCTGGAGTTCGTCGCAGTCCTCGACCGCTGACTCGGCGATTCCGGGAGAAGTCCGAGGGGCGAATGGCCGGGGGCATCCGGACACGATAGAATGTATCTTGACATCAAGATACTTTACGGAACATCCGCATTGCCTAATTCGGCAGGCGCGGGCATCCGCGAGTGTCGAGAGCTGCAGAAGAGGAGAAACACGTTGAGCAACGTCGACAGTTTCACGTCCAAGAGCATGCTTGAGGTCAACGGCAAGAACTACGAGATCTTCCGCCTCGATGCGGTGGAGGGCTCTCAGAAGCTTCCGTTCAGCCTCAAGGTGCTGCTCGAAAACCTCCTGCGGACGGAGGACGGCGCGAACATCACCGCCGATCACATCCGCACTCTGGCGGCCTGGGATCCGAAGGCCGCTCCCAGCCACGAGATCCAGTTCACCCCTGCGCGCGTGGTCATGCAGGACTTCACCGGCGTGCCGTGCATCGTCGACCTCGCCACGATGCGCGAAGCGGTCAAGGAGCTGGGCGGCGATCCGAACAAGGTGAACCCGCTCGCGCCCGCTGAGCTCGTCATCGACCACTCTGTGCAGATCGACTCGTTCGGCAACGCGAACGCCATCGAGCGCAACATGGACATCGAGTACCAGCGCAACGGCGAGCGCTACCAGTTCCTGCGGTGGGGCCAGACGGCATTCGACGACTTCAAGGTCGTCCCCCCGGGCATGGGCATCGTCCACCAGGTGAACATCGAGTACCTGGCTCGCGTCATCATGCCCCGCGAGGTCGACGGTGTGCTGCGCGCATACCCGGACACCCTCGTGGGCACCGACTCCCACACCACCATGGTGAACGGCCTGGGCGTCCTGGGCTGGGGCGTGGGCGGCATCGAGGCTGAGGCCGCGATGCTCGGCCAGCCGGTGTCGATGCTGATCCCGCCGGTCGTGGGCTTCAAGCTCACCGGTGAGATCCCGTCGGGCGTCACCGCGACGGACGTCGTCCTCACGATCACGGACATGCTCCGCCAGCACGGCGTCGTCGGAAAGTTCGTCGAGTTCTACGGCAAGGGCGTCTCCGCCGTCCCGCTGGCGAACCGCGCGACGATCGGCAACATGAGCCCCGAGTTCGGATCCACCGCCGCGATGTTCCCGATCGACCAGGTGACGATGGACTACCTCCGTCTCACCGGTCGCGACGAGGAGCAGATGGCGCTGGTCGAGACGTACGCGAAGGAACAGGGACTCTGGCACGACCCGGAGGCCGAGATCGAGTTCTCCGAGTACCTCGAACTGGATCTGTCGACGGTCGTGCCGTCGATCTCCGGTCCGAAGCGTCCGCAGGACCGCATCGAGCTGTCCGACGCGAAGTCGCAGTTCGCGAAGGACATCCACAACTACGCGCAGCCCGGCGACGAGCAGAAGTCCGCTCCCGTCGCCACTGCCGACGGTCGCGAGTTCGAGCTCGCGAACGGTGCGGTCGCGATCGCCTCGATCACGTCCTGCACGAACACGTCGAACCCGTCCGTCATGATGGCGGCCGGTCTGCTCGCGCGGAAGGCTCGTGAGAAGGGCCTCAACTCGAAGCCGTGGGTGAAGACCTCGATCGCTCCGGGCTCCAAGGTCGTCACGGAGTACTACGAGAAGGCCGGTCTCATCCCGGACCTCGAAGCGCTCAACTTCTACATCGTCGGCTACGGCTGCACGACGTGCATCGGCAACTCGGGTCCGCTCGAGGAGGAGATCTCGCAGTCCATCCAGGACAACGACCTCTCCGTCTCCGCCGTGCTGTCCGGCAACCGCAACTTCGAGGGCCGCATCAGCCCCGACGTGAAGATGAACTACCTCGCGTCGCCTCCGCTGGTCATCGCCTACGCGCTGGCCGGCACGATGGACTTCGACTTCGAGGGACAGCCGCTGGGGCAGGACACGGACGGCAATGATGTCTACCTCAAGGACATCTGGCCCGCACCGGAGGAGATCGAGGAGCTCATCCAGTCCTCGATCAGCACGGACATGTTCACGACCGAGTACGGGACGATCTTCGACGGCGACGACCGCTGGAAGGCGCTCGACACACCGGCGGGCAACGTCTTCGAGTGGGAGGACAGCTCCACCTACGTGCGGAAGCCCCCATACTTCGACGGCATGACCCTCGAGACGTCCCCCGTCGAGGACGTCACCGGTGCTCGTGTCCTGGCGAAGCTGGGCGACTCCGTCACGACGGACCACATCTCCCCGGCGGGCTCCTTCAAGGCGGACACCCCCGCCGGCAGGTACCTCGTGGAGAACGGCGTCGAGCGCAAGGACTTCAACTCCTACGGCTCGCGCCGCGGCAACCACGAAGTGATGATCCGCGGCACGTTCGCGAACATCCGTCTCCAGAACCAGCTCCTGGACGGCGTGCAGGGCGGCTTCACCCGCGACTTCACGCAGGAGGGCGCGCCGCAGACGACCATCTACGATGCGTCGCAGAACTACCAGGCCGCCGGCATCCCGCTGGTGGTCCTGGGCGGCAAGGAGTACGGCTCCGGTTCGTCGCGCGACTGGGCCGCCAAGGGCACGAAGCTCCTGGGCGTCGCCGCTGTCATCTCGGAGAGCTTCGAGCGCATCCACCGCTCGAACCTCATCGGCATGGGCGTGCTGCCGATGCAGTTCCCCGCCGGTGAGAACGCGGAGTCCCTGGGCCTCGACGGCACGGAGACGTTCGACATCTCCGGTGTCACGGAGCTGAACGAGGGCAAGACCCCGTCGACGCTCCACGTGACGGCGACGAAGGAGGACGGTACGAAGGTCGAGTTCGACGCGGTGCTCCGCATCGACACGCCCGGCGAGGCGGACTACTACCGCAACGGCGGCATCCTCCAGTACGTCCTGCGTCAGCTCGCGACCGCGTGATCGGAGGCCCGCTGCGATGAGCGATCGCCGCGGGTGATCACCGGCTGCGGCCGATCATGGAGAAGCCCCCACCGATCCGGTGGGGGCTTCGTCGTGCCGCTGCTGCCCGGCGCATCTCAGAAGCGGGAGGAGCTTCCTGATCCGCGGAATCCGCCGCCCGAGGCCCCGTAGCTGGTTCGTGAACCTCCCGAACTCTGAACACGCTTCTCGCGCTCCACAGCTCTGCGGTGGCTGCGCGCGCCGACTGCGAACCCCACGATGAAGGACCGGGGCGAGTAGAACGAGCGGCGGTCATAGAATCCTGTGATGGATCGCGACCGGTCGTTGCGCCTCCACCTCTCATCCGCGATGGCTCTGTCCACGTACCGGGCCTTCGCACTGTTCTTCGGTGCGGCGGCTCTCTCGATCGCCGTCATCCGCTGCGTGAGCTCGCCTCGGATCTCAGCGATCTCGCCGAGGCATTCTGAGATGTTCTCGCCTCCACCTGCAGCGCCGCGATCGGCGACGTCCTCCAGCCGCACGAGCGCGGTCGTGCAGAAATCATGGAGCTCTGCAGCCGCGGTGGCTCCGGCCCGTCGTCGCAGGCCTCCGTCGTCCCGCGCGGTTCGCAGGTGCTCGGCGGTCTCTTCGATCTCCTCGTCCCAGACCTGCTTCCATTCGCCGCTGCCCATATAGAGGGTCGTTGCACGACGGAGCAGTCCCGACGAGTCCTCGATATCCTCTGCGGAGCTGCGGATGCTGCGGATGTCCCGCCAGAGGGGGATGTTGGCCGCGTTGACCGTCCATACGGAAGCCTCCGCGATCGCATCGCGGTCTTCGAGCGTGCGGTCGTACTGGCGCAGGACTGATCCTGCGGTGCTCTTGATCCGGCTGCCGAATCCGTGGTCGAGGTCGAGCACGTACTCCGACTCCGACACGGTCGTGTGGACGTCCTGTGTCGTGACCGAGAAGCGGTCGTTCGCCGCGAGGAAGCGTCGGCTCATCGTCCGAACTCCCACGATGTTCGCTGCGGCCAGCAGCGCAAGGCCGACGGGGATCCCGAATGTGATGCCGAAGCGGGTCCATGCGGGACGCGCCATCTCACCGGCGGCTGCGTCCGCGATCGCGACGACGCCCGTGTCCCAGTTGAGCGCTTGGAAATGGTCGTAACCATGGGCTTGGAGCTCCTGCTGCGCGCTGGGAGGCTCGACGGCGATGTCCTCGCCGAAGTACGTGCCCACCTCGCCGCTGCCCGTTCCGGTCGTCTCCTCGACGGACAGAGTGACGACGAGCGTACCGTCCGCCCAATACCGGCCGTCTGGGGAGAGGAGCCCATCGTCGGGCCTGCCCCTGGCCCACTCGAGCGTCTCCGCATTGACGTTGTCGCTCTGCGCACCGTCGCGCGTCCAGACGACCACACGGACAGGGGAGTACGTGTCCAGCGCCGCGATCTCCTCCTCGACGAGGACGGTGTCCAGGACCTCGGCATCATCGTGGACCTCAACGGCGGTGATCTGCTCATCCGGGCGACCGAGCACTGCCAGTGCGATGGTGGTCAAGAGGCAGAGCACGATGAATGCTCCGGACACCACCGAGACAGTGCGCACCGTCCGTGCGAATCGATCCGTTGACGTCATGCTCATCCTTCTGCTCCGCGATCACGCTCCATGCGACGGCACAGGCGTCTCACTCCATCCTGCCACCCGCCGTGCCCGATGGGCGGCCGCATCGTCTGCAGGCGTTAGGATGGAACGTCGTTCGCCCTCCCGTTAGGAGTCGCCCCCCGATGACTTTCCTGGAGTCCGTCTCCTCACCCGCAGACCTGCGGGCCCTGTCCCTCGCCGAATGCGAGGTGTACGCCAAGGAGGTCCGTGAGGACCTCGTCGCGACGGTCTCGCGCACCGGCGGCCACCTGGGCCCCAATCTGGGAGTCGTCGAGCTCACCTTCGCACTTCATCGCGTGTTCGAGAGCCCGGCGGACACGATCCTCCTGGACGTGGGACACCAGTCCTACGTCCACAAGTACGTGACGGGTCGTCGCGATCGCTTCGCGACGCTGCGCCAGCGCGGCGGGCTGTCGGGATACCCCTCGCGGGACGAGAGCGAGCACGACGTCGTCGAGAACTCGCACGCCTCGACCTCGCTGTCCTGGGCGGACGGGATCGCCAAGGCGCATCAGCTGCGCGGCGAGGACGACCGCTGGGTGGTCGCCGTGATCGGCGACGGGGCCCTGACCGGCGGAGTCGCGTGGGAGGCGCTCAACACCATCGCGGCGGATGATTCCCGTCCACCGCGCAAGCTCGTCATCGTCATCAACGACAACGGACGCTCCTACGCGCCCACCGTCGGCGGCATGGCGGCGCACCTCGATGAGCTGCGCGCGTCGAACAGCTACGAGAAGCTGCTCTCGTGGGGCAAGGAGCGGCTGCAGCAGTCCGGGCCCCCCGGCCGAGCGGCGTACACCGCCATGCGGGGGATGAAGCGCGGACTGCGCGATATGACGGCCGACGACCACACGGGGATCTTCGACGAGCTGGGGCTCAAGTACATCGGGCCGGTCGACGGCCACGATCAGGAAGCCGTCGAACGGGCACTGCAGCTCGCGAAGGACTTCGAGAGCGGTCCGGTCGTCGTGCACACCGTCACACGGAAGGGATACGGCTACGGCCCCGCGATCGAGGACGAGGTCGACCAGTTCCACGCGGTGGGCGTGATCGACCCGATCACCGGGAAGTCGCAGCCGAGCACCGGACGGTCCTGGACCAGCGCATTCGGCGACGCGATCACGGAGCTCGCCAGGGATCGCGAGGACATCGTCGCGATCACCGCGGCCATGCTCGATCCGGTGGGGCTCACCCGCTTCCGCGACGAGTTCCCCGAGCGCGTGTTCGACGTGGGCATCGCGGAGCAGCACGCGGTCGCCTCTGCCGCCGGATTGTCCTACGGAGGACTGCACCCGGTCGTCTGCCTCTACGCGACGTTCATGAACCGGGCATACGACCAGCTCCTCATGGACGTCGCCCTGCATCGTCAGGGCGTGACGTTCGTCCTCGACCGGGCCGGAGTGACGGGGCCGGACGGGGCGAGCCACCACGGCATCTGGGACATGGCCCTGCTGCAGGCCGTGCCGGGCCTCCGCCTCGCAGCGCCGCGTGATGCGGAGCGTCTCGTCGAGGAGCTCGGAGAGGCGGTCGCGGTCGACGACGCTCCGACCGTGGTCCGCTTCTCACGCGGCAAGGTCGGCACGGAGATCTCGCATCTGCGCCGCACCGACGATGGGGCGGATGTGCTCGCGGAGGTCCCGGAGGGCCTGTCCCCGGACGTGCTCATCGTGTCCGTGGGCGCGCTGGCGGACCGTGCGCTGGCCGTGCGCCGGCGACTCGCCGACGCGGGCATCGGAGCGACGGTCGTCGATCCGCGGTGGGCGCTGCCCGTCCCGGAATCCGTGCAGGGCATGGCACAGTCGCACCGCTTGGCCGCGGTCATCGAGGACGGGATCCGCACGGGAGGAGTCGGCTCGCGTCTGCGGCAGGAGCTGCGCGCGGACGACTCGACGGTGGGCGTCGTCGAGCTGGGCGTGCCCGACGGGTTCCTTCCCCAGGGCACGCGCGACGAGATCCTCGAATACGCGGGGCTCACGGTCGACGCGATGACCGAGCAGATCCTCGCGAGGCTGCCACGGGGCCAGTGAGCCCGGCCCGCGGCACGTGAAGTTCGAAGTGCCAGTGACGCCGGCCCGGGCCCGGTGAGGCGGGTCCGTTCAGCCCCTCACAGAGCGAGCCGCGTCGACCAGCACCGGCAGAGACAGCTCCCGCTGCCACTGCCGGGCTCCGGCGTCGACGAGGAACTCCTCGAGAGCGTCCGGGTCGCCCGGATCGGGCAGTGCTGCGGCGCTGCGCACGAGCGCCGGCTGCAGCAGCAGGTCGTGGGGGATGCCCGTGGTCTCAGACAGGTCCCTCATCCCGGTCTTCAGCGCATCCGTGCGCTCCTTGACGAGTGCGCGGTCCATCCTCCGACCCGGCGCAGTGGCCCTGTGCCGGCGGGGGAGATCCTGCTCGGGCAGTGAATCCGCCCGCATCAGCGCGTCGGCCCACCGCTGTGCGTGCCGTCGTGTGAGGCGACCGGTGCCCAGTGTGCGGAACACATCGTCGGCGGTGCGGACCCGGGCGGATGAGAGTGCGACGATCTCGCGGTCGCGCAGGATGCGGCTGGGGGCCGTGTCGCCGTCACGGGCGATCGCCTCGCGGGATGTCCACAGCTCACGGGCACGGCCGAGCTGACGGGGCACCTTGAGGGATCCGAGGCCGTTGAGGCGGCGCCACGGCTCGTCGTGGACGGTCGGCGTGAAGTCGAGGAGGTGCTCGAACTCCTGCTGTGCGTATTCGGCCAGTCCCGTCGCGTGCAGACGGGCGTCCAGATCGTCGGCGACGTCGAGGAGCACCTCGACGTCGAGCGCGGCGTACGCCAGCCATGACTCCGGCAGCGGTCGGGTGGACCAGTCGACGGCGGAGTGCTCCTTCGCGAGCCGCACGCCGACCGTCTCGCCGACGACAGCGGCGAGCCCGAAGCGCTCGAACCCCAGGAAGCGGGCCGCGACCTCTGTGTCGAACAGAGCGTCCGGCTTCATATCGAGATCAGCGAGGCAGGGGAGGTCTTGGGTCGAGGCGTGCAGGACCCACTCGGTGCCGCGGAGCACGTCGTCGAGTGCACGGAGGTCTGGGAACGGTTCGGGGTCGATGAGGATCGTGCCCGCACCCTCGCGTCGGAGCTGGACGAGGAACGCCCGCTGACCGTACCGGTACCCCGAGGCCCTCTCCGCGTCGACGGCGACTGATCCGGTCCCCGCGGCGAGCGAGCGCGCGGCCTCGTCGAGACCGGCTGCCGTGTCGATGACGTCGGGGACCCCGTCGACCGGCGCACTGAGCAGGGGCAGCGTCTCATCCGTGCTTCCTGAGCTCACCGGCGCCGCCCGGGGAGAGCAGTGACGCCGGCGGGCAGCGGGGGCAGTCCGGCGATCGTCGTGAGCAGGTCCACCCATGCGTCGAAGTGGTCTGTGATGTCCTCGGGCTCATCGAGGACGGGAGTCCACGAAGCGCGCAGCTCGAGGTCGATCGTGGACGGCCGCGCGGCGAGGGTGCCGAAGCTCTCGGAGAGCACCCGCGTCGTCGTGCCGCCGGCGGCACGCACGTCGCAGTCGTGCGATTCGAGGGCATCCGTCAGCCAGGACCAGGCGACGGCGCCCAGCAGGGCCTCGTTGCCCATGTCGTGCTCCAGCTCCGCTCGGATGTAGGAGACGATGCGGAAGTCCCCCTGCCATTCGTCGGGGGCGGCCGGATCGTGGAGCACCACCACGCGCCCGGTGGCGAGCTCGTCGATCTCCTCGCCGGACACTCGCTGGAACGAGGCATCGGCGTGGACCTCAGCGCCGATCGCGGTGGCGAACGGGGCGAGCTTCGACGGTGCCCGGATCGCGGAGACGGAGACATGGGGCACGTCGGCGACTCCCTCGAGCACATTCTTCACTCGTGAGAACGACTGGGGGACGGGATGGAGCGAGGACGGTGATGCCACGTCGTCCACGATAGGGGCTGAGGGGTGCGACACAGAGGATCCACGCCGTGGTCATCCCGGAATAGATCGGATGCATTCGGGCATTGAGGAGCATGAGCCGCATGCGGCCCGGTGAGCGGGCCGCCGCAGCGGTGGAACGGAGGGCGATGACGGCTGTGGACACGACGACACCCGCGACGAGCGACCAGGATCTGAGCGCCGCATTCAGAACGGCTTTCAGGCACCACCCCGGTGGGATCGCGATCATCGCGGCATCCGGCGAGGCGGGACCCGTCGGCATGACCGCCTCGAGCGTCGCGAGTGTGTCCGTCACACCGACGACTGTCCTCTTCTCACTGATGCGGTCCAGCCGCTCCGCCGTGGGGCTGCTGGACGCGGATGCGCTCAGTGTGAACCTCGTGAACGCCCGGCACGCCGGCCTCGCACAGACGTTCGCGATGCACGGCACCCAGCGCTTCACCCCTGCTGAGGGGTGGGAGTACCTGCCGGACGGCACGCCGGTGCTGGCAGACGCATCCGCGTCACTCGTCGGCCACGTGACCCACACGGTCGAACTCGGCGAGGCCGTCGTGGTCGTGGCGGAGATCACGGAGGTGAGGAGCGGTGATCCCGGTGACGCGCTCGTCTACCGCAATCGCGCGTTCCACCGGCTGCCGGACGACGGGGCGCCCACCAGCTGAGATTTGCCGTACCGCGGCACAGCGGTGTTCTCGTCGGGCGCGGCGGTCTGCGAGACTGGGCCCCATGCAGAACACCCTGGTCTCCGCCGCTCGCTCAGAGTCCGTCAGCCGCACTCCGGTGTGGTTCATGAGGCAGGCGGGGAGGTCCCTCCCCGAATACCGTGAGCTGCGCGCCGGCACGAGCATGCTGGAGTCCTGCCGCACCCCGGATCTCGTCTCGGAGATCACCCTGCAGCCCGTCCGCCGGCACGGCGTCGATGCGGCGATCTTCTTCTCCGATATCGTCGTGCCGCTGGAAGCGGCCGGAGTCGCAGTGGAGATCGTTCCGGGGACCGGCCCGGTCATCGAGCACCCGGTGCGCACGCGTGCAGACCTCGAACGACTCGAGGACCTGACGCCGGACGCCATCTCGGACATCGCCGAATCGATCGGCCGGGTCCGTGCAGAGCTCGATGCGAAGCATCCGGACACGGCACTCATCGGATTCGCCGGCGCACCCTTCACCGTGGCGAGCTACCTGATCGAGGGCGGTCCCAGCCGCAACCACGAGAAGACGAAGGCGATGATGCTGGGGGATCCGGAGCTGTTCTCCGCGATCCTCGAGAAGCTCGGTCGCATGTCCGCCACCTTCATCGATGTCCAGCTGACTGCCGGCGCACAGGCGTTCCAGCTGTTCGACTCGTGGGCCGGCTACCTGTCCGCCGCGGACTACCGGCGGTTCGTCCTCCCGCACTCCGCAGCCGTCTTCTCCTCGCTGTCCCACCATGACGTCCCGTCCTTCCACTTCGGCGTGCAGACGGGTGAGCTGCTGCCCGATATGGCAACGGTCGGCACTGATGTCATCGGTGTCGATTTCCGTGTCGACCTCGCGGACGCGTCTCGGCGGGTCCCGCAGGGACTGGCCCTGCAGGGGAACCTCGACCCCGCGATGCTGTTCGCGCCGTGGGACGTGCTCCGTCCGCGCGTCGAGGAGATCGTGCGAGCAGGCCTCGCCCACGACGGCGGACACGTCTTCAACCTGGGCCACGGCGTTCTGCCCGACACCGACCCCGCCGTCCCCGGGCTCATCGTCGAGGAGGTCCACAGGATCTCCTCCGAGATCCTGGGCTCCTGATCCGCATGCCGCAGTCGATCGCCGTCGTCGGCGCTGGAGTCTCCGGCCTGACGGCGGCATACGCCGCTCTGCAGAGGGGCGCGGACGTGACAGTCTTCGAATCGGCGGAGATCGCGGGAGGCTGCCTGTCGCGCACCGACCTCGGTGGGCACCTGCCGGTCGGTGCGGACGACGGCGCGGAGGCCTCCCTCCACCGCCGTCCGGAGGCCCGCGGACTGGTCGAGGAGCTCGGACTCAGCCCGGTCTTTCCGTCCCGCGCCCATGGCTCGCGGCTCATCACCCCCCGGGGTCCTGCGCCCATCCCGGCGGGGACCCTCATGGGTGTTCCCGCGGATCCTGAGTCACTCAGGGGCGTCCTCAGTGAGGAAGGGATCGCCCGTGCGCACGCAGAAGTGCTGACACCCGCGATCGAGGGCGACGTGTCGTGCGGCGACTTCCTCGCGGCGCGACTGGGCGATGAGCTCGTCGACCGCGTGCTCGATCCGCTCATCGGAGGCGTCTATGCGGGCCGATGCCGGGAACTGTCACTCGAGGCGACGCTGCCGGCTCTCCTCCCGGCGGCTCGCGCAGGCACGTCCGTGCGCGAGGCGGTGGCGGAGGTGCTGGCGGCCCGCACCCGGACCTCGGGCGCGGACATCCCCGGAGCCGGCTGGCGTGCGCCGGCACCCACGGCAGCCGGCGGTGAACAGGAGCCGCCGCCGGTCTTCCTGTCGCTGCCAGGCGGGATCAACGGCCTCGTCACAGCTCTCACCGACGCACTGAGCGCACGCGCCGCAGTCCTGCGGCTGGGCACGCGCGTCCGTGCGGTGACCCCAGGGGGCCGTGCGCCCGTTGTCTCCACTGACGCCGGTGCTGAGGCGTTCGACGCCGTCATCGTCGCGCTCCCGGCATGGGCCGCACACGATGTCCTGTCGGCCGGATCCCCGGATTCCGGTGACAGCGCAGCAGGCGGGCTCACCGCGCTGCTCCAGCAGATCGACTACGCGACATCCGCGGTCCTCACCGGTGTCATGCGTGACAGCGGAGCGGGCCTCGAGGGCTCCGGGTTCCTGGTCCCGCCCAGCGCAGGCGGACTCGTGAAGGCCTCGACCTTCTCCTCGAACAAGTGGCCCTGGATGGCGGACGCGCTTCCGGAGCACCATCACGTCGTCCGGGTGAGCATCGGACGCAGAGGGGACGAAGCATGGACCCTGCAGGACGACGAGACACTCCTCGACACCGCCTTCGCGGAGTGGCGGGAGCACACGGGCTACGAGGGCGACCTCGTCCACGCGGAGGTCAAGCGATGGGAGCGCGCGCTGCCCCAGTACCGCCCCGGCCACGCACAGCTCGTCGGATCGATCGATGCCGCAGCCGCTGACCTGCCGGGCATCGCGGTGACCGGCAGCTACCTGGAGGGCGTCGGCATCCCCGCCTGCATCGGGCGCGCCCGCAGCACCGTCGACCGCCTCCTGTCCTGATGACCGCAGCGAGTCAGCCACCCACTACGAGCCAGCCACCCACCACACGGAGGATTCCTTGAGCGAATACACACAGCCCACGTCAGACCAGATCGAGAAGCTGAACGAGGAGATCCGCTACATCGCGTACTCGGTCTTCGCCATCGCCGACGACCTGGGCGATGAGGATCGTGCGGCCGTCGCGGACGAGGTGAAGGAGTCCCTCGCACCGCTCGAGCAGCAGGGCCTCGTCGTGCGAGGCATCTACGACGTGTCCGCATTCCGCGCGGACGCGGACATCATGTTCTGGTGGCACGCGCCCACTCCGGAGCTCATCCAGAAGGCGTACTCCGCTGTGCGCCGGTCGCGCCTGGGTGCGGCACTCGAATCGGTGTGGTCGGCCATGGCGGTGCACCGCCCGTCGGAGTTCAACAAGGCGCACCTGCCGGCGCTCCTCACAGACGACGTGGCGGGCGACTACATCTGCGTGTATCCGTTCGTCCGGTCGTACGAGTGGTACATGCTGCCGCCGGAGGAGCGGTCGCAGATGCTGCGTGACCACGGCATGGCCGCCGCCGGCTACAAGGATGTGAAGGCCAACACCCTGTCAGCGTTCGCACTGGGCGACTACGAATGGGTGCTCGCGTTCGAAGCGGATCGGTTGGACCGCATCGTCGATCTCATGCGGGACCTCCGCGACACGAAGGCCCGACTGCACGTGCGCGAGGAGATCCCGTTCTTCACGGGTCCTCGCCGCGAACTGGTCGACATCATCTCCGACTGGCGCTGATCCGGGAGATCCTGGAGCAGGAGGAGGGCGGGCGGATCCGTGATCCGCCCGCCCTCCTCCTGCCTGCAGGTGAGGCGTCAGGCTCCCGGGGAGCCGGGACGGTGCATCGGCACATGGGGGATGCCGTCCTCCAGGAATCCCGGTCCGGACACGGAGAAGCCGCAGCCACCGTAGTAGCCGACCAGATGAGACTGCGCGTTGAGCGTCAGGTCCTGCTGGCCGAACAGGCGAACTGTCTCCTGCAGGAGCAGGCGACCGAGGCCTCGGCCGCGGGCATCAGGAGAGGTGACGACTCGGCCCACGCTGCGCGCCCCGGGACGCGCGGCGGGGCCGTCCTCGTATCCGTCCGGGAGGATCCGCGCATAGGCCTGGGGCTCCGCGCTCAGACCGGTGTCCCCGCCGTGGGAGTCCTCAGCAGGGCGCAGGACAGGTCCCTCCGCGGGGAGGAAGAGGTGCAGGGTGTCGGGCAGGAGGTCGACGCCGTCCAGGTCGAGGTACACGCATTCCTGCTCGACGATGAACACCCGGCTGCGCAGCTGGAGGATCCCGTAGAGCTCCGGCAGCGTGAGCCCGCTCGTGGATGTGAGGACCCAGCCGTCCGCGGAGACGGTGCGCGTGCCGGAACCGGCTTCAGCGGTCGACACGACCGGATGCCTGACGGACTGCCGGTCCGTCACTCGGCGGTGTCCGCGACGAGGCGGAGGCTGAGTGAGTTCATGCAGTAGCGCAGGTCAGTGGGGGTGGCGAAGCCCTCGCCGCCGAACACATGGCCCATGTGGGACTCGCAGGTCGCGCAGCGGACCTCCACCCGCTCCATCCCCATGGTCGTGTCCTTGATGTAGCGGACGCGGTCCTCTGCCAGCGGCGCGTAGAACGAGGGCCAGCCACAGGCAGCGTCGAACTTCGTCTCCGAGCGGAACAGCTCAGCGCCGCACGCGCGGCAGGCGTAGACGCCGATCGTGGGGTCGTTCTCGTACTCCCCGGAGAAGGGCCTCTCCGTCCCGGCCTCGCGCAGCACGTGGTACTCCTCCGGAGTGAGGATCTCCCGCCAGTCGGCCTCTGTGCGCGCAGCGGTCGGTGTCGTCGTGTCGTCGTCCACTTCCGGTCCCTCGTCCTTCGTCGGTGCTGTCGGATGGTGTGCTCACCCGCGTGGGGTGCACACCAGCGTAACGGCCCGCGGTCGCCAGGTGTTCCCTGCTGGTGGGATCTCCGCGCTGGTGGGACCTCCGCGCTGGTGGGACCTCCGCATGCGCGATGCGCGGTCGCTCGCACTGTGTTCGCGGGGGCGGAAGGATCGTGGGCCGGACTCCCGCCGCTCAGCCTTCGCCGGTAGGATCGTGGGTCATGGGCCAGGACACCTCGAGGGATCTCGGACTGCGTGAGAAGGCGCTGCGCGCCGCTGTGACGACTGCGGGGGTGGCCGCCGGTGCCGCAGCACTGGTGTCAGTCGCCTCGTCGGGTCTCGCGGTCTACTTCGCGCGGCGGATCGTCGTTCCGGAGAACCAGCCGGAGGACCTCGACATCCTCCACGTGTCGGGGTTCGACGACGAACTGGTCATCCATCTCCCGGCGACGAAGGACACGATCCTCCCCGGCACCTACGGGATCACGTTCGACAGCGGCCGCGGTCTCGCGCAGGTGGGGGAGATCCTCGAATACGATCCGGTCTCGCGGACCGTCGCTCGTCGTGTCGCCTCGGTGATCTCCGGCGACCTCACGGCGGCTCGCCGGGGCCGGTGGACCGGGACGGTCTTCACCCATCCGGCGCAGCTGGACATCCCCTACGAGGACATCGTCCTGCAGTCCGACGTCGGTGAGCTGCCGGCGTGGCTGCTGCCGACGGCGGACCCGGCACCGCTCGACACCTGGGCGATCCTGGTCCACGGCCGCGGCGCGACCCGGGCCGAGGTCCTGAGGGCCGGCCGTGTGCTGGACTCGATCGGGATGCCCTCCATCGCGATGTCCTACCGCAATGACGCGGAGGTGCGCGATGGCGGGCACTCCCGCTACGGGCTGGGCGACACCGAATGGTTCGATGTCGATGTCGCGATCGACTATGCGCGTGCCCACGGCGCACGGCAGGTCGTCGTCTTCGGGTGGTCGATGGGCGGTGCGATCGCGTTCCAAGCGGCTTCCCGGGGACGCAATCGCGGCTTCATCGTGGGGCTGGTGCTGGACGGTCCCGTCGTCGATTGGCACGACGTGCTCGACAACCAGGCGCGCCTGAACTACCTGCCGACCCCCATCGCGCGCCTCACGCTCGACATGATCACCCGCCCGTGGGCGCGGTCGATCACGGGCCTGGAGACTCCCATCGATCTGGAGCGGCTGGATTGGGTGACGCGTGCAGCAGAGCTCGACAAGCCCGTGCTCCTCATCCACTCCGACGATGATCAGTTCGTCCCATCGGGCCCCTCGCACGCTCTGGCCCGCGTCCGCTTCGACCTGGTGACGATGCCGGCCTATGACACCGCCGCCCACACGAAGGAGTGGAACGTGGAGCCGGAGCGGTGGGAGGACGACGTGGCGAACTTCCTCGAGTCAAAACTGGATCTGTGACGGCGACGCTGGGTTCTGCTTGTTGAACTTTCTTCTATAGCGTAGGACACAGGAGAAGGAGGACATGCATGACGACAGACTGTTCGGTGGAGTACGCGAAGGCGGATTTCACTCATCTCTACAATCGGCCGGACCCGCGCGAGTACTACAGAGTGCTCGGCGCTCTGGAATACCAGATCCCGGAACACGCACGACCGGTGTTCAACGCCGTCCGCCGGGCCCAGCTCGCCGCAGCGCCGGCAGACCAGGGTCCGATCCTCGACATCTGCTGCTCCTACGGGATCAACGCCGCACTGCTCACCACGGATCTGACTCGCCTGGCCCTCTACGAGCGGTACTCCGATGACTCTCTGTCAGGCCTCGATGCGGAGGCCATGGCCGATGCCGATCATGCGTTCTACTCCGAGCACCGCTTGCCCGAGGCCCCCGAGGTGCTCGGTCTCGACGTGTCAGCCGAAGCCGTCGCCTACACGACCCAGGTCGGTCTGCACACGGACGGCTGGGTGGAGAACCTGGAGGAGGACGAGCCCTCGGCAGAACTCGTCGCCGGCCTGCGTGATGTCAGCCTGTTCACCATCACCGGCGGGGTCGGCTATGTCACGGAGCGCACCTTCGACCGCCTGGTGAGTGCCCTGCCGGACGGACGCAAGCCGTGGATCGCCGCTTTCGTGCTGCGCATGTATCCCTACGACTCGATCGCTGAAACGCTGGCAGGCCACGGAATGGTGACCGAGAAGCTGTCCGGCACCACGTTCCGGCAGCGCCGGTTCGACTCGCAGGAGGAGCAGGACACCGCCGTGCGCACGGTGCGCGCCCTGGGTCTGGACACACGGGGTCTGGAGGAGGACGGCTGGTACCACTGCGACCTGTTCCTGTCGCGCCCGGCCGATGATGCCGCCGCACTGCCCCTGGAGCAGCTCGTGCGCACTGCCGACTGAGGCGGCGGGAGAGTCTCCCGTGGGGGCAGAGCAGGCGCCGACGTCTACGTCGGCAGTCCCCAGCGCTGGATGAGTGCGGAGCCGTCCGTGACCAGGCTCAGCAGCGACAGCGGGACGGGGGCGTCCCCGGCATGGCCGTCGAGCAGACCACGGGGTGACTGGGGGTCGGGGACTCCGGCGAGCAGGGGAGACGTCGTGAGGCAGAGTTCGTCCACGGCGCCCTTCCCGATCCACGTCCCCAGCAGCGCCGGACCGCCTTCGTGCACGACCTCGCGACAGCCCCGCCGGCGCAGATCGTCGATCACGGCACGGGGTTCCACCGCAGCGTCGTGGAGGACCACCGAGTCCTCGCCCAGCTGTTCGACGAGCTCGGCACGGCGAGCAGGGCCGCACTGCTCACGCGACGCATGCAGGACGACTCCGCCGCTGCCCGCTTCGTCGAGCCTGTCCAGATCCACCTGCCCGGACCGGGACACGAGGACGAGCAGCGGCGCGGCGTCCTGCCCCCGGTCGCCGCGCTGGTCGGCGTGCCGCGTCTTCGCGTGCAGTCGTGTGTACCGTTCGGCCCGGGCGGTGCCCGCACCCACGATGACGGCGTCGGCGATCGAGCGCAGGACGGAGAAGACCCGTTTGTCCGCCGGCGAGGAGATGGAGCCCGACCGGTCATCCGCTCCGGTGACGGCGCCGTCGACCGTGGAGACCATGTTGGCGCGGACCCAGGGGCGCGCGGAGTCCGCGTCGTGGAGGCCGCCCCGCGGCGCATCGCTCCGGTCGAGGTAGAGCCGGACGAGGTCGGCCTCGTCAGCGGTCGCGGGCAGCGGCCGGTGGTCGGGGTGCAGCTGTGAGAGCTCGATGGGGTGATTCATGGGCTGATTCACTGTGCGAGGTACTCCTCACTCCCCATCGTGATGTGGGGAGATCTGTCGGGGTCGAGGGTGGTGAGGAGGAACTCCATATCCTCCTCCGGGAGTGCGATGCAGCCGCGTGTGGGGTTCCCGTGCTCGACGTGGAGCCAGATCTTCCCACCCGCGTCCCAGCCCATGGGCCGGGTGTTCTCCGTGGGTGCGACCCCGGTCTTCCGGTTGTAGTCGATCGCGATCACGTAGTCGAAGACGGACGCGTAACCGTCGCCGTACACGGCCTCCGCGCCGCTGCGCAGGCCCTCGTCGCGGTGATACGGCAGGAGCGATCCGGGGTCGGCCAGGTAGCCGCCCGCGTCACTGAGGCTGAAGACGCCGGCGGGGGAGGTCCTGTCGCCCTCGCGGCGGTCCTCCCGCCATCCGCTGCCGCCGTTGTGCCCGGCCATCGTCGCGGTCCGGGTCCAGACGTCGTCAGCCCGTTCCCAGAGCGACAGCCGGGTCTCGGTGGAATCGTCGTCCGCGCCCGAGGCGATGAGGACCTGCGTCGAGTCGTCCGGTACCTGCGCGGCCGTCTCCGGCCCCAGTCCGGTCGCTGGGTCTGTGAGCGCGTCGACCGTGGACACGGCATCCGCGGATGCGTCGTCGGTCGGTGCAGGAGACGACCCGTGGGACACGTCGTCCGCGGACGCGTCGAGGAGGTCCGGAGCTCGCTGGAGCGGTGCGTCGAAGTGGACCGCCGCACGCTGCGCGGGAGCGGGGAACGTGCGGGAGTCGGCGCCGACTCCTGCGGGTGCCGCGTGCACCGCCGGAGCGGTGGTGGGCACGGCGAGGATCGCTGCGGCGCATGCACTGACGAGGGCGAGGGTCACCACCGGCGCAGGGCGGGGTGACCTGCGGAGCGTGCCGGCAGTGCGGAATCCGTGCATATGCCCAGTCTTCCACCCGGTGAGGCGTGAGTCACGGCTGACGCTCCGTCTGAGCGTTCATGGAGGTTCGCCGTCGTAGGATGTCGTCACTATGTCTGTTCCACCTCCGCCGCAGCACCCACCGCCGCGCCGTCAGCCCCACGCGCCTGAGGATCCGTCGCTCACGACGCAGATCTTCATCGATCAGTCGCGCGCCGCTGCAGGGCGAGCAGATGCCGGTCAGGCGAATGCCGGCGGCCACCGCAGTGCTGACCGCGGCCAACAGGTTCCTCCCGCAGAGGATGCGGACACGCAGGCTCTGAGCCCCGGCGATGTGGCGGAGGCTCGGCGTCGTGCCGCGGAGGATGACGGCGAGTCCACCCAGATGATGTCGATGGAGGACCTGCGCCAGTTGGCGGCCTCCTCGCGGATCGAAGCGCTGGACGGCCCGCGCGAGGGCAGCGGCGACGCGGTCCAGGCACCGCCTGCGGGTGCGGCGGACGATGCGCGGGCACAGGAACAGGCTCCGCCGGGGGTGTTCTCCGCGCACGTCCCGTCGCATCCGGCGCCGTCAGCACCCGACGCCCCTCCGACAGCGCCGCACGCTGCGCAGCCCCACGCTGCTCCCGCAGCGCCGCAGACGGCTCCGCCCCACGCCGCTCCGTCCACCGCCCCTGCGGGATACCCCGCGGCTGCGGGGTACGCGGTGCAGAGCGGGCACCCCGCACCGCCCGCCAAGCCCACTGCGCCCCCGCCTGCCGCGGGCGGCGGCTACGCGGCAGCAGGGCAAGCCGAGCCGGTGCGGCGCAAGCGCCGCATGCCGGTGCTCGCGATCGCGTTCGTCGTGCTGTCCGCGCTTATCGTCGTGGGGATCGGGGGCTGGATCCTCGTCGATGCCGTGACGCGGGACGGCGGACAGTCGCAGCAGGCCGCACCGCCGCCTCCGGCGACGGACGACTCCACGGGAGAAGGCGGCCTCGTCGACGAATCGGACGACGGGACCGCGGCGCCGGGGGCAGACACCGAATCGTTCGCCACCCCGTCGGGCAACATCGGGTGCACCATCGATGCGGAGCGCGCTCGCTGCGTGGTGAAGAGCTTCGACTACTCACCCCCCGCCGCGCCGGACAGCTGCGAGATGGCGGAATGGGGCTCGATCGTCGTGGCGAACCGCGACGGTGCAGGGTTCTCCTGCACACCCGCGGAGTTCCCCGCGGACGCTGAGCCCTTGGAGTACGGACAGACGATCACGGCACACGGGATGACCTGCTCGTCGGAGGAGACCGGTGTCTCGTGCAGATCGGACGAGACCGGCGCAGCGTTCTCCGTGGCACGGGCGGACGCGACATTCGACCAGGCGGAGTGACGTCCATCATGCGGACGCCGACATGCACGCGGCACGCGAAGGCGCATAGGGTGAGTGCATGAACTGGGGACTGCTCCTCCTTATCCGCCGCGGCGAGGCCTGACTCACAGGGCCGTATCCTCGCCGCGGTGTCCGACGCGCACGTCGGCCCCTTCCTCTGCACCAGCATGACAAGGAGAGCAGCAATGGCGAATCTGCAGAAGCCCAGCCCGATGCCGTTCAGCAAGTACAAGTCGTTCTACGACCGGATCCAGCTCGACATGCGGGACCGCACATGGCCCGATCAGCGGCTGACGAAGGCGCCCCGCTGGCTGAGCACCGATCTGCGCGACGGCAATCAGGCCCTCATCGATCCGATGACCCCGGAGCGCAAGCGACGGATGTTCGATCTTCTGGTGAAGCTCGGCTTCAAGGAGATCGAGGTGGGCTTCCCGGCCGCCAGCCAGCCGGACTTCGACTTCGTCCGCCAGATCATCGAAGAGGATGCGATCCCGGACGACGTGCGCATCAGCGTCCTCACGCAGGCGCGCGAGGACCTGATCGAGCGGACGGTGGAGAGCCTGCGCGGAGCGCAGAAGCCGACGGTCCACCTGTACAACGCGACGGCGCCGGTCTTCCGCAAGGTTGTCTTCGGCTTCGAAGGCGATGGCTTCGACCAGACCCGCGACATCGCCCTGCGCGGCACCCAGGCGGTCATGAAGCACGCCGAATCGATGCTGGGCGACGCGGAGTTCGGGTACCAGTACTCCCCGGAGATCTTCGTAGACACCGAACCGGAGTTCGCCGCAGACATCGTGGGCTCCGTCCTGGACATGTGGCAGCCCGCCGCGGGACGCGAGACGGTCGTGAACCTGCCGGCGACGGTGGAGCGCGGCACGCCCAACGCCTACGCGGACCAGATCGAATGGTTCATCCGGCAGATGCCCTACCGCGAGGACGTCGCCGTGTCGCTCCACCCCCACAACGACCGGGGGACCGGTGTCGCGGCGGCGGAGCTGGGACTCATGGCCGGCGCGGACCGCGTCGAAGGCTGCCTGTTCGGCAACGGCGAGCGCACGGGCAACCTGGACCTGGTCACCGTCGCGATGAACCTCTACAGCCAGGGGGTCGACCCGGAGCTGGACTTCTCTGATATAGACGAAGTGATCCACACGGTCGAGGACTGCAATCAGATCGGTGTCCACGAGCGCCATCCGTACGGCGGAGACCTCGTCTTCACCTCGTTCTCCGGCTCGCACCAGGACGCGATCAACAAGGCGTTCGCGGACCGCGAGATCAAGGCGCACCAGGCGGGCGTGCCGGTCGACCGGATGGAATGGGACATGCCCTACCTGCCCGTCGACCCGAAGGATCTGGGCCGCAGCTACGAAGCGGTGATCCGCGTGAACTCGCAGTCGGGCAAGGGCGGCGTCACCTACCTCATCAAGAGCGAGCACGGCCTCGACATGCCGCGCCGAATGCAGGTGGAGTTCTCGAAGGTCGTCCAGGCACGCACCGAGACCGGCGGTGAGGTGAACGCGAAGGAGATCTGGAGGATCTTCGCGGACGAGTACCTCCCCGCCGAGGAGGACGAGACCGGGTGGGGGCGCTTCGAGCTGCTCAGCCTCCGCACGGAGTCCGTCCATGCTGAGGACGAGGATGCCGGTCGTCTCTCCGAGCGCATCGAGGCGTTCCTGCGCGTCGACGGCCAGGAGCGCGTCTACGAGGGCCGCGGCAACGGTCCCGTCGATGCCCTCGTGACGATCCTCAACGATCACTTCGATGTGGACATCCGCCTCCAGGACTACAGCGAGCACGCTGTCGGCACGGGCGCGGACACGAAGGCCGCCGCCTACGTGGAGCTGGCGGTGGGCGACCGCGTGCTGTGGGGCGCGGGACTGCACCCCAACATCACGAAGGCGACCCTCAAGGCGATCATCTCTGCGGTGAACCGCGCCGCACGCTGACGCTGCTGCGACCCCTCGCCGAGGCGGTGGTGACGACCGACGGGTCCGTCACCACCGCCTCGGCGCGTGTTCGGGTGTGTGCCTACCCGGCCGCCCGTGCCGGGAGTGAGACAATCTATCGGTGAGGTACTACCGGGATGAAGCGATCGTGCTGGGTGGGCACAAACTGGGCGAGGCCGACCGCATCGTCGTGCTGCTGACGCGCGAGCACGGGCTCGTCCGCGCTGTCGCGAAGGGCATCCGGCGGACCAAGTCGAAGTTCGGCTCACGGCTGGAGCCGTTCATGTTCGTCGACCTCCAGGCGCACGTCGGCAAGTCCTTGGACATCGTCACCCAGGTGGAGCTGAAGGAGCCGTTCGCCCGGGGGATCATGGCCGACTACGACGTGTACTCGGCTGCGACGGTGATGGCGGAGACCGCTCAGAAGCTCACGGAGGACGAACCGCGGACACGGGGGCAGTTCCTCCTGCTGCTGTCTGCGATCCGCTCGCTGTGCAATATGGAGCATCCTCCGCGGCAGAGCCTCGATGCCTACCTGCTGCGGGCGATGTCGCTGGCCGGCTGGGCACCCAGCCTCGTCGACTGCGCGCAGTGCGGCATGCCCGGCCCGCATCGCGGCTTCTCTGCTGCGCTCGGCGGGACCGTCTGCACGGACTGCCGCCCTCACGGCACCGCGCTGACCTCGACCTCGGCCGTCAATCACATGGCGGCTCTGCTGACCGGAGACTGGACCGTCGCGGCAGTGACGCCGGTGCACACCGCTCTGGAGGCATCGCGGCTCGTCACGGCCTACGTCCACTGGCATCTGGAGCGCCGCGTGCGCTCCCTCAACGTCCTGGAGCGCACATGAGCTACCCCGCACCACCGCCCCATCCGTCCGGCGCGCGGCCGCCGGCGATCGATCGCGCGTTCGTACCGCGCCACGTCGCGATCGTCATGGACGGAAACGGACGCTGGGCGAATGAGCGGGGTCTGCCGCGCACGGAGGGGCACAAGGCGGGAGAGGCCTCGTTGCTCGACGTGATCCACGGGGCGATCGAGGCCGGAGTCGACTACCTGAGCGCCTACGCGTTCTCGACTGAGAACTGGAAGCGATCACCTGCTGAGGTGCGCTTCCTCATGGGCTTCAACCGCGACGTCATCCGTCGCCGCAGGGACGAACTGGACGAGCTGGGCGTGCGGATCGTGTGGTCCGGCAGGCCGGGACGGCTGTGGAAGTCCGTCATCACGGAACTGGAGGACGCGCAGGAGCAGACGAAGGACAACACCGGACTCGTCCTGCAGTTCTGCGTGAACTACGGCGGCCGGTCGGAACTCGTGGACGCGATGAAGGAGGTCGCGCGCGAAGTCGCTGCGGGCCGCCTCGCACCGGAGAAGCTGACGGAGAAGTCGATCGCCTCACGCCTCTACTCGCCCGAGGTCCCCGACGTGGATCTGTTCCTGCGGTCGTCGGGGGAGCAGCGGACGTCGAACTTCCTGCTGTGGCAGTCGGCCTATGCAGAGATGGTCTTCCAGGACGTGCTCTGGCCGGACGTCGACCGCAGGACGCTGTGGGCCGCCATCCTCGAATACGCGAAGCGCGATCGGCGGTTCGGGGGAGCGGTGGACAGCGTGGCAACGCAGCCGGAGGGCTCGTGAGTGTGTGCGCCCAGCACGCGCGGCGCTGTCAATCGTCACGGTCCTCACCAGGTCAGGACATCGGTGCCCCCGGCGGGACTTGAACCCGCGACAAAAGGATTATGAGACTTGCGCTCAGCCCAGTGCTGGCGGGGATGGCGCTGGGTCAAGTGCCACTAAAGTGCCACTCACTCGAGAGCGGCGAGTTCCGGGGCCTCGCGACGGAACAGTGTTCCGAGGCGTTCAGCGACGGTACTGAGGTCGTCATCGAACAGTTCCGCGTAGACGTCCAGCGTCATCGACGCGGACGCGTGACCCGCGAACCGCTGGACCGCTTTCACGTTCGCCCCCGCCTGGATGGCGAGGCTCACGGCTGTGTGTCGTAGCCCGTGGAAACCGATCGGCTCGAAGTCCTCATCGCCGACGCGCAGCACGAGCGGGTGCTCGCTGTCGCTAAGTCCGAGAACGGCGCGCGTAGCCGCGTCCGCGATCCCCGTGACGTCTAGGTCGTTGTCGTCCTGGTAGGCGCGCACAGCGCGTTCTGTGACTTCTCCGAACCGCGCTCTGCCCCGCCTGAGTTCCGTCACCCCGAGCGCTTCTTGTAGTCGCTGGACGGCGACTGAGGCGTCTGCGACTAGCGGACGGAACACCCGGTTCGTGAAGTTCGATCCGTGTAGCCAGTGTCCGCCGCTGGCGGGGAACAGGAGGTCGTCGGCGTTCTTGCCCCGCGCTCGCGCGGTGGCGATCTGCACCGCGTTCGGCGCGAGCGGCACCGTCCGCTCTTCGCCGGTCTTCGTCGTCTTCACGTAGCGTCGCCCGTTGTCGTCGCCGATGGCTCGTGTGACGACGACTACCCCGTCGAACGTGTCGATGTCCTGGACTCGGAGCGCGGCTAGTTCTCCGAACCTCAGGCCGGTGATCCCGGCGAACAGGATTAGGTCGCCCCACTCTTCGGAGTGGGCGGCGAGCCGCATGAGTTGCCGTGGCGCAAGCGGTCTGATCGGGGTCGCCGTCGCCGCTGGCGGCGCCTTCACGCCCTCCGCTGGATTGACCCGCACGATGCCGCGTTCGACTGCGAACGCGAGCATCCGCTTGAACTGTCCGAGCGCTTTCCTCTTGCGGTCGGTCGTGGCTGGCTTGCCGTCCGGCGCTGTCATCGTGGTCACCCATTCGGACACGCCTTCGCGGGTGATGTTGGCGAGCGCGGTCCGGTCCCATCGGGGACCGATGCTGTTCCGGTAGATCGTCCGGTAGGAGTTGAGTGTCGACGGTTCAGCGCCTTCGCCCTTGAGGCCTCCGCCGCCTTCGATTACGGCGATCCAGTCTGCGAACAGTTGGGAGACGAACACGTCTTTGCCCGCGTCGGGGTCGAACGTCCTGGTCCCGTCGTGCTCGCGTATGTATTCGTCGCGGAACACCTCAGCGTCCTTGCGGCGCTTGAACCGTTTGCGCTTGTAGCCGCTGCCGGTCCAGTAGCGGACTACCCATCGTGATTCGGTCGGCTTGATGTCCGGGTTCTGTTGTTTGCGGTCTTCGATGATCGGTCTGCGCATAGGGTCAAGTTAACACTCATCCTGTGCTCTTGACGGCCAGCATGCCGTTGTTGGGCTCTGTGTGCCACCCAGGAGCGCACAGCAGGGGCGCGTCCGCACTCGCGTTCGCAGCGGCGATTCTGTGCCCGCACAGAGCGTTCTGTGGGCGCTGTGCGTTCTGGGTGTAACGCAACGATTTGGTAACGCACGGGGGGCCGATGTCGCTAACTCGCGAAAACGACACCCTTATTACCATGAGGGTGAAAAGCGGGGACGCCTCGCTCAGCGAACTCCCAGCGGGTCTGATGTCCGCGATCCGGGGATCGGACACCCTTATTACCTTGAGGGGCGCTGACCCAGCGATAGCCACCGATTCGGTCGGTGGCTTTTTTGTGCCCTCACACCCGACACCAGCAGACGATTCCCGACATGAGGAGGTGAGTGTGGACGACATGATGACGCGGCGTGAGGCCGCTGAGTTCCTGCGCGTGAAGTGGACTTGGCTCCGCGACAACGCGGGCAGGCCGGGGTATCCGCCGGTTTGCAAGGTGGGTCGGTACGTGCGGTACAGCCGCACGGATCTTGAGGCGTGGCTTCGCCTTAACCGCGTCGGCTGATCGACGGCCGCGCAGTACACAACTTCATAGAGATGGCTCAGACACAGGAGACTCATTGAGCACAGCGACAGCGACAGCATCGGATCAGGTCGAGCACGTGAACATCGTGCCTATCGCGTTGACGCGCAAGCAGGCCGCGCAGTATCTCGGAGTGCGCCCGAGTTGGTTGGCAGACAACGCGGGCACTTCCCGCGCCCCGGTTCACGTCAAGTTCGGCAACCAGGTGCGCTACCTCAGGACGGATCTCGACTCTTGGGCGCGTCAGCAGCGCGTGGTCGCGTGAGCCGGTCCAGCGCGATCCTCGTCGAGCACGGCCAGTGCTCGCATCGCGACGATGACGGCAGGCGGTGCCGGTCGAGGAGGTACACGCGCACGACCGAGGCGATGCGCAAGCGCCCCGGCTACTGCCGGAAGCACGAACCGGACTACCTGCAGGGCGTGGACATGAAAGAGCGGATCGCTGAGTTCGTGGCTCAGGTCCAGCCGGATCCCGTCACGGGCTGTTGGTACTGGCGAGGCTCGACGACCAACAATCGTCGAGGCCGGTTCAAGGCCGGGGGCATTACTTGGCTGCCTTATCGATTCGCGTATGTCGCATTCTTCGGCGGCCATAAGAATGGCGGCGAACTGAATCATTTGTGCGGTGGCGGGAATGCCGGGAATGGCAGAGGAACGTGCTGCAATCCGGCCCACCTATATCCGACGGGCAAGACATTGCATCGACGGTATAAGCCATCGGTTGAGCGGGTGAATCTCGAGGTTGCTTCACGCGACAATGGATTCTTCGCGGCATTCTGCGAGGAGAATGGTCTGCCCGTTGGCTGGTGCTCGAGGCTCCCCGAGTCGTTGCCGGCGACCGCGCCGGCGACTCCTTCCGAAGTGCCGGATACAAACGATACAGCAGTGTATCCAACCGTGGCTCTCGTCGTTTCCCAGCGAGACAGCGGGGAACGGCACCGCGTCGGCCGTCGCGTTCGCCGTACCCCCATTCCCCCCGGGCGACCCGGGCGGCCGGGCCGTTTTTGCGCAAGCGGTCCCTCTGTAGCGAGCGCTTAGCCGTGCCTGTTTGAGCACGCCCCTTGGGCGTGCGCTCAATTCTCTACTCATTGTTTATTCGAGGATGTTTCATGAATGCAACAGCATTAACTGGCTCTTCGCAGATGAGGGTGTAGACCCAGGTGCCGGGGATCCGCCCGTGTCGTT
>NZ_FWFF01000023.1 GCF_900163715.1 Brevibacterium yomogidense | reverse complement strand
AACGACACGGGCGGATCCCCGGCACCTGGGTCTACACCCTCATCTGCGAAGAGCCGACAAACGGAAAGGTCGAGCGTTTCCACCGCACCATGGCTGACGGGTGGGCCTATGCCCGTTGCTACCGCAGCGAGCATGAGCGCCGCGACGCGCTCAATGGCTGGCTGCACCACTACAACCAGCACCGCCCCCACACGGCCTGCGGTAACCAGCCGCCCTTCTCGCGATTAATCAACGTCCCCGATCAGTACATCTAGGGGCCATCGATATTGCCGCGGGGAACCACTCGTGGCGGCAGTGGAGACCAGCGGCCCCACCGGCACCCGTCTACCGGCTCAGTATCGCTTGTTCGCGCAGATTGTGGGTGCCGTCATCGACCCAGACGGCGTTGTGCACGACGCGGTCCGTGATTGCACCGGCCGAGTGCTTGGTGCCACGCGTACAGAACACCGGCACTTTCGACGCTGCTCCGGTCATGCCGACGTGACGCTGGCAGGACCGGCCGAATCGTGCTCAGCTCATCGGCCGGATTCCCGCCGCGATGCAGTCGTCGGTGGACTCGTTGTGCAGCAGCTTCAGCGTCACCCTGGCCTGTGCCGGCTCCTTGTGGATCTGCTGCCAGGCAGAATGGGCGAACATGCCCTGGTTCTCGCCTCGGCCAGGGAACACCAGTTCGTAGTCGTCGCTATCCGTGCAGTCCTTTACGTCGTGCCACCTGAATCGGGCAGCATCGGCGGCTTCGAGCACCGCCGTGACTGGCTACCGTGACGTCCCCAGTGATGCCCCGATCACTCGTGCAGCGGGGCTGTCTGCGCGCAACTGCACGTCACACTTGGCCCGGGTCATCCGCACCATGAGTCGTCTCATGCCGGCGCGCGCCCAATACATGCGGCGGAAGGATCCTAGGCACGGTGGCCACCATGCACACCATGACCGGTCCCCACGAGCACTATCCAGCTACCAGCGCGGTGGAACCCGAACACACGACCGATGGACCCCAAAGATGCGGATATTCAGATGATCCCGCGATGCGCAGCCACCCAGTCATGGAGGCCTGCTCATCTGGGTCGAAGTCCAGTGCTGGTTGTCCACGAGGTCGAAGGTCGCGGTGGGCAGCCTCGTCGTTGAGCGCTGCTGACAACCCTTGTGAATGGGTTGAGGGCCTGAAGGTGAGCAACGCTCAAACCCTCAGACCCTC
>NZ_FWFF01000012.1 GCF_900163715.1 Brevibacterium yomogidense | reverse complement strand
GATGGAGAACCTGCATGCGATGTGTAAGCACCATCATGAGTTGAAGACTCAGGGCATCATCCGGTTGCAGCGTCTGGGCAGGAATGAAGTGGCGTGGGTGCTGCCGATGGGGCAGACCGCGTCGACGAGCCCGCCGCCGTTGGCAGCGGGGTTGGATCCTCCTGACCCGGAGGTGTTGGTGGCACGGGCGGAGTGGTTGGATCGGGCGCCGGTGGGGGAGGACTTCGAGGGCCCGGACTTGTTCACCACGGTTCAAGCACCGGAGGAATCTGAGACGTCCGACGTGCCCGACGTGCCCGACGAGGTGCCACCCCCGTTCTGACGTCCAGGGCAGGGGTGGGCCCTCAGTCGAAGTAGCTCGGCACGTCGATCGCCCCACCGGTCCTGTCGAACTCCTCCGCGACAGCCGCGGCGAGCTCGTCGTCGTGGAGTACGTCCAGGAGTGTTGCCGCGAGGCCGTATGCACCGTCTGCCGCTGCCGCTCTCGCAAGGTCCGACGTCGCGGCATCCGCGAACTCTCGAGTGTGCAGGGCGACCGCCGAATCGCTGATCTTGATGAGGGGGTGCATCCCCGGGAGCCTGTGACTCACGTTCCCGAAGTCCGTCGACGCAGCGAGAGTCTCGGATACGACTCCTCGCGGCAGCGGATCACGGCCACGGCCGCGCTGTGCCTCCACCCACCTGCCGGTGAGTGCCTCGTTCGAGCGGACGGAGAGTGACGGAGGGTGCTCATCCCACCTGATAGTCACACCGCACCCGGTCATGAGAGCGGCCCCGCGGGCCACATCGTCGACCCGGGAGGAGAGGTCGCGCAGCGTCTCCGGGGCAGGGGAACGCACGTACATCTCGACGCGCGCGAGGTCGGGGATGACGCTCGCTCTGTCACCGCCCGACGTGATCACTGCATGGATCCGGTCGGTGGGCGGCATCTGCTGACGCAGGAGGCCCAGCCCCTGATACATGAGGGAAGCGGCATCGAGCGCATTGCGCCCCATGAACGGCTGCGCGGACGCATGGGCGGTATGACCGTGGAAGTCGACGGTGAGTGTGCGCCTGCCCAACCACAGCTGGTCGGCGAGGTCATGGCCGTACCCATGTGCCATGACGGCGACGTCGATCTCATCGAACGCACCCTCCTGCGCCATGTGCTCCTTGCCGGTATGGCCCTCCTCAGCCGGCGTTCCGAGGAACACCACACGACCGGGAACGGCCTCCGGGTCCTCGTCGGCCAGCATCTTCAACCCCAGGAACCCGCCGAGGCCCATGACGGCGATGACATTGTGCCCGCACCCGTGACCTATCTCGGGCAGCGCGTCGTACTCGGAGAGCACAGCGACGACCGGAGGCTTTGCTCCGATCGCATGCGTTGCTCTCGCATTCCCGGAGGTGGCAGAGGCACACGGGTTGATCTCGGCGCGGATCGCCGTCTCCAGTCCATGGACACCCAACTGCGCCTCGACTCCGTGGCGAGCGAGGACATCGACGATCGCCCGCGCGGACCGGTGCTCCTGGAACGCGGTCTCCGGATGCTCCGCCAGATCGAGCATGAGATCCACGAGTTCGGCGCGCACGGACTCGATGTGTGCTTCGAGCCGTGCGTGCAGGTCGGAGCTCGCCCCGGTGAACTCTGAACCCGGATGGTGAGCCGTCGCCTGTGCTGCATCGGAGTCCGCCTGCAGCCTCTCGAGGAAGTGCGTCGACGGAGCGACGGGGCTCGCAGGCGGGACGGGATCGGAGAAGTCCCGCGACGCTCGTGGAGGTCCTGCAGTCATGCAGCTCACGGTACCGGTCGACGGCAAGTGGCTGCAGCGCTCATCGAGCTCGTTCCGCCGAACACCCACGCGCGACGGCGGCGCAGAACACCTACGCGCGACGGTGGAAGCGGAGCCCTCGCGGTGTGACGGACAGGCCAGCATCCTGCAGCGCCGTCGACCAGGAATGCCGGTAGGTGGAGACCCCGTCGATGGTCTCCAGCGTGAGATCGGCGGCACCGGAGCGTCGGAGGAAGGCCACGAGTGCCTCCGCGTGCTGTCGCGTCTCGTCGGTGATGGAATCGTTCGCCGCGTCTGCCGTGCGTGCCGTGTCCGGAGCGTCTGCCTCCGCCCGTGGCGTCCGTGCCTCGTCGGCACTCGCGAACGTGAGGAGGGTGCGGCCGCCGCGTGAGAGCCACGCGCGCACCTCCCCGTCGTCCAGCACGACGAGTGCTCCCGCTGACCTCGACGGACGCGTGACACCGGGATCGTCCGGCCGGCTGCCCTCGCCTGTTCCCGGTGGCCAGGGCAGCATCCGACCGTACGGATTCGCGGGATCGACGGCGGAGACGACGACGGGACCGCCCGAGGGTGCTGCGCCCGCTGGACTCGGTGGAAGCACTGAACCCGCAGACCGCACTGAACCCACGGCGCTCGACGACGCGAGGTCGCGGAGCCGATCCACCGTGGACGGTTCCGCGAACTGTGCTCCACCGAGGCCGTCGACGAAGTGACCGCGGACCACATGACCTGCCTCCTCCAGGCGTGCGCAGATGCGGTGGACGACGGAGAATCCGCCGGGAACGGCCTCGGCGACGGCGGCGTCGCGGCTGACCACACCGTAGCGATCGAGCAGCGCTTCGACCAGGCCGAGCGCCCTCTCCGTCGGCCCCATCCGGTCGACGGCCGCAGCGGTCCAGCGGCCTCGCACGCGGGGGTCGGGCATGTCCACCGCAGTCGGCGCCAGTGACCGGTACGCCGACCCATACGACGAGCCGAACAGCTCGCTGTCTGCCCCCACCTCCCGGAGTCGCGGCCTCCGCCCGGTGCCGCGGGTCCGGCCCGAGCGACCCCGCGACCGCCGGTTGGCAGAACCGGCGGAACCACCGGCTCTGAGCCCCCGCACGCTGCGCTCCCGGCCCCCTGCAGGCGCCGCGTCCGCCGCGCCCCGCACGGGTGCGAGGGAATCCGTCGTCACGAGACCTCGGCGGGCCAGCCCCCACAGTGCCGTGCGCAACCCGTCGGGGGTCGGGGGCACAGCTGGCGAATGGGCCGGAGGTGGGGCCGGCGACTGCGCGGTCGCTCGCGCGCTGATCTCCTCGGCCGTCCAGGCACCGCCGGCGGCGAGGACGTCGAGGATGGCCCTTTGCAGCTCTGACAGGTCGGAGCCGTCGTCTGCGTGAGGGGATTCGTCCGCCAGTTCAGCGAGGGGCAGAGCGATGAGCGGATCCGGCGCCGTGTCAGCGGATGCATCGGCAGGTGTCCAGACGACCTCGCGGGCGGCGACGAGGTCGTCCAGCAGATGAGGCGAGAAGTCCCCGACGCGGGCGGTGAGGATCTGAGATTCCCACAGAGAGGCGGGCAGCGCGGCACCGGACAGCTGCTCGAGTGCGCGGACCAGTCCCGAGGTCCCGTGCCTCCGCCCGCCGAGAGCATGCCGTTCCGCGAGCAGCCGTGCGTAGGCGCGGGCAGGCACCGGACGCGTGGCCGCGCGCGCTGCCTGGAGTCCCCGCCGCCGCACGCGGGCGAAGACGTCCGTGTGCATCCACCCGGATGCGGTCGCGATGAGGACGCCCTCGCCGTCCAGTCGCTCGAGGAGGGGGAGGACGAGTGCGTGCCCCACTGCGAACCGCTCCGCGAGGTCGTCCGCCGTGACGACTCCGCAGGTGCGAGCACGGCGCACGACCAGGTCGCGCAGGGGATCGGGACCGGAGTCCAGATGCTCGTCGGGGATCTTCCGATCCGAGCGATCCTGCTGACCCGCTCCCGTCGCCGAGGTGCCCATACGCACTGCTGAGGGGCCCATGACAGCGCGCAGCCTGCCGGCGTCCTCGACCGCGGCCCACAGCGGAGTCGCGCCGGACGTCCGTGATGCGACGACTGCGCGGCCCGCCGCCGCCAGCGCGTCGAGCGCCTCCGCGGATTCCTCCGCCACCGCGTCAGCGTGTGCCGGGCCCGAGGTCTTCGCCCGAGCTGCGTTCTCCGGCTTGCCTGTGTCCTCTGACCGGTCTGTGTCCTCCGACCGGGCGTCAACCTCCCACCGGGCAGCGACCTCGGCGCCGGTCAGGGGTCCGAGTTCGCGCAGGAGGTCCGCGACGCCCTCCACGCCACGGGCGCGTCTGTCGGGGAGGGTGCGCTGGAGCTCGGCCTCGACCTCGGCGATGAGTGCGGGGTCCAGCAGCTCCGCGGCGTCCTCCCGGCCGACGAGATCGGCCAGCACCGCGGGGTCGAGCGCGAGGACGGACGCGCGCTGCTCCGCGAGCGGACGATCGCCCTCGTAGAGGAACTCACCCACGTACCCGAACAGCAGATCTCCGGCGAACGGCGACGGCACCGCCGTGTGCGCGACGTGCACCCGCACGGACTCCTCGCGGATCCCCGCCATGAGGCGCCGCAGACCGGCCAGGTCGTAGACGTCCTCGAGGCATTCGCGCGCCGTCTCGATGAGGATCGGGAAGTCGGGGAACTCGGCCACTGCCTCGAGGAGGCGGCCCGCCCGCAGTCGCTGCTGCCAGAGGGGTGTGCGCCGACCGGGATCCCGTCGCGGCAGCAGCAGCGCTCTCGCCGCGCACTCCCGGAACCGCGCGGCGAAGAGCGCCGACCCGCCCACGAGCCGTTCGACCCGCTGGGACAGGACATCGGGGTCGAAGGCGAACAGAGCGGGGTCGATGTCCGTCCCGTCCGCGTCCTCGGCGGGGATCCGCGCGACGATGCCGTCGTCGGCGGCCATCACGGCTGCGCTTCCGCCGAACCGCTCCCGCAGGCGCTCATCGATCGCCAGCGCCCACGGGGCGTGGACGCGGCGGCCGTAGGGGGAGTGCAGGATGAGGCGGAGGTCGCCGGTCTCCTCGGGACAGATCTCGAGCACGAGGTCGGTGTCGCTCGGCACGACACCGGTCGCGTCGCGCTGTGCGGAGACGAAGGACTGCAGATTGGAGGTGACGCGGTCGGGGCCGGGACGGGGAGGTCCGCCGAGGCTCGGGCCGGGGTGGTCTGCGGCGTCCGCGATGGCGCGCGCGAAGCCGCCGATCGCTTCGCCGAGCGCCATGGGACGCCCCGGTCCCTCCCCGTGCCAGAACGGCAGACGAGCCGAGCGGCCCGGTGCCGGCACGACCGTCACCCGGTCCGTCGAGATCTCCTGGACCAGCCACGATCCCGCACCCAGGGTGATGACGTCGCCCACCCGTGATTCGTGGACCATCTCCTCGTCGAGCTCGCCGACCCGCCGGGCGCCCGCGGCCTCGGCGCCTTCGGGGAGGACCACGGAGTACGCGCCGCGGTCGGGGATCGTGCCGGCATTGGTCGTGGCGAGGCGCTGGGCACCGGAGCGGGCCGTCAGAGTGTCCGCGTCCCGGTCCCACACGAGGCGCGGACGCATATCGGTGAATGCCTCGGACGACCAGCGGCCGGCGAGCATGCCGATCACCGATTCGAAGGACGCGCGGCTGAGGCGCCGGAAAGGGTGGGCCCGGCGGACCGTCGCCCACCACGCATCCAGCTCCACGTCCTCGAGCGCCGTCGCAGAGACCGTGTGCTGCGCGAGCACGTCGAGGGGGTTCGCCGGAGGCGAGAGCGGTTCCAGCAGGCCGCGCTCCATCCGCTCGACGATCACGGCAGACTCGAGGAGATCGCGCCGGGTCCGCGGGAAGACGAGGCCCGAGGCCGTCGCCCCCACTCGGTGGTTCGCCCGCCCGACCCTCTGGAGGCCGCTCGCCACGTCCGGTGGCGCGGCGATCTGGATGACGAGGTCGACATCGCCCATGTCGATGCCCAGCTCCAGGCTGGACGTCGCGACGACGCAGCGCAGGGACCCCGACTTCAGGTCGTCCTCCACGAGTTTCCGCTGCTCCTTCGACACGGAGCCATGGTGGGACCGCGCGATGACGGTGGACTCCCCGGGAGCAGTGATGGCGGGCTCGTCAGACGCAGGACCGTCCTCTGACGCAGCACCGTGCCGGCGTGTGGAGCGGTTCGTCGTCGGTCCGGTCGCGGAGTGCAGGACCTCGGGATGGGCGGCGTCGAGACGATCGGCGTGGAGCGCGTTGAGCTGCGCTGTGAGCTTCTCCGCGAGACCGCGGGAGTTCACGAAGACGATCGTCGATCGGTGGGCGAGCACGGAGTCGAGGACGCTCGCCTCGATGTGCGGCCAGATCGAGCCGGTCCTCTCGTCGCCGGCAGCGCTCGCGTGGGCGGTGGCGTCGCCGCTCCCTGCTCCTGCGATGTCGTCGAGGTCCGGAACGGGCACGACGATGCGCATGTCGGGGACCCTCTCGGCGGCCGGCTGCACGATCGTGACCGGCGCCGACCCGCCGAGGAACGCGGCGACGGTGTCGAGCGGACTGACCGTCGCGGACAGCCCGATCCGCCGAGCGGGTCGCTCGAGCAGATCGTCGAGGCGCTCCAGCGAGAGGGAGAGGTGCGACCCGCGCTTCGTGCCTGCGACCGCGTGCACCTCGTCGACGATGACGGTGTCGACGGTGCGCAGAGTGTCTCGCGCCCGTGACGTGAGCATGAGGTAGAGCGACTCCGGCGTCGTCACGAGGATGTCCGGCGGTCTGCGCACCAGCCGTGCGCGCTCCGCCGGAGGGGTGTCCCCCGTGCGCATCCCCACGCTGACGGTGGTGCGGGAGTCACCGGGGCCGAGGTCGTCGGCAGTCCCGGAGCCGGAGCTGGGGGAGGTGCCGGGGTCTGTTCCGGCACCGGAGTCGCGGTCGGCATCAGCCTGTCGTGCGGCGATCCCGGCGAGCGGCGCCTCGAGGTTCTTCCGCACATCGGCGGCCAGGGCCTTGACGGGGGAGACGTAGAGGACGCGAGTACCGGCGGCTGCGCGCTTCTCGCTCGCGAGCCGGTCGATCGCATGGAGGAACGCGGCGAGGGTCTTGCCGGAGCCGGTGGGGGCGACGACGAGTGCGTGCTCCCCACCGGCGACGGCGCGCCACGTACCGAGCTGCACCGGCGTGGGGCGGTCGAAGGTGTCCTCGAACCATTCCCTCGTGGCCGGTGCGAACTCGTGCAGCGCTGTCGGGGCGTCGTTCAGGCCAGCGCCTCGCGGATCGCTGCGTTGAACGCGTCGAGGTCGCCGGGGTTCCGGGACGTGATGAGGTTGCCGTCGACGACGACCTCCTCGTCCACCCAGCGGGCCCCCGCGTTCTCGAGGTCGACCTTCGTCGACGTGAACGACGTGAGGCGGCGATCCTTCGCGACTCCGGCCTCGGCGAGTATCCAGGGTGCGTGGCAGATCGCCGCGACGGTCTTGTCCGCGTCGAAGAAGGCCTTCACGAGCGCGACGGCCTCCGCGTTCGTGCGCAGCGCGTCGGCGTTGAGCGTGCCGCCGGGCAGGACCAGAGCGTCGTAGTCAGCGACGGACGCCTGCTCCACCGGCACATCCACGGGGAACGACTCCGCGTGGGTCCAGTCGCCCTCCATCGCCTGCAGCGTGTCCTTCGACGGCGACACGATCGCAGTCGTCGCTCCTGCCTCGTCCAATGCTGCGCGCGGGCTGGTGAGCTCCACCTGCTCGACGCCGCGCGTGAGGAGGAAAGCGACCTTCTTCCCAGTGAGAGGAGTGCTTGCGTCAGCCATGTGCGGATCCTTTCGTTGCAGAGCGATGTCCACCTTCCAGAACGGGTGGACGGCGAGCACTATTCCGCTGCGGAGCAGACCGGCTCGCAGTGCGACAGGGTCGAGGGGCGTGTGGGGCCCGGTCCCCTCGATTCGCCGCCTGCGTGTGTCGTTCGCCGGTGCGGACAGTGGAGTCCGGAGCACGCAGGCGGCCAATCGGCCGCGGCCTGCCCGGAGCTACGTGTGGGGCAGGGGCTCGTCTTCGCTGCAGTCAGATGGCTCCAGCTGGAAGGTGGTGTGCTCGATGCTCTCCTCGAAGTGATCGCGTACGCATGCGCGCAGGTCCTCGAGGATCGCCTCGGTGTGGCCGGCGGTGAAGCAGTCCGGATCGACTTCGACGTGGGCCGTCAGCACGGGGAGGCCCGTCCCGATCTGCGACACGTGCAGGTCGTGGATGCCCTGCACGTGCGTGTTCTCGAGCAGGTGGCCCCTCACGTCTTCGAGGTCGAGCCCCGACGGCACCGCCTCCATGAGGATCCGCACGGAGCTGCGGAGGATCAGGAACGCGCGCGGGACGATGAGTGCGGCGATGAGGAGGCCCGCGAGTGTGTCGACCTGCGCCCACCCCGTCGTCGCCAGGATGATCGCGCTCACGATGACCGCGACAGAGCCGAGCGCATCGTTGAGCACCTCCAGGAACGCCGCGCGGAGGTTGAGGTTGGAGTTCCGCCCGCCCAGGAGGACGACGAGCGACGCGATGTTGCCGGCCAGCCCAATGATGCCGAAGACCAGCAGGCTGCCGGCGGGGACCTCGGGCGGGTCGAACAGGCGCTGGGCGGCGATGATGACCGCGTAGGTGCCGACCGCCAGGAGGAGGAGGGACTGCAGGGCGGCGGCGAGGACCTCCGCGCGCCGCATGCCCCACGTGTGCTTCGCCGATGCGGGACGCAGCATGAGCTGCGCGGCGATGAGCGCCATGAGCAGTCCGCCCGCATCGGTGAGCATGTGCGCGGTGTCGACGAGCAGGGCGAGCGACCCGGTGAGCACCGCACCGACCGCCTGCGCGACGAGGACGGCCACGGTGATCCCGAAGGCGACGGCCAGGCGCGTGCGATTGCTGTGGGCGGCGCCGTGGTCATGCGAGTGACTGTGGGTCACGAGCGTCATCCTCCTGCAGGGCGAACATCCGAGACCTACATATTAGCAAACATGCATACGTGTCTCAGTGGCTCGGCTCACTCGAGCTCAGTGCTCCTGCTCACTCGGGTCCGCCCGTGCTCAGTGAGGCACAGCCCACCCAGGCTCACCCGTTCTCAGTGCCCCTTCTTGCCCCATGGCGTGAGACTCACGACGCCGAGCACCAGTGAGCCCACGAGGAAGCCCAGCACCATCGAGCACAGGGTGTTGATCAGCCAGGCGAGCAGCCCGCCCACCGCGGCGATCCCCGCGACGGGGACCTCGAGGGAGTGGACGAGGTCGTACGGCAGGGAGAAGCCCAGGTCGGACATGCCGACGAGCACGATGTGGCCGCCCACCCACAGCATGGCGAAGGTCCCCACGATCGCCAGGGCGTCGAGCACGTGGGGCATTCCCGCCACGAGTGCGCGCCCCACGCGCTGCGCCGCGGCGCGCGGACGCTGCGTCATCGCGAGGCCCACGTCGTCCATCTTCACGATGATCGCCACCGCGCCGTAGACGAGCACGGTAATGCCGATCGCCACGACCACGAGGATGATCGCGCGCGTCAGCAGCGTCTGGGCCGCGACTTCATTGAGGGAGATGACCATGATCTCGCAGCTGAGGATGAAGTCGGTGGTGATCGCACCGCGCACGACGGTGTCCTCGGCCTCCTTGCCCTTCACCTGAGTGGGCTCCTCGGTCCGCTCCGCGTGGTTGCCCCGCAGCTTCTCCCACACCTTGTGCGCGCCCTCGTATGACAGATAGGCGCCTCCCAGCATGAGCAGCGGCGTGAGGACCTGCGGCAGGAACGTGCTGAGCACCAGGAGGATCGGCACGATGATGAGGAGCTTGTTCCGGAGCGAGCCCTTCGTGATCCGCCAGATCATCGGGAGCTCGCGCGCCGGCTTCACCCCGGTCACATACTGCGGAGTGACGGCCGCGTCGTCGATGACCACGCCGGCGGCCTTCGCCCCCGCCTTCGCAGCGCCTGCGGCGATGTCGTCCACACTCGCCGCCGCCAGCCGAGCCATCGCGGCGACGTCGTCGAGGAGTGCGACCAGACCGCCGCTCATCGGAGGATTCCAGTGCTCGTCTGTGTGGGACTCGTCTGCATGGGAACAGCCTAGGACCGCCGGGGCGTGTTCGGTGACGCGAGCGGCGCCTCATCGCCGGAGGGCGGAGCCGGCTTTCCCGGATAGCTTCCCCGGTGAACTCGCCGGTGAGCTCCCCGGTGAACGTGCCGGTGAGCTCGCCGGTGAATGAGTCTTCCCGGTGAACGATTCGTGCATCACGGGTCTTCTATAAGAGAACACTCATGATCGTCTAACACGTGTCTCACACCCTCTTCCTAGCGTGGAGCGCACACACCGGCGGCGGAAGTCACCGTCGGCCGGACGAACCACAGGAGCTGCGATGCACGACACGACACATGCGGATGCACTGGGAGCTGATGCACTGAGAGTCGTGCTCTATTCCCACGATTCCGTGGGCCTGGGGCACACGCGGCGCAATCTTGCGATCGCCGAGGCGCTGGCCGCCGGCATGCCCAAGGCGACCGGCCGTCCGGTGTCCGGCCTCATCATCTCCGGCGCGAGCGATGCCGCCCAGTTCCCCCTCCCCAATGGCTGGGACTGGCTCCTGGTCCCCGGCATCACGAAGGACTCGAAGGGGAAGGGGGCAGGGTCGTCGACCGAGGCCGTTCCGACCGGCACCGCGCGCCGGGACCATGGGCACCGAGCCTTCTCCTCCTACGTCCCCCGCAAGCTCGACGTCGCGCCGCAGCGGGTCCGAGGACTGCGCTCCTCCGTCATCACGGGCGCACTGCTGACCTTCCGACCTCACCTCGTCGTCGTCGACCGCCATCCGTTCGGTGCGGACGGCGAGCTCGACGAGCCGCTCACCGAATTCCGCGCGCAGAAGCCGGAGGCGCGCATCGTGCTGGGCCTGCGCGAGGTGCTCGACGACCCGGTCACCGCGATGCGCGAGTGGGAGCACGTGGGCGTCGACCGCGTCGCCGACCTCTACGACGAGCTGTGGGTCTACGGCGACCGCTCCGTGCACGACACGATCGCCACCGGTGAGATCCCGCCGCAGCTCGTGCACAAGACCCGCTTCACCGGACTCCTCGCCGCGGATCGACCTGCGCGGGCGGACGTCGACCTGCCGCAGAATCCCCTCGTCGTCACCATGGTCGGCGGCGGCGGCGACGGGGCCGCGCTCGCAGGTGCAGCCGCGACTGCGCCGCTGCCCGACGGCGTCGAGCACCTCCTCGTCACCGGCCCGCAGATGCCGGCCGCCGATCGCATGGCGGTCCATTCGGCCGCCGTCGCCGCGGGCTCCCGCACCCGCGTCGTCACGACGGTGCCGGACGGGCTCGCCTGCATCCGCACGGCGGACGCCCTCATCGGGATGGGCGGGTACAACACCGTGACCGAGGCGCTGGCCACCGACACTCCCATGCTCGTCTGCCCGCGGGTGGAGCCCCGCACGGAGCAGCTCATCAGGGCGCGCGGACTGGGAACGCAGGGCTCCCTCGACTGGTGCACCCCTGCACGGCTGAGCCCCGAGACGATCGGAGAGTGGATCGCCTCCGCAGTCGCCGACGGCGGCACCGTACGAGACCGCCAGATCACCGCCCGAGGTGCCCTGCGCCTCGACGGACTGGCCCGCGTCGTCGAGTTCGCGGCCGGCCTCGCCACGGGGGAGTCGACGCGGGTGCGGAGCCTGTCCCGCGCCGTCACAGCTCGCCTCGGCTCGTCGCGCTCAGCACCCGCACTCGCATCCACACCCGCACCCGCCACCGGCTCACGTGCTCAGGGCGGAGACCGAATGGAGGCCGCCCATGCAGGCTGAACGACCCGCTGCAGCTGAACGGCGCACCGCAGCTGATCGGCGCACCGCCTACGTCGTCAAGGTCTACCCGCGCTTCTCGGAGACCTTCATCGTCACGGAGATCCTCGCCCGGGAGGCAGCGGGGGACTCGCTCGACATCTTCGCGCTGCGCCCCACGACGGACGTGCGGTTCCACCCGGAGCTCGCCCGCGTGAAGGCCCCGGTCCACTTCGTGCCGCGCCCGCGGAAGATGTCGGAGGGCTGGGAGATCATCGGCGAGGCCACCGCGCAGCTGCCCGGATTCGCACAGCGCTGGGCTGAGCTCCTGCCGGAACTCACCGAGTACCCCGCCGACGACGTGCACCAGGCCGTGTGGATCGCACTCGAGCTGCATCGCCGCGGCATCACGCACCTCCACGGCCACTTCGGCTCCCTCGCGGGCCAGACCGCGGAACTCGCCGCGCTGCTGGCGGGCGTGACGTTCTCCGTCACGACCCATGCGAAGGATCTCTTCCACGACTCGGTCGACCCCGACCGCCTCCGTCTCCTCCTGCGACGCGCGCACCACACCGTGACGATCTCGTCGTACAACCTCGCGCATCTGGCCCGGCTCGCACCGGAGGCGGCCGACCGCGTCCACCTGGTCTACAACGGCCTCGAGCTCGATCGTTTCCCCTATCGAGCTCCCCGCCGCATCGACCGGGGGACACCCCTGCAGATCGTCGGAGTCGGTCGACTCGTCGAGAAGAAGGGCTTCGCAGACCTCATCACCGCCGCCGGCCGTCTGCGGGACGCGGGGATCGCCGTCCGGGTGCGGATCGCGGGCGACGGCGACCAGCGCGAGGACCTCGCCGCGAGGATCGCCGAGGCCGGGGTCGGCGACATCGTCACCCTCCTGGGTGCCATGACGCAGTCCGAGATCGTCGACCTGCTGCGGGACGCGGACGTCTTCGCCTCGCCGTGCGTCGTCGGTGCCGATGGCAACGCGGACGGGCTGCCGACCGTCCTGCTCGAGGCGATGGCGGTCGGCGTCCCCTGCGTCGCCTCCACCGTCACGGGCATCCCCGAAGCGGTGCGCGATGAGGACACGGGGCTGCTCCACGCACCCGGCGACCTCGACGGACTCGTCCGCGCCCTCACCCGCCTGGCGGATCCTGCTTTCGACCGGGTGGAGATCGCCCGTCGGGCGAGGGCGCTCATCGAGGCGCGCTTCGATTCGGCGCGACAGGGACGCACCCTCATGAGCCTCGAGGACGGTGCGCCCACAGATGCCCTGACGGCCGCCGACACCGCGAGCCTCCACGCGCGGGAACAGGCGAGTCCGGCTAAGACCGCAGCGTCGGCAGAGTCCGCAGCGTCGGCAGCCACCCCAGCCTCGGCCTCGGCGGATGCGCCCGTGACCGGCCCGGTGCCGGATCTGCGGGGCAAGCGGGTCGCGTACGTGTGCGTCGATCCGGGGATCCCGGTGTTCGGCACGAAGGGCGCCACCGTCCACATCCAGGAGGTCGTGCGCGTCCTGCGCGACCGCGGCGCGGACGTCACCGTCTACGCCGCCCGGCGGGGGAAGGCCGAACCGCCCGCGGACCTCGCCGACCTCCGTGTCGTGGACGTGCCGGTGGGATCCGGCGCCACCGCCGAGCGCGAGCGTGCGCAGGCCGATGCGGCCCAGGAGATCGCGCACCGCGTGCTGGCCGATGGCACGGACCTCGTCTACGAGCGATACTCGCTCTTCTCCGACGTGCTCGCGCGGGCCGCCGCTGAAGGGGTTCCCGGCGTCCTCGAGGTCAACGCTCCGCTCATCGACGAGCAGCGGGAGCACCGCGAGCTCGTCGACGGCGACGCGGCACTCACTGCACTGCGCACCCAGGCTTCGGCTGCGACCCGCATCGCGTGCGTGTCCGAGCCCGTCGCGGACTGGGTGCGGAGCACGGCAGGCGACGCCGTGCGCGGTTCGTCGATCGTCGTCGCGCCGAACGGTGTGAACACGCGCCGGCTGCGCCCGCGGGCGGAAGCCGAGACTGCGGCGGCAGCAGCTCCAGCATCACCGACCGTGGAGCCAGCCACCGCGGCATCAGCACCAGCGACCGCGGCATCAGCACCTGCGACCACAGCATCGGCGACCGCACCCGTGCGTGTCGTGTTCGTCGGCACCCTCAAGCCGTGGCACGGGACCGATGTGCTGCTGGACGCGCTCGCGGAATCGTCCGGCGACTGGCGGCTGCGCATCGTCGGCGACGGCCCGCAGGGCGAGGAGCTGCGCGCCCGCGTGGCGCAGCTGCCCGCGCACACAGCGGGCCGAGTCGAGTTCACGGGCGCCGTCACCCCGGAGCAGGTCCCGGATCTGCTCGCGGACAGTGACGTCGCCGTCGCGCCGTACCCGCTGGCGGCTGCCTCGGACTCCTACTTCTCCCCGCTCAAGGTCTACGAGTACCTCGCCGTGGGGCTGCCGGTCGTCGCATCCGCGATCGGACAGATCCCGCAGGTGCTCGACGGCACCGGTGCGGGGATCCTGGTCCCACCGTCGGACGCAGGGGCGCTCGGCAGTGTCCTCGACACGCTGACCGCGGACCGGCCGACGCGTCAGGATATGTCCCGCCGCGCTCGCCGACTGGCTGTCGAGCGCCACGACTGGAACCGCGTCGTGGACGCAGTCCTCGAGGGCGTGGAGATCGGGGTCCTGGAGCCGCCGAACACAGCACGGGTGCCGGCATGACCAGCAAGGGATCGACAGGCCGCGTCGACAGCCACGCGCTGCGCCGCACGCTCGGCATCGTGTCGCCGCACGTGCGCGGGCACCGCGGTCTCATGGCCGGCGGCGTCGTCGCGCTCCTCTTCGAGGTCGTCTTCCGCGTGCTGGAGCCCTGGCCGGTGAAGTTCGTCGTCGATGCGGTCTCCGCGCAGCTCGGCGCGGACCTCGAGGGGGCCGCCGAGGCGACCACGGGTCTGCTCCTGGCGTGCGGTGCCGCCGTCATCGTCATCATCGGGATGCGGGCGCTCACCAACTACCTCGCGACGGTCGCGTTCGCGCTCGCCGGATCGCGCATCGCCACGCAGCTGCGCGCCCGCGTGTTCAGCCATGTCCAGCGGATGTCGATCGTCCGGCAGCGCCGGTCGCGCCGCGGTGATGTCGTCCAGCGGCTCGTCGGCGACGTCGGCAAGCTCCAGGACGTCGCCGTGACGGCGGGACTGCCGCTGTTCGCGAACATCATCACGCTCCTCGCGATGGGCATCGTCATGGCGATCCTCGACCCGCTGCTCGCGCTCGTGGTCGTGCTCGCATGCGCGTCCTACGCGCTGCTGTCCCGCGGTTCGACGGGGAAGATCACGCAGGCAGCGCGGAAGACGCGGCGAGGCGAGGGCCAGCTCGCGGACATCGCCCAGGAGTCGCTGGGCGCATCCGATGTGGTCCACGCCTACGGACTCGAGGACGAGGTCTCCGGACGCTTCGCCGGATCCAACGCGAAGACCCTCAAGGAGGGCGTGCAGGCGAAGCGCCTGGCGGCCGGACTGGAGCGCCGCACCGATGTCATCGTCGGTGTGGCGACCGCACTCGTGCTCGCCGGGGGCGGCTGGCGCGTCACGCAGGGTGCGATGACGCCGGGCGACCTGGTCATCTTCCTCACCTACCTCAAGACCGCGATGAAGCCGCTGCGCGACCTCGCGAAGTACACGGGCCGCATCGCACGGGCGACGGCATCGGGCGAACGGGTGGCCGACCTGCTCGACGTGCCGCTCGAGATCCGTTCCGCTCCGGGCTCCCGCGAACTGGGTCAGACCGAGGGGCGCCTGCGCTTCACCGGAGTCCACGCCGGCTACGGCATCCCCGACGACTCCAGTGACGGCGACTCCGCTGACGGCGGCGCAGATGGATCCGTGGCAGAGGCCGCCGCTCCGCAGGTGCTGCGGGGGCTCGATCTGGAGATCCCCGCCGGCCAGTCGGTCGCCGTGGTCGGTCCGTCCGGCGCGGGCAAGTCGACGCTCGCGATGCTGGCTCTGCGGCTGCTCGACCCCGTCGACGGTCGTGTCGAGCTCGACGGGACGGACCTGCGCACCCTCACTCTCGAATCCGTGCGCTCGCACATGGCGTACGTCCCGCAGGACACCGTGCTGTTCTCCGGCACGATCCGCGACAACATCCGCTTCGGCCGGCTCGACGCGGATGACGCGGAGATCGTCGCCGCAGCGCGCGCGGCGTCCGCGGACGACTTCATCACCCGGATGCCCGACGGGTACGACACCGTCGTGGGTGAGCGCGGCGGGACGCTCTCCGGCGGCCAGCGCCAGCGGATCGCGATCGCACGCGCCATCCTGCGCGATGCCCCCGTCGTGGTCCTCGACGAGGCGACCACCGGGCTGGACCCGTCCTCCGCCCAGGCTGTGCGCGATGCGTTGGACAGCCTCACCCGCGGGCGCACCACTCTGTTCATCACGCACGACGCGGCGACCGCGCTCGACGTGGACCGGGTCGTGTGGATCGAGGAGGGACGGATCCTCGTCGACGGTGCACCGCACGACCTGCTCGCGCACGGGGACGAGCGCTTCACCGCCTGGGTCGAGTCCCAGCGCGAGGCGAACGGCGGTCGCGAGGCGAACGGCGGTCGCGCCGGCGATCGCGAGTCGCGAGAAGAGGCATCCGCGCTGGGAGCGCGCGTGCCGGGGCAGGTGACCGGGGCCTCGGCGGTGGAGCTCGAGGCTTCGGCAGCAGAACCGACGACCATGCTTCCGTACATCCCGCCCAAGCCCTCGTGGCACCCGGCGGAGCAGATTCCGCCGCTGCCGGTGCACCCGCCGGGGGCGCGCCGCGCGCGGACCTCTGCCGACCGCATCCATGTGCGGGGGTGAGGGGCCGTGCACGGACACCAGCAGGTCGACGAGCCGCGCACGGCTGAGAAGCCGATCCGCGGGGCACGCACGCTCGATGACTCACGCGCCAGCGTCGGCTCACCTGCCATCGTCGGCTCACGTATGACCGGACGCTCGCATACGAAGGGGGACCACCGCATGACCGCTCCGATGGAATGGGTGCGCGACACCGCGGTCGAGCGTGAGGCCGGCGGCGAGCTCGCGCAGATCCTCGGGGACGATGTCCGGCTCGAGCACCTGCGGTACAAGCCGGGGTACTCGCTCTTCGCACGTGTGGTCCCCGCTGAACAGGGCCCGCCGCGCTGGCTGGTGCTGTTCGACCCCGAGGCGCGGGACAAGATCTCGAAGCTGCGGCGCGCCGCGAAGCGGTCGGGCATCGGCCTCGTCGACGCCACCGTGCCGCGTCATCCCGACTGCACGCTGCTGTCGGGCCCCATCGGGGTCGACCTGCGGCTGCGGCGCCGCCTGCGTGCGGTCCGCGGGCTCCTCCACCGCGATGGGACGCCGCGGGGCCACGTCCTGGCGTACAACCCGTGGAAGCGCCTCGTGCAGATCGTCGACTCCCCGCGCGTCGACGGCGAGGTCGTGGCCGCGGGCGAGGTCGTCGTCAAGGTCAGCGCACCCGACGGCGATGCCGCTGACGAGGCCGTGGTGCGGGTCCTGCGGGACCTCGCCGGGCAGGGGGTGCCGGTGCTCGAACCGTGCGCGGCACCTGCTCCGGGAGTCCAGATCTTCCCCGTCATGCCCGGCGGAGACCTGGCCCGTGCGCTGGGGGCAGCGGGTGGGGTGGGCGGTGGCACTGGTGTGGAGGGCGGCGCGGGTGGGGATGACGGCGCAGGTTCAGCCTCGTCCCGCCTCCTCACAGCGACGGCGGAGGCGCTGGCCGCGCTGCATGCGGCGGACCGCGGACGTGTGGACCTGGCCCTGGGGAGTGCGGGCCCGCTGTGCGAGGTCGACCCCGCAGCACGTGTGGCAGGTGCTCGCGATGCGATCGTTTCGCTCGCCCCCGCGCTGATCACCGCTTTCGACGCCGTGGCCCGCACCGTCCTGCGCTCGATCGCGGATGCCCCGACGGTCGTCCTGCACGGCGATTTCTCCACGGACCAGGTACTGGTGGGGGAGAAGGTGCTGGCGGACGCCCGGGACTCTGCTGACGACAAGATCCCCGCGGGCGAGCAGACTCCTGCGGGCGATCAGGTGCTCCTGAACGACTTCGACCGCGTGGGCGCGGGTTCCCCCGGCTTCGACCTGGGGTCGTTCGCGGCCGTCGAGCTGCTCGCTGATCGTGCCGCGACGATCGACCCGTTCCTCGACGCGTACGCGTCCGCCGGCGGCAGCCCGCCGTCCGATGTCCACGTGTGGACCGCCCTCCACCTGCTGCTGCGCTGCATCGAACCCGTGCGCGATCTTGCCCCGGATCACGTCGGCGAGGTGGAGCGACGGATCTCGCTCGCGGCTGAGCTCGTGGGTGCGGAGGACCTCGTGGGTGAGGGCTCGCGACCGACGCCGGCCTCACAGCCCACGGACGTCGCACGACCCGAGTCGGCCTCGCGACCGGCAGCCGGCGCTGCCGCTCGCCGAGCCTCCCGCCGAACCTCGCGACCGCTTCTGCCGGACTCGGTGGAGACCGTCGATGGGACCATCGCAGTGGGACGTGCCTGGCCGAGCGCTGACGGGGCCCAGCTGTTCGAAGGCCGTGACGGCGCGGGCCGGCTGCGCGCCGGAACCTGTGCCGCCGACGGCGGCGTCCGCCTCCTGCCGCACGCGACCGACGAGCGTCTGCCCGGCCTGCGATCCGGCGGCGAGCTGCTCGTCCACCGCGCGGGCCGCCGCGCTGTCGTGCGCGAGACCGCGGACGATGCTCCCGGCGGTGTCGTCTACGTGAAGCACCTGCGGCCGAAGAAGGTCGCGCGCGTCGCGGAGGCCTCGGAGACCGCCGGTCGGCTGGCCCGTGCGGCCGGCTTCGCCGCGCCCGAGGTGCTGAGCACCGACCAGCACTCTCTCACCCTCTCCTCCGCCCCGGGAATGCCCGTAGCGGACCTGGCCGTGCGCGCAGACCTCACTGCCTGGCAGGTGATGTGGGAGACCTGGCTGGAGCACTGGCCCCGCCTCGTGCGGTCGACCGGTGGGGAGGCTGACGTCCACGACGCAGGAGCCGAGGCCGAGGTCGTGGCGACCTGGGCGCGCCACCTCACCGACTACGACCCGCTGGGCTGGTGCGACAGCCGCGCGGGGCGGTCGATGCGCACGCACTACCTCGCGGCGGCGGACGATGTCGCGTTAGCACTGCGGAAGCGGACCGGGGGACTGGGCATCAGCCACCGGGACCTCCACGACGGACAGATGCTGTTCGACCCGGAGACCGTCGCGCTGTCACTGCTCGACTTCGACACGCTCGCGTACGCGGAGCCGGAATTGGACCTCGGCAACCTCATCGCCCACATGCGACTGCGCAATCACCAGGGACTGCTGGGGGAGCAGGCTCGGAATATCGCACTGACCGCTGTCGACCGTGCGGCGGAGGTGCTGGAGGCCGATGGAGCACGCCTGGAGGCGTACACGCGCGCCTCAGCACTGCGACTGGTAGGCGTCTATGCATTCAGGCCGCAGTGGCGCGCGCTCGCCCAGTCGTGGTGCGAGAAGCTGGTCGGGTGAGGGCATTCCGACGGTGCGGACCGGTGGGCTGAACGCGAAGGTCAGCGCTGGTCAGCGAGGCTTAGTGCTGGCCGTGGAGGTTCAGCCCTGGTGAGAGACGCTCAGCGCTGGTAAGAGACGCTCAGCCCTGGGCGCGGGCCACGAAGTCGACCGTGACGTCGAGGACCTGCTTGCCGTGCTGGTTCACGAGTGTTCCGGATGAGACGCCGACGGCTCGGCCGTTCTTCGGCGGGCTCATCTCCTCCACCCGCATCGAGCCGGTGAGTGTGTCGCCAGGCCGGACGGGCCGCAGGAACCGCACGGAGCGCAGCTGCTTGCCCGCGATGATGTCGAAGCCGCTGAGCACCGTCTCGACACTGAGCCGCTGGAAGACGGCAAGAGTGTGGATGCCGCTGGCGATGAGACCGCCGAAGTCCGATTCCTCCGCCGCAGCCGCGTCCACGTGGAAGTACTGGGGGTCCCAGTCGCGGCCGAAGGCGAGCACCTCGTCCTCTGTCACCGTGTGCGACCCGATCTTCCGCTCGACTCCGATGGGGATCTGCTCCGCGGGCAGGCGGACGGACGCATCCGTGGACGTGCCCGGAGTGGCTTCTGTCATCATCGACTCCTCGCTGGAACGGCTCCTCAACGGAACGGCTCCTCAACGGAACGTAAAGGACTTCCCACGCACCCGCCAGAGCTCACTTACCCTTGCTGCCTTTCGGCCCTGGGGGAGTTCGCAAGATGACGCCGCGTGGGAAGCCGGGAGCCAGTCTAGTCCAGCCCCCGCTGAAGGGCGAACCGGCCCCCGACGGGCGAGAAGGCTCCAGGCCCTGATGAGCGAGAGGACCCGGGATGCTTGAATGTCTCCATGACTTCCCACGACACGGTCTCCCCGGATGCGGCGACCGGCTCCTACGTCCTCACCCTCCACTGCGATGACCGTCCCGGCATCGTCGCAGGGGTGAGCCGCGTCCTGAGCGAGCACGGATGCAACGTGACGGAATCGAAGACCTTCGAGGACGCCGTCCACGGCACCTTCTTCGCCCGCTTCACCTTCACGGTGCCCGCCGCGCCGGCTGGAGGCGAGGGGCACGATGCGGAATCCGCCCTGAGCGCAGACCTGGACGTCATCGCGAATGAGTTCGGGATGACGCTTCGCCTGTGGCCCCTCGCACGTCGCATGCCGGTCGTCCTCATGGTGTCGAAGTGGGTGCACTGCCTGCGCGACCTGCTCTACCGGGCGCAGTCCGGTCATCTCCCCGTGGACATCGCCGCGGTGGTCTCGAACCATGAGGACCACCGGTCGCTCGTGGAATGGCACGGCGTCCCGTTCCACCACGTGCCCGTCACCCGCGACACCAAGCCGCAGGCCGAGGGGCGCCTCCTGGAGATCGTCGAGGAGACCGGCGCGGAGCTCGTGGTGCTCGCCCGCTACATGCAGGTCCTGTCGGAGGGGCTCACGGAGGAGCTGAGCGGCCGCTGCATCAACATCCACCACTCCTTCCTGCCCAGCTTCAAGGGCGCCAAGCCCTACCACCAGGCATTCGAGCGCGGCGTCAAGATGGTCGGGGCGACCGCCCACTACGTCACCAGCGACCTGGACGAGGGGCCGATCATCACGCAGCGGGTCGCTCCCGTCGACCACTCCTACAGTCCCGCGGACCTGCAGCGGCACGGCCAGGACGCGGAGGTCGCGGCATTGACCGACGCCGTCAGGATGCACGCCGAGCACCGCGTCATCATGCAGGGAGGGCGCACCGTCGTGCTGCGGTGAGGGTCACTGCAGCGCGAAGCCCATTCCAGCGTGAAGGCCATTCCAGCGCGAAGCCCATTCCAGCGTGAAGGCCACTCCAGTGAGAGCGTCACTCCAGGGCTGATGCCATGACCGTCGCGGTCATCTCCTGCACCTGCTCGAGGTGGGAGTCCTCGACCGCGCCGGTCCAGACGACGGGGTCGTGGGAGAGCTTCCACCCGATCCCGGTGGTGATCGCCTCCATCGCCTTCTCCGCACCCGTCGTGTCGTAGCCGCCGTGGATCCAGTACGAGAACGGCCGACCCGCCGTCTGCTCGCGGACATGGTCGTAGACGGTGTCGAAGAAGTGCTTGAGCGCGCCGGAGATGTAGCCGAAGTTCGCGGTGGTGCCCAGGACGTAGGCGTCGGCGGCCAGCACCTGGTCGATGTCCGGCTCCAGAGCCGCGACCTCGACCAGCTCCAGGTCGCCCAGCTCCGCGAGGTCGGGGATCTGCGCAGCACTCAGCGCGGCATCGGCGATGCCCCGCGTGGACTCCGTCGGCGAATGATGGATGAGCAGGATGCGAGCCATACCTCCACGCTACCGCCTACTGTGGAGCCATGGGAGACGCAGATCACACAGACGGTGCGGTACGTGTGGACACGCACGTCGGCAGCCCGTACGACAACAAGTCCATCGCCGCACGACTGGGCGGCGAGACATTCACGACCGACCTGGACGGGCTGGTCTTCGACGGCTTCCGCGTGCCGGCGACGGGAGATGCGGCAGACCGCCCCGTCGCGGTGCTGGTCCACGGGTGGCCGCAGTTCGCGGCCTGCTGGGAGGACACGGCGCGGCAGCTGGCCGCGGCCGGCATCGACGTCATCGCCTACGACCAGCGCGGGTACTCGCCGGGCGCGCGACCCGAGGACGTCGCCGACTACGCCCTCGACCGGCTCCTCGACGACCTCGACGGGCTCCGCCGCGCATGGGGCCTCGACCGCTTCCACCTGGTGGGCCACGACTGGGGCGGCGTGCTGGGCTGGTCGTATGCGGCGCAGCACCCGGAGGCGCTCGCCACGTTCACCTCGGTGTCGACGGCGCATCCGGTCGCGCACGCGACCCGCATCGCGGAGGACCCGGACCAGTACGAGCGGATGCACTACATGCGGCGGATCCGCAAGGACCCCGCAGGAGTCGAGGAGCGGATGCTCGCGGACGGCGGCGCGAAGCTCGCCGCGCTCTACGACGGGACCTTCGCCGAGGACCGGGTCCAGTCGTACATCGACCGGTTCTCCCAGCCCGGGGCCCTGAAAGCCGCACTCGCGTACTACCTGGCGTATGGCGGAGCGCGCCCGGAGGACGGGCCGGTCACCGTTCCCACCCTCTACGTGTGGGGCAGCGAGGACCTGGCATTCACACGCGGCGCAGCGGAGCTCACCGGCCAGTACGTCGAGGGCGACTACCGCTTCGTGGAGATCCCCGGCGCCTCCCACTGGCTGCCGGAGCAGGAGCCGGACGTGGTGGCGGGGTCCGTGATCGACTGGATCCGCGAGCACCCGTGATGGGGGCGGTCGCGTGGCTGTCTGCGCCAGTCGTGCACCGAGCGCATCGACGATCCTGATGGTGAACCCGGGTTCGACCTGAACGAGCTGAGAACCGATTCCCGCAGGTGTCGATGCCGCACTCCGTGCGCATCCGCTATGACGGTGTGCAGAATCTGTACACCACGATCGGTCCGCACAGGTGAGGATTATGATCGCATTCACGCAAAGGCGCGCTGTGGAGGTCGTATGGGACAGGAATCGGCGGCACGTGGGGAACCGCTGCGCCGCATCGTGCTGCGCGTGCTCGAACGGAATCGCAGTGAGCTCGAGGTCACCACGAGCTGGGTCGCGTTCGCGGATGAGAAGGGCCTCGTCTCCGTCGAGTGGTCGTCGGACCCACGGATCGAGCGTGAGATCCGCTCACTGTCATTGGGCGCTGGTGCGGAGCTCGACACCGACGTGGCGGGCAGGAACGACATCGGGACGGCTCTCCGGCTGGGCACCTCATCGTTGGTCCGAGGTGCCGACCACGACGACGAGAGGTTCTTCGAGCTCGTGTGCGCTGCCAGCCCAGTGCTGCACCCGGTCACCTCGGAAGTGTGCGGAGTCGTCAACGTGACCGGGCATCTCAAGGCATCGCACTCACATGTCGCGATCGCGCTCAAGCTCATCGTCTCCCAGATCCGGAGCGAGCTGATCCGGGCCACTCCGCCCCGTCCGCTGCGGTTGGCCGACGCGCACCGACGTCTCACCTCCCACGTGCCCAACGCTGTTGCGACATTCGATGAACACACCCTCATCGCCGAGGACGCGCTGACTCCTCAGCTCGCATCCGTCAATCGTCGCGAACTGTGGGAGTCACTGTCGACGCTGTCCGTGGCTGCTAAGGAAATGGTTCTGCCCACCGGTCACCGGGTGCAGGTCGTGCCGGTGACGAAGGGAACGTGGGTCGACGGTGCCTCGGCGGTGTTCGACATTCCGCGCGCCGAGTCGCTCGAGACAGGACGACCCGGCGGTGACGAAGGTTCGCTCACCCTTCTCGAGGAGGCGGAGCGCAGTGTCATCGCCTCTGTGCTCCGGGAGTGCGAGGGGAACAAGTCTGACGCGGCGGAGCGCCTGGGCCTGTCCCGAGGCACTCTGTATGCGCGCATTCGTCGCTACCGACTCTGACGTCTTTCTCTGACGTTTCTCCGCCGCACTGCACGTCTTCACTCATCGATCACGCTGTCGACGGATCGTCATCACTGAACGCGACTGTTCATCTTCTGAACACCCGGGCGCGAACAGCGAATGCGATTCGTAGGCTCGCAGTGAGATGCACCACAGAGACGGGGCGGCGACGTCCCGCTCAGCTGCCTCACACAGTGGATCTCGGCTCAAAGACGGGCACGAGGTCTACGCAGCGGCTGGGCCCTCCACGGGCCCAGCCCACAGAGCACTAATTCCGACCCCACGAAAGGCGCAGGGATCATGAAACTCGGACTCTTCGGAATGCCTATCCACCCCGCTGACGTCTCACTGGCCGACGCCTACGAATCAGATGCGAACAGGATTGTCCTGGCAGACGAGCTCGGCTACTCGGAGGCGTTCATCGGCGAGCACCAGACGTGCGCGACGGAGCCCGTCGCTTCACCCCTCATGCTCATGGCCTCCGTCATCCACCGGACGAAGAACATCACGCTGGGCAGTGGAGTGACTGCGCTGCCGATGTACCACCCTGCGATGGCCGCCGCGACTGTCGCGCAGTTCGACAACATGGCGCGCGGCCGCTTCATCTGGGGCGTCGGCCAGGGCGGTCTGGCAAGTGATTGGGAAGCCTTCGGCGTCATGGACGGCCAGGAGCGCAACGAGCGCATGATCGAGTCGGTCTCGATCATCAAGGAGCTGTGGACTGGCACGGCGCCATTCCACTTCACCGGCAAGCACTACCCGTTCTCCATCGATGAGACGGTGAATGCGGAGCTGAGCATCGGCCAACCCATCAAGCCGTTCCAGCGTCCCCACCCGCCGATCGCCGCGACCGCGATGTCTCCGGCGTCGAACAGTGTGAAGCAGGCCATCGTGCAGGGCTGGATCCCGATGTCAGCCAACTTCGTTCCCCTCTCGACCGTGTATTCCCACTGGGACAAGATCGTCGAAGGCTATGGCGAGCGCGGGGAGGAGCCGACCGGTGAGAACTGGCGGGTGGCGCGCAACGTCCTCGTCGCGCCCACCGACGAAGAGGCACGTGAAAGGGCCTTCGACCCGGCCGGCCCGAACTTCCACTACTTCCACTACCTCTGGAACCTGTTCTACGGGCTCGGCGCAGGTGCCGTCATGAATGGCACCGGTAAGGACGATGCGGACGTCACCGTCGATGACCTCATCGAGGACATGGTGATCCTCGGGTCGCCGGAAACAGTCGCACGGCGAATCGCTGAGATCCGGGAGAGGGCACCGTTCGGCACCCTGCTCACGACGATGCTCGATGGTTCCAACCCGGCGCACGAGGTGTACGAGCAGGAGTCGATGCGGCTGCTCGCCACCGAGGTCGCCACTCGCGTGGACGCGCCGGTCGGCGCTGCAGTCTGAGCCGACAGACCACTATCCGATTGCGTTCCTACGAGAGGAGCACGTCATGAATGCACTCACACAGCAGTTCGTCACTGCCTTTCGCAATCATCCCGCGGGAGTCGCGCTCGTCACGGCTGATGCGGGCGAAGGCCCGGTCGCGATGACTGCCACCTCCGTCTGCTCGGTGGATGCGGATCCGCCGACGGTCGCCTTCTCCGCGTCCGCACGGTCGTCGAGCACGCCGACTCTGCTGCGCGCGGATACGGTTGTCGTCCACCTGCTGAGCTCACGTCAGCTCGATCTCGCGCAGTTAGGTGCCACGAGCGGCATCGATCGGTTCGCGGACACGAGCCTCTGGCGACGGCTGCCGACCGGAGAGCCCCTCTTCACCAATGCCGCCGCGTGGATCCGAGGTCGCATCACCGGAACCCTGCCGGCTGCGGGTGGGACCCTGTTCATGGTCGAGGGGGAGGAGATCGGGGGTCGGCATACCGAACCTGATGCTCCGGTGGAACCGCCCCTCGTCTACCACAGCAGGGCCTGGCACTCTCTGGGCGAGACCTCGCAGATCGCGGTCTGAACACCGGTGAGCAGCGGCCGGTGAGGCGGAGCGGGGGCCGTGCACGGACGGCCCCCGCTCCGCCGTGTCGAGTGGCTGACCCGCTTCCGCGCGACCCACGAGCGAAGGATTGCCCACGATCTGCGGTCAGTACGCCACCCACGCCCTGCGGTGCTGGTCGATGACGTACGGGTGCAGCAGGGTCGAGGCCTGCGGCTCTCCGACGGATGCGCGGGCCCGATCCGGAGGGAAGACGGCTGCGGCGTCGATGACCGGCTCCGTGGCGTAGGTGAGGTCGTCCGGGGCGTCCTCGGGGAGACCCAGTGGCGGGCCGCCGGGGTCGGCTTCCGTGCCGGAAGCGCGGTCTGCGGGTGAGCTCTCACCCGACTCTCCTTCTGCCGACTCTCCCTCTGCCGGCGCACCCTCTCCCGATGCCCCCGCGAGGAGGAAGCCCCAGTCGCCAAAGCTGGGGACGTCGACGTGGTAGGGGGTGACGGCGAGGCCGGCTCGGCGGACGGATTCCGCGACGCCCCAGTACGCCTCCGGCGCGAAGTAGGGCGATCCGGCCTGGATCACCGTCCGCCCCTCCGGCGCCAGCGCACGAGCGACGAGCCCGTAGAACTCCACGGTGTAGAGCTTCGCCGTCGCCGCATCGTCCGGATCGGGGAGGTCGATGATGATCGTGTCGTAGGCGTCGGCCGCCGCTTCGCCGCGCAGCCACGCGAAGGCGTCCGCGGCGATCGTGGTCACCCGCGGATCGGACAGGGAGCCCTCGTTGAGCGCGCTGATGCGCTCGTCCGACTGCGCGAGCTCGACGACGGCGGGGTCCAGGTCGACGAGCGTGACCGCATCGACATCGTCGTACTCGAGCACCTCACGCGCGGCCATCCCGTCGCCGCCGCCCAGGATCAGCACGTCCTCACGCGGGCCATTCATCGCGGGGTGGACGAGGGACTCGTGGTACCTGTGCTCGTCGGTCGACGAGAACTGCAGGTCGCCGTTCAGGAACATCCGCAGGTCATCGGTGCGGTGGTCCCGCGTGAGGACGATCTGCTGGTAGTCGGAGCGCTCCGAGTGGGTCACCGTGTCCCGGTAGATGCTCTGCTGCCCGGTGATCTCGATCGTGTCCGTCGCGGCCCACGCGACCCCCAGCACGGCGAGGACCGCGACCAGCAGCACGGACAGCCACACCTTCAGCCGCCGGGTGAGCGTGCCGCGATACACCCAGAGGACCACCCCGACGCCGGTGATCGCGTTGACCGCACCCACGGCCAGCGCCCCGTGGGGGAGCCCCAGCAGCGGCAGCAGGAGGAACGGGAACGCCAGTCCGCCCACAAGCCCGCCCACGTAGTCGAACGAGAAGAGGTCAGCGACGGCACTGGACGCCCGCTGCGCGCGGATGCGCTGGAGGATCTCCATGAGCAGGGGTATCTCCGCGCCGATCAGAGCGCCGATCACGAACGCCGCCACCACCATCGCGACCGTGTACGCGTCGAGGAACGCGAATGCCAGGTAGAGGCTCAGGACGGACAGGCCGCCGACCAGCCCCAGCGCGGCCTCGACGAGCGCGAAGCTGACGGCGGGCCAGCGCACCAGGCCCTTCGCCGCGAAGGATCCGACGCCCATCGCGAAGACCATGACGGACAGGACGATCGACGCCTGGACGATCGTGTTGCCCAGCAGATACGACCCCAGCGCGACGAGCGCCAGTTCGTAGACCATCCCGCACGCCGCGCACAGGAACACCGCGAGCATGACGGCGAACCGGGCGATCCCCGGTCGTACGGCGAGAGGGTCTGCGGAGGAGGGATCCTCCGGCTCCTCCGCCGCATCCCGCACGGCGGTCACAGGATCGCGGAGGCCATGATGAGCGAGATGCCGATGTAGGCGGCGGCGGAGACGGCAGCGGCCGGGTGGATGTTCTCCTCGTGGACCATCTGGGCGTGAGAGCCCGGTGTCAGGAGGTTGATCGCCAGGAAGCTGAGCGCCTGGAGCACGATGCCCAGCAGGCCGAAGACGAACGTGGTCAGCAGGCCGAGGACGAAGTCGTCGGCGCTCGCCCGGATCGCCGTCGCCACGACGATCGCGACGGCGAGCAGGCTGGAGCCCACGAGGATCGCCGCGTTCTTCGACCGCTCCTGCCACAGGAGCTCATGGAGCTTCCCGGGCGTGACGAGGTCGACGACGAAGTAGCCGATGAGCATGAGGACCGATCCGACCCCTGCATAGGCCAGGACGATGCCGGATTCGGCGAGGAGGGAGAGGAACATGGGTTTCCTTGTCGACTGGTGGGTGGCTGGTGGGGGACTGTCGGTGTGCTGGGTGCTGAGGCCGGCGAGAGCGGGGCTACTTCCCGAAGCCGCTGCCGCCGCCGCGGTTGCCGGATCCGGAGCCGTAGCGGCTGCCGTCGCCCGGGTTGCCGAAGATGAAGAACCCGCCCCCGCCCCCGTTCGAGCGGTCGCCGCCGCTGCTGGAGCACCCGACGTAGACGTACGTGCCGTCGCCCTGCGACTCGTACTCCCCGGACCCGGGCGTGTGGTCGTACCGGCCGTCGACGAGTGAGTAGTCGCCGCACTGCTGGGATGCCGTGCTGCTCGACTGCGGGAGGAGCGATGTGAACATCCCGAACACGATCATGAGCGCGATGATGACCACGATCAGGGCGATCGCGAGGGATCGGGTCGAGGGCCCGTGCTGGGCGCTCATCGCGTGGCCCCCGGGACGAATCGGGTGCGGGTCTCCACGATCTCGCCGGCCTGCGGGTAGCTGTGCCACGTCCGCCAGACGAGCGCCTCGTCATCCGCGTCGCAGCCGAGGATCGTGAGGGCGTCCGGGTCGCCGGGGAAGCCGGCTGCGCACGACACCTCCATCGCCGAGGCGCTCGCCAGGGCCGCTGCCACGTCGCCCGACAGGTCGGCGGGCTCGTGCACGGTGTGTGCGACGTCGATCGTCCCGGTTGCGAGCTTGCTTCGCCGGTGCGGGGGCACCGGGCCGGCTGTGCCTGCGCCAGCGTCAGCACCAGAGTCTGCGCCAGGATCAGAGCCTGCGTCAGCATCAGAGTCCGACTCTGCGGCAGCGCCGCGGGCGTCCGCGGAGAGGCAGGCGAGGGTCTCGCGGACCAGGACACGGCCTCGGGCGCGGTGGTCCTCCGGCAGCGTCACCGTCACCTGGTGCGAGGTGCCCAGCACCCCGAGCTCGACCCGGAGGGAGCGCGTCGTGCCGTCAGGGGCTGTCACCTGCACGTCGGCCGAGGCGGTGGCCAGCGGTGTGATCCGCGGTTCGACCAGCGAGTACGTCAGCTGATCGGAGCGCGCATCGTGGAAGGGCGCGTCGATGTCCGCGATCGTCAGCGCAGCGGCGGTCGTCGTCGCAGCAGCGGTCGCTCCCGCACTCATATGCCGCCTCCCGGGTAGATCGTGAAGGAGCCGACCGGCAGCGGACGCCCCATCGAGACCTCCCAGCGGCCGTTGCCGAACCGCTCGAAGCCCAGGAGGGTTCCGTCCGAGGATTCGTAGTCGGCGTACTCCGAGGTGCCGTGCGGCGGGAGGCCCGTCGTGCCCTCTCCGCGGAAGGACGCGGTGCCGCGTTCTGAGAATGTGAAGGTGATGCCGTCGACGACGAGGCGCCGGGGTCCCGGCTCCAGCTGCACGTCGGGGCGGTCCCGCCAGACGGCCATCTGCAGCAGCGGGTCCTCCTCGACGGAGAGCCACTGGCGCACGGAGTGGGTGTCGGCCTGGAAGAAGTGCTCGGCCCAGACGTACATGCCCTCGCGGTAGCGCAGCGATCCGCGGATCCAGGCCTTGTCGTCGCCGAACTGCAGGAGGTCGCCGGCCTTCAGCGTGCGCGGGTCGCCTGCGGTCGAGGAGTCGGGGGCGAAGGGGTCCCGCGGCGGCTGGGCGGCGGACTGCTGGTGTCGCCTGCTCGACTCCTTGGAGCGGCGCACGAGGAGGATGATGAGGACGATCGCTGCGACCACGAGTGCGACCGCGATGACCCCCAGGATCAGCAGGAGGACCACATTGAACGACGACACGGAGGGCTCCTCGCGGACGGTGTGCTGATGTGCTGCGGGCGATGCCCCAGCAGGGCTGTCGCAGAAAGCGTACGGCATGCGCGGGCGCGCCCGGGGTGGGAGCGGTTGCAGTCCTGCGACATGGAGGGGGTGCTGGCACGGCGCGGGAATCGGCACGAGCGCGGGACGGGCGTGAGAAGGTGACTGCATGGCTGTGATCCGGGACCCTCTGCGGGGGCGTGAGCGCCCCGCCGCTCCGTCGCACACGGATGCGGAGGTCATCGAGCGGCTGCTGGCTGTGGGCGCCGAGCGGACCGTCGCGCTCGCCGGTGCGGGGATGAGCACCGCGTCGGGCATCCCGGACTATCGCGGCCCGGACGCCGCGCCCCGCTCACCGATGACCTATCAGGCGTTCCTCGCCGGACCGCTCCAGCGCTCGCGCTACTGGGCGCGCAGCTGGGTGGGCTGGGACCGGATCGTGTGGGCGGAGCCGAACGCGGGCCACCGCTCGCTCGCCGCCCTGGGGCTCGCGGGCACCATCACGCAGAACGTCGACGGACTCGACCGGCTGGCCGGAGTGCAGAACGTGGTGGAGCTCCACGGTCGGCTCGACCGCATCGTGTGCCTCTCCTGCGACCGCACGAACTCCCGGCAGTGGATGCAGGACGAGCTCACGCGCCTCAATCCGGGCTTCCTCGACCGGATCGACGTCGATCCGCGCGAGATCGAGGTCGCGCCCGACGGCGATGCGGAGCTCGAGCAGACGCGCGGCTTCCGGGTGCGCGACTGCCCGGTGTGCGGTGGACTGCTCAAGCCCGACCTCGTGTTCTTCGGAGAGACGGTCGATCGGGGAGTCGTGGACACCGCGCTGGGCATGGTCGAGCAGGCCGATGCGCTCGTCGTGCTGGGGTCGTCCCTGGCTGTCATGAGCGGGCTGCGGTTCGTCCGGGCGGCCGCGAAGCGCGGCGCGCTCGTCGTCATCGACACCGACGGGCCGACCCGCGGCGATGAGCTCGCGGACATGCGCTCCCTGTCGCGGACAGCCGACTTCCTCTCCGCGTGGGCGAGCGCCGCCGGCCGCGTGTGAGGCGCACGTGAGGCACACCGGACCTGAACATCAGATGTCCCGTCTCTGATCGTTGGCGCAAGGGGCGTGGCCGTGCTCGACACGCGCGGCCGCCTGGGGCAGGCTGAGGGTATGACATCGCTCGCACGGGAAGAACGACTCAGGCTCGCATCTCTCCTGCGGAAGGTGGGGCCTGGAGCGCCCACTCTGTGCGAGGGCTGGAATGCACGTGATCTCGCGGTTCACCTGGTGATGCGCGACCGTGACCTCCCCGCACTCGTCGGTGAGCACCTCAAGCTCTTCTCGAAGCGGCATGAACGAGTCGACGAGCTGCTGCGGGACACCCCGTGGATCGAGCTGGTCGGCAAGATCGCGCAGGGACCGACGGCGTGGAACCCCAGTTCGTGGGGCGTGGGCGTCGACTCGCTCATGAACACCGCCGAATTCCTCATCCACCACGAAGACGTGCGGCGGGCGCAGCCGGGCTGGCGCCCGCGGGAGCTCGGCACGCAGGTGCAGAAGGACATGCTGCCGCTCGTCCGTGCGCTCGCGCTCTCGTACGCGATCCGTCAGGGCCTCCACCTCGTCCTGCAGCCCCGGGGCTTCGACTCGTTCCGCGCTGGTCGGACCAACAAGACGACGATCACCGTGACCGGGATGCCGGTCGAACTCCTGCTCTACCTCTTCGGGCGCGAAGCGCACGCCGTCGTGGAGGTGCGCGAATCCGCTCCCGTGTCCGCTGACGAGGACGCCGAGGTCGTGGGCGGCACCCCGGACGAGGTCGCCGCAGCGGAATCTGACTCCGTCGAGGGTGAGTGGCCGGCCGCCGTGCGCTCCGAGAAGAAGAAGCGCGGCCCGATGGTGGAGAAGCCCGAGGGCTCAGAGATCTGACAGGCTCACACGGTTGTGTCCGAGACTGCTGTGCCCGAGGCGGCTCACACGGTTGTGTGAGCCGCCTCGATCATGGGCGCGAGGCTCCCGTCGATCATCTCGTACGTCGCGTCGAAGCGCAGCATGAGCTGCAGGTCGTGGGTGACGAGCAGCGTCGCCGTGCCCAGATCGCGGGTGAGGTCGACGACGAGCCCGATGATCTCCTCGCTGCGGGCGCGATCCAGCGCTGAGGTGGGTTCGTCGACGATGAGGACGTTCGGATCCCCCATGAGGGCGCGCGCGATGTTGATCCGCTGACGCTGCCCACCGGACAGTGCTGCCGGACGCGCGTCCCTGTGATCACCCAGCCCGACGACGTCGAGCAGCTCGTCCGCAGCCCGACGACGGGCGGCGCGGCCGCTGCGTGCGCCGTCCATCTCGCCCATGACGAGCAGCTGCTCGCGCGCAGTGAGAGACGGCAGCAGGTTCGACTGCTGGAAGACGATGCCGATCTTCTCGCGCCGCAGGCGGGCCGCTTCCTTCTGGGAGAGCGCCGTCGCGTCGATGCCCGCGATCCGCACGGTGCCAGCATCGGGCCGCACGAGCGTCGAGGCGACGGCGAGGAGGCTGGACTTCCCCGAGCCGGACGGCCCGGTGAGGCCCGCGACTGTGCCGTCGGCGACCTCGAGAGCGGCACGGTCGACTGCGGTGACGCGACCGTCGCCATCGGGGAACGTCAGGGTGATGTCGGAGAGCGAGAGCAAGAGGAGTCCTTCCGGGAGGTGGCGTGTCAGTGGAGTTGGGTGGTGGAGCAGTGGTGTGTCGGAGGAACTGGGTCAGCGTGCGGAGCCCAGCGCGGTGAGCGGGTCGGCCTGCGTGACGGAGCGCAGCGCGAACGCGGCGCCCACGAGCCCCAGGGCGATGAGGAGCACCGCCGGCAGGAGCGTCGTGTACCAGGCGACGACGAACGGGACGACTCCGCTCACGGCCAGGCCCAGGGCCGCCGTCAGCAGGATCCCTCCTCCGACTCCGGCGATCAGCACTGCGAGCGACTGCCCCAGGGCGTCCCGCATGAGCGACGGGGTCGAAGCGCCCAGCGCCTTGAGGACCGCGACGTCACCCGTGCGCTGCATGGTCCACACGGTGAAGAACGCGCCCACCACCAGGGCGGAGATGCCGAACAGCATGCCGACCATCATGAGCAGCGAGCCGATCTCCGAACGGAGCGACGCGATCGCCAGCAGTGACGACAGGTTGCTGTTCACGGTCGTCGACGACTCCTCGGCGAGCGCCTCGAGCTGGTCGTCGACGCTGGCATCGCCGGCCTCGGAGGCGTTGTCGGAGACGTCGAGTGTCAGCGCGGTCGCTGCCACGTCATCCCGCCCCAGGCGGGTCTGCATCTCCTGCCAGTCGCTCATCGTCACGTAGGCGACCGGGGTGTGCGCGTACCAGCGGTCCTCGGCGAGCACGTCCACCGCGAGGTCGATGCCCAGAACCGATACCTGGTCGGCGTCGCCCACGCCGAGGTCCTCTGCGGCCTGCGGGCTCAGCGCCACCTGGCCGTCGCGGGCGGGGGAGTCGGCTGCGCCGCCGAACATCGCGGCGGAGATCCCCGGCGCCGAGGTCCCGGTCTCGTCGGCGCCCGCCGCCTCGGTGCTGCCCGAGTCGGCTTCGGGGGCGTCGATCGTGAAGCGGAGGATCCCGACCTCGCGGACGTTCTCCACGAGGTCCGAGTCGTTCCACGCTTCGACCTGCGCATCGGTGAGCTCGGATTCGTCGAACGTCTCCGCCGCCAGCACGACGCGTTCTCCGTCGAGTGCGCGGACCGCGGAGATGTTCTGCTGTGCGAGCCCACCTGTGAGTCCGGAGAGCAGTCCGATGAGGAGCGTCATGAGCAGGACGACTCCGGTGATGAGGGCGAAGCGGCCGCGGGCGAATCGCATGTCGCGCCAAGCGAGGAACAAGACAGCCTCCGATGTGATGAGGGGCGGGCGGTTGCGGACGGTTCCCATCCGATAACCCCAGTCTTCTCGCCGGCGGGCGCTGTCACATCGGACGGGCGGACGGTCCTCCGGGGCCGGGAGGACTACTCCCGACTAGTCCTTTCGGGGGATACGGACACCGGACCTGTGGAAGCGGTGTCCGCTGCGGGCACAGCGCAGTAGCGTGGGGAGCATGTCCCGCACGTCCCCGGCCCCTCGCTCGTCATCGGTCACCGGCGCGACCGCTCCGACGTTGGCGTCCGCACCTCCGTCCGCGTCCACTCTGACGTCGACATCCGTCGCGGTCGCACTGCAGTGGGGACTGCACGCGCTCGTCGTCGGTCTGGGCGTCCTCGTCGTGGTCCGTGCGCTGTCCGGAGATGCGATCCACCCGGGGGCCGCGATCGTGCTGGTGGCGGCGTTCGAAGCGGTCTATCTGGCCGGCGCGGTGCTGGCGAGGAGGCTGGCGCGGCTGCGGCACCTGTGGGTGGCGACGCTCGCCGTCCTGTGGCTCGGCACGGTCGTGCTGGCCCCGGATGCGGCCTTCCTCGCCTTCCCCCTCTTCTTCCTCTGCCTCCACCTGCTGCGCGGGTGGTGGGGGCCTCTGTCCGTGGCGGCCGTCGCCGTGGTCGCGATCGTGGGGCTCGCGTATCACCGGGGACTCACCGTCGGCGGGGTCACCGGACCGCTCGTGGGCGCCGGGGTGGCAGTGGCGATCGGCCTGGGCGTGCGCACCCTCGTCCGGGAGGTCCGTGCCCGTGAACGACTCGTGACCCGCCTGCTGGCAGCGCAGTCGCAGCTCGCGGAGACGGAGCGCGCCGCAGGGGTGGAGGCCGAGCGCACCCGCATGGCCGCGGAGCTCCACGACACCGTCGCCCAGAACCTCTCGAGCATCCAGCTGCTGCTGAGCGCGGCGGAGCGGCGCATGGGCGCCGAGGCTGCGGGACTCCATGAGATCGCGCTCGCGAAGTCGTCGGCCGCTTCCGCACTGACGGAGACACGTGCTTTCATCCGCGCGCTGAACTCACCGAAGCTGGCTGCGGCGACCCTGCCGGATGCGCTCGCCCGTGTTGTGAGCGAGACGGGTTCCGAGGCCTCGACAGCGGGCACTGTGATCGAGAGGCACGAGCCATCGGCCGGGACCGGGGTCTCGGAGGGGACTGGGGTTTCGGACGGAACAGTGGCCTCGGTCGCGGGCACCGCCGACGCACCGGGAGGCGCAGCCGAGTTCGTGTTCCGCACGAGCGGCACCGCTCGCGCGCTTCCCCGGCCGGTCGAGACGACGATCCTGCGCATCGTGCAGGGGGCGCTCGGCAATGCGGTGACCCACGCGCATGCGGACAGGGTGCTCGTGACGCTCGCGTACGGGCACCAGCGGATCGCGGTCGACATCGTCGATGACGGACGTGGATTCGACCCGGCGGCGGTGCGGCCGTCGGGGGAGTCTGACTCGTTCGGGCTCGACGTCATGCGCGCGCGGGCACGGGCGGTGGGCGGGGCGCTCACCGTTGACTCGCGTCCGGGTGAGGGCACCACGGTGCGCGCGGTGTTCGACGTGGATGAAGAGGCGAGTGGCGAGCGATGACGGGAGTGGAGTGGCAGTGAGAGGCGAGGCAGTGAGAGTCGAGCGCGGCCGGGATGGCCATTGTGGTGGGGAAGACCATGGGCGGCAGGGAGCGCAGTGGGTGACGAGGAGGAGGCAGCGATGACAGTGCGCGTGCTCGTGTGCGATGACCACCCCGTTGTGCGGGCGGGGATCACGGCTCTGCTCTCGACGGATGAGGGGATCGACGTGGTCGGCGAAGCGGCCACGGGGGAGGAGATCGTCAGGCTCGCGGCAGAGGTGCCGGCGGACCTGGTCCTCATGGACCTCCAGCTGGGCAGCGGTGACGGCGTCATACACGGAGCGGAGGCGACCCGCAGGGTCCGTGCGGGCGGCCCAACGGCGCCGAACGTGCTGGTCCTCACGAACTACGACAGTGACGCGGACGTCGTGACGGCGATCGAGGCGGGAGCCGCGGGCTATCTGCTCAAGGACACCCCGCCGGATCAGCTGCTCGACGGGATCCGCCGGGCGGCGGCGGGGGAGACGGCGCTCTCACCCGACGTGACCGCCATGCTCATGAAGCGGATGAGGACACCCGCGATCAGCCTGAGCGTGCGGGAGCTGGAGGTCGTCGAAGCAGTCGCAGGCGGCCTGTCGAACTCCCAGATCGCAGGGCGGCTCTTCGTATCGGAGTCGACCGTGAAGACCCACCTCGCCCACATCTTCGACAAGCTTGGAGCTCGCTCACGGACGGACGCGGTGGCGAAGGCGCGCGAAGCGGGGCTCATCCGCGGGTGAGCTGCTCGACACGAGAGTCGCGTCGACATGAGAGTCGCGAAACGCCGGTTCCGTGCTCCAGACACCGTGTTCTGGCGCGGTGTCTGGAGCACGGAACCGGCGTTTCGGCCGCTAGACGACTGCGCGCTCAGCGCCCGGCGTCGTTGTCCTTGCCGAAGCGGTCCTTGAGCGCGTCCTTGGCGCCGCCCATCTTCTCGCCCAGACCGCTCGAGTTCTCCTTGAGGTCGTCGACGCCCTTGCGAGCCTTGTCGGCGGCGTCATTCACTGCGGCCTCGGTGCGATCCTTCGCCCCTTCGCGCTGGAGGTCGGGGTTGTTCGTGGCGTCGCCCACGCTCTCCTTGACCTTGCCGCTCAGATCCTTCGCCTTGTCTCCGATGCCCATGGTCGACTCCTCTCGTCGCACGCCCGCGGTGATGCGGGTCATGAACGACGATACCGGCAGGAGACGTTGTTGTCTCTGACAAGCCGTCCGGCCCCTGACAAGCCGTCCGGCCCCGTGACAAGCCGTCCGCACCAGCAGCCCGTCCCTCGTCGAGGACCAGCTGAGCTCCCTCAGCCCCGGCCGCGCACCACGGCCGGGTGGTTGATCGCATCGGCGATGGCCCTGCCCAGGCCGGCAGTGGTGCCGGCCCCGCCCAGGTCGGGGGTGACGATCCTCGTGTCACCGGCGGCGACGACGGCCTCGAAGGCCTCCTCGATCGCCGCGGCGGCCTCCGCCTCGCCCAGGTGATCCAGCATGAGCGCCGCCGACCAGATCTGGCCGATCGGATTCGCGATGCCCTGGCCCGCGATGTCGGGCGCCGATCCGTGGACGGGTTCGAAGAGCGACGGGTGGGTCCCCTCCGGATTGATGTTCGCGCTGGGTGCGATGCCGATCGTCCCGACGCACGCGGGTCCCAGGTCGGACAGGATGTCGCCGAACAGGTTCGAGGCGACGACGACGTCGAACCAGTCCGGGTGCAGGACGAAGTTCGCCGCGAGGATGTCGATGTGGAACTGGTCGACGTCGATGTCCGGGTACGACTCGGACATCGCGGCGACGCGCTCGTCCCAGTACGGCATGGTGATCGCGATGCCGTTGGACTTCGTGGCGGAGGTCACCTTCTTCGCGGGGCGCCGCTCCGCCAGGTCGAACGCGTAGCGCAGCACCCGGTCGATGCCGGTGCGAGTCATGATCGTCTCCTGGATGACGGTCTCCCGCTCCGTGCCCTCGAACATGCGGCCGCCCACGGACGAGTACTCGCCCTCCGTGTTCTCGCGGACGACGTAGAAGTCGACCTCGCCCGGCTCGCGCCCGGCCAGCGGGCTGCGCACGCCCTTGAGCAGCTTCACGGGCCGCAGGTTCACGTACTGGTCGAACACCCGTCGGAACTGGAGGATCGACCCCCACAGGCTCACATGGTCCGGGACGACGTCCGGCCAGCCGACGGCGCCGAAGAAGATCGCATCGACCGCCTCCAGCTGCTCCGCCCAGTCCTCCGGCATCATCGTGCCGTGGGCCTTCCAGTGCTCCGCGCTCGCCCAGTCGAGCTCGATGAGATCGAGTTCGAATCCGTAGACGTCCGCGGCGGCGTGGAGCGCACGGACGCCCTCTGGCATGACCTCGGTGCCGATCCCGTCACCGGGGATGACCGCGATCCTGTAGGTCCTGTCACTCATCGGTCCAGTCCTTCCCTCCGTCGCGTCCGGACTCCCCGTCGAGTCCACGCTCCTCGTCGAGCCGATCGAGGTCCCCGATCCGACGCTCCTCCTCCAGCCTACGGCGTTCGAGCTCGAGGCGCCTCTGATCCTCGTGCTCCTCCCAGCGCCTGCGCGTCCGGGCGCCGATCGCGGCGTCGGGGTTCCGCACCAGTCGGAGGATCAGCCAGCCGCCGCCCACCACCGCGACGAGGAACGCTCCCGTGATGATGAAGATCGCCAGTGTCGAGGGCTCACCGACCATGAGTCAGGACCTCTTCTCCAGGCGGCGCTTGTCGAACCAGTTGGCGTAGCGCACGGTGAGCGTGCTCATGCCCAGCGAGCCGCTCACCCGGACGAGGGGGAGGCCCGGCTGCGGCACCTGGTCCACGTGGGACTTCCTGGTGCCCCATGAGCCGCGGACGTCGTCGATGTCGACGCCCCAGCCGTCCGGCACGACGATGAGGCAGGTGCCCATCGCCCCGGCGACGTCGACGCTGATGATCTCCGGCGCTGTCTCCACCTCGAGAAAGCTCAGCTCGACGGTCGCACCGGTCGATTCGACGCGGATGAAGGGCGGGACCTCCCAGCGGCCTCGGCGGCGCTCGTCCTCCCAGCCAGCGCGCAGCACGAGCGGTCGGCCGAGCTCCCATCCGGGTGCGTCCCGGGACGGGACCACCGCGCCCGAGGCCGTCCGCGCGACCGTGCCCGGGGCACGTCCCAGCGCACTGGACGGGGGCGGAACGGGGAGGTCCTCGACGAGGAGGTCGAGATCGGCATAGGTCTTGGCGTCCGCGGCCTTCTCCATGCGCTCCGTGAGCTCTTCGACCGTCAGGCGTCCGTCACCTGCGGCGACGCGCAGCGTCTCGATGACGTCCTCGCGTTCGGCGTGTCCGATCCGGATCTTCCGGGCCGCGGAATCGCCGTCCATGTACTGGTCCTCCTCGCCCGTGGGCTTCAGTCTGTGCCGACTCTGGGCTGATGTTCTGTGTCCGTCCCTGACTATAGGGTGGGGGACGTGTCCACCGCACTGTATAGGCGCTACCGCCCCGAAGCCTTCGACGAAGTCATCGGGCAGGAGCATGTGACTCGCCCGCTGTCCGCCGCCATCGACGCAGGGCGCATCAACCATGCCTTCCTGTTCTCCGGTCCCCGCGGCTGCGGGAAGACGACGTCGGCGCGCATCCTGGCGCGCTGCCTCAACTGTGCCGAAGGCCCCACCTCGAATCCGTGCGGCCAGTGCCCCAGCTGCCAGGACCTCGCGAACGGCGGAGCGGGATCGCTGGACGTCGTGGAGATCGACGCGGCCAGCCACAACGGCGTCGACGATGCCCGCGACCTGCGGGAGCGGGCCGTGTACGCGCCGGCCCGGGACCGCTACAAGGTGTTCATCCTCGACGAGGCCCACATGGTGACGACGCAGGGCTTCAACGCCCTGCTCAAGCTCGTCGAAGAGCCGCCGGCCCACGTGAAGTTCGTCTTCGCGACGACGGAGCCGGACAAGGTCATCCAGACGATCCGCTCGCGGACGCACCACTACCCGTTCCGGCTGGTCCCGCCGGAGACCCTGGTGCGGTACCTCGACGATCTGAGCGGTCGGGAGAACGTGAACGTCGGCAAGGGGGTCCTGCCGCTCGTCGTGCGCGCGGGCGGGGGGTCGGTCCGCGACACCCTCTCCGTCCTCGACCAGCTGATGGCCGGAGCAGGCGCGGAGGGCGTCGACTACGCGACGGCGGTCGCGCTGCTGGGCTATACGGATGACTCGCTGCTGGGCGACATCGTCGATTCGTTCTCCGCTGGCGATGGTGCCGGGGTGTTCCGCGTCATCGATCGTGTCGTCGAATCGGGGCACGATCCGCGCCGCTTCGTCGAGGATCTGCTGGAGCGCTTCCGCGACCTCTTCGTCATCTCTGCGGCAGAGGATGCCGCGGCGTCGTTCCTGCCGGAGGTGCCCGCGGACAGGCTGGAGCGCCTCAAGGTGCAGGCTCGTGCGTTCGGCCCCGGTGAGCTGTCACGCGCAGCGGATCTGCTGAACGTGGGACTGACGGAGATGACCGGTGCGACGTCGCCGCGTCTGCAGCTGGAGCTCATCTGCGCGCGGATCCTCCTGCCGGGCGCGGAGAACTCACGTCGGTCCGTCGTGTCCCGCGTCGACAGGCTCGAACGGCGCATCGGCATGAGCGCCGGTGGCCGTATGCCGGCAGGGGCGGTGCCCGTGCAGGCGGCGGCTGAACCCGGTGGACCTGAAGCGGCCGGACCGGAACCCGCTGGGACTGAGCCTGCTGGACCTGAGCCTGCTGGAACCGACCTGGCTGGGACTGGGCGCACTGGCGCTGAGCAGCCCGGGGCGCAGCAGACAGGGGCCCAGCAGACTGGGACAGGGCGCACTGAGCACGCCGGAGCCGAGGCGGCACCGGGTTCGCGCGCTGCTCGCAGTCAGGAGTCGCCAGCGGGGCAGAGCCGTGCAGCGGGCGCAGCTGCGTCCGCTGAGCAGGACGCGGACCCGTTCGCGGGTATGGCCGCTGCGATGGCATCGGCGCGGTCGGTGCTCGACGGCGGACCGGAGGAGGCGCCTCGTGTCGCCCCGAAGGACAGGTCTCACGCCGCACCGGATGATCGGCCTCGCAGTGCACCGGAGGACACGCAGCGCGCCGCGCCGGCGTCGGCTCCCGCAGAACCTTTCCGTGCGGACCAGCAGCCCGACCCGCGCCCCGCACAGATGCGGCAGGCTGAGCCTCAGCAGCCTCAGCAGCCTCAGCAGCCTCAGCAGCCTCAGCAGCCTCAGCAGCCTCAGCAGCCTCAGCAGCCTCAGCAGCCTCAGCAGCCTCAGGGTGCTCAGCAGGTGGATGCCCCGGAGGCCGCAGTCCCGCCCGCTACAGACTCGATGGCCGACGTGCCGGAAGCGCACGCGTCACCGGAGATCCGGCAGGCTCCCGGAGTCGGGGCGGAGATCGACGCGATCCGTCGCGGCTGGCCCGACGTGCTCGCCAGGCTCCAGCAGCTGCGCAAGCTCTCATACGCGATCGTGAGCGGAAACTCCTTCCCGCAGCGGTTCGCTGATGGTGTGCTCTTCCTCGGCTTCAGCAACCCCGGATCGGTCCAGGCCTTCCGCCGAGGACCTCACGCGCAGTTCGTGAGCTCGGCCCTCGAGGATTCGCTGGGGATCCGCGCGGAAGTCCGTGTGGGAGACGAGAACGCGGGACCGCCTTCCTCGACCTCGGCGCCCAGTGGCCCGCAAACAGGTGGTCCGCAAACCAGTGGTCCGCACACAGGTGGTCCTCCATCCGGCGGTTCTCCTTCCGGCGGTTCTGCGGGGCCGGGCGGTTCGGGTTCGGCTGGTTCGGGAAGCAGCGGCCCAGGTCAGATGGCAGCGGCTCCCCATGATCGTTCGGGCCCGCGTGAGGTGACACAGGAAGAACTGGACTCCGTCGTCGGTCCGCGCGAAGCCGATCGGGCGCCCGTCGACCACGAGCGGTACTGGCAGAGCGACTCGGCCGACCAGAGCGGCGCAGCGCAGTCGGACGCGCCGACCAGTCAGCCGACGTCCCCGCGGGGACGCGAAGGCCGTGACGATGCGGAGGGCGACAGTCAGACTCCGCTGACGGGTGCAGATGCGGAACGGGACCCTCGTGAAACTTTCGCAGGCGCGCCCGAACCCTTCGCCGGCGCACCCGATGCTGAGCCTGCTGACGCGGAGACCAGCACATCTGCGCAGACGATGACATCTGCGGCTCCTGAGCCGGATGATTCTGCACCTGAGGGTTCGACAGCGTCGGATCCGTGGGCGCCGGAGGCCGGTCACGGATCGTGGTCGGGTGGCTCCCCCCAGGGCTGGTCAGGTGACTCCGCGCAGGACTGGTCCGGAGACTCCGCGCAGGACGACGGGCCCGTCGCGACTGCGGCGGGGGACAGGGCCGTGGACCTCGGTGCCGTCCTTGTTCCTCCTCCCGTCGACATCGAGCCCTATCCGGAGGACGGCGAATCCTACCCCGCCGATGGAGAATCCTCTCCCGACGGAGGCGCGTACCCGGACGCATACTCAGACGACTACAGGGACCCGCAAGGGGACACCCTTGCCGAACCTGTCGAAGAGGCTCCAGAACACGGGCCGCCAGACGAATCCGGGTCGTTCGAGGCACGGGAGTCGACGGGCAGCCAGACTCCCGCGGCGAGCGGCGACCTCGATTTCCTGGGTGCGTACGCCGACGTGGACATCTCCTTCACAGAGAATCCCGGCCACGCTCAGGCAGCGCGCACTGCAGAACCTGATGCATCCGCGGATTCGCCCCTGGGACGGTACGCCCACCTCGCGCAGCGCCACAGTGGCGATGTGAAGGGGGCGAGCCAGCCTCCGCCGCCCGTCGAGGAGCACGTGCCGGACCCGGTCGAGAACTACACCGATTACGACACCGAAGGCGACGCCGATATCGAGCACGACAACGAGTTCGGTCCCGCCGTCGTCCAGCGCCTGCTGGGTGGCGTGATCATCGAGGAGTTGAACGAGTGAGCCTGCTCTACGAAGGCGCCCTGCAGGATCTGGTCGAGGAGTTCGGCCGACTGCCGGGCATCGGCCCCAAGTCCGCGCAGCGCATGGCATTCCACATCCTCCAGGCGGACACCGCGGACGTCGACGCTCTGGCCGACGCTCTGCGCGAGGTGAAGCGCCGCGTCCGCTTCTGCGACGTCTGCGGCAACGTCGCAGAAGACGCGACATGCGTCATCTGCAAGGACGAGCGCCGCGACCAGACGATGATCTGCGTCGTCGAGGAGCCCAAGGATGTCCTCGCCGTGGAACGCACGCGCGAATACCGCGGCCTCTACCACGTGCTCGGCGGCTCCATCGATCCCATGGCGGGGATCGGTCCCGACGACCTCCGCATCAAGGACCTTCTGCCCCGACTGCAGTCGGGGGACGTGCAGGAGGTCGTCATCGCGACCGACCCGAACCTCGAGGGCGAAGCGACTGCCACGTACCTCATCCGCCTGCTCAGCAGCGTGGGTCTCACGGTGTCGCGACTGGCATCGGGGCTGCCCGTCGGCGGCGATCTCGAGTACGCGGACGAAGTGACGCTCGGGCGAGCGTTCGAAGGACGCCGTTCAGTCTCCTGACGCGCGGTCTCCTGCGCAGTCTCCAGCCCAGTCTCCAGCGCTGTCACCGGACACCTGCCCGGCTCACACCACTCCGCCGTGTGACGTGCGCTCCTTGACGTGCGCATCTTGACTTCTTATCGATAAACGGCAAACATATTGTTTATCGATATATCGACATTCGATAAGAGGCGGTCATGCGCCGCGTAGAAGTCTCACGTCAGTTAAGGGGCGAGCAGATATGAACACGCACGACTCGACACATCAGGTCCCCGGCCCCGAGGATCGTTCCGGTCCTGACGGGCCCACCACCGCAGGCGCGAAGAAGAAGCAGACGTGGGGGTTCGAGGTGCTCCTCGTCCTCCCGCTCATCGCCCTGCTCAACGCCGCGGCATCACCGCTGTTCAGTGCGGCGCTGTCCGACCGTCTGCCCGTCGCCCTCGAGTTCGATGAGCCGACCGATCTCACACTGGGCGGCGTCGAACTCGCCGTCGAGGGTCTGGCGACCCTCTCTGTGCCCGTGTCCGACCTCAGCGCGTGGGCGATGGGCCAGTTCATCGCGGCCAAGGCGATCTGGATCCTCGGGCTCTTCGCGGCGACGTGGTTCGCATCCCGTGCAGTCTCCGAAGTCGTGCACGGTCAGACGTTCTCCCCGCGCGTGGCCGGAAGTCTGACAGGACTGTCGTGGACCCTGGCCGTGACGGGACCGCTCTATGCACTTGCTCAGATCCCCGGCGACAACCTCGTCATCCGGGACCTCGGGCTGCGAGACGCGGCAGTGAGCAACGGCGTCACACAGGAGATGTCATATCTGTGGGTCGGGGCGGTCATCTTCGCCGAGCTCCTGCGCAGGGCCGTCAAGCGCGGTCGCGAGGTCCAGGACGAGCTGGAAGGAGTGATCTGAGGATGAGCTCCGGCGAGCCGCGGGTCGCCTGCCACATCGACAGCCTGCTCGCGCAGCGGGAGATGACGCTCACCCAGTTGTCCGAACGAGTGGGAGTGAGTCTGGCGAACCTCTCCGTGCTCAAGAACAACCGCGCGAAGGCAGTGCGATTCACGACGCTTCTCGCATTGTGCGAGGTCCTCGAATGCCAGCCGGGCGACCTCTTCAGCGTCGTTCGGTGAGGCGGGGCGGGAAGCGCCCGCACGAGCAGGAGTCGAGGTGCCGAGGCGGTGCCGACCGATCATGGCCGGCGCCGCCTCCGCGTCCCAGAATGACGGGGTGGCCGGAACACGGTCGGGAAGTGCCCGTAGAATGGTGCGCGGCTCGGCCGCAGCGGTGCTGCATCGTTTCGCCGCCGGCCGGACCGAACAGCCCGCGAGAGAATTGAGCACATGAGCCTCGTCGTACAGAAGTTCGGAGGTTCCTCCGTCGCCGACGCCGCATCCGTCAAGAGGGTCGCCAAGCGCATTGCGTCGTATCGCAAGGCCGGCCATGACGTGGTCGTCGTCGTATCCGCCATGGGGGACCAGACAGACGACCTGATCGACCTCGCACAAGAGGTCTCGCCCGTCCCACCGCCGCGTGAACTCGACATGCTGCTGACCGCCGGAGAGCGCATCTCCATGGCGGTCCTAGCGATGGCGATCGCGAACCTGGGGGAGAGCGCGCAGTCGTTCACCGGTTCCCAGGCCGGCGTGATCACGGACGAATCCCACGGACGCGCACGCATCATCGACGTCACCCCGGGTCGGATCCGCTCCGCGCTCGACGACGGCCACGTCGCGATCGTCGCGGGATTCCAGGGCGTGAGCCAGACGACCAAGAACATCACGACGCTGGGCCGCGGCGGCTCCGACACCACAGCCGTCGCGCTCGCCGCCGCGCTGGACGCGGACGTCTGCGAGATCTACTCGGACGTCGACGGCGTGTTCACAGCCGATCCCCGGATCGTGCCGTCCGCCCGCAAGATCGACAAGATCGGCTACGAGGAGATGATGGAGATGGCTGCCTCCGGCGCCAAGATCCTCATGCTCCGCTGCGTCGAGTACGCGCGCCGTTCCGGTGTGCCCATCCATGTCCGCTCGTCGTTCTCGAAGCACAGCGGCACGTGGGTCACCGACGGGGAGATCCCCGAGCCCTTCAGGACCGCAAGCACGAAGGAATCCACCATGGAACAGCCCATCATCTCCGGAGTCGCGCACGACCGCTCCGAAGCCAAGCTCACCATCGTCGGAGTGCCCGATGTGCCCGGCAAGGCAGCGGAGATCTTCAGCATCATCTCCGAGCAGGAGATCAACATCGACATGATCGTGCAGAACATCTCCACGCGCGATCCCGGCCGCACGGACATCTCCTTCACCCTGCCGATGGCGGATGGTGCGAAGGCGATCGAGGCGCTCGAGGCCCGCAAGGACAGCATCAGCTTCGACCACATCCGCTACGACGACCAGATCGGCAAGCTGTCGGTCGTCGGCGACGGCATGCGCTCGAACCCGGGGGTCACCGCGACCCTGTTCCGCGCACTCAGCGAAGAGCACGTCAACATCGACCTCATCTCCACCTCGGAGATCCGCATCAGTGTCGTGACGCGCGCCGAGGACCTGGACCGCGCCGTCACCGCGGCGCACAGCGCATACGGGCTGGACAGCGAAGAGACCCAGGCGGTCGTGTACGGAGGGACAGGACGATGACAGCAGTGACCATCGGAATCGTCGGGGCCACCGGGCAGGTGGGCGCTGTCATGCGCACCCTGCTCGAGGCGGATCCCGGGTTCGAGATCGGCGCGGTGCGCTTCTTCGCATCCGCACGCTCGGCGGGTAAGACCATGCCGTTCCGCGGCGAGGACATCGTCGTCGAGGACACGGCCACGGCCGACCCGACAGGCGTGGACATCGCACTGTTCTCCGCCGGAGGCGACACCTCCCGTGCGCAGGCAGAGCGCTTCGCCGCCGCCGGTGCGGTCGTCATCGACAACTCCTCCGCGTGGCGCGGCGATGCCGAGGTCCCGCTCGTCGTGAGCGAGGTCAACCCCGAAGCGGTCGACGATCGCCCGAAGGGCATCATCGCGAACCCCAACTGCACGACGATGGCCGCGATGCCGCCGCTCAAGGCGCTGCACGACGCCGCGGGACTCGAGCGCCTCAAGGTCGCCACCTACCAGGCCGTGTCCGGATCCGGGCTGGCCGGCGTCAAAGAGCTCACCGAACAGGCGCAGGCGGTCGCACCGCATGCGTCCGCTCTGGTGAGCTCGGGCTCCGCCGTCGATTTCCCTGAGCCGCAGGTCTACACGGATCCCATCGCGTTCAACGTGCTGCCACTGGCCGGCGCGCTCGTGGATGACGGCGAGTACGAGACTGATGAGGAGAAGAAGCTCCGCAACGAGTCCCGCAAGATCCTCGCTCTGCCCGACCTGCTGGTCGCCGGCACCTGCGTGCGCGTCCCCGTCGTCACGGGCCACTCGCTGTCGATCCACGCGGAGTTCTCCCGCGCGATCACCGCGGACGAGGCTCGCGAGGTGCTGGGGAAGGCCGCCGGCGTCGCGCTCGAGGACGTGCCCACCCCGCTCAAGGCCGCGGGTGCGGATCCCAGCTTCGTCGGACGGATCCGCCAGGACCAGTCCGTGCCGGAGGGCCGCGGACTCGTGCTGTTCGTCGCGAACGACAACCTCCGCAAGGGGGCTGCGCTGAACACGGTGCAGATCGCACGGATCGTGGCCGACCGTCTGGGCTGACGCTGCGCTTCAGTGGGGCGCAGCCCCACCGGACCGCTGTCCCCATCGGACCTTCGACGGCGCCTCTTCCCGCATGGGAAGGGGCGCCGTCGGCGTTGTGGCGGTCGGCGGACCGCATCGAAACATCGACATATCTGCATTAGTCCCGCCCCGGGCCCCCGCGTAGCCTGACAGCAATACGCACGATCTTCTGTGGAAGGCCGTGCGACCAGCCTCATCGATCCTCCTGGGAAGGCTCCGCCTATGCGCCGTCCACCTGTTCTGCTCGCTCTCCTGTCCGCATCCGGTCTGGTACTGGCGGGCTGCGGTGGGGACTCCGACGCGGCGTCGAGCGACGGCGGCACGACGGTGGTCACGTCGACGAACGTCTACGCCTCGCTGGTCGAGGCAGTCGCGGGCGATGCGGTCGACGTCATCCCGATCATCGACGACGCGGCTCAGGATCCTCACGAGTACGAGGCGACCGCGCGCGATCAGCTGGAGCTGTCACGTGCAGACGTCATCGTCATGAACGGCGGCGGCTACGACTCCTTCATGACGACGATGCTCGAGGCGATCGATGAGGAACCGGACGTCATCGACGCAGTGGCGGCGTCGGACCTCCCCGGTGCCGAGGAGGCGGCGGCGAACGGACACGATCATGATCACGCGCATGACCACGAGGAAGAACCGGACGACGACTCCGGCGATCATGCGGACGGTGCTCATGGGGGCGACGCCCATGACGAGGAGGGCCATGATCACGCCCACGACCACGGATCGTTCAACGAGCACGTCTGGTACTCGGTGCCGACGATGATCGCCGTGGTCGACGAGATCGAGTCCCATCTCGCGGAGACGACCCCCGACAGCGCAGAGGCGCTGACCGCCAACGCCGACGAGGTGCGCGGGCAGCTCACCGAACTGGACGACCGGATCAGCGACCTCGCCGCCTCGCACGACGGCGAGAACGCCGCGGTGACCGAGCCCGTCGCACTGCGACTCTTCGATGACCTCGGCCTCACGAACGTTGTTCCCGACCAGTTCGTCTCCGCCGTCGAGATGGGGTCGGAAGTCTCTCCGATCGCGGTCCAGGAGGCGACGGAGGCGCTCGACGACGACGTGAGGGTGTTCGCGTACAACACCCAGACCTCGGGTCCGGCGGCGGAAGAGCTCCGCGGACAGGCCGACGGCCTCGGCATCCCCGTCGTCGAGGTCACGGAGACGATGCCCGAGGGCACCGACTACGTCACCTGGATGACGGAGACCGTCGACGCTGTGGAGCAGGCGATCGCATGACGGACGTGCCGCCTGCCCGCGAGCCGACTCGCGAACCGACCCGTGCCCCGATCCTCGAACTGTCCGATGCGGAACTCCGGTTCGGCGAGCGCGTCGTGTGGCACCACCTGACCCTCGACGTGCAGCCGGGCGAGTTCATCGCAGTGCTGGGACCCAACGGCACGGGCAAGACGTCCCTGCTGCGCGCTCTGCTGGGGCAGCACCGACTGCGTGCCGGCTCGATCCGTGTGAACGGACACGCGCCACGCACCGGTGACGGCGACCTCGGCTACATCCCGCAGCAGCGCGGTATGGACCGCGACACCCCGATGCGCGGGCGCGACCTCGTCCGGATGGGAATCGACGGGCACCGGTGGGGGCTGGGTCGACTGAAGCGCGAGGAGCGCGACCGGGTCGAGGAGCTCATCGATGCCGTCGGCGCTCGGGAGTACGCAGACTCCCCGGTGGGTCTGCTCTCCGGGGGCGAGCAGCAGCGGCTGCGCGTCGCCCAGGCGCTCGTCGGCCAGCCGCGGATCCTGCTCTGCGACGAGCCGCTGCTGTCCCTCGACATGCACCACCAGCGCAGAGTCGCCGCGCTCATCGACGAGATGCGCAGGACACGCGATACCGCCGTCGTCTTCGTCACGCACGAGATCAACCCGATCCTCCCGTACGTCGACCGAGTGCTCTACCTCGCCGGCGGCCACCACCTGGTCGGCCCGCCGCGCGAGGTCATGACCTCGGAATCGCTCAGTCAGCTCTACCGCAGCCGGATCGAGGTCGTCGACGTGGGCGGACGGCTCGTCATCGTTGGCGGCGACGACCATCCCCACCATCCCTCGGCAGATGACTCGGTGGAGGACTCCCGCGTCCTCCCGGGGCGGGGGGCGCTCTGATGGAAGCCCTCACAGAACTCTTCACCTTCGAGGACTACGGCGCGCTCGTCTCCCTCCTCCTCAACTCCATCCTCGCCGCAGCGCTGCTGGGCGTGGTGGGCGGCCTCGTGTCCGTGTTCGTCATGACGCGCGACATCGCATTCGCCGTCCACGGCATCGCGGAGCTGTCGTTCGCAGGGGCCGCGCTCTTCCTCCTCATCGGCTTCGACGTGGTCCACGGCAGCTTCGTCGGCTCGATCATCGCCGCGATCATCATCGCCGTGGGCGGGTCCCGCGACTCGGAGAAGAACGCGATCATCGGCGTCATCATGCCGTTCGGGCTGGGGCTGGGGATCCTCTTCCTCGCGCTCTACGACGGTCGGGCGGCGAACAAGTTCGGCCTCCTCACCGGTCAGATCGTCGCGATCAGCGGGGACTCCCTACGGCTGCTGGTCGTGACCGCGCTCATCGTGCTCGCGGTGCTGGCGCTGGTCTGGCGGCCGCTCATGTTCGCCGGACTGGACCCGCAGGTGGCACGGGCCCGCGGCGTGCCGGTCGCGTCGCTGAACCTCGTCTTCATGGTGGTGCTCGGTCTGGCCGTCGCTCTGTCTGTGCAGGTGGTCGGCGTGCTGCTGGTCATGGCCCTGCTCGTCACCCCGGCCGCTGCGGCCACGCAGGTGACCGCCTCGCCGGTGCTGACCCCGATCCTGTCCGTCGTCTTCGCCGTCGTGTCGTCGGTGGGCGGCGTGCTGATCGCACTCGGCTCCCCAGTCGTGCCGATCAGCCCCTTCGTCACGACGATCAGCTTCCTCATCTACGCCGTGTGCCGGCTCATCGGCCGCCGCCGGATCGACCGGCACGTCCGTGCGAGGTCCCAGCGCGAGTCCGATCTGGACCGCCACCCGTCCCTGCACTCATGACCGCCGCCGAGGTGCGGGTCACCTGCCGTGGTCGGGTCGTCTGTGGCCGTCGGAACTCCTGCCGTGGACGGGTGGTCCGACCGCCGCGCTGACATAATCGGACGCATGGCCTCAGCACGCTCAGTCCGCGCCCTCCGACGCGCGGTGGGAATCGCCGCGGGGATCGGACTCGTGGGCCTCGCGGGGCTCGGGTACTCCGCCTTCGTCGAACCGCGGATGTTCCGAGTCCGTCGGCACACGCTTCCGCTCCTCCCACCCGGTTCCGACCCGGTGCGGCTCCTCCACCTGTCCGACCTGCACCTGGCGAGGAATCAGAACTTCCGGTCGCGGTTCGTGCGATCGCTCGCGGAATGGGAGCCCGACCTCGTCGTGAACACGGGGGACAACTTCGGCGGCGACACGCTGCCGCTCGTACTCGAAGCCCTGGACCCGCTGCTCGATGTGCCGGGGACCTTCGTGTTCGGCTCCAATGACGTGTGGGGACCGACCCTCAAGAACCCCGCCCGCTATCTCACCCGCCGCACGACGCAGGGGGAGGACAAGTCGAAGGAGCCCACCCTGCCGGTCGGTGAGCTCCGGGACTCCTTCGAGGCCCGCGGGTGGTCCTACCTCGACAACCGCACGCATACCCTGAAGATCGCCGGCACGACGGTCTCCTTCGCCGGTCTGGGCGACGCCCACGTGAACGCCGACCGCGTCACGGACGCGCACCCGCACTTCCCCGACGGAGACGTGCGGATCGGCGTCACCCACGCTCCGTACTCACGGACACTCGAGGCGTTCACGGGGGCCGGTGCGGACCTCGTGCTCGCAGGGCACACGCACGGCGGACAGATACGGATCCCGTTCTGGGGCGCTCCCGTGACCAACTGCGACCTGGACCGGACGCGAGCGCGTGGGCTCTTCCCCTACCGACGCGCGCGCGTGCACGTGTCGGCCGGTCTGGGATACTCGCCGTACTCGCCGGTGCGGTTCGCCTGTCCGCCCGAAGTCAGCCTGCTCACGCTGGTCGCGCGGCGCGGTTCGGACTGACGCGCGCACGCTGGGAGGTCCATCGGCGGTTACTGAGTCCTCGCGATTGACCGGGGCGCTAAAATCTAGCCCATGGTGTCCTCTGTCGCATCCAAGAAGCCTCCGAAGCTCAGCGCGCTCATCCAGTTCATCGCAGTCAGCTGCATCGCAGGGATCGTGTCCGCAGGACTCGCGATCCCGTCGGTCGGCATGGCCGCCGCCGCAGGTGACGGCGCTGTCGAGGTGTTCAAAGCGCTGCCCGCGGAGCTCGACGAACGACCGCTCGCGCAGCAGTCGCGCATGCTCGCCGCAGACGGGTCGCTCATCGCGAACTTCTACTGGCAGAACCGCAAGGAGGTCGCGTTCGACGACATCTCGCAGGAGATGAAGGATGCGACCGTCGCGGTCGAGGACTACCGCTTCTACGAGCACACCGGCGTGGACATCCAGGGCATCGCCCGTGCGGTGGTCCACAACCTGCTGTCCGATTCGACGCAGGGCGGTTCCACCCTCACCCAGCAGTACGTGAAGAACGTGCTGGCGGAGAACGCCCACGCGATCGAGGACGCAGAGGGCGTCGAGGCGGCGAAGGAAGCGGACGGAGCTGAAGGCTACGCCCGCAAGCTGCGCGAGGCGAAGCTGGCGCTCGCGGTGGAGAACAAGTACAGCAAGGACGAGATCCTCCACCGCTACCTCAACATCAACAACTATTCGGGATCACCCAACGTCTACGGCGTCGAAGCCGCCGCGCAGCGGTACTGGGGGATCCCCGCGTCCGAACTGAACATCGAGCAGTCGGCGACCCTGGCCGGAATCGTCCAGAACCCCAGCGCGAACAACCCGGAGCGGTTCCCGGAGCAGACGCTGAAGCGGCGCAACACCGTGCTGGGCCTCATGAACACCCACGGCTACATCGACGACGCGGAGTACCAGGAGGCGAAGGAGAAGGACCTGGGGCTGGACATCCACAAGACCCCGAACGGCTGCGCGACGGCCGGCAACATGGGGTACTTCTGCGACTACGTCCAGCGCGTCATCGAGAATGACCCGAGCTTCGGCGAGACGAAGGGCGAGCGACTCCAGTTCCTCAACCGGGGCGGCCTCACGATCCAGACGACGATCAATCCTGAGATCCAGGCAGCGGCGGATGAAGCAGTCAAGGACCGCGTGCCCGTGGGCGACCCGTCAGGTGCGGGCCACTCCGCAGTGACCGTGGAGCCGGGCACCGGCGACGTCATCGCCATGGCGCAGAACCGCAATTACGCGGTCGCCGAAGGCGAAGAGGACGTGGACACCCAGCTGAACTACAACGTCGACCGTGCGCACAACGGTGCGAACGGCTTCCAGGTCGGTTCGACGTGGAAGCCCCTCGTGCTCGCCGAATGGCTGGACGAGGGCAAGGGCCTGGACACCGTCGTGAACGCGAAGCGCCGCGAGTTCCCCGCGGGTTCGTGGACGTACGACGGGTGCCCGGCGATGGGCGGCGACTGGCATCCGAGGAACGCCGGTGACGGCGACGGGAGTGCGTCGATGACCGCACTGCAGGCCACGAAGCAGTCGCTCAACACCGCCTACGCGGCGATGGGCAACCAGCTGAACATGTGCGGCATCCTCGATACCGCGCAGAGCCTGGGCCTCAAGTACGGCAGCGGTGCGTCTCTCGAGACCGCGGACGACTCAGGGTTCATCCCCGCGCTCAGCCCCGCATCGATCCTCGGCACCGTCGAGGTCGCGCCCATCGACATGGCTGCCGCATTCGCCGCGTTCGCGGCCGATGGCGAGTACTGCAGGCCCACGCCCATCCAGTCGATCGAGGACGGGAACGGCGAGGAGATCGAGGTTCCGTCGGCCGACTGCAAGCAGGCGATCGACAAGGAGGTCGCGCAGGGCGTCGCCTACGCGATGAGCCAGACCTTCAACGGCGGCACGACCAGCAGCCTCGGCATCGGTGTGCCCGCCGCGGCGAAGACCGGTACGACGAACTTCGAAGTGGGCTCGACCTCACTGATCGGCTTCACCCGCACCCTGTCCACCATGGTGTGGACCGGCGACCCGGACGGCAGCCGCGACTGGCGGAAGAACTCCCAGGGCGCCGTGACCGGCTACGTCTACGGTGCGACCGTCTCCGGTGCCACGTGGCAGGACTACATGCGGGACGCGGTCAAGGAGACCGAGGGCAACACCGGCTTCTCCCGCCCCAGCGGCAGCGTGGGCGGCTCGCAGGGCAGCGATCGCTCCGGCGGTGGCAGCACCGGCGGCGGTGGCGGCAATGGCGGCGGAGGCGGCGGCAACGGCGGCGGCGGAAATGGCGGCGGAGGCGGCGACAATGGCGGCGGCGGTGACGACGGCGGCGATGACGACGAGGACGATGGCGGCGGCAGCGCCGGACTCGGCGGTAACTGACGCGTCGACTACAGCCCCAGCGTGCCGACCGCCGGTGTCCCTCCTGCCTGCGAACACATAGCATGGGCAGGACATGCGGGATCGAGCCCGCACGGACGACGAAGGAGCACCTCATGACGAAGTGGGAGTACGTGACCGTCCCCCTCATCACCCACGCGACGAAGCAGATCCTCGACCAGTGGGGAGCGGAGGGCTATGAACTCGTCCAGGTGATCCCCGGACCAGAGGGCAGCACCAACCTCGTCGCCTACATGAAGCGCCCGCTGGCGGGCTGAAGGGATTCCTCATGAGCCGCATCGAATCCGACCTCGCTGAGCGCGGTCTCGAGCTTCCGCCCGTCGCCGCACCCGCCGGTGCCTATGTCCCGGCACTGCGCGTGGGCGACCAGGTCCTCACCTCGGGTCAGCTCCCGTTCGTCGACGGAGCCCTGCCGACGGTCGGTGCCGTCGGCGGCAGCGTGACCCCGGAGGAGGCCTACGAGCTGGCCGGCGTCTGCGCACTCAACGCGCTGGCGGCGGTCAAGTCCGTCATCGGCGACCTCGACCTCATCGAGCGCATCGTCAAGGTCACCGGCTTCGTGAATTCCACTCCGGACTTCACCGGTCAGCCGGGCGTCGTCAACGGCGCCTCGGAACTGCTGGGCGAACTGTTCGGCGAGGCCGGCCAGCATGTCCGCTCCGCGGTAGGCGTCGCGTCGCTGCCGAAGGGCACGCCGGTGGAACTCGAGCTCACCGTGCAGGTCCGCGCGGAAGGATGACGGTGACGGACGACCATCTGCGGCGTGCTCTCGCAGACGACGGCGTCGACCTGGTGCTGGCGGACAACCCGTCGCCCATGACGCTCGACGGGACGAACAGCTACATCCTGAGGTCCCAGGACGGGGCGTCCGCGCTCCTCCTGGACCCCGGGCCGATGCTGGTGGAGCACCGCGATGCACTGCTGCGCACCGTGGGATCCGCGGAGCTCACTGCCATCGTGCTCACCCACCGCCACGGGGACCACTCCGGCCTGCTGGAGACGGTGGGGGAGTGGGCTCCCGGCGTGCCCGTCCACGCGGTCGATCCGACATTCTCCTCCGGCACCGCGCCGCTGGTGGACGGTGAGCGCATCGCGTTCGGGACGCACGATGCCGATGTGCTCTCCATCGTCACGACCCCGGGGCACACCGACGACTCCGTGTCCGCCGTGCACGGTTCCCGGCTGTTCTCCGGGGACACGGTGCTGGGCCGCGGCACGACGATGGTGTCCTTCCCGGACGGGTCGCTGGGCGACTACCTCGCCAGCCTGGAGCGATTGACCGCGCTCGAGGCCGCTGGCGGCGCTGCGACCATCGCCCCGGCCCACGGTGAGCAGCGGGAGGACGTGCGCGACCTGCTTGCCCACTACCTCTCCCATCGCCTCGAGCGCATCAACCAAGTGCGGGACGTGCTCGCGAGCGGTCGCACGACGGCGGAGGAGGTCGCGGATGTCGTCTACGCGGACGTCCCGGACTCCGTGAAGCCGGCGGCCCTGCAGATCGTGCGCGCGCAGCTCGCCTACATCGACACACTGGCGGACTGAGCCGCTCAGTCTCACGCGCAGGCATGAGCACAGCGACAGACACCGAGGCCGTGGTCACCGGAAGGGTGACCACGGCCTCGGCGTCTGTGCCGGCGCTGCCAGCGGTGTCAGGCGGCGCGGTGGCGCAGGCGATCGACGTCCAGGAGGACGACGGCGCGAGCCTCCAGGCGCAGCCACCCGCGCTGCGCGAAGTCGGCGAGGGCCTTGTTGACCGTCTCGCGGGACGCGCCGACCAGCTGGGCCAACTCCTCCTGCGTGAGGTCGTGGGCGACGTGGGTGCCGTCCTGCGTGGGCTGGCCGAAGCGGTCCGCAAGATCCAGCAGAGCCTTCGCGACACGGCCGGGGACGTCCTGGAAGACCAGGTCGCCCACCGTGTCGTTCGTGCGGCGCAGACGGATCGCCAGAGCCCGCAGCAGGTTCATGGCGGCCTTGGGGCGCTCCTCGAGCCACGAGGTGAGGTCCTCGTGACGGAGGCTCAGCAGCTCCGTCTGCGACACGGCGGTCACGTTGGAGGAGCGCGGGCCCGGATCGAACAGCGACAGCTCGCCGATGATCTCGCTGGGTCCGACGACCGACAGGAGGTTCTCACGACCGTCGGACGATTCGCGTCCGACCTTGAGCTTGCCGGTCGCGACGATGTACAGCTCATCGCCCGCATCGCCCTCGCGGAAGAGCACAGTCCCGCGTCGGACGCTGCGCGGCTTCATGTATTTGAGCAGCGCACTGGTCGCTTCGTCGTCGAGCCCGGCGAAGAGCGCGGCCCTGCGTACGACTTCGATGTCCACTTGGTTCCTCCTGATCGGTTCACGTCTGCGGCTCAATCTACCCTCACGCCGGTGCTCCTGCCCACAGTTCACGCCGCTGATCCTGGTATGAGCGCCGCGAACGGCCGCACAGGGCACCGATAGGATGGTGCGGTGCTGTCAGTCGCTGAGAAGAGCAGGCGGCGCTTCCTCGAGGAGACTCCGCTGGGGCGCACACGCCGAGCCAGGAAGATCCACCGCATCCTTGCGGACACCTATCCGACCGCGCATGCGGAGCTGGACCACCGCGACGCGTTCGAACTGCTGGTCGCCACGGTGCTGTCCGCGCAGACCACGGACGTCCGCGTGAATTCCGTGACTCCGGCGCTGTTCGCCGCGTACCCGGATGCCGGTGCGCTGGCCGCAGCCACGCGGGAGGACGTCGAGGAGATCATCAGGCCCACGGGCTTCTACCGCGCGAAGGCGCGCAGCATCGTGGGACTGGCCCAGTCGCTCGTCGACGAGTTCGGCGGCGAGGTGCCGAACTCCCTCGAGCAGCTCGTGACCCTGCCGGGCGTCGGGAGGAAGACGGCGAACGTGGTGCTCGGCAATGTGTTCGACGTCCCCGGCCTCACGATCGACACCCACTTCGCCCGCCTGGCCCAGAGGTTCCTGTGGACGGATTCGGACACTGCGGACCGCATCGAGAAGGACGTCGCCGCGCTCTTCCCCCGCAAGGACTGGACGATGCTGTCCCACCGGGTGATCTGGCACGGCAGACGCATCTGCCACGCCCGGACACCTGCGTGCGGAGCGTGCCCGATCAGTGCACTCTGCCCCGCGTTCGGCACCGGTGAGCTCGATGAGCGGAAGGCGCGGAAGCTCCTGCGGTTCGAACTGGCGGAGGATGCTGGGGCCGGAGGGAAGACCGACGGAGGATCGCGCGTTGACTCGGGGAGGGCTCACGGTTCGACGAAGGCCGATGGGCCGGCGAGGACTGATGCACCGACGAGGGCGGACGGCTCAGTGAGCGGGAACGCACGGACGAACGAAGAGGACACACGATGACCGGCACGGGTTCGGTTGAGCGGACGGCGGACGGAAGGGCGGACCTGAGAGAAGCGCTGGAGGGTCTGCTCGAGGCCGAGGCCCCGCACTCCTGGATGCGCCGCCCCGCAGCCCCCGAGGGGATGAACGTCCGGGACGCATCCGTCCTCATGCTGTTCGGGCACGGGACGCAGCCGCGCACCGCGGCCGGGCGGGATGAGCTCGAGCGCCTCGACGACCTCGGCGTTTCCGATGTCGACATCGTGCTCCTGCAGCGGGCCTCGACGCTGCGCAACCATGCAGGGCAGCCGGCGTTCCCCGGCGGGGCCAGGGACGCAGGCGACGGATCGGCTGCCTTCACCGCACTGCGCGAGGCAGAGGAGGAGACGGGGCTCGATCCCGCGGGCGTCGACGTGGTCGGGACTCTCGAGCCGCTCTACGTGCCGCCGAGCCGCTTCGACGTCACCCCCGTCGTGGGCTGGTGGCGGGAGCCGACGTCCGTCGCTGCTGTGGACCAGGCGGAATCCGCGCTGGTCGCACGTGTCGCGATCGCGGACCTCGTCGCTCCGGGCAACAGGGGGACGTTCAGCCCCGCGGACCGGCCGTTCTCCACCCCCGTCTTCGACCTGGGCATCATGCGGCCGTGGGGCTTCACCGCGGGGCTGCTCGACTGGTCGCTCGAGACGCTGGGCTGGGCGCGCGAATGGGACCGCGAACGGACGATCCACGTGGACTTCTGAGGGAAGTGGACGTCTGAGCGCAGGAGAGGGGCTCAGCAGGATGACCTGCTGGGCCCCTCATGCACTCAGTGCAGTCGCTGTGCTCAGTAGCGTGGACCGCCCGGGTTCGACAGCGCCCGCTTGACCGCAGTGACGACCGACTTGCCCGACGCGATCGCGCTGGCGGGTGTCGGATTGCCCTTCTTGAACAGGGGCAGGGCCACCGCGACGAGGATGAGGGCGATGAGCACCAGTGCGCCGAAGACGACGAGGAAGCTCAGCCACCACGCCCAGCCCAGTCCTTCGTGGAGGGCCGACGCGACGGTGAACATCGCCATGAACGACGACAGGAAGAGGAGGAAGAGGGCGCCGATCGCCAGACCCGCCCCGATGCCGAGGTTCTTCGCACCATCAAGGGCTTCGGACTTCGCGAGCGCAGCTTCCTCCTGAGCAAGGGCCTGCGCATCTGCGCCGATGTCCTTGACCAGCTTGGAGATGGACCGTTCCGACATGAGGCTCCTTCAGTGTTCGCGGCTGTCGAGGGCGTGCAGCTGATCCCCACTTTAATGCCTGCTGAGCGTGCCTGACCACGACGCGCCCGGCAGGCACCTCAGCAGAGGGCTCCAGCGGGTGCTTCGGGGCTGCTTCAGGACCCCTGCACCTGCTTCGAGATGACGTCCATGACGGAGGCGTCCGCGAGCGTGGACGCGTCGCCCACACCCTTGTCCTCCGCCAGTCCCTTGAGCAGCCGGCGGACGATCTTGCCGGACCGCGTCTTGGGCAGCTCATCGACGATGTGGACGCGCTTGGGCTTGGCGATCGGTCCGATGTCCGAGGCGACGTGGGCCCGCAGCCTCTCCTCCATGTCGTCCGTCCGCTCGATGCCGCCGCGCAGGATCGCGAAGGCGACGACGGCCTGTCCGGACGTCTCGTCCTCAGCGCCGACGACGGCGGCCTCGGCGACGATGTCGTGGGCGACGAGTGACGATTCGATCTCCGTGGTCGACAGCCGGTGCCCGGACACGTTCATGACGTCGTCGACGCGGCCCAGGAACCAGATGTCCCCGTCCTCGTCGTACTTCGCGCCGTCACCGGCGAAGTAGATGCCGTCGAAGCGGGACCAGTAGGTGTCCTTGAAGCGTTCGGGATCGCCGTAGACGCCGCGCAGCATCGCGGGCCACGGCTCGTCGATTACCAGGAGTCCCGGTTCGCCGTTCTTCAGCTCATTGCCCTCGTCGTCGACGACCCTGACGGAGATCCCCGGCAGCGGTCGCTGCGAGGAGCCCGGCTTCGTCTCCATCGCGCCCGGCATGGGTGCGATCATGTGCGCCCCGGTCTCCGTCTGCCACCACGTGTCGACGACGGGGCAGCGATCCCCGCCGATCACACTGCGGTACCAGGACCACGCCTCGGGGTTGATGGGCTCGCCCACGCTTCCCAGCAGGCGCAGGGAGGAGAGGTCGTACTGGCCGGGGATCTCGTCGCCCCACTTCATGCAGGTGCGGATCGCCGTGGGCGCGGTGTAGAGGATCGTCACGCCGTACTTCTGGACGACGTCCCACCAGCGGCCCTTGTCCGGCGTGTCGGGGGTGCCCTCGTAGATCACCTGGGTCGCGCCGGCGGACAGCGGTCCGTAGACGATGAAGGTGTGGCCGGTGACCCAGCCGACGTCCGCCGTGCACCAGAAGACGTCCGTCTCCGGCTTGAGGTCGAACGTCGCGAAGACGGAGTACGTGGCCTGTGTGAGATAGCCGCCGGAGGTGTGGAGGATCCCCTTGGGCTTGCCCGTGGTGCCGGATGTGTAGAGGACGTAGAGGGGGTTCTCCGCCTCGAACGCCTCTGCCGTGTGCTCCTCCGACTGCTTGCCCACGAGGTCCGACCACGCGACGTCGCGGTCGTCGAACCAGTCGACGTCCTCGCCCGTGCGCTCAACGACGACCACGTGCTCGACGGGGGTGCCGCCCTTCTCGATCGCTGCGTCGACGGCCGGCTTGAGGCTTGAGGGCTTGCCGCGCCGGAAGCCGCCGTCGGCCGTGATGACGACCCGGGCCTCGGCGTCGAGGATGCGGGAGTGGAGCGCATCGGAGGAGAATCCGCCGAACACCACGGAATGCGGGGCGCCCAGACGGGCGCAGGCCAGCATCGCGATGACGGTCTCCGGGATCATGGGCATGTAGATCGCGACGCGGTCGCCCTGCGTGACACCCAGCGAGGTCAGCGCGTTGGCCGCCTTCTTCACCTCGGTCGTGAGCTCCGCGTAGGTGATGCTGCGGGTGTCGCCGGGCTCGCCCTCGAAGTGGATGGCGACGCGGTCACCGTTCCCTGCCTCCACATGGCGGTCCAGGCAGTTGGCGGCGACGTTGAGACGGCCGTCGGAGAACCAGCGGGCGAACGGCGGGTTCGTCCAGTCGAGGGTCTCCGTGAAATCGGTCTCCCAGTCGAGGAGCGATCGGGCCTTGTCCGCCCAGAACCCCAGGCGGTCCTCGTCGGCGCGCGCGTATTCCGCGGCGGTCACGTTCGCCTGTGCGGCGAACTCCTCCGGGGGCGCGTACGTCGTCGAATGCGTGTGATCAGTCATCTGTTCGTCCTTCCCAGCATCGTCGATGGTCAGCCGCGAGTAGTCATCGCTGACTCCGGGATCCGAGCCTATACCGCACGCGGCCCGATCCGCAGGGTCGAAGTTGCGTGGGGGTTGCCTGCGCGGGGCGTGGTGGGGGCCTCCGGCTGGGAACCGGCTGATCGTCGCGCTGCGCTTGGGGCATGACAGCGGTGCAATGCAATGATGGGGACGGAAGCGCACACGACAGTGCCGATTCCGTGCTGTCCGCACGGAGTTCGGAAGGAGACGAGATGAGCACGCCCTATCAGCCCCCGCAGGGCTCGGGCCACCAGGAATGGGGCCAGCCCGGCGCGGATCCTGCCGCGCAGTACGGCTCCGCCGGAGCCCCCGCCTACGGTGCACAGCAGCAGTACGGCCAGCAGCAGTATGGGCAGGACCAGTACGGCCAGGCGCAGTATGGACAGCAGCCGTATGGTCAGGCGCAGTACGGGCAGGGCCAGCACGGGCAGCAGCAGTACGGCCAGGCGCCCTACGGTGCCTCCGAGCAGGCCTACGGCTCGCAGGGCCAGCAGTTCGCTGCGGGCCAGCCTGCTCAGGGTCAGTCGACTCCGCAGGGGCAGCAGTTCGCGCAGGGGCAGCCGATGCAGGGTCAGCCGATGCAGTCAGGTGCGGGGTACGACCCCTATGCGCAGCAGCATGGATCGATGCCGGGTGCGTACGGCTCCGGTCCAGCGGCCTATGGTTCCGCACCACAGGGCGTCCAGATGCAGAATGCGCACGGTGGTACAGGCTCCACGGCACGGCCGGGGAGCCTGCTGGGACCGCTCAGCCTGCGCGACCTCATGCTCCTGGTCGCCGCTCTGCTCTCCTTCATCGGCATGGTGACGCCGTTCTTCCGCTTCGGTGCCTTCAGCATGAGCTACCTGGAGTCCAGCGTCTTCTCCTGGTCGTTCTGGGGCATGGGCATGGTGTTCCTCGGAATCCTGCCGCTCATCGTCGCGGGTGTGCTCACACTCCTCCACAAGACCGTCTCCGGGTTCCCCGCACGGCTCGGCTCGCTGAGCATCGCGCAGGTGACGTCGGTCCTCGCCTCCGTGGCCTTCGCCGCGAACATCATCAATGTGTTCACCAGTGCGCCGATGCTGCACGTGGGCGCATGGCTGGTGTTCATCGCCGCGCTCATCGCCTTCTTCTTCGGCGTCTTCACGTTCCTGCCGTTCCTCGCTGTCGAGTTCACGACGCTGCCGGAGTCGCAGACGCACCCCAAGGCGCGTGCAGCGTCGGGTGCCGCCCCGCAGCAGTACGGGTCACAGCAGTTCGGAGCGCAGCAGTACGGATCACAGCCTCACGGTTCGCGCCCGGACGGTTCTCAGCCTCACGGAGGGATGGGATACGCCGGTGGAGCCGCGCTCGGCGGTGCAGCCGCAGGCGGTGCCGCCATGTACGGAGCTGCCGGCTCACAGCATCAGGCCTTTGGCTCGCAGGGTCAGGCGTATGGCTCGCAGGGGCAGGCCTACGGGTCGCAGGGGCAGCCGTACAGCGGCGCAGTTCCGTTCGATCCCGCCGCCCAGCAGTACGGCTCGCAGGGCCAGGCATATGGTTCGCAGGGTCAGCCCTATGGCGCGCAGGACCAGGCGTACGGCTCGCAGAGCCAGGCTCAGGACTTCCAGAGCCAGGCGGCTCCGGGCACCGAGCAGGGCGCAGCACAGGCTGACGCTCTCGGTGGTCATTCCGCTGCGGAGCCGACAGCCGCTGACGGACAGTTCGACGCTCACGGCCAGAGCTCAGAAGCCGATCAGAGCACAGCCGACGGGCAGGCCTATCTGGGTGCGGAGAGCGCAGCATCGCCCTCATTCGCCCAGTCCGAGCCGACGCAGGCATTCGCCGCCGGAGCCTTCGGTGCAGGAGCGTTCGGTGAGCCCGAGCCCACTCCGCAGTCGGAGACGGCCCCCGGTGAACAGGACGCTCATGCGGATGCTCTGAACGCTGAGCACGCCGCCCCCGCAGACGAGTCCTGGACAGCGCCCGAAGGGGCACCGGCCGAGGACACGCTGCAGGCTGACGACACCCTCGTCACCGGCGAGCCCGTGCATGCGGACGGACCTGTGCACGCTGACGATGCGGTCTCCGCTGAGGACGCAGCATCGACTGAGGACGCAGCACCTGCCTTCGACGGAGCACCTGCCGACAACGCAGCACCCGGCTCGGAGTTCGCTCCGGCAGACCAGGACGCGACCGCTGAGGCGGGTCACCCGTTCGTCGCATCGCAGTCGGCATGGACGGACGAGCCTGCCGACACCGCCGACGATCAGCCTGTCGTCGCACCCGAGGCGCCTGCTCCCGACTACGGGGCACCGGAGGCGCAGACATCCGAGCACACCGATCCGTCAGCCGGTGCGGGTACCACCGCACCAGTTGACGAGCAGGAGCGCTCCGGTTCCATGTTCGGTGCTGCTGCCGGTGGCACGGCCGTGGGCGGCGCCGCTGTGGCCGGCGGCGCGGCACTGGCACACGGGAACGACACGCACGAGGCCGACGGCGCGGGACTCCACGAACCCGATGCGGCGGACGCCGCCGCAGCAGAGGAGACCGCGATTCCGGTCGAGGCCGCACCAGCGGACAGCGACTACCGGGGAGGGTCTGCCCAGGCGGACGCTCCTGCAGGCGGACACATCCGCGGGGACGAGCAGGGCGGTTCGGAGAACGAGCCGACCCAGTGGTTCCGCATGGGCGGCGACAGCGACGCGCCCGCCGAGGACGCGGCCGCAGCGTCCACCTACGATGCGACGCAGGGAGAGCCGACCCAGGCGTTCAAGCCGGTCGTGTCGCAGATGTTCTGGTTCGCAGTGACGGAGCCCCGCCCAGCGGTCGATCCCGTCACCGGGCAGGAGGTCTTCACGGTCACGCCGAACGAATGGTTCCTCGCGCTCGAGGACCACGGATCGTTCTTCAAGGTCCGCGATGCCCACGGCCAGGAGGGCTACCTCAACAACGTCGAGGGCATCATCCGCGGCTGATCGCCGGCCTCTGACAGCCATCGGCTGACGCACGCACCCGTCCGGCACCTCGCCGGGCGGGTGCGTGCGTTGTGCTGGGCTTCGGAACCGCACTCGAGGTCACAGGACGCCGCTGAGAAGTTCCGTCATCCACAGGTTGGCGCACGCGGTTCCGCTCGCGCCCGATCTCGCCCAGAGTGGGCGCATGTCTCGGATCGCGCTCCTCACGCAGCTGCCCAGCCTCATCGATCAGTGCGCGGCGCTGGCAGACGGCATCGGCGTCACCCTGGCCGTCGCCTCACCGATGACGGGCGGATGGCAGGACGCCGCACTGGTCCTCCTGGGCGAGGACGTCTCCGATCCGCCCGGCGGGATCTCCGCACCGACGGTGCTCATCGCCGCGGAGGACCCGTCGACGGCCTCACGGACCTCGGCGGATGCCTTCGCAGCGGCGGCCCGGCTCGGTGCCGACCACGTGGCGATCCTGCCGGCCGCCGCCGAATGGCTGGTCCAGCGCATGATCGCCGCCGTGGAGCCGCCGGTGGCCCCCGCGACGACCGTGGGCGTCGTCCCGGGCTGCGGCGGGGCCGGAGCGACGATGCTCGCGGCGGCGCTGGCGGTCGAGGGGCAGCGGATCGGGCTGCGGACCGTGCTCGTCGACGGGGATCCGCTGGGAGGCGGCATCGACCTCGTGCTCGGTGCGGAGACGACCGAGGGCCTCCGGTGGCCCGCGCTCGCGGCTTCGAAGGGGAGTCTGCGACCGTCGACCCTGGTGGACGCTCTGCCCCGGGTCGCCGGACTGGCAGTGCTGTCGTGGGACCGGACGGACGCCGCGGACACGTCCGGCCACGTGTTCGACACCGTGCTGGGCGCGGCACAGCAGGCGTTCGACTTCGTGGTCGTCGACCTGCCGCGGCACGCCGCCGGGGGAGTGGTGCGTTCCTGTCACCACGTGCAGGTCGTCGTCCCCGCGAGAGTCCGTGCGGCAGTCGGCGCGGCACAGGTCGCGGGACGACTGAGAGCCGGTCACCACGGGGTGGGCCTCATCGTGCGGGAGGACGAGCGCGGTGGGATCCCCGCCCAGCAGGTCGCAGACGCGGTGGGCCTGCCGCTGACCGCGCGGATGCGGGCGGAGCGGGGGCTCGCGGGCCGCATCGACCGCGGTGAGTCGCTGCCGACCCGCAGGTCGTCGCTGACCGCGACGGCTGCCGCGCTGGTCGAGGAGTGGTTCCCCGCGCACGAGGTGCCGGAGACCTGGAGAGACCCGGCTGCGGTGGGCGGCGGGCTCGCCGAGCGGATGGCGGCCGGGCTGCGATGACCGCGCGCATCGAGGGAGCGCCTGCCCCCGGCGAGGCGGGGTGGCTCGACTCCGCTCTCGTCGCCGAGATCCGCGATGACCTGCTCGACCACCCGGGACCCGTCACCGACTCCGCGGTCGCGGCCGCCGTGCGCCGCTCGGGGCGGGTGCTCGGATCCGGTGCGATGCTGGAACTCGTCGCTCGACTGTCCGCGCAGCTGGCGGGCGCGGGTCCGCTCCAGCCGCTGCTCGACCGACCGAGGGTCACGGACGTCTTCGTCAACGGGCCCCGCGACGTGTGGGCGGACTTCGGGGCGGGCCTCGAGCAGGTGCCGCTGAGTCTGGGGTCCGAGTCGGACGTCCGCGCCCTCGCCGTGCGACTGGCGGCCTCCGGAGGACGCCGTCTGGATGACTCCTCGCCGCTGGTGGATGTGCGGATGCCCGACGGAGTCCGGGTCAACGCCGTCATACCGCCCCTGTCCGGCGACGTCACCGTCCTGAGCTTCAGGATCCCCCGTCCGCGCGCGTTCACCCTGCCTGATCTGATCACCGACGGGTTCGTCCCCGCAGCGCTCGTCACCCTCATCGAGGAGACCGTTGCACGGCGGGCGAACTTCCTGGTCTCCGGCGGGACGGGATCCGGCAAGACGGTGCTGCTGGGAGCGATGCTGTCCGCGGCTCCCCAGTCTCACCGACTGCTGCTCGTCGAGGACTCCCGCGAACTCGTCGTCGTCCACCCCCACGTGGTGCAGCTGTCGGCTCGGCAGGCGAACGTCGAAGGCGTCGGGGACGTGCCGATGACCGCTCTGGTCCGCAACGCTCTGCGGATGCGACCGGATCGACTGGTCGTCGGTGAGGTGCGCGGCGAAGAGGTCCGCGACATGCTCACCGCGCTCAACACCGGTCACGAGGGCGGGTGTGCGACCGTCCACGCGAACACCTGCGCCGCCGTCCCCAGCAGACTCGAAGCACTGGGTGCGCTCGCCGGGATGAGCGCCGCGGCCGTCCACGCGCAGACGTCCACCGCGATCGACCTGCTCCTCCACATCCGCCGTGATGCGGCGGGACCGGGCAGGCGTGGGATCGCCGAGGTCGCAGTCCCCGTACTCGTCGATGATCGCGTGCGCACGCAGCTGGTCTGGGACCGGGCGACCGGGTTCCAGCGCGAGGGGGTCGCGCACCTCCAGCGCACGTTCTCCGCGAAGTCGGCCGACCCGGTGTCGGAGGGCCGGCCATGATCGGTCTCCTCGTGGCCAGCGGTGCTGCCGTCCTCGGCGTGCTGCTCGTGACCCTGGACCCCGCTGGGCGGCGCCTGCGGACCCTCCTGCCGCAGCTCCGGGGCACGCACCGCGGTGAGTCGCGGTTCTCCAGGACTGACGCGAGACTCGGCTCGGGCCAGGCGACCGCACCCGAGGCCGAGGACGATCCGCATCGGGCGATCGCCGTCATCGACCGGGCTGCGGCCCTGCTGCGCATCGGGATGCCGCCGGCGACCGTCACGGCGCAGCTGGCAGAGGTGAGCGATTCCGACCTCGCCGCCGTCCTCACCCGCGTCTCGCGCTCGATGAGCCTGGGAGACGACCCGCGCACCGCGATCGCGCGCCACGCCGGCGGACTCCCGCCCACGCTCGCCGAGGTGCTCGTGGGGATGGGAGCGGTGTGGGAGGTGGCGGAATCGGCCGGTGCCCCCGCAGCCGATGTCCTCACCCGGTACGCGCACAGTCGGCGCGAGATCGCCGACGCGGAGCGGGAGCGCCTCGTCGCACTCGCGGGACCGCAGGCCACTGTCACCGTGCTGACATGGCTGCCCGCCGCGGGTCTGGGGCTCGCACTGCTGATCGGTGCGGACCTGGGTTCGCTGCTGGGCTCTCCTCTGGGACTTGCCTCGATCGGCGGAGGGGTCATCCTCCTCGCGTGCGGGAGGGTGTGGATGACGCGGATGCTGGAGAAGGCGACATGATCGTCGCCGTGCTGGTCGTCGCGTGTGCACTGGGCGGTGTCTTCCTCGTGACGCGTGCACCGCAGGTGAAGCGCCTGGCTCGCCTCACCGGTGCACGTACTCCCACCGGTCCAGCCGCCCCGGCGGATACGGACACCGGGACTGCGCAGAGCAGTCGACGGAGTGGCAGCGTCCCCGCGGGGACGTCTGCGGTCGACGACCTGGCGTTCGATCTGGACCTCGTCGCAGTGTGCCTGCAGGCGGGGCTGCCGGTGGACCGCGCACTGGATCACGCGGTGCGGGCGTCGGGAGACCGCTCCGGCCTCGCGCACATCGCCCGGTCGGCTCGCCTGGGGCTGGAGGGGGACACCGGGGACACCGGGGGCGAACGGACCGAGCTGTCCTCTGTCATCGCGGTCATCCGCTTCTCCAGTCGCACCGGCGTCGCGCTGGCGCCGCTGCTGCAGGCGCACGCCGACGAGCTGCGTCGCAGTGAGCACCGGCGGCGGCAGATCGCAGCGGCGCGCCTGGGCGTCATGCTCGTCATGCCGCTGGGCGTGTGCGTGCTCCCCGCGTTCGTGCTGCTGGGAGTCGTGCCCGTCCTCCTCACGCTCCTCAGCGATCTCGCTCCGGCGCTCACAGGGCAGTGACCGTGCAGAGAGTGACTGCAGTGCGCCACTGCGCCTTGGCTGGGCGCGTCACTGCTGCGTGCGCGCGTCACAGCCGCGTGCGTCATTGCGTGTCCTTGCGCACGGGAGGCTGTGGACCGCTGACGCTCCGTCCACAGCACGGGGGAGGGCCTTCTTAAGCAGCCGACCGACGGGGAAGCTCGTGGCACGACAGCCACCAGGGTGTCGCCGCCGTGGGAAGGGCCCGCGGTGCCGCAGGACGAGATGCGATCCGTGCTAGGGACGCACACGCGGGACGAGACCCGCAGAGAGAAGGGGAGCACCATGACGAGGATGTCTTCTGATGACAGCAGCGGTGCGGAACGACGGACGGAGGAACGGGACGTACCGGACCCCGGTCACCTCGACGGAGTGGTGGTCAGTCCGGGAACGGTGCGCGAGTGCCTGTCCGATGACACCGGGGCCACGACCGCGGAATACGCGATCACGACGCTTGCAGCATGCGGGTTCGCCGCACTCCTGGTCGTCGTGCTCAAGAGCGATCCGCTCCAGGAGATGATCACGGGCGTCATCACCGGCGCACTGGGACTGGGCGGAGCCTGACATGCCGGGACGCACCGGCGCGCGCGACGAGGGTGCCGCGGCCGCGGAGTTCGCGATGGTCATGCCGGCACTGGTCCTCATCATCGGGATCGTCGTGGGCGCCGGTGCGGTCGGCGCGACCCAGCTGCGCGCCATGGACGCCGCGCGGGGTGCGGCGCGCGAGGTGGCGCGCGGCGAAGCCCAGACCACAGTCGTGGAGGAGGCGCGGAAGCGCGCCGGAGACTCCGCGCAGGTCCTCATCGCTGAGGACGGCGGCTACGCGGAGGTCACGGTGGAGGTGCCGCTGCCGGACGTGCTCGCGCCGGTCGCGGATTCCGTCTCCGCCCACGCGACCGCGCGGAAGGAGGGCTGACGTGTCGGTGGAGCCCACGGCCGCCCCCACATCTGACGCCGGATCCACGACGGTGCCCGCCATCGGGATCGCGGGCGCCGCCGCTGCTCTCGCCCTCATGGTGGGGACGATCGGGCAGGGCCTGGTGGCCGGTGCGCGCGCCGACGCCGCCGCGGATCTCGCGGCGATCGCGGTCGTGCAGGTGCAGGGAGAGGACGGCTGTGCGACTGCGGAGGAGGTGGCGACGCGCAACGGGGCGACGATCACCGAATGCATCGCACGCCCTGACCTGGGGACAGCGACCGTGACGGTCGAAGCACCCCTGGGCATTCGGATCCCCGGCCTGGGCGACGACCTCACAGTCGAGGCGACGGCGGTCGCAGGCCGTGCCGAGTGAGCAGGGTCGGCTGCCCCGGACGACCTGCTGCCCCAGGACGTACTACCCCGGGACGACTTATCCCAGGACGACGCGCAGCAGTCGCGCGGCCGCGTCCTTCTCCAGCGGCTCATTGCCGTTGCCGCACTTGGGCGACTGCACGCAGGACGGGCAGCCGCTCACGCACTCGCAGGCCTCGATGGCCTCACGGGTCGCCGTCTGCCACGCGGAGAAGGCCTCGAATCCGCGCTCCGCGAACCCCGCCCCGCCCGGCTGCCCGTCGTGGACGAAGACCGTCGCCACTCCGGTGTCCGCGTGACGGGCCGTCGAGACACCGCCGATGTCCCATCGGTCGCACCCGGCGAACAGGGGCAGCAGCCCGATCGCCGCGTGCTCGGCCGCATGCACGGCACCGGGCAGATCACCGGTCGTCACATCTGCCTCGTCGATGAGTGCGTCGGGAGCAGTCCACCAGACCGCGGTCGTGCGCAGGACCTGCGAGGGCAGCTCGAGCGGGTACTCGCCCAGCACCGTGCCGCTGCCGGACTGCCGCATCCTGTAGCCCGTCACCTGCGACGTCACCTCCACCTCGCCCCAGCTGACCGCCGCACCGGACGGCAGGGGAACCGTCGCACGGGTGCCGAGGATCCCGATCTCCGTGACGGACTGCGACTCCGTCGTGTAGTCGACGTGGCGCTGCTCGACGAGGGCCACCCGCTCGTCGGGATCCAGATCGACCACGACGAAGGTGCGCCCCTGATGGACGTAGACCGCTCCCGGGTGGCTCTGGTGGTGGCTGCCGGCATCATCGACGGTGCCCAGCAGCGCACCCGTCTCCCGCTCCACGAGGCGGATCGTCCCGCCGCCCCCGGAGCGGATGTCAGAGAGGTCCGCGGGGTTCTCCGCCTTCGCCCAGAACCACCCGCCAGGTCGCCTCCTCAGCATCCTCGCGCTCGTGAGCTGGTCCACGATGGACGGAGCGGACTCCGGGAAGTGCGCGAAGTCGTCGTCGGTGAAGGGGACCTCGGCTGCGGCTGCGCACAGGTGACCCGCGAGTACGTACGGATTCCCCGGGTCGATGACGACGGCGTCCACGGCTTTGCCGAAGACCGCCTCCGGGTGATGGACGAGGTAGGTGTCGAGCGGGTCGTCGCGCGCGACGAGCACCGCGATCCATTCCTGACCGCTGCGGCCGGCGCGGCCCGCCTGCTGCCACAGGGACGCCAGCGTGCCGGGCCAGCCGGCGATGATGACCGCATCGAGCCCGGAGATGTCGATGCCCAGTTCCAGCGCGTTGGTCGAGGCGACGGTGAGCAGGCGGCCGCTGCGCAGCGCAGTCTCCAGCAGGCGCCGCTCTTCGGGCAGGTAGCCGCCGCGGTAGGCGGCGATCGTGCGCACCAGCGAATCGTCGACGCGGGCGACCTCGTCCTTGACGATCGAGGCCAGGGCCTCGGCGCCGCGGCGGGAGGCGATGAAGCCGATCGCCCGGCGGCCCGCGCACGTCGTGTCGGTGAGGAGGTCGGCGGCCTCGGCGAGCGACGACCGCCGCGCCTCGGAGATGCGGCCGACGGGGGCCTCGGGCGCGGGATCCTGCTGGAAGCGGTCGTGCGGAGCGGAGTCCGCCCACGGGTCCGGCGGGTCCTCGGGCTGCCCGAACGGATCACTCTGCCCGAACGGGCCGGTCTGCTCACCCGGGCCGGACTGCTCACGCGGATCGAGGCCGGGCAGCAGCGGGGGCTCCCACAGCAGGAAGCGGCCGGCGGCCCGTGGTGAGGCATCGTCGACGACAGCGCGGGCAGGGGATCCGATGAGGCGGGAGAAGACGTCCGCGGGATCGCCCGCTGTCGCCGATGCGCCGATCACGACGGGGGAGGCGCCGTAGTACCTGGCCAGTCGCAGCAGCCGGCGGAGGATGAGGGCGACGTGCGAGCCGAACACTCCCCGGTAGCGGTGGGCCTCGTCCACGACGACGTAGTCCAAGCGCTTGAGGACGGAGGAGAACCGTTCGTGGCCGGGCAGCAGCGAGCGGTGGAGCATGTCCGGGTTGGTGAGGATCAGGTTCGCATGACGGCGCGCCCAGTCACGGTCCGCCCGGGGCGTGTCGCCGTCGTAGGTGGAGGGGCGCAGGCCCTTGAGGACGAGCTCGCGCAGGGAGGTCAGCTGGTCGGCTGCGAGCGCCTTCGTGGGGGAGAGGTAGAGCGTCGTCGATCCGCGGCCGCTGGGCGCGGCCGTTCCGCGGATCGCGGCGTCGAGCACCGGCATGAGGTAGCCCAGGGACTTGCCCGATGCCGTGCCGGTCGCGACGATGACGTTCTCACCGGCTCGGGCGATGTCCGCTGTCTCGACCTGATGCTCGTAGGGGCGCTCGATCCCCGCAGAGACGAAGGCATCGCGCACTGCGGGATCCATCCAGGAAGGCCAGTCCGTCGTGCGGCCGAGGCGGGCGGGCAGCTGCTCGACATGGGTCACGCGGTCGACGCGGTCGCCGAACCGGGTGAGGATGTCGAAGAGCTCCGAGGTCATGGGCCCATCGTAGGGACTGGGGCCGCAGCGCCGGTGCCGGCTGCGCGCCTCAGGGCCGGCCGGTCTCCTTCACCGCGAGCACCGCGCCCACGATCGCGAGGATGCTCGCCGCGGCGAAGATCGCCGGGAGCATCGCGCCCTGGGCGAGGACGAGACCCGCGAGGATGCCGCCCATCCACAGACCGCCGTCGACGCCGAGGTTCCACACGACCGAGGCCCGTCCTGCATCCGTGCGCCGCATCGCGGTGTGCAGGGCGACCGTCTGCGCGGTTCCGACACCCAGGCCGAGGATCACCGCGCTGATCCCGATCGTCTCACCGTTGCTGGTGAACACACCGGTGATGCTGCCGATGACGAGCAGGATCGTCGCCAGCATGATCGTGCCGGAGCGGGTGATCCGCGGCTCCGCGAAGCCGCCGACCCACCGACCTCCGGCGGTCCCCAGCTGCGCGAGGAGGATCGTGAGCGCCGGGCTGACGCTGTCGCTGGCGAGCACCGGCAGGCTCGTGATCGCGTGGGACAGGAAGAGGACCGCGAGCAGGAGGAACGTGAGGGTCAGGGCGAGCACGCGGAGCGCGCCCGGTATCGTCGTGGCGTGCGGCTCCTCAGAGCCGGTGATGCCGGTCGCGCCGGTGACCGGACCGGATCCGGTGGTCCCGCTGTCACCGCTGGACCCGCTGGCATCGCTGGACACACTGTCACCGCTGGACCTGCTGTTCCCCTCGGTGCCGCCGGCCCCCTGAGTCTTCCCGGGTGCGTCGTCGCCACGGCCGATGCTCGCCGGGATCCCGAACGCAGCCACCGCGCCGAGCACGCACAGCACCACGGCGACCACGCCGAAGGTCGTCGGGGAGAACGCCACGCCCACCTGGACCCCGGCGGGTGATCCCAGCGCGGTCGCCAGTGCGGTGATGAGGCCGTAGAGCCCGAGCGCACGCCCGAGGCCGGTTCCCGGGACCAGCACGCCGACGCCCTGGGAGCCCGCGACGATGAGGATGCCGAACCCGGCCCCGGCGAGCGCACCGCCTGCCAGCAGCGCGACCAGCGCCAGACCGGAGGCCGCTCCGGTCCCGGCGATCCCGGCCACGAGCGCGCCCACGCCCAGGGCGGCGAGTGAGCCGGAGACGACCGTGCGCAGCGAGAACCGCCTCACCAGAGTCGGCGTTCCCACCTGCACCGCGATGACGCAGGTCATGAGGACGCCGACGAACGCACTGCCGACTCCCGGGTCGTCCGTCCGGGTCACCGGGATGAGGGAGTAGAGGGTGAAGAACGTCGCGACCCCCAGGGACACGGCCGCGGTGAGCGCGGCGAACGGCACTCGTATCCCGTCCGTGTCCTCGATGCGCGCCATGACCGCATCGTATGCAGGTCGTGCCCCTGGGGTCACGCGTGAGCGGTCTGCTCAGAACAGCGTGTCGCCGATGAAGCCTCCCTTCTGGCACCCCGGCGGGATCGCGAACACCGCGGAACCCACAGGAGTCGTCCACTGGTTGAGGAGGTCGAGTTCATCGAGCCGTCGCTGGACGGGGACGAATCCTTCGTCGACGTCGCGCTGGTAGGCCAGGAACAGCAGACCCGCATCGGTGATCCCTCCATCGCCCGCATCCACTGGATCGTCGTCGTAGTTGAAGCTGCGACGCAGCATGGTGGGACGGGGGTCGTCACCGCGGGCACGGGCGATGTGGGAGAAGTCCGGGATGACGGAGAACCCGTGCGGGCCCATCGCCTCGAAGTCCGGTTCGTCGAACTCGTGTTCTCCCGTCAGCGGTGCCCCGTCCGACTGCCGCCGCCCCATCGCCTGGTCCCGACCCGGCGTGTCCAGGCGATCCCAGCCGTCCAGGTCCATCCGGATCCGCCGCAGCACGCACGAGGTGCCGCCCGCCATCCATCCCTCGTCATTCCAGACCCCGGATGCGAAGTCGTCGTCCTCAGGCCGCAGGTTGACGGTCCCATCGACCTGGCCGAAGAGGTTCCGCATCGTGGTGCCCGGCTTCTCCGAGCCCCGCGACCGGCGGAATCCGGACTGGCGCCACTTCGGCAGTGCCGTCGCCCGAGCTGTCTTCAGCAGCATGCGCACGGCATGTGCGACTGTCACCTGATCATCAGCCGCGACGTGCAGCAGCAGGTCCCCACCTGTCCACCGATCGTCGAGATCGTCGATCCCGAACGAGGGCAGCGGCTTCAGCCACGAGGGCACGGCCGATCGCCCCGCAGCCCGCCGGACCAGTGCGGAGCCGAATCCCAGGGTGACGGTGAGTCGGGCGGGTGTCCGTGCCAGTTCGGGCTCCGTGTCCGCGAGTGCGCCACGACCCTCCGCGAGCCTCGAGGCATCATCCGTGAGCACCTGCAGCATGCGACGGATCGCCTCCGCATCCGCCTCGTTCCGCAGCGTGAGCGCCACGAACGTCGCGAAGGCCTGCGGCGGTGTGGCGATGCCCGCCTGGTGCGTGCCGAAGAACGGGATGGTGTCTGTCCCCACGTCCAGGAGGCTGTCCTGCGGCGTCTCATCGATGCCCGGCGTGCACGCCGTGAGCGCGGCGACACCGGCTCCGGCTGCTGCACCTCCCAGCAGCATCCTCCGTCTGCTCAGCGCCCTCATGAGTCATCACCATCGCCCAGGTGGGAGTGCTCGTGGTCGCTGCGCTCGTCATCGGAGTGCTCGTCGGATTCCTCGTGGGAATCTGTCTCCTCATTGCCATAGGACTCGTCGGCTCCCGCGAAGTCACGGATCGACGCCTCGTAGTCCAGGCGCGAGCCGTCTGAGAAGACGAGGGTGAGGTCCACCGTGTCGCCGGCCTGCAGCGGTCCGTCGAAGTCCATGAACATGATGTGATCCTCGCCGGGTGCCAGGTCGAGGGAGTCACCGGCTGGGATCGGGAAGCCACCCTCCTTCTCCTCCATCGACATCGCACCGGAGCCGTCGTCCGAGGTCTGATGCAGTTCGATCTCCTCGGAGATCGTCGATTCGACGGCCACGAGGGTGACGTCCTCCTCACCGGTGTTCTCGACGAGTCCGAATGAGGAGGTCATGCCCTCCTCCGCGGCCTTCACCCAGGGGTCGTCGACCGTGACGGATGCCGAGGAGTCTGTTGAGGACTCTGCCGCGGAGTCCGTGACGGAGTCCGCTTCGGAAGCGGTCCCGGCCGCGCTGCAGCCGGTGAGTACGAGAAGGGCGGCAGAGGACAGCAGGACGGCAGATTTCTGAATGCGCATGGTGGCGCCTTTCGTGAGTGTTCGGGCGCACGGCGGTATGAAGCATCGACGACGCGCGGCGTCGACGACGCGCGGGCCGTGCGGCCCTCAGACATGAGAGGGAGTGGGCGCGTCCACGGAGGGGCCGTGACGACCCGGCGGACCCGGACGTGAGCCGTCCGAAGCTTCGTGAGTCGTCCGAGTCTTCAGGCGTGGACGCGGATGCGCACCGGGGGACCGCGGTCCAGCCGCGTCGAGCGGACGACGCCCAGCGGTGCGGGAGTGTCCGCCTCGCACCCGGCACCCGGGCGCAGGCGCGGCGGCGCGACCCACGTGGTGTGCGTGAGCAGACGACGGAGCGGGGCCCACGCGCTCCCGAGCATGCGCAGCAGTTCCACGAGCGCCCGCAGGACGACTTCGGAGCGGTACAGCACTGCGACCGTCACGAGTGCGGCGACGATGTGGGCCACGGTCATCGCGGCACCGTTGTGCGCGGCGTGGTCGCCCGCTCCCGATCCCACGATCGAAGCGGCGAAACCAGGCGGCACACCGCCCACGTGATTCGCATGGAGGGCGAGCTGCGCCGCTGAAGAGCCTGCGGCCTCAGCGGAGGTCGCCGTGCCCGCAGTGGGGACGCTCGAGGCCGCCGTGCCGAAGATCCAGTGGAAGAGGGTCTGGCTGATGCCCACGGACGCGCTCAGCCGGAGCAATGACAGCTTCCGACCGCCCAGGACGACGCACACGAAGACCGCGAGGAGGAGCGGGACCCCGACGCCCAGGAGTGTGGGGGACTGGCCGCCGCCCGCGACGTGGGAGAACAGCGCGACGAAGGTCGCGAAGGCACCGGCGGCGACTCCGCGCAGCAGGCGAGTGTGGTGCGCCCGCGAATCGTCGAAGACGGGGGCGTCGGTGCTGGGCATCACACTCATCCTCGCAGGTCTTCTGCGGCCCATCGGCACCGGCCGGGGTCCGGACACTTCTGCTCACGACGCGGACGGAACGGGCCGGCGGGCAGACGACGACACGCCCCTACGATGGTCGGGTGACTTCTCTTCCGCCCGTCCCGGTGCTCCCGGCGGCGACCCTCGAACGGCTCGCCACGGCGCTCACTCGCGCGCGCTATTCCCCCGCCGCCCTGCGCGGGCTGTGGGGGACGGACGCCGACGCCGCACTCGACGCGAACGATCCGGCCCCCGCCCGCCGGCACTGCCTGCGCCTTCTCGGTGTGACGGCTGCCGCCGAAGGAGAGACCGCTGCCGAGGCTGCCCCCGAGGCCGAGGCGGTGCCCGCCCGCGACCGCGCGCTCGCTGTGATCGCGCTCCTCTTCCTCCTGGACACCCCCGTCGAGGAGGACGACGCGACCGCGGCACTGGGCGACGACCTGGTCGAAGCGCTGCGCACCGGAGGACTCCTGGTGAGCGGGAGTGAGGAGAGCCCGGGCCCGATCCGCTCCGTCCTCGCCCTCACCGCTCACCCGCTGCCGCTGGGCGTGCCCCGCGGACTGGCGCCGGGCGACGACACGCTCCTCCTCTTCGCGGACCACGGCACCCTCACCCGCCCGGACGCCCTCGACGGTGACTACGTCCTGGGCTACGGCGGCGCCGGACGGACCCTCCTCGACCTCACCCCGCGCGGTCCCGTCTCACTCGCGGCGGACATCGGGACCGGATGCGGGATCCAAGCGGTCCTCCTGGCGCGCCACGCGGACCGCGTGATCGCGACCGACCTCTCGCAGCGCGCGCTCGCCATCGCCCGCCTCACCGTGGGACTCGCGGGAGCCGCGGATCGAGTCGAATTCCGTCACGGATCGCTCTTCGAGCCCCTGCCGGAGGCAGTCGACCTGCTCGTCTCCAACCCGCCGTTCGTCATCACTCCGAGGTCGAACGTGTCGCAGGCGACGTCGGAGTCCAGCTCCTACGGCTACCGCTCCTACGGCTACCGCGACGGCGGACTCACCGGAGACGCGATCATGCGAGCGATGGTGTCCGGATCCCCCGAGCACCTGCGGGACGACGGCACCGCCGTCATGCTCGGCAACTGGGAGCACGGGGCGGACCGCGAGCCGCCCACAGCCTGGGTGGGCGGCGACGGGGACGCGCGCGGGACCTCGGCGACGGTGATCGAACGGCAGCGCATGCGCCCCGGGGCGTACGCGCGGACGTGGATCCGCGACGGCGGCGTCGCCCGGGCGACGGCCCGCTGGCACGCGGACGTCGACCGCTGGCTCACCGACCTGGAGGCGCGCGGCGTCGAGGAGGTGGGATTCGGCTGGGTCGTGCTGCACCGCGCGGCCTCGGCCGATGACGCTGTGCGCGACTTCGCGCAGATCGAATCCGGACCGGGATCGAACCCTGCAGGGCTCGCCGCCTTCCTCTCCACCCGCATCGGGCTGCTCGAGTGGCTGCACGAGGCCGATGACGCGGAGCTGATCGGCACCGCCTACCAGCTGGCACCCGACGTCACCGAGCACCGACACCTGCGCCCGGGCGCGGACGACCCCACGATGATCACCATCGAACAGGGCGGCGGACTCGCACAGACCTTCCAGGCCGATCCCGCGCTCGCAGGATTCCTGGGAGTCTGCGACGGGACGCTCACGATGGGGCAGATCTCCGCCGCGCTCGCCCAGCTGCTGAGCGTCGACGAGGCGGCCCTCACCGCCCAGCTCCTCGACCAGGTCCGCACCCTCGTCCCGGCGGGAGTGATCGTCCCAGTGACGGACTGACAGGAATACGCAGTGGTCGGCTGGTGCTACATTGTCCACACATCCGACCGCGGAACGATTCGCCGTGCCCGAAAGCATGCGGATGAGAGCAGGTGAAAGGAATCCATGGCCGCTACCACCACCCCCCGCAGACTCGTCATCGTCGAGTCGCCGACCAAAGCCCGCACGATCGTGGGGTATCTGGGGGACGGCTATGACGTCACAGCCTCCGTCGGCCACATCCGCGACCTCCCGCAGCCGTCGGAGCTGCCCGCGGACATGAAGAAGGGCCCGTACGGACGGTTCGCCGTCGACGTGGACTCGGACTTCACTCCGTACTATCGGGTCGATCCGGACAAGAAGAAGAAGGTCACGGAGCTCAAGTCGCTCCTCAAGGACGCCGACGAGCTCTACCTCGCAACGGATGAGGACCGCGAGGGCGAAGCCATCGCGTGGCACCTGCTCGAGGTGCTCAAGCCGAAGGTCCCCGTCAAGCGGATGGTGTTCCACGAGATCACCCGCGAGGCCATCGAGCGTGCGCTGGAGAACACCCGCGAACTCGATGTGGACCTCGTCGACGCGCAGGAGACCCGCCGCATCCTCGACCGCCTCTATGGCTACGAGGTGTCGCCGGTCCTGTGGCGCAAGGTCCGCGCGGGACTGTCCGCCGGCCGCGTCCAGTCCGTCGCGACCCGCCTGGTCGTCGAGCGGGAGCGCGAGCGCATGGCATTCGTGTCCGCGGACTACTGGGATCTGGACGTCGAACTCGCCGAGGCCGCGGGCGGCACCGCCTTCAAGGCACGGCTGGACTCGGTCGACGGCACGAAGGTCGCATCCGGCCGTGACTTCGACGACCGCGGTCAGCTGAAGAGCACGTCGAAGGCCGTCGTGCTGGGCGAGCCGCAGGCCACATCGCTCGCAGCGGCGCTGACGGGCCCCTCGCAGAAGGCGCTGTCCGTCACCTCGCTGGAGACGAAGCCGTACACGCGGCGCCCGGCTGCTCCGTTCACCACGTCGACCCTCCAGCAGGAGGCGGGCCGCAAGCTGCGGATGTCGGCGCGCCAGGCGATGCGCGTCGCGCAGTCCCTGTACGAGAACGGCTACATCACCTACATGCGTACGGACTCCACCCAGCTGTCCGGCCAGGCGATCTCCGCCGCCCGCCGGCAGATCGGGGAGCTGTACGGGGCGGACTACGTGCCCGGCAAGCCGCGCATGTACGGGGCGAAGGCGAAGGCCGCCCAGGAGGCGCACGAGGCGATCCGCCCCTCCGGCGATTCCTTCCGCACACCCGCGCAGGTGTCCGGTGCACTGAGCGGCGATGACTTCCGCCTCTACGAGCTCATCTGGAAGCGCACCGTGGCCTCGCAGATGGCCGATGCCAAGGGCTCGACCGCGACGATGAAGATCGGCGCGGACCTGGCCCCGGCCTCGGCGGAACTGGCAGGAGGGGGCTGGGAGACGGCTCCTGCGAACGCCGGCTTCACGACCTCGGGCACGGTCATCACCTTCCGCGGCTTCCTCGCGGCGTACGAGGAGGGCCGCGACACCGAGCGCTACTCGGAGTCCGGCAAGGACGGGGAGTCCCGGCTGCCGGACGTCAAGGAGGGCGACGGGATCGCCGTCGAGCGCGCGGAGGCCGACGGCCACACCACCGCACCGCCGCCGCGCTTCACGGAGGCGAGCCTCGTCAAGCGCCTCGAGGAGCTGGGGATCGGTCGCCCGTCGACCTACGCGGCGACGATCTCGACCATCCAGGACCGCGGATACGTGACCAACCGCGGCAACGCACTGGTCCCCAGCTGGGTGGCGTTCTCCGTCACCCGACTGCTCGAGGAGCACTTCGGCGGCCTGGTCGACTACCAGTTCACCGCCGACCTCGAGGGGGACCTCGACGAGATCGCGGGCGGTCGCGAGGACCGCACGCAGTGGCTCCACGACTTCTACTTCGGCGGCGAGGGCGAAGGCGTGAAGCCGGGCCTCAAGACCGTCGTCGACGACCTGGGCGACATCGACGCACGAGAGATCAACACCGTGCCGATCGCAGAGGGCATCGAACTGCGCGTGGGCCGCTACGGCCCCTACCTCGAGATCGCTCCGGAGAAGGAGGGCGACGCACCGGGCCGCGTGTCCGTGCCGGATGACCTCGCACCGGACGAACTGACCGAGGCCGCCGCCCGCGAACTCATCCGCACGCAGGGCACCGGCGACCGCGAACTGGGCGTCGACCCGGACACCGGCCACACGATCGTCGCGAAGTCCGGCCGGTTCGGCCCCTACGTGACAGAGGTGCTGCCGGAGCCGGAGGAGAAGCCCAAGCGGGGCGCCAAGAAGCCCAAGCCGCGCACGGCCTCGCTCTTCAAGTCGATGGAGCCCACGACGGTGACGCTGGAGCAGGCGCTGCGCCTGCTGACGCTGCCCCGCACCGTGGGCGAGGACGCCGAAGGCACGCCCATCACCGCGCAGAACGGCCGGTACGGCCCCTACCTGAAGAAGGGGACGGACTCCCGGTCACTGGAGCGGGAGGAGCAGATCTTCGGGATCACGCTCGAGGAGGCGCTCGAGATCTACTCGAAGCCCAAGCAGCGCCGCGGCGCGCAGGCGGCCCCGCCGCTCAAGGAGCTGGGCGAGGACCCGGAGTCGAAGAAGCCGGTCGTCGTGAAGGACGGGCGATTCGGCCCGTACGTCACGGACGGCACGACGAACGCGACTCTCCGCAAGGACGACTCCGTGGACGGCATCACTGAGACGCGGGCGTACGAGCTGCTGGCGGAGAAGCGGGCGAAGGGACCGGCGAAGAAGCGCACGACGACGCGGAAGACGACCGCTTCCAAGACGACGGCCGCGAAGAAGCCGGCTGCCAAGAAGCCGGCGGCGAAGACCACGGCTGCGAAGAAGACGACCACTGCGGCGAAGAAGACGACGACGCCGAAGACCCCGTGAACGTCTGACCGCACGCGGGGCTGAGCGTTCCAGCCGGCCCGCGTGACCGAGTCTGAGTCATCGAGCCCGCGTGATCGAGAGGGTGGATTTCTGCACTGAGAAGCGCAGAGACCCACCCTCTCGACGCGTGTGAGCAGTCAGAGGAGAGCGTGGCCGTCAGAGGAGGTGCGCGTCGACGAATCCGCGTGCGGCCTCGGCGTCCGTGGGGGTGAGCGTGCCCGGGACCAGCTCGTACTCGCGTGCGTACGCGGCGAGGAGTGCCTCTTCCACCGCGTCTGCCGTCACGTCCGGATGGAGCTCCGAGATGGCCCCGCCCGTCCGGGGCTCCCACACGAGACCCAGCGCCGCCTGCACGTCCGTGAGGACCGCACGGATGGGGTCCGGGTCCTCCACGATGATCGACGACGAGAAGAGCCAGGCCCCGCCCACCACGCGCTGCGCCGTGCCGATCGCCTTGATCTCGCCGCCCACGTTCACACTGTGCTCGCCGGGGCAGTACTCGCCGGGGATCTCGCCCATGCGCGCATCGATGCCGATGTCCCGCAGTGCGGCGGCGTACATCTCGCCGAACCGCACGAACCGGTCCTGCGTCTGGGTGAGGAACTCCCGCGTCGGCTCGATGTGATCGATGACGATGCTGCCCGGATGGTAGGCGGCGGCCCGTCCGCCCAGCGTGCGCAGCGCGGGGGTGAAGCCGTGTGAGCGAGCCGCCTCGATCGCAGGCCGGAAGCCGTCGAGGAACCGATCCCGCGCACCGAAGGCGACAGTGGGGGAGGGCCGATAGATCCGCAGGGTCGGACCGCGGTCGCCGTCGCGGACCGCGTTGAGCAGTGCCCGCGCCATCGCGAGGTCCGTGAGCGCGTCGCCCGGTCCGTGCCGCAGGACCGTGAGCTCAGGACGGGCGCCCCCGCCGAGGTCCCCTGCCGTCTCGTCGTTCGTCTCGTTCCGCACGTCCCCAGAGTAGTCTCGTCCGATCAGATCTCCCGAGTCGTGTCAGTGGCCGCGGGTAAGGTGTGGCCTGTGAACGACGTCGGATCCCCGCCTCCCGCCTCTCCCGCATCGCAGCCCGCACAGTCGCAGGGCGCCCGCCCTTCGGCGGGTCGTCCCCGGACTGATGTCATGGGCGTCTTCATCGTGGAGGTCGGTGCGTGGCTGACGATGCTGTCCGCCGCGGCGCTGAGCTTCGCCGTCGCGGGCGCCTACGGCGTCACAGCCTTCCTCGATCCGGCCGCCATGGCGGACATCCACACGCTCACAGGCGAAGAGGGCTTCTCCTCCCGGCCGGCGGTGCTGCTGTACGCGGCGGTGATCGCCGCAGGTGTGGCCGGCATGTTCGTGCCGCAGGAGAAGCTCCAGGGGAAGGTTTCCCTGCGCGTGGCGCTCATCGCCTCCGTGGTGATCGCGGGACTCGCGATCACTCAGCTGTTTACCGTCTCCGCGATCCTGGGCGTCTTCGTGGGCCTGGGCGTGGGCGCCGCCCTGGCGGCCGTCCTGAGCCTGGTCGCGGGAACGCGGGTGAAGCCGTGGCGCAGTGCGGGCGTCGCCGCGGCCGTCATGCTCTGCGCCTCGTACGCGGCGCAGCTGGTCGGCGGGACCGCTGGCGGACACGAGGCGCTGCGCTGGCTCCTGCTCCTGGGCAGCCTCGTCATGCTCGCCGGAGTCATCGTGCTCCTCACGCAGAAGTCCGATCAGGGCGTGCGACTGCCGGACACCGGCGCGCACGTGCTGGATCGCAGCACCGCACGGCCCGGGACTCCGGTGACCAGCGCGTGGCCCTGCCATCTGCTGTTCGGCGTGCTGGGCGCGGTCGGTATCCTCGCCCAGCCCTCCATCGCGGATCTGGGCTTCGGCCAGGCGGGGATGTCGGTCATCCTCTGCGCGGTGCTGCTGGGGTGGGCCGTCGGCTTCGAGACGGGACCCGACTTCGCACCCGGTATGACGCGCACCCGGCTCACCTCCTTCTCCCTCATCGCAGCGGGCGTCTTCACCGTCTCCGCCGGTGTGCTCGTGGAGCTGTCCGGCAAGGCCGTGCTGTCCGGCGGCGTCGCGTTCCTCGTGGGCCTGGGCGTCCGCTCCCAGCGCTACCGGTTCTCGCGGCGGATCGGCGCGGTCGTCGGCATGGCCGTCGCGATTCTCGTCACCGCGGTCGGCTTCACGGCAGAGGTCCCGCTGAGCTCCGTCGCGTCGTGGGACATCCTTCCCGCTGACCTGGCCTACGTCCTGATCGGCACCGTCGCACTTATCGGCGGCATCATCTCGCTCTTCACGTTCGGGCCCACTGGGATCAGCGGGATCGGCATCGACATCATCCACGCCTTCCGCCGCCCGGCGGCGACCGGTGACGCCGCGATGCGGGGTGCGGGCGCGGCAGATGCGCGTGCGGCCGGTGTGGAGACCGCTGCAGGTGCGGACTCAGCCGTCACCGACCCGCACGGTACGGGCGCAGCGGATGCGCGTGCGGCAGCCGGGGACGCTCCGACCGGGACCGCGACGGCAGCACACGCCCCGACCGGTCCTGCCGCCGGAGGGGGCGGCGCGCAGCCCCTGGCTGCGGCACTGGCCACGGCTCCGGATACGGCTCCGAATGCTGCGGACGGGTCTGCGGGATCATCCGGCTCGTTCCACGCCGGCGGTCTGTTCATCGCGATCGAGGGCGGAGACGGCACCGGCAAGTCCACGCAGATCCACCTCCTCGCAGATGCGCTGCGCGACCAGGGGCACGGCGAAGTCGTCACGACCCGGGAACCCGGCGGCACGGCCGCCGGCACGCTGCTGCGCTCCGTGGTGCTCGACGGAGACGGCGTCACGCCCCGGGCGGAAGCGCTCGTATTCGCAGCGGACCGCGCCCACCACGTCGCGTCACTCGTGAGACCCATCGTCGATCGCGGCGGCATCGTCATCACGGACCGCTACATCGATTCCTCCCGCGCGTACCAGGCGGCGGGCCGCGATCTGGGAGACGACGAGATCGTCGCGCTGTCGACGTGGGCGACCGAAGGGATGCGCCCCGACCTCACGATCATCCTCGATGCGAACCCAGCAGTGACCCGTCAGCGGACCACTGTCCGCGGCGAGGAGAACCATCTCGATGCGCTCGACCATGAGTTCCACTCGACCGTGCGCAGATCGTTCCTCGACTACGCGGCGGCCGCTCCGGACCGCTACGTCGTCATCGACGCGGGCCGTGACATCGACACCATCGCGGCACACGTACTCCGGGCAGTCGAGCAGAGACTCGCGCAGAGGCAGTCGGGCACCGACGCCCGACAGCATGCAGCGGACGACCAGGTCACGGTGGCGCGGCCCGCTCCGACCGCCGCTCCCCACGTGGAAGAGAGCCCGGCAGTCGGGGATCGACCGGTGGGAGCCTCGGCAGTCGCCGAGGACCCGGTCATCGAGATTCCGGTCGCCCGGGATCCGGCGGGAGCCGCCCCGGCCAGTGCGAACACGGCGGGTGCGAACACGGCGGGAGCCGCGCCGGAGGGTGAGAACCCGGTGGGATCCTCCTCGGTCTCTGAGGGTCCAGTTCCCGGGGCCCCGTTTGTCGATCCTCCGGTTGTCGAGGACCCGGTTGTCGAGGATCCGGTCACCGAGGTGCGTCCTCGTCCCGGATTCGTCCCGGCTGCGGCCGACGATCCCGTCACGGAGGTCCGTCCCGCTCCCGTCGTCGACGATTCGGAGGCTCCGACCACGGTCCAGCCGGCCGTCCCGTCCTCGGAGGGATCATTCCGGTCTGGACTCTCGCCCTCCCGGGAGACCAGCAGGGAACGTCTGCGGGCCCAGGCGGAGATCGAGCGCCAGGCGCGTGAGCGGCTCCGGGCCCAGCACGGCCACGATCGCCGCGACCCGGGCGCACCGGGACGACGATGAGCGTCTGGAACGAACTGGTCGGCCAGGAGCGCGCAGTCGACCAGCTGGCACGGGCTGCCGCGGCGGGCAGCACCGCGATGACCCACGCGTGGCTCCTCACGGGGCCACCGGGCTCCGGCCGTTCGAACGCAGCACGCGCCTTCGCCGCCGCACTCCTCACACCGGACGCGGGCGACAGCGATTCGCCGGAGGCCCAGCGAGCACTGCGCGGCATCCACGAATCCATGACGGTGCTGTCGACGCAGAAGTCGCTCATCTCGATCGACGAGGTGCGCGCGCTCGTCGCGACCGCCCATCAGGGACCGGTGAACGCGGACTGGCGGGTCGTCATCATCGAGGACGCCGACCGCATGGCGGAGAGGACCTCGAACGTCCTCCTCAAGGCCATCGAGGAGCCTCCGCCCTCCACGGTCTGGATCCTCTGCGCCCCCAGTCCGGAAGACGTCCTCACGACGATCCGATCGCGGTGCCGCAACGTGAACCTCCGCATCCCCAGTCCGGACGCGGTCGCACAGCTGCTGCGCGACCGCGACGGTGCGGATGCGGACACGGCCCGCTGGGCGGCGCATGCGGCGCAGAGCCACATCGGGCGCGCCCGTCGCCTCGTGACGTCGCCGAACGCGCGGTCGGAGCGGACCTTCATCCTCGACATCCCCCGTCACCTGACCTCCGTCGGATCGACCATCCGGATCGCCGCGCGCATCGTCGACGTGGCGAAGGACAGGGCGAAGGCGCGCACGGAGGAGCGCAACGCGCAGGAGAAGGAGCAGCTCCTGCGCACACTGGGCATCGAGGCCGGGGGCAAGATCCCACCCAGTGCGCGCAGTCAGATCCGCCGCCTCGAAGAGGAGCAGAAGCGCCGCGACGTCCGCGCGCGCAATGACGAGCTCGACTCGATCTTCATCGAGCTGCTCTCCCTGTACCGCGATGTGCTGGCCGCTCAGCTGGGCGCGGACACCGGGACGATCAACGTCGACGAGGACGAGCGGATCGGCAGGCTCGCGGCAGAGGGCGATTCGACCGCGACCCTCAAGAGGATCGACGTGCTGCGCCAGGCGCGGGAACGCTTGGCGACCAACATGGCGTCGGCTCTCGTCGTCGAGGCAGCCTTCGTCGGCCTGTCGAACCCGTGGATCACGGACTGACGCGGCGCAGGCTGGCGCGCCGCTGTCTGACGCGGCGCAGGCGGCCGTCCGCCGCCGGTCGCGCGACCGGGTCCCGCAGCAGCGAGTCGACCAGTGATGCCGTGAGTTCGACGCGCCGGGGGATCCACGACAGCAGTGCGTGCTCGTCGTCCGCATGGGACCCGCCGCCCACCGTGCCCAGACCGTCGAGCGTCGGTGTGCCCACTCCCGCCGTGAAGTTCGCGTCCGACCCTCCGCCCACACGGATCACCTCCAGCGGCGGATGACCGAGCGCCGCTGCGATCTCACGGGCGCGCTCGAAGAGGTCTGCGGCGAACCGCTCCTCCAGCGGAGGCCGGTTGATGCCGCCGTGCAGGATCAGCTCTGCCTCGGGGTGCACCGAGCGGAGTCCGCGCAGTTCGCGGTCCACGCGCTCCTGCTCCGCGACGGTGATGGCACGGGAGTCGACGCCGACGGTGGCACCGGCCGGCACCGTGTTCGTCGTCGTCCCCGACTGCATGACCGCGGGCACGACCGTCGTGCTCCCGTCCGGGGTGCCGATCCGGTCGATCGCGAGGACCTGGTGGGAGACCTCGACGGTCGCGTTCACCCCGCGGTCCGGCTCGACTCCCGCATGGGCGGCGCGACCGACGACCTCGAGCTCATAGATCGCGACGCCCTTGCGCGCGACCTTCACCTGGCCGGCAGGACCGCCGGATTCGAAGACGAGCACCGCCTCCGCGTCGCGGGACAGCTCCTCGATGAGCGGTCGCGACGTGGGGGAGCCCAGCTCTTCGTCCGCAGTGATGAGGACGCTGACTCCATCGAGCTGCTCCTCGCCCGCGTGGCGCAGCAGCGCCCCCAGTGCGTGGAGCGCGATGAGGATCCCGCCCTTCATGTCGTCGGTGCCGGGTCCGCTGACCGCATCGCCGTCGACGGACCATGGGATGGATGCGAGGGTTCCGCGCGGCCAGACCGTGTCGTGATGGCCCAGCAGCAGGACGCGCCGCGGGCCGGTGCCGACCTGGAAGTGGACGTGTGGGAACCCCTCGATCGTGCGGATGTGGGGGCGGATGCCCGTGATCTGCTCGCCGATCTCCGCGATGAGTCTGGCGCTCGCGGCGAGGGACCGCGGATCGTTCGACGGCGACTCGCATTCGACGAGGGTCCGGAACTGGGTGAGGAACGTCTGGGCCCTCTCCTGGGGGAAGTCGATCACTCTGTTCCACACCTCTGATCGTCGGGGTCGGTCTGTGTGGTCGAGATTACGCGAAGGCGAGCTTTGCGGCGATCATCAGCATGACCGCGGCGATCGCCACGTCGATGACCCGCCACACCCGCGGGCTGCGCAGCGACGGGGCCAGCAGATGAGCTCCCCACCCCAGCGCCGCGAACCACACGAGCGAACCGAGCATCGCGCCACCGGAGAAGACCCAGCGGAGCTCGTGCTGGTTCGCCACGGTGCCGAGCATGACGACTGTGTCGAGGTACACGTGCGGGTTGAGGAACGTGAGCGCCGCCGTGGCCGCTGCGACGGAGACTGCGGACGGCTTGTCCTGGGCTGTCGCCCCGCTCGCGGTCGTGGTGAGCGCTTCGGGGCCGCCGAACGCGGACCGGATACTCGTCCAGGCGAACCACACGAGGTAGACGACGCCTCCCCAGCGCATGATCTCCACGATCCACGGCGCGTGCTCGAACACGATGCCGATCCCCGCGGTCCCGAGTGCGATGAGAGCGACGTCCGCGACCACGCAGACGAGCACGACGACGGCGACCCGTTCACGGCGGATGCCCTGGCGCAGGACGAATGCGTTCTGCGGGCCGATGGCGATGATCAGCCCGACCCCCGTGAGGAAGCCGGTGGTGAGGAGCGTGAGGACAGGCATGAGTCGAAAGTACGCCGCGCGGCCCGTGAAGGCCATATGGATGGCCTTCACGTGGTTAAGGTGGGCTTCATGATCGGGAGAGTCTCATGAGAACCGATGCCCCCAGCCTCGTGCAGCTGGCGGCGCTCGTCGCCGTCGTCGACGAGGGCGGCTTCGACGCCGCCGGTTACGCGCTGGGCGTGAGCACGTCCGCGGTCTCCCAGCGGATCCGGGCGCTGGAGTCGACGATGGGCCACGTACTGGTGGCGCGCTCCACGCCTCCTCGCGTGACCTCCGCCGGCGAGGCGGTGCTCGCCACTGCGCGGCAGGTCGTCGCGCTGGTCGGCTCCCTCACCCCCGCCGCCGAGGCCCCCAGCAGATCCGCGCTGCCGATCGCCGTCGGTGCGGACGCGCTGGGAACCTGGCTGTCCGGAGCCATCGAGCAGGCTGCGGACTGGGACGACGTCGTCCTGCGGGTGAGCGTCGAGGACCAGGACGTCGGTCACCAGGCGCTGGCCCGCGGGGATGTGCTCGGAGCCCTCAGCTCCCTGCCCACCGCGCAGACGGGCTGCACGGCCACGCCGCTGGGGAAGATGCGCTATGTCCCGGTCGTCTCGCAGAAGCTGGCGGCGCGCCATCTCGACGCCGCCGGACACCTCGACCTCACGACCTGTCCGGTGCTGACGTTCGGCGCGGCGGACGAGCTCCAGCACAGGGTCCTGCGCGCGTGGTGCGAGGAGCACGACGCGGAGGCGAACCCGCCGACCCATATGATCGGGGCTCAGGACGGATTCGTGACGGGACTGCGCGCGGGCCTGGGGTGGGGATGCATCCACGAACTGCTCCTGGGCGCTCTCCCCGACGTCGGGGACCTCGTGCGGATCCCAGGACTGCCCATGCTCGACGTGGATCTCCACTGGCACCGCTGGGCGACGGAACTGCCCGTGCTGGACCGGTTCAGCACGGCCGTCGAAGCCGCCGCGGCCCGGGCTCTGCGCCCGTTTTGACCTCGTCGCAGAGATGGGGATAAGCTCTTCCGCGTTGCCTCCTTAGCTCAGTCGGTAGAGCGTTTCACTCGTAATGAAAAGGTCGTCGGTTCGATTCCGACAGGAGGCTCGGTCCGGAAGCCCTGTCATCGCGCGGTGACAGGGCTTCCGTCGTTCGGTCCCCATCGTCCCGACACGCGACAGGGCACTGCCGGAGCGCGTCGTCCTTCACTACCATCGAGGGAGCACCCGGATCTGAAGGAGGCGCTGTGCAGCTGAGCGGAGACGTGATCGTCGGAGTCGACGGTTCTGACCAGAGTGCGGAAGCCGCCGCGTGGGCCCTCAAGGAGCTGCGCGGCACCCGCCGTGCCCTCCGGCTCATCCATGTCATCACCCCCGCGCACCTGGAGATCGACGACGAGGTCGAACTCCAGGAGGCCGGCCGGACGGTGCTCACGGGACTCGCAGACCGACTCGGCGACCTCGATGCCGCCCACCCGGACGGCGCCTCGGGCACGGAGATCCTCACCGAGGTCATCGTCGGCGACGCCGGCGAGGAGCTCGCGATGCGAGCGGGGGATGCCGGACTGCTGGTGCTCGGACGGCACGGCGCGGGGACGGTCAACAGCAGGCGGATCGGGACGGTCAGCTTCGGGCTGCCCGGTCATGCGCTCAGCACCGTCCTGGTGCACACGGTGCGCGACGGCAGTGAGTTCGACGATCCCGGCCAGCACCCCAGCATCGCGCGCGGTGGGGCGACGGGCGGCGTCGTGGTGGGGCTCGACACCTCGGAGTACGCCGGAGTGGCGGCGCTGGACGCAGCATCACTGGCTGTGGCGAGCGGATGGCCGCTGCGCGTGCTCGTGGGCGTGGACGCACTGGGTGACCGGGCCGATGCGGAAGCCCGGGCCCAGGCCGATCTCGCCTGGCTGCGCGAGGCGTTCCCGGACCTCGACGCGGACATCGAGTTCCCCTCGGGGGACCCCGCGCAGATGCTCATCGACGCGTCGAAGGCGGCGGACATCGTCGTCGTCGGCAAGCGCGGCAGGGGAGTCTTCGCTGCGATGACCTCACAGCTGGGTCGCACGAGCTCAGCGGTGCTGACCGATGCGGATGCGAGCGTCCTCCTCGTCCCCTACCGCCGCGACCCGCGCCTGAGCGCACGGTCCGCGTGAGCAGCGCGCCCCTCACGGATTTCCCCCGCCCCTCGCTCGCGGTCGACACGGCGACCTTCACCGTCACGGGCCGCGGCCTGGAGATCGTGCTCGTGCAGGAGGACGTCGGGTTCGCCCTGCCGGGCACGTTCGTCCACGAGCGGGAGCGTCTCCACGATGCCGTGCTGCGGAGCCTGCGCCACAAGGCGGGAATCACGGGCCGTGAACCGGAGCAGCTCAAGGTCTTCGACGATCCGGATCGCGACCCGCGGGGATGGGTCGTCACCGTGGCCCACCTTGACGTGGTGCCCGGATCCGTCGTGGCGGAGGGCCTGCGCGGTGGGAGCATCACGCTCGCACCCGTGGGAGAGGTCGAAGCCGACGGGGGCGTGCGGCTGCCGTACGACCATCCGAGGGTGTTCGTCGAAGCGCTGCGGCGAGTCCGGGAAGCGTATGCGGAGTACCCCGATCCCTGGGGGCTCCTGCCCGCGTCCTTCAGTCTGGGCGACCTCCAGGCCCTGCACGAGTCCGTGGCCGGTGAGGATCTGCCGCGCGACACGTTCCGGCGGGCGATGAAGCGGCACCTTGAGAGCACGGGAGAACTCACGGACGGGCGCCGAGGTCGTCCCTCGCGTCTCTACCGGCACCCGCCCGGCCTGCCGACCCGCAAGACCTGAGCCTCACGCCCCGGAGCCTCGGAGCCTCGGAGCCTCGGAGCCCCTGCCGTTCAGAACGGTGGCGGTGGTGCGCTTCCCGTGATCCTGCGATAGTCATCCGGCGTATCGAGATCATCCGTGCTCGCGGCGCTGACCGGCACGCGAATCGACGCGACGCCCTCCCACAGCAGACGGACGGGCTTGCCGGCGGCGTGGCCGATGTCGTGCAGACGTCCGCGCAGAAGCCCTTCCGGCCACGCAGCGAACAGGGGTTGGAACCGCCCCGAGGCATCTTCGCCGCCCACTGCCCTCCCGGCTCGGGACGAGGCGGCGACCAACCGGTCGAGGTCTGCTGGATCCAGGTACGGCACGTCACCGGCGAGCAGGAGGATGGTCGACTCACCGGGGGCCATGCCGGCCAGTGCCGCGGCGATGCCCGCCAGGGGGCCGCCGAACCGAGGCGATTCGACGACTGAACGGACGGTCGCCCGGCCGGCGTCGTCCAGGCCGTCGAGCGGTCCGGCGACCCAGACCTCGGCGGTGGGGTCGAACGCTCGCACGGACGCGAGGACCCGGGTGAGAACAGGTGAGCCGCTCACCGCGACCCCGGGTTTGTGCACCCCGCCGAACCGCCGCGACCGGCCGCCTGTCAGGATCACCGCCCGCACAGCGGTGCTCGGAGCCCCGAAGCCTCGAACGTCCATGCTCCGAGCGTAGGCGACGTGTCTCGACGCCGAGGAGTCCGCTCTTCTCGGAACTGCTGCCCGGGCCAGCAGTCTCGGACCCGGCGATCCAGGAGGCCGGCACGGCGGAGAGCTTCAGTCTCGCTCCACCCCGAGCGCGGACCTCGCCGCGGCTCGCAGCTGGGTCGCGACGACCTCTGCGGGCAGCCGCCTGCTGAGGTGCGGCGTCGAGTTCACCATGCCGAAGAGCGCGTGGACGCGGACCGTCGCCTCCTGCTCGGACAGCTCCGGACCGCTGGATTGCACGACGCCGGCCCAGGCCGTGACGTACTGGCGCTGCAGCCTGCGCACGCTGCGACGCTCGGCGTCGGGCAGGGAGTCGAGGTCGCGGTCCTGGATGCGGATGAGCTCGGGCTCCGTGAGCGCGAAGTCCACGTGGAAGTCGATGAGGTCGCTCAGGGTCTGCGAGGGAGAACCTCCCGCCGCGATGATCCGCTCACCGCCTGTGTGCAGGTACTCGGAGATGCCGACGAGCAGCTCGGTGAGCACGGCCTCCTTCGATTCGAAGTGCCGGTAGACGGCGGGCCCGGACACTCCAGCGCCCTGCCCGATGTCGCCCAGGCGGACCGCGCGGAACCCGTAGCGCGCGAACAGGTGCTTCGCGGAGCCCAGCAGCTGCCGGCGGCGCTCCGCCTTCGCGGCCTCGCGGCTGTTCGCCTGGACCGCCGGTGCTCCAGTCCGGGCCGGGGGGCTCGTTGCGTCCTCGGAGTGGCTCTCTGTGCGCCTTGTCACGTCGGCTCCTTCCGGGCTATCATCACATCAGTTAATCATTGTTAACTGAGTGTGTCGATGACGCCGTCGCTCTGGACCTGCTGGGTCTGCCGGGCTTGCTGGGCCTGCTGGAACCGCGCGGACGTCGCCCACACCTGATTCGGAGGAGACTCATGCGTTCCATCGGCTCGCCGGTCGATCCGCAGACTTCACCCCACACCCAGGCGCACGCGCAGCTGCTCGAGGAACTCCGGCAGCGCACCGCGAAGACCGCACTGGGCGGGTCGGAGTCCTCGCGGCAGAGGCACCTGGACCGCGGCAAGCTGCTGCCGCGCGATCGCGTGGAGGGGCTGCTGGACCCCGGCAGCCCGTTCCTCGAGTTCTCCGCCCTGGCGGCGAACGGGATGTACGACGACGCGTCGCCCGGCGCCGGCATCATCACCGGCATGGGGCTGATCTCCGGCAGGCTCTGCGTCATCGTCGCGAACGACGCCACCGTCAAGGGCGGCACGTACTACCCCGCGACGGTGAAGAAGCACCTGCGGGCGCAGGAGATCGCGCAGCAGAACAACCTGCCGTGCCTCTACCTCGTGGACTCCGGCGGCGCGAACCTCCCCAACCAGGACGACGTGTTCCCGGACCGCGACCACTTCGGTCGCATCTTCTACAATCAGGCGACGCTGTCCGCCGCGGGCATCCCGCAGCTGGCGGCGGTCATGGGCTCCTGCACCGCAGGCGGCGCCTACGTGCCGGCGATGGCCGACGAATCGGTCATCGTGAACGATCAGGGCACGATCTTCCTGGGCGGGCCCCCGCTCGTGAAGGCCGCGACCGGAGAGGTCGTCACGGCGGAGGAGCTGGGCGGCGGCGCGCTGCACTCCCGCACCTCCGGCGTCACGGACCACCTCGCGGCGAACGACGAGCACGCACTGGAGATCCTCCGCGACATCGTCGAGACCTTCGGCCCCCGTCACGCCCCGGCATGGGATCGCGCGGAGCCGGAGGCGCCCGCCCACGATCCGGATGAGATCACCGCGGTCGTCCCCGTCGACTCGAAGGTCCCCTACGACGTGCGGGAAGTCATCGCCCGCATCGTCGACGCCTCGGAGTTCCACGAGTTCAAGGCCGAGTACGGCACCAGCCTCGTCACGGGATTCGCCCGCATCGACGGGCACCCCGTGGGCATCATCGCGAACAACGGCATCCTCTTCGGGGAGTCCGCGATGAAGGGCGCGCACTTCATCGAGCTGTGCGACCAGCGCTCCACCCCGCTCGTGTTCCTGCAGAACATCTCCGGCTTCATGGTCGGACGCGACTACGAGGCCGCCGGCATCGCGAAGCACGGCGCGAAGATGGTCAACGCCGTCGCGACGGCGCGCGTCCCGAAGTTCACCGTCGTGATCGGCGGCAGCTTCGGCGCCGGCAACTACTCGATGTGCGGCCGCGCCTATTCGCCGCGCTTCCTCTGGATGTGGCCCAACGCGCGCATCTCCGTCATGGGCGGTGAGCAGGCCGCGAGCGTGCTCGCGACCGTGAAGCGCGACCAGCTCGAGGGCCGCGGCGAAGAGTGGCCCGCAGAGGCCGAGGAGTCCTTCAAGGACCCCATCCGCCAGCAGTACGAGGACCAGGGCAACCCCTACTACTCGACCGCCCGACTCTGGGACGACGGCATCATCGATCCCGCCGACACCCGCCGCGTGCTCGCGCTCGCCCTCGAAGCCGCACGCTTCTCCCCGCTCGAACGACCGCTGGCCGCATCCGGCTACGGCGTCTTCAGGATGTGAGGCACATGTTCACCAGGATCCTCATCGCCAACCGCGGCGAGATCGCCCTGCGCGTCATCCGCTCCTGCCGGCGGATGGGCATCGAGACGGTCGCCGTCTACTCCGATGCAGACGCCGAGGCGGCACACACGAAGGCCGCGGACCTCGTCTTCCGGCTGGGTCCGGCCCTGGCCGCCCAGTCCTACCTCGACATCGAGCGCGTCGTCGCGGCGGTCAAGGCCACGGGCGCTCAGGCCGTCCACCCGGGCTATGGCTTCCTCTCCGAGAACGCCGCGTTCGCGCGCCGGCTCGAGGAGGAGGGCATCGTCTTCCTCGGTCCCACCGCCGCGTCCATCGACATCATGGGCGACAAGATCTCCGCGAAGCAGGCCGTCGCGGCACGCGGCGTGCCGCTGGTGCCCGGCGTCGCAGAGCCCGGACTCACGGACGAGCAGCTCATCGCCCGCGCCGACGAGGTGGGCTTCCCCGTCCTCGTGAAGCCGTCCGCCGGCGGCGGCGGCAAGGGGATGCGCGAGGTCCATGACCCCGCGGACCTGGCTGAGGCGCTCGCCTCCGCCCGCCGCGAGGCAGCGAGCAGCTTCGGCGACGACACCCTCTTCCTCGAGCGCCTGGTGCTCACCCCGCGCCACATCGAGGTGCAGGTGCTCGCCGATGAGCACGGGAACGTCATCCATCTGGGGGAGCGCGAGTGCTCCCTGCAGCGCCGCCACCAGAAGGTCATCGAGGAGGCGCCCAGCGCTCTGCTCGATGAGACCACCCGCGCCCGCATCGGCCAGGCCGCCGTCGACACCGCGAAGTCCGTCGACTACCGCGGTGCCGGCACGGTCGAGTTCATCGTGTCCGCGGACGATCCGGACGAGTTCTTCTTCATGGAGATGAACACCCGCCTCCAGGTCGAGCACCCGGTCACGGAGCAGGTCACGGGCGTGGACCTCGTCGAATGGCAGCTGCGGATCGGCGCCGGTGAGCAGCTGGCCCTGGCACAGGACGACATCACGCTGACCGGCCATTCGATCGAGGCCCGCATCTACGCGGAGGACCCGGCTCGCGGCTTCCTGCCGACGGGCGGCACCGCGCTGGACGTCTCCTTCCCCACGGGGGAGGGCATCCGCGTGGACGCCGGACTGGAGCCGGGACAACGGATCGTGAGCGACTACGACCCGATGATTGCGAAGCTCATCGTCACGGCCCGGGACCGGCAGGAGGCCGTCGCGCTCATGCGCACCGCGCTGGCCGGTTCCGCGGTGCCGGGCATCGTCACGAACATCGGCTTCCTCCAGACGCTCATGGAGATGCCGGAGGTCGTCGCGGGCGATCTGCACACGGGCCTCATCGACGCGATGACGGAGGACGACCTCGCCGAGGCCGTCGACCCCGCTGCGCTGCAGCTCGCCGCCGCACACGTCACCACCGCCGAGGCTCGGCGCGCGACCGACTCCCACATCGCGGGCGAGCCGGTCGGCATGTGGGCCGATGGCAGCGGGTGGCGCAGCGCCGCAGCGGCCCGGACCATCGTCCCGCTCGTCCACCGCGGAGAGCGCCACGACGTGGAGTTCGACCATCCGACGGTGCGCACGCTCGGCCCCGCCGCGGTCCGCAGCGGTGCCGCGACCGGCTCTGGCGTGGGGGCCTCGGGCGCGGGCGCCGCCCTCCGGCTCACGCTGGACGGCGAGCAGGTCACGGGACGCGTGTGGGCCTCGGCGGACGGTCGCACCTTGTGGGTGCGCACGAACGGGGGGCTGGCACAGCTCACCCGCCCGCAGGCGGACACCGCGATCGGTGCGGCGGCCGCCGGGGCCGAGGTCCTGGCCCCCATGCCGGGCTCCGTCACCGGCATCCGCGCCGAGGACGGGGAGACCGTCGTGACGGGGCAGCCGGTCGTCGTCGTCGAGGCGATGAAGATGGAGCACGTGCTGACCGCGCCCGCGGACGGCGTCGTGCAGCTGAGCACCGTGGCCGGCGCGCAGGTGGCGCTGGACGAGGTGCTGGCCGTCATCGTCCCGGAGGCCGAGGGCGACGCAGCGCAGGGCACCCAGGACTGAGCGAGCACTTGACCGCAATGACTCATGGAGGAGACACGATGACGACGTTCGTTCCGGGCATGCTGCCCGACGAGTACGAGACCCTGCGACGGACCGTCGCGCAGTTCACGGACGATGAGGTCGCGCCGGTGAGCGCGGAGCTCGATGCCAAGCACGAGTTCCCCTACGCGCTCGTCGAGCAGATGGGCGACATGGGCCTGTTCGGCCTGCCGTTCCCCGAGGAGTACGGCGGCATGGGCGGCGACTACTTCGCCCTGTGCCTGGCTCTGGAGGAGATCGCGCGGGAGAACCAGTCGCTCGCGATGACGCTGGAGGCGGGGGTGTCGCTGGGCGCGATGCCGGTCTTCCGCTTCGGCACGGAGGAGCAGAAGGCTCAGCTGCTGCCGCAGGTCATCGACGGCCGCGGGCTCGCCGCGTTCGGCCTCACGGAGGCCGAGGCGGGATCCGACGCGGGCGGCACGAAGACGAAGGCGGTCCTGGAGGACGGCGAATGGGTGGTGAACGGGTCGAAGTCGTTCATCACGAATTCGGGCACCGACATCACGAAGTTCGTCACCGCCACCGCTGTGACGGGCACGCGGACGGGTCGTGACGGGTCGCAGAAGCCGGAGATCTCCACGATCATCATCCCGAACGGGACGCCGGGCTTCACCGAGGAGCCCGCCTACGACAAGGTGGGCTGGAACTCGTCGGACACCCACCCGCTCACGTTCGAGGGCGTGCGTGTGCCGGAGGCCAACCTCCTGGGCGAGCGGGGCCGCGGGTACGCGAACTTCCTGCGGATCCTCGATGAGGGCCGCATCGCGATCGCCGCGGTGTCCGTGGGCGCGGCCCAGGGCTGCGTGGACGCCAGTGTGAAGTACGCCAAGGAGCGCACGACGTTCGGGAAGCCGATCGGCGACTACCAGGGCATCAGCTTCAAGATCGCCCGCATGGAGGCGCGCGTGCAGGCGGCGCGCGCCGCCTACTATGCGGCGGCGTCGAAGATGGAGTCCGGCCTGCCGTTCAAGAAGGAGGCGGCCATTGCGAAGATGGTGGCGTCCGAGGCGGCGATGGACAACGCGCGCGACGCCACGCAGGTGCACGGCGGCTACGGCTTCATGAACGAATACCTGGTGGCCCGCCACTACCGCGACTCGAAGATCCTGGAGATCGGCGAGGGGACCACGGAGGTCCAGCTCATGCTCATCGCCCGCGACCTGGGACTCTGAGCGCAGCGGCACTGCGGATGCCCGCGATCGGTCGGGGATTCCCGGACGGTCGCGGGCACGTGGCGCACCGCGCCGAGTGATTGCATAGTCTGTGACCGTGGACTCCAACGCACTCGACCTCGCGCAGTGGGACTGGGCTCAGATCGTGTCGACGACGTTCATCGTGCTCGACTACACGATCAAGGTCATCGCGGTCGGCGTCGTCCCGGAGAACCGGCGACCGTCGTCGTCGAGCGCATGGCTGCTGCTGATCCTCTTCCTGCCCGTCGTCGGGATCCCGCTGTTCCTCATGCTGGGCAGCCCGTACATCACGGGCAGGCGGGAGAAGATCCAGGAGGAGGCGAACACCCGTCTTCAGCAGGGCACGGTCGACATCCCGGACTGGCCGTCCGCGCTGGGCGTGCCGGAGATGTTCGGCGGGCTCGTCACCCTCAACCGGAACCTCACCTATCTGCCGATGGTGACGGGCACGGACCACGGAGTGCGGACGGACTACGAGGAGAACATCCGCGTCATGGCGGGCGCCGTCGATGAGGCCGACGACTACGTCGACGTCTGCATGTACATCATGACGGCGGATGCCACGACGGAGCCGTTCCTTGCCGCACTCGAACGGGCCGCAGCGCGCGGTGTGAAGATCCGCGTCATGTTCGATCACCTGGGATCGCGCAAGTACGCGGGCTTCCGCCCATTGAAGCGACGGCTGGATGCAGCGGGGATCGACTGGTCGCTCATGCTGCCGTTCCAACCGCTCAAGGGCAGGGTGCGGCGGGTCGACCTGCGCAATCACCGCAAGCTCATGGTCGTGGACGGAACGCGGGCATTCATGGGCTCGATGAACATGATCGAGTCGTCGTACGGCAGCGCTCGCAACGCACAGATCGGCAGGCACTGGCACGACATCATGGTCGAGCTCACCGGTCCGATCGTCGCGTCGCTCGAAGCGGTGTTCGTGACGGACTGGTTCACGGAGACCGGCGAGGACCTCACGATCCGCGCCTACGACGCCGCAGAGCGGCTGCAGGAGCGCGAGGTCGCGATCGGACAGCGACTCACGACCGGTCGTGGGGTGAGCGCGGAGCGGGACAGGTCCGGCAGGCTGGTGACGGCTGATGAGACCGCGACCAGCACCTCGGAGTCGTCCGACCGTGCATCCGGCCCGTCTGTCACGTCCGGTCCATCTGTCACGTCCGTGCCGTCGGATTCGGAGCTGAACGCGGTTCAGGTGATCCCGTCCGGGCCCGGATTCCGCACGCAGCCGAACCTCCGTCTCTTCGTGTCGCTCGTCTACCTCGCGCAGGAGCGGCTGCGGATCGTGAGCCCCTACTTCGTCCCGGACGAGTCGATGCTCGCCGCCGTCATCACCGCGGCGCACCGCGGGGTGGAGATCGAGCTGTACGTGAGCGAGCAGGCCGACCAGTTCATGGTCGACCACGCGCAGAGCTCCTACTACGAAGCGCTGCTGGAAGCCGGGGTGCGGATCTACCGGTACCCCGCTCCGAAGGTCCTCCACACGAAGTGCTTCACGGTCGACGACCTGTGTTCGGTGATGGGCTCGTCGAACATGGACATGCGATCGTTCGGCCTCAACTACGAGGTGAGCCTGCTGGCGTACGGCGGTGACATCACGGAGGGACTCCACGGGATCATGGACGCGTACCGCTCCGTGAGCTCGGAGCTCACGGCGGACGAATGGGAGGAGCGGTCGTGGGGCCGCCGCTGGCTGGATTCGGCGATGCGACTCACCTCCGCGCTGCAGTGATCCAGCCCAGAACTGTCAGATGCAGAGCTGTCAGATCCAGAATCGTTCGATCCAGGATTATCCGACCCAGTAGATTTCGGTTCAGAAGAAGCAGGTTCAGAGAGGAGCCCCGCACATGACGGAGCAGAACACAGCAGGCCAGAACACAGCAGGCCAGAACACAGCGGGCCAGGATGCAGCGAGCCAGAACGCCGCCGACCAGGAGGGCCCCGTCATCACCCAGCGCGGGCTGTGGTTCGAGGAGTTCGAGGTGGGGGCGACGTACCGCCATGCTCCCGGCCGCACGATGACTGAGGCGGACAACACGTGGTTCACCGCGGTCACGATGAACACGCAGGCGCTGCACCTGGACGCGCACTTCGCGGAGTCGGAGCCGTTCGGCGAGAGGCTCGTGAACTCGATGTTCACCCTGGCCACGCTGGTGGGGCTGTCCGTCTCGCAGCTGACGCAGGGCACGATCGTCGGGAACCTGGGCTTCAGCGAGGTCGCATTCCCCAAGCCTGTGTTCCACGGTGACACGCTCTACGCGGAGACGAAGATCCTCGACAAGCGCCTGTCGCGTTCGCGCCCGGGGGAGGGGATCATCTCGCTCGAGCACATCGGCCGCAACCAGAACGGTGATGTCGTCGCGCGAGCTGTGCGCAAGACGATGGTCTTCACACAGGACCACGCGCAGGACGCCTGAGCGCGGAGGAACAGTCGACGCAGTGCTGAGGGGCCGTGCCGGAATGGTCCGGCACGGCCCCTCAACACTGCGTCAGCTCAGCCCATCGTCAGCTCACCACGGTCAGCGGTCGGTGATGATGATGACGTCCAGCTGCCGCGGTCCGTGGACACCCTCGACGCGCTGGAGCTCGATGTCGCTCGTGGCCGACGGCCCGGAGATCATCGTGACCGGGCGCGTCAGGTCGATCCGGGCGACTGCCTCCGGCACGATCTCCACGACCGTCGATTCCGGCACGAGGCACACGTGATGGTCCGGCACCAGCGTGATCATGCGGCGGCCGCAGTCCGTGTCGCCGTCCAGCATGATCGTGCCCGTCTGCGCGACGGACACCCGTGACGCGGTGATGACGGCGCTCGTCGCGTCGAGCTCGTCGATCGTGTGGATGCGGTGGGCCGCACTGGCGAACCGGTCTGCAGCCTCCGACTCCACCTCGGCCTTCGCGACCGCACCGTCCTGCGCCTCGGCGGCGTCGACGGTGATGCGCACGGGCTCGGGCAGCTGCGAGACCACATCGGCTTCGAGGCCGGGCGGGATCACGACGGAATCAGCCTGCTCCAGCCTCTGGGCCACGACGCGCGGAACGTCTGCGGCAGGCACCTGCGTCACCCACGCCTTGTAGTCCACGAGCCGATCGACGAGCTGTTCGATGACGGCCGGCCGCGCGAGGCTGCCCTCGCGCAGGTAGGCGCGGGGGACCTCGGCGTCGATATCGACCGGCTTCCCCGTCGACGGGACGACACCCGTACGCGTCGTCGTGCCGTCCTCGCGACCCAGCGCGGTGCGCAGACGGGTCAGGATCTCTTCACGCGCGCCGGTCATCGTGCGTCCCCCTCATTCTGCGAGCCGTGATCGTCTCCAGCACCAGCACCAGCACCAGCACCAGCACCAGCACCAGCACCAGCACCAGCACCAGCTTCCTGCTGGGCGGCGATCGCGTCCGCGTCCGTTCCGCGGGTCTTCCGCCACCAGTTCCTGAACGACTGGTCCGGCAGCGCGGGGATGTCGCGGCTGGACGTCCACTTCCCGACGACTCCCGGCAGCCGGCTGATGCCGCCGGTGAGCCGGGTGAGTGCGGCGGCGATGGGCAGCGCGCGCTCGGCCAGTGCGATCCGCCGCCCGTCGGCCATCGCCCACGACGCCGCGGCGAGTCCGGCCGACAGCTGTCCGCTCGAGCTGGTCGCGTCCCTGACCCGCTCCGTGGCCGATTCCCCCTCCTGCGTGGTCGAGACGTCCTCACCGCGCAGGTGGACGAGGATCGACGGGATGTCGATCTTCACCGGGCATGCGTCGAAGCACGCACCGCAGAGGCTCGAGGCGTACGGCAGGGAGTTGTTCTCCTCCGCCTGCACGCCCGTCATCAGCGGCGAGAGGATCGCGCCGATGGGTCCGGGATAGGTCGATCCGTACGCGTGTCCACCGGTCCGCTCGTAGACCGGGCAGACGTTCATGCATGCGGAGCAGCGGATGCAGTTGAGCGCTGAGCGGCCCCATTCGTCCGCGAGCGCCCGCGACCTGCCGTTGTCCATGAGGACGACGTGGACGTTCTGCGGTCCGTCGCCCGCAGTCGCTCCGGTCCAGAAGCTCGTGTACGGGTTCATGCGCTCCGCGGTGGACGACCGCGGCAGCAGCTGGAGGAAGACCTCGAGGTCCTCGGGCTGCGGCAGCAGCTTCTCCACGCCCATGACGGTGATGAGGGTCTCCGGGAGGGTGAGGCACATGCGGCCGTTGCCCTCCGATTCGACGACGCCCAGGGTGCCCGTCGACGCGATGCCGAAGTTCGCGCCGGACACGGCGACCTTCGTCGTGAGGAACTTGTGCCGCAGATGCTGCCGCGCGGCCTCGGCGAGCTTCGCCGGTTCGTCCGTGAGGCCCGGGTCCACCCCGGGGATCCCCTCGAGGAAGATGTCGCGGATCTCCGAGCGGTTCTTGTGGATCGCCGGCACGAGGATGTGGCTGGGCAGGTCATCGCCCAGCTGGACGATGAGTTCGGCCAGGTCCGTCTCGAAGGCGTCGATGCCGTGCGGCTCCAGGTACTCGTTGAGCCCGATCTCCTGCGTTGCCATCGACTTGACCTTCACGACCTCGCGGCGGCCGTTGCCCAGGATCGGTGCGTTCTCCTCGATGAGGTCGCGGACGATCGAATTGGCCTCCTCCGCATCGCGCGCCCAGTGGACGTGGCCGCCGCGCGCTTCGAAGGCGTCCGCGAACTGCTCGAGCAGATCGGGCAGCTCCGCCATGACGCGCTGCTTGATCGCGGCGCCGGAATCGCGGAGGTCCTCCCAGTCGGGCAGCTCCGCGACCGCACCCAGGCGCTTCTCGCGGATCGTCTTGGTCGCGTGGCCCAGGTTGCGGCGCAGCTGCTCGTCCTCGAGCTCTCGTGAGGCGTACTGGGGGAACGGTTCGCGCTCGAACACGTTTCCCTGGGCGCCGGGCAGGCCGTCGGCGACCTCTGCGCCGTCGGCGCGCAGGACTGAGGGCATACCGAGGAATGTCGTCATCGGAGGCTCCCTCCTGACAGCAGTGGTTCGGATCGTGGGGGCAGGAGCGGCTTCTCCCGGGTCGACGCGAGGATCCGCGCCAGATGGACGGTGCCGACCTCGCCGCGCGGGCTGCGGGCACCGGTGCGGGACAGCCCGCCGCCGATGTGCATGAGGCAGCTCGCGTCACCGCCGGTGCACAGGCTCGCTCCGGTCGAGACGACGTTCTCCGCCTTGTCCTCCAGCATCGCGGTGGACACCTCCGCGTTCTTCATGGAGAACGTGCCGCCGAACCCGCAGCACTGGTCCGCCTGCGGCAGTTCGCGCAGGTCGATGTCCTGGACGGTGCTCAGCAGATCGCGCTGCCGGTCGCCCAGGCGGAGGATGCGCATGCCGTGGCACGACGGGTGGTAGGTGACGGCGTGGGGGAAGTACGAGCCCAGCTGCTCACCCGCGTCGGTGATGCCGAGTACGTCGGTGAGGAGCTGGCTGAGTTCGTAGGTGCGTCCCGCGAGGTCCTCTGCACGGTTCGCGAGGTCGTCGTCGCCCGCGCGGCGGGCGATCATCGGCTGCTGGTGGCCGGCGGAGGCGGCGCAGGAGCCCGAGGGCGCGCAGATGACGTCCCAGTCGGGGCCGTCCTCGAACGCGCGGACGTGGCCCTCGACGACCGGCACTGCCCCTGCGAAGTCGCCGGAGTTCACATGCATCTGGCCGCAGCATGCCTGGCGCTCGGGGAAGACCACCTCGTGGCCCAGCCGTTCCAGGATGGTGACGGTGTCACGGGCCACCTCCGGATACATCGCATCGACGATGCAGGTGGCGAACAATGCGATTCGCATGCGGCTCCTCCTTCGGGGCGACCGCAGCCGCCGGAGGCTGCGTGCTGGATCACACTCTAGGGCGCAGTCGCGACGGAAGAGGAACGGCGGCGCGGCGCATGCGCACCCCTGGGGAGTGGAGCGCGAGGGTGTCAGCGCTACGATGTCGACGACGAGGACGTCCCCGATCTGAAGGTGAATATGAGCTTCGACATCCGCCCCGCATGGCTGTTCGTCCCCGGTGACAGGCCGGATCGCTTCGCGAAGGCCGCACAGCGATCCGACGTCGTCATCGTCGATCTTGAGGACGCGGTCTCCGCCGGTGACAAGGACACCGCCCGGCAGGCGCTGCGCGACGCTGTTCGCGACGTACCGGAATTGTCTCCGAAACGTACCGTGATCAGGGTGAATGCAGCGGATACGGAACACTTCTCTGCTGATATTGAACTGCTGAAGGAGCTTCCGTTCGAGATGGTCATGCTGCCGAAGGCGGAGTCCGCGGAGGACGCCGCACGGCTCGCCGTGGCGCTGCCGGGCACGGGCGTCATCGCGCTCATCGAGACCCCCGCCGGTGCGGTGAACGCGGCAGAGATCGCAGCCGCGCAGAACGTCCACGGGCTCATGTGGGGATCGGAGGACCTCATCGCCGCACTGGGCGGCGGATCGTCGCGCGGAGCGGGCGGCTCCTACCGCGCCGTCGCCATGCACGTGCGGTCGCAGACGCTGCTGGCGGCGAAGGCGCACGGCAAGTGGGCGCTCGACTCGATCTGGACGGCGATCGATGACATCGACGGGCTCGCGGACGAGGCGCTCGACGCAGTGGAGAGCGGGTTCGACGCGAAGGTGTCGATCCATCCCAAGCATGTGCCCGTCGTACGGAAGTCGTTCGCGCCCACGGACACGCAGACCACGTGGGCTGCGAACGTGCTCGAGGCGGCGAAGGGGCAGAAGGGCGCGTTCACCTACGAGGGCTCGATGATCGACGCGCCCCTGCTGGCGCACGCCCGGTCGATCCAGGCGCGCGCCGCGGCGGTGCGGGAGGCCTGAGTCGCCTGAGCCGGCTCAGGCGGCTGGTCGCTGCGCCCGCGCACCTGCGCGCTCGGCGACCCAGCCCAGAGCGGCTCGGAGGCTGTCGGCGGACCCGGCGACGACCTCGGCGGCGTTCAGCAGTGTGCGGTCCTCGCCGTAGTGGCGACTGCGCACGCGGATCGCAGGGTCGACCTCGGCGAGGTCCACCCGCAGCTGGGTGAGGACCGTCCGCAGCTGTGCCGCGGCGCTCTTCCCGCCGGCGCCGCCGTAGCTCACGATGGCGCTCGGCAGGCCGGCCCACTCCTCCTTGAGGAAGTCGATCGCGTTCTTCAGCGGGGCGGGGTAGCCCCCGTTGTACTCGGACGTGACGAAGATGCACCCGTCCAGTCCGGAGACGGTCTCGGACCACGCGCGGGAATGGGTCAGGGTGCGCTCGCCGGAGGACGGGGGAGTGGGCTCGTCGAGGAACGGCAGGGCGATCTCGCGCAGGTCGAGGAGCACGGCGTGGGAGCGGTCGTCCTCACGAGCGTGGTGGGTGACCACGTCTGCGACCGACTCGGCAGTCACATCAGCGACCACGTCAGCGACCGAATCGGCGACCACGTCAGCAACCACGTCCGCAATCTGCCGGCCGATGCGCACCGGCCGGGTCGAACCCACGATGACCCCGATGCGGGGTCGCAGCGGTCGTAGCGGGGTGGTCGTCGTCTGCGTGAGTGCGCTCATGCGGGCACGGTACGGAGCCGCGCGACTCGCGCGCGGGCGTGCGGACACGAATCGACACAGGACGACACAGATGGACGGCACGACAGGGCTGGTCAGAGCGGCAGGGGTGGACAGCGCTGCACAGGTGGACAGCGCCGCGCAGGTGGACAGGGCGGCAGGGGCGGACAGAATAGGTGCATGACGGAATCGACGGAACCGATGAGCACGACCGACACCCGTGATGCGGCGATCCGCGACCACGTGCGCAGGCTGCTCGAGGCGGCGGATGCAGCGGAGGGCCTCCTGCCGATCGTCGAGGCGGGCGACCCCGTCCTGCGCATGCCGTGCGCTCCGGTCGACGGGCAGCTTGATGACGCGGAGCTGAACGCGTTCGCCGACGCGATGCAGCGCACGATGCGCGCGGCCCCCGGCGTCGGCCTGGCCGCTCCGCAGGTGGGAGTGCCCCTGCGGATGTTCGTCGCCGAGGACCCGGTCCCCACCCAGCCCGACGAATCAGTCGCAGCCCGGCTGGCGCTCCGGCGCCGTGTGCCGTTCGGGCCGCGGGTCGTGCTGAACGCTGAGTATTCGGCGACGACGGACCGAACGGCCTCGTTCTTCGAGGGATGCCTGTCGATACCCGGGTACCAGGCGGTCGTCGACCGGCCGCTGACGATCGGACTGACCGGCCAGGACCTCGGCGGTGCTGCGATCGATGAGGAGCTGACCGGCTGGCCGGCGCGGATCGTCGCCCACGAATCCGACCACCTCGACGGCGTGCTCTACCTGGATACGGCGCAGATGCGGTCGCTGGCGACCAACGACGCGGTCGCGCGCTGGTGGGGCCGGGCGGATACCCGCGAGGCCGCAGCGGCACTGGGGTTCGAGGTGCCGGCGACGAGCGTGTTCTGAGCGCGCCTGGACGGGCGCGCCTATACAGCGCACCTACACACTGTCTGCGGCGGGGCTCAGATCGATGCGCCGTCCCTTCCAGCCTCGGCGGAGCCAGCGGTCGTGGGAGGTGATCACGACTGTGCCGGGGTACTCCACCAGCGCGTCTTCGAGCGCGGTGACGAGGTTCAGCGAGAAGTGGTTCGTCGGCTCGTCCAGCAGCAGGACCTCGGGCGGATCGGCCAGCAGCACGGCCAGGGCGAGGCGACGTTGCTGCCCCACGCTCAGCTCGGCGACTGGTCGATGGTGGTCGCGACCGGCGAGCAGACCGAACGTGCTGAGGGGGACGTGTCCGGCGAGCTCGGCGCCGATCATATCCGTGTAGACCTCACTCACTGTGCGTCCGGTGCCGCGGCCACGGGGATCGGGGAGCTCGGTCTCCTGCGCGAGGACCTTGACGTGGTCGTTCGCTGACCGTGTGACCTGGCCGGTGGTGGGTGGCAGGCATCCTGCGAGGACATGCAGGAGGGTGGACTTCCCGGAGCCGTTCGGTCCGGTGATGAGCCACTTCTCACCGCGGCTGATGCTCAGCGAGAGGGCAGCCAGCCGGTCCCGGACGGCGACGTCCGTGGCGGTGAGCACCGGTTCCACGGGGCCCTTCACCCGCAGGTCGCCGGCGGCCGTGAGGCCGCGGAACTCCAGGTGCGCCGGGGGTCTGCGGATCTGTTCGGCCTCGCGAGTCTCGAGGCGCGCTCGGGCGTCATTGACCCGACGAGAGACGACCTTCGCGTTCCGGTCGGCATAGAACTTCTGTGCCCCGCGGACCTCCGTGCGCGGCTTCCAGTCCGCGTGCCCCACCGTCTGCTGATCCGTGACGGAGGCGCGCAGCCGCGAGAGTGCTGCCTGTTCGTCCCTGTACTGCCGCTCCCATCGCTGCTCGGCCTCCCTGCGCACGGTGAGGTAGTCGCTGTAGGCGCCGGTGAAGCGGGTGACTCCGATCCCGGTGCCTGTGCCGTCCTGGACGAGTGGTCCGGCGACCGCGTGCGGGATCGGCGATGGGTCGAGGTCGAGCAGGGAGGTCGCCGTCTCATCGAGGAACGCCCGGTCGTGGCTGGCCATGAGCAGAGGACCGCGCCATGCGGTGAGCACGCTGACGAGGTAGGCGGTCGCCGCATCGTCCAGGTGGTTCGTCGGCTCGTCGAGCAGCAGTACGTCCGGCGAGCTGAGGAGCAGCCAGGCCAGGGCCAGCCGTGCCCTCTGTCCACCGGAGAGCGAACCAGTGGGACGCGTGCGGTCGACATCCCCCAGCCCCAGCCCGGACATCATCGTGGAGACGCGCGCATCGGCCTCCCACGCTCCCAGGCGCTCGGCCGTCTCCAGGGCTCGGGAGAAGGCATCCAGCGTCGTCTGGTCCTCGGGGTGCTGCGCCAGAGTGCTGCCGAGGTCGCTCACGGCCTGTGCGGCGCGCCGTGCGGGAGCGACCGCGGTCTCCAGCGATTCAGCGATGGAGGACTCTGCGGTGAAGGGTGCTTCCTGATGGAGGAGTCCGATCACGGGCTGGTCGGTGCCGGGAGAGCGGGCGGTGACGGTGCCGGCGGTCGGTGTCAGGAGTCCTGCGATCACGCGCAGCAGGGTGGACTTCCCGGAGCCGTTCTCTCCGATGAGGCCCACCCGCTCGCCCGCGGGTACGACGAAGGACACGTCGGTGAGCACGCGACGGTCGGCGAAGGAGAGTGAGACGCCGTCGATCCGCAGATGCGAATCCGGGGTCGAGGATGACGTGGGGGATGAAGGGGAGGATGAATGTGGCACGAGTGTTCCCATGAATGAAGCGGAACCCGCCGGGCAGCTGGCCGCGGACGCGGGTCGGGGGACACTCAAAGCTTCATGGGCGCACTGTAGCAAGCCGCGGGGTGAGGTCGCTCGACGTGTGGGGCTGGAGCTGCACTGCTCGGAGCAGCACCGCTGGAATAAAACGCGCCCCGATCCTGTCTGCACTCATATGCAGACTCTTACCCTGGGCGCCGGATGCTTCTGGTGCCTCGACGCCGTCTACCAGCGCACGCACGGAGTCTCCTCGGTCGTGAGCGGTTACACCGGTGGTCACGTCGACCACCCCACCTATGAGCAGGTGTGCTCCGAGACGACCGGCCACGCGGAAGCGCTCCAGGTGACGTTCAACCCGGAGATCGTTCCCGAGCACATCATCCTCGGACTGTTCTTCACCGGGCATGACCCCACGAGCCTCAACCGGCAGGGCAACGACATGGGCACGCAGTACCGGTCCGCGATGTTCTACCGCGATGAGGACGAGAAGAACCGGTTCGCGCAGATCATCGAGCAGGTCCAGGCGCAGATCGAGCGGCCCGTGGTCACGACGCTCGAACCGCTGGGCACGTTCTGGGAGGCGGAGACCGTCCACCAGGACTTCTACACGAAGTACCCCACCAACGGGTACTGCCGCTTCATCGTCGAGCCGAAGCTCGCCACCGCACGCGCCCACTTCCACGAGTGGGTCGCGTGACCGAACTGCTGGGGGATTCGGGTGCGGCCGGGAAGCCGTACTCGGCCGGGGGCTCGGCTCCGTCTGTCCGCCGCACCGTCGTCAATTCGCCGGGTGCTTCGACCTACCGGACCCCCGTGCTGGCCGCGATGGCGCGCCGCCGGTCCGTCGCGAAGGTCGGTTCGAAGGCGCCTGACGATCGTGAGCTCCTGACACTCCTGCGCTCCGTCGTGACCGTCGCCGACCACGACGCGCTGCGTCCCTGGCGCCTCCTCACCCTGCGCGGCGATGACCGCGTGCGGCTGGGCACGGCGCTCGACGCGGCCGCCGGCACCCAGCGCGCGCCCGGGGAGTCCAACCTCAAGCCGCTGCGCGCGGCACTCCTGGTCGCGATCATCGCCTCGCAGGTCGACCACCCGAAGGTGCCGCACTGGGAGCAGGCGGCCACGGCCGCTGGAGCGGGCCACCTCCTGTCGCTGGCGCTGTCCGAAGCAGGCTGGGGCGTCATGTGGCGGTCGGGCGTGCACACGAACGCGCAGCCGGTCCGCGATCTCCACGGTCTCGCGGACGATGAGTTGCTCATGGGCTGGCTGTACGTGGGCGACGTCGACCCGTCGTTCGCGCGCAGGTCGGCGACGTCCTCGCGTCCGGTCCCGGATCCGACGGCGTTCCTCGGTTCGCTGCCGCCCGCAGACGGCACGACGTCACGGATGGCTGCCCGGTCGCAGACGGCGGACGGGTCGCAGATGACAGACCGTTCGCGGATGACAGACAGCCCGATGCCCCGATGAGGAATCGTTCGGAGACTGCTGCCCCTCCGCTGCCGGCCGACATCTGGGTGCTCGTGTCCGCCGCGTTCATCGTGGCGATCGGCTTCGGCATCATCGCGCCGATCCTGCCGCAGTTCGCGGCGAGCTTCGACCTGGGTGTCACCGCCGCCAGCATCGTCGTGAGCTCGTTCGCCTTCTTCCGGCTGGTCTTCGCTCCGATGGGTGGCAGGCTCGTGGACAGGCTTGGGGAGCGGCGCGTCTACGTCGTCGGCCTCCTCATCGTCGCGGCGTCCACGTATGCGGTGGCTGCGGCGACGACGTATTGGCAGCTGCTGCTGTTCCGCGGTCTGGGCGGCATCGGTTCGACGATGTTCACCGTGTCCGCGATGGCGCTGATCATCCGCATGGCACCGCCGAAGGCGCGCGGGAAGGCCACCGGGGCGTATGCCTCCAGCTTCCTCTTCGGCAACATCCTGGGTCCCGTCGTCGGCGGCATGCTCGCGGGCCTGGGGATGCGCATCCCCTTCGTCATCTATGCGACGGGCCTGCTGCTGGCCGCCGCCGTCGTGTGGTTCCGGCTGGAGCGGAAGCCGCAGCTGGACCGCCCGGTCGCGGAATCGGCGGATGACGACCCCGCCGCCGAGGCGAAAGAGCCGACCGCGGTGACCGGCACCTCGGCGGCGGGAGACGTCGGTGATCCCGCGCCCGAGGCGGACAGGAATGCCGTGGTGACCGGCACCTCGGCCGCGGGAGACGAGGGCGACCCCGCGCCTGAGGCGGGCACGACGACGTCAGGCGATGGCATGCCGCGGATGCGATTCCGCGACGCGTGGGGGGACTCCGCGTACCGTGCATCGCTGGGCTCCGGAGTGGCGGTGGGCTGGGCGGCGATGGGCGCGCGGATCGCGCTGTACCCGCTCTTCGTCGTCGCAGTGCTGGGTGCGGATGAGCGCGTCGCAGGCATCGCACTGACCGTGTTCGCCGCAGGGATGGCCGTGTCCGTCGCAGTCGCCGGCCGCCTGACCGACACGTGGGGGCGGAAGCCGTTCATCCTCGTCGGCCTCGCTCTGCTGGGCACGGCGACGATCGCGGTGGGCTTCTCCAGCATCGTGTGGGTGTTCTTCGCGCTGACCCTGATCGCGGGTCTGGGCGCTGGGCTCGTGAACCCGTCGGTGCAGGCAACGGTGGGTGACGTGATCGGCAACGATCGGCGCGGGGGAACCGTGCTGTCGCGGTTCCAGATGTCGATCGACGTGGGTGCGATCGCGGGCCCGGTGGTCTCCGGCATGCTCGTCGACGCGTTCGGCTACGACTGGGCGTTCCTCGTGACGGGCCTCATCGTCATCGTCGCGCTGGTGATCTGGCTGCAGGGCAGGGAGACGCTGCCGAGCAAGCAGGCGGAGGCGTCGCCGACCGGACGGTGAGGTCCGGCCCCGCAGGTTCGGGATGCTGCGAGCGGTGACGGGATCGCAACATCGGGAGTCGAGGTGGTGCGCCCGGCATGCGGCACCATGGAGTCATGAACGAGTGGACTCCCGAGCAGCGCGATGCGTCCGATCGCGGCCAGCCGCCGCATGGGTGGCAGGGACGGGCAGATGGGTGGTCGGCACCGCAGCGACCTGTTGGGAGGCCACCTGCTGGGATGCGGTCTGCTGGGTCGCGGCCTGTCGTGCCGCCACGTCCTGTGGGTCCGCCGTCAGGAAGGCCGGGTGCTGTGCCGTACGGCGCTGGGAGGTCAGGTGCTGTGCCGCCGTCTCCTGGGAGGCCGGGTGCAGTGCCCCCGCGTCCTGGGTCGCCGCCTGCTGAGCAGCCGCTCTCCGGGGGACTTCAGCGCGTCCCGCCCCCGAGCGAGCCGCAGCCCTCAGACGAGCAGCGCCGCGAAGAGGCGGCACGGCAGCAGCGCGCAGCCGCGCGGGCGCAGAAGGAGGCGGAGGTTCCCTCATTCGGCCGGGACCTGCTCAGGTCCGTGGGGCTCGCCGTGTTCGCGCAGGTGTTCTTCGGTTCGACGATCCTCCTCGTGCGGTGGCGGGTGCTCCACTACAACAACTTGGAGCCGGTCGAAGACGCGCACAGCTGGGCCCAGGTCGTCGTCATGGTCATCGCACTGATGTGGGTCTTCCTCCAGATGAAGCGACCACGGCCCGACCTCGGATTCCGCCGATCGGGACTGGTGCCCTTCCTGCTGATCGCTGTGGTTCTCGTGACACTCGTCCAGCTCGTCGCGATGCTCGTGTGGCCGCTGCTGATCGGACCCGATCTGAAGTCCTTCACAGTGCTCGCCGAGGTCTGGTCGGATCCGGTGGCATTCCTCATCGCAGCAGGCGTCGTCCTGTTCCTGAACGCGATGTTCACCGCGATCGTGCTGCCGATGATCACATGCGGCTGGAAGGCCGCGCTCGTGTGCCTCCTGCCGTACCTCGGCATGATCGTGCTGGGCGGGTACCTTGCGGTCGTCGTCCTCGACTCGCCGCCGTTGATGACGGGTGCGGCTCTGTGGATGGGTGCGGGCCTGCTCGGCCTGGTCCTGCTGGCCGCCTCGTCTCTGGTCGTCGTCTGGTTCCGCCGAGATGACATCGGTGCGGAGAGGACGCGGGCTGCGAGCGGCGGCATGTCGGGACGTCCGTCGCTCTAGGAGTCGGGGCCGGCCGCGTTGGTCGCCCATACGCGCCGGACACGTGCTCCGGAGCGATCCCGTCGTCCCCTGGGGCCGAACGACCGTCTTTCACCTGAGGTCGCGCAGTCGTCTCACCTGCACTGTTGACGGCTGAACGCCGGGGCGCAGAGTTATGTCCGTGCCTTCGAATAGTGTGTAGAACATCAATGAAGATGGTCTGTCACCCATCGTGATGGGTGGGATGAAGGATCGCACGGTGGCTGTGTCTGCCACGCGTGTTCTGCAGGGTGGTTGAGGCTTCGAGGGGGAGGCGAGGGGCGATGACGGAGGATCTTGCTCGTGGTCGGCTCCGTGACGAGCCCGAGGGCGGTCCCGCCCAGCTGCTGACAGTGGCTGATGTGCGCGCCGCGATCGGGCGGGTGGCTTCGGGCGAGTTCGGGGTCACGGGCCCGTTCTCATGGTCGTTCGGCTCCCAGCCAGCGGCGGAGACCGTCGCCGCGGTCGTTGAGGACCCCGAGGCTGCGGTCTCGTCTGTTGGTCTGCTGGGTGAGTGGTCGGGAACCGCCGAGGTCGTGGGACGGTTGCGGGCTGTGGAGACCGCCCAGCTCGCGGCGTTCCTGCTGAATCGTGTGCTGAATCGGAAGGGTGGGGAGGGGGAGCTGGAGACGTTCCTCACCGCCCCGGAACCCAAGCAACCAGAGAACAATGCGACACAAGCACAGGCTCCTGAAGACCCTCCTGCCGGTTCTGCGTTTGCTGCTGGTTCCTATGACGATCCGCGGATCTCGACGCGTGCCCGTGAGCTGCTGGCCAGTGAGGACATGATCG
>NZ_FWFF01000001.1 GCF_900163715.1 Brevibacterium yomogidense | reverse complement strand
ACACCTAAGCCTTCGTCGGCAGCGTCAGATGAGTATAACAGACAGCTCCCCGACCCCGGGCAGCAGACGGCCGTTCCGGAACCGGCGTCCTCGGTGCCCGCCGTGCGTCGTCTGCAGCTGGGATCGCTCACGATCGACACCGGCCGCCTCACCGTCGAGATCGACGACGAGGAGGTCCACCTGACCCCCACCGAGCTGCGGATCCTCATGCTGCTGACGGAGGAGCCGGGCAACGTGTACTCCCGCGAGAAGATGGCCTATACCGTCTGGGGCTATCAGTGGGCGGGCGATTCGAGGGTCGTCGACGTCCACATCCAGCGGCTGCGGAAGAAGATCGGCTCAACCCGGATCGAGACGGTCCGCGGCTTCGGCTACCGGTTCGCCGGCTGACGGTCGCCCCCACTCATGTCGCTGCGCTGGAAGATCGTCCTCCTCGTCATCACCTCCGTCGTCATCGCCGCCCTCACCTGCGGCGTCGTCGTCCGCCAGTCCGCGGCCCGCGCGGAGGGGGAGCGCCAACGGGCGAACGCGACGGAGCAGCTCAACCAGGCCGTCACCGTGTACGCCGACACCGGCGTGCTCGCGCTCAACACGATGATCGACGACCCGGGTCTGCCGGCGGATGCACGCGAGTCCGCTCTGCGCGGGCAGTCCGTGACGACTCTCAGCAGTGCGGACGACCAGGACTACATGTGGGCGGCGGCGCCGATCCAGGTGGGCTCGCACACCGCCGTGATCTCCGTGCGCCAGTCGACGGCGGAGTCGGAGAGGCTGCTCGCCGGCATCGACCGGGCAGTGCTGCTGGGTATGCTCGGCTCCGCCCTGCTGATCGGCGGGATCGCCACGTTCGCCGCCGGCCAGATCTCCCGCAGACTCACCGTGGGCGCCCAGGCGGCACGGCGGATCGCGCACGGGGAGACCACGGACCGCGTGTCGGACGTCATCGACTACGGCAACGACGAGGTCGCGGACTTCGCACTGGCAGTCGACTTCGCCGTCGAGCGGCTCACGGAGAAGATCGAGTCCGAGCAGCGCTTCACAGCGGACCTCGCCCACGAGATGCGCACGCCGCTCACCGGCCTCGTGAACGCCGCGAATCTGCTCGAGGAGGAGTCCCGCCCGGCCGAACTCGTGAAGGAGCGCGTCACGCGCATGCAGGTGCTCGTAGAGGACCTCCTGGAGGTCTCGCGCCTGGACGCGGGCCGCGCGGAGACGATGATGGGGCCGATCTCCGTCGACGCGAGCATGCACTCGCTCATGACCACACTCGAGGGCTCCGGCACCCTGGCCGGCCATCCGGTCGACATCGCCTACGGCGCGGGCGACACCCGGATCGTCACGGATCAGCGGCGCTTCGAGCGGATCATCACGAACCTGCTCGTGAACGCCGTCAAGCACGGCGCGGACCCCATCGAGGTCGAGACACGGCCGGATGCCGTCGTCATCAGGGATTCGGGACCCGGCTACCCGCCGGACATCGTCGCGACCGGGCCCACGCGGTTCGTGTCCGCCGGCGGCGGCGGGATGGGGCTGGGCCTCGTCATCGCCCAGGGTCAGGCCCGCCTGCTGGGCATGACGATCGAGTTCGCGAACGGCCCGAACGGCGGGGCCCACACGACCGTCCGCTTCCCGCAGGCCCCCGCGCCCGAGGTCCCGGCGGGCTGACGCGCCCCCGGCCCCGCACGCTCCCCGGGCCCCGCGCGCTCGGGCGGCGGTCCGACGACTCAGCCACCGCCTCGGGCGCGGGTCGTCCGGTCGTCAGGTCATTCCAGGGAGCAGCCCAGTTCCGCAGCGAGCCGCACCACGCGGATGTACCCCAGGTGCGAGTACGCCTGCGGGTGGTTGCCGAGGTGCTGTTCGGCGAGCGGATCGTATTCCTCTGCGAGCAGGCCCGTGGGACCGCGGAGCTTGTCCAGCTGTCGGAAGAGCGACCGGGCCTCGTCGATGCGGCCCGTGAGCAGGAACGCCTCGATGAGCCACGTCGTGCAGATGTGGAAACCGCCCTCCAGCCCCGGCAGACCGTCGTCGTAGCGGTAGCGGAAGACCGTGGGTCCCTCCCGCAGCTCGCGCTCGACCGCGTCCACAGTGGCGAGGAACCGCGGGTCGTCCGCCGCGAGCATCCCGGACAGGCCGACGAACAGGCTGGCGGCGTCGAGGTCGTCGTCGTCGTAGGCCACGGTGTAGGACTGGGCGGTCTCGCTCCAGCCGCGGTCGGTGACCTCCTCCGCGATCTGCTCGCGCAGGCCCCGCCACGCGCCGGGCAGGGTCAGCCCGAACCTGTCCGCCACGTCGATCGCGCGATCGAGGGTCACCCAGCACATCACCTTCGTGTACACGTTGTGCTTGGGCGGGCGGCGCGCCTCCCAGATGCCGTGGTCCTCCTCGTGCCAGCGGGCCTCGACGGCGGTGCCCATCGCGACGAGCAGCTCCCACTCCGCATCGTCGATCGCGCCACGAGCGGTGACGATGTCCCGCAGCAGCTCGGCGACGGGGCCGAAGACGTCCAGCTGCACCTGGTGCTCGGCGGCGTTGCCCACGCGCACGGGGCGGGAGCCGGCGTAGCCCGGCAGGTGCTCGAGCACCGCCTCGGACGTGAGTGCGGACCCGTCCACCGCGTACAGGGGGTGGAGGAACTCCGGCCCCGGGGCCTCGGCGAGGATGCCCCGCAGCCAGTGGACGAAGCCCTCGGCCTCTGCGGTCGATCCCAGATCGAGGAGCGCGCGCACGGTCATGGAGCCGTCGCGCAGCCAGGTGTAGCGGTAGTCCCAGTTGCGGACGCCGCCGATCCCCTCCGGCAGAGACGTGGTGGGGGCCGCGAGCACGCCGCCGGTGGGTGCGTGACAGAGGGCGCGCAGCGTGAGCGCGGACCGGACGACGCCCTCGCGCATCTGCTCCGGCAGCGCGAGCGAGCGCGCCCAGTTCTCCCAGAAGCCCTCTGCGAGTGCGCGCACGCGGCGCTCATCGCCGGCGAGCACGGAGTCGAGGAAGTCGGAGGCTCCGCCGCAGGCGAAGGCCAGCACCAGCTCGCCGCCGGGCAGATCAGCCGGGACCACGCGTGCGACTGCAGTGTGGGACCCACGCTCCTCGACGATCTCGAAGTCGACGCCGGGCGCGTGCAGAGCCATGGGCTCGCTGGTGTTGTCGACGCGGACGATGCCCGGCTCCGCCTCGAGCGAGGTGGGTGCCGCGCCGTAGTCCAGGCGCGGGGCGAAGCGGATCTCCGTGGGCGCGGTGCCGGTGAGCACGCGGATCAGGACGGTGTCCTGCGAGTCATCGGGCACGGGTGCCAGGTAGTCGGAGACCTCGAGGCCCGCCCACCGGGTCACCACCGTCATGGTGTCGTCCCGGTAGCGCTGGGTCAGCGGCCGCGTGCGGGCGGCGTCGGCACGGTTCTCCATGTCTGCCGCCTGTGCGGCGGGGCCGACGGAGAAGTAGCCGGCGGAGGAGGAGCCGAGGATCTCGGAGAACACGCTCGCGGAGTGCGGCAGCGGGTGCGGCATCCAGCAGACGCGTCCGTTCGGGTCGACGAGCGCGGTCGAATGGCCGTTGCCCAGGAGGCTGTGCCGCTCGATGGGGGTGGACGAGCGGCCGAAGAGCCACGACCGCCTCAGCTCGTAGAGCGCGGCGAGTGCGATCCCCACGGTGCCGGGATCGGCGATGCGGGAGTGCGCCTGCGTGTCGCCGTCCGCGCCCACACGCAGACCGAGGTCGCCGTCGCGCAGCGTCGCGAGCGCGGCCTCGTCCGCGACGTCGTCGCCGATGTAGAGGACCGTGTCCGCTCCGAGCCGCGCACGCAGCGCCTCGAGCGCATCGCCCTTGGAACCGGGGATGACGGTGAGGTCGAAGACATCGCGGCCCCGGACCGGTTCGATCCCCACCCGCGCGCAGGTCTCCTGGACCCACGCGGTGACCGCCTCGCGCTGTGCGGGCGGACGGCCGCGGAGGTGCACGGCGGCACCCAGCGGCTTGAACTCGAGGAGGAGGTCCGGATGCTCGCGGCTCAGGTCGAGCAGCGCCGAGCGCAGGGCGGTGAGCCGCTCCTGCGTCTGAGGTGCGATGTCGTCGAACTCATCGATGCCGAACTCGCCGCCGTGCGAACCCACGAGGTGCACTTCGCGGGGCAGCCGCGACATCGCAGCGAGATCACGCAGGGAGCGGCCGGAGATGACCGCGGACTGCGTCGACGGCATCGTCGACAGGGCGCGCATCGTCGCGACGTTGAGGTCCAGCGGGAACGCGCGGGTGGGACGGTCGACCAGGGGCGCGATCGTCCCGTCGTAGTCGGTCGCGACCAGCAGCTGCGGGCTGCGCGACAGGGCGACCAGACGGGAGAAGATGTCGTCTCCGAGTGTCCGGGCCGCCTCCGCGAGGTCGATGAGGAGTCCGTCGCTGCGCGCGGCGCCGGCGGGGGCTGCGGACTGGAGCGTGCCGGGTGAGGTCGTCGGAAGGGTCATGCTTCGTCGACCTCCACGTCCTCAGCCTCATCCGCAGCGCCGCCCTGCGTGCGGGAGCGGCGGGAGTAGCCGCCCACCATGTAGAACACGCCGTGGATCATCGCCGCGGCCCCGGCGAAGCCCATGACGCTGAGCGCATTCATGTCCGTCCCCGCGAGCAGGATGACGCCCAGGATGACGTGGATGCCGCCGGCGATGAGGAAGTCGGAGCTCATGCGCTCGTCCCGGTTCTGCCGCCAGATCCACAGCTCGAGGATCCCGTGGAGGACCGCCCACACCGCGATCGCGGCGCGCAGCTCACCGGGCACGTCCGCGAGGAGCAGGAACGCGACGCCCGGGATCACGACGACGGCCTGTCCCAGCAGCGCCATGCGCGCGTCCGTGCGCGTCGCGAGGCCCTGCAACAGGACGAGGAGTCCGCTGAGGACGAGGTAGGCGAGCAGGATCGCGTCGACGGTGGACACCGAGATGTTGAGGTTCGCGGGTGAGCCGATCTGCTCACGCGGCCAGAACACGGTGACGATCCCGAAGACGATCGCGAGAGCGCCGCGGGCGGCCATCCAGGTGCCGAGCGGACGCAGGTGAGGAGAAGCCGAGGTCGAAGTCACTGGGCCAAGTCTAGCGATGACCCGCTGGGTGTGGGCTGAGGCCCGGCAGACCGGCTGAAGCCCGGCAAACCACCAGCCGGAGGCTCGCGCGCGTTCACTTTCCGGACACCCTCACGGCATTCGAACGATCTAGCGTTCGGTTATGGCTCACGAGGGCACCATCGTGCCGATCGCAGAGGGCCGTGCGACCCCCGTCGGTCGCACGGCCCTCTGGTGGTGCCTGGGCCTGGGCGTCGGGATGGTGGCTGGCGAGCTCGTGAGCCTCCTGACCCTCGGCGTCATGGGCCTGCCGGATGCGGCGCAGGCCTCTCCCCTCGTCGCCGCCACCCTGGCTCTGTGGCCGTGGGGCCTCGCGGTGGCCGCCGGCGCGCTGCTGCTGGCGGGGATGCGGCCCGCGGCGCGCCTCGAGATCGATCGGCGGACCGCAGCCCACATCCGCCGCACCGGAGCGCCGGCGATCGCCAAGGTGATGAGGGCCTCGGACCCCACTCCCGGCCCGCGGGCGGGTCTCGACGCGACACTGCTGATCCGCACGTCGACCGGGCGCATGTTCTCGACGGACGTCCACTGGACGCTCGATCCCGTGGACGCGGGGAGCGTGCGGAAGCGAAGCGTCCTGCCCGTGCGCCTCGATCCGTCCGCCCCGCGCCGCGCCGTCCTGGACACGCAGGCGGACTCGCGGGCGTTCGCGCCGGGCGTCGACCTCGACACCGCATTCTCCGCCCGCCGCCGGCTGCGTCAGATGGTGCAGCGCACACGGTGGTCGTCGCGCATCGCGCTGCTGGTGGGCGGGCTGGCGGGCCTGCTCCTCGTCACCGTCTGAGCGTGCTCATGCGCGTCAGCCCTCGTGAACTGGGTGGCCGCATGCGCGGTCAGTCCTCATGGTCTGAGCAGCTTCACGCGCGTCAGTCCTCACCGTCGCGCTTGTCCGGCTCAGCGGTCTTCCGCGAGCGGCGCGGGGCGAACACGCCGCGGTCGCGTCCTGAGGGACGCCGGAAGGCGAACAGTCGACCGCGGCGGGGAAGAACGCTGCGCGCACCGGAGTACGACCAGCCGCGCATGGGGGACGGGACCCGCCATTCGAGGTGCCACGCGAGCATCCGGACTAGGAAGACCAGCGCCGCGATGACGAGCGCGACCCACGACTCGAACCATCCGATGCCCCAGAGCAGCGCCGTGAGACCGGCACCGACGATCGCGGGGATGATGTAGAGATCGGACCCGTTGAAGACCGCCGGGATCTCGTTGGCGAGGACGTCGCGGATCATCCCGCCGCCCACTGCGGTGAGCACGCCCAGGAGGATCGCAGAGGCGAACGGCAGCCCCGCATCCATCGCGATGGTGGTGCCCGTCGTCGCGAAGACGCCCAGGCCCAGGGCGTCGAAGGCGACGATGGGGACGCGGGCGTGGAGCGCACGCTGGCCCAACAGATAGACGGTGAGCGCGGTGACGACGGGAGGGATGAGGTAGATCGGCTCCTGGAGGGAATTCGGGACGCGCCCCAGGATGACGTCCCGCATCATGCCGCCGCCCAGTCCCGCGCACAGGCCGAGCACCAGGCTGCCCATGATGTCGATGTTCTTCCGGGCGGCGAGCAGGTTGCCCGACACGGCGAAGGCGAGCACCCCCAGAAGGTCGAGGGAGAGCATGAGCGGTTCCACGTCACCAGACTAGCCGCGGACCTGCACCGCTGCCGCGAAATCGTCCCGCATACCAATGGAAGGGCACTGGATCAGCGCAATGGAGGGCAGTTCATACCTTACGGAGTGCGACAACCGGAGTCCGTCGGTCGTACTGTGGGCCTCAGACCGGGGCACGGCCTCGGCGACCAGTGATCCTCCTCGAAGGGATGAACGTGTTCTCGCAGTCCTCCAAACTCGCCAACGTCCTCTACGACATCAGGGGACCGGTCCTCGAAGAGGCCGATCGCATGGAGGCGGCGGGAAACCGCATCCTGAAGCTCAACATCGGCAATCCTGCGCCGTTCGGGTTCGAGGCGCCGGACGCCATCCTCGTCGACATGATCAAGCACCTGCCGGAGGCGCAGGGGTACAGCGATTCGCGCGGCATCCTGTCTGCGCGGCGCGCGGTCGTCCAGTACTACGAGACGAAGGGGATCCGCTCGCTCGACGCGGATGACGTGTACCTGGGCAACGGCGTCAGCGAGCTCATCACGCTCGCCATGCAGGCGCTGTGCGATCCGGGAGATGAGATCCTTGTGCCGATGCCGGACTACCCGCTGTGGACGGCCTCGGTCGCGCTGTCCGGCGGCACCCCGGTCCACTACCGGTGCGCGGAGGACGCGGGCTGGATGCCCGATCTCGAGGACATCGCCGCGAAGATCACTCCGCGCACGCGCGGGATCGTCGTCATCAACCCGAACAACCCCACGGGCGCGGTGTACTCGAAGGAGACGCTCGAGGGCCTCGTGGAGCTCGCCCGGGAGCACGACCTCCTCATGTTCGCGGATGAGATCTACGAGAAGATCACCTACGGCGACGCGGAGATGATCAACCTCGCGACGCTCACCGGCGACGATGTCCTGTGCCTCACGTTCTCCGGCCTGTCGAAGGCCTATCGGATCGCCGGCTACCGGTCGGGCTGGCTCGCGATCACCGGACCGCTCCAGCGGGCGAGCAGCTACGTCGAGGGGATCCGCCTGCTCGCGAACATGCGGATGTGCTCGAACGTCCCCGCACAGCATGCGATCCAGGCCGCGCTGGGCGGGCACCAGACCATCGAGGACCTCGTCCTGCCCACCGGCCGGCTGGGCGCGCAGATGGAGCTGTCCGCGCGGAAGCTCAACGAGATCGACGGGGTGAGTGCCCAGCCGGCCGATGGCGCGCTCTACCTCTTCGCGAAGCTCGATGTGGAGAAGTTCGGGATCGTCGACGATCAGCGCTTCGCGCTCGATCTGCTGCGGGAGCAGAAGATCCTCGTGTCCCACGGCACCGCGTTCAACTGGGACAGGCCGGACCACTTCCGGCTGGTGACCCTGCCGAGCATGGAGGTACTCGACGAGGCGCTGGACCGCCTGGGCGAATTCCTGAACGGCTACGAGCAGCAGGCCGACACCGCGGCCTGAGCGAGCGGGCGGTGCGGCCGGATCTAGGCACCCACCACCCTGGTCCGACGACCCACCAGCTTTCATCAGGCCGCACAGCTTCTTTCCTATGCGGTCTGATCAAAGTTGGTGGGTCGCGGCGCCCCATCTGGGTCGCGTCGCCCCGTCTGGGTCAGGTCGCCCCGTGCACTCCCCTGGGCGCGCCCTCACTGCTTGGGCCGCGCCCGCACGCGGATGCGCTGACCTTCCGGGCCATGGACGTTGAGGACCTCGGCCGGCTGATCCACCGCGGGCCCGAGCCAGTGGGGCACACGGGTGTCGAACTCCGCGGCCTCGCCGGGATCGAGCACGAGGTCGTGGGCACCCACGAGAAGCCGCAGCGATCCCGCCAGCACGAGCAGCCACACGTAGCCGCGATGGGTCTGGAGCGCCTCGGGCTCGAAGACGTGCGCTCGCCCGCGCCCACCCCCGCGCCCACCCCCGTGAGCACCATGACCGCCGACCTCCCCCTCGTGCCCGTGCACGTGGACCGCAGGCTCCGCGATCCCCGACGCCGGCGGCCTGATGATCGCGTGCTCGACCCACAGCCCTCCTGCGGCCGGGGCGATGGGCATGACAGTCCGCCCCGAGTCCTCGTACGTGTCGTACCGCAGCCGCGGATCCCACGAGAAGCGCGTCCCCACGAGCGCATCGAGGCTCACGTGGTGGGCGCGGGCGAGCGCGACCAGGTGCTCGAGACCGGGTATCCGCGCGCCCGTCTCCAGCCTGGACAGCGTGCTCACGGAGATCCCGGTCCGCTCGCTCAGCGCGGTGAGTGACAGCCCGCGGGCCGTCCGTCGCTCCCGCAGCCGAGGCCCCACGGACTCCACGACCTCCCCCACCTCACTCTGCGCAGGCTCTCGGACTGTCCCGGGCCCGCGCACGGCGCCGCGCCCGGTCGCGATCTCAGACTCGCGGTCGACCGCATCCATACGCGTCCCCTCTCGTCGCCTCGCCGTCGAGGCGGCTTGCGTGCTTCCCTACTTGCCGTCTTGCCCATTGGCCGGCCTGCCGTCTGACCCACTGGCAGTCTTGCGGACATACCGACACATCATCTTGCCGATTCAGCAACGATTATCGTCGCCCGAGCCCTCCCGGGTCCAGAGTGCATGCATCCCCACCTGAAGGAGCGCACCATGACTCAGACCCCGCACACTCCCACCTATGACGTCCCCACCTATGACGTCGTCGTGATCGGCGGCGGCGTCGCAGGCCTCAGCGCCGCGCTCACGCTGGGCAGGGCGCTGCGCAGCGTCCTCGTCGTCGACGCCGGGTCGCCGCGGAACGCACCGGCCGCAGGCGCGCACAACCTGCTCGGCAATGAGGGCATCGATCCGCTGGAGCTCGTGGAGAAGGGCCGCGCGGAGGCCGCCTCCTACGGCGCCCAGCTCATCGACGGGACCGTGACCGATGTGAGCGGTTCCCCTGCAGACGGCTTCGCAGTCACGATCGCGGCGGTGGCCGCAGACCCCCGGGTCCCCTCACCCGGACTGCGCCCTGCAGAAGAGGCGCCCGCCGCCGAGGCCGCTGCCCCTGAGTCCCGCGACCCCTCGACAGTCCGCGCTCGCCGGATCGTGCTCGCCTCCGGCGCCGTCGACACGCTGCCGGACATCCCCGGCCTGGCTGACCATTGGGGGCAGGACGTCGTCCACTGCCCGTACTGCCACGGGTACGAGGTCCGCGGCGGCCGGATCGGTGTGCTGGCGACCGGTCCGATGTGGCTGCACCAGGCGAAGCTCATCCGGCAGTGGTCGGATGACGTCACGGTGCTGCTGCACGACCAGCCGGCCCCCAGCGCCGATGACCGAGCTGTCCTCGCATCGCGCGGTGTGCGGGTCATCGAGGGTGCGGTGCGAGAGGTCCTCAGCGATCACGCGGCCGACGCGGACGAGGCCAGCTCCCGCGCCGACGACTCCCGCCGCGGTGAGTACCGCGATGCTGGCTCCCGCGGTGATGATGCCCACGAGCAGCGGCGCCTCACAGGTGCCGTCGTCGCCGGACTGGAGGCGCCGGTCGCCCTCGACTCGATCCTCGTGGGAACGCGCATGCGGATCGACTCCGTGCTCGTCGATGCGCTCGGACTGGCAGTCGAGGAGAACGTGATGGGTCAGTTCGTGCCCGTCGACATGCAGAAGGCGACGAACGTCCCCGGTGTCTTCGCGGCCGGCAACGTCACGAACGTCGGCATGATGGTCGCCGGCGCGATGGCTGACGGGGTCACGGCGGGCGCCCAGGCGAACATGGCGCTCGTGGAGGAGGAGTTCAGCGCCCAGCACTGAGGCTGACGACGGGCTCGACCAAGCCGAAGCCCCACCTTCCACGGGGGCTCCGCTCAGAATCGAGTGAGTGCTAGGTGGTCCCACTCATCGATCAGATGGACCACCTAGCACTCACTCGCGGGGTTCGTCCGGCTTCACCTCTCCGCGTCGAGGTCCGCGAGCACCTGACCCGCGATCTTGAAGGCCGTGTTCGCGCTCGGAACGGAGCAGTAGACCGCGCTCTGCAGGAGGATCTCCTTGATCTCGTCGCGCGTGAGCCCGTTGCGGACCGCTGCGCGCACGTGCATCGCGAGCTCCTCCTGGTGGCCGCCCGCGACCATCGCCGTGAGCGTCACCGCAGAGCGCATCCGCCGGTCGATGCCCGGCCGCGTCCAGATCTCACCCCACGCGTACCGCGAGATGAAGTCCTGGAAGTCCTGCGTGAACTCCGTGATCGACGCGTTCGCCCGGTCGACGTGCTCGTCGGAGAGGACCTCGCGGCGTACCGCCGTGCCGGCCTCGTGCACCTGGGAACGCGTCAGGTCCGGCAGGCCGGCGTCAGTGACACCAGGCGCGGCTGTCCCCGCCGCCTCGCCAGTACCAGCTGCCTCTCCGGCTCCGGGAGTCGCGACCGACTCGACCGGCCCGACCGTTGCGGCCGCTCCCCCCGCCGAGGCCCCCGCCGGGGAACCCTCACCGCTCCCCTGGACCGCCGACCCGGCTCCCAGGAGGAACCCGTGCAGCAGCTCGGCCGCGACCTCGGGGGCCTCTGCCGGGACGAGGTGGGCGGCATCGGCGACGACCTCGAACCGCCCGTGCGGCACGCCATCGGCGATCGCCTGCAGGCTCGCGGGCGGAGTCGGCTGATCGTGCTCACCGGCGACCGCCAGGATCGGGACGCGCACGTCGCCCAGCCGATCCCGCACGTCGAACGCCGCGAGCGCACGGCACACCGCCGCGTACGAAAATCGGTCGGTCCCCTGCAGGGAATGCAGCAGCTCCGTCGACACGACGGGCTGCGCCTCGATGAAGCCCGGCGCGAACCAGCGCTGTGCGGACCCCTCGACCATCGTGGGCGTCCCCGCCTCCTCCACGAAGGCGGCGCGCTCCTCCCAGGCTTCCGCCGTCCCGATCTTCGCGCCGGAGCAGAACACGCCCGCCGCGTCCACGGTCTCCGGATGCGACAGTGCCAGCTGCAGCGCGATCGCACCGCCCACGGAATCGCCTGCGACAGCGAATGACCCCACGTCCGGCAGGACGGACCGCACGGACTCCAGCACCTGCTCCGCGAGCTCCTCCATCGTCAGGGCGATGCCCGCGCGCGCCGCGACGGGGGCTGATCGTCCGTGGCCGGGCAGGTCGATGCCCACCACGGTCCAGTCGCTGGGCAGCTGCGCCGTCGCGTACTGCCACAGCGGCTGCACGGCGGTCCCCAGGGACGGCAGGACCACGAGGACGCGGGAGCCGGCGGCTGCGTCAGCGGCACCTCCCGTCGGCAGGTGCGTGGCGGTGAGAGTCGTCATGAGTCCGATCCTTTCGAAGGGTCTTCCGCGGAACTGTCGGGGTCAAGGGTGGTGAGGGTGGCGAGGATCCGATCCACGAGAGCGGTCGCCTCGCCCGTGTACGCGGCCGGGTCGAGCAGTGCGCCGAGGTCGCTCCGCCGGGCAGCGGGCACCACAGCCGCCAGCCGTTCGCGCGCGTCGCCCGCGTCCGCCGCCGCGCCCAGGGCCTCTGTGATCTGCGTCTTCGTCACATCCGGCGCCAGGGCGTGGACGAGTCGCTCGGACACGACCCCGGGACCGGCCGCCTCGAGGTTCCGGCGCATCGCACCGGCGTCCACCTCGAGCCGGTCGGCGAGGTCCCCGAGCAGGCGAGCGCTCGTGAGCGCTCCGAGCTGCAGGCGGGCGAGCGCGGTCCACTCCGCGTGCCACGCCCCGTCCGGGCGCTCATCCACGGCCTGCCCCACCGCCTGCGCGACGGTCGCGAGCAGTCCCGGTGCTTCCTGCCCGGTCCGCGACAGCAGGACGGACACCGTGGGGTTCGACTTCTGCGGCATCGCGGACGAGCCCCCGCCGCCTGCCTCCCGCAGTTCGCCGACCTCCGTCCGGGCGCCGGTGAGCACGTCGCGGGCCACCCGCTGCCCGGCGAGGCTCACGCCCGCGAGCGCCTGTGCCCAGCCGAGCACCCGCAGCCGGTCGACGTGCCAGGGGTACCCGGCCGCGGCAAGACCCAGCCGGGCCGCCCATGCCGCCTCGAAGTCAGTCCCGCTGAGTCCAGCTTCATTTTCGGCACGGATCTCGCCGAGCGCGGCGCGCGTGCCCGCGGCGCCGCCCAGCTGGACGGTCGGGACCACACGTGCCAGCTCCTCGCGAGCATCCGCGACGCTGCGCGTCCAGTGCGCGAACCGCAGCCCCGCGGTCGTGGGCAGCGCCGCCTGCGTGAGGGTGTGGGCGAGGCACGGCGTGCTGCGGTACGACCGTGACAGCGCCGAAAACCCGCTGATCACGGCTTCGAGCCGCGCGCTGACCACCGCGATCGTCCGGCCGAGGACGAGCACCATCGCCGTATCCATCACGTCCTGGCTGGTGAGCCCTCTGTGAAGCGCATCGGCGCCCGGCAGCCCGGCGACCTTCTGCCGCGCGTGGGCCAGGAACGGGATGACGGGGTTCCCGCCCGAGGCCGCGTCCGCAGCGATGTCCGCCACCGGGTAGTCCGCGGGCGCGCCCAGGGCGGCCACGACCTCGGCGGCGGTCTCCTGCGACACGAGTCCGAGGTCCGCCTGCGCGCCGACCCAGCCGGCCTCGGCCTCCACGAGCGCGCCCAGCAGCGCGCGGTCGCCCACCGCTGCGGCGTCCGGTGCGGTGCCCGGTGCGAACAGCAGCATCGTGGCATCGTCTGCGGACGCCGCCGAGGTCCCGGCGGGCTGAGGACGATCGCTTGCGGTCATACCCTCAAGCCTGCCTCAGAAGTCATCGTTCCTCGGGAACTTCAGGAACACGGTCTCGTCGTCGCCCTGGAGGCGGACGTCGAAGCGGAGGCTCCCGTCCTCCTCGCGGGTCGCGATGAGCGTCTTCCGGCGGTCCGCGGGAAGCTGGGACAGGAGCGGGTCGGCCGCGAGCGCCGCCTCGTCCTCCGGCAGGTAGATGCGGGTGAAGAGGCGGTTGAGCAGGCCTCGCGCGAAGACGCACAGCGAGATGAAGGGGGCCGATCCGGGCTGGGTGGGCCCCGGGTCGACCGTCGAGAAGGTGAAGTTCCCCGACCCGTCCGTGCCCTCGCGGCCGAAGCCGGTGAAGGTGAAGCCGTCACGCAGGAGCGATCCCTCGACATCCGGGATCGCTCCGGACTCATCGGCCTGCCAGATCTCCAGCAGCGCATCGGGGACCGGGGTGCCTGCACCGTCGGTCACCGTGCCGTGCAGGCGCACCGCTCGCGCACTGCCCACGGGCACCAGTTCGTTCCCGTGCTCGTACTCCAGGGCGAACCCGTAGAACGGCCCGATCGTCTGCGCCGGCGTGGGGACGAGGTCTCCGGTGGTGAGGTCGGCCCCGGTGTACCGGCCCGAGGCCGCGGCCCGGTCCGCGGTGCCCGCTGCGGTGCTGCTCGTCATGTCACTCATCGCCCTCGTCCTCCGTCCAGGTGCGTGCGCTGCCGCTCACGACGATGTCCCACCGGTAGCCCAGCAGGAACTCGTGCTCCGACACATCGTGGTCATACTGCGCGACCAGCCGATCGCGGGCCTTCTGATCCGTGATCGACTGGTAGATCGGATCGAGCGCGAACAGCGGGTCGGACGGGAAGTACATCTGCGTGATCTTCCGCTGCGTGAAGTCCGTGCCGAACAGGCTGAAGTGGATGTGCGCGGGCCGCCACGCGTTGCGGTGGTTCTTCCACGGGTACGGCGCCGGCTTGATCGTGATGAAGTCGTACGAGCCGTCCGGCCCCGTGAGCGTGCGGCCCACGCCCGTGAAGTTCGGGTCGATGGGGGCCGGGTGCTGATCGCGCTTGTGGATGTACCGCCCGGCGGCGTTCGCCTGCCAGACCTCGACCAGCTGACCTGCGACCGGGCGACCGTCGCCGTCGACCACGCGACCGCGCACGCGGATGCGCTCGCCGATCGGCTCGCCGTTCGCCTGGATCGTGAGATCCGATTCGAGCTCGCCCACGTCCCGGTGGCCGAAAGCGGGCGAGAAGGTCTCGATCGTCTCCGGATCCGTGTGGAACAGGTCCTTCGTGGGGTGGCGGAGGATCGAGGACCGGTAGGGCGGGAAGTCGAGTCGCGGCTGCGACTCCTCCCGCCCGCCGCTGTCCCTCTGCCCCGTGTACTCCCCGTGGATGCCCTCGATCTCCGCGGTCATCTGGCGCTGCGTCGCCGCGGCGTCATCCGGGCCCTGTGTCTCCGGCTGGCCCTGGGCCTGGACTGCATCCTGTCGCGTGGTCTCCGCGCTCATGTCGCACTCCTCTCCGAGTCGGCGCTGTGTGTCCGTGATCTGTGGTTCGCTTCGACTGTCAGTCCCTGCGTCTGTGGTTCTGTCGTTCGCTGCGTCATGTCAGCCTGCTCTCGCGCGGCCAGCCGGTGTACGCCTCCGCGAGGTAGGCCCTGCCGTGATCGGACTCCAGCAGGCCGCGCAGCTCGCCCGCCCGGCGACGGGTCTCGAAGTCGCCGGCCTGCGGGTCCCGGTGCATGAGGGACGTCACCCAGTAGGAGAAGTTCTGCGCTTTCCACACGCGCTGCAGCGCGCGGTCGGAGTAGCCGTCGACACCGGATTCGTCACCGGACAGCACAGCGTCGCGCAGCGCTTCGAAGAGCACGCGGACGTCCTGGAGCGCCAGGTTGAGGCCCTTCGCGCCCGTCGGCGGCACGGTGTGGGCGGCATCGCCCGCGAGCAGCAGGCGACCGGAGCGCATCGGTTCGGACACGTACGACCGGAACGGGAGGACCGTCCGCTCGAAGACGGGACCGGTGGTGAGCTCGAAGCCGTCCGGGCCGTCGACCCGCGCCTGCAGCTCCGCGAAGATCCGGTCGTCCGACCAGGCGGAGGCGTCCTCATCCGGGCTGCACTGGAAGTACATCCGCTGGACGGTGTCGCTGCGCTGCGAGATGAGCGCGAAGCCGCGCTCGGAGCGGGAGTAGATGAGCTCCGGCGCACTGGGCGGGGCTTCGCAGAGGATCCCGAACCAGGCGAAGGGGTACTCGAGGGAGAAGCGCTGTCGCTCGGCCTCCGGGATCGCGTTCCGGCAGACGCTGCGGGATCCGTCCGCGCCCACGAGCCAGTCGCAGACGATCCGCCGCGGCGTGCCGTCCGCATCCGTGAAGTCGACGTGCGGGCGATCCGTGTCGAAGGCGGCCGGGCTCGTGTCGCTGACGCCGTAGAACACGGTGCCGCCCGCGGCATCGCGCGTCTGCGCCAGATCGACGAACACCTCGTTCTGCGGGTACAGCCAGACGGAGGCGCCCACGAGCCCCTGGAAGTCGATCCGGTGGTCCACCCCGTCCACGCGGAAGACGGTGCCCTCGTGCTCATGGCCGTGCGTGTGCACACGGGTAACGGCCCCGGTGTCAGCGAGGAGCTCCACGGATCCCTGCTCGAGGATGCCCGCGCGGTGCGTCGTGGCGATCGTCTCCCGGTCGCGGTTGTCGACCACGATGCTGTCGATGCCGACCGTGTGCAGCAGGTGGGCGAGCGCGAGACCGGCCGGTCCCGCGCCCACGATGGCGACGGTGGTGCGGAGCTCTTCCGGTGGGGGCGCCAATGCTCCTCCTGAGGGGTGGGGTCGTGTCGAGGGGCCTTCGTATCGAGGGGCCAGTCGGGTCGAGAGCGGGTCGTGTCGAGTAGCCGTGGAGCTCCGCGTGAGACGGTCGGGGCTCCCGGCCCACAGCTCCTCACAGTGTTCCAGTTCACTCCGCACTCGTCGCACCTCTTCCCATTGAACAAGAATCGCGGCGCGCCTCGCCGTAGTGTGGAGGCATGGCGAACTCCCCCAGCGGTGATTCCGTGCTGGACCGCATCGTGCGCGTGCTGTCCGCGTTCGACCCGCAGCACCCGGATCTCACGCTCTCCTCACTCGCCGCCCGCGCCGATCTGCCGACGTCGACCGCCTACCGGCTCGTCGACGACATGATCGGCCACGACCTCCTCCACCGCGATCCCGACGGCCGGATCCGCGTGGGAGTGGGGATGTGGGAGCTCGCCAACCGCGCATCGGACACGATGTCGATGGGACGCATCGCGCGCCCGCACATGCTCGCGGTGAACGCGCAGATCGGACAGCACGTGCAGCTCGCGATCATGCGGGAGTCCGACGTGCTGTTCCTCGAGCGGGTGTCCGCGCCCCAGGCGGGCCCGAACATCGCGCACGTGGGCGGCCGCCTGCCCACGCACGCGTCCGCCGCGGGCCTCATCCTGCTGGCCCAGCAGCCGGAGCACGTGCGCGAGTCCTACCTGCGCCGCGACCTCGCCCGCATGACGTCCTCGACGATCACCGATCCCGTCGTGCTGCGCGGAGTGCTCGACGAGGCCCGCCGCACGGGCTTCGCACGGCTGCCGGGCCACATGGTCGCAAGCTCCACCAGCTGCGCCGTCCCCATCGCCGGACCCACGGGCGAGGTCGTCGCCGCGCTGGGCGCCGTCGTCGACACGGAGACGGCCCCGCCAGACCAGCGCATCCACGAGGCCCTGGCCGCCGGTGCCCGCGCGATCCGGCTGGCGCTGCGGAGAGCACAGGCCGCCGAGGCCGAAGACTGACCGCGGAGGCCGAGGACTGACTGCCGCGGTCGAATACTGACCGCGCCCGAGGTCCCGGTCACCGGACCATTCCGGTGACCGGGACCTCGGGCGCGTCGGAAGCCCAGCCCGGCACCGGCCGGAGCGACCGAGTCTCGAAGACCGGGACCTCGGCGGTCTCAGAAGGGGTACGGGGCGATCGTCGAGCGCATCGTGACCCACTGGGTCTCCGTGAACGCGTCGATGTTCGCCTTCGCCCCGCCCACGCGGGATCCGTTGCCGGACGACTTCACACCGCCGAAGGGCGCCTGCGACTCATCGGAGACCGTCTGCTCGTTGATGTGGATCTTGCCGGACTCCAGGCGGTCGGCGATGTCCATCGCGGTGCCCACATCGCCGAGCACGCCGATAGACAGTCCGTACTCGTTCGCATTCGCGAGCTCGACGGCCTCGTCGATCGTGTCGTAGGACATGACGGGGGCGACCGGTCCGAAGATCTCGTCCGCCCACGCCCGGTTGTCGCGGTCGAGTCCGGTGAGCACGGTGGGACGGATGAACCGGGCGTCCCGGGTGCCGCCGGCCGCGACCGTGGCACCGGCGTCCGCCGCTGCCGTGATGATGTCCTCGATGCGCTGCGCCTGCGTGTCGTCGATGATCGGTCCGACGGCTACCTGCTCCGTGTGCGGGTCGCCCATCGGCAGTCCGTCGGCCTTGGCCGCGAGCTTCGCCACGTACTCGTCGTAGAGCGACGAGTGGACGAGGTGGCGCCCCGTCGTCATGCAGATCTGCCCCGCGTGCATGAAGGATCCGAAGGCGGCCGCGGACACTGCCGCGTCCACGTCCGCACCGGGCAGCACGAGCAGCGCGTTGTTGCCGCCCAGCTCCAGGTGAGCGCGCTTGAGCATCCGACCGCACGTCTCGCCGATCGCGCGTCCGGCACCGGTGGAGCCCGTGAACGCGACGGTGGAGACCTCTGGCGCGGCGACGACCGCCTCGCCGACGTCCGCTCCGCCCGGCAGCAGGTGGAGGAGGCCCTCGGGAAGGCCGGCCTCCTCGAAGACGCGGGCCAGCGCGACGCCTCCGCAGACCGCGGTGCGCGGGTCCGGCTTGAGCAGCACGGCATTGCCCAGGGCGAGCGCGGGCGCCACTGCCCGGATCGACAGGATCAGCGGGAAGTTGAACGGTGCGATGACGGAGACGACGCCCACGGGGCGCTGGCGGGCGAGCGACCAGCGGTCCTCGTTCGTCGCGAGCACGTCGCCCAACGGGTGGTGGGGCAGAGCGGCCGCGTCGAAGCACTCGTTCGCCGCGATGTGGGTCTCCAGACCCGCCTTCGGGGGAATCGAGCCGGCCTCACGGATGATCCACTGCTGGATCTCCTCCGCATGGTCCTCGAACAGCTGACCGGCGCGGCGCAGCACGGCCGTGCGCTCCTCCGGTGTCCGCGCCGCCCACTCCTTCTGGGCACGGGCCGCCGAGGTCGCTGCCCGCAGCACGTCCTCGCCCGTCGCGAGCCCCACAGTCGCGAGCGCCTGCCCCGTGGCCGGCTCCATGACGTCCTGTGCGCCGGCGGATCCTGCCACCCAGCCGTTCGAGCTGATGCGTCCGTCCCATACTGCTGTGTCCATGAGTGTCATGGTCGGATCCTTCCTCGTTCCTCCGTCAAGCGTTCCCCAGTCAAGCACTCTGGTTCCACCATCCTCGCGCTCCACGTCACGCCTCCGTCTGCTCGAGGGCGTGGAGCTCCTTCGACGTCGATGCCCGCGGCTTGGGGATCGCCAGCACGGCGAGGAACCCGATGACCGCAGCGATCGCGAACATGTAGAAGCCGCCCGGGTAGGCGAGGCTCAGTGTGACGAGCACACCCGTGGCCAGGGGTCCGAGGATCGCACCCAGCCGGCCGACCCCGGAGGTGAAGCCCATCCCCGTGGCGACCAGCGTCTTCGGGTACAGGTAGCCGACGAACGCGTACACGAGCACCTGCGAGGAGAACACGAAGAGGCCTGTGACGAGGATGACCGCGTTGAGCACGAACTGATCCGCGATCCGGATGCTGAGCGCTGCCAGCAGGATCGCGGAGACGCCGAACCACACGAGGATCGTCCCCTTGATCCCGCGGGCGTCCGCCACACGGCCGCCCACCAGCAGCCCGATGATCCCGCCCGCATTGAGCACGAACAGCATGACGAGCGAGCTGGACACGTTGTATCCGGCGAGTTCCATGATCTTCGGCAGCCAGGTGTTGAGGCCGTACACCAGCATGAGGCCCATGAAGGTCGCGACCCACAGGCCCACGGTGATGCGTGACCGACCGTCCCGGAAGAGGTCGCGGACGCCCAGCTTCGGACCGGACGCCGCGGGGCTCGCGTTCGCAGTCGCCGCCGCTCCGACGATCGCCGGCGGTGCGGTCTCGGGGAGCTTCAGCCACATCGGGATGAGCGCGAGCAGGCCCAGGCCGCCGCCCAGGTAGAAGAGCCAGTGCCAGTGCTCGTGGAAGACGAGGGCGGCGAGCGACGCCAGCACGGCGCCCGCGTGATAGCCGGTCATCGTCACGGTCGACGCGTTCGCCTTCCGACCCTGGGGCGCGGACTCCTGCATCATCGTCACGGCGATCGGCATGCACGCGCCCAGTCCGAATCCGGCGACCAGCCGGGCTGCGCCCATGAGTGCGACGTTCGGCATGAGCGGGAAGAGGAGCGTGAAGAGGGAGAACAGGGCCACGCAGCCCATGAGCGGCAGCCTGCGTCCGCGGCGGTCGGCGATCGGGCCGATGCAGACTGCACCGATCGCCACGCCCACCAGCGAGATCGTCGACACGAACGTCATATCCGCGGCGGTGACCCCCATGTGTCCGATCTCAGGATTCGTGAGGATGGGGATGGTGGCGCCGAGTGCGACGATGTCGAAGCCCTCGAACATGACCGTGAGCCAGCAGAGGACCACGATCCAGCCGCGCGACGACGTATGCATAGCTCTCCTTCGAGTGTGCTGCGGACTCGAGGCCGCACCATGAGACCGAACCCACAGAGTCTGTGCCATCCGCGTCCCTCTGCGCAATCAGCTGCGCACCTCTTCGCGCACCTCCCCGCGCGATCGGACCGCTGCGTCAGGAGCAGCGGGAACTGCCTGCGTCGAAGCCGCCCGACGCAGCACCACGATCTGCAGCACGGCGGCGACGAGTGCCGCCGCACCGAAGGCCACGAAGATCGAAGCGGATCTGCACGATTTCACCGCAGCCACCTGGTGACGGAGCGCCCGCCACCTCGCGACGCCCTGCCCGCCACCTCGCGACGCCCCGTCCACACCCCACAGCCACTACAGTCCGTAGTCATCATCCCTGCAGGTCACACCACCCTGTCTCATCTCACATCCAGACAGTGAGACAGATCGACTCAGCGACTTAGGCGACCCTTGCCTCGATGCGACGTGCGCCCGTACCGTCGAGTCCAGCGAGCCGCACACCATCCGGCGGCTCCGCCGACGACCCTCTCAGGGAGGCTCCCCATGACGGAGACGACCACGCACACCCAGCCCCGCGAACGCCAGATCTCCACCTCCGTCCTCGTCGTGGGGACGGGAGGATCCGGACTGCGGGCGGCGATCGAGCTGCGCGAGCAGGGAGTCGACGTCCTCGCAGTCGGGAAGCGGCCCCGCGACGACGCCCACACCACGCTCGCGGCAGGCGGCATCAACGCAGCGCTGGGCACACTCGATGCGCAGGACTCCTGGCAGCAGCACGCCGCGGACACGCTCCAGGAAAGCTATGGGCTGGCCGACCCGCGCACCGTCGAGATCGTCACACAGGGCGCAGCCCGCGGGATCGAGGACCTGGACCGTTTCGGCATGCAGTTCGCCCGCGAGGAGGACGGCCGGATCTCCCAGCGCTTCTTCGGCGCCCACACCTGGCGGCGCACCGCCTTCTCCGGCGACTACACCGGCCTGGAGATCCAGAAGACACTCGTGCGCCGCGCGGAGCAGACGGGCGTGCCGATCCTCGAGCACGTCTACATCACCAGGGTGCTCACGAACGACGAGGGTGCGGTCTTCGGCGCCTACGGCTTCCACGAGCACACGGGTGAGCGCTATCTGATCTACGCCGACGCCGTGATCCTGGCGTGCGGCGGCCACAACCGGATCTGGCGCCGCACCTCATCGCGTCGCAACGAGAACACGGGCGACTCGTTCCGGCTCGCACATGGGGCCGGCGGTCGGATCCGCGATGCGGAGCTCGTCCAGTTCCACCCGTCCGGCATCCTCGAACCGGAGGCCGACGCCGGCACCCTCGTCTCGGAGGCCGCGCGCGGTGAGGGCGGCATCCTCCGCAACTCCCTGGGCGAGCGCTTCATGTCCACGTACGACCCGGAGCGCATGGAGCTGTCGACTCGCGACCGCGTCGCGCTCGCCTCGTACACGGAGATCAAGGAGGGCCGGGGCACGGCGAACGGCGGTGTATGGCTGGACGTGTCGCACCTGCCGCGGCAGCAGATCATGGAGCGCCTGCCCCGCGTCTACCAGACGCTCATGGAGCTGCAGATGCTCGACATCACGCGGGAGCCGATCGAGATCGCGCCCACTGCCCACTACTCGATGGGCGGCGTGTGGGTGCGTCCCGAGGACCACAGCACCGACGTGCCCGGCCTCTTCGCGATCGGCGAGGCGGCGTCCGGCCTGCACGGGGCGAACCGCCTGGGCGGCAACTCGCTCATCGAGCTGCTGGTGTTCGGCCGGATCACCGGCGAGGCCGCCGCCCGCCACCATCGCGGCATCGTCGTGCAGACCAGGTCGCCCGAGGCGGTGGCCGCCGCCCGCGCGGAGCTCGCCGACTTACTCACCGCCGACGGCACGGAGAACATCCGCGCCCTCCAGCGGGCGGTGCGCGACACGATGACCGAGCACTGCGGGGTCGTCCGCGATGAGGCGGGCCTGCGGAGGGGGCTCGACGAGCTCACCGCGATCGAGGCCCGCAGCGCGGACATCGGGGTGCACCCCGACCAAGCCGGCTATCAGGACCTCGCGCACGCGTTCGACCTGAAGTCGTCGCTGCTCGCGGCACGGGCGACGCTCGAGTGCGCACTGGAGCGTCGCGAGACCCGCGGCTGCCACAACCGTGCGGACTTCCCGGACCAGGACCCCGCGATGCGGGTGAACCTCGTGTGGGCCGGTCCCGGCCGTGTGGAGCGGGAGCCCCTCGCCGAGGCCCCCGCAGAGATCGCGGCCCTCATGCGGGACGTATCCCAGGACGGCAAGCTCGTGGAGTGAGGCCTGCCGGCCGGGGCGCGAACCGGCTGGGCCACAGCCCGGCTGAGCCACAGCCTGGCCGGGGCCACAGCCCGGCTGAACCGCGACCCGGCTAAGCCGCGGCCCAGCGCACCACGATGTCGCCGATCATCGCGCGGGCCCGGCTCGCCATCGGCTCCTCGAGCAGCCGGCGCTGGAAGAGATGGCCGAAGGTGTGCTGGTTCGCCACCTGGAACACGCAGTATGAGCTGATGAGCATGTGCAGGTCGAACGGTTCGATGTCGTCGCGGAAGACGCCCTCGGCGCGCCCGCGGGCGATGATCTGCTCGAGCACGTCGACGGCGGGCTGACCGAGTTCGCCCAGGGTGTCGATCCTCTTGAGGAACTGCGCGTGGTGGATGTTCTCGATCATCACGAGCCGGATGAAGTCGCTGTGCTGCACGTGGTGGTCGTACGTCGCCTCGGCCAGTGCCCGCAGCGCGTCAGCGGGGCCCAGTTCGGCCACATCGATCTCACGCTCGGCCGTGCGGATCCCGCGGTAGGCCTTCTCGAGCACTGCGGTGTACAACTGCTCCTTGCCGCCGAAGTAGTAGTAGATCATCCGCTTCGTCGTGCTGGTGCGGGCAGCGATCTCGTCCACGCGCGCACCCGCGAAGCCGACCTCGGCGAACACCGTGGTCGCCACCTCGAGCAGCTCGCGCTTCGTGCGCTCGGCATCCCGCTGACGCGCCGGCACGTCCTCGGAGTCGTTCGTGGTCATCGCTGGCCCTCGTTCCCTGGTCCCACCAGTACGCGGCGGGGGTTGTCTCTCAACATCGTACGGATCTCACCGTCACCGACCCCCTTCTGCCGCAGCAGGGGGAGGATCCGATCGTGCAGATGGTGCATGGTCCAGTGCGGCGTGTGCTCGCGTCGCCACGAGGGTGGAGTGACGCGGCTGTAGATCGCGGCGTCGTGCGACAGGACGATCTGCGGGGCGAGGCCCCTCTCCAGGAGCGCGAGCAGCATCTCGATCCTCTGCGCGTCCGTCGCCATGTGCTCCATGCCGAAGCGGTCGAAGCCCAGGAAGGATCCCCGGGCGGCGAGCTCCTGCAGGTAGTCGAGGTCATCGGAGTCACCGGCGTGTCCGATGACCACGCGGTCGAGCCCGACACCAGCCCGTTCGAGCACGTCCTGCTGCTCGAGGCCCCCGCGCGAAGGCGCATGCGAGTGCGTGAATACGGGCACTCCGGTCTCCCGGTGCGCGAGGGCGGCGGCCGCGAACACGCGGTGCACGTCGTCGGTCATGCCGTCGACGTCGGAGACGACCTTGAGCGCCCCCGCGCGCACGCCGGTGCCCTGGATCCCCTGCGTGACGTCTCCGACGAACAGTTCGGCGAGCCGGTCCGGGCCGTCGACCAGCCGACCCGGACCGTTGAGGCGGAAGAAGGTCGGCAGCACGTCATGCGTGTACCAGCCGGTCGCCGCGACGACCCGCATGCGCGTGCGCGAGGCGACTCGTGCCACCAGAGCCGCATCGCGCCCCAGCCCGGGCACCGTCAGATCGACGACCGTGCTCACCCCCCTGTCGTGGAGGAGGTCGAGGTGGGCGATTGCGTCGCGCACTCCTCGGTCCTCCTCCCACCCGTCATCCGGCAGGGCGCGGTCGACCTCGGGCTGCTGCACGAACAGGTGCTCGTGCAGCAGCGTCTGGCCGAGGTCGTCCGCCGCGAGGTCGCCCGTGAAGGTCGGGACGGTGCGCGCGGACGACGCCGACCTCAAGAGGCCGTGGCGCGGATCGATTCGAAGACGGAGAGCGTCTCGTCGTCCAGGTTCTCCTCGAACCAGCTGACAGCCTGCTCACGGAACGCGTCCACGTCGACGTCGCGGTGCACGGTCCACTCGTCGCCGGCCTCCCACTCCTCGATCGTGGCAGCGTCCTCTTCGTCGACGCAGGCCGTGACCTCGTCGACCGCCATGGCGACCGCATCGGTGACGACCTGCTGCTGATCGGCGTCGAACTCCTCCCAGACCTCCCCGATGAGCACGAGGTTCGTGTTCAGCTGGTGCTCCGTCAGGCTGAGATCGCTCTGCACCTCCTGCATGTTCTGCGAGGCGATGTTGGTGATCGGGTTCTCCTGGCCGTCGACCGTGCCCTGCTGCAGGGCGAGGTAGAGCTCCTCGTACGCCACTTCGGTCGCGCTCGCACCGAGCGCCTGGGCATTGAGGAGGTACTGCGGCGATCCGGGGAAGCGGATGCGCTGACCCTCGAGATCCTCCGGGGAGAGGATCGGCTTGTTCGCGGTGAAGTGCCGGGCGCCGGCCGACCACACGCCGAGCGTGTTCACACCGGTCTCGTCTGCGAAGTCGGTGAAGACCTGCTGGCCCTCGTCGCTCGCGGCGAAGGCTGCGAGGTGGTCGGCATCGTCGAACGCGTAGGCCGCGTCGAGCACTGAGACGGGCTCGTACACGGCGCCCAGCGCAGAGGCGCCCTGGATGTCCAGGTCGATGTCGCCGGATGCCACGGCCGCGATGCGCTCCGCGTCGCCGCCGAGCTGGCTCGAGGGGTAGATCTCGACCGAGATCCCCACGTCAGCGCTCTCAATCTGCTCCTTGATGACGGTCGCCCCACAGGTGTGCTGGGGCTGGTCCTCGTTGTAGCTGGTCGCGAAGGTGAGCTCGACATCGCCGCCTTGGCCGCCGTCGCCCTCTGCCTCGCCGCCGCCGCAGCCGGTCAGCACCAGCGCCGGTGCGGCGACCATAGCGACCCACGCTGCTCGCCTGGTTCGTGCATTCATCACGGGTGTTCCTCTCCTCGGTTTCCGGTCATGCCGGGGGTCGACGCCGCTTCAGCGACGACCAGTTCCTTCAGGTCCTGCGTCATGGCGTCCCGATCCGCGGGTTCGCCGGTGAAGATCTCGAAGGCGTCGGCCGCCTGGCCCATCGCCATGCCGAGACCGGACATCGTCTTCAGACCCCGTGCCCGCGCTGCCATGAGCAGAGCGGTGTCGGTGGGGCGGTAGACGATGTCGCCGACCCACGCGCCCTCGGGCAGAAGCACAGGGTCGAAGGCCATTCCAGGGTGTGCCGCCATGCCGAACGGCGTGGCGTTCACGACGCCGTCGGCCTCTGCGAGCAGCTCCGGCAGCGCATCAGTCGATGCCCCTCGCACGGACCCCCGCGTGAGCGCTGCGACCTGCTCCGCCAACTCCTGGGCACGGTCGCGGGCGACGTCGACCAGCACGAGTTCAGCGATGTCTCGTTCGGCCAGCGCATTCGCCACGGCAGATCCCGCACCCCCCGCGCCGACGATCACGACGCGCTCGCGAGGGGAGTCTCCGAAGGACACGTCGAATGCAGAGCCGAATCCGGTGACGTCCGTGTTGTGGCCGATCGCGCGCTCGCCGTCGAAGACCACGGTGTTGCAGGCCCCGACGCGGCACGCACTGGTGTCGAGTTCGTCGAGAAGCGGAACGATCGCCTGCTTGAGCGGATGCGTGACGTTGAGCCCGTCGAACCCCATCGTGCGCGCCGCCCACAGCAGCTGCGCGAGGTTCTCCGGGGAGCACCGCCCGGTCTCGATCGTGCGGTAGACGTAGTGCATGCCGTGCCGCGCGCCCTCCAGCTCGTGCATGGGCGGAGTGAGTGACGGTGTCACGCCCTGGCCGATGAGGCCCACGAGCACGGCGCGACGCGATGCTCTCAGAGACGGTGCTGCGGTCACAGGCCGAACACCTCCGGCATCCACGTGATCATCTCCGGGAAGGCGATCGCGAGCGCGACGACGATGAGGAACGGGATGGTGAACGGAAGCGTCCCGCGGAAGACGTCGCCGATGCGCGAGCGGGAGACCGAGGCGGTCACGAACAGCACAGTGCCCACGGGCGGTGTCAGCAGGCCGATCATGAGCGCGATGATCGTGATCACGCCGAGAGTGATGGGATCGACGCCGTACGTGTTCGCGATCGGCACGAGGATCGGCACGATCAGCACGAGGAGCGCAGTCGCGTCGATCACGGTGCCGAGCACGAGGCACAGGAGGACGACGAGGAACAGGAAGACCGTGGGACTGTCGCTGATCGAGAACATCGCCTCGGTCATGATCTGCGGCACGCGCTCACGCGCGAGGATGTAGCCCAGCAGCGACGCCGACGCGACGATGATCATGATCGACGCGGTGGTGACGGCCGATTCCTTGACCGCCTCGAGGAACCCCCTCCACGTCAGCGAGCGGCGCATCACGCCCACGAGGATGATGTAGGCGACGGCGACGGCTGCGGCCTCCGTCGGCGTGAAGAGACCACCGAGGATGCCGCCGAGGATGATGACCGGTGTGAACATCGGCAGGATGACGCCTCTGATCGAGGCGAGCACCTCCGCCTTGTCGAACTCGCCCTTCTGGATCCTCGGGTTGCGCGAGACGAGCACCGCCACGACGATGCACAGCCCGATGGCCATCGCGATCGCCGGGATGACCGAGGCGGCGAACAGCGCGCCCGTCGACACGGCGGCGAGACCCGAATAGATGACGGCGGGGATCGACGGCGGCATGACGGGTGCGATGAGCGACGAGGATGCCGACACTCCCGTCGCGAAGCGCCGTCCGTATCCCTCGCGGATCATCGCGGGGATCTGCACCTTGCCGAGCGCGGCGGCGTCTGCGACGGCCGAGCCGCTCATCCAGCTGAAGCCGACGCTCGTCCCGATCGAGACGTAGCCGAGCGACCCGCGCACACGCGCCAGGACGGCGAGGGCGAAGCGGAAGAGACTGTCGGCGATGCCCGCACGGTTGGCGAGTGAGCCGAGCAGGACGAAGAGCGGCACAGCGAGCAGCGGGAAGCTGTCCGCCGCGTTGAACACCTCACGCAGCGCGTTGCCGGTCGAATTGCCGTTCGCCCACATGTAGACGATCGACGGGCCGAGGAAGGCGAAGGCGACGGGGACGCGGAGGACGAGCAGCACCGCGATCGCGACGACGAGCAGCACGAGCATCATGGGGCGACCTCCGCGTCGTCGTCGAACTCGGAGAAGACCGGTCCGGTCACCGCGATCTGCACGGCCTGGATGAGCGACCGGATCGCAGTCGAGACGACGCCGATCAGGACGGGGATGTAGACCCACGACATGGGGATCCGCAGGACGGCGGACTTCAGGATGCCCTGCGAGTCGATCAGTGCGAGGGCCTCGACGACGAGCATGATCGCGACCGCGGCCACGATGAGCATCGCGCCGGACTGCACGATGCGCACGAACAGCCGGCTGCGGGCCGCATCGACGATCTCCAGGGCGATGTGTCCCCGTGTCGTGATGAGGATGCCAGCGGCGGAGAAGGTGAGCCAGACCAGCGCGAAGCGCGACACCTCACCCGTCCAGGCCACCTGTTCGATCGGCAGGTAGCGCTGCACGGCCTGGAAGAAGACGAGCACCAGGATCGCGAGGATGCAGAGGACGCCGATCGCGACCTCGATGGCGGTGAGCACGCGCACGAGCGGTTGCCAGAACGGCTTCGTGCGATGCGCCGGGGAGTCTGTCATGCGACGTCCTTGTCGGTCCTGTGAAGTGAGTGGGGACGAACGTACCGGATAGTACATTCGGAGATCAAGCTCGGCCCCGATTATGAGACGGCCGGCTCATGTGCGCTCTGCAGGTGTGCCGGATCCGTGCGCGTCCGTCCATGTGCTGACCTGTCGCTGAGCCGACAGCCGCACCGGAGCGTTAGGGGCGCCGTAGCCGTCGTACCCGCCGCGCCGCTCGACGATCTCGAGGAACACCCCGCCGTGGGTCGGCGTGTAGAAGTGGATGAACTCCCCGCCCGCATCGCGGTCGTAGAGCAGGTCGAGGCTCTGCAGCGTCTCGAACAGATCGGCATCGAGCGCGAACCGCGCCTGCAGGTCGTCGTAGTAGTTGTGCGGCACGGGAAGGAATCCGAGGCCCTTCGCGTGCGCCGCGCGCGCCACTGCCACAGCATCCTCGACGCGCACGGCGATGTGCCTGTGGGGAACGGGCGCGGTCGGCGGCGCGAGGTTCATCGGCAGTCGCACGACGCGATCCGGTGAGCGCATCACCTGGCTGCGCACCAGCCCGCGCGGACCCGGCACCTCGGCGACGGGTTCGGCGTCCAGGGCGACGACGCTGCGCATGAAGAGCACGGCCTCATCGAAGTCCTGCCACGCCCAGCTCAGGTTGATGTGGTCGATGTCGCCGGTGAAGGCGGCGACGGCGGTCCCGCCCTCGAACTCGGAGACCCACCCCGTCTCCGGATCGTCGTCGTTCCAGTACACCTCGGTGCCATCGGGGGATGCGACGGCGCGCAGTTCGACCTCATCGCGATACGTGCGGCGATAGACGGGGTCCGCACCGAGCGATCCCGCGCGCCGTGAGGCCTGCGCCGCATCGTCGACCGTGAGGCCGAACCCGGTGAGCCGCGGGGACTCCAGGCGCAGCTGCTCATTCAGGATGATGCGCGCACCGCCGGCGGTCCACAGTCGCACCGGCTTCGAGCGGTGACGACCGCGGAATGCGAACCCGAGCTGATCGAGCAGCTGGTCGAGGTCGTGCAGATCGTCGCCGGAGATCTCGACGAAGTCGACGCCGTGCGCGTGCTGCGCGTCCAGGAGGCGGCCGGCGTCGCGGCGCTCCGCGAGTGCCGTGCGGTCCGCGAGCCAGGTCAGGGATCGGCGCGCATGGGCTGCGGTGCGGAACACCGCGGTCTGGCGGAAGGTGTCGTTGAAGACCTCCAGCGAGAGCGGGCCCGCATATCCGGCCCGCAGCACGTGGCCCAGGAACCCGGTGAGGTCGAAGTCGCCCTCGCCGGGGAACAGGCGATGGTGGCGGCTCCACTGCAGGACGTCCATGTCGAGCGCGGGGGCGTCGGCCAGCTGCAGGAAGAAGATCTTCTCGCCGGGGATCTCCTCGATCGCCGCGGGGTCGTGTCCGCGGCTGAGGATGTGGAAGCTGTCGAGGCAGACGCCGAGGTTGGGGCGGTCGGCTCGCTGCACGATGCGCCATGCATGCCGGTAGTCATCGACGAACCGTCCCCACGCCAGCGCCTCGTAGGCGATGCGGATCCCGCGCTGCGCCGCGAGGTCGGCGAGCCGGCCGAGCTGGTCGGCGGCCAGATCATCGTCGTCGATCGTGGCGGTGCCGGCGTTGCTGCACAGGAGGATGAGATCGGTGCCGAGGCGCTCCATGACATCGAACTTGGCTTCGGCACGCCGCAGGTTGTCGGCGAACGTGTCCTCGTCGACGCCCTCCACGTCACGGAACGGCTGATACATGTCGATGCTCAGGCCCAGGCGCTCGCAGAGGGTGCGGATCTCCTCGGGAGACTCATATGCGGCCACGAGATCGGCGTCCATGATCTCCACACCGTCGAAGCCCGCGGATGCGCAGGCATGGAGCTTCTCCACCAGGCCACCGGACAGGCAGACCGTCGCCACCGACGTTCTCATGCAATTAACGTACCAGATCGTACATTGTGGGAACAAGGGTGAGAGGGCAGTCGCAGAAGCGGGACAGGACAGGGCGGGAGAGCTTGGCAGAACAGGACGAGGAGGCTTGGCAGGAGGGCGTCCCCTCTTCAGACGGGGGCTCCGGATGCGTCAGTCGGCGAGGACGAGATCGCGGCAGATCTCCATGTGACCCGAGTGCTGGGCGATCTCGTGGAAGAGGTGCTGCAGAGCCCATTCCGCGGTGACGTCCGCGGCGTCGCTGCGGCTCGTGCCCGCGGCGTGCGGGTCGCGGACCCCCTCGGTGCACGCGATGTCGACCCAGCCGGGCAGGCGGGTGCGCAGATCGTCGAGGAGGTCCCGGGCCTCGGCGACGGTGCCGCGGGAGCGGAACTCCGACGCGCGGTCGCGCGGGTTCCGCTCCCCCGCGATCAGCGAGCCGCCCCAGTAGCAGGCCATCCCGTGCACGTGGGTCATCAGGGCGAACACCGTGTTCACGGTGCCCGGCAGCGGAGTCCGGTTCACCGAGTCGTCGTCGAGCAGGGCGAGGACCGCCTCGATCCCGTCGAACGCCTCGTCGGCGACCGCGAGGTACGCGGCGACCGTCGGAGCGCTGCCCGCCGGGCCGTCGCTCGGAACCGCCGCCGAGGTGCCTGCTGGGGTGGGCGCATCATCCATGCTCACAGCATCCCAGACGCGGCAGCTTTCCGGACGCGGGTGCGTCCCGGGCAGAAGCCGCACTCAGCCGAAGAAGTCGTCCGTCGTCGCGTTGGGGTGCTTCGCCAGCGGGGTGACCTGCACCTTCATGTAGGGGAACATCGGGAACCCGGCGAAGACCTCGTGGAGCTGGTCGTTCGAGTCGACCTCGTAGATCGAGTGGTTCGCGTACTCGCCGACCACCCGCCAGATCCCCTTCATGATCCCGCGGCGCTGCAGATCACTGGAGTACTCCTTCTCCCGAGCCTGGAAATCCGCGCGGGTCTCCGCGTCCATGCTCTCCGGGAACGCCACATCCATCCGTGCGAGGAACAGCATCGTCTCAGTCCTTCCGATCGGTACTGCATGTCATGCCATCGGTCTGCAGGTCATGCCAGGTGTGCTCACAGTAGGCTCCCACATCAAGAGGCTGAAGTATCCCTTTCCGATGGACTGAGACCCAGAAGCTCTCATTCGAGCGGAAACCAGTCCTTCCCACCGCTGGCGGTCGCCCGTACGCTGAGCCCCAGATCCCAGCACGGCGAAGCACCGACGACACGGCGACATGGCGACACACCGACGAGGAGGCCCCATGGAACTGCGGCACCTGCGCTACTTCCTCGCCGTCGCCGAGGAGCGCCACTTCGGACGCGCAGCGGAGAAGCTCCATATGGCGCAGCCGCCCCTGTCGCAGCAGATCAAGCAGCTCGAAGCGGAGCTGGGGACCCGGCTGTTCGAGCGGACCACCCGCCGCGTGGACCTCACGGAGGCGGGCCGCCGGCCTCGGCCCGCTCCCGGCCCACCACGACCGAGGCCGCGGCCGGCGGCCCAGCCACCGCCTCGGCGGCCGCCCCTCACCCGACCACCGCATCCGATCCCGAGCCCACGGAGGCCCCATGAAGATCACCGCCCTCGAAGCCGTCCCGTACGCGATCCCGTACACGCACCCGCTGAAGTTCGCCTCGGGCGAGGTGCACACGGCCGACCACGTCCTCATCCGCATCCACACCGATGAGGGGGTCGTGGGCACTGCCGACGCACCGCCTCGGCCCTACACGTACGGCGAGACCCAGACCTCCATCGTCGAGGTCGTCGAGAACGTGTTCGCACCGCACATCATCGGGATGGACCCCCTCGACCGCGAGAAGATCCACGCGGTCATGCAGCGGACGATCCACAACCAGGTGGCGAAGGGCGCGGTCGACATCGCGCTGTGGGACATCGCCGGCACGTCCCTCGGCACACCTGTCCACAAGCTGCTGGGCGGCTGGACGGACTCGATGCGCGTGAGCCACATGCTCGGGTTCAAGCCCGCGCAGGAACTGCTCGACGAAGCCCTGCGGTTCGGCGAGGAGTACGGGATCACGACGTTCAAGCTCAAGGTCGGTCGCCGCCCGCTGGGCCTCGACATCGAAGCCTGCGAAGTGCTGCGCGCCGGCCTGGGCGACGACGTCGAGATCTACCTCGACGCGAACCGCGGCTGGACCGCGAACGAGGCGATGGAGGTGCTGCGCCGCACCGACGGCCTGGGCCTGACCCTCCTCGAGGAGCCCAACGACGCGAAGGAGGCCATGGGGCGCCGTCGCCTGGTCGAGCAGTCTCCGATCCCCGTCGTCGGCGATGAGTCCGTGCCCACCGCCGGCGACGCCTCACGCGAACTGCTGTCCGGCGGCTGCACGGCGATCTGCATCAAGACGGCACGGTCGGGCTTCACCGAGGCGAAGGAGATCCTCGGCCTCTGCACGGGACTGGGCGTCGACGTCACGATGGGCAACCAGATCGACACCCAGGTGGGGTCGATCGCGACGGTGACGTTCGGCGCCGCGCACCGCGCGACGTCCGCGCGCGCCGGCGAGCTGTCGAACTTCCTCGACATGTCAGACGACCTGCTCGCCGACCCGATCACGATCACCGACGGCAGGATCTTCGTCCGGGACGAGCCGGGCGTGGGCGCGGGCATCGATGAGGACAAGCTGGCCCACTACCGGCAGAACTGAGGTCGCCGGCCATCGGCATGACCGGGGCCACTGGGTCGGTTGGCAGGTCGGCTGGCTGTGCCGGTTGGCGGGCCAGCCGGCAAGTCGGCTGGCAAGTCGGCTGGTGGTGCCGGTCGATCCGGCAGCACCGCCGAGTCAGACAGGCCCAAGGACCTGGCCTGATATCCCATTCGTTCCAATCAAGACATATTCGGCTCTTCCCGCCTCTCAACGCAGTCGTTAGGCTGAGCGCAGAGGTCGCCGATCGACAGACGCAGGTCGTTCGGACCCGCGCCGCCGCACGGTGGCGGGGAGGACCGGGTACGTCGACGTACAGGAGGTACGCGTGTTCGTCACACCCACCGAGGTCGTGCTCGCGACCGATTCCGACGACCTGCAGTCGGTGAGACAGCAGGCGAGGTCGTGGCGGTCGCGTGAGATGGGAGTGCCGGAGCAAAGCCACCCGGAGGCCTGACAGGCGCTTGGACTGAGGCTGGTCGGGGCTGGGGCTGGTCGGGGCTGAGGCTGGTCGGGACTGGGGCTGATCAGCACTGAGGCCTGACCGGCTGCGCGCGTTCTGCCGCCGGAGATGCAGCCGGAGAGCGGGCTGTTCCGCACGAATACGTGTGGTGCAGCCCGCTCTTCGCGTCTCGCGGCGTGCAGCCAGCAGACTGCGACCACGAGCCAGCGATGTCGAATCCACATGTCCGGTACCGGTAGTCAGCCGAACCTGCTCCACCTGTGACCGGCAGTCCGCATGCCCTCAACAGCACCGATGACCCACGTCCGGCCGCCGAGGGCGCCCTCGGCGCGAATCGCACCCCACAGGTCGACTGAATGCACATCCACTCTCGACTATAGCGTCTCGATCGAATAGACTGTTCGAACAATACATCGAACGCATTCGAAGAATCGCAATGAAGCGAGGGGGTGGACGTCATGACAAACGCGAAGGAACCGGACCGCCCTGTCGAAGAGCCCGGCTTCCGCGTTCCCTTTTCGGATGCGGATGGCTCACTGCTGACCGAACGCGCTCCGCAGTTCACAGAACTGCTCGACACTGTTCACGATGTCCGCGAGCGGTCTGCCTCCCACCGATCACTCGGCGCCAGGGAGACCCTCGCCGCCCTCCGGTCTTTGGAAGTCGCGGGACGGCTGGTGCAGGCGCTGAGCACAGACCTGCTCGCCCACTATCAGCGCATCGGCGACAGCGCCGCGCACGGCTATCGGACCACCGAAAGTCTGCTCGCGGGCGAATTCCGCATCTCCACCCGGGAAGCACGTCGCCGGACTGACCTGAGCCAACAGCTCGCCGGACGCGTCTCTGCGGTCGGCGAAGCGCAGGCTGCCGTCCGTCCCGCGATCGCGGAGAACTACGCGGACGGACGGATCTCCGCAGACGAGGCGAGCGCCCTCTGCAAGGCAGTCGGAGACCTCCCACCCACCGTGCGCTCCCTCTACTCGGACAAGGTGGAGAAGACGCTCGTGGAACTGGCGCCCACTGTCCGCCCCAAGGACTTCTCCACGCTCTGCCAGAGGATCGTCCAGCACATCGATCCTGACGGCAAGCTCCCGCGATACGAAACCAACCCCCTGGCGTACACGGTCACCCTCACCCAGCAGCGCAACGGCGACTGGCGGCTGCGCGGACTTCTCGACTGCCCCACGGGCACCACGTTGCACGCACTGCTCTACGGGCGCATGAAGGACGCAGACGTTCCCGTCGCGATTCGGCCACACAGTGCGTGCAACGCAGAAGCACCCCAGGACCCCGGCGAGCGCGAAGCCGATCCCTGTGCGACGCCGGGTCCCGTCCCAGAGGCAGCACCCGGGTGCACCGAGGGTTCCGCGGATTCCCGGGGCCGCGCAGATTCCGAGGATTGCGCGGATCCCGAGTACACCGAGCCTCCGATTCCAGCTGCTGCTGACCAGGTGATCCCACCGATCCCCCGTGAAGCCGTGTGGGACAGCACTCGGCTGACTGTCCATGCCGACGCGACGATCGAGCTGGACGGGAAGACGGGGGCGTTCCTCGAGGACGAACCCGGCTTCTACCTCAATACTCGCGGATGGCCGGTTCATCTCAGCGAACGAGTCTCCGAAGCAGTGCAGGGCCTCCTTCAGCAGGCGCGCGATTCAGAGTCAGGCACCGCGAGCACCGTGCTGTGGGAGAAGGTCCTCGGCCGCGCGCCGACAGGACCCACCACCCCTGAACCCTCTCCCACTGAACCCGTTCCCGCAGAACACTTGCCGGCCCCATCAGAAGCCTCAGACCCGCCGGGCACACCTGCCACACCGATGATGCCGGACACGCCGGACACGCAGACGCAACCAGACAGTCGTCCGGTGAGCGCCGGGGAACCTGGCGGTGTCTTCGTGGATGGGCAGCCTCATCACGTCGTGTTCCGAGACGATGAGGCGAGCACCCCGGGTCTGGCCCGGCACGACAGACTCGCGTTCCTCCTGCGGTCCGTCGCACGTGAACGGGTACTGCACGGAGCGGACCACGCGCTGGTCGTCACTGCGAGGCCAGAGGACCTCATCCAGCCTGACAACGTGGTCTCGACCCACGCCGGCAGCCCGCTCAGCCTGCACCAGCTCAGCACCTGGTCGAACGCGGCGCAGATGTTCGTCCACGTCGTCGACGGTGGTGGACGGACCATCGAAGTCCGCTCGCAGGGACGGTTCGCCACACGCAGTCAGATGGCGGTCCTCGCAGCGCGAGATCAGGGCTGCACGTTCCCTGACTGCGATGCTCCCGCCGAATGGTGCGAGGCGCACCATATCCTCGCGTTCGCACAGGGCGGCGCGACGGAGATCGACAACCTCACCCTCGTCTGTCCGTTCCACCACAGATGGTTCGAACGATCGGGCTGGGAGTCCGTCTTCCTCCGAGGGCTCCCAGCCTGGGTTCCACCTGCATCGGTGGATCCCCGGCAGAGGCCCCTCTTCCACTCTCGCTTCCGGGTAGCCCTCGTGAACCTCCCGCCAGAACTTCCACTCGACCCCTGAGCCAGGGCGCGTCACCGCAGAACGACGACGGTCGCTTCACCCCCGCGCATGCCGTTCTCGTACGTGCACAGAACCGGACAGCCCGGCACCGCTGGGCATTCACCATCACCCACCGATCACCATCACCCCGCAGAGGAGCGACGATGACCACGTCCCACGAGCCCGGCAGCACCAGCGACACAGCTGCGGATGCCCGCAGCACCGGACCCGAATCCGACGGCACTGCCAGCGCCGCATCGAACTCGCCCCTGGCCTTCCCCGCACCTCCAGAACCGCTGGAAGAGCTCATGGCCGCACCGCTCACGCCGCAGAAGAGGTTCACGGTCCCCAAAGCATCATGGATCCGGAAGTTCGGTGAAATTCCACACGCCTCGGACGCGATCGCCGGGCTGCCCGCGTGGATGAACCGCGACAGCGCCATCGCCGCGTTCTCCTCCCACTGGCCGGATGACCCTGTCGGCGCATTCACCGCCACGATGGCGTGGGCATACGGAGAACGAGCCGGTTATGCCGGCTATCGCGTCGCCCGCATCCTCACCGCCAGCAGCCGACCGGAGGGCAGAGAGGAGAACCCCCGCGTCCGCACTGCTCTGCGCACGTCACTCGAGGTCGCCATGCGGGACGGCGCCGTCGAAGGGTTCAGCTACCTCAATGACTGCACGCACAAGGTGAAGAGCCACCAGGGCACCGACGCGGATCTCCTGGTGGGCGTCGACTGCGGACGAATCTACGGCCTGGGCCCCTCGTTCTTCACGAAGTGGTTGCACATCGGGACCCTGGCTCTGAGTCAGGAGTCCACGTCGACCCATCCACCTGCACCTATGCTCGACAGCCAGGCGACTGCATGGCTCAACACCCACGCACGCATCGTGGATGAGGACTGCCTCGCGCAGGACGAAGCACAGAAGGCCGCGGTCATCCACAGGAAGTGGCACGCGGACGCCTCCTCACCGGAGTGCACGGATCACTGCCTCTTCCTCGGTGCGGACGAAGCCAGACGCGACGCAGGCGGATCTCACACAGCTGGCACTCACGCCGATGGCCCTTTCGCAGATCGCGCCCATGCAGATGGCGCTCACACAGACCGCGTCAGGCGGACACCCACGACCCCCGAGGGAGACCTCCTGCGGCTGCGCGCAGGGCGCACCGACGACTACAGCAGATACATCGACCTGCTCAGCGCATGGGGTGAGCCGTACGGTCTGCGAGCAGTCGATGTCAGCGATCGGATCTATCGACTCATCCGCGATGACGGCGAGCAGGACTCACGCGTCACAGAGGAACTCGCCATAGGATGAAGCGCGACAGAGCCCCCACCTCCACGACGTGGAGGTGGGCCCAGCCCAATGTGAGGACGAGCGTGACGGACCAGCACGAAACAGCGAAGCCCGCAGCAGAGGAACGCGCTCTCGACGATCACTCGGAGTTCTGGGAGAACCGCCTCGACGAGGATTGGACGGAGAGCGGCGTCGGCTACAAGGCCCTCGGCCTGTCCTTCAACTCGTGGATGTACAAGGCGCGGGAAGAGGTCTTCCTCCGCGAAGCCGGACGGACGGGAGTGCGCCGGTCCTCGCGGATCCTTGACGTGGGTTCCGGCACCGGCCTGTATCTGCGCTGGTGGGACCGCTTGCGGCCTGCTGAAGTCGTCGGCAGCGACCTCACTGCGTCGGCCGTGCGCAACCTGCGCGGGCACTTCCCGGACAGCCGCATCGAGCAGCTCGACATCACCAGCGGCACCGGCCCGTTCGAACCCGGCAGCTTCGACGTCGTGTCGTGCATGGACGTCCTCTTCCACATCACGGACGACGACAAGTACCGCGCCGCTCTCCAGAACATCTCCCGGCTCCTCAGGCCCGGAGGCCGGTTCGTGTTCACGGAGAATTTCCTCCACCGCGCACAGGATCGGACAGCCCACCAGACGAACCGCAGCCTCGAATGGATCTCTGAGGCACTCGGGGATGCGGAGCTCTCCATCGAGCACCGCATCCCGCACCTGGTCCTCATGAACGCACAGGTGGACGCACCATGGCTGTGGCGGAAGCTGTGGGGCGGAATCCTCCGTGCCGCCACGCTCACTGAGGTCACAGGCAACGTCACGGGCGCCGCGCTGTACCCCGTGGAGCGGGCCCTCGCGCGCAGGCTCCGCGAGAGCCCCACGACCGAGATGGCGGTCGCGGTCCGCAACTGAAGACTGGAGCCTCGGACTGTGGACTGCAGCCGCAGACTGCGGACTGCGGCCCGCGGACTAAGGCCCGCGGACAGGAGCCGAGGTCAGCACCGGGGCCATTCCCGGCCCCCGCTCCGGTGCAGTCAGTCCAGCAGTGCTGATACGACCGTGTCGAAATGCGGCGAATGCGGATCGACGAGGTCGAAGTGGTCTGCCCCCTCCAGTTCGAGCCTCGCTGCGGGGAACCCCCGCGAGAACGCGATGTCGACGGTCGCGTCCTCAGTCCCGTGGATGAGACGCACGTCCAGACGTGCGGGGATGAGAGCGGCTCGCGACCGAGGATCCTCCGCGAGGTAGCGGGACAGGTCATCCGCCGGTGACGCACCCATGTAGTCCACGACTGCGCCGTCACCCAGCGCGTCACGGGCCTCGGCGACGAGATCGGTGACAGGGGCAAGCGGCCGGACCCGCACCTGCGGCCCGGCCTCCGACTGACGCGTCGCCCACGAGAGCGTGAGGCTGCCTCCCGCGGAATGACCGGCAATCACCACCCCAGCACCGTCGACGCCTTCCGCGATGTGGGCGATCGCGGTCTCCACATCCTCCAGTGTCCGGGGGTGGCCACCCGCGCCGCCGGCACGCCGGTACTCGATGAGCGCGACGGCCACACCGCGGTCTGCCCGCTCACCCCGCTTCACGAGCGCATGCGCCATGGGACGCGCGTGTGCCAGGGTGGTCCGCTCACGGAAATACCCGCCATGGATGAGGACCACGACGGTTCCGGCGGTGTGCGGATCCCCGAACCATTCGAAGAACTGATCGGGCAGGTTCCCGTATGCGACTCGAGCTCCGGCCTCGGCCTCGGCGGCCAGCATCCGCCCGAAATGGGTCTCCTCCGGGTTCGGGTGGGCGGTGCCGCTGTCGGCAGTCATCTCTTCGGTCGTCATCGTGTCGAACTCCTCGTCCTCGGCTCTCATACCCAGATCTCGTCGCGCCTGCGAGTTCGTGGCGCGCTCACCTCTGACAGTCTCCCTGCTCACTCGCCCGTCGACGACACGGTCACTGCGCGAGCGACATACTCAGCGGCGGGACCGGACACGCGTGCATCGATCTCCGCGAAGAGGTCAGCCGCTGCGTCACCCGGCCAGTCCGACGGCAGCGCCTCGAGTGCGAGTCCCGGATCCAGGTACGGAATGGGACGCCACGTATCGACGACCCTCAGCTGCGTGACGAAATCGTCGCGACCGGAGGGTGCATCCGTTCCTCGCGCGGCGGCGCCCTCTGAGAACCGCTCGAGGAAGTCCCTGTGCAGGGTCGCCGTCGCGTCGAGGTCCCACCAGAGCGCACACGCGGCAGCGAGGTCCTCGCTGGTCCTCAGGTCCGCCGCGTCGAATACGGTGACCCAGCGGCGCAGGCCGGCGTCCTCGAGGTGGGACTCGAGACCGCGCGCACGCCGATGCGGTGCGATGCAGAGCCCGTCTGCCACGGTTCCACACCCCAGCTGGGTGAGGAGGCGGCGGAGTCTGTAGCGGGCAGGTCGCATTCCCTCGGGCACCGAATACGACAGCAGGCACCAGCCGTCCTCCACCGCATGCCGATGACGGGAGAAGATCGCCGCGTCGCGTCGTTCCAGCATCCGCGACGCACCCTCCGGAAGGACATAGCCGGGAGTCCCACCGCGGACTTCCGCAGTGAGCAGGCCCTTCGCCTTCGCCCGCGAGACCGCGGATCGCACCCCTGTAGCGGTGAGCCCCGCTTCCCGCAGGAGACCGACGAGATCCGCGACTGCGATCCACCCGCCGAGCTTCCGGACGTGGAGACCCACGAACGTCCTCAGCAGTGACGTGATGCTGCCGGGCCGCGCGTCGAAGTCGTCGAGTCCGTGCACGGAGCCTACGGGCCCGCCGGGGCCCCCGTCATCCACTCGCACCTGCCTCCAGCAGTGCATCCCGGATGCCGAGGACGCCCTCGTACACCTCCGTGAAGCCCGTCGAGAGCGGCGACGGCCCCAGCCGCAGGCCGTTGGGTCTCCGGAAATCGGGGATGATTCCGCGCTCCCACAGAGCGGGCAGCGCCGCCTCGCACAGGTCATGGTGGATCGTCACGTGGCCACCGCGCACTGATCCGTCTCTGGGCGACCCGAGCTGGACGCCGAGCGGAGCGAGCAGCTCATCGTAGAGCTCGATGACGAAGTCCGTGAGAGCAGTCGATTTCGCCCGGATCGCCTCCATCCCCACGCCTTCGACCAGATCGAGCATGGATTCCAGCGGCACCATCCCGAGCACGGCAGGCGTGCCGCTCACGAATCGTCGGATACCCGGGTGCGGCTCGTACGACGGGCCCATCTCGAACGCGTTCGCGACGCCCATCCATCCGCGGATCGGGTGCGTTGCAGAGGGGATGTGGCGGGATGCCACATATCCGAACGCGGGAGCCCCGGGGCCGCCGTTCAGGTACTTGTAGGTGCAGCCGGCGGCGAAATCGACATCGTGATCGTCCAGTTCGAGCGGCAGAGCTCCCACCGAGTGGCAGAGATCCCAGACGACGAGCGCGCCTGCGCGGTGCGCGATGTCCGTGATGGCGGGCAGGTCTGCGATGTATCCCGTGCGGTAGTCGATGTGGCTGAGCAGAACGAGCGCTGTCGAGTCGGTCGCGAGGGCCGCGACCTGATCCGGTCGGATCCCGGTGACGGACGCGTCGCCCGGCTGTGCCTCGACCTCCGTCGGATCCAGCCAGCGGACAGTGAGACCGCGATCCTCAGCGATGCCGTGGATCAGATAGCGGTCCGTGGGGAAGTTCGCAGAGTCGGCGATGATCTCCGTGCGGTCCGGCCGCATGTCTAGTGCGGCGTGGATGAGTTTGTAGAGGACCACGGTGGTCGACTCACCGATGAATCTCTGCCCGGGACCCGCACCCAGCGTCGCGGCGCCCAGCCGGTCGCCGAGCGTGAGGGGCTTCTCGAACCAGCCCTCATCCCAGCCGCGGATGAGGCGTCCTCCCCACTGGTCCGCGGTGAACGACCTCAGCCGTTCTGCAGCATCAGCGGTCGGTCGGCCCAACGAGTTGCCATCAAGATACGACACGACGCCCGGTGCGGTTGCGAACGCGCCGCGATGGGCGCTCAGAGGGTCATGGGCGTCGAGCGATCCGGCGCGAGCCTCGAGACGGTCGCCACCGCGGTCAGGGCTGCAGTCGGCGCCGCGGCCGGCGCTGTTGTTGCTGTCGGCACTGCCGCCGGCGCTGTGTTCGGCACTGCGGCCGGTATCGCGTCCGGCGTTGTTGGTGACTCCGTGGTTGTCCGTCATGGTCATGCTCCTTGGGTTCTCACACAGAAGTCGGACGTGCAGAGATCGGAAGTCTTGTCAGAGGTCCGCGAGTGCTCGGAAGGTGAGCGATCTACGGGGTGTGCGGTGGCGACGATCCGACGCCCGCGCTGCCGATCTCAGTGCGCACCGCGAACAGTTCGGGGAAGAAGGTGAGGTCGAGTGCCTTCTGCAGGAAGCCCACTCCGCTGGATCCTCCGGTGCCTCGCTTCCCTCCGATGATGCGCTGGACCGTCCGGAGGTGGCGATACCGCCAGAGCTGGAAGTTCTCCTCCAGGTCGACGAGCTCCTCGCATGTCTCGTGGACCGTCCACTGCGCGTCCGGTGCGTCATAGATCCCCGCGAACACGGAGACGAGCCCGTCGTCGAATGTATGCGCGACGCTCACGCTGCGATCGAGCAGGTGCGGTGGGATCGCGTACCCGTGGCGGGCCAGAAAGCGGAGGAACTCGTCGTACAGACTGGGCGCCTCGAGCTTCTCCGTGAGGACGGCGCGAGCGTGCGGATCCGCGTCGAAGACCTCGAGCATGCCGCGGTTCTTGTTGCCCAGCATGAACTCGACGGCCCGGTACTGCCAGGACTGGAAGCCAGAGGAGCTGCCGAGGAACTGACGGAACTCGACATACTCGGACGGTGTGAGGGTCGCGAGCACAGACCACTGCTCTGTCAGGGTCCGCTGGATGTGCTTGACGCGTGCGATGCGTTTGAGCGCCGGCTGGAGTCTGTCCTCGGCGATGAGGGCGCAGGCTGATTCGAGCTCGTGGATCACCAGTTTGAACCACAGCTCCGTGGTCTGGTGCTGGATGATGAACAGCAGCTCGTCGTGATGCTCGGGTTCACTCACCGGATGCTGCGCTGCGAGCAGACGGTCGAGGTCGAGGTAGGACCCGTACGACATCCGTCTGCGGAAATCCTTCTGGATCCCCTCCTCGATATCCCGCTCATTGCGAGCGGCAGTCGTGTCCTGATCGGTGGGCTGCTGAGCGGCACTGTCCATGGCATCCAGCGTATTGCACTTATCCGCCGGTCGGACGGAATCTGCAATGACCCTGTTGGGTGTCCGTTCCCGATGGTTTACTGGTCTCATCGCCGAGGCTGATCCGCCTGCCGCGTATTCGACGAACGGAGCATCCCATGCCCGCCGCACTCCACCCCTATCTCCGCTTCCCCGGAAACGCACGTGAAGCGTTCGAGTTCTACGGTGCCGCGCTGGGCACTGAGCCGCAGTTCGCCACGTTCGGCGATGCAGGAGCCGTCCCACCGGACCATCCCGTCTCGGGTGCGATCATGCACGGCTCGCTCGAGGTCACCGACCTCATCCGCCTGTATGTCTCCGATGACGTCGAAGGGATGTCGCCCGAACCGCTCACCACCGGCAACAACGTCACTCTCGCGATCATGGGCGATGACGAGCAGCGCATCCGCAGTGCGTTCGACGCGCTGTCAGAGGGCGGTACCGTGCAGGTCCCCCTGCAGAAGCAGATGTGGGGAGACACCTATGGAGCGTTCCGAGACCGTTTCGGCATCAACTGGCAGATGAACATCAGCGCCATCGACCCGGAGTCCTGACGGTTCGACTGCCCAGCAGTCCAGCAGCCCAGCACAGTCTTCAGTCGAGCCGGCGCAGCACAGCCATCAGTCCAGCACAGTCACGCCGATCCGCCGCAGCTCCGCGGGAGTCCGCACCGTGAACAGCCAGTCGCGGACGGAATCGTCCGGAACGATGCCGGGACGCTCCCGGATGCTGTCTGCGCCGACGTGGAAGTAGCGGTATCCGTGGACTCTCAGGAGTTCCTCGAGCCGATTCCCGTCCGCGTCCGGGAGCACCTCGCACAGGATGTCCGGCTGATGCGCTGCGAGGAACCCGCTTCCGTGCGCGAAGACATCGGGCTCGCCGCCTTCGACATCCACCTTCATGACGACAGGCCCTTCGACCTCATCCGTCAGCGAGTCGAGTGCCAGGAATCCCACGTCCTCCCCGTCGTCGAACTCCATGTCCGAGGACAGGAACGACGGCAGAGCGGAGCCGCTGTCCACCGATGGCATGCGGGCCGTCAGCGCCGGATCGCCCACTCCAGCCTGGTGGACGACGACCCGGCCCACGAAGCCGTTGCGCGCCATGTTCGCCCGCAGCATCCGCACGACCGGGGGCACCATGTCGAAGGCATGGGCGCGCAGGTCGGGGTGAGCCGCGAGGGCCGCGAGGGAGAAGATACCCGTGTAGGCGCCGACGTCGAAGAACGTGCGGGCGTCGCCGGACAGACGGACCATCAGGTCGATCGCGTAGGCGTCCTCCGCTTCCGGCCGACGACCGTCACCCCAGTAGAGCTCCTTCGCGATCTCGCAGCGGTCGGGCCTCAGCATGATGAACTCAGCGCCCTCCACCGAGGCCGTCACCTCGATGAGCTCCCGCGGCGCAGGCAACCGCCCCACACGGATCCGCGAGAGACGCGGAGCAGTGGCGCGAAGGATCGGGTGGAAGAGCGGATGGCTCAGCACCGCCTTCACATGCTGCTTCGCCCCGTACCAGCTCTGACGCCGCGCACGATCGGCAAGCGCTGAAGCTGTTCCAGAATCCTTCGTGCCTGAATGCTCCGCAGATGCAGATCCAGTGCCGGTGTTGTCGCTCATGGTCACACGCCTCCGTCGGGAACCCGTCGTCGTACCAGCCTATGCGGTCGACTGTGACCGGCGTCGCGCAGGTCCACAGTGGGGGACGACCGGCAGCGCGACCGCACCCCATTGACAGGTCACCTTGCGTGAGGAAGCGTTGTGGCCATCGGCTTGATGCCGCTCAGAGGAGGCTCACCATGGCTCGCACGACACCATCGACGACATCACTGCAGACATCCTCGACCTCCACCGACCAGCTGACGTTCCAGAACCCGGTCACGCGATTCCCCGACATCACTCCCCCGCGGCAGGATCAGCCCGAGCCCGGCCTCGACCAGGAGCTGATCCCGCAGACGGACCGTGGGCAGCATTCGTATCGGGGCACCGGTCGCCTCGAGGGACGCAGAGCTCTCATCACCGGCGCGGATTCTGGGATCGGTGCGGCCATCGCGATCGCCTTCGCCCGAGAAGGCGCCGATGTCGCCCTGTCCTATCTGCCCGATGAGGAGGAGGATGCCCAGGAGATCCGCGCCTTCATCGAGGAGGCCGACCGCCGGGCGTTCCTCTTCCCGGGTGATCTGTCGGACGCCCAGTACTGCGAATCGCTCGTCTCGGACGCGGCGGATGCCCTCGGGGGCCTCGACGCCCTCGTGAACAACGCGGGACGCCAGATCGCCGTCAAGGACATCACAGATGTGTCGGATGAGCAGTGGCAGAACACGTTCGACACGAACATGCGTGCGATCTTCCGCCTGTCGAAGGCGGCGATCCCCCACCTGCCGCCCGGTTCGACGATCGTGAACTCGACATCCGTGCAGGCGTACAAGCCGTCGCCGCACCTCGTGGACTATGCCGCGACGAAGGCCGCGATCGACAACTTCACGAAGAGTCTGGCGCAGCAGCTCGCGGAGACGGGCATCCGGGTGAACGCCGTGGCTCCAGGGCCTATCTGGACACCGCTGCAGGTCTCCGACGGACAGCCGAAGGACGCACTCCCCCATTTCGGCAAGGACACGCCGATCGGACGCGCAGGACAGCCAACGGAGCTCGCCCCGGCATATGTGTTCCTCACATCTCCGGAGTCCAGCTATGTGATCGGCGAGGTGCTGCACGTGAATGGCGGCACGCCCATCACCTGACGTCGATCTCGTGGCTCCGAAGCCTCAGCAGTGGGTGCGGAGCACGACGCGTAGAGTGTGCGCGTGACTCCGACAGATCACTCCCAGATGCCCCCCGCCATCCAGGCCCCCGGCCTGGCAACCCAGTACGGCGATGCCGCAGGGCTTCAGCGTGCCTCCGCACTCATCTCCACGACTCCGGACTTTCCCGCTCCGGGCGTCCTGTTCCGCGACGTGACACCGCTGCTCGCGGATCCGCGCGTGTATCGGGAGGTCCTCGACGCGATGGCAGAGCCGTTCTGCGCGGACGACGGCGCGCCGGGGTTCGACCTCGTCGCTGGGATCGAAGCCCGCGGGTTCGTCATGGCCGGCGGCCTCGCCGCCGCTAGCGGTACGGGCGTGCTCCCGATCCGGAAGGCGGGGAAGCTTCCGAACCCGCAGGTGACGGTCGAGTACGGACTGGAGTACGCCGAGGCCGCCGTCGAGTCCTCCGGCGATCTCACCGGGGCACGGGTGCTCCTCGTCGACGATGTGCTCGCGACCGGCGGTACGCTGCGGGCCGCACACACAGTCGTTGAACGACTGGGCGGAACGGTCGTCGGATCGGCCGTGATCCTCGAGCTGGAGGAGCTCAAGGGTCGCACGATCGTCCCCGCCTGCCACACGGTATTCACTGTCTGACGGAACTCTTCACCGTCTGACGGAGCGGGGCCGACCGTTCACACCGGGGGTGCCTCCACCGCATCGTCCTGCCGCTTCCGCGTCACCACGATGTTCAGAACCAGCGTCGCGGCGAATGCGATGGCGAACGCCACTGCCATCGCCAGCACCATCCCCCACGTCGTCGTCGAGATGAACGGAGCGACGAACGCCGGAAGGTATGCGGAGGCTTCCGCGCCGGTGATGCCGACGACCGTGCCGCCGGCCGTCGCTGCGACGAGAGCGATCGCGAACACCCGCTTATCGCCGAACATGAACGGATACGACGCCTCGACGAATGTGCCGAAGAAGACGTTGACGGCGGATCCTGAACCGGCGAGCGCCCGCTCACCCGACGTCCGTGACCGCACGACGTTCGCGAGCGTGATCCCGAAGGACACCATGACGAGCGAGACCATGTCGATCGCGCCGAAGAAGCTGTGCCCCTTCTCCCCCATCTCGAGCAGCACGAGCGGCAGGATGACCGAGTGGTACACGCCACCGATGATCGCGGGCCACATTGCGAGGCCGGCGAGTGCACCGGCCAGCAGGGGGCTGAAGTCGACGGCGGATTCGATGCCCGCCTTCACCCAGTCGCCCAGCAGACTGGTGAACGGTGCGAGTGCGAAGTAGACGAGAAGGCCGGGCACGAGTCCCGCGAAAGCTCCTGTCACGATATTCGCCGTCGTCGCCGGGAACCTTCTCGCGAGCGTCCAGCGGATGATGGTCGGAGCGACGAGGCCTGCCAGGATGCCGCTCACCAGACCACCGAGGATGCCTCCCTCCTGGGCGAGGATGCCGGCGAGAGCACCTGCGACGACGCCGACCTCGTCGAGCCCGCTGACCCGCCGCGCTGCGACCACGGAGACGACCACAGGCAGCGACGCGAGGAGGAGGTCGAAGACCGGGGCGAGGAAGTCTGCGCCCGGGATGCGGCTGACCGCGAGCACCAGAGCGAGTGCGATGAACGCGGGGATCGAGCCGACCATGATGCCGCGGATGCTGATCCGCCTCCATGCGGGGGCCTCAGCTCCTGGACCGTCTGCGCCCGCGGGGCCGCTCGATGAGCCTCCCAGGACCGGCCTGTACTTCACCGACCAGTGACGGGCGAGTCCAGACACGTAGGCGACCGCACGCGTCGTGCTCGTCGTCCCCGTCGTTCCGGACACCGTGACCATCCGGACGCCGAGCTGCTGCGCCTGCGCGAGTGAGCTCCCGCCCGTCCCCGCGACAGGGAGTCCGGCCTCGGCGGCAGCGGCGAGTGCCTGCGCGTTCACATCGGTGGGATCGGCGCTCATGATGATCAGCCCGTCGACCTCCCCGGCGCGGATCCGCTCGGCGAGTATCGCGTCCTGCTCGCGGACTGCGGTATTGACCTCATCGAGAGTGCCGTCGACGTAGGCGAATGGCACTCCGTCGGCGGAGACCGTCCAGAGCTGCGCAGACGTGTCCGCGCTGATGCCGTCCATCGACGCAGAGGCCGCGACGAACTGCACGTCCACGAGTTCGAATCCCGCTGCCGCGGCCTGTCTCCCGACACCGGAGAGGAGCCGGTGCGGATCGTCGCCCCCATGGCTGCGGAGGTTCCCACCGCTGCTGCCGAGCACTGCGACCGTACGCACCCGTTCGAGCTGCGGGGACGCATCCCCCGCTGCCGTCGATTCCTCTTTCATGGTCCCCTCGCCTTCCGCAGGTGCGGAAACGCCCACGCGACTGCATGTCCACGCGTTCCCAGCGAGCAATTCTAGACCGGTGCATGTGTGCCGCTGTGCGGCGCATCGGTACACCGGTCCCTCCAGCTCCATCCAGCCATCCGGCCATCGGTCGATCCAGCTGACGGGCCACCGGGCCACCCGACCACCCGGCGCTACCGAGCCGTGACCCACCTTCTGCCAGCACACCCGACCGGCGTCGCGCCCTGTCAGTCCCCGATCGCGCTCACGTCCACTGCCGTGGATCCACTATTCGCCGGCGTCAGCGCGATGGCCTCATCGAATGTGATCGGCACGGGCGGCCAGGCGGTGATGACGCCGTCGGGTGCGACGAAATGGACCGCTGCCCAGACCTCGGCGGGCCTGCTGCACTGATAGACGCGGGTATGGACGACGCCGATGTCGGCGCCGATCCGTCCGTCGCCCACCACTGATGCGGCTGTGGCCGTTCCGGCCGCGACCTCTGTGAACGTTCGCGCGGCGAACCCGTGGTCCCCCGATCCGCGGACCTGGACCCGCGCGTACCGGCGACCGGACGGGACGTGGAGTGCGCGCCCCCGCATGAGTCCGCCGGCCAGTACCCACAGCAGCGCGGTCGCGAGCGCCCCGAGGATGAGCGTCCCCATGACGATGTTCCCGTCGAGTATCCCGGGGCCGATGGTCCGGTCGGTGGCGATCAGCGCGATGATCGCGAGAAGGAATGTGATCGCCGCGCACCGCACGGCAGTCCCCATTCCGGGAGACCGCCGCACGATCCACGGGCCGTCGAACATCGTGAGGACAGGATCGAAGCGGAATTCGTGTCGCCTCTCTGGCGGGACGTCTTCTGGCTCGAGAGTCACGGGCGCCTCCGACTCATAAGTCTCGTACACCTCGTGATCGGCCGGCCCGTGTTCGTCCATACGAGAAATATAAGCACGCTCGGACATCCTTCAGATGCTGTGAGCGCATGGCCTCTCATGGCTGACGAGGCAGCGTGAGGTAGCGACGCATGGCGGCATCGCGGTCACGCTCGATCTGGCGCTCGACCTGGTGGCGACGGATCGCCGTCACATGGTCGACCTCATCATCACGATCGGCACGCACAGGCACAGGACCACGTCCCGGCGCAGCAGCGCGAGTCGTACTCCTCGCCCAGCGGACCAGTGCGAGGCCAACGGACAGAGCGATGCGGTTCGGAATCGGATAAAGACGGGAAACGGACATGAGGAACCCTCAGAAAGTTGTTTTCGGGCATAACTAATAGCCCGTCGAGAATGACGGAAGAAGCGAATCATGACCACTGACTAAATGCCTCAGATATTCAGCCTGAAGGCCGAAGTCGACAATGTCATGAAGTGGCGTAAATGATTCGAAGAGAGATCACGCACTGACTCAGACGTCCGCATTGACCGTGAAGCACATGACCGAGAGCGGGGCTCGATCCGAACACCGCTGCCACGTGGCAGCGACGCCAAGACAGGTGGCGACGACCTCAGATAGGTCTGCACAGTGCAGAAGCAGAGTTCAGACGACGAGTCTCACACTGAGTGCATCATGCTGCGCACGCCTGACGCGCAGGCCACCCGCCTGCAAAACCACTGAGGCCCTGCTCGATCGGGGGAAACGCGATGGCTGTGCACGACGAACGCGCCCTTGGAGGCTCTACGCCCACGTGGAGGCACTGCACCCGCGCCACGGCGAGTACCGTTAATGAGCGCGGTGGAAAGCGCGCCGCTCCAGCAGCGGGAGGGCTCTGCCTCCGTGTGCACCAAGGGACGGTCCGCCTGTCGCGGATACGAGCTTCGTTGCATCGTATTTCATCGTTCTCGCCCCCCTTTCTGCTTGGCCGCAGATCATCTACTGGCCGCAGATGCCGATGATCCGGCATTCAACTCGCTTGACTCGAGATTGAACCCGAGTGACTCATTCTCAGAGCTCCGAAGATTGGAGCGTGTGGAAGAAATCACATTTACAGTAACACGACCATTTCGGTGCCACAAGAGTTCTTCACAAGAATTCCCGAAGTTTTTACAGCAGTGCAGGTGATGCCCGGTCACACCGTGTTCTTCAGCGTGGGCACCACTAGGACCGGCGAGGCGCTGCGATTGAGCACGGACTGGCTGACCGAGCCCATGAGCAGACCGGTGAACCCTCCGTGGCCGCGGGTTCCGAGCGCGACCACCGACGCCGATCGCGTTGCCTCCGACAGCACGCCCGCAGGCGTTCCGTCATAGAAGCGCCAGTGGACGTCGAGGTCCGGATGCCGGTCCTTGACGATCGTCACCAGCGTGGAGAGGTGATCCGTGTAGCGCGAGCGGATGCTGGGGATGTCGATGTTGTGCTCGACCGGGTTCGGATACCACGCATCCGCGTTCAGCGGCGTGGCGGACACGAGCGTGAGGGAGCGACCGAACATCTCCGCGAACCGTGCTGCGGCGAGCGCGATGCGGCGGGAGGGCTCACCCAGATCGATGCCGACGACGATCTCCTGCCGGAAGTTCATCTGGTCCGCGACATTGTGGAACGCCTTCCGCCGCGGCTTGGGCGGAGTCGACTCGGAGAGGAGCTCCGTCGGCTCCGTCGCCGCATGCTCGCCGCCCGGCTGATCCTGCCCCGGTGCGAAGATCCTGCTGGCATCCGGTGTCTCCCATCTCTCCGGGATGATGAGCGCCGGACAGTGCCCATGCGCGGCCAGAGCTGCGGACACACTGCCGAGGAACCGGCCGGCGAACCTATTGCGTCCCCTCTTGCCGACGACCGCGAGGCGGGCGGTGGCACTCTCACGCACGAGTGCATCTGCGGCGTGCTCGTCGTAGGTGGCGAAGCTCGCCTCGATGCCGTCGGCCTTCGCCTGCTCCGCGAACGCCTCAAGCGGGTGACGCGCGTTGGACTCCATCGCCCTGCGGAAGTTCTCCGAGACCGTCAGCCCCGATTCGTGGTCGGCGAACGTCACGCTGTAGCAGCCGACCAACCGCATGCTCCAGCCCTGCCTCTTCGCAATGGCGAGCGCCACCTCGAACGCTCGTGCGCTGTTGGCGGATCCGTCGACGCCCACCAGCACCTGATCTCTGACCGTGGATTCGCGCATGTCGTTCATGTCACGATTTTACTCTTCTGCACAGCTGATTTGTAGACCCGTGACAGGACTGAGACTCTGCGTCTCGGCGCTCACACGCGGCGGTGACGGCGGGTCAGCCGCCCGCAGCGGCCACGGCCTCGGCGTCGGTCGCCGCCGCCTCAGCGCGCAGCCGGGACTCGACCTCTCGGGTGAACCGCGCGACCTCCTCGGCCGCTCGCGCCTCATCCCACCCGAGCACGGGAGCGACCAGCCGGGCAGACGCCTCCGCCGCGGCCACACCGCGGTCGGGCACCTCGAACTCGAGCCGCAGCCGGCGGTGCAGGACGTCCTCCAGGTGCAGGGCGCCCTCGGCGCGGGCGGCGTAGACGACCTCGGCGGCGGTGCAGTGCTCGGCCCCCGGCAGAGGATGGGCGAGCGCGGGATCCGCATCGATCAGCGCGAGCAGGTCCGCCAGCCGCCCGCCGTACCGGGACAGCAGCCTGTCGAGTCGGGCCTCGTCCCAGCCGTGGGCGCGCAGGTCGCGGTTCGCCAGCAGCAGCGACCTGCGCGATGCGGACAGCTCCGCGCCGTCCGCGCCCAGCAGCGGGAGGTCCTCGGTGCGCGACCGCGACCGGGGGAACCGGCTGCGCACGGCGAAGTCCACCGCGTCGGCCGCCATCACCCGGTAGGTCGTGAACTTGCCGCCCGCGATCGCGCTGAGGCCCGGTGCGACCTCCATGACGGCGTGCTCGCGGGAGACCCGCGCACTGTCCTCCGCCCCGTCGACCGGCTGGAGCAGCGGTCGCAGTCCCGCGAACGATCCGATGACATCCTCCCTGGTGAGAGGATTCTCCAGCACGGCGTTCGCGGCCTCGAGCACCCGGTCGATGTCCGTCGCCGTCACGAGGGGGCGGCCGACGTCCTCGTGCCACGGCGTGTCCGTCGTCCCGATCAGCCACAGGTCGCCCCACGGGATGAGGAAGAGGACCGAGGTCTCCGTCCGGGTGATGACGCCGGCCCCCGCGGGCGCGTCGATCCGGTCGCGGGGCACCGTCACGTGGATCCCCTTCGACGCGAGGACCTCCAGCCCCGTGTCCGCGCCGGCGGAGTCCTGCTGCTCGCCGGTCCACACGCCCGTCGCGAGGATGGTCGCGTGCGCGTGCACGGAGATCTCCTCCCCCGTCTCCTCGTCGCGGATCCGGGCGCCGGTGACGCGGGTGCCGGCAGCGCCCTGCGCGTCCTCACGCAGGTAGTCCACGACGCGGGCGTAGTTCGCCGCCGAGGCCCCCAGGCCCACCGCTGATCGCACCAGTGCCTGCGTGAAGCGGGCGTCGTCCACCTGAGCGTCGAAGTACTCGATCCCGCCGTGGGGCGTCCTGAGACCGGGGAACCTCTCCCGCGACTGGGTCGCACCCAGCTGCCGGTGGGTCGGAACCGCCCGCCGCTGACCGAGACGGGCGGACATGACGTCATACAGGGTGACCCCCGAGCCGACGTAGACGCGATCGGCCAGCGGGTTCTCGAAAGGGAGGATGAAGGACACCGGCTTCACGAGGTGCGGAGCGATCCGCGTCAGCAGCAGGTCGCGCTCCTTCAGCGCCTCCACGACGAGTGGGAAGTCGAGCATCTCGAGGTACCGCAGACCGCCGTGGATCAGCTTCGATGACCGGGACGAGGTGCCGCTCGCCCAATCGGCGGCCTCCACGATCCCCACGCTCAGACCGCGGGAGGCCGCATCCAGTGCGATGCCGGCACCGGTCACCCCGCCGCCGACCACGAGGACGTCGAGCGGAGTGGCGGGCGAGGTGCGGTCGAGCGCGCGCAGCGACGCGGCGCGGGTGAGCGGATTCAGCGGGGCGGGGCGCACGGTGGACCTCGTTCCGACGCGGGGGCCTGGACCCCCAGCCTAGTGGCCACGATCCGTGCGGCGACACGATGGCCGAATACGTGCGCAGACCCCGCAGAAACGGCAAGGAACCTGGTTATATGTACGTGAGTGACGCTGCGCGGGGAGCCTCCGCCATCCCGCAGCGGACCCCGTCCCCCGCAGTGCACCGATGACCCAGGAGACCGCCGATGAGCTACAGCCCGCGCGACCGCCGCAACCTCGCAGCCGGCGCGGCCGATGGCGGCGAGGCGACCACTGCCGCGATCCCGGCGACAACGGCTCCGACGACTCCGATGGCGGTGGCGGACCCCGCCACAGCGGTGATGCCCGCAACCGCGGCGCCCACCCCGGGGACCTCGGCACCAGCGGGCGCACCTGCCATCACCACCGGCACCACCGCCGGCACGCAGCTGCCCCCGTCTTCCGTGACCCGCCCGCCCAAGTTCGCGTGGTTCCACATCCTCCGCACGGCGTTCCGCGAGTTCTTCGCGGATGAGTCCATCGACCTCGCCGCCGGCCTCACCTTCCGCGGACTGCTGTCCGTGTTCCCCGCCCTGGTCGCGCTCGTGTCGATCCTCAGCCTGCTGGGCCAGGGCGGTTCGGTCATCACCTCGGTGCTCGATGAGGCGGAGAAGGTGGCTCCCACCGACACGCTGAGCTCCGTGCGCCCCTTCCTCGAGTCCGTGCTCGACACCCCGGCACCCGGCTGGGGGCTCATCGTCGGCCTCGCCATCGCGCTGTGGTCGGCGTCCGGCTACGTGAAGGCGTTCAGCCGCGCCATGAACACCGTCGTCGGAGTGCCGGAGGGCCGCGGCCTCATCGTCTTCAACCTGGTGATGTACCTGCTGACCGCGGTCATCCTGATCCTGGGCGCCCTGGTCCTGCTGGTCTTCGTCATCTCCGGACCGATCGCCGAGGCCGTGGGAGGCCTGCTCGGGATGGGCGGCATCGCGCTCACGGTCTGGAACGTCGCGCGGTGGTTCGTGCTCGCGTTCATCGTCCTGCTCCTCGTCGCGCTGCTGTACCACGCGACCCCGAACGTCAAGGGGCTGCGGTTCCGGTGGCTGAGCGTCGGCGCCCTCGTCGCGATCCTCGTGTCCATCCTCGCGACGCTGGGATTCTTGTTCTACATCTCGCAGTTCGGCACATACAACGCGACGTACGGTGCGCTGACCGGCGTCATCCTCCTCATGCTGTGGGTCTTCATCATGAACTCGACCCTGCTGTTCGGCGCCCAGTTGGACAGCGAGATCGAGCGTGTGAGGCAGCTGCGCGCGGGGCTGCCCGCGGAGGAGGAGCTCCAGCTGCCCGTCCGCAGCACGAAGGCCAGCGACATCCAGGCGAAGAAGTACGCCGACGACGTCCAGCGGGGCCGAGCCATCCGGCTCTCGTCAGCAGCGTACCGCGCCGAGGCCGGCCAGACTCGTCACGGTGATGAGGACGGTGCGGCTCCCGGCCGGCGTCGGACGCGCAAGATCGCGCCGCAGCTGCGTCGGACCCCGCGCGGCCGCCACTGAGTCGTCGCCTCGGTCTCCGTGGTCACCTGAGGCGTCCCAGTCACGTCGACCGTCGGAACCGCCACTGACCGGTCGCGTCAACCGCCCAGGCGCACCGCGACGTTGTCGAGCAGCCGTGTCGACCCGACCCGGGCTGCGACCAGCATCCGGGCCTCCTGACCCGGACGGGCCTCGCCCAGGTCCGGGTCCGTGACGACGAGGTAGTCGGGCTGGATGCCGTGGGCGGTCAGGACGGCGCGAGCGGCCTCGAGCGCGGCGGCCTCTCCGCCACCGGCAGCGTCGATGCCGGCCCGCAGAGCGGCCGCGATCGACGCGGCGAGCGCACGCTCCTCCCGCTCCAGGTACGCGTTGCGGGAGCTCATCGCGAGGCCGTCGTCCTCGCGGACCGTGTCACCGCCCAGCACCTCGACACCCAGGCACAGCTCCTCCGCCATGAGGCGGATCAGGGTCAGCTGCTGGTAGTCCTTCTCCCCGAAGATCGCGATGTCCGGTCGCACCAGGCCGAACAGCTTCGCGACGACCGTGAGGACTCCCTGGAACATGACGGGGCGGTGCTCGCCCTCGAGGATCCGCCCGAGCGGACCCGGGTCCACCCGCACCGTGCCGTCGAGCCCCGCGGGGTACATGACTTCGACGGTGGGCGCGAAGATCACGTCGACCCCGACCGTCGCACACTTCCGGACATCGGCATCGAACGTGCGCGGATACTCGTCGAAGTCCTCTCCCGGAGCGAACTGCGTGGGATTCAGGAAGATCGAGGTGACGACGGTGTCCGCGAGCGGGCGCACGTGCTCCATGAGGGACAGGTGCCCGGCGTGCAGCGCTCCCATCGTCGGAACGAGGGCGACGGTCCCGGAGGTCGCTGCGCGCAGCTCCTCACGGGTGCGGACGATGAGCGGTTCGGGCATGGGGGCCTTCCTGATGGGACTGGTGAGAACAGAGCGGTGGGAGCAGAGCAGCTGGTGAATCCGCCGGAGCCCGCGTGACTGCGGAAGCCGGTGGGGCCTCGGCGGCGGGTCAGGCGTTTTGCGTCGGCACGACGAGGACCGGTGACACGGTGCGGCTGAGCACCGACTGGCTCACGGACCCCAGGAGGAGTCCGCTGAAGCCGCCGTGCCCGCGGGTGCCCAGGACCACGAGGGCCGCCGTCCGGGTGGCCTCCGACAGGACACCGGCGGGCGAGCCGTCGAACAGGCGCCAGTGCACCTCCAGGTCCGGGTGCTTCTCCCGGATCGTGCCGGTCATCCACGTGAGGTGCTCCGCCCGGTACTCGTGCATGGAGCGGACCTCCAGCGCACCCTGACCCGGGTAGGGGAAGCGGGTGCCGACGGTGATCGGGACCGCCGCCACGAGGGTCAGCGCGCGACCCGTGATCGCCGCGTACTCCGCAGCGCGGGCGGCGACGGGACCGGAGCTCTCCCCCAGGTCGACGGCCGCGATGACGTCTCCGTCGAAGTTGAGGGCCTCCGCGACGTTCTCGAACGCACGGCGGTCCTCACGCTCCGCACCGGATGCGGAGACGAGCTCTGCGGGCTCCGTCGCCGCCGCCTCGCCGCCCGGCAGATCCTGTCGGGGAGCGAAGAGGGCCTCCGAGGCCTCCGCGTCCCACTTCGCGGGGATTACCAGCGTCGGACAGGCCGAGTGCGCCGCGAGCGCGCCGGACACGCTGCCCAGGAAGCGGCCGGCGAACCGATTGCGGCCGCGCTTGCCGACGACGGCGAGCGCGGCCTCCTCGCTCTCACGGATGAGGACCTGCGCGGCGTTCCCCTCCTGCACGTCCGCGCTGACCGGGACCCCCGCGGCCTCGGCCTGCTCGACCATGTCATCGAGCGGCTTCCGTGCTTCCGCCGACGCCATGTCCCGGAACGAGCCGAGGATCTGGTCGCCCGCCTCGAAGTCGTAGGGCGGGAGGTCGTACGCAGCGACCAGCCGCAGGGACCACCCGCGCCGCTGGGCCAGCGACAGGGCGATGTCGAAGGCGCGCGCGCAGTGCTCCGATTCGTCGACGCCGACCAGGATGCGTGCAGTCGTCGTGGAACCGTCGGGTGCCGGAGAATCAGTCGTGTCCGTCATGGGTCCACGGTATCGGGAGATGTACGTCACTGTGGAGAGGCGACAAGACGATGCCGCCGAGGCTGGATCCGCCGCATGCCGCCGCCGATCGCAGCGCTCATCAGCGACGGCGCTCGGGCGTGGCGCGCCGGCCTCGCCGCAGGCCTGTGCGCATGCTGAGGACGGGCCGCCGCCTCCCGTCGGCTAGGGTGAGGGTACTTGCGAGCCCGGTGACGGGTTCCCTGCGTCGTTTGGACGCCTCGTCATTCGAACCGTGTGGACTGCCGGTTCTCGATTCCGAAGCCCATTCCTTGCGGCGAACGAGCCCACCATCCGGTGTGCCCGCCACTGCCCCGGCATGGTCCTTCGTCATCTCAGATGCGCTGCACCGTGCACCGGCACGTTGAAAGGCTGTTCCATCAGCGCTTCACAGACTTCTTCTGCACCGACCACCTTCGCCGAACTGGGCGTTCCCACTCCCGTCGCGCGCGCCCTCGCCGCCGACGGCAAGGTCGACGCCTTCCCCATCCAGCAGGACACGCTTCCCGACACCCTGGGCGGCCGTGACGTCCTGGGCCGCGGCAAGACGGGCTCCGGCAAGACGCTCGCCTTCTCCATCCCGATGGTCGCCCGCCTGGGCGCCCAGAAGGACGCCGCGAACCTGCCGCAGCGTCCGCGGGGACTGATCCTCGCACCCACCCGCGAGCTCGCGACCCAGATCGACGCGGTCATCGCGCCGCTGGCACAGGTGTACGGCATGCGCACCACCACCGTGTTCGGCGGTGTGAGCGCGAACAAGCAGATCTCCGTCCTGCGCCGCGGCGTCGACATCGTCGTGGCCTGCCCCGGTCGCCTCGAGGACCTGCTCCAGCAGCGCGCGCTCACGCTCGACGCTGTGGAGATCTCGATCCTCGACGAGGCCGACCACATGGCTGACCTGGGCTTCCTCCCGGGCGTCACGCGCATCCTGCAGAAGACCCCGACCGACGGTCAGCGGATGTTCTTCTCCGCCACGCTGGACAACGGCGTAGACAAGCTGGTGCGCCGCTTCCTCCACAACGAGGTCCTGCACTCCGTGGACGCTCCGGAATCCCACGTGTCCGCGATGACCCACCACGTCTTCGAGGTGCCGAACGACGACAAGAAGGATCTCGTCGCCCGGCTGGCGTCCGGCATGGGCCGTCGCATCCTCTTCACCCGCACGAAGCACCAGGCGAAGCGCTACGCCAAGCAGCTGACGAAGCAGGGCATCCCCGCCGTCGATCTGCACGGCGATCTGTCCCAGCCGCAGCGCGATCGCAACCTCGCGGCTTTCGGCGGCGGACGCACCCGCGTGCTCGTCGCCACGGACGTCGCCGCCCGCGGTGTGCACGTGGATGACGTCGAACTGGTCGTCCACGTCGATCCGCCGGCTGAGCACAAGGCCTACCTGCACCGTTCGGGCCGCACAGCGCGTGCGGGCAGCGCCGGCGACGTCGTCACGGTGATGCTGCCCGAGCAGCGCCGCGACACCCAGATGCTGCTGCGCAAGGCCAAGGTCCAGGTCACCCCGGTCGCGGTCACTGCGGAATCCGCAGAGGTCGCTCGCCTGGTCGGCGAAATCGCCCCGCACGTGGAGCCTGCTCCCCCGGCCCCGCCGCAGCAGCAGGGTCGCGGAGGCCAGGGCGGCCGCGGTGGACGCGGCGGTCAGGCCGGTCGCGGTGGCCAGGGCGGCCGTGGCGGTCAGGGTGCCGGCGGCGGAGGCCGCGGTCGCCGAGGCGGTCGCGGCGGATCCGGCGGAGGCACCGGCGGTGCCCCTCGCGGTGGATCCGAGGGCGGTCGCAGCACCGGTGCCGGTGGCGGACCCGGAGGCTCCGCGGGCCGCGGCAGTGCCGGTCGCGGCAGTGCCGGTCGCGGCAGTGCCGGTCGCGACTCCGGTCGGTCGCGCAGCCGCTCGTACTGATCGCGGCGGCTCTCACCACAGCTCGGTGCTTCTCATCAGAGCACGGTGAGGTTGGCCGCCCGCAGTGTGACGTCCGGTCCCCCGGAGAAGGACACCTGGAGGAGGTTCCCCTCCTCGCCCGCGCGTTCCGCCGAACCGTCGCCGCGGTAGATCAGGACACTGCGGACGTCCTGGTCCGGCCCCGCGTCGGAGGCCCCGCGCGCCTCCTCGATCGCCGCGTCCAGATCGACGTCGAGTGAGTCCTCATCCAGGTACACGCCGTCGCTGCTGTCGCCCATATCGGACACGCGTCCCACATCCGTCGTCTGCAGGTAGAGGGATCGGAGCTCGTCGTCCTCGTCCACCCCGATGACGCTGGTCGACTCCTCGTCGAGAACGATCTGCTCGATGCTCATGAGCCCGGCTTCGGCCGCACGGTCCAGAGCGGCGGCCACGGTCGTCTCGTCCATGGGGACGACGGCGTCGAGCTCCTCCGCGATGGGCGGCGGCTCCCACGGACCACCGGGATCCCCGTCGTCCATCGAGTCATCGCCCACGGATGCAGATTGAGAGGCAGCAGGGCCCGCGAACGGGTTCACTCCCCGGACGAGCAGCGCGCCCGCACAGGCGGCGCCGGCCGTCACGACTCCGACGACGGACAGTGCAGTGATCCGCCGCCAGCGCGGACGGGTCCGGGCGGCCTCGGCGTCATCGGCGGGTTCGAACGGGACGTCTGCCACCAGTGCATCGAGGTCGCCGAAGGTCGTGGCGGACTCCACGCCGGCCAGACGCTCCTCGTACAGAGCATCGGTCAGCCGGCCCTCAGCCACTCCCTGGGCGTCGACCCACGGTCGCCCGGCTGCGGATCGTCGATGAGCGGTGCGGCGAAGACGCCGCCTGCGAGGCCCACCAGTACGGCCACCGTCATGACGGCCCCCACGGACTGCCGCACCGTCCGGGTGCCTCCGCGGCCTCCGCGTCCGGCAGACGCTCCGTCATGTCCACGCCCGCGTGCTGCGGGGACCGGCAGGTCGCCGCGCGGCAGGTCGGTGACGAGCTCTTCGAGGCGCTCGAGCGACGTCGCCGCGAGTGCTTCTTCCGTGCGCCGGGAGAACTCCGCGTCGTTCAATCGCCCGTGCGCATACCCCTCGGAGAGGACCTCACGGTAGGAGTCCCGCTGTCCGAACGACGGACGGTGAGAGGGACGCGGGACGGGCATGCACCCATTGTGGACCACGCCCTCCGGGGCGAACGAAGCCGGGTTCGGCGGGGGCCGTCGTCCGTCTGTGCGACCCTCCGCAGGGGCCTCGGCAGCAGCGACTCAGCCGTCAGAGCTGACCCGGTAGGACGCCCCCTGATGGTCGTCCGCGAGCCACGGCCCTGAGCCCAGCAGCCGTTCGCGCACCGTCTGACCGGCCTCGCCGTCGGCCAGCAGGCCGCGCCGGCGCAGCTCCGGGGTGACATACGTGCCGAACCGCTCGAGGTCCGCTGGACGCACGGCCGCGGACACGTTGAAGCCGTCGACGTCGGTCTCCTGCATCCAGCGCTCCAGTTCGTCGACCACGGTGGCGGGCGATCCGATGATGACCGGTCCCCGACCGCCGATCGCGACGAACTCCGCGAGGTCCCGCACGGTCCAGGTCTTCCCGTCGGACAGGGTCGTGAAGGACGCGAGAGCGGACTGGTTCGCATCCGTCTGGATGTATTCCAGCGGCGCATCCGGTTCCGCACCGGCGAGGTCCACCCCCGTCCACCCCCCGAACAGGGCGAGCGCGGACTCCGTGTCGACGTGCTCGCGGTACTCGTCGAACCGCTGCTGCGCCTCCTCATCCGTGGCCGCGACGACGATGGTGGCGAGCGTGAAGATCTTCACGGCGTCCCGCGGGCGCCCGCGCTCCTCGAGGCCGTCGCGGATCCCGTCGACCCAGCGCCGCACCAGCTTCGTGGTGCCGCCGGACAGGAAGATCGCCTCCGCGTGGTCGAGCGCGAACTGCTGGCCCCTGCTCGACGACCCCGCCTGGAAGAGCAGCGGTGTCCGCTGCGGGCCCGGCGCGGTGAGCGCCTGGCCAGGAACGGAGAAGAACGTCCCCTCGTGCTCGATGTCGTGCACCTTGGCCGGATCGACGAAGACGTTCGCGTCGGCGTCCGCCTGCACTGCGCCCGGCTCGATCGAGCCCTCGAACAGCTTGTACATGACCTCCATGTACTCATCTGCACGATCGTATCGCTCGTCGTGCGGGATCTGCCCCTGCATCCCCAGGTTCCGTGCCGCGGAATCCTGGTAGCTCGTCACGATGTTCCACGCGACACGGCCGTCCGTGAAGTGGTCGAGCGTGCTCAGCGTCCGTGCGAGCAGATACGGCTGCTCGTACGTGACGGACGCGGTGACGCCGAATCCCAGGGTCCGGGTGACCGCCGCCATCGCGGGGATCGCGACGAGCGGGTCGAGCAGCGGGAACTGCACCCCGCCCCGGTACGTCGCATCCGCTCCCCCGCCGTAGACGTCGTAGACGCCGGGGATGTCCGCGAGGAAGAGCGACGCGAAGCCCGCGTCCTCGAGCGTGCGGGCGACGTCCGTCCAGTAGGACAGCCGGGTGAAGTCCGCGACCCCGGATTCGGGGTGCCGCCACAGGCCCGGTGACTGGTGCACCGGCACCATCATGTCGAAGGCGTTGAGCTGGATAGGCTTCTGTGTCATCGGTGGGAGGACTCCTGAATGGTTCGAGGCGGATCGGTTCGAAGGGATTGGTTCGAGGGGAACGGGCTCATGCTGCGGCGGCGCGGAGTGACGCCTCAGCACGGGCCGGATCGTGTGCGGCGAGGGCGGCGAGGGCGGACAGCACGCAGAGCAGGGTGAGGTAGCCGCAGATCAGCCAGGGCGTGCTTGAACCCGCGACGAACAGCAGTGCGGCGATCATCGGCATGATCCCGCCGCCGATCACGGTGCCCAGCTGGTAGCCCATGTTCACGCCGGAGTAGCGGACCTCGATGGGGAACTGCTCGGCGAACCACGCGGCCTGCGGCCCGTAGACGGCGTCGTGCGCGAGGTTCATCCCCAGCACCACGATGATCGGCAGGAAGATCAGCGGTCCGCTGTCCAGGAACGCGAAGAAGATCCACCCGAACACGCCGATGCCGATGATGCCGCCCAGCGTCACGGCCTTCCGGCCCACCCGGTCGGAGACCCAGCCCCAGAACGGGCCGGTCACGAGGCCGAGCGCGGACGCGATCATGACGGCGGTGATGCCGGACGTCGAGTCGCCGCGCTGGTCGGCCAGGTACGTGAGCATGTACACGGTGATGAGGTAGTACACGCTGTTCTGCGCCAGCCGGAGTCCGATCGTCACGAGGAGCACGCGGGGGTGCTTCGTGACGACCTCCCACAGCGGCTGCTTGGAGACGTTGCCGGATTCCTTGTGCTCGAGGAACTCCGGCGCGTCGGCCACGCCCAGCCGGATCCACAGTCCGAGCACGACGAGCAGCGACGACGCGAGGAACGGGATGCGCCAGCCGAACTGCGCGAACTGCTCATCCGTCAGGAGGGTCTGGACGAGGAAGAACGAGCTCGTGGCCAGCAGCATGCCCGCGGCAGAACCGATCTGCGTGAAGGATCCGAAGAATCCGCGTCTGCCCACCGGCGCGTGCTCGACGGACAGCAGCGCGGAGCCGCCCCATTCGGCGCCCGCGGACAGGCCCTGGACGATGCGCAGGACGACGAGGCCGAACGCCGCCCACCAGCCGATCGCCTCGAACGTGGGCATGAGGCCGATGAGCGTCGACGCGACGCCCATCGTCATCAGTGAGGCGACGAGGAGCGCCTTCCGACCGATCCGGTCGCCCAGGTGGCCTGCGATGATGCCGCCGAACGGCCGGGCGAAGAAGCCCACCGCGAGTGACGCGAAGGAGGCGAGCGTGCTGCCGAGCTCCGTGCCCGTCGGGAAGAACTGCACGTTGAAGATGAGGGCCGCCGCCGTGCCGTAGAGGTAGAAGTCGTACCACTCGATCGTCGTGCCGGCGAAGGCCGACGCGAGCACGCGCTGCTTGCCCGCGAACAGTCCCTGCGATCCGGAGGGGACCGCCGCCGAGGTCGTCGTGACCGCCGACGTCATGCGCTCGGTCCCGTCGTGGTCGCCGTCGTCGCATCGGACGTTGCCGTCGCGTCGGATGCCGTCGCGGTATCGGATGCCGTCGGCTTCGCATCGCCGATCGCGTTGAGCCCCACCGGGAGGGTTCCGTTGATCCAGTAGTCGCCGATCGCTCGGGCGCGGAACGAGATCGGATTGTGCGTCGCGACGGTCTGCGCGTTGCGCCAGTGACGGTCGAGCGCCTTGGACCTCGAGGTGGCAGAGGCGCCGACGGTGAGGAAGAGGTCCTGTGCCGCGCCCAGGGCGAGTTCGGGGACGGTGACCTGCGCGTGCTCGACGGCGATCTCCGACGTCTGGACCGCCTCGGGCACGGTGCCTGCGAAGTCCGCGCGATCCGCACCGGATGCGGTCGCAGCCTCGATCCCCTCGTCGAGGACGCGGGCGGTCTGCAGGACGGTCGCCTCGGCGGCGTAGGCCTTGGCAGCGATGCGGCCCGTCGCCTCCTGGATGAGCGGATCCTCACGGAACGGCAGACCCAGTCCGGTGTTGAAGGTGCGCTTGCGGGAGCTGATCGTCGCGGCCGCATCGCGGCGGGAGGCGCGGGCGATGCCGGCGAGCACGGCGAGGAGCACGAGCTGGAAGAACGCGGCCTCGTGGATGGCCTCGACGGTGCCCGTGATGCGGTCGAACACGGCGTCGTCGTCCACCGGCACGTCCTCGAAGGTCGTCGTGCCGGTGCCGGTGAGCTTCTGGCCGAAGCCGTCCCAGTCGTCGTCCACGCGGACCCCGGGGGCATCGATCGCGACGACGGCGAAGCGGCGGCCGTCCTGACCATCCAACGAGGCGGACACACGGGTGTAGTCGCTGAAGATCGTGCCGGTCGAGTAGAACTTCTGACCTGTGAGGCGCCAGGATCCGACGGCCCCGGTGAGGACCGTGCTGAGATCGCCCAGAGCGTTGCCGCCCTTCTCCGTGGACGCGTTGCCCACCGTCGCACCGGCGAGCACACGCGGGTACCACGCGTTCTGGATGTGGGCGGGCTGGAAGCGCAGCGCCTCGAGGAACCCGGCATGCGACCGGTAGAGGTGGGCGATGTTGGAGTCGGCCTCAGCGAGGTCGATGAGCAGACGGGTGAAGGTCTCGATGGTCACTCCGGGGCCGCCGTGCTCGTGCGGGACGCGGAGCGCCCCGAACCCCGCCTCGTCGAGCGCCTTCACCTCGTCGAACGGCAGGCGGCGGTCGAGTTCGCGGGCGAGCGCACCCTCGGCGATCCGCGCGAAGAGCGGGCGGAACCGATCGCTCAGCGACTCGTAGTCAGCGGGGAGCGTGCGGCTCGGCGGGGTCGCGGTGGTGGTCGACATCCGTGGTGGGCCTCCTGAGCGGCGGGCCGTGGACCGTCGCCTCGTGTGATCGTCGTGAGGTGTGCTGACCGTGATGTGGAGTCAGACGAGATCGAACGTAGTGAGGGACGCGACCTCACCGAGTGGCTCGCGTCACACGGCGTCATGCGGCGTCGCACGGGGACACACGGGAGTGGATCGTGAGGCTTGGGCCGCCGGGCGCGGTCAGGCGCGGTGAGACACGGGGCGATCAGAACGCGCCGAAGAGGAAGCCCAGTCCCGCGATGAGGGCCACGCCGATGATCGGCGTGCCGATGGTGATGACGCCGATGTCCTTGTAGGACTCCCGGTGCGTGAGCCCGGTGACCAGCAGCAGCGTGATGACCGCGCCGTTGTGCGGCAGCGAGTCGAAGCTCGTCGACGCGGTGGCGACTGCGCGGTGGATGATCGCGGGATCGATGCCCTGCGCCGCAGCCATCTGGGCGAACTGGTCCCCGAAGGCCTCGAGCGTGATGGCGAGGCCGCCGGACGCAGACCCCGTCACACCGGAGATCACGGCCGTCGTCGCACTCGAGGTGAGCACGGCGTTCCCGCCCATGCCGAACAGCCCGTCGCGGATGACGGTGAACGCGGCCAGTGAGGTGATCACGGCACCGTAGCCGACCTCGGTCGCGGTGTTGAAGACCGGCAGGACGGAGTTCTTCGCACCCTCGGACAGCTCGTCGACCATGGCGCGCGCCCGCCGGGGCCGCAGGACGAACACGGACAGGATGGCGACGAGCATCGCCGCCGTCACCGACCAGACACCGATGACGTCTGCGACCGTCACATTGCCGAACAGGTCCTCGGCGAGGTAGTCGGTGTTCCACGACGGGATGATGACGAACGTGAAGAGTGCGTTCGCGCCGATCACCGCGATAAGCGGGAACAGACCGGCGAGGAATTCGAGCAGAGTCGTCCGCTTCGCGTCGACCGCGGTCGCCGCACCGGCGGTGCCGGGTGCTGCGGGGACCGCACTGTCGTCGGCGAAACCGTCGTCGCCGGCCCCGCCCTCCGCGTGCGGAGCCGCCCCTCGCCGCTCCATCACGGTGAGGTCGTTGAAGCTCTCTCCGGCCGCACGGATCTTCTTCTCCCTCCACCGCAGGTAGAGGATGCTCAGGCCGAACATCACCAGACCGGTGATGAGGCCGAGGAAGGGCGCGGAGAACGTGGTCGTGCCGAAGTAGCTGGTGGGCAGCGTGTTGTGGATCTGCGGCGAGCCCGGCAGCGTGCCGAGCGCGAACGTGAGGAAGCCTGCCGCGATCGCTGCGGGGACCAGGCGCTTGGGGATGTCAGCCTGCTGGAAGAGGGACCGGGCGATCGGGAAGACGGTGAAGACGACGACCCACGCGTTGATCCCTCCGTAGGTGAAGAGCGCACTGAGGAGTGCGGTGATGAAGATGGCGTGGCGGGCTCCGACGACGCGCGCGATCCAGCTGGCGATGCTCTCCGCGAACCCGCTGACGGTCATCAGCTTCCCGAAGATCGCCCCGGTGAGGAACATCGGGAAGTAGCTGATGATGAAGCCGCCCAGTGCGGGCATGAAGATCTGGGTGTACCCGGCCAGGAGCGGCACTCCGGCGAAGAGCATCGCCACGGCTGCGGCGATGGGGGCGACTGCGATCACCGAGTGGCCCCGATAGGCCAGTCCGATCAGCAACGCCAATGACACGAAGATGCCTATGAGTCCCCACGACATGTACGTACCTCTCCCCGGTCGGCCGGCGCCTCAGCGCGGAGCCGGACCACTCGGCGTTCTTCAGTTTTCAGTCGGACGTCCGACTAATCCGAGGAGCAATGCTACTGCTGGCTGTGGTGGGCACCACGTCGGGTCCGCGATGTGACCCTGCACCAGTGGAGTACGCCATGCGGACGCGCCTGCAGCGTGATCGCGGTAACAGGCACAATCCAAGAGTTGTGCAACATCCACGATGAGGAGGAAGTTTTGAGCAACGATCAGGACGGCATGGGCGGCGCCGACCCTCAGGACCAGCTGAATGACCTGCGGATGTCCGAGAAGGCCCTGCCGCTGCTGAACCACGTGAAGCAGTTCATCAGGGACACCGTCGACCCGATGCATGAGGAGTGGCTCACGCTCGGCGAGGGCCACGAGGACCGGTGGACCTACGCCCCCGGACAGCTCGAGATTCTGCAGACGGCCAAGGACAAGGCGAAGGAGGAGGGCCTGTGGAACTTCTTCCTGCCCGATTCGGAGACCGGTGAGGGCCTGTCGAATCTCGACTACGCCTTCATCGCGATCGAGCTCGGCAAGAGCCCCCTGGCTTCGCAGGTGATGAACTGCTCCGCACCGGACACCGGCAACATGGAGGTCCTCGAGCGGGTCGGCACGCCTGAGCAGAAGGAGAAGTGGCTGCAGCCGCTGCTCGACGGCGAGATCCGCTCGGCGTATGCGATGACCGAGCCGGACGTCGCCACGTCCGATGCCAAGAACGTGAGCACGTCGGCAGTGCTGGAGAACGGCGAGTGGGTGATCAACGGCGAGAAGCACTACATCTCCGGTGCCGGGGATCCTCGCTGCAAGATCATGATCATGATGGTCAAGACCAACGATGACGGCGAGCGGGGTCGCAACCACTCGCAGATCCTCGTGCCGATGGACACCCCCGGGGTGGAGGTCGTCGGCCCGATGCACGTCTTCGGCGATGACCACGCCCCTGCGGGCCACATGCACATCCGCCTCACCGACGTGCGCGTCCCGGAGTCGAACATCCTCCTGGGTGAAGGTCGCGGATTCGAGATCTCGCAGCTGCGTCTGGGCCCGGGTCGCATCCACCACTGCATGCGCACCATCGGCAAGGCAGAGGTCGCCCTGGACTACATGGTCAAGCGCGGCAACTCACGCACGGCGTTCGGACAGCCGCTGTCCAAGCTGGGCGGCAACCTCGAGAAGATCTCCCGGGCGCGGATCGAGATCGAGTCGATGCGCCTGCTGGTGCTCAAGGCGGCCAAGGCCATGGACGTGCTGGGCAACAAGGAGGCCCGCATCTGGGTGTCGATGGCGAAGGCCGCGGTCCCGGAGAAGGCCTGCAAGATCATCGACCAGGCCATCCAGATCCACGGTGCGTACGGGATGTCGCAGTTCACGCCGCTTCCCGACCTGTACGCGGACGTGCGGCACCTGCGCTTCGCCGACGGACCGGATGAGGTCCACCACATGGTGGTCGGCCGCCACGAGCTGGCGCAGCACTGATCAGAGCACTCTCCACGCGCTGAGCACTGAGAGCGCGCGGGTGACGGATCTGTTCCGGTCACCCGCGCGCTCTCGTCATGCGCACTCATGGCATGGGCGCGCTCAGCAGTGGGCGGTCGACTGCCCTCAGTCGCCGGTGATCTCCAGGGGCAGTGAATCATCGGCGGCCCATTCGGTCATCGACCCGTCGTACACCGCCACGTCATCGCGGCCCAGCTGGGCCAGGTGGAACGCGACGTAGGTCGCGGCGATCCCTCCGCCGCAGTAGGTGACGACGCTCCGATCCTCATCGAGTGCTCCGGTCGGAGTGAGCCGCTGTCGCACCGCATCCATCGACCCTGCACGATCATCGACCTTCAGGTCGCGCCAGAAGACGTTGGCCGATCCGGGGATGTGGCCCCGTCGGGCGTAGACCTGCTTCGCACCGTCGAAGATGTCCGGGTCCAGCGCATTGATGAGCTGCACATCGTCAGTCTCGAGTGCTGTGAGCACCGCCGCCTGATCCGCGAGCAGCTCGGGCCGACGCCGTGCGGTGAACGTGGCCGCAGGCGTCGTCTCCACACCTGCGGCGACGGGCAGATCCGCCTCCTGCCACGCGGCGAACCCGCCATCGAGGACCGACACCTCGTCGAAGCCCTCCAGACGCAGGTTCCACCACAGCCGGGTCGCCCACATGTCCTCCCCCTGGTCGTAGACGACGACGTGGGTTCCCTCGCCGATGCCCAGAGCCCCGGCCCTCCGCGCGAAGGCCTCGCTCGGCAGCACCGTGAAGTACCTCCCGGACTCCTGATCGGCGAACTCGAGGAGCAGATCGGCGAACACCGCCCCCGGGATGTGCGCCTGCTCGTAGGTGCTCCGCCCGCTTTCGGCGACGCGCGCTCCGTCACCCGCCGGCCGGTTCAGGAAGGTCGTCGCATCGACGATCAGGAGGTTCGGATCTGCTGCGTGTTCGGCGAGCCAGTCGGTGTCGACGAGGGCCGGGATGCTGGACATGTCTCTCCTGGAGTCGCGGTCGATACGGTCCGTGGTCGTGGTTCTGGTCAGTGGCGAGTCGAGCGCGAGTGCTCTGACCCGCCCTAGCGCGGCATGTCGACGAAGCGCGACTTCGCGCCCTGGAACGCGACCGGGATGTCACCCGTCGGGCCGTTCCTGTGCTTCGCGACGATGATGTCGGCCTCACCCGCACGCGGGTGCTCCTTGTCGTACATGTCCTCGCGGTGGATGAGCAGCACCATGTCCGCGTCCTGCTCGATCGAGCCGGACTCACGCAGGTCGGAGATCATCGGCCGCTTGTCCGTCCGCTGCTCCGACGAACGGTTCAGCTGCGACAGCGCGATGACCGGCACCTGGATCTCCTTCGCCAGCAGCTTGAGCGAACGGGAGAACTCCGAGACCTCCTGCTGACGCGATTCCACGCGCTTGCCCGACGACATGAGCTGCAGGTAGTCGATGACCACCATGCCCAGGTTGTGCTGCTGCTTGAGGCGGCGGCACTTCGCGCGGATCTCCGGCAGCGCCATATTCGGCGAATCGTCGAGGAACAGCGGCGACTCGTGGATCCGCCCCATCGTCGTCGCGACCGACGTCCAATCGCTCGAATCCAGTTCCCCGCGCCGCAGGTTCTGCAGTGGGATCGCCGTCTCCGCGCTCAGCAGTCGGAGCCCCAGCTCATCGGCTGACATCTCGAGGGAGAAGAACACGGTGGCCCGCGAGTTCTGGATCGCCGCCGACCGGACGAAGTCCAGTGCCAGCGTCGACTTGCCCACACCGGGACGCGCCGCGATGACGATCATCTGCCCCTCGTGCAGACCGTTCGTCAGCTGGTCGAACTCCTCGAAGCCCGTCGGCACGCCCGCGGGACCGTCCACGTTGTCACTGAGCTTCTCGATGTTGTCGACGACACGGTCGATGACCACGCCCAGCTGCTGGTAGTCCTCCGTCGTCCGGCGCTCGGTGACCTGGTAGATCTCCGCCTGTGCGCTGTTGACGAGCTCTTCCGCGTCGCCCTCCGCGTCGAAGCCCATCTGCACGATCCTGGTGCCCGCCTCGACCAGCTTCCGCAGCAGTGCGGCCTCGCTGACGATCCGCGCGTAGTAGCCCGCATTGGCGGCGGTCGGCACGGAGGCGATGAGCGTGTGGAGGTAGGCCGCTCCGCCGATCCGCGCCAGGTCACCCGACTTCGTGAGTGAGGCCGCCACCGTCACGGCGTCCGCGGGCTCGCCCTTCGCATAGAGGTCGAGGATCGTCTCGTGGATCGTCTCGTGCGCCGGCTTGTAGAAGTCTTCGGGGCGCAGCACCTCGATGACGTCCGCGATCGCGTCCTTCGACAGCAGCATGCCGCCCAGGACGCTCTGCTCCGCCTCGACATCCTGCGGAGGCGTCCGCATACCCGCGTCCGACCGCTGCCACTCACCCGATTCGCTCACGCACACGCCTTTCCACACACACCCGACGGCACCGCCGCCACGAACCACCGGTCAGCCCCGCGCGCACCGCACAGAACCGTTTGAGGACACTCGCCCAGCACCAGGTGCAGGGCACTCCAGGCTATCGCGTCGTGGCCCTCTCACCGCACCAGTCAGACGTATCGGATCACCCACCAGCGGTCACCCTCACCACTCCATCACGAAGATGCAGAACGGGTGGCCCGCCGGATCAGCGTAGACACAGATCGGTTCGTCCGGATGGTCGGATTCGTCACGGATGAGCGACGCTCCCAGAGTCAGTGCCCGGTCGTGGCACTCCTCCAGCTCTGCGGTCGTCGCCACCGTGAAATCGAGGTGCAGCTGCTGCGGCACGTGCGGAGACGGCCAGGTCGACCGCGGGACCTCCTGGGCGTACTGGAACGCCAGCATCCGCCCATCGACACCGCGGATGATCTGCCACTCATCTGCCTCGGCGTCGTCCGGCCCGTTCCCGGGCGCGGGCTCCCACCCCAGCAGCCGCCGGTAGAAGTCCGCGAGCCCGTGGACATCCGTCGTATCGAGCACCGTGGATCGCAGTCGTGGGTACGTGACCTCATTCATGCGCACCAGTATGGGCCGAGGGACGGACACGGGGACGCTCGACCGCGACTCGACCGGGACTCGACCGCGACCCCGCTCGCGACCCCGCTCGCGACCTCCGCCGCGACCTCGGCGGCGCCTCCTCCCCCGTCGAGTGAGTACAACCCGGAGATGTCCGGCAGGAAACGGGCCGACTTGCACTCACTCGATCCGATAGACGTCAGACCAGAGAGCCCGCATCACTCCCGGGTCGCGTTCACTCCCGGGTCGCGTTCACTCCCAGGTCGCGGTGTCCGGGTCGATGCCCCGGGCGCGCGCGTTCTCGTCCACGATCGCGGTGAGCCAGGCCGCGAGCCCGGCGGCCCGCTTGTCGTAGTGCTCCTGGAACCGGGGATCCTGCACGTACATGCGGGCGATGCACACCTGTTTCCGGTGGCTGATGTCGAACCACTGGCCGATCGAGGCTCGGTGGCGCTCCGCGAGCGCGTTCGCCTCCTCGGAACCGGGTGCGACGCCCGCCGCCATCGCGGAGGCGAGATCGGCCTCGAACGTGTCGTTCTCCTCCTTCACCCGCTTCCAGTCATCGGCGGTCATGCGGTTCTTGATCGTCTCCGACTGCTCCCACTCCGGAGTCTCGCCCCAGTTCTGCCGGGCCTCGTCCTCCCACGCCGGATCCCAGTCATCGCCCAGGATGTCCGCCTGCTGCTGTGCTGTCAGTCTGTTCTCGCTCATATGAGCCTCCTTCATCTGATCCACTGCGGCGACCATGTGCCGCAGGCGGTCGATGCGTTCGGAGAGCAGGGCGCGCTGGACATCCAACTGCTCGACGACGTCCGCGTCGGGATCGTCCAGCAGGGTCCGCACCTCCGACAGCGACAGTCCCAGCTCCCGGTACATGAGCACCTGCTGGATCCTGGCGATGTCCGATGCGGAGTAGACCCGATAGTCCGACCACGTCCGCTCCGCCGGGGTCACCAGTCCGATCGCATCCCAGTGATGCAGGGTGCGCACACTGATACCCACCGACTCGGCGGTCCGGCCGACCGTCAGGCCGTCGTCGTCCACGTCCATGTCTCCATTCTCGACCACGGACACAACGGTGGGGCCTCACGCTGCGTGAGGGTCAACCTCGCCTGCGAGAGCGTGGACTGTCGCGCTGAACGCGGCGACGACTTCGTTCAGGCCCCTTGTCACGCGACCATTCAGCGGCCTACCGTCATGTCACCTGGCTTAATGCGCATTCAGCCGCAATTGGATCACAGGCGTTCCGCCAGGCGGAGCACACGCACACGACCGGAGGAGCGAAGGTGACATACACGTACCGCGGTGACGACCGCGACGTCACCGGTGACGGTCCGGGAGGCGCCGCGCGGATCCGCGACGCCGCGATCGACCTCTACGGACGACGCGGGTTCGACCACGTGACGCTCAAGGACATCGCCGTCGCGGCGGGCGTCTCCGCGCCGCTGGTCATCCACCACTACGGATCCACCGCGGGTCTGCGGACTGCGTGCGATCACCACATCGCCGACCAGATCAGCCGATCGAAGACCGATTCCGTCCACCGCGGTCATCTGCCGCGCAGCTACGTGACGGAGCTGATGCAGACGCAGAAGCATCTGCTCCTCTACCTCTTCCGCGCATTCGCGGTGGGCGGTGAGCAGACGGACCACCTGTTCGACCAGCTCGTGGAGGACTCGCTCGTCTACACCGCGGAGGGCGAGGAGCTGGGCCTCGTGCACCCCTCGTCGGACCCGCGCCGCCGAGCGGTCATCATGATGCTCCAGTCGTTCGGTGCGCTCCTCCTGCACCGCCAGATGAAGCGGCACCTGGACATCGACCCCATCGACGGTCCCCCCGAGGACATGGGCCCGTACATGGCCGGCGTCCTCGAGCTGTACACGCAGCCCGTCCTCAACGCTGACGTCTATCGCAATCTCATGGACATCGACGACGACACTCATCCCGGAGCACAGCCATGACACCATCGCATCCCCTCATCACCGCTGAAGGCCTCGTGAAGTCCTTCGGATCCGTGCGTGCGCTCGACGGCCTCGACCTCACGATCGCCCACGGCGAGGTCCATGGATTCCTCGGCCCCAACGGCGCGGGGAAGTCCACGACGATCCGCATTCTTCTGGGACTCCTGCGGGCGGATCGCGGCGCCGTCCGCATGTTCGGTCGCGATCCGTGGAAGGACGCCGTCGAACTGCACCGCAGACTCGCCTACGTCCCCGGCGACGTGGAGATCTGGCCGCACCTCACCGGCGGTGAGGTCATCGACATGTTCCTGCGCCTGCGCGGAAGCTATGACGCCCGCCGGCGCAATGCACTCATCGAGCGCTTCGACCTGGACCCGCGGAAGAAGACGCGGACGTATTCGAAGGGCAACCGGCAGAAGGTCGCGCTCATCGCGGCGCTGGCCGCGGATGTCGACCTGCTGCTCCTCGACGAGCCCACCGCGGGCCTCGACCCGCTCATGGAGGCGGTGTTCCAGGAGGTCATCCGGGAGAAGCGTGCCGATGGCGTCTCGGTGCTCCTCTCCAGCCACATCCTGTCTCAGGTGGAAGCGCTGTCGGACCGCGTCTCGATCATCCGTGCCGGTCGGATCGTCGAATCGGGCTCTCTCACGGAGCTGCGCCACGTGACGCGGACGACCATCGAGGTCGAAACCGCCCATCCGGTCGGCGACCTCGGCGGAATGGAGGGCGTGCACGGACTCCGCACTGAAGCCGGCCGGACGGTCTTCGACGTCGACGGCGACCGCGTCCCCCAGATCATGACCGCACTCGCCCCGCGGGAAGTGCGCTCTCTCGTCGCCCATCCGCCCACGCTCGAGCAGCTGCTGATGCGCCACTACGGACACGCCGCGACCGACGAAGCCGCCGCAGACGCCCCCGCCTCGCCCGACGACGCGAAGCACTGAGGAGACCGGAGATGTCCACCGTCACGCGCGCGTCCGAGCACACGGCTCACGGCACACGCAGCGCACCCCGCACACGCAGCGGCTCTCGTCCGCTCACAGGCACCCTCGCACTCGCGCGCCTCATCGTGCGAGTCGACCGCATCCGCGCACTCGTCTGGGTACTGGGCGTGGGCGCGATGGGCTTCTACTTCGCCCACGCGATCCAGATCATCGCCGAGGACGACACGGCGCTCGCAAGCCTCGCCGGGCTCTACGCGGATCCGGTCGGCCGCATGATGGTGGGTCCCGGCTTCGGCATGGACGACCCCACGCACGAACGTTTCTTCGCCGCCGGATATGCGGTCTTCATCTACATCCTCGGCGCGCTCATGAGCATCTTCACCGTCGTCCGACACACTCGCGCGGACGAGCAGGCCGGGCGCGCGGAACTCGTCCGCGCCAATGTCGTGGGTCGCCATGCGACCCTCACCGCCACGCTGCTCGTGACCGCGGGGCTCGTACTCACCGCCTCCGCACTCGTTCTCGTCGGCGCACTGAGCGCCGGCTACGCGTGGGAGGGCTCGCTCCTCGTGGCGACGACCGCAGCCGCCGTCGGGCTCTTCTTCACCGGTGCCACGGCGACGATGGCGCAGCTGGGCGAGTCGTCGCGCAGCGCCACCGCGCTGAGCGGAGGCCTCCTGGGTCTCGCCTACGTCATCCGGATGGCCGGCGATGCGCCGGAGGTCGGAGGCACCGCTCTCTCGTGGGCTTCGCCCCTGGGATGGGCTCAGCAGACCGCGCCCTACGTCGATGACCTCTGGTGGCCGCTGCTGCCGCTCGCCGGTGGCGCCGCCGTGCTCGCCGGGCTGGGGTACTGGCTGTCCACCCGGCGCGACGTGGGGGCCGGACTGCTGCCGGCCAGGCTGGGCAGGGCAGAGGGCCGACCTTCGCTCGGCACTCCGCTGGGCCTCGCCCTGCGGTCGCTGCTGGGCACGCTGCGCGGCTGGGCCATCGCCCTGGTGCTCACGTCGCTCATGTTCGGTTCGTACGCGCAGACGATGCTCGACTCAGCAGACTCCCTCCCGCCAGAGCTCGCGGGCGTCTTCGTCGGCGAGGACATCATGCTGGGATACCTCGCATACATCGCGCTCTTCATGGCCGTCTTCGTGACCGCCGCAGGGGTGGGGAGCCTGCAGCAGGTGAGGGGCGAGGAGGCGAGCGGTCGCGCCGAGTACGGACTGTCGGCCCCCATCTCCCGCACCGCGTGGTTGGGCGCGCACCTCACGATCACGATCGCCGGGGTGCTCCTGATCCTCGTCGCCGTCGGCGCGGCGATGGGAGCGGGCGCCGCTCTCTCGCTCGAGGAGGACGGCGCCTCCCGCTTCGGCGACCTGCTGGCCGCAGGAGTGCTCAAAGCTCCTGCAGTGCTGAGCATCCTGGGAGTCGTCACCGCGCTGCTCGGCTGGCTGCCGCGGCTCGCTGTGCCCGTCGGATGGCTGCTCGTGGCGTTCTCCGCCATCATCGGCACCTTCGGCTCGCTGCTCGAGCTGCCGGAGTTCGTGTTCGACATGGACCCGTTCGGTCACCTCGCGGAGTACCCCGTCGAGGCGATCGCCTGGGAGCCGGTCGTCTGGCTCACCGCGATCGGCGCAGCGGGAATCGCCATCGGGCTGCTGGGCTGGCGCCGTCGGGAGGTGGGCCGCATCTGACGCCGCCGAGGTCCCGGCCACGTCCCAGCGGAACGCTGGGGACCGGCCGGGGCCTCGGCGGCGCAGTGCGGCGAGGTCAGTGCCCCGGTGCGGTCACCGTCACCGAGCCGGCTGGTCGCCCATCGTGAGGACGAGCTTGCCTGAGGTCCGGTTCGTCTCGCCCGCTTCGTGCGCACGGGAGGCCTGTGTGAAGGGGAAGGTCTCTGCGATGGTCGCCCGCAGCTTCCCGTCCTCGACCAGCTGTGCGATCTCCTGCATCGCGCCGCGGTCGGCCTCGACCAGGATGAGGGCGGCGCGCACTCCGAGGCTCGCCGCCTTCTCCTGCAGGCCATCCGCGCCGACGGGCACGGTCGAGACCATGATGCCTCCGGACTTCAGGGTCTCCAGGGAGCGCAGCTGGTTGTCGCCGCCGATGGTGTCGAGCACGATGTCGATGTCCCGTGCGGCGTCGACGAAGTCGGTCTCGCGGTAGTCGATGACCTCATCTGCGCCCAGACCGCGGACGAAGTCGTGCTTGGGCGCGCTGGCCGTGCCGATCACGTAGGCACCGCGCGCCTTGGCGATCTGCACGGCGACGTGGCCCACCCCGCCCGCTGCGGCGTGGATGAGGACGCGGTCCCCCGCTCCGACCTGCGCGGTGTCGACCAGCGACTGCCACGCCGTGAGCGCGACCAGCGGGATCGCCCCGGCCTGCACGTGGTCGATCGCCGCGGGCTTCGGGACGAATGCCCGCGTGGGGCCCGCGACGTACTCCGCATGGGACCCGGCGCCGTAGGGGTAGGGGAGCATGCCGAAGACCTCGTCGCCCGGTGCGAACAGCGTGACGCCGAGGCCGACCTCCTCGACCACTCCGGACACGTCCCAGCCCAGGGTGTAGGGCGGATCGCCCAGGAAACGGCGGCCGGACCGGTGCTTCCAGTCCGTCGGGTTCACGCCCGCGGCCTCGACCCGCACGAGGATCTCGCTGATGCCGGGAGCGGGGCGCGGGACCTCGACCTCATGGAGGACCTCGGGCCCGCCGTGTTCCTCCTGGCGCATCGCCCTCATCGTCGGCCGGTCGTTCTTTGTCGCGTCATCGGATGACGTCATGGAGTGCCCCTCTCTTCCGTGTCTCGTCTGTGTGGAATCGTCGTCGCGGTCGTCGTGCTCGTCCTGGTCGTCGTGCGGCTCGCGGACACCGTCACCCGGCGGGCAGCACGAGGGTCAGGGCATGGATCGCGACGCCCACGAGCGCACCGATGACCGTGCCGTTGATCCGGATGTACTGCAGGTCGCGGCCGACGTACAGCTCGATGCGATCGGAGGCCTCCTTCGCGTCCCAGCCGGCGATCGTGTCCGAGATGACGGAGGCGAGCTCCGGACCGAACGATTCGACCAGGTCTCCGGCGGTCGTGGCGATCCGCTCGTCCATCTCTGAGGCGAAGGCGCGATCCGTGCGCATGCGCTCCGCGGCCTCCGTGAGGAGAGCGCGGACACGCGCGTGGACAGGTCCGTCCTCATCCAGGACGGCGGCCCGCAGCAGGCGCTTCAGCGACGACCAGATCTCCAGCACCGCGTCGACGACGCCGTCCTGTGTGAGCAGGTCGTCGAGGACCTTCTCCGCGCGCTCGGACAACGGCGTGTTCCCGCGCAGGTCCTGGGACACCTCCACGAGCCACGCGTCCAGCGCCTGGCGCGCGCGATGGAAGCGGTCATCGCGGACCTCTGCCGTCCATTCGAGGACCTCGCGGCGCAGGCGATTGGAGACGACGTCATTCACGAAGCGCGGAGCCCAGTCGGGCGACTTCTGCTGGACGATGTCATCGATGACCTGAGGGTTCTCCGACAGCCATGCGTGCGCCTCGCCGACGATCAGATCGACGAGGTGGTGGTGCGCACCCTCGTCCACGATCTCCCGGATGAGCATCCCCAGAGCGGGCGACTTCCGGGTCGACACGAGTTTGGGGACGAGCACATTGCGGGTGAGGTCCGCGATCGCCTCATCGTCCACCCGTGCCAGCACGTACTCGAGGCCCTGGCCTGCACGACGGACCACCACGTCCTGATTGCGGGGTGCGATGAGCCAGTCACCGGCTCTGCGCGTGAGCTCTGCGGTGCGGATCTTCGTCGACACAGTCTCCGCCTGGAGGAAGTTCGCCGCAACGAAGTGGGCCATGCTCGCTCCGAGCGTGTCCTTCTTCCGCGGGATGATCGCGGTGTGCGGGATCGGCAGCCCCATCGGGTGACGGAACAGGGCCGTCACCGCGAACCAGTCCGCGATCGCACCGATCATCGCCGCTTCGGAGGCCCGCGCGACGAAGCCCCAGACGCCGGTCATGTCCGTGAGCAGGTGGACGAGCAGGAAGATGATCGCTGCGAGGATCAGCAGTGATGTCGCGAGCACGCGCATCTTGCGCAGTGCGACGGCACGTGCCGCGTCCTCGGCCACCGTGCCCGCGCGAGCGGGAGACGGCGGCGACCCGCGGGGACTCTGAGCTGACGGTTCGATGGTCACAGCCCAACGCTACCGCGCGCAGGTCACTCCAGACCCGTGATCCGGAATCCGGAGTGCACCTTGTAGCGGATGTTGATGCCGATGAGGATCGGGGTGAGGCCCTCGACCATCCGGCTCGACTCCAGCCGACCGGCATCGACGACCCGCAGCCCCTCGATCGTGCTGAGGAGCTCTGTCACCGCCGTCTTGTCCGCCTTGCTGTTCCCGCAGATGAGTGTGTCCTGACCCAGTGACAGATCCGGATCGGAGAGATCGTCGGCGCTGAGCGTGTGCAGGCCGGAGACGACGCGCACGCCGTCGGGAACCAGCGCCGCAGCCTGCTCCGCCGCCGATCCGTGCCACACACCGGTGAGCTGCGTCGGCTTGCCCCCGATCGCAGTGCCCAGCGGCACGCACGCGTCGATGACGATCTGCCCCTCACGCAGCCGATCCTTCACCGACTTGAGAGTCGAGGCCTGGCTGGCGAAGGGGACTGCGACGAGGACGAAGTCCGCACCGTCGGCGGCGTCGCCGTTGTCGGCACCTGTGACGGCGGCGGATTGGACGAGGGCGGAGACCTGCCGTGCAGCCTCTTCCGCCCGTCCTGCGTCGCGGGATCCGATCCTCACCGTGTGCCCGGCTCCAGCCAGGCGCACGGCCATGCCGTGACCCAGGTTCCCGGTTCCCCCCAGGATCGCGACGCTCTTCGACTCTGCCATCTGGTCTCCCCCAGTCGTCATTCCATCTCCTTGATCATCCGTGCCACGTGGGTCATCTGTCCCACGTGCACGCACTGTGCGCGCACGTGGGACAGGCACGTGGGACCCACGTGCTCCCGCACGTGCACAGCGGCTCCGCTCAGTACCGTCAGTCAGTACCGTCAGTCAGTCTGCGTCCGCTCCTCTTCGACTGATCGGTCGGTGCGGACTCGATGCGCGGCGCGGCCGCCGTCATCGTCGGGGTCCACCGGCGTGCTCCGCGGGGTCTCCTCCACGATGAGGTCGCCCGTCTGCGTCCGGCCCAGCACGCGATGACCGTACAGGCCGTAGTTCTCCCGCAGCCGCAGGGACTCGAGGCTGTCGTGTCCCTCCCTGCCGACTGCGATCATCGTTCCTCCCGCATCATCATCGTCTGCGCGCTCCTCGCTCCCCACGAAGAAGTTCGCGACGTGGTACATCACGAGCACGACGATCGTGCCGAATGCGATGCCGGCGAGCGTGAAGGTCTCTGTGACGACGAGGCTCACATCGCCGATCGCGATGATGATGCCGGCGGCCACCGGGACGTTGTTGATCGGCTTCGAGAAGTCGACGCGGTTCTCGATCCAGATCTTCGCACCCAGCAGGCCGATCATTCCGTAGAGGACGACGGTGATGCCGGCGAGCACTCCACCGGGGGTCGCGGAGATGATGGCACCGAACTTCGGTGAGAAGCCGAACACGATCGCGACCAGGCCGGCGACGTAGTAGGCCGCCGTCGAGTAGACGCGGGTGTTCGCCATGACGCCGATGTTCTCTGCGTAGGTGGTGGTCGGCGAACCGCCGATGGAGGTCGCCACGATGGTCGCGACACCATCGGCTGCGACGGCACGGCCCATGTAGGGGTCGAGACGATCACCGGTCATCTCCTCCACTGCCTTCACGTGGCCCACGTTCTCCGCGACGAGCGCGATGACGGCGGGGAGCATGAGGATGATGAACGCCGCGTTGAACTCCGGCAGGTGCCAACCCACGATCCCGGCCGCGGCGTCGGTGGCCGGCGGGAATCCGATCCACGACGCCTCCGCCACCCCGGACCAGTCCACACGGAAGTGGGTGTCCACTGCGTCCGTGGTGGCGTTGTAGGCCGTGATCTGACCGAAGACACGGTCGAAGACCCACGACAGCGCATATCCGAACACCAGGCCCAGCAGGATCGCCATCCGGCCCAGGAAGCCCTTGAGAGCCACGGACATGAGGATGATGACGACCATCACGATGACGGCGATCCACTGATCCTGCGGCCAGTACACCCCGGCCACGACCGGCGCCAGGTTGAATCCGATGAGCATGACCACCGCGCCCGTGACGACGGGCGGCAGGACCTTGGTGAGGATCCCGGCACCCAGGAAGTGGATGAAGACACCCACCAGTGCGAGCACGATGCCCGCGATGAGGATCGCACCGGTCACCTGCTGCGGCGTGCCTCCCTGCGCGGTCACCGCCGCGACGCCGCCGACGAAGGCCGCCGAGGTGCCCAGGTAGCTGGGCACCTTCCCATTCACCATGAGCAGGAAGATGATCGTCGCGAAACCGCTCATCAGCACAGCCAACTGGGGGTTCAGCCCCATGACGATCGGGAAGACGAATGTCGCCCCGAACATCGCCACGACGTGCTGAGCGCCCAGTCCTGCCGTCCGCGGCCAGCTCAGCCTCTCGCCGGGCGCAACCGCGCCTCCCGGCTTGACGCTCTTCCCATCACCGTGCAGTTTCCATCCGAATGCTGACATGGTCCTCTCCTCGTCCGGCTCCAGTGGCCGACTCAGGTGCCTCCGGCGCCATTGCCGGAGGCACATCTCTCAGGTGACGTCTGGGGAGCTGCTGTACTTTCTGAAGTCCCGTGGTCGCGCGAAGTCGTCGCGACCCGGATCACCGGCTCGGAGGAGTCGAGGGAGGAACGCCGGCCCGGCCCCGGCGCGGGGCCGGGCCGGCGTCTCTCACGACTTCGCCTGCAGACGCTCGGTGAACTGCGGGATCAGGCTCTCCCCGTACACGCGCAGGGTCTCCTCCTTGTTGTCATGGTCCAGGTATCCCGCGAACTGCGTGACGCCCAGCTTCCGGTACTGCTCGAGCTTCTCCGCGTGCTGCTCAGCCGTGCCGATCACGCAGAAGCGCTCCACGATCTCATCCGGCACGAAATCCACATGGCTGTTGCCCGATCGGCCGTGGTCGTTGTAGTCGTAGCCCTCGCGGTTCTTGATGTAGTCGGTGAGCGCCTTCGGCACGGTTCCGTCCGCGCCGTAGCGCTCGACGATGTCCGCGACGTGGTTGCCGACCATGCCGCCGAACCAGCGGCACTGCTCGATCGCGTGGCGGTAGCCCTCCTCCGTGCCGTCCGTCACGTAGAACGGGGCGGCGACGCAGAAGGCGACGTCGTCCGGGTTCCGGCCTGCGGCCTCGGCGGCGTCACGGACCGTCTTGATCATCCATTCGGCGATCTCGACGTCGCCGCACTGGAGGATGAAGCCGTCGCCCGTCTCCCCCGCGATGGCGAGCGCCTTCGGTCCGTAGGCCGCGACCCACACGTCCAGCTGGGAGTCCTGCGACCAGGGGAAGCGGATCTCCGACCCGTTGATCTCGACGGACCGGGAGTTCGCGAGCTCCCGGATGGTGCCGATCGATTCGCGGAACTCCCTGAGCGTCACGGGCTTCTTGTTCAGCACGCGCAGCGCGGAGTCGCCGCGTCCGATCCCGCAGATCGTCCGGTTGCCGAAATGGTGGTTGAGCGTCGCGTACGTCGAGGCCGTCACGGTGAGGTCGCGCGTCGCGGGGTTCGTGACCATCGGGCCGACCTTGATGCGCTTCGTCGCGTCGAGGATGAGCGAGTACAGGACGTACGGCTCCTGCCACAGGATGTGGGAGTCATAGGTCCAGAAGTTCGTGAACTTGTGCTCCTCCGCCTTCTTGGCCAGAGAGATGGTCCGTGCTGCAGGCGGGTTGGCCTGGATGACGACTCCGAAATCCATTGCTGATGCTCCTTCGATTCGTGGGGTGCCGCGCCGGGATCGCCGGCGCGGCGTGGGCTCTGCTCAGGGAGCAGTGATCGTTCCGTAGGTGTCCGGGCGCCGGTCCCGGTAGAACTGGAAGTTGTCGCGGGCCTCGCGCACCAGGCTCAGATCGAGGTCACGGATGAGGATCTCCTCGTCCGTGCGCGAAGCGATGTCGCCGACGTAGTTGCCCTGCGGGTCGGCGAAGTAGGAGGAGCCGTAGAAGTCGACGGCTTCGTCGCCGTACTCGTTGTCCTCCCGTCCCACCCGGTTGGAGACTGCGACGAAGTACTGGTTCGCGCCGGCTGCCGCGGTCTGCTCCAGCTCCCAGAGCCGGTTGGACAGCCCGGGCTTGGACGCGTTCGGGTTGAACACGATCTCCGCTCCCGCGAGGCCCAGCATCCGCCACCCCTCCGGGAAGTGCCGGTCGTAGCAGATCGAGACCCCGATCCGGCCGATCGCCGTGTCGAAGACGGGCCATCCCAGGTTGCCGGGACGGAAGTAGAACTTCTCCCAGAAGTTCGCGACATGCGGGATGTGGTTCTTCCGGTACGTGCCCAGGTTCGTCCCGTCGGCATCGACGACGACTGCCGAGTTGTAGTAGACCCCCTGCATCTGCTCCTCGTAGATGGGGAGGATCGTGACGATGCCCAATTCCTTCGCGAGCGACTGGAACCGCTGGACGATCGGGCCGTCTGCGGCTTCCGCGAACGCGTAGTACTTCTTGTCCTGGGTGATCCCGAAGTACGGGCCGTAGAAGAGCTCCTGGAAGCTGATCGCCTCCGCCCCCTGCCCGGCTGCATCGCGGACGAACTGCTCGTGCTTGTCGAGCATGGACTCCTTGTCGCCGGTCCAAGTGGTCTGGGTGACTGCGACGCGAACCATGTGTCTCCTCGGATCTGGGATGCTGTGGACGCCTGCCCGGCGGGCTCCGGGTCGGGCGTCATGCCTCGTGGATGTCTCCGTCGGCGTGGGGGTCGCGACGGGATTGCTCTCATCCTCAGCCCCGGAGTGTGACGTGTCTAACATCGAGTTCGCAACAGACTCGCCACTGAAACCGATGAGCCCCCTCCCAGCCCCTTCCCGGCAGTGCCGTCACCTGCGAGGATGAACGGGATCGTCCACCCCGACGCCTGAGGAGGCCCAGCCGTGGACACCGCGCAGCACACCGATCGGGACCGTCTTCCTCGCAGCATCGTCTGTCCTCGCAGCATCGTCGTGCTCTCCGGCGGAGTCGGCGGGGCGAGGTTCGCCCGCGGGGTGAGGCACCTCCTCCGATCCGCTGAGGGCGAGCCGCGCTCCACCCTCACGTGCATCGTCAACGTCGGCGACGACATGTGGCTCAACGGTCTGCGGGTGTGCCCGGACCTCGACTCGGTCATGTACGGCCTCGCCGGCGTCAATGACGCGGAGCGCGGGTGGGGTCGCGCGGGGGAATCGGAGCGGGTGAGCGCGGAGCTGCTCGCCTACGGCGTGGGTGCCGACTGGTTCACCCTGGGCGACCTCGACCTCGCGACCCACATCGCCCGCAGCCAGCTGCTGCGGGAGGGTCGGGGCCTCGCGGAGGCCACCCGTGTCCTCACGTCCAGGTGGGACCTGGGGGCCGCGCTCCTGCCCGCCACCGAGCACGAGGTCGAGACCCGTGTCCGTGTGGGCGAGACCGAGACCCTCCACTTCGAGGAGTGGTGGGTGAGGCACCGGGCAGCGCTGCCGGCGCGCGAGTTCGTCCGGGCCGGGGCCTCGGCGGCGGTGCCCGCTCCCGGCGTCCTCGAGGCGATCGGATCGGCCGACCTCGTCCTCCTCGCTCCGTCGAACCCGATCGTGTCGGTCGGCTCGATCCTCGCGATCCCCGGGATCCGGGAAGCGCTGGCCGCTGCTGCTGCGCCTGTCGTCGGGCTCTCACCCATCATCGGCGGGTCGCACCTGTTGGGCATGGCCGCGCAGTGCCTCACCGCGGTGGGCGCCGAGGTCTCCGCCGCCGGCGTCGCCGAGCACTACGGGGCGCGCGCCGTGGGCGGACTGCTGGACGGCTGGCTCGTGGACTCGCGTGACGCGGGGTCGGTGCCGCGGATCGAGGCGGCCGGCATCGCTGCCGCGGCCGTCCCGCTGCTCATGGGAGACGACGCGGTCACCGCGGAGATGGCGCGGGCCGCCGTCGACCTCGCGGAGCGGATGAGCCGAGGCTGAGCACCGCCAGCTGCGCGCCCGTCGCCGCTCCGAGGCCCAGGCCTTGGGCCGCTTCGAGGTCGACGCGGGTATCGACGTCGCGCCGCAGGCCGGGGAATGCACCGGCCAACGGCACATGGCCCGCGGCGACGTGATGTGCGAAGGACCCGAATCCGAACCGCGGGTGCGGCCGGACGGGTTCCGGCACCTCCCGCGCGCCGAACGACTGGTACGGCGGTGCCGCGGTGCCTCCGGCCCACGGGTTCCCGGTGAGCAGCACCGTGCCGGTGCCGTCCGCATCGGCGAGGATCGCACGCCGGTGCGCTGCCGCGAGCGCGAGCGCCCCGTCGATGTCCTCCGGTGACACCGCCGGCAGGTCGCCTGTCATGACGGCGATGCGGCGCACCGAATCCTCGAGGAGAGCCGCATCGATCCCCGCCTCGATCGCAGGATTGAGGCCCGGGCCGCGGGTTTCGCCGATGATCGTCGCGCCGCGCAGGCCCAGCTCGGCGGCGGCGAGCGCATCCTCCGTGACGACGAGGACGCGGGCGACCCGCGTCGCGGATCTGGCCGCCTCGACCGCGTCGGTCGCGAAGGACAGCGCGAGCCGCTGCCGGTCTGCGGCCTCGAGCCCTGCCAGGCGCGACTTCGCCGCCTCGAGCCGTTTGACCGGGATGATGAGATCCCAGGCGAGAGTCCTCACGGCTCGATCCCGTGCTCGCGCAGCGCGGCCGCGTAGCCGGCGGCCCAGGATTCGGCGGCGCCCGTGTGGAACATGTCCTCGTCGCGGGCGCGCAGCAGAGCGCGGGCGGACCGCGGGGTCGAGGACTCCTCCCGGTCGACGAGCTCCGCAAGCCCCCTCACGACCGCGACGGGCCGCCCGGCGGCCTTCCCCTTGACGAGGTCCGTCGCCGCCGCGATCGCATCCGCCACCGCCGTGACGGTCACGTTCATCTCCTGTCCGAACTCATCGACCGTCCCGCGGAAGTCGAGCACCTCCTGCATCCCGGCGATGCCGATCGCCGCATCGGTCTGACCGACCCGCCACGGCCGCCCCAGCGTGTCGGTGACGACGACGCCCACGCGGATGCCCAGCCGCTGCCGCACCGCGTCGACGATCCGGCGCGCGGACGCGTCCGGGTCGACGGGCAGCAGGAGCACCGTGCCGACCGGCACGCTGCTGTTGTCGACTCCGGCGGCGGCGGCGATGATGCCCAGCCGGTTCTCGACGATCCGGACCGTGCCGCCGGGGGTCTCCCGACTCGCGACGACGCGGACCGTCTCATCCGTGATCGCCTGCTCGCGGTCGTCGGCGCTCACGAACCGGTCCTCCGCCTTCGACACGATCTTCGACGTCACCGCGAGGATGTCGCCGTCCTGCAGCCCGCCGGGCAGTCCGGCACACTCCGCGGCCTCGCCGGACGCCCCCGCCGCAGCAGGATCCTCCATCGCATCGACGATGATTGCGCCCAGGTCGTCTCCCGGCTGGATCTCGCCGATGCCCTCGAGCGCTGTGATCTGTAGTGTCATGGGGTGCTCCTCTCGCTCCCGCTGCTGTCGTGACGACACTCCGGGGCGCGCGGGGCGCCTGCCGCAGGGAACCGCCTGCCGCAGTTCCCCCTGCCCCTCGGGAGGCATGAATGGCGTCGATCGGTCTGTCCCTGCGCCTCGAGCATCTCCACCCGCGCGCTGCGGTCGACCTCGCGGTGCGCGCAGAGTCCCACGGGTTCTCCGGCGTCATGGCCGCCGACCACTTCCAGCCGTGGCTGCCCGACGGCGGCCACGCCCCGTTCGTGTGGAGCGTCCTGTCCGCGATCGGCGAGCGCACGAGAGGCGATCTGGGCCCGGGCGTCACCACCCCCAGCTTCCGCTGGCACCCCGCCGTCGTCGCACAGGCGTCCGCGACGACGGCTGCGATGTTCCCCGGCCGGCACTGGCTGGGGATCGGTTCCGGCGAGGCGATCAACGAGCACGTCGTGGCCCAGTACTGGCCCGAGGCCCCCGAGCGGATCGACCGCATGTTCGAGGCCGTCGACCTCATCCGCAAGCTCTTCGCCGCGTCCCTGCAGAAGCGGGACGTCCGACATGCGGGCCGCTACTTCTCGATGGAGTCGACCCGTCTGTGGACGATGCCGGACACCGCGCCCGAGGTCCTGGTCGCCGCCTCCGGCCCCGTCGCCGCGAAGCGCGTGGGCCGGTCCGCCGACGGCATCATCACGGTGGGCGCACCCGGGGACCGCGTGCCGCAGCTGCTGTCGCGGTTCGCCGACGGCGCCCGCGAGTCCGGTCGGGATCCCGCGACCATGACGAAGATCGTCCAGCTGCACGTGTCGTGGGCGCCCACCGAGGACGAGGCGATGCGGCAGGCGCTCGAGCGGTGGCCGATCGGGGCCATGCCGTTTCGCAAATCCGATATCCGCTCGCCGTACGACTTCAAGCAGCTCGCGCGCACGGTGCGTCCGGAGGACTTCGCCGGGCACGTCCACATCTCCTCCGACCTCGACGCGCACCGGGAGTACATCCAGGCGCACCTCGATCTGGGCTTCGACCGCGTGTACCTCCATCACGTGGGCGCCGACCAGAGTGCGTGGGTCGAGGCGTTCGGCGCGTCCGTCCTGCCGCGGCTCCGGGGCCTCTGAGCCGCATCCGCCTGGGCCCACGGGTCCTCGAGTCCGCCCGTCCCGCGGAGGCTCCCGGCCTGATCTTCCTCCGGCAGGCTCAGCGCATAGACCGGATCGAGGCTGCGCGGATGGCGCAGGACGTGGGCGTCGACGCCGTAGACCTCCCGGATGAGGCCGGGGGTGAGCACGGCCTCCGGATCCCCTGCCGCGTGGAGGCGCCCGTCGCGCAGGACGACGACGGAGTCGCAGACGCCGGCCGCATGGGACAGGTCGTGCAGTGCGGTGACAACCGTGAGCCCTGCGTCCGCGAGCCGGCGCAGCAGTCGGAGGATGCTCAGCTGCGCGTGGGGGTCCAGGTGGTTGGTCGGCTCGTCGAGGAGCAGCAGCTGCGGCTCCTGCGCGAGTGCGCGGGCGAGTCCCACCCGCTGCCGCTGGCCGCCGGACAGGGTCGTGAAGCGACGCTCGGCGAGCGCGGCGCAGCCTGCGACCTCCAGTGCCTCCTCGACGCGGGCGGCGTCGTCAGGATCCGCCCCGCCGAACGCCAGCAGCGGCTGGTGGGGCACACGACCCAGCTCGACGACCTCGCGAACGGTCAGCCGCTCCTCGGTGTGGGCGTTCTGCTCGACGAGCGCGAGCACGCGCGCACGGCGGCGAGGAGTCAGCCGCAGCAGGTCCTCGCCTGACCCCATCACCGCGCCCGCTGCGGGCAGGACGCCGGCGAGGCCGCGCAGCAGCGTCGACTTCCCCGCGCCGTTCGGGCCGATGACCCCGACCACCGCACCAGGCGGCAGTGCGATGCTCACGTCGTCGACGATCCGGGTGCCGTCGAGGTCGACTGTGAGGTGCTCAACCGTCCACCCGCGGTCCCCGAGACCGTCTCCGAAGCCGTCCCCGAACCTCATGAGTCCCCCTTCCGACGGGCGAGCAGCAGCGCGAAGAGCGGTGCGCCGATGATCGCGGTGACGATGCCCACGGGCAGCTCCCGGGGATCGAAGGCCGTGCGCGCGGCGGTGTCCGCCCACACGAGGAGGATCGCCCCCACCAGCGCGGAGACGGGCAGGAGCGTCCGATAGCCCGGCCCCACGAACAGCCGGGCCGCATGCGGGACCACGAGTCCGATGAAGCCGATCGCGCCGCTCATCGACACGAGCACACCGGTGAGGACGGCGGTCGCGGCGAGCATCGACCAGCGCACCGCGCCCACGCGCACGCCCAGTGCGGCTGCGGCGGAGTCGCCGAATGCGAACGCGTCGAGCAGACGGGCCGCAGCCATGATCGGCAGGCCGACGACGAGCAGCGCACCGGCGGCCAGCGCCGTCGCGCTCCACTCCACCCCGCTCAGAGAGCCCATGATCCAGCTGAGGATGTCGCGGTAGGAGTCGCCCTGCGCGTGCCAGAAGATGAGCAGGCTCGTGAGCGCCCCGCCCAGCGAGGACACGGCGACGCCCGCGAGGATCGTCCGGGCCGGCGTGAGCCCGCCGGCCAGGTGGGCGAGTCCCAGTGCGCCGACGAGCGCGACCATCGCCCCGAGGAACGCGGCGACCGGCAGGAGCGCCTGCAGGCCCAGGACCAGCGCGATGACCGCGCCGACGGACGCGCCGGACGACAGGCCCAGGAGGTACGGGTCCGCGAGCGGGTTGCGGGTCGTCGCCTGCATGACCGCTCCGCAGAGCGCGAGTCCCGCGCCGACGACCGCCGCGCCGACGATGCGGGGCAGGCGCAGGCTCCAGATGATGCCGTCCTCGATGGGGGTGAGTCCCGGATCCGGACCGCCCATCCGGGCCAGCACACTCGCGACGACCTGGGTCACGCGCAGGTCCGCGGGCCCCAGCGTCACGGCGAGGGCGATCGATCCCAGCAGCGCCGCCACGAGCATCCCGATGACTGCGAGCGGGCGGAAGCGCCCAGCGCTGCGACGCGGATCGCGATCACCCGTCGACGCGATCGGCCCACGCGGCGGTGCAGCCCTCCTCATCCGCAGCATGGGACTCACCCCGCCAGGTCCGCGTGCTGCTGCACGAGCGAGCCGACGGCCTCGGCGTTGCGGACTCCGGCCTCGGATGCGGCGAACGGGACCCGCAGGTAGTTCCCGGAGCGCACTGCGGACAGCTGGGAGGTCACTGGGCTGGCCTCGAGCCGGGCGATCTTGTCCTCGGCCGAATTCCAGTCGGCATCGACGAGCACGATGACCTCGGGATCCCGCTCCGCGATGACCTCCCAGCTCAGGCTCGTCCACGTGTCGTCGACGTCCGCGGCGATGTTGTCGAGCCCCGCCGCGGACATCATCATCTGGGGAGCGCCGGAGCCCGCGCCCACGTACGGCGTGTCCGTGCCGGACGAGTACCAGAGCGCGGAGGGCTCTCCGCCGATCGGCTCGATCCCGTCGAGCAGCTCCTGCTGCCCGGCGACGAGCTCATCGGCCGACTCCGCAGCGCCGAACAGCGCACCGGCTTCGCGGATGTCGTCGAACACCCTGTCGAAGTCCAGCGATTCCGGCTTGGCACCGGCACCCTGGCAGGCTGCGGGAGCGACGTAGGTGCTCACGCCGAACTCGTGGAGCGACTCCCGCTCCCCGACGCCGTCGGCGGAGAACGCGGACTCCCAGCCCGCGAAGACGAGGTCCGGGCCCAGGTCCAGGACGGCCTCCTGGGACGGGACGCCGTCGGAGATCTCCGGCGCATCGGTCGTCCCGGCGAGGTCGTCCGGCAGCGGACCGTCGGAGAAGGCCGTGCCGACGAGTCGGTCGCCCAGGCCCAGGGACAGGACGAGCTCCGTCGCCGTCGACTTCACGGTGAGGATGCGTTCGGGCGGCGACTCGACCCGCAGGTCGGTGCCGCAGTTGTCGATCAGGTCGACCGCGCCCGAGGCCCCGGCTGAGGAGCCGTCGTCGCCGGCGGCGGTCTCTGCGGCCTCGGCGGCGGGGTCAGCTGCATCGGCCGGCCCGCCGCAGGCGGACAGCAGGAGGGCTGCGGACAGGAGCACGGGCAGGGAGCAGGTGTGGAGTGGGCGCATGGGTCCTCGTCGACGCAGGGCAGGTGCGGGCGGTGCGAAGGCGCGACCGCGTGCTCCGACGGCGAAGTCAGCCGTTCCTCCCGGCCGGGAGGCGGATCGTGGACAAGGCGTCCCACTGGCAACGGATCGTACTGGACGGTCCGCACCTGGGGGAAGACCCCGATCTTGCGAAGCGTCGCGTCTGTGGGACGAACCGCTCCGCATGGCAGGATCGGAGCATGGAGTTCCCGTTCACGCTCAACCAGCTCCGCTACTTCAACGAGGTCGCGCGCCACGAGAGCATGCGGATCGCCGCAGAGGAGCTCCACGTGTCCCAGTCCGCCGTGTCCACCGCGGTGGCCCAGCTGGAGCGCGGCCTGCGGGTCCAGCTCTTCATCCGGCACCCCAACCGGAGCGTCACGCTGTCGTCCGCCGGCCGCCAGTTCGCCGCCCGCACCCAGTCGTTCCTCGAGGGCGCCGCGGCCCTGACGGACGAGGGGTCCCTGCTGGGCGGGACCCTGAGCGGGGGGCTGACCGTCGGCGTCTACGCACCCATCGCGCCCTTCCGCTTCCCCCGCGTGCTCACGACGTTCGAGGAGCAGCACCCGGGCGTCGACGTGGACCTCGTCGCCGGCGATCTCGAGGAGGTCCGCGCGGCGCTCACGAGCGGGGCCTGCGAGGTCGCGCTCATGTACGCGCACGGGCTGGGATCCGGGTTCGAGACGCGGGTGCTCGAGACCGTCCGACCGCACGTCTTCGTCGCGGCCGACCACCCCGCCGCCGGTGCCGGTGCGATCCGCCTCGCCGATGTCGCGGACGAACCGTTCATCCAGCTCGATCTGCCCTACTCGCGGGACTACTACGACCAGCTGTTCCGGCTCGTGGGCGTCGCCCCGAACGTGCGGTACCGGTTCAACGACTACGAGACCGTGAGATCCTTCGCCGCGATGGGCCACGGCTTCGCGCTGCTGAACCAGCACCCGACGCCGGCGACATACTCCGGAGCGCATCTCGTCGCGCTCGAGCTGCTCGACGAACTGCCCGGCATCGAGGTCGTCGTCGTCTGGCCGGCCCACATGCGACTGACCCGCCGGGCCGAGGCCTTCGTCCGCGCCTGCACCGCGCATTACCTGCCGACCGCGGACTGAGGGCTGGTGAACCGAAGGCTCACGGACTGAGCACCGGCGACTCATCGATTTCACTGGCGAGCCTCTCCACCGATGCATGTTAGACACGTCACACTCGAGCGGCGAGCATGGAAGCACTCCGACCGCCCTGGCGGAGGCGGGCGCGGGCCTCGACCGGTCGCGGCCACGGCACCACTCATGATGCCGCCCGGCCGCGCACGCGTCTCCGACCTTCCAGGGCTGGCTTGACCCCCGAGAAGAGGCCGTCCATGTCCCACATGCCCGCACGATCCGCCAGGCTCTACAACAAGGAGCTGGCACCGGAGTCGGCGACGAGCACGTGGAAGACCCACAACCTCTTCAACTGGTGGATGGCCGGCTGGCACTCGATGGCCGGCTACACGATGGCGATCGGTCTCTTCGCGTTCGGGCTGACAGGCTGGCAGGCGATCATCGCGTTCATCGCGGGCGCGATCATCCTCTACGGCCTCAACAACCTCACCGGCGTCGCCGGGCAGCGCGAGAAGGTCCCGTTCCCCGTCTTCGCCCGGGCCTCGTTCGGCGTGTTCGGCGCGAACATCCCCGCGATCCTCCGGGCGATCGTCGCGGTGTTCTGGTACGGCATCCAGACCTGGCTCGCCTCCGCGGCCGTCATGATCCTCATCCTCAAGATCGCGCCCGGCACCTCGGCCCTGGCGGGCAACTCCTTCCTCGGACTGTCGTCCTTGGGCTGGATCTGCTTCCTCCTGCTGTCAGCGCTCCAGCTGGCCGTGCTGCTGTCCGGCCTGGAGACGGTCCGCCGCCTCACCGACTTCGCCGGCCCCACGATCTGGATCGCCGTGCTGGCGCTCGCCGTCTGGATGCTCGCCCGTGCCGGCTGGACGATCGACCTGTCCGCCGTCACGACACCGGAGATCCCGTCCGGCGCCCGCCAGGTGCTGGGCGTCGCGTCCGCCGCGTTCATCGTCGCCGCGTACATGTCCGGCCCCTCACTGAATTTCGCGGACTTCACCCGCAACGCCCCGAACGAGCAGTCGGTCCGCCGCGGCAACGCGCTGGGCCTCCTCATCAACGCGTCGCTCTTCGGCATCGTCTCCGTCGTCATCGCCCTGTCCGCGCACAAGGTGTACGGCGATGAGACGAAGGACCTCGTCGAGCTCGTGGGCGCCATCGACAGCGTGACGATCCTGCTCGTGACGATCATCGCGGTGTCGATCGCGACGGCCGGCGTCAACATCATCTGCAACTTCGTGGCACCGGTGTACGACCTCATCAACATCCGCCCCGAATGGTTCACGTTCCGCCGCGCCGGCACCCTCGTCGCGGTGCTCGCGGTCGTCGTGACCCCGTGGAACCTGTTCTCCAGCCCCGTCATCGTCAACCAGCTCATCGGCAGCATCGGCGCGTTCATGGGACCGCTGTTCGGCATCGTCACGGTCGACTACTACCTGCTGCGCCGCAAGCGGTTCGACACGGAGTCGCTCTTCACGGACGATCCCGACGGCATCTACTTCTACCGCCGCGGCTACAACCCGCGGGCGATCGGAGCGCTCGCGGTGGGCGGCCTCATCTCCCTCCTGCTGACCTTCGTTCCCGCCTGGTCCGACGCCGTGCCCTTCGCCTGGCCCGCGGGCATCGTGGTGGGCGGCCTCGTGTACGCCCTCCTCAACTCCCGCACACCGTCGCCGGTGCTCCCGGCGGGGGCGGCCTCGGGCGCGGATGCGACCGTGCCGACGGCCCAGACCGACCCGCCCGCCGAGGCACCGGCCGGGATCCGCTGACGGCGACGCCGGCAGCCCCGCCCCACACATCCCCAGACCACAACGACAGCACACGACACAGGAGGTCACGATGACAACCACACTCATCACGGGCGGGACCGTGGTCAACACGACCGGCAGGGTCGAGGCGGACGTCCTCATCGACGGCGAGACCATCGTCGGCGTCCTGCCTCCCGGTTCCGAACTGCTCGGCTCCGACCTGAAGAGGACCGTCGATCAGATCGTCGACGCGACCGGCAAGTACGTGCTGCCCGGCGGCGTGGATGCCCACACCCACATGGAGATGCCGTTCGGCGGGACATTCGCGTCGGACACGTTCGAGACGGGTACGCGCGCGGCCGCCTACGGGGGTACGACGACGATCATCGACTTCATCACGCAGTATCCGGACCAGCGGGTGCTCGACCAGTACAACCTGTGGCACGAGAAGGCGGCGGGCAACTGCGCCATCGACTACGGATTCCACCAGATCCTCTCCGACATCCAGCCGGAATCGCTCACCGCGATGGACGAGCTCGTCGACGAGGGCGTCACGAGCTTCAAGCTCTTCATGGCCTACAAGGGCGTCTTCCTGTCCGACGACGGCCAGATCTTCCGCGCCTTCCAGAAGGGTGCGGAAAACGGCGCGCTCATGATGATGCACGCGGAGAACGGGTCGGTCATCGACGTCCTCGTGGAGCAGGCGCTCGGCCGGGGAGAGACCGGACCGATCAATCACGGCCTCACACGGCCGTGGCAGCTGGAGGAGGAGGCGACGCACCGGGCGATCATGCTCGCCGACGTCGCAGACTGTCCCCTGTACTTCGTCCACGTGACGGCGAAGCAGGCCGCCATGCAGATCGCCGAGGCCCGCGGCCGCGGGGCGAACGTCTTCGGAGAGACCTGCCCGCAGTACCTCTACTTCAGCCTCGAGGACCAGCTCGGAGCACACAGCGCCGAACGAGGAGAGTTCGAAGGCGCCAAGTGGGTGGCCTCGCCGCCGCTGCGCTCCAAGCACGAAGGGCACCAGGACTTCCTGTGGAAGGCGCTGCGGACGAACGAGATCCAGATGGTCTCGACCGACCACTGCCCGTTCTGCATGAAGGAGCAGAAGGAGCTCGGGGCGGACGACTTCTCGAAGATCCCCAACGGGTTCGGCACGGTGGAGCACCGCCTCGACCTCCTGTACCAGGGGGTCGTCGACGGGAAGATCACCCTGGAGCGGTTCGTCGAGATCACATCGACCACGCCGGCTCGCATGTTCGGCCTCTACGGCAAGAAGGGTGTCATCCAGCCCGGCGCGGACGGCGACATCGTGGTCTACGACCCCAACGGGCACACGACGATCAGCGCGGACACCGCCCACATGGACATCGACTACTCCGCCTGGGAGGGCTTCGAGATCGACGGGAAGGTCGACACGGTCGTGAGCCGCGGCAAGATCGTCGTGCAGAACGATCAGTACCTGGGCCGCAAGGGCGACGGGCAGTACCTCAAGCGCGGCACGTCGCAGTACCTCACCTGAGCGGACGGTATCGGTCCGACCCCATCTCACCAGCAAGGAGACCCGCAGTGACAACGACACCAGAGGACGCCTTCCTCCGCGACTTCCACGAGGTCGCGAAGATCGGCGCCACGGAGTCCGGGGGCGTCGAGCGCCAGTCGGCGACCCCGGAGGACAAGCAGACCCGTGACTGGTTCGTCCGGTTCGCGAAGGAGCGCGGCTGGGAGACCGGCGTCGACGGGATCGGGAACCTCTTCGCTCGTGTCCCGCTCGTGTCAGGACGAGAGGAGCAGGCGGGAGTCATCATGACCGGGTCCCACCTCGATTCGCAGCCGAAGGGGGGACGGTTCGACGGCGCATACGGCGTGCTCGCGTCACTCCATGCCGCAGCTCAGGTCGAGCAGCGGGTCCGCGACGGTGAGCTGACTGCGGACCACGACCTCGTCGTCGTCGACTGGTTCAACGAGGAGGGTGGGCGCTTCCCGCCCTCCATCATGGGCAGCTCCGTCTATGCGGGCCTCATGGACCGTCAGAAGATGCTCGAGGTCACCGACCTCGCAGGAGTGAGCGTCCGCGAGGCACTCACATCGATCGACTACCTGGGCTCCGACGATGCGCCCGGCGTGCCACCGGTGGACTCGGTCAAGGGCTATGCGGAGATCCATATCGAGCAGGGCAGGATCCTCGAGCGCGACGGGCTGCCCCTGGGCGCGGTCGATTCGTCCTGGTACACCCAGAAGCTCGATATCGAGGTGCTCGGCGAGCAGTCGCACACGGGTGCCACAGCGATGGCGGACCGCCACGATGCGCTGGTCGGCGCGGCCCACGTCATCCTCCTGTTCCAGGAGATCTGCGAGCGCTTCCCGGAGGAGACGCTGGTGTCCTCCGTCGGGCAGGTGACGGTCGAGCCCAACTCGCCCATCGTCGTGAACTCGCGCGTCCACCTCGTGGCGGATCTCCGCGCGAACGATCCCCAGATCGTCAAGGACGCGCGGGACTGGCTGCTCGCGGAGTTCACGAAGGTCGAGGAGAAGACGGACCTGCGGATCGTCGCGGAGGACTTCGACATCCGTCCCAACCGCTACTACCCGATCGAGGGCGTCGAGCTCCAGGAGAAGGTCGCCGCGGACATGGGCGCGGGGATCGTGCGGATGCAGACGATGGCCGGCCATGACTCCGTCGCGATGAACACCGTGACGCCGTCGGTCATGATGTTCATCCCGTCTGCGGACGGCGTGTCCCACTGCGAGCGGGAGTTCACGTCCGACGAGGACATGGTCACCGGTCTCACGTCACTGGTGGGCGTGCTGGAGCGGATGGTCCAGGGAGAGCTCGACGGAGTCGCCTATCCCGGGTCGCCGGCAGCCTGATCCAGGACGGAACCGCAGGTCATCATGCCCAGACGTCGTCTCACGGCGTCTGGGCATGATGCCGTCACTCCACTACGATCAACGAGAATGCGCGACTGTGCGCAGCCGGTTCGTCCACAGACCACTCTGCGCGGGTCTTCATCGAGGCTAAGGAAGTCGCAATGTCCGACGACGTCGCTCACACCCGGAACGCGGTAGACGAGGACTTCTCCTTCGAGGCGGTGCCGCTGACGAAGCGGCGCGGCTTCTGGCGAGTCGGCTTCGTCATGCTGGGCTTCACGTTCTTCTCCGCCTCGATGAGCGTCGGAGCGGGGCTGGGGAACGGAGTGGACCTCACGGGGTTCATCTGGGCCGTGGTCATCGGAGGCCTCATCCTGGGCGCCTACACCGGCGCGCTGGGCTACATCGGCGCCAAGACGGGCGAAGGCCTCGACCTCCTCGCCCAGCGTGCCTTCGGCACCCGCGGCTCCTACCTCCCGTCCGCACTGATCGCCTTCACGCAGATGGGCTGGTTCGGGGTCGGTGTGGCGATGTTCGCGAACCCGACCGGTGAGCTGCTGGGCATCGGACCGTGGCCGATCGTCATCGTCGCGGGAGCGCTCATGACGGCCTCGGCGTACTACGGCATCAGGGCCATCGAGATCGTGAGCTTCATATCCGTGCCGCTCATCGCGATCCTCGGCACGTGGTCGATGGTCTCCGCGACGCGGGAGGGCGGCGGCCTCGAAGCGATCTTCGGACAGTCGACCGGCATGCCCCTGACAGTCGCCGTCGGCATGGTGATCGGCTCGTTCGTCTCCGGCGGAACCGCCACCCCGAACTTCACGCGCTTCGCGAAGTCCGCCAGCATCGCGGTCCTCATGACAGTCATCGCCTTCTTCCTCGGCAACACGCTGATGTTCAGCTTCGGTGCTGTAGGCGGCGCGTTCAGCGGCCAGGATGACATCTTCTACGTGATGATCGCGCAGGGACTCATGATCCCGGCCCTGATCGTCCTGGGCGCCAACATCTGGACCACCAACAACAACGCGCTCTACACCACGGGCCTGGGGCTCGCGAACATCACCAAGATCCGCAAGCGGCCGCTGGTCCTCATCTCCGGCATCCTCGGCACGCTCACGTCTCTGTGGCTCTACGACAACTTCATCGGCTGGCTGAACTTCCTCAACGCGACGCTCCCGCCCATCGGCGCGATCATCATCGTCGACTACCTCTGGCGACGGAAGGCGTACGCCGCGCCCGACCGTGGTGGCAGAGTCGTCGCCTGGGGTGCCGTCGTGGGCGTGGTCGCCGGCGGACTGGCAGGCTGGTTCGTGGACTGGGGCATCGGCGCGATCAATGCGATCGTCGTCGGGGTCATCTGCTACGTGATCGGCGCGCTCATCCAGCGTGCCGCAGGAGAAGGGAAGGCGGACCATGCTGTTTCGGAATCTGCGGATTGACGATGCGGACGAGGCCAGCGATGTCCGCGTCGCGGATGGCGTGTTCGCGGCCATCGAGGACCACCTCGAGCCGCTGGCCGACGAAGAGGTGTTCGACGCGGAGGGGCGGCTGGGGCTGCCCCCGATCATCGAATCGCACGTCCACCTCGATTCCGCGCTCACCGCGGGTGAACCGCGCTGGAACGAATCCGGCACCCTGTTCGAGGGCATCGAGGTGTGGAGTGAGCGGAAGCGCTCGCTCACCGTCGAGGATGTGAAGGAGCGCGTCAACCGCGCTGTGCGACAGCAGGCGCGCTTCGGCATCCAGTACGTGCGCACGCACGTCGATGTCACGGACCCGGAGCTGACGGCCCTGCACGCGATGCTCGAGCTGCGCGATGAGCTCAAGGACTTCGTCACGCTGCAGATCGTTGCGTTCCCCCAGGAGGGCATCCAGTCCTTCCCGGACGGCGAGGACCTCATGCGGCGGGCAGCGGGGATGGGCGTCGATGTGATCGGGGCGATCCCGCACTTCGAGTTCACGCGCGAGTACTCCGTCGATTCGCTGAACTTCGCGTGCAGCCTGGCGGAGGAGTTCGGTCTGCTCGTCGATGTGCACTGCGACGAGATCGACGATGAGGCGGCGCGCGGACTGGAGACGCTCGCGACGCGCGCGCTGGAGATGGGCCTGCGCGACCGCGTGACCGCCAGCCACACCACGGCGACGCACTCGTACAACAATGCGTACTTCACGAAGCTGCTGCGCCTGCTGACGATGAGCGGCATCAACTTCGTGTCCAACCCCCTGGTGAACACGCACCTGCAGGGCCGCATGGACACGTATCCGAAGCGGCGCGGGGTCACGCGGGTCAAGGAGCTGACGGATGCCGGCATCAACGTGAGCTTCGGACAGGACGACATCGTCGATCCGTGGAATCCGCTCGGCACGGGGAACCTGCGCGATGTGGTCTTCAACGGACTGCACGTGACGCAGATGATGGGCAAGCAGGAGATCGACCAGAGCTATCGGTTCATCACGCACAACGCGGCGCGCACCCTGCATCTGGGTGCGGAGGACTACGGCTTCGGGGTCGGGCGTCCTGCGAGCTTCATCATCCTCGATGCGCCCACGTGGTACGACGCGCTGAGCTTCAACGCTCCGGTCATCGCCTCCTACCGCGAGGGGCGGCAGCTCGTGCGGACGGAACCGGCCACCACGGAGATCCTCTTCTGAGGACCACGTCTCTGCGGAGGCTCACAACGGCCGAGGCCCCGGGAACCTGTGCGGGTTCCCGGGGCCTCGACCGTCATGCGGCGACGCTCACGCGCCTCCGGCACTGATCTGTGCGATCAGGCCTTGCCGATGACCTCGAACTTGGCGTTCGCGGTGATCTCGTCGTGGACGCGGACGGTCGCGGTGTGCAGACCGGCGGCCTTCACGTGGCCCGGCAGGGCCACCTGACGACGGTCGAACTGCGCGCCGACTGCCGTGCTGACCGCGTCGGCGACGAGCGCCGAGGTGACGGCGCCGAACAGGCGTCCGCCCTTGCCCGACTTCATCTCGATGCGAGCCGTCGTCGACTCGATCTTGCCCTTGAGGGCGAGTGCCTCGTCGCGATCGGCGATCTGGCGGGCCTGACGGGCCTTCCGGAGTGCGTCGATCTGCTTCTGCGCACCGGCCGACCACGGAGTGGCCAGACCGCGCGGGATGAGCAGGTTGCGGGCGTATCCGGCCCGCACCTCGACGACGTCACCGGCAGCGCCGAGACGGTCGACTTCCTGGGTGAGGATGAGCTTCCTGGTTGCCATTCTTCTCTCCTCCTATCAGCGGCCGACGCCGGTGTACGGGAGCAGCGCCATTTCGCGGGCGTTCTTCACGGCCTTCGCGATGATGCGCTGTTCCTGCACGGAGACACCGGTGACGCGACGGGCGCGGATCTTGCCGCGGTCCGAGATGAACTTGCGCAGCGTCGCGGTGTCCTTGTAGGTGATGGTTGCGGCTTCCCCGCGCTTGAGCGGGTTGGCCTTCTTCTTGATGGGCTTCCGGGGATCCGGCTTCGCCATGATGTGCTCCTGTGTGAATGTGAGAAGTAACGATCAGAACGGTGGTTCGTCGTTGGTCGGGCTGCCCCAACCGCCACCGCTCTGCGGGTTCGACGACGCCCACGGGTCCTCCTGCGCAGGGCGTCCGCCCTGCTGCGGGTTGGCTCCCCACTGACCGCCCTGCTGGCTTCCCTGCTGGGGGGCACGGCCTCCGCCGAACCCTCCCTGCTGGCCGCCACCCTGGCCTCCGCCACCGAATCCGCCCTGCTGGCCGCCCTGGCCACCGCCGCTGAATCCGCCGCCGCGCTCGTTCTTCGTGACGTTCGCGGAGGCATAGCGGAGGCTGGGGCCGACTTCGTCGACGTCGAGCTCGAACACCGTGCGGCGTTCGCCCTCCTTCGTGTCGAAGGTGCGGGACCGCAGCCGGCCCTGCGCGACGACGCGGGTGCCGCGTGACAGCGTCTCCGCGACGTTCTCGGCCATTTCGCGCCACGCGCTGCAGCGCAGGAAGAGGGTCTCCCCGTCGCGCCATTCACTGGTCTGACGGTCGAAGGTCCGCGGCGTGGACGCCACGGTGAAGTTCGCGACGGCTGCGCCGTTCGCGGTGAACCTCAGCTCCGGGTCAGCAGTGACGTTTCCGACGACGGTGATGACTGTCTCGCCTGCCATGATGACTCCTCTGCTGCGCAGTGTTGTGGTGCGACTCGAGTGGATGGGTGGGGATGTGGGGTCGGACCCGGAAGGATCCGAACCGTGGGATCAGACCGCGGGTGCGGTCACTTGGCGTCGGGGCGAAGGATCTTCGTGCGCATGACGGACTCGTTGAGTCCGAGCTGGCGATCGAGTTCCTTCACAGTCTCCGGATCCGCGTTCAGATCGATGACCACGTAGAAGCCTTCCGACTTCTTGTTGATCTCGTACGCGAAGCGGCGACGGCCCCAGACATCCACGTTGTCGACGGTCCCGCCCTGCGCGGGCACGACCTTCAAGAGCTTCTCGACATTGGTGTTCACGGAGCGCTCGTCGATCTCTGGATCGAGGATGAGCATGAGCTCGTACTTACGCATGTGTCACCCACCTCCTCTGGTCTCAGCGGCCACGGTCCATCCGTGGCAGGAGGGTAATTGCGTTGCGCTGCCCAGTGGTTCTGCGCACAGGGGCGCACAGGACAGCCGTCTGAGTCTACCGCACGAGTAGAGAGCCTCGCACCTCTGCTGCCGGGAGTCAGAAGGGGTGGGGCACTCTGTCGAGTGCCCCACCCCTTCAGCTCCTCGCGCCGGTGCCTCTCAGTGTGAGGCCCTGGCTCGACTCAGACTCATGCCCTGCGACGACGGGCGATGAACAGGAACACTGCACCTGCGGCGGTCAGCAGGCCACCCGCTGTCAGTGCGACACCGATATCTGAACCCGTGCGCGGCAGATCCTCGCCGGGCTGGGGATCCGCGGACGGCTCGGGCTCAGGCGCCGGTGCTGGCGTCTCCGACGGAGCCGGCGATGGGCTCGTGGTCGGATCGTCAGTGGGCTCCGCGGACGGCTCCTGTGTCGGTTCGGCCGTGGGCTCGACCGTCGGCTCGGCCGTAGGAGCCTCGTCAACGACGTTGACCGTCACCGTCGCGACGTTCGAGTCTTCCGCGCCGTCGTTCGCCGTGAATGTGAAGGTCTCCTGCCCTTCGTAGCCCTCGGCCGGCGTGTACGTCAGATCCGGAGCGTCCCCGCTCAGGGTGCCTTCCGCCGGCTCCTCGACCACCGTGTAGGTGAGCTCGTCACCGTCCGGGTCGGAGGCCACCAGCGGTGTGCTGACGGGGGTGTCGATGGTGGTCGTGTAGGTCGCGTCCTCCGCGGTCGGCGCAGTGTTCGCCGCGAATGTCCCCGCAGAGATCAGCACTGCGGAGTCACGGGTGGCGTCAGCCGTATCAGCGATTGCCAGCTTCACGTGGTTCGTCTCACCGGGTGTGACGTCGGAAGCACAGACCAACGGCTCGGTGAAGCCGTCCATCTCCGTCTCGTGGGGGTGGCCGGCCTCCGCATCATTGTCGTTGTACAGGGACGAGTTCACGCCGTTGTTGATCGTGTTGATCGTGACCGGAGCAGTGCCCTCGTCCGTGTCGACGACAGCACAGTTGCTGCCATTGACGTAGAAGCCGAACACGTCGTTGTAGTCCGAGTCGACGTACTCGTTGTACTCATCAGATCCGAACACGTACGTGAACTTCACCTGGTCCGTATCCGGAACGAAGTCGAACTCGAGGACTGACGCATCCATGGTGGTCAGGGGATCGACGATCAGATTCAGGTCAGAATCGCCTGGCACTCCGAGAACAGAGGTGTTCCCGGTGAGTTCGTTCGGCCCCAGGACCGACGACGGACCGAGGTCGCTGTCCGCGATGCTTCCCGAGGACAGGGCGACGCCGCCCTCCACACCGACAGCGCTCATGCCGGTCACCTCACCGGCACCCTCGGCGGCGCCCGTGTACACGGCGTTCGAGTAGGTGATGCCCTCGCCGATCAGCGTCTCCACCAGATCATCGGCGGTCAGGTCGCCACTCGTCAGATCCGTGGCCTCCTGGCCGGGAGACGCGGCTTCCACATCTCCGTCTGCTGCCGCCGCAGCAGATCGTTCAGCCGAGGCTGCGGCTGGGCTCGCCTGTGCCGCGGTCGGCACCAGGCCGGCGAAGATCAGCGCGGACGCTGCTGCCAGAGCGCCCCATTTCACACGTTCAGTTCTCACTACCAGTCCACTCTCTGTCAGTTCCCCGCCCCGCGAGTCCGCTCGGTTGTGCGACTCTCCACAGCGAGTGCACTGCACTCCTGCGACTGCGGGCAGGCACGAAGCGTGCGCTCGCGGCCCGATGATGGTCCGTTCGGCCACCTCGAGCGCCGCCTTCAAGATAGCTCAACGTTTCGTGATTCGAAAGAGAGATGTGCGCCTCATGAACCGGGCATGCGGCGGTTCGTCCGGAGGTGGCACAGATACGTCGAGGTCAGAGCCGTGCATCTGCTCAACGCAGAGGATCCGGCGAACCGCCTGGCATACTGACCTCATGCGACCACAACGTACAGAATTCGAGCCGATCGCACTGGGCGACCGCGAGACGACGCTGCTCATGAAGTCGATCCTGATCCCACGCCCGATCGCGTGGGTGGGCACGACTGACGACGCAGGCGTCGCGAACCTCGCCCCGCACTCGTTCTTCACGATGGTCTCCGAGACGCCGCCGGTCGTCATGTTCTCCTCCACCGGCCGCAAGGACACCCTCGCCAACGCCGAGGCGACCGGCGAGTTCACCGTCTCGCTCGTCTCCCGGCCGCAGTTCGAGGAGGCCAACCAGACGTCCGCCGGCTACGCGCCGGAGGTCAGCGAGTTCGAGGCCGCCGCGGTCGCCCAGGAGCCCTCCGCCGTCGTCGCCCCGCCGCGCGTGGCATCGTCCCCAGCCGTCATGGAGTGCACCGTCGAACGCATCATCCCGGTGGGCGACAGCTTCATGGTGCTGGGGCGGGTCGTCCACGTCGCTGTGGACACCCGCACGCTGAGCACCGATGCGCGGGGACGCACCCTGCCGCTCGCGCAGGACCTGGATCCCCTGGCCCGTCTGGGTCGCAATGAGTGGGGCTCCCTGGGCGACGTCTTATCGGCCCCGCGGCCGCACGGCGGCGGCAACCCGCAGTGAGCAGCGGAGCTGACGGCTCAACACCCGGCTGCTGAACAGCCGTCAGCTGCTGAGCTGCCGGCAGCTCAGCAGCCGGCAGCTCAGCAGCCGTCAGTCCTGCAGGAGGCCGACGAACTCCTCGGTGGAGATGACCGGAGCGAAGAACTCGTTGATGCGCTCGAAGGCGGCCTGCTCCTGTTCGGGCTTCTGGGCTCCCGTGGTGTCGCCGATGACGATCGGCAGGAAGCCGTTGTCCCGCGCTGCTCGCGCGTTGCCCTCGATGCACCAGTCCAGGTGGATGCCGGCGAGCACGATGACCTCGACCCTGCGACGTGCCAGGTCACCCATGAGGTCGGTCCCGACGAAGGCGGTCTGGAACGCCGTCTCGAAGAATTCCCGGTCACCAGGCTCCACGAGTTCACGCAGTTCGCCCACCAGGGTGTTGTCCCACGCGATCTGCTCCGGCGTCGCGTCGATCGCTCCGGTCCACGAGTGGTACTGCACGCGGTCGAAATCGGACTTCGGGTAGTCGTCGCGGAAGATCGAGTAGCCCACCCAGTTGAAAGCGAAGTTCCCGGCCCGCCGCGCGGCGGCAGCGGCTCGCACGGTCTTGTCCAGCGTGCCACGATGCGCGTGCCCCTCGGCGTACTGAGCTCCGCCCGGCCGATAGCAGGAGTTCGACTGCCCGATGGATACGAAGGCTGCGGGGCGCCTGAGGATCTCCCGCAGGTCCAGCTGCTTCCAGTGGTCGGCAAGCGGGGGGATCGCATCGGTGTTCGTGGGTGGGAGCCCGGCGATGACGTCGCCGGGGAGCTCGAGCGGTTCGAGCGGGCTCACACGATCGAATCCGGTCACGGCCGGGCTGGCAGTGGTGGTGTCAGTGGCGGTGTCAGTGGTGGTGTCAGTGGCGACGGACATGGGTCCTCCTCGTGGATCGGGACATTCCTGCGCGATGGACGGGTCACCGTGCATCGCTCCTCACCTGCACGCTAGGGACCCGTCCATCCTGTCCGGGCGGGAACGTCACGGAACGACACACGACGACTCGTGCCGTCACACGCTTCCGGCGTGGCACGCTGGATCCATGAGAGACCCACTCCGCCGCCTCACTCTGCGGATCGGCATCGTCGTCTACGTCTGCGGGCTGCTGCTCACCCTCCTGATCGGCCCGGACACCGTCCCCCAGCACGTCGGCTCCAGCGGTGAGGTGAACGCGTGGGCCTCGAAGTCGAGCCACGTCCTCGTCATGATGGGGCTGGGAGCATTCCTCTTGCTCGTCACCGTCGGTTCGAAGGCATTGGTGTCACGCGTCGACGCGTCGTGGATCAACCTGCCGGACCGCGCCGCGCACGCCTACTGGACGGCGCCGGACAATCGTCCGACGTTCAATCGTCGTATGCGTGCCGACATCGACTTCCTCATGGGCATCACATTCGTCTTCGTCGCGATCATCAGCACCACCGTGGCACTCACGGCTCAGCGGACTGAGTCAGCAGGTCCGTTCGGGATCACATCAGTCATCGCTGTCTCGATCTATCTGGCTGCGATGATCGGCTACTGCGTCTTCCTCGCAGTCGGGGGTCGCTACGCGGTGCCCGACGATTCCTCAGGAGCCTGATCGGGCGCCGTCTCCGCACCCGCCTGACCGGGCGCCGGGTTCAGCTCCATCGCACGCGCAGCCTCCTGCCGTCGTGCGACCCGCTTGCGGCCTGCGCGGAAGAGCTCGTCGAGCGCGAAGGCCATGATGAGGGTCAGTGCGAAGAAGCGCAGCAGGGTCAGCAGCCCCATCCACGTCGAATCCAGTCCCGCAGACTCGTCCAGTGCTGTGACATCCGCGAGCGGCACCGCGATGGCGAAGCCGAGCTCTGTGAGGAACCACAGTCCCATCACGGGGAGCAGACGCACCGACAGTGCGGCGAACGGCAGCAGCCACAGGGACATCGACGTCGACGAGCCGGGCGCCACCACCACGGACAGCGCCAGGAGGGCCGTGATGGTGAGCACCGTCTGCTGCAGGTGGGCGACGTCGTCCGTCTTCTCCAGCCTCCTCAGCAGATCCAGGCGAGAGGACGTGGAAGAGGACAGGTCTTCCGCAGTGGCGTTGTCAGCATCGGTGTCTGCGACCTCGGCGGCGGCTGTGGGGGCGAGCATCATCCGCGACGCGGCCATAGCGGTGATCGCGACGACGCCCAGCGTCCAGACGACCAGCAGACCCGTCACGAAGGTGGGTTCGTCGCCCCACCCCTGAGCCAGGACGACGGAGGCGATCGATCCGCGATCCACCGCGTCGGCCATCCAGACTGACAGGCGTGAGGGGAGCCGTCCGTCTGCCAGGGTCAGGAGACCCGAGGCGAGAGCGAAGCCGGCGAGCACGAGGATCGCGTTCCCCCGATCGCGTGAAGCACCGATGAGGACCCCCACCAGCACGATGAGCCCGAGCGGACCGGTGAAGGCCGCCACGGCGAGCATCGCACCCGCGGACAGCAGCGTCGGGGTGGTGCGTGCGCCGCTCAGCAGGACGCAGGCCCAGACCGCGAGCGCGACGCCGACGGGGTCCAGTGACTGGCCGATGCTGAACACGATCACCGGGGACACGAAGGCGACCATGGCCCACGACAGGCTCACCGCACGCGAACGGGGTGCGCCGAAGCCCAGCGCCCGGGCCAGTGCGAGCACGCCCACCCCCATGGCGGCGAACGCTGCGGTGTTGAGGACCAGGAGGAAGCCCATGGCCTCTCCCGCGGTGGCGCCCAGACTCGACATGAGGATGACGAACCAGTAGGTCAGAGGCGCGAAGCCGGCAAGGCCTGAGGTGACACGTCCTGCGGCGTCCGGGAGCGCGTCGCTGCCCATCGCCAGCGCCACGGGCGACTGACACAGCCGGAACCCCGCACGCGGCAGTTCGTATCCGCCTGTCTGGCACGGCACCTGCAGCAGCAGACCCACGAGCACGGACAGCCCGAACAGGCCCATCAGGGCCCAGGCGATGCTGGTCGCACCGCGGCGATCCGCACGGGCGAAGCGGGTTCCCGCACCACCCAGCAGAGGCGCGGCGACCTGCGCGGGCGACACCGGCTGCTTGCTGCTCACGGGGATCCTGTCCATAGGAGTCAGCCTAAGTGACGCGGGGGCGGGTCCGGGCGCGCACGGGTCCGACGGGAACGGAACCAGAGGGACTGGGCTGGCGATTCGAATGCGCAACACCTGGACGCCTCGAGCCGGCGGTTTCAACGGGTCATCGCAACAGGTGGTCTGAGAGTACTTCGTAGGGAGTCGCGAATTCCAGACGCCGACGTGGTCGGCGGTTCATCTGATCGGCGACGTGGTCGAGATCGATCTGGCTGTGGACGCTGAGATCAGTGCCCTTGGGAAAGTACTGACGCAACAGACCGTTGGTGTTCTCATTCGTCGCTCGCTGCCACGGCGAATGAGGATCCGCGAAGAAGATGTCGATACCGGCCATCTGCGCGATTCGTTGATGAGCGTACATCTCTGTTCCCTGGTCCCAGGTCAACGAGCGCTTGAGCGCCTCGGGCAACTCTGCAAGCTTGGACACCAGCCCGTCGGATAGTGCCTCGACGCGGTTCTTCGTCGGCTCCAGATGGACCAGGAGAAGGTAGTTCGAGTGGCGCTCCACGACCGTGCCGATCGCGGAGTGACCGTTCTTCCCGATGATCAGATCGCCTTCCCAATGGCCAGGAATCGATCGGTCCAAAGCCTCATCAGGTCGGTCCCAGATTGAGACCATCCCGCGGATCCTGCCGCGGCGCTCACCGGTCTTCCGGTGCGGATGACGGATCGTGCGCCCGGTGCGGGTCAGGGCAGCCAATTCTCGCTTCAGCCCGCCCCTGGCCTGCAGGTAGATCGTTTTGTAGACCGTTTCGTGGCTCACGTGGAATCGCGGGTCGTCGGGATGATCACGGCGCAATCGTCCCACGATCTGCTCAGGTGAGAGCTTCTCCTCCAAACCGGCCTGGACTCGGGCCAGCAGCTCGGGGTCGGAGGGGATCTTCAACGGTTTCGGACGCCTGCGGTTCTCCCACACCGCACGCTGGGCTCGGGTGGGTCGATAGGAAGATCGGCCTGGTCGATAGCTTCCTCGTTTGACCTCGCGGGAGATTGTCGAGACGTTGCGGCCGAGTATTCTCGCGATCGCCCGTAGAGAGTGCTTCTCGGTCAGGAGTTCCTTGATTCGGAAGCGTTCTTCCAAGCACAGGAAGCGATCCGGGTCTTTCGGGTGAGCGGGCCGGATGCCGCCTGCGGTGTGGAACATCTCGTGGAGGGCTGAACGTGGAGCAGCGACTTCTTTGCTGATCTCGCTGTGCGTGGTTCCCATCTGGTAAAGATCCCACGCTTGCTGGGCTCTTGCGGGGTATTTCACAGCCCATCGCAGTTTCCCAGGTCGATTGACAGCCATCGCGCACACCTCCGGGTTCTAGGGGTGTTGCGATCACCCCTAGAACCCGCGCCGTGGAATCACTCGGATGTTGCGCTCTCGGCGGTTCTGCTAGCGGACGGGGCTGTGAATCGTCGAAGGTGGCCCCGCGTGCTGCGGGGCCACCTTCAGGTGACTATCTGCGATCAGTTAGTTGAACCCGGTTCGGGTTCCGGTTCGGGTTCCGGTTCCTCCTCAGGTGGCGGTTCATTGCCGTCGTCACCGCCTCCGCCGCCGTTGTCACCACCGCCGCCGTCGTCACCATCGTTGCCCTCATCATCGCCGGGGGGCTGAATGCCACCGCCGCTGTCGTCGCCTTCGTCTTCGTCGCCCTCGTCCTCTTCAGGCTCTTCGGGCTCCTCTTCACGAGCGTCGTCTCCGGAGTCCTCCTCGGAGGAGTCTCCGTCGCCACCGCCCCCGTTGCCGCCCGGGTTCTGCGGCTGCTGCGGCTGCTGCGGCTGCGGGGCCGGGGCGGGTGCCTGGTCGGGAACACCGGAGTCGTTGGCCGGCTTCTCGACCTGCGGCAGCTCACCGCGCTCGGGGAACTGCTCGACCGGCAGATCCATCGCGTCGACCGCACCGATCATGTAATCGGTCCACACCATCGTCGGGAAGGAGCCTCCGGTGATCTCACCGCGACCGCCGTACGGCCCGATCTCGACCGGGTTGCCGTTCCCGTCCTCACGGAAGATCGACACGGCGGTCGACAGATTCGGGGTGTACCCGGCGAACCATGCCGAATACGCGTTCTGCGACGTACCGGTCTTTCCCGCAGCCGGGCGTCCGAGGTTGTTCGCATACGAACCGGAGCCTCCGGTCACCACATTGCTCAGCGCGTAGGAGGTCTCAGCCGCGACGGCCTGGTCGATCGCCTGGTCGCCCTTCGCCTCCGCTTCGTGGACGACCTCTCCCTCGGGATCAGTCACCGAATCGACGAAGTGGACCTGGTGATGCACGCCCTCCGCTGCGAACGTCGAGAACGCACCGGCCATCTGCGTGACCGTCGGGCTCGCTGTGCCCAGCACGTTCGCCGCGTTGGGCTCCAGGCCGACAGTGTCGTCCGGGAAGCCCGCGCGCTGCGCGACGTCCATGGTCTTCTCCGGACCGACTTCGATGTTCAGCTGCGCGTACGCGGTGTTGATCGACGACTGGGTGGCACGCAGCAGGCTCACGGACCCATAGGTGGAGCCGCCGTAGTTGCGGACCGTCCAGGGAGTGCCGTCGTAGTTGAACGTCGTCCCGCTGGTGCCGGAGAAGTAGTCCGTCAGGCGGAACCCGTTCTCCAGGCCCGCGACGAGGGTGAAGACCTTGAAGGTCGATCCCGCCTGCGCCGTGTCCTGGGTGGCCGTGTTCTGCGCTCGCTCCAGATAGTCCTCGCCGCCGTAGATCGCGACGACGCCTCCCGTCGCCGGATCGACGGACGACAGGCCCACGTGCATGCCGTCGTTCAGCTCCGGCAGCTTCTCGACCGCATCCACCGCGGCATCCATCGCACCTTCGTCGAAGGTCGACACGATGTCATAGCCGCCGCGGTTGAGCTCGTCCTCTGTGTAGCCCACGGACTTCAGCTCGTTCATGACGGTCGACAGCAGGTAGCCGTTCTGGCCCTTGTACTGATTGTCCTTCGGGTTCTCTCCGACGTCCGGCATCTCCGTCGCAGCAGCTTCCTCCTCGGTGAGGTAGTCCAGCTTCACCATTCCGTCGAGCACGTACCGGAAGCGGTCTTCGTACTGCTCCGGTTCTTCCGCGGGATCGGCCGCGCCGGGGCGCTGGATCATCGCCGCCAACAGGGCACTCTCCGCCACGTCGAGCTCACTCGCCGGCTTGTCGAAGTAGTTGTTCGCAGCCACCTCGATGCCGTAGCTCTGGCGGCCCAGGTAGATCGTGTTGAGGTAGTTCGCCAGGACCTCGTCCTTGGAGAGCTCCTGATCGATCTTCAGCGAGATGAACATCTCCTTGACCTTGCGGTCGATGGAGCGCTCATTGGTGAGGTAGAAGTTCTTGACGTACTGCTGCGTGATGGTGGATCCACCGCCCGCGTAGTCGTCCGTCACGACACCCCAGACAGCACGGGTCAGACCGCGGAACGAGATCCCGCGGTTCTCATAGAACGACTGGTCCTCCGCCGCGATCGCCGCCTGCCGCATGGCGGGAGAGATCTCGTCGATCGACACGTTGGTCCGGTCCTCCGCGGAGAACGACCCCACTTCCGTCTCACCGTCCTGGTAGTAGACGGTCGAGGTCTGACCCGCGGCCTCCACGTTGGGCTCCGGGATGTCCGTCACCGCATAGCCGATGCCGAAGGCACCCAGCCCCAGCGCGACGAAGAGCAGCAGCGCGACAGCCCAATGGCGGAGTGCGGGGATCCACCGGCGCCATCCGGTCCGTCCGGGGCGGGGGTAGCCGACCCAGCGGGAGAACCGTGAGGACGCGCCCTTGGCCCCGCTCGCAGTCGCGGCGGCGCCGGCACTCGCCTTCGCACCTGCCTTCGCAACGGGCGAGCCGCTGTGATGGCGGCCCTGCGAGCCGGCATGCCTAGGAGTTTCGGGTGGGGTCACGGAGTCCTCCGCAGTCGAAGTGTGGGACGGGTCATCACACAGCAGAACATCGCTGCAGCGGGAGAGACCCGGCAGTCGAGTGCACGCTCACCGTGCTGACAACCCGTCGATTCAAGCACGCATTCATGGTAAGCACCTGAACGCGCACCTGGCGTTCAGAATGCGTCTCGACCTGCCCGAATCACATCAACTCGTGATGCGCTTCACCCCTTGAGCGACGGAAAGTCCGTGTCAGCCCATTCCCGGACCGCCGATTCCGCACTCCCGGAAGCCCCGCTGTCGGACGCCGAGGCACCCTGTCCGCCCGCGCTTCCCGCCGATCCGGCCCCACCGGATCCGACCACCGCACCGGCGGAGGGAACGCTTCCGGAGTCTCCGTGGAGCTCCCGCTCGCGGGCACGCAGCTCGACGCGGCGGATCTTCCCAGAGATCGTCTTCGGGAGGTCGGCGAACTCGATGCGCCTGATCCGCTTGTACGGGGCGAGGTTCTCCCTGCAGAAGCGGAGGATGTCCTCGGCGGTCTCCGCGGTGGGCTCGAACCCGCCGCGCAGCACGACGTAGGCCTTCGGCACCGCGAGGCGCAGCGGATCCGGCGACGGCACCACCGCGGCCTCGGCGACGGCTTCGTGCTCGATGAGCACGCTCTCGAGCTCGAACGGGGACAGGCGGTAATCGCTGGCCTTGAACACGTCGTCTGCGCGCCCCACGTACGTGTAGACGCCGTCCTCGTCCTTCGTCGCCACGTCACCCGTGTGGTAGACGCCGTCGATGAACGCCTCCGCAGTCCTCGCCTCGTCGCCCCAGTAGCCGATCGTCAGGCCCAGGGGACGCGGGTCGATGCGCAGGCAGATCTCGCCCTCCGCCGTCTCCTCGCCCGTCGCAGGGTCGATGAGGACGGGGTCGTAGCCGGGCATGGCGACACCCATCGCCCCGGGCTTCATCGCGTGGCCGGGGGGATTGCCGATCTGCAGGGTCGTCTCCGTCTGTCCGAATCCGTCGCGGATCGACACGCCCCATGCGCGCTCGACGATCGCGATGACCTCCGGGTTGAGCGGCTCACCGGCCCCCAGCGCCTTCTGCGGCGGGGTCTTCAGCGTGCTGAGGTCGGCCTGGATCAGCATGCGCCACACCGTGGGCGGCGCGCAGAAGCTCGTGACGCCCACACGATCCATGACGTCCATGAGCTCTGCCGCGTCGAACCGCGCGTAGTTCACGATGACGACGCACGCACCGGCGATCCACGGGGTGAAGAAGTTCGACCACGCGTGCTTCGCCCATCCGGGGGACGCGATGTTGAGGTGGCGGTCGCCGGGCTCCAGACCCATCCAGTACATCGACGACAGGTGGCCCACGGGGTAGGAGGTGTGGGTGTGGGCGACCATCTTCGCCTTCGACGTCGTGCCGGAGGTGAAGTAGAGCAGGAGGAGCTCGTCCGCCCGGGTCAGCCCGTCGGCCTCGAACTCGTCGGATTCGGCTGCGGAGTCCGCGTAGGACACGGACCCCTCACCCGCGGCTGCGGAGGAGGCCGGCACATCGATGACGACGCGCACGACCTCACGGTCCACGTCGTCGAACTTCGCGGCGTCGTCGACCGCAGCGACGACGAAGTCCGCTTCGCCGCGCACCGCGCGGTCCTCCAGATCCTTGGGGCCCAGCTGCACGGTGGTGGGCAGCAGCACGGCCCCCAGGCGGATGCCGGCGAGCATCGTCTCCCACAGCTCCACCCGGTTGCCGAGCATCACCATGACGCGGCTGCCGCGTCGCACACCGGCGCGCTTGAGCAGATTCGCGACCTGGTTCGAGCGACGGCGCAGCTGGTCGAAGGACCAGGTCTGCTCACTGCCGTCGCCCTCGATGATCCAGAGGGCGGGCTCGACGTTCCCCTCCGCCAGGGGGTCGAACCAATCCGAGGCGAAGTTGAAGTGCTCGAACTCCGGCCACGCGAAGTCGGCACGGGCCGCCTCGATGTCCAGTCGGTGGGTGAGAAGGGTGTCGCGGACCGCACGGAACTGCTCTGTGACGGTTCCGGCCGATCCTGCCTGCGGTGCACCGTTGTCAGCGGACTGGACTGTGGCCATGAGTTCTCCTTCGAATCCTTCGGCAGCCGCGTGGGGATGCACACGCACGACGTCTGCGGCAAATGTATCAGTCACGGCGTCAGGCCAGGTCGGAGGCCTGTTCAGTCCATGGCGGCGGTGGGATCAACCCTGTTCCGCGAACCATTCGCGCAGTCGGCGCTCCGCCTCGTCGGGTCCGACGATGCCGTCCTCCATGCGGATCTCGAGCATGTGGCGGTAGGCGGCTCCGACGAGCGGACTGGGCGGGATCCCCAGGATCTCCATGATCTGCTTCCCGTCGAGCTCCGGGCGGATGGAGTCGAGCTTCTCCTTCTCCGCCAGTGCCGCGATCCGCCGTTCGAGGTCGTCGTAGTTCCGCGCCAGGCGCTGCGCCTTGCGCCTGTTGCGCGTCGTCACGTCCGACCGGGTGAGGATGTGGAGGCGCCGCAGCTGGTCGCCGGCGTCCGTCACATAGCGGCGCACCGCGGAGTCGGACCAGCCGGCGTCGCCGTAGCCGTAGAACCGCAGGTGCAGCTCCACGAGCTTCGCGACCTTCTTCGTCGTGTCCTTGTCGAAGGTGAGCGCCTTCATCCGCTTGGAGGTGAGCTTGGCGCCGACGATGTCGTGGTGGTGGAACGTCACACCGCCGTCCTCGTCGAACCGCCGTGTCCTGGGCTTCCCCACGTCGTGCATGAGTGCGGCGAAGCGCACGATGAAGTCCGGGGACGTGAACGCGGACGGGTCGTCCTGGTCGTCCGGATCGTCCACCGCGTATGCGGATTCCAGCCCGACGGTCTGGTCGAGGACGGTCAGCGAGTGCTCGTACACGTCCTTGTGGCGGTTGTGCTCGTCCTGCTGATCGCGCAGTGCGGCGAATTCGGGGAGCACGTGATCGCCGATGCCCGTGTCCACGAGCAGCTCGATTCCCGCCCGCGGCCGCAGTCCCGTCATCAGCTTGGTGAGTTCATCGCGGACGCGCTCCGCGGAGATGATGTCGATGCGCTCGCTCATGCGGGTCATCGCCTCGCGGACCTCGGGGGCGACGGCGAAGTCCAGCTGCGAGGAGAAGCGGGCGCCGCGCATCATGCGCAGCGGGTCGTCGGAGAAGGAGTCCTCCGGTGTGCCGGGCGTGCGGATGACGCCGGCGGCGAGGTCCGTGAGGCCGCCGTGCGGGTCGACGAACACGCGGCCGGGGAGGCGGACCGCCATCGAGCCGATCGTGAAGTCGCGGCGCACGAGGTCGTCGTCCAGGGTGTCGCCGAACGCCACGACGGGCTTCCGCGAGTCCGCGTCGTACTGCTCCGCCCGGTATGTGGTGATCTCGATGAGACGGTCGCCCTTGCGCAGGCCGATCGTGCCGAACCGCTTGCCGATGTCCCAGTGGGCGTCGGCCCATCCCTTGATGACGGCCAGGATGTCGTCGGGGCGGGCGTCCGTCGTGAAGTCCAGATCGGGCATGTCGCGGCCCAGCAGCGCGTCGCGGACAGAGCCGCCCACCAGCGCGAGCTCATAGCCGCGCGCTGCGAACCTCTCCGCCAGCGGGTCGAGGACGTGGGCGAGTCCGTCGAGTGCCTCGAGCATCCTCGCGTGCGCCTGTGCTGCGTCCACGCAGTCTCCTCCTGATCGGTGCCGTCGTCCGTGGCCCTGCGGGGCCCGGAGCGCGCACAAGCCTACCGGCACCGGGGAGCGAACTCAGAGCCGTCCGGCGGCAAGCGGCCCGCCACATACGCGGCGATGCGGGCGACGACCGGGTCCGCATCGTCGGTGAGTGCGCTGAGTGCCTCCCGCACGCGAGGCCCCCGCAGTTCGCCCAGTGCCTGGACCGCTCGCTGCCGTCCGGCCGACGAGGTGTCCCCGTCGCGCATGTGCTGGGACAGCACGTCGACCACCGCCGAGGTCGTGGCCGCACCCGCTGCCACGAGACCGGCCAGCCCTTCCGCCGCCTCGACGTCGTGGTCGCCGTCGACGATCATCCGCACGAGTTCGTCGCGGAGGACGACTGCCGCCTCGGCGCGATCCGAGCCGACTCGGGCCCCGTCAGTGCTGCCCCCGATCCGGGAGGCGAGCGCACGTGCCGCCCGGGACCGGACCTCGGCGTCGGTGTCGACGAGTGCCCGCACGAGGAGGGTCATGGCGTCACGACCAGGCCGGTCCGCCAGAGCAGGCAGGTCCGCCAGGAGGCCGACGGCTCGGCGGCGCTCCTGCACCGACGCGGATCCGAGCGCCTCCTCAAGGAGTGCCAGCGGTGCGTCGTCGTACGCTGCCGCGCGCGCCAGAGCCCAGCGGACCGCGCCGGCGGTGTTCGTCTCGTCCTCGGCGAGGGCGGCCTCGACGAGGGCAGAGGCGGGCAGGGTGCTGTCCGGGCTGAGGGCAGCCTGCTGTCGTTCCCGCGGATCGTCCGACCGGACCGCGCGCAGGAGGGCGACCGTGCGCAGGACGTCCACCCACCTCTCAGGCGCACGGGATCGGGTGTGCTCGAGCCGTCCCAGCAGCTCCTGCTCCGCAGCGATGCGAGAGCGGGTGCGCTCGATGAGCTCGTCGAGGACCGCGGACGGATCGTGGGGATCAGCGTCCTCGAGTACCTCGGCGACGTCTGCGAGCCCCATGCCGAGCGATCGCAGCGCCTCCACGTGGAGGATCCGCCGGAGGTCCCTCTCCGCGTAGTCTCTGTATCCGGTCGCTGTGCGCGCCTGGGGACTCACGAGACCCAGGGCGTCGTAGTGACGCAGCATCCGCACGCTCACGCCGGATCTGTGCGACACCTCACCGATGCGCATCAGGCTCCTCCTGCCAGCATGTCTGGGGCGAGCGGATGCCCACGACATCCATGCTCCGAACGCACCCCGACGTTGTCAATGCTCTGTCGATGCCCGGGGGGTGACCATGCCGACCACCTTTCGTCGTTCGCGCTTCGTCGTTCGCCCGTTCTCACTCACCCGAGCTCGCGCCCCTCAGCGCCCAGCGCCCGCACCCGCTTCGCCTCCTCGAGCGCACCCGCGAACCCGGCGTCCGGATCGTCCCGCAGCCGCAGCGTCGCCTCGGCGTGAACCCGGACCGCCTCGTGAGGCGAGGTCGTCGCACGGGTGAGCGGCGCCTCGGCGGCGTCTCCCACTTCGACCAGCGCCCGGCTGAGGCTCCTCTGCACGTCCGTGGACCCTGGACCAGCGGCCCCGCGTCCCAGCTGGGTGACCAGCACCTCGGCGAGCGTCGCCTCGGCTCCTGCCGGCACCAGCGCCACTGCGGCGCGCCACGCGGCACGGGCGACATCGTCGTCCTCGTCCCGCAGCAGGGCATCCGTGAGGTGCTGCCAGGCGGAGCGATCACCGATCTTCGACAGGGTGTGCAGCGCCTGGCTGCGCGCCTGCGGCACGGCCGACTCCAGCTCGGCCACGAGGAGCGGCACGGTCACGTCGGCGGGATGCCGGGTGAGGGACCACGTGAGCATGTCGCGGACGAAGAAGTCCGGTTCGATGCGGCAGCGCTCGACCAGCACCTCCACGTCCGTCGGATCCGGACGGGTACCCGCATCCATCGCGGCCCGCAGCCGCAGCGCTCCATCGCCGGCGGCGAGCGCCTGACGTCGCCTCTCCACGGCAGACGCCCTCATCCCACCGGTCGCCTCCGGTGACGCATTCCACTCGGTCATCGCGACCACCTCCTGCGACCAGCCAAGACCCTCTCACCGTGTAAGGGTCAAGGTGGAGGGACATCCGCTGCCTCTTCACGTTCGGCGCTGACCCGTCACCACGGCACACGAGATCCCACCGGTCGTCGTGGCCTCAGGGGATCTCCAGAGCGCTTGGTTAGAGTATGACCATGTCACGACCCATGCCCAGACCGAGGATGCCGAAGCCGGGGCCGTTCCCGGTGCGCTCCTCGACCACGGAGGAGACCTCCGCGGGCGGCATCGTCGTCGATTTCGAGGCTCCCACGCTGGATGTCGCGATCATCGCCCGCATCAATCGGGCCGGCCGTCTCGAGTGGTGCCTGCCGAAGGGCCACCTCGAGGACGGAGAGACCTCTGCCGAGGCCGCGCGCCGCGAGATCGCGGAGGAGACCGGGATCGTGGGCAGCGTCATCGCACCCCTGGGATCCGTCGACTACTGGTTCTCCGTCTCCGGCAACCGCATCCACAAGGTGGTCCACCACTTCCTCCTCCGCGCGACCGGCGGTGACATCACGGTGGAGAACGACCCCGATCATGAAGCGGTCGATGCGGCATGGGTGCCGCTCGACGAGCTGGGTGAGCGGCTCTCCTTCGCGAACGAGCGCCGCATCGTCGCGGCGGCCCGCTCGCTGGTCTCCATGCTGCAGACCGACCGGCGCTGAGCTCACCTGTGCCGTCCGCTCCCAGCCGCCGCACCCGCACACCCCGCCTCGTCCTCGCGCGATGGGCCGCGGGTGCGGCCGCGTGCGCGCTGGCGCTGACGCCGCTCGCCCGGGGCACCGATGCCGCTGCCCAGCAGCAGCCCGATCCCGCCGCCGAGGCCCCCACCGCAGAGCCTGCCGCCTCGCCTCACGTCACCGTGGACGAGGTGAGCCCGTGGATGGAGAGCGACGGAGCACTCACGGTGACCGGACGCGTCATCAACCCGACGTCCGCGGACTTCACGCCGAGCAGCGTGGAGATCGTCCGCTCATCGAACCGCATGACGATGCGCGACGACGTGAGCGACTGGGTCGATCAGCAGACCGCGACGGTCCTGCTCGCGAGCTCCGATGACGAACCGCCCGAACCGGCAGACGACCCCGACGACCAGAGCGAGGGGGACGACGCGGAACCGGACGAGCCGACGCTCGAGGTGCCGGACCTCCCCACGACCGTCGCCCCCGGGGAGCAGGCGGAGTTCAGTTTCACGATCCCCGCAGATCAGTTCGGGGCCGGCGGCTCCGCCGTGAGCTCGTGGGGCGCCTACGGACTGGGTGCGACGCTCAGCGGGACCGCGGAGGCGGACTCGGAGAACCCTGCGGGGACGAGCTCGAGCAGCGTTCTCACCACCGCGCCCGCCTTCACCGTGTGGCACCCGGATCCCGGCATCGATCGCACCGAGGTGACGACGGTCCTCCCCATCACCCTCGACGCGACGAGCACGGACGGGGGACCTCTCATCGAGCCCGAGCTGCTCGAACAGGCTGCGGATCCCGAGGCCACGGGCGACTACGCCGGCGCACTCCGCCGTGTGATCACTGCGGCGGACACGCTGCCGGAATCGGTCCTCGCGGTGGATCCGCGCCTGCTCGCCTCGGTCACCGCCGCGCTGGACCTCACCACGGAGGCAGAGGAGGACACGGAGGGCGAAGGAGCTTCGGACGGAGAAGACCCGGCGCCGGACGCTTCCGCCTCTGACGATGCGCCTCAACCCGGCGCAGAAGCGCAGTCCCCTGACGATGAGCAGACCCCTGACACGGCGGAGACCGACGGCGGAAGCGCGGACGGCGGGAACGCGAACGGTGAGGGCGACGGAACGACGGCACCCCAGGATGCCGGCGACCTGCCCACCACTCCCAGTGAGGAGGTCCAGGAGACCTACCCGCACCTCACGCAGTGGTACGAGGACGTCACGGAACTGGCGCAGGACCGCGAGATCATGGCCCTCCCATGGGCCGATGCCCACCTCACCTCGCTGTGGCACTCGGATATGAGCGCGCTCACGGAGACGGCGGTCGGGGACCGGGAGATCGTCGAATCGACGCTCGGAGGACGCACCGATGTGCTGTGGCCGGCGGCCGGGACCGTCCGCACCGGTGACCTGAACGCGATCGCGGAGGCCGGCGCAGAGACCGTGATCCTCTCCGACACCCAGCAGCCGTCACTCACCTCGTACACGTCCTCGGCGAACTCGGCGATCTCCGTCGACGGCGCCCGGGCCCAGCCCGGTGCCGCCGAGGATCCGGCGGGCACGGCCCCCGCGGGCGAACCGACCGTCCTCCAGAGTCTGGTGGCCGATTCCGGACTCTCCGAAGCGGCTGCGGTCCACTCCACCGGCGATTCCCCCGCCCCGGGGCAGTTCCTCGCCCTGTCCGCCGCGATCACCGCGGAACGGCCCTTCGACTCCCGTTCGCTCCTCCTCACCCTGCCGCGGACAGCGGCCGGGACCGGCCTGCCGGACCTCGCGGATGATCTCTCCCGTGCCCCCTGGGTCGAGGGCGCCACACTCGAACACCTGATGGACACGGAGCCCGTCGCCCGAGGCCCCCTCGTCGAGATGCCCGAGGTCGCGGACACGAGCGGGGCCGGTTCCGACGGGGCCAGTGCCGGTTCCACCGGGGCGGGTGCCGGTTCCGACGGGGCCGGTGCAGACCGGTCCGGCACCAGCAGCGGCGGTCCCGGCGAGATCGGAGCCGAGGCCGACGCCCATGCCGGGGAACAGGCTGCGGGTGCCAGCGCCCTCCTCGCATCGCTGCAGGAGCAGTACACGGCGGGTGCGGAGGCGTCGCACGCCTTCGTGGATGCGGAGGCGACGCGTCGTGACATGGCACGGGCACTGCTCGTGTGCACGGCCACGGGCGTCATCGAAGCGGACCGTGCGGACACCTGCACCGAGCACGCGACCGGATGGGTCGAGGGGATCGCGGAGGGCGTGCGCCCGGAGCCCGGGTCCTCCGTGCTGCTCGTCACCGGTGAGCAGGCGATGATCCCCGTCCGCATCGAGAACTCGACCGACCGGAGCGCGCGGGTGCGCCTGCGCGTCGAATCGCCCACCCCGCAGCTCAGCACGGAGGTCACCGACATCGTGACACTGGGACCCGAGGAGTCCCGCAGCGTGGAGGTCCCGGTGCGCGGCCTGGCGAACGCGGACGTCAACTCGACCGTCCGACTGCTCACCGCCGACGGCGATGTGCTGCCGCAGAGCACAGAGCTGCTGGTCCGTGTGCGCGCGGACTGGGAGAACACCGCGACGATCGCGATCGGGGCTGCACTGGTCCTCGTGCTGGTGGGCGGCCTGTTCAGGACGATCCGCCGCGGGCGGCGTAAGATCCCCAAGAATCAGCTCGACGCGGCGGTGGCTCGCGCAGAGGACGGGTGAGAACCCGCACCGACGACCACCCCCGGAAGCTCCTCACACTTCGAATCCCCCTGCGGAAGGACGTCAGTGGCCGCACGGCTCTCATCCCTCGCCCGATCCTCTGCGGTCATGACCGCGGGCACCCTCACCTCGCGCATCCTGGGCTTCGTCAAGACGATGCTCCTGGCCACCGCGATCGGTGTGACCGTGGGCGGCACGGCCGATGCGTTCGACGTCGCCAACAAGGTGCCGAACAACCTGTACATGCTGCTGGCGGGCGGTGTCCTCAACGCGGTGCTCGTTCCGCAGATCATCCGTGCGGCGAAGAGGCCCGACGGCGGCCAGGACTTCGTCAACCGCCTCCTCACGCTCGCGATCATGGTGCTCGGCGCGGTGACGGTGCTCGCGACTCTCGCGGCACCACTGCTGGTCCGGCTGTACTCATCGTCCGGGTGGAGCGAGGATCAGCGCGCACTCGCGATCGCGTTCGCCTACTGGTGCCTGCCGCAGATCTTCTTCTACGGCCTCTACACGATGCTCGGCCAGGTGCTCAACGCACATTCGAACTTCGGTCCCTACATGTGGGCGCCGGTGCTCAACAACGTCATCGCGATCGCCGGTCTGGGCGTCTTCATCCTCCTCTTCGGCACGGGTGAGGCGGGACAGCACGCGATCGGGACGTGGGACGCGACCAAGATCGCGGTGCTCGCGGGGTCCGCCAGCCTGGGCGTCGTCTGCCAGGCACTGATCCTGCTGTGGCCGCTCAAGAGGATCGGGTTCCGCTTCCGTCCCACGTTCGGGTTCCGCGGGGTGGGCCTGGGGACCGCTGGGAACATCGCGACGTGGACGTTCGGCGCGGTCCTCGTCGGCCAGCTGGGCTTCATCGTCACGTCGCGCGTCGCCGCCTCCGCCTCGTCGGTGAGCGGGGAGGTGAGCGCATCACTGGCCGCCTACACGATGTCGTACCTCGTGTTCATGCTCCCGCACTCACTGGTCGCGGTGTCGCTCGCCACCGCCCTCTTCACGTCGCTCAGCACCTTCGCCGCGCAGGACGACACGGATTCCGTGCGCGCCTCCCTGGGTCTGGGGCTCCGGCTCGTCGGCCTGGTCAACGTGTTCGCCACGGCAGCACTCATCACCCTGTCGACACCCGTCGCCATGGTCGTCGGCGGCTCGATCGACCCGGAGAGCGGTCTGCATCCGCTCGATCAGGCACGGGCTATCGGCCCGGTCATCGCCACGATGGTGGCGGGCCTCGTCCCCTTCAGCGCGAACTACCTGCTCCAGCGCGTCTACTACGCGTACGAGGACGCGAAGACGCCCTTCTGGGTGCAGGTTCCGCAGGTGGTGCTGACGGCGATCGGCGTGGTCGCCTCCGGGATGCTGCTGCCGGGACCGTGGATCGTCGCCGGCATCGGCGCCTCCATGAGCATCGGATACATCTTCGCTGCGATCGTCTCCGCGATCCTGCTGCGCGGCAAGCTCCAGCGTCTGGGGACCAGGGGCCTCGTCATCGCGCATCTGAAGTTCGCAGTCGCGGCCCTCATCGCGGCGGCCGTGGGCGCGGTCGGAATGCACTACCTGAGCGATTCCCTGTACTCGAGCAGGGCCGGGGCACTGCTCGTGACAGTCGTGGGCGGATCCATCATGCTCGCGGTGTATCTGGTCGTCTGCTATGCACTCCGCGTCAGCGAGCTGCGTCAGATCGTCCAGCTGGTCCGGACGAAGATCGGGAAGTAGGCACTGTTTCGCGACTGAGACGTACATGTGCTGGTTTCGTGACATGAGGTTCCCAGTCCACACACATCGAGCGAGATAAACTGAGGGACGCCTGCGACGAAGGTCCATCGCGGCGTGAGCTATTTCTTCGGGAGGGCACCAGGTGCGGATCGAGCGCGGTACTGTCATCGCAGACAGATACGTCGTCTCCGCAATCGAAAGACCCTGGCTCGCCGACACCCCGGAAGCGGGAGTCGTCTGCCTGGCACTCGACGCGATCCTCGACGCCCCCGTCATCCTCTATGCGGCTGATACGGAGCTGTCCGGCGACCTGCTGGATGCCGGCCGTCGCCTCTCCCTCGTCAACGACCCCCGCGTCCCCTCCGTGCTCGACGTCGGATCCGCGGACATCGAGGACGGCCGTCGGATCGACTACGTCGTCTGCGAACGCACTGCGGCGACGTCCCTGGCAGAAGTGCTCACGTCCGGACCGATCGGCCCGGCTGAGGCCCGTGCGATCACCGGCGAGGTCTCCGAAGTGCTGGTCCATGCCGGTCGTCGCGGACTCCATCACCGGTGCCTGGGACCGGAGTCGATCGGCATCATGACGAACGGCGACGTGGTGGTCCACGGGATCGCCATCGACGCCGCGCTGTCCGAAGCGGCGCTCGGGCTCGAAGTCCAGACCGATACGACGGCTCTGCGGGAGGACGCCCTCGCGATCGTCGACATCCTGTACTCATGCCTGTCCGGTCAGTGGCCGAAGCCCGAATCCCGTGCCGGACTGCCCGCGGCGCCGCGGAAGAACCAGCGCGTCGTGGAGATCGAGACCCTGCGGAGCGATGTCCCGGAGGACCTCGCAGCATTCCTCACCGGCGTCACCTCCTTCAGCGATCCGGGTCCGCGCTCACCCGGCGAGATCGTCAGGTACCTGCGCGACTGGAAGCGCGACACCCTGGCGGACCTCGAAGGATCGCCGCTGCCAGACGAAGAGCTCTTCTCCGACGACGCACTCGTCGGAGAGGCGGCGGCTGAGGGCGACGGCGCAGAGACCGCGGACGCCGCAGCCTCGGCCGCCCCGCAGTCGCCCAGCGCAGGGGCGGCTCCCACGGACGAGGCGAGCGGCACCTCGGACGCGGCGACCTCCGAAGCCGACGCGACGGCGGCGGCCAGCACCTCGGCGGGAGCCGGCACGGTCGGTGCGAAGCCGACCGGGAATCTCTCCACCGATGCACCGGCCGGGCGCACGAAGTCCACTGGCTCGACCATCGGGATGGGCAGCACGGGTGCGCGACCCACGACGGCGCCGCCGGCCCGTCCAACGGCGCCCGTCACGCCTCCGCAGCGACAGGCGACCCCGGACCAGATCCAGGCGGCGCTCGCACGGATCGGCATGAGCCGACCGGGCACGTCAGGCTATTCCGCAGGACGGTCGGACGGCGTCGTCACGAAGCTCGACGAGCAGATGCAGATGCGTGAGGCGAGTGTCTTCCCGCTCAGCGCCGACGATCTGTCCGGCGTCGATACCGAGGAGTGGACACCGGAGCAGACGTACTCCGACTACGAAGACCTCTCCGCCACGGAGTACGACAGCAACGTCACGGCGCCCATCCTCGACCGCGATGCGCTGTGGGGCGACTCCGAAGACGTCACCACGCAGTCCATGCCGATCATCCCCGACCCCGCAGACGACGGCACGGGTGCTGACGAGCCGCTGGACGCGATGGCGACCGGTGCCGACTATGACGCGGACACGGCCGAGGTCCCCTCCGCGAACGGCACGGGCCCGATCGGATCGACGGAGGCAGAGGCCACGGACGACGACGGCTCGTGGTTCCTCGGAGGGGTCTTCACGACGCGTGAAGAGGAGATCGAGCAGCAGCGGGTCGCGTTCGAACGCGAGCGTGCGCTCGAACGGCGCCGTGCCGAAGCCGCGCAGCAGCGCGTGATCGCTGCCGAAGCGCGGAACACGCGCCAGCGCGAGGCATCGCAGAAGGAATCCGCTCGAGTGGAGACCGCGCGAGAGGAGACCGTGCGCAGCGAGTCCGCGCGAGACGAGTCCGCGCCGGGCAGCACTGCGCAGACGGCCACCGCGGCAGCATCCGCGAGTGCGATCACAGAGGCGGACGCTGCGAGGGAGTCTGAGGGGAAGGCTCCGGAGCAGTCGAGCAAGAGTCAGTCGACCACGACTCAGAAGGCGAACACGCAGACGGCGAAGTCCCAGAAGGTGAAGTCCCAGAAGGCCGGGGCGAACGGCACCGCGGCACAGGGTGCCTCGGCAGCCGCGGCGGCCACCCCGTCTGCCGCGGGCACACAGAGCAGTGGAGCCGGCAGCGGTGGCGGCAGCGGCAGCGGAGCCGGTAGCGGTACAGAGTCGTCCTCCGGATCGACGTCCTCCACTGGATCGGCACGCGCCCGCAGGAGGCGGACGGTCACGCTCCTCGTGCTCGCGATCCTCGTCGTCGCGGCGTTCATCATCGGTTTCGTCGCGCTGGGTGGTTCATCGGACGAGACAGCGTCTCCCGAACCCGCACAGCAGTCGACTACCGCCGCAGAGCAGACCGAGGAGCCCGAACCCGCAGCACCGGCGCCGGTCATCGAAGAGATCACCGCGATCGATCCCGAAGGCGATGATGAGGAGAACTCCGATGAGGCGGAGCTCGTCATGCCCGGCGAGTCCGGCGGATGGCGCAGCGAGCGCTACAACACCCCTGACTTCGGCGGACTGAAATCGGGCCTGGGCCTGATGGTCGAACTCGAGGAGGAATCGGAGATCTCCCAGCTCGACCTCCTCGCACCTGACGGGCAGTCCGTGCTGGAAGTGCGGGTCGGAGACTCCGACGACGTGGAGGAAGCGGAGACCGTCGAAGAGGTCGACCTGGACGGGGACGTCACCGTCGAGCTCGATGAACCGGCGACCGGACAGTATGTGTTCCTGTGGTTCACAGAGGCGACGCCTGAAGGCGACGGCTACCGTGCGATGATCGACGAAGTCGACATCAGCTGATCCGGCTGCAGACAGGGTCGTGCGCTCGGAGTGCTGTGCCCGGCGCGGAATATCGCGGACTCATACCGTGTTTGCGTGCTTGACAAGTGTAGGAGGGACATGACAACCCATCATCGTCTAGTGATCGTGGGCTCCGGACCAGCCGGATACACCGCCGCGATCTATGCCGCCCGTGCGAACCTGGAGCCCGTCGTCATCGCCGGGTCCGTCACCGCTGGCGGAGAGCTCATGAACACCACGGATGTGGAGAACTTCCCGGGATTCCCGGAAGGGGTCCAGGGTCCCGATCTCATGGAGAACATGCGGCAGCAGGCCGAGCGCTTCGGTGCCACCGTCGTCTATGACGACGTCACGGAGCTGACGCTCGAACCGGGCGCGCATGCGATCGTGACCGGCCTCGGCTCCCGCTACACCGCGGAGGCTGTGATCCTCGCAACCGGCTCTGCCTACCGCGAACTGGGCCTCCCCAATGAGAAGAAGCTGTCCGGTCACGGTGTGAGCTGGTGTGCGACCTGCGACGGGTTCTTCTTCCGTGACCACCACATCGCCGTCATCGGCGGCGGCGACTCCGCGATGGAGGAGGCCACCTTCCTCAGCCGGTTCGCCTCGAAGGTCACCGTGGTGCACCGCCGCCAGGAGCTGCGCGCATCGCAGACCATGCAGGACCGGGCGAAGGCCGATCCGAAGATCGAGTTCGTCTTCGATTCGGAAGTCGCTGAAGTCCACGGCGAAGACTCACTCACCGGACTCACGCTTCGCAACGTGAACACCGGTGAGACATCCGATCTGCCCGTGACCGGCATGTTCGTCGCGATCGGCTCCGACCCCCGCACATCGCTCTTCGCAGACCGGCTCGCACTCCGCGATGACGGCTACCTCCAGGTCGACGGACGCAGCTCCCGGACCAGCATGGAGGGCGTCTTCGCCGCCGGCGACGTGATCGACCCCGTATACCGGCAGGCGATCACCTCCGCTGGAACCGGATGCTCCGCGGCTCTGGACGCCGAGCACTACCTGGCATCCCGACCCCAGCAGCAGGCAGCGGAGGCCGACGCGGCAGTACCGTCGGTCGCCGTCGCGGGCGCCTGACCCACTCAACTCACTGCGCGTGCCGAACACACGCCACCACACGACCCGTCAGCACCACTGACGAGAACCGAGGAGGACATCATGTCCCTGGAAGTCACTGACGCAACCTTCTCCGACGAAGTCCTGAAGGCCGACAAGCCCGTGCTCGTCGATTTCTGGGCACCCTGGTGCGGCCCGTGCCGCATGGTCTCGCCCATCGTCGACGAGCTCGGCGATGAACTGGAGGACCGTCTGAAGGTCGTCAAGGTCAATACCGACGACAACATGCAGACCGCCGGTTCGTACGGCATCACGTCCATACCGGCGCTCTACCTCTTCAAGAACGGCGAAGTCGTCAAGCAGATCATCGGTGCCAGGCCCAAGCCGGCTCTGCTCGAGGAGATCGAGCCGCTCCTCGCCTGATCTCAGGCGCACGCACAGGAGCGAAGCCCTCAGCAAGACATCAGGCGTCCGTTGTAGTATCAACGGGCGCCTGATCGTCCGTTGGAAGATCGTGACCCTGCCGGCCCGCGGATCAGCGCGACCCGCATCCCACCAGAGACGAGTTCGATGACACCCCACAACTCCACCTTCCAGCTCGGAGCGTCCGACACGGTGCTGCTCACCGTGAAGGCACAGCTGTCCCGTCTGGGGTACGACGTGGGCGATTCCTCCAGTGCTGAGTTCGATCACGACCTCGACTCCACCATCAAGCACTTCCAGCAGCGGAGAGGCCTGTTCCCCGACGGGGTCCTCGGTCAGCAGACGTTCGAGCAGATCGAGCTTGCTCGTCACCAGCTGGGCGACCGCATCCTGCGATTCGACCCTGTCCGACCGTTCAGCGGCGATGACGTCGCGGAACTTCAGAGCAAGCTCTCCGATCTGGGTCTCTACGCTTCGCGCATCGATTTCACCTTCGCAGAGACCACGGACGCAGCCGTCCGTGATCTTCAGAAGAACCTCGGTCTGAACGTCGACGGAGTGGCCGGTCCCCGTACCCTCCGCGGGCTCGAAGCGGTGACGCGGGGAAGTGCGTCCGGCAACATCTTCGCCCTGCAGGAGAAGGCCCGACTCCAGTCGTCCGGACCATCATTGTCTGGACGCACATTCGTCATCGATTCCGCCCCCACCCTCCCCATGACCGATGACACGCAGCTCGTCGCGGATCATACGAGCAGCGCATACGACTACTCGATGGATATAGCCCAGCGGATCTCCGGCCGCCTCGCAGCAGTAGGGGCATCACCCTTCGTCCTCGACGCGGACGAACGCGCCGCATCAGACCTCTTGGACTCACGCGCATCCACTCTCATCAGTGTGTCGCAGGACTTCCACACGAATCCCAGTGCGAACGGGGTCGCAACCTTCTATTTCGGTACGGCTACCGGTCAGCCTTCGCCCATCGGCAAGCGCCTGGCGGAGCTGATCCAGCGCGAGATCCTCTCACGTACCGATTTCCTGGACTGCGGCTCCCATGCTCGCTCGTGGAAGTCCCTGCACGAATACACGACGCCCACAGTCCACGTCGTCGTCGGTTACATCACGAACGATGATGACAGGCAGCGGCTGCACTCAGCACGAGTGCGAGATTCGATTGCAGAATCGGTCGCAGTTGCACTTCAGCGCCTTTACTTAACAGAAGCAGCGGATCCCGTCACCGGAACGGTCGACCTCGTGGCATTGCGTGAGATGATCGCGCGGAAGTCCGACGAGAACACCGCCGACTGACGCTCTCCGACGCGAGTAGCACGTACGCCGCTGCAGGCAGCGCCGTTCCACGTAACACCGTTGCCAGCGTGACACCGGTGACCTGGCGTTTCACGTGAAACGGAGAGCGAGATCCCACAGGTGATACGTCGCGCCAGCACGTACCCTGAGAGCGCGCACTCCACTGAACCCCATCCGTGCAGGTAGGCATCTGTCGAGGGAGGATGCTGGCGCCTTCGGAGAACGTTCGACCGCCATCCCTCTTGAATGACCGCATCGACCAGGCGTGTCGCCCTCAGAACTGTACCGAGTGAACCGTCGATCGCACTGCCACCAGTGTTCACTCGCAGACCTATCGCGCCCATGAGGCACCCTTGGCACTCCGGACGGATTGCGACTCAGGTCCACGGGCCATCCACCTAGTACTAGATAAAACGACCCGTTTCCCCGTCCGCCGGATCCGCCGGCGACTCGTACCCAGCACAGCACATGCCACCTCCGCAGGCAGCACGTCGGTTCCACGTGAAACACACCAACCACTGCATGGTGGCCGACGACCGCACACCTATCGGAACACCACTCGGCAGAGTTCACTACCCAACTCCTCGGTTGGCAAACGATCGCACCGCGGCAGGCCGTGACTCTACCGACACGTGGTTGCGAACTACAGCTCATCTGACGCCTTCGCCACGTGCGACGGAACAGAGGTACATTCGCGTCCTTCGTCACTGCGTTCACAGAGCACGGAATGGGAAGAGGCATAGCCCCCACACCGACATGAGCGATAGAACCCATGCATCTCTACGCACGACCCTGGGAAATGGCGCGGAGCACCGCATCGGCAGATCACTGTAGATCGCCGCTTGAGTCCATGTGAAGAACGGTGCGCGTCAGTGATCATCGAGAACAACAACCGCGTTTCACGTGAAACGCAGCGCTCGAATAGATCCGACGACAGCCGACGAATGGATTGATCAGATCCGACGCTCTGTACATTCAGACGCACACCGAGGCGGATTTCAGCGGCGACCGGGGCTAAAAGCCACCGGGATTGAGCATCGGTGCACAATCAATCCTTCGAGAGTTCAGGAATGCGTATCCCTCAGCAGCGCGCCCCGAGCAACTCACCGATCGTGACCATCACGCGCGCGACGCGTGCAGCCCGGCCAGTACTGAGAAGTTGGTGAATCACTGACACGCACACAGACTCATTCTTAACGACGTTTCACGTGAAACAAGAGGGGGAGCTCCTGTCCGGCGCAGAGAATGCCACGGAAACCACGCACTGAATAGCGCTCAACGTTTCACGTGAAACAGCGAATCGTCGCTGTAAGTGCCAGCGGATTGCCGAGTTTCTGCTTCGATACCAGCGTCCGGCTCCTCCACGAGCAGTACGAGTGATCGTTCGCTGGAGTGTATTGCACGGGTCGGTACCGGAATCGGTGCGTGGTAACGGAACACTCGAAGGGTCCCAACCGTCACCTTCGCGCTATGCAGGTTTGGGGCCTACGGATGTGCACCGATATGAGAAAGTACCCACTGCGCCCGTCATTTCAGCACGTGTACAGCTCCAACGGCGGGTTGCTGGGAAGCTCTCCATCACTTCTTCACCCAAGACGGACAGCATCATCATGTTTCACGTGAAACGAGTGACACTTGAGGGGAGGGGTCCTCCACTGGTCACGATAGATACCGCACTTCGCGTAGGACTCGGGGTCACCACCGCCCGATACCGCTTGGGTGCACGGCGTATTGCCCCAAACCGGCAGGCTCACACAGAAGCGGAATTGCTCTCCCACACAGCTCAGTATCTGCAGTCGTTGTCTACATCCGATGCAACATGACGAGAACTTCGGCGACTTCGTCCGCCGCCCGTTTGCTTCGCGCAATCCTCAACCCGGGCTCAGGAACGGCACGATCACCTCACGTGCGATGAGGTGGTCCCTCCGGCCACCTACCGGCGAATTGCCCCGTTTCACGTGAAACCTCACCTCGTCACGCGAGCAAAGAAGCTTTCCCTGGCGCTGGGCACGCGTGTGCGCTGCCTGTAGACACAAAAAAGCGCCCAACTCACCGTCAGTGAGTTGGGCGCCTACTTGTGAGGACAGCTATTCGTCGTCGGAATCGCCCTCGAGCCCAAGAAGCAACAGGATCCTATTCAGATCCTCGCCATTTGCGAACTCAACGGAAAGCTTTCCCTTGCGCTTGCCCATGACGACGTTCACCCGAGTATCAAGACGATCTCCGAGCGACCGTGCGAGCTCTGCAAGCTCTGGGTCGGGTTCGCGTGTTCCACGTGAAACAGCGGAACGATCGCCGCGGTTGAGAAGTATGACGGCTTCCTCGGTGGCCCGTACTGACAGCCCTTCAGCGACTACTCGCTGAGCCAGGACCTCCATGTTGGCGCCATCGTTCAGTCCGAGCAGCGCTCGCGCATGTCCGCTGGAGAGAACACCTGCAGCAACGCGACGCTGAACCATTCCCGGGAGCTTCAACAGCCGGATCGTATTGGAGATCTGCGGCCGTGAGCGACCGATCCGCTCGGAGAGCTCTTCTTGAGTGCAGTTGAAGTCCTCCAACAGCTGCGCGTAGGCCGCTGCTTCTTCAAGAGGATTCAGATCGACGCGGTGCAGATTCTCCAGGAGCGCATCGCGCAGGAGATCGTCATTGGACGTCTCCCGGACGATCGCCGGAATCGTATCCTTACCTGCCTCCTTCGACGCGCGGAAGCGGCGCTCACCCATGATCAGCTCATACTGACCGGGTGCGTCAGTGCGCCGACGGACGACGACCGGCTGAAGGACACCGATCTCCCGGATGCTCGTGATCAGCTCGTCGAGCGCGTCCTCATCGAATACATCGCGAGGCTGACGCGGGTTAGGGCGAATGCGGTCGAGAGAGACTTCACCGAAGGTTGTGCCCGGGACCGGGACCAGGTCGTGTGCTGCATCGTCCTGCTCGTCACCCGTTTCACTTGGAACGTCTGGGGTGGAGGAGTCGGAGAGGGCGACGTCCGCGACCTCTGCGTCACGCTCCTCCGTATCGACCTCCACTCTGGGCATCTCTTCCGACGCAGAATGTGATCGGACGGTTTCACGTGAAACGTAGACCCCATCAACTGATGTGTCGGTACCGCTGAGGCCATCGTCGTTAGCTTCCGCCGCCGAAGACTCTGGGACAGCAGAGCCCTCGTCAGTCGGGCGGGAATCGAGCGACGAGGCGTCGTCGTTCGACTGTAGAATCGAACTCGCAATGCGATCACTGTCGTTCTTCGCGGAAACGCGCTTTGTGTTCGCATCTGCTGACGCCTTCGGCCTCGTTGCCGGCTGCCGGGTCGCCGGCTCAGCAGACGCGGATGTCGACTCATCGGCGGATTTCTGAGAGGAGCTCTTCCCTGATTTCGTCGCCGCAGAGGTGGCCTTGGTCGCCGCCGTCTTGCTGGCGGCAGGCTTCTGCGTCGCTCCCTTCGCGGGAGTTCGCTTCGCGGACCCGGTCTTTCGTCCCGCCTGTGCACGCCTCATCGACTCCGCCGGATCCGACGGCACCTTCTCGCGTTCCGTCTCCTGCGAATCGGTCTGAGCGTCCGGATCGGCCCGCTCGCTGCGCGGGAAGAACACATCCGATGGGCGACCGGTCTCCTGACTGGGGATGAGCGATCCCAGTCCCCGTCCAAGTCCGCGACGCTTCTCAGCCATTCTTGATTCCTCTCAATGAGATCTCCTCAGCCGCCTCACGGTAGGACAGCGCACCCGAAGAGCTGGGTTCGTACGAGATGACGGTTCTGCCGTAGCTCGGGGCCTCGGAGATGCGCACGGACCGTGGAATGACAGTGCGCAGAACCTGATCCTCGAAATGTGTGCGGACCTCTTCAGCGACCTGGGCACTGAGGCGCGTACGTCCGTCGTACATCGTCAGAAGCACTGTGGAGATCCACAGCTCGGGGTTCAGGTGCTGCTGGATCATCTGGATGCTCTTCAACAGCTGGCTCACGCCCTCCAACGCGTAGTACTCGCACTGGATGGGGATGAAGACCTCCCGAGCAGCGACGAAGGCGTTCACTGTGAGGAGGCCCAGGCTGGGCGGGCAGTCGATGAGGACATAGTCGACGCGCTGGCCGGCTTCATCCTGCTCCTCCAGGTACTTCGTCAGTGCGCGGTGCAGCCGCATTTCGCGTGCCACCTTCGACACCAGGTCGATCTCAGCACCTGCCAGATCGATGGTGGCCGGCACGCACTTCAGCGTCTCGAACTCCGGAGACTGGGCGACGACCTCGGAGATGTCGTAGTCGTCGATGAGGACTTCATAGATCCCATCCACACCGGTCGAGTGGTCGATGCTCAGAGCGGTGCTCGCGTTGCCCTGCGGGTCGATATCGACCACCAGAACCTCAAGACCATGGGACGCCAGAGCAGCTGCGACGTTGACGGTCGTCGTCGTCTTCCCCACACCGCCCTTCTGATTGGCGATGGTGAGGATTCTCGTCTGATCAGGGCTGGGGAAGGTCGTCGACGCAAGTCGCTCCGCACGGCGATGATCGCGTGCGATCTGAGCTCCCAGCGGAGTCGACTCGTCCATAAGAGGCATGTGGATCACTCCGCGTTCGCTAAACCAAGGTACCTCGACATTCTACGTCGGGGCACAGACTTCGGGACTCAGGACGTGCTGATGAGAACCGACTGTCCACCGTCGACGTTCCACGTGAAACGTCTGCGTTCCCGCGGGGCTCTCACTCTATGCCGTCTGCGTTCGGCGAAAGACACCGGCACGTCGCGCGGTCACTGTATAGAACTCACGTTCGAATCAGACAGTGGGTGTTCCACCCCGCATACGATCACTCAGCGGCGACGCAGCTCCACCACTGTTGTGGGCGTCTCGAGTTCTTCCGCGCCCACTGTGTGCACAGTCGGACCCACGAGCTTGCGCTTGCGGATCAGCCGCGCCGCCTTCTCCAGCTCAGAATCGACCGATGCGCCCTTGATCGCCAGGATCCGCCCCTGCGGACCCAGGATCGGCACCGACCATTCGATGAGCGTCGTCATCGCCTTCACCGCACGCGCCGTGACGACAGTGAAGATCTCGTCGTCCACCAGCTCCTCGACGCGTGCGCGCACGATGCGGACATTCTCCAGACCCAGATCGTCGACGACCATGCGAAGCCACTCCACACGGCGTTCCATGATCTCGATGAGGACGATCCGCACATCAGGACGAGCGACCGCCCACGGGATCCCCGGGAGACCGGCACCGGATCCGATGTCGCCGACAACGTCGCCGGTCTCCAGCAGGGATGCTGCGGCTCCGCAGTTGAGGATGTGCCGTGACCACACGCGGGGGAGCTCACGAGGGCCCAGCAGGCCCCATTCGACCCCCGTGGTCACAAGATGCTGAGCGTAGCGGTCCGCGAGCTCCACGCGGTCCCCGAACAGGGTCTCCGCATAGGCCGGCCTCTGCTCGACTCCCTCATCAATCTCTTCAGACATGCAGCGTCCTTCAGGCGGGGTGGACGACGACATGGCGGCGATCGCCCTCGCCTTCGGACTCTGATCGGAGACCGGCCTTGGCCACGACGTCGTGGACGACCTTCCGCTCGAAGCTGTTCATTGGACGGAGGGAGACCGTCCGTCCTTCACTCTGCACGGATTCGACCGCTTCCGACGCGACCTTCCGCAGATCGTCCTTGCGGCGGTCCCGGTAGCCGTCGATGTCGAGCATCAGCCAGGACCGCTGCCCTGTCTGCGCCTGCACCGTGAGGCGAGTGAGCTCCTGCAGGGCAGTCAGCACCTGTCCATCGCGACCCACGAGGACGTCCAGGCCGTCGTCGCCGTCGTCGTTCAGGATCGCGAGCTGAGCGCGCCCGTCCGCGACATCGATGTCGATGTCGCCGTCCAGATCCGTCACGTCGAGCAGCTCCTCGAGGTAGTCCGCGGCGATATCGCCCTCCTCCTCGAGCAGCTCCGTACGGCTGGGGCGCGAGGACGCAGCGTCGGCGCTGTCATCCTTCACCGCGGTGCCATCGGACGGCTCCGCGGTGCTCGCCGTGCTTCCCTCCGCCGTGCTCTCTGCCGTGCCCTGCGCGGTGGTCTCCGCGCTGTTCCGCGCCGCATCAGCCGCAGTCGAGTCCTGCGCCGAGTCGACGACCTCCGCCTGCTCTGCGGTCGTGCCGTTGTCAGTCGTCGGGGATCCAGTGGTTTCCGTCGAGTCACTCATCGTCGTTCCTCCATGTCGTATCGGATCGCCCGTGCGCGACCCGGTCACACTCATATCTAACGCTTCTTGCGCTTCTTCTTGCGCTTCGCGCTGACAGGTTGCGGACGCTGACCACTGGTCTTCGCCTGAGGCTTGTCCTCAGCCTCAGGCTCGGACTTCATCTCGATGGGCTCTGCACCGGGGAGGGCGGACTTGCCCTTCCGGGCGCGGCGCTCCATCAGATCGCGTTCGGCCTGTGAGCCCGGCGCGGGCATGCTCCGGATGACGAACATCTGCTGGAACATCGTCCAGGTGTTCGACACGAGCCAGTAGATGAGGACGCCCAGCGGGAAGTAGATGCCGCCGATGCCGAAGACCACGGGCATCAGGTAGAGCATCATCTTCTGCTGCTGCATGAACGGGTTGTCCATGGCCGCGTCGGACATGTTCTTCGTCATCATCTGGCGCTGGGTCCAGAACTGGGTGCCCGCCATGATGACGATGAGGACAGCGGTGACGGCCCTGACCCACCAGTCACCGGTGAGGAAGGAGGAGGACAGCGGGATGCCGAGGACGATCGCCTGGTCCATCTGCTCCGCAAGATCCCGCGTCATGCCGCCGACCGGGTCGATCTCCCCGGTCGCGATCTGCGGGACGTTGTTGATGACGCGGAACAGGCTCAGGAAGATCGGCATCTGCACGAGCAGCGGAAGGCACGATGCGAACGGACTGGTCCCGTGCTTCTTGAACATCGCCTGCTGCTCTTCGACCATCGCCTGTCGAGAGAACTGGTCCTTCTTGCCCTTGTACTTCTTCTGGAGGCGCTGCAGCTCCGGCTGGATCATCTGCATCTTGCGCTGCGACTTGATCTGGCGCACGAAGAGGGGAACCAGCGCACCGCGGACCACCAGGGTGAGCCCGGCGATCGACAGGACCCACGTGAGACCACTGGCCGGGTCGAGGCTCAGGAACGTCAGCAGCTCATGGAAGAGCGCGAGGATCCATGCGACCACCCATCGCAGGGGGTAGAGCAGCGTATCGAAGAAGCCCATTCACTCTCTCCTCGGCCCTGGCACGATCTTCGCGTCCACGACCCTCATGAAGTCTTTACCGGTTGTACATTCTGCCATTGTTCGCGGGGCCGTCCTGCCCCCAGATCTCCGCGCTGCGGCGCTCGAGCACAGAACCCTTGACGTGATCGACACCACCGCGGGTGAAGGGGTTGCACCGGAGCACTCGCCATGCCGCCATGAACATGCCCGCCACCGCACCCTTCACCTCGAACGCATCCAGAGCGTACTTCGAGCAGCTGGGATAGTAGCGGCACACATCACCATAGAGCGGGGAGATGACCACACGGTACGCGCGCATGAACCAGACGAACGGCATCCGCGGTGCGATCCGCAGCACGTGGCCGAATCGAGCCGCGCGACCCGCTGGCGGGTCGGGCAGAGACGATTCGGTGTCCTCACCGGAGCGCATCTGAGGCTCCGGCCGACTGCTCGGTCCGATCGCCGGCGCCGGATTCCGCACCCGAGGTCCCGGTGGTCTCCTCATCCCGCTTCCGCAGCCGCCGGCGGGCGGTGCGCAGCGCGCGATCGAGGGACCGTGTGAGCGCTGCGTAGTCCGCGTCCGAGGCTGCGGGCAGCGCCCGGATCACCAGGAGGTCTCCCGTCCGGAGGTCCTTCAGCTGCCCGGCCGCCCACGCGCGCGCACGGCGCTTCACCCGGTTGCGGACCACCGCGTTCCCCACGGCTTTGGAAACGACGAATCCCACGCGCGGGGCGTGGGATTCGCGTGTGTGGGCCACGTGAGCCAGTACGTGACTGCTGGTCCCCTTCACACCTGCACGGAAGGCAGTGCGGAAGTCGGCCGGAGCACGGAGCCTGTTCTCACGAGGCAGCACGGTGGTGGGGCCTCAACCGGCGTGCGGTCAGGCGGACAGGGCGCGGCGGCCCCGGCGGCGACGCGATGCGAGGATCGCACGGCCGGCGCGGGTGCTCATGCGCTGGCGGAAGCCATGCGTCTTGGCGCGCTTGCGGTTGTTCGGCTGGAAAGTATGCTTGCTCACTTCTCACTCCATCGATCGTCGTCAGACACAGCTGACGTGTGGTTCCACTGAGGCGGGATGCAGGCCGAATCCAGCGCTTTCACGATTCGCTCGGCCGCCCACTCCTGCGTCGAGGGAGGACAGGGAAGTGCGCACACACCGGGGTACAAGCCCGCAACACAGGACACCCCATCCTAGAGGCGCCCTCTCTCGACGGTCAAACCGCGGCCCGTCACGACGCGGATCAGTGACGACGCTCACTCCGATGTGTCCTGACATGGGCCCGATCCGCCCCCACATGGACGTCAGGTGTCGCGCGTCCGACTCCCCGGTGTCATCGAGCCGGCGCCCACATGACGCCGACACGCCGACTGGTGGTCGGAACGGTCGATTCCTCTGCCCACAACCTTGTGCACACGCTGCGTGAACAACGGCGTCCACAAACAACACGCGTGTGATTTCCACATGGTTGTCCACCGATGTGGATGATTCCGGGACTTACGTGGTCGCTATGCACAAACTGTGGAAAACTATGTGGACGTCATTCGGATGCTCTTCCACACCTGTGGGCGACGGGGGCTGGGGAATGACACGCCGGTCATGCACGTCGGAAGGACGAGGGTGGACTCCACACAGAACGATCCGGAGCAGATATGGACGCAGGTCCTCACCAATCTGCTCAACGATCCGACCATCCTCAAGCAGCACAAGGGCTTCCTCACGGGTGCGATGCCCAAGGGCATGATCGGTGACTCGATCTACGTCCTCGCCGTCCCCTCGGAGCTGCACCGCCGCAACCTCGAGACGGACCTGCGCGAACCCCTCACCCGCGAGTTCGGGCGGGTCGTCGGCCACGACGTGAACCTCGCGATCGCAGTCGGCACCGCCTACACCGAGGCGCCGACGGAACTGGTCGCCTCCGTTCCCGCACCGGCACAGCCACAGGCGCCCACGGCACCGCACGACGCGACGGACACGGGGCCCCTCGGTCACGACGCCACCACAGGTACGGCTCCCGCACCGGCTCCCACACCGAACGCAGGCCAGGAGGCCGAGGCTGCGGTCGCCTCGGCGGCCCCACCTCACGCCGAGGTACCCAGTCACCCCACCACCGCGCCGGCACCTGCGCCCGGTGACCGGCAGCAGTGGACCTCGGGCTCGTCCCCAGCGCCCTTCTCGCACACCGGAACCCCCGCTCCCCACGGACCGGACGGCAAGAGCTCCTCGAGTCTGCTCAATCCCAAGTACACGTTCGACGCCTTCGTCGTCGGCGCCTCCAACCGCTTCGCCCATGCAGCGGCGTTCGCGGTCGCGGAGTCTCCGGCCAAGGCGTACAACCCCCTCTTCATCTACGGCGACTCCGGACTGGGGAAGACCCACCTGCTCCACGCGATCGGGCACTACTCGCAGCAGCTCTACCCGGAGATCCGCGTCCGGTACGTGTCCAGCGAGGAGTTCGTCAACGACTTCATCAACACGGTGGGATCGCAGACGACGTCCAACACGCTGCGTCCGGCGTTCCAGCGCCGCTACCGTGAGGTCGACATCCTCATGATCGATGACATCCAGTTCCTCCAGGGCAAGGACGCGACGATCGAGGAGTTCTTCCACACGTTCAACGCTCTGCACAATGAGGAGAAGCAGGTCGTCATCACCGCGGACCAGCCGCCCAAGATGCTGAAGGGCTTCGAGGAGCGCCTGCGGTCCCGCTTCGAGTGGGGTCTGCTCACGGACGTGCAGCCGCCGGACCTCGAGACGCGGTTCGCCATCCTCAGGAACAAGGCGTTCACGGACAAGCTCGACGTGCCGCCGGATGTGCTCGAGTACATCGCCAGCCGCGTGTCGTCGAACATCCGCGAGCTGGAGGGTGCGCTGATCCGCGTCACCGCGTTCGCCAACCTCAACGATCAGGTCATCGACGTCGGCCTCGCGGAGACGGTCCTCAAGGACTTCATCACCCAGGACGACACTCCGGAGATCACCGCGGCGGACATCATGGGCCAGACGGCGTCGTACTTCTCCCTGTCCATCGAGGACCTGCAGAGCGGGAGCCGTTCGCGCACGCTCACCACCGCACGACAGATCGCGATGTACCTGTGCCGCGAACTGACTGATCTGTCGCTGCCGAAGATCGGCCAGGAGTTCGGCGGGCGCGACCACACCACGGTCATGCACGCGAACAAGAAGATCAAGACGCAGATGGCGGAGCGCCGTGCTCTGTACACACAGGTCACCGAACTCACGAATCGCATCAAACAGCAGCATCGACTGTGAAATGAGCAATACACAGTTGTGGACAACGCTGTGGGAAACGCCGCTCAGAACGTGGACCGCACGGGGGACGGATCCGCGTTCGCCTGGTGATGCCTGTGGGTCACAGCGATGTGATTACACAGGCATGCACCGGTGAGGTGCTCACCGTGCACACTCCATCCACCTGCTCACACCGGCTGAGATCCGCCACCAGACGGCGATCCGATGGAGTTATCCACAGTTTCCACAGTGCCTACTACTGACTACCTATTCAACTCATTGCGATTCAGGCGGTTCACCGCGCACTGCACCGACTCTGCGAGACCATTCGTTTATCGCACGATAATATCGAGGTGGCTGCTGTGCAGATCTGCACAGCACTGATCGGGGCTATTCGAACGACGTCTCCCCTAACTCGACCGAGCACACGTCCCCGAACACGTCCCCACACACGCCAGCCTCGCATCCTCACCCCAAGCGTGGCTGGTCCTCACCCGCAGCGCTGCTGGAAGCATGCCCGGATGGGGATGTCAACGGACCACGCCGTAGAGCCACCCGACCGCGGTGCGCCCTCCTCTCCGCGTGGGGTAGAGTGCATTCCTGCCCGTCCGCATGTCAGCGGGTCTGGTCGACAGGCTCTCGCCCACCGTCAGAAGTCCTCAGTGCGAACCGCAGGAGTGTCGTGAACGCAGCATCCGAGCAAGTGAAGTTCCGAGTCGAGCGCGATGTGCTCGCAGAGGCGGTCACCTGGACGACCAAGGCTCTGCCTCAGCGTCCTTCCTCCCCGGTCCTCACGGGTGTCCTCATCACGGCTGAAGCGGACGGAACGGTCCGACTCGCCGTCTTCGACTACGAGGTCTCCTCCCGGACGGAGTTCAGTGCAGAGGTCGAGGCACCGGGGACGTTCCTGGTCTCCGGACGACTCCTCGCAGACATCTCGAAGGCGCTGCCCAACCAGGCTGTGACGCTCGAGCTCAACGGCGGCAAGGTCGATCTGACCTGCGGCTCCTCGCGCTTCTCCCTCATGACGATGCCGGTCGACGAGTACCCGTCCCTGCCGGCGATCCCGGAGGCCACCGGCACCGTCGCCGCCTCGGAGTTCCAGCACGCGGTCTCGCAGGTCTCGATCGCCACGTCGAAGGACGACACGGTGCCGATCCTCACGAGCGTGCGGGTGGAGATCGAGGGCGACCGCGTCGCACTGCTCGCAACGGACCGCTACCGACTCGCGGTGCGTGAGTTCACCTGGTCCCCGTCGACTCCGGACATCACGCGCAACGCACTGATCCGCGGCAAGACGCTGGCGGACGCAGCGAAGTCGATGGGCGGAGACATCCGGATCGCCCTGTCGGAGTCCGGGGGCAAGGAGATGCTCGCCTTCGCCGCCAACGGCCGTGAGTCGACGTCGCTGCTCATCGAGGGCGACTACCCGAAGGTCCGTTCGCTGTTCCCCAAGGACGCACCCATCACCGCCGTCGTCGAGACCTCTGCGCTGCGCGAGGCAGTCCGCCGCGTGGCACTGGTCGCCGAGCGCAACACCCCGATCCGCTTCGAGTTCGCCGAGGGCACCGTCACTCTGCGTGCAGGCGCCGGCGATGATGCGCAGGCGTCGGAGTCGCTGCCTGCGACCATGAACGGCGGGGACATCACGACGGGGTTCAACCCCCTCTTCATCTCCGAGGGACTCGCACAGATCGAGCACCCCTTCGTGAGGTTCTCCATGACAGAGCCCAAGAAGTCCGTCGTCATCACGGGGCAGAAGGAGCAGGAGGGCGAACACGATGATTCGTACCGCTACCTGCTCATGCCGATCATCCGTTTCTGACGCACCCGGTTCGGAGGTGGTCGCTGCGTGTGGGTGAGCAGACTCGCCCTGCGTGACTTCCGGTCCTACGACTCACTCGATCTGGATCTGGACCGCGGGGTCACCACATTCGTCGCTCCCAACGGCTGGGGGAAGACGAACCTGGTCGAGGCGATCGGATATCTGTCCCGCCTGCGCTCCCATCGGGTGCCCCACGACCTGCCGCTGGTGCGTGCAGGTGAGGGGCAGGCGATCGTGTCCGCGAAGGCGCATCGCGGCGAGCGACACGTGACGGCTGAGGTCACGATCCGGGCCAAGGGCGCCAACCGAGCACGCATCAACCGCACCGGAGTCCGCGTGCGGGAGATCCTGGGCCTCGTCCCGTGCGTCGTCTTCGCGCCTGAGGACCTGGGACTCGTGAAGGGCGACCCCGGTGAGCGCCGCGACTGGCTCGATTCCCTGCTCGTCGCCCGCAACCCGCGCTTCGCCGGCGTGCTGTCCGATGCGGAGAAGGCGCTGCGGCAGCGCAACGCCCTGCTCAAGAGCCTCAGGCAGCAGCCGAATCCCGGTCTCGAAGCGACGCTCGACATCTGGGATCGCGCCTTCGCCGAGGCCGCTGCCGCACTCGTGGTCGGTCGCCGCCGGCTGCTGTCGGACCTCGCACCCCACATCGGAGAGCACTTCTCCACTCTGGCCGCCGACGCGAGGGAATCGAGGCGGCTGGCGTCCGCTGAGTACCGGTCGCGGATCGATTACTCGACGATCGACCCGGATGCGGATGACGCCGTCCCGCGCGCGGTCGCCGTGATCGTCGAGGCAGTCCTCACCCGGAGGGCGAAGGAGATCGACAGGGGCCTGACGCTCGTCGGTCCCCAGCGCGACGACGTGGAACTGCTCATCGGAGACGTCCCCGCGAAGGGCTACGCGTCCCACGGCGAGAGCTGGTCCCTCGCACTCGCCCTGCAGCTGGCCAGCTGGGACCTGCTCCGCGAGGATTCCCGTGATCCGGACGATCAGCCCGTCCTCGTCCTCGATGACGTGTTCGCGGAACTGGACACCGGGCGACGCTCCCGGCTCGCGAAGATGGTCTCGCAGGCGGAGCAGGTGCTCATCACCGCAGCGGTCGGCTCGGAGATCCCGCAGGAGCTCGTGGGCCGCACCGTCGACCTCACGACCGTGGCGAGCCCCCGATGACGCACCAGAGGACGGGGCAGGGCGGACGGGGCTCCAGCGGCTCGGAACCCAGCGGCTCGGAACCCAGCGGCTCGATGACCAGCGGACGGGTCCCCGGCGTCCCGATTCCCGATGCGGGAGGCGGCCTCGGCTCCGTCGACCGGACCCGTGCTCCGCTGTCCGGTGCCGCGCTCGACGCACTCGACCGCGTGCGCCGCATGGCGGACATCGAACCGCGCGCAGGTGCAGGATCGTGGCGCAGCTCGAAGCGCTGGCAGGATGGACGGGCAGACGCGGCGGACCGCGGTGCCGGCGGAGTCGCCTACACCGGTTCGGGCCACGATGCCCGGGATCCCCGACCGCTGGCGGGCCTCTTCACGAAGCTCGCGCACAAGCGGGGGTGGGAGACGAGCCTCGACGTCGCGCAGGTCACGAGCAGGTGGTCGGACCTGGTGGGACGGGATGTCGCGGCGAACTGCACCGTCGAGCGGTTCGATCCGCCCACCCTCGTCGTCCGCACCTCCTCGACCACCTGGGCGACGCAGCTGAAGATCCTGAAGGACGGACTGCTCGACAAGATCGAGCGCGAGATCGGGCGCCGCGTGGTCGAGGACATCGAGATCCATGGACCCGCTCAGCGTTCCTTCACCCGCGGGAGGAAGAGTGTGCGGGGACGGGGACCGCGGGATACGTGGGGCTGATGCGCTCGCGGATGCGGCCCGGGTGTGCTGATCGAGAGGTGACGGTGTGACGGACGGTCTGGAGGGCCTCGGCGTCGGTCTGCTGGACCGGCTCGCCGGCCATGAGCTGTGGGCGATCGTGGCCGCAGCGGCGGTCATCGCCGGCGTCCTGGTGGTGCCGAGCGGGATCTGGCGGGTCACCGGAGTGTGGGTGACGATGATCCACGAGCTGGGCCATGCGCTCGCGGGCGCACTGCGCGGCCGGACCGGGATGCGCATCCGTGTGAATGCCGATCATTCGGGACTCACGACGTCGACCGGTCGATCCGATTCCGTCGCCTGGACGAGCTTCTGGGGCTACCCAGCCCCGCCCCTGGTGGGCGCACTCATGGTGTGTGCGGCGGCCGCCGGCTGGGCGACCGGCGACGCGGTCTGGACGACGGCGGCGGTGGCGGTCCTCCTGGGCGTGTCCGTCGCGGCACTGCTGTTCATGCGCGGGATCATCGCGGTGGGCTCGACCCTGGCGGGCATCGCGGGCACCGCCTTGCTCCTCCTCTGGGCGCCGGCACCGGTGAGCGTGCTCGTGCTCCTCATCGCGGGGCTCTTCGAATGGGCCGGGGGCGTCCGCGCGATCGCGAACCTCAGCCGTCTCCACATCCGTCGCCGGGCCCGCGACTCCGACGCCTCCGTCCTGGGCCGCCTCACCCCGCTGCCCGCGTTCGTATGGATCGGCATCTTCTGGATCGTCGCGCTGGCGCCGGTCGGTCTGCTGGTCTGGGCGACACGATGAGGGGGTCTCCGCCTATGCTCGGTAACGACGAATCCCCGACGAGGAGCCACATGCGCTTTGCCAACAGCGTCACCGATCTGATCGGCGACACCCCGCTCATCCGCCTCAACCGCGTGACGGAGGGCGTCGGCGCCACCGTCCTCGCGAAGGTCGAGTTCTTCAATCCGGGCGGTTCCGTCAAGGACCGCATCGCGGTGAACATCATCGACGCGGCAGAGGAATCCGGTGCGCTCAGGCCCGGCGGCACGATCGTCGAGCCGACCAGCGGCAATACGGGAGTGGGCCTGGCACTCGTCGCGCAGCAGCGCGGCTACCGGTGCGTCTTCGTGTGCCCGGACAAGGTCTCCGAGGACAAGCGGGCGGTGCTGCGCGCATACGGCGCGGAGGTCGTCGTCGTCCCGTCGAATGTGACACCCGAGGACCCGCAGTCCTACTACTCCGTGTCCGACCGCCTGGCGCGCGAGATCCCCGGCGGCTTCAAGCCCGACCAGTTCTCCAACCAGAACGGACCGCGCAGCCACTACGAATCGACGGGTCCGGAGATCTGGCGGGACACGGAGGGGAAGCTCACCCACTTCATCGTCGGCGCGGGCACGGGCGGCACAGTCAGCGGCACCGGACGGTACCTGAAGGAAGCATCGGACGGGGCGGTGCGCGTCATCGTCGCGGATCCCGACGGCTCGATCTACGCCGGCGGCGAAGCATTCGGCTACGACGTCGAAGGCGTGGGCGAGGACTACATCCCGGACACCTACGACCCCACGATCCCGGACGGCTTCGAGACGGTCACGGACGCGGAGTCCTTCGCGATGACCCGCAGGCTGGCGCGCGAGGAGGGGCTCCTGGTCGGCGGCTCGAGCGGCATGGCCGTCGTCGCGGCCCTGCGCGTCGCGCGGGACCTGCCGGACGACGCGGTGGTCGTGGTGCTGCTGCCGGATTCCGGCCGCGGGTACATGGCCAAGGTATTCCACGATGACTGGATGGTCGAGCGAGGCCACATGAGCGCAGACGACATCGCGGCGCAGACTGCGAGCAGTGCGGCCGACGCCGCAGAAGGAGGAGCAGCACAGTGACTGAGCAGAACCACGCAGAAGGCGCGCAGAGCGCGCCGAGCATGGGGTTCGACACCCTGGCGATCCGTGCGGGACAGGACCACGATCCGACGACGGGTGCGGTCATCCCGCCGCTCCACGTGTCCTCCACGTACGCCCAGGACGGGATCGGCGGCCTGCGGAACGGATACGAGTACGGGCGCAGTGCCAATCCCACCCGTACCGCGCTGCAGAATCAGCTCGCCGCTCTGGAGGGCGGTCGGTTCGGGCTGTCGTTCGCATCCGGCCTCGCGGCTGAGGATGCGCTGCTGCGCGCGGCGCTCACGCCCGGAGACGCCGTGCTCATGGGCAACGACGTCTACGGCGGCACCCACCGCCTGGTCGACAAGATCCTGGGGCCCTGGGGCATCGACCTGCGGATCGTCGACATGACCGACGCCGAGGCCGTCCGGGCCTCCCTGCAGGCCTCGCCCGCGCAGGTGCTCTGGGTCGAGACCCCGTCCAACCCGCTCATGGGGGTCGCGGACATCGCGGAGCTGGTGCGGATCGGCCACGAGGCCGGTGCGCTGGTGGTCGTCGACAACACCTTCGCCTCCCCGGCGCTGCAGCGCCCGCTGCTGCTAGGCGCCGACGTCGTCGTCCACTCGACGACCAAGTACCTGGGCGGGCACTCCGACGTGGTGGGCGGCGCGATCGTGACGAGCGATGCGGCACTCGCGGAGAAGGTCGAGTTCCAGCAGTTCGCGGCCGGCGCGATCAGCGGTCCCCACGATGCGTTCCTCACGACCCGTGGGCTGAAGACGCTGGCGATCCGCATGGAGCGCCACAGCGCCAACGCCGGGATCATCGCCGGTTTCCTCGATCGTCACGACGCGGTGCGGACCGTCTACTACCCGGGCCTCGAATCGCATCCGGGCCACGCTCTGGCCCGCTCCCAGATGAGCGGATTCGGCGGCATGGTGTCGCTCGCGCTGGCGGACGGTGGGACAGCGCGGAAGTTCGCGGAGTCGCTTCAGCTCTTCACCCTCGCGGAGTCGCTGGGCGGCGTCGAGTCGCTGGTCAACTACCCGGATGCGATGACGCACGCGTCCGTCCGCGGCACGGAGCTCGCGGTGCCGGAGGAGGTCGTCCGCCTCTCCGTCGGCATCGAGACGGTCGAGGATCTCCTCGCCGATCTGGAGCAGGTGCTCGACGCACTCTGAGCGGTCGATGACCTGAGCGGTCGACTACCGAGCCTGCGACGACGACGCGGTGGGCGGTTCCGGGAGGAACCCCCACCGCGTCGTCGTCTGCTGAAGCCTCACAATCGTTTCTGAGGCCCTCAGACCCCCTCCGCTGAGATTCCCCTCGTCTCCCGGTGCGCAGATCCGGGAAATCGACCTTCCACGGCCTGTAGATATGCGCTGAGAGCCCTCGGACAGGCTAGAATCGAACCCAAGTGCCCACTGACCAGGAGCGCGCCCGCGCGCCCGCGAACGAGGAGTTCCATGACAGCCGACGAGACACCGCACTACGAAGCCGGTGACATCACCGTTCTCGAAGGCCTCGAGGCGGTGCGCAAGAGACCTGGCATGTACATCGGCTCCACGTCGGAGCGCGGTCTGCATCACCTGGTGCAGGAGATCGTCGACAACTCCGTGGACGAGGCGATGGCGGGCTACGCCTCCCATATCGAGGTGACGATCCTGGAGGACGGCGGCGTGCGGGTCGTCGATGACGGCCGCGGCATCCCCGTGGCGATGCACCCCACGGAGGGCGTCCCCACGCTCCAGGTCGTGCTCACGATCCTCCACGCCGGCGGCAAGTTCGGCGGCGGCGGGTACGCGGTGTCGGGTGGTCTCCACGGCGTGGGCTCCTCCGTGGTCAACGCGTTGTCCATCCGCCTCGACGCGGAGGTCCACCGCGACGGCACCGTGTGGCGGCAGGACTACCGCCGCGGTGTGCCGACGGGTGAGATCGTCGAGGGCGAGTCGACCGACAGGACCGGCACGACGATCACGTTCTGGCCGGATGATGAGATCTTCGAGACGACGGACTTCTCCTTCGAGGTGCTGCGCTCGCGCTTCCAGCAGATGGCCTTCCTCAACAAGGGCATGCGCATCTCGCTCGAGGACCGTCGGGTGGCGGAGGTCGATCCGGAGGAGGTCCAGATCGACGAGTCCGCGCTGGACGGCGAGGAGAACGCGCAGGAGGCGAAGACGAAGCTCGTCACCTACTGCTACGAGCACGGGCTGCTGGACTACGTCGAGCACATCAACACGATGAAGCGCTCCGACACCGTGAATGACGAGATCATCGCCTTCGAGTCGGAGGACACGGAGCAGCAGATCGCGCTCGAGGTCGCGATGCAGTGGACGACGTCCTACTCGGAATCGGTCCACACGTTCGCGAACACGATCTCCACGCATGAGGGCGGCACCCACGAGGAGGGCTTCCGCACCGCGCTGACCTCCCTGGTCAACCAGTACGCGCGGGAACAGAAGATCCTCCGCGAGAAGGACCCGAACCTCACGGGCGACGACATCCGCGAAGGCCTCACCGCGGTCGTCTCGATCAAGCTGGGCGAGCCGCAGTTCGAGGGCCAGACGAAGACGAAGCTCGGCAACTCCGAGGCGAAGACCTTCGTCCAGCGCGTGGTCCGCGACGAGTTCGGCCACTGGATGGAGTCGAACCCGGTGCAGGCCAAGGAGGTCGTGCGGAAGGCGTCGCAGGCCGCGCAGGCTCGACTGGCCGCCCGGAAGGCGCGCGAGGCGACACGGCGCAAGGGCCTGCTGGAGGCCGGCGGGATGCCGGGCAAACTCAAGGACTGCCAGTCGAAGGACCCCTCGATCTCCGAGGTCTTCATCGTCGAGGGCGACTCCGCCGGCGGCTCCGCCACACAGGGCCGCAACCCGCACACGCAGGCGATCCTGCCGCTGCGCGGGAAGATCCTGAATGTGGAGAAGGCTCGTCTGGACCGCGCCCTGGGCAACGCGGAGATCCAGGCGATGATCACGGCGTTCGGCACGGGCATCGGCGAAGACTTCGAGATCGAGAAGCTCCGCTATCACAAGATCGTCCTCATGGCGGATGCAGACGTCGACGGCCAGCACATCACGACGCTGCTGCTCACGTTCATCTTCCGCTACATGAAGCCGCTGGTGGAGGGCGGGTTCGTCTACCTCGCGACCCCACCCCTCTACCGACTGAAGTGGTCGAACGCCTCCCATGAGTACGCCTATACGGACCGCGAGCGGGACGGCCTGCTCACAGCCGGCCGTGCGGCGGGGAAGCGCCTGCCGAAGGAGCTGGCGATCCAGCGCTACAAGGGTCTGGGCGAGATGAACTACCAGGAGCTGTGGGAGACGACGATGAACCCCGATCATCGCCTGCTGAAGCAGGTGAGCCTCGACGACGCCGCACAGGCGGACGAGATCTTCACCGTCCTCATGGGCGACGACGTCGACTCCCGACGCCGGTTCATCCAGGAGAACGCGAAGGACGTCCGCTTCCTCGACATCTGAGGCGACCTCTCCCGAGGCCCCGGCCGGGACCTCGGGAGCGGCCTCCTACCCAGCACGTGACAGAAGAGAGATGAGCCCCTGTGGCAGACGAGCAGAATCCCACCCCTGAGCAGGATCCGGCGGAGACTCCGGACGCCGACGGTCTGACGATGACCGACCGGGTCGACAAGGTCGACCTCAACATGGAGATGCAGCGCTCCTACCTCGACTACGCGATGAGCGTCATCGTGGGCCGTGCGCTGCCGGACGTCCGTGACGGGCTCAAGCCGGTGCACCGCAGGATCCTCTATGCGATGTACGACGGCGGGTACCGACCGGACCGCAACTTCTCGAAGTGCGCCCGCGTGGTGGGCGACGTCATGGGCCACTATCACCCGCACGGTGACACCGCGATCTATGACGCGATGGTGCGCCTGGTGCAGAACTGGGTCATGCGCTATCCGCTGGTGGCCGGACAGGGGAACTTCGGATCGCCCGGTGACGACGGCGCGGCCGCACCCCGGTACACGGAGTGCAAGATGGCTCCGCTCGCGATGGAGATCGTCCGGGACATCGAAGAGGAGACCGTCGACTTCCAGGACAACTACGACGGCCGCAACCAGGAGCCGCAGTACATGCCGTCCCGGTTCCCGAACCTCCTGGTGAACGGTTCGTCCGGCATCGCGGTGGGCATGGCGACGAACATCCCGCCGCACAACCTCCGCGAGGTGGCGGAGGGTGCGCAGTGGCTGCTCGCGCACCCGGAGGCGTCGAACGAAGAAGCCCTCGAGGCGATGCTGGGGATCATCAAGGGACCGGACTTCCCGTCCGGTGCGACGATCCTGGGCCGCCGGGGCATCGAGGACGCCTACCGGACCGGGCGCGGATCGATCACGCAGCGTGCGGTCGTCGAGGTCGAGGAGATCCAGGGGCGCACGTGCCTCGTCGTGACCGAGCTGCCCTACATGGTCAACCCGGACACGCTCGCGACGAAGATCGCCTCCTACGTGCGGGACGGCAAGGTCGCGGGCATCGCGGACATGCGCGATGAGTCGTCCGGCCGCACCGGACAGCGGCTCGTCATCGTCCTCAAGCGGGATGCCGTGGCGAAGGTCGTGCTGAACAACCTCTACAAGCACACGCAGCTGCAGGACAACTTCTCCGCGAACATGCTCGCGCTCGTCGACAACGTGCCGCGCACCCTGTCGATCGACGCGTTCCTGCGGCTGTGGGTCAAGCACCAGATCGACGTCATCGTCCGCCGTACGCGCTACCGGCTGCGGAAGGCCGAGGAGCGTGCGCACATCCTGCGCGGCTACCTCAAGGCGCTCAACGCGCTGGACGCCGTGATCGCTCTCATCAGGAACTCGCCGAACTCCGATGATGCCCGCACCGGCCTCATGGAGCTGCTGGACGTCGATGAGATCCAGGCGAATGCGATCCTCGACCTGCAGCTGCGTCGTCTCGCCGCGCTCGAGCGTCTTCGCATCGAGGAGGAGGCGCAGAAGATCGAGGAGCAGATCAAGGACTTCAAGGACATCCTCGATCGGCCGGAGCGCCAGCGCTCGATCGTCTCCGAGGAGCTCGCGGAGATCGTCGACAAGTACGGTGACGACCGTCGCACCCGCATCATGGCGGGCTTCGACGGCGACGTGAGCATGGAGGACCTCATCCCCGAGGAGGAGGTCGTCGTCACGATCACCCGCGGCGGATACGTCAAGCGCACGCAGTCCGCGCTCTACCGTGCACAGCATCGCGGCGGCAAGGGCATCGCCGGCGCCAAGCTCCGGGTGGACGACGTGGTGGACCAGTTCTTCGTCACATCGACGCACAACTGGCTCCTGTTCTTCACGAACACGGGCCGCGTCTACCGCGCCAAGGGCTATGAGCTGCCGGAGGGCTCACGCGATGCGAAGGGCCAGCACGTGGCGAATCTGCTGGCGCTGCAGCCCGGCGAGACGATCGCCCAGGTCCTCTCGATCAAGGACTACGACGAGGCGCAGTTCCTGGCACTCGCGACGAAGTCCGGACTTGTGAAGAAGACGCGACTGGCGGAGTACGACTCGAACCGCACCGGCGGCGTCATCGCGGTCAATCTGCGGGAGATGGCGGACGGGAATCCGGACGAACTGGTCTCCGCACGTCTGGTCGACGGAGAGGACCACCTCCTCCTGGTGTCCCGCAAGGGCATGTCGATCCGGTTCTCCGCGGGAGACGACACGATCCGTGCGACCGGCCGTGCGACCTCGGGCGTCACCGGCATGCGCTTCCGCGAGGACGATGAGCTCCTCACCATGGACACGGTCACCCCGGGCACGTTCGTGTTCGTCGTGACCGAGGCCGGCTTCGCGAAGCGGACACCGGTCGAGGAGTACCGACTCCAGGGCCGCGGCGGCATGGGCATCAAGGTCGCGAAGATCACCGACCAGCGCGGTGACCTCGTGGGCGGCCTCATCGTGTCCGAGGGCGAAGAGGTCCTGGTCGTCATGGAGCGCGGTAAGGTGGTCCGGTCGAACATCGACGAAGTCCCGGCCAAGGGTCGGAACACCATGGGCGTCGTCTTCGCGAAGCCCGGCAAGAAGGATCGCATCATCGCGGTCACCCGCGGCCCGGAGGAAGCGGTGGAGGCAGAGGCCGAAGAGGCCCCTCTCTCCGACGCGGAAGCCGAAGCCGTCGAGGCGGACCTTTCCGACCCGACTCCCCCGGAGCCGGACGCCGACATCGAAGGTGAAGAGCAGCAGTGAGTGACAACGAGCAGAAGCCGGGGAAGATCCTCCGTACCTCCAGCGGCAAGGGCAAGACGCGTCTGACCGCCAGCGGCGGCGCAGCCGACGCGTCCGCAGCACCTGCAGACTCCCCAGGAAACGGTGCAGGATCGGGCAGTGGGCCGACCGGTGGTGCCGGTACGGCGGCGTCTGCTCAGGCCAGCAGCGGAGCCCCGACGCGTGTGAGCTCTGCGTCCTCGGGGACGCGGCTCTCCGCGGGCGGTTCGGAGACCCGGGCGCAGCCGGCGGTCTCGAGCCCGGATCACAGCGCTGCGGCTGGGTCGGGTGCTGGTGCAGGGTCGGGCGCTGCGGCAGGGACGAGCCCGATCGTGGGGATGGGACGTTCCTCGGGCTCCGGTCCGGTGGGCTCTGGTCCGGGCGGTTCTGGTCCGGTGGGCTCCGGCCCTTCCGGCACCGGTGGGGTGAAGGCCACGTCCGGCGGCGTCAAGATGAGCGGGAAGTCCAAGAAGGGACCCCGCACGGTCCGTCTGACGATCGCGAGCATCGATCCGTGGTCGGTCATGAAGATGGCGTTCCTCCTGTCGCTGGCGATCGCGATCGCGATGCTGGTGGCCACGCTGGTGCTGTGGCTCGTGCTGCAGGCGACCGGCGTCATGGGCAACATCGAATCGACGCTGTCGGAGATCGCCGGAGCAGAGAGTGCGGACCAGTTGCTGGCGCTCGTGAGCCTGGGACGGGTCATGGCGACGGCGTTCGTCCTGGCCCTCGTCAACATCGTGCTCATGACGGCGCTGTCGACGCTGTTCGCGTTCCTCTACAACATCGGAGCGTCGATCGTGGGCGGTTTCCACCTCACCCTCACGGACGACTGAGCCTGTCTCGCAGATCGGCCGGAGCATGCGTCGGAAGGCGCGCTCCGGCCGATTTTGTTCTGCGGGGTGAGGTCGGTATAGTTGCTTCTCGGTTCGCAAGAACCTACGGGCCTATAGCTCAGGCGGTTAGAGCGCTTCGCTGATAACGAAGAGGTCAGAGGTTCAAGTCCTCTTAGGCCCACGCATCGATCTGGAGGAGAGTGCCGTGAAGAAATGGTTCGCTCTTCTGGGATCCGCAGCTCTTGCAGCGGGGACTCTGGGAGTCCTCCGCAGCCGCAACCGCGGCAGGCAGGAGCAGTGGGCGCAGTACACCGACCAGGTGTAAGATGTGATGCAGCACGGGGGTATGGCGCAATTGGTAGCGCATCTGCTTTGCAAGCAGAGGGTTAGGGGTTCGAGTCCCCTTACCTCCACTCGAGAAACTAGTGAGACAGTGGCTCGTTGTAGATGAGAGGCCTCGGCCCGGGAAACCGGCCGGGGCCTTTTACTGTCCGTGGGGTCTGTCTGTGGTGGACGTGCCATCGAGCATGATCTGGTCATGGATCTCCGCTGCGTTCTCCGCTGCGGGGGCGACGATCGGTGCAGCGTTCCAGCACCACGTGGAGCTGTTGATCAGAACGAGTGCTCCTCCGCGGGGAACGTCCCCTGTGCGACATCCGTCGCGAACGCGTGGGCGGCATCGGTCATCACCGTTGCGAGGTCCGCGTACTGCTTGACGAACCGCGGCATCCTCTCGGTGCGCAGCCCCATCATGTCCTGCCACACGAGGACCTGAGCGTCGCAGTCCGTCCCCGCGCCGATCCCCACCGTGGGGACGGAGACCGCCTCCGTGATGCGGCGTGCGGCAGCGGCCGGCACCATCTCCAGCACCATCCCGAACGCCCCTGCGGCGTCGAGCGCCTTCGCCTCCTCGAGAAGGGTGTCCGCAGCGTCATCGCGGCCCTGCACCCGATAGCCGCCCAACTGGTGCTCCGACTGCGGGGTGAACCCGATGTGCGCCATGACGGGGATGCCGTTCCGAGTGAGCTTCTCCACCTGCGGAACCATCTCCAGCCCGCCCTCCAGCTTCACCGCGTGGGCGCCCGCCTCCTTCATGAAGCGAGCCGCTGTGCGGAAGGCCTGCTCGGGTGACTCCTGATACGACCCGAACGGCAGGTCCGCCAGCACCAGCGCGCGGGATACGGACCGACTCACCGCACGCACCAGGGGGAGGAGCTCGTCGACCGTCACCGGTAGTGACGACTCGTACCCGTAGACGTTGTTCGACGCTGAGTCGCCCACCAGAAGCACCGGGATCCCGGCCTCGTCGAAGATCTGTGCGGTGTACATGTCGTAGCTCGTGAGCATCGACCACGTCTCGCCACGATCCTTCATCGCCTGCAGGTGCGGAATCCGCACACGTGCCCGTTTCGCGGGAGTCGATGCTCCGCCTGATCCGTGGGGTGCCGTCTGCTCCGTCATCGTGGTCCTCCTGGTCGCCTCCACTGGTGTCCTCACTCAGCGTAGGAAAGTCGGCGTGCCAGGCGTGATGTGTCTCATCCTCCGGACCCATCACTGAGGACAGGTCCTCAGTGATGGGTCAACCAGCCGTCGTCATGCCCGGGAGTGCGGGCATGACGACGGCTGCCGGTCAGACGACGCCGGTCAGACGACGCCCAGAGCGATCATCGCGTTCGCGACCTTGCGGAAGCCCGCGACGTTCGCGCCCACCACGTAGTCGCCGGGACGCCCCACGTCCTCCGCCGTCTCGAGGCAGGTCGTGTGGATGTTCCGCATGATCTCCGTGAGACGGGCCTCCGTGTATTCGAAGGTCCACGTGTCGCGGCTGGCGTTCTGCTGCATCTCCAGGGCGCTCGTCGCGACGCCGCCGGCATTGGCCGCCTTTCCGGGGCCGAACCCCACACTCGCCTCGCGGAAGACCTCGACGGCCTCCGGAGTGCACGGCATGTTCGCGCCCTCGGCCACGACCTTGAGACCGTTCGAGGCAAGGGTGCGGGCGTCCTTCCCATCGAGCTCGTTCTGTGTGGCGCTGGGCAGTGCGATGTCCATGGGGACGTCCCAGACGCTGCCACCCTCCACATAGTGGACGCCGGTGCCGCGGCGCACCGCGTATTCGTGGATGCGACCGCGCTCCACCTCCTTGATCTGCCGCAGCAGGTCCAGGTCGATCCCCCTCTCATCGACGATGTAGCCGCCGGAGTCCGAGGCCGTGATCGGGATGCCGCCCAGCTGCTGCACCTTCTCGATCGCGTAGATCGCGACGTTGCCGGAGCCGGACACGCCCACGCGGCGGCCCTCGAAAGAAGCCTCGCGCGCCCTGAGCATCTCGGCCGCGAAGATCGCCGCACCGTAGCCGGTGGCTTCCGTGCGGACCAGGGAACCTCCCCAGTCCAGGCCCTTGCCGGTGAGGACGCCGGCCTCGTAACGGTTCGTGAGGCGCTTGTACTGGCCGAACAGGTAGCCGATCTCGCGGGCTCCGACGCCGATGTCACCCGCGGGGACATCGGTGTACTCGCCGATATGCCGGTGCAGCTCCGTCATGAACGACTGGCAGAAGCGCATGATCTCGCCGTCGGAGCGGCCGTGCGGATCGAAGTCCGAACCACCCTTGCCGCCGCCGATCGGCAGTCCGGTGAGGGAGTTCTTGAAGATCTGCTCGAAGCCCAGGAATTTCACGATGCCCAGGTTGACCGACGGGTGGAAGCGAAGGCCGCCCTTGTAGGGCCCCAGGGCGGAGTTGTACTCGACGCGGAACCCGCGGTTGATCCGGACCACACCCTCGTCGTCGACCCATGGCACGCGGAAGATCAGCTGTCGCTCCGGCTCGCAGAGGCGCATGAGGATGCCGTGCGACTCGTACTCGGGATGGCGGTCGCGCAGGGTCTCGAGGGATTCGAAGACCTCCTTGACGGCCTGGTGGAACTCGGGCTCGCCCTGGTTGCGCTGCAGCACGGTGTCGTAGGTGGACTGGAGGTTAGCTTCCATGAGTGGAGTCCTTCCGGTGGTGTGGTCGCGCTGTCCACTATAAAGTACACAACGCTACTAGCAGTAGACAATTTGGTAGAACGCACGTGCGCAGGCTCCGTGCAATCGTGGGAACGGCGGGCCGTCACCGCTGGTGGAGCGCACTACAATCGGTGCACACGCGCATCGTGAGGCGTTCCTGTGGTCCGCTCCGAGGAGGGACGCGGATCTCTCGGGACGCGGGGGAATTGCTGTGGCAGAGACAGCCCGTGGGGCTGCCGACAATCGAAGGTGTGGATCTGTGGCAACGAACAACGAACCGCCCGGGCACGAGCTGAGCCCCCAGGTCGAAGGCGGACGGCCGATGTCTCCGCCGCCCAAGTCTCTTGAGCAGTCGATCGCGGAGACCACGCGGCAGATGCGCCATGCACGCGGCTTCACTCTTTCGGAGCTGGCCGCCCGTGTGGGCGTCAGCCGGCAGATGCTGTCGAAGATCGAGAACGCGCAGACGTCCGCCAGCCTGGCGACCGTGGACGCCCTGGCGAAGGCGCTGGGCATCCCGGTCACCAGCCTCTTCCGTGCGGCCGACTACGAGACGCAGGTCGTGTTCTCCAAGGCCGGCGAGGCTCCGGAGACCGTGCGGCGCGCCAGCAACCTGGGACACCGGTACCAACTGCTGGGGCAGGTGATCCGACATCACGGACTCTTCGAATCGCTGCTCGTCACCCTGACGGAGGACAGTCAGCCCTTCCCCCTCTTCCAGCACATGGGGTCGGAGTTCGTGTACGTCGTCGAGGGCTCGATGGACTACCGACATCAGGAGACGACGTTCCGAATGGAGGTGGGCGATGGCATCCTCTTCGACGCGGAGGGCATTCACGGCCCGGCCCGCATCATCAACGCACCCGTGCGCTTCCTGTCGGTGAACGTGTCCGAGGACCAGCCGGCGGATCCACACGGCGCCTCCTGAGTCGGAGCGGATCACAGGGCTTCGTCCCCGCGGTCGCCGGTGCGGATGCGGACGACCTCGTCGACGGCTGTCGACCAGATCTTGCCGTCGCCCACCTCACCGGTGCGCGCGGTCTGCGCGATCACGTCGATGACGGGGCCGGCATCGACGTCGGCGACGAGGATCTCGAGGCGGACCTTGCCGATGAAGTCGATCGTCACCTCGGCCCCGCGGTAGACCTCGCGGTGCCCGCTCTGCCGGCCGCAGCCGGAGCAGTCGCTGACGGTCATACCGTTGATACCGTGCTGCGCGAGCGCGATCTGGACGCTGTCCAGTGCAGTCGGCTGCAGGATGGCGGTGATGAGCCTCACGTCAGTTCACCTCCTGCTGCACCGGTGCCGGAATGACGACGCTGCGCGTAATGCCCGGTGCTGTGAGCGGTGTCTGCGAGTAGTCGTAGCCGGACTCCGCGTGGGCGGCCACGTCGATGCCGAAGGACTCCTCACGAGCGCTGACCCGCAGCCCGCCCATGAGACGGCGCAGGACCAGCGCGATGAGGGTGGTCATGATGAGGCTGTAGCAGAGCACGACCACGGAGCTCAGCGCCTCGACGCCCAGCAGTTCGAAGCCTCCGCCGTACAGCAGGCCGGCGGCTTCGGCCGGGGTCGCCGGATCGGCCAGGAATCCGATCGACAGGGTGCCGATGAGTCCTGCGACCAGGTGGACGCTCACGACGTCGAGCGAGTCGTCATAGCCCAGCTTCTTCTTGAGGCCGATCGCCAGAGCGGATCCGACACCGGATGCGGCGCCGATCGCCAGTGCACCCACCGGGCTGACCGCAGCGGCGGCGGGCGTGATGCCCACCAGGCCGGCCACGATGCCCGAGGCCGCGCCCAGTGACGTGGGGCGGCCGTCGCGGATGCGTTCGACGACGAGCCAGGCGAGCATGCCTGCGGCCGGCGCCGCGAGCGTGGTGACCCAGGCGTGCGCCGCGACGTGGTCTGCGGCCAGGGCGGATCCGGCGTTGAAGCCGAACCAGCCGAACCACAGGAGGCCGGCGCCCAACATGACGAACGGCAGGCTGTGCGGGCGCATGGGCGAGCGTTGCAGCCCGATCCGAGGTCCCAGGATGACAGCCAGTACGAGCGCTGCCGCGCCGGCGTTGATATGGATCGCGGTTCCGCCCGCGAAGTCGATCGCTCCGAAGTCATTGGCGACGAAACCGCCGGACTCGGACACGAGGCCGTCGACTGCGAACACCCAGTGGGCTGCCGGGAAGTAGACGAGCACGGCCCAGACCGCGGCGAACACCACCCAGGCGGAGAACCGCATGCGGTCGGCGACCGCACCGCTCACCAGCGCGACCGCGATGATCGCGAACGCCGCCTGGAACCCGACGAAGACCAAGGCCGGCACTGTCCCCACGACCGCATCCTCACCCAGGAGTGACGTGAGGCCCGCGAAGTCGAACGGGTTCCCCACGAACCCGCCTATGGAATCGCCGAAGACCATCGAGAAGCCGAACAGCACCCAGACGACGCCCACGATCCCCATCGAGACGATCGACATCATCACCATATTGAGCACGCTCTTGGCGCGCACCATGCCGCCGTAGAAGAACGACAGCCCCAGCGTCATCAGCAGCACCAGCGCAGCGCTCGTGAGCACCCACGCGGTGTCGCCGGACGAGATATCTGCAGCGTCCATCACCCTCTCCTTCACTCATCTGTGTGCGCCAGTCGTCTACCGGCATGAGCAGACAGTAACTGATGGTTTACGCTTGTGGCAACTGATAGATGCTCGATGGCACTCACAGTGTCGTCGTGTGGTTACCCAGCAGAAGAAGCCGCGCTGTCCTCAGTGATGCGTGTGCGCCGTCGTCCGGCAGTGCGATGCGTGCGTTCGGATCCCTGCCCGTCGACGTCGAGGACCTGGAACTGCACGTCGTGGACGTGGAAGTTGTGGGGGAGCACATCCGAGGTCCAGCGGGGGGCGGTGCGCATGATCGGGGTCTCTGATCGCTGCCGGCTGTATATCGTGCTCTTCTTGTAAACCCCTTGTGCACCGCGCCGTTCGAGTGCATAATAGAACTAGTCGAACGAACACGTTCGGGATTGTCGGGAGGGGAGCGATGTCCGCAGCGCAGGAGCAACCGGACGGCCGTCTTTCGAGCGCGGATCGGCATGTCGCAGTCGGCGTCCGTTCGATGGCGGATGTGCATGCTGCGGTCACACATGGACATCCTGTGCTCGTTGACGTCGGGGAACTGCTGAACGACGTACGTTTCAGCGGCGTCGAAAGCGGCATCGACCACTGCACCGACCGCAACGCCGACAGCAGTCCCGACGTCGGAGCCGAAAGCGGCGCCGTACCCGTCCCTGATTCCGTGCCGGCGACGGTTGAAGATGGGCGCATTCGTGAACAGGCCGCGGATGAACTGTCAGCACATGCGGGTCTCGTCGATCGTCTCCGCGCCTATGAACTCGTCCAGCTCGCCACGATCGGGGTCTCGCTGGCTGTGACGCTTCGGCGCTCCGCGGATCGCCTTGCAGAACTCTTCGCCGATGACGGGGACGATTCGGTGCCTCAGCAGACGCACCAGAAATCGTCCGATGCTCAGCCGGGGATCGAGTCGGATACGTGCGGGGCGGCGCCCGGTGCGGGCGGATTGGCGTCCGGTGCCGCGTCGGGTGCTCGCGTGGTGGCGTCGGGTGCCGCGGCGAGTGCGCGGAACGTCCCGAATGCGTTCACCGCCGCGGCCGGCCTGCCGAACCTCGAGGGTCAGGAGAGGTTCCTCCCGCGTGCGGAGCACCTCCTCGAACGCGAGCATGAAGCTGTGCTGAATGTACGGCTCAGTGCACGGACGGGTGATTCTCGCAGGCGACTGGGTCAGGCTCTGACCGCGTATGTCGGGATGCCGTTGCTGCTGCGGTCCATGCTGAGCGGTCGTGTTCGGTACAACCGTTTCGATGCTCTCACGCGCAGACTCAAGCATCTGCCGCTGCCGCACCTGCAGAACCTCGATGTGTTTCTGGCCGGTCTGGACCCGCGGTACTCGCTCGGCCAGTTCCTGCGCCACGCGGTGTCGTTCCTCGCACAGTTCGATACGGAGCCCGTGCTGGCGGCACGGGCGCGGTCTGCTCGTGATGTGTGGGTCGAGCATCTGCCGGACGGTCTCGCGGTGCACTGCATGCAGGGGCCCGCCGCCGTCATCGAGGCGCGTCATGCGAAGACGAAGGCCACTGCCAGCGCGATCATGAAGAACCAGTTGAAGAGCATGAACGTCACGCGCACTGACACCACCGCACAGGCGGGCACGGGTGATCTGCCGGATCTGGGCGAGCTGAGGGTGGCGGATGAGCGGACGCTCCGGCAGTTGATGTTCGACCTCCTCATCGGAGCACAGCCGCATACGCAGACCACACTGGAATCCAGGATCGCCGATGGCGACTCCTCCGAGCGCCTCCGTGTGGATGTCGTGTGCCCTGATGACGCGACGATCCTTCGGAAGCAGGCGGCGGTCGTGGTGACAGTGCCCATGACCACGCTGCTCGGGCTGGACGACCGGCCCGGCACGGTCGAGGGCCATCCGCTGCCGGCGGACATGGCCCGCAGCATCGCAGGCGCCTCGAAGTTCTGGTACCGGATGCTCACCGACCCCGCCACGGGGCAGGTGCTCGATGATGTCGCCCACCGGTATGAACCCGACAGAGCGACTCGGTTGTCAGTGCTGAGCGCATGGCAGACGTGCACCCTTCCGGGATGCAGCAGACCAGCACGCGAATGCGAGATCGACCACGGGATCCCGTTCGACCACGACCATCCCGAACGCGGTGAACGGACAGAGCCGGCGAATCTGCACCCGCTGTGTGCTTCGCATCATCAGGCGAAGACCGAAGGCCGCATCCGGATGAGGCGCACCGGCTATGACCGCGTCGAATGGGTACTTCCGTTGGGCACGACGGCGACCACGATCGCGCCAGGGGTCGATGACGGAGGGGTTCTCACCGCCGCCTGTTCGCCTGCCGACACCGACGTGCGGCGTGCGGCACGGGCCGCGATCGATGAACGGATCGTCGTCGACCCCGTCACGAACCGTCGGGCCGCATCTGCGGTGTTCGAGCGGGCGGGCAGGGAATTCCTGGAGGAGGAGCGTGAGCGCGAAGAACTGCAGGCCGCGATGAGGAGGGTACGGGACCCGTTCCTCCAGGAGCAGCGGCGCATGCGCCAGTGGGTGAAGCAGACACGCAGCGATCTCCATGAACGAGAGGAACGCGTACGCGCACGTGAGAACGCGACCTGCCTCAGAGAACGGGACCTGATCAGGGACGAGAAGTTCGCGGCTCTGAATCTCTCGGTGGCTGAACAGAAGCTGGTCGAAGCGAAGAGGCGAGTGAGGTTCCCGGAGACGCCGCTCGTTCGATACAAGACGGTCATCCCGATGCGGATCGAGCACTTCGACCTGGGCGACGGCATGGTCGGCAGTCTCCACACCCCCGTATTCTTCAGAACCGCGCCCGTGGGTGGCAGCGATTCGTCGGGTGGAACCCAAGCATCCCAGGCAGCCGCAGCAACCGATGGACCGCAATGGAATCGGCGGGGCCGGCACGAAAAGCGTCACCGGTCCTGCATCGACGAGCAGTTGGCGACGCTGGTCCACGATGGGTTGGCTCAGCGGAGGGTCCACATCCAGTGGGGCCACGTGGCATCCGAACTGATCCGAAGCCCGAAGCCCCGACCGGAACAGCTTCCGGAACCGCGACCCGCAGAGGGATTCGAGGACGATCCTCCACCGTTCTGAGGTCATCGCCAGTGCTCCGACTTCCGATCCCTGCCTCGACCCGCACTTGTGATCTTGACGGCACTCCTTCGAAAACGACACTTGTTGGTTAAATGTTGAATGACTTCATGGGAAGATCATGAGCATGACGACACAGTATGCTCCGCACCCACACACCCCGCCGCCTCACTCCCAGTATCCGCAGTCGCAGCCGCCCAAGAAGCAGACCAATGTCATCGGTGTCATCGCTCTGATCGTCGGAGTGATCGGCTTCGTCTTCGCGTGTATCCCCGGTGCCCTCATCATCGGCTGGATAATGCTCCCCATAGCGTTCATCCTCAGCCTCGTGGGGCTGTTCCTCCCGCGGAAGGCGAAGTGGTCGGCCATCACGGCGCTCATCGTCTCCGTCGTCGGCACCATCGTCGGCGTCCTCGTCTTCTTCTTCGTCATCGTGGGTGCCGTCGACGAATCCTTCGGCGGCTCCGATTCGTCAGTGGTGGAGAATGACGCTGCAGTGACCGACGAGGTCGATGGAGGTGCCGGGGCTTCCACCGTCGACGACGAGGGCTCCGAGTCGTCCGGTGGCGCGGACGCCGCCACGAGCGAGGCTGGTTCACGGGAGAACCCCTCCGCCCTGGGGTCGACGGTCACCGGTGACGAGTGGGAGATCACCGTCGTGGACTTCAACGCTGAGGCCGACGAGGAAGTCCTCGCCGGGTATGACTTCAACGAACCGGCAGCCGAGGGCAGCAAGTACGTGGTCGCCGAGGTCGACGTCACGTACATCGGTGAAGGATCCAGCGATCCCTTCCTCCTCGACATCTCATACCTCACCGATTCCGGCAACGTCGTCGAAAGCTACGACACGATGGCCATTGCTCCGGAGCCGACGCTCAACGAGATCGGTGAGATGTACACGGGTGCTTCCGGTACCGGGAACGTCGTGTTCGAGGTCCCGGCAGACGACGAGGGACTGCTGCGCGTGGCACCGGGCATGATCGCCGACGACGTCTTCATCAGCACGAAGTGACGGTGCGAACGACCTGACGTGACGTGACGCCTCGAACGATTCGTTGTGGCGTGACGCTCCGAACGACCTGATACTCCGCGGTCTCGCAGAATCCCTGCGGGGCCGCGGAATGGTTCGGAGCCAGAAGGCTGGCCGGACGCGCCTCTGCACCACCCCGCGAGTGCGCAGTCCGACGCGATGCACCAGACTGTGATCGAGAGCAGGGGCACGCCCGGGCTCTCGGATCGCGAAGGAGCAGGATGAGCACGCAGAACCCCTCTGTCGAACAGAACGTGGCCGAATGGCTGGCCACCTACGACACTCCGGACGCGGACGTCGCAGACCTCGTCTGCGATCGGCATGACCCGACAGCCGTCGCGTTCACGTACATCGACGAGGACCTCGGCTCCGAGGACGTCACGTACGGCCAGCTCGCCGAGCGTTCGCGCAGGCTCGCGACGGTGCTCGCCGACCACGGAGTGCGGGAGGGCGATCGGGTGCCCGTCCTCATGAGCAAGAGGCGCGAACTCGTCGAGACGCTGCTGGCCATCTGGCGGCTGGGCGCCGTCCAAGTCCCCCTCTTCACGGCCTTCGCGACCGGTGCGATCGAGATGCGCGTCGAAGGATCCGCCGCCACGCTCGTCATGACAGAGCCGTCGCAGCGCTTCAAGCTCGATCCGATCGCGGGCATCGAGGTGCTCGAGGTCGGTGATGACCTGGACGCACGGATCGATGCCGCTGCCCCGCTGGCGGAGAACGTCGCCGTCGGAGGGCGGGGAACCATGCTCCAGCTCTTCACGAGCGGGACGACCGGCAAACCCAAGGGTGTGCCCGTGCCGGCCCGCGCGCTCGCCGCTTTCCACTGCTACGTCCACTACTCGCTCGACGTGACCGAAGACGACGTCTTCTGGAACGCCGCCGATCCGGGGTGGGCCTACGGCCTCTACTACGGCATCCTCGGCCCCATGGTCGCCGGACGGCGCAGCCTGCAGCTCATGGCCGGCTTCTCCGTGGAGTCGACAGTCGCAGTGCTCAAGGAGTTCGGCGTGACGAACTTCGCCAGTGCTCCCACCGTCTACCGCACACTGTCGAAGTCGGACCTCGTCACGGGCATCGACCTGCGCCGGGCATCATCGGCGGGCGAGCCGCTCACCCCCGACGTCGTCTCGTGGGCGCAGGAGGCACTGGGCACCGAGGTGCGCGACCAGTACGGGCAGACCGAACTCGGCATGGTCATCAACAACAACTGGCACCCGGAGATCGCACAGCCGGTGCGCACCGGCTCGATGGGTCAGCCGATGCCCGGCTACTCCGCCGGCATCGTCGACGGGCAGATCGCGATCGACGTGGAGAACAGCCCGCTCCTCTGGTTCACGGGCTACCAGGACTCCCCGGAGAAGACCGCGGAGCGGTTCACCGACGATGGCCGCTGGTACCTCACGGCGGACACCGGGAAGGTCGACGGCGACGGCTTCTACTACTTCACCGCCCGTGATGACGACGTGATCCTCGCCGCCGGCTACCGGATCGGCCCCTTCGACGTCGAGAGCGTCCTCATCACCCATCCGGCCGTCGTCGACGTCGCGGTCGTGGGCCGCCCCGATCCTGAAGGCATCCGCGGCGAGGTCGTCGAGGCCTTCGTCGTCCTGGCCGACGGAGTGTCCGAGACGGATGACCTGCGCGCGGAGATGCAGACCTACGTCCGCGAGCAGTACTCGAAGCACGCCTACCCCCGCACCGTGCACTTCGTCGAGTCGCTGCCCAAGACGCCCAGCGGCAAGGTGCAGCGCTACCTCCTGCGCGAAGGCTGATCCCACACGGGCTGCTGAGTCTGCTGGAGCTGTCGAACCCACGGGACCCGCCGAGCCCACAGGATCCGCCGAGCCCACAGGATCCGTCGAGTCCACAGGATCCGTCGAGTCCACAGAGGAGACCGGACCCCGTGAGCGAGGTGTGGGTCACTGCCAGACGTCTATCGGTGGGAGTCGCGCGGTGCTAGGATCATCTCCTCATCTGCGCCGGAGCGACGGCTGGAAGCAGCACGTGCCGACTCCGCCGATGACGACTGATCATCATCGAATGCACCCGTGGCGGTCCTGCCACGCGTGTGCGGATACACCTCTCACAGACTCGGAGCACAGCCGTGACCACCGATACCGGAAGCATGCGCGCAGTGTCGCGCAACGATGACATCGATCCTGCGGGTATGCGGGTCATCTGGCTCCTGCTCGCAGCCGCGTTCGTGGCGATCCTCAACGAGACGACGATGGCCATCGCCATCCCGGAGCTCAACATCTCGCTGGGCATCCCGCCGGAGCAGGGACAGTGGTTCACGAGCGCCTTCATGCTCACGATGGCGGTTGTCATCCCGACGACCGGATTCGTGCTCCAGCGATTCACGACCCGCCAGGTGTTCCTGGCGGCGATGATCACCTTCTCCGTGGGCACGGCTCTCTGCCTCGTCGCCTCCGGGTTCATCCCGCTGCTGGTGGGTCGCATCGTGCAGGCCGCCGGCACCGGCATCATGCTGCCGCTGCTCATGACGACCATGATGAACGTCGTGCCCGCGCACTCGCGCGGACGCATGATGGGCCGCGTGGGCCTCGTCATGTCGCTCGCCCCCGCGATCGGACCGACGATGTCCGGCCTCGTCCTCGACAGCCTCGGGTGGCGCTGGCTGTTCGGAATCGTCCTGCCGATCGCGCTCATCGCCCTGGGCCTCGGTGCGAAGTGGATGACGAACCTGGGCGAGTCGACCGATGCGCCGATCGATGTCGTGTCCATCCTGCTGTCCGCCCTGGCGTTCGGCGGCATCGTGTACGGCCTCAGCCAGTTCGGCGGGGCGAATACCGGTGGTGCCGGTTCGACCGTCCTCCTCATCGGCTGGGGCGCGATCGGCGGCGGACTCGTGTTCCTCGCCGTCTTCGTGTGGCGGCAGCTGTCGCTGCAGAAGCAGGAGCGGGCCCTGCTGGACCTGCGGGTCTTCCGCTCGCGCAACTACGTCCTGTCGGTCATCATCATGGCGATCGTCGCCCTGTCGATGTTCGGCACGTTCTCCCTGCTGCCCCTGTTCCTCCAGACGGTCGCCGGTCTCACCGCCGCGCAGTCGGGCATGGTGCTGCTGCCGGGCTCGCTCCTCATGGGTCTGCTGGGTCCCGTCATGGGCCGGATCTACGATGCGCGCGGACCCCGCGTGCTGCTCGTCCCGGGCACCTTCATGATCGCTGCGGCGATGTTCGTGTACTCGACGGTCGGCACTGCGACGCCCACATGGACGCTGGTCGTCGTCCAGACGGTCATGTCGCTGGGCCTCGCCGCGTCGTTCACCCCGCTGTTCTCCGCGTCGCTGGGATCGCTCCAGCGGCACCTCTACTCGCACGGCTCCGCAGTGCTCAACACCCTCCAGCAGGTCGGCGGAGCGGCGGGGACCGCGCTCCTCGTGGCGGTCTACTCCGCCGCACTGCATGCGGGCGAGGCTGCTGGCGAGTCCGCTGCCGAGGCCGCAGCACCGGGTGCCCGCGCCGCCTTCCTCATCGCGGCGTGCATCGCGATCGTCCCGGTGGTCCTGGCCTTCTTCATCCAGAAGCCCGAGGACCAGGAGGCGGCCGAGGTGGTCGCAGACTGACCCGCACCCGCACCTTCACCCGCACCACCTAGGGTGAGAACCACAGCGGAAGCAGTCTTCGTGTGGTGATGAGGAGGCCGGGATGACGATCCGAGTGGTGGACGAGGCGGTGTCGCGGGAGCTGGTCGATGAGGCTCTCGCGCTGGAATCGGCGCGCGAGGCCTTCCTCGCCTCCGTGGGGGACTCCACCGTCTACCCCGTCGTCGTGGCCCCCGTGACGGAGCGCGGCCACCGCTTCACCGTGAAGTCCGGGGCGAGCGGCACTGCCGCCGTCATCAAGATCGGCAGCTACTGGCCCGGCAACGACGCCCACGGACTGTCGAACCATGGATCGTCCGTGATCCTCCTGCATCCGGAGACCGGACGCATCCGCGCCGTCGTCGAGGCCGCAGCCGGCAACGGCTTCCGCACCGCCGCGGCGGACGCACTCGCGGTGCAGACCCTGGCCCGGGAGGATTCCCGCGTGCTCACCGTGGTGGGCACGGGCCACCAGGCGCTCTACGAGGCGCGCGCGGCGTTCCGCGTGCGCGACTTCGAGCGCGTGCTCGTCGCAGGCCGCCGTCCCGAGGCCGCCGAAGAGCGGGCGGACCGGCTGCGCGAGGTCTTGGGGGCCTCGGCGGCGGGCCCGAGCAGTGCAGGGGTACCGGGCGGTGTGACGGTCGAGGCGACCTCGATCGAGGACGGCGTCCGACGGGCCGACGTCGTCGTCACCGCGACGAATGCGAAGTCTCCGGTCATCGACGCCGGCTGGGTGCGCCCGGGAACCCACATCTCCGCGATGGGCGCGGACGGCTCCGGCAAGCAGGAGCTGGGGGCCGCGCTCTATGAGCGGGGCAGCCTCTTCTGCGACCTGCCGGACCAGTCCCGGTCGATCGGTGAGTTCTCGCATGCCGCGCCCGAGGTCCCGGTCACCGCGCTGGGATCCGTCCTGACGGGAGCGGCCCCGGGCCGGGTGGACGCTGACCAGGTCACGGTGTTCGACAGCTCGGGCTTCGCGCTGCAGGACCTGGCATTCGCCGAGGCGATCCTGAGGCGCGCGGGTGAGACGCAAGAGTAGGCGATCCCCCTGACATTCCGGTACCACCGCGGGTGCCATTGAGTAAGTGCCACTGCCTAAGAGGCGGCGTGCGACCGTCTGCGGGCCAGCACGGCGAAGACGATGTTCACGAGCAGCACGATTCCGGCGAGCGCATTGATCAGGAAGAATCCGCCCAACTGCAGCGCCGTGCCCGCGAATGCCGCCATGAGCGCGCCGCCCAGATTCATCGCGGAGTCGGACATCCCCTGCAGCGGCACCCGCATGCGATCGTTCACCGACTTCACGAGCAGCGACGATCCGCCGATGAGGAACATCGACCAGCCGACCCCCAGCAGGAACAGCGCGATGTTGAGGATGACGAAGTCCGACGAGGGCAGCAGCGAGTCGTAGATCCCCAGCGCGATGGTCACGGCGTAGACGACCGCGCCGGAGGTGATGACGCTGCCGGGCCCCCATCGGTCCGCCATCCAGCCGAAGATCGGGGAGAAGACGTACATGCCCATGATGTGGATGCTCACCACGATCCCCACTGCCGTGAGGTCGAAGTGCTGGTGGTCCATGTGCACCGGGGTCATGACCATCACGTTGGTCATGATCATCTGCCCCGAGATCACGGTGATGACGGCGTAGAGGGCGACCGGCTGGCGGAGGAGGTACCGGAGCGCCTCGCCGAAGGAGGGCCGGTCCTGGGGTGCTGTGCGCACCGTCGTCTCCTGCTGGTCCGTGGGACTGCTGACGACGCGGCGCTCGGGGGTGAGGGTGAAGGCCGCGGTCGCCGCGAGGAGGAAGCAGCCCATCGAGATGAGGTAGGGCCCCGCCAGCGGATTCATGCCGAGCAGCTCGCCCAGTCGTGATCCCGGCTCCGTGAAGTTGGGGCCCAGCACGGACCCGACGGTCGTCGCCCAGATGACGATCGACATCGCCTGTCCCGGCTTGGCGGGATTCGCGGTGTCGGATGCGGCGTAGCGCGCCTGGAGGCCCGCGGCGGTCGAGGAGCCGCACAGCATCATGCCGACCATGAACAGGGGCAGGAAGCCCACGGCGACGCCGGTGAGGACGATGGCGGCGCCCAGGGTCCCGATTCCGAACCCGAGGGTCAGCGCAGTGCGCCTGCCGAACCGCGACGCCAGCGTGGACAGCGGATAGGCGACCAGGCCGGCCCCCAGGATCACACTCATCTGGGCGAAGCCCGCCATCGCGGTCCTGCCCGTGATCTGCTCTGCGAGCAGACCGCCGACGGCGTAGCCGGACGCGATCCCCGCGCCGGAGAAGAGCTGGGCCGTGAAGAGCTTGGCCAGTGTGAGCTTCTGTGACGTCACCGTCGTCGTCCTTGTCCTCGTCATCTAGGATACAAGATGGATCCTACAGGGTGGGTGAGTGCCGGATGAAGGGGAGTGGACAGGTGACGACTGACGATTCGTCGGCGGCCGGGCGCGCGTACCGGCACCTCCGCGATGCGATCCTCGAAGGCGGGTTCGCTCCCGGCCAGATGTTGGGTGAGAGCGGCCTCGCCGAGGACCTGGGGATGAGTCGCACTCCTGTCCGCGCCGCGCTGGCACGGCTGCAGGAGGAGCAGTGGGTGACGATCTACCCCAAGCGCGGAGCCCTGGTGAACGGGCTGAGCGACCGCGACATCTCCGAGATCGCGGATGCCAGGTACATGCTCGAGGCGTCTGCGGCGCAGCGGGCGACAGCGGTGACGACCGAGCGCCTGCTGCCGAGGCTGGAGGAGTCGCTCCGGGAGCAGGAGGCCGCTTTGGAGGACGGTGACCTGCCGTTGTTCATCGACCTCACGACCGGTTTCCATCGGATGTTCGTCGAGATGGGCGGCAATGCGGTGCTGCTGGAGATGAGCGACCGCCTGGCCGATCGACGCCGCTTCATGCTCTTCCGGCAGGGGGAGCGGCTCATCGAGCGGCGGGCGGCCATGATCGCGGAGCACCGCGCGCTGATCGAGGCTCTGCGCTCGGGCGACGTTGCGCGCTTTGCGGAGTCGCTGCGCGCTCACCTGCGCGACACGCACAACGCGGCCGTGGAGCCGCTCGGGTTCGTGCCGTGAGTGGCTGGGTTCAGTCGACCAGGTGAGTTCAGGTGGCCAGGTGAGCTCAGCTGACCAGCAGCATCCCCGTCAGCGCGAGTGTCGCGACGAGGATCGTCGACAGGGCGGCGAGGACGAACGGTCGCGGACCGACCTGCACGAGCGCACGGATCTTCACCCCGCACCCCAGCGCGAACATCGCAGTCGACAGCAGCAGGGTCTGGGCGACGCCGGCGATGTCCAGTGCGACCTCCGGCACGGGCACGAACGAGCGCACGATGACCATTGCGAGGAACCCGGCGACGAACAGCGGCACGATCGGCGGCAGGTGTACCGAAGGGGCCTCGGCCGCGGTGGCGCGACGGCGCTCCCGCACGCTCAGGATCGCGATGACGGGTGCCAGCATGAGGACGCGTGCGAGCTTGACGATGACCGCGATCGCCAGCGCTCCGCCGCCCAGCACACCGCCGGCCGCGACGACCTGCGCGACCTCGTGGATCGCCCCGCCGGCCCAGAGTCCGGCGGTCGCACTGTCGAGGGTAAGGAGGTTCGCGGTCAGCGGCAGCAGCGGGATCATGAGGGTGCCGAAGAGGACGACCAGAGCCACCGCGGTGACGACGTCCTTGTCGTGCTTCTGCTTCGGATCAACGACACCCGCGACGGCACCGACAGCAGCGGCCCCACAGATCGAGAAGCCGCAGGCCACGAGCACGGTGAGCACCGGTGAGAGGCCCAGCGCCCTGCCGATCGCGATCGTGCCGATGATTCCGATCGCGACGATGCCGACGACGACCGCGATCACCCCGAGGCCGAGTCCGAGGATGTCGCCCAGCACCACCTGCAGACCCAGGAGGACGATGCCGGCGCGCAGCACCGGCTTCGCGCAGAACGCGATCCCGGGAGCAGTGGCAGCCGGGAGGGGCACGAGGTTCGCCACGACGATTCCGCCGACGATCGCGAGGATGAGCGGGCTCACGCCGGGCAGGAGCAGGCCCGCACCGTAGGCAACGAGCGCTGCCACAGTGCAGAGGGTGATGCCGGGGAGGCGGGTCGCGGCGGGTGAGGCCTGGGCGTCGGCCGTCTCAGCGGTGTGCGACACCGGTGCGGACGAGGGGGGTTCCTGCATGAGCTCGACTCTTCCAAGCGCACGGCCCCGCCGGTAGACGGGGAAACAGCACCAGGGCATATCATCGTGATATGTCACTGGAGCCACCGCATGACCTGCCGAACCTGCAGGCGCTCGCCCTCTTCGTCGCGGTCGTGGACGAAGGCAGCCTGGGCGCGGGGGCACGACTTCTGGGCCTCCACCAGCCGAATGCGAGCCGACTCATCGCGCGCCTCGAAGCAGAGGCTGCGTCCCCGCTGCTGGATCGGCACCCGCGAGGCTCCCGGCCCACCCCTGCGGGTCTGGTCTACGCAGCGCATGCCCGTGAGCTCCTTGCGGCGGCCGATCACTTCACCGAATGGCTGCGGACGTCCCGTGACGAGGACGCGCCGGAGCTGCGCGTCGGTGCGAGCATGACGATCGCGGAGCACCTGGTCCCCGTCTGGCTCACGGAGCTGCGGCGGCGTACGCCGGATACCCATGTCCACCTCGAGGTCGAGAACTCGACGCGGGTGATCGATGACGTGCGGGAGGGACGTCTGCGACTGGGGTTCGTAGAGACACCCCACATCCCCCGCGACATCCACGCGCGCGTCGTCGCAGATGACGAGCTGATCCTCGTCATCGCGGCGCATCATCCGTGGGCGGAGAGGACGGACTCCGTCGGGTTGGACGAGCTCGCGGCGACGGCGCTGGTGGTGCGGGAGGGCGGCTCCGGCACCCGGGAAGCGCTCGAGGCGGTGGTGGGCGACAGTCCGCTGGCACCGCCCGCGATGGTCCTGGGGAGCAACGCCGCGGTGCGGATCGCCGTCGCATCTGGAGCGGGACCGGCCGTGCTCAGTGCGCTGGCAGTGCGTGCGCAGTTGGACTCGGGAGAACTCCTGCGCGTGCCGATTGCAGGCGACGGAGTGCGCCGTTCCTTAACAGCGGTGTGGAAGGGGCCGCGACGCCTGACCGGAGCCGCAGCGGAACTCGTGGAGGTCGCTGGCGAGCCGCAGGTGTGAGGCTCCCGTCCGTGGTGCAGGCGCAGGCGTCCTTCCGTCTGCGCAGGTGACGTCCTCCGTCGTGTCCGAGCCTCAGGCTACGATTGTGCTGTACGCCACAGGGTGGTGGCGTGTCACAGCGTGGTGACGAGGTTCGGCGGAGACGCCGGGAGGAGGCCGAAGATGGCGGCAGTGGAGACAGTCAAGGGCTCGATCGACAGCACACAGCTGGGGCGCACCTACGCGCACGAGCACGTGTTCGTCCTGGGTGAAGAGCATCGCCTCAACTACCAGGAGTGGGACGACGAGGCGATGATCGACCTTGCGGTGCGAGACCTCAACGAGCTCAAGGGACTGGGGATCGACTCGATCATGGACCCCACGGTGCTGGGCCTGGGCCGGTACATCCCGCGCATCCAGCGGATCGCAGAGCGGACCGACCTCAACATCGTCGTCGCCACAGGGCTGTACACCTACAACGAGATCCCCTTCCAGTTCCACTACTCGGGCCCCGGGCTGCTCTTCGATCAGCCGGAGCCGCTGACAGAGCTGTTCGTCAAGGATCTGACGGAGGGGATCGCTGACACCGGAGTGCGCGCAGCGTTCCTCAAGTGCGCGATCGAGGAGCAGGGGATGACCCCCGGAGTCGAGCGCGTGATGCGGGCGGTCGCACAGGCGCATGTGCGAACCGGCGCGCCGATCACTGTCCACACGAACCCGCACACCCGCTCCGGTCTGGACGCACAGCGGGTCCTCCGGGAAGAGGGTGTCGATCTCACGAAGGTCGTCATCGGGCACTCGGGTGATTCGACGGACCTCGATTACCTCAAGGAGGTCGCGGACGCCGGATCGCTCCTGGGCATGGACCGCTTCGGGCTCGAGGTGCTGCTGCCCTTCTCGGACCGGGTCGATACCGTCGCGCGGCTGGCGGCAGACGGGTACGCCGACCGGATGGTGCTCGCCCACGACGCTGCCTGCTTCATCGACTGGTTCGACCCGGAGGCGAAGAAGCAGGCCGTGCCCACGTGGAACTACCGCCACATCACGGAAGAGGTCCTCCCCGCACTGCGGGAGCGCGGCGTGACAGAAGAGCAGATCGACACCATGCTCGTGGGGAACATCCAGCGGTACTTCGAGTAGGACACGAAGAAGAGGAGACGTCGGAATGGCGGGCGGGGCGATCACAGTCGACGAGGCGCTGGCACTCCTTGCGGAGGGAGGCGAAGCGCTCAACGCGATCACCGTGACGACAGGAGATCGCGCGCGGGCGCTGGCCGCGCGCAGTGGTGAGACCAAGGCATCCGGTGGTCAGTCGCGACCTCTCGAGGGCATCGCGCTCGCCGTCAAGGACGTCATCGACATCGAGGGGTACCCGACGTCGATGGGATCGGCCGTGGACACGCACCGAGGCGACGTGACGACCGCCCCCGTCGTCGCCGCCCTCGAAGAAGCCGGTGCACTCACGGTCGCGAAGACGAACTGCCAGGAGTTCTCCTACGGCATCCTGGGTGACGAGAGCGTCTTCGGAAAGGTCGTGAATCCACGCGGAGTGGAGCTCTGCACTGCCGGCTCCAGTTCGGGGTCCGCTGCCCTCGTAGCCGCCGGTGCCGTTCCCCTGGCGGTCGGTACGGACACAGCCGGGTCCGTGCGCATCCCGGCCGCCTGCACCGGCACGATCGGCTTCAAGCCGACGTTCGGCCTCGTCCCCGTCGAGGGGATCTTCCCGCTCGCTCCGTCGTGCGACACCGTCGGCTTCTTCGCGCTCGACGTCGGCCTCGTCCGCAGTGCCTTCCTCGCAGCGCGGATCGAGGGCGGGTACTCGGTGGATGCGGGTCAGGTGCAGGTTCCGCCGGGGCGAACGGAACCGCGGAAGCAGGCCGGTGCGGGGTCCGGGGTCCCACCTCACCGGGTGCTCCGGGCAGGGGAGGATTCTGCGGCGGGTCGGCACCTCGACTCCGTCATCGATGAGGCGCTGCGCCTGTACGAGGTGCTGCGGAAGTACGAGGCGTACGCGATCCACCGCGAGTTCCTGGCCACGCAGGGTGACCGCTATCAGCCTGTCGTGCGGGAGCGTGCGCTGGCGGGTGCGGATGTGACGACTGCGCAGTACGAGGACGCGCGTGCTGGCCAGGAGGTATTGCGGAGGACGGCGCTGAGCCTGTTCGATGCTGCGGACGTCATCATCACCCCTGCGATGGACGTGCCCGTGCCGCGGTGGTCGGAGATCGGTCCGGAGCACCGCGCCGCGTTCACCTACTTCTCAACGCCCTTCAATGTGCTCGGATGGCCGGCGATCACACTGCCGATCGCCGGTGATGCGGTGGGTGCTTCAGGCCGTCTGAATAGCGCCGGGGGCGCCGATGGCGTGCAGCCGGATGCACTGCCGGAGTCCGTCCAGCTGGTCGCGGCCCCGCACGAGGACCTGGACCTCCTCGCCTATGCGGAGCAGTTCCTGCACTCTCACTGAGGCGCATCGAGAACCATATGACGTCTTCTCGGGGCCCTTGACGTGCGCCGTGAACTCATGTTCACTAATAATGAACAGACATTCACTCATGGTTGCGGGTCGCCAGGACCCGTGACAGATGGAGGCGACGATGCCCACCCCAGAGAACGGTGCGTCAGGCGAGAGTGCCCAGCAGCCCACGACCCCGCAGGTTCCCGAATTCGAGGACGTCCTCTACGAGGTCGAAGACACGTTCGCGGTCATCACGATGAACCGCCCTAAGGCGTTCAATGCGTTCCGGGCGCAGACGATCGACGAGCTCATCGAGGCCTTCACGTTCGCGTGGGGCGATGCCCGCGTCCGCTCGATCATCCTCACCGGCTCCGGTGAGAAGGCGTTCTGCGCCGGCGGCGACGTCAAGCAGAAGGCGGAGACGGGCGACTACGGTCCCAGCCGATACGGGATGTTCCGCGTGTCCGAACTGCACAAGCTCATCCGCGACGTGCCGAAGCCCGTCATCGCCGCCGTGAACGGCGTGGCGGTGGGCGGCGGGCACGTCCTCCACGTCGTCTGCGACATCAGCTACGCCGCGGAGCATGCCCGCTTCGGCCAGGCCGGACCCAAGGTCGGATCATTCGATGCCGGCTTCGGCACCGCATTCCTCGCCCGCGTCGTCGGCGAGAAGCGTGCCCGCGAGATCTGGTACTTCACGGAGCTCATGGACGCGCAGAAGGCCGAATCCTGGGGCCTCGTCAACGCCGTGGTCCCCGGCGAGGAGCTGCTGGACTACGCGAAGGAGCGCGCTCGCCTCCTGGGGCAGCAGGCCCCGACGGCTCTGCGCTTCCTCAAGCAGTCGTTCAATGCCGACTCCGACCACCAGGCCGGGTTCACCAGCCTCGCGATGAGTGCCCTCGACCTCTACCAGCACTCACCGGAGTCCCACGAGGGAGCCGCCGCGTTCGCAGAGAAGCGCGCAGCGGACTTCACCCCGTACGTCAACGGCTTCTGACGGCGACCCAGAGAACCCGACGAGGAGCATCGCCATGGACTTCACGATCACGCCGGAGGCACAGACGCTGGTCGACACGGCCGCCGGCTTCGAGGAGCGCCTCATCACCGAGGCCCGCGACCGCGAGGCCGCAGGCGCCATCGGCGCCGACCTCACGCGGGAGATGGGACGAGCGGGCCTCATCGCGCCGGAACTCAGCCGGGACCTCGGCGGCGGTGGACAGACGAAGGTCGCTGCCGGTCTCGTCACGGAGGCAGTCGCCCGCGGCGACCTGACGGTCGCGTACCTGCAGGTGGTCGGTTCGCTGATGGGACAGATCATCGCCAGGAACGCCGCGCCCGAGGTCGCCGCCCACTACTGCTCCCTCATCACCTCGGGGGAGGGCACGGTCGCGATCGGCCTGTCTGAGCCCGGTGCCGGATCGGACGCGGGGAACCCGTCCGTGACCGCCCGGAAGGACGGCGACGACTGGGTGGTGAACGGGACGAAGTCCATGTCCCTGGCGCTCACGTCGACCGCGACCGTCATCTTCGCCCGCACGGACCCCGATGGAAGCCGCGGCAAGGGGATCTCCGCGTTCCTCATCGACCTCGACTCGCCCGGTGTGACCCGCACGGCCGTGACGGACATGGGGCAGGCGGCGGTGGCCCGCGGGTTCATCGACTTCGAGGATGTCCGCGTGCCGGCCGCTCACCTGCTCGGCGCGGAAGGCGCCGCGTTCACCGAGGTCATGCAGGGGTTCGACTTCTCCCGTGCCCTCATCGGCCTGCAGTGCACCGGCACCGCGGCCCGCGCCATCGAAGACACGTGGGAGTACGTGAAGAACCGCGAGGCCTTCGACCAGCCGCTGTCGACGTTCCAGGGAGTGTCGTTCCCGCTGGCCGAGGCGGAGACCAAGATGGCCGCCGCCCGCCTGCTGTGCATCAACACGCTGTGGCTGGGCGACGAGGGGCTGCCCCACACCTCCCAGGCTGCGATGTGCAAGTGGTGGGCGCCGCTCGAGGCCTACCACGCAGTTCACCAATGCCTGCTGCTCCACGGGCAGAACGGCTACATGACCAGCAGAGACGTGGAGAAGCGCATGCGAGACGTGCTCGGCATGCAGATCGGTGATGGCACCGCCCAGATCATGAAGCTCGTCATCGCCCGGCAGTCGGCCGGCCGCGCGTACGCGCCCTGAGCATCACCGGGGACTTCCGCCGCGCCGCCTCCCCGCACAGACACAGACATAGACATCCGACGAGAACCACCAGGAGGACACCATGTCCGCACTCACAGACCGCATCATCATCGTCACCGGCGCCGCGTCCGGCATCGGCAAGGGGATCGCGACCCGACTGGCAGCCGACGGCGCGACCGTTGTCGTCGCGGACCTCGACGCCCAGAAGTCGCAGGACACCGCCGCGGAACTGGGCAACGGCTCGATCGGAATCGCGACCGATGTCACCGACCGCACCGCAGTCGATGCGATGACGGCGGAGGTCATCGACCGGTTCGGCCGGATCGACACGCTGGTGAACAACGCCGGCTGGGACAAGGTCGAGCCCTTCATGGAGTCGACCGCGGACACGTGGGACCGCGTCATCGCGATCAACCTGATCGGCACGCTGAACTGCACGCAGTCCGCCGCCGCCCACATGATCGAGGCCGGCTCCGGCTCCGTCGTCAGCATCGGCTCCGATGCGGGTCGCGTGGGGTCGAGCGGTGAGGCCGTGTACTCCGCGGCCAAGGGCGGCATCATCTCGTTCACGAAGACGTTCGCCCGCGAGGTCGCCCGCAGCGGCATCAACGCCAACTGCGTGTGCCCGGGACCCGCTGACACCCCGATGTTCGCTCAGATCAGTGCCGAGAACCCCAAACTGCGCACGGCGCTGGAGAAGGCGATCCCCATGCGCAGGCTCGCGCAGCCGGAGGACCTGGCGAACGCTGTCGCGTTCTTCGCCCGCCCGGACTCGAACTTCATCACCGGCCAGACTCTGTCGGTCTCCGGCGGACTCACGATGGCCTGAACCTGCGCATCCCCGCAGATCCCAGCGCAAAGGAGCACTGAGAGCATGCCGACCACCTTCCAGACACGATTGACCGACACACTCATCGAGCAGCACACCGCGAAGGGGGCGTGGAAGAACCGCATCCTCCTCGACCACCTCGAGGAATGGGCTCAGAAGACGCCGGATGCTGTCGTCATCCACGACCCCTACGGATCGCACACGTACGCGCAGCTGCGTGCCGACGTGGACGAATGCGCCCGTGCGCTCGTGGCGGCGGGGGTGCAGCCGAACGACGTGATCGGCGTCCAGCTGCCCAACGGGTACGAGTGGGTCGTCATGCACCTGGCCGCGCAGCAGGCGGGCGCGGTGACCAATGGGCTCATCCCGATCTATCGCGATCGGGAGATCGGGTTCATGGCGAAGAAGGCGGAGGTCTCCGTCCTCGTCGTGCCCAACCGGTTCCGGAAGTTCGACTACCCGGACATGGTCGACCGCCTGCGCCCCGACCTGCCCGACCTGCGCCTGACGGTCGTCCTCGACGCACCCGGCGAGGAGTCCTTCACCGCCCGTGACGGATTCGTGGGGTGGGACGACTTCCTGGCCGGGGCCTCGGGCGCGGGGGATGTCGACTGGAGCGCACGGCGGCCAGACCCGAACGACGTGGGCCTCATCCTCTTCACCTCCGGCACGACCGGGGACCCGAAGGGCGTCATGCACACGCACAACTCGGTGCTCGCGGCGGCACTGCCGTGGCCGGACGGGCTGGGGCTGGGCCCAGGCTCCGTCATCCACATGGCGTCGACGTTCGGGCACCTCACCGGGTACATGTACGGCGTGTGCCTGCCGCTGCTGGTGGGCGGGACCGGTGTCTTTCAGGACGTGTGGAACGGGGAGGAGTTCGTGCGGCTCGTGGGCGAGCACGGCATCGAGCACACCTCCGGCGCCACCCCGTTCCTCCACGACCTGCTCGAAGCGGCGAAGACGACCAGCGGAGATCTCTCCAGCCTCAAACACTTCTGCTGCATGGGCGCGCCGATCCCGCGGGTCATGGTGCAGGAAGCGCGATCGCTGGTCCCGAGCATGAGCGTGTTCGGCGGATGGGGTCAGACGGAGTGCGGCCTCGTGACCATGACCGCGCCCACGGATTCCGCGGACAAGGTGACATCGACGGACGGTCGCGCCCTGGGCGATATGGAAGTGCGCATCGTCGATCCGCTGGGCGAGCCCGTCCCCGCGGGGACGGAAGGCGCCGTGCAGGTCCGCGGGCCGTTCCTGTTCGTCGGCTACCTCCGAGAGGAGCAGCAGACGGCGGACGCGTTCGACGGGGACTGGCTGGACACCGGAGACCTCGCGATCATGGATGAGGAGGGGTTCATCCGGCTGAGCGGCCGCACGAAGGACATCATCATCCGAGGCGGTGAGAACATCCCCGTGGCCTACGTGGAGAACGTCCTCTACGAGCACCCGGCGATCACCGCGGCCGCCGTCGTCGCGGTGCCGCATCCGCGACTCCAGGAGACCGCGTGCGCGGTCGTCACGGTGAAGGAGGGCGAAGCGCTCACCCTCGACGGGCTGAAGGAGTTCCTCGAGTCGAAGGGCGTCGCGAAGCAGTACTGGCCGGAGGAGCTGCGCGTCGTGGAGGACTTCCCACGGACCCCCAGCGGGAAGATCCAGAAGTTCAAGCTCCGCGACGAGGTAGCCTCACGGTCGTGAGCATCGATGGGAACGACGTGACCGCCGCCGTGCAGGGCGCGCGAGCGGAGCTGCGTGCACGCCAGATCGTGGACGCGGCGATCGCACTCATGCAGGAGAAGGGGTCCAACGCCGTCTCGATGCAGGCGATCGCGAAGTCCGCGGGTGTGAGCGTGGGGCTCCTCTACAAGTACTTCTCCGACAAGGAGCAGATCCTGCTCGCGGCCATCACCCGGGTGCTGGGAGCCTTCCGCGATCGCGTGCCGCAGGCCATCGAGGGGATCGACGATCCGGTCGACCGTGTGACCGAGGCGTTCGCCGAGTTCTGCCGCGCCGTCGACGACCACCGCCATGCGGTCGTGCTGACATACCGGGAATCGCGGTCGCTGAGCCGTGAGGGACTCGCAGACATCCAGGGGCAGGAACTCGAGACGCTGGGGCCGCTGGTCGACGCGGTGCGCGGTGCGGCTGATGCCGGCGACCTGCGCGACGTTCCGCCGGAGCTCTTCGCCTACGACCTCCTGGTGCTCGCGCACACTTGGGCTCTCAAACACTGGTACTTCCATGCGCAGGGGCTCTCCGTCGACCAGTATGTGGAGCAGCAGGTGCGCACCGTGGTGCTGGGTGCACTCACCGACGCCGCGCGAAGCCGCGTGGAGCGATGAGGCTCACAGCACCGCGCTGACCGGCGACGTGGCCGGAGGGCGAAGGCCGCACCTGACGGACACTGCAGAAGGACGACCATGACCGGCACACCAGCAGCGGCATCGGCAGTATCGGCGGCATCAGCGACAGAGACACCAGCAGCGGCATCGGCGCACGACCCGATCGGACACCTGTCTCCCACGATGCTCGAGGGGCACGTCGCGTTCATCACCGGCGGCGGGTCGGGAATCAACCTGGGCATCGCCCGGGCCTTCGCGCGCTGCGGCGCCTCGATCGCGATCTGCGGCCGCACCGAGGAGCGGCTGGCGACGGCCGCCGAGGAGCTGCGCGGGATGGGCGCGAAGGTCGCCTACAAAGCTGCGGACGTGCGCGATCCCGAGGCTCTGCAAGCGTCGGTCGATCACGCGGTCTCCGAGCTGGGCGACATCAGCATCACTGTCGCCGGAGCAGCAGGGAACTTCTTCGCGAAGGCGGAGGAGATGAGCTCCAATGCCTTCCGCACCGTCATCGACATCGACCTCATGGGCGCATACCACGCGGCCCGGGCCACCTTCCCGTCCCTGCAGAGGACGCGCGGCTCGATCCTGTTCATCTCCGCCAGCCAGGCGTTCAAGGCGACGAAGTACCAGGCCCACGTGGGAGCGGCCAAGGCCGGCATCGAGATGCTCATGAAGGACCTGGCCGTCGAATGGGGCGAGCACGGCATCCGCTCGAACTCGCTGGTGCCCGGCCCGGTCGCCGGGACTGAGGGGATGGCCCGGCTGGCGGGCCCGACAGGCGATGACATGTGGAAGCGGGCCGTGCCGCTGGGACGCTACGCGGAGACCGAGGAGATCGGCGCGATGGCCGCGGTGCTGTCCGGCCCGCTGAGTGCTTATGTCACCGGCTCCCAGTACATCGTGGACGGCGGATTGGGGCTCGTGGGCTCCGGGCACATCTCCGACGCGGTGGAGCAGTCGCTGTTCTCCGAGGGGTGAGGGGCTGGGGCAGGGCTGCGGAGACGATCGACGAGCAGGTTCAGATCCGCTGTCCGTCCAGGAACTCCGTTGCGATCGTCAGCAGCTCGTCGGGTCTCTCGACGTGCAGAGCGTGACTGGAGCCCGGGCCGGTCACGAGTTCGAAGCGCGCACCGGGGATGGCATCAGCGACCTTCTTCGCCTGTCGTGGCGGGGTGAGCAGATCCTGTTCTCCCACCACGACGAGCGTCGGGGCCGTGATGGCGGGAATCCGATCGAGCGAATCGAACGCGAGATCCGCGTCCCACTGCTCGACGGTCACCTGCATCTGCTCCTCCGTCTGCGGCAGCGCCGGGATGGACGGCGCCATGAGCTCCGCCAGATCCGGTCGGTCGAGCATCTCCGGAGAGTAGGCGAGGCCGGTGGCGGCCATGGCGTTCTCGAAATCACGATGCACGTAGGGAAGTCGCAGTGCGCTGAGCAGGGAGCGCTGGTATCCGTCGCATCCTGCCCATGTCGCATACATGACTGCTGAGGCGACCTGATCCGGATGGGCCAGGGCGAGTTCCTGCGCGATCGCCGAGCCCAGAGACCATCCGAGGACATGCGCGCGGGGGATCTCCAGGGCTTCGAGCAGAGCTGATGCGTCCTCGGCCATGGACGCGACGGAGAGGGCGCCTTCGCCCCGCTCGCTGCCACCAAGACCGCGGTTGTCGAAGGCGATGACCTGGTGCTTCGCCTCCAGACCAGTGCGGAAACCGCCCCACAGAGGGATCGAACCGGTAGTGCCCATGATGAGCAGGAGGGGTTCACCGCTGCCGGTGATCTCGTAGTTCATAGTGATTCCGGTGCGGACGGGGATGTGTGGCATGGCTGCTCCTCTGAGGTGTGACTGGACTCGACGGTGAGTGGTGTGGCGCGAGGGAGTCGCAGGAACCGACCATGTGTCCCTCGGGACGGTGCGACCCGATGTTCAGCTGTAGGAGAGTCCGTCGGTGATGTCGACGGTGGGGAAGACCTCACGTTCGTGGTCGTACTCCAGCATCTGCTGCCAGGGGGCGCGGTCGCCCTGACGGTAGAGCCGATCGAGTGCACGGACCATGTATCCGGCGGACACGTTGTCCGGGTCGACCCAGGGCCGCCTCTCCATTCCGTCGTCCTCTGCTCGCAGCGCGGGCGTCACAGTGGTGGCGCCGGTGGCCTCCATGTGTGTGAGGATGCGAGCCAGCAGGTCGTTGACGATGTCGATGCGCAGAGTCCAGCTGTACCGGAAGTACCCGAGCGCGAAGGCCATGTTCGGGATGCCCGTGATCATCATTCCGCGCCACGTGATGCGATCGGTGAAGTCCACGGGCTCCCCATCGACTGTGAAGGGGATGTTGGCGAACGAGGTCATGGTCATGCCCGTGGCAGTGACCACGATGTCGGCATCAAGCTCCTCGCCGGATGCGAGCAGCACTCCGCGCTCGGTGAATCGCTCGATCGTGTCAGTCTCGACGGTCAGCTTCCCCGCCTGCATCTGCGTGAAGAAGTCGCCGTCGGGGATCGCGACGAGCCGCTCCTGCCAGGGGCGATAGTCGGGGAGGAAGTGCTTCTCGAAATCGACGTCCTCGGGGACCGCGGCGCGGATGCCGTCGAGGAGGAACTCCCGTGCGGCGTCCGGCTGCTCGCGTGAGAGCGTGACGATCTCGTCGGTCTGCTTGATGTACTGACGACGCAGGATCTCGTGGGTCCACTCTTCGGGAAGATCCAGCGGTTCCAGTGCAGCGGACAGGTCGTGGACCGTCGGTGCGATGAAGTAGTAGGACGGGGAGCGCTGCAGCATCGTGACGTGTGCGGCGTCCTGCGCGAGCACGGGCGCCACGGTCGTTGCCGTGGAGCCTGACCCGATGATGACGATGCGCTTGTCTGTGTAATCGAGATCGGTCGGCCAGTGCTGCGGATGGACGATCGTTCCCTGGAAGTCCTCTTCGCCGGTCCACTCCGGGCGGTAGGGGGACTCATGGTCGTAGTAGCCGTTGCACATCCATAGGAAGGACGCGCTGTATCGGATGGTGCTGTCTCCACCGTCAGCTCGGTCTGTCTCACGAGCGACCGTGGCCGTCCATTGGCCGTCGGCGGAGTCCCACGTCACGTCGAGGACGCGGTGACCGTACCGGATGTGATCGGCAAGGTCGTCTTCGGCGATGACTTCCTGCAGGTACTCGCGGATCGGTTCCGCGCGAGCGATCGAGGGGCCGGCCCAGGGCTTGTGCCGATACCCATAGGTGAAGAGGTCGCTGTCCGATCGGGTGCCGGGATATTGGTGGGTGAGCCAGGTGCCGCCGAACGATTCCTGGGTCTCGAGGATGGTGAAACTGCGGTGCGGGAAGTTCTCCCGCAGGTGGTGGGCTGCGCCGATGCCGGAGACGCCGGCACCGATGATGAGCACATCGACATGCGTTGTCGCGGAGGCGGAATTCGTCCGGATCTCTGCCTCGGTCGGGGTGCCGCTCGCTGAGCGCGCATCGGTTCGAATTGCAGTCAATCGACTCTCCTTCGACGGCTCCTGTCAGCGACGTTGCTGCTGGTCCGTATTCCTCACCCTATCTGTGAACTGCGAATACGTCAGGAGCCGCCGCACCCGTGCTGCTGGAGAGACGCCCCGCGCCTCAGCCCGTCGCGGAGAGTGCCGGGTGACCGCTCGCGATCGAGACGCGATTGAACGCGTTGATCATGACCGCGGTCCACTCCACTGCAGCGATCTGCTCCGTCGAGAGATGCTGGGCCGCCTGCGCGACGATCGCATCGCGGTCCTGGCTCGTGTCGATGACCGTGAGGGACTCCGAGATCAAGAGCGCCGCACGCTGCACACCCGAATACACGGTCATCGCGTCGCGCCAGGCGGGCAGCACGTCCAGCTGCTGCTGTGTCACGCCGGCTTCGCGTGCGCGGGGGGCGTGGAGGCTCAGGCACGTGAGGCACCCGTTGATCTGGGACACCCGCATGTTGATGAGCTCGATCGTGTCGTCGCCCAACCCCACTCCGTGCGAGGCGGTGCGCGAGGCCGTCGACGCCTTCACCAGTGCCTTCTGGACGGTCGGATGCTCCTTGTCGATGAACGGCCGGCGCTTCGGGGCCGCTGCGTCAGCGTTCGTCTTTGGATCGGCGGCGTTGTTCACTGCCGCATCCTGCGTCGTCGTCACGTTCAGGCTCCCTTCGCGGCGGCGTTCGCCGCGTCGACATCCGCTGGCCGGGCCTTGCGCATCGTCCCGCCCTGCGAGGCGTATGCGTCCTCATTCTTCTCGAGCCACCCCTTCACGAAGGGGCACAGCGGCACGACGGTCACGCTGCGCGCCGCGACATCGGCCATCGCCTGGCCGACGAGGATCCCGCCCAGCCCACGGCCTCCGAACGACTCGTCGACCTCCGTGTGGAAGAAGATCCACTCCTCGGCTCCGCCGGAACCCTCCGTCGCCGAGGCCGGGGTGAAGAATGCCCGCCCCGCCACCTCGCCGGTGTCGAGGGTGATCGCGTACGCGTTCCGGTCTTTCTCGAATGTCACCGTGACGGCTGCGCCGGTCTTGTCCGTGAGCTGCTGGTCGGTCATGATCCGCTCCTTATCGGGCTGTTCCTATGAGATCTGCGGGTGGGGTCCTCGAACCCCACTGCCCGCTGTCAGTCGGTCGACTGGACGTGCGGCGGCGGGTTCTTCCGCGCGCGCATGCGGACGTTCGGAAGTGTGGGGGCCGGCAGGCGGGAGCGGCCGTCCGGATCGCGGCCGGGCCCGCCGTGGCCCACATAGCCCTCGACCCGTCCGAATCGGTCATCCTCTGCCTGCCACTGCTCGCGGTACTGCGCGATCTCATCCGAGTCGCGGCCGATGAAGTTCCACCACATGACGATCTCCTCCTCGAACGGCTCACCGCCGATGAGGATGAGCCGTGCGGGGGCGGCCTCTGCACCCCCGCCCGTGTGCGCGATGCGCAGGCGCTCGCTGCCGATCCCGGTGTAGCCCAGGGTGCCGGGCGTGAGTTCGACGCCCTCCAGCGTGACGTCGCCGGAATCCACGAGCAGGCCGTGCTCGAACCGAGGATCGACCGGCAGGTCGACGACCGCGCCCGGCTCCAGGCGGAGCTCCGCCCCGACCAGCGGCGAGTACACGCTGACCGGCGACTCCGCACCCAGCAGCGAACCGATGAAGACGAGTGCGGATCCGCCGTCGAACGTCACCGGCTGCGGTTCGAAGTGCTCGAACGCGCGGCCCAGCGAGTTCCGTACGGCGTCCGGCAGCGCGAGCCACAGCTGCACGCCGTGGAGAGTCGTCGTCCCCTCAGTCGACGTCTCGGAATGGCAGATGCCGGTGCCGGCGGTCATGAGGTTGATCTCCCCGGGCACCACGGTGCCGACGCCGCCGCCGGAGTCGATGTGCGCGACCGCGCCCTCGAACAGCCAGCTGACCGTCTGCAGCCCCGTGTGGGGGTGCGGGGCGACGTCCATGCCCCCCGTGTCGCGGACATCGCTGGGCCCGAAGTGGTCGACGAAGCACCATGCGCCGATCAGGGAGCGCTGCCGCTGGGGCAGCGTCCTGCGCACCAGCATGGCTCGCGGACCTCCCAGGGGGACATCGCGCGAGGTGATGAGCTCGACGGGGGCACCGTCGGCGCACGCGGAGTCAGGGCCCGGCAGCCCCTCGCTCCGGCAGAGGACCTCGGCCGGGTGGGCTTCGACGTTGCTCACGGCAACCTCCTGGGGCGTAGGGCTCGTCCGTCAACCGCATTCTCGTCAACCACGTAATTCAAATCTCAACTGAGAACCTCGTGGAGCGCCTTCGTATTCCCCACCCATCGTGCCATGGGGACGATGATCGGGGTCACGTGCTCTTGCGGCGGCTCGGTACCCTGGCGGGATGGAGAACGTGCAGGAAGTCATCACGGCAGACCTCTACGACGAACGGGGCGATGCGCTCGATTCGTGCGCCCAGCAGTTCCAGGATCTGGGCGGACGACGGGCCTTCGCGGGCCCCATCCGGACCATCCGGTGCTTCCGCGACAACGCACTCGTGAAGAACCTGCTCGCGACACCGGGCGAGGGCGCGGTGCTCGTCATCGACGGCCGGGGATCACTCGAGTCCGCTCTCATGGGAGACCTGATCGCGGCCTCGGCGGTGGAGAACGGCTGGGCTGGCGTCGTCATCCACGGCGCCGTCCGAGACCGTGCGGCACTGCGGGAGCTCGACCTGGGGATCAAGGCGCTCGGATCCAACCCTCGGAAGTCCGCGAAGGCCGGGGTCGGTGAGCAGGACGTGCCCGTCGAGTTCGGCGGCGTGACATTCACGCCCGGGAACACTCTGTGGGCGGACGAGGACGGGATCCTGATCGAACCGTGACCGCAGAGGATCTCACCACCGTCTTCATCCCCGGCACCCATGTGAGCCCGGATGTATTCGCGGATGTGCCCGTGCCGCTGGGGAGCAGTGCGGTCGGTGCGGCGTGGATGGAGAACGCGCAGCCGTGCACGCTCCTGAACGCTGCGGCGCACGCGGTGGGGCTGGCTGAGGGTGCCCCGTGCGTGCTGGTCGGACACTCGACGGGCGGAGCGATCGCAGCGACTGCGGCCTTCGCATTCCCGGACCAGGTGAAGGGGCTCGTCCTCATCGATTCGGGACCCGATATGCGGGGACACGCGACGGTCGCGGAGATGCTCGACGAGCTCGCGGACCCGGTGGACGACGAGGTGCTCATCCGTCATGCGCGGCGCAATGTTCCCCACGGCAGCCCGGAGGAGTGGATCGACGCGATGGTCGCCTACGCCCGTCGTGTGGGTGGAGCACCCGCGGTCGAGGTCCTGGCCGACCAGGCGGCGACCGACCTCCGCACGCGCGGCACCCTCCCGCGCCTGCCGGTCGAGGTGCTGCACGGCGGCCTCGACCCCAAGCGCTCCCCGGACGACGCGGCGGCGTGGCGGGACGTGTTCCCCGCAGCGCGTGTCGTCGTGGACCAGTCCGTCGGCCACACCCCGCCGCTGGAGGACCCTGTCATCGTCGGCGCGGCGCTGGAGCGCCTGGTGGAGCGGGTGCGGTCGGCGACCTGATGCGCGAACCCGAATGGAAGCGCCTGCTGGCGCCCCTCAACCGCGCTGCGACCCATGATGAGCCGGTCACCCGCTATGCCCTGTCGTTCGAGCTCTTCGCCGACGACGCGCGCGGATGGTTCTACTCCTCCACCCTGGAAGCGCTCGACCGAGCCCGGCTCGAGGCCGGCGACCCGTGGTTCGTCGGTGTCCGGCCGCTCGAGGAGGGTGCACGGCCCGGGACCTTCCGCCGCGGAGGCCTCACGTGGCGGTCCTTCGCCCAGCACGGCCGCGGCTCCGACGCCCCCGTGCGCGCGCTCCTCGACCAGATCAACAGGCTCTCCCGCGACGACCGCAACCTGAACCCGGGCGACGCCGGCGTGCTCCGGCTGGACCGCTACCCCAGTCCGCTCCTGTGGACGCTGCTCGATCGCCTCACCTCCGCCGGGGTCGCGCTCGTGGGAGGAGGGCTCGTCACCCGCGTTACCCGGGGAGACTCAGCGGTCAAGCGGTTCGACCTCCGCCGTGACGCCCGCGATCGGATCCACGTCGAACCGGAACTGGCGATCGACGGCCGGCCCGTCAGCGCCTTCAGCCTGGTGGGCACCCACGGCTTCGCGGGCCTGCACGGGGACCTCACGCATCCGGGCGCGGACCTGGAGATGGTGCTCGCCCCCGTCGAGCGACCCATCCCCGCGCACGAGGTCGACCTCATGCGTCGGCACGAACCCCTGGTCGTGGACGCCGGGGACGCGGAGGAATTCACGCGTGAGTTCTTCCCGGTCCTCCGCTCGATCGCACCTGTCACCAGCACCGATGAGACGGTCGCGCTGCCCGAGGCGCAACCGCCGCGACTCGCGCTGCTCGTGGTCTTCGGTGAGGGGGACGACGCCGAGCTCCACTGGTCCTGGTCCTACTCCGGCCCCCGCCGGGAGTACCCGATCGCCCCCGGCACCGGGGGAGGCCGGGACACCTCCGCCGAGGCCGAGGTCCGCGACCGTGCGGCCGCGCTCTGGCCCGGGGCCGGCACTGCGGAGCGGGAGGACCTGCGGGGTGTGGACACCGCCGCCTTCACCGTCCGCGTGCTGCCGCGCCTCGAGGAGCTGGACTGCGTCCGCGTCGAGGTGAGCGGCGCCCGGCCGGACTACCGCGAGCTGACGGAGCCTCCCACCGTCCGCGTGACCAGCGAGGAGACGGAGTCACGGGACTGGTTCGATCTGGGCTTCGAGGTGACGGTCGCCGGGCGCACGATCCCGTTCGCCACGCTCTTCCGGGCCCTGGCCCAGGGGAGGAAGAAGATCCTGCTGCCGGACAGATCCTTCCTCGCGCTCGACCACCCAGCCTTCGATCGGCTCAAGGAGCTCATCGCCCGCGCCGAGGAACTGGGGGAGTGGGACCCCCGTGCCCCGAAGATCTCCCGCTTCCAGGTGAGTCTGTGGGAGGACTTCGTCGACGCGGCGGATTCGTCCGCTGAGGCCATCGCCTGGCAGCGGACGGTGGGCGCACTGCGCGACCTCGAGGAGATCCCGCAGCCGGATCCGCCGGCGGGCCTGGACGCCCACCTGCGCGGATACCAGCGGGAGGGGTACGCCTGGCTGAGCTTCCTGTACGACCACGGACTGGGCGGCATCCTCGCCGACGACATGGGCCTCGGCAAGACGATCCAGGCGCTCGCCCTCATCGTGCGGGCGCGCGAGGCGGCGTCCGAGGCCGCTGCTGAGGCCGCCGAACCGTTCCTCGTCGTGGCTCCCGCCTCGGTCGTGGGCGTGTGGCAGGGGGAGGCGGCCCGGTTCGCTCCCGGGCTGGACGTCCGGGTGATCGAGGCGACCCGCGCGGCGCGGAGGACGACGCTCGCGGACGAGGCGAGGGGCGCCGACGTCGTCGTCACCTCGTACGCGCGCCTGCGCCTGGACGCCGACGACTACGCCGCCCTGCCCTGGGCCGGGCTCATCATCGACGAGGCGCAGTTCGCGAAGAACCGCTCGACCCAGGCCTATGACGCGCTCGCCCGCGTGCGCGCACCCTTCCGCCTGGCGATCACCGGCACGCCCGTGGAGAACTCGCTCGACGACCTGTGGGCGCTGCTGTCGCTCACGGCACCGGGCCTCTTCCCGTCGCCCGTCGCGTTCCGGGAGAAGTTCACGAAGCCGATCGGGAACGGCACGGCACCGCACAGGCTCGCGCTGGTCAAGCGCAGGATCCGCCCGTTCGTGCTGCGCCGCACGAAGGAGCAGGTGGTCGAGGAGCTGCCGCCCAAGCAGGAGCAGGTGCGCACCGTCGACCTGCTGCCGGAGCATCGGAAGGTGTACGACGCGGTGCTCCAGCGGGAGCGCAAGAAGGTCCTGGGGCTGCTGGACGACGTGCGCGAACCGGGCATGGACCGCGGCCGCTTCATCGTCTTCCGCTCGCTCACGCTGCTGCGCATGCTCGCGCTGGACCCGTCGATCGTGGATGACGGCCAGTACGCGGGCATCATGTCCTCGAAGCTGCACGCGCTGATGGAGGACCTGGAGCGCGTGCTCGGGGAGCGGCATCGCGTGCTGGTGTTCAGCCAGTTCACGTCGTTCCTCGACCGGATCGGGGAGGAGCTCACGGAGCGCGGGGTCGCATATTCCCGTCTGGACGGGACGACTAGGCGGCGTGACGACGTGATCCGGGGCTTCCGGGAGGGAGAGGCGGGGGTGTTCCTGCTGAGCCTCAAGGCAGGCGGCTTCGGCGTCACCCTCACGGAGGCTGACTACGTCTTCCTCATGGATCCGTGGTGGAACCCCGCAGCGGAGGAGCAGGCGATCGACCGCGTGCACCGGATCGGCCAGGACTCCTCCGTCATGGTCTACCGCATGGTCGCTGCCGGCACGATCGAGGAGAAGGTGGTCGACCTCCAGCAGCGCAAGACCGCACTGACGGATGCGCTGTGGGACGACGGCGACGGTTTCCGGAAAGGTGCGTTCTCCCGGGCGCTGACGGCCGACGACGTGCGCGGGCTGCTGGACGTGTGAGGGTGCTCAATCGCGATACCCGTTCAGGGATGCAGATCCCGACCCGGAGTTGTGAGGATCGCACGCGGCAGCGTCATTCCTGCCGTCCCCACTCCTCCCACGAGGTGCCGATCTCGTCGACCGAGGTCTCGTCCTCTGGAGAAGAACACGTCGTGCGGCACCCGGATAGGGTGAACTGGGCTCGCATCGGAGTCGAGCTCAGGTCCGGTCGTTTTCGGCCGGTTCTCGAGTATCCGGCAACGGAGCTCATTGCCGTGGCGGGGTGTGCGAAAGGACCATGATGTCGTCTGATTTCTTCGAGGGCTACGAGCCGCGGTACGAGGACTACCTCCTGCCGACCCTGAGGGTGCTGTCAGACGGACATCAGTGGGCAAGCCGGGACCTGCGTGAAGCCGTCTTCGACGCAATGGGTTTGACCGCGAAGCAGCGCGTCTACACGCACGAGAAGTCGGGCCAGCGCCGTGTGGATGTTCGGGCGAACCTCGCTGTCCATCACCTGCGTCGGGCGACAGCTGTCGAAGGAGGTTATGGCGTCGCTCAGATCACCGAAGTGGGGCGGCGGCTGCTTGCCGAGCACATGAATGCACTGTCGGTCGCTGATCTGACCGAGATCCCCGCATATCGGGAGTATGTGCCGAACCGTGAATCGTCGGGTGAGACCGTCACTGAAGAAGACGAGGTCGATGGCGCTCTTCTCTATGCAGAGCGGGGATTCTGGTTCGTCGGAGCGACGTTCGATGATCCTGAGGCCGAAGCCATACGAGATCACTCTGCCGACTTCATCGCGCGGGGCACGTGGGAGCTCCACCCTGACTCGACTGAGAAGTTGAAGAACCAGGTGAGGGAGATGCGTGCCGGCGACAGGATCGCGATCAAAGCGGTCTACGTGCGCAGGCGGCAGGCTGGCGTTCCCTTCAGGACCAACGGCCACCCGGTATCCGTGATGGCGATCAAGGCGACGGGCACCATCACGGGCAATCCGGGAACCGGTATCGCTGTCGATGTGTCGTGGGATCAGGACTTGACCGCCGAACCTCGAGAGTGGTTTCTCTACACCTACCAGGGCACGATCTGGCGCCTCGTCCCGGATTCGGAGCGAGCCGAGAATCTCGTGGAGTTCGCTTTCGGCGGTGCCGAGCAGGATATCGACAGCCTGCGGAACATGCCCTACTGGACCGACCGATTCGGCGACGGCGCGACGTCCACCGACGATGACGGGGGTGCCGAGGGTGAAGAGTGCGGTGGTGGTGCTGAACGCGACGGGCACGCTGAGAGCGCTGCTCAGCCCGTCTACACGGTCGAGTCCATCATCGAGGATGGGTGCTTCCTCGGAGAGGAGGTTCTGGCACAGCAGTTGCAGACCCTGCGCCAGAAGAAGAATCTCATTCTTCAAGGGCCGCCCGGCACCGGGAAGACCTGGTTGGCGAAACGATTGGCGCGGGCTCTCATCGGACGGAACGATCAGACTCTGATTACGGCCGTGCAATTCCACCCGACGGTTTCCTACGAGGATTTCGTGCGTGGTTGGCGCCCCTCCGGGGACGGGCGCTTGTCTCTGGTGGATGGGACTCTGCTGCAGATCGCTGAGCGTGCCGCCGCAACACCTGATCAAGAACACGTTCTGGTGATCGAGGAGATCAATCGCGGCAACCTTGCCCAGATCTTCGGGGAGATGCTCACTCTTCTGGAAGCGGATAAGCGATCGGCCGACCACGGCATGCACCTCGCATACCGACGTGAGGGTGAGGATCCGTTCCATCTGCCCGCCAACCTGTTCCTCATCGGCACGATGAACCTGGCCGACCGGTCGCTCGCGATGGTTGACTTCGCCCTTCGTCGTCGTTTTGGGTTCGCCGACCTCAGCCCTGAGTACAACCTCTCGTGGTCCACGTGGGTGACTGAGCGAGTCTCTGACGCCAATCGAGCGGATGTCGAGCGACTCGGCGCCGCGGTTCAGGTGTTGAACCAAGCGATCGCCCAGGCGCCGGGACTGGGAGAGCAGTATCGCATCGGGCACAGCTTCTTCACACCGGCGAAGAACGACCGCAACATCCCCTTCGCACTCTGGGCGCGGACTGTGGTGGTCCAAGAGATTGAGCCGCTCCTCTCCGAGTACTGGTTCGACCAGCCCGAGCGCGTCAAGACGCTCGTCGGCGGCCTGGTGGCAGCCATCGAAGCAGCAGAGTGACTTCGTGACTGCCGGGGCTGTAGGCGATGAGCCGGAGACAGATGGGATGCTGTTCAGTGGGAAGACGTCGATACCCGTTCGGAATCTCTGGCTGCTCATGCTCTACGCTTCTGAGCTGTTCGCCGATGAGTCCGATATCCGCAGAGCGGGGCTGGAGGACTCGCCGGACGACTTGCTGGACCTGGTTGCGGAGGTGTTGGTGAACGCCGCTGAGCACCGCTTGCATCGACCGCTGTCTCGACGTCACCTGGCACACCGCGATGACCTCACCCGGGTCCGCGGTCGTATCGATCATCTTCGGACGTCCGAACGCAATCTGCTGGCCCGTGGGAGGGTGTCGTGCCGTTATGAGGATCTGTCGGTTGATCATCTGATCAACCGGTTCGTGGCGTCAGGGCTGAAAGCCGCAGAGCGAGGCAGTACGGATCCCTCCGTGCGGAAGCGTGCTGCGGCCGCGCGGCGGACTTTCCACTGGTCGGGTGTCGGCCACCGGGAGGTATCCGCGGTGGAAGCGGCGACCTTGGTCCTGGGGCGGAATGACGAGACCGAACGGCGCTGCGTCAGCGCTGCGCGCCTACTCCTCCGGATGAGCCTTCTGACGGAGGCGGGCGGACCCGAGCGAGCCGTCACGCCACGACGCGACATCGCCCGATGGCGGACGCTGTATGAGTCCGCGGTTCGGGGCTTCTTCCACACGGTCCTGCAAGAACCGTGGCAGGTGCAGCAATCTCAGGAACAGCACCGATGGCCGCTGCAAGTAGCCAGCCCGGGGATGGACAGACTCATGCCCTCGATGGAGACTGACGTGGTACTGAGGCGTCCGGGCCACCGGATCGTCGTCGAGACGAAGTTCACGTCACCGATCTCCATCCACGCGCAGTTCGGAACTCGGGCCTTCCGCCGTGAGCATCTCTTCCAGCTGCAGACCTACCTCACCACCCTGGGGCGGCTTCCAGCGGAGAAGCTGACCGGTGTCTTGTTGTACCCGCAGGTGGAGGAGCCCGTCGACATGGCCGCCTCTGTGGGTGACCACGCCATCCGCGTGAAGACGGTCGATCTGACCGGCAGCAGTGACCAGATTCGGAATGCGTTGATGGGCATCGCGGTGTGGAGTTGACCGCGAGGTTCGCAGCGGGCGCTGCGTCAGGTGAATCGACGAGCGCGCTGTTGGCGAGCGCTCCGCTGTGACCGAGGCCGCGGTGCTTCTGGAGGTCAGCACTGTGCAGTCCCGGCCTACACCAGCAGCGACAGGCGCAGCGCGTCGAGGATCGCCGCGTGGACGTTGCGGCTGCTCGTCGCATCCCCGATTCGGAACAGTTCGTATCCCGCCGCGTCTGGGGCGGTGCCTGGACGCACGAGGCCAGCAGCGGTATGCGAGGCGGCCGGGGCCTCGGCGCCGGGGGTCTCGGTGACCGATGAGCCGGTGCCCAGCAGCGTCGGTGCGGCCTCGGAGCCCGCACCCTCGCGGACACCGGCACCTGCGAGGACCGGCTCCCGGACCTCGGCGGCGTGGGGTGAAGCGGTCAGCGTCTGCGCCCGCAGCGTGCCCAGCGGATCGACGAACGCGTCGTAGTCCACCGCTCCGCCGTTGAGCGATCCGGCGCGCAGCGCCAGGTAGAGCTCGTCGTTGGGGAGGGTGCCGTTGTCGACCACCACCGCGTCGACGTCGGCCGTGGTGTCCGTGTCCGAGTACTCATTCCTCAGGTAGGCGCGAAGCCCGTCGTCGGTCTCCTCGACCGCGATGAGTCGTTCCGTCAGGCGTGACTGCACACCGCGCTCGGCCATCAAGCGCAGGTACGCGGGAGAGTTCATCGCCCCGACCTCCACCGCGATGGTGCGCTCCGGCGATGCGTAGACGACCTCGGCGCCGCCGCGTGCCAGCCGTTCGACCGCGTCGAGGGCCGGGTAGGAGCCGTTGTCGTCGTAGACGAGCACCCGCTGACCGGCGACGACCGGGGACGTCATGACGTCCCAGACATCGAGCACGTGCTCCTCTCCCTCGCAGATCTCTGTGTTCGGCACGCCGCCGGTCGCGACGATGACCACGTCCGGTTCCAGCTCCATGACGGTGTCCTCGTCCGCGAGCACGTTGAACCGCACGTCCGCACCGTTCTTGCGCACCTGCTGCAGGCGCCAGTCGACGATCCCGATGAGGTCCCTCCGACGCTCCGACCGGGCGGCGATCGCGACCTGACCGCCGTGGCGATCGGAGGCCTCCAGCAGCGTGACGTCATGCCCGCGCATCGCGCACACCCGGGCGGCCTCGAGCCCGGCGGGGCCGGCTCCGACGATGACGACGCGCCGCGAGCGCCGTGCGAGTCCCAGGGTGCGGATCCGCTGCGGCAGCGTCTCCTCCCTCCCAGTCGCGGGATTGTGGATGCAGTGGGCGGAGCCGGACACGTAGATCGCGTCGAGGCAGGCGTTCGCTCCCACGCAGGGGCGGATGTCGTCCTCCTCCCCGGCAGCCATCTTCTCCACGAGGTACGGATCCGCGATCTGCGCGCGGGTCATGCCGATGAGGTCGACGCACCCGTCGTCCACCGCGTGGCGCGCCGTGGGGACGTCCGCGATGCGGGTGGCGTGGAGGACCGGGATGGACACCGCAGCTCGCACCGTGCGGCAGAGTTCGAGGAAGGGAGCCGAGGGGGTGCCCATGCCGGGGATCGACTCCGCGAGGGCGCGGTCGCTCTCGATGCGCCCGCCGGTGATGGAGACGAACTCGACGCCGTGCTCGATGTAGCGCTGGAGGATCGCGATCGCGTCGTCGCTGTCCAGCCCGTCCTCTCGCAGCTGGTCCATGCTCATCCGCACGCCCACGACGAAGTCGTCCGGCACCGCGGCTCGCACCGCGTCGAGGAGGCGCAGGGGGAAGCGCAGGCGGTTCTCGAGCGGTCCGCCGTACTCGTCTTCGCGGTGGTTGAGCCACGGGGAGACGAAGGAGTCCATGAGGTGGCCCCAGTGCTGCAGTTCGAGGCCGTCCAGGCCGCCGTCGGCCACCCGCCGCGCCGCCTCCGCGTAGTCGGCGATGATGCGGTCGATGTCCCAGTCCTCGGCCTCCTTCGCGAAGGCGCGGTGGGCGGGCTCGCGATACCGGCTCGCAGATACGAGAGGCAGCCAGTCGCCGGTGAAGTTCGAGGACCGGGCGCCCAGATGGGTCACCTGGATCATGACCTTGGTGCCGAGGTCATGTACCTCGTCGGTGAGCTTCCGCAACCACGGGACGACGTCGTCCGTGCTGAGGTCGATGTTGCCGAACGCGGCGGGGGAGTCACGGGACACGATCGCGGAGCCGCCGATCATCGTGAGGCCTACACCGCCCCGAGCCTTCTCCGCGTGGTAGCGGCGGTAGCGGTCTGCGGGCATGCCGTTGTCCGTGTAGGCGGGTTCGTGGGAGGTCGAGACGACCCGGTTCCGCAGTCGGACGGAGCCGATGGAGAACGGTGTGAGCAGCGGGTCCGAGACGTGGGATGACATGAGGGGGACCTCCAGCGCATCGCGGTGTCGAATCGCTTCGTTGCGATCCTGGTGCTCGGTAATCGATTACCGAGTACATGTACTGTAGTGACCGAGACCACATTCGCACAAGACCCGAGGGGCGCTGACGATGTCGCTGCGAGAGACCGCACTCGATGAGATCCGCACCGCCATCGCGGTCGGTGACCTGGGGGAGGATCGGATCTTCTCCGCTGCGGGACTCGCGAAGACCCTGGGCATGTCACTGAGTCCTGTGCGTGAGGCGATGATGTCGCTCGTATCGGACGGCACGGTCGAGGCTGTGCCGAACCGCGGGTACCGGCTCGTACCCGTCACGCATGCGGACCTCGACGAGATCCTCCAACTGCGGCTGCTCCTTGCCGAGCCGGCGGTGCGGTCCCTGTGCGAGAGCCGTGACCCGGGCACCCTGAGAGATCTCCGCACTGCTGCGGAGGATGCGCTGGCCGCGGCCGGGGCCGCAGACCGGAAGTCCTTCTTCGCTGCGGACCGCAGGTTCCACTTCCTCGTGCTGAGCAGGGGGCTGGGAGAGCGGGCAGCGGAGATCGGACTGCGCCTGCGGGATCAGAGCCGTGTCGCCCACGACGAGGAGAAGCCGCAGGAGGCCGATCGCGAGAGCGCGGCGCAGCTGTGCACCCTCGTCGGCTTCGTGGAGGCGGGCGACGCGGAGGCCGCGGTGGACCTGGTCGACGACAACCTGCGCTACTTCCTCACATGAGACTCCCGATGGAGCCGTCCCCACCGCTGCGCCTCACGGCGGAGCAGGAGGCGCAGCTGAGCGGCGACTGTGGTGAGGCGCAGGCGATGGCCATGCGCATGGTCACCGGGGTCGCCCGGGTGAAGGGCGCGACGAGGCTCGTCGCGGTGGAGAGCGTCCACATCGACTCCTGCCTGTTCCACGGGCGCAGCGGGATCGACTTCGTCCAGCGCCTCGTCGACGCAGGCGCTCAGTGCCGCGTGCCGACCACGACGAACGTGGGGTCGGTGAACCTGCGGCATCCGGAGCTGCCCGCGCGCTCGCCCGAGGAGACGCGGGACGGCACCGAGCTGATGCGACTCTACGGACGACTCGGCGTGGCGCAGACCTGGACGTGCGCGCCCTATCAGCTGCCCGAGCGCCCCCGCTTCGGCACGCAGATCGCGTGGGCCGAGTCGAATGCCGTGGTGTTCGCGAACTCGGTCCTCGGAGCGCGGACGGACAGGTATGGCGACTTCCTCGACGTCTGCGCGGCGATCAGCGGGTGTGCCCCGTACGCGGGCCTCCACCGTGATGAGAACCGCCGGGCGACCCACATCATCGACGTGAGTGCGGTGCCGCTCGCCGGGGAGCACGTGTACCCGCTGCTGGGCTACCTCGCGGGACAGATCGCCGGGACGGGGGTCCCTGTCGTCACCGGGCTGGAAGATCCGGGATCGGTGACCGGCGACCAGGACCTCGGCCGTGGGACTGCCGGGAGTGGTGTCGGAGCGATGCGCCCGACCGAGGACGACCTCAAGGCCTTCGGCGCGGCCGCCGCCTCGTCCGGCGGCGTCGCCCTGTTCCACATCGAGGGCGTCACCCCGGAGTGCGCAGAGCTCGAGGCCGTATGCGACCCGGAGCGCACGCCGGTCACCGTCGTCGGCCCGGCGGACGTGGCCCGCGCCCAGGACGAGCTCACACACGCGGAGGCGGACGCCATCGTCGACGCCGTCTGCCTGGGCACGCCCCACGCGTCGCTCGCGCAGCTGCGGAGGATCGCCGCGCTGCTGCGGTCGCACGGGCGGGAACCCCGCCTGCCGGTGTGGGTCAACACCGGCCGCTTCACAGCCGACGCGCTCGCTGCTGACCACCCCGACGACCACGCGACGCTGCGCGACGCAGGGGTCCGCATCGTCACGGATACGTGCACGTATCTCCTGCCGCGGCTGCATGATGACTGGTCGGTCGTCATGACGGACTCCGCGAAGTGGGCGCACTACGGACCCGGGAATCTGGGGGTGCGGGTCGTCTTCGCGTCACTGGAGCAGTGCCTCGAGCAGGCGGTGTCCGGTGGACGGTGAGGTCGACGACGACGTGGGCGGAGAGCTCCGTCCGGTGGGCGGGAGCACAGCAGCACTGACCGCTCGTGTCCTCCACCCGGGGAAGGGTGCTGGGAGGACCCTATCGATCCCTCCCGTCTCCTTCTGGGGAGGGATCGACGGTGAAGGGCGCATCGTGGACGTCCACCATCCGGCGTGCGGGGAATCGATCGTCGGGCGGGCGCTGGTCCTGTCGACGTCGAAGGGCTCGTCATCCGGGTCGAGTGTGCTCGCGGAGCTCATCGTGAACGGACGCGGACCAGCGCTCCTCGTCGTGAGCGAACCGGACGCCGTGCTCGTCTCCGGGTGCCTTGCTGCGGCGGAGATCTCCGGGATCCGTCTGCCCGTTGTGCAGGTGACGGCGGAGGACCTCGAGCGGGGAGGAGGGTCGGATCTCCTCGCGGTGGACTGCGTGAGGACGGAGATCGGTGCGCTCGGCGAACTGCATGAGATGTCCTCGCCGCATGAATCGATTGTTTGTTAAGTTTGCCTGGACCCGCGCTTCGCCGAGGAAGCGCGTACGCACAAGGAAGTGGTTCAGGTATGAGGACGAGGAACAGAGCTGTCGTCTCACTCGTGTCAGCTGGAGCAGTACTGGGGCTGGTGTCAGGATGCGCGGGGTCAGTGAGCGGTGACGCCGCGCAGGGAGCAGGCGAGGGCTTCGCGTTCGGAGCGTCCCAGGAGGACGTCGATGCTGTGCTCGCAGACCTGGAGCCCGTGACGCTCAGCTACCAGCCCGGTGGGTCCTCTGCGGAGTCCGTCACGGCCGCCAACGGGCTCGCGTTCAAGGAGTACGTCGAGGAGCGCTCCGGCGGGAAGATCACGCTCGAGACGACCTGGGGACAGGCGATCGCTCCCTACGATGAACTCGTCGATGCGCTGAATGACGGCAGGGTCGACATTGCCTACCACGCCGCGATCTACTTCCCGGACGAGTTCCCCACCGTGGATGCGTTCAGCAAGCTCACGCAGTACTCCACCCCTGCTCCGCTGACAGGTGAAGCGATCTCTGCGGCGATGATGAGTGAGCTCGCGTGGAACAGCGATGAGCACCTCCAGTCGATCGAGGATCAGGGACTCGTCCCGCTGTCCCCGCTCATGAGCTCCGGTGACTACTGGACAGCCTGCGGGGCTGAGGGGACGTTGGCGGATGACTGGAAGGGACGCCAGATCAGAATCGCCGGCACCGCGCACACCGCGCTGGCAGAGACGATCGGGGCGAGCCCCGTGTCGATGGAGTACGGCGAGACGTATGAAGCACTTCAGCGGAACACCGTCGACTGCACGTTCGTCCAGCCGCAGGTCGCCGGTTCCACCGGGCTGCTCGAAGTCGCTCCGCACGTCTCGCACTTCTCGGATCAGCGGATGACGGGTGGGGCGACTGCCATGCACGTGGCAGGCTCCGGCTTCCAGCAGCTCCCACTCGCATATCAGCAGATCATCTTCGACGCAGAGGCCGATCATATGCACGGCGTGGTCCAGGCGACGCTGGATGCCGGTCACCAGTCGGTCCTCGATTCGAGCGCTGCAGGCGGAGAGTTCTCCGTCATGGACGCAGAGGTGGAGGACATGCTCGTCGCGAAGCAGGAGGAGCTGGTCGACGACCTCATCGCCGATGGGCAGCTGCCCGAGGACATCCGGGACCAGATGCACGGGCTCGCAGACAAGTGGACGGGGATCGTCGAGGAGCTGGGCTACACCGACGACGGCGAACTGTCGGAGCTCGATGAGTGGTACGAGCCGGGCAGCATCGATTTCAGGCCCCTGGGCGAGCGGCTCTTCACAGAAGCCGCGGAACAGCACCGCCCCGGAACAGCAACGGAGGATGATCAGTGAATCTCGAGTTCGAGCTCTCCCGCACTCACCTGCCGATCGCAGGGGTGTACCGGCATGCCCACGAGCTGCCCGACCGCCCCGCGATGGTCGACGCCGACACACGGATCACGTTCGGTGAGTTCCTGGTGCGCGTCCAGCAGGCAGCGGCCCGATTGGTCGCCGCCGGAGTGGAGCGCGGCGATCGGGTGGCTGTGGTGGCGGGCAACTCCGCCGAGTTCCCCGTCGCGGTGTACGCGGCCAACTACCTGGGTGCGATCATCGTGCCGGTGAACTTCCGCCTCGCCGCCGGCGAGGTCGCCTACATCATCAGCGACTGCGAGCCTGCGGTCGTCATCGCGGATGCGGACCGGGTGCTGACCGTCCGCGACGCGCTGGCCGAGAGCGGGGACGCGGTACCGGTCGTCGACCTCGCCGTGCTCGCCGCGTCGACGGGCGAGTCGACCATCCCCGACCCGGTGGTCTGCGCAGAGACTGACGACCAGGCGATCATGTACACCTCGGGCACGACGGGCAGGCCGAAGGGTGCGGTGCTCACGTACTCGAACTTCCTCAGCACCACGATGCGCTCGTCCGCCTCCTGGGCGTACGTGCCGGGCAGAGACGCCGTCCTCGTCGCGTCACCGATGTTCCACATCGCGGCGTTCAACGTCATGACGACGAACATCGCCAACGGTGCGGCATCCGTGATCACCGCGTCGACCGGGTTCGATGCGGGCTACCTGCTCGATGTCATGGCCGAGCACCACGTGACCCGCACCTTCATGGTGCCGGCTCAGTGGCAGCTGATCATCGATGAGCAGCGTCGCGCACCGCGTGATGTGGACCTGCGCTTCTACAGCTGGGGCGCCGCCCCAGCGACGGAGGCTCTCCTCACCGCACTGCGCGAGACGTTCCCGGAGGCGATGTCGCAGGCCGCGTTCGGGCAGACGGAGACGACCGCCTCGGGCATGTCGCTCAACCACGAGGATTCGGTGCGCAAGCTGGGGTCGGTGGGGCTGCCGGACCGCAACGTGTCGGTCCGCGTGGTCGATGGGCAGATGAACGATGTGCCGCAGGGCGACGTGGGGGAGATCGTGTACCGCGGCCCCGGCGTCATGGATCGCTTCTGGAACAACGAAGCGGCGACGGAGGACGCATTCGCCGGTGGGTGGTTCCACTCCGGCGACCTCGTGAAGCAGGACGAGGAGGGCTACTTCTACGTCGTCGACCGGGTGAAGGACATGATCATCTCCGGTGGTGAGAACATCTACTGCGCGGAGCTGGAGAACGTGCTGGCCTGGCACCCGAAGGTCGCCGAAGTCGCGGTCGTCGGGCGCAGGGACGAGAAGTGGGGCGAGGTCCCCGTCGCGGTCGTCGTGCCGCACAGCGACGACGAGCCGCCCACCCTCGATGATTTGCGGGAGTTCTGCGACGGTCAGCTGGCGCGGTACAAGATGCCGAAGGACATCGTCCTGCGCGACGCCTTCCCCCGCAGCGGGACCGGCAAGATCCAGAAGAACGTGCTCCGCGACGAGGTGTGACGGCCCGGGCCCCACAGCATCTCGCGCGATCCAATGAGTGCAAACTGGTCCAGAACCATCGGGCTCTGGACCAGTTTGCACTCACTCGCGTGGGGCCCAGGGGTCGGGCCGCGGGATCGGGCCCGCCCCGGATCGACCCAAGCAGCCCACGCGTGGATGCTCGCCTACGTCACTCCACGTAGCCGTCCGCCACATCGAGCGCGCGGTCGATGACGTCGAGCGCGGTGCGGACGTCCGCCTCGCTCACGTTGAGCGGCGGGACGACGTGGATGCGGTTGAAGTTGGCGAACGGCAGGACGCCGCCTTCCTTGATCGCACCCATCACCGCGTTCATCGCATCGGACGAACCGCCGTACGGTGCCAACGGCTCCCTCGTCTCGCGGTTCTTCACCAGCTCGATGGCCCAGAAGCAGCCCATCCCGCGGACGTCGCCCACAGACGGATGCTTCGCCTTGATCTCCTCCAGCCGCGGACCGATGACCTCGTCGCCCATGCGCTTCGCATTCTCGATCATGCCCTCGTCGCGCATCGCCGTGATCGTCGCGACGGCCGCGGCGCACGCCAGGGGATGACCGGAGTACGTGAGTCCGCCGGGGTACTGGCGGTCGACGAACGAGGAGTACACCTCGTCGGAGATGATCACGCCGCCCAGCGGCACGTAGCCGGAGTTGACGCCCTTCGCGAAGGTGATGAGGTCCGGCGTCACGCCCCAGTGGTCGATCGCGAGCCACTCGCCGGTGCGGCCGAACCCGGCCATCACCTCGTCCGCGATGAACATGATCCCGTGGCGCTCCGTGAGCTCCCGGACCCCTTCGAGGTACCCCGCGGGAGGCGCGTAGATCCCCGCCGTGCCCGGGACCGTCTCGAGGAGGAGTGCCGCGATGTTCTGCGGGCCCTCCAGGGTGATCATGTCCTCGAGGTGGCGCAGCGCCCGCTCCGTCTCCTCCGCCTCCGTCGTCGATCCGAAGTAGGACCGGTACGGGTAGGCCGGCATGAAGTGGACGACGCCGTCGCCGGGATTGTCGTTCGCGAACCGGCGCGGATCGCCCGTGAGGTTCACCGCGAGGTTCGTGCCGCCGTGGTAGCTGCGGTAGGCGGACAGCACCTTCTGTCGACCCGTGTGGAGGCGCGCCATGCGGATCGCGTGCTCGTTCGCGTCCGCGCCGCCGTTCGTGAAGAAGACGTGCTCGAGCCCGTCGGGTGCGATCTCCGCGATGAGGCGGGCGGCCTCGGACCGGGCGTCGTTCACGTGCTGCGGCGCGATCGTGCAGATGTCCGCCGCCTGGTCCTGGATCGCACGGACGACGGCCGGGTGCTGGTGGCCGATGTTCGTGTTGACCAGCTGGGATGAGAAGTCGAGGAGCTCGCGCCCCTCGCCGTCCCAGACCCGCGTTCCCTCGGACCTGACGATCGTCATCGGGTTGAAGGGGCCCTGCGCCTGCCAGGAGTGGAAGACGTGCTTCCGGTCCAGGTCATGGGCCCGCCGGCCGCGGGCCAGCATCTCCTCCGTCACCGGACCGGCCGCAGTGGCGGACCCCGCCGCCGAGGCCGCTGCGGCCTCGGCGCCGATGTCACCCGCTGCTGTGGATGTGTTGTGCTCTGTGTTCGTCATGGTCATGATCGAATCCTTGTCTCCGTGGGAGCCGCTGCTCACGAGTTGGTGGGGAACCCGAGGTTGATGCCGCCGTGGCTGGGGTCCAGCCATCGCTTGGTGATGACCTTGCCGCGGGTGAAGAAGTGCACGCCCTCCGCGCCGTACGCGTGCGTGTCGCCGAACAGGGAATTCTTCCATCCGCCGAAGCTGAAGTGGGCGACCGGCACGGGGATCGGCACGTTGACGCCGACCATCCCGACCTGGACCTCGTTCTCGAACTTCCGTGCCGCACCGCCGTCGTTCGTGAAGATCGCGGTGCCGTTGCCGTACGGGTTCGCGTTGATGAGCGCGAGGCCCTCCTCGTAGGACGGCACGCGGACGACGACGAGCACGGGTCCGAAGATCTCATCCGTGTAGATCGACATGTCCGGCGTGACGCGGTCGAACAGCGTCGGGTTGAGGAACGCGGCGTCGCTGTCCGCGTTCGGGCTGGTGGTGCGGCCGTCGAGCACGAGCTCCGCGCCGGATTCCACGCCGGCGTCGATGTAGCCCGCGACCTTGTCCCGGTGCGCGACCGTGATGAGCGGTCCCATGTCGGAATCGCGCGTGCCGTCGCCGACCTTGAGGCCCCTGGTCCGCTCTGCGATCTTCGCGACGAGTTCGTCCGCGATCGCATCGACGGCGACGACGACGGAGATCGCCATGCAGCGCTCACCGGCGGCGCCGTAGCCCGCATTCACAGCGGAATCGGCCGTGATGTCGAGGTCCGCATCCGGCAGGACGAGCATGTGGTTCTTCGCGCCGCCCAGAGCCTGGACGCGCTTGCCGTGCGCGCTCGCCGTCTCGTAGATGTACTTCGCAATCGGCGTGGAGCCCACGAAGGACACGGAGTCGACCTGCGGGTCGGTCAGCAGCGTATCGACCGCCTCCTTGTCGCCGTGGAGCACGTTGAACACGCCGTCCGGGAGTCCCGCTTCCTTCCACAGCTCCGCGAGCCAGTTCGCGGTGGACGGATCCTTCTCCGACGGCTTGAGGACGACGGTGTTGCCCGTGGCGATCGCGACGGGGAAGAACCACAGCGGCACCATCGCGGGGAAGTTGAACGGCGAGATGATGGCGGAGACGCCGACGGGCTGGCGAACGGAGTGGACGTCGATGCCGGTCGACGCGTTCTCCGAATGGCCGCCCTTGAGCAGGTAGGAGATGTTGCAGCACAGCTCGACGACCTCGAGCCCGCGGCTCACCTCGCCCAGTGCGTCGGAGAGGACCTTGCCGTGCTCGGCGGTGATGATCGCCGCCAGCTCCTCCTTGCGGGCGTTGAGCAGCTCGCGGAAGGCGAACATGATCGAGGTGCGCTTGGTGAGCGATGTGTCGCGCCAGGCGGGGAACGCCTCTGCGGCGGCCGTGATCGCCTCACGGCTGCGGTCGGCGGAGGCGAGTGCCACCCTGCCGGAGTTCACGCCGGTGGCGGGGTTCACGACGTCGCCGAAGCGCGCGCCGTCGGATTCTGCGACTGTCTGTCCGTTGATCCAGTGACTGATGGTGTTCACGGTGACTCCCTTCGTTGCGAGTACTGTGATCGCGCATGCGCGGCGTCCGCGCGGGTGCGACGATCCGATGCCTCCAGTGTGGGTGGTGCGGAGCCTGCGCGCCAGATGCACAGTGTGAAGTATGAATGCGTGAAACTGACGGTCTGTAAGATCGAGGCATGTCCGTGCACACCGCTGTTCCGGAGCCGCACTCCTCACCTGCTGTGACACCTGCTGTGACAGTCCGCTCGATCCTCCACCTCGATGAGATCCGCGGGGCGCGCCCCCAGGTCCTGAGCGGGTCCGATCGCCTGGACCGCCCCGTCCGCTGGGTGCACATCGCAGAGACGGAAGAGGTGCCGTCCCTGCTGGAGGGCGGGGAGCTCATCCTCAGCAGCGGCACGATGTTCCGCCAGTCGCCCGTGCGGACGCGCGACTTCCTCACGCGGCTGGATCAGGCGGGAGCCGCGGGGTTCGTCATCGAGATCGTCGATGAGGCGGGGAGGCCGTCGACCATCGACCGGGACGTCCTCACGGAGGCCGTTCGTGGACTGGACTTCCCCGTGATCGTCCTGGCGGCCCGTGCGCGCTACGTCCGGGTCACGCAGGCGGCGCACAGACTGCTGATCGGGGAGCAGCTGGCCCGCGTCGAGCGTGCGCGCCGCGTGCACGACGTCTTCACCGACCTGAGCCTCCGCAGCGCGGACGAGCAGCTCATCGTCGACACGACGGCAGAGCTCCTCGGATCGGCCGTCGTCCTGGAGGACGCCGCGCACCGCGTGCTCGCCTTCAACTCCGCCGCCTCCTCCCCGGGCGAGTTGCTCGACGAGTGGCCACTGCCCAGCCGCCAGCAGGTAACCGTCGGTGTGCGCGGCAGGCGATGGGGGAGGCTCGTCGCTCCGTTCGCCGCGGCGGATGACGACCATGCCGGTGAGGTGCTGGAGCGGGCGGGACAGGCCGTCACACTCGTGCGGATGGCGACGCAGAACGAGCGGGACCTGCTGCAGCATGCGGCGGACGCGCTGATCCACGAGCTCATGGGCTCCAGCGACATGGCAGAGGAGGAGGCGCGTCTCCGTGCCCGGTCCCTGGGCCTGGGACCGGCCCGCGCCTACGTGCCGATCGCGGTGCGGATCTCCGCTCCCGAGGCCGTGGAGGAGGGGATCACGTCCCTCCAGCTGCGCGAGCAGGCCGTGCGCACCGAACTCGTCGCGGCGGCGAAGCACGCCGGAGCCACCGTCATCTCAGGCGGCCGCCGGTCGGGGATGATCGTCGGCGTCGTGGGCTGCAGCGGCAGACGGGTCGAGGACACCCTGACGGCGCTGTTCCAGCGCTTGGGCGAGGAGTCGGGGGAACGGCACAGCGCCGGTGCCGGTGCCGAGGCCGACACGCTGCTGGAGGCGGGGCGTGACCTCGAGCATGCGGTGCAGGTGGCGGACATCGTCGCGACCATGTCCGTGCGCGACCGGCCGTTCTACCGCTTCGCGGACGTGCGGCTGCGGGGGCTGGTCTCCGCGCTGCGGGATGATCCGCGGCTGCGTGCGTTCGCGGAGTCGGAGCTGGGGACGCTCACGGACGAGGGGGCGAGCGACGACCTCGAGTTCCTCGAGCTGTTCCTGCGGGAGGGCGGGAACAAGTCCGCGATCGCCCATGCACTGGGACTCAGCAGGCCCTCCGTCTATGCGCGGGTGAAGCGGGTCGAGTCAGCGCTGGGGGTCTCTCTGGAGGACGCCGAATCGCGCACGTCCCTGCACACCGCTGTGCTCTGGTTCCGGGCGCAGGAGTGAGCGCAGGAGTGAGGGCAGTCCGTGCCCGCACACGACTGCGCCCGGGGGAGCGGATCCCCCGGGCGCAGCGGTGATGCGGTGTCTGAGCGGGACTCAGTGGGTCGGGCTCAGCGAGTCGGACTCAGAGAGCAGGACTCAGCGGTTCTGCGTGTCCTCGTCGTCCTCATCCTGGCCGTCGACGTCGACGCCCTCGGCCTCTGCCTGGGCGACTGCAGCCGCCGGGGCCGGGACCTGCGAGGTGATCGACTCGTTGGCCGGCTGCTCCGAGGCGGGCGTGGAGCCGACCGGACGGGCATCCGCAGGACGGTTGCTCGGCAGCGGGGTCGACCACGGATCGTCGACGGGCTGCAGACGGCGGGCCACGGCGAAGCCGATCGCACCCAGTCCGACGACGCCCAGCACGATCCAGAACCACTTGCCGCCGCCCGAGGACTTCTGCGCAGTGCGCTTCTCGAGGTCCGCGCCGGCCTTCTTGAGCGCCTTGCGGGCCTTCTTCACGGCCTTCTTGTCGCCGGTGAAGCGAGCGACCGCGTCATCGAAGCCCTTCGAGGTCTCCGTCGAGGCGAGCAGACCCGCCACCGATGACGCCTTCGCGCCGGCCTTCTCCGCGACGTCGCGGGCACGCTTCTCCGCCTCTGCGGACTGCTCGCGCAGAGCCGGCGCCACGCGCGCCTCGTATTCCTTCTCCGCAGACGCACGGGCGTCGTCGAACCGCGACTTCGCGTCGCTGAGCGCGCCTTCGACGTGGGGGCGGACGGTCTCTGCAGCGGACTGCAGACGACCGCTGGCCTCGCGGATGCGCGGTGCGGCGGCGTCGGACGCCTCGTTGAGCCACGCATTCGCGCGCTCGAGGTACGGGCCGGATGCCTCGAGGGCCTGGGCCGACGATTCGCGGACCACATCACCCACGGAGTGGAGCCTCTCACCGACTTCGTCGATGAAGGTCTTCGGCTGGGACCTCTTCTTGAACATCTCACCCTCCGAGGTGGTCGGCAGACTTCTTCTTCGCTCACAGTCTATGGGGTGGTGTCGAGTCCGGACGCACCGATAGCGCCAACTGGCCAGACTGTGGGCGTACTGCCATGGTCCGGAGAGCGCGCACCCACGACCCGATGCACCTCCGGCCGTCCTGTGTCCGCGGCTCATGGAACAATGAGCGTATGACTGTTTCAACTGGCAAGGCCATCCTGCACACGAACAAGGGCGACATCACGATCGAGCTCTTCGGGAACCACGCTCCGAAGACCGTCGCCAACTTCGTCGGACTCGCGACGGGCGACAAGGAGTACGTCGACGCGCAGACCGGTGAGAAGAAGACCGGACGCTTCTACGACGGCATCGGCTTCCACCGCATCATCAAGGACTTCATGATCCAGGGCGGCGACCCGCTGGGCACCGGCACCGGCGGCCCGGGCTTCGAGTTCGACGATGAGATCCACCCGGAGCTCCAGTTCGACCGCCCGTACCTGCTGGCCATGGCGAACGCCGGTCAGCGTGGGGGCAAGGGCACCAACGGCTCGCAGTTCTTCATCTCCACGGTCCCCACCACGTGGCTGAACGGCAAGCACACCATCTTCGGCGAGGTCGTCGATGAGGAGTCGAAGAAGGTCGTCGACGCGATCAACGCGGCTCCGACCGGCGCGATGGACCGTCCCAAGGAGCCCATCGTCATGGAGTCGGTGGAGATCGTCGAGGCGTGACCCACCCGTCACCGCCGCCGGCCAGGCGTCCCCGCACGGGGATCCTGGCCGGGGCGCCCGTCACACAGGCCATCGTCATCGTGACGGTGGCCTGTTGGCTTGTCGGCCTCATCCCCGGGGTCGAACTCGGCAGGCTCCTGGGCTTCAGCCCGCTCCTGTCCGCGACGGAGCCGTGGCGCGCACTCTCCGTCATGCTCGTCCACGCGGACGTGCTCCACCTCCTCTTCAACATGGTGGGCGTCCTGCTGTTCGGCTCCTTCGTGGAACGGTCGCTGGGCCATGCCCGCTTCCTGGCGGTGTACCTGCTGTCGGGGCTGGGCGGATCCGCAGCCGTGCTGCTGCTGGCCGCGCCGTACGAGCCGGGGTGGTTCTCCCTGCATGTGGGGGCCTCGGGCGCGCTGTTCGGTCTGCTGGGAGTCGTCCTCACGCCCACCCGCTCGCTCGACCGGAACTGGGGCGGCGCCGCCGCCTTCCTTGTCCTCAACGTGATCTACAGCGTCGTGTCGCAGGGGATCTCCTGGGAGTCGCACCTGGGCGGCCTGGTGGTCGGCTTCGGCCTGGGGTGCGCGGCGCTGCTGCCGCGGCGCGGTGAGCGCTCCACGCGGGATCGCGCCGTGACCGTGTGGTTCTGGGCGGCGGCCGGCGTCCTCCTCGTGACGATGGTCGTCGCGGTGCTGCCGGGACTGCGCGCCTCTGCCCTCATGGCCGGCTGACGGACGCTCCGCGTGTCCGCCCCGCCCGCGCGGGACCGCCGGATAGCGTGGTCGAGGAGCCCTCACGGCCCGTACGGGCAGAAACGGAGATCCGACGATGAGTCACGACGACGCTGCGGGGCCCACCGCCTCGCAGATGGCGACGACCTACCCCGCGAGCGTCATCCGGCAGGTGTTCGAGCGGGTCGCGGCGTTCGACGACGTCACATCGCTGACGGTGGGCGAACCCGACTTCGACACCCCCGCGCACATCGTGGACGCGGCCGTCGACTCCCTGCGCGCCGGCGATACCCGGTACACCCCCAACGCGGGCATCCCAGAGCTGCGCGATGCGGTGGCGCGGCTGTACTCGGAGCAGTGGGGCCGCGATCTGCAGCGTGAGAACGTCGTCGTGACCGTGGGCGGACAGGAGGGGATGTTCCTCGCCCTGCGCACCGCGGTGGATCCCGGCGACGACGTCCTGGTGACAGACCCGTCGTATGCGAACTATCAGGGACAGATCCACCTCATGGGGGCGCGGGCCGTCGCCGTCCCGCTGACGGAGGACAACGGCTTCATCGTCACCGCGGACCAGGTCGAGGCCGCTCTCACACCGCAGACGAAGGCGCTCATCCTCAACTCGCCGGCGAATCCGCTGGGCGCAGTCGTGCCCGAGGAGGAGCTGGTGAGGATCGCGCAGCTCGCTCGCGAGCACGACTTCCTCGTCGTCTCCGACGAGGTGTACGAGCGGATCATCTACGACGATGTCCGGCACGTGTCGATCGCACAGGCGGTTCCCGACTTCGAGCACTTCCTCATGGTGGGATCCCTGTCGAAGTCCTATGCGATGACCGGCTGGCGGGTCGGGTACATCGTGGGACCCGCGCACCTGCTGGCGGCGACGACTCACATGAAGGAGGGCGTCACCTCCTGCTCGCCCGCGTTCGTCCAGAAGGCGGCGGTCGCCGCACTGGACGGCCCGCAGGACGCGCTGCATGCGATGGTGGCGTCCTACCGGTCGCGGCGAGACCTCATCGTCGAGGGCCTCTCCGCGATCCCGGGGGTGTCGTGCACGGGTGCGAACGGTGCGTTCTACGTGTTCGCGGACATCCGGCCGTCGGGCCTCTCCAGCGCCGAATTCGTGGAGCGCCTGCTCATCGACCACCGGGTAGCGGTGATCCCGGGGTCGGCGTTCGGAGCACAGGGCGAGGGGTTCATCCGGCTGTCCTACGCGACGGATGAGGCGACGATCACGGCGGGCGTCGCCGGGATCGCCGCCCTCATGGCGTCTGTGGCGTGATTCCCAGGGTTATCCACAAGTCTCTCCACAGCAGTGGATAGAATGACACCAGTGTGTTTCAGCTGGTCAGAACCGTGCGCGGAAACGCTTATCAGTTCGGCAGGGCCCCTGTCCACTAGACGTGTGGACAGGCCGGGCGAGGGGTGTATGGGCGTCAGTCCGCGTCTGTCGTGAGGGGATCGGCGCGGCCCAGGAGCTTCTCCGCCAGGATGAGGAAGAACTGGGTGATGTAGCCGATTCCCACCGCGTAGGCGATCGTTCCGACGCCGAATGTGCCGCCCAGCAGGAAGCCCGCGATGAGGACGGCGATCTCCACGATCAGGCGCATCGCCCACACCGGTCTGCCCGTGCGCTGCACGAGGCCGGTCATGAGTCCGTCGCGCGGGCCGGGGCCGAAGTTCGGGATGATGTAGAGGACAGTGGCGATGCCGTTGAGGACGATGCCGAACACCAGCAGGGCGATGCGGATCGCGAGCGAGTCCTGATCGGGGACGATCGCCATCGTGATGTCCATGAAGACGCCGACGAGCACGGCGTTCGACACTGTTCCCAGCCCCGGCCGCTGCTTGAGCGGGATCCACAGGAACAGGATGATGAACGAGGCGATGATCGCGATGACGCCCACGGAGACGGTCAGTCCGAGGCTGCCCAGCTGGATCGAGATGCCCTCGTGGAGGACGTCCCAGGGGAAGTTGCCCAGGCGGGACTCGATGACGAGCCCCGCCGATGCGCCGAACAGGACGAGCCCTCCGTAGAGGGTGATGAGGCGGATCCACAGGGGGTGGCCGCCCAGCAGACGGAAGTTGCCGGTCGATTTCACTGACGCTCGACTAGCGCCAGCGTGTCGACATCACGAGACCCACGACGAGGATCGCGAATCCGACGCCGAGGTTCCAGTAGCCCCACGCCCCGACCGGGTAGGCCCCGCTGGAGACGTAGAAGACGACCAGCCAGGCGAGGCCCAGCAGCAGGACCGTGACCATGGTGGGCACGAACCAGCGGCCGTTCGGCTTGATCGTCTGCGCGCCGGGGGTGCTGGTGTACGAAGCGGTCTTGCGGTTGGCTGCGCGCTTCGCGGGATCGCCGGACTTCGCTGAGTTCTTGCCGCTCTTCTTCGCACCGGTGGCCTTGGAGTCTGCGGCCTTGCGGTTCCGGCCCGTGGCCGTCGCGGACTTCTTCGACGAGGCTGCCTGTGTGGTCGAGTCAGCCTCGGATTCCGTCGTCGAGACCGTCTCCGCCTCTGCGTCGTCCTCGTCATCCGTCTTCACGGCGTCCGACGTCGCAGGTGCCGGCGTCTCGGGGAAGGTCTTCCCCGAATCGACGACCGTGTCCGCATCGTCCGGTGCGTCGTCCTGCTCTGGCTCAACGCCGGGCAGGTCGTGGGCGTCCAGCCCGGCTTCGTCGGCGTCGAGATCCTCCACCGGCAGGTCGGAGGCTCCCGTGCCGACGGTGTCCTGCTGGTCCTCCGCGGAGTCGGATGTCCGGCGGACCCGGTTCGTGCGATTCGACTTGGCCACGTCTCTCCTCGGGAGGTCGGCTGCAGTCCGACCGTGGTGTCTCAGGCTGATGATCGTTGGCCAGTCTAGCTCCCGACATCCTTCTTCGCGCAGAGGACGTCCGCGCATGCGACTATCATGGGCGGGGTGTGCCCAGCCCGATCCGCATCGTGCTGGAGCCGCACGGCAGACGATCGCTGGATGGAAGCCGGAGGGGGCTGATGTGGACCAGCCGATGACGAGGCGTGAGCGCCGGGAGCGCGAGCGCGCCGCCGAGGCTGCCGGAAGCGACCGCCCCGCCGGCCCGACCGCGGATTCACCGGCTGCGGGACCGCCGGGTGCGGGCTCACAGAACACCGCGCCCACCGCTGGTCCGCCTGGGTCTCAGCAGTCCAGGGCACCGTGGTCGCAGCCGGCCGGCTCACAGCAGCCCGCTCCGGCCGGCGAGCAGCGTCCCCTCATCCGGCCGGCGTCCCGTGCGCCGGGCCGCACCGGTTCCGGCCCTGCACACCATCACGCCGCTCCGCAGAGTCCTCCTGCACAGGGGCAGCCCACTCAGGCATATCCCACTCAGGCATATCCCACTCAGGCATATCCCGCAAAGGCCCATCCCGCACAGGCGTATCCGGCTCCGGGCGCCCCCGCACAGAGCACTCCTGCCCAGGGTTCCCCTACATCGACGTTCCAGTCAGCAGGGCCCACCGGCGGATGGTCGACCTCGCAGGGGCAGGGCGCCGTGCGAGGTCCGGGCGCGGCGCAGTCCGCCGGCGCGACCTCCGCGGCCGATCCCAGCGGGAGGGGCGATGCGCGGGGTGCTGCTGCGGCTTCGGCGGTGGGAGCCGGGCGGACCGACCGCAGGCGGAAGACCGAGTATCAGCCGCTGGGTCCGGTCCGCGGCACGATCCGCGCGTTCGGCGAACTCTGCATCACGGCGGGCATGGTGCTCATCCTCTTCGTCGTGTGGCAGCTGTGGTGGACCGACATCGCGGCGAACAGGGACAACGAGGTGCTCGCGGACCAGCTGATCACCGATTGGCAGGAGAACCCCGACAACACGCTCCCCGACGACCCGGACACGCCCTTCGTCGCAGACCCGGTCGCGGAGAACACCGGGTTCGGCATCATGTACGTCCCCCGATTCGGCGAGGATTACTACCGGACGGTCGCGGAGGGCGTGTCCATGGAGCCCGTCCTCAACCGGATGGGCGTGGGCCGCTACCCCAGCTCCGCGATGCCCGGCGAGGTCGGCAACTTCTCCGTCGCCGGCCACCGCGTGACGTACGGCAAGCCGCTCAACCAGATCCACCAGCTGCGTCCCGGCGATGAGATCGTCGTCCAGACCGGCGACGGGTTCTACACGTACACGTTCCGCAACTTCGAGATCGTCCTGCCGGATGCGACGGAAGTGCTCGCGGCCGTCCCGACGATGCCCGACTACAAGGGCAAGGACCGCATCATGACTCTCACTGCCTGCAATCCGATGTTCTCCGCGCAGGAACGCTACGTCGCGTACGCGGAGCTGACGGACTGGAAGCCCGCGGGCGATGGCGCACCCGCGTCGATCGCCGACTCGCCCGCCTTCCAGAAGGTCGGAGGGGATGCCTGATGTACGCGCTGCTGTGGAGGGCTCTTCCGGGGCCGTGGATCGTGAAGCTGATCATCTGCCTCATCCTCATCGCGGCTGTCGTGTTCCTGCTCATGGAGTACGTGTTCCCCGTGATCGCGCCGTACATGCCGTTCAATGACGCGACGATCGAGGAGGGCGGCTGATGGGCGCGAGGATCCTGGTCGTCGACAACTACGACAGCTTCGTCTACACACTGGTGAGCTACGTCGAAGAGCTCGGGGCGACGACGACGGTGGTGCGCAATGACCAGGTGACCGACGCCGAGGCCGCGGCTCTGCTCGCGGACCACGACGGGGTCCTGCTGTCGCCGGGTCCCGGAGCGCCGGCCGATTCCGGGATCTGCCCGGGCCTCATCCGTGAGGCTGCGCGCACGAACACGGCGCTGTTCGGCGTCTGCCTGGGGCACCAGGCCCTGGGCGAGGTGTTCGGGGCGACCGTGGCGCATTCGCCGGTGCTGATGCACGGCAAGACATCGCAGGTGGAGCACCGCAGCACGAGCGTGTTCGCCGGATGCCGCAGCCCTCTGATCGCGACGCGGTACCACTCGCTGTCGATCGTCGACGACACGATCGACACCGACGTCTTCGAGATCACCGCGCAGACCCCCGACGGGATCGTCATGGGCATCCAGCACCGGAGCGCACCGCTGGCAGGAGTCCAGTTCCACCCGGAATCGGTCCTCACACAGGACGGCTACCTGATGGTCGGGAACTTCCTCGCCATGGCGGGGATGCCGGCGGCGGTCGAGGCGGCGGCCGGCCGGACGCCGGTGGTCTCAGCGCAGGTCTGAGCGAGGGGACTCCATCGTCTGCCTCGACGTCTCACCGACGGTGCTGCGCGCAAGCTGCTGATAGCGAGCGATCATCGTGTCGATGTCGGTGCGCCCGTCCGGTCGGTACCAGCGTGCGATCCCCGTGCAGGCCACGATGATGAAGCGGGAGGCCTCGCGGGGGATGTCCGTGGCGAAGACGCCCTGGCTGACGCCCTGCTCGATCGTCGAGGTGAAGAGCTCCTCCTGCCGGTCTCGGTAGGCGACGACCTCTGCGTACGAGTCCGCGTCGAGGTTGTGCAGCTCCGCGTTGCCGATCGCGCTCTCGCGGGGGTGGGCCGCGTGGATTCCGACGTGCATTGCCACGAGCGCATCGAGCTGAGCGCGCGGGTCGCTCCCCGCCTCGGCCTTCGCGCTCTGGCTCGCGGTGACAAGAGCGATCATCCCGCGCAGGGCGATCGTCGCGAGGATGTCTGCCTTCGATCCGAAGTGGTTGTAGAGCGACCCCGAGCTCATGCCTCCGCGCGCACCGATGTCCCGGATGTTCGTGCCGTTGAATCCCTTCTCTGCGATCGCCCCGGTCGCGGCGCGCAGGATGCGGGCAGCCATCGGATCGTCATCGCCGCGGAGGACGCCGCCGGGGAAGCGGTCCGTGAGATCCGCGGCGGGAGGGGAGTCGGTCATGTCTCTGCAGTGTAATCGGATGGAGCCGACCTCTTGCGCGGTCCACGGGACGACAGTAGTGTCGCAGACAATCACCCACTGATCAGTTGATCAGAGGCGCGATCGCGTGGTGCACGCCGGCGTGCATCTCGTCCCGCAGGTCTCTGACCAGCACTGTCATGGGGTGGACCGTCACCGCTGAGAGGACCGCAGACCGATGATCGACGAGTACACAGAGCTTCCCACCCACCTCCAGGAGTTCCTCGCGGAGCTGGATGCCTTCATCGAGGCGGAGATCCGCCCGCTGGAGCAGCAGGACGACAACATCCGCTTCTTCGACCACCGGCGTGAGCACGCGCGCACGGACTGGGACAGGGACGGCCTGCCGGACGAGACGTGGGAGGCGCTGCTGGCACAGGCCCGCCGACGGGCCGATCAGGCCGGGATCTACCGGTACACCCTGCCGAAGGAGCATGGCGGCCGCGGCGGGTCCAACTTCGACATGGCTGTGATCCGGGAGCACATGGCATCCCAGGGACTGGGGCTGCACAACGATCTCCAGACCGAGCACTCCGTCGTCAGCAACAACGTGGGGCTCCTGCTCATGCTCGAGTACGGCACGGAGCAGCAGAAGGAGGAGTGGCTGGAGGCGCTCGCACAGGACCGGGCCTCCTTCTCCTTCGGGATCACGGAGCCGGATCACGGTTCGGACGCGACCCACATGGAGACGACTGCGCGGAAGGACGGCGACGAATGGGTCATCTCCGGGGAGAAGACGTGGAACACCGGAGTCCACACGGCGACGCACGATCTGATCTTCGCCCGGACCAGCGGCGATGCCGGCGACGGTGAGGGGATCACCTGCTTCCTCGTGCCCACGGACGCGCCGGGGTTCCGGGTCGAGGAGTACCTGTGGACCTTCAACATGCCGACCGACCACGCGCATGTGTCACTCACCGATGTGCGTGTGCCCGACTCCGCGGTGTTCGGGCCGGTGGGCAAGGGGTTGGGCGTCGTCCAGCACTTCTTCAACGAGAACAGGATCCGTCAGGCGGCCTCCAGCCTGGGCGCCGCGCAGTTCTGCGTCGATCAGGCGGTCGAGTACGCGAAGGAGCGCAAGCCCTTCGGCAAGCCCCTGGCACAGAACCAGGGCATCCAGTTCCCCCTGGTGGAGCTGCAGACGCAGTGCGAGATGCTGCGCGCACTCGTCCACAAGACCGCGTGGCAGATGGACACCCGCGGCGCGTTCGCCGTGTCCGACAAGGTGTCGATGTGCAACTACTGGGCCAACCGGCTGTGCTGCGAGGCGGCGGATCGGGCGATGCAGGTGTTCGGCGGGCTGGGCTACTCCCGGCACACGCCGTTCGAGCACATCTACCGTCACCACCGCCGCTACCGGATCACCGAGGGCGCGGAGGAGATCCAGATGCGCCGCGTCGCCGGCTACATGTTCGGGTTCATGAAGCAGCGCGCGCCCAAGGGCGTGGCGGATGAGGGCAGGCCCCACGAGTCCGGGCAGGCCCGATGAGCAAGGCGAGGACCGGCAGGGACACTGCAGGAGACACCTCGGGAGACACGGACCCCGGCAGCGGAGGCGATGCTGACGGCCACCTGTACGACGCGATGCTGTCGCACGTCCTCGGGGCACCGGCGACGGTCACGTCCGTCGTACCCGTGAGCAAGGGCGCGAGCAAGCGGATCGAGATCATCGACGCCGTCGTCGCGGGAGCACCGTCGCGGGTCGTGCTCCGCGCGGAGCCGACGGACGACGTGGATCCGACGGGCATGGAGCGCGAGGCTGCGGCGATCCGCGCGGCGAGTGCTGCGGGAGTACCGGTTCCGGAAGTCTTCCGCGCCAGCAGCGGTGACGCAGTGATCCCTGCGCCCTACGTCGTCACGTCGTTCGTCGACGGCGAATCCCTGCCGCGCCCCATCCTGCGCACGTTCGACGGGGAGGACGGGCACGACGGCGAGGCGTTTGCGGAGCAGCTGGGCGACATCGCCGCCCGCCTCCACTCAGCGGAGGTGCCGGACGGGCTGTTCGAGGCGAGGACGGACGAGCTCGAGGCGTGGCGGTCCCAGTTCGACGAGTACGGCGTCGTCTCGCCCGCCTTCGAGCTGGCCTTCGCCCACCTGGGTGAGACGCCGCCGCCCTCGTCGGAGCCTGCGTTCGTCCACGGTGACCTGCGGATGGGGAACCTCATGGTCCGGGGCGGGCGGGTCGAGGCGGTCCTCGACTGGGAACTGGCGCACATCGGGGATCCGGCATCGGACCTCGGATGGGTGAGTGCTGTGCAGTGGAGGTTCGGGGGGCCAGGCGTGGTCGCCGGCGTGGGCTCACGCGAGGCGCTGCTGCGCGGCTACAGCGCGGCGGGCGGACGGCCCATCGCCGAGGCCGCGGTCCAGTGGTGGGAGACCCTCTCGATCCTCAAATGGGGGGTCATGTGCCTCCGCCAGGCGGCACGGGCGGAGGCGGAGCCCGAGCGCGGTCTGGAGCTCGCCCTCATCGGACGGAGGTTCGCGGAGTGCGAGGCGGATGTGCTCGACGCACTCGGCTTCGACCTGCCTGTGTCTGCCCCGGCGACGGCGGGATCCTCGGGCACGGGCGGATCGTCGGGCACGGACGGAGCCGGCGCCTCGGGCGATGACGGGGCCTCGGACGGCGACGGAACCGGGGCCTCGGCGACGGAGACGATGGTGCAGGGACTCGCCGCCTCCTTCGACCGTACGTACGAGGGTCGGATGCAGGCGGCGGCGCTCGACACCGTCCTGCGGGACCTGCGTGTCGGACCTGCGCTGCGCGAGGCGTCGTCGGACGCGCTCGCCACCGCCGGATTCGCGGCGGAGGCCGACCTCGCCCAGGCGATCCGCGCCGGGGCGGTCGACACGGACGATCAGCGGGTGCGCGCAGCGATCGCAGCGCCGGTCATCGAGCGGATCACCCTGTCGAACCCGCGCCACCTGAGCCGGATCGCAGAGCGCCGGTGACGAAGTGACATCCGCGCACCGGGACAACCATCTGCACGAGGGAGTGGATATGACACAGACGGATGACGAGAGAATCGCAGCGGGGCGGCGCATGTCGCACGCGACGCAGCTGTCGCGGCAGGCGCGCAAGATCCCCGATGCCGCGGCACTGAGCCACGGGGGAGTGACGCTCACCTACGCCCAGCTGAACGGCAGGGTCTGCGCAGTGGCGCGCGGACTGGCAGCACTGGGCGTGGGGCGCGGCGACAGGGTCGCAGTCTTCATGATGAACAGGACCGAGGTCGTCGAGTCCTACCTGGCGGTGATGAAGCTGGGCGCGATCGTCGTGCCGGTGAACTTCCGGCTGACGGTCCCGGAGGCGGAGTACATCGTCGAGAACGCTGATGCGAAGGTCCTCATCGCGGATGACGACCTCATCGAGTCCGCGCGACAGCTGGGACCGGTGCAGGCCGACGCGGAGAGTCCCGTGGTACTCGTCCACGCGTCGAGCGGTCCCGTCGACGGTGCGCATTCCTACGCCGACCTGCTCCGAGAGGATGATGCGGACTTCGACTTCGACGTCCCCGAATCGGATCCCGCGTTCATCATGTACACGTCGGGCACCACCGGGCGTCCCAAGGGCGCGGTCCTCACCCACATGAACCTCTTCATGAACAGCGTGAACGCCAACACGATCCAAGGGGTCTCCCGCGAGGATGAAGTCTGGCTGTCCGGCCTGCCCCTGTTCCACATCGGCGGACTCAACGGAATCCTCATGTACCTGCTGGTGGGCGGCCACTCAGTCCTCATGGAATCGGGGAACTTCAGCGCGGAGGCGGCCGTGACCACCATCGAGGAGTACGGAGTCACCGCCTGCTATTTCGTTCCCACCCAGTGGCGAGACATCTGCGAGGTCCCCGACGTCTCCCGGCGGGCGTCCTCCCTGCGGCGCATCTCGTGGGGCGCCTCCATCGCTCCGCCGTCGACGCTCCAGGCGATGGCGGACACGTTCGAGGGGGTGCCGAACTTCAACATGTTCGGGCAGACGGAGATGAGCTCCGTGACATGCATGCTGCGCGGCGAGGACGCCGTGCGCAAGATGGGAACCGTGGGCAGACCGATCTCCAACGTGGAAGCACGGATCGTCGACCCGAACGGAAACGACTGCCCGGTCGGTGAGGTGGGAGAGATCGTCTACCGCGGACCGACCGTCATGCAGGAGTACTGGCGGAACCCGGAGGCGACGGCGGAGGCGTTCCGCGACGGCTGGTTCCATTCGGGCGACCTGTGCGTCGAGGACGAGGACGGCTTCATCACCGTGGTGGACCGGAACAAGGACATGATCATCTCCGGCGGTGAGAACATCTACAGCGCCGAGGTCGAGGCCGCCATCGATGCCCATCCGAAGGTCCGAGAAGTGTCTGTGGTCGCCCGCCCCCATGCGAGATGGGTCGAGACGCCGACGGCGTTCATCGTGCCTGTCGAAGGAGTGGAGGGCCCCACGGAGGACGAGATCATCGCGTTCTGCCGGGAGCGGCTGGCGTCATACAAGAAGCCGACGGCGATCGTGCTCGTCGACGAGCTGCCGAAGAACGCGGTCGGCAAGATCCAGAAGTTCAAGCTGCGCGAGGATGCGCAGGCGCTGACATAGACGGCAGTTCTTCACCGGTCGCACCACCTGACACCCGTCCTACTCCTACGCCGATCCGCTAGTTCACGCGATCGGTCTCCTGGCCGAACCCGCAACTGTGCCGAATGGGTGCACTGCTAATGACTGAATCGAAGGATGACGAAGAATGATGACACCTCGAACGGCGGTTCGGCGAGTTTCTCCGACGGTTGCTTGTGCCACTGCCCTGCTCTTGACGGCCTCAGCGTGCGCCGGAAGTGCAGGTACAGATGAAAGTGAGGACGGCGCAGGAGGCTTCAGTTACGGTGCTTCGCAAGAGGAGGTCGATGCCGCGATCGCCGATCTTCGACCTGCAAAGATCGTGTTCCAAGCATCAGCGGCTTCTCCGAACTCCGCAGTCGCAGAATCCAATATCGACTTCGCTGAAGAAGTTGAGAGGCGTTCTGGCGGAAAGATCACGGTCGAGACGCACTACGGTCACCCGATTGCGGACCACTCAGAGATCTTCGATGCGCTGGCGGATGGCAGAGTCGATGTTTCCTACACCAATCCGGCATACGAGCCGGATCTGTTCCCGGCCTTCGATGAATTGGTCTCGATCACCAGTTCGCTACCGGAGTCACCGGTGGCAGGAGAACTGGTCGCCATTGCGGCTCTGACAGAGCTGGCGTGGTCTTCGGAGCAGATCAATGAGGACTTCGCGGCGCAGGGACTGGTCCCACTGGTGCCTGTCAACCCACCCGGCGCGTACTTCTCACTCTGCGGCGAACCAGGGGGCGAGTCGGACGATTGGCAAGGGCGTCAGGTACGGATCGGCAGCACAGTGCACTCTGACCTGGTCCGTGCAATGGGCGCGACGCCGGTGTCGCTGGACTACTTGGAAACCTACGAGGCACTGCAGCGAGGCACCATCGACTGCACCATGATCGTCATGAGTGCTGCGGTCGAATCCGGATACTTCGACGCCGCACCCAATATGCAGTACACCAACGAAGGCGCTCTGCCGCGTGTGTTCGGGTCTATGCTGGCCGGCTCAACTGTGGCGAACATGCCCACCCCGTACCAGCAGATCATCTTCGATGCATGGCAGCCCTCCCACTACAACGGCGTAGCGAGGGTTCCGGCCGACAACTACAATGCCGTTGCCGCGGCGAGGGAGAAGGGCGGTGAGATCGAGCAGTTCAGCGATGAGGTACTCGGCCTCATCGAGGAGAACCGTCGATCGTCGATGGACGCCGCGGTGGAATCCGGACTCCTCGGAGAAGACATTGACACGCGCTCCGCAGAGACCGTTGAGAAGTGGGAATACGTGGTCTCAGAGCTCGGGTACGAGGATGGCGGGACTCTGACTGACATGGACAATTGGTTCGACGAAGAGTCGTTCGACGCACGGCCCTACGTCGATCGTCTCTACACCGATGTCATCTCGAAGCATCGGCCGAGGTGACCCTCGGCATCGTCCGGCAGGGACACGGCGACTCGTCCGCTCGCCGCTACACTGACGGCCACGTGTTCGAACCGCATGAGCGTTCGTTCGCTCTCCTCGCTGTGCCTAAGGCGAGGAGAGCGAGAACCGCGCAGCGGAAGGAGATCAATGGCGATCACAGGGCAGACAAGCGACGAGCAGGAGGGGGCACGAAGCTCCGCCGGTTCGGCGCCGTCATGGCAGGACGTTCTCTCGTATGACCACTTCCAGCAGATCTTCACGGTGCTCGAAGCCGCGCATCAGGCTCCGCCCGGCGTGCCGTTCAAGGAGACGATGGTTGAAACGCTCGCTCGGGTCTTCGGCGTGCATAGTTCGACCTTCTTCTTCGGGCCCACCTATGCGGAGATGTTCACAGACATGAACCCGCAGGTCCAGGGCATCCCGAACCGGATGATGAGGAACTACCACGATCACTGGTTCGAGAAGGACGTCTTCGCTCTGCCCAGCGCGCAGCGGGCGCTCACACACAGAGGGTTCGTGACGCTCGAAGACATCTCATACCTCCCGGACGAGCAGCGGGAGTACCTCTACGGCCAACTCATCCCGCACGGCCTCGGCTCGGCGGCGGCACTGCACCTGCGCTTCAGAGATGGAGAAGCGATCCTCGGGCTGTTCGACGGGGACCGCGTGTGGACACCTCCCGACGTCATCGCGATGCAGGCGCTTGCCCGACATCTGCAGGCGAGCACACGGAGTATCGCCATAGGCGGGACCGAGGCCCTGCCAGACCACTGCGCGGCACTCAGCCCACGCCTGCTCGAGGTCGCTGAGCTCGTCGGCCAGGGACTGACCAATGCCACGATCGCCGAGCGGCTCTGCGTCACTGAGATGACCGTCAAGAAATACATCAGCAGGATCTTCGAGGCTACAGGCATGACCAACCGCTCGATGCTCGCAGTCGCGGTGCAACGACGTCGCTGACGTGACGATGCTGTCCACTTTCGAGGACTACCGGCAGCTCTGAGCGCCCCATACGGTGATGGATGTCAACGACGACGATCACCAGGAAGGTGGGCTCCCATGAGTCGACTGAAGTTCGGTACATTCCTCGCCCCGATCCACACTCCCGGACAGAACCCGACCCTGCTCCTGCAGCGTGACCTCGAACTCGTCGAGTACCTCGACAAGCTGGGCTATGACGAGGCGTGGTTCGGTGAGCACCATTCGGCCGGCTCGGAGATCTACGCGTCGCCGGAGATCATGATCGCTGCGGCCGCCGAGCGCACTCAGCGCATCAAGTTGGGCACCGGAGTGACGTCAGTGAGCTATCACAACCCGCTCTGGGTCGCTGACCGGATGATCATGCTCGATCACCTCACCCGCGGCCGCTCGATGCTCGGCATGGGACCGGGCTCGCTGCCGACCGATGCCGCGATGCTCGGACTGACTCAGGTCGAGACTCGTGAGCTGCTGGCCGAGGACGCCGACATCATCATGCGACTGCTGCGAGGCGAGGTCGTTTCCGCCAAGACCAAGACGCACGAACTCATCGATGCACGCGTCCAGATGGCGCCCTACTCCGATCCGCTCTTCGACGTCACCGTCGCAGCAGTCGCTTCGCCGACGGGAGCGAGGATGGCGGGGAAGCTGGGAATCGGCCTGCTGTCGATCGCAGCGACCATGAATCCTGAGGGTTTCAGTGCCCTCGAGCACCACTGGGGAGTCCTCAATGAGTTCGCCGAGCAGTCCGGTCGGACCGATCAGGTCGACCGGTCGAAGTGGCGTCTCGTGGGACCGTTCCACATCGCCGAGACCGTCGAGCAGGCCTACAAGGACGTCGAGCACGGTATCGAGTTCTGGTTCGACTACTTCCAGAAGATCGCTGCCTTCCCGCAGATGGATGTCCGAGGCGACAACCTGACGGAGATGATCGACTTCATCAACACCTCCGGCGTGGGCGTCATCGGCACTGCTGAGCAGGCACGCGCACAGGTGCAGAAGCTCGTCGACCAGTCCGGTGGGTTCGGCACGCTGCTGCTCCAGGGTCATGACTGGGCCAACCCCGAAGCGACGAAGCGTTCGTTCGAGCTGTTCGCGCAGGACGTCATGCCCCACTTCCAGGGTCAGGCACAGCCGATGATCGAGGCGTCGGAGAGGGCCAAGGCCGTGCGCGGAGCGAAGACCGACGAGCACATCAAAGCCGTCGAGCAGATGACCGAGAAGTACAACGCCGAACTCGGGAGAGTCTGAGATGGCGACGGTGTCAGTGCGTCAGACTTTCGCGCACTCGCCCGAGGTGCTCTGGGGCATCATCGGCGACCCCGCGGACATCGCGAAGTGGGTGCCATCGATCGAATCCGTTCGCATGGACGGCGAGGACCGGTACGCACAACAGGCCGACGGCACCATGTTGGTCGAACGAGTCGTCGGCCACGATGAAGCTGGCCGGAACTATACCTACGAGTATGTCGAGGGCCCCCTGCCGCTGGCGAGTTACTCCTCGACGATCCGGGTCACAGCCGCCGGGTCCGACGGAGGTTCTGGTGCCGAGGTCCGGTGGGATGCTGATTTCGCCGCGGCCGGTGACGATGCGGCGGTCGAGCAGCAGCTTCAGGAAGGCATCGAATCGATCTACCGCGCTGCACTGACGCACCTTGTGACGGTGGCATCGCGATGACAGAGGTCGGCGGTGCCCGCGGTGCATCGGCCCTGGCCGGCTTGTTCGAGAAGGTCAAGGTCATGCACTCCAGTCGACAGTGGGCGGAAGCAGAGCACGATCTCGCAGCAGTATTGGGCGAGCCCGCATTCTCCGACGGGAATGGCTGGGCGGCCTTCGGGTCAGTCGTGCTGTCGGACGAGTCCGGGCCGGAGTGGTCGCTGCTGGCCAAGACGTCCGACCTCGAGGCGGTGGCCGTCGCAGCAGCCGATCTCAACTGGCACGTCGGCGAGCCGGTCGAAGGGGCGCACGAGACGCGTCTTCCGCTGACGTCGTCGGCGGGGCTGAGCATCGTGGCCTACTCACCGCTGCATGCTGCCTGAGCGTGTCGGCCAGAGACCGCCCGGCTCCCGCTTGCTGGCGCCGGGCGGTGAAACGAGAAGGGAAGCCAGAATGAACGAACACAATGACGTATCGCCGGAGCGCATGCGACAGATCATGGGCAACTTCTGCTCAGGGATCACCATCATCACCGCGGACACCGAATCCGGGCCAGCGGGTTTCACCTGCCAGTCCTTCACGTCGCTGTCTCTCGATCCTCCGCTGGTGACATTCAATCCCGCACTGTCGTCGACGAGCTGGCCGAAGATCAAGGGGGCAGGCAGCTTCTGCGTGAACGTGCTCGGCATCGAGCAGCAGCAGCTGTCGCGGACGTTCGCACAGTCGGGAGCCGACAAATTCGCAGGTATCCACTACGCACCTTCCGACCTGGGAAATCCGATCCTGGATGCAGCGCTCGCCTGGATCGACTGCACTCTGCACGCCGAGTACGACGGCGGAGATCACTCCATCGTGGTCGGTGAGGTCAAGGGAATGCACGCGCGCGAAGAGGTTGATCCCCTCGTGTTCTTCCGCGGCGGGTACGCGACATTGCACAGCAGTGATGCAATGGCTGGCTGAAGAAGGAGCGGGGATCACTGACCCGTCACGGATGAACTTGACCGGTCACTTCTGCACAGAATCTCGCTGGAATCTGTGCAGAAGTGACCGGTCAGTCGTGTGGACGAGCGATTGGACCCTCGCAGCGGTCCGGGGATGTCAGCCCAGGGGCCGAGCCATCTCAGCTCACGCGCGACACGATGCGGTCCCAGGCGTGGGTCAGGCTGCCCCAGCCGCGGTTGTCGCTGCCTCCCCCGCCGTTGCCATTCCCGTCATCGCCATTGCCGTTGTCGCCACCGGGACCCGGAACCTGCGGCGGATCCACGGTGAAGCCCGGGCTGGGGGTCGACGGGGATGGGCTGGGGGTCGCCTCTTCCTCGGCGACCGTGATGGTCACCGTCGAGCCCTGATCGACGTCCGTGCCTGCGGGCGCGGCCTGCTCGAAGACTTCGCCGGCCTCGTGATCGCCGGTCTCCTCCTCCTCGACCGAGCACGAGAGCTGGTACTCGTCGCCCTCGAGCGTCGTGCAGGCCTCTTCCTCCGTCATGCCGGTGACGTCCGGAACCTCGACCTGACCTGATGACAGGACGAGGTCGACGCTCGACTCCCGGGGGACCTCGGTGCCGGCACCGGGACGGGTCTCCATGACCTCGCCGCCGGGCACGTCGGGGGAGTTCTCCTCGATGTTCGAGCCGGCGGTGAGCCCCGCGTCGCCGATCTTCTGGCGTGCGAGCGACTCCGTATCGCCTGCGACCTCCGGCACCTCGATGCTGTCCGGTCCGGTGGAGACGAACATCGTGATGCGATCGCCCTCGGAGACCTGGGAACCGGAAGCGGGATCGGTCTCCACGACGTTGCCCTCGTCGATCTCGTCGTCCGCCTGGTCCTCCCTGCCGACGACCAGCCCGAGCCCCTCCAGATAGGTCTCCGCCTCGTTCGCCTCGCGGTCGGACATGTCCTCGAGTGCGAAGGTCTGAGGCTCCTGCTCTGCATTCATCGTGTACATCCACAGACCCAGGCCGGCCAGCACGAGTGCCAGGAGAGCCCCGCCCACCCACAGCCAGGTGCGGCTCTTCTTCTCCTCCTGCTGGTTCTCCTCGATCTCGCCCAGCATCCCGGTGTGCGGACCGGGCTGCTGTTCGACCGCCTGCGTGGGCGGCGCATCGGCCCACGCCGCAGCCGGTGCGGATGCCGCCATGAGCTGAGTCGCGGGACCCTCGCCGTCGATCGACAGCGGGCGACCGTCACGAGCAGCCAGGGCGTCCTCGCGGAAGGCGTGCGCATCCTGGTACCGCGAGTCCCGCTGCTTGTCGAGGCCGTGCATCACCAGACGGTCGATCGCCGGCGGGATGCTGGGGACGAGCGTGGACGGTGCCTGCGGCGCCTCGCCGACGTGCTGATAGGCCACGGCCAGCTGGGAATCGCCCACGAACGGCGGGCGTCCGGTGAGTAGCTCGTACAGCAGGCACGCGGTCGAATAGAGGTCGGAGCGCGCGTCGACGACTTCGCCGCGCGCCTGCTCCGGCGACAGGTACTGGGCGGTGCCCACGACGGACTGGGTCTGCGTGAGCGACCCGGTGTCCTCGAGCGCGCGGGCGATCCCGAAGTCCATCACCTTGATGTCGCCCTCGGGCGTGAGCATCACGTTCGCCGGCTTGATGTCTCGGTGGACGATGCCGTTGCGATGGCTGTACTCGAGCGGTGCGAGCACCCCCGCCGCCACGTCGAGTGCCTCGGTGGCCGTGAGGGGACCGTGCTCGGACAGGACCTGGCGAAGGGTCTGTCCCTCGACGTACTCCATGACGATGAACGGGACCGTGATCGTCCCGCCGCCGGGCTCCGCGAACTGCTCCTCGCCGGAGTCGTACACGGACACGATGCCCGGGTGGTTGAGGCTGGCAGCGGACTGCGCCTCGCGCTCGAGCCGGGTGTGGAAGCTGGGATCGCGGGCGAGGTCGGAGCGCAGCAGCTTGATCGCGACGCGTCGGCCCAAACGGGTGTCGACGCCCTCGTGGACCTCGGCCATACCGCCGCGGCCGATGACCCGTCGGATCTCATAGCGATCGGACAGCTTGCGGACCTCGCTCATGGATGGCCTCCGTTCGCTGCATCGGTGCGGAAGTTCTCCGAACCGAACTGCACGTCTTCATCGCCGCCGCCGTTGCTGCCGCCGTCGGAGCCGGAACCAGCGCCGTCGTCGGATCCTGAACCGCTGTTGCTCCCAGAATCTGAACCGCCGTTGCTGCCGCCGTTCGAACCGGCGTCAGATTCCGCGCCGGGATCGGAACCGCTGTCACTGCCGCCGTTCGAACCAGAATCGCTGTTGGTACCTGAGCCACCGCTGCTGCCGGAGTCGCTGCCGGAACCGGAGTTGGAACCGCCGTTGCTGCCGGAATCGGATCCCGAGTCGCTGCCGCTGTCGGAGCCGCTGCTCGAGTCCGAGCCGCCTTCGCTGCCGCCGTCCGATCCGGAATCGCTGTCGGAGTCGGATCCCGAATCGCTGCCCGGCTCCTCCGGTTCCGGTTCGGGCTCAGGCGCCTCGGCGGGGCCGGAGGACACCTCGATCGTGATGGTGTCGCCCTCGGAGAACACGTAGCCGTTGTTGCCGGAGCGGACGTTCGTCACGGTGCCGGCGGCCTGCTGAGACTCCGCCTCCACGGACTCGACGACGAGCCCCTGCTGCTCGAGGTTCCGCGTCGCCGTCCCCTCGGACTGGCCGACGTAGTCGTTCGGGTCGATCTCGATGGTCGCGTCTTCCTCGGTCGACTCCGCCGTGGGCGTCGTGGTCCCCGTGGGCTCCGGCTCGCCGGGGGATCCGAAGAAGATCCACCCGACCCACACCAGTCCCGCGATCACCAGCGCGATGAGCACGCCAATGGTCACCTTCATCCCGGTGCCCATCTTCTTGTCGTCCTCGTCGAGCTCCCCTTCGGGATTCTCATCGAGTTCGCCCTGCTGCGGAAGCGCGCGGGTCTCCGTCGTGGGTGCGGCTGCCGGAGCTGCCGCCGCCGAGGCCGCCGCCGGGTCCATGACCCGCGTCGCCTCGTCACCGGGCTGGTGGAAGGCGCGCGTGACGGCGTCCGAGGCGGCCGCACCGGCAGCCGCGCCCGCGAGCATCTGCGGAACTGCGGCCTCGGCGCCGGCGGTGTCTCCGGAGCGCAGCGATCGGGCGGCCTTCGCGAGTGCCTCGCCGGAGTCCGGGCGCTGGTCCTGCTTCTTGCTGAGCAGACTCGCCACGAGCCTGCGGATCGGTTCGGAGACCGTGTCCGGCAGTTCGGGTGCAGTCGTATTGACCTGGGCGATCGCGATGGCGACCTGCGAGTCGCCGGTGAACGGGCGACGCCCGGCCAGCGCCTCGTACATGATGATGCCCAGCGAATACAGATCGGACTTGGGCGTGGAGCCCTTGCCCGTGGCCTGCTCGGGTGCGAGGTACTGCGCGGTGCCCATGACCTGGCCGGTCTTGGTCAGCGGAGCCTGATCCGCGACGCGCGCGATGCCGAAGTCGGTGAGCTTCACGCGGAAGTCCGGCGTCACGAGGATGTTGCCCGGCTTCACATCGCGGTGCACGACCCCCGACCGGTGGGCAGACCCCAGCGCCTCCGCGGACTGTGCGATGAGCTCGAGGACATCGTCCTCGGGCAGCACTCCGTTGCGGTCGATGAGCGCGGACAGCGGCTCACCCGGCACGTACTCCATGACGAGGTAGGGCGAACCCGTCTCCTCGCCGTAGTCGAACACGGAGGCGATCCCGGGGTGGGACACAGCACCCATGCTGCGCGCCTCCGCGCGGAACCTGTCGAGGAAGCCCTGATCGCTCAGGTACTCCTCCTTGAGGATCTTCGCCGCGACCTCCCGGTCGATGACCTTGTCGCGGCCCTTCCAGACCTCGCCCATTCCTCCGACGGCGATGCGGCTGGTGAGGTCGTAGCGTCCTCCCAGCACGGTTCCCGGCTGTGGCCTCATCCGTTGATCACCGCTTCCATCACATTCTTCGCTATCGGTCCGGCGACGCGGGCTCCCGATGCTTCACTGCCGGCGCTGCCGCCGCTCTCCACCACCACGGCGACTGCGACCTCCTGGTCATCCTCCGTCTTCGCGAACGAGGTGAACCACGCGTGCGGCGCTGCGCCCTCCGCGTGCTGGGCCGTGCCCGTCTTGCCGCCAACCTCGGCTCCGGGGATCTGAGCCACCTGGCCCGTTCCACTGTTCACCTGTTCCACCATCATGTCTGTGAGCTGCTCCGCGGAATCGGAGCTGACCGCCCGCGAGAACTCCTGCGGCTTCAGCTCGGAGATCGAATCGAGCGTGCGGGAGTTGCGGACGTTGTCGATGAGCTGGGGCCTCATGACGACGCCGTCGTTCGCGACGCCGGCGGACACCATCGCCATCTGCAGCGGGGTCGCGCGGACCTCGAACTGGCCCAGCGCGGACTGCGCGGTCTGGGGGGCGTTGAGCTCGCCGGGGAAGGAGGACGGTGTCACCCGCAGGGGGATCGTGAGGTCCTGGCCGAAGCCGAACTTCCGTGCCTGCTCCTCCAGCGCGTCGCCGCCGACGTCCATGCCCAGCTGGGCGAAGGAGGTGTTGCAGGAGACGACGAGTGACTGCTGGAGCGTGATGGAGTCGCCCGCGCCGCACGAGCCGCCGCCGGAGTTGCGGATCGTCGCGCTGGTCTCCGGGAGGTCGAGCTCCGCGGGGCCCTCGAGCTCCGAGTCCTTCGTGTAGTCGCCCGATTCGAGTGCCGCTGCCGCTGTGATGATCTTGAAGGTCGACCCCGGTGGGTAGAGGTTGCCGCCGATCGCCCGGTTGTAGGCCGGGTTGTCGGGGTCGTCGATGAGCGAGTTGTAGGCGCCCTGCGCTTGCTCGGAGTCGTGCGAGGCCAGCGCGTTGGGGTCCCAGCCGGGCGTCGACGCCAGTGCGAGCACGCGGCCCGTCTTGGGGTCGATGGCCGCGACGGCGCCCTTCTGGCCGCCCAGGCCCTGGTATGCGGCGGTCTGCGCGGCGGGATCGATCGTGAGCTCCACAGCGGCGCCCATGGGCTGCTCGCCGGTGAAGATCGAACGCACCTTGTCGTAGAAGAGCGCGTCGTCGGTGCCGGACAGGAGCCCGTTCTCCGTGCGCTCGAGCCCACTGGCGCCGGACACGACGGAGAAGTACCCGGTGAGGCCCGCGTACTGCTCCGCGGGCAGGCTGTCCGCGCCGTAGGTGCGTTGGAACTCGTACGTCGAGTCCGTCGGCACCGAGTACGCGACCGGGGTGCCGTCGACCAGGATCGGGCCGCGCTCCCGTGACAGCTCGTCGATGATCGTGCGGTTGTTGAGCTCATGCTCGCTGAGCGACTGCGCCGCGAAGAACTGGACGTAGCTCGTGGAGCCGAAGAGGAGCGCGAACATCACGAGCCCGACGACGGAGACGTGCCGGAGTGCCTTGTTCATGCGCGACCCCCTTCCGAGGTGTGGTCCGTGCCCGGGCGGTTCCCCGAGGGGGGCTGGTTCACCGGCTGGGGCTGGCTGCCTGCGTGGGGCTGGTTCCCTGAGTCGGGCTGGCTGCCCGCGTGGGGCTGATTCCCCAGTCGAGGATGGATCATGGTGTCGGCCTCCGCGCTGTCCGCTGACGGCGCGTCCTCCACGGCCAGCGTCGGGAGCACGCCGGTGGCGAACTCCTCCTGGGGCCGGCGGGCGTTGTCGCTGATGCGCAGGAGCAGTCCGATGATGATCCAGTTCGCGACCAGCGAGCTGCCGCCGTGGGCGAGGAACGGCGTGGTGAGGCCGGTGAGCGGGATGAGCCGCGTGACTCCGCCGATGACGATGAAGCACTGCAGCGCGATCGTGAAGCTCACGCCGGTGGCGAAGAGCTTGCCGAACCCGTCGCGGGAGGCGGAGGCGATCTTCATGCCGCGCTCGAACAGGAGCACGTACAGCAGCAGGAGGGCGAACAGCCCGATCATGCCGAGCTCCTCACCCAGCGACGCGAAGATGAAGTCGGAGTTCGCGTAGGGGACGACCTGGGGCCGGCCCTCGCCGAGCCCGTTGCCGAGCAGTCCGCCGTCGGACATGCCGAAGAGTCCCTGCACCAGCTGGTACGAGCCGCCGGGGGTCTTGTTGTACTCCTCCGACGTCAGGGCGTTGAGCCAGCCGTCGATGCGCTGCTGGACGTGGGAGAAGAGCTGGGTGGCGACCAGCGCGCCCGCGGCGAACATGCCGAGCCCCAGGAAGATCCAGGTCTTCTTCGCCGTGGCGACGTAGAGCATCGCGACGAACAGGCCGAAGTACAGCAGGGATGTGCCCAGGTCGCGCTGGAAGACGAGGATGCCGACGCTCGCGACCCAGGCGATGAGGATGGGGCCCATGTCGCGCAGGCGCGGGAACTGCAGCCCCAGGATCTTCGGGCCGGCGAGCACCATCTGGTCGCGGTAGGCGACGAGGTACCCGGCGAAGAAGATCGCCAGGAGGATCTTCGCGATCTCACCGGGCTGGAACGACATCGGGCCGATGAAGATCCAGATGCGGGCGCCGTTGACCGTGCGACCCAGCCCCGGGATGAGCGGCAGCAGCAGGAGCACCAGCGCGGCGAACCCGGAGGTGTAGGTGTAGCGGCGCAGCAGCCGGTGGTCGCGCAGGAACACGATGACGAGCGCGGCCAGCACGGTGCCCAGGGTCATCCAGACCAGCTGGGAGGTCGCCGCGCTGCTCTCCAGCGCCATGTCGATGCGGTAGATCATCGCGAGCCCGATCCCGTTGAGCAGGACCGCGATGGGCACGAGCACGGGGTCCGCGTAGGACGCGCGCCACCACACGACGACGTGGAGCGCCACGCCGAGCACGGCGAGCCAGATCGTGTACGAGTAGACGTTCGCCGGGATCTCGTCGGTGGTGCCCACTCCGACGAGCGCATAGGCGCCCGCGGATATGACGACTGCGAGGAGGATCAGCAGGAGCTCTGAGACACGGTGCTTCCTCGGTCCGCGGACGGCGCTGGACGGGGAAGGCATGGTCATCTCTCCGCCTCTCCCCGGTCCATCGTGGCGCCGTTCCGGGCTCCGGACGTCTCCGATTCGTCTGCGACGCCTCCGGAGACGCCGTTCTCTCCCGACGGCGACGGCGCGGGGTCCTCGCCCGTCTGCTCGGTGGTCTCGCCTGCGACGGAGCCGGCGTTGCGGGTCGCCTCCGCACGGAGCGTGTCGACGACGTCGGTCGCCGCGTCGCGGGAGTCGGCGGGGATCGTGGCCTCGAGGCGCTGCTGCGAGAACGTCGACAGGTCCGTGACCGTGACGTCCGTGCTCTCCTCGAGCGACGAGAGTTCGATGGGGCCCAGCGACTGCGGGAGGCCCTGGTACACCGCGACCGTCCCGTCGGACGCTGCGACGTAGTACTGGGACTGCACGTAGCGCCACCCGGACAGGGCTGCCACGACGATCGCCAGGACGACGACTCCGGCGATGAGGACGGTGATCCACGGGCGGCGCCGGCGCGGGGACTCGTCGCCCCAGTCCGCGAGGTCGGCGTCCTCGTCCCAGTGGTCGTCGTCCCGCACGGCCGACCGGGCGCTGCGCGGGGCGGTGGCCGCCTCGTCGGGCGGCACCTCGGTGTCCTCGGGATCGTCCGCCGAGGTGCGGGTCGCCGTGGCGGTGGCGGTCGCGGCCGGAGCTGCGAGGGCCGCGGTGGTCGCGTCCGTGTCGTCGGATCCGGACGTCGCCGCGCTCGGCGGTTCGGGCGGGGGAGTGGCGAGGCCCTCGATGGGGACCGTGGGGGCCTCCACCTCATCGAAGATGACGTCCATCTGACCGGTGTCGGTGCTGTCGGTCCTCTGGCCGCCCAGGAGTGCGTAGGACGGATTGACGCGGACGGAGCCCACCGCCTCGCCGAAGTCGTCGATGTCGACGTCGTCGGACGGATCGAGGACGTCCCCGACCACGACGGTGACGTTGTCCCCGCCGCCGCCGGCCAGCGCCAGCTCGATGAGCCTCTCGCAGCAGTCGCCGGGATCGGCGACCGTCGCGAGGGTGTCGTGGATGTCCTGCATGGACGCGAAGCCCGTGAGTCCGTCGGAGCACAGCATCCAGCGGTCGCCCGGCACGGCGTCGTGGAAGGACAGGTCGAGTTCCGGGGCCGCCCCGACGTCGCCGAGCACGCGCATGACGACGCTGCGCTGGGGGTGGGTGTCCGCCTCTTCGAGCGTGATGCGGCCCTCGTCCACGAGCATCTGCACGAAGGTGTGGTCCTGCGTCACCTGGATGATCTCGCCCTTGTGCATGACGTAGGCGCGGGAATCGCCGATGTGGGCCAGCGCCAGCCGGTCGCCGGCCTGCAGGAGAGCCGTGACGGTGGTGCCCATGCCTGCGAGCTCGCTCTGCTCGACCACGGCGCGGCCGATCTGGTCGTTAGCGGCGAGGATCGCGGCCTTGAGGTCGTCGAGGACCCTGCCGTCGTGGTCCGCTTCGTCGAGGAAGGTCAGGCGGCTGACGGTGATCGCGGAGGCGACGTCGCCGCCGGCGTGACCGCCCATGCCGTCCGCGATGAGGAGGAGGTGAGCGCCCGCGTAGCCGGAGTCCTGGTTGTTCTTGCGCACCTGGCCGGTGTCCGAGCGCGCTGCGAAGTGGAAGGTCGGCACGCTGGAGTGCGGGGAAGTGGTGCTCTGTGCGTTCACGCGCGCAGCTCCATCGTCGTGTGACCGATCGTGATCGGCATGCCGGGCTCGATGCGTGTGGGCTGCGTCAGGCGCGTGCTCCCCACGTACGTCCCATTCGTCGAGCCCGCGTCCTCGACCACCCAGGCACCGGCCTGGGGGTAGATGCGGGCGTGGTGGGATGAGGCGAAGTCGTCCTCGATGACGAAGCCGGAGTCGTCCGCCCGCCCGATCGTCAGCTGTCCCGCGGACATGAGCAGGGAGAACCCGCTCTGCCGTCCGGAGGTCACCACGAGCGTGGGTGAGGAGCTGAATGCGGACTGCTGCTGCGGCTGTGCTGCACCGTGCGCGGCGGCGGCCGGAGCCTCGGCAGCGGCGCGCCCGCGTCGGCGGTCCCGGCGATTGCGGGCGACACGGGGACCGAAGAGGTCCTGCCGCAGCACTCCCGCGATGAGGAAGACGAAGAGCCAGAGCAGTGCGAAGAGTGCGAACCGCAGCACTGTGACGGTGAACTCACTCACTGAAGCGGCCTGCCTCGGAGTAGGTGACGGGGGTGTCGCCGGCGGTGAGCACGGAGCCCTCCGACAGCGAGACGGAGCCGATGGGGCGGCCGCTCATGTGCGTGCCGTTCGTCGACCCGAGGTCGGTGGCGACCGCCTGGTCGCCGGACACGGTGATCTCGAAGTGCCGGCGCGACATGCCCGGATCGTCGATGACGACGTCCGCGCTGTTCGCGGAGCGACCGAACACGGTGGTCCCCTGGGAGAGTCGGTGGACCTGTCCCTGGGCGGTCACGGTGGGGGTGAAGGCAGGTCGTGCGGGACGTGCCGGGGGCGCGGCCGGGGCTTCGGTCGGGGCGCCGCGACGGCGGCTGCCCGGGGCCTCGGGAGCGGGGTGTGCGTGGGCGACGCTCGGTGCCGGTGCGGCGGCCGGTGCGCGCTGCGGGGAGGCCTGGCTCTGCGGGGCGGAGACCGGTCCCGACTGCGCTTCGTACTGCTCCGGGACCACCGGGTTGGAGCGGGACGGCGGATCGTAGCCGCCGCGGTTCGCGGGCTGGGCCGCCGGTGAGCCGTCCGGGCGGCGCGTGGTCGCGCGTACGCGGTACATACCGGTGTCGAGGTCGTCTGCGACCTCGAAGGTCACCGCGACGGGCCCCACGAAGCTGTAGCCCTGCTCGATCGCATGATCGCCGACGACCTGTCGCAGGTCCTGGCGGAGCTCGGATGAGACGGGACCCAGGCGGTCCAGGTCCCCGCTGGACAGCTCCACCGCGTAGGAGTTCGCGGTGAGTGTCCGTCCACGGGACACGACGGCGGCGCGATTGTCCGCCTCGCGGCGCAGGGCCGAAGCGAGTTCGACCGGTTCCACCTGAGAGCGGAACGCGCGCGCGAAGGCACCGTTGACCACGCGGTCGATTCCGCGTTCGAAACGGTCGAGAACCCCCACGACGCCTCCTTTCCGAGTTCAGTCTGTCTGCCGGGTCACACCGGCGACGGGCACAGGTGAGCGCTGCGGCGCACGGCACATCAGCACTCCATGCTAACGCGACGATCCTGAGTCCTCACCCTATGCGTGCTGTGCGCATCAGGGCATCGGGGCTGGTGGAGCGATCCGATCCGCATGTGCGCGCCTCAGGTGGCGGGTTGGACGGCGGCACCTGAGAATGTGTCTGTGAGATGTCCGGCAGGTGAATGGCGGCTGGAGTGGGGTGCGCCGGGATCTCGATTGGTGCGATGGCCCGTCTTGCTGGTAATGTCTCCGTCTGTTGTCACTCGCGCGAGTGGCGGAATTGGTAGACGCGCTGGCTTCAGGTGCCAGTGTTCGAAAGGACGTGGGGGTTCAAGTCCCCCCTCGCGCACAGCAGGGGAAGGCCCCGGAACCGAAAGGCTCCGGGGCCTTCGTGCTTGTCTCTGGTTATGGACCTCTCGATGAAGCTCGAAAGCTCAACATGCGCACAGATTCGACGCCCGGATGGTGTGGATGCTGAGCACTCGAATTCGGGTTTCGGGCTCGGACCCTGGGTTGCCTCGGGTCCGGTTGGCCCCGCGCTCCGCGCTCCGCGCCGCGCGCCCCGCGCTCCGCGCCCCCGGGCTGCGGCCTCGGCGCCTCGTGCCGGTGACGGCCGCTCAGGTCCGTCGCGTCGCGCGCTCGTGCTCCGCTCCCATGTCGCGGAGGATGGTCAGCAGGCGCTCCGCGGCCGGATGGTGGCGCACGGAATCCTGCACGTAGGCGACGATGATGCGTTCGGCGTCGGGGCGGACCAGCCTGCGGGCGACGACGGTGTCCGGCAGGTCGCGGGCCGCGAGCGCGGGTATCACGCAGATGCCAGCACCGCTGGCCACGAAGGCGATCGCCCCGCGGTGATCGGCCGCCTGGACGACGGATCGGGGTGCGACCCCCGCCGCCCTCCAGACATCGGCGAGGATGCGGGCCTCGACGCCGTCGCCCACGTACTCGCGGATCCAGGGGTCCGCTCCCAGGTCTGCGGCGGTCACTTCCTCGTCGCTCGCGCAGCGGTGATCACGCGGCAGGATCGCGACGAACGGGTCGCGGGAGATCTCGATCCGGGTCACCCCCGGGGGCACGTGGGCCGCTGGGGTGTCGCGCTCCGTCCGGATGTCGATGTCAGGCCGCTCGGTCGACACGGGCGGATCGGTGAGCTCGATGAGCAGCGTCGTCGTGGGGAACTCGTCGCGCAGCCGGGCTGCGATCGACGGCAGCCAGTACTCTCCGGCGGATGCGAGGGTCCCGACCGTCAGCGACCCGGTGTGGCCGATCCTCAGGTCATCGATGAAGCGGTCGACCCGGCCCAGTGCGGCGAGCACCTCCTGCCCCTGATCCGCGAGTCTCCTGCCGTGCGCGGTCGGCACGATCCCGCGGCCGGACTTCTCGAAGAGGCGCAGCCCCGTCTCCCGCTGGAGGATCGTGAGGTGCTGGCTCACCGCGCTGGGAGTGAAGGACAGGGCGTCTGCGGCGGCCCGCACGGACCCCGTCGCGACGACGGAGCACAGCACGCGCAGGCGGTGGATGTCGACCATGCCTCAAGCATAAGCAGGACTGAACGATGCGCAAGGAAGCGTCGCTTGTCCTCAGGTGTCAGCGGGAGGATCGTAGAACTGTACGAAGAACCGGACCCGGAGGGAGGGGCCATGCTGACCGCAGTTCTCACCATGACCGGAGCGACGGCGGCGCTGTACTACTTCGCGCGGGGGCGGGCCGTCTGCCCTCTTCGTGAGCGCCTGCCGCTCGATGAGCTCGACGGCGGCGACATCCTCCACACCATCAGCCGCGGGTGGGCGGTGCCGGACATCCGGCGGTACTGACGCGGCTCACCGCAGGCCGAACACGGGCACGTCACTGCAGGCCGAGCACGGGCACGTCACTGCAGGCCCAGCACCGCGGTCGCGATCGTGAAGTACAGGATGAGTCCCGTCGCATCGCAGAAGGTGGAGATGAACGGGTTGGAGAACACGGCGGGATCCGCGCCGATCCGCTTCGCGATGATGGGCATCAGCCCGCCCACGGTCGCGGCCATGATGCAGACCGACAGGAGCGTCAGCCCGATCACGATCCCGATCGCCCAGCCGTAGACCAGGCCGGCGACCGCGAAGCCGAGGGCGCCCAGGACGGATCCCAGCAGCGCGCCCACGCGCAGTTCGCGCCAGATGACGCGGCCGAGGTCCCGGATCCGCACCTCGCCCACGGCCAGTGCGCGGGTGACGGTGGTCGCCGCCTGGTTGCCCGTGTTGCCGCCGGTGCCGGTGAGCAGGGGGATGAAGAGGGCGAGGACCACGACCTGGTCGAGCCGGTCCTCGTACACCTCGAGCACCTGCACGGTGAGGATCGCGGAGACGGCGAGCACCAGCAGCCACACGATGCGGCTGCGGACGATGCGCAGGATCGAGCTGGAGAGGTACGAGCGGTTCAGGGGTTCGGAGCCGCTGCCGCGCGCCACGTCCTCCGCGTCCTCCTCGTCGATGATGTCGAGGACGTCGTCCATCGTGAGGATGCCGACGATCCGCTCCTCCTCATCCACGACCGGCATGGCGATGAGCCGGTGGGAGAGGAATTCGCGAGCTGCTCGTTCACGGTCGGTGAGGGCGTGGACGCTGAACGCATCGCGCACCAGGTCGCCCACGGCGGTGTCGGGTGCCGTGGTCTCCGCTTCGAGGAGGTTGCGCAGCGAGACGACGCCCGTGAGGACACGACCTGCGCCGACGACGGGGAGCAGGTAGACGGTCTCCGGGCCGTCGATCCGCGCGCGGACGACCTCCATCGCGTCGGCGGCCGTCCAGTCCGCGTGGAGGTTCAGGACCTCGGGGGACATGTAGCGGCCGATCGCGTCCCGGGGATAGCCCAGGACCGCGGCGGTCATCTCGCGCTCGTTCGCGTCGAGTCCACTCATGAGGTCGGACACGACGCGCGCGGGGAGCTCGCCGAACAGATCGGCGCGGTCGTCGGGGTCCAGGCCGTCGATGATCTGGGCGACCTCCGGTTCCCGGAGGTTCTGGAGGAGCTCGGCCTGATAGTTCGGCGGCAGCCCCTCGAACACCGCGAGCGCATCGTCCTTGTCGAGCACGCGGAAGAGCACGGCGGACTGCAGGGGCATCGTCGTGTGGACGAGCCGTGTGAGCTCCTGCCGCTCGACGTGGGGAGCCAGGTGGGCGATCGCGTCGACGCTCTCGGAGTCCATGCGCCCGGAGAGCGCCCGGTCGAGCGCGTCTGCCGCGGCCTCAGCCGTCATCTCTGTCATGCGACACCCTCCTCGCGATCCGACCCCTCACTGTACGGGGGCGCGGGTGCGGCGGCACGCGCGCCCGACGGTGGGCCGTCGAGGCGAACCATTGACACACGCAATGCGCAACCATATGGTTGTACGTATGGTGGATGTCATGCAGAGCGACGCGGAGGTCGACCGGATCTTCCGGGCGCTGGCTGATGCGACGCGGCGCGACATCGTCCGGCGGACGCTGTCCGGTCCCGCGAGCGTGTCGACGCTCGCGTCGGACTACGACATGTCGTTCGCCGCCGTGCAGAAGCACGTGTCCGTTCTGGAAGGGGCTGGACTCGTGAACAAGGAGAAGAAGGGCCGGGAGCGCCTGGTCCGCGGCAACCCGGAGATGCTGGCGCGTGCCAGGCACCTCCTCGACGAGTACGAACAGATCTGGCGCGGCCGCATCGCCCGCCTCGACGCGCTCCTCGACGACGAGCAGCGCTGATGACTGGAAGGTCCTCCCATGCCCATCACATCCATTGACCAGAACGCAGAAGACCTCACCCTCACGATCACTGCGGACTTCCCCGTTCCCGTCCGCCGGCTGTGGGACGCGTACGCGGATCCGCGGCAGCTGGAGAAGTTCTGGGGACCCGTCGGGTGCCCTGCGGTCTTCACCCGCCATGACCTCACGACCGGCGGACGCTCGCACTACGCCATGACACTGCCCGACGGCTCCGTCTCACGCGGGTATTGGGAGTTCGTGGCGGTGGATCCGCTGCGCTCCTTCGAGGTCCGCGACGGATTCGCCGGTGAGGACGGCGTGCCTGCCGCGGACATGCCCAGCATGCGCATGGTCTTCGTCTTCACGGAGACGGAGTCCGGCTCCCGGCTCACGACGACCACGTTCTTCCATTCGGCCGAAGAGCTCGAGCAGCTGCTGGAGATGGGAATGCTCGAAGGCACGAAGTCGGCCATGGGGCAGATCGACGATGTGCTCGCCGACCTGGTGTCGTTCGCGGCGGGCCGTGGGACGGAGATCCAGATCCTCGACGACACGACGGTGCGCGTGAGTCGCGTGATCCGCGGCTCCATCGACCATGTCTGGCGCGCCCACCACGACCCCGCGCTCATCCGCCGGTGGATGCTCGGTCCCGACGGCTGGACGATGCCCGTGTGCGAACCGGCGCAGAAGGTGGGGGACACCTACCGCTATGAATGGGAATCCGATCAGGGGACGGACCGCTTCGGCTTCACCGGGGAGGTCCTCGCATCGGTGCCGCCCGCACATGAGACCGCGACCGAACAGATGATCGGCACGGACGGTCCGGGCGCCACCAACGAGATGACGCTGACCGCGGTCGACGGCGGCACCCTGCTGGCGACCGTCATCACCTACCCGTCGCTGGAGATGCGCGACATGGTGCTGGACACCGGCATGGTTGACGGCATGGAGTCGAGCTACGCCCGCATGGAGTCCGAGGTCCTCGCGGCGACCTGACCAGGGCATGGCTGACCAGCGCACGACTGACCGGTGCCCGTCAGTCGTGGGCCAGACGGATCTCCCGATCGGCCAGTGCCTGCACCTCCGCCGGATCGTGGCTGACCAGCACACACGTGCGATCCGCCAGCAGCTCCCGCAGCAGTGCGCGGATCTGCGGGGCCGAATCGGCGTCGAGCGCGGCGGACGGCTCATCCAGGAGGACGATCTGCGGATCCGTCGCGAGCGCTCGCGCAAGAGCGACGCGGGCGCGCTGTCCCCCGGACAGTCCGCGCGGCTTCACCCGTCCCAGATGCCCGATGCCGAGGTCGTCCAGCATCCGCTGAGCCTGCGCCTTCGCGTGTGCCCCCGTCACGCCCGCGGCGCGGAGCCCGAACGCGATGTTGCCGCCGGCCGTCATATGGGGGAAGAGGCGCGGGTCCTGGAGGAGGAGCGTGACGCTGCGTCGATGCGGTGGCACATCGGCGCCGCTCCGTCCGCCGGCGATGTGCGTGAGGACGCGGTCGTCCACCTCCACGCGTGCGCGCGGGGGGATCAGGAGCCCGGCGACGACGGCGAGGATCGTCGACTTCCCGACGCCGTTCGGCCCGGTGAGGGCGAGGGTCTCACCGGGTTCGACGGTGAAGGACTGCGCGATGCGACGATCCGGTGCGTCGAACTCCACCACCAGCCGAGGCGGGCGTGCACGGCGGGCGACCGGCACCTCGGCGGCGGTCGTCTCCTGTGTCCCGGCCATCCGTCCCTCGTGGGCAGGAGGCATGCTTGCGGCGGCGCGGGTCCGGACCCGCGCCGGTGAGCCGCGGCGCCACGACTGCGGGAGCGAGTAGACCGCGATGACGACCAGCAGCGCGATCGCGACCAGCAGCATGGAGACGGCGACGGCGGCGTCCGGGTCGGTCTCGCGGCGGAGGTAGATCTCCAGCGGAAGCGTGCGGGTCGTGCCCGCGAGCGACCCGGCGAACGTGAGCGTGGCCCCGAACTCGCCCAGCGACCGGGCGAACGACAGCACCGCGGAGGACGCGATCGCGGGCACCAGCAGCGGCAGCGTCACCGTCGCGAATGTGTGGCCGGGTCCGGCGCCCAGCACGGCCGCGGCGGTCTCGAAGTCCGTGCCGTGGGTGCGCATCGCGCTCTCGACGCCCATGACGACGAACGGCAGCGACACGAACACCTGCGCGCAGATCACCGCCGCCGTCGTGAACGCGATGTCGATGCCGGTGGCCTCCATAGGAGCGGCGAGGAGGCCCTGACGGCCGAACGTCGCCAGCAGCGCCAGACCGCCCACCACCGGCGGCAGCACCACCGGCAGCAGCACGAACGCCCGCACGGTGCGGAGGAGGACCGCCTCGCTGCGCGCCAGCATCATGCCCAGCGGAACGCCCAGGACGACGCACACGCCGGCGGAGACGCACGCGGTCGCGAGCGACAGGCGCAGCGCCGTGAGGGAGTCGCGACTGGTGACGAGTCCGCCGAACTCCGGCCACGGCACGCGCAGCGTCAGCCCCACCACCGGCAGGATGACGACGAGCGCGCCCAGCAGCGCGAACGGTGCGAGCCCCCACGGGAGCCTGGGAGAGCGTTCACGGGACAGCGGGCGGCGACGCGTGCCGCCGCGCGCTGCTGCGTGCGTGTCCGTGCCACCCGCAGACGGCGGACTGCCGCGCATCACGGCGCCCCGAAGCCCGCTGCGTCGAACACCGCACGGCCCTCGTCGGACAGGACGAAGTCCACGAACTGCTGGGCGGCCTCGGCGTTCTCCGCATCAGCGTTCCCCGCATCAGCGACGGGCGCGATCGGGTAGAGGTTGACGGCGTCGTCGGACTCCGGGAACTCGACGGCGTCGACCTCGTCTGCTCCCGAGGCGTCGGTCCGGTACACCAGCCCCGCATCCGCCTGGCCGTTCGCGACCTTGCCGAGCACGTCCGTGACGGCCGGCTCCTCGCTCACCGCGTCGATCTCGACGCCTGCGGACTCCGCGACGGTCTCTGTCGCGGCACCGCACGGGACCTGGGGCGCGCACACGACGACGTCGAGGCCGCCGCCGGTGAGGTCCGCGAGTCCCTCGATGCGCTCCGGGTTGCCGGTCGGCACAGCGATGACCAGCGTGTTCGACACGAAGTTCTGCGGTTCTGCCGCGACGAGGTCGTCCTCGACGAGGCTCTGCATCGTGCGCTCGTCGGCCGTGGCGACGACGTCCGCGGGCGCACCCTCCCGGATCTGCGTGACGAGATCAGACGACCCGGCGAAGCTCAGCTGGACGTCGACGCCGTCGTGGGACTCGGCAAATCGGTCTGCGAGATCCTCGAACGTGTCGGTCAGCGAGGCGGCGGCGAACACGGTGAGGGTCGTCGGCGCCGCGGCGTCCCCTTCTGCGGAGTCACCGACCGCGGAATCAGCGGCTGATCCGCCGCAGGCAGAGAGGAGGAGCGTGGAAGCCGCAGCGGCGGCCGCGAGGGACTTCGTCACGGAGACTCCTTCGCCGTCATCTCGTCACCACTCCAGCGGGAGGAAGGCGATGCGCTCGCCCGCCCTCACCGGACGGGTCGGGAGGACCAGCCAGCCGCGCCCCATAGTGAGGCCGCGCATCATGTTGGACGCGACGTGCTCGACGGGGAGCCATGCGTCTTCGTGGTCGCAGGTGCCGGGAGCCGGTGGCGTTCCGGGGTCCCCAGGGGGTACCGGACCTGCAGAACCTGCCGGGCGGGCGGGGACGAGCCGGTCCACCTTCTCCGCCGGAAGGTCCTGCGCCGCCGGGACGGTGAGAGGCACCTCTGGATCCGGCCCCCGCAGGCCGCGCAGCACGGCCGATCCCACGATCCGCATCGCCGCCAGCGCAGCCAGCGGGTTGCCCGGAAGCGCGAGGACGGGAACCGGTCGAGACGTCCCCGCGGGGACGTCCCGACCCCGCAGCGCGAGCAGCGTCGGGTGCCCGGGACGCATCCCCAGCTCATCGATGACGAGCCGGGAGGACGGCTGTGACGACGAGGAAGACTCCCGCGCTTCCTCCTGCAGGACCGCTCGCACGTGGTCAGCGTCCGACCTGCCCGTGCCGCCGGTCGTCACGATCACGTCGGCGAGGTCGACGAGCTCCGCCAGCGCGTCCCGCGTCACCGCGCGGTCATCGCCGATCCTGCGCACGGCGACGACCTCGATCCCGGCGGCCCGCAGCACGTGGGGCAGCTGCACCTCGAAGGCGTCGCGGACCTCGCCTGCGGCCGGTGTTCCGGACGTGCGCACCTCATCGCCGGTGAGCAGGAGGGCGGCGGTAACCGGCGGCAGGACCGGCACGTCGTCGTGCCCGCTGATCCCGGCCATCGCGAGCAGGGGAGGGGTGAGCGGCCGGCCGGCCGAGGCGAGCACGTCGCCGCGCGCGGCCTCGCGCCCGGACCGGCGCACGTGGCGGCCGGGTTCCAGCTCCGATTCGGGAGCGTCCGGCCGCATGACGATGCGGACATCATCCTCGCCCGACTCGCTGTGCGTGTACTCGCGTCGCACCACGCCCGAGGTCCCGGCCGGCACCACGCCGCCCGTCACCACCGTCCGGGCGCGGCCCGGCTCCAGCTCGGGCAGCGTTCCCGCAGCCCGCTGGGGCCCATCCGGCGCGGCCTGTGCCGCAGCGTGGTCGCGCGGTCCCGTGTCATCCAGGGTCCACGGCGGCGGACCGGACACGGCATAGCCGTCCATCGCGGACGAGTCGTAGTGGGGGACGTCGAACAGGGCCCGGAGGTCCTCGGCGAGGGTGCGGCCGAACGCGTCAGCGAGCGGAACGGCAGCGGAGGAGCCGGCGAGCGCGGACGATCGGGCGCGGGCGGCCTCGGCCCCGGTGTCGTAGGCGAGCCGCATGGCCTCGTCCCAGCGGGGACCTCGGGCGCTCTTCCTCACTCTCAGCCGCCTGCGAAGGGCGGCAGCACGTCGACCCGCATGCCGGGGCGCACCAGGTCGTCCTCACCCATGACGACGCCGTCGATCAGCACGCTCGACTGCTCGAGCACGCGCTCCAGCGACGGTTCGTCCCCGGGCGGATCCGGGTGGAGGGAGACCAGAAGTGCGGCGAGCTGCTCCCGTGTGAGCTCTTCGACGCGGTGGGGGATCGGGACCGACTCCTCAGCGAGGTCGCCGGCGGCCGCCCGCGCGGCGGCGAAATAGCGGACCGCGAGCGTGCGGTGCGGGGTCTGTCCCGGGCTCATCGTCGTCTCCTCCACTCAACCACCGATCGCGCTCATCGTACGGTCCGGCTGCACGTAGTCGTCGCTGTCCAGTCCGGGCCTCTCCATGCCGTGGGCGGCGGGCTTGAGCCACATCGCCTGCTGCCACATGCGGGCGACCACGTCGTCGGACTCCCCGGAGCGCATCGCGGAGGCGAGATCGAACTCCTCGTGGGAGAACAGGCACGAGCGCACCTTGCCGTCCGCAGTGATGCGGGTGCGGGTGCAGGCGGAGCAGAAGGGCTCGGTGACCGAGGCGATGACGCCCACGCGGCCGAGCGGCTCTGCGGCATCGGTGCGGGAGCTGGGGACAGCGTCGGGATCAGCATTGGGATCGGAGTCGGAACCGGAACCGGAGCCGGAGTCAGCATCGGAGTCGAGCGGCAGGACCCGCCAGAGTTCGGCCGGTGCACCGCCGCGGGGGACGTCGTCCGGGACGAGCCGCCAGTGCTGCGACAGGAGGTCGCGGACCTCACGGGCCGTCACCATGCCCTCACGCGTCCACCCGTGGTCTCCGTCCAGAGGCATCTGCTCGATGAACCGCAGATCGAGTCCGCGCTCCAGGGCGAAGGCGAGGAGATCGGGTGCCTGGTCGTCGTTCTCGCCGCGCATGAGCACGGCATTGACCTTCACGGGGTGCAGGTCCGCCGCCAGCGCGGCGTCTATCCCCGCGAGCACGTCGGCCAGACGATTGCGGCGGGCCAGCCTGCGGAAGGTGTCCGCGTCGATGGTGTCGAGGGAGACGTTCAGGCGCGTGAGTCCCGCGGCCGCGAGGGTCGCGGCCCTCTTCGTGAGGCCGATCCCGTTCGTCGTGATCGCGATCGGCAGATCCGGATGGTGCGCGCGGACGCCCGCGATGATGTCCTCGAGATCCGGGCGGATGAGCGGCTCCCCGCCGGTGAGCCGGAGATCCCGCACCCCGTGCACGGCGACGGCGATGTCGACGAGGCGGACGACCTCGGCGGCGGTGAGCAGGGAGGGAGGAGGCATCCAGTCCATGCCGTCGGCCGGCATGCAGTACGTGCAGCGCAGGTTGCACTTGTCCGTGAGCGAGATCCGCAGATCCGTCCCGAGGCGACCATGGCGATCGAGGAGGCCCGGTTCGACGGGGGCGTCGTGCGCACGGCTGTCGAGCTCAGTCTTCGTGGCGCCGTGGGCTCGCGCATGGAGCGCCGCGGCGGCCTCGTGCGAGTCGCCGGCCGTGGAGGCCCGCACGGTGGGGATTCCCAGACTCACATCCATACCCTCATAGTGTACGGACTCCGTCCACACTCCGCCGGTAGAGTCAGGACCATGACGGAACCAGGCGTGCAGGGGGACGTGCAGGCGGAACCGGCGCCGCGTGGCGCGGCGTCCTCCGGTGTCCGCGACGCCCACGAGCACCGTGACGATGCGTTCCGCGACTGGGCGGAGCCCCGGAGCATGGACTCGCATGTGGACGCACTCGTCGCAGCGCTGAGCGTCCGCACCATCGGAGCAGAGAGTGTCCCTGTGGCAGAGGCGCTCGATCGGGTGCTCGTCGATGACCTGCGAGCGCCGTTCGACCTGCCGCGCTTCGACAACTCGCAGATGGACGGCTTCGCGCTGGACGCTGCGGCGACTCCCGGGGCCTTCGACGTCGTCGGCATGATCGCTGCGGGCCAGACGGGCGACGCGGTGGCACCGGGCACGGCGGTGCCGATCATGACCGGCGCACCCCTGCCGCCCGGCGCCAGTGCAGTGATTCCCGTCGAGGAGTCCGACGGCTACGAGTCCCCGACAGTGCGCGCAGGTCAGACGCCCGCAGGCCGGTTCGTCCGGCCGCGCGGCAGCGACATCGCCGCCGGAGACGTCGCGCTCCCGGCCGGGACGGTCCTGGGGTCCGCCGCGCTGGGGGTCCTCGCCGCGTTCGGCCTCACGGAGGTCACCGTCCGTGCTCGGCCGCGCGTCCTCGTCGTCACCGGTGGGGATGAGGTCGCGCAGCCCGGCAGTCCGCTGCGCGATGACCAGGTCTACGACGCGAACCACGCACTGCTGAGCGCCGTTATGCGCCGCTGCGGGGCCGAGGTCGTCGACGCGCTCATCGTCGATGACACCGTCGCGGACTTCCGCGCATCGCTGAGCGCCCGCGTGCGCGCGACCGCGCCGGACCTGGTCCTCACGAGCGGCGGCATCAGCGCCGGCCGGTTCGAGGTGGTCCAGCAGGGGCTGGGTGGGTCAAGTGCACAGGGCGGGTCGGGTGAGTCGGGTGGGTCGGCCCGGCTGGGTGGAGCAGGGGAGCTGGGTGGTTCGGGTGCGCTGGGTGCCGGCGTGGACCTCGGCGGCCTCACCGCGCGCGTGGGCTTCGGCTCCGTCGCGATGCAGCCCGGCGGACCGCAGGGTGCGGGCGTCCTCGAGGAGGACAGCTTGGAGCAGGACAGCCTCGACCTCGGCACCGGAGCTCGGATCCCGATCGTCTGCTTCCCCGGCAATCCGGTGAGCACCTGGATCAGCGCGCACGTCCTGCTGCGCGACGCCATGGACCGCGCGTGGTCCACCGGACGGCCGGCGCGCAGGATCAGGGCCGCGCTCGCCGCCCCGGTCACGCCGCTCGCCGCCAAGACCCAACTGCGCCGATCCGAGATGGGAATGGGAATGCTCCACGACGGGACCACTGCCTCGAATTCCACACGACTGCGCGTGCGCGCGTTCCCGGGCACCAGTTCGCACCTGCTGGCCACCGCGGCCCATGCGGATTCCCTCATCGTGGTCCCGCCGGGCCCCGAGGAACTGCCGGCCGGCACCGCCGTCGAGGTGGTGGTCCTGTGAGCGCCCACGACGACGCGCGCACGTCGGGCCGCCTCACGCACGTGCGGGCCGACGGCACCGCCCACATGGTCGATGTGTCCGCGAAGGCCGTGACGAGCAGGGTTGCCGTCGCGTCCTCGCGGCTGACCACCACCGCCGAGGTCGTCGACCAGATGCTCGAGGGCACCCTGCCGAAGGGCGATGCGCTCGCCGTCGCCCGTGTCGCGGGGATCATGGCAGCGAAGCGGACTCCGGATCTGGTGCCGCTGTGCCACCCGCTGCCGCTGACCGGCGTCTCCGTCGACCTGGAGCGGGCCCCGGATGATCCCGGCGCGATCGCTGTGCGCGCCCGCGTGAAGACGAAGGGCGTCACGGGAGTGGAGATGGAGGCGCTTACCGCGGCGTCCGTCGCGGCCCTCACGCTCTACGACATGGTGAAGGCGCTCGACCGCGACGCCGTCATCGGTCCCACCCGGGTCGAGGAGAAGTCCGGAGGCGCCTCCGGCGACTGGGGCAGGGGACCGGCGGACGGCCTCGGCGACGGGGGTGCCGGTGACAGCGGTACCGGAGACGGCGGCCCGGGTGCTGAGAGCCTCGGCGAGGGGAAGGACCACGGATGACACGGCACACGCGACCGGATGCGGACAGGCGTCCGCGCAGGGCGACGCGCGGTGGTGATCGGTCGCCGACGTTCGGTGAGGGCCGGCGCGCGGTGGTTCTGGTCGTGTCGACGTCCGGCTACGCGGGCGAGACCGAGGACGCGACCGGTCCGCTGCTGACCGGCTGGCTGGGCGAGCGCGGCTACCGCGTGGACGCTCCGCAGATCGTCCCTGACGGTCCTGCCGTCGGCGAGGCACTCAGGCGGCACGTCCGGGACGCGCCCGAGTCGGAGCGTCCCCGCGTGATCGTCACGACCGGCGGAACAGGGCTGGCGCCGGAGGACACGACACCCGAGGAGACCCGCAGAGTCCTGGACAGGGAGGCGACGGGGATCGTCCAGGCGCTCGTGGACCACGGTCTCGCGAAGCTGCCGGAAGCGGCCATGAGCCGGGGCACCGCCGGTGCGTGCGACCGCACCTTCGTCGTGAATCTGCCCGGGTCCGTCGGGGGAGTGAAGGACGGGATCACGGTCCTCGACCCGATCCTCCACCACATCCAGGCGCAGCTCGAGAACGTCAGCGACGGGGTCCATGCTCCGCGCGGGCGGGCTGGGAATGCTGGACGTGCTGAGCATGAGGGGCACGCTGGACGTGCTGAGCATGACGGGCACGCTGGACGTGGTCGGCATGACGGGCCTGATGCCGGAGAATCGTCGCAGGTGGCAGGAGCGCACGCCGCGGTGGGCACGGCGCCCGCCGGCGGTCCGGCCCTGCACGGAGCCCACGCCGCGGTGAACGGAGCGCCCGCCGACGCGGCGCTGCACGCGACCGAACCGTCCCCGGTGCTCGAGGCCCAGCCCGCGACCGAGCCGTTCCGGGTGTACACGCCGGAGCCGGCTGTGGAGCCGTTCGCCTGGGGACGCATCACGGAGGAGCCCCTGGACCTCACCGCCGCCGAGGCCCGCGTTAAGACCCCGCAGACCGGCGCACTCGCGGTGTTCCACGGGGTCGTGCGCGACCATGACTCCGGTCGGGACGACGTCGTGGGGCTCGCGTACTCGGCGCATCCGGAGGCTCAGAAGGTCCTCGACGAGGTGCTGGCCGAAGCGGCAGCAGACCACCCCGGCGTGCGCATGAGCGCCGAGCACCGGATCGGTGAACTGCGCGTGGGTGACGACGCGCTGCTGGTGACGGCCGCCTCGGCGCATCGCAGGGACGCGTTCGCCGCCTGTGCGGAGCTCGTCGATCGGATCAAGGCACGCGTGCCGATCTGGAAGCGCCAGGACTACTCCGATGGCGCGCATGACTGGGTGGGCGTGGAGTGATCCCATGAGTTCCACCGGTCGCTATGCACGGCAGACCCGCGTCCCCGGCGTGGGGGAGGCGGGCCAGGAGAAGCTCTCGCGGGCGCGGGTGCTGCTCGTGGGCGCGGGCGGACTGGGCAGCCCTGCCGGTCAGTACCTCGCGGCGGCCGGGATCGGGACGATCGGGATCGTCGACGACGACCGCGTGGAGCTCAGCAACCTGCATCGGCAGGTCATCCACCGGACGGAAGACGTGGGACGGCCGAAGGTCGAATCCGCCGCGGATGCGCTGCGGGCGCTGAACCCCCAGGTGGCGGTCGTGACGCACGACCTGCGCCTCACCGCCGACACGGTCATGGACGTCGTGGAGGGCTACGACATCGTGGTCGACGGGGCGGATTCGTTCGCCACCCGCTACGTCGTGTCCGACGCCTGCACGCTCCTGGACATCCCGCACGTGTGGGCGGCGGTGCTCACCGACGGCGGGCAGCTGAGCGTCTTCCACGGATCCCGGGGGCCGGTCTACCGCGACCTGCTGCCCGTCATGCCGCCCGCCGGCGCGGTGCCCAGCTGCGCGGTCGCCGGTGTGCTGGGCACGGTGCCGGGGGTGCTCGGCACGGCGATGGCCGGCGAGGTGCTGAAGCTCGTGCTGGGGATCGGCCGGCCTGCGATCGGCCGCGTGCTCGTGTACGACATGCTCACCGCGGAGTGGGAGACGGTGCCGCTCGCGCGCTCGCCCCGCGTTGCCCGGCCGCAGACCGCCGCGGACGTGGGGCGCGGCGTCCCTCGACAGGTGAGCGTGACGCAGCTGGCGGGCGTGGTGGGCGCGGTGAGCGCGGTGGGCGCGCCAGGCGCATCCCGCGCGCCGGTGCACCCAGTGCAGCCATTCGCCGCCTCCGTGTCCGAGACTCCGGTGCAGGAACCGGCGTCTGAGACACGCAACCGGCGAACGGGCGACCGGTCCCTCGCCGCGGGGCTGGTCGTCGACGTGCGGACCCCCGCCGAGGCCGCCCGCGGGATGATCCCCGACGCCCGCCTCCTGCCGCTGGACCGGATCGAATCTGACCCCGAGGACGCGGTCGCTCAGCTGCGCGAGTGGTCGGCGCAGATCGACGCGGTCGACGTCTACGTCCACTGCCAGGCCGGTGCGCGCTCCGCCCGCGCTCTCGAGGTGCTGGGCCCCCTCGTGGATGTGGACGCAGGGGCCCGGGGGGATGTGGACACGGAGACCCGGGGGGACGGGGTGCCGCACCCGGCGCTGAGGCTCCATGACGTGGTGGGCGGGTACGAAGCGTGGGCCCGGGAGTTCCCGGACACCGGTGCGCGATCGGAGGATGCCGACGGACCGTGGGCGGCCGCCGGACGGGACGCAATCTCCCGACAGGAGTCTGCCACCGGACGGGAGTGATCACCGGCCGGGAATGGGAGACACTGGGGGGGGCAGCTCGTGAGCGGAGTGCAGGAGGCGGCGATGCGCAGGACGGTACGGACGCGGGTGCGTCGATTCGACGAGACGGGCCTGATCGATGCGCGGGCGGATTCGCTGGCGGGTGAGGAACCGCTGGAGGTGCGACTCGACGGCGAGCAGTTCACCGTCACGATGCGGACTCCGGGCGACGACGTCGAGCTCATCGCGGGCTTCCTCCTGAGCGAGGGCATCGTGACGGAGTGGAAGCAGATCCTGCGCGTGGACTTCTCGACGGGCATCGACCCGGACGGCACGCGGAACCTCAACGTTGCGCGGGTCGTCCTGGAGCCGGGGACCTGGGATCGGGATCGCTACCAGGCGCGGCAGATCTACACGTCGTCCGCGTGCGGCATCTGCGGCACGGCCTCGATCGAGGCCGTCCAGCGCACGTCCACGTACCCGATCGTGCTCGACGCGATGAGCGAGGACGGCCCCGTCGCCTCCCCTGCGATCACCTCACGCGTGCTCCTCTCGCTGCCGGACGCCATGCGCGAGGAGCAGAAGCTGTTCGGGTCCACCGGTGGAGTCCACGCCGCAGGTCTCTTCCGCATGGCGCGCGACGCCGGCGGAATCGCGGACTCCGCAGAACTGGTGGCGGTGCGCGAGGACGTCGGACGCCACAACGCCGTCGACAAGGTCATCGGATGGGCGCTGCAGGAGGGGATGCTCCCGCTGTCGGACACCATCCTCCAGGTGTCGGGCCGCGCCAGCTTCGAGCTCGTGCAGAAGGCCGCGATGGCGGGGATCCCCGTCCTGTCCGCCGTGAGCGCGCCCTCCGGCCTGGCCGTCGAGCTGGGTCGCGAGCAGGGCATCACCGTGGTCGGCTTCAACCGCGGCACACGGTTCAACGCCTACTCCCATCACGAGCGCATCGCGTAGTACTCACGACAGCAGACCACAGCGCAGAACACACAGCAGTGAAGGGGAGCGACATGGATCTGGGAATCGCAGGCAGGCGCGCGGTCGTCTGCGCATCGAGCGCGGGGCTGGGCCGCGCGTGCGCGACGGAGCTCGCGCGGGCGGGAGCCATCGTCATCCTCAACGGACGGCGGGCGGACGCGCTCGAGGCGACAGCGCAGGAGCTCCGCGATGAGACGGGCGCGGACGTCCGCACCGTCCTGGGCAGCGTCTCCGAACCCGACGTGCAGGATGCGCTCATCGCCGCGGCGGACGGCGCCGTCGACATCCTCGTCAACAACAACGGCGGCCCGCCCTTCCGCGCCTTCACCGATGTGGACGACGACGACATCCGCGCCGGCGTGGAGAACAACATGGTCACCCCGATCGCGCTCGCCCGTCGCGTGCTGGACGGCATGGTGGAGCGCCGCTTCGGCCGCATCGTGAACATCACCTCGTCCTCGGTCAAGATGCCGATCGCCGGGCTCGACGTCTCCTCCGGCGCGCGTGCCGGCCTCACAGGGTTCCTCGCCGGGATCGCCCGCGAAGTCGCCCACGCCAATGTGACGATCAACTTCCTGCTGCCGGGGTCGTTCGACACCGACCGGCTGCAGTCGGGGCAGTCGCTCACCGCCCAGGCGTCGGACCGGTCGATCGACGAGGTCCGCGGCACCGCGGCCGCCGCCATCCCCGCCAAGCGGTTCGGTGACCCGGACGAATTCGGTGCGGCGTGCGCGTTCCTCGCCTCCGATCGGGCCGGCTACATCACCGGCCAGAGCCTGCTCATCGACGGAGGCGCCTACCGCGGCATCCTCTGAGACGGGGCTGGTCTGTGACATCGGCCCTGCCTCTGAGACGAGCAGGGTCTCTCCCGTCGGCAAGGTCTCTGCCGCCGGCCCGACCTCTGAGGCGGACCCGGTTCACAGTCTCATCGAACGAACGATAGATTAGTGGGACCAGCCCGGCTTTCAATGAGGAGAGTGGACATGACCGCTGCTGACCAGCAGGCATCCGCCCGCGAGTACACGACGCTCGACTACGAGGTCACCGACCGCATCGCGCTCATCACGATCGACAACCCGCCCAGCCGGAACGGCTTCAACGGCACGATGCGGGACGAACTCATCGCCGCTGCTCAGCGTGCGGACGGCGACGACGGCGTCCGGGCGGTGGTCCTCACCGGTCGTGGGAAGTTCTTCTGCCCGGGCGCCGACCTGAGCGGCGGGGAGTCGACGTTCGACTTCACCTCGGAGAAGCACGCGGAGAGCGACGAGACCGGTGAGCTGCCGACGGTCGACGGGCACCGTCGCGATGGCGGTGGGCAGGTGTCGCTCGCATTCGCATCGATGCGCAAGCCGATGATCACCGCCGTCAACGGCGCCGCAGTGGGCATCGGTGCCACGATGACGCTGCCGACGGACATCAGGATCGCCTCGACCGAGGCCCGGTTCGGCTTCGTCTTCGCGCACCGCGGCCTGGTGCCCGAGGCCGCCTCCAGCTGGTTCCTGCCGCGCATCGTCGGCATCACGCAGGCCCTCGACTGGGTCTACACCGGGCGGGTCTTCGACGCCGAGGAGGCGCGTGCCGCGGGCCTCGTGTCCCGCGTCGTCGCACCGGACGAGCTGCTCGAGACCGCGATGGACATGGCGCGGGCGATCGTCGACCGCGCGTCGGCCGTGTCGCTGGGTGCCAGCCGCCAGCTGCTGTGGAGCATGCTCGGAGCCTCGTCCCCGTGGGAGGCGCACCGGCGCGACTCGCGGCTCATCTACGAGATGGGCCAGCTGGCCGACGCGAAGGAGGGCGTCCAGTCGTTCCTCGACAAGCGGGCGCCGGAGTTCGAGATGACGGTGCCGAAGGACTATCCGCAGTACCTGCCGTCGTTCCCGGATGCGGACCGCATCGACTGATCGGCTGCGCACAGCAGTTGCGGCCCGCGTCTCGGTAAGGGTAGGTTGACCTTACCTGATCGATGGTGCGCTGGATCCGAGGACCGTGAGACGAAGTCGGAGAGTGCCGATCGGGGCCGACCCGTGACGGGCGATCGGCCGACGTGTCGACGGCCTCCGGGCTGATGGCCGGTCGTCCGCGGGTGCACGGCGGATGCGCCTGGGATGCAGCAGGCGCTCCCGTCAGAGCGAAGAGGCGGCGGAGACGATGAGGGAGTCTCCGCCGCCTCGTTCTGTGCTCGGCCGAGGAGCATCCAGTCGAGGAGCAGTCAGCTGGCCTGCGCTCAGCCGACGAACAGTGCGGCCGCACGGACTGCGGTCTCGCCCAGGCCGTAGAGCAGGCTGCCCACCACGACCACCGCCAGGACGATGGCGACCGTCGTGTGCACCGCACCGGCGCCCCCGGCGGCGGTCTGCTGGTGGGCGACGGCGGCCTCGGACGCGGCCTCGCGGTCCTCTTCGCGCTTCGAAGCGACCATCATGCTGTCGGAGAAGTGCTTCTCCGCCACCGGACGGATGAGGAGGTTCCCGGCCAGGCCCACCACGAGGATCCCGGCCATGATGAAGAGGGACACGCGGTAGAGCTCGAAGCCCTCGCCGCCGCCGGAGCGGGAGCTCTCCACGATCGAATTCACCAGCAGCGGCCCCGCGACGCCGGCCGCGGACCACGCGGTGAGCAGGCGGCCGTGGATCGCGCCCACCTGGTACACGCCGAAGAGGTCCTTGAGGTACGCCGGCACGGTGGAGAAACCGCCGCCGTAGAACGACAGGATGATGAGCGTGGAGACGACGAACAGGGCGATCGACTGCGAGCCGAAGCTGGCCAGCACGAAGTACAGGCCTGCGCCCACCCCCAGATAGAGGATGTAGATGTTCTTGCGACCGATGTAGTCGGACACCGTCGACCAGATGAACCGCCCGCCCATGTTCGTGAGCGACAGCAGCCCGACGTACCCGCCGGCCGCGACCGCGGTGATGCCGAACGAGGACTGGATCATGGGCGAGGCGCTCTCCAGGATGCCGATGCCGGCGGTCACGTTCGTGAAGAGCGCGACCCAGAGGAACCAGAACTGCGGGGTCTTCAGCGCCTGATTGGCGGAGACGGACCCGGTCGTCTGCAGGGGCTTCGACGCCGCCTTCTCCGGGTCGTAGCCCTTCGGCTTCCAATCCGGGTGCGGCAGTCGGATCACGTAGGCGCCCATCGCGATGACGACGAGGTAGAGGACTGCCAGCGTGAGGAACGTCTGCATGATCCCGTCGGCCATCGAGTCGGGGCCGCCGCCGAAGAACACCATGAGTGCGTTCGAGGCCGGGCTCGCGATGAGTGCACCGCCGCCGAACCCCATGATGGCCAGGCCCGTCGCCAGGCCCGGGCGGTCCGGGAACCACTTCATGAGGGTGGAGACGGGCGAGATGTAGCCGATGCCCAGCCCGATCCCGCCGATCACCCCGTAGCCCAGATAGACGAGCCACAGCTGGTCCATCGCGATGCCGGCGGTGGCGACGAAGAAGCCGACGACCCAGAAGCTTCCCGCGACCACCATGGACTTCCGGGGGCCCGCTCGTTCCACCCAGGTGCCGCCGATCGCAGACGAGATGCCGAGCATCGCGATCGCCAGGGAGAAGATCCAGCCGATCGCGACGTCGCCGCCCTCGCCCATGCCGAAGTGCTCGGCGAGTGGGTTCTTGAAGACGGAGAAGGCGTACGCCTGGCCGATGCTCAGGTGGATCGCGAGGGCCGCCGGAGGGATGAGCCAGCGGTTGAAGGTCACGGGCGCGATGATCGCCTCGCGGTCGAGGACGGACATGGGAGCTCCTTCGCTCTGCGTGTTCCGGCGCGTACCTGTTCGCGGGGGCACGATCCGGTGATCGGCCGGAATCGTGCCTCGGCACATCATTCCCGCCAGCAGGCCCCGTGTCGATGCCCGGGCACAGCGGAGCGTCAGCCGGTGGTGGTCCTCCGGCTGTTGTCGAACCGTCTTCCGGCCCCCGTCCGGCCGTTGTTCTGCCGTCCTCCGGCCTCCTCCCGCCGTCGATTCACTGCTGAACGCACCACTGGTGAGAGGCCCGTTCACTGGTATCGTGGCCGCATGGCGAGGTTCAGTCCGCTCGAATGGCCGGTCCTCAGGCAATTCCGATCCGGTGACGTCACCGGTCGCGGTCCCTCCGTGACGTCGGGCAAGACGCGTGCGACGAAGCCGCGCACCTCCACCTCCGATGCCGTCGTGAAATCCGTCTGCCCCTACTGCGCCGTGGGCTGCGGGCAGAACGTGTTCGTCCGCGACAACAGGGTCGTCCAGATCGAGGGCGATCCGGACTCGCCGATCTCGCGCGGGCGCCTCTGCCCCAAGGGCGCGGCCAGCGAACAGCTCGTCAACTCACCGGGCCGCGTCACAGACGTCCTCTACCGGGCACCGCGTGCCAAGGACTGGCAGACGCTCGACCTCGAGACCGCGACGGACATGATCGCTGACCGCTTCCTCGAAGCCCGCCGGAAGCACTGGCAGGACGCGGACGAGCACGGCAGCCCGCTGCGGCGGACGATGGGCATCGCCAGCCTGGGCGGCGCGACCATTGACAATGAGGAGAACTACCTCATCAAGAAGCTGTTCACCGCGGCCGGCGCGATCCAGATCGAGAACCAGGCGCGCATTTGACACTCCGCCACGGTTCCCAGTCTGGGATCCTCGTTCGGTAGGGGCGGCGCCACCCAGCCCGTCCAGGACATGGCGAATGCGGACTGCATCGTCATCCAGGGGTCGAACATGGCCGAATGCCACCCCGTCGGCTACCAGTGGGTCGTCGAAGCGCGCATGCGCGGGGCGAAGGTCATCCACGTCGACCCCCGGTTCACCCGCACGACCGCGAACGCGGACAAGCACGTCCCGATCCGGGCGGGCTCGGACATCGTGCTCCTGGGCGCACTCATCCACGGGGTCCTCGAGCAGGACCTGTTCTTCGACGAGTACGTGCGCCACTACACGAACGCAGCGAACCTCATCAGCGAGGACTACCAAGGGCCGGAGGACCTCGAGGGGCTGTTCTCGGGCTTCGATCCCACGACGCACACCTACGACAACGCGACGTGGCAGTACGCGCTGGACGAGGACGGCGAGCCGCTCGTCGACCCGACGCTCGAGGACCCGCGGACGGTCTTCCAGATCCTCAAGCGGCACTACGCCCGCTACACGCCCGAAGCGGTCGAGACGACCTGCGGCATCAGCCCGAAGGACTTCGACTACCTCCTGCGCGCCGTCACGGAGAACTCGGGACGCGACCGCACGACCTGCTTCGCCTACGCCGTCGGCTGGACCCAGCACTCGCTGGGGGCGCAGTTCATCCGCACCGCGTCGATCCTCCAGCTGCTGCTGGGCAACATGGGCAGGCCCGGCGGCGGCGTCATGGCGCTGCGCGGTCACGCGACGATCCAGGGCTCGACGGACATCCCGACGCTCTTCAACCTGCTGCCCGGCTACCTGCCGATGCCGTCGGCCGTCATCCACGACCGCTTCGATGACTACCTCACCGGGGTCGGCAGACCGGAGACCCAGAAGGGCTTCTGGTCGAACGGGGATGCCTACACCGTGAGTCTGCTCAAGGCCTGGTGGGGCGATGCGGCGACGGAGGACAACGACTTCGCATTCGACTACCTGCCCCGCATCAACGGCGCGCACGGCACGTACCAGACGGCGGTGCGGATGCTCGAGGACGGCGTGGACGGCTTCTTCGTCCTCGGCCAGAACCCCGCAGTGGGATCCGCCAACGGCCGCATGCAGCGCATGGCGATGAGCCACCTCAAGTGGTTGGTCGTGCGCGACTTCTCGCTCATCGAGTCCGCCACCTGGTGGAAGGACGGCCCGGAGATCGAATCCGGCGAACTCGCCCCGGAGGACATCGACACGGAGGTCTTCTTCCTGCCCGCGGCCAACCACACGGAGAAGGCCGGCAGCTTCACCCAGACCCAGCGCCTGGTGCAGTGGCGCCACAAGGCCGTCGACCCGCCGGGGCAGGCGCAGAGCGAGCTCGACTTCTTCCACACCCTGGGTGTGAAGATCCGCGAGCGGCTCGAGGGCTCCGAGGACCCGCGTGACCGTCCCCTGCTCGACCTCACGTGGGACTACCCGATCGACGAGCACGGCGACGTCGACGTCGAAGCGGTGATCCGCGAGATCAACGGCTTCCACATCGGCGGCGAGGACGACGGCCGGCCGGTCGACGGCTTCAACGAGCTGCGCGGCGACGGGTCCACGGCCAGCGGCTGCTGGATCTATGCGGGCGTCTACGCGGGCGGCGAGAATCAGGCGGCGCGCCGGAAGCCCCGCACGGAGCAGGACGAGACCGCGCTGGAATGGGGCTGGGCGTGGCCGGCGAACCGACGGATCCTCTACAACCGGGCGTCCGCGGACCCCGAGGGCCGCCCCTGGTCGGAGCGCAAGCGCCACGTGTGGTGGGACGCGGACGCCGGACGCTGGACGGGCAGCGATGTGCCCGACTTCCCGGCGGATCGCGCCCCGGGCTCGACCTTCGAATCGGCCTACGGCGGCACGGGCTCCCTGCGGGGCGACGACCCGTTCATCATGCAGGCGGACGGCAAGGGGTGGCTCTTCGCCCCGTCGGGCATGATCGACGGTCCGCTGCCCACCCACTTCGAGCCGCAGGAGTCGACGGTCCGCAACCCGCTCTACCGGCAGCAGAACAACCCCACGCGGATGACGATGCCGCGCGAGGACAACCTGTCCGCACCCGGCGCGGGACTGCCCGGCTCCGAGGTCTACCCCTACGTCTTCACGACCTACCGCCTCACGGAGCACCACACCGCGGGCGGCATGTCGCGCTGGCTGCCGTACCTCTCCGAGCTGCAGCCGGAGATGTTCTGCGAGGTGTCCCCGGAACTGGCTGCGGAAGTGGGCCTGGAGCCCTACGGCTGGGCGACCATCGTGTCCCCGCGCGCCGCGATCGAAGCCCGTGTGCTCGTCACCAAGCGCATGCGGCCGCTCACCATCGCGGGGCAGACGATCCACCAGATCGGCCTGCCGTACCACTGGGGCGCGGGCGGCGGCGGTGCCGTCGTCGAGGGCGACTCCGCGAACGACCTCCTGGGCGTCACGATGGATCCGAACGTCTTCATCCAGGCGTCGAAGTCGCTGGCCGGTGCGATCATGCCGGGCCGGCGCCCGCGCGGTCCGGACCGCCAGGACCTCGTCGAGAAGTTCCGCAGCGAAGCCGGCCTCACGGAGGAGTCCGGCAACCAGCACGTGACCGTGCCGCCCGAGTACGTCGCCGCGTCGGTCGCCGCCGGCCACCTCGCGGAGCCGCTGTCCCAGGAGGAGCTCGAGGTCGCCTACGGGCCGCACGGCCCCGGCTGCACGTGCGACACCCCGATGGTCGAGGGTGCGGACTTCCGGCGGGCGGAGCAGCCGACACCGATGACGCACACCCACACGGACGACCGCACGGGTCGGGTGGGGATACTGCCCGGCGCCGAGGCCGTGGCCGAGGGGCCTGCCGGCGGTAGCGTGGGAGAACCCACGGCGGAGACCCCACGGGGCGACGTCGAGGAGGCTGCGCAGGAGCCGGCGGAAGAAGACGCCGAGGTGCGTGACGACGCTGACGGGCCCGGGGATGGTCGGGCGCAGGACGACGACGGCGGGCCCCGGACTGAGAGGGAGGACGACCGATGACGACGCAGGTCCGACGTGAGACCCTCGCGGAAGGAACATCCGCGGGCGGGTCCCCGGCGGCGGAGCCGCTCCTCGCGGATCGTCTGGGCGAGCCCACCGAGCACGCGAGCTGGGGCTCGCAGGCCCACGCGCGCAAGGGCTTCTTCACGGACACGTCGATCTGCATCGGCTGCAAGGCCTGCGAGGTCGCGTGCAAGGAGTGGAACCGCAATCCGCAGGACGGGACCTACGAGCTCCTCGAATCTTCCTACGACAACACCGGTGGCCTGGGCGCGAACACCTGGCGGCACGTCGCATTCATCGAGCAGGACGGCGACCGGATCGAGAAGGCCCGCGAATCGGGCCGGAAGCTCGTGGGTCTGGGGATGCCGACGGTGGGCCCGCCCGCGGGGGCGGCGACGACCTCGGGAGCGGCGGCCTCGAACGAGGACCCGGCGACGGCCTCGGGCGGGGGCTGCTCCGGGTGCGGCCCGTCCGGCTGCGGACCATCGGGCTGCGGGCCGTCCAGCGGCGGGGGCTGCGGCTCTAGTGCACCGGCCGACGCGGCGATCGGTGCTGGTCAGCCCAGCGGGGCGACCGTCACGACGGACGTGCTGGGAGGCCTGCTCGACGGGGACGGGACCGGAGTGCCCGCGGATCTGTCGGGCATCGACACCACGCCGCCGGACACCGCGGACTTCCGCTGGCTCATGTCCTCCGACGTCTGCAAGCACTGCACGCACGCCGGCTGCCTCGACGTGTGCCCCACCGGCGCGCTGTTCCGCACGGAGTTCGGCACCGTCGTCGTCCAGAACGACGTGTGCAACGGGTGCGGCACGTGCGTGGCCGGCTGCCCGTTCGGCGTGATCGAGCGGCGCGACGACGGCACGATCAACACGCCGACGGACCGTGACGACCGCAGGGCGTCGGAGATGGATGTCCCCGACGCGGGCACCGCGAACAAGTGCACGCTCTGCTACGACCGGCTGCTCGAGGGGCAGGAGCCGGCGTGCTCGCAGACCTGCCCCACGCAGTCCATCAGGTTCGGCGACCGCGAGGACATGGTCGAGAAGGCCGAGATCCGGGTGCGCGATCTGCACGCGAAGGGGCTGACGGAGGCCCGACTGTACGGAGCGAATCCGCACGACGGCGTGGGTGGCACCGGGTCGGTGTTCCTGCTGCTGGACGAGCCGGAGGTCTACGGACTGCCGCCGGACCCCCGCGTGCCCACGAAGGATCTGTCGGGCATGTGGGCGAGCGCGGGCGCGGCCGCCCTGGGCATGATCGGGGTCGCGGCCCTGTCATTCCTGGGAGGGCGCCGATGACGACCTCGCCGTACGATTCGTACCGTCCGCCGGACGGGGACCGGAAGCGCCGCCGCCGAGGCGGTGGTCGGGGCGGTCGCGGGGGACCGGGTGGCCGTGGTGGTCCGGGTGGCCGCGGCTGGATGAACCGCGGCGCCGACGGCGGGCGCGAGATGCCCATGGTCGAGGACGTCGAGTTCACCTCCTACTACGGCCGACCCATCGTGAAGGCCCCGCCGTGGGGCGACGAGATCAGCCTCTACCTCTTCCTGGGCGGCCTGGCCGGCGGCTCGGCGCTGCTGGGATTGGGCGCTCAGTTCACGGATCGGCCGGCGCTGCGGATGAGTACGCGGTTCGTGTCGCTGGGCGCGGTGGGTGCGGGTGCGCTCGCCCTCGTCGCGGACCTGGGGCGTCCGGAGCGCTTCCTCAACATGATGCGCACCGTGAAGATCACCTCGCCCATGAGCCTGGGGTCGTGGATCCTGGGCGGGTTCGGCACGGGAGCCGGGGTGGTCGCGGCCATCGAGGTCGACCGGCTGACGGGCGAGCGGATCCCCCTGGGGCCGCTGAAGCCGCTGCGGACGGCGCTCCATGCGCTGGAGACGCCTGCTGCCCTCGCCTCGGTCGTGTTCGCTGCCCCTCTGGCGTCCTACACCGGCGTGCTGCTGGGTGCCACGGCCGTGCCCACCTGGAACGCGGCGGGCCGGAACGGTCTGCCGGTGGTGTTCGCGGCCTCGGCGAGTGCGGCGGCGGGCGGCACCGCGATGGTGACGACTCCCGTCGACCAGGCCGGTCCCGCGCGGATCTTCGCGCTCGTCGGCACCGCGGCGGAGCTCGTCGCGATGAAGGTCATGAAGGACCGGATGCACCCGGTCGAGGTCGAGCCCATGGAGACCGGCGAACCGGGAGACAAGCTGCATCGGGCGGAGATGCTCGCGATCGCTGGCGGTGTCGCGACGGCCGCGCTCGAGGTGGGGGTACGGCTGCTGGGACGGCGTGCTGCGCGCGGGGCAGGCCGCGGGCAGACAGCCGTGCGCGTGGGTCTGCAGGTCGCGTCAGCAGCGGCGGGAGCGGCACTGGCGGGGGCCTCGGCGTTCACGAGGTTCGGGGTGCTGGAAGCAGGCATCGCCTCCACGACGGACCCGCGCCACGTGGTGGAGCCCCAGCGGGACCGGCTCGAGGCGCGTCGGGCCGCCGGCATCACGCACGATTCGATCACGACCATCGGCTGAGGGGCTCAGTAGCTGAGTGGTCGGAGCAGGTGAGGGGCTGAGCGGCCGGAGCGGCGGACGGCCGGACGACAAGGAGGTCCGGCCCGAGCGCTGAGCCCACGCGGTTCCGGTCCGTGCAGTCCCGGGCCGGGGGTTCTAGTCTTGGGGCAGGATCACGACGAAGGAGACCCACGATGTCGACATGGCTGATCACCGGATGCTCCACGGGGCTGGGGCGGGCGCTCGCCATCGCAGTGCTCGAGGCGGGCCACGACGCGGTCATCACGGCGCGCGACCCGCAGGTGCTCGCGGAGCTGGGTGATTCGTACCCGGAGACCGCAGCCGTCGTGCCGCTGGACGTGCGCGACCACGACCAGATCATCGCGGCGGTGGATGTGGCGAAGGACCGGTTCGGCGGAGTGGATGTGCTCGTGAACAATGCGGGCTACGGCTACAGGTCCGCCCTCGAGGAGGGCGACCCGGCAGAGGTCGAGCAGCTCTTCGCGACGAACTTCTTCGGGGCCGTCGACGTCATGAAGCAGGTGCTGCCGGGCATGCGGGAGCGCGGGGCGGGCACGATCGTGAACGTCTCGTCCATCGCGGGGCGGACGTCGCAGCCGGGGTCGGGGTACTACTCGGCGACGAAGTTCGCGCTCGAAGGCGCCTCCGATGCGCTGTCGAAGGAGGTCGGGCCGCTGGGAGTGCGGGTCGTCATCGTGGAGCCCGGCGGGTTCCGGACGGACTTCGCGGGGCGGTCGCTCACGCAGTCGGCTGTGCCGATCGAGGACTACGCGGACACCGCCGGCCTGCGGCGGAAGGAGAACGCGACGATCGATGGCCGCCAGCCGGGCGATCCCGTGCGCGCTGCCCAGGCGATCCTGCAGGTGGTGGCCTCGGACAATCCGCCGCTGCGCTTGCTGCTGGGGTCGGACGCGCTGCGCCGCGCCGAGGGCGAGCTCGTCGGCCAGCGCGCGGACATCGACGCGTGGGTCGACGTCACGCGCAGCACCGACTTCCCGGAGTGACCTGACTTCTCGGAGTGACCTGACTTCTCGGGGTGAACTGACGTCCCGGAGTGACGGTGCGGCTGGTGCCTCGTTCCAGATCCACCGCCTCGTCCCGAATCGTCGAGTGAGTGCAAAGCGGACCATCCGGGCGGTCGTGGGGACGGGTTGTACTCACTCGAGTGCCGCAGTGAGGTGGCCACCAGTCACCGGGGCACAGTCGGCGGCCATCAACCACCTGTCACTGGGGCACATCGAGTCGACACTCCTGCACGTCTCGGCCCCGATCCGTGTGCAGGAGTGCCGCCTCGACGAGGGATTGGTGCAGGAGTTCCGCCTCGACACACGTCGCGCTCACCGCACGTCGATGCCGTCTCCCGCGACCGTCTCGCCGATGACGGGGTAGCCGGGCACTTCGCCGACGACCAGCAGCCCGCCTGAAGTCTGGGCATCCGCGAGGACCAGCAGATCGTCCTCCGTGATCCCCGCATCGGCGCGGACGTGGGGCCGCACCCAGTCGAGGTTCCGGCGAGTGCCCCCGGACACGAACCCGTCGCGCAGGGCCTCCGCCGCGCCGTCGATGAGCGGAACCGCCGCCCGGTCGATCACCGCGCCCACGCCCGAGGCCCGCACCATCTTGTGCAGGTGCCCGAGCAGTCCGAAGCCGGTGACGTCCGTGGCGGCCTTCGCCCCGGCGGCCAGAGCTCCGTCCGCAGCATCCCGGTTGAGCGCGGTCATCGATGCGATCGCCGCATCGAACACCTCGCCCGTCGACTTGTGGCGGTTGTTGAGCAGGCCCACTCCGATCGGCTTCGTGAGGGTCAGTGGCAGACCCGCGACAGCAGCGTCGTTGCGCAGCAGCCGGTCCGGGTGCGCGGTGCCGGTGACGGCCATGCCGTACTTGGGCTCCGGGTCGTCGACCGAGTGGCCTCCGATCACCGGGGTGCCCGCCGCGTTCGCCACGTCCAGTCCGCCGCGCAGCACCTCGCTCATGAGCTCCATCGGCAGGACTTCGCGCGGCCATCCGACGAGGTTGATCGCGACGATCGGTGTGCCGCCCATGGCGTAGATGTCCGACAGGGCGTTCGCCGCGGCGATCCGGCCCCAGTCGTAGGCGTCATCGACGACGGGAGTGAAGAAGTCAGCGGTGGACAGGACCGCGAGCCCGTCCTGCACCCGGACGGCTGCGGCGTCATCGCCGTCGTCCAGGCCCACGATCACGTAGTCGAACTTCTGCCCGGAGAGTGACGAGAGGGCGGTCTCCAGTTCCCCCGGGGGGATCTTGCAGGCACAGCCCCCGCCGTGCGCCATGGAGGTCAGTCGGACCGGGGGTGTCTGGATCGTCGGTGTCTGGATCTGCGGCATCTGCTGGTCAGCGTCCTCGGTACCCATATCCGTGAGTGTACGTACGATCGGCGGCCCGTCGACACCCACTGCGCTCGATCCCGTGCTCACTGCCACGGACCCATTGCCGCACACGCCGCGTCGCATCCTCGTCGCGGGTGTGTCCGGGGCGGGCAAGACGACCTTCGCGGGACGGATCGATGCGACCACGGGCATCCCCCACACGGAGATCGACGGCCTGTTCCACGGCTCCGGAGGGGCCGCTCACAGATGTGTTCAGGACCCCCGACCACATCCTCCGGTGGGCGGTCTCCACGCGGCGCAAGTACGCGACGCTGGTGCCGCGCGTTGCCGCCCGAATCCCAGGCCTCGTCATCGTGCGACTGCGGACACCGGCCGAGGCCGCGGCGTGGCTCAGCGGCCCACTCGCCTCTGCGCAGGGTCAGGCGGCGGGCCGCTGAGCGGTGGGGTCCGGCGGGTCGGCCGTCGTGACGGCGACGGTCACGCGTGCCCGGCGCCTGCTGGGCTGAGACGTGCGGGATGCGGAGCTGATCTGCGCCGGTCGGACCGGGCGCCCCAGCGGCCGTCTTCGCGGTGGACCGCGATCGGGTGGTCGAATGTGGCCGTCACGTTGTCCGTGGTGAGCACCCGGTCTGCCGGCCCGTGGTCCAGCAGGGCGCCGTCGCGCAGCAGCAGGGCATGGGTGACGGAGCTCGGGATCTCCTCCAGATGGTGCGTGACCAGGAGAGTCGTGAGGTCCGGGTGCGTCACGGGCAGGACGTCGAGGGTCTCCAGCAGCTGTTCGCGTGCGGCCACGTCCAGGCCCGTCGCGGGTTCATCGAGCAGGAGCAGCTCGGGCTCAGTGAGGAGAGCGCGCGCGAGGAGAGCTCGACCACGCTCGCCCTGCGAGAGGGTGGGCCACGTGGCGCTCACCCGGTCAGCCAGACCGAAGATCGACAGCAGGTGGTGTGCGCGTTCCTGCTGTTCGGGGGTGGGTGTCCAGCGCAGCATGGTCTCGACTGTGCCGGTCAGACCGGTGAGCACGACGTCGAGGGTGGTCAGCTTCGACCGCAGAGGATGACGGGGATTCACGTGCCCGATCCGTTCGCGCAGCGCGCGCAGCTCGACGCGGCCCAGACGGTGCCCCAGCACGTCGACGGTTCCACTGGTGGGGTGCGCCGTCCCGCCTGCCAGGCTGAGGATCGTGCTCTTCCCCGCACCATTGGGACCGAGCATCACCCAGTGCTCTCCGCGCCCCACGGTGAACGAGATGCCGGGGAGGATGACGGTGGAGGCGCGGCGGACGGTGACGTCAGCGAAGTCGAGTGCGGTGGCGCGGGGATCGGTCATGGATGTCCTCGGGATCGTCGGTGGCGGAGTGCGGTCGGTGGCGGGTCACGCCGTTGCGGAGCGGGGGTCCTTGAGACCCAGAAGGACCACCCATGCGAGTGCCGGCAGGGCGATGAGCGGCAGGAGCGCGTACTCGAGCCCCACTCGGTCGCCCAGTGCGCCGATCGCGGGGGACGCGAGCCCTCCCACGGAGACGGCCAGGCCCAGGGTAACCCCACTGGCGGTGCCCATGTGCCGTGGCAGGTAGTCCTGGCCCAGGCTGACATGCAGGGAGAACGGCACGTACAGCACGATCGAGGCCAGGGCGATGAAGAGGTAGGCGACCGGCCCGGGGATCAGCAGCATCCCGGCGACGATCGGCACAGCGAGCAGGTAGGCCCACCGGAGGATCGTGGTGCGCGGCCAGCGGCGCGCGAGGTGTCCGCCGATCGCCGTGCCGAACGCGCCCCCGATGTAGAAGACGAAGAGGGATGCGCTGGCCAGCGTCTCACCGACGTCGCGGTGCACGCTCATGAAGAGCACGATGAACGAGCCCATTCCCACGAAGACGATGGACCGGCAGATGATCGCGATCGACATCCGCAGGAATGCCGGCCAGTCGTCCCTCGCCCCGGCCGCACTGCTGCCCGCTCGTCGCGCGGTCACCGGTGCGGGCGAGTGGAAGCGGCCGATGAGTCCGACGGCGACGATGCCCGTCAGCGCCGGGATCACGAGCAGCGGCGCAGCCCGCAGTCCGAAGATCCCGACGGTCGCGGCGACGAACAGCGGGGAGACGGCGAAGCCGATGTTGCCGCCCAGGGAGAACCAGGACATCACGACGTGATCGTCGCGGCTGATCTCACGTGCGCGGCTGGCCCCCGCGGGGTGGAAGGCGGCGACTCCCGCACCGGAGACGGCGGCCGCGAGCGCCGTGATCCAGAAGGATTCGGACAGGGCGATCGCGCCGACTCCCACGCCCGCGAAGAGGATGCTCACAGGGATGAGCCACCGCATCGACCAGCGGTCGCCGAGGGCTCCGAAGAGCGGCTGGATGACCGAGGAGGACAGGGAGGACGCGAGCACGATCCCGGCCGCGGCAGCGTAGGTGTACCCGCGCTCCAGCACGAGGAAGGGGACGAGCGCGGCGATCGCGCCCTGGTAGAAGTCGACGCTCGCGTGGGAGTACGCCAGCAGCCGCGCCCCATGACGGGCGCTGCGCGATACGGGCGTGGAGAGCGGGGCGGACGACGTCATGCGTCCTATCCTGCCGCAGTTCAGTCGCCGACCTGCAGTACCTCTCCGAGCCCCAGTCGCCGGTACTCGGCACCGCCGATGAGCCCCGGCAGGATCTTGTCGGCGATCTGCCTGCCCTCCGCGGACAGGATCGCATCGTGGATCGGGACGACTGTGGTGGGGGAGACCTCGGCGGCGTAGTCGGCCGCCTCGGCGAGCTTCATCCACGGAGCGCTGACGGGCAGGGCCAGCAGCTCGACCCGCGCGTCGTCCGGCAGTCGGGGGAAGGAGTCTCCCGGGTGGAGGACGACCTCGTCGATGAGGAAGGCGAGGTTGGAGACCTGCGGCAGGCTCGGATGGATGACGGCGTGCTGCCCGCCCAGCGCCCGGACGCGGAATCCGGCCGCCTCGAAGTCGTCCCCCGGCCCGGTGACGTGCACCCGGGCGACCGGGGCACCAGCGGTGGCCAGGGCCTCGGCGACGGATCCGGGTGCCCACACCTGCAGGTCGGGAGAATCGGCCATCGCCGCCGCGAGCCGCTCCGGCTCGACATGGTCGGCATGCTCGTGGGTGATGAGGACTGCCGCGGTCCGTTCGAGCAGTCGCGGATCGGTGAAGGATCCGGGGTCGATCGCGAGCCGTGCGCCGTCGCGCTCCAGCCGGATACCGGCGTGGCCCCACACTGAGAATTCGAGTGCCATGAGTACTCCTTCCGCGCCGCGTGGGCGCTCACGGACGGGGCTGGGGGATCTGACCGTCTCCACCGTAGACGGGGAAGGTCTGCAGTGGGAGTGGCGTGCGAAGGGCTCGGCGGACGTCATCGGAGTGGTGCCGTCACCGAGGCCCCAGCTCCTCTGTGAGGCAGTCGCCGAGGCCCGGGTGGGCGAAGTCGAACCCCGCCCGTTCCAGCGCGGTCGGCACCGCGTGCTGCCCGGCGAGCGCGAGTTCGTCCGCGCCGTCCTCACCCAGCAGCAGGGCGGGGCCGAACCGAGGCGCTCGGAGGAACGCAGGGCGGTGCACGTGGGAGCCCATCGCCTTCGCGAACTCCTTCTGCCGCACGATGCCCGGCGCCACGGCGTTGACCGGCCCCGTCAGAGTCGCATCGACGATCGCCCGCGCATAGACCCGCACGAGGTCGTCGTGGCTGATCCACGGGAACCACTGCTCGCCGGAGCCCAGCGGACCGCCGCCGCCGGCGAGGTACAGCGGGACCTGCAGCGCGAGGAGCCCGCCCAGTCCGCTCATGACCAGTCCGGTGCGCACGGAGACGCGGCGGACCCCGGCGGATTCGACGGCGGCGGCCTCGGCCTCCCAGGTGCGGCAGACCTCGGCGAGGAAGCCGTCGCCCGCAGGCGCTGCCTCATCGGCCGGCGTGCGTCGGTCCGTCCCGTAGAGGCCGACCGCCGATGCGCAGATGAAGGCTTCGGGACGGTCCTGCTCCGGCAGGGCTGCGATCGTCGTGGCGAGCAGGCGCGTCGTGTCGATGCGCGAGGTGAGGATCTCGTCCTTCGCCCGGTCCGTCAGTCGGCCGCCGATGCTGCGGCCCGACAGGTTGACGACCACGTCTGCCCACGCGAGGTCCTCGCGCAGCAGGTAGCCGGCCTGCGGGTCCCAGCGGGATTCCTGATCGGGGCGCTCGCCGGTGTCGGAGAGGGGGCGTGTGTCGTCCGCGGAGGTCGTGCCGGGGGCGGCCGCTGCCGAGGCCGTGGCAGGGTCGCCTGCTGTGCGGGCCCGCGCTGCGCTGCCGGCCGCAGGCTCGTGCCGGACCAGCCGACGCACGGTGTGGCCTGCGGTCATGAGCAGGGCGCACAGCTGGGTGCCGACGAGGCCCGAGGCGCCAGACACGAGGATGCGCAGCGGCCGTGCGCCGCCGACCAGCGGCGCATCGATCTGGCGGAGGAAGTCGAACTCTCGGTGCAGCCTGTCGGTGCGGGCGGCGAAGGTGCGGCGGAGGGTCGTGAGGAGCTGCTTCTCCGGGATGCGTGCTCCGGGCATGCGGGAGAGACGAGCCCCGATGCGGAAGCCCAGCTCCGTGTCCGTGAGCAGGGAGGCGCGGGGCAGTTCGACGGTGACATCGTCCTCGACGAAGGTGGTGCCCGTGGTCGATGTCGTCGGGTCGTCAGCGGGTGCGGAGGGGTTCCCAGCGGAGCGGAACACGTGGCGGTGCTCCCACGAGCGCAGCGGTGCCAGCGGCGAATCGACCATGAGGTCGCCGAAGCCGAAGGCGCTGCCGGAAGGAGCGTCGGGGGAGACCTGCTCCGGGTCGGTGGTCTGCGGGAACGCTGTGAGCGGCGCGATTCCCTGGTCGTCCAGCGCGAAATGCTCCGACTTCCACGGAACGCGCACGGACCCTCGTGAGCCGGGGACCGCGATCTTCATCGAGGTGCGCGTGCCGGGCCGGTTCGGATCTCCTTCGGCGACGACGGTCTGCGCCCAGTGGGGCGAGAGGCGGGTGACGGCGCCGGGCAGCGCATGCCAGCGCACCACCTGATCGAGCGGCGTGGCGATGGTCTCCTGCGAGTGGAACCGGGTCATGAGGCGAGCCTACGGGTGCGGCGGACCGTCCGGCGGTTCGAAAGCTCAACATCCGAGCCATTTCCACCCCAGAATCACTCGAATGTTGAGCATTCGGAGCGTCGATCTTCGGCATTCGACGCCTCGACCCGCGGCTCCTCGGTGCGAACTGCCGCAGGCGCTGCTGCCCGGGCGTGACCCCTGATAGATTCGCGAGCGGAGGCGTCCGCGTCCTGGTGGTCGTCCCGGTCTTCAAAACCGGCGAAGCCCAGTATCTGGGCTTGGCGGGTTCGATTCCCGTCCGCCTCCGCCAAGCGTCCCGCAGTCCGAAGGAGGGCCCGTGGCACAGAATCCCGAGGCAGCCGACCCCCGCCGCCGCATCCCGCGCACCGATGCCCTGCTGGCTCTGCCGCAGGTGACAGCCGCGCTCGCCTCGCTGGGGGAAGGCGTCGTCAAGGGCCTCGTCCGTGCCACGCAGGATCGTGCCCGCTCCGGCGAGATCGCGCCCGAGGCCGTCCAGACGGAACTGCTCGCGGCCCTCGGCACCCAGCGCGCCTCCTCACTGACGCCCGTCCTCAACGCGAGCGGCGTGCTCGTCCACACGAACCTGGGCAGGGCGCCGCTGTCCGAGGCCGCGCAGGCCGCGCTCGTCGATGCGGCCGGATACACGGACCTCGAGTTCGATCTCGTCAGCGGCACCCGCTCCCGCCGAGGCGCCGGTGCCCGCGCGGCGCTGCTCGCTTCCTGCCCGGCCGCGGAAGACGCCCTCATCGTCAACAACGGCGCCGCCGCCCTCCTGCTCGCGACCACCGCATACGCCCAGGACGCGTCCGTGCTGCTCAGCCGGGGCGAGTTCGTCGAGATCGGTGCAGGGTTCCGCCTGTCCGACCTCATCGAGTCCGCCGGGGTGGGGCTCACCGAGGTCGGCACGACGAACCGCACGCATCTGTCCGACTACTCCCGGGAGTTCGAGCGTGCGGACGCCGCCGCCGAGGGGGCCGGCGTCGCGTACCTGCGCGCCGTCGGTGCCCCACCCATCGGCGCGGTCCTCACCGTCCACCGGTCCAACTTCCGCATCGACGGCTTCACCGCGGAGCCGACGATCGCAGAGCTCGCCGCGCTGTGCCACGACCGGGACGTGCCGCTCATCGTGGACCTGGGCAGCGGTCTGCTGGAACCGGAGCCGCTGCTGCCGGAGGAGCCGGATGCGGCCAGCGCGCTCGCCGCCGGCGCGGACGTCGTCATCGCCTCCGGTGACAAGCTCTTAGGCGGCCCGCAGGCCGGGATCCTGCTGGGCCGGGCGGACGTCATCGCGACGCTGTCCCGCCACCCGATGGCCCGTGCGGTGCGGGCCGACAAGCTCACCCTCGCCGCGCTCGAGGCCACTCTCACCGCTGGTGAGCCGCCCGTCCACGCGGCACTCCACCTGGATCCCGAGGTCCTGCGGCTGCGCACGGAGCGGCTCGCCGCGACTGTCGAGGCGCAGGTGGCGACACGTGCGGATCAGGAGGAGCACCCACGTCTCATCGCCGCGACGGTGGTCCCGCACGCCGGCCGCGTGGGCGGAGGCGGCGGCACAGGTGTCGACCTGCCCGGCTGGGCGCTCGCCCTGCCCGAGGCCGCGGCCGCACCCCTGCGCACCGGCACCCCCGCGATCGTGGGCCGGGTCCACGAGGGCCGCTGTCTGCTCGACCTGCGCTGCGTGCCCGAGCACCGCGACGTGGACATCGCGACCGCGATCGTCGACGTGCTCGCGGACCTGACCCCGGAGGCCGACTCCCGATGACGCGTGCGGGTTCGTTCGTCATCGCGACGGCCGGGCATGTGGATCACGGTAAGTCGACGCTGGTGAGAGCGCTCACGGGCATCGAGCCGGACCGGTGGGACGAGGAGAAGCGGCGCGGCCTCACGATCGACCTGGGCTTCGCGTGGACGCGGCTGCCCAGCGGCCGCGAGGTGTCCTTCGTCGACGTGCCGGGCCACGAGCGCTTCCTGGGCAACATGCTCGCCGGCGTCGGCCCCGCGCCGATCGTGCTCTTCGTCGTCGCCGCCGATGAGGGCTGGATGCCGCAGTCGGACGATCACCGCGACGCGATCGCGGCGCTGGGCATCCGGCGGGGCCTGCTCGTCGTGACCCGGATGGACCTCGCCCCGGACTCCGTTCCCGAGGTCGTCGCCCGGTCCCGCACGGAGCTCGCAGGGACTGGCCTCGCCGATGCGGAGGCGATCGCGGTCTCCGGCACCACGGGGGAGGGGCTCGACGCGCTGCGGGGCGCGCTCGATCGCGTGCTCGCGGAGGTGCCTGAGCCGGACACCGGTGCGCGCGTGCGGATGTGGATCGACCGGGCCTTCAGCATCTCCGGCGCCGGGACGGTGGTGACCGGCACGCTCGGAGCCGGGGTGCTGAAGCCGGACGACACACTCGTCATCGCAGGTGAGAAGGTCCGCGAGAAGGCCCGTGCGACGGTGACGATCCGCGGGCTGCAGAGCCATGACGAGTCCGTGGACGCAGTGACGCCGGTGACCCGCGCGGCAGTGAATCTGCGCGGTATCGGTGCAGACGACCTCGGGCGCGGCGACGTGTTGCTGACGCCCGGAGCCTGGTCGCTCACCGACACCGTCGACGTGCGCAGGATGACAGGCGAGGACTTCGAGGATGCGCCGCGGGAGCTGGCGGTCCACGTGGGCACCGCCGCCGTGCAGGCGCGGCTGCGGCCGCTGGGTGCCGAGCACGCCCGCCTCGCCCTGGCCAGGCCTCTGCCGCTCACTGTGGGCGACCGGATCCTGCTGCGGTCCACGGGCAGTCGCGCGGTGCGCGCGGGAGTGCAGGTGCTCGACGTCGATCCGCCGGAGCTGGCGCGGCGCGGCGACGGTCGGCGTCGGGCGGAGACGCTGGCCGGGATGAGTGCTGAAGGCGACCTCGTCCACGAAGTCCGCCGCCGAGGCGCCGTGCCGGTCGCCGTGCTGACCTCCCTGGGCGTGGCCGTGCCGGGGGAAGGGCGTGGAGGTGACGCCGCCCGATCGGTCCCACCTGAGGAGGGTCGTGGATCGGAGAGACGCGGTGGTGACGACCGCGAAGCGGGCTCAGCCGGATTGCCGAGCGGAGTCATCCTGGTGCGTGACCTGCTGGTGGATGCGGAGCGGCTCGACGTCTGGGCGCAGATGCTGCGGGACGCGGTCACGGCCGATCACGCTGCGGACCCGCTGTCCCCCGGACTGACCGGCAAGGCGGCGGTGGATCGCCTCGGTCTGCCGGACCTCGGCGGCGGCGCGGGGGCCGACCGGTCGGCGGGCGACGGCGCAGCGGACCGGGTGACGGGCGGCCGGCGGGCCTCGGGCGAGGCGAGGAGTGGTGACGGGCAGCAGGCGGCGCGGGCGACCTCGGCGCTGCTGACCGCGATCGTGCGGAAGGCCGGACTCGTCGTCGAGGCGGGTCGGATCCGCTCTGCGGATGCGGTGCGCAGCATGGGGGCCGCGGAACCGGCGATCTGGGAACTCGAGGAGGAGTGGGCGCGCAGCCCGTTCCGGGCGCCGGAGGCCCGGGTCCTGGACCGTCTGCAGCTGGGACCGCGGGAGATCGCGGCGGCGGAGGCACAGGGCAGGCTGATCCGCTTGGGCGGTCTGGATGCTCGCGGGGGAGCGGGTGCGCGCGGTGGAACCGCAGGTCAGGGCGACAGCATCGTGCTGGGACCGCAGGCTCCGGCGCGGGCGATGCGGGTGCTGTCCGATTTGGAGCAGCCGTTCACTACGAGTGAGGCACGGCAGGCACTCGACACGACGCGGAGGACCGTGATCCCGCTGCTGGAGCACCTGGATTCCCGTGGGTGGACGCGGCGGGTGGACGCCGGGCACCGGGAGATCGTCGGCCACCGGGAGGCCGCCGGCGAGCCGGTCAGCGGAAGTCGGGGCTGACGGGCGGGTAGCCGGGCAGCAGGGAGTGGCGATCCGCGGGATTCTTCGTCAGTTCCCGGGCGGGTGCCGCGTCCGTCGCGTCCGCCAGGGCGTGCAGGCCTCGGCGACGCGCCGCCTGCGCGATCTGCGCGGTGACGGCGGAGGGCGGGGTCTTCCCCGTCGACGCGAACCAGATGACGCGCCCGTCGACGGCGCGGGGAGCGGTCGAGGTGAGCGGCGCAGTGCGGGTGCGGGGACGGGTGGCGGGCTGGATCTCCGGCCCGACGAAGTGGATCCCCTGCGTTGCGCCGATATCGACGCGCACCGATGAGGAGCGGCCGCGAGGCTTCGTCGTCGCGGCGTACCGCTGCGCGCGGGTCACCGGCACGAGGGACCCGGGAACGATCTGCTCGTACCGGATCACGAAGAGGGGACGGAGGGGGATGGTCGCCCCCACTGCGAGCCCCTTCTCGCAGACGACGAGCGTCTCCGCGGTGAGCACGACGAACAGCAGCACGACGCAGACGACGGCGATGATGGCGGAATTGACGATGACTCCGGCCTGAGTCATGAAGGGGTGCAGGACGAACAGCACGGTGACGACTGCCCACATGCCGGCGATGAGGAGCAGTGCCTGCCCGCTGACCCCGGTGCGGTGGGTCGACAGGGCCTCGCCCAGCTCGTCCCGTTCAGCCTCGAGGAGGCGTCGCATACGCATGGGACGAGTCTCTCAGAGATCCGGCGTCAGGTCTGGGCGAAGCGCGTCCGATACGACGTGGGGGTCGTGGCGTATGCGGCGACGAAGCGCTGGCGGAATGTCACGGGGCTGCTGAACCCGCAGTCCGCCGCGATGCGAGAGATCGGCCAGGATGTGGTCTCCAGGAGAGAGCGGGCCTGATCGAGCCGCCGTGACCGGACCCACGCGGCGGGGCTGGTGCCCGTGACCTCCTGGAACCGGCGCGTGAAGTTCCGACGGCTCATGTGGGCCTGCTCCGCCAGGTCGTCGACGGACAGCGGGCGGTCGAGGTGCGCGAGTGCCCACTCGATCACCTCGCCCAGGGCGCCGTGCCCGTCGTCTGCGGGCAGCGGGCGCTCGACGTACTGGGCCTGCCCGCCCTCGCGGTGCGGCGCGATGACGAGCTGGCGCGCGACTCGGGCCGCCGCCGAGGCCCCCAGCTGTTCGCGGACGATGTGCAGGCAGGCATCCAGCGCCGAGGCCGTCCCGGCTGACGTGAGCACGTCGCCGTGGTCGATGTAGAGGGCGGACTGGTCCACGTCCACGCCGGGGAAGCGATGCGCGAAGGTGCTGCTCGCTGCCCAGTGGGTGACGGCGGAGCGACCCTCGAGGGTGCCCGCCTCCGCCAGCGGGAACGCTCCCAGGCACAGGCCCACGACCGAGGTGCTCCGGCCGTGCGCGGTGCGGATGAGATCCGTGAGGGCCGTGGGGGAGGCGCGCAGGTCCTCGTGCCAGGAGGGGAGGATCAGGATGTCTGCGTGCTGTACCGCGCTGGGTCCGGCGATCGGTGAGAACTCGATGCCCTCTGCTGTGCGGATCGTTCCCGGGGTGTCGCTCCAGAGCTCGACCTCCCAGTCGTCGGCGAGTCCCAGCCGCGCGACCTCTCCGAACACCGTGACGGGCGCGGACGTGTGGAAGAGGGAGATCCCGTCGAAGACGTGGACCGCGACCTTCATGTGGCCTGATTCCATCGATCATGCGCATCCATGCCACTCACGGTACGCGCCTCGATGCGGGGATGCTGGATGTCAGCAGAATTCGATCAGGCGATGCCGCAGCCGCAGGCAGCGCCGCGCACACCAGGAGGAACCTCATGTCCGCTCCCCGCCGCGCCCTCATCGTCGTCGACGTCCAGAACGACTACTTCGATGCCGAGGGGCCGCTCGCCATCCAGTACCCGCCGCGCGACGAGTCGGTCGCGAACATCGTGCGCGTCCTCGACGCGGCGCAGCAGGCCGGTGTGCCCACCGCGGTGGTCCAGCACCAGTATCCGGAGGGGTTCCCCGTCTTCGCAGAGGGGTCCGAGGGCCAGAAGCTCCATGCGGATGTGGAGTCGCGCTCACACGACGGATGGAAGCGTGCGACGAAGTCGGTCGCGAGCGTCTTCCCGGAGACGGACCTCGCGGAGTGGCTGAAGGAGAACGGCGTCGACACGATCACACTCGTCGGCTACATGACCAACAACTGCATCCTGGGCACCGCTGCGGATGCCGAGCCGATGGGCGTGGCCGTCGAGGTCCTGTCCGACTCCACCGGTGCGGTCAATCTGACCAACGCGCAGGGGAGCGTCCCGGCGCAGCAGGTCCACGAGACCCTCATGACGCTGCTGAACTCGAACTTCGCGGCGGTCAGCGACACCGCGACATGGCTGCGGGCGCTGGAGTCGGGCGATCCGATCGAGGGCAGCAACCTGCCGGCGTCGGCGACGGGGGCGTGAGCTCGTAGGTGCGGACATCCATTGGATGAATGAGCGATGCCCCCGGCGGTATGGCCGGGGGCATCGCGCACTGTGACCGGTTCAGTGACCGGGAGTCAGGCCACTGCGGTGCCGGGGGTCACGCCTCGTCGTGGGAGACGATGACGTCCGCGCGCTTGGGGGCCTTGATGAACGGGGCGCAGACGACGGCGATCGTCGCGAGGATCCCGCCGATGATGAACGCGATGCGAGCGCCGTGGAAGAGCCCGTCGACCAGCGCGGAGCCGCCAGTGGTCTCTGCGGCTGCCACGGCGCTCATGACGGTCACGAAGATCGTCGTGCCGATCGCGCCGCCCAGCTGCTGGCCGGTGTTGAAGATGGCGGAGCCGTGGCCGTACAGATGATGCGGGACGTCGCTCAGCGCGGCAGACAGCAGACCGGTCATCAGCATGGCGAGCCCGATGCAGAAGATCGTGTGGAACGCGACGATGAGGCCCGGTGCAGTGCTCGGGTCGATGGTGGTGAACAGCCACTGGCCCAGCGCCAGCATGAGGGCGCCGGGGATCAGCACCGGGCGCGGGCCGTGGCGGTCGAAGACGCGGCCGAAGATCGGTCCCACCGCGACCTGGATGAGTCCACCGGGAAGCAGCATCATGCCGATCGTCATGGTGCTCAGGCCGCTGCCGTTCTGCAGGAAGATCGGCAGGATGACCACCGTTCCCAGGAGCGTGCCCATGGCGATCATGATCATGGTGACGCTGAGCGTGAAGGTGCGGTTCGTGAACGGCTGCAGGTTCAGCAGCTCACGGCCGGTGCGGGTCAGTCGGAGCTGGCGGACGATGAAGAGGGCCAGTGCGGCGAGGCCGACCACGAGGCTGACCAGCGGGATCGTCGGGCTGTCCAGCACGCTGCCGAAGGTGGAGATCGCGTAGACCAGTCCGCCGAACGCGAAGGCGGAGAGGACGACGGAGAAGACGTCCACCGGTAGCCGTCGCGTGGTCGAGGGCACCTTGATGAAGACGATTCCGACGATCAGGATGACTGCGGCGAGTGGCAGCATGACACCGAAGATCCAGCGCCACGACAGCGAATTGACGATGATGCCGGACACAGTCGGGCCGATGGCGGGGCCCACTGCGATCACGATCGAGTTCAGGCCCATGACCATTCCGCGGTGCTGGACCGGGACCAGGCTCAGGGTGGTGCTCATGAGCAGCGGCAGCACGATGGCGGTGCCGATCGCCTGGATGATGCGCGCGAGCAGCAGGACGCTGAAGCCCGGCGCGACGATCGCCAGGAGGATGCCGACGAGGAAGCTGGACAGCGCGAAGACGAACAGGCTCCGCAGGGTGAAGCGCTGGATCAGGTAGCCGGTCAGGGGGATGACCACGGCCATGGTGAGCAGGAACCCGGTGGTGAGCCACTGTCCCGTCTCCGCCGTCACGTCGTAGTCGGCCATGATCGAGGGCAGCGCCACGGTGAGCACGGTCTCATTGAGGATCATGAGGAACGCGCCGAGCGCGAGTGCGCCGATGATCCCGGTGAGCTGCTTCGTCGACAGAGCAGGTGGGGCCGGTGGGGCAGGACGGGCTGGTGAGGCCTGCGCGGCCGGTGCGGAGTGGGTGGACGTCGTGCCTTCGGCGGACTGAGCCATCGGGGCTACCTCTATCTGTGTGATGTGAACCGTCACGCATCATGTCATGGTCTGACATCTTTCATAAGCCAAACCTGTCAGTGTGTGACGCATATAATGCTGAGGAGGCATCCTCGGCCCGACAGGCCGCACTCCGTCACGAAATGAGCCGAACCGTGGGAATCCGAGAAGAGCACCGCGCTCGCATGCTCCGCGACATCCAGAGCGCTGCGCTGGACCTGGTCGAGCAGCAGGGCCTGGACGCGACGACGATCGGGGACATCGCTGCGCGGGTGGGGGTCTCCGAACGCACCGTCTTCCGGTACTACGCGTCCAAGGAGCACGCGCTCATGCCCGGTCAGCAGGGGCTGATCGACGCGCTGGTGGGGCACGAGAGTGCGCACACCAGCGCCGCGGGCATCCTCGAGGACCTGCTGGCAGTGGCGCGCGAGCTCTTCTCCCACGAGGTCGAGCAGCGTGACTTCCGCCGGATCTCCCGCCTGCTGGTCCATGAGCCGGAGATGGTGCGGGTGGTGGCGCGGCAGGAGCGGAGCATGGTCGAGGCGCTCAGCAGAGAGCTCGTGCGGCGCGACGCTCTGGGGGCGCTCCAGGGACTGGTGGTCGCGGAGGTCGTGACCGCCACCTGGCGGATCGCGTGGCAGTCCTTCGCGCAGGAGGAGTTCGACGGCAAGGACTCCGACCCGCTGGCACTCTTCGACGAGACGGTGCGCGAACTGGCAGGGCTGTTCCCCGGCGCCTGAGTTCCTGAGCCCTCGTCGTCCCGACGGAGCGCGCCGAGGTGACCAGCCAAGCCAGCCGAGGTCCCAGGCACAGTCCGGTGGCCCGGGCACACGTCGGTGGCCCGGACGCCGAGGCCGAGTGCGCGGTCCATCCGTGTACCGTGAGATGGCCGCTGCGGACCGTGATCGTGAGCCCTCAGACCCCGTGCGCGCCCGTTGTGCCTCATCGTCTCGTCGTCGGAAAGGACTCCCATGACCGTTCGCATCATCGTCATCGAGCACGAGGACGGCACGGATGCGCGCCGATTCGGTCGTTGGCTGGAGGCGGCGGGGGCGACCCTGGATGTGCGTCGCCCCTACCGCGAGGCGAAGTCGTGCGGTGCGGTCGAGCGGGACGCGGCGCTCGCCCACCTGCCGACGCTCGAGGAGCTGCGGGAACCCGGGGTGGGCCTCGTCGTCCTGGGCGGTCAGGACGGGCCGATGGACGATGAGCGGAACCCGTGGTTCCCCGCGGTGCGTGAGCTCCTCCTCGCGTCGGTCGCAGGGGAGTTCACGAGCGTGAACATCTGCCTGGGCGGCGAGATGCTCGCCGAGGCGCTTGGGCGACCGGTCGTTCAGCGAGAGGTTCCGCAGGTGGGGCTCATGACGGGGCACCTGCGTGCGGAGGCGGCTGACGATCCGCTCTTCTCGCGTGTTCCCGCGGAGTTCCCCGTGGTGCTGTGGCACGGGCTGCAGATGGAGCTGCCCGACGGGGCGACGCATCTGGTCGACGGGACGGACGCGCCGATCCAGGCGTTCCGGGTGGGGTCGGCGTGGGGCACGCAGTTCCACTTCGAGGCCGATGCGGCCTTGCTGCGCGGCTGGGCGAAGGACGGGTCCTCCCTGCCGGGCGGGTTGACGGTCGATGAGGTCGTCGCGCCGGTGGCGGACGCGGAACCTGCCCTCCAAGAGGCGATGGACCCGATCGCCCGCGCCTACGTGGAGCTCCTGGCGGCCGAACGCTGACGGGCGCTGCCGACCCCTGAGCACTGCCGGGTGCCCCCGACCCCTGAGCGCTGACAGCCGCCGAGCGCTCCTGGCCGCCGCTCACTACGCTGCGCCTTCCGCGCCCCCGTATCCCCTCGAGACGCCGGTTACCGGTATCAAACGCCGCGCTCTGGCACGGTGTTTCATACCGGTAACCGGTGTTTCGTATCGCTGGTGCTCAGCCGGCGCGAGAGACGGCGTGCTTGATGTCGTGGAACGTCGACGGCGAGAACAGGTCGGCCCACGTGAGCTGGTAGACGCGGTAGCCGAGGTTCCGCAGCTGGTAGTCCTGCCGGCGTTCGCGGCGGGCACGCGCGGCGCCTGTCTCTCCGTCGGTGTACTTGATCTCCCCATTCACCTCGACGATGATCTTCGCTCCGCGATGGAGGAAGTCGACGCGAGCGATGAAGCCATCGTCCTTCGTACCGAAGGTGGCCTGCGGCACGAATCCCGCGATGCCGTGCTCGTGGAAGCGGACTGCGCAGATGGACTCCGCGGGGGACTCTCGCGCACGGTCTCCCAGAGAGAACGCCGTCCGAGCCCGCACCGAACCACGGCGCCGGCGGATGGACCTGGCCAGTTCGGCGATGTCCTCCGTGGACACCAGCTCCTTGCGCAGGGCATGGTCGATCATCGGCACGGAGACGTCCAACGGATAGTCGAGGGCGACATCCAGGAGCGTCCGGCGCACAGTCGTGACAGGCAGTCCGTCGATCTCTGTCGCTTCGCTGGGGTGGAGGACGCGCTGTCGGATGATGACCTGCTTGTAACCGCGCGACCTCCCAGGGCGCACGGCTTCAGCACGACCCTGGATCGGTCGGGTGAATGGCAGACCCCACAGGAGCGCGGCGCTGACGTGGGACAGAGTGCAGTCCTCGGCGAGGTCGTCCACGTATGTCCGCGTGAGGATCCGCAGCCTCGCTGCATGACCACGGAGCCCTTTCACATCGAGATCGATGAGGTCCCCGGTTGAGCGCTGCTTCAGCAGTGCCAGTGCGGCATGCGATCTGCGTGGGCAGTCTGGCCGGACGACGTACAGACCGCGTCGGACTCGTATGAGACAGCAGCGGAGTGCATCGGTGACCAGAGACCGTGAGAACCCCGCGCGGTGAAGGTCCGCTCGAGTGATGATGACGTCCATGCACCGACGGTCGCGCGCAGACAGAAGAGGTTCAAGAGCCCTCATATCCCTGTGGATAGAGCATAGAGCGTGCACGTGATTGTGACCTCGGGTGGGCACGTCGCGCCTCGTCGATTCCTACAGGTGCCCACACGCCGGCTACCGACACGAAACGCCGCGCCCTGGCACGGTGTTTCGTACCGGTAACCGGCGTCTCGGCGAGGACGGGACGGTGAGGAGGGGAGGGTGGGGAGGGGCCGGAGGGGACGGACGAGAGCCCCGGCCCGCGCACGGCCTCAGAAGAAGCCGCTCGTGATCTCCTCCGACTCCTTGGCCAGCCCGTTGTCCCGCTTCCATTCGAGCCACAGGCGGTACGTGTCCTCATCGGACGGGTCCGTCTCCATGAACTTCGCCCACTCCTCGTCGAGGCGCTCGCCCCGCTCGATGAGCTCGTCCTGCTTCGCCTGCGCCTCATCGCTCCAGCGGTCGTGCTCCTCGAGCCAGCGGATCGTGCCCTCGTGGAACGGCGTCTCCGTGGGGACGTCGAGGACCTGCTCGGGCTCCCAGCGCGGCAGGCTGATCGTCGTGTCCTTGTACTCCGGGTACGTCTTCGCCATCGCCTCGATCAGCGTGTAGATCTGATCCTCCGGCATGTCGTCGTACGCTGCGATCGCGACGCTGTAGAGGACGCCGTTGCTCTCTTCGCCCTCTTCCTGCGCCGGAGCGCGGTCGAAGGAGCCCACATTCAGCGCCGGGACGACCGCCTGCATGCGCTCGACCGCCTCCTCGTCATCCGCGTCCAGGTCGACCCATTCGACGTCGACATTCGACGCGAGCTCGTAGAGGGAGCCGCCGTAGACCGCGCCGTAGATCATGTCGATCTGCCCGTCCTGCATCGCGGAGGCCTGCTCGCCGTAGCCCACATTCACGAGTTCGACGTCGTCCAGGGTGAGGCCGCCGTGCGCGAGCAGCGCCTGCACCTTCGCGTTGGCAGACGGGTTGGCGGTGTACAGGGGCACGCGCATCCCCTCGAGATCGGCCATCGATTCGATGCCGTCGCCCGTGCGCGTCATGACGCCGTGCGGTGACAGCGGAGCCCAGACGACGCGGATGTCCTGCGGCCCCCAGTCCTCGTTCGCGAACTCGTTGACGCCCTCGAAGCCGAAGATGTACTCGTCACCCAGACGGCCGACCTTCGCCGCGCCTGCCCGCAGCGCCGCCAGCCGACCCACGGACGTATCGGACGTGATGATGCGCACCCGTGCGCCGGTCTCCAGCGACACCCGGTCGGTCACGCCGGCCAGATCTGCGTACGAACCCGTGGTCGTGCCGTACGTGGTGAAGACAAGCGGGTCCGGCAGGCCACCGACCACATTGTTCTGCGCCTCGCAGCCCGACAGCACGAGAGCCCCGGCAGCGACAGCGGCGACCACAGACGTCGCCCGAGCGCGCCTGTGTGCACGATTCTTCAGCCTGATCATGTGTGCTCGTGTGCTCCTGCCATCGTCGTCGACCGGTCGGGTGGACCCGGGCACATCGTAGCGGACTACTGAGCCGTGCATCACTAATGATCATCAAATGATACTCAGGCGGCAAAACTGCTGAACGGCCGGAACATCAGACCGCGGAGCGCACGCGCAGGTTCTCCGAGAAGTTCTCCGCGAGCGCTTCGCCTGCGCGGTGGTGGAAGTCGCGGGTCGCCTCGCGCACGGCCCGGACGTCTCCGGCATCGAGCGCCTCGAGGACCTTCCGCTGTCCGTCCACCGTGATCTCCGGCCAGCCCGGGATGTCCGAGTACAGGGTGCGCGGGACGAACCGGATGCACAGCCCTGCCGTCCACCGCAGCTTGGGGGAGCGCGAGGCGTGGTTGATGAGCGAGTAGAACGCGCGATTGCGCGAGTCCAGACCGTTCGCGGCGTCGCGGTGGAGCATCGCGATCGATTCGTGGTGGAGCGCCCTGAGCTCGGTCCGCTGCGCATCGGTCAGCGCGTCCATCGCCCGCGCTGCGAGCTCACCGCTCACGAATCCCAGCGTGAGGAACACGTCGCGGATGTCGTCGCCCGTGAGCGGAGCCACGGCGAAGCCCACCCCTGGCCGGCGCGCGACCAGGCCCTCCGTCACGAGCCGCTGCATCGCCTCGCGGACGGGCGTCAGCGACATCTCGTACTGCGAGGCGAGTTCGTGGACGCGCAGAGAGCTGCCGGGGGGCAGGTGCCCCGAGATGATGTTCTCCCCGATGTCGGATGCGACGAGCGACGCCGAGGTCCCGTACCGGCGATCGCGCTCGGTCACCGTGCCGCTGCGCACGTCGACCCTGCGCCCGTCACCGCTGCGCACCTCGACCCTGCGCCCGTCGACGCTGTGCACGTCGACCCTTCGCTCATCGCCGTGGTGCGCGTGCCCGCTGTCTCGTCCCATTGCCCGTTCGCTTCCTCTGCAGTCGCCTGATCGCCGCTACCAGCAGTGCGCGTGGCGGCCGATGCACTCGATCGACCGCCCCGCGCACCACTCGTCACAGACTGACGAGCACCGTCTTCGTCGCCGTGTACGCGTCGAGCGATTCGTAGCCCTTCTCGCGGCCGTAGCCGGACTTCCCGAAGCCTCCGAAAGGGTACTCGACCCCGCCGCCGGCGCCGTAGGCGTTCGCGTAGACCTGGCCCGCTCGGATGCGGGCTGCCAGGCGGTGCACCCGGGACGAGTCCCGCGACCACACGGCGGCCATGAGCGCGTAGTCCGTGCCGTTGGCCAGCGCCACGGCTTCGTCCTCGTCCTCGAACGTGCGCGACACGAGGACCGGCCCGAACACCTCCTCCTGGAAGATCTCCGCGTCCTGTTCGACACCCGCGATGAGCGTCGGCGAGAAGTACGCGCCGTCGCCCAACGACGAGCCGGTGGGCCTGGTCCCGCCTGTGACCACACGGCCCGAGGCCCGCTCCACCATCCCCGTCACACGATCCTGCTGCTTCCGCGAGATGAGCGGTCCGAGGTCGGGGTCCGACGATCCCGGCCCCAGCGTGGTCGACTCGAAGGAGGCGCGCAGTCGCTCGAGCAGCTCGTCCTCGACGGAGCTGTGCACGAGCAGGCGCGACCCTGCCGAGCACGTCTGACCTGCGTTCTGCAGGATGCCCTTCGTGGCGAACAGCGCGACCCGGTCGAGGTCGGCGTCGGGGAAGACGACGTGCGGGGACTTCCCACCCAGCTCGAGCGTCGTCGGCACGACGTTGTCCGCCGCGGATCCGGCGATGAGCTTCCCCACCGCGTTCGACCCGACGAAGCCCATGTGGTCGATGCCCGGGTGTGCTGCCAGGGCGGCCCCGGCCTCGGCGCCGATCCCCGGGACCACGTTGATGATCCCGGGCGGGAACCCGGCCTCGACCGCCAGTTCGGCGAGGCGGACGGCGGATCGGGGAGTCTCGTCGGCCGGCTTGAGCACCACGGCGTTGCCGGTGACGACGGTGGGTGCGACCGCGCGGCCGAACAGCTGCAGCGGATAGTTCCAGGCGATGACGCTGCCGCACACGCCCAGGGGCTCGCGGCGGGTGTACACGTGGAACGCCGGGTCGACCGGCAGCTGCAGTCCGTAGTACGAGTCGATCGCTCGACCGTAGAACGTGAAGTACCGGGCGGTCACCTGCCCGTCGGTCCGCGCCTGTGAGATCGGCTTCCCGGTGTCCTCCGAATCGAGGCGGGCGAGCTCCTCGACGTTCTCGAGGACGAGCGCGGCGAACGCCTGGGCGACGTCCGCGCGGTGCTCCGGCTTCGTCGCCGCCCACTCCGGCTGCGCGCGACGGGCCGCGGCGACGGCCGCATCGATGTGCTCGGCGGTGCCCCTCAGGACCTCACCGATCACGTGGCCGTCCGCCGGATCGACGTTCTCGTACGAGTCCGCGCCGGTCACTCGCTCACCGGCGATGAATGCGGGTGTCTGAGTCATCGTCCCCGCGCACCTCCCCGTGCGGTCGTGGATCCCGCCGCCGAGGTCCCGGCCGGCTTTCCTCCGCTGTTCGCCTTCCCTGCGCCCGCCCGCGGCTTCCCAGCCGCCGGCGCGGACGCCGACTGCTTGGCGTCGGCCGTGACCGCTGCCTCCACGGATGCCCCGATGTCGTCGCCGGCGCGCAGAGGTCTGCCCTGGAAGATCCCTTCGTGCGCGAGGATCGGCCTGCGATCTCCGCCCAGCTCCGGGTAGCGCTCCTCCAGCTTCTCGCGCTTCTCCATCGAGCGGCGCCAGTAGTTCACCGCATCCGGGCTGCCGCCTGACATGCCCTTCCAGCTCTTGGGCATGTCCTCACGGCTGTGGCCGGCGGACGCGAATCCGCTGGTGCGCACGGTGGTGAGGATCCGGCGCGATGCCTCCCCGCAGTCCGGGCAGTCCGGTGCGGGCGACGACATCGAGGCGACACCGGCTTCGAAGCGATGGTCGCGTGTGCACTTGTAGTCGTAGAGGATCATGAGTAGTACTCGTCCGGTCCCATCTTGAAGTTCTGGCGCTGTGCCTCGTCGTGGCCGAAGATCATCTCCGCGCCCGTCTCCTGCTCGATGCGCCGCAGCTTCTCCACGGACTCCAGCCAGTCGAGCGAGCTCCACACGATCGCCGCGCCGATGGCCGGAGGCCCGTAGGACTCCTCCATGTACACCGCATCCGAGGTGAAGATCTTCGTGCCCTCGTTCGGCAGGTCCACGCGCAGCGACATCGTCCCCCATGTGTGTCCCGGGGTCTGGATGACGGAGACGCCGGGGACGATCTCGTCGTCACCGGTGATCCCGCCGATGCTCAGGCCCTTGTAGTCGTCCGGGATGTGGGCGCCCTTGTTGTAGCCCGAGATGTCCGCGACCCCGTCGAGCTCCGCCTGGCTCGTCACGATGCGCGTCTTGCCGTTGTCGAACATCTTGGCGTTCGCCGCGTGGTCGAAGTGCAGGTGCGAGAGGACGAGGATGTCGATGTCGTCCGGAGCGAGGCCCATCTGGGACAGGCTGGAATCGAGGTAGCCGGAGTCGCCCTCCGGGTCGTCGAGGACGGGGAAGAACTCGTGGAAGCCCGTGGGTTCCCAGTGCGTCTGCCAGTTCCGGGGGACGCCGGTGTCCCAGAGGATCTTGCCCTCCGGATGGTCGATGTAGACCGCATGTGTGGGCACCTGGCCCCATGCGCGGGGATCGTTCTTATGCTCGCGCGTCTTGATGACGGTGTGCGGTGCCAGGAGCAGCCAGGTGCGGTCGGCTTCCATCGTCCCGGACTCGAGGATGTGCACTTTCATGTCTGGAGTGGCCATCGGAATCTCCCTCTCGCTTCTGCTTCGTCGTTGAAGGCGTGACGTTCCGTGCGGTGCTGTGCGGCGTTCCGTGCGCTGCGTCCACGACGAGCCCCCGTCGGAGTCGTTGCTGGACTCCGCGTAGGGAACCCACCGCACGTTCAAATATATTTCAGATCGCTCAGGAGTCAAGGGCCTCGCCCCAGGTTCCGAATCGAAGCATGCGCGTATGCATATACCTCTTGACGGTCGGAATATATTTGAGTAGCTTCGCAAGGGCCGGTCCTTCGAGATGGGCTGGCATCACTCGGCGCTCCGGCGCCGCACGACGAGGTGGGTGTGCATGGTCACTGGACGGAATCTTGTTCTCGAGGACGTGGGGAGCATCGCTGCCCGCGAATACGATGTCCCGGATCCGCCTGCGGGCGGACTGGTGCTGGAGATGATCCGCGCGAACGTGTGCGGATCCGACGTGCACATCCTGAACGGCGGTCACCCCTTGGTGGGTCCCGGCTGCGTCATGGGGCACGAGGGGATCGGCCGCGTCCACGCCCTGGGCGAAGGCGTCACGGCGGACTTCGCGGGTGAACCGCTGTCCGTGGGCGATCGCGTCGTGTCGACGTACTTCCAGGCGTGCAGGCGCTGCCCTGAATGCAACAACGGCCACCCCAACATCTGCCGCAACGCCTATACCGGCTGGTCGAAGCAGGCGGACGAGTCTCCCCACTTCCACGGGACGTTCGGCACGCACTACGTCGTGGGTCCCAGCTTCGCGGTGTACAAGGTGCCGGACGGTGTGACCAGCAAGGCGGCCTCGAGCGTGAATTGTGCGCTGTCGCAGGTGTTCTACGGGTGCCTCGTCGGCGAGGTGTCCTACGACGACAAGGTCGTCATCCTGGGAGCCGGCGGTCTGGGCGTGTGCGCCTCGGCCGTCGCGAGCAGCTTCGGGGCGACCGTGTGGGTGGCGGAGATGGCGCCGCAGCGGCTGGAGAAGGTCAAGGAGTTCGGCGCCCACCACACCGTCGACCTCACCCCGGCCGACGGTTCGGATGGTCGCGTCGACCTCGTGAAGGACCTCACGGACGGCGGCGCGGACGTCGTCATCGACCTCACGGGTGTGCCGTCGGCATTCTCGGAAGGCGTGCGCATGACGCGCGCCGGCGGCATCTTCGTCGAGATCGGCAACATCACGCCGCACAAGTACACGGACTTCGACCCGGGCCTCTTCACGCGCACGGGTGTGCAGATCCGTGCCGCCATCCGCTATCCGCAGAATGTGCTGGGACGAGCGATCCGGTTCGTCGCGGACACGCCGCACTTCCCCTGGGAGTCCCTCGTCGACAAGGACTTCACGCTGGATGAGGTGGAGGAGGCGCTTGCGCAGGCCGCTGCACGGAAGGTGACGCGCGCCGGCATCGTCATCAGTGACTGATGTGTCGGCATGCGGACGACTGATCGATCCGCCACTCGCTGATCGAGGCTTGTGCCGGTAGGACAACGACAGATGAGATCCACGGAGGAGACCACGATGAAGATCACTGGCGCAGTACTCGATTCCGTCGGCACGGCAGAGCGGCCGTACGCGGACAGCAAGCCCCTGCGGATCGTCGACCTCGAGCTCGATGGGCCGGGCCCGGACGAAGTGCTCATCAGGATCCGCGCGGCGGGCCTCTGCCATTCCGACCTGTCCGTGGTCGACGGCAACCGGCCGCGGCCCACACCGATGCTCCTGGGCCACGAGGCCTCGGGCGTGGTGGAGAAGGTGGGGGAGAACATCACCGACCTGACGGCCGGCCAGCAGGTGAGCACTGTCTTCCTGCCGCGCTGCGGCGAGTGCGAGAACTGCCTCACGAACGGCAAGCTGCCGTGCATCCCCGGCACCGCGGTTAACAACGCCGGCACGCTGGTGGGCGACCACATGCGCCTGCACGAGGGTGACGGCGAGGTCTACCACCACGTGGGCGTCTCCGGATTCGCGACGCATGCTGTGCTGCACCGCAGCTCCGTCGTGCCGGTCGGCGATGACGTGCCGCCGGAGATCGCGGCGGTCCTGGGCTGCGCCGTGCTGACCGGCGGCGGTGCCGTCATCAACGCGGGCGATCCGCAGGACGGCGACGCCATCATGATCGTGGGGATGGGCGGTGTCGGCATGGCCGCGCTCATCACGGCGGTGTCGCTGAAGAAGGGGAAGGTCATCGGTGTCGACGCCAACGAATCGAAGCTGACCCGTGCGAAGGAGCTGGGGGCCGATGAGGTCTACACCCCCGCACAGCTCGAGGAGAACGGGGTGAAGGCGCCCATCGTCATCGAGGCAGCCGGCCATCCGAAGGCGTTCGAGACGGCCTTCAAGGCGACGGGTGTGGGTGGGAAGACGGTGACGATCGGGCTGCCCTCACCCCAGGCGGCGTCGACGATCACCCCGCTCACGCTCACGGCTGAGGCGCGCACGGTCGTGGGTTCCTACCTGGGCTCGGCCGTCCCCGCGAAGGACATCCCCGTCTACGAGAAGCTGTGGCGCGAGGAGGGCCTGCCCGTCGACGAGCTGATCTCGTCGACGATCACGCTCGACGAAATCAACGGGGCGCTCGACAAGCTTGCCGATGGCGAGGCCGTGCGCCAGGTCATCCTCTTCGAAGACTGAGGGGTGTCAGCCGAGGACTGAGCGAGACTGCGGGCTGAGCGAGCTGAGAGGGCGCTTCGCGGACCGCAGACGCCTGCGCGCTTATACCTCGGTGAGGCCGGGACCCGTGTCGAAGCGCTCGGCGAGCTGCGCGCGCAGCCGCTTGGCCTCGGCCTGGCGGTCCGCCTCGGCGCGCTCCTCCTCGCCGGGCTGGGAGGGTCCGTCGGTGGTCCCCGCGGCGACGGCCTCGGCGAGTTCGTGGAAGGCTCCCGTCACGCGATCGGTCGGGATCGCCGGGCCCGAGGCGAACGCCGGCTTCCCCGCAGCCGCCGCCTCCTCGTAGGCACGGGTCGCCTTCGCAGCGCTGATCAGCGCGCTCGAATGCACCGGCTTCCGCTGCCCGGGCTTCCCGCCCAGGCCCCACGTGACGACGGCCTCGACCTGCAGCTCCAGCATCTGATCGTCCGGGAGCCGCAGACGCTTGGGCAGCGTCTCCGCGAAGCGGGCGTGCGCGCCGGGGTCGGTTGGTCCGTGCTGCCAGGCTTCGAACCCGGCATCGACCACGCGGCGGCCGTTCCACTCCTCCAGCCAGCCGGTGACGAAGTACAGCAGCATGAGGGCGCTCGACTTGTCGATGCCCGGCTCACTGAAGCGGGCGTGGGCGACGACCTGGGCGGCGGTGAGGGTGGTGGGTGCGGGGGACCGATCCGACTCGGCCGGCTGGTCAGGAGTGTGCGAGGACGTCATGAGTCCATTGTCTCGCGAGACAGTGGACGCGCGAGCGGCACCCGTCGAACGCGTAAGTCTCAGTGTGCGGCGGACGGAGCTCGGCGTCCTATCCTGGGGAGCTGTGAGCCGCACATCCTGGAGTCCCGCCGTCCCCGTCATCCTGCTGACGGGATATCTGGGCGCGGGGAAGACGAGCATCCTCAACCACCTGCTGCGGCACCCCGACTCCCGCGTGGGAGTCGTCGTCAACGACTTCGGCGACCTCAACGTCGATGCGGGGCTGGTCGCCGGACAGGTCGATGAACCGGTCTCGATCGCCGGCGGCTGTGTGTGCTGCCTCAGCGACACGAGCGCGCTCGAAGAGGCCCTCGCCTCGCTTGCCGATCCGCGCCTGGAGCTCGACGCGATCATCGTCGAGGCGAGCGGGATCGCGGAGCCCCTCACCCTCGCGCGGATGGTGAGCCAGTGGGGCCGCCATCGGTTCCACCTCGCGGGCGTGGTCGACATCGTCGATGCCCTCATGCACGACGAGACCGTCGACACCGGATCCCTGCCGCCCGTGCGCTACGCGGCGACGACGCTGGTGGTCGTCAACAAGCTCGACCTCCTGCCGGTGGAGGACCGTAAGCCCGCAGTCGAGGCGATCCGCACGCGCGTGCACCAGCGCAATCCGCGCGTGCTCGTGACGGGAACCGTGTTCGGGAGACTCGACCCGACGCTTCTCGTGGATACGGGAGCGCGGAGGGGGAGTGCGGACAGCCCGGCCGCAGCCACCGATGTGCAGGGTGAGCTGCCCGTCTGGGACCTGCTCCGCCAGGAGTACTCCGAGCGGGAGGCCGCGGCGCTGGCGGAGATCGACCAGACCGGGGTCCCGCATCGCCACGCCCGGTCCGTGACAGTGAGGCTCGACGGCTGTGCAGACCCGGCCGGTGTCCTGGACTTCGTGGAGGACCTGCCGCCGGGCGTCTACCGGGTGAAGGGGGCCATCGCAGTCCCGGACGGAGAGGCGATCCGGTGGTTCACCGTCCAGGCGGTCGGCCCGAGTGTGTACGTGTCCGCCGTGCCGGAGCGAGCGGTGGAAGTGCAGGGTCAGGATGGCCGCGGTGATCACCCGGGCACAGCTGCACACGAGCGTCAGATCACGAGTGAGCTCGTGGCGATCGGCGAGGACTTCGACGAGGACGCCGTCCACGCGATCCTGCGCGCTGCGATGGCAGCGGCCTCCGAGCAGCCTGGTGCGGGCGGCCTCGGCGGCGGGGTCCGGACTCTGTCCGGTCTCGACCGGCTGGACCGATACGTGCGCCTCCACAGCTGACCAGCGGTGATGCGCGCGCCTCGCCGTCCCCCACCGCCACCCACTGCGGGAAACCGCACATCCTGCGAGTGGACCAACCGGGGGACCAAGGGCTAGGCGTCATCGGTCGCACAGGCCGCGCCATCAGCGACAACAACAGCACTTGCTGTGGCGATTAGCGCCCCTCGCGCACCGACCCTGACGACTGCGAGCTCACGGCCCTATCGCAGGGGCTGAGCACACGCCTGCGCGAGCGCGGGGTGGTCGTGCCGTGCCTGGAGGGCGCCTCCCACCGCGCCGTGGCGGACAAGCTGCGCATGTCCCGCGCCCTGACCCGGATCGGAGTCCCGACACCGCGCACCGCGCTGCTGTCGGACACGGAAGCGGTGCATGCGCTGCTGGAGACGACGCCGGCCGTGATCCTCAAGGACCGCTGGGGCAGCGGCTCGTCCGGTCTGCTCAGGCGCACCTCCGAGCAGCTCCGCCGCTGGCTGGCGACGGATTCCGCGACCCGCTCGGACCTCGGCGGGTCCCCGGATGACGAGCTGGTCGTCCAGCCCGACGTGGTGGGCACCGAGTACGGCATCGACATCGTCACGCCCGTGCGTGGCGGACCGGTGGCCGGCGTGCTGGCCCGCCGCAAGCTCAGCATGCGCAACGGCGAGACCGCCGCGGCGGTGTCCGTCGACAGCGGTCCGTTCGCAGGCCTGGCCGCGACTCTGGCCGACGCCCTGGGAATCCAGGGCACGGTCGATGTCGACCTGCTGCTCTCAGGCGACGGGGCGGCCTCCGTCATCGACATCAATCCCCGCTTCGGAGGCGGATACCCCTTCAGCCACGTGGCCGGTGCGGACGTGCCGCACTTCTTCGTGGCGTCGACGCTGGGGTTCGCCCCCCAGCCGCGCTGGAACACCTATCGCCTGGGTCACGTCGGGGCGAAGCACGAAGGCATCATCGGCTTCGAACCGAGTCCGGACGGGTCCGCGATGGGACTCTCACACCAGGAAGGAGCAGCCTCATGGACCTCACGCGTCGTGCAGCCCACCTGAGACCGCCCACACCGGCCTTCGTGATCGATCGGCCCGTGCTCACAGGGTTCGTCAGCCGTTTCCAACAGGCCCTGGACACGCAGTGGCCGGCGTCGATCCTGTCCTATTCCTTCAAGACGAACTCGCTGCCCTGGCTGGTGTCCTTCATGCGGGACCACGGTGTCTGGGCCGAGGTCGTCTCGGACACCGAGTACCGCCTCGCCCTCGCGCTGGGGTACAGGCCGGACCGCATCGTGTACAACGGTCCGATCAAGAGCCGTGGGCTCCTGCGGTCCGCGCTTCAGAACGGATCGATCATCAACCTCGATGCGAAGCGCGAGGTCACGTGGGCCGCTGAACTGGCCAGCGAGATGCCCCACGCCGAGTTCGCCGTCGGACTGCGCGTCAACTGGGATCTCGAGGCCCGCTGCCCCGGTGAGAGCACGACGGGGCCGGACGGGAGCCGGTTCGGCTTCGACGCGGACAACGGCGAGCTCGACCGGATGATCGCAGAACTGACGGCTGCGGGGGTGCGAGTCGCGGGACTCCACATGCACCGCAATTCGCAGTCGCAGAGTGTGGACGTCTTCCGGGCGGCCGCATCGGTCGCCGCAGAGCTGATCGCGTCCCGCGGTCTCGACCTCGAGTGGATCGACATCGGCGGCGGCTTCTTCGGCAGCGAAGACGAGGGCCCGACCTTCCATGAGTACATCGCTGCGATCCGTGAGGTGCTCGGAGCCGTGGTGGATCCGCGGAGGACCCGCCTGATCGTCGAACCGGGCGGGTCGCTCATCGCCGTACCCGTCGAGTTCCACAGCAGCGTCATCGACGTCAAGGAGGTCGGTCCCCGCACGATCGTCGTCACGGACGCCAGCCGCACCAACATCGATCCGCTGTTCCGCCGGCGGCGACCCTTCGAGGTCACCCTCGACACGGATGCGACGGCGGAGCGCCCGGACCAGATCATCAGCGGCTTCACGTGCATGGAGGATGACCGACTGCTCCAGCTCCGTGATGCACCTGCGGTCGACGTGGACGATCGCATCGTCTTCCACACGGTCGGGGCATACACGATGTCCTACCAATCGACGTTCATCGAGTACCCGCCGGCCGTGTACGTGCGCGACGGGGACTCGCTGAACCTGGTCCGGCGTGCGTGGGGCGTCGAGGACTACCTCCGGGGCAATCTGTGGATCCAGAGCGGTGACCCGGAGGGGGCCTCCGGCGATGCGGCTGTGGCGGAGGGTGTGACGGAAGCCGTGACGGAAGCCGTGACGGAAGCGGACGGGCTGCAAGAGAGTGGGCTGCAGGGGAGTGGGCTGCACGACGGTGGGCCGCATGCGGATGGTCGGCAGCTGAGTGGAGCGGGACAGCCATGAGAGTGCACGTCCTCGAGACCTCGGACCCGGAGTGGGCCGCCTACCTGCCCGGCACCCGCCACGACATCTTCCATATCCCCGCGTTCGTCCGCGCGGAGGACCGGTTCCACGGCACGGAGAGTCGCCTCGTGGTCGTGGAGGACGGGGAGTCCGCGCTGCTCGTTCCGCTCGTCTTCTCCGCCCTGCCCGGTGGATTCGAGGACGCGTCGACGCCTCATGGACCTGCGGGACCCGTCTTCTCCGAGGGGGCGACGGAGGAGTGGCGTCGCGCGGCGGTGTCCGCACTGGTGGACCACCTGCGGGAGCGCGGGGTGGTGTCCCTCTTCCTGCGAGGGCATCCGCTGGCCGGCCTCGGCGACTTCGCAGGTGCCGGAGCCGTCGTGGAGCACGGGCCGTCGTTCGTCATCCCCCTCGACCGGCCCCTGGAGGAGATCAAGGGAGGCATGCGGCAGAACCACCGGCGGAACATGCGCAGGGCCGAGCGGGACGGGCACATCGCGGTGCAGGATACGGAGTGGGAGCACCTCGAGGAGTTCCACCGGATCTACACGAGGACGATGGAGCGCGTGGAGGCGGGATCCGCCTACAGATACAGCCGCGAGTACTTCGAACGGCTGCGCGACGAGGCGGGGATGTACACGTCACTGTGGGTGCTCATGATGGACGGCGAGCTGGCAGGTGCCCACCTGGTGACCTCCTGCAGCGGAACGGTCCAGTACTTCCTGGGCGCCACGCATCCCGACTTCCACCGCAGGGTGCCGCAGGTGGCGATCTTCGATGCCGTGCTGAGCTGGGCTCACAGCCGGGGCGATCGGGACTACGTCCTGGGCGGAGGGCTCCAGGAATCCCTGCGGCACTTCAAGTCCGGGTTCACGCAGGTCGAGCGGTCGGAAGCCACCGCTCGCATCGTCATCCAGCACGACGAGTACGAGCGGCTCTGCACCGGGTGGGAAGCGGAGAACGGCCCGCTGACCCGCCGCCGCGACGCGTTCTTCCCGGGCTACCGCACGCCGGCGCCGGCAGCCTGACGGGCCGTATCGGCCGTTCGCCGCCTCCGTGTTCGCCGCGCCGCCCGGCCCATGCGGGAAGACGCGACCCACCACCTTTCATCAGACCGCATAGGAAACAAGTTGTGCGACTTGATGAAAGGTGGTGGTTCGCGGGCCTCAACGCGGGGTGAAAGGCGGTGTTTCGTGCGGGAGCGCGGCTGCCTGCCCCACGACGGACGGATTGCTGGTTCGTGGGCCACCCGCGTGCGCCGGTCCGTCGAACCGTAAGGGCATCCCTCGCCAAGTGGGGTATGCTTGCCCGTTCGCCGCGTCCGTGTTCGCTTCGCCGCTGCGTGCCGCGGTCAGAGGAGCATGGAGGCGGCGAACGGACGGTGAGCCGACGGGACGCGTCTCCCGCGGCGACCGCTCAGCCCCGCTCAGTTCCGCTTAGGCTCGCTTCGCCGCGCCCTTCGCGCCGAAGCGGAACGGGATGAAGCACGCGATCGCTACGGCGACGATCGCCACGCCGAACCCGATCAGGTAGACGATCCGGAATCCGGCCTCCGACATGACGGCCTCTCCTCCGATCGACATCGTCACCGCTGCGAGCACCGCGCCCACGACGGCCGATCCCGTCGAGCTGCCGATCGACCGCATGAGCGTGTTGAAGCTGTTCGCCGACCCGGTGGCCGATGGTGACACGGAGCGCATGATGAGCGCCGGCATCGCCCCGTACGCGATGCCCACCCCGCCCTTGATGATCATGTGGGCGAACATCAGGCCGATCGCGCTCGCGAGGAAGGCCTGCATGCTCCCGTAGCCGATGGCGATGACGCCCAGGCCCGCGATGAGTGCGACCTTGGGCCCCTTCGCGTTGATGAGGCGACCGCCCACCGGGGCCAGCAGCATCTGGATGAACCCGCCGGGGAGCATGAGCAGGCCCGCCGCCAGGAGCGAGACGCCGAGCCCCGGACCGGACCCCGATGGCAGCTGGAGGATCTGCGGCGTCGCGACGAGCGTGATGTACATGGACATGCCCGCGAAGATCGAGGCGGTGTTCGTCAGCAGGACGACCGGCGTCACAGCGGTGCGCAGGTCGACGAGCGGTTGCGCGGCGCGCAGCTCCCACACGGCCCACGACGCGAGTGCGACGACCGCCAGCGCGAATGCGCCGATCGTCTCCCACGAGGCCCACCCCCACGATGTCCCCTGCGAGACGCCGATGAGGAGCGACACGAGCCCGACCGCCATGAGGACCGCGCCCAGCCCGTCGAACCGCTGACCGGGACCGGGGTGCGCCCCCGATGGCACCAGGGTCGCGACCAGCACGAGCATCACCGCTCCCAGCAGCGCGAACATCCAGAAGAGCAGGCGCCAGTCGAAGAACTGCGCGAAGCCGGCGGACAGGGGGAGCGCCAGCCCGCCGCCGATCCCCATCGACGCGCTTGCCAGCGCGATCGCCGTGGCACGCCGCTGCGGCGGGACGACGTCCTGCAGCAGTGCCACGGCGACTGGGATCGCTCCGATCCCCATGCCCTGGAGCGACCGGCCGATCACCATGGTCGTGAGGTCCGTCGACATCGCGGACACGGCGCAGCCGATGAGCATCGGGACCATGAGGCCCACGATCACGCGCTTCTTGCCGAGCATGTCGCCCAGTCGCCCGGCGATGGGGGTGGCCACCGCTCCCGCCAGCAGCGTGGAGGTGACGGCCCAGGTGAAGGCGCCCGGCGTGGTGCCCAGCTTGGGCGGGAGGATCGTCAGCAGCGGTGCGATGAGCGACTGCATCATCGCCACGAGCGTGCACGCGGTCGCGAGGACCAGCGTCACGCGGGTGGGCGCGGGGGAGTCCGGAGGTGCAGCGGCGGAGGCGGGACCGTTCGAGGAAGGGCCCGCCCCGGTGAGGGGGCGGGTGAGCGAGGTGTCGGGATCGGTGGTGGACGAGGTGGCCGCGGCCGCGCGCATGGGACTCCAGGTGAAACACGCAATTGTAGAATGCAATACGATTGCAGTATACAAATGTCCGGGTGAGAAGGGAATGCCGCCATGCTGAGTGTGAGCGACACGATGTCTCCTGGGGAAGATCTCGCCTGCGACAATGGTGCGATGCAGGACGATGTGTTCGAGGATCTTGTGCGTGAGCAGATGCTGCTGACGCGCTTCGCTCTGCAGGGGGTCGCGCCCAAGGACCGGGACGTCCCGCTGGACCGCAGCGCGGTGATCCTCTTGTCGCGGCTGCACGCACAGGGCCCGATGGCGGTCGCGGAGCTGGCCGAGGCGTTCGACATGGACGTCTCCACGATCCACCGGCAGACGACGGCGGCGATGAAGGCGGAGCTCCTCGAGCGCATTCCGGACCCCGACGGCGGCATCGCCCGCAAGCTGCGCCCCACCGAGGAGGGGGTGCGTCGCCTCACCGCAGAGCTCGAGGCGCGCAAGGACGGGTTCGCGCGGATCCTCGAGGACTGGTCGGAGGGAGAAGTCCTGCAGTTCGTGGACTACCTGCGCCGCTACAACGAGGCGATCGAGAGCCGTCGCGGCAAGAACTGGCCGCGATGATCGTGTCGGGTGGTCGCTGAGGTCGTCAGCCGACTGTCTCCACAGGTGGGTGGTCGCGGGGGACGGATGAATCGGGGCGGCGCTGCAGAGGTCACAGGTGGAAAGTGACTCGGCCTCGGCCGCGTCAAGCAGGTCGTTGACCTCCCTGGATCGCGTGGACCCCCTCCTGGTCGTGGTTCGGGACCGGCCGGTTGCCCGTGATCATCCCCGGGCGCTCGCCCGCTGGCAGGTCAGGCTGGCTCGGCGGGACTGCTGGTCTGCGGGACTCCCGGGCGGTGGGGGCCACCGTCAGTCCTGGCGGCCCCGCGCGGCCTGCCCGTCGGCCTTCTGCTGTTCCTTCCGGCGCTTCCGGTCGGCCTTGATGAGCAGGGCCCGCTCGATGGAATCCATGTCGTCGGTGATCCCGAGCCGTTCGTTGTAGTCCTCGATCCGCTCCGACTCCCGTTCGAGCAGGGTCCTCTCCCGCAGTCCCTCGACCTCCGCCTCACCGACCAGGCGGGCGATGTCCTTCAGCGCTCGCCGACGGCGCTTGGAGTCGGGTGCCGATTTGACCCGGTCGATGTCCGCATCGGTCCAGGGGTTGGTCTCCGGATCGATCTTCGAGCGGAGTGCCCAGTTCTTGAACCAAGTCGGCGTCCACGCCAGCGGCCACCAGAAGAAGGACAGTGCCACCAGCGCCGCCGGGACCAGGAACACGTTCCAGACGGCCTGCCGGGCCCCTTCCATAGCCCAGGCCTCGAAGAACACGGTGGGCAGCAGGGTCACCAACCCGATGCCGATCATCGCCAGCATGAACGGCCAGGTGTTGTGGTGGGAGACCTGGAGCGGAAAGTGCGGCAGGACCGCCCAGGTGCGGGTATCGCCGTTGAGGCTCCGCCAGACGACGTAGAACACCAGTGCCGCGGCTCCGCCCACCAGCAGAAGCATGCCCCAGTAGGCCGGGATGTAGGCGATGGGAGCGAGCCAATCGGGCATGAGGGAGTCCTTTTCGGGCCCGGCGGTGGTTCACCACCGACGATACCACCCGTCCGGGTGCCGCAGCCGGGCCGCGCCCGTGCCGGTGGTGAGGCACCTGACCGCCTGAACCACGCCGCCCACCTCGATTCCGACTCCTGACCTCCGAACAGAGGAAGGAGCGCAGCCTACGCGCTGCGCTTCACCAACTCACTCACGATCACACCGGAGTCGTAGGCCGTCGTCTCGAGGTGCTCGAACTGGGTGGGCTCGTACTCCGTCGCCGCGAAGAGCGGGATGCCCGCCCCGAACACGACGGGATTGCGCTTGAGGACGACCCGGTCGATCTCGCACAGCAGCTGGGAGGCGAGATGGCCGCCGCCGCACAGCCAGATGTCACCGCCGGGCTGCCCGCGCAGCTCCTGGACGGTGCGGACCGGATCCTCCGCCGTGACGCGCAGGTTCTCCGCCTCCGTCTGTTGGGTGCGTGAGAACACGATCTGCTCGAGGTGGTGGTAGGGGCTGTCCATCCCTGCGGGCAGGCCGACCGCGTAGGTGTTCCACCCCATGAGGACGGTCGAGAAGCCCCCTGCGGACTGGTCGATCCCCAGCTGCTCCGCGATCGTGGTCGGAACCGCATCCGGGAAGCGCTCGAGGAGGGCGCTCATGTGGTCGCCCTCGGGTGCGAACGCGTCGAACTGCCCGTCCGGTCCCGCGATGTATCCGTCCAGGCTCACCGCCACGTAGTACACGAGTTCGCGCATGTCTCCTCCTGGTGACCCTCGTCGGCCACCCTGTCAGGCTACAGACCGTGTCCAGTGCCACAACCTCGGAAGCGCGAAGTTCCGGTGCTACCCGGACAGCGTCCGCGGGCCGACCGGGGGAGGCGCTCGTCTACGCCTTCAGCGCGTAGTGGCGACCGGAGAGCCCGTCCAGGATGATCTCGACCGGCCGACCGTCCTTCGTGCCCGTGAGCCACCAGTTGGGCTTGCCGAACAGCAGCGGCTCCCGCAGCGGATGCAGTCGGCCCGGCGGACCCAGCCGCCTGCCGCGCAGCAGCACACTGCGCACGAGGTCCCGTGCGACGCGCTCGCCCCGCTCGTCGTCGAGGATGCGTCGGGGCGCGGAGATCCCCGCCGCCGAGGTCCCCGCCGGCTCCCTGCGCCCCTCGCCCGAGGCGCCGCCTCCCTCCGACGACGCCGAGGTCCCGGCCGGGACCCGACCGGCGGTGCTGGCCGCTCCGGCCGCGAGTCCGGCCTCGGCCTCGGCGATGGGGACGAAGGCGACGTGCTCCCACGGCTCCGTCGCGTACGCGCGCCCGCCCACCAGATCGACCAGTGCGTGGGCGGAAGCGGACCCGCCGCGCTTCCGCACCTCGTACGAGGTCGCGAGCATCGGATGGTGGTAGAGCTGGGCCCGCACGTCAGCGGCACCCGGAACCCGGCGCCGCAGCCACGCGATCGCGCGGTCGTGCGTGATCCAGGCGGGCCAGGCCAGGGAGGGCGCGCGGGCACCCTCCCCGGCCTCGGCGCTCGAACCGACAGCGGCCTCGGGCCCGGTCGACTCCGTCATGCCGCGGTCCTCGCTGCGCGCACCACCGTCACTCCGCCGTCCGGGGGCGCTGGGTGGACAGCGTCGCGTCCTCGCCGATCACCAGGTGCTTGGGGATGGGTGCGACGCGCATGGTCTCCTCGACGGCGGCCAGGACTTCGGCCGGGACCGGGTGGGACTTCTGCGTGGCGAGCGAGCCGATGATGATGCCCAGCACGGACGAGATGATGCCGACCATCATCGGGTCCATCCCCCACATGCCTGCGGTGTCGAAGATCTGACCGCAGACGGCGCCCACGGCACCGGCGAGCATCGAGATGATCGCGCCCGGCGTGTTCGCCTTCTTCCACCACACCGCGCACACGTAGGCCGGGACGAACGCGGAGCCCATCGTCGCGGTCGCGAAGACCACCAGATCGAACACGCCGGGCGGCTGCCACATCGCGAGGATGAGGCCGATGATCGCGATCACGAAGATGACGATGCGCGAGATGTTGACCGCGGCCTTCTCGCTGAGGTTCTTGATGAGCGTGCCGCCCAGATCCTGCGAGGCGATCGTGCCGGCCTGCAGGAGGATCGAATCGGCCGTCGACATGATCGCCGCCATGATCGCGGCCATCACCAGGCCCACCGCGAACGGTGGCAGGACGACCTGCGCGACCTCGAAGATCGCCAGTTCCGGGTTGTCGAGGTTCGGCACGATCAGCAGCGCGAAGAGGCCGATCAGGTACGCGCCGGGGATGAAGAGCAGGTTGAACCCGGTCGAGTAGAGCCCCGCGGTCCGCGCGATCGACGGACGCTTCATCGACATGTGGCCCACGTTCACGTGGGGGTAGCCGATGTAGCCGATCGAGAAGATCAGCAGCGCGCCCAGGATGACGCCCCATTCGCCGAAGTACTGGCCCTCGGCGCCCCACATGGTCAGCAGGTTCGCGTTGACCTCCTTGACGCTTTCGTGGCCGGCGGTCAGGCCGCCCACGTGCTGCACGGTGGCGATGAGGATCCACAGCATGCCGATCACCATGATGATCGCCTGGAGGAAGCCGGTGTAGGCCACGGCGAGGTAGCCGCCCAGGAACGTGTAGATGAGGATGATCGACACCGCGATGACGAGCGAGACGTTGAGCCCCAGGCCGGTCACGGAGGAGAAGCCCTGACCGCCCGCCAGCAGCTGTGCGAGCACGTAGAGGAACAGGCAGCCGAGCGCGATGGGACCGGCGACGAGCTTCGTCCAGATCGACGGGTAGCGGCGCTCCAGGTAGCCGATCGACGTGATCGAGCCCAGCAGGTACGACAGCTTGCGCATCCGCCTGCCGATGATCGACAGGTTCAGCACGCCGCCGCCCAGGTCGCCCAGCGCGAACCACATGCCGTAGTAGCCCTGGCTGTAGCCCAGTCCGCCGGCGCCCAGGAACATGTAGCCGGACATCGAGGTGGACTGCATACGCAGCGCCGTGACGGGAGCGCCCAGGCTGCGGCCGCCCAGCAGGTAGCCCTCGCGGCTCTTCGAGCTGCGGCGGCTCACGGCCAGGCCGATGCCGATCACCACGGCGAAGTAGATGAGGATGAAGACGATCTCGATCGACATCAGCGTGTCCCCTCTCCGGATGCGGCGGTGCCGAGGGGACCGTGCCCGTCCGTGCCGGGGTCGTCGCTCGAGGCGTCGTAGTCAGCGTCCTCGAGGGTCCAGTCCTTCGTCCTCACATAGAAGACGATCGTGTAGACGACCCAGAACAGCATGACGCCGCCCATGATCAGTGTGGTGCTCATCGGGAGCCCGAACATGTCGTGTGCCCCTCCTTCGACTTCTTCGTCCTGCGGAGTAATACGACTCACATCTTCACAGTCTTTGTTGAGGCGTCAAAGCGCGTCTCACGGATCGGGTGCGTGAGCCGCACAGGTATCGCAGCGATACCTGTGCGGAGCGCATGAGAGGCGATCCGCCTGAGACGTCGAACGCCCCTGCCTCACGAGGAGGCAGGGGCGTGACAGGGGCGTTCGGTGGGTGACGCGAGGCGTCGACCAGGAGGATCAGATCATCGTTCGGGTCAGTCGATCGCGTCCGGGTCGTCGTTGGCCTTGCCGAGGTCGTTCTGGGCGCGCCATTCGATCCAGAGGGCGTTCTCCTGATCAGGATCGGGATCCGTCGCCTGGAACTCCTCCCACTCCTCGTCGAGGCGCTCGCCGCGCTCCAGGAGCTCGTCCTGCTTCTGCTGTGCCTCGTCCGACCACCGGTCGTTCTCCTCCAGCCACCGGATGAGGCCCGGGTGGAAGGGCGCCTCGCGCGGAGTGTCCTCGACCTCTTCGGGGTTCCAGCGCGGGGTGTTGACCGTGGTGTTCTCGTACTCCTCGAAGTTCTCCGCCATCGCGGACACGAGTGCGTAGACCTCGTCCTCACTGGTGTCCGCCATCGCGGTGATGGGCAGGGTGTAGACGAAGCCGTTCGTCTCCTCGCCCTCCTCCTGCGCGGGTGCGCCTTCGAAGGGGAGGACGTTGACGGACGCCGTGAGCTCGTCGATGCGGCTCACGGCCTCTTCGTCGTCCGGGTCGAGCTGGACCCACGACACGTCCATCTGCGATTCCAGCTCGTACAGGCTCGCGCCGTAGACCTGCTGGTACAGCATGTCGATCTGGCCCTGCTGCAGCCCGTCCGGCTGCTCGCCGTAGGCCATCTCGACCTCGATCACGTCATCGCGCGTGAGGCCGCCGTAGGCCAGGTAGGCGTCGATCTTGCCGTTGACGGAAGGATTCGCAGTGATCTTGGGGACCTTCTTGCCCTTGAGATCCGCGGGCGTCTCGATGCCGTCCGCGGTCCGCGTGAGGAGGGAGTGCGGGGACAGCGGCGCCCACACGACCCGGGTGTCCTGGGGTCCCCAGTCCTCGTTCGCGAACTCGTTGAGCCCCTCGTAGGCGAAGATGTACTCATCGCCCAGTCGGCCCATCGCCGCAGCGCCGGACTTCATCGCCGCCATCCGGCCGATCGCCGTGTCGGAGGTGATGATGCGGACGCGGGAGCCGGTGGCCTGCGACACCGCATCGGAGACGGCCGCGGTGTCCTGGTAGGTCGAGGTGCCCGTGCCGTAGGTGGAGATGACGAATGGGTCGCGGATCCCACCCACCATGTTCGTCTCGGACGGTCCAGCACAGCCGGACAGCAGGAGTGCTGATGCGGCCAGTGCGGCCGTGAACGTCGGCAGTCGCCTCATGCGCGGGCCTCCTTCTTCGTGGTGGCGGCCGCGGGGACTGCGGTGGAGCTGAAGTCCGGTCCGCGCTTGCCGATGAGGAACGCGAGGATGATCGTGACGGCGCCCAGGCCCAGTCCGATGAGGGACGTGGTGGTGGCCGGCCACAGGAGCAGGAGTCCTGCGGCGAGGGACACGACGCGGATGACGATCCCGATCCTGCGGCTGTTGAGTGTCAGATAGCCCTCGAAGCCGGTGGCGAGGAAGTAGATGCCGATCATCGCGGTCACCAGGGCGATGAGGATCTCCGACAGCGTCGAATCCTGTGCGACGAGGGCGGGGTTCACGGCGAACGCGAACGGGATGATGTACTTCACCGCCCCCAGCCGCATCGCGGTGATCGAGGTCGACATGGGTGGTGTTCTGGCGATGTTCGCCGCGGCGAACGAGGCCAGGGCCACCGGCGGGGTGATGTAGGAGACGGTCGCCCAGTAGATGACGAACAGGTGCGCCGCGATCGGGTTGACGCCCATCTCCGTCAGGGCCGGGGCCATGACGATCGCCAGCAGGACGTAGACGGCGGACACCGTCATGCCCATGCCCAGCACGAAGCTCGTCAGCGCGGCCGCGATGAGGATGAGACCGAGGTTGTCGCCGACCAGGTTGACCAGCTCGCGTGCCAGCGACAGCGAGACTCCGGTCATGGAGAGGCCGCCGACGATGAGGCCGACGCCCGCGATGATGCCGATGATCTCCGCGACCGTCTTGCCCGAGGCGTACACGAAGTTCAGGAACGACGTGGGCGTGAGCTTGTAGCGCTTCATGAAGAGCATGCAGATGAGCAGGAAGCCGATGACCCAGAAGGGTGCCTGCGACTCGTTGTTCATGACGACCAGGAGCAGCACGAGGCCGACGAGCGCGACGATGTACGGAATGCCCGTGAGGAGGGTGCGGGCCAGCTTGGGCAGCTCGGCCTTCGGCATGCCGCGCAGTCCGGACTTGGCGGAGTACGCGTCGACCTGGAGGAAGATGCCCCAGTAGTAGAGGAACGCGGGGATGGCCGCGGCCAGGGCGATCTGTCCGTAGGGGACGCCGACGAAGGACACCATGAGGAACGCTGCGGTGCCCATGATCGGAGGCGTGATCGTACCGCCGGTGGCTGCAGTGGCCTCGATGCCCGCGGCGTACTTCCCGGGGAACCCGGAGCGCTTCATCGCCGGGATCGTCATGGGGCCGGTGGTGAGCACGTTGGACACGGCGGAGCCGGACATCATGCCCATCGCGGCGGAGGAGACGACGGAGACCTTCGCGGAGCCGCCGCGGAAACGGCCGAACGCGCTCATGGCGAGGTCGTAGAAGAACAGCGCGCCGCCGGAGAACTGCAGGGCGACGCCGAACATCAGGAAGCCGACGAGGATGCTGGCGGCCGTCTGCAGCGGCAGCCCCATGATCGAGTCGACGCCCATCGCGTGGATCTGCGCGGTGAGGTCCAGACGGAACGGGATGCCCTGGAGGAAGCTCACGGGGATGCCCGCCGCGAAGACCGGGTAGAGGGAGAACACCAGCGCGATGCCGGTGACGATGAGGCCCGCCGTCCGGCGGAGGGTCTCCAGCACCAGGATCCACAGGAGGAACGCGAAGACCATCGCGGTGGGCGGTGCGACGTAGTCCCAGCCGCGCTCGAAGATGCGCTGGCCGTTCATGCCGTAGTAGATGGTCGTGACCATGATGAGGGCGGCCAGGACGATGTCGTACCAGGGCACGGAGGTGCGTGCGGTGACGCCGCCGGGCTGCTTCCTGATCGGGTAGATGATGAACACGATCGGCAGGAACGCGGCCAGCAGGTAGTACAGGAAGCTGTTCGTCAGCAGGTTCGTGCCGCCCAGGTTCCAGAAGAACACCTGGTTGAGCACCAGCACCACACCGGCGACGGTGAGCGCCATGACGACGACGCGCCAGAATACGGGGAGGTGCGTTCCGGTGTTCGCCGGGTCGCGGTCGAAGTCCAGCTGCTCCTCGACGTCGACGGCCTCAGCGGGAGGGTCGCCCTCCGGTGCGGTGGCGGTCGCCACGGCTCCGGGGTCCGCAACGGGCGTCGTGTCGCCGTCGTGGCTTGTGCGTGATGTGCTCATGGGCACCTCTCCGTTGAGGGAACAGGTCCGTTTGTGGGGTGCGAGAGACCGGCTGACGCCGGTGAACTCGTGAAGAACGACGGCAATGCTACCCAACCTGTGACGTGGCTCAACGTCTCTTAAGTCGACCGCTCGATCAGCCGAAACGGGTCATATCAGAAGCGGCTCGCATTCATGACGGACGCGTGGTGAATGATGCGTCCTATGACCGGATTCCATGCAATATGCTGGCATTAGGTGGATGCTGGGACTTGATGTCTGTGCGAGACCTCACAATCTGTTGTGTGTGGAGACTCACAGAGCCGCGAAGGGTGGATCGATGACGATGGACGTGTCCCACAGGGGACTGACTGACGCACAGGTGGCGGCGCTCGTGGATGAGCTCGCCGAGGCTGCGCGCACGGGGGCCAGGATCGCTCCCGCGAGCCGGAGGCATCCCGCGATGACGGTGTCGGATTCCTACGAGGTCCAGCGACTGTGGCGCGCACGCCGTGAAGCTGAGGGCGGACGGGTCGCGGGCTTCAAGATCGGCCTCACGTCCGTTGCGATGCAGCAGGCGTTCGGCCTCGACGAACCCGACTATGGCGTGATCTTCGAGGACCAGATCCTCGCAGCCGGTTCGACGGTGCGGGCGACCGCGTGGAACAACGCGCGTGTGGAGGTGGAGCTCTCCTTCCTTCTCGCCTCCGCGCTGGTGCCCGGTCAGGGTTCCGGCGCGGACGGCGCGTTTACGGCGGAGGACATCCTCGCGGCGACGGCGTGCGTGGTGCCGTCCCTGGAGATCCTGGACTGCCACTTCGTCGAGGACGGCATGACCGTCGTGGACACCATCAGCGACAACGCGGCACTGGGTGCTGTGGTCCGTGGCGCTGAGGAGTTCGATCCCGCGGCCTTCGACCTGTCGTGGATCGGTGCGAAGCTCACCATCAACGGGGCGATCGTGGAGACGGGAGTGTCCGGAGCCGTCCTGGGCCACCCCGCGGCCAGCGCCGCCTGGATGGCGAACCGCTTCGCCGAACGGGGAGAGGAGATCCCCGCAGGCTCACTCCTGCTGTCGGGGTCCTTCACCCGGCCCATCCCGGTCAGCGCCGGGGACGCCGTCATCGCCGACTACCAGGGGATGGGCGAGGTGCGCGTGCAGTTCACCTGAGCGCGGTTGGTCAGTTCGGCGTGCTCTGACTGACCGGCGTGATCGGGCCGTTCGGCCCCGTCGAACAGGACCGCAGCGTCATCTGGTCGCGGTCGTCGCCGCTGCGATGGCTGCGGCGATGCTGCCCGCGGTGACGGCGGTCGTGGCTCGGGTGACGGCTGCCGCCGTGGCCTTCGCGCCCCAGTCCCCCTTCTCGAACTCCTTGCCGCGGTCGTGGACTGTCCCGGACCATCGCGGCTGCGGATGGAGGCTGGGCAGGGTGCCGCTCGCGGAGATCAGCGCCACGAGGCCGGCGGTCCGCGGATCATCCGGATCCTCTCCTTCGAGCACGGAGGCGACGCGGGCCCGCAGCGCGGGCTCGTACGGGTCGTCGGTCGCCGGGTGCGAGGTCGTGGGGAAGATCCCCAGGAACCTGGACTTCTTCTGCTCCAGCAGACCGCGCTCCACCAGTCGGTCGACGAGCGGCTCCCATAATCCGCTGCCGATGGTGAGCAGGATGGAGGACACGGCCCGCGGCTTCTCTGCGATGGCGTCGTACGCCTCCTGCAGCAGTGGGTCCGGCAGAGGCCCATCACCGATCGCGCGCAGCGTCGTGCGCGACCGCCACGAGCCCTCCTCTGCTTCAACGCGTCCCAGCAGTGCGAGCTCCACCAGCAGCGCGCCGCCGAGCGAGTAGTGGAGGGTGGCGGCACCGGCGGGGGTCCCGGACGCGTCGTCGGCCAGCAGCAGCGCGAGGTCCTCGACGATGAGGAGGCCGTCGGATCCGTGGGTCTCAGGCGTCATGGCACCAGAATCTCATCCCTGCGACGGATCCGCGAGCGTGCCGTCTGCTCTAGCCTTGCCGCATGACCACATCGGCGGCGTCGGCAGCGCGCACGGGCACCGACGGACGCGCGGTGGCGAGCGAGGCCGTGGAACGCGGTCCGTTCTCACGACTGTGGGGTCTGCTCACGGCTGTCGACGGCAGTGCTCCGGCCGGATGGACGCGACCGCAGCCGGGACGTGACGGGGTGCGCCGGGATGTGGCCGTCGGGGTGCTGGTCGCCATGACGATCGCCGTCTCGCACTGGTCGGTCTTGGGGTCGGGGATCCTCGAAGTCTCCGGAACGATCGACGTCGACCAGCCGCCGTGGATGCGGATCCTCTTCCCCGCGGCGATGGGGCTGGCGGTGGCGCTCCGCCGGGTGGCTCCACAGTTCGCCCTGGCGTGGTGCACAGCAGCGTTCCTGGTGTCGCTCGGCGTCGGCTACCTCGAGCAGTTCCTCACGCCCTATGTCTACTTCTACCTCTTGTATTCGGCCGGTGCGTGGAGTGCACGGCGCACTGCAGTCACGGTGCTGCGCATCCTCATCACCCTCGCGATGCTGTCGTCGACGTTCGTGGGCGTCGTCGTAGGATCCTCGGTTGGGGCCCCGGACGCGAGCATCGAGCAGAACGCCGCGTTCGGACTGTGGGCCTCGATCCTCAACGTCCTCTTCTACGTGGGAGCGCTCTGGCTGGGCAACAGCGAGTACCTGCGGGCGGGGCAGCGCGCGACGATGGACGCGCAGGTCGTCGAACTGGAGCGCAGCCGTGCGCAGCTGGCGGAGCAGGCAGTGCGGTTGGACCGGCTCCGCATCGCACGCGAACTGCACGATTCGGTGGCGCATCATGTGTCACTCATGGGCGTCCAGGCTGCGGTGGCCCGGCGCACCCTCGAGGTGAGTACGGACAGTCGGGACGTCCCGGAGTCCGTCACGACGGCGATGGAACGCGTCGAGGTGAGCGCGCGGGAAGCGGTCGAGGAGCTGCAGAGCGTCCTCGTGACCCTCCGCAGCGAGGATGAGGGGACAGCGCCGGAGGCCCTGTCCCTCCCCACTGTCGACTCTCCGTCGACCAGGACGCTCGCGCAGATCCCCGCACTCGTCGACAGCGTCACGGAGTCCGGGATGACTGTCAGCTTCCAGCAGTACGGCGAGAGCCCGGAGTCGGTCATCAGCACGGTCGAGCTCACGGTCTATCGAGTGCTGCAGGAGGCGCTCACGAACGTGCGCAAGCATGCGGGGCCCGTGGCCTCGGCGGACGTACGGCTGCGCTTCGATGAGGACTGGATCGAACTCGACGTCACCGACGACGGCGTCGGCCCCGCAGACAGGGTCCCCGACGACCTCGGGAACGGTGGAAGTGTTCTCGCTGGTGGTGGGCGCGGGATCGTCGGCATGCGCGAACGTGCGCATGCGGTGGGCGGCACGCTCACTGTCGGCGCACGGGACCCGCGAGGGTTCAGGGTGCTGCTGCGCGTCCCCACGCGAGGCGGCGAGAGGATCGAGGATGGGACGATGGCCCGTGGATGAGACGAAGGAATCCTCGAGCCCCGTGCGGGTGCTCCTGGTCGACGACCACGACCTGGTGCGAGCGGGGTTCCGGGCGCTGCTCGACCTCGAACCGGGGTTCGAGGTCGTGGGCGAGGCGGAGAACGGAGCGGAGGCCGTCCGGGCGGCCCACGAGCTCGCCCCCGATGTCATCTGCATGGACGTGCAGATGCCGGTGATGGACGGCATCGAGGCGACGCGAGCACTCCTCGCCTCGGACGCCGTGCATGCCCGCGTCATCGTGCTCACGACGTTCCGCGACGACACCGTCGTCCAGGCCGCGCTGCGTGCGGGCGCCAGCGGCTTCGTGCTCAAGAACTCGCCTCCTGCGGTGCTGGTCGACTCGATCCGCACGGTGCACCACGGTGACGCGCTCATCGATCCGCAGGTGACGATGTCGGTCATCGCAGCGATGCGCCGGGGTGACGCCGCGCACGAATGGTCAGGCGTCCCCGGATCGGCGCAGGCACCCGGTCCCGGCCCGGCCCCCGGTCCCGGCCCGGGATCCGTGCCCCGGGTACCCGCACCGGCCGCTGCCGGCGAACCGGTGGAGCTCACCCGGCTGACAGGTCGCGAGCGCGAGGTGCTGGACGGCGTGGCCCGGGGCCTCAGCAACACCACGATCGCGAAGGAGCTGTTCGTGTCGGAGGCGACGGTCAAGACCCACGTGTCCAACCTCCTGGCGAAGCTGGGCGTCCGCGACCGCATCCACGCGGTGATCTTCGCCTACGAGCACCGGGTGATCTCACCCGACCGGTGACCGGACCGGGTCGGGCGTCGCACCGCCGGCGACCTCTCAGCGCCGGTGAACTCACCCTTTCGGCTGACCTCATCCCATCGGCGGACATCGGACTCCGGTCCTCAGCCGTGAGGATGACGCGGCACTCGCGCGATCTCGTTCCTGCGGCCGATCCGCTCACCCTCGCCGATCCCTAGCGTGGAGGCATACGGTGCGGATCGCTCAGCGAGGCGATCGGCACACCTCCATCCTCAGAGGAGTCCCGATGCTCGACGTGAGCAGGATCAGCAAGACGTTCGGCGACCGCCGGGTGCTCGATGACATCAGCTTCCGCGTGGAGCCCGGCCGCCTCACCGGCTTCGTCGGGGGCAACGGCGCGGGCAAGACGACGACCATGCGCACCATCATCGGGGTGACACGGCCGGACTCCGGCACGGTATCGCTCGACGGCCACCCGATCGGCGCGGCGGACCGCGCCCGGTTCGGCTACATGCCTGAGGAGCGGGGCCTGTACCCGAAGATGCGGACCCGTGAGCAGATCGCCTACCTGGGCGAGCTGCACGGCATGACCGCCGCCGAGGCCGACTCCCGTTCCCGGGAGATCCTCACCGAACTGGGCCTGGGCGACCGGTTCGACGAGTCGCTCGAGGATCTGTCCCTGGGCAATCAGCAGAGAGCGCAGATCGCCGCGGCCCTGGTCCACCGCCCGCAGGTCCTCATCCTCGATGAGCCGTTCTCCGGTCTGGACCCGCTGGCGGTCGAGGTGGTGCTGGGGGTGCTGCAGCGGATCGCGGCCCGGGGAGCCCCGGTCCTCTTCTCCTCCCACCAGCTCGATGTCGTCGAGCGGCTCGCCGACAACCTCGTCATCATCAGCGCCGGGCGCATCCGCGCAGCGGGCTCGCGTGCACTCCTGCAGGAGCAGCACTCCACGGGTCTCCATCGCATCGTGACGGAGCATGACGCCGGGTGGATCCGTGATGTGCCCGGCGTGGAGGTCATCGAGTTCGACCGTGGGACAGCCGTCTTCAGCGCTCCGGACGCGGACGCGGCCCAGCAGGTGCTGCGCCGAGCGCTGGAGTACGGCCCGGTGACGTCGTTCGCCCCGCACCGGGTGCCGCTGTCCGCGATCTACCGGGAGATCGTATGAGATCCGCTATCCACCAGGAGACGCCCATGTCACTCACGCACAGCTCACCCAGCCACAGCTCATCCAGCCACAGCATCACGCCGTGGAACGCGGTGCGGCTCGTCGCGAAGCGGGAGATGCTCGTCCAGCTGCGATCGAAGGCCTACCTCGTGTCCTTCGCGGTCACGCTGCTGGCGATCGTCGGCGGCATCATCGTCATGGGTCTCATGGGCGGGCGGGGGATCGGGCTGGGAGGCGACACGGCGGTGGTGACGACGACGGCCTCGGCCGCGGTGGTGCCCGAGCTCGGCTTCGAGGTCACCGAGTCCGCCACACCGGGGGAGGCCCTCGACCAGGTGCGCTCCGGCGACGCGGACTCAGCCGTGCTGAGCGCCGAGGAGCTGCGCACCGCGCTGGACGGCGAGCCGGTCTTCGGACCGGACGGTGCGGAGATCGACGTGGCGGGCACGCTCATCGACGGAACCGACGCGCAGACGCCGGTGGTGGTGGGCGACAGGGCGGCGAGCGAAGACCTCGTCGCAGCACTGTCGGTCCCCCCGCCGGCCGTCGTACTGACAGCGAGTGAGATGCCCCCGTGGCTGGGCACCGTGCTGTCGATCGCCTTCGGCTTCATGTTCTTCATGGCGGCGCTCATGTACTGCATGACGATCGCGCAGAGCGTGGTGGAGGAGAAGGCGACGCGCATCATCGAGATCCTGCTCGCGACGGTGTCCCCGCGCGTGCTGATGGGCGGCAAGGTGCTGGGAAACGCGGTCCTGGCGCTCGCCCAGATCGGACTCATCGCGATCGGAGCGAGCGCGGCGTTCGCGCTCACGGGCCAGGGGGAGATCCTCACCCTGCTGGGGCCGTCGCTGATCTGGTTCGGGGTGCTCTTCGCGGTGGGCTTCATCCTCATGGCGTCGCTGTACGCCGGCGCGGCGTCGCTCGTCTCCCGGCAGGAGGACGTGGCCAGCGCGGTCTCACCACTCACCTTCCTCATCATGATCCCCTACCTGCTCGTGGTGATCGGGAATCAGAGCCCCCTGCTGATGGGCGTGCTCAGCTACATCCCGTTCTCCGCGCCGGTCGGCATGCCCGTGCGGCTGCTGTTGGGCGACGCGGCCTGGTGGGAGCCGGTAATCGCGCTCATCCTGCTCATCGCGACGACCGCGGCCTCGATCGTCATCGGGGCGCGGATGTACGAGCAGTCGATCCTGCGGATCGGTTCGCGCGTCTCCTGGAAGGACGCGCTGCGCCGCGGATGACCCGGCCGCGGCCGTAGACGGAGGAAATCCCCCGTGAGGGGGAGAGGAATCACCCGTGCGGGGGACGCGCGAACAGCACCAGGCTGGAACCGTTGACCTCGGTGCTGACCAGGGCCGCTCAGCACGAAGCCTCGACCACGACGAAACCACGAACACGACCTGGAGAACCCCTGTGTCTGCACTCACCAGAATGAGCCTGAAGAACCGATTGATCATCGGTCTCACGACGATCGCGGTCGCGGTCTTCGGGGTGGTCGCGACGAGCATGCTCAATCAGGAGATGATGCCGTCGATGACCACGCCCAGCGCGATGGTGCAGGCGACGGTGCCCGGTGCCTCCCCGGAGGTCGTCGAGGAGACGGTGACGGATCCGCTCGAATCGGCCCTGTCCTCGGTCGCGGACGTCGACGCCGTGACGACGGAGACGACCAGCGGGGCGGCGACGGCGACGGTGACCTGGCCGTTCGAGGCCGACGCGGATGAGGTCCAGGACGGGGTGGCGTCCGCAGTCGAGTCCGTGCGGGCAGATCTGCCGGAGACCGCCGAGGTCCAGGTCCTGCCGACGTCGATCGACGAGATCCCCGTCGTCCAGACTGCCGTCACCAGCGCGAACGGAGACGAGGATCTCGCCGCTCACGTCGAATCGCTGCTGGTCCCGGACCTGGAGGGCGTCGACGGCGTGAGTGACGTGGAGGTGGCCGGCCAGTCCGAGCGCGAGGTCCACATCGAGCTGATGCCCGGTGAGGCCGAGGAAGCGGGCGTCGATGCGACCACACTGACCTCCGAGCTCGAGGCCGCAGGCACTGTCGTCCCCGGCGGTGAGACGACCGACGGTCCGAATTCGCTGGCCGTCGAGGTCGGCACTCCCAAGTCGGATCTGGAAGCGGTCGAGGACACGCCCATCCGGACGGTCGACGGCACCGTCATGCTGGGCGACATCGCCGACGTCACGCTCGAGCGGGCGGAGCAGACGACGCTGTCGCGCGCCAACGGCGGCGACGCGGTGACGCTGTCGGTGACGAAGGAACAGGACGCGAACGTCGTCGCCGTCTCCCACGGCGTCGCCGATGTCCTCGATGCGAAGCAGGACGAGCTGGGCGAGGGCGTCGAGTTCTCCACAGTCTTCGACCAGGCGCCCTACATCGAGCAGTCGATCCACGACCTGTCCGTCGAGGGCGGGCTGGGACTGCTGTTCGCGGTGCTGGTGATCCTCGTGTTCCTGGGCTCGTTCCGCTCGACCGTCGTCGCTGCGGTGTCGATCCCGATGTCGCTGCTCATCGCGATGATCGGCCTGCAGTGGGGCGGATACACGCTCAACATCCTCACGCTGGGCGCGCTCACGATCGCAGTGGGCCGCGTCGTCGACGATTCGATCGTCGTCATCGAGAACATCCGCAGGCGACAGGGCGACCGGGAGCTGGGGATCGAGGACATCGTCGCCTCCGTCAAGCAGGTCGCCGGCGCGATCACCGCGTCCACGCTCACGACCGTGGCGGTCTTCCTGCCGATCGCGTTCGTCTCTGGAATCACGGGCGAGCTGTTCCGGCCGTTCTCCGTGACTGTCTCGCTCGCACTGCTGGCCTCGCTCCTCGTCGCTCTGACGATCGTGCCGACTCTCAGCTACTGGTTCCTCCGCCACCGGCCCAAGCCGCTCAAGCCGGCCAAGCAGGCGGCTCTCGATGAGCGGTGGGAGGTCTGGCACGCCAAGCAGGAGGCGGCTGCGGAGAAGCGGCGGGCCCGCGCGCAGGCGCGGATCGACACGAAGAACGCGAAGCGCGTGCAGAAGGGGAGGACCCCGCTGCCGGACGCGGTCGCCCACGGCTCCGTCCTGCCGGCCCACGAGGGCGAGGCGTCCGATCCCGTCGACCGGCTGCAGCGGGCGTTCCTGCCTGCGATCCAGGCGTCGCTGCGCCATCCCGGGCGGACGATCGCCGGTGCCGTGGTGGTCCTGCTCTTCACCGGCGTGGTCGCAACGGGTCTGAAGACCGACTTCCTGGGCGACCAGGGGGAGAACTCCCTCTACGTCACGCAGACCCTGCCCACGGGCTCGTCCCTGGAGACGAGCGACGAGGCCGCCGCGCAGGTCGAGGAGGTCCTGGGCTCTGATCCGGACGTCACCGACTACGTCGCGAACATCTCCGCGGCGGGCGGGGGAGCGGCGAACTCCCTGACCGTCACACTCGATGAGGAGGCGGATCCGGCCGTCGTCGCCGAAAGGCTCCAGGGCGGCATCGACGGACTCGAGGACGTGGGCGACGTGAGCGTGGACTCCGCCGGGTCCGTGGGCATGAGCCAGGACGTCGAGGTGACGGTGGCCGGCACGGACGACGGGCAGCGCGCCGATGCGGCAGCGCAGCTCGCGGAGCAGGCTGAGCAGCTGGACGGCGTCGCGGCGGTGAGCACCGACGAGACGTCGACGCAGCCGATGCTGCGGGTCGATGTCGACCGGGAGGCCGCCGCGGACCAGGGCTTCAGTCAGGCCGAGGTGGGTGCCGCCGTCGCAGCCGCGCTGGAGGGCACGCCCGCCGGCACGGTGAACCTCGAGGGGGAGGAGCGCGACATCCTCATCGCGCCCACCCACGCCGACGCGGCGCCGGGTGAGATCGAGGACATCGAGCTGCCGGTCACCGAGGTCCAGACGCAGAATGCCCAGGAGGACGCGCAGGACGCGCTCACGGAAGAGCAGGAGGCACGCGCCGACGAGGCCACCCGCGAGGCGGAGGAGGACGCCGCCGAACAGCTCGAGTCCGCTCGTGAGGCGCGCGATGACGCGGGGACCCAGGTCGAGGATCTGCGCGAGCAGCTCGATGAACTGCGGAATCCGAGCGCGCCGCAGGGTCCGCCGGACCCGCAGGAGCAGATCGATGCACAGGTCGAGGAGCTCGAGGACGCACTGGACCAGGCGCAGTCCGGGTACGACGACGCCGCGCAGCAGGTCGACGACATGATCGTCGCGCAGGAGGACGCGGAAGCGGACCGCGCGGAGGAGGAGCGGCTGGCCGACGAGCAGGAGGCGATCCCGGACCTCACCGGCGACGCGATCACGCTGGGCAGCATCGCCGAGGTCGTGGAGGAGGAGACGCAGTCGACGATCGTCCGTGCCGACGGCGAGCGTGAGACCACGGTCGCCGTCACGCCTGAGGAGGGTGCGCTGGGTACCGTGTCGGCCGAGGTCTCGCAGCTGGTCGCGGACACGGACACGCCGGGTGGTGTGACGGTGGGGCTCGCCGGTGCCGGTGCGGAGCAGGACGAATCGTTCGCGCAGATGAGCACCGCGATGCTCATCGCCGTCGGTCTGGTGCTCCTCATCATGGTGGCGACCTTCCGCAGCTTTGTGCAGCCGCTCATCCTCCTGGTGTCCGTGCCGCTGGCCGGGACCGGTGCGGTGATCCTGCTGGCGGCGACCGGCATCCCGCTTGGGCTGCCCGCGCTGATCGGGCTGCTCATGCTGATCGGCATCGTCGTGACGAACGCGATCGTGCTCATCGACCTGGTCAACAAGCTTCGTGACCAGGGGCTCGACCTCGACGACGCCGTGGTTCACGGGACGCGCCTGCGCCTGCGACCGATCCTCATGACGGCTGCCGCGACGATCTTCGCGCTCCTGCCGATGGCGTTCGGCATCACGGGCGGCGGCGTGTTCATCTCACAGCCGCTGGCGATCGTCGTCATCGGCGGCCTGACGTCGTCGACCCTGCTGACGCTGGTCCTCGTTCCGGTGCTGTACATGCTGGCGGAGCGGCAGAAGCTTCGCCGCTCCGCACGGAAGCAGGCGAAGAGGAGTGCACGGGGAACTGCGGAGTCGAACGGTCAGGATCCGAACGGTCCGGAGTCTGCGCAGACGGAGCCGCAGCAGGCAGTTCGGCCGGGATCACGAAGCGACGGAACAGACTGAGGCTCATGGACGGCGACCGTTCGAGGTGGTCGAAGCGCGCGACCGCGCCGCGGGTGACAGGGATCAGGGAGGTGAACGGCAGGATCCTCTTCGCCGGGGAGTCCGCCTCCCAGACCCCGTCGGTGCGGAACTCCACGCCCTTCTTAACGATCCGCAGCAGCGCCAGCACCGGTTCGCCCTCCAGCGGGTTGATGACGAGGCCCATGTCGCCGGACCGATCCAGCCCGAACCGGTGCTTCGTGTGCCGCCCGGCCGCGCCGGCGGTCGTGAGGCGGCGGATGACGTGCGCGGCCTCATCGAGGTCTTCGAACTCCACGCCCGGGACCCGCGACTGCAGGTCCTCCAGCGACGCGGGCATGAGCACCGTGACGGCGGGGTGGTCCAAGCGGTCCCCGAGGATCCACACGAACATCCCGTCCGGCGACATCTCCACGGTGAAGCGCGAAGCGGCGAAGTCGTGGTGGCCGGACGGGGTGGTGAGTGCCAGACCGTCCGGCGTGATGCGGAGGTCGATGCCGACGGACCAGTCCGTCGCGTCCGGCGAGTACGCCTTGAATGGGCCGGTGGCCACGACCTGCACCGGGGCCACCCCTGCGAGCGGCGGCGGGCCGTCGTCGTCGGGACCTTCCGTGACGGCGGTGGGTGCAGAAGCGGGGCTGAGGTCGGGATGGACGGCGCGGGGAAGGCCGAACGGTGTCTGCGGCGTATCCATGACTGCTCCTCGACTGGTGCTGTGGACCGGCGGGTGCGGGTCCATGCGATGACAGTACGAAGAGGTACGGACACAGGCACGGAGGCAGGTACGGTCGCGGGCGCGGAGGCAGATTCGGCAGCGCTCCGTGCAGACGACGCTGATTCGTCGCAGCCCTGTGCCCGCCACGTGCGCGGTCGTACACTCGAGGACGGAGTGCAGACCGCTCATGAGCGGTCTGCACACGGGATGCTCGCTGGTGGGGTCCGGTGGTCGTCCGACGACGGAAAGGACGACACGATGATTGACCTCGTCGCTGAGGGCAAGGCCCTTCTGCCGGCTCTCCAGGAGCTGAGGCGCGACCTGCACGCGCACCCGGAGGTGGGGCTCGACCTGCCGCGCACGCAGGCGGCGGTGCTCACCGCCCTGGAGGGGCTCCCGCTGGAGATCACGACGGGAGTGGAGACGACCTCGGTCGTGGCGGTCCTGCGGGGCACCGGACCGGGCCGCCCCGAGGACGGTGCCCAGGCCGTGCTGCTGCGCGGCGACATGGACGCCCTGTCCGTCGAGGAGCGCACCGATGAGCCGTTCCGCTCGGAGAACGGGAACATGCATGCGTGCGGCCACGATCTGCACACGGCGGGGCTGGTGGGCGCGGCACAGCTGCTGTGCGCCTACCGCGATGAGCTGGACGGCGATGTCGTGTTCATGTTCCAGCCGGGCGAGGAGGGCTTCGACGGCGCCGCCGCCATGATCCGCGAAGGCGTGCTCGACGCCGCCGGCGTGCGGGTGAGTGCGGCGTACGGCGTGCACGTGGTCGTCGCGGAGAGGGGACTGGTCGCGACGAAGCCCGGCACCTTGCAGGCCGGATCGAACGTGCTGACCGTGACGGTGCACGGCGCTGGCGGGCACGGCTCGCAGCCGCAGAATGCGAATGACCCCGTCCCCGCGATCGCGGAGATGGTCGGGGCGCTGCAGACGATGGTGACGCGGAAGTTCAGCGTGTTCGACCCGGTCGTCATGTCGATCACACGACTGGCGGCCGGCGACATGCTCAACGTCATCCCGGAGACGGCGTCGCTGGGTGCGACGGTGCGGTCGCTGTCGGAGGAGTCGGTCGACCGGTTCAGGGCGGAGGCGACTCGTGTGGCCGAGGGTGTGGCCGCTGCGCACGGCTGCACCGCCGAGGTCCTGTTCGAGGACGAGTACCCCGTCACGGTGAACGACGCGGACGAGACGGCGTGGGTGGCGGACGAGGTCAGCGGCCTGCTGGGGGCGGAGCGGTTCGAGCTGCTCACGGATCCGATCATGCCCAGTGAGGACTTCTCCCGCGTGCTGCGCGAGGTGCCCGGGACGTTCATGATGCTGGGTGCTCGACGGGACGACGTGCCGGACGAGCAGCAGGCGGACAACCACTCCCCGCACGTGGTCTTCGATGATTCGGTGCTGGGCGACCAGGCGGCGCTGCTGGCGCACCTGGCGATGCGGAGGCTGGCGAGTGGGAGCGCGGACGCACCGGGGGAGCGGGCCGACCACGGGCCGCGGCACTGAGAGGACCACGGGCCACCAGATGCGCGAACCGCCAGCCCGAACTGCGAGCCACCAGTCCGAACCGCGAGCCACCACCTTTCATCAGGCCGCATAGGAAACAAGGTGTGTGGTCTGATGAAAGCTGGTGGTTCGAGCAGGCTCGAGCAGAATCGGAGCCGAGCCGTATCTGATCAATGACGATCGAGGAGGTACCGCGTGACCCACACGCTTGTCATCACAGGAGCACAGGTCTTCGACGGGGACGCATTCATCGGCACGCATGACGTGCTGGTGCGCGGCGGCGTGGTTGAAGCCGTCCGGTCGACGGAGGCGGGAGGGACGCCGTTGGCGGCGGAGGCCTCGGCGGCGGGGTCCATCGTCGACGTCGTCGACGGGAGCGGGAAGACACTCACTCCCGGCCTCATCGACTGCCACGTGCACGTGGCGACCGAGGGCGCCGGCAGCCTGGACGCGTTCACAGAGCCGTTCTCGCTGCAGTTCTTCCGCGCGGCACGCAACCTGGAGAAGACGCTGCAGGCGGGTGTCACGACGGCGCGCGACGCCGGCGGCGCGGATGCGGGTGTGAAGACCGCACTGGCGCAGGGCCTGGTCGAGGGGCCGGATCTGCGCGCGGCGATCTCGATCATGAGCCAGACCGGCGGTCACGGTGACGGGCGGATGGCGTCCGGTGCGCACATGCCGATGTTCACGGAGCATCCCGGCAGGCCCGACGGTGTGGCCGATGGGCTCGACGGTGTGCGGGCGAAGACGCGGGAGATCCTGCGGGCAGGGGCCGATCACATCAAGATCTGCTCGACGGGCGGGGTGCTCTCGCCCACGGACGATCCGCGGCACAGCCAGTTCACGCAGGCGGAGATCGAGGTGATCGTCGCGGAGGCGGCAGCGCAGGGCACGTATGTGATGTCGCATGCGCAGGGCACGGAGGGGATCCGGAACGCGCTGCGGGCGGGGGTGCGGTCGATCGAGCACGGGATCTACCTGGACGCGCAGACGATCGAGCTGTTCCTGGAGAAGGATGCGTTCCTCGTGCCGACGCTGCAGGCGCCCCAGGCGGTCATCGCCGCGGCGGATGCGGGTGCAGCACTGCCTCCCGCAGTGGTGGAGAAGGCGCGGATGGTCGCGGAGGTCCACCGCGAGGCGATCGCGGCGGCGCATCAGGCGGGCGTGAAGATCGCCATGGGCACGGATGCCGGTGTGGGGCCGCACGGGGAGAATCTCGAGGAGCTGGAGCTGATGGTCGGCGTCGGGCTGTCGACGGAGGAGGCGCTGCGGGCCGGGACGACGACGGCGGCGGCGCTCTTGGGGATCGATTCGGTCGAGGCTGTGGCGGGCGTGGGCGCGGGAGGAGTGCCGAGCGGTGCTGCCGGCGGTGGTGGTGCGGGCGGCGGACTCGCTCTGGTGGGACGCGTGGCACCCGGCTATGCGGCGGACCTCGTGCTGTTCGACGGGGATCTGTCCCGCGCGGGGCTGAGCGAGGCGCGCCGGCGTGTGTCCCAGGTGTATCGGGGCGGCGTCCGGAAGCGGTGAGGGTGGGCGGCCCCTGTGATCGGTACGCGGGGTCAGGAGGGGCGGGCTGGTGCCGGCCGGTTCGGTGGCGATAGCCGGGTGTCGAAGCGCGTACTGGCCAGCTTCCGTTCGGCCACCGAGATGAGGTTCAGGAGATCCGACGAGAGGTACGCCCGCCTGCCGCGCCCTATCGAGGCGGTCTCCAGGATTCCGGCGGCGTGGAGGGTGTCGAGAGCCGTGTGCGCGGCCTGCGAGGAGACATCGTGGATGCGGGTCACTGCGGCAGGAGTGAGGACGGGCGTCCCGGGAAGTTCATTGAGGATGAGAGTGACTGCTGAGTCGCTGCGGAGTGCTCGACTCCTCCCCTCCGCCCTGCGGTGGTCTGTGATGAGCGTGGTCCACTCATCGCGGAGCACGTCGATGTCGTCGGCCAGCTCTTCCGCTCGATCAGCTGCGTGCAGGACGGCTTCGGCGAAGACCACGATCCAGGTCTCCTTCCCGTCCACCGTCTGCTGAGACTCTGCTGACCCGTCGCGGCGATACGCGGTCAGGCCCTGGATGTATTCGTCACGGAAAGTGGCGAAGATGAGGCTCACCGGCAGGATCGAGGACGCGGTGAGACCGCGGCGCGTGAGGAGTGTGTGGATGATCGCGCGTCCGACGCGTCCATTGCCGTCGGCGAAGGGGTGGATGGTCTCGAACTGAGCGTGCGTGAGAGCTGCGTGGACGATGGGGGAGTGCGCCGCGCCATTCATGTAGTCGACGAGGTCATCCAGGAGTCCTTGGACATGGTCGGGTGCTGGCGGCACGAACTCTGCGTCGAAGGGGTGATGCGAGGAGCCGCCCAGCCAGTTCTGAGCCGTCCTCACTCCGTGGAGGCGAGGGGCGTCGGTCAGCAGTGATCTCTGGAGCTCCAGGAGATGGTCAGTGGTGATCGCACCTGTGTCGGCCACCCGCTGCGAGGCATCACGCACGGCCGTCATGTTGTTGGCGACGAGGATCGCGGTGTCGCTGAGTCCTTCGACATCCTCCGACTGACCCAGTTCTGCGAGCGCGATCTTCTTGGCACTCGGGGCGATCCCCTCGATCCGTGAGGAGGCGATCGCCTCGGAACGGAGCAGGAACCTGCTGAGTGACGCGAGGCCGTTGGCGCTGCGGCGGTCGAGTCGACGCACTGCTGACTCGGCTTCAGCCAGGAGCCGGGAGGTCGAGGAGCTCAGTGTGAGCGGCGCATCGGTGAGGAGGTCGGGGATGTACGCGCAGAATTCCCCGGATCGCCGCTCGCGGCGAGGCACGCCGGAATCCACCTCTGACTCCCAGTGCCGCGGCTCCCAGGTCCCCACGGTGCCTCCTCGGTCGTCCTGCACGGTGTGCGAGCACGGACCGTTCCAGGTCGTTCGTACCCACATGCACGTAGTGCTTATCGTGGACTCACGCTCGTCAGCTATCAACTTTAACTCTTAAAGTTGATAGGCGGGGCCGGTTCGTCTGACCTAGTCGCTATCCTGCATCCGGCCCACGGCCCACGGCCCACGGCCCACGGCCCACGGCCCACGGCCCACGGCTCACGGCCGTCCACCCGGCACCCCTCACAGGAAGGTGCCCTGCCTAAGCGCGGTGCGTGACGGGCAGCGAGTCGGACTTGGCGTGGGCCAGAATTCCTGCTCAAAGCTGTCGGCTGTGGTGCAGAAACGAGGAACAGGCGCAGCTGGCGAGTTGTCCAAGAGCGCACCACAGAAGTCCAGGCGTGGGCCGAGGCACGTCCGGCGCTCGACCGCCTCTTCCTGTGGGCTTACCTCGGGATACGCTGCAGGAAACCAGAAGAAGTCTGCAGCGGGAGTTCACTGTGAAGAAACGTATCGTCGTTGTTGGCGCCGTGCTTGTCCGTAACGGCGACGTTTTATGCGCTCAGCGGAGTCAAGATATGACACTGCCTGGCATGTGGGAGTTCCCTGGTGGGAAGTTGGAGCTCGGTGAGTCGGCCCAGCAGGCGCTAGTGCGTGAACTGGACGAAGAGCTGGCGATCGAGGCAGAAATCGGCGAACGTGTCGATGAAACAGAGTACGAATACGACTTCGGCGTTGTAAACCTCACGACCTATTGGGGCAATATCATCTCCGGTGAGCCCCAAGCGCGCGAGCACGCGGAGCTAAGGTGGCTGCCGATCGCTGAGCTTGCGCAGCTGGATTGGGCGCCAGCTGATATTCCTGCAGTGGAGAAGATCATTAAGGCTGCCGGATGACCGACGCCGAGTTGAGGAGGTCAGGCGCGGCAGATAGTGGTTTTGCGTCGATACTGAACGACACTAGGTTCGGATTCATCGATTCCACGGTCTCGTCAAACAAGCTCCATAACCCGATCCTCATCGCCAATGACGGCGAGAATACAATGAAGCGATCATTGGTTGAAGAGCTCCGCAGGTCTGACCGGTTCATTTTTTCTGTCGCATTTGTGACGACAGATGCTTTGGCGGCACTTAAGCAACACCTTCTCGATTTCGGGGGGCGCGGCACTCTTATAACCTCTACATACTTGAACTTTAACCACCCTGCTGTGTTTCGTGAGCTTCTTTCCATTCCAGGTCTTGACGTTAAGATACATTCCGCCAAAGGCGGGGGATTCCACGCGAAAGGGTATGTATTCACTCAGGAGTTGTCGACGACCGCAATCATTGGAAGCTCCAATTTGACGATGAACGCACTGCAGCGGAATCGTGAATGGAACTTACGGTTCTCTGCGCTTCCTGGTGGTGATGTCGTTGAGCAGCTTGCTGACGCGATCGATCAACAGCTGTTGGACTCGTTCCCTCTGACCTCTGAGTGGATTGAGCAGTACGAGATTGCATACGACGAGAGTCGGCGCTTGGATTCGTTCGGTTCGGAAGCAGCGCCTCCGATCACCGAGAAGACGCTGTCAAGTAGAGTCGTGCCGAACTCTATGCAGCTCGAAGCCTTGTCGGCGATTGCTGATCTTCGTTCTCAAGGTGAGAGGCGCGCCATTGTGGTTTCGGCGACCGGGACGGGGAAGACAATTCTCGCTGCTCTTGACGTTCGAGCTGCTGGGCCGAAGCGGATGCTATTCCTTGTTCATCGTGAGCAAATTTTAGATCGCGCGATCGAAGAATTTAAGCGTGTCCTCGGAATTTCTGCAGGCGAGGTTGGCAAGTTTGTTGGTCGACTTCAGGACGCGGACGCCTCCTACGTCTTTGCGACAGTTCAATCGCTTTCTCGCCCGGGGGTGATGGAGGGGATTGAGAAGGATCATTTTGACTACATTTTAATCGACGAAGTGCACAGGGCGGGTGCTCGGACATATCGCGGACTCATAGAGTACTTCACGCCGGAGTTCCTGCTTGGAATTACGGCGACTCCAGAGCGCACTGATGATTTCAACGTATACGAGCTGTTCGACTACAACGTTGCGTATGAGATCCGGCTGCGGCGCGCACTGGAAGAAGGAATGCTGGTTCCGTTCCACTACTACGGGGTGACCGATCTCGTCGTCGACGGGATCTCTGTTGAGGAGAAATCTGATTTCTCGCTTCTTGTCTCGTCGAGGCGAGTGGATCATATTGTCGGAATGCTCAACTCCTATGGTCATGTGGGGGTCGGGGTGTCCGGTCTCATGTTCTGTAGCAGGAACAGTGAAGCGCGCGAGCTTTCACGGCAACTTGATGGAAGGATTGTTGACGGCCGACCATTGAGAACTGTGGCATTGAGCGGAGATGATTCGGTCGAGGAAAGAAATTCCGTAGTACAGCAGCTGGCGGCGGGTGACCTGGATTATATCCTGACAGTCGATGTATTCAATGAAGGCATAGATATTCCTTCCGTCAATCAAATTGTCATGCTTCGGAGGACCAAGTCAAGCATCATCTTTACACAGCAACTCGGGCGGGGATTGCGCAAAGCGCCTGGCAAGGATCACCTCCGTGTGATCGACTTCATCGGAAACTATGAAACGAACTTCCTCATTCCGATCGCGCTCTTTGGCAATGCGTCACTTAACCGTGATTCGGTGCGACGTGACTTTATTGGTGGGCGCAATGCAGGTGTCCTGTCGGGGAACTCGAGTGTGAGTTTTGATGAAATTGCGGCGGAAAGAATATTTGCTTCTCTGGCGGCAGTGAAGCTGGACTCTATGACTCGGATTCGGGAGGCTCTGCGCGCTGAGCGAAATCGGTTGGGCCGGGCACCTCGATTGTTCGACCTCGCTCGATTTGAGTCCGCTGACCCTGTAGTGGTCGCAAACAAGCGGGGGGAGTACTGGTCGCTTCTGACTTCGTTGAAGATGACGGACTCACTGCCTACTCCACGTCAGGCGTCATCATTGAAGTTTCTTACTGAGGAGCTTTTAAACGGGAAGCGGCCTCATGAGTTGATTGTCATTCGAAATCTTCTCTCTGAGAGCGGTGTGCTCTCAGACGAGGCGGTGCACACACTTCTGGACTCCGCGGGCGTGGACGTGCGACCAAGCACCATGGAGTCGGTCGCTCGTGTCCTCACGTTTGAGTTTTTCGGCGAGCAGAAGCGGGCTAAGTTTGGTGCGGCACCAGTCATTCGAGAGGGTGGCTGGTGGAGCCTTAATGAGGATTTCTTTGAAGATTTCTTCACGTGCGATGAGTTTGCTGATCACGTCATGGACGTAATCGATACTGGGCTGTTCATCTCGCGACATCGGTATGGATACGCTGGTGACCTGCGAATCGGTGATCGGTACTCTCGTAAGGATGTTTGTCGCCTGTTGAACTGGAAGAGTAACCAGGAGGGCACGATTTTTGGGTACAAGGTTGACGAAGAGACTAGAACGTGCCCAATTTTCATTACGTATCACAAGCATGATGATGTGGACGACAGCGTCGCATACGAGGATGAGTTCTTGAGCGAAAAGTCTCTTCTCTGGTACACCAGGAGTCGTCGGACATTGGGTAGCAGCGAAGTGCGGACTATTGTCGATAATGACGTGGACCTGCATCTCTTCGCGAAAAAGGACGACGCGGAGGGAACTGACTTCTTCTATCTTGGTCCAGTGCATTCGTCGGACGCGGTGCAGACAACGATGCCAGACGGTGGCCGTGAACTGGACGTTGTCACTATGACTTTGACGTTGGACTCGCCGATTGAGGCTGGAATGTATGCCTATTTGTTGGATGAGGGCGGTGTTTAGGCCCTGTGAACGTTTCCCCTGACCTCGTCAGTCTTTCCCCGGTGCGATTTGGGCATGTTTCTCTGCGCTCTCTGTATCTGCAGCCCTGTGGCTGTCGCTCGGCCTCTTCCCGCGCCAACACCACGGCGCCAGAACGTGACGTCTGAACACAGGATCGTGAGGTGAGCATGGGCCGTTTGAACAGTCGGGACAGCGTTTTCGGCGTTGTGCTCCTCCTCCTGCTCGGTGCGGGGTGGGCAGCGAATCACTTCGCCTCCATGCTCGGAGTGCTACGAGAGCAGGAGCAGCTGAGTGAGGTCCTGCTCAACGGTGCCTATGGCATCTACGCCCTTGGACTGCTTCCCTCCCTGCTGGGCGGCGGGGCGCTGGCTGACAGGCTCGGTGCTCGCCTCGTGGTCCTGACGGGTGCCTCTGTCGCAGCGCTCGGCAACGCGTCGCTTCTCCTGTGGCATGGCGAGTCCGGGGTGCTCATCGGACGGTTCGTCGTCGGCCTCGGCGTCGGGCTGGCGATGAGCGCCGGCACTGCGTGGGCCGGTCGGCTCCGCGGCGCCAGCGGAGCAATCCTCGCCGGGATCTTCCTGACCCTCGGATTCGCCGTGGGCCCCATCGTCTCGGGACTGCTGGCCTTCTCTCTGCAGGGCACCATCGTCCTTTCTGTTCCCTTCTCAGTGACCACGATGTTCTCGCTCGCGACCGTGGCCCTCGCACTGGTCGCAGCCCGCAAGCAACCACCGATTCCCGCTGCGACTGCAGCCACGACAACACCCACGACGACACCCACACACGATGCAGGACGCAGCGTCGGCCGCGCCCTGTCCGCCGCCCTCCCGATGGCACTGTGGGTGTTCAGTTGCGCCACCATGACCTTCGTGGTGCTCGCGGGTCGCGTGGCCGACCGGCTCGAGTCGGGCGTGCTCCTGCCCGGGATCGCCGCGCTCCTGACCCTCATCCCCGGACTGGGCGCCCAGATGCTGGGCCGCCGATTCGGCTGGGGCCCGCGCGCAGGGGTCACCGGCGCTGTGCTGGCCGCCGTCGGCATGGCGGCTGCCGGTCTGGGCGGGGCCGCGCCCCCGTTCTGGCTCTTCGTCGTCGCGAGCCTCATCCTCGGCACCGCCTACGGCCTGTGCCTCCAGCAGGGCCTGGTCGACGTCGAGCGCCTCACGCCCGCCAGCTCCCGCGGCATCGTGATCGGGATCTTCTACGTCTTCACCTACCTGGGATTCGGCCTGCCCGTCCTGCTGGAAGCCCTGCTCCCCACGCTGGGTGCGGTCGTCCCTCTGCTCGTCCTCGCTGGTCTCGCCGTGCTGTCCGCCCTGCTGCGCGGACTGCAGCTGGTCAGGACGGATCTGTTCCGCCAGCCTCGCTGACCGCCCCACTCGCCACAGCTACCTCATTCGGCACCTGCGACAGCTCCACGGAATCGACCACGGCCTCGGCGCCGTCTTCTGCCTTCGTGAGGTCCACGATGTGCATCGTCTGCGTCTCCGGGTCCGTCACGTAGGCGAGTTCACCGCTCACCGTGATGTTCGGCATCGGTGTCTGCCATTCGGCGGGCTCCTCCCATTCCTCGGTGACCGGGACCTCGGCGGTGGTCTCGCCTGTTTCCTCGTCGATCACGCGCAGCGTCCCGTCGGTGCCGAGCACCAGGGCCTCGCCCTGAGGTCCGCGAGCCAGTGACCGGAACGCGTAGCTCGACGGCAGGTCGACGACCTCGATCTCACCGGACTCCGTGTCGGTGAGGCTGATCTGCGTGGGCCGCTCGAGCTCCGCCTCCGGATCCGTCTTGAAGTCGCCCAGAACCACCGGCGACTCCGGCGATCCCGCCTGGTTGCCGATGCGCGCGAACTCCTGGTCAGCCTCCACGTGCGTGATCTCGTCGCCGTCGACGATCACGATGCCGTTCTCGCAGCCCACCGTGATGACGCCATCGGCAGCAACGGCCTCGCCATGTACACCTGGGCATTCGTCCATTCGTGCGATCTCCTCGCCGTCTGCGTCCTGGACGAGGACGGTGCTGCGGGACTCCTCGGTCCCCTCGGTGAGGACGACGCTTCCGTCCTCGCGGGGGACGGCGACGCCGTGGTGCGGGTCGGGCAGCGTCTGGTCCTCGGTCTCGATCGCGGTCGTCGCATCGAGTGCTGAGGGGTCGAAGGTCTTCACCACGCCGTCGCCGTCGAAGAACGCCGCGGCGATCCCATCGTGGACGACCAGGTGGCCGGGGTGGCTGCCCTCGACCCGCTGATCGCTGAGCACCGGATCGGTTGTGTACGAGTGGTTGTGATCGCCGTGCGGCTCCGACCACGTGCCCGTGTCCAGCAGCCTGAACGAATCGCCCTCCGTCAGGAAGAGATGGCGGGCGTCGCCCGCTTGGTTGAGGCGCGTGAACCCCTCTGCGGGCAGGTCGGCCAGCTGTTTACCGGTGACCCCGTCGAGGACCAGGATGCCCCCGTCGTAGGTGACAGCGACGCGCGGATTGGCGCCGGCAGCCTCGTGGGTCTCGCGGTCGGACGGGTCGACGGCGGGCGCGGAGCTGGGTGCCGACTCCGGCGCGGAACCCTGCCCGCACCCGGCGAGCAGAGCGAGAGTGGAGACGGCGGTGAGGGAAGCGAGCGACCGTGCCGCCCGCGTGGACTTCTGTGTTGTGGTCATGAGTGCATGTAAGCCGCTGACCAGGAACATTGTCATAGGTGGATATAAAGATACGCGCATGTGGCAGCGCTGTCAGCTGGTAGCGTCGGCCACGCGCAGTTGGCCGTCCCACACACCAGAAGGCTCTGATGCTCCGCTTCTTCCTCGCCGCGCTGGTCGCCATGGCGATCAACCTGATCATGGACCTCGGCTTCGACGCCCCCATGCTGCTCCGATGGGCGGTTGCGATCGTAGGAGGCGTGGTCGCTGTTCAGGTGGCGGCACGTTTCGCCCGCAAGAGGGGCGACGGAGATGCGGATAGTTGAACGATGAATGAGTGGGATGCGAATCACGCGCGCCTGGTGACCCCGCTCATACCTGCTGCGATCAGTCCTCACTCATACTTCTCTCAGTAAACATGTCAACTTTGCTGAGGGAGTGGTTGTGACACCGTCTCGTTCTCGTCGCCGCAATGCGGTCGCCGCACTTGTATTCGCGGTCCTGTTCCTAGTGGGCTGTGCCGATGCTGGCAGCGTGGAAGTCGGCGATGACGCCGTTGTCACGGGTGCGGACGCACCCACGGCGGTTGCCACGGAGGAGCCGACCGGCACCTCGGCGCATGACGACGACGATGACGAGTCCGCGCGCGACCGCGACCCGGACGACGCGGTCACCGGCAGTGCCCTCCAGATGCTCTACGAGCTGGAGGTCAAGGGCCGGGCACCCAAGACCGGATACGACCGGGACCTGTTCGGGTGGCGCGACGACGTCGATCACAACGGCTGCGACACCCGCAATGACGTGCTGCGCCGCGACTTGGACGACATCACCCTGAAGTCCGGCGGGTGCGTGGTTCTGGGCGGCTCCTTGACCTCCGACTACACAGGTGACACCTTCGACTTCATCCGCGGCGACAGCAACAACATCGACATCGACCACGTCGTCGCGCTGTCGAATGCCTGGCAGACCGGGGCGCAGCAGCTCTCCGAGGAAGAGCTCCTTGACTTCGGCAATGAGCCGGTCAACCTCCTCGCTGTTGAATCGAGCGTCAATCGGTCCAAGAGCGACGGCGACGCCGCCACCTGGCTGCCGCCGCGCAAGAGCTATCGCTGTGAGTACGTCGCCCGGCAGATCCAGGTGAAGCACGACTACGACCTGTGGGTCACCCCACCGGAGTTCGACGCGATGGAGGGGCTGCTCCTCGACTGCGACGAGGACGAGTTCGGCAACGATGACTGGCCGGATCGTCATGACGGTGACGTGAAGCCGGAGCCTGCGCCCGAATACGAGCCGGAACCGCAGTACGAACCGAAGCCCGATCCGAAGCCGGAGTCGAAGACCTCCGGAGGCGGGTCATCCGGGTCCAGCAGTGAGTCGAGCTCGAGCGGATCCTCAGGCGGGAGCGGATCGTCCGAGTCGGGGACCTCAGGCGGGGGCGGCGTCTACTTTAAGAACTGCGACGCAGCCAGGGACGCCGGCGCTGCACCGGTGCACGCGGGCGACCCGGGATACGCAGGACACCTCGACCGCGATGGCGACGGAATCGGCTGCGAGTGGTCCTGATGCGATCCGCGGTGTGTGGTCAGCTGGGTGACTGGACGGTCTCACCTTCCACCTGCGACTAGTCTGCTGGTGGGCGCTCTCGTCCGGCCCTCGAAGTCGACTCGCACGGTTTCGTCCATCACCCAGACCAGGGACTACGCAATGTCAACGCACTCGCCGACCCGCTCGCAGCTGTCCGACGACGACCTCGCCGTTATGACGTCCGGTCGGCCGTATCTGGGCGGATGGGGCGTCGGTGCCCCGTGGATGCTCGACGACGAGTCGATCGCAGCGGTCCGCGGACAGATCCTGAGTATGGCGACTCACCAGTATGCCGACTGCTTCGACGGAGAGGGCGGCCCATTCGGCATCCTCGACAGCGTCCCGCCGCTCGTACAGCTGACCGCTTACATGTTCGAGGCGCTGCAGGGGCCCTGCGTCGTGCTCGATTCGGCCGCGCACGCGGCGCTTCTCGATGACTTCAAGGAATCGGGGATCTCGACCCGACGAAGCCTCAGCATCGTCACGTGGACCCCGACCTTCAACTGGCTGACAACTGCATGGCAGACCCTTCGAGCTCGCAATGACATCTCGACGACCGCTCGCATCCTCAGAGACGTCCTCGACGTGCTTGCCGGTGTCCCACCACTGGAGGAGGCGGCTCGTGCGTGCGTCAGGCTCATCGACACGGTCCTCGAATCGGTGCCCGTTGCCCGCCTGAACTCTGCGACCGACGACCAGCTCGACGGGATCTTCGCGGGTGCGCTGGATGACCGGGGCGCAGAGGCCGTGCCGAATCTTCGCGGACTGACATTCGAGCTGGAGCTCCTGCGCGGACACATCGAGAGGTCAGCGGCGGTGCTGAAGACTTCAGGCTTCACTCTGCCGTCACTCGAGGATCTGCTGGTCAGCGAACTCACCGACGCCGGTGCCGCGCTCAGCCCAGAACTTCGGCCCGCTCTCGGAGGGCAGGTCTACATGCGACTGCGCGAACGCGTCGCGGCAGGAGAACGCGCGGATGTCGACCGTGCTGCGATCTCGAACAGTCTGGCCCGAGCGATCCGTGCAGACCAGGCCGCCGCAGCGCATCAGTGGACGGTGAGCACCTACCGCGTGCTCTGGATGGCGCTGTCGATGCCCGACGAGGCGCGGACACCGGCCTCCATCGCGATCGAAGATCTCGCCGACGATCTGGTCGACATCCGCGCGGCACTGCGGGAGTCGAAGGAAGCGGCGAAGTCGAAAGAAGAAGCCGAGTCGAAGGATGCGGCACGGCCGAAGGGCGCGGCACAGTCGAAGGATTCGGCGGGCGTCGCAGCGGCGACTATCCGGACGGACGGCGTGGGTGGCGCGGGCGACGGACGGTCGGAGCCGGCAGGCACCTCGGCGTCTTCCGATCCGTGGGCGAAGCTCGATCGGATGGTCGGTCTGACCGGAGTCAAGGAGACGGTGCAGCGTGTGCTGCGCGGGGCGGAGCTGGCACAGCGCCGACGTGAGGCGGGAGTCGAACTCGAGCCGCCCGCACGGCACCTGCTGTTCCTCGGCAACCCGGGCACCGGGAAGACCGAGGTCGCCCGGCTGATCGGTGAGATCTACCGGGACCGCGGCGTGCTGCGCACGGGGAAGCTGGTCGAGACCTCGCGCGCAGACCTCATCGGAGAGGGGATCGGGGAAACCGCGCCGAAGGTCCGCAAGCGCGTGAACGCGGCACTGGGCGGCGTGCTCTTCATCGACGAGGCGTACGCGCTCAACGCCGACGACGGGCGCAGCGACTACGGCAAGGAAGCCGTGAACGAGCTGATGACCCTCATGGACAGGCACCGCGACGACCTCCTCGTCATCGCCGCGGGATACCGCGAGCAGATGCAGTCGCTGCTGCGCGCCAACCCGGGCCTTGAATCGCGGTTCGGCAACCGTGTGATCTTCGACGACTACACCGACGACGAGCTGGTCGAGATCTTCGCAGGCATGGCGTCGGATGCGCGTCTGGCACTCGAGGAGGGTGTGCTCAAAGAAGTCCGGTCGGCTCTGCCTCGGAAGCGCACCCCGCGATACGGCAACGCCCGGGAGATGCGACGGCTCTTCGAGGCGACGATCGAGCGCCAGGGCATGCGACTCAGCGGACGCTTGAGCGACCTCACCGACGACGAGGTCCGCACGGTGACCGTTGCCGATGTCCGTGAGGATCGGAAGGACGATGCACAGCGCCAACGGATCTTCACCTCCGCGAAGCGCGACCTGGACGGGCTCGTCGGGCTGGGGCGGATCAAGAACGAGGTCGAGGGGCTCGTCGACGAAGTGCGTCTGGAAGATGCGCTGCGTGCGGCCGGCGTGGGAATGAGCGACGATGCGCGCCACATGCTGTTCCTCGGGAATCCCGGGACCGGGAAGACCGAGGTGGCACGGATCCTCGCCAGGATCTTCCACGGCCTCGGGATGCTGTCCCAGGGCCACCTCGTCGAAGTCCACCGCTCCGACCTCGTCGCCGGGTACATCGGGCAGACGGCGCTCAAGACCGAGGCGAAGGTGGAATCCGCGATCGGCGGCGTGCTCTTCGTCGACGAGGCCTACAGCCTCTCCGCCGAGAGCGACCACGACTTCGGCGGAGAGGCCGTCGACAAACTCCTGACGTACATGGAGGACTACCGCGACGACCTCATCGTCATCGCAGCCGGTTACGGCCCGGAGATGGACGACTTCCTCCAGTCGAACACCGGTCTTGCCTCCCGCTTCCCCATCCACCTGACCTTCCCCGACTACTCGGATGACGAGCTGCTGGACGTCCTCCGGCGGTTCGCGCGGTCGGAGAACCGCGTGGTGGAGGCCGAGGCGATCAGCGCCGCCCGATCGATCATCGCGGCGAAGCGCGACCAGCCCGGATTCGGCAACGCCCGCGACGTGCGCACGCTGTTCGCGTCGGCCAAGCGTCATCAGATCAGCCGGCTGGCCGATGAGGTGCAGATCGGGACGGTCACGTCGGAGCAGCTGAGGACCCTGCTGCCGATCGATTTCAGCCGCGCTCAGCTCTGATCCGTCAGGGGCTAGCTCTGATCCGCCTGGGTACGGCTCTGATTCTTCAGGGCCCGCGTGCGGCTAGTCTCATGGAGTTCGACTGACGAAGGAGTTTCGACGGTGAAGATACTGGTCGTGGGTGCGGGAGCCACCGGCGGGGCGTTCGGGGCACGCCTCATTCAGGCGGGGCGCGACGTGACCTTCCTGGTGCGCGAGCGCCGCGCGGAAGTGCTCCGGGCCGAGGGGCTGCGCTTCCGCGATCCGGAGGGGGAGCGCCAGTATCGCGTCAATGCGATCACCGCCGTCGACGGCCCGTACGACCTCGTCGTCGTGGCCGTGAAGGCGCCCGCTCTGCCGGCGATCATCGAGCAGATCCGACCCGCAGTGCACGCGGAGACGGTGATCCTGCCGCTCCTCAACGGGATGCGGCACATCGACCAGCTGGCAGATGCGTACCCGGGCCGGACGATCGGCGGGATCGTGAAGATCGTCGGGACGATCGACGATTCGGGGGCCGTCGTGCAGAAGACGCCCATGAGTGCGATGACCATCGGGGCGCTGGACGGCCGTGAACTGCCAGCCAGCGTGCAGAGTGTCTTCGATGTCCCCGGTGTCACTCTGAGCGTGGTCGATGACGTGCTCACCCGCATGTGGGAGAAGTGGGCGTTCATCGCCTCGGCCGGGGTGGTGACCTGTCTGTTCCGCGGAGTGGTGGGCGACATCATCGCGGCAGGCGGAGAGCAGCTCGTCCTCCGGGCGATCGCTGAAACCGAGAGCGTCGCTGCGGCGGCCGGTCATCCGGTCGGGGAGGAGAGCCACGCGCAGGGCGTGGAACTGCTCACTGCGGCCGGTTCGCCGTTCACCTCATCGCTGTACCGCGACCTCCAGCACGGGGACCCCCAGGAAGCCGAGCACATCCTCGGGGACCTGTCAGCGCGAGCCGCTTCGTACGGTGTTCCCACGCCGCTGCTGGATGCGGCGGTCCTCCAGCTGCGCACGCACGACCGTGCACGGGCGCGGCAGGCGCAGTCGTCAGGGCAGTGAGACAGGGCGTGACAGAGCCGAGGGGTCTACGCCTGTGACGCCAATGTCTTCAGGGCGTGCTGGACGGTGCTGAAACCGCTGAGGTCAGCGTCCTCGGACGGCGGTCCCCAGACCATGACGAGCCGCAGCGGTTCCGTGCCCGTGTTCACCAGGTCGTGGTCGGTGCCCTCTCTGCTGAGCATCGCATCACCGGGCCCCAGCTCGTGGACCTCGCCGTCGAGGGTCAGCGTCGCGGTGCCTGAGACCACGAGGTAGATCTCCTCCAGCGGAGGATCGTGGTGAGTGTGCATTCCTTCGCTGGCGCCGGGCTCGAGTGTCCACATCTGCACCGAAACGGGCATCGTCGACTCCTTGACGAAGTAGTGCTTGATCGTCGTGCGGCCTGCGCCGCCGTGCAATGTGAGGTCGTACGCGTAGTCGCCGTCGCGTTCGATCATGTCCTTCAGGCCTCCTTGCGTGAAGTTCACTCGGTGAGGCCATCCTGTCATTCACCCGCATGTCGCTCGATCTGCTGCGAAGCCACTCCGGGCGGAGGATCAGGGCAGGTGGTCCATCGCCTCGCAGGGGCTGGTTCCGGGTTGCGCGCGGTGGACGTCCATGGCGAGCCGTCCGATGAGGGATGCCACCGTGCGGGCCTCGGAATCGTCCAGACCGGACAGGAGGTCGGCCTCCGCCGCGGCCACGCGCTCTTCGTGCTGCGCCAGCAGGACCCGCCCGTGCTCCGTTGCCTCAATCTTGCGGGCCCTTCGATCAGTGGGGGCCGGAACTCGTTCGACGGCACCTGCTTCGACGAGGCTGTCCAGCAGGTACGTGAGAACGGTCCGGTCGATCGCCAGGTGAGACCCCAGCGCCTGCTGGTTGGGCGGGTCGCGGTGGACGACTGTCGACAGGATCTGGAAGCCGCGGATCCCGGAGGGCACTCCCTCGACAGCTGCTTCGAACCGTGACTGATAGCCGCGCAGGACCATGCCCAGCTGCCAGCCCAGGTCTCCGGGCGGGGTGCGGTCGGCACCGCCGGGTGGGGTCTGAGGGCTGTCGGACATGCCGGTCATCATACCCGGTCATATGCGGTTGCCAATATGTTCTGTTGGCAATATAGTCTGTACGACAACATATCTACGACCCTCCTGGAGTGCTGCGTTGAACTCTTCTGACGCCGACGTGCGGACCATCGGCATCCTCGGTGCCGGTCGCGTGGGAACTGCTGTCGCCAGGCAGGCGCTCGCTGCCGGCTACCGGGTCAAGATGGCGACGGCCAAGCCGATCGATGAGATCACCATGCTGGTGGACATCGTGACCCCGGGCGCCGTGGCGACGGACGCCGCGGATGTGGCGACAGCGGGCCTCGTCGTCATCGCTGTCCCCCTGCACAAGCACCGGACCGTTGACTCGTCGCTGCTGGCGGGTCGCACCGTGATCGACGTCATGAACCACTGGGCGCCCACGGACGGTCGGATCGATGAGTTCGAGGACGATCCGCGGACCAGCAGCGAGGTCATCCAGGACTTCCTCGCCGGCGCAGACGTCGTCAAGTCTCTGAACCACATCGGCTATCACGAGCTGGAGGAGGACGGTCGCCCGGCGGGCGCCGCGGATCGCCGAGCCCTGGCGCTCGCCGGCGACAGCGACCGCGCGAAAGCGTGCGTGGCCGGGTTTCTCGATCGTCTGGGCTACGACCCCGTCGACGCGGGAGCTCTGGCCGCGGGGCGCGCATTCCAGCCGGGCACCCAGATCTTCAACGGGTCCCACACCGCCGAGCAGCTCACAGCGCTGCTCAGAGACGCAGCGGTGCCAGCGACCGTCTGACGGTGGCCGGCAGGCGCCCTGCGTTCGACCGACCGACTGACTACCTGATTCCGACCGGATCAGCACACCACGCTCTTCCCCTTACCCCCTTGGAGACATCATGGAGATCGGCGCATACAGCTTCGGCGACGCCCAGCGGAACACTGATGGCACGCTGCGCTCCAGTGCGGAGGCGGTGAAGAACCTGCACGAGGCGATCGTGCACGCCGACCGCGCGGGGCTGGACTACTTCGGCGTGGGAGAGCACCATACGGAGACCATGCCGGCCTCGTCCCCGGGCGCCGTCATCGCCGCTGCGGCAGCCTCCACCTCGGCGATCACGCTGGGCAGCGCGGCCAGCATCATCAGCACCGATGACCCCGTCCGCGTCTACCAGCAGTTCGCCACCGCAGACGCGATCTCCGGAGGCGGTCGGGTGGAGATCACCGCGGGACGCGGATCCTCGGTGGAGACGTTCCCGCTGTTCGGCTACGACCTGGCCGACTACGACGAGCTCTACGCCAACAAGCTCAACCTGCTCATGACGCTCAACGACAGCGAATCCCCTGAGGTGACGTGGCGGGGAGCCCGTCGTCCGGAACTCTCCGGCCAGGCCGTCGTGCCCCAGCCGGTGTCAGGACGGATGCCCATCTGGCTCGCCACCGGAGGCAACGCGGGGTCCTCGGCCCGAGCGGGCCAGCTGGGCCTGCCGGTCTCCTACGGCATCATCGGCGGAGCGCCTCAGCGGTTCGCCCCGCTGGCCGAGCTCTATCGCAAGTCCGCTGCTGCGGCGGGCCACACGGGCGACGACATCAAGGTCTCCGTCGCAGCCCTGGGGCTCGTCGCGCCCACCAAGAAGGAGGCGATGGAGCGCATGTACCCCGGGTGGTACAACCTCAACGTGGAGATGGGGCGACTGCGCGGCTGGCCCGCTCCGGACAAGAATGCGTTCCTGGCGCAGGCCGATGCCCCCGGCGCCTACTATGTGGGAGACCCGGACGAGGTCGCCGAGCGCATCGTTCACCTGCACGGATACATGGGGCACATGCGCCATTTCCTGCAGATGGACATCGGCGGACTGCCGCAGGAGCATCTCCTCGAGTCGCTCACCCTGCTGGCGACGGAGGTCAAGCCTCGCGTGGAACGTCTCCTGGCGCAGAAGGGCTGAGCAGGCACCCGGCTCCAGAGGCCGCTGCTCAAGTGACAGTCTTGATCCTTTAGATCCATTTGGGGTATTCAGCTGAGTGGACTGCTTCGCGCCCCGAAGTCGGAGAATGCCCCGTGGTCAGAGTGCCACGGGGCATTTCGGGGTGGTTGGTGCGAACTCGGGCGGTATCAGACCGCCGTGTAGCCACCGTCGATCGGGATGACGGCGCCGGTGATGAACGCTGCTTTGTCGGAGGCGAGGTAGGTGATGAGGTCGGCGACCTCCTGCGCCTGGCCGACGCGGCCGGCGGGGTGCAGCTCGGAGTACGTCTTGAGGTCCTCTTCGCTGATGAGCGGAGTCTCGATCACGCCGGGGGCGACTGCGTTCACGCGCACGCCGTTCTTGGCGTACATCGTGCCGGCGGCGCGGGTCATGTTCACGACGCCGCCCTTGGAGGCCGAGTAGGCGATGTTGTTCGAGACTGCCACCATGCCGAACATCGAGGCGAGGTTGATGACGACGCCCGGGGTCTTCTGCTCCAGGAACTGCGCGATCGCGTACTTGTTGGTGTAGAACACCCCGGAGTAGTCGATGCCATTCGTCTTCTCCCAGTTCTCGACGGTCGAGGTGACAACGTCACCCTCGCCGCCGACACCGGCCGATGCAACCGCGATGTCGAGCTGACCGTACTGTTCGACGGCTGCGGCGACGGCGGCCTCGACATCCTCGGCCTTGGACACGTCGCCCTGGTAGAAGCCGGCGCCGATTTCCTCGGCGGTCGCCTTCGCGTTCGGGTTGAAGTCGAAGATGAAGACCTTGGCGCCTTCGGCGATGAAGTTCTTCGCGGTGGCCAGGCCCAGGCCTGATCCGCCACCGGTGATGAGTGCGACCTTGTTCTCGAGCTGGAGCTGCACGGTGATCCCTTCGTTGAAATCTCTGCTTCCGACGCTACCGCCGACACTGAAGGCAACTGGGAATTCGCAGGAAGTATTCCGCGCGTCGAATGTGGCGTTGAAAGCGGTCGGTCCTCAGTTCGGCTCTCGCGCAGGAACCTCTCGATCGGCGGTTGCATCCGCGGGGGGACGACCGGCCAGCCCGGCGGCCCAGACCTGCTGGCGGAACCTCTTGCACTCACTCCCGCGGCCGCCGCGTCTCCTGGATCTCCCGCGCCGCCTCGTCCAAGGCCGCGAGTGCCGCCGCGACCATCGGCCTCCTGTCGCTGCCTCGGCGGATCCCCGTGAGGATCCGGCGTGAGGGGACCGGATCGCCGGTCAGCGGCACCCGCACGAGGTCGTGGCCGGCAGGCAGCCGCGCCAGCCTCGGGACCAGGGAGACGCCCATCCCCGCGCCCACGAGTGCGGCGCCGGTCTCCCACTCGCGGACCACGTGCGCGGCGACCGGCTGGAACCCGGCGGCGGCGCACGACACGGTCACGAGCCGGTGATAGGTCGACCCCGGCCGGTCCATGATCCAGTCCTCGTTCGCCGCGGCGATGAGCGGTACACCGGCTTCGCGGGCCAGCCGGTGGTCTGCCGGCACCAGCAGATCCAGGGGGTCGGACAGCAGGTCCCGCTGCTGGAACCGGGGGTCGTTCCGCGTCGGCAGCGGCTCCGTCGCCACGACGACGGCGACGTCTGCGCGTTCGGCCAGCAGCAGTTCGAAGCACTCCTCCGGATCGGCCTCGATGATCCCGATCATGCTGTCCGGGAATGCGCGGCGCACGGCTTGGGCCGCCGCCGGCAGGAGCGATCCCGCCGCGGTGGAGAATCCGCACAGTCGCAGGGCGTCGTCCTGGTGCTCGTCGCCGGCTTCGAGCACCTCTCCGCGCATCTGCTCCCAGCGCGCGGAGAGCTCATGCGCGTGCTCGAGCAGCACGGTGCCCGCGCGGGTGAGCCGCATCCCGCGCCCGTGCTGCTCGACGACCACGACGCCGAGGTCCTCCGACAGCGTCTTGAGCTGGTGCGACACCGCCGACGGTGTGTAGGACAGCGCCTTCGCCGTCGCGGTCACCGTCCCGGTCTCCGCGACCATGCGCAGCACCGTCAGCCTGCGATCGATCATGCGACCAGTTTGCATCATCTCATCGAATTTCGTTCGCTTCTCTTTCCGATGGCGTGGGCGGACACTGGAGTCACAGCCACTGCTTCGAGGCAAGGAGGGCATCGACGATGACGACGATCCCCAGGGCGGACGCCCACACGACTCAGGCCCCAACCACTCAGACCACCGCGGAACCGGACATGAACGCGGGGGCGACGGCGGCCTCGGCTGCGGGTGACAGCTCGGCGGCATTCGCCGGCCCCACCGACAGGTGGGCGCACGCCGTCGCGACCCGTGTGTCCGGCCACTCGCTGGAGGCGCCCTTCTACACGGACCCGGGCTTCTACCAGCGGGACCTCGAAGCGGTGTTCTACCGGTCCTGGATCTTCGCGGCCTCCGTCGCGGAGATCCCCGAGCCCGGCGACTACGTCACCCTCGACGTCGGCCGGGCCTCCGTCATCATCATCCGCGACGATGACGAGGAGATCCGCGCCCACCACAACGTCTGCCGTCACCGCGGGGCCCGCCTCCTCATGGAGTCGTCCGGGTCCGTCGGCAACATCGTGTGCGGGTATCACCAGTGGACCTACTCGCCGGAGGGCGACCTGGTGCACGCCGGTGTGCAGGCACCGGACTTCAACCCCGCCTGCTTCTCGCTGATGTCCGTGCACGTGAAGGTCATCGCGGGCCTGATCTTCATCTGCCTCGCGAAGGATGCACCGGACGACATCGACGACGTCGCCGCACGCATCGCCCCCTACATCGCACCGCACGCTCTGGAGCGGACCAAAGTCGCGTTCCAGGAGGACATCGTCGAGCACGCCAACTGGAAGCTCGTCATGGAGAACAACCGCGAGTGCTACCACTGCGAGGCCGGGCACCCGGAGCTCACCTGCACCTTCTTCCCCACCTACGGGTACAGGGAGGACGAGATCCCCAAGCGGCTGCGCCCGGCGCACGACCGCTACCTCGCCGCCGAGCAGCTCCTCTCCGTCAACGCCGACCGCAACGGCCTGCTCACGGAGGCGATCGAAGAGCTGAGCGGGCGGCCCACCGGCTTCCGCATCCAGCGCGAGGCCCTGGACGGCGCCGGAGAGTCGTACACGAAGGACGGCCGAGCGGGCTCGCGGAAGCTGCTGGGGGAGTTCGACACCCCCGTCCTGGGGCGCCTCTCCCTCCACGTCCAGCCGAACACCTGGTTCCACTTCCTGGGCGACCACGTGGTGACGTTCTCGCTGGTCCCGCTGGGTGTCGACCGCACGCTGCTGCGGACCACCTGGCTGGTGCACGAGGACGCGGAGGAGGGCGTCGACTACGACGTCCCCCACCTCACCGAGGTCTGGCACATGACGAATGAGCAGGACGCGGAACTGTGTGTCCGCGCGCAGATGGGCGTGAGCAGCCCGGCCTATGTCCCGGGCCCGTACGCCCCGCACGAATACCAGGTCGAGGACTTCGTCGCCTGGTACATCGAGCGGCTGCGCGCGCACGGCGGAATCGAAGCCGGCACTGCGGGAGCTGCGACTGAGGAGGCGGCACGATGACGACGATGTACGACGGCGGAGTGCCGACGACCGAGGTGCCCACGGGTGGACTGTCCACGGCCGAGGCGCCCCGAACTCCGCCCCCGAGCTCCGGAGACTGGTCGCCCGGCCATCCCGCGGCGCTGCCGCGCGATGAGTTCACCGGCGACCTCGTCTGCACCGCGCTGACTCCGGTCACCCACGACGTACTCGACGTGACATTCCGACCCTGCGACGGCGGCACCCTGCCGTTCTCGCCGGGCCAGTACTTCACGTTCACGTTTCCGCAGGTGGGCGTGGATCGGTGCTACTCGGTGAGTTCGACGCCGTCGCTGGGTGTCGACGGGGTCGAGGAGTTCACGATCACGGTCAAGAAGGTCCCCGGCGGGCCGGTGTCGACGTTCCTGCACGAGCAGTTCCGGGTCGGTGACACGGTGTGCGCCGACGGCCCGTACGGGGTTTTCGGGTCCGACGTGCGACCAGGGGCGGGTGCGCTCTACCTGTCAGCGGGCAGCGGGGTGACGCCGTTCCTGTCGATGATGCGAGCCCGGCGTGCGCTGCCGGCGGCGGGGGAGCGGTCGCTGCCGCTGTGGTCGAGTGTCGTGCACGTCCATGCGGCGCACACGCCCGCGGACCTCGTGCACCGGCAGGAGGTCACGGACCTGTCCGGCCGTGAGGGGATGACCTTCATCCCGGTCTGCTCGGCAGATTCCGCCGCCGAGGTCTGGGCCGGCGTCCGCGGCCGCCTCACCTCCGAGAAGCTGCGGCTGCTGGTGCCCGACGTCGCGGACCGCGAGGTGTTCGTCTGCGGGCCGACCGCCTTTATGGAGGCGGTGCTCGCGATGCTCGTCGAGCTGGGGGTGCCGTGGGAGCGGATCCACACGGAGTCCTATGTGTTCGGCGAGACGGTGCGGGTTCCGGAGACTGCGGCGTCTGCGTCTGCGTCTGCGTCTGCGTCTGAGTCTGCAGGTCGCGCGTTGCCGGTCGCGCTCGCCGACCCGGGTGTCCGCCCAGCCGTTGACGACGGTGCGGGGGACGGGGAGGCGACGGCGGCCTCGGCGGCGGTCTTCTCCGTCGAGTTCCGCGGTGCTGGCTGCATGGTGGAGTGCCCGAAGGGGATGACGATCCTGGAAGCGGCGCGGGAGGCGGGGATAGCGCACCCGTCCTCGTGCGCCGAGGGCGTGTGCGGCACGTGCAAGGCGACGAAGGTCAGCGGCGAGGTCGAGATGGACCACCAGGGAGGGATCCGACCCCGGGAGGTGCGGGAGGGCAAGATCCTGCCCTGCTGCTCGGTGCCGGTGAGCGACGTGGTGATGGAGTGAGGCGGGGCCATGCCTGTGTCCGTGGGGCGTGGGATTCTTGTGGAACACGTTGCGATGGTGCGACGCGGGCATGTGATGTGCAGACATGAGATGTGAGGAGTCAGCATGGCCGTCCCAGCGCACTTCAGCATTGTGACCCTGGGGGTCGCGGACGTCGCCGCATCCGCGTCCTTCTACCGAAGACTCGGGTGGGAGCAGCGGGGTGACCAGTCGGTGGGGATCACGTGGTTCCGGACCGCGGGCACGTGGATCGGGCTGTTCGGGTACGCGGAGTTGGCGGAGGATGTGGGGCTCGACGCCGGGCCTGTGGCGCAGGCTGGGAGTGCTCCTGCCTATCGCGGAGTGACGCTTGCGCTGAACTTCGCCTCGGAAGCCGAGGTGGACGATGCGATGGCGGAGGCGCTCGAGGCGGGTGCCGTGCACGTGAAGAAGCCGACCCGTGCCGAGTGGGGCGGGTACTCCGGCTACTGGGCCGATCCTGACGGCCACCTGTGGGAGGTCGCCTACGCTCCCGGCATGCCCGCGCGGGAGGACGGGACGATCGAGGTGCCGCGGGGGTGAGCAGGAGAGGGATGCAGTGGAGGCTCGCATTGACAGGCTGGGAGCCGTGAGTCATCGTAAGGGCTGGCGCTGATCCAGCGCCCAGCTCGCGCACCGGCCCCAGCCCGGGCGCAGAGGCGAAGGGGAGCAGATCCTCGGATCATCGCACGGGATCGCGGTACGGATTCGTGCAGCACGGTACGCATGTGGAGGATCACGCGCCGTGCAGGCTGGGGATGCCCGCGGCGCGGGAAGACCGCACATATGACCACGCACAGCGATTTCAAGAAGCTCGTCCGCGCGCGCATGGAGCGCACTGGTGAGAACTACACGACGGCGCTGGCCGCGCTGAGCCTCGACCGGGACGCCGCACGCGCCCAGCACGAACAGCTCATCAGGTCTCACTTCGAAGACGGCCGCATCGAGCACGGCAGGCTCCTGCGGATCCCCGCACGCAGACGACCGCGCTTCGCCGTCGTCCTCGAGCTGCTGCATCGCTTCGAGCCGGGCGCCATCTATTCGGAATCGCAGGTGAACGCCATCCTGCGCGAGGCCCACGAGGACGTCGCCTACCTGCGACGGGAGCTGGTCGACTATCGCCTGCTGGAGCGCGACAGCCTCGGGACCTACTGGGTCACGGCGACCGCGCCCGTACGCGACGCGAACGAAGCGCAGGAGACGGGGGACTGGGAACGCATCTGGCTGCCGGAATTCTTGGGAGCGGGTACGCACCATGACTGAGCCGAATGCGCCCCGCCTGTCCTTCCGCCCGGTTCCACGAGACTTCGCCGGCTTCCCGATGCCGGACACCGTCCCTCCGGGGCTTCGGCTGGAGCTCAGCCGGTCACCTGTGCGCGTTGGGCGGGACGGTGAGCTGACGGAGTGGATGTCGATGCTCACCAACCGCTACGACGAGTGTCTGGAGGCACTCTCGCCGGAACGCGCCGTCTTCGAAGCGACCTTCAGACATACCGAGTCGGACGGCTCGACATGGATCTACCACCTGGCGCTCATGGGAGTAGATGGCGGCGGCCTCGATGAGTCCCACTCCCTCGACGCATCCCATGCGTCGTACAGCCGCCGGGTGAAAGAGCCTGGGTGGGAGGAGCTGGAGCCGATGTTCATGCTCACTCCCACCCACCTTGGCGAAGCCATGCAGCGGTGGGGAGAGATCGGGGCCGCGGATCCAGCTTGAGGCGTGTTCAGAAGTCGATGGCGGCTTCCGACGGGCGCGCCTCGGAGAAGAACATGAAGCTGCCCACCATGAAGCACAGTCCGTGCCGGCTACGCAGCACCCACGGCACTGAGCCTCAGTACCGCGGGCGGACCCACACCTCGCTCACGAGTGCGTCCTCCGGCGCCTCGATCACGTGGCGGACGGTCCTCGCGACACTGCTCGGATCCAGTCGGACCTCCGCGGACTGCACGGGGTAGTCGGTCGTCTCCTGCGCCATCGGCGTGTGCGTGGGGCCCGGCGCCACGGTCGAGACCCGCACGCCGTCCGCGGTCACCTGTTGGCGCAGCCCGTCGGCTATCGCCTGCAGCGCATGCTTCGACGCGGAGTACACCGTGTGGAACGGCACCGACGTCCGCGAGGCACCCGACCCGATGAAGATCACGGTCCCCTTCACCGCCCGGACCCACGGCAGCAGGGTCTTGGAGATCTCCGCCGGCGCGATGACATTGGTCGCGAACGATGCGCGCCAGTCGTCCGGCGTCGCGTCCTCGACCGTCAGGCGCTGTGCCGTCGCAGCGCAGTGCACCAGCACATCGACGCGGCCCAGCGGCGCGATCTCCTCCGCGAGGATCTCTGCCGCGGTCTCCGCATCGCTCAGGTCGGCGAACACGGGGATGACGGACCCGCCCGCGCTGGGAGGTGCGGCGGCGTGGGCGGTGGCGGCGGCCTCGGGCGCGGGGCCGGAGGCCTGCTCCACGACCTTCTGCAGCCTCTCCATGTCCCGACCCACCGCCACGACTGTGTGGTCACGGGCGAGGTCGAGCACGATCTCCGCACCGATCCCGCTGGAACCACCGGTGACGACGGCGACGGGAGCGGACGACTTCGCCCTGTGGCTGGTGAGGTCGAGGACATCGGCGTTCAGATTGGACGGCACGGGGGCGAGCCCGCCAGAGCGAGTGAACGGAGAGTGCGGCATGGGTCCCATTGTCTCGCAGGAACCGCTCGAAGAACATGTGATCTGCGTGGTGGAGCATCGGCGAACCGGCGTCTGACCGGTAGACAGCGGCCGCGATGTGAGGAAGGGTCGAAGGCAGGTGGCCGCTTCACGGGGCACCTCGATCGATACCCGATTCTCATGATTTCGACGAAGAGGAGACGACATGAACACCCCGGAGAAGATCACATACACGGCCAAGGCAGAGGTCACCGGAGGCCGAGACGGCCACGGTGCCACCGATGACAAGAACCTCGACGTCGACCTCCGCGCGCCCCAGGAGATGGGCGGCCCGGGCGGTGCCACGAACCCCGAGCAGCTCTTCGCCGTGGGCTACGGCGCGTGCTTCCAGGGTGCGCTGGGTCTGGCCGGCAAGGAGCTGGGCGTCGACACGTCCGCATCCGTCGTCAACGCGGAAGTGGGCATCGGCAAGGAGGGCGAGAGCTTCGGCCTGAGCGTCAAGCTGTCCGTCAGCGTGCCGGGCGTCGACAAGGACCAGGCGCAGAAGCTCGTCGAACGCACCCACGAGCTGTGCCCCTACTCGAAGGCCACCCGCGGGAACATCCCCGTCGAGGTCGTCGCGGTCTGAGGTCCGCGGCACATCTGAGACCCGCGGGACAGCTGAGGCTCGAGGAGTAGGAGCAGCGCATGGGCAGCACGGACACCGTCCTCGCCGGGATCGGCCAGGAGCTGGACTGGCAGCAGGAGCTCTATGAGGACCTGCACCGCCACCCGGAACTGGGCCTGGAGGAGCACCGCACCGCAGGGATCGTCGAAGACCGGCTGGAAGAGTTCGGCTTCGACGTGCAGCGGATCGGCGGGACCGGCGTGGTCGGTGTGCTGTCCAACGGCGACGGGGCCACGGTGCTCGCCCGCGCGGACATCGATGCGCTCCCGGTCACCGAGGACACGGGGCTGGAGTACGCCTCGACCGTCGACGGCGTCATGCACGCCTGCGCCCACGACATGCACGCGACCGCCCTGCTGGGGGCCGCGAAGCTGCTCGCGGCCTCGCAGGATGCGTGGTCGGGCACGTACATCGCCCTGTTCCAGCCGTCGGAGGAGAACGCCGCCGGCGCCGAGGCGATGGTTGCGGACGGACTGGTCGACAAGCTGCCGCGCCCGGACGTCGCATTCGGCCAGCACGTCATGCCGGCCGAGGCCGGACGGGTGGGCACGACCGCCGGCCCGATCCTCTCCGCGGGAGACAGCCTCAAGATCACCGTCCACGGCCGCGGGGCGCACGGCTCGATGCCGCACAACTCCGTGGACCCCGTCGTGCTGGCCGCCTCGATCGTGCTGAAGCTGCAGACGGTCGTGTCCCGGGAGACCATGCCCGGTCAGTTCGCAGTGGTGACGGTCGGGGCGTCGAACGCCGGGGCGACGGCGAACGTCATCCCGGATCGGGCCGAGCTGCGGCTGAACATCCGCACCTATGACCCAGCACTGCGGAAGCGGGTCATGCGCTCGATCGAGCGGATCGTGCGCGGGGAGTGCGACGCCTCCGGCTCGCCCCGGGAGCCCGACTTCGAGTACTACGACCAGTTCCCGCTCACCAGCAACGATGCGAACGTGAACCAGCGGGTCACGGATGCCTTCACCGCGCACTTCGATGACGATCAGGTGTACACGACCGACCCCGCGACCGCGTCCGAGGACTTCAGCACGATCCCCGACGCATTCGGCATCCCCTACGCGTACTGGACGGTGGGGTGCGTGCCCGCGGAGACGTATCGCCGGGCGGTCGAGAACGACACGGTCTCCTCCGACATCCCGGCGAACCACTCGCCGTTCTTCGCGCCCGCCATCGATCCCACGCTGGAGACCGCCACCCGCACCCAGGTCGTCGCCGCTCTGGCGTACCTGGGCGCGGAGGGTGTGGACGGCACGGAGGGCTGACGGCGCGGAGGGTGCAGAGGGCTGACGGCGCGCGCGTCAGATCGACAGTGCCTGCAGGTCGAGCACCTGGGTGTCGAGCGGCCGGGGGATCGCCGCGAGCAGCTGCTGCGTGTACGGGTCCTCCGGGCGGGCGAAGACCTGTTCGACGGGTCCTGTCTCCACCTGATGACCGCGCGATAGGACCGTGACGGTGTGCGCGACCTGCCGTACCACCGCGAGGTCGTGGGAGATGAACACGTACGTGAGTCCCAGCTCCTCCTGCAGCCGCTGGATGAGGTCGAGGATCTGCGACTGCACCGTCACGTCCAGGGCGGACACCGCCTCATCGAACACCACCAGCCGCGGCTCGATGACCAGCGCCCGCGCGATCGCGACCCGCTGCAGCTGACCGCCCGACAGTTCGCGGGGACGCCGTGACGCCAGGCCCGGTTCGAGCGCGACGCGCTCCATCGCCTGTGCGACACGGTCGGCACGGTCCGCCTTCGAACCGATCCGGAAGTTCCGCAGCGGCTCCGCGATCGATGCTCCGACAGAATGGACGGGGTCCAGCGCGCTCGCCGGGTTCTGGTGGACGAGCTGCACCGTGCGGCGGAACTCCCGCAGCTGCCGCTTGGAGAGGCTCTCCGCCTCGTAGTGGCCCACGCGGATCGACCCGGACTGCGGTGTGCTGAAGCCCGCCAGCGCGCGACCGATCGTCGACTTGCCCGAACCGGATTCGCCGACGAGGCCCAGTGTCGTGCCCTCGGGGACTGTGAAGCTCACATCCTCGATGCCGATGATCGCGGTGTCATCGGTGACGGGAGAAGCCGGTGCGGCGGTGGTCGACGTGGTGTCCGCGTCGTCCTCATCTCGCGGCACCCGGGCGAACACCTGAGTGAGGCCGCGGACCTCGACGAGTGGTGCCGCAGAGGCGGGCGTGCCGGACCCCGCAGAGGCGACGCGCTCTGTGGAGCCGGCGCCGGCCTCGGCGGTGGTGCGGGACTCCTCCGAGCCGACTCCGGCCTCGGCGGGGGCGTTCTCCTCATCGAGTGAGTGCAAAGCGGCCCGATCGGTCCCGGAATGGTCCGGGTTGTACTCACTCGACGACGCGGGCGCTGCCACCGCCCCCACCAGTGTCTGCATCGAGGGCGCGTCGGCCAGCAGCCTGCGCGTGTACTCGCTCTCCGGCCGGCCCAGCAGCCTGCGGGCCGGGCCCTGCTCCTCGACGATCCCGTCGCGCACGACGACCAGGTCGTCGGCGCGCTCCGCCGCGACCGCCAGATCGTGGGTGATGAAGAGGATCCCGGTGCCGGCCTCACGGCGCAGCTCGTCGAGCAGGTCGAGGATCCGCTTCTGCACGGTCACGTCCAGCGCGGACGTGGGCTCGTCGGCGATGAGCAGCTGCGGATCCAACGAGATCGCCGCGGCGATGAGTGCGCGCTGGCGCATCCCGCCGGACAGTTCGTGCGGGTACTGCTCCGCTCGCATCTGCGGCCGGTCGATCCCCACACGGTCCAGCAGTTCGAGGACACGCGCTCGCCGCTGCGCCGACCCCAGGCCGGTGTGCAGCCGCAGGGATTCCGCGACGTTCGCTCCCACCGTCTTCAGCGGATTGAGCGACGTGCCCGGATCCTGCGGGATGTACCCGATCCGCGCCCCGCGCACCTTCTGCCACTCGCGCGGCGACAGGGCGCGCAGATCCAGCTCCGGGTCGTCGCCGTGAGCGCTCAGTCGGATCTCACCGCTCGTGACCTGCGCGTTCGAAGCCAGCAGGCCGATCACCGCGCCAGCTGTGGTCGACTTCCCCGAACCTGATTCGCCGACGACAGCCGTCATCGATCCCGCATGGATGTCCAGGTCGACGTCACGGATCGCCGCAGACGGCTCGCCCGACCGCGTCGTGTACGCCACCCCCAGATCGCGGACGCTCAGGAGGGGAACCGCGCCTGCTGCCGCAGCCGCCCGCGCGAACGATTCCGGGTACTCGATCGAGTAGTCGATGCCGATGCGGCTCTGGTACTTCTCCGGCGTACCGGTGCCGACCCCGCGGGATGCCGGCTTCTGAGCGGCCGTCGGGCGGGATGCCGGCCCGCGTCCTCTGTTTTCGCTGCTCATTCCGCTGCCTTTCGCAGTGCGGTGCCCAGGCGGTGCGTCGACACGACGACGGCCATGACGATGAGGCCGGGCAGGACGGTCAGCCACCAGGCGGTGGCGACGAAGTTGCGACCCTCCGCGATGATGAGGCCCCATTCCGGTGTGGGCGCGGGCGCGCCGTAGCCCAGGAATCCCAGGGTGGAGATCTGCAGGATCGCGCTGCCCACCTGCAGAACCGCGAGCGCGAGCACGGCGGACACCGCGTTGGGCACCACGTGCCGCAGGAGGACGGACCAGTACGTGCCCCCGGACCCGTAGGCCGCCTGCACGTAGTCCGCCTGCATGATCGTGACCGCCTGCGACCGGGACAGCCGGGCGAACTGGGCGATCGCCGTGATCCCGACCGCGACCGCGACGTTCACGATGCCGAAGCCCAGCACGATGACGATCGTGAGGCTCAGGAGCAGGGCCGGGATGGACAGCAGGACGTCGACGATGCGCATGAGCACCTCGCCGACCCAGCCTCCGCGCGAGCCTGCGATCAGACCGATCGCGGAGCCCACGACCAGTCCGACGCCCACCGCGATGAGAGCTGCCAGCAACGACCGGGACGCTCCGTGGACCACGCGCGAGTACACGTCGCGGCCGATCTGGTCCGTGCCGAACCAGTGCTCGGCGGACGGCGCCAGCAGCGCGGCGGTGTCCCCGCCGTCGACGGGATCGTGGCCGGTGAAGAGGCCCGGGAACAGCGCCCAGATGATCGTGATCCCCAGGAGGACTGAGGCGATGATCGTGCCCGGGGTGAAGAACGTGCGCGCGGTGGAGCGGCTCGAGCCCTTCCGGCCGCGGGCCGGCGGCTGCGCGGCGGAGCGGGAATCGGCGCCCGCGAGTTCGACGGTGCTCATGACGAGGACTCCTCTGCGCTCTGTGTGCCGGATCCCCGCGCCGTGCGATCGAGTGAGTGCGATCCGGCCCCGGAACCAGAATTCTGGTCCGGGTTGTACTCACTCGACGAGGAAGAGGTGCCGGGGGTTCCGGAGGTGCCGTTGCCGGGGGCGCCAGCTGTGCCGGCACCCACCGCGCCCGAGGTGCCGGCCGGGTCAGCCGTGCTGGTCGCCAGGTGCTTCCGCGCGGCACGTCCGACCCGCCCTCGGTGGCGCAGGCGCGGATCGACGAGCGGGTAGAGCAGGTCGACGATCAGGTTGACCAGCACGAAGCCGATCGTCGCGATGACGACGATCGCCAGCAGCACCGGGTTGTCGCGGTTCGCGACCGCCTGGGCGGTGAGGCTGCCCAGTCCGTTGCGGCCGAACACCGTCTCCGTGACGACCGCACCGGCGACCAGCTCACCGAACAGCAGACCCGCGATCGTGAGGGCCGGCAGCGTCGCATTGCGGATGACGGTGTTCACCAGCAGCCAGCCCTCGGACGCGCCCTTCGCGCGGGACACGTGGACGAACGACTGGGTCCGGACATCGGCGACCGCCCGGATGAGCACCTGTGCCAGCGGTGCGGACAGTGGGATCGCCAGGGTCAGCGTCGGCAGGATGAGTGCTTCGACGGGCCCCGGGTCCACGACGTTCACCCAGCCCAGCTGGAAGCTCAGCACCTGGATGATGACGATGCCCAGCCAGAACACCGGCACGGACACGAAGAGGGCGGGCGCGGAGTCGATGACATTCGCCAGCCACGGCGGCTTGCCGTAGGAGGCGAGCACCGTGACGATCAGTGCCAACAGGATCGCGGCGACGAAGCCGCACAGCGCCAGCACCGCGGTCGATGGCAGAGCTGCCGTGATCAGCGTGGACACCGCGGCACCGGAGTTCACGGAGAAGCCGAAGTCACCCTGCAGGAAGCCCACGAGCGACTGCCAGTACTGGATGTACCAGGGTGCGTCGGCGCCGTAGGAGTCGCGGATGTCCGCCACCTGATCGGCGGACAGACCCAAGGCGGGGTTCGCGAAGCGGGCCAGCACGCCGTCGCCCGGCAGGATCATGAGCAGCAGTGCGGCGAGGGTGAAGGCGAGGAACAGAACGAGTACGGCCTGGCCCAGACGGGACAGGATGTAGCGGAGCGTGGGTGACATGATCAGACCTCCGAGATCTCGCCGGCGTCAGCGGCCCGGTCGGGGTCGGCCAGCCAGACGGAGTAGAAGCGGGGACGGCCCACCGGCTCCGTGCCGAAGCCCTGGACGGTCCGCCGGAAGCCGAACACCTGCGGCTCCTCGAAGAGCGGCACGACGAGGGCCTGGTCGATGAAGTGCTCCTGGAGCTCCGCGACGGCGGCCTCCCGGTCCTCCACGCGGGCGGATCCGGTGACTTTCGCAAGGATCCGCTCGACCTCCTCGTCGCCCCACTCGTCCGTCTCCGGATCGTGGTTGAGAAACGCATTGCGGTTGTTCACCGACCACTGGCTGGCGACGACGTCGTAGTCCGCGCGCGCCACCATCGAGTGGTAGATCTGCACGCGGTCCAGGTTGGCGGAGTCGATGGTCTGCTGCGCCTGGTCGCCCTCGTTGATCAGGAGTCGGGCGCCCACGCGGCGGAAGTCCTCCTGCACGAGGCTCTGGACCTCCCGCGACCGAGGCTGCGGCAGCGCGATGTTGACCCGGACACTCAGCTGGGTTCCGTCCTTCACCCGGTAGCCGCCGTCGGCGGGTCGCTCCCAGCCGGCCTCGTCGAGGATGCGGTCCGCCTCCTCCGGATCGAATGCCCACGCGCCGGGCGCTTCGACGTAGCCGGCCGCGTTCGTGGCCAGGATGCCGGTGGCGACGGGGTAGTTGTCGGTGAACAGCTTGCTCACGATGCGCTCACGGTCGATCGCGGCGGTGAGTGCCCGGCGGACCTCGACGTCCGCGAGGATCGGGTCGCGCTCACGGAAGCTCATGCAGTTGTTGATGCCGTTCGTGGGCTGTGCGAAGAGCTGGATGTCCCTCTCCACGATGCGGGCCTCGTCCGGCGCCTGGACGTCGCGCACACCGTCGGCCTGGCCGGACACCAGCGCGCCGATCCGCACCGAGTACTCCGCGTTCACCAGGTAGTCGAGCCCGTCCAGGTACGCCCGGCCCTGGTGTGTGACGTGCGGCGGTGCCCAGTCGTAGTCCTCACGGACGCGGACGGACAGGCGGGTGCCCACGACTTCATCGGCGATGTAGAACGGGCCGGAGGTCGAGATCCCTGTTGCGCGGCCGGGGCCGAAGCCCTCCGAGTCCAGGTCCAGCGTCGCGTTCGACAGCAGGCCCGCGTTCATCGTCGACGTGGCCTGCGGGAAGCCCGGCGCGGGAGCGTCGAAGCGGAAGACGACCGTGCGGTCGTCGACGACCTCGCTGCCGGCAAAGTTCGTGATCTGCTCGGAGATCGGCAGGCCGCGGGCGTTGTCGCCCAGACCGAACAGGTCGAAGTTCTTCGCGACGTTCGCCGCGTCCAGTGGTGAGCCGTCGGAGTAGGTGACGCCGTCACGGATGCGGAAGACGAATTCGGTCGCGTCCTCGTTGACCTCCGGCAGCTCCTCCGCGATCCACGGGTGCAGGTCGAGTGTCTCCTCGTCCTGGTAGAGCAGGCGGTCGGTGATGTTGTTGACGATGCCGCCGTTGGGGTAGAAGCCCGCCTGCGGTGGGAACAGCGTCGTCCAGGTCTGCGGCTCGAAGTACCGCAGCACGCCGCCCGGCGTGGGGTCGCCGGTGAGGTCGACGGCGGCGGTGTCCGCAGGCGTGCACGCGGCAAGGGTGAGCAGGGCGCCGAGGCCCAGGCCGCCGCCCAGCAGCGCTCGCCGGGGAATGGTGCGCGGGGTGAGGACGGCCTCGGCGGCGGTGTGTGCGCTGGCCGGTGCGCCCAGGACAGGGCTGGGTGAGGTCGATCGGGGGGTGTGTGAGGACACGGTGTTCTTTTCGTCCGAAGAGCGAGCGGGGAGGGCGTGAGAGCCGTCGGTGCGGCTCAGCTCAACAGGACGACGTGGTGATGACCATGTTGTCGATGTGCCGGCGGCGCCAGCACAGCAGAGAGTCGGGTCGTGTCATCACGTATGAGATCTAACCGTCGATCGCTTGAAGTGTCAACTCATCCGGAAGTGCCGCGGCTGACCCATAGCCGTGCGCGCGCGGCGCCGGTAAACTGGAGGGACCCTGCACGCACGGCCCAGGGAGGCAGTGATGATGACGTCGCATGGTGAACATGTCCTCAATACCCGTGAGCATCTCCACCGGATGTCCGTGGAGAGCCGGGACCCTGACCGCAATCGCGACAGCGCGATGCATCAGGACGCGGAGAGCGGTCTGCGCAGAGACGAGGAGTACCGGAACGCGGTCCCCGATCACAATCGTGTGCGGATCGCGGTCGCGGAGGGGAGGATCCATCCCCTCGCTGCGGAGACCAGCGGCAGCAGGACGATCGATCGGCTGAATGCGGGGGCCCGGCTGTTCCTGGGTGACGCAGAGGTCGACTACGCTGCGGCTGAGCTCTACATGGAGCCCGACGACGGCGCGATCGACGCGGCGGGCAGGGCCCACGGCGACCGGATCACCCGCCAGGGCGACGGGTCGCACCTCGTGGAGTCCATGGCACCCAGCCCGGCCGATGACCAGGCGGACACGGAGGCCAGCGAAGCGCTGCGGAACCGCCCCGACAAGCCGGTGTGGATGTGACAGCACCCCGCGCTGCACGACGGACGTGAACGGAGACAGATGACACGACGACCAGAAGAACGGCAAGCAGAGACAGGGTCAGGCGAGACTGGACCAGCAGGGACAGGACCAGCAGGTACACGACCAGCAGAGGAGGCCGACGTGGCGACGAATTCGAGCGGATCGGGGCCGATCGACAAGGTGAATGAGGGAGCCCGCCAAGTGCTGGGCGACGGCGCGGTCGACTACGCGGCGGCCGAGCACTACACGGAGCCCGACGACATCGCGATCGACGTGGCGGGCGCGGCCCACGGCGATCGGATCGTCCGCAATCCTGACGGGACGCACGTCGTCGAATCGGTCGCGCCCAGCCCGGCGGATGCTCCGACGGGCGGCTGGGCGGACAAGCCGGTGGGCCGGAAGGGCGACAGCGTGGGAGACCCCCAGAACGCCCCCGGCGCGATCAACCCGGAGAGCGGCCGCTGACAGCATTAGCTGACACCGGCGGCTCACACCGGCCGTCGACAGCAGCGGCTCGCCGCAGTCGCTGACACGAGTACCTGACGCCAGCCGCCGACAGCAGTCGCCGACGATGCTGAGGGCGCTGGGAGGGCACAGGTCCGTGGAATCGGTCCGCGGGATGAGCGGACTGTGACGAATTGCGGACTGTGACGCGCCGAGCGTGGCGCCGACCCAGCGCCCCTGAGATGTGCCAGCATGTTGAGTGGACAGACCCACCCCTGTGAGTTCAGGTGCGTCGCGCGCGGGAGATCCGTGCGGGTCGCGCTTCTTCTTCCCCGCGAACAGAGGTTCTTGACATGCATGCGCGACCCCTTGTCGCCGCAGTCGCTGGTACGGCTGCGCTCTTCATACTCTCCACCGCCCACGGCGCCCCGTCGATCGCTGCGGTCGATGAGGCGCCCGAACTGACCGAATCGAAGCTCTCGGACGTCGATCAGGCGGGCCTGGAGCTTCCCGGCGCCCGCTCGTCATCGGCCACGACCTTCGATGCGACCGGCTCGAGCTTCACCGATCGAGTCTCCAACCTGCCCTCGCTGCTGCGCGCACCCGGTGCACAGACTGGAGTGAACGCACAGCCGGCATCCTCCGGTCAGCCGGCATCCGGCGGACAGGCGCAGGGCTCGGCAGCCACCGCGACCCCCATGTCCGGCACCTACGGATCCGTGTCGGATACGACCGAGGACGGCATCACGATCGCCGGCCTCACGGACGAGATCGACATGCCGGACGACGGGCTGGGCATCGTCGGGCTCGTGTACGACGAGCATTCCGACGTCCGCTTCGAGATCCGCACGAAGCAGGCAGGCCAGTGGTCGAACTGGTCCGAGCTCCAGAGCGACACGGACGATGAGGGCGGCAAGGGCAGTCCCGGCACCGACCCCTACTACGTCGCGGGCGCGCAGAGCGCTCAGGTGCGGATCCTGGGCGACGGATGGGAGCCGGAGGGCACTCGTGTGCTGCTGGTCGACCCCGAACGTCGCGATTCCGACGCCGAGGCCGTCCAGGACAACGTGCCCGTCGCACCGCAGCAGCCGGCTGAGGAGCCCGATTCGGGCACCGAAGCGGACACCGGCGACGGTGCCGCAGCAGAGGACGGCCTCGACGCACGGCAGATGTCGTACGTGCCGGGCAGCGCCACCGCGGCGCAGCCCGTGTCGTCCTCGGTGAAGAAGACGGACAAGCCGAAGGTCCGCAGTCGTGACGACTGGGGCGCAGACGAATCCATCGGCAGCACTGACCCGGCGATCGCGGACGAGGCGACGGCGGCAGTCGTCCACCACACCGCCGGCGCGAACGACTACGACGCCGAGGACGTGCCCGCGATCCTGCGCGGCATCCACACCTTCCATGTCGAGGGCCAGGGCTGGGACGACGTCGGCTACAACATGTTCGCGGACAAGTACGGACGCCTCTGGGAGGGCCGCGCGGGCGGGCTGTCGAAGGCCGTCGTCGGGGCCCACGCCGCGGGCTACAACACCGGGACGTTCGGCATCTCCGTGCTGGGGACGTTCGAGTCGAAGGCGCCGCCGCAGAAGACGCTCGACGCGGTCAGCGGCGCGATCGCGTGGAAGCTGTCGCTCAGCGGCACCTCGGCGGACGCGAAGACGACCGTGGCGGGTGAGCGGATGCGCACCGTGATCGGCCACCGCGACGTGGGCACGACCAGCTGCCCGGGTGACGCGTTCTACTCCGCGCTGGGGGACGTGCGCTCCACCGCCGTCGCGATGCAGGAAGGTGAGCGCAGCGTCGACGCGCAGTCCGACAAGGACAAGAAGAAGTCCGAGGACAAGAAGTCGGACAAGAAGAAGTCCGACGGTGAGTCCAAGGAGAAGAAGGACAAGAAGGGAAAGGGCGAGAAGTCTGGCGACAAGGGCTCGGACGACGGCCTCGGCGCCGGTGTCGAGCAGCTGTCGCCCGGAGTCGCCCAGGACTGACGCCTTCTCGCGGGAGGTCCGGTGCCCTGCCGCGGGAGGACTGACGCCCTCCCGTGCGCACGCCGAGTCGGTAGAGTCTGATCATGACGATCACACAGACCCTCGACCATCTCGTCTACGTCGTTCCCGACCTGGAGGCCGGGGTCGCGGAGTTCGCGGAGGCCACCGGCGTGCAGCCCGTCTTCGGCGGTGCGCACGAGGGGCGGGGGACCGCCAACTACCTCCTGCGGCTGCAGCCGGCCGACTGGGCGGAGGAGCCGCGTCCGCTCACGTACCTGGAGATCCTCGGGCCCGACCCGGAGCAGGACCTCGAGGAGGGGACCGTGCGTCCGCTGGGCGTCGACGACGTCGATGCGCCGCGGCTGCAGACGTGGGCGATCCACCCGGCGGGCTTCGACGCGGTGGTGGCGCGGGCGGAGGCGGAGGGCGTCGACTTCGGCGAGGTGCAGGACCTCTCGCGGCGCACGCTCGAGGGCGATCTGCTGGAGTGGCGTCTGACGGTGCGCGGCGCGCTGCCGTTCGGCGGACTGCAGCCGTTCCTCATCGACTGGGGCGAGTCCCCGCATCCGGCGTCGAAGGACATGCCCGTCCTCACGCTCGAATCGCTCACCCTCACCCACTCCGATCCGACGGCTCTGCGGCCGCCGCTGGGCGTCCTCGGTGCCGACGGCACGGACGTCGAACAGGGCTCCGAGGTGGGCATGAGTGCACGGCTGGGCACACCCAACGGCACTGTCACCCTCTGAGATGGGCGTGAGTGCTGACGGCGTCCCGGGGACGTTCGACCACCTCGTCGTCGCGGTGCCGGACCTGGCGGCGGGAGTCGCCGAGTTCGAGGAGCTCACCGGTGTCCGCTCGGTCCCGGGCGGCAGCCATCCGGGCCGTGGGACGGCGAACCACCTCGTGTCGATGGTGCCTCGCGGCTGGGGTGACGAGTCCCTGACGTACCTGGAGATCCTGGGACCGGATCCGGATCAGGATCCCGCGCTCGCCGCGCGCTCCCTGCCCGGTGTGACGGGGATCTGCGCTCAGCGGTGGGCCGTGCACCCGGACGATTTCGACGGGACGGTCAAGGCTGCAGATGTGGCAGGTGTCGACTACGGGAACGTGTTCGACATGACGAGGGCGACGCCGGACGGGGGACGTCTGGAGTGGCGGCTCACCCGTCGGACGCCGTTGGCATTCGGCGGGGCGCAGCCGTTCCTCATCGACTGGGGGACGTCCCCGCACCCGGCGAACACGCTGCGGGAGGGGGCCTCACGCGGGGAAGTGGCGGCCTCGTTCGAGGGCGCCCTCGTGCTGGAGCGTCTTGAGTTCTTCGGACCGGACCCGGACGGGCTGACGGGGGCGATCGACGTCCTGACGGGGGAGCGGGTCGCGTCTGTCGACGACGCGGATCCCGGCTTCCGGGCGGTGCTCAGTGGTCCACGCGGGGAGTTCGCCCTCGTCTCGCCGGGTCATCCCTGAACCGTCCCCGCGGGGACGTTTCTGTCGCACCGCGTCCCCGCGGGGACGCCTCGGTTGCCCATGGTGGGTTCTGCCTCAGCGCGGGTGGGTGCACCTGCTGCAGGACGTCCCCGCGGGGACGTCCTCGGTCGCGGCCAGGACTGGTGTGCCGCACAGACGACCGGCCCGCCACTCCGCATGGAGTGACGGGCCGGTCCTGCGCAGTCGGGAGTGCGGAGCTCAGTCGAGCTTGAGCTCGCCCATCTCGTCCCACCCGTTGCCCTCGACCTTGCGGGAGATGATGCTCGGGGTCCTGGTGAGGTGCGGGCGGATCGCCTCGAGGCCCTTCGCGAAGTGGTCGCTCTGGACGTGCGGTGCCGCGCCTTCGTTCGTGTAGCCCTCGATGAGCACGTACTCGTTGTCCTTCTCCAGGCTCTTGGACCAGTCGAAGAAGAGGTTGCCCTCCTCCGCGCGGACGGCCTCGGTGAATTCGCGGACGGCCTCCGGGAAGCTCTCGACGCTCTCCGGCTTGACCTCGAAACGGACGGCGATGAAGTACACGGTTCCTCCTGCAGGATCGACTCACATGATGTTCCGGCCCGAGCTCCTGAGGCGCGTGTGGACCTCTCGATGGCCCGGACCGTCACGATCATCCTCTCATCGACGCCCCGGATCGCCATCGCGTCACATATCGACAGCGCGTCACGGATGTTCGGGGTGCAGCGATGAATGCGGCGCGGAGGCATGGTGCAGCAGCTGGTGGATGCGGTCGTCGATCAGCCGCCAGCGCCGGTGCCGGCCGTCCCGCCGCGGTACGGCGACCCCCGCGTCCTCGAGCCGGCGCAGCGCCTGGGTGACCGCGTTCGGGGTGCTGCCGACGGCCTCGGCGAGCTCCGACACCGCAGCCTCCGGTGCCGAATGCAGCGCGACCAGCAGCCGCAGCCGCGTCGGATCAGAGCAGACGGCGAAGGCGCGGGTCCATCCGTCGATCCCCTCCTCCAGTGCCTCAACCGCACTCACCGCGACGTCGCGATGAGCGCCGACGCCATCGACGACCTCTGGCGCGACACCGCTGATGAGGTGCTGCAGCTGCACATGATGACCGGGCACGGTGCCCATCGTCGCGTCGAGCTCCAGGATCTCCGTGAGCGGCGTCGCGCTCACGTGCTGGAACCCCGCCCGGCGCACCAGCGCGACGGTATCCTCGATGCTCGTCGCCTCGGCCAGCGGCAGCTGTTCAGCGACCGTGCCCCCGTAGTGGTCGGCGAACCCCTCCGTCGTGTTCGCCTCGATGCCGTACGGGAACCACGGGGCGTCGATGAGCACGATCCGTCCGCCCGGCCGCAGCAGCCGTCGCCACCGCGTGAGCGCCGTGAACGGATCGTGCAGCGTCCACATGACATAGCGGTTGACCACGGCATCGAACGACTGCGCGGAGAACGCAGGGGCCATCGCATCGCCAAGCACGAACGCGGCGGTCGGCTGATCCGCGGCACGACGGTCGCGGGCGTGGTCTGTGGCGAGGGCGAGCATCCGGCTCGACAGATCGATCCCCGTCACGCGGTGGCGCAGGTCCGCGAGCAGGAACGCGAGGTACCCGGATCCGGTGCCGACGTCGAGCACATCGAGGGGACCGTCCGGCAGCGCGCGGGTGAGGGCGCGGCTCCACGCGGCGTGATCGGCCGAGGCCCGGTCATCCCGCAGCTGGTGCGCATCGTAGGCGCGCGCCCGCCCGTCCCAGTAGTGCGTGATGGTGGCCTGGAGCTCGTCGGACTCCTCCACAGTGCTCCTCTTCTGCGCGCTCATGCGGCCCCCTCCGTCAGCGGTGCGAACAGCAGCTGCAGCGACCCCTCCGCCTCGAGCGGTGTCGCTCCGATGCCGTAGACACGGCGGATGAGGTCCGGGGTGAGCACCTCGCGAGGTGTGCCGCTCGCGGCCACCGTCCCCTCCTCGAGCAGGACCAGTCGGTCGCAGTAGCGGGCCGCCAGGTTGAGGTCGTGCAGCACCACGACGGTCGTCGTCCCGAGCCTGCGGACCAGCCGCAGGACGTCGTGCTGATAGCGGATGTCCAGGTGGTTGGTCGGCTCGTCCAGCAGCAGGTGGGTCCCCTGCTGCGCGACCGCGCGTGCGATGAGCACCCGCTGCCGCTCGCCTCCCGACAGGCTCGTGAAGACCCTGCCGCCGAGGTGGTCCGCACCCACCTGCTCCAGCGCCCGGGCCGCGACGAGATGGTCCTCGTCCCGGGTCCGCGCGAAGCTGGGCAGATGCGGGAGGCGGCCCATCAGCACCATCTCGCCGACTGTCATCGAGGTGTCCGACTGCTCCTCCTGGACGACGACGGCGAGCACCCGGGCGATGTCCCGCGCGGACATGTCCTCCAGCGGCACGTCGTCCAGGGCGACCGATCCCGCGCGCGGACGCAGCGCGCCGTGGAGCATGCGCAGCACCGTCGTCTTCCCGCTGCCGTTCGGCCCGATGAGCCCCACGACACCGCCGTCCAGCGTCGACAGCGAGACGTCGCGCACGACCGTGGTGTCCCCGAACGCGACAGTGAGCCCGGATGCGCTGATCATCGGTCGAACCTCTCCGCGATCTGCTCGAGGCCGTCGACCGCCAGCGGCGTCGCGGGCTCGGAGAAGTGGAGCAGCTGCGCCATGACGGTCCCGTCCTGCACCGCGGTCAGCTGGTCCGCACCGGGCAGCTGCGCGAGCGATTGCTCGACCGCCTGCGGATCCCCGTCCGAGTGGAGGAGGATGACGACGTCCGGGTCCCGGCCCAGCAGCTGCTCCGCCGTCACCTCGAACACCCGCTCCCGCTGCTCGCCGAACACGTTGGCGAACCCGGCAGCCTCCAGCTGGGCCTGAGCCATCGAGCCCGTGCCGTAGGCGTAGGTCGTGCCGCCGCCCACGGTGGGGTACAGCACGGCGGCAGTGCGATCGGGAGCGTCCTCCGTGCGCGTGCGGACCGCGTCGACCCGCTGTGCGAGCCCGTCGGCGACCTCGTCGGCGCGCTCCGCCTCATCGAAGACTTCGCCGTAGAGGCGCATCTGCTCACCCACATCGGCGAAGTCCGGCGACGTGTCCGCCTGGTTGGTGCAGAGCAGGGGCTCCTCGAGGACGGGGATCCCCAGATCGGCCAGCCCGCTCCGCGGCAGGTTCTCCACCTCGCCGAACACGACGTCCGGCTCCTGGGCGATGACGACGTCCTTCGAGATGTGCAGGTGGCCGGTGCCGTCGACGTTCGACGTGAGCTCCGGGATCTGCTCGAGCTGCGTGTGCGTGTCCGCATCCCAGTACTCCTCCGGGTACGCACCCGCGCGGGCGACCGCGCGGTCCAGCACCCCCAGCGCGTGCAGGGCGGCGACGGGTGCGGACTTCAGCAGGACGAGCCGCTCCGGCGGGGACTCGAACGTCACCTCGGCACCGCAGTTCGTGACGGTGACCGGCTGGCCGTCGCCGTACTGCTGGGATCCGGCCTCCTGCTGGGATTCAGCCTCCTGCTGGGAGCCGGCCGGGGCCTCGGCGGCGGTGTCGCCTGCTCCGCACGCGGACAGCACCAGGCCCGAGGCGGCGGCGAGGACGAGGGTGCGCAGATGGGAGCCGGCGGGCCGGGTGGGGCGGGGATGTGGGGACATGGGTGACCTCATGCGGTGGTGGCCTGCATCCGGCGGATCAGGATGAGGAGGAACGGGGCGCCCACGAGTGCTGTGAGGATGCCGATGGGGATCTCCTGCGGCGCCAGGGCGGTGCGGGCCGCGACGTCCGCCCACACCAGCAGCAGGCCGCCCAGCAGTGCGGTGATCGGCACCGCGCGGGCATGTGCGGAGCCGACGATCCGGCGCGCGAGGTGGGGGACGACCAGTCCGACGAAGCCGATGCTGCCGGACGCGGACACGAGCACACCGATGCACAGCGAGACGAGGAGGAGCAGGCCGGTGCGCAGGACCTCGGGGGAGATGCCCAGGGTGCGCGCGGTCTCATCGCCGGCGGCCATCGCATCGAGGTGCCCGCCGTGCAGCGTCAGCACGACGACGGTGATGAGCGTGACCACGGCGACGGCGAGGAGCGGGGTGCCCCACTGCGCCAGCGACAAAGAGCCCAGCAGCCAGAACATGACGGAGCGGGCGCCCTCGGCGGACCCGCTCGCGAAGATGAGGAAGCTGGTGAGCGCGTAGAGCGCGTACCCGACGGCGACGCCGGCGAACAGCAGGCGGAGCGACGTGACCCGGCCGCCGGATCGCGCGACCGCGTAGACGAGGAGTGACGCGGCGAGGGCGCCGAGGAACGCACTGCCCTGGAGAGCGTGCTCGCCCAGCACGGCGCCGGCGCCGAACAGGATCGCGGCTGCCGCACCGGACGAGGCTCCGGAGTTCACACCGAGCAGGTACGGATCGGCGAGCACGTTGCGGACCATCGCCTGCAGGGCCATGCCGCACACGGCCAGCCCCGCGCCGACGCACAGGCCCAGCGCCATGCGCGGGGTCCTGACCTGCCAGACGATCGCCTCGTCCGCGGGCGACCAGGAACCGACGGGGAGCCCGAACAGGTGGTGGCCGAGGATCCCCGCCACGTGCTGCGGCGCGATCCCCACGGAGCCCAGTGCGATGCCCGCGATGGCGGTGAGGACGAGGCCGATCGTGAGAACGGTGAGCCAGATCCGGCCCCGCCGTCGCTGACGGTCCACCCCGAGGATGCGGCGAGCGGACTCCGGCGGTCCGGCCGTCTGCGGAGAGCGCGGTGCGCGCGACGGCGAATATGTGTCCACTCGGACACGTTAGCACCGGGCGGATGGACGGCACGGTGGGGTTGTGGGAGGCGCGGGGGTGCTGGAGGTGGGGTCGCGCGCCGGCTCAGTACTTGCGGAGGTGCACCGGGTCCTGTGCGCGCCAGCGCGCGCGCAGCAGGTCCACGACCGCCATGAGGGCGGACTGGACGTGCTCCGTCGAGGTGCCGAGGACCCGGACGGCGAGTCCCGGGCCGGGGACTGCGGAGACGCCGGCGACGGGCGTGACGTGCCCGCGGCCTGCGGTGCTGGGTCCGGTGCGCTCCTGAAGCGCGGTGTCGACCAGGGCACGGACCTCTGCGACGAGCGCGTCGTCGATGCGGCCGTCCACCGCCAGCAGTGTGCCCAGGTGCGTGCGCCCGGCCATGAACAGGGTCGATTCGACCGACTCGTCTCCAGCATCCGGGCGCACGATGAGGCTGTCGAGGACGACGGGGACCTCGTCGATGCGGACCTCCTGGCGCAGCCGCACCTCGTCGTAGGTGAACAGGGTGCCGTCGGGCGCCCACCCCGGGGTGATGATCTCAGCCGTCACGAAGGTCGCGGATGCGTCCATGTCCACGACCGTGTCCTGCACGTAGTGGGCTTCGCGGTAGGCGATGAGCTGGTCCGGCAGGTTCTCCAGCACGGCGCGCGGGCCCAGCCGGAAGACCGTGCGCTGGTGCGCGGCGGCCTCCGGCGTGCGGTAGACCTTCGTCGCGGACTGGGTCGTGAGCAGGAGCGAGGCGTCCTGGGCGACCTCCACGTCGATGTCGTAGACGTCGCCGCCCAGGTATCCGCCCCCCGGATTCACGATCGTGTACGTCACCTGCCCCGACTCATCGAGGTAGTGCGGCCGCAGGACGCGCAGCGCGCCCTGGAAGTACTGGTCCGTGGCGATGGCCCGATCGCCCCTGTTCGCGACGTGCAGTCGGAGACTGCCGACCGGCCCGGCGAGTGCGTCGGCCCGATCAACGGTGGCGCGGGAGTCCGTCACTGAGCCAGGTCTGCCATCATCACGTCGCGGCGGATCCAGGAGAGGATCGCGTCCAGGCCCTCGTCCGTCCTCAGGTTGGTGAAGCCGAAGGGGCGCTCGCCGCGGAACTGCTTCGAGTCCGCCTCCATGACGCTCAGGTCCGCGCCCACCATGGGTGCGAGGTCCGTCTTGTTGATGACGAAGAAGTCCGATTTGATCATGCCCTGACCCGCCTTGCGGGGGATCTTCTCGCCCTGCGCGACGTCGATGACATAGATCGAGAAGTCGACGAGCTCCGGGCTGAACGTGGCGGAGAGGTTGTCGCCGCCGGATTCGACGAAGACGATGTCGAGGTCCTCGTGCCGGCGCTTGAGCTCCGTGATCGCCGCCTCGTTCATCGAGGTGTCCTCGCGGATGGCGGTGTGGGGGCAGCCACCCGTCTCGATGCCGATGATCCGGTCCAGGGGGAGGACCCCGTCCGCGGCGAGGATCTTCGCGTCCTCGATCGTGTAGATGTCGTTCGTGATGGCGGCCATCGAGAACTTGTCCTGCAGAGCGCGGGTGATGCGCTCCACCAGCTGGGTCTTGCCGGCTCCGACCGGGCCGCCGACTCCGATGCGAACTGGTTTCATCGTGCTGCTCCTGACTGTGTCTGGTGACGTGCGTGCGTCTGGTGATGCGTCTGCGTCTGTCCTACGACATGAACATCCGGGCTCTCTGGGTCTCGTGCTGCATCTGCGCGATCTCCAGTCCGGGGGCGCTCGCCCCCAGGTCGTGCTCCTCGAGGGTGAAGACCACCTCGACGATGTCCGGGATCGTCCCCCGGGCCTCGGCGAGCACCCGCTGCCCGGCGTCCTGGCCGAGCGGGATCGCCCGGATCGCGTTCTGGGTGAGCGCCGTCGCGAGCTGCATGAGGTACGCGGTGGTGCTGGTGCGCGCATCCAGGCCCGCGTCGTGCGCGACGAGCGCGAAGACGAGGGCCGGGTGCCCGTGGCACGCGCCCTCTTCGACGGCGTCGCGGTACCGGGCGGCGGCAGTCGCGTGCGGGAACGCGACCTGGGCGATGCGGTTCATCCGCAGCCCCATCGCGGTGCCCGCGTCGCGCACCTGACGGGGGATCGCAGCGGCGTGGAGGAGGTGGTCGGTCCGGCGCACTCCTGCGTCATCGCCCGTCCGTGCGGCCTCGGCGGTCAGCCGGACGGCGAGTGCATCGACGAACGCCATCTGGTGCAGGTAGCCGCGCAGCCACTGGGCGAAGCCCTCCGCGTCGGCGACCAGCCCGCGCTCCAGGTATGACTCGAGTCCGAACGAGTGGCTGAACGAGCCAGTCGGCAGAGCGGAGTCGGACAGCTGGATGAGGGTCAGCAGCCCTGCTGGATCAGTGGCTGTGCTCGGCATGGCGGAACGCGGCCGGCATGACCCGGTCCTCGCGGGTGAAGGGCGTGCCGTGGTGGGTCAGGAAGTCCTCCACCGTGTGGTCGTAGAGCACCACCATGACGGGTCTGCCGTACTCGGACTCCGGGCCGAAGAACTGCGCCTGCAGATGACGGTTGCCCAGGCTGTGGGCGACGAAGCCCATCGTCGTGATGTCCTCCGGCGAGATCACGAGGACGTCCGTCGGCAGGACATGCACGGTGATGATCCGCGAATCGTCGCGGTGGAGCACGTCCCCGTCGCGCAGCTCCTGCTGCTGCGCGAGCTGGAGGCCGATCTCCTCACCGGCTTCCGTGGACACGCGCTGGACGCGCTTGAGCAGCTGCGCGTTCGTGAGGGGGACGCGGTCCTCGCGCAGCGCGGCGAGGTCGTCTGCGGGGAGGTCGGACCGGTTCCCCTGGATGCTGTCGATGATCAAGCTGTCTCCTTCCGGAGGCCTAGAAGAGGAAGTAGCGCTGGGCCATGGGCAGCTCATCGGAGGGCTGCGACGTGACGTGCTCGCCGTCGACCAGGACCCTGTACGTCTCCGGGTCGACGTCGATGCGGGGCGTCGCGTCGTTGAGTCTGAGGTCGGCCTTCGAGAGGTCCCGCATCCCCTTGGCCTCGCGGATCGAGTGCTGCAGCCCCAGCCGGGCGGGCACCTCGGCGTCCAGTGCCGCCGTCGGCAGGAAGGTGAGAGAGGACTCGTGCACCGCGCGGCCCATCGCACCGAAGTTGTACCGCATGGTGCGGGGCTGCGGAGTGGGGATCGAGCCGTTGGAGTCGCCCATGAGGGCCTGGACGATCTGCCCGCCCTTGATGATCAGCTGCGGCTTGACGCCGAAGAACGCGGGGTCCCACAGGACGAGGTCCGCGAACTTGCCGACCTCGACGGACCCCACGGAATCGGCGATCCCGTGCGCGATCGCCGGGTTGATCGTGTACTTCGCGACGTACCGCTTGAGGCGAGCGTTGTCCCCGACCGCGGGGTCGCCGGCCATGCGCCCGCGCTGCTGCTTCATCGCGTTCGCGACCTGCCACGTGCGCAGCGCGACCTCGCCCACGCGACCCATCGCCTGCGAATCGGAGCTGGTGATGGAGAAGATGCCCAGGTCCTGCAGGACGTCCTCCGCACCGATCGTCTCGTTCCTGATCCGCGAGTCCGCGAATGCGACGTCCTCGGGGATGTCGGGGTTGAGGTTGTGCGCCACCATCACCATGTCGAGGTGCTCGTCCACGGTGTTGCGTGTGTACGGGAGGGTGGGGTTCGTCGACGCGGGCAGCACGTTCGACAGCGCTGCCATGCGGATGATGTCCGGTGCGTGTCCGCCGCCGGCGCCCTCCGTGTGGAAGGTGTGGATGACGCGGCCGTCGATCGACCGGATGGTGTCCTCGACGAAGCCGCACTCGTTGAGCGTGTCCGCATGGATCGCGATCTGGATGTCCATGAGGTCCGCTGCCTGCAGCGCGCGGTCGATGGATGCGTGGGTGGCGCCCCAATCCTCGTGGATCTTCAGGCCGATGGCGCCGGCGCGGATCTGCTCCGTCAGTGGATCGACACTGCTCGCGTGGCCCTTGCCCAGGAGTCCGATATTGATCGGCAGGGAATCGACCGCCTGCAGCATCCGGGAGATGTGCCATTCGCCCGGCGTCACGGTCGTGGCGTTCGAGGCGTCGGAGGGACCGGTGCCTCCGCCGATCAGCGTCGTCGTCCCGTTGGCGAGGGCCACTCCCACCTGATCCGGGTTGATGAAGTGGACGTGGGTGTCGATGGCTCCTGCGGTGAGGATCTTGTGCTCGCCGGAGATCACGTCCGTCGCCACGCCCACAGGGATCGTGACCCCGTCCTGGGTGGCAGGGTTCCCCGCCTTGCCGATCGCGAAGATGTGCCCGTCGCGCAGTGCGACGTCCGCCTTGACGATGCCGGTGTGATCGAGGATGACGACGTTCGTGATGACGGTGTCGGGGATTCCCCCCGCGCGCACCATCTGGCCGTTCTGACCCATGCCGTCGCGGATGACCTTGCCGCCGCCGAACGACACCTCTTCGCCGTAGACGGTGTAGTCGTGCTCGATCTCTGCGAGCAGTTCCGTGTCCGCGAGCCGGATGGCATCACCGGTGGTGGGACCGTACATCTCCGCGTACTGCTTGCGGCTCATCTCGAAGCTCATGGACGCTCCTCCTCGGATGCCGGGTCGTCGGAGGACGGGTCCTCAGACGACTGGTCTGCGACAGACCGACCGTCGGACGACGGGTCTGCGGGCCGGCCCTCGGAGCGACTGGTGCTCTCCGTCGGCACATCGCCCGAGGCGCTCGAGACGGCCTGCATCGAGTTCGTCTGGGTCTCCGGGTCGCCGTGGAACTCCTGGTCCGTGGCGGTCGAGTTCTTGGCGGGGGAGACGGTCTCCGCCTGCTCGCCGTGCAGCTCCTGCTCGGGTGCGCTCTCCTTGCGGTACTCCTTGTGGCGGACGGCGAGGTCCGGGTCGCGGGCGATGTCGTATCCCGCGCTGCCGCCGATCGCCTCGGTGGAGAACATCGACACGGTCGAGCCGACGGGACCGTTGACCTCGTCGCGCAGTCCGTACACCTCGCGCGCACCGCCGAGCTCCACGAGGTGGACGCTGCGTGCGTCGCCGGGCTCGAACCGCACCGCGGTGCCGGCGGGGGAGTCGAGACGCATGCCGCGGGCGGCCAGGCGGTCGAACTGCAGCTGCGGATTCGCTTCGGAGAAGTGGTAGTGCGAGCCCACCTGGATGGGACGGTCGCCTCGATTGACGACGTTGATGATGCGGGTCGCCTTGCCCGCGTTGCATGTGATGGGGTCCCTGCTCAGGACGTACTCACCGGGGATCACGGCAGCCTCCGCTCAGCGAATCGGATTGTGGACGGTGACGAGCTTCGTGCCGTCCGGGAACGTGGCCTCGACCTGCACGTCCGGGATCATCTCCGGGACTCCGTCCATGACGTCCTCACGGTGCAGCAGGGTCGCACCCCAGTTCATGAGGTCTGCGACGCTCCGGCCGTCGCGCGCGCCCTCCATCAGCTCCGCGGTGATGATGGCGACCGCCTCCGGATGATTGAGGCGCAGTCCGCGCTCACGTCGTCGTCGTGCGAGATCGGCTGCGACGACGATGAGCAGCTTCTCCTGTTCGCGCGGAGTCAGGTGCATGGCGGCACTCCTTCGGTCGGGCTCCCGCTGCGGGCCGCGCTCCGTCAGCCTCCGGTCGGAGGACCGTACGACGATCGGATTCCGTGAAGGTGAGTCGGCGTGACGGCCCCAGCGATCACATCTCTTCGAACCCTAGCCGACGCGGGGCCTCGGAGTCCCGATGTCGAAGTGACGGTCAGCCGACCACCAGCGATCTCAGACATGCGATCTCAGAACCGTGCGGTCCGCTTGTCCCGCCTCGGCGAGATGCAGGAGAGTGACCGTCACATGGGAAGCACGCGGATCGACACGTGATCACGGCTCTGAGGAGGGCGCACACATGCAGCACGGAACGACGGGCGGGCCGACTCCCCACGCTCTGGACGGAGTGCGTGTCGTCGAGCTCGGGACTCTGATCGCGGGGCCCTTCGCGGGCCGGATCATGGCGGACTTCGGGGCGACGGTCATCAAGGTCGAGAACCCGTCGAGCCCCGACCCCATGCGCACGTGGGGGCGCGTCCAGGGCGCGCGGCGCTCGCTGTGGTGGGCGGTGCAGTCGCGCAACAAGACGAGCGTCGGCCTCGACCTCAAGTCGGAGGAGGGCAGCGCTCGCCTGCGCGAGCTGCTCGACGAGGCGGATGTCCTCATCGAGAACTTCCGGCCCGGCACGCTGGAGCGGCTGGGCTTCGGCCCGGACGTGCTGTGGAAGACGAACCCCGGCCTCGTGATCGCGAGGGTGTCGGGCTACGGCCAGACGGGCAGCAAGTCGCACAAGCCCGGGTATGCGGCGGTGGCCGAGGCCGCGAGCGGACTCCGCCACATGAACGGGTATCCGGACCAGCCTCCTCCGCGCACGGGCATCTCCCTGGGCGATTCGGTCGCGTCGCTCTACGCCGTGCAGGGCGTGATGATGGCGCTGTACTGGCGGGATGCTGCAGGCGGCGGCAAGGGGCAGGTCGTCGACGTGTCCCTCGTCGAATCGTCGTTCTCCCTGCTCGAGGGCGCCACCGCGGAGTACGCCCACAGTCAGGTGGTTCCAGGCCCCAGCGGCTCGCGGCTCAAGGGCATCGCACCGTCGAACATCTATCAGAGCAGCGATGGGAAGTGGGTCGTCATCGCGGCGAACCAGGACACGGTGTTCCGCAGGCTCACGGGCGCGATGGGGCGCCCGGAGCTGGCCGACGACTCGCGCTTCCTCGACCATCACGCCCGCGGTGTGCACCAGGACGAACTGGACGACCTCATCGCAGCATGGGCCGCGGCACGCGACGCCGACGAGATCGGCCGGATCCTCGACGAGCACAACGTGCCGACGTCGAAGGTCAACGACATCGCGGACGTCTTCGAGGATCCGCTGTTCCGCGAGCGCGACATGCTCGTCGAGGTGAGTGATGACGAAGACACTGTGACGCATCCCGGCATTGTCCCCCGCCTCACCCGGACCCCGGGATCCATCCGCTGGAACGGACCGTCAGAAGTAGGAGACGCATCATGAGCACAGCAATCGACATCATCGACGTCACCCCGCGCGACGGTCTGCAGATCGAGAAGCAGGTCGTGTCCACCGAGGACAAGGTCGAGCTCATCACCCGGCTCGCGGACGCCGGCGCCCGCCGGATCGAGGCCGTGAGCTTCGTCCACCCGCGCCGTGTCCCGACGATGGCCGATGCGGAAGCGGTGATGGAGCGCGTCCCGGTGCGCGAGGACGTGTCCTACATCGGCCTGGCGCTCAACACCCGCGGGATCCTGCGCGCTCTGGAGACCTCCGTCGACGAGGTGAACTTCGTCCTCCCCATCACGGACGCCTTCGCCGAGGCGAACCAGGGCGGGTCGACCGGCAGCCTGCTGGCAGAGCTCGAGACCGCCCTGCCGGACCTCGAGGGATCGGGCAAGAAGCTCAGCGTGACGCTGGCCGTCGCGTTCGGCTGCCCGTACCAGGGCGAGGTGCCGATCGCCGACGTCGTGCGCATCGCGGGCACCCTGCTCGACGCTGCGCCGCTGGACGAGCTGGCGATCGCGGACACGATCGGCTGCGGCGTCCCGGGCCAGGCGCAGAACCTCTTCGAGCAGGTGGGGGCGCTGAGCGACGTGCCTCTGCGTGCCCACTTCCACGACACCCGGCGGACCGCGATCGCCAACGTGGCGGCGGCTCGTGCGGCTGGCGTGAGGCGTTTCGACAGCAGTGTGGCCGGTCTGGGCGGTTGCCCGTTCGCCCCCGGAGCCGCGGGCAATGTGGCGACGGAGGACCTCGTGTGGGCGCTCGAGCGTGACGGCTGCACGACGGGCATCGACCTGGAATCCGCCGTGGACACCGGCCGCTGGATCACGGGGATCCTGGGCAAGGAGCCGGGCTCCGGAATCGCAGCCGCAGGACCCTTCCCAGCCGGACGCTGACCAGACACCGGTCCCCGCTGCAGCTCCCGCCCTCACAGCTCCCGCCATACCTACCAACTTTCATCAGACCGCACAGGTAAGAAGGTGTGCGGTCTGATGAAAGGTTGTGGGTGGTGGTGAACAGGGTGGCGCTGACCGTGAGGACCATGTCCGTATCCATCGATCGGATGAGCGGAGAGTCAGCCTCCGCGCTGATGTGACGGGCCCGCGGAGACGGTGGAATGGAGACATCCCGATCACCTGATGAGGAGTCTCCATGAAGAAGATGTTCTACGCCGCATTCGCCTACCTGATCGCCGGTCTCCTCGCGGGCCTCTACTACCGCGAGCTCACGAAGGGCACCGCCTTCGAATCCGGAGGCGACACGCAGCTGAGCGTCGCTCACACCCACCTGCTGGTGCTCGGCTTCATCGTGATGCTGCTCGCACTGGTGCTCGACAAGGCGTTCGGCCTGTCGCGCTCACGCCTCTTCCCGTGGTTCTTCTGGCTCTACAACGCAGGCGTCGTCGTGACCACCGGCCTGCTGGTCTGGCACGGCACGCTCACGGTGCTCGGCGAGGAAGCGGGTGCGATGATCTCCGGCATCGCGGGCCTTGGCCATATCTTCCTCACCGCGGGCACGATCCTGCTGTTCCTCGCTCTTCGCCCCGGTGTCATGGCTGCGGCGAATGTGCGGACCGAGGAGGAGCGCGAACTGGTTGCTGCGTAAGCAAGGGCTGAGGGCCCTGCTGCGGCGTGAGGAAGACCTGTGGGAGGCGCGAGGGCGGAGGATCAGCCCCGCGCCTCCTGCCGTCGCACCATCTCTGCGATCCACTCCGGCGCGTACGGCGACGTGCAGTGCGGAGGAGTCGGATAGTCCTTGAGGACCTCGAGCCGCTCGCCGATCCGCACCGCGCGCTCGCGCTGGTCCGGGTGACTGATGCCGATCTGGGCGAGGCACGTGTTCATCGCCCACTGCAGGCGGTCCGGGGCGCTGGTCATCCGCTCTTCGATCTCATCGAGGAGTGCGGACAGGTCCAGGCCGTCCGGCTTCTTGGCGACGCGGTCTGCGGTGAGTGCCCACCCGGCTGTCTCGACGAGCGGATCGGCATCGGTGTGCCACATCCGGCGGAGCTCCTCAGCGTGCGTGCTCTTCTTCACGGCGTAGTTCACGCACCAGTCGTGGACCTTGGGAGTGCGGGCCTGCCGGATCATCGTGTCGAGCTCATCGCGATCGAACGCCTTGGGGCGGCACACCAGCAGGGCGAGCAGCCTCGCGGCGGTATCCCCGGTCGACCAGAGGTCCCGCGCGAGGTCGTGCTGGGTCTTCAGCCGCTTCGCGACGGCCCGGAGCTTCGTGAGGTTCACCGCGTGGTCGTCGCCACGGCGTGCATTGACCGCGAGGATGCGGGGGTCGGCGAGGTCGGAGAGCTCAGCCAGGACCTCGGTCGTGGTGGGTGTGTCTGCGGTGGACTGCTCAGTCCGGGTCATCGGGGCCCCTTTCGTCTGTTCTGAATCCTATGTCCGGACTCGTCGACGGTCCCGGTGACATCGCAGCTGGAGTGTGCGGCCTCGCAAGGGTCAGTAACGTATACACCGGCAGCCCCCTGGGATCTGCAGATGAACCTGGCGCCGCAGAACCCGCCACTCGCGCTCCACCGCAGAAGGAGATCATCGATGACCGCTTTCGTCGCACCCGAAGAGTTCACGACCCGTCCGACCCTCGAGGGCACCTTCGGGATGTCCGCCTCGACCCACTGGATCGCTACGGCCACATCCCAGGCGGTGCTGGAGCGCGGGGGCAACGCGTTCGATGCGGCGACGGCGAGTGCTTTCGTGCTGCACGTCGTCGAACCGCACCTCAACGGCCCCGCGGGCGACATGACCGGGCTCTTCGCCACGGCCGAGGACCCGAGCACCCCCGTCGTCATGATGGGGCAGGGGGCGGCACCCGCAGGCGCGACGATCGAGCACTTCGCCTCCCTGGGCCTGGAGCTGGTGCCCGGCGCCGGCGCGCTCGCCGCTGCGATCCCCGCCGCCGTCGACGCGTGGCTGCTGCTCCTGCAGGAGCACGGTACGTGGGAGCTGTCCGACGTTCTGGACTTCGCGATCCACTACGCGGAAGCGGGCCACCCGGTCCTCGCGCGCACAGTCGGCCAGATCAAGGCGGTCAAGGGTCTCTTCGTGGAGCACTGGCCGACCAGCGCGGAACTCTGGATGCCGGACGGGCGAGTGCCGGAGCCCGGCGAGCTCATCCGCAACCCCGAGTATGCGCAGGTGCTGCGTGACCTCGTGGCGGCCGGCGGCGCGGACTCCACTCGGGAGGAGCGGATCGAGGCGGCACGGCACGAGTGGCGGACCGGTCGGGTCGCTCGCCTCGCTGCGGAGTTCATCCGCATGCCGCACCGCCATTCCGACGGCGGCGACTACGCGGGCGTCATGACGGAGGAGGACTTCGCCGGGTCGTCCGCACGGTTCGACGAGGCCGCGACGATCGAGTTCCGCGGGTACACGATCGCGAAGGTCGGTGCATGGAGCCAGGGTCCGATCCTCCTCGAGGCGCTGCGCATCCTCGACGGCTTCGACGACGAGCGCCTCGATCCCTCGACGGAGATCGGTGCGCACACCATCATCGAAGCGCTCAAGCTTGCGATGGCGGACCGCGACGTGCACTTCGGCGACAACGACCTCGACCTCGCAGACCTGCTGTCCGATGAGTACATCGCGCAGCGCCGTGCGCTCATCGGCGATACCGCGTCCGCGGAGTTCCGACCGGGGGCGCCGGGCGGACGCGAGGGCCACTTGCCGCCGCTGGTCACCGCGGAGGAGTTCGCGGCGAAGTTCGGCGGCGACACGACGGCGTCCGGCGGCGGGGAGCCCACGGTGCCCGGGGCCTCGGGCGGGGCTGCCTCCGTCGCGAAGGCGTTCGCCGGCGGCTCCGGCCACATGTTCGCCGTCACCGAGGCGGAGGCGGGTGCCGATGGCAGCGGCGCCGTCCGCGGGGACACGTGCCACATCGACGTCGTGGATCGGTGGGGGAACATGATCTCCGCGACGCCGTCCGGCGGCTGGCTGCAGTCGTCGCCGACGATCCCCGGCCTGGGCTTCAGCCTGGGCACTCGCCTGCAGATGACGTGGCTGGACGAGGCATCGGGCCAGCCGCTCACGCCGGGGCGCCGCCCGCGTACGACCCTGTCGCCCACCCTGATCCTCAAGGACGGCAGGCCCGTCATCGCGCTCGGCACTCCCGGCGGCGACCAGCAGGACCAGTGGCAGCTGGCGCTCGTCCTCCGGCTGCTGGTGGGCGGATACGAGCCGCAGCAGGCGATCGATGCGCCGGCGTTGCACACGACGGCGATGGCGGGGTCGTTCTGGCCGCGGACGTGGACGCCTGCCGGCGTGGTCGTCGAGGACCGACTGGGCGATGACGTCATCGCAGGGCTCGAAGCACGTGGCCACGTGGTCACGCGCGCGGGGGACTGGGCGCTGGGCCGACTGTCCGCCGTGACTCGCGATCCGGCGACCGGGCTCATGACGGCGGGAGCGAATCCGCGCGGTGCGCAGGGCTACGCGGTGGGACGGTGACCACGGCGTCCGGTGATCGACGTCCGGTGATCGAGCCACCAGCTTTCATCAGACCGCATAGGAAAGAAGCTGTGCGGTCCGATGAAAGCTGGTAGGTCTGGAACTCCGTGACTGGAATTCCGGTCAGCCCTCGGCCCGCGCGTCCCGCCCCAGGTCCCTGATCCTCTCCAGGTCACCCACGACGACCAGCCGGGTCGTCGCGCGTGACATTCCGGTGTAGAGCATCTTCGGCGCGCGGGCGGCGTCGCGGATCCCGTTGACGCTGAGGACGACGGCCGGTCGCTCGAGCCCCTTGAAGCCCAGGACGTGACCGTAGAACACGTCCTCCTCCGCGAAGCACTGCTCCCAGTAGTCGTCCCAGCCGTACTCGTCGACGTGCTCCTTGTGCACGGGGTGGCGCCGGCCGGTCGTGAGCAGCGCGATGTCGCCCGGATTCCACCCCTCGTCCATGAGGCGCTCCACGACCTCATCCGCGGTGGCGACAGCGTCGTCTGCGGGGGACTCGATCCATTCGACGTCGAACGCCGGGTCGTTGCGCACGATCGCCTGGTCGGTGGACAGGTGACCCAGCACCTCCGCGATCTGCGCGGAGTTCCGCAGGTTCTCGTCCAGCTGGAACGGGCTCATGGTGATCGGAGCGGTGCCGTCGCGGGGGAACAGGCGCTGCTGCTCGTCCGTGAACGCGTAGAGGGTGTCCTTCACCTGATTGCGCAGCACCGACTGGACCGCCTCCCACCACAGCGAGGAGAAGTCCTGGGCCTCGTCGATGACGATCGCATCGAAGAGCTCACGGCGAGGGCGATCATCGGCGAGTGACTTCAGCTCCCGCGGCAGCCGCTCCTCCCAGAAGTCGGAGTCGTCGTCCGCGCCGGGTTCCGCGCCCCACGCGAAGGCGAGGTCGTGGAAGAGGCCGGTGTACGCCGGCCGCTCCTCCTCCGGCCACTGCGCCACCGCCAGCTGCAGGTAGCGCCCGAGGCCGCGCGAGTAGCACATGAGCGCCACCTTCCTGCCCTCCCGGACGAGCGCCCTGGCCTTCATGAGCGCCAGGTGCGTCTTGCCGGTGCCCGCCCCGCCGCTGATCTGAGCGCGCTGCTGGTGACGGAGGATGCGCAGAAGCTTCTCCTGCTCCACCGTCATCGCGTTCCCGCTGTCCTCGATCTGCCGGGCCCACAGGCGCACGTTCTCCAGTGCCTGGTGGGTGCGCCGCAGGATGCGCAGCGTGGGTTCCAGCGGGACGAACGGGTCGTCGCGGTCCGGGTCGTGCGCCCGCCGGAGGAGACCTGCGATCCGGTCCGCCAGACGGGGGAGGTCCTCGCCGTCCAGCAGTTTCTCCCGCGGCGCATCGGGCACGTCCCAGTCGTCCGGGAGGATCGTGTAGGGGAGCACCGCGGAATCCACGAGCGGAGTCAGCACGACGGACAGCCGCTTCTGCAGGTACCTGTAGAGGGTGTGCTTGCCGACCATCGCCTGTTCGAGGGGTGAGCGCCGCAGCGTGCTGCTGCGGCCCCCGCCGTCCGTGTGCCAGCGACCGTCGGTGATGCCGACCCTGCCGCCCTTCACCTCCAGGACTGCGGCGCCCAACCCCGGCCACAGCACGAGGAGGTCCAGTTCGATGTCGTCGCGGTCGTCGGTCAGGCGCTGGCCGTGCAGCAGGACGGCGCTGTCCGGCAGCTGCTCGACGAGCGCGTCCCAGACCGCCTTCTCAGCGCGGGACTCTGCGAAGTCCGGGTCTTCCGGAATGCACACGGGCATGTGCTCAGCGTAGCGGCCGAACACCGGTTCCGAGGTCGCTCACGCTCGGACCGCTCACGCGCGAGCTGCTCACGCTCGGATCGCGGAGGACCCGAGCGTGAGCAGACTCAGACGGGTTCCCGCTCATAGCCTCCAGCAGCTGTTCAGCGGCCTCTTGCCGTCGAACGTCCGCGCGGTGAAGATCTCCACGCGCGGCAGTGCGCCGATGTAGCCGCCGATGTGCGTGGGCGCGATGTTGTCCTCGAACGCGACGTCCGCGCCGTCACGGCACCAGGTCGCCGCCAAGCCACGGCCCATCTCGAAGGGCACGACGTCGTCGAGGCGGCTGTGGTTGACCAGCACCGGCACATCCGGGGTGGGGCCGTCGCCCAGCTTCTGCTCGCGCAGGACCTCCGCGAACCGCTCGTCGCCCACGAGTTCGGCGAAGGACCGTCCGTCCTTCGTCAGCTCCGTCGTGTCTGAGAACGCATTGGAGAGCAGCGCGGCGATCGTGCACTGGCCGGACGTCCGCTCGACCGTCTCGAGGCCCTCCTCGTTCAGGAGTTCGGACAGGTCCACCTCTGCCTGCTCCGCGAAGGACGACAGGCCCAGGACCAGCAGGCCGGTCTGCATGGCGGAGACGCCGGTGACCACTTCCTCCAGGTCAGTGGGAACCGCTCCGGCGGAGGCGGAGACGATGTTGAGCTCCGGCGCCCACTCATCGGCGATCTCCAGCGCAGCGGTGGTCGCGTGCCCGCCCTGCGAGTAGCCACGCAGCTGCAGCCGGCTCTCCTCGTCGATGCCGCCTCCCTCGACCTGCTGCGCCGCGCGCGCCGCGTCGAGCACCGAGCGGCCCTCCTCGGTGCTGTTGAGGTAGCTGTGGGGGCCCTCGGTCCCCAGTCCCACGTAATCGGCGATCACCACGGAGTGCCCCGCGGCCAGAGCCGATGCCACGGAGATGCCCTCGTACTCCGTGCCCATGCCCAGCTGACGGCTGGGAGCGCACGAGTCGTCGATGCCCTGGGTGCCCGGAGCGTGGACGACCACGTTCTCCGCATGCTCGCCGACCTTGTCCGAGGGCGTGAGGAGGGTCGCCGTCGCCGCACGGGCCTCGCCGTGCTCGTCGGTCGTGCGATACATGAACGTCGTCGTCTCCGCATCGTGGCGGATGAGCTTGACCGGGTCGAGGTAGAAGGAGGCGGACTTCTGCATGATGAGTGCGCCGTCCTCCTCGGGCAGCTGCGCGGGGGACGCGTAGAAGTCCTCTGCGGATCCGTCCGCACCCTCCTCCGCGGGGAGGTCCTCGAGTGCGGCGGCGTACTCGATGTCCGCGGACGTGATCTCATCGCTTCCGTCGACGGCGTCGCGGGCCTCATCGAGGCTCACGCCCTCGGGCACCTCGTCAGCGGACAGGGCCGACGAGTCCTCGGCCAGACGGTCCTCGACGAACTGCTCGGCCTCCGCATCGGTCGCGGGGATGGCCTCGGCGGCCTGCGCGGGGCCCGCCGTCGTGGCGAATGCCAGGACGAGGCCGGTGAACGCTGCCGCGCCGGCGGCAGTCGCCCTGCTCAGATGCCGGGTGCGCGTGGTGGGGCGGATTCTCATTGTTCGATGTTCCTGTTCTGTCGTGCGTCTCGTCGCTGAGAGGGATCGGACAGGGGTGGCGTCGCGGAGCGGTCGGACGAGGGTGTCGTCCTCTCGCGTCCTCGGGACTGCGGCGGCCCTGTGATGGCCGACCTCCGTGTACGTTACTCAACAGTAGAACCGATCGGTAACCCCTGGGGCTCACTGAATCGGTTCGGAGGCGTGACGAACAGAAGACACCAGCTTTCATCAGGCCGCATAGGAAGGAACCTGTGCGGTCGGATGAAAGTTGGTGTCTTCTGGGTCAATTGTCTGGATAAGTCGTCAGAGTCAGGGCGCTGTGCCGCAGAGCCCGGACGGCCCCGCGGCGGGTGACCTCAGCTGTCGACGTCGGTCATCGCAGTGCCCCGCTCCTTGCGACGCTGCGCGAGCTTCCCGTACAGCGACAGGAAGACCACGCCGGCGAGCACGACGTAGAGGATGGCCGTGATCCAGCTGCTGACCAGGATGGAGTAGTCCCCGTTCGAGCTCAGCAGAGCATCGCGCAGGCTCGATTCCGCGAGCGGACCCAGGACCATGCCGATCATGAGCGGCGCCAGCGGGATGTCGAAGCGGCGCATCATGAAGCCGACGATCCCGATCCCCAGCAGCATCCCCAGGTCGAAGATGTTGTTCGACGTGGCGTAGATGCCCAGCGCACAGAACACCGTGATGCCCGCGTACAGGTACGGCTTGGGGATGAGCAGCAGCTTCGCCCACAGCGGCGCGAACGGCAGGTTGAGGATCAGCAGCACGACCATCGCGATGAAGAAGCTGGCCAGCAGACCCCACACCAGATCCGGTGCGCGGTCGAACAGCAGAGGTCCCGGCTGCAGACCGTACTGCTGGAAGGCCGCCAGCATGATCGCCGCGGTCGCGGACACCGGCAGTCCCAGTGCCAGCAGGGACGCCATGGCGGTGCCGGTCGTGGCGTTGCCCGCGGCCTCCGGTGCGGCGAGGCCGCGGATGGCGCCCTTGCCGAACTTGTTGCGACCGCTCCGCTTGTCGAGGCGGCGCTCCAGGCCGTAGGCCATGAACGTGGGCACCTCGGAGCCGCCTACGGGGACGACGCCGAACGGCAGACCGATGCCGGCGCCGCGCAGCCATGCGGGGATCGCCTCGCGGAACTCCCTGCCGGACAGGAAGGGGCGGCCGGACGAGACCATGACCATGGCCTCGGGATCCCGGCGCAGGCGCGACGCGACCCGGAAGACCTCGCCCAGGGCGAGGACCGCGACCGTGACGGTGACCAGCGAGATGCCGTCGAACAGCTCCGGCACACCGGAGGTGAAGCGCTCCGTGCCGGTGACGGAGTCGATGCCGACGACCGCGATGGCGAGGCCCAGCACCAGCGATGCCAGTCCCTTGAGGACGGAGTCGGACACCACGGACGACGTCGCGACGAACGCGAAGAGCGCCAGCGCGAAGTATTCGGCGGGGCCGAACACCGCGGACAGCGATGCGAGGGCCGGCGCCAGGAAGACGACGAGGATCGAGGAGATCATGCCACCGGTGAAGGCGCCGATCGCCGCCGTGGCGAGTGCCTGGGGCGCCCGCCCGGACTTGGCCATCTTGTGGCCCTCGAACGTGGATGCGATCGCGGACCCCTGACCCGGGGTGTTCATGAGGATCGCCATCGTCGAATCGCCGAACAGGCCGCCGAAGTAGACGCCGGCGAACATGATGAACGCGCCGGTGGGATCGAGCGCGAAGGTCATGGGCAGCAGCAGCGCGACCGCCATCGATGAGCCGAGGCCCGGCAGGACGCCCACGGCGGTGCCGAGCAGACAGCCGACGAGGACCCACAGCATGTTCATCGGGCTCAGCGCAGAGCCGAACCCGTCCATCAGAGAGAGCAGAGCATCCATGTCAGAGTCCTCCCCCGAAGATGAAGCCGCTGGGCAGATCGACTGACAGCGCAACTCCGAAGATCAGGTAGATGGCGCTCGAGAACAGCAGCGCCAGGGTGATGTCGAAGACGGGGCGCTTCGACCCCATCGAGCGGGCGATGCACCAGAAGAGCAGTGCGGCCGCGAGGATCCAGCCAAGAGGAAGCAGCAGCGCGATGAAGACGACCATGCCGCCCACCGCCCAAGCGAGCCGCGGCCAATCGGTGTACCAGGAGTGGACCGTGCCCACCTGGTCCTGGTCGGTGATCACCGCCATCTCCGGCGACTGGGGCTTGCGGATGATGTCCACGGCCAGCGCGATCGCGATGACGAACAGCGCGGCGATGAGGACGCCGGGGAAGAACCGTGGGCCGGGGCCCTCCGCATCGGGGGCGACATCCATCGTGAACTGGTTGATGAGCATGTACGTCGCGACGGCCACCATGAGCGCCGGGATCGCGAGTCCCGCACGGCCGGTCCACCAGCCGTGCTCCTTCACCTGTTCGGTGCCGTAGACCTCCGGGTCGATCGACTGGCCCGGGGCGACTTCCTGCAGTTCCTCGTTCACAGTCCCAGCTCCTCGAGCAGCATTTCCGTCTTCTCACGGTCCTCGTCGAGGAACCGGTCCAGATCGTCGCCGGTCTCCCACGCATCGGCCCAGGCGTTGCGCTCCAGCGCGTCCTGCCATTCGGGGGTCTCCCGCATCTGGGCGAGGAGGTCGAGCTGCTGCTGGAACTCCTCTTCGGGGACGTTCTTCGTGGCGAGCATGCCGCGCCAGTTCGAGAGCTCGACGTCGTGCCCCTGCTCGATGATGGTCGGGATGTCCGTCCCCTCGATCCGCTCCGGTCCGGTCACGCCGACTGCGCGGACACGGCCGGCCTCGATCTGGTCGGAGACCTCGTTGTACCCGGTCGCCGCGTAGTCCGCGGTGCCGTTGAGGAGCGCCTGGATGGCTTCGCCGCCGCCGGACTTGGGGATGAACGTGATCTCGCTGGCGTCCAGTCCGCCCGCGAGTGCGAGCTCTGCGACGACGAGGTGGTCGAGGGATCCCGCGGAGCCGCCCGTCCAGGGGTGCCCCTTCGGATCCTCGGACCATTCCGCGAGCAGGTCGTCGATCGATTCGACGGGGGAGTCCGCGGGCACGATGACGACGTCGTAGTCCTCTGCGATCTTCGCGATGGGGCGGACATCGTCGTAGCCCACGGGGGAGTCGTTGATGAGCACGCCGCCGGTCATCGCGGAGCCGGTGGCGAGCAGCGTGTCCGACCGGTCGCCCATCGTGGTGAAGCGGCCCAGGCCGATCGTCCCACCGGCACCGGGGATGTTGACGACCTGCGCATTGCCGACCAGACCGGCTGAGCGCATCGCCTGCTGCTGCTCGCGGACGAACCCGTCCCAGCCTCCGCCGGGTCCTGCCGGGGCGATGAGCGTGAGGTTCGCGGTGATGTCCGGCGCGGCCGTCGCCTTCTTGACGGACACCGTCATCGCCGCCACGACCACCACCGCAGTGATGATCGCGTAGACGGCGAGTACGGTGCGCCGGACGCCTGATGACGTCTTCATAGGGGGTTCCTCTTCCTTGCGGAATTCTTCTGTCCGATCGGCCGCTCCACCGCACTGCGATGGCTGCCGACGGCTGTGAGTCCGGACAACTTTAGCGTCATCTGTGAGACAGCGAACAATCCCCTGGTTTCAGTGGACGGGTGGGCGGGATGTGGCTATGCGCACAGGGAAAGACCCGGGCGTCTGCTCCAGGATCAGGTGGGTTCCTGATCCTGGAGCAGACGCCCGGGTCGTGTGCGGCGGAGTCGGCGGTGTCAGCCCTCGGTGCCGGCGGCCTCGGCGTCCTTCGCCGCGTACTTCTCCTCGAGCTTCGCGATGCGCTCCGCGTTGGGGCCGTGGCCCGTCTTGTAGACCATCGCCGTGCGCTCGAAGGAGCAGACGACCTCATCGCGCTGGTTGTAGCCCTCCGTGCGGACGGTCACCATGCCCATCGTGGGGCGCGACTTCGACTCGCGGACGCCCAGGACCTCGGAGCGGGAGCGGATCGTGTCGCCCTCGAACACGGGCTTCGGGAGGCTGATGTTCTCCCACGCGAGGTTCGCGAACACGTTCTGCGAGATGTCCGTGACGGTCTGGCCGGTCACCAGCGCCAGCGTGAACGTGGAGTTCACGAGCGGCTGGCCGAACTCCGTGTTCGCGGCGTACTCGTGGTCGAAGTGCAGCGGTGCGGTGTTCTGGGTCAGCAGTGTGAACCAGGAGTTGTCCGTGGTGGTCACAGTGCGGCCCAGCGGGTGCTCGAAGCGGTCGCCCACGACGAAGTCCTCGAAGTAGCGGCCGTTCCATCCGTAGTGCGTGGTCATACTCGGTTCCTCCGTGCCTGGGGTGTCGAGCGCAGTGCCTGGGCCCCGCGCGCCTCCGGCCCGTTCCGGGCGGAGTGTGATCGCCACCATCGTACGGAGGACGCACCGATGACGGTGGGGGAGCCCATATGACAGACGGCGGTCCGCACCGTGAACCGGGCGGACCGCCGTCTGGCGGGTGTCGAGCAGGACGTGCGTCAGCCGACGACGAACTCCCACGAGCCGTCTGCGGAGACGGTCACGAGCGACGGGCCGGGCTCCACGGTGCCCGCGCCGTCCCAGACGCCGATCTCATTCACGATGAGATTGGTCGAGCTGTCGGTGTACTGGAGGCCGATGAAGTTGGACTCGCCGTCGTGGCTGAGCGTCGCCTCGCCGCCCGGTCCCTCGTAGAGGAAGGCTCCGGGACCCGTGCCGCTCTCCGGCATCGCCGGCGCGCTGGAGATGGGGGCCAGGGTGATGGTCCAATCGCCTGTCGCGCTGACCTCGATGCCGGTCGCGTCGCCGTAGTCGTCGACCCCGATGACGTTGGATCCGGAGCCGCCGTCCGTCAGCGCCACGAGCTGTGAGCCCGTCATCTCGCCCGCATCGTCGACGCCGTACGTGCGCACGCCGTCGCCGCTCACGTCCTCGACCGTCACGTAGGCAGCGGTGACGTCCTCCGGCAGCGCCACGACGTCCTCGCCGGAGCCGCTCGTCGTGGTGGGCTCGAACGTGCCGTAGGTGGAATCGGCCCAGTCGGCGGCAGCGCCCCCGGCTGCCTGCTGGTCGTCCGGTGCGTCGCCGGCGTCGTCGCCTCCGGCCTGATCGTCCTGCGCGTTGTCATCGGAGGAGTCCGACGTCGTCGTGTCATCCGAACCGGGCGTCGTCCCGCCGGTGAAGGAGAGTGCGCCGGTCATGGTCAGGACGATCACGAGGATGATGTTGAGCACGATGCCGATCAGCCACACGCCGATCGTGATGATCCAGGCCTTCTTCTTGTGGCGGTCGTAGCCCGCGAGCCTGCGTCCCTCTTTGTCCCTCGTCGCACCGACGAGGTGCATGATGAGGTCGACGAGTGCCCAGATTCCCAGACCGCCCGCGGTGAGGAGCTTGGCGATCGCAGTGCCGATCTTGCCCAGGTAGAAGCGATCCGCGCCGAGGGTGCCCAGCAGCCAGCCGAGCAGCCACGTGACGACGAAGGACTTGTCCGATTCGCCCTGTGCCGGGCCTGCGCCGTAGCCGCCGAAAGCCGACTGTTCCGACCCGTACTGTCCGGCCCCGTACTGCTCGGATCCGTACTGTGCGGTCGAGAACTGGTCGGGAGCCGCGCCGTACTGGCCGGGAGGGGAGCCGTAGTGTCCGCCGTACTGGTCGGGCTGAGCGCCGTAGGGTGCAGCGCCGCCGTACTGTCCGGCGTCCTCGCCGTAGTGACCGGGCTGCGAAGCGTACTGCCCGCCGCCGTCCTGCCCGCCGCCGTACTGTCCGGCGAACTGGCTCTGGTCGCCGCGGTAGTCGTCCTGGGATCCGTAGGACGACAGGGGCAGTCCCGTGTTCGGGTTGTACTGGGGCTCGCCGTTGTCGGCGGAACCGGAACCGGAGGTTCCGTAGGGCGGTTGAGACATGGGGTCTTCCTCTTCGACTGCGGGGGCGGTCCGCTGCGCGGATGTGCGCGCGGCATGCTGCGCGGCCCGCCCGAGGTGGGGTCGTGACAAGTCTGACACGTCCGCGTTGCTTAGACGGATCCGCCGTGTAACAGGACGGCCATGCGCGTGTGTCAGACCCCGTGCGTAGACTCCGAGACATGAGCAATGAACCGATCTTCAAGGACGCGCACGAGGTCTCGACCGCACCCGTCGTCGCACTGGGTCTGCTGGGCGGCTACCTCACGGCACGGGAGACGATGATCCGTCCTCTGGGCGGCGCCGTGCTGGCCGCCGCGGGGGCGTACGCGGGACGCACGTGGCTGCAGAAGCGGGGTGCGGGGACGACCGTCGGGCTGTCCGCCGCATACGTCCTGGGCTTCGGGCTCTCCCATCCGCTTGCCAAGAAGATCGGCCCCTGGCCGGCGGTCCTGTCGGTCACGGCTGTCGCTGCGGGTGCCTCGTACCTGCTGGTCGATCGGGACTGACGCGTGGCGGGACTGACCATCGGAGGTGCCGCGCAGCCTGAGCGCCGCGGGAACCTGTGGACCGAAGCGCTCGAACGCAATCCGGAGCACTCGAAGAACTACGCGGACCGGTGGCGGCGCATCGAGGCGTCCGGCCAGGACGTCTACGGCGAGGCCCGCCTCATCGACGCGATGGCGGAACGGGGTGCACGGATCCTCGACGCGGGCTGCGGCACCGGCCGGGTGGGAGGCTGGCTCGCACAGCGTGGACACACCGTCGTCGGAGTCGACCTGGACCCCTACCTCATCGAGGTCGCGCAGGAGGATCATCCGGACGCCGACTGGCAGGCCGTCGATCTGGGGCAGATGGACCTGCGCCAGCCGTACGGCGACCGCATCCGATTCGACCTGGTCGTCATGGCGGGCAACGTCATGACGTTCGTCGCGTCGGACGAGCGCCGCCTGGTGCTCGAGCGCATCGCCGATCACATGGACCCGGACAGCCGCTTCGTCTGCGGGTTCGGCGCGGGTCGCGGGTACTCGTTCGATGAGTTCTTCGCGGATGCTGATGCGGCCGGGCTCACCCTCGACCTGCGATTGGGCACGTGGGATCTGAAGCCGGCGGCGGACGACTTCCTCGTCGCGGTCTTCTCCCGCCGCTGACGCTTCCGCCCCAGCCGGGATCCCGTCGCCGAGGCCTCGGCTCAGTCAGTCAGGCCCGTCGCCTCAGCGCACCCGCCTCAGCGCCCCGCGCCCCACCGCTCCCGCTTGCCCCGCAGGAAGTCGACGATGACGTCCGCGCGGTCCCGCACCTCGGCGTGGTCGCCGATGCAGGCGACCGCTGCGACCGTGCGGCCGTCGACCTGCACCGCAGTCGCGATCCCCTCGATCTCCACCTCTGATACATCCGGTGTCACCACGAACCCGTCGCGTTCGATGGCCGGCAGCTCCTGGAGGAAGCGCTCCACCAGCGGCTGATCCTGCTCCCTGGCCGCCCCCAGCCGCGCCCACAGGTCGCGCCGCTCCATGCCCGCGAGCAGCACCCAGCCGCTCGAACAGCGCAGCAGCGACCGCTTCACGTAGTTCTCCGCCAGATAGCCGTACGTCGGGCTGGTCGAGGCGTGGTCGACGTAGTAGAGGTCGGATCCCACGATGATCCCCAGCACGGTCGTCATGCCCGTCTGCTCGTAGATCTCCGCCAGATCCTCGTGCGTGACGACATCCGAATCCGGGGTCCCCGCGAGCCGGGTGAGGAAGTGCGGGGCCGGCCCCAGCGTGTAGAGCCTGTCGCGCTCCTCCAGGTACCCGGTGGCGACCAGGCCGTTCGACAGGCCCTGGACAGAGCTCAGCGGTGCTTCGAGGATCCGCGCCAGCTCCGTGAGGCTCGCCCCATGAGGGCGCCTGGCCACGAGGTCGAGGATCTCCGCGACCCGGTCGATCATCCGGTGGCGCGGTCGCGGCTTCGCCCCGTCGGGCGAGGGGGGAGTGTGCACGGGGTCTCCAGAGGGTCAGCGGTCTTCGCCACAGTGTAGATTCGTCCCATCGTCCACCGCAATTAAGTAGACGAGTACAGGATCACGTATTAATGTGTGAGGTCAGTCGCGGTGCACAGACAGTCCCGCGGCTCCGACGACGATTGAGGTGACACCCGGATGGGCGGACAACTCGTCCCGCAGCTCGTCACAGAGGACGAGCAGACCCGCGCACTGAGACTGGAGGTCCGCAGCTTCCTCCGCCGGGAGGCCGCAGCCGGCACCTTCACCCCGTGGGTCGACACGTGGCTGACCCGCTGGGACAACGACTTCACGAAGAAGCTCGCCGCCCGCGGCTGGGTCGGCATGACGATCCCCACGGAGTACGGCGGACACGGGCGGACGTTCCTCGAGCGCTTCGCGGTGACGGAGGAGCTGCTGGCCATGGGTGCCCCCGTCGCCGCGCAGTGGGTGGCGGACCGCCAGATCGCCCCGTCGCTGCTGCGGTTCGGCACGGAGGAGCAGAAGCAGGCCTTCCTGCCCAAGATCGCCTCCGGGGACCTGTGCTTCGGCATCGGCATGTCCGAACCCGAATCCGGCTCCGACCTCGCGAGCGTCCAGACGAAGGGACGCCGCGTCGAGGGCGGCTGGCGCATCACCGGCCGCAAGACGTGGACGTCCGGCGGTCATGTGGCGGACGGCTTCTTCGCGCTCGTCCGCACGGAGCCGCTCGACCCCGCCCACCGCCACGCGGGGCTCTCGCAGTTCATCGTCGATCTGCGCGCCGACGGCGTGAGCATCGACCCGATCGTCTCGATGAACGGCGGCCACCACTTCAACGAGGTCACCCTCGACGACGTCTTCATCCCGGACGACCGCGTGCTCGGCGAGCCGGGGGAGGGGTGGCACCAGGTCACATCCGAACTCGCCTTCGAGCGCAGCGGCCCGGAGCGCTTCCTGTCGACCTTCGCCCTGCTCGAGGAGGCTTTCGACCACCTGCGCGCAGCGCGTACGCAGGCCCCCCTCGAGAACGCTCCCGCAGGCCAAGGCCCCGCAGACAGCGGCTCGTCGCTGCCGGCCCGGGCGGCCACGGTCGGCTCGCTGTCCTCGACCGCGACCACCGCCTCGACCGCGACCACCGCCTCGGCCGCGCCGTCCGCCCTCCCCGCCACAGGCGGAGCGCTGGGCCGCCACGTCGCGCGCGTGACCGCGCTGCACCACATGTCGCTGTCGGTCGCCTCCAGCCTGCAGGCCGGCGAGAACGCGGACACCGCCGCCGCGCTGGTCAAGGTGCTCGGCACCACTGAGGAAGGCGACATCGCGGAGACCGTCGATCGGCTGGTCGGCGACGTCGCCGCAGACAACCCCCGCCTGCAGGACCTGGTCGACGCCGCGATCGCGCAGCGTCCCGGCTTCACCCTGCGCGGCGGGACGAACGAAGTGCTCCGCGGCGTGGTCGCGCGCAGCCTGGGCCTGCGGTGAGAGAGGAACACACGATGACGAACGAACAGATCACCGACGCGGCCGAGGTCGCAGCCGAACTCCGCACAGTCGCCGCCGACATCTTCACGGACGCGGCGGACCGACTCGCGGACACCGTCGCCCGCCCCCTCGACGCCCAGGTGTGGGCGACGCTCGAGGAGACCGGGCTCGCCCGCCTCACCGGCTCCGAGGACTCCGGCGGCAGCGATGCCGGCTGGCTCGAGGCCGCCGCCGTGCTCGGCGAGGCCGCCTCCGCGGGCGTGCCGCTGCCCCTGCTCGAGCACGATCTGCTGGCCGGCTGGCTGCGCGATGCGGCTGGGCCGCCCGCTTCTGCCGAGGCCCCGACCGGTTCGCCGGCCGATGCCGCCGGGAGCACTCCGGCCATCTCCACCGCCGCCGAGGCAGTGGCGACCGGCCGTCCGGTGACGGTGCCGTGGCTGCCGGCTGCGGCCTCGGTCGTGGTGCTCGACTCGAGCGGCGAGCGTCCGCAGGTCTACGAGATCGCGGCGAGCGACCTCGTGTTCGACGAGCGCACCTCCGTGAGCGGCGAGCCGCAGGCCGTCGTCGTGCTGCCGACGGGAGTCGCCGGCGCGGTCGAGGTCTCCGCGGAGGTCGCCGACGAGTTCCGGTACCGCGGGGCGCTGGGCCGCGCGGTGCAGATGGCGGGAGCCGGCGAGGCGATCTCCCAGCTGTGCGTGGAGCACGTGACGACCCGCGTGCAGTTCGGCCGACCGATCGGGAAGTTCCAGGCCGTGCAGCAGCTGGTCACGGACGTCGCGAGCGAGGCGGCACTCACGCGGACCATCGTGGACCGTGCGGTGCTGACCGTCGCGGAGCACGGCATGCAGGACGCCCGCTCACGCTTCTTCATCGCCGCCGCGAAGGCGTGCGCCGGGGGAGCGGCGGAGACGATCGTGCGCAACGCCCACCAGATCCACGGGGCGATCGGCACGACGCTCGAGCACTCTCTGCAGCGGCGCACGCGCCCCGTCATGGGGTGGCGCCGCGAGTTCGGCTCCACGGCGGAATGGGAGACGCGGATCGAGGAGCTGGTCCTCGACGGTGACGCGGACCTGTGGGAGCTGGTGACGGCATGAGCGGGGCCGACCACCCGAACGGGGTCGAGGGTGCGGCGCGCCCCTTGGACGGAGTGACGGTCGTCGATCTGTCGCGCGTGCTCGCGGGACCGCTGTGCGGGCAGATGCTCGCGGACCACGGTGCCGAGGTCATCAAGGTGGAGCCGCCCGCGGGCGACGACACGCGCACCTGGGGCCCGCCGTTCCTGCCCGACGGCACCGGTGCGTACTTCACCGGGCTCAACCGGAACAAGCACAACATCGCGCTGGACCTCCGTACCGAGGCCGGGATGGAGGTGCTCGACCGCCTGCTCGCGGACGCAGACGTGGTCATCGAGAACTTCAAAGCAGGCACCCTGGAGAAGTGGGGACTGTCGGACGATACGATCGCGCAGCGCTATCCGCGGCTGATCCACTGCCGGATCACCGGCTTCGGAACCGACGGACCGATGGGCGGAGCGCCCGGGTACGACGCGGTGCTGCAGGCCTATGGCGCTGTGATGAGCATCAACGGCGAGGCCGGCGGGCCGCCCACCCGGGTCGGCGTGCCGATCGTGGACATGATGACGGGCTACCTGTCGTTCTCCGGGATCCTGCTGGCACTGCGGGAGCGTGACACGTCAGGGCGTGGACAGCTCGTCGATGCGGCTCTGCTGGACTCGGCGATCGCGATGCTCCACCCGCATTCGGCGAACCTGCTCAACGGCGGGGACGAGCCTGTGCGGATGGGATCCGCGCACAGCAACGTCGCCCCCTACGACGTGTTCGACGTCGCCGACGGGCAGTTCTTCCTGGCCGTCGGCAATGACCGGCAGTTCCGCTCGTTCGCTGAGGTGATCGGCCTGCCTGAGCTCGTCGACGACCCCCGGTTCGCCACGAACGGCGACCGGGTGACGAACTATCCTCAGCTGCGCGCCGTACTCGCCGAGGCCCTGGCAGGGTTCGCGCGCGAGGCACTCGGAGCGTCCCTGCTGGCACGCGGAGTCCCCGGTGGGCCGGTCCACACGATGTCGCAGGCTCTCGCCGATCCGCAGGTTCGCCACCGCGGCATGGTGCTCGAGGACGGTGACTACCGCGGGATCGCCAACCCGGTGAAGCTGGGACGGACGCCTGCCGGGTACCGGTGGGCACCTCGGGCGAAGGGGGCCGACACGCGCGCGGTCCTCGAGCGGCACGGATTCGACGACCAGCGGATCGCCCGGTTGGAGGACGACGGCACCGTCGTCACGGCGGGGGAGCCCGCGGGTGCCGACGCCCGCTGACTGATCCGGTTCGTATCCGGACCTGATGTCCGCACACGACGCAGCACACTGACGAATGAGGAGCACACCATGACAGAGACATCGCAGGATACGACACCGCAGGACGGCGGGAACGACGTCGCGCTGCTGGTCGAGCTGGACGGGCACGTGGAGACGTGGACGCTGAACCGCCCCGACAGCCGCAACCCGATCTCCGACGACGACATGGTCGCGGCGATCGTCGACGCGGTCGATGCCGCGAATGCGAACCCCGAGGTCCGCGTCGTCATCCTCACCGGTGCGGGCAAGGCGTTCTCCGCCGGCGGCGACGTGAAGAAGATGCGGGACCAGTCCGGCATGTTCGGCGGGCACCCGCACCAGATGCGCAACGGCTACCGCTACGGCATCCAGCAGATCCCGCTGGCGCTGCAGCGCCTCGACGTGCCGCTCATCGCCGCGGTCAACGGGCCGGCAGTGGGCGCCGGCTGCGATCTCACCGCGATGGCGGACATGCGCATCGCGTCGGAGACGGCGTGGTTCGCGGAGTCCTTCGTGAAGCTCGGCATCATCCCCGGCGACGGCGGCGCATGGTTCCTGCCCCGCCTCGTGGGGCCGGCGCGCGCTGCGGAGATGACGCTCACCGGTGACCGGGTCGACGCGAAGACGGCGCTGGAGTGGGGTCTGGTCAGCCGCGTCGTGGCGCCGGAGGACCTCATGTCGGAGGCGCGTGCGCTGGCCGATCGCGTCGCGGTCAACCCGCCGCACGCCGTGCGCATGGCGAAGAAGCTGCTGAAGGAGTCGGACGGGTCGAACCTGTCGTCGCTGCTGGAGCTGTCCGCCGCGATGCAGCCGCTGGCCCACAGCGCACCGGACCACGCAGAGGCGATCGGGGCGTTCCTCGACAAGCGGGACGCGACCTTCACGGGGGAGTAAGCCCGACCTTCGCAGGGGAGCGGGGGACAGCTAACCACCCCCTCCCGCGAGTGAGTACAACCTGGTCCCCGGACGCGCTGCGGTGGACCAGGTTGTACTCACTCGGCGGCGACGTGCGGTTACTTCGTGCGGTCCCTCGTGCGGTAACGTCGCGCGGTCGCCCCACCGGCTCCCACCCGGTGCATCGGAGTCCCGGGGGGCCCAGTACTCTCTGAGAGGCTCGGGGGAGGGGTGCATTTCCCTGCCGTCGACTCACGGACGCTGAACGGGGAATCGGAATGACTGATACGACGATCATGATGCTCATCATCGCCGCCTACCTGGGGATCGTCGCGGTGATCGGACTCGCCGGGACCAAGCTCATCAAGGGCTCGGACGACTTCATGCTGGCGGGCCGCAAGCTCGGTCCCTTCATGGTGATCGCGGGCCTGACCGCCACCCACATCGGCGGCGGCGCGGTCATGGGAGTGAGCGAGGACAGCTACGTCTACGGCGTCAGCGGCGTCGCGTACAGCGTCGGCACCGCACTGGGCCTCATCCTGCTGGGCGTGCTGTCAGCGGAGAGGCTGCGGAGTCTCTCCCTGCGGACCATCACCGACTACCTCGCGCTTCGCTACAACTCGAAGATGGTGCGCGGTCTGGCCTCGGGCCTCTCCATCATCGCCGTGACCGGCATCGTGGCCGCCCAGGTCAACGCCGCCGGCGGAGCCTTGGCCATCCTGGGCATCGATCCGACGATCGGCGCCATCGTCGCAGTGCTGCTGTTCATCGCCTACACGGTCTTCGCGGGAATGTGGGGCGTGGCGCTCACTGACGCCGTGCAGGTCATCATCGTCGTCATCGGAGTGCCCATCGCCGCGATCGCCGGTCTGCGTGCGGCAGGCGGACTCGACGGGCTGCGGACGTTCGCGGAGACCAGCGGAGACATCGTGAGCGCCGACTACTTCTCCCCGGTCGGCATGGGCGTCATGGCGATGCTCGGCATCATCACTCCGGTGATCATGTACGACCTCATCGGTCAGGACTTCTACCAGCGCCTCTTCTCCGCGCGCAGTGCGGCCGTCGCGCGGATCTCCGCGATCTCCGCCGGCCTGCTCCTCCTGGTCTTCGCGATCTTCCCGGTCATCGGCGGCATGAGCGCGCGTGCGCTGTTCGGAGACCTGGAGCACTCGTCGTCGGCCCTGCCGACCCTCATCTCCGAGGTACTTCCCATCGGCGTCGCCGCCGTCATCGTCGCCGCGATCCTGGCGGCCGTCATGTCCACGGCGGATTCGCTGCTGATCGCCGGCAGCACGCACATCACCAACGACTTCTACCGCGAGATCATGGGGCGCGACCCGGAGGACAACAGTCCGCGGACTCTCGCCGTCGCCCGCGTCTGGACCCTCATCCTGGGTGTGGGCGCGCTGGTGTTCGCACTCAGCGTGCCCGGGATCATCACTGTCCTCTCCCTCGCCTACACGATGTATGCCTCCGGAGTCTTCGTGCCCGTGATCGGCGGTCTGCTCTGGCGGCGGGCCACTCGCGTGGGAGCCCTCGCCGCGATCATCGCGGGGTCTGTGGGCGGGCTCGCCGGCGTGTTCGGCCTCGTCGACTACGGAGCCGTCCCGGAGGTCGTGGTCGGGGGCGCAGCGTCGCTCATCGCCTTCATAGTGGTCTCCCTGCTCACGAAGCCCGACGCCGAGGCCGACCCGGCGAAGCTGCAGCAGGAGCTGGCCACCGAGGTCTGAGGCTCTCGCCACAAAGTCCGAGATCTCGGACGGCAGGTGCGCCCTGACCCCTTCTCCGCCGAGGCTGCGGGCCTCACGATGGTGAGCAACGGATCCGATCCTGTTCGCCGCCGTCCGCACCGGAGGAGTTCCCATGTCACAGCCGACCAACTCTGCGCTCCGCCCCCGCACCACCAGCACCACTCCCACCCGCACCACCCACGACCCCTCCCGCACGATCCGCGCCCCACGCGGCACGGAGATCACCGCCAAGTCCTGGCAGACCGAGGCGCCCAAGCGGATGCTCATGAACAACCTCGACCCCGAGGTCGCTGAGCGTCCCGAGGACCTCGTCGTCTACGGAGGCACGGGCCGCGCCGCACGGTCGTGGGAGGCCTACGACGCGATCGTCCGCACCCTCGACGAACTCGAGGACGACGAGACCCTCCTCGTACAGTCCGGTAAGCCCGTCGGCGTCCTGCGCACCCACGAGTGGGCACCGCGCGTCCTGCTGGCCAACTCAAATCTCGTGGGCGACTGGGCGAACTGGGAACACTTCCGCAAGCTCGAGGCGGAGGGCCTCATGATGTACGGCCAGATGACCGCCGGGTCCTGGATCTACATCGCGACGCAGGGGATCCTGCAGGGCACCTACGAGACGTTCGGCGCGGTCGCGGACAAGCGGTTCGGCGGGACGCTCGCCGGCACACTGACCGTCACCGCGGGCTGCGGCGGGATGGGCGGTGCGCAGCCGCTGTCCGTCACCCTCAACGGCGGCGCGTGCCTCATCATCGATGTGAACGAAGCGTGCCTGCGCCGGCGCCGGTCCAAGCGCTACCTCGACGAGGTCGAGACGGACCTGGACACGGCACTCGCGAAGGTGCTGGCCGCGAAGGCGGAGAGGCGTCCGCTGTCCGTGGGACTCGTGGGCAACGCCGCCGAGGTGCTGCCCACCCTGCTGGACCGGCCCGAGTCCGCGCAGGTGGACATCGTCACCGACCAGACGTCCGCGCACGACCCCCTGTCCTACCTGCCGGTGGGCGTGAGCCTGGACGACTGGCACGAGGAAGCGGCACAGGATCCGGAGAAGTTCACCCTGCGGGCGCAGGAGTCCATGGCGGGTCACGTCCGTGCGATGGTCGAGTTCCAGGACCGCGGTGCAGAGGTGTTCGACTACGGCAACTCGATCCGCGATGAAGCCCGCACGGCCGGCTACGACCGTGCGTTCGCGTTCCCCGGCTTCGTTCCCGCCTACATCCGCCCGCTGTTCTGCGAGGGGATGGGCCCCTTCCGCTGGGTGGCGCTGTCCGGGGACCCGCAGGACATCGCCGTGACGGACGCGGCCCTCAAGGATCTGTTCCCGGACAACGAGCACCTGCACACGTGGCTCGATGCGGCGAACGAGTTCGTCGAGTTCGAGGGGCTGCCGGCCCGCATCTGCTGGCTGGGCTACAAGGAGAGGCATCAGGCGGGTCTCCTCTTCAACCGCCTGGTCGCGGAGGGGAAGGTGTCCGCCCCAATCGTCATCGGACGCGATCATCTGGACTCCGGATCAGTCGCCTCGCCCTACCGGGAGACGGAGGAGATGGCCGACGGCAGCGACGCGGTGGCGGACTGGCCGCTGCTCAATGCGCTGGTCAACACCTCATCGGGGGCGACGTGGGTGTCGCTGCACCACGGCGGCGGAGTCGGCATGGGCAGGTCCATCCACGCCGGCCAGGTCTCTGTGGCCGACGGGACGGACCTGGCCGCGCAGAAGCTGGAGCGCCTGCTGACGAACGATCCCGGCATGGGCGTGCTGCGGCACGTGGACGCCGGCTACGACCGTGCGCACGAGGTCGCGCACGAGCGCGGCGTCTGGGTGCCGAGCGACGTGACGCTGGATCAGCGCGATCCGGATTCGACGGTGGTCTGACTCCGCTGGGACGCGTTGAATTCCGCGTCGCCCCGCAGCTCGATCACGAGTGAGATGCCGAGCAGCGCCACGATCAGCGTGAACGGCAGGGCAGAGAGCATCGCGGCCTGCTGGAGTGCTGCGAGGCCTCCGACCAGCAGGAGCACGACGGCCGTCAGTCCGGTGACGAGTCCCCAGACGAGCAGGATCGCGCGGCGCGGGTGCAGGGAGCCCTGCGAGGACATCATGCTGAGGACGAACGTGTTCGCGTCGGCGCCGGACACGAAGTACATGACGACGAGGACGATCGCGATGATCGAGGTGACCGTCACGAGCGGAAGGTGCTCGAGCATGGCGAAGAACGCGGAGTTGATGTCCGCGGCCGCTGCCGTTCCGATGTCACCGGCGCCGTTCATGTCGAGGCTGATGGCCGTGCCGCCGAAGATCGTGAACCAGAGGAAGAAGACGAGACTCGGGATCCCGACCACTCCTGCGACGAAGCCGCGGACCGTGCGGCCCTGGGAGATCTTCGCGAGGAAGACTCCGACGAACGCGCCCCAGCTCAGCCACCAGGCCATCATGAAGAAGGTCCACCACTGCATCCACTCGACGTCCTCCGCGCTGGTGGGCGTGATGAGGCTGACGGCGAAGAACTCGCTCAGGTACTGGCCCACCGACCGGAAGAACAGGTTGGAGATGAAGTTCGTGGGACCGACGATCAGGACGTAGACGCCCAGCCCGGCGGACAGCAGCATCGTGGTCTGGCTGAGGTACTTGATGCCGCGGTGCACGCCGGACAGGGCGGACAGCGTGAAGAGCACGGTGATGACGGCGATGATGACGATCTGTCCGACCATCGTTGACGGGATGCCGAACACACCATCCAGACCTTCCGCGATCTGGGCTGCGCCGAGGCCCAGCGACGTCGTCGTGCCGAAGAGGGTGGCGATGACGGCGAAGATGTCGATGACCTTGCCCAGCCACCCGTCGACGCGGTCCCCGAAGACCGGACGGAGCATCGGCGAGACGAGGCCGGGGCGCTTCCGCCGGTGGGTGGAGTACGCGATGGCGAGTCCGAACACGCCGAACACGCCCCACGCGTGGGGGCCCCAGTCGAAGTAGGAGAACTGCATCGCGGTGACGGCCGCGTCGATCGTGCCCGCCTCCGCGCGTCCGTGCGGGGGAGCGGCGAAGTGGGAGATGGGCTCTGCGACCGCGTAGCTGATGAGGCCGACCCCCATCACGGCGGAGAGGATCATCGCGAGCCATGCCCAGGTGCTGTACTCCGGGCGCGCTTCGTCGGATCCCAGGCGGATCGTGCCGTAGCGGCTGAGCGCCAGGTAGATCAGCAGGCCGATGCAGCCCAGTGGGACGAGGAGGTACAGCCAGCCCACGCTGCCCGCAGCCGCGTTCATCGCGGACGTCATCGCATCGTTGAGCGAGGTGGCGGAGATCCATGCCCAGACGACGAAGAAGGCGATGATGGCGAGTGCTCCCCAGAACACCGCGCCGACGGGGCGTGTCCGTTCGGCCGGAGGGACATCCGACGGACGTTGAGGGGGGTCGCTGGGAGTACTGCCGTCGAGACGGTCCATGATTCCTTCTGCCTGCTGATTAGGGGGTGTCCGCTCAGGTCAGGAGGCTGAAGGCGCTGCAGGGCTGGGCGGACGGTCAGAGCCGTTTCGCTATTCACGGCGCGGTATACCCTAGCCCCGATGACAGGCGGCGCTCGCATGGAACCGTCGCTTCGAGCGTTATGGGACGGAGCACACAGAAGAACCGCCCCCGCGTGAGGACGCGGAGGCGGTTCTTCTGTGTGCGGCTCGGGGCCGGTCGGTGTCACATCATCTCAGTGACGTTCCCTGCGGTCAGCATCGCGGAGCAGCCGCCGGACAGCAGTCCGAGGACGAGAAGGGCGATCGTGACGATGCGGGTGACCTTCTTGTGCTGCTCGAAGCCCTCGAGCGGCTGGCCGTTCTTGTCCCGCGTGTTGCCGGTGAGGACCATGATGAGGTCGATGAGGGCCCAGATCCCGAATCCGCCGGCGGTGATGAGCTTGAGGATGCCGGTGCCGATCTTGCCCAGGTAGAAGCGGTCGATGCCGAGGGTGCCCAGGAACTGTGCGAGGGCCCAGGTGACGAGGTAGGACTTGTTCATGGCATAAGCGTACGATGCGCTGACCCCCGGCCCGCACTGTTTCCGTGTGTCAGTTCCGCAACGTCACGCGAACGTCTGGGGAACGGACCTGCCGCGCGCGGGCGACCGGAGCGTTCGCACCCATGACGAGGCGGGGCCCACCGACACGAGTCGGTGGGCCCCGCCCGGATGGTCGCCCGGATGGTCGCCCGGCTGGTCGCCCGGCTGGTTGTCCGGCCGGTAGCCCGGCTGGCTCTCAGCTCGGCGTCACGCCTTCCTGCGACGCGAGGCGACGAGCGCTGCGATGCCTGCACCCAGCAGGGTCACACCCGCGCCGAGGCCCGCAAGGGTCGCGCCGGTCCGCGGCAGGTCTCCGCCGTCGTTGCGGTCGTCCTCGCCGCCCTGCGGGGCGTCGTCTCCGTCATCGCCCTGACCCTCGTCGTCCTGACCGCCGTCGCCCTGGCCGTCATCCTGGCCATCGTCGTCACGGCCCTCGTCGGAATCGTCGCTCGGGTCGTCCGAGGGGTCGTCGATCGGCCCGTCGGTGGGCTGATCCGTGGGCTCACCGGTCGGCTGATCCGTCGGGTCATCCGACGGTCCGTCCGTCGGATCGTCCGACGGGTCGTCGGACGGCTCGTCGGACGGCTCGTCCGTCGGGTCCTGTGTCGGATCCTCGGTCGGCTCCGGCGAGGGGGCCTCGGCGACGGTGATGGTGCGGGTCGCAGTGCCCTCGTTCCCGGCGGTGTCCGTCGCGCTGTACGTGAGGTCGTACGTGCCGGCCGTGGCAGTGTCGACGCTTCCGTCGACCGTGATGCCCTCGTCCGTCAGCTCGCCGCACTCGTCGGACGCCTCGACTCCGTCCATCGGATCGAAATCGTCTCCCACCGTCAGCTCCGTGTCACCCGGGGTCTCGATCTCCGGACCGGTCTTGTCCTTGACCAGCTCGACCTTGTCGATCTGCTCGCCGTTGTCCACACGCACGGACGTCGTCGTGATCGAGCACTCGCCCACCTCGACATTGGCCGTCGTGGGTGTGCGGGACTGGTCGCGCACCGCGGTCCACGGGGTTGTCGACTCCGGCACCAGGTTGTAGTACTTGCTGCCGGACGACGAGTTCGCAGTGATGTACATCAGCTCGTTGCCCTCAGGATGGACCTGGTCATGGCCCTCCGGCGCCTGCGTCGTCTCCTCGCTGGACACCTCCGTGCCGTCCATCAGGTGCGTGCGCGCGTACGTGTGGTCGTGACCGGCGAGCACCATGTCGATGCCCTCGATATCCGCGAGGACCGGCGCGAACTCCTCGCGGATCTCCCGCCCGTCCGTGTGCGCGTGGATGCCGGCGCTGTAGATCGAGCGGTGGAAGGTGAGGATCGTCCAGCTGGTCTCGTCACCCTGCTCCGCGATCGTCTGCTCGATGAACTCGCGGTGCGACTCGAAGTCGCGGTTCTCCGTCGAGATGTTGAGGTGCAGGACGTCGTTCTGCGTGAACCAGTAGTTGCCGCCGGTGGGGTCGCCCTCCCACTGGTTGGGCAGGTTGAAGTGCTGGCCGAACAGCGCCTGCGGCTGGTTGCCGTCGTAGTCGTGGTTGCCCAGCGTCTGCGCCGACGTCTGCGTGCGCATCTGCTCCGGCTCGAGGTAGGCCTGGTACTCGTCCGGATTGCCGGAGCCCGTCTCGATCTGATCGCCGGCGGACAGGAGGAAGTGCGAGTCGGGGAACATCTCATTCGTGCGGTCGAGCGTGGTCTGCCAGCCGTCGCCGTCGCTCTCGATGTTGCCCGAGGAACCGATCTGCGCATCGCCGATGAACGTGAACTCGTGCTCGAGGTCTGCGTCGTGGTTCTGGAACTGCTGGACGTCGGACCAGCCGCCCTCCTCACTGCCCACGCGGTACGAGTACCAGGTACTGGGCTCAAGGCCGGTCACGGTGGAGTGCACGTAGTCGTTCGCGCCGTCGTCGGCGGTGCCGCGCTCCGTCTGCTCGAAGGTCTGCGCGTTGCCCGGCAGGGTCTCGTGCTGCCCCGCAGCGATCTGGACGGACTCGTCGACGCCGGAATCGGTGAACCAAGACAGGTTCCGCTCGGACTGATCCGATCCCACACCCAGGAGGATCGACGACTGGCCGACCTTCCCCGGCTCCGGTTCGAGCGCGAGGTCCTTGAAATCGAAGTACAGGTCGGAGCTCGTGGCCCGGCCCTGGTGCAGCTGGACGGCGATCGTGTTCTCACCGGGCTCCAGGACCTCCGGGTCGATCGCGAAGGTGCCTTCCTGCGGAGCGGACCGGTTCGACCCGCCGTACTGCATGTTCCGGCGCTCGCCCTCGGACGGGTAGTCGATACCGTCATCGTCGAAGCCTGCGACGCGCTCGCCGTTGACGTAGACGGTCGCCGCGTCGTCGTACTGCAGGGCCCCGGCGAGCTGGCCGGCGTCCTCCAGGTCCTCGGCTTCGACCGTGATGTTCGTGCGGAAGAAGAAGGCCTCAGTATTCGGCGCGCCCTCGCCGTCCTTGTACTGCTGGAGCAGGTTGTCCGGAGTGAAGCCGCCGTTGAGCTCGTCGAGTTCGCCGCGGAGTGCACCGAACGACCCGGTAGCGGACTCCCATGCTGAGTCGTCGAAGGACGCGTCGGTCCAGTCTGTGCGCTCGGGCAGGCCGTCGGCGGGGTCCGTGTCGTCGTCCAGGTAGCTCCACTCGGCCTCGCCGCTCACCAGCAGGTTCGTCGGGGAGACGGTATCGGACGGTGAGGCGAAGGCGGAGGTGGCGGCCGCCGGGCTCAGGAGTGTGAGTGCTGCCGTGGCGGCGAACAACCTGGTCAGATGCTTCATGGGGGTCCTTCACGGAAGTGGGGCTGTGCCCGCACGACGCTATGGGGGCGGAGTTTCCTGAGGGTTACCCGAAAGTGAAGCTGGAGGGTGCTGAGTGTGGAGCGCACGCGAAGGGTCTGGGTGTGGAGCGTTGAGGGCGAAGCCGACGGAACGACGCGACGTCTCGTCCGAAATATCGGACAGCGCTTTCCTCAGATCCCGTTCCAGCCGGCTCCTACGCGCGCATACTGGCTTCACATCACGTCGGCGATCGCGCCCGCCGCCGTGCACCGCCCCGCCCAACCGCCCCGCACGCAGCCAGGAGGAGCCACGATGAGCACCCGCATCACCGGCATCGCAGAGCTGGTCACGAACGACCCCGCCCACGCGCACCATGCGGACCCCGGTGACCGGCTGGGCGTCGTGCACGACGCCGTCCTCGTTGTCGAGGACGGCCACGTCGCCTTCGCGGGCCCCGCCGCCGATGCCCCGTCCGCCTCCTCGGACGACCTCGCCGTCGACGTCGCGGGCCGTTCCGTCATCCCCGGCTTCGTCGACAGCCACAACCACCTCGTCTTCGCCGGCGACAGGACGGAGGAGTTCGCCGCCCGGATGTCCGGACAGTCCTACTCCGCCGGCGGCATCCGCACGACGATGAACGCCACGCGTGCAGCCACCGACGCACAGCTCGAAGCGAACCTCGTCCACCTCGTCGACCAGGCGCGGCGCCAGGGCACGACCACACTGGAGATCAAGACCGGCTACGGGCTCACGGTCTCCGACGAGCTGCGCGGCCTGGAGATCATCGCCCGCCACACCAGCGAGGCCACTCTGCTCGCCGCCCACATCTTCCCGCCCGAATACGAGGACGACCCGGACGGGTACGTCGACCTCATCGTCGAGGAGATCATTCCGCGGGCAGACGCGGCGAAGTGGATCGACGTCTTCTGCGACCGCGGGGCCTTCACGCTTAAGCAGACGGAGCGCATCCTCACCGCCGGGAAGACCGCGGGCCTCCTGCCGCGCGTCCACGCGAACCAGCTCGACCACGGTGACGGACTGCAGTTCGCCGCCCGGACCGGCTGCGCCTCCGCCGACCACGCGACGCACGCGACGGACGAGGACCTCGCCGCACTCGCCGACGCCGGCACCGTCGCCACCCTGCTGCCCGGCGCGGAATTCTCCACCAGAGCGGTCTACCCGGACGCCCGCCGCTTCGTCGCGGCCGGCGTGCACCTGGCACTGGCCACCGACTGCAACCCCGGGTCGAGCTTCACGAACTCCATGCCGTTCTGCCTCGCCGTCGCCGTCCGCGACATGCACTTCACCCCCGCACAGGCGCTCCACGCGGCCACGGCGGGAGGCGCCCGCGCGCTCCGCCGCACGGACGTCGGCCACCTGGCCCCGGGCGCCCGCGCAGACTTCGCGATCCTCGACGCGCCGTCCTACGTGCAGCTGATGTACCGGCCGGGGGTTCCGCTCGTGCAGCGCGTCTTCGTCGCAGGTGAAGAAGCGCACTGACCCCGCCGCGCTGACTGCGCCGCACGACTCCACCGTGACACCCCGTCGCACGACCTCGTCCGTACCCCTCCCGTTCCGCGTCCACATGGGCGACGATGGACCTGAGGGCATCCCGTCGGCCCCGGCCGACGACCACCGTTCCGTCCCGCAGCAAGGAGGCCCCATGACCGACACCCCCACCGACCGCACCCGAGCCGACCGTTCTGTGGCCCGAGCCCACGACCGGACCACCTCCCACGGGCCCACCTCCCACGACCCGGCAGGCGCCTCGGCCCCGGCATCCGTCGCGCTCGACCCCGACGCGCTGAGCTTCGCGGACGTCGTCGCCGTCGCGCGCTACGGCGCACGGGTCACGATCCCGAAGGCGGTGCGGGACGCCGTCGCGAAGGCCCGGGATGCGGTCGACGCTCTCGCCACCGCGGACCGCCCGGTCTACGGCGTCTCCACCGGGTTCGGCGCGCTCGCACAGCGCCACATCCCGCACGACCTGCGCACGCAGCTGCAGAAGTCGCTCATCCGCTCGCATGCCGCCGGCGTGGGCGCATCCGTCGAGCCCGAGGTCGTCCGCGCCCTCATGCTCCTGCGCGCCCGCACGCTCGCGACCGGTCGCACGGGTGTGCGCACGGAGACGTTCGAGTCCTACGTCGCTCTGCTCAATGCGGGCATCACCCCCGTGGTCCACGAGTACGGGTCGCTGGGCTGCTCGGGGGACCTCGCGCCCCTGTCCGCCTGCGCGCTGGTCCTCATGGGTGAGGGAGAGGTCCACGGACCGCTGGCCGACGACGGCACCCCCACTGCACCTGTCCAGGCCGCCGAAGCTCTCGCCGAGGCCGGGATCGCTCCCGTCGAACTGCGCGAGAAGGAGGGCCTCGCACTGGTCAACGGCACCGACGGGATGCTCGGCATGCTGATTCTCGCCCTCCACGACATCGACGTCCTCCTCACGACCGTTGACGTCACCGCCGCCATGAGTGTTGAGGGACTGCTCGGCACGGACCGCGTCTTCCAGCCGGATCTCCACCACCCGCTGCGTCCCCATCCGGGCCAGGCTGAGGCCGCAGCGAACATGCTCACGACGCTCACCGACTCCGGCATCGTCGCGAGCCACCGCGACTCGACGCACCTCGTCCAGGACGCCTACTCCCTGCGCTGCGCCCCGCAGGTCAACGGAGCGGCTCGTGATGCGGTGTCCTTCGCCGCGCAGACGGCCTCCCGCGAACTGCGCGCCGCGATCGACAACCCCGTCGTCCTGCCCGACGGAACCGTGTCCTCCAACGGGAACTTCCACGGCGCACCGCTGGCCTACGCACTCGATTTCCTGGCGATCGTGCTGGCCGACGTCGCCTCGATGGCGGAGCGCCGCACCGACCGCTTCATGGACACGTCCCGCAACCAGGACCTCAACCCGTTCCTCGCGGACGACCCCGGTGTGGACTCCGGTCTCATGATCGCCCACTACACGCAGGCCGGCGCCGTCTCGGAGATGAAGCGCCTCGCGGCACCCTCGAGCGTCGACTCCATCCCCTCGTCGGCGATGCAGGAGGACCACGTGTCCATGGGGTGGGCCGCGGCCCGCAAGCTGCGCCGCTCCGTCGACGCGTTCGCGAACGTCGTCGGGATCGAGCTCTACGCGGCCTCCCGCGGAGTGGAGCTGCGCGACGCCGCTCCGTCCCCCGTCTCCACCGCTGTGCTCGAGCGCCTGCGGCCCACCGTCCCCGGGCCGGGCCCAGATCGCTTCCTCTCCCCGGAGCTCGAGGCGACGATCGCCCTGGTCCGCTCCGGTGAGATCCTCGCCGCCGCGGACTCCGCGGCCCACCTCGTGCGCGTCCTTCCCGAGTTCGCCGCGCCCGAGGCCGTTGCCCGCGCAGCGCGCACTGCCACTGACCCATCCGCTGCCCCTGCACCCTGAGGCCCATCGCCCCACGCTCCCACTGACCCGCACACCCGCTTCACCGCACTGGAGGAGGATCACCATGACGGACGTCGTCTCCCTGCTGGCACAGATCAAGGACACCGGCCGCGACCCGCGAGGTCCCGGCTACCTGCGTCCCGGCTTCAGTCGCGTGGAGCGCGATCTGCGCGAATGGTTCATTGCGGAGGCAGAGTCCCGCGGCCTCGACGTGGAGGTCGACCACAACGGCATCACGTGGGCCTGGGCGACCCCGCCGGGTGAGAACGCGGTCGTGACCGGCTCGCACCTGGACTCGGTGCCAGGCGGTGGTGAGTTCGACGGGCCGCTGGGTGTGGCCTCGGCGCTTGCGGCGATCGACGAGCTCCGTGAGTCGGGCAGGCTCGCACGCGCTCGCAGACCACTCGCGATCGCGGTGTTCCCAGAAGAGGAGGGATCCCGGTTCGGCATCTCATGCCTGGGGTCGCGCCTGCTCACGGGTGCGGTCGGGCCGAAGCGCGCGCTTGCGATGACCGACGACCGCGGCGACACGTTCGCAGAGGTCCTCACCCGCCACGGCCTGGACCCGGAGCGGGTGGGCAGGGACGACGAGCGGTTGAGTCGCATCGGTTCGTTCCTCGAGCTGCACGTCGAGCAGAGCGTGGGACTGATCAACACGGATCAGCCGGTCGCGGTGGGGTCGTCGATCCTGGGTCACGGCCGCTGGCACATCCGCTTCGAGGGACAGGGCAACCACGCGGGCACGACCCCCATGGCGCGCCGCGCGGACCCGGTCGTCGCGGCGGCACGCATCATCGGAGACATCCCGACGATCGTAGGCCGCTTCGACGGTGCGGTCGCGACGGTCGGCCGCATGCGGGTGCACCCCGGCGGCACGAACGTCATCGCCTCCGCGATGGACGTGTGGCTCGACATCCGCCACCCCGATGACGAGGTTGTCCAGGAGGTGCTGAAGGAGATCGCCGCGCGGGCCCGTGACCGGGCCTCGGGTGCCGGATACCGGGGCCAGGAGGTCACACTCACCGTTGACCAGGAGTCGTACTCGCCGACGACCCACTTCCACACCGACCTCACTCAGCGGCTGTCGGCGCTGCTGCCGGAAGCGCCCGCGCAGTCGACGGGTGCGGGCCACGACGCGGGCATCCTCGCCGCGCACGTGCCGTCCGCCATGCTGTTCGTCCGCAACCCCACCGGCGTGTCCCACGCGGCGGAGGAGGCCTGCGAGGACGATGACGCCCGCGCAGGCGTGCGGGCACTCGCCGATGCCCTGGCGATGGAGCTGGGAGTGGAGGAGTCGGGAGCGGAGGGAGTGGGAGTCGAGGACCGGTCGTGACCGCGGCACGGCCGGAGACCTCGGCACTGGGGGATGCCTCGGCGCCTGCCCGAGAACCGGGGCCAGTCGGGGCCTCGGCCTTCTGGTGCGAGCGCGCCTGGGTGGACGGTGCTGTGCGCGACGGTGTGCTCCTGCGGACGGACGACGCAGGTCTCCTCACAGAGGTGCGGGTCGGGGTCACCGCCGCCGAGCTCCCGGCCGACGGTGTCCAGCAGCTGTCCGGGATCGTGTTCCCCGGTGGGGTGAACGCGCACTCGCACGCGTTCCACCGCATGCTGCGGGGCCGCACCCACGCGGACGGCGGGACTTTCTGGACGTGGCGCGAGGTCATGTACGACGTGGCGCGGAGACTCACCCCGGAGTCGTGTCGGGTGGTGGCGCGGGCAGTGTTCGCAGAGATGCTCGCCGGCGGGTGGACCAGTGTGGGCGAGTTCCACTACGTCCACCACGCGCCAGGCGGCGAACCGTACGGGCGGGGAGCGGGAGGTTCCGAGCATGCTGCGGGAACGCACGCGATGGAGCTGGCGCTCGCGGCGGCCGCGGAGGACGTCGGCATTCGCATGCGCCTCCTGGACACCTGCTATCTGACCGGGGCGATCGGGGAGGAGCTCTCGGAGGAGCAGGCGCGGTTCGGCGACGGGGACATCGACGGCTACCTCCGCAGGCACGCGGACCTCGCCCGGACTCTCGAGGCGCGCGATTCCTCCGTGCGGGCCCCCTCCGTGCGGGCCCCCTCACCGCGAGGGACGGGCCGCCGGTCTGACGGACGGGTGTCTGCGGGTGTCCCTCGAACCACTGGCCCGTCCCTCGCGGACGAACCGAACCCGGCGGAGCGCCCAGACGCCGGTGAACGGTCCGAGGCGCCGGTTCACGGCGCGGTGTTCCGTGCCGGTAACCGGTGCGTCACGGGAGAGGGAGAGGGAGAGACCGCCGCGGTGGAGCCGGCTGCAGGGGCGCCCGCCGAGGCGGCATCCGCCCGCCTCGTCACCCTGGGGGCCGCGATCCACTCCGTTCGAGCGGTACCCGCGGCGGACATCGCGCGCTTCCAGGAACTCGGCGGTCCCGTGCACATCCATGTCTCCGAGCAGCCCGCAGAGAACGACGCGTGCCTGGCCTCCTACGGCCGCACGCCCACAGGGGTGCTCGAAGACGCGGGTGTCCTGGGCCCCGCGCTGTCACCCGTGCACGCCACGCACCTGACGGAGGCGGACATCGCGGCGCTGGGTGCAGCGGGCACGACGATCGTCATGTGTCCCTCCACGGAGGCGGATCTGGCCGACGGGATCGGGCCGGCGCTCGACCTCGCGCATGCGGGCGCGACGATCGCCCTGGGCTCCGACCAGCACGTTGTGCTCGACGCGCTGCGGGAGCTGCAGGGACTGGAAGCGGGTGAACGGCTGCGCTCCGGGCAGCGCGGACGGTTCACCCCGACCCAGCTGATCGAAGCGATGACGACCGGAGGCGCCCGCAGCCTGGATCTTCCAGCAGGGTCGTTCGAGGTGGGCCGCGTGTGCGACCTCTTCGCGGTGGACCCGGCGAGCCCTCGGACGTACGGGTCGGTGGGGGAGCAGGTGGTGCTGGCGGGGAGCTCGGCGGACGTGCATACGGTCGTCACAGCCGGGCGAGTACGGGTGCGCGACGGCAGGCACACGACGCTGGGCGACATCGGCGCGCTCTACCGCGACGCATACGCCGCGCTGGGGCTCGACGCGTCCGCAGCACACACGCGGCAGACCGCTGCTGAGGTGCCTGACGCAACGGAGTCCCCGTCATGAGCGCCGAGGTTCCGGCACTGCGCCGCAGCGTCGCCATCCTGCGCCAGCTGTCCGCCTCGAACCGCGCGGTGAGCGCCGGGACGCTCGTGCGGTTGCTCGATCTGCCGCGGTCGACGGTGTACGACCTGCTGGGTGTGCTCGAGGAGCTCGGCATGGTCCACCGAGTCGAATCCGGCTACGTGCTGGGCCCGGGCGTCCACGAGCTGGGGGCCTCGTATCTGCGGACGAACCCGCTGCAGAACCTCGCGGCTCCGCTGGTGCGGCAGCTCGCGGAGGAGACCGGCGGCACGGCACAGCTGGCAGTCCTGCGAGGGTGGGAGACGGTGTACCTGCTGAAGGAGAGCTCGCCGAAGTCTTTGGCACTCATCACCGCGGCCGGTGTGCGACTGCCCGGCTACCTGACAGCCACGGGGCGCGCGATCATGGCGCATCTGCCGAAGCCCGAGCTGCTGGCGGCTCTGCAGGGCGAGACCGAGTTCGTCAACCGGACGGGGCGGGGACCGCGGACGTTCTCGCAGCTGAGCGCCGAGCTGTCTCTGACCCGCCGACGCGGGTACGCGGAGGAGGACGGCGAGGTCACCCCGGGCGGCCGCACCATCGCGGTTCCGGTATTCGACGTGCTGGAGAGGCCGATCGCGGCGATCGGTGTGAGCGTGGCCAACAAGGCGGCAGGGACAGCACCTGGTACCGCCCCCGAGGTCGGAGCGACTGCCGCTGCAGCCGCGCCGGTGCATGTTCAGCCTGTCCACCGAACAGCGCAGGCCCTCACCGCACGTCTGCGATGAGGGCCTGCGGGCGGGACCGAGCTGGGTCGGCCCGACACAAGCGGACCGAGGCTCAGACCTCTTCGCCAGGGATGACGTCGTCGTCGCGCCCACCGCGACCGGAGCCCCCGGTGCCGCTCCGACCCGGGCCGCCTACCCCGGGACCGCCGAACCCTGGCATCCCGGGCATGCCCGGTCCGCCGGCGCCCGGGGTGTGGATCGCCATCTTCCCGATGCGCCAGCCCAGCATCATGACGGCCACGCCGATGACGATGAGCAGCGCGCCCAGCGCCCACAGCAGGCCCGTGAGTGCAGCGGCGGGGTTGAAGAGGGCGAGGAATCCGTAGGCGACGGCCAGGATGCCCGCCAGCAGCGTGAGCCACCACCCCTTCACGCCCATGCGACGCACACTCAGCGAGAGGGCGACCGACAGCCCGCCCACCAGCAGAGAGGCGAAGGCGACGAGGAAGACGATCATGGCGCCCGCGGCCTCGGGGATGAAGAGGAGCAGGATGCCGAGTGCGGCTGGCACCAAAGTGCCCAGCAGACTGCCCTGCTTGCGGACGACGGAGAAGACCGCCGACAGGACCGCAGATGCCAGGAGCCACACCGCGAATACGAACACGAAGGCGGTCGCGGACTCGAACGGCCACACGAGGAAGAGCAGGCCCGCGACGATCGCGAAGCCGCCCTGGATCATGAACGACATCCGCAGCCGTCCCAGCATCCGTGTGAGCACGTCCGGGTCTCCGGCGGACTGGAATCCGCCGATCGGCATCGTCATGGTGTCTCCCTCTGAAGAAGTCGTCGTCCCGCGGTATACGTGTCCAACACCGCCGGTAGGCGACCTGATTCCCCGGACAGGTAGGTGGCGAGGATGCGGCCCCCGCTGTCCGCACCGTACGAACCTGTCGCCTGGATGGGCAGCGGTGCTGTCGCCGTGCCCAGCGGGACCGCAGCCACACCCGCGGCATGTGTCGCCCGCACACGGCGGAGCGTCTGCGCGGCGACGGCGTCCGGTGAGTCGAACAGTGTGAGGCCGGTGATGCCGCGCTGTGCCAGCGCGTGTTGGATACGATCCGCGACCAGTCCGTAGTGGGTGCAGCCCAGGACCACGGAGGCGATATCGGTCGGGGTCTGGGCGGCGGCCTCGGCGATGGCGGATTCGATCCGCTCGGGAGAACCTGCATCGATCGCATCCGCGAGGCCGGTCGCCGCCACCCGGGTGACCGGCAGGTCCGCGGCGAAGGCGTCGATGAGGCGGCGTTGGTAGTCGCTGGCCGTCGTCGCGTCCGTCGCCCACACCGCGAAGGGACGGTTCGTGGCTGCAGCCGGCTTGATCGCCGGCACCGTCCCGATGATGGGGATGCGCGGTTCGAACTCCGCCCGCAGCGCGCCCAGCGTGTGCACGCTCGCGGTGTTGCAGGCGACGACGATCGCGTCCGGCTCCCACTGCGCGAGCGAGCCCGCGGACGCCAGGACGACCTCCGTGAGCCGTTGCGCGGTCAGCGCTCCGTAGGGACTGTTCGCCGGATCCATCCCGAGGACCAGGTCCGTCGACGGCGCGCGGGTGAGCAGGGCGTCGGCGAATCCCACCAGCCCGAGGCCGGAATCGAGGAAACCGATGCGCAGGGCGGGACCGTCCGTCTGTGGGGGAGGAGCGGCGATGGTCACTGTGCGTCCTCCCGGTCGGTCTTGGTGGCATTCCCTGTGAGCAGTCGGGCTCCATCCGTGCGGCCGGCCCGGCGGGCAGCGCGACGCTCCCTGCGGGACCTCGGATCCAGGAAGTCGCGAATGGTGCGGAGGTGCGGTGCCTGCAGGCCCTCGGAGAACGTCGGCGCGACCATGAGGAGGCGATCGGGGTACTGCTCGGCGAAGTGCGCGCGGGTGACGGGCGCGGCGAGGTCGTCGTCGACCCACACGGCACGGCGGTCCGGGTCCTCGTCGAGCCACGCGGTCATGTGGATCGCCTTCCACCACACCTGCGGGTCGCCCGCGAACCGGTTGAAGGAGTCGTCCGGCATCGGCACCACGTCGAACGAGTGCCGGAACTTCAGCGCCGGCTCCAGCTCATCGGTGCAGCGATGCGACCAGGTCGACAGCCAGACGATGTCGACGTCGTGTGTCTCCACGAGGCGGTCCAGCGCGCGGACGATCTGCGGGCGATAGTGGAGTTCGAACGCCCAGGCGCGTGCCTTCCGGCGACGCTCCTTCACGTACCGCAGCCCCGCGACGGGGTAGGAGTTGAGGACGCCGTCGACGTCGAGGAACAGAGTCGCGTGGCCCCGTGCCGCCTCGGTCGCGCCCGTTCCACTCACACGCACAGACTACCGGCCGCGCCTGCGTCAGGACTGTGATCCGGAACGCGTGGGGACTGTGGCCCGAGGCGGTGGTGGGTCTGGATGCCAGCGAGATGCACCTCGTACTTGCAGTGCCGAACGGTGTCAGAAGAAGAGCGGCGGGACGAACCAGACCGCGAGGACAACCAGTGCCGTGACGATCATGGCCCAGGGGAGCCCCACCGGCCGCATGCCGTGTGCCGTCACGACCGAACGCAGGTCCTCTTCGCGTCCGGCGCTCGGCCAGAGCAGGGCGCACCGCCACATCGCGTAGCCCGCGATGAGGATGCTGACGACCCAGGCGAGTTGGAACCACCCCGGCAGGTCGAAGAGCAGTCGGGCCACGAGGAAGACCGTCAGGACTGCGAGCGGCACCCCCAGCAGCCCATTCCGGGTGAGGGCACGTGCGACCTTCGCACCGGCGAGCGAGCTGTGTTGCTGTGTCGGAACAGCGGCTGCCGATGGGAAGCCGTCTCCAGATCCACCCGCGACGAGCGCATCAGCCTGACGGGTGTGGGCGGGGCGCAGCGCCCACGCGACGGGCACCAGCCAGCCCAGGAGGACGACCGTGCCGATGAGCGGGATGACGAGGCTTTCGAACATGGTCACTCCTCCGTGGTCGTGTCGTCGGCGGCTTCGGGCTCAGGCGGCGCACCCGGTCCGCCCTCACCGTCGGGATCCGTTGTGAGGTAGCCGGCTGCGCCATCGACCCATGTCTCCGTGTTCGACAGGACGACGACCGCCCGGCCGTCCGGTGAGTACCCGGCATACGAGCGGTAGCCGCCTGTACCGCCGTTGTGCCGCGTGACTTCCGTGCCGTCCAGGGGAGTGACGTGCCACGCGTAGCCGATCGAGCCGCCGCCCTCCAGCTCCGTGCGCGGTTCGACGGCGTCAGCGCCCGGGGCGTCGCCATCGGCGACTGCCTGCATCCAGATCGCCATGTCATGCGCGGTGGAGCGGATGGAGCCGGACGGCGCCTCGGCCCCCAGCGTCCACGGGCCGGTGCGCACCCCGGAGTTCGTGAATCCGGCTGGGGCGTCGGACGGAAGGTCCGCGGGCGACTCCGGGACGATCGTCTCCTCCATGCCGAGCGGTTCCAGGAGACGCTCGTGGACCAGCTGCGGATACTCGGTGCTGGCGGCCTGCGCGACCGCGTGCCCCAGCAGAGCGACCCCGGTGTTCGAGTACACGTACGTCCCGGGATCCGTGTCGAAGTCCTGAGCACGCTCGAGGAGCGACGGCAGGTCCTCGACATACGGGTCGAGCCGCAGGTAGGCCTTCCAGATCTGGGTGACGGGTGCGGCGTCGATCGACTTGGGCAGTCCCGTGTGCTGGGTCGCCAGCTGCTCCATCGTGAGGTCTCCCACCGAGGTCCCCTCGAGTTCCGCGAACACCTCGCCGAGCGTGGTCTCCGCCGTCAGCTCGCCGCGCTCGATCGCGTCGGAGAGCAGGGCGGCAGTGAAGGTCTTCGTGATGGATCCGATCTCGAACTGGTCGTGCTCATCAGCTCCCCAGCCGGTGAAGCGGACAGTGCCGTCAGGCTCGATCGCCGCGGCGGAGACGTCGCGCATGTAGCCCGAGTCCAGGAACGGTTCGAGCTCCGCCGCCAGTTGCGCGTCGCCCGTGGGCGTGCCGGAGAGTCCGCGCTCCCACGGGGTGAACGCTGCGAGCGCGACCATGGAGGTGACTGCGACTATTGCGGCGAGGATGCGGCGGGTGGGGGATCGGTGTGGTTGAGGTTCTCTAGCCGTGGAGGGCTCTGCGGGAGGTGGAGGGGCTTCGGCGGCAGTGGTCGTGGAGTCCACGAGGCGTCTCCTTCGGAGAAACGGGAGCAGGATTTTCCCAACGGGGGTCAGTCCGGAGGGTCTGGCAGTTGTTAGTCGACGGTGGATAGCGTCCGGGCGTGTGTCAGGTGGTGGCGGCCATGATGAGGGCCAGCAGCGGGATGGTGCGTTCGCCGGGGACCTCCCAGCGGCCTCGGCGGGGGGAGCGAAGCCAGCCGGCGGAGGAGAGCTGATTGAGGTGGTGGTAGACCTGTCCGCTCGTGCCCAGGCCGGGCAGAGCGGCGAGGTCCGCGGTGGCGTGCGTGCCGGTGAGCACGGCCTGGAGCAGAGCGAGGCGCACGGGGTGCGACAGTGCGGCAAGGGCGGGAGCGGCATCGGCGAAGTCGCCGTCGAGCACCGTCTGCGTCGGCAGGCCGTACTGCCAGCGGTAGCCGCCGCCGTCGGTCGACATCGTGCCGCCGTAGAGGACGACGTCATCGTCCGGATAGCGCTCCTGCAGGCCCGTGAGCACCCAGTAGGGGTCGTCATCGTCGGCCTGCCGGGCGGGATTGGAGGACGCGGGGCCACTGGCAGCGGTCTCTGCCTGTGCGGGGTCCGGATCCGGAAGGGTGCGCTCGCCGTCCTCGCGGCGATCCGCGCGCTCGCCCTCTTCTTCGAGACGATCCACGCGCGCCTCGAGTTCGGCGATCCGAGTGCGGAGTGCCTCGTCAGGTGGGGTGCTCATGCCACCAGTCTACGGAAGTACGTAATTACGTCAATGACCTAGTTTCGTGAAGGTGGGGGCCGTGAGGTCGAGATGCGGCGGCTCCGCAGCGCAGGTGTGCGGGACTGCCGCACTACGATGACGCCATGAGTGCCGGTCCTGCGCGTGACGTTGATGCGATCATCGTCGGTTCCGGCCCCAATGGGCTCGCCGCCGCGGTCGTCCTGGCCCGGGCGGGTCTGTCCGTCCTCGTCCTCGAGGCCGAATCGACGCTGGGCGGCGGTGCTCGCACACTCGACCTCGGATTGGCGCCCGGCATCACGCACGACCTCTGCTCCGCAGTGCACCCCCTGGCAGTTGCGAGTCCGTTCTTCCGTGCGTTCGACCTCCGCAGTCGCGGTGTCGAGCTCGTCACGCCGGACGTCTCCTACGGTCAGCCGCTCGACAGTCGGCGGGCGGCGCTCGCCCACCGGGACCTCGGACGCACTGTGGCTGGTCTGGGGCCCGACGCTCCCACGTGGGAGCGGTTCTTCCGCCCGCTGCTCGCCGCGCCGGACGCGATCGTCGCCGCCGCACTGGGCGACAAACGCTCACTGCCGCGGCTCGCAGGCGGTCTGGGTGGTCTTTACGGCTACGGCGTCGGCGCCCGGCGCGACGCCCTTTCCGGACTGCGCACCCCTGCCAGTCCGCGCGCCGCCGACCGTCTTGCCGCAGCCCGCGCGCTGGCCTCCTTCGGCCTCCGCGTCGGGGGCGAGGGCACTCCGCTGTGGAATCTGCCGTGGCGCACCGAACAGGCGAAGGCGCTGCTCACCGGGGTCGCGACCCACGCGATCGGTCGCCAGCCCTCGGTCACGACTGCGGGGACTGGGATACTGCTCGCGATGCTCGGTCACGCCGACGGCTGGCCGATCCCCGTGGGTGGTTCGCAGGCGATCGCGAATGCACTCCTCGCCGACCTCGAGGCCCACGGCGGCGAGACCCGCACGGGCGTCCGCGTCCGGTCCGTCGAGGACCTGCCGCCTGCCCGCGCGGTCCTCTTCGACACCACCGCCGAGGCCGCTGCCGCCGTCCTCGGCGACACCCTCCCTGCTCGTGTGGGCCGGGGCCTGCAGGATCTGGGGCACGGGCCGGGTGCGGCGAAGGTCGACCTGGTACTCGACGGGCCGATCCCGTGGGGCGACCCGCGCCTCGGCGATGCGGGGACCGTGCACGTCGGCGGGACGCGAGCGGAGATGGCGGCGGCGGAGTCGCAGGTCGTCGCAGGTCGGATGCCTGCGCGACCGGTCGTGCTGGTGAGCGATCCGGGGCGGTTCGACGCGTCACGCGTGGTGGACGGTCTGCGACCCGTGTGGGCCTACGCGCATGTCCCCGCCGACTGTCCGATCGACCCGACCCGGTTCGTGCTCGCCCAACTCGAGCGATTCGCCCCGGGACTGCGGGAGCGGATCGTCGCGGTGCGAGGGACGCCCGCCAGCCGGATGGCGGAGCACAACGCGAACCTGGTGGGCGGCGACATCAGCGGCGGACGGCTGGGACTCGCGCGCCTCGTAGCCCGGCCGCGGTGGGCGTGGGAGACGAAGAGGCTGGCTGGGACCTCGGCGTACCTGTGCTCCGCGGCGACGACGCCGGGGCCCGGAGTCCACGGGATGGCGGGCTTCTACGCGGCCCGCGACGTGCTGGCGCAGCAGTTCGGGATCCGCGAGCATGTACCGCTCGGAGTGTGAGCGGCGGCCAGCTGGTCGCGTGGGATGGTCAGCCGACTGCGGAGTCGGTCCGCAGGCTGCGGCTGCGGGTCAGCTGACCGCCGAGGCCAGCGGCTTCGCGGTGACATCCATGACGTGTGCCGGATCGAACGTGCCGAACTGGGAGAGGAACTCCCGGTCGATGTCCGGGATCCTGGTTGGGCGCTGTGTCTCATGGTCGAGGATGACCATGACGTTGAGTCCGTCGAAGACGACCGTGTCGTCCTGGATTCCGCGGCACGTGATACTGAACGACGACCCGCCCACGCGGCCGATCCCCAGCTGCACCTGGAGCTCCGGGCCATAGAGGACCGGCGTGCGGTAGTTGAGCTCGACACGGGCGACCAGCTTGGGCGCGGCGATCGCCTCGCGGTCGCGCATCGTGTTGAGCCAGTCGATGCGGGCCTGCTCGATGAGCGTGACGATGCGGGCGTTGTTCACGTGGCCCAGCAGGTCGAGATCCGACCAGCGGATCTGCGGGGTGGCGACGAAAGCAGGGAAAACAGTCACGGTGTCTCGGGTCTCCTGTGGTGTGCGAAGCGGGCGCGGGCGTCAGCCGTCTTGCCCGCTCGTGAGCGGAAGTCTAGTGTCCAACTTAGCAATCGTTCGCATAGTGCGTCTCACGGGACGTGTGCGTAGCCACTCGACGAAGGAGTCGTCATGACCGAACACACCCCTCCGTTGCCGCTCGCGGGGGTCCGCATCATCGACCTCGGCGGGATCGGCCCCGGCCCGTTCGCCAGCATGGTGCTCGCCGACCTGGGCGCGGAGCTCATCCGCGTTCACCGTCCCCAGGAAGCCGCCGGCAACCGCAATGGCGTCGGCATGGATCCGGTGAACCCGGTGCTGGACCGGGGGAAGCGCTCGATCGTGCTCGACCTCAAGTCTCCCGAGGGTGTCGACGCGGTGCGCCGCCTGGCGCGCACGGCGGATGGTGTGGTCGAAGGGTTCCGGCCCGGTGTCGCCGAACGGATGGGCCTGGGCCCCGAGGACCTCATGACGGAGAACCCCGCGCTCGTCTACGGCCGCGTCACCGGCTGGGGCCAGACGGGTCCCGATTCCCACCGTGCGGGCCACGACATGAACTACATCGCGGGGTCTGGACTGCTGGCGCAGCTGGGACGTGCGGATGAAGCGCCGCAGTTCCCGGCGAACCTCGCAGGCGATTTCGGAGGCGGCGGCATGCAGCTGGCCCTGGGCATCGTCGCCGCGCTGCTGCGGGCACGGATCTCCGGCACCGGTGCGGTCGTCGACGCCACGATGGGCGACGGGGCGAACCTGCTGTGGGCGATGCAGTTCGGCTTCGAGGCGCAGGGGCTGTGGCGCGAGGGCCGCGGTCGCAACATGCTTGATTCCGGTGCCCCGTTCTACGACGTGTACCGGACCGCGGACGACGACTTCGTGAGCGTCGGCTGCATCGAACCGCAGTTCTACGCGGAGTTCGTCGAGAAGATGGGGATCGCTGATCGCCTGCCCGCGATGGGCCCGGGGGAGCACCGGCACCCGAAGCACTGGGCCGCCCAGCGCGCCGTGTTCACGGAGGCGATCGCTGCGCGGACGCGGGCGGAGCTGGACGAGCTGTTCGCGGGATCCGATGCGTGCACGATGGGGATCCGGTCGTGGGCCGAGGCCGAGGTCGATCCCCACAATGTCGCCCGCGACCTCTTCTACCGGGACGAGGCGGACGTCCGCCAGCCGGCACCGGCACCGCGCTTCGCGGACCTCGGCGGGGCGTCATGGGCCGGGGGAGCGGATGCTGGACGTGCGGGTGCCGGACGTGCGGACGCTGGGCGTGCGGATGCTGCCGTCGAGGGTGCTGGGCGTGCGGACGCCGAGAGTGCAGAGGCTGCGGTCGACGGTGCGGCTCGTCAGGTGCGCGGCGGCGGTGAGCCCTACGTGCAGCCGGCGCGTGCGCCCCGAGTGGGCGAGCACACGGAGGAGCTGCTGGCCTCCGCTGGCCTCACCGCCGATGAGATCGAGGCGCTGAAGGTATCGACCGGAGTGGCCTGACCGCGCACCTCCACGGCGCACCCTCCCCGCCACCCACCAACATTCATCAGACCGCACAGGAAAGAAGCTGTGCGGTCTGATGAAAGCTGGTGCCTCGCGCTGTACCTGGTGAGGTGAGGCTGGTGGGTTGAGGAGAGCCCCACCCCCAACACCTCACCGCTCCCCGCGCTTCGCCTTCACTGCGGCGATGAGCTGATCCTCCGCGTTCTCACCCGGCTTGATGCCGCCCGGCAGTCGTGCCAGGTAGTAGATGCCCAGCAGCATCCAGGCACCGAACATCACCCACGACGGCCAGCCCAGCTGCGCCGACCAGGGCGTCACCGGGATGTAGATGAACAGCAGCAGCGCCGTGAGGATGACGGACAGGACGCCGATCACGGTGCCGCCGGCATTGCCGCGTCCGCCCACCCGCATCGGGCGGTCCATGCGCGGCTCCTTCTTCCGCAGCACCAGGAACACGACCGACACCATGAAGTAGGCGATGATGATCGCCGGCGATCCGGCGTCGACGATCCAGCCCAGCATCCCCGATCCCAGGAACGGAGCGATGAATGCGAGCGCGCTGATGAAGATCACCGCGTTCGATGGGGTGCGGTACTTCGGGTGCAGCTTCCCGAACCACAGTGGGATCATCCGCGCCCGCGCCATGGAGAACATGAGGCGCGACGCGCCGATCAGGAAGGCGTTCCATGAGGTGATGATGCCCGCGAGACCGCCGGCGATGACGATGGTGCCCCAGATCTCGTGGCCCAGCAGGATCGCCAGCGCATCCGCCGTCACGAGTTCGTAGTTCGCGAGGTCGGACGACGGGATCGCCATCGACGACGTGAAGATGATGAGCAGGTACCAGACGATCGCCATGAGGACGGAGACGACGACGAGTGCGCCGATCCGCCGTGGTGGCACCTTCACCTCCTCCGCGGACTGCGGAATGACGTCGAAGCCCACGAAGAGGAAGGGCACTGCGACCAGCACTGCGATCATGCCGGGCACACCGCCGGTGAAGAGCGGCTGTGCGTTGGACGGCTCGGCACCCACAGCGGTGCCGAAGATCAGCAGGAGGCCGACGATCAGCAGGAAGCTCACGACGAACGTCTGGACCAGCGAGGCCGTCTTGATGCCGCGGATGTTGATCAGGCCGATGATGAGTGCCGCTGCGGATCCGACGAGCGCCCACGTGAGGTAGACGTCGGAGCCCGCGAAGTTCCACAGGTAGATCTGCGAGAGGTTCGGGAAGATGTACTCGACCGTCTGGGGGATCGCGACGGCCTCGAACATCACGACGGAGATGTAGCCGCCGGTGATCGCCCATGACCCGAAGACCGCCGCCCGCGGCCCCATGCCGCGCAGCAGGTAGTTGTGCTCACCGCCGGCGAACGGCATCGCGGCGACGAGCTCCGAGTACACGAGGCCCACGAAGATCATGATCACGCCGCCGGCCGCGAACGCGAGCATCGCACCCAGCGTGCCGGCGCTCTGGAGCCATCCGGAGGTCAGCACGATCCAGCCGAAGCCGATCATCGCGCCGAACCCCACGAACAGGGCATCCCAGCTGCCGAGCGCCTTCACGAGGCCTGTCTCACTCACCTCCGCGCGGGGGGAGTGGCTGTCGGTCGGCTTGCTCATGGTGGGCTCCTCCGGTCGTGACGTCATCGTCAGTGCGGGTAATACGCCAATGCAGGCGGTGCGCCAGTTCAGGAGGTGCGCCGGTTCAGGTCCTGCACATGGTGGAAGACTAGCCCCGGAGCCGTGGGCAGCGCGAGAGGTCGCGCACCGCAGACGTCGAGTGATCCGGATCGGGCCCGACCGCCGTGCAGCCGCGCTGGTCAGACGTCCGGCAGGTCACCCTGTCCGAGGAACCGCACTGCGACGGGTGCGCCGCCCGCGTCCTCGTGCGCCACGGCCGCGCGCCGCACCCGTTCCGCGCAGAAGTCCGAGATCGTGGCGAACGCCGCCGAGGCCCCGGCAGGATCCACCTTCGTAGTCCCGGCAGGCTCCCCCGCCGAGGCCCCGGCAGGCTCTACCTTCAAGGTCCCGGCCTGCTCCACTGCCGCACCGTCGTCCTCGGCCCCTCGGGTCACAGCCGCGGCCATCGTGCGCCCGCCCGTCGACGAGTACGCGGTCCTCAGCGGCTCTGCGACCTGGACGAGGAGGAAGCGGCGACGCCCGCCATCGCGCAGGTTGGCGCGCATGACCGCCTCTGCCGTCGTGCCGGAGCCCGCGAAGAAGTCCAGCACGACGGCGTCCGGGTCGGACCATGTCTGCGATTCGACGAGGATGCGCAGGAGTTCGACGGGCTTCGGGTACCCGAAGACACCGCCCAGCCCCAGGGCATCGAGGTCGGCGCTGCCGTCGGCGTTCATGACGCGGATGATCGAGTAGAGCTTGGACGTCGCCTGCTCCGCGGGGGTCAGGCGCAGCACCGCGTGCTTGCGCTCGCCCGTGGCCGGATCGGGCTCGCCCCACGGCCGCAGTAAGTAGTCGCCGGAGGCCAGGCGCGCATCCACCTCCACCTTCTTCGCGATCCCGCGGACGGCTTCGATGTCCTCGTACATGAGGCGACGCTCCTGGCCGCGCTGGTAGCGGCCGAAGCTCACGCGGAGGAAGTCGTCGTCGACGAGCATGCGTCGCCCGTCGATGGTCTCGTAGCGGGCCGGCGGCTTCTTCTCCGTCACGAAGGGCGCGACCTGCTCCGCATCCTTCCCCCAGAGGTGGATGTAGTCGTGGCCGCGGACGAACATGCGGGCGTTCCCACCGCCCTTGGCCCGCTGATGGATGAGCGTGCCCAGGCTGTTGTGCTCCCCGAACACCTCGTGGCCGAGGATCTGCGCGTACGCCGATTCCCGGTCGTCGATGTGGAGGAACAGCACGCCGTCCTCGCGCAGGAACTCACGGGCGAGCTCGAGCCGCGGACGCATGAACGCCAGCCATGCGGCATGACTCGCCGCACCCGTCGCCGGCCCGGATGCGCCGAACCGGTCGCGGTACACGTGCGCATTGCCGGTGTTGTACGGCGGGTCGATGTAGACGACCTTCACCGTGCCCCTGTGTGCAGGGAGCAGGGCGCGCAGGACGGCGAGGTTATCGCCTTCGACGACGAGGCTGTCCGGGTTCGGGTCTGTCACGCTCCCAGTATCCCGGACGCCGCTCTCACGGTGCGTCCGGGTCGTCGCCCTCCGCCAGCATCTCGTCGCCCTCGCGATTGCCCTGGTCAGCGGCCGTTGCGAGGTCAGGGGAAGCGTCGCTCACGGAACCGGAGGCGTCGCCGATCGGCCCGGCGTCGTCCTCCAGGTCCACCAGTGCGTCGTCCGCGCCCTCGATGCCCGTGCCCTCAGGACCCTCCGCGCCGGGTTCAGTCACGCCGAGGCCGTCTGCCGTGTCCCGATCCGCCAGCTCCTCGCCGATCCCCGGAGTCTCTCCGGCCTCGGCGGCGGCGTCGCGGATCTCGCCGGGCGTCGGCTCCGCGAGGGTGGGGTCGTCGGAGTGCGCTGCGTCCATCGGATCCTCGCCTGTATCGGTCATGGCTCCTCCTCCGGTGTGGCTCGGTGCAGGACGGCGTGCCCGCCGCCCGTCACCTCCATGCTGACACGACACCGTGCCCTCCGTCAGCGCCGCTCGCTGAATCCCCGCCATATCCTCCGCCACTCTGCAAGACTGGCCCCATGAGAGCACAGCCCCAGCGCATCGCCGTGGTGGGCGGCGGGATCATCGGCACCGCCGTCGCCCGCGAGCTCGCCCACCGCTTCGACGACGCCACCGTGACCCTGTTCGAGAAGGAATCCACCCTCGCCGCGCATCAGACCGGACACAACTCCGGCGTCGTGCACGCGGGCCTCTACTACGAGCCCGGATCGCTCAAGGCACGGCTGTGCCGCACGGGCGTGGAGAAGCTCATCCGCTACGCCGTGGAGAACGGCATCCCCTACGACGAGTGCGGCAAGCTCGTCGTCGCGCAGGACACGGACGAGGTCGACCGCCTCGAGGCGATTTTCGAGCGCGCGAAGGCCAACGGCGTGCCGCACGTGCAGCTGCTCGACCGGCACCGGATGCGCGAGGTCGAACCGAACGTCCGCGGCGTCCTCGCCCTGCACTCACCGCACACCGCGATCATCGACTACGCCGCTCTCACCCAATCGCTGGGACGGGACCTGGAGGCCGCCGGCGGCGTGATCCGGTTCGACTCCGAGGTCGCCCGCCTCGACACGCTGTCCTCCGAGGTCCGGGTCATGCTCGCGCTGCCTGGCGCGCAGGGGTCGAAGATCACCGAGGACGGCGGCACCTTCGACCTCGCCGTCACCTGTGCGGGCCTCCAGTCGGACCGGCTCGCCGTGGCGAGCGGACTCGAGGAGGAGCCGCGGATCGTCCCATTCTACGGCGACTACTTCGTCGCGCAGGGCCCCGCCGCCGAGGTCGTCAAGGGCCTCATCTACCCCGTGCCGGATCCTGCGTACCCGTTCCTGGGAGTCCACCTCACGCGGGGCATCGACGGGTCGCTCATGCTGGGCCCGAACGCGTTCCTCTCGCTGGGCCGTGAGAAGTACGAGCGGAAGATCGGCCCGATCGGCGGGATCGACCTCGGCGACCTGGGCCGGACGCTGGGCTACAAGGGCTTCTGGAAGTTCGCGTCGCAGAACCTGCGCGCAGCGGCGCGCGAAGCGCGCACCGCGCTGAGCCCGCAGGCGTTCATCGCGGAGGCGCAGAAGTTCGTGCCGACGCTGGATGCCGACGCCGTGAGTCCGGGACCCCGCGGCGTGCGCGCCCAGGCGATGAATCCGGACGGCACGCTCGTGGACGACTTCGTCGTCACCTCCCGCGGTCGTCTCACCCAGGTGCGCAATGCGCCGTCGCCGGGCGCCACGAGCTCGCTGGCCATCGCGGAGCACGTCGTCGATACGGCGGTCGAATCCCTGAGGTGACGCACACTGAAGCGTCCGCAGCGTTGCCGCCGTGCGGATCGGTCGAGACGCTCGGAAAACCGGAAGCCTGATCCTTCAACATCTGCTCAACTCCTGAATGATCACCGTTCATCCGCTGGTCAGAGCATCTCCGCTCCATCGTCTTTCAGCCTCCATAGCGTCTTCTCTCGGCACGCATCCAACTTGCTGAGAAGAGGACCAGAACATGCACCAGAGACGATTCCTGTCATCCGCGGTGACGGGTGTGAGCGCAGTCGCCGCTCTCACGCTGATGGCACCGCTCGCACCGGCCCAGGCCGCCGATCCGCCCGCAGAGCTCTACGAGGGACACGTCGAGGTCGATCGCGGTGAGGCCGACGACGCCGAGGTCCTCGAGGGGCAGGTGTTCGACGATGTGAACCAGAACTCGAAGCTCGACGAGGACGAGCGCGGCGTGCCCGGCGTCGCGGTGTCCAACGGCATCGACGTCGTGCAGACCGACGGCGAGGGCACGTACGAGCTGCCCGTCCGCGACAACATGACGGTCTCCGTCACCCAGCCCTCCGGCTGGCAGGTGCCCGTCGACTCGGACAACTTCGCGCAGTTCAGCTACAACCACATGCCGGAGGGCTCGCCGGATCTGAAGTACGGGGGCATCGAGCCCACCGGCGACACGCCGCGGGCCGTGAACTTCCCGATGATCGAGTCCCAGGGGACCGCTCAGGCGGAGCAGGATTGCGCGATCGCGTCCGACACCCAGGCGTACGACAAGACGGAGATGGGCTACGCACGGGACGGTGCGGTGCGCGACCTCGTCGAGCGCGACGACTATGGGGCGTGCGGCGTCCTCCTCCTGGGCGACAACGTCGGCGACGACCTGAGCCTCAACGACGACCTCCGCGACATCTACTCGGATGTCAACGGTCCCGTCCGCGCCGCTCCCGGCAACCACGACATGGACTTCGACTCGGAGGACGACGCGCACTCGCTCGACACGTTCCGCGATCAGTTCGGTCCGTCCCACTTCTCCTACGACGTGGGCGAGACGCACTTCGTCGTGCTGGACGGCATCGACTACTCCGGTGACGAGTCGACGCACAAGTACACGGAGAGGTTCAGCGAAGATCAGCTCGAATGGCTCGAGAACGACCTGGCCAACGTGCCGGAGAACGCGCACGTCGTCATCGCGTCGCACGTGCCCGTCGTCACACACCGCAGCGCGGTCATCCAGAACGCGACTGATTTCTACGACATCATCGCGGACTACCCCAACGCGGTGACAGTGGGCGGCCACACGCACACGCAGGAGAACCTGGTCGCCGGCGAGCAGCGCGCCGAATGGGCCGCAGAGGGCATCGACGAGCTCTCGCACACCCAGATCGTCGCCGGCGCGGTCTCCGGCGACTGGTACTCGGGCGGACTCAACGCCGACGGCCTCCCGTACGCCTTCACCTCCGACGCATCCGAGCCCGGCATCCTCACCCTCGAGTTCGACGGTGCCGACCGCAGCGAGCGCTACACGGTACGCAACGAGTCCGACGACCACCAGCTGCTGCTCGGCGTGAACTCCCCCGAGTGGCGCGACTGGGCGCAGGAGGCGCAGGACTGGCAGGACGCGGACAAGGAGGGCGAAGAGCCGGAGGCGATCTCCGAGCGCGTCGTCACCCGCGACGACCTGGCCGAGGGCGACACCTGGCTGACATCGAGCTTCCTCGCCGGGACGAGCGACGCGAGCGTCGAGGTGAGCTTCGACGGCACGAGCCCCGTCGTCGCCGAGCACACGCAGCCCGGTGAGGGCGAGGAGCTGCGCAAGGGTTGGGAGTACACGGATCCGTACACCGCCTCGCAGAACCTGCGGACCTCCGGCGGGGTCGGCCAGACGAGCTCGCACCTGTGGCGCGCAGAGATCCCGTCCGACCTCGACCTGGGCACGCACACCGCCGAGGTGACCGGCACGGACCGGTACGACCGCGAGTTCACGGAGACCATCCGGTTCACGGTCGTCGAGGACGAGCAGAAGGCGGCGACGACGTCGAAGGCACTCCTCGAGGACGACGGCTTCTCGCTCGAGGAGGAGGCCGCGGTCGACGAGAGCGCGGGCCTCGACTCCGCTGAGGCGGAGGCAGTGCTGCCCGACTGATCTGCGGACTGGTCAGTCGGCTGGTCGGGACACTGATCAGCAACACCGCACGCCGCACACAGCGGCACCACACGCAGCCGCCGCACACAGCAGAGGCGCCGACGTCATCGACGTCGGCGCCTCGTGCTCGTGCACTCAGTCGTCCGCGAGGTCCAGCGCATCCTCGTCGAGACCGGGGAAGTAGAGCTCGTACTCGACCATCTCTCCGTCGAAGCCCACGATCGCGGTCGTGCCGAAGTATGTCCGATCCGCCGTGACGATCTCGCAGTTCTGCGACCCGCGTTCGGCGACGATCTTCATGTCGTCGCTGCAGGTGACCTCTTCGACGGGGATGTCGTACTTGTTGACGAACAGGTCCTCGATGTCGATGGCGAGCGCTTCCTTCGGCACGACCCCGTTTCCGTCCTCGTCGATCTCGATCGAGTCGTCGCCCGCGAGAGATGCCGTCCGCGGTTCGCCGTCCTCCGGGCCCACGCCTTCCCGACCGTTGTCGGAGCCTTCGCCCGATTCGTCCCCTGACTCATCGTCCGCGGAGTCGCCTTCAGGGTCGCCTTCGGAGCTGCCCTCAGCGCTCTTAGTGGATGAGCCCTCGCCGGGAACCGTCAGTCCGTCCCCTTCGGACGAGATGCCCTCGGGGCCGCCTCCCGCGTCGGCCGACTGCGCAGCCTCCGGGGTCTCTGTCGGTGGGGCCTCTTCGTCGCCCTGGTCGCCGCCCAGCAGGCCGCAGGCCCCGAGCGACAGTGCGAGCGCGGTTCCGGCGGCCACGGTGAGTGCGCGGGCCGCACGTGTGCGGATCGGTTGCATGGAGATCTCCTCGATGAGTGGAGTGTGCACTGCTCGTGCACGGAAGCGGATCGGCCGTCCGAGACGTCGACCCGGCCGTCCGGCGACTCAGAAGTCGATGCCGGCGAACTCGAGCTCGTAGTAGACGTTCTGGCCGACGACGTCTGTCACCTTGACGACGCCGTAGTACTCCTTGCCGCCCACGGTCACGTCGCAGGTCTGCGAGCCCTGCTTGTTGTTCACGAGCATTCGGTTGGAGCAGTCGACCGAGTCCACCGTGGTGCCCTGGTCCGAGTAGGCCTGCTTGATGTCCTCTTCGAGGACTGCCTCGGGGATCTCCCCGCTGCCATGCTCGTCGAGGGTGAAGCCTGCGTCCTGCTTCGATGTGTCGTCGCCGGAATCCCCGCCGGAGGTGTCCGAGCCGGAACCGTCCCCGCCGGTCGTGTCTCCTCCGTCAGCGCTCCCGCCCGAGGTGTCCGTGCCGGCCGTATCGCCGCCCGCGCTGTCTCCACCACTCGTGTCTCCGCCAGCCGTGTCGCCCGCGGGCTGGGTCTCGGTGGTGCCGGCGTCCGGATCTGCGGCGGGCTCACTCGTGGTGGGCTCCTGGCCCTCTTCCTCGCCGAAGTTGATGGTGATCCCATCGCAGGCGGACAGTGTCATGAGTGCGGCGAATCCGCCCGTGGCGACTGCGGTTCGCATGAGTGTGGTGGTGCGCATCGTGATCTCCTCGTGGCGCTGTGACTGTGTCTGTGTACGCCTTCATACTTCCAGCGGTGACAGTCCCGAAGCGCGGATCGGTGTGCGCATCTGGTGTCGCCTGTTGCTGTTCGGCAACAACAGGGTACCTTTCGAATCTCGACCGGCGGGAGATTCATTCGCCCTCGCGCGAACCCTGCTTCCAGTACCCCATGAACGAGCAGGACTTCCGGTCAAAGCCCCGCTCCCGCAGCAGTCCGCGTCGCAGCTCGCGGACGGTCTGCGCATCCGCGGCGACCCACACCCGCAGACCCGAACCCGCTGCACCCTCCTCCCAGAGGATGCCGGTCTCCGTGGTCGTCGCGTCCTCGTCGTCGGAGGCGGTGCCCGCCGCCGAGGTGCCGGTCGCCGAACCGTCGGCCTGCTCACCCGTCCGCTCGTCGGCCCAGGCGAAGACGGCTGCGCTGAGGAGGGAGCCGCGCACATCGGAGCGGGAGCGGGGCAGGTAGGTGACGGCGACCTCGGCGGCGGTGTCCATCTCCATCGCATCGCCGGGGGAAGGGACCTCGACGAAGGCGGCGCCGGTGACGTGGGCCGGCAGGCTGCGGAGGATGTTCGCGATCGCGGGCTGCGCGGTCTCGTCGCCCACCAGCAGGACGGAGGGGGCGCCGTCGCGACGCCAGGCGAGGCCCTGCGTGTCCGCCTCCGGGTGGTCGGCATACGCGCCGACGATGACGAGGGGAGCACCGGGCTCGGCGTTGAGCGCGAAGCGGCTGGCGGGGCCTTCGGAGCCGTGCGTGACGAAGTCGACGTCGACCTCGCGGGCGTCGCGACGGACGTACCGGGCCGTGTAGGTGCGCATGACAGGGCGGGATTCGTTCGGCTGCTCGCGCCACCAGGTCGCCCAGTCGTCGGTCGCGGCGGCCTCGTCGAGCTGCGCGTCCGTGCCGAACACCAGCTTGATGCGCTGGTCGAGGCAGGTGTCCGCGAACTCGTCCAGTGCGGGACCGGTGAAGGTGAGGCGGAAGAAGTTGTCGCTCAGCCGTGTCCGACGGGCCAGGGTGACGGCGAAGGGGCGGTAAGCGGAGCGAGGTGCCATGGGTGGGGTGCCTCCTGAGGGGCAGAGTGAGGTGTGGGACACGAAGAGTCCTCCGCCAGGGTAAGGCGTGCCTCACTCGCAACGCCAGCGCGCGCCTGTGCGTCCGAGTGTGACGCTCTGTGACTCGAGATGACGGCTGCGGTCATCGAGGAGGTGCGAGAGCGGCAGGCTTCACACGAACACCTGAGCCGGCAGGGGCACCCCATGCCTTCTCACGATCAAGCCAGAGTCGGCCGGGCAGAGCCCACCGGCCACAGCCAGCTGGTCACAGCCAAACGGCCACGGCCAACCGGCCAGAGCCAACCGGCCAGAGGCGACCGGCCAGAGGTGACCCGAGCCTGCCCCCGTACGCACCCGATGGAGGACGCGACCATGACCACACCTGCGCAGACTGCGGTCGCGGCGACTCCGGAGGACGCCCAGCTCGCCCGCCTCGGACGGCGGCGCCAGCGGAAGTCGTTCCTCGCGAGCATCGTCGGACAGCTCCTCGAGTGGTACGAGTGGAGCGCCTACGCGGTCTTCGCACCGTTCATCGCGCTCGCCCTCTTCAACCCCGATGACGCGGTCTCGGGCCTGCTGGCGACCTTCGGCGTCTTCGCGATCGGGTTCCTCTTCCGTCCGCTGGGCGGGATCGTGTTCGGACGCATCGCAGGCCGCCGAGGCCGCCGGTTCGTCCTCGTGACGACGATGCTCATGATGGCCAGCGCGTCCGTGGCGATCGGCCTGCTGCCGACCTTCGAGTCGATCGGGCTCGCCGCGTCGCTGCTCCTGCTGCTCGCGCGGATCATCCAGGGGTTCGCGCACGGCGGCGAGTCCGCGACCGCGAACTCCTACATCGCGGAGATCGCGCCGGCGCGCAAGCGCGGGCTCTGGGGATCCGCCGTGTTCATGACGATCTTCGGCGGCGCGTTCCTCGCGTTCGTGCTGGGCGGCGTCATCACGGGAGCGCTCTCCGAGCCCCAGGTGCAGGCGTGGGGCTGGCGCATCCCGTTCCTGCTGGGAGCGGTGCTGGCCGTCGTCGCGCTGTGGCTGCGCATCGGCATGGTCGAATCGCAGGTCTTCCAGGAGGGCACGGACGACGAGGACCCGGCCGCCGCGGACCCCGCGGCCGCGGCCTCCGCCGCCGAGGCCGTTCCTGCGGACCAGCAGGCCGACCGGGTCGCTGAAGTCGGGTCCGCCGCACCTGCGGCCGAGGCCGTCACCCGTCAGGCCGACCGCGTAGCCGTTCGCGATGGGCTGGGGGAGGACTCGTTCTCCGCGGACACCCTCAAGCCGCTGAGTCCCGCGCTGTCGATCGTGCTGATCTTCTTCCTGGTCTCCGGTGTCGCCGCGAGCAACTACACGTGGACGTCCTACGTGTCGACCTATGCCCAGACCCAGGAGGGCATGAGCCCGAGCGGTGCGTACTGGGCGCTCGTCGCCGCACTGGTCGTCGGACTCGCGTCGCTGCCCTTCTGGGGAGCGGTCTCGGACCGATGGGGTCGGAAGCCCGTGCTCTACGTCTTCGCGGTGGGCACCATCGTCACGGTCTTCCCGCTCATGGGCTTCATCGACGATCGTCCCTGGACGCTGTTCGCCTCCACCTCGATCGCACTGTTCCTGCTGTCCGCGGGCGCGGCCCTGCTGGCCAGCGTCATGGCGGAGACGTTCCCCACCTCCAGCCGCACGGCGAAGATCGGCTTCGCCTACTCACTGGCGACGGCCGTGTTCGGCGGGACCACCCCGTATGTGAACGAGCTGGCTGTCAGCCAGGGCGTCCCGTGGGCCTCGAACCTCTTCATCGCGTTCGCCGCGGCGCTCGCACTGTGGGCCGCGTGGCGCCTGCCCGAGCGCAAGGGCATCGACCTCACGATCGTCCGCTGAGGCGAGCTGCCAGCGGGCGTCGTCTGGCTCACCCTTCGTCGAACCCACCTCTCGTCGGGCTGGCCATTCGCCGAGCTCACCCCGCGTCGAGTTCACCGTCCGTCTGGCTCACCCTTCGTCGGGCTCGTGGCGCTCCAGGAAGGTGTAGACCTCGGTGGTGTCCACGCCGGGGAAGATGCCCGGCGGGACGGCGGCCAGGAGCGACGCGTGGGTGCGGGCCGACGGCCAGCTCGCGTGCTCCCACTTCTTCGCCAACTCATCCGGCGCCTCCCGGCAGCACGACGGATCGGGGCAGCGCGAGGCGGAGCGCTTCGTCGTCTCGCGGCCCTCGAACCACCCCACGTGGGCGAACGGCACCCCGACGCTCACGGAGAAGTCCCCGCCGGGCAGCACGCGCGCGGTGCACCAGAAGGTCCCGCCCGGGGTGTCCGTGTACTGGAAGTAGGGGCTGAACCGGTCCGCGACCCGGTGCACGGTCCGTGAGGTGAAGCGCTTGCACGCGTACTGCCCCTCGATCGCTCCCAGCGGATCCGTGGGGAACGGGAGTCCGTCGTTCGAGTACGCCTTATGGACGGTTCCAGAAGAATGGACCTTCATGAAGTGCACGGGCAGCCCCAGGTGGGCCGTCGCGAGGTTCGTGAATCGGTGCGCGGCGGTCTCATACGAGACTCCGAACACGTCACGGAGCTCTTCCACAGAAATCGACCGGTTCTTCTTCGCTCGCTGCAGCAGCGGCACAGCCTCCGATTCGGGCAGCATGAGCGCGGCTGACAGGTAGTTCGCCTCGACCCGCTGGGTGAGGAACTCCTCGTAGTCCGCAGGGGCGGAATGGCCCAGGATGTGCGACGCCAGCGCCGTGAGCAGATGGGACCGCGGATCGTGTCCCGTCACGTCCTCGTGGGAGAGGTAGAGGCGCCTGTTCTCCGTGTCCGCGACCGCCCGGGTGGACGAGGGCAGATCGGACACGTAGTGCAGCGAGTACCCCAGGTGGTCGGCCACCGCAGCGGTCTGGCGCTGCGACAGCGGCCCGCCGTCGTAGCCGATCCGCGCGAGCACCTCGCCCGCCACCTTCTCCAGCTCCGGGAAGTGGTTGCCCTGCTGGCGCATCTGCTCCCGCAGTGCGCGGTTGACCCGGCGGGCCTCCTCCGGAGTGGCCGCGCGCCGCCGCACCATGGTCGTGAGCTGGCGCTGGAGGCCGGCGATCGCCTCGAGCGCGTCCTGCGGCAGCGACTTCACCTTCACGGCGGGGAGGTGCAGCGAGCTGTAGAGCGGCGACATCTGGTTCCGTTCCACCTCGAGCTCCAGCGCCTGCCGCGCGTCGACGGGGGACGGGTCGAGCAGGTCGTCGGTCGTGACGCCCAGTGCGGCCGCGAGGTCCCGCAGCTGCCCCAGGCCGGGCTCGCGCTTCCCGTTCTCCAGGACGGATATCTGCGACGGCGCGCGATCGATCCGCTCGCCCAGCTGGCCCAGCGTCAGTCCCGCCGCCGTCCGATAGTGGCGGATCCGACGACCGATGCTCAGGGCATCGGCTGAGGGCCCCGGCCCGCTGTCGTCGGAGTGGTCTGTCGCGCGCTTCACGCGTGAGGTGATCACCATGTGACCACTCTGACAGAACAGACGGGTTTGCGAAAGAACGCAACTTCTTCACTCCAGCAGAAATCCGGCAGAACTTCACGTGAAAAAGTCTCGTCCAACGGGTTCCGCTCCGGAAGACTGGATGTCACAACGCAGCACAGACGCAGTACAGAACCCCTGAAGGAGAGCGACGATGACGCAGCAGAACATCCACGACGCACAGGCCATCCAGAGCGATTGGGCGACCAACCCCCGCTGGGCGGGCGTCGCTCGCGACTACACCGCGGAGGACGTCGTCAAGCTGCGCGGCTCGCTCATCGAGGAGCACACGCTCGCTCGTCACGGCGCGGACCGCCTGTGGGACCTCCTCCACACCGAGGACTTCGTCAATTCGCTGGGTGCCCTCACCGGCAACCAGGCCGTGCAGCAGGTCAAGGCCGGCCTCAAGGCGATCTACCTCTCCGGCTGGCAGGTGGCGGCCGACGCGAACCTCGCGGGCCAGACCTACCCGGACCAGTCGATCTACCCGGCGAACTCGGTTCCGGCCGTCGTCCGCCGCATCAACAACGCGCTGATGCGCGCCGACCAGGTCGAGCGCTCCGAGGGCGACATGAAGGTGGACGACTGGTTCGCCCCCATCGTCGCGGATGCCGAGGCCGGCTTCGGCGGCACCGCCAACGTCTACGAGCTCATGCGCGGCATGATCAACTCGGGTGCTGCGGGCGTCCACTTCGAGGACCAGCTCGGCTCCGAGAAGAAGTGCGGCCACCTGGGCGGCAAGGTGCTCATCCCGACCGGACAGCACGTCCGCACCCTCAACACGGCTCGCCTGGCGGCGGACGTCGAGAACGTCAACACGCTCGTCATCGCCCGCACGGATGCCGAGGCCGCGACCCTCATGACGTCGGACATCGACGAGCGCGACCGGAAGTACGTCACCGGTGAGCGCACGGCGGAGGGCTTCTACAAGGTCCGCAACGGCATCGAGCCCTGCATCGACCGTGCGCTGGCGTTCGCTCCGTACTCGGATCTGCTCTGGATGGAGACCTCCACTCCGGACCTCGAGGTCGCGAAGAAGTTCGCCGACGCCGTCCACGCGGAGTACCCGGACCAGATGCTGGCGTACAACTGCTCGCCGTCGTTCAACTGGAAGAAGCACCTGGACGACGCGACGATCGCCAAGTTCCAGCGCGAGCTCGGTGCGATGGGCTACAAGTTCCAGTTCATCACGCTGGCTGGCTTCCACGCCCTGAACTACTCGATGTTCGACCTGGCCCACGGCTACGCCCGCAACCAGATGGCGTCGTACGTCGAGCTGCAGGAGAAGGAGTTCGCGGCGGAGGAGCGCGGCTACACCGCGACGCGCCACCAGCGCGAGTCCGGCACCGGCTACTTCGACCTCGTCTCGACCGCCATCAATCCCGATTCCACGACCACCGCGCTCAAGGATTCGACCGAAGCCGCTCAGTTCAGCAGCTGAGCCCGCAGCCGAGGTCCCGGCCACCACGCTCGTGGACCTCACCATTCCGACGCCGCCGGCTGAGCCGGCCGGCGGCCTCGGAGGAAGCGGATCGGCCGTTCCGGTGCAGGGTTTCTGGGGTTTCCCTGCGCTGGGGCGGCCGATTTCTTCAACCGCCGTACCCGGCCTCGCTCGCCACGGCCCGCCCACAGCGGTCCGCCCACTCGCCACACTTCGCCACATGACTCGTTCAGGAGCAGCCATGTCCACCCTCTCGACCTCCTCCGCACAGGAGCTGCACCCGTCCCCGTCCGCTCGGACCGCCGGCGGCCGCATGGTCGTCGCCGGCCCCATGGAGCCCACGTACGATACGGTCCTCACCCACGAGGCGCTCGACTTCCTGGCGACGCTGCACGCGGAGTTCCTCACGGAGCGCCGCCGGCTGCTCACCGAGCGCGGCCCGCGCAACGACGCGATCGCCCGCGGCGACCTGCCGAGCCACCGCGAGGACACCCGCCACATCCGTGAGGACGCTGACTGGCGTGCGATCGGCCACGCCGGCGCATCGGGGCTGTCCCGCCGCCGCGTGGAGATCACGGGCGCGCCGGACGGCCGCACGGCGGTGAACGCACTCAACTCCGACGCCGATTCGTGGCTGGCGGACTTCGAGGACGCCATGTCACCCACGTGGTCGAACGTGGTGCTCGGCCAGGTGAACCTGCGCGCAGCAGTGCGCAGCCGGCTCAAGCACGTGACGCGCGTGGGCAAGTACTACGAGCAGCGGGCGAGCCGGCGCGCGGGAGCCCAGCAGCCGACGATCGTCGTGCGGCCCCGCGGTCTCCACATGCCGGAGGCGCACCTGCGGTACGTCGACCGGAACGGATCGGAGACCTCGGCGGCGGCCTCGCTCGTGGACTTCGCGCTGTACTTCTTCCACAACGCGGAGGAGCTGGCGGCCCGCGGCAGCGGCATCTACTTCTGCATCCCGAAGGTGGAGAGCGCCGCGGAGGCGCGCTGGTGGAACCGCCTGTTCCTCCGGGCGCAGGAGCTCCTGGGCCTGGAGCCGGGCACGCTGCGTGCGACGGTCCTCATCGAGACGCTGAGTGCGGCGATCGAGATGGAGGAGATCGTGTGGGAGCTGCGCGAGCACTGCGCGGGCCTGCACGCGGGTCGCTGGGACTACATCTTCTCGATGACGAAGGCGTTCCGCCACGACCGCTCCTTCCTCCTGCCCGACCGCAAGGAGATCACGATGGAGCTGCCGTTCCTCGAGAGCTACGCGCAGCGCATCATCGACGTGAGCCATCGCCGCGGCATCCACGCGCTGGGCGGCATGGCGACGGCGTTCCCCGACCGCGAGGACCCGGAGCTGACTGCGGTCGCGCAGCAGGGCGTGCGCGAGGACAAGGAGCGCGAGGCCGCGCAGGGCTTCGACGGCACCTGGGTCGCGCACCCGAACCTCATCCCCGTGGCGCGCGAGGCGTTCGACGCGGTGCTGGGGGATGCCGACCACCAGATCGAGCGGATCCCCGCGACGAACGGAACCGGTGAGAACGGACGCATCACGTCGGCCGACCTCCTGTCCCGCGACGGTCTGCCCACGCCGGAGGACCTCCGCGAGCACGTGAGCGAGGACGGCGTGCGCACCAACATCCGCGCGTGCATCGCCTACCTCGACGCGTGGCTGTCGGGGAAGGGCGCGCTCAAGGTCGACCACCTGGTGGAGGACGTGTCCAGCGTGGAGATCTCCCGTGCGCAGATCTGGCAGTGGATCCGCCGCGGCGTGAAGATGGACAACGGCCGCGTGCTCACGACGGTGCTCGTGGACCGGTACGTGGCGGAGGAGCTCGCGATCACCTCGCGCAATCCGCTGGACCGTTTCTGCGAATCCGCGGAGCTGCTGCGCTGGGGTGCGCTGGGCGACGAGCTGCCGGACTCCTTCACCGTGGAGGCCTACCAGCGGTTCATGGTCGACCGGGCGGCGCGGATGCCCTACCCGTTCGCCGCGTGAGTCCCGTCGCCGGCTGACGGAGGCATCGCCTCCCAGCCCGGCGCGGTGACCGGTACAGCGACCGACGCCGAGGTGCCGGACCCCTCCGAGGGGTCCGGCACCTCGGCGTCGGTCGTATGATTGTGGTCCAGTCCACAGAGGACAAGGTGGAAGGAACCGATGGGCCAGGGCACGCAATCGATCGACAGGGCCGCCGCGCTCCTGATGTTCGTCATCAATGCCCCGGCGCCGGTGTCCTTCACGGATGTCGTCGAGCATTCCGGCATGGCGCGCTCGACGGTGTCGCGCCTGCTCGCCTCGCTGCATGACAACGGGCTGCTCGAGCGGATGCCGGACGGTGCCTACCGGGGCGGCGCTCTGTTCGCCGCGTACGCCGCGCGCTTCGACAGGACCGAGGCGCTCGCCGCCGCCGCGACCCCCACCCTCGAGCGGATCGGGGAGAAGACGGGGGAGACGGTCAACCTGGGTCTGCCCAGCGGGGGGCGCGTGGTCCACGTGGCTCAGGTCGATTCGACCTACGTGCTGGGTGCCGCGAACTGGGTCGACATCGATGTGCCGATCCACTGCTCCGCGCTGGGGATGGTGCTGAGCGCGTTCGGTCCGCTGGAGCTGCCGAAGGGATCGCTGACCCGCTGCTCTGACGGGGTGGTGCTGTCAGAGGCCAGCGTCGTGGAGGACGCCGCGCTCATCCGGACCCGCGGCTTCGCGATCACGCACGGTGACTTCGAGCTGGGACTCGACGCGGTCGCGGCACCGGTGCGCGGGCAGGGCGGGGCCGTGCTCGCGGCGATCGGCATCTCCGGGCCGGCGGTGCGGATGACGGAGCGCATCGAGGAGTTCGGTCGTCTCCTGGTCCGTGAGGCGGATCTGCTGTCGCGCGGTCTGGCGAAGCTTCCCGCTCGCGGGGAGTGAGTCGGGGAGTGAGTCGCGGGCCTCGGCCGCGAGGCGGTCTCAGGTTCGTGCGGGGCCTCGGCCGCGCTGTCAGCCGCCGGTGTCGTGCAGCCACGCCTCCGTTAGCTCCACCTGGTTGAACGTGTAGAGGTGGAGCCCCGCGATCCGTGACGTCGGATCGTCCAGCGTGCCGCTCATCCGGGTGAGCAGACGGTGCGTGTCGACGCCGCCGGGGGTGACGAGACGCGTGATCGTCCCGAGCTTCCCCTTGAGGAACCGCAGCGACTGGCCCACCCCGATGCGCGCCCCCACCCTCGCCAGGCGGGCGGCGTCCACGCGGCCGGGGACGCCCAGCCAGAGGGGCAGGGCGGTCCCCCGATCCCGTGCAGAGCGGATCCATGCACTGAGCGCGTCCGGGTCGAAGCAGAGGTTGCTCACCATCTCCGTCGCGAACGGATGCTTGTCCGCCAGAGCCCGGACGACCTCGGCGTCGGGGATGGTCGGATGCGACTCCGGATAGGCGGCGACGCCGATGTCGCGGAACGGGTGGTCCATCTGCTCGAGGTCGCGCAGCAGTGCGAGTGAGGACGTGTAGGCGCCCGGCCCCGGGGTCGCGTCGCCGCCGGGGACGAACACGGCGTCGACGCCGGCTGCGTGCAGGCGGTCGACGATGTCCTCGAGGTGCGAGCGGCCCGACACCATGCGTGCGGCGAGGTGGGGGGCCACTCGACGGCCGTCGGCGCGGAGTGCGCAGGCGACGGCGAGGGTCGCGTCGAGCCCCAGGCTCTCCGACGCGGTGATCGTGACGGTGCGGTGCTGCGGTGCGTGGGCCCGGACCTCGGCGGTGATCGAATCGGTGGGCAGGACTTCCAGCCGCGCCGTGCGGAGGAGGCGGGCGATGGTGCTCGTGTCGCCGGTCATCGGATTCTCCCTTCACCGGGGATCCCATTGTCGCCGCGGACCCGTGGGTCCTGTCCATGCTGGAAACCTGCGGTTCGTCGTGCGGGAACAGTCTCTTGTCCGCAGGTAGTCCAGAACTCTATGATATAAGCCCGGGATGTGGGACAGAACTCCCGGAGGGCAGAACTCGCTGAGGAGGATGCCATGAACTTCAACGTCCCGTCCATCGACCAGCGCGACCGGCTGGTTCCCATCAATCTCCGGCAGTCAGGGCCGACTCCCGTGGAGATGCTCATCGACACCCGTGTGCGGAAGTCTCCGTACTGGGCCCTGTCGATGCAGCACGGCTGCTGGCGCGCCTCCGTCTACAACCGGATGTACCACCCGCGCGGCTACGTCCGTCCCGACGAGGGCGGGATGATGGTCGAGTACGACTCACTCGTGAACGACGTGACGCTCTGGAACGTCGCCGTCGAACGGCAGATCCGGGTCACGGGCCCGGACGCGGAGTCGTTCGTCGACCGGGTGATCACGCGCGACGCCACGAAGATCCCGGTCATGCGGGCCCGGTACGTGATCCTCTGCAACGAGGCGGGCGGCATCCTCAACGACCCCGTCCTGCTGCGGGTGGCGGAGGACGAGTTCTGGTTCAGCCTGTCGGACTCCGACCTCATGCTCTGGCTGCAGGGCGTGAACGTCGGGTGGAGGTTCGACGTCGACATAGCGGAGATCGATGTCTCGCCGGTGCAGATCCAGGGGCCGAAGTCGCTCGCCCTCATGATCGACCTCGTGGGCGACGCGGTCGCGGAGATTCCCAGCTACGGGCTCATGGCGGCGACGATCCGCGGCTGTGAGGTGATCATCTCCCAGACCGGGTTCTCCGGAGAGAAGGGCTATGAGATCTATCTGCAGGACTCCACTCTCAACGCGGAGACTCTGTGGAGCGCGATCCTCGAGGTGGGCGCGGCGCACCGTCTGCGGGTCGTGGCGCCGGCGCACCACCGCAGGATCGCGGCGGGCATCCTGTCGTGGGGCCAGGACATGGATGCGGAGACCCTCCCGTTCCAGGTGAACCTCGCCTACCAGGTCCCGCGGAAGAAGGCAGGGGAGTACATCGGGAAGGAAGCGCTCGAGGCCGCGCGGAATGAGATCGAGGACGGGCGGCCGCCGTACTCGCTGCAGCTGGTGGGACTGAAGCTGGGAGGCCGGCCGATCGACGACTACGCGCCTGACTTCTGGCTGATCAGCGAGCAGCAGCACGGCGAGCCGATCGGATACGTGACCTCGCCCTGGTACTCGCCGGAGCTCGAGAACAACATCGCGATGGGCTACGTGCCGCTGCGCGACACCGCGCTGGGCACCGAGCTGTGGGTGTGGCTCCCGGACGAGTACGCCGACGAGCCCGGGGTGCCGGTGGCGGCCGAGGTCGTCGCGATGCCGTTCCGCCCCTCCACCAATCCCAGCCAGCGCGAACGGCTGCGGGAGAAGGGGCTCGACACCGCAGTGTGAGGTTAGGGACACTGCGGTCTTAGGTTAGGGACACCGCGGTCTGAGGATAGGCGTCCCTCCCTGTCGGCGCGCGGTTCGGACGGCTAGGGTTCTCACATACGAGGACTGTCGTCCGGCCTCCGGAATCGGTTCCGGCGCCCCGACGTATCGGACGTATCGACAGGGAGGAATGCACTCTATGGACATCATCGACAACGGCCCCAACCCCAACGCCTTCAACATCGAAGAGGCGACCGTCGAGAACGAGAACTACCGCACGGTCGTGTGGACGGGCCGCCACATGCAGGTCACGCTCATGTCGATCCCCGTGGGGGAGTCGATCGGTCTCGAGGTGCACGACGAGAATGATCAGTTCCTCCGCATCGAGGCCGGTGAGGGACGCTGCGTCATGGGGCCCGCGGAGGATCAGCTGAACTTCCAGCAGGACGTCTCGGATGACTGGTCGATCCAGGTGCCGGCGGGTGTGTGGCACGACGTGATCAACACGGGATCGGAGCCGCTGCGCCTGTACTCGATCTACTCGCCGGTGCACCACGCGCAGGGGCGCATCCACCCGACCGCTGAGGATGCGGAGATCGACGAGGAGTCCGGTGAGGACGTCCCGCCTGCCTGGACGGGCCAGGATCTGCCGAAGTGGACGGTCGGCCCCGTCCGCGACTGATGGCGACGCGGTCCTTCTCCCCCTGACATCTTCACCCTTATTCGCGCCGAGTGAGGACACGAGGAGCCAGATCCTGACGGGTCTGGCTCCTCGTGTCCTCACATGAGTCGTCTGGAGCGCCCTCTCACACACCCCCGGCGTCGAGTGAGTACAACCTGGTCCACTCACGCCTGATCAGGGGCCGGTTTGCACTCACTCGACGCCGTGCCGGTGGGTGTGGGTGCCCGTCCCCGGATTGCCGTCGACTGCAGGTCACAGTTCCGGATCCCAGCTTCACCGTCATCCACAGGAATCCTGTCCCGTCCCAGGCCGCACAGGAAGCACCGCAGACTGTGGCCATGCCGAAGCAACGCAGGCCCCGCACCCGCCGCAGCGCTCCGACGTTCGCCGACCACGCGGCGCGGGTGCCGATCGTGACGGCCGGGACGGATCCGCACGACCCCGACCTTCCCTCATATACGCGGAATACGACTGAGAAGTCCGAGGTGCCGCTGGTCTTCGGGGTCGACGACCCCAGCGGTGCCGGCCTCACCCGGGCTCAAGCGCTGGCGGGGGACAGCATGCGGGCGCCCCACTACGGTGTCCGACTGTCATCGCGGACAACGGAGACGGTGGAGCACCCGGGCTGGGCAGAGCCGCAATGGTTCGCCGTCCGGTCCCGGCTGGCCGCGCTGCAGACACTGCGGCCCGACGCCATCGGATCGCATACGTCTGCGGCGGAACTCCTCGGGATCCCACTGCCGTCCCACCTCCGCGGCAGACACGCGCCGATCCATGTCCTGAGCCCGGTGACGAACGCAGTCCAGGCCCGAGGCGCCCACGGCCATCGCGGTTCGCTCACCGAGCCGTCGGTCACGACCGGCGGGGTGGAGGTGACCGGCCACCTCCAGACAGTGATGCAGCTGGCCCCGCTCCTGGCTGAACGCGACCTCGTGGTCGCGATCGACGCCCTCATCGGTCCGTGGAGAGGCTCACCGGTCGCGCTGGAGCAGATCGACCGGCATATGAGGGAGAACCCGGGGAGACGCGGTGCACGGAAGCTGCGCAACGCACGGGCGAGGGCTCGGCCGGGTGCCGGATCGCCGCGAGAGTCGGAGATCCGGCTCGACCTCGTCGACTGGGGCTTTCCCGAACCGGCTGTGGGCCGAGCGGTGTGGATCGCGGAGCTGCGGCGTCACCTGACGCCGGATCTTCTCTACGAGGACATCCGCACTGCGATCGAGTACGAGGGAGAGCAGCATCGCACGAACAGGTGGCAGGTGGAGGCCGACATCGAGCGTGCGAACGCTTTCCGCTCAGCCGGCTACTTCGTCGAACGGCTCACGAAGAGGACCGGACTCGTGGAGCTGATCGGCGTTCTGACCGAGCGGTTCGCGGCGCTGCGTGCGGGAACTCTCCGCTTTCCGAGCGCGCACTGACCCCGCAACCGCGGAGTGCCCGTTCCTGAGCGCCTATTCCTGAGGGCCATATTCCCCCCTGTGGCGGTGGGCAGCCCGGTCCTTCTCCAGCGAGTGAGTACAACCTGGTCCCCGAACGCCGGGTCTGGGGCCGGTTTGCACTCACTCGACGAAGGGGGTCAGCGGGGAGAAGTGCGAAGGGAGCCAGCGGGGAGGAACGCGACGAGGGCCAGCGGGGAGGCGCCGGGTGAGCGGCGCCCCGCGTGCCTCAGAGCACGACCTCGATGAGTGCCGGTCCTTCGGTCGCCAGTGCGCGGTCGTACGCGGCACCCAGCTCCTCCATCGTCTCCGCACGCTCCGCCGGGACCCCGAAGCCGCGCGCGATCGACACCCAGTCGATCGTCGGCCGATCGATGTCGAGGAGCTTCGCCGCGGTGTCGCCGACGACGTCGACGCCCACATTCGACATCTCGTTCCGCAGGATCTGGTACTTGCGATTCGCCAGGATCAGGGTGACGACGTCGACGCCCTCACGCGCCTGCGTCCACAGCGTCTGGGGCATGTACATGCCGGAACCGTCGGACTCGAAGGTGACGACCTTGCGGTCGGGGCAGGCGATCGCGGCTCCCAGGGCGACGGGCATCGCCCAGCCGATGGAACCGCCCGTCACGTTGATCCAGTCATGCGGGCGGGCGCCGACGGTCGCCGCATTGAAGTTCCAGCCGGTCGTGATCGATTCGTCGACGACGATCGCGTTCTCCGGGATCGCCTCGGCGATGAACGTACCGAGCTTCTCCGCGGTGATCGCACCGGTGGGCCGCTGCGGCAGCGCCATGTCCGCCAGCTGCACTGACGCGGCCCTCGCCCGCACCACCTCCGGCAGCGCGTCGAGCACCGCGGTGAGGGGGATGTCCGCGCGCGGCGTCTCAGGAGTCAGATCGATGAATCGGGTGCCCGGCTGATACAGGGTGCTTCGCTTCGTGGGGTACGCGAAGAACGCCACGGGCGGCTTCTCACCCACCAGCACGATCGTGTCGAACTGGGCGAACAGCTCCTGTGCCGGGTCGACCGCGTACGGGACCTTCATCGCAGCGTATCGGCCGGCGCCGCGGGTGACGCGCGGGGAGAAGGTCGAGGTGAGCACCGTGGCGCCCGTCGCCGTGGCGATCCGTCCGGCCGCGTCGAGTGCGTCCTCGCGCGGAGTGCGGCCGCCCATGAGGATGGCGCCGCGCGAGCCAGCCTCGACCAGGGCACGTGCGGCGGACTCGACGGCGAGCTCATCGACGACGGGGAGCGGTGCGGGCTGCGCGGTCGTCGGGCTGACCGCTGCGGGCAGCTCATTCCACGCCGCGTCAGCGGGCAGGATGAGCGAGGCGACCTGACCGCGGCGGGCGACCGTCACGGCGTCGGCCACGTCGGAGGAGAGGGCGTGCTCGTCGACGGACGTGCGCACCCAGTGCGAGAACGGGCGCGCTGTGCCCTCGATGTCACTGGTCAGCGGGGCATCGAGGTCGCGGTGGTAGCTCGCGTGGTCGCCGATCACGTTGACGACCGGCGAATGGGCCCGCAGCGCGTTGTGCAGGTTCGACAGCCCGTTCGACAGCCCCGGTCCCAGGTGGAGGAGCGTGGCGGCGGGTTGGTCGGCCATCCGCCCGTACCCGTCGGCGGCGCCCGTGACGGCGCCCTCGAAGAGACCCAGGATGCCGCGGACGGCCGGAGTCTCGTCCAGAGCGGCGACGAAGTGCATCTCGGAGGTCCCGGGGTTCGCGAAGCACGTGGTGACGCCATTGTGCTCGAGCGCGGCGAGGAGGGAATCGGCACCGTTCACAGTGACTCCTTCTGACGGGGCGTGGCGGGTCGGGCGGAAGCGTCCGACGCTCCCCCTGCGGCAGTGCAGGGGCGCTATGCGGCTGTGTGAGGCCCATCGTCGCACACCTGCGCGGCCCTGTGATGATCTGCGCGGCCCGCCTGTCGGGTGCCTTCCCCACGGGACTTCGGGTGCCTCTCCCCGCAGGACGTGGAGGCTGCGCACACGCCTATGTGAGTGTCCGCACAGTGACGTGTGGAAGCATAGAGGATGGCCATGGTGTCACGTCTCGGTAACAGTCGACGCCTGAAGCGCGTGACTGTCGCCAGGGAAGCCGGACGACCGGCACCGCGTACTACGATGACTGCGTACGACCTGCACGAGGTTCGGGGAATGAAACGCTCTGTGGGTCACTGATTCCAGCCCACGAACTATCCGGCTTGCCGCGAAGGCTTGCCCACCACGAGGTCGATTCACATGGCGAGAAGGACGCGAGCACTCACCGCAGAGCAGAAGTCGGTGCTGACGGCTGTGCGGAGGGTCGCCCGTCAACGGACGCGCATCAACGACGCGTACGTGACGGCGATCGTCGATGCGCGCGAATCCGGGGTGACGTATGCGTCCATCGCAGACGCGGTGGGGACGTCATCACAGGCCGTCCAGGAGATCGTGCGCCGCCACCGCAAGGTGCAGCTGACGTCGGTCGACGGAGTCCAGGACCCTGCGACAGGAGACCAGGACTCCGCAGGTGGAGACAACGCCGCCTCGATATCGGATCCGGAGGACCGCGGTGCCTCCTCGGTCGGGGCGCCCGCTGGAGCTATCGCCGCCATCACCGGTGACGACGACCACTCGCAGCCGGGAGGCTCGGGCGCCGCCGGCAGTGGTGGCCCCGGCACATCACAGGTGACTCCTTCTACCGCGCTCTGAGTGCGTCGGCCTGAGTACGTCGCCAGTCTGAGTTCGCTGCCAGTCTGAGTGCACGTCACGTGAGAGGACGTGTGCAACGATGAAGCGGTGAGCATCCTCTTCCGCGACCCCCTCCTCGACTCCGCACGTGAAGCCGCGGTCATCGCCACGCACCGCATGGCGGCGTGGGCTGACGAACTGAGTCCCATATCGGTCAGCTCGAAGGACGGGAAGAACGATCTCGTCACCGAGGCTGATGCGGAGATCGAGGCGCTGGTCCGCCACCACCTGCGGCTGCTGCGACCGGAGGACGCCGTCGTGGGCGAGGAGGGGTCGGAAGCACTGTCGCTTGCGGATCACCCCGCGGGCGATGAGATCCAGTCGATCCTCACGCACGCCGCCCGAACCGCGCAGAGCGCAGCCCCAGACGGTGACCCGGACACGGTCGAGTGGCACATCGACCCGATCGACGGCACCGTGAACTTCGTCCGCGGGATCGAGCACTACTGCTTCTCCGCGGGAGCCCGCCTCCAGTCCGCCGGACCCGGATCCCCGGACGTCGGATGGGTCGCGGGACTCGTGGCGGCACCGCTGCTCGATCGCGTCTGGTTCGCGCGGGCGGGTGCCGCTTGGGTCGCTCCGCTGTCCGCCCTCACCGATCCGAGCACGCCGGTGCGGCCGCTGACGGGAAGCAGCGCACCCACCACCGGGCGCGTGGTCGCGACCGGATTCGGCTACGCGGCTGACCGTCGTGCCCAGCAGCACGCGGCGCTCGGCCGGGTGATGACCCGGTTCGATGACATCCGCCGTTGCGGATCCGCCGCGATCGATCTCTGCATGGCGGCCGAGGGGCGTGTGAACGCCTACTACGAGCGCGGACTGGGCGTCTACGACTTCGCCGGCGGGGCGTACATCGCGGAATGCGCCGGACGGTTCGTGCACCGGCGCGCGGATGCCTTCCTGCGAGAGGACACCGGCGCGTCGATCGCGGTTCCAGCCGCAGCAGTCCCGGGCGCGGCCGCAGCCCCAGGAGCAGAACCCGACGACGCCGAGGCCCCCGCCGGACCGCCGTCCGCCGGCGGCTCGGGCGGTGACGAGCATATGCGGGGGCCCGCGGCGGAACTCACGGTCGTCGCGGACACCCGCGAGCGCTTCGAGTTCCTGCTGGCCCACGGCTGACCGAGCGGGTCTGCGAGGACCGTGACGGGATCGGTCGGCAGCCGTGGACCGGTCGGCAGCCGTGGACCGGTCGGCAGATGACAGGATGACAGTGGCCTGCGCATCGACTCGGCCACCACGGGCCCCGCATCGTCCGTCAGTAGTAGCAGGCGAGCAGGCCCCGGGGGCCGTCGATCACATCGATCGGTGTGTTGAAGATCGATGACAGGGTGTCCGGGACCATGATCTCCTCCGGAGTCCCGAACGCCACGATCTCCCCGTGCTTGAGCGCGCAGATGTGATCCGCGTAGTGGCCTGCGAAGTTGATGTCGTGGAGCACGATGACGATCGTGCGGCCCAGTTCCACCGCTGCCCGCTTCAGGTGCTTCATCATCTGCACCGAATGCTGCATGTCGAGGTTGTTGAGGGGCTCGTCCAGGAGGACGTACTCGGTGTCCTGGGCCAGCACCATCGCGACGTAGGCGCGCTGCCGCTGCCCGCCCGACAGCTCGTCGAGGTAGCGGGTCTCCAGATCGCCCAGGTGCAGGAAGTCGATCGCCTCGCTGATCCGCCGCTCGTCATCGACGGTGAGGCGGCCCTTCGAGTGGGGGTATCTGCCGAAGCCCACCAGCTGGCGGACGGTGAGGCGTGCGACGAAGTGGTTCTCCTGGCGCAGGATGGACACCTTCCGCGCCAGCTCCTTCGACGGAGTCTTCGACACGTCGAGGCCGCCCACCGTGATGGTGCCGGCGTCCATGCCCATGAGGCGGCCGATCATCGTCAGCAGCGTCGATTTGCCCGCCCCGTTCGGCCCGACCATGGCGGTGATGCCGCCCGGCGGGATCTCCAGGTCGACGGGCCCGATCGCCACGTCGGAGGTGTAGCGGCGCAGGACGGTGCTCAGAGTGATCACAGTCGGCCCTTTCGCAGGATGTACACGAGGAAGAAGGTTCCGCCGACGACCTCCATGATGATGCCGACGGATCCCTCCGCGTAGAAGAGGTGCTTGAGCACGAAGTGCGAGCCCGCCAGGACGACGAAGCCGGTGAGCCACGCGATCGGGAAGACCAGCCGGTGGTCGTAGGTGTCCGCGAGCTGGTAGGCGATCATCGCCACGAGGAAGCCCAGGAACGTCATGGGGCCCACGAGCGCGGTGGACACGGCCATGAGCACGGACACCAGCAGCAGGACGATGATGAGCTGTCGCCGGTGGTTCACACCCAGGTTCACCGCGGTCTCCCGCCCCAGGGACAGGACGTTGAGGGTGCCGGCCTTCGCCCACAGCAGGCCGCCGGCGGTTCCGGCGAGGACGATCGACACGCCCAGGTAGGAGGTGTCCGCGTTCGCGATGGAGCCGATGAGGCGGGCGGTGAGGATGTCGAACTCGCTGGGCGTGAGCAGGCGCTGCATGAACGTCGCCAGACCGCCCAAGCCGCCGCCCAGCACGATGCCCACGAGCAGGGTGACCTGCAGGTTCCCTCCGCGCCCGGCCAGCAGCCAGCCGTAGAGGGCCGCGGCGAAGCCGACCATGAGCGCGATCTGCAGCAGGAACTGCCACAGGCCCGTGACGGCGACGAGGCCGGCTGCCCCGATGAAGAAGACCGCGCCGGTCTGGACCAGGCGGTAGAGCGATTCGAACCCCATGATCGAGGGGGTGAGGATCCGATTGTTCGTGACCGTCTGGAAGGCGACCGTCGCGATCGCCTGGCAGAAGGCCACGACGAGGACGACGACGAGGTTCGTCGTGCGCATCTCTGCGATGAGCCAGAAGCCCCGAGAGCCCACCGGCATCGGGTTCTCATAAGCGAGGCTGCCGAACGTGATGAGCACCGCGAGCACGCACAGAGCGGAGAAGATCAGCCAGTACCGCTTATGCGCGCGCCGGCCCGGCAGCGGCCCGGACTGCCGGTCTCGGGACGTGCGGCCTCGGTCCGCGCGATCGTGGTCCGTGCGGCTGGGCGCGGGGGAGCTGGATCCTGCAGGACCCGACCTCGCCGCCGCCGAGGCCCGGGGCGCCTCGGCAGAGCCGGCCTCCGACCCGACGCCGGCCTCCGACCCGGCCCCGGCCTCCGACCCGGCCCCGGCCTCTGATCCGGCCCCGGCCGCGGGCGCGGCAGCTTCGCGGTCCGCCGTCGCCTCGGGCCTGGTCTGTGTCAGGTCGTGCCGGACAGCCTCGGCGTGTGCGGCCTCTGCGGCATCCGCGTGCAGCCGGGACGTGGTGCGCATGTGATGAGCGGTCACGTCAGCGCCTCCTGACGATGAGTGCGATGAAGACGATCGCCCCGACCACGGAGAGCAGGAGGGAGACCGGCACTTCGAACGGCGAGATGATCGTGCGGCCGATGAGGTCGCAGACGGTGACGGTGCAGATGCCCACGAGGGCTACCCACGGCAGGTTCGAGCGCAGGTCGTCTCCGCGGAACATCGACACGATGTTCGGGACGATGAGGCCCAGGAACGGCAGGTTGCCCACGACGACGGTGACGATGCCGGTCGCGATCGCGATGAGGCCGGTGCCCAGCAGCACCACCATGTGGTAGTTGAGGCCGATGTTCGTGGCGAACTCCTCGCCCAGGCCGGCGGCGGTGAAGCGGTCCGCGGCGATGAAGACCGCGACGACCACGATGACGACCACCAGGAGCGGCTCCCACTGGCCCTGGATGATGCCGGTGAAGGAGCCGGCGAACCAGATGCCCAGGCTCTGGAGCATGTTCGTCTGGAGCGCGAAGAACGTGGACACGGCGCCGACGACCCCGCCCAGCATGATGCCGACGATCGGGACGATGATCGATGACCGCAGGGTGACGCGCTGCAGGAACGCGAAGAAGATCATGGTGCCGATGAAGGCGGAGACGACGGCCGCGATCATCTTGACGACCAGCGGCGAATCGGGTGCGAGGATCATGACGGCCAGCAGTCCCAGGCCCGCCCACTCGGTCGTGCCGGTCGTCGTGGGCTCGACGAAGCGGTTCTGGGTGATCATCTGCATGACCAGGCCGCACATCGCCATCGCGGCACCTGAGAGCACGAGCGCGACGGTGCGCGGGATGCGGGTGATGCCGAACATCTGCGCACCGTCCTCGGCGCCCAGGACGTCGTACTCGCCGACGAACAGGCTCGTGACCACGAGTGCCGCGGTCACGAGCAGCCCGATGGCCATCGGCCAGGTGAAGAGGCGGTGGCCGCGCTGCGACCGACCGGCATCTCCGCGCGCAGGCGGGCGCGCAGACGCGTGGGCAGGCGGGTGAGCGGGCCCAGCGCCGGACGTGACGTCCGGCGCCGGGCCCGCTGCCGAGCTCTGCGGTGAGGGCTGCGAGGTCAGTTGCCCTGCTCCATCGCGTCTGCCACCGACTCGTAGAATTCGGTGTAGGTCTGGAGGCTCTCATCCAGGTAGGTGTACTCGGGCATGTAGACGATGTTCTCCTCCTCCACGGCCGTCACGTTCTGCAGGGCGGCGGAATCGGCGATGAGGTCCTGTGCGGGGGTGTACTCCTCACCGGAGTTCGCGCTGACACCCGCGTCGCGGTCCATGACGAGGATCCAGTCGGGATTCGAGTCCGCGATCGCCTCGACGGAGATGTCGTCGCCCTGGTCGCCGCTGGAGGCGTCGTCCACCTCGAGCGAGGGGGTCAGGCCGAGCGAGTCGTAGACGGGCCCCAGCGTGCGTCCGGCCGTGGGCGCGGCGTAGTTGATGTCGCCGCCGGAGGTGATGACGCTCATGACCGTCTCGTCCGCGTCGTAGGCGGCCGAGACGCGTTCGACGGCGGCGTCGTAGTCGTCTACCAGCGCCTGCGCCTCGTCCTGCTTGTCGAAGACCTCTCCCAGGGTGGTCACCTGGCGCTTGAGCTCGTCGCCGAAGTCCTCGCCCTCACGCGGGTCGAGGTTGACGATCGGTGCCTCCGCGAGGTCCGCGATGTCCGCGTCGTACTGCGCGAAGCGCTGGCCGGAGATGATCAGATCCGGCTCTGCGGCGACGATGTTCTCCAGGTTCGGCTCGCGGTGGCTGCCGATGTCCAGGATGCTCTCGTCGTCCTTGTACGACAGGTCCGCGCGCATGAGCGAGACGGCGCCGCCGGACAGCTCCACGCCCCAGTCGTCGAGGAGCTTGAACGTGCGGTTGTCCAGGGCGACGACGCTCTGGGCGGGGGAGGGCACGTCGACGGACCCGCCGTTCGCCTCGATCGTCACGGTCTCGGACTCGCCGGATGCGGCCTCAGCTGATGCGCCGCCGGCGTCGCCCGACCCGCAGGCGGTGAGCCCCAGCGCGAGTGCGGCGGTGGAGGCGATGACGGCGGTGAGACGGACGTTCGGTCTGTGCATGGGGGTGCTCCTCTGTGCGGTGTGTGGGATCCGATGCGCGTCGGGCCGGATGGCGGGTCGCAGCGCATCGAATGGGAAGTCAGCTCGTAGTGAGCCAAGCCTCACCTACACAGTGTGCACACAGAATGGGATTAGGTAAAGCTCATCTATCGTAAGTGAGATCCAGTCCACATGCGGATCCGCGGCAGATCCGGACGTCGCAGCGCGGGCCGCGCGCGCCTGTGGTTCGATGGCACCATGCACACGGTCGACTCCTCCCGCACCCCCGGCGCCCCCGGAATCCACCGCCTGTTCGCGAACGGGCGCGTGCACGCATTCGCTGGTTCGTCGAAGGTCGCCGAGGCTGCCGAGGCTGCCGAGGCCGGCGATCCCGCCGAGGCCGTGCTCGTGAGCGACGGCCGTGTCGTCGCCGTCGGGTCCGCGCACGAACTGCGCGATCGCGCGGGTGCGGCGCCGGTCGACGAGGTCGACCTCGAGGGTCGCATCGTGCTCCCCGGCTTCGTCGACGCTCACCTCCACGCGGTGTCCACCGCGAGCACCATCTCCGAGGTCGACATCCGCCAGGTGCGCAGCCTCCGTGCCGCTGTGGACACCGTCGCCGCCCACGCCGCGACCCTTCCTCCGGGCGAATGGGTCACCGGCGGCCGATGGGACTCGAACACGTGGGACATGGGCCGCGGCGGCTCATACCAGCCCGATCGCGGGCTGCTGGATGAAGCTGTGCCGGACCGACCGGTCGCCCTCTGGTCGATCGATTACCACACGCTCTGGCTCAACGGCGCCGCACTCGAGGCTGTAGGTATCCACGACGACACCCCCAATCCGGTGGGCGGCGAGATCGTCCGTGACGGCAGCGGGCGTGCGACGGGCATCCTGCGCGAGGATGCCGCCACGATCGCTGAGCGCGCGATGCCGGCGCTCTCCCTCGATCAGCGCGCGCAGAACATGCGCATGGCGCAGCGGAAATGGTTGGCGGAGGGTCTCACCGGGGTCCACGACATCGACGGGGCGGCGTCGCAGGAGGCGTGGGACGCGCTGCGCGCCAACGACGGGCTGCTGATGCGCGTCGTCAAGTACCTCCGTCTCGACGAGCTCGAATGGGCGCGGGCCGTCGGCTGGCGGACGGGTGACCAGGTGGGGCGGAGGCGCACGAGCCCCACGGGGATGCCGGAGCCGGCGCTCTCGTGGGACGATCCGGCGCGCGACGGATGGTTCGTCCGCGGCGGACTCAAGCTGTTCTCCGACGGAGCGCTGGGATCGCAGACCTCGTACATGACCGATCCGTTCCCCACGCGCCCGGGCGAGGACCACCTCCCCAACTACGGTCTGCCGATCGCGGGCGAGGATCTGCTCGTCGAGCAGATCACGGAGGCGCTCCAGGCGGGCATCAGCCTGGCGGTCCACGCGATCGGCGACCGGGCCAACCACCACGTGCTGAGGGCCTTCTCCCGCACCCGCGCCGCGTCCCGTGAGGCGGAGGCCCGGTACGACAGGCCCCTGCGCCACCGCATCGAGCATGCGCAGTTCGTCAGGCCGGAGGAGGTCCGGCTCTTCGCGCAGATGGGCATCGTGGCGTCGATGCAGCCGCGGCACTGCATCTCCGACCTGCACCTGCTGGACTCCCTCAGGCCGGATCCGCGGCTGGCGGCCTACGCGTGGAAGGACCTGCTCGCAGCAGGTGCTCCGGTCGCCTTCGGCTCGGACGGCCCCGTCGAGCCGACCGACCCGTTCGCCGCGATCTACGCCGCGATGACCCGTGCTGACTTCGGAGGCGATCCGTCGACGACGTTCGAGCCCGGCCGGCGGATCCCGGCATGGGACGCGATCGCGGCCCACACCTCGGGGGCGGCGTATGCGGCCGGACTGGAAGGGACCGTGGGCACGCTGGCCCCCGGCATGGCCGCCGACCTCATCGCGGTGGACGTCGACCCCCTGCGAGCCGACGGCGGCAGCGGGGTGACGGGCGAGTACGCGAGCGAGGAGGCGCTGTTCGAGCACGCCGAGGCGGTGCGCGACGCGACCGTCCACCTCACCGCTGTCGCCGGCGAGGTCGCCTTCGCCCGGGTGTGAGGGGCGCGTGTGGGGGGCGCGTGTGAGGGGCCGGGTGCGAGGGGCGTGATCGGCGGTATCGACCTCTGTGTCGCAGGCCACATTCTGTAGACTGCCCGTATGACGGACGAGCAGGCGGGCGAGGGCTCCCCGCACGACCACGACACCTCCGACACGGCACGCGCCGACGACATCGCGCCCGGTGAGAAGCCGAAGTGGAGGGTCCTCGGGCCGGGCCTCGTCGTCGCGGCGACCGGCATCGGAGCCGGTGACCTCATCGCGACGCTCGTGGCCGGATCCATGTACGGCTACGCACTCCTGTGGGCGGCGGTCGCGGGCGTCATCATCAAGATCTTCCTCGTGGAGGGGGCGGGACGCTGGTCGCTGGCCACCGGTCACTCGATCTTCGAGGGCTGGCGGCGCCTGGGGAAGTGGACGTCCGTCTACTTCGGCCCGTACATCCTGGTGTGGGGCTTCGTGTACGGCGCGACCGCGATGTCCGCCTCAGCACTGCCGATCTACACCGTCTTCCCGCAGATCCCCTTCATCGCGTACGCGATCTTCTCCGGGCTCGTGGGCGCCGCGCTCGTCTGGTTCGGCAGGTACCACGCGCTGGAGAAGGTCGTCGCGTTCTTCGTCGGCCTCATGTTCGTCACGGTCGTGGGATCCGCCGCCTTCGCCGCCCCGAACCTGCTCGACGCCCTCCAGGGCCTGATCCCGACCATCCCGGAGGGCGGTCTGATCTACACCCTGAGCATCGCCGGCGGCGTGGGCGGGACGATCACGCTCGCGGCCTACGGCTACTGGCTCAAGGAGAAGGGCTGGTACACGCCGAAGTGGATGAAGGTCATGCGGATCGACAACGGCTTCGCCTACGTCCTCTCCGGCGTCTTCGTCATCGCGATGCTCATCATCGGTGCGGAGCTGCTGCATTCGGCGAACATCGCGATCGAATCCGGTGACGAGGGCCTGGTCCAGCTGTCCGATGTGCTCGCCGCCGAATACGGGGCGTTCGTCGGCCACCTGTTCCTCATCGGCTTCTGGGCGGCATCGTTCTCGTCCATCCTGGGCGTGTGGAACGGCGTGTCGATCATGTTCGCGGACTTCTGGGGCCGCGTGCGGAAGCGGCCGGAGGACCATCCGGCCCGCCGCTCGGGCGGGAAGTACTACAAGTTCTACGTCCTGTGGCTCACGTTCCCGCCGATGCTGCTGCTCCTGCTGGGCAAGCCGGTCGGCATCATCATCGCCTACGGCGTGCTCGGATCCTTCTTCATGCCGTTCCTCGCGGTCACGCTCCTGTTCCTGCTCAACGGCAGGCACATGCCGAAGGAGTGGCGCAACGGCTGGATCCTCAACGTCGTCTTCGTGCTCATCACGCTGATCTTCCTGGTGCTCGGCGTCAACCAGCTGATCAGCGCCTTCCAGCCCGGCTGACACGTGGGCCGTGCGACCCGGCTGACACGTGGGCCGTGCGACCCGGCTGACGCACGAGGGGTGGCCAGTCCGGTGCCCCGTCGCCTATCCTGTATTCCAGATACGCCGATACGACACAGCGTGGGAGAGCCGCTCAGGCGGCGCCGTAGGTGCAATCCCTCCCCGGGAAACTCTCAGGCCCAGTACCGCGATGTGCAGGCGACTCTGAAGCGGGCTGACCGTGCGTCCGGAGAGATCCGGACGGGCAGTGCAGGACGTCGACAGAGCGGGGAGGACGAACCGATCAGTGTCCGTCCCCGTGATGGACGCACCCGACGGAGGAGATCCTCGATGACCGCAGGCGCTGAAACCCGGACCCCTGATGCGGCCGCCGCACTGTCGCACGTGAGTGCGGCACGGGGAGACGCACCCCGCCCCTTCGCTGACCGGCACATCGGTCCGCGCGCTTCGCAGACGCAGGAGATGCTCGCAGAGCTGGGCTACGACTCGCTCGAGGCGCTGGCCGCCGAGGCCGTGCCGGCGAGCATCGCACAGGCGGATCCGCTCACCTACGCTCCGATGGGGGAGCGCGAGACTCTCGCACGGCTGCGTGAGCTCGCCGCGAAGAACACGATGCGCGTCCAGATGATCGGGCAGGGCTTCCACGACACGACCACCCCGGCGGTCATCCGCCGCAACGTCGTGGAGAACCCTGCCTGGTACACCGCTTACACCCCGTACCAGCCGGAGATCAGCCAGGGCCGCCTCGAGGCCCTGCTGAACTTCCAGACCGCGGTCCAGGACCTCACGGGACTCGACATCGCGAACGCCTCGCTCCTCGACGAGGCAACTGCGGTCGCAGAGGCCGTCCTGCTCATGCGCCGCGCCTCGAAGAAGGGATCGACCGTGGTGCTCGACTCCGAGCTCCACCCGCAGTCGATCGCCGTGGTCCGCGCACGTGCCCGTGCGATGGACTTCACCGTCCGCGTCGAGGACCTCTCCCGGGGCCTCGTGGGCGAAGAGGTGTTCGGCATCGTCGTCGCCCAGCCCGGCACCTCCGGCCGCATCCGCTCCTTCGACGACGCGATCGCAGGTGCCAAGGAGCGCGGCGCGCTCGTCACCTTCGCAGCGGACCTCCTCGCTCTCACACTGCTCAAGGACCCCGGCTCGCAGGGCGCCGACATCGCGGTGGGCTCCGCCCAGCGGTTCGGCGTCCCCCTGTTCTTCGGCGGCCCCCACGCAGGCTTCATGGCCGTGAAGTCGGGCCTGCAGCGCCAGCTGCCCGGCCGCCTCGTGGGCGTGAGCTACGACAAGGACGGCAAGCCCGGCTACCGCCTGGCGCTCCAGACGCGCGAGCAGCACATCCGCCGGCAGAAGGCGACGAGCAACATCTGCACCGCGCAGGCGCTGCTGGCGGTCGTGGCGAGCTTCTACGCCGTCTACCACGGACCCGTGGGCCTCAGCCGCATCGCGTCGCGCGTCCACCGACTGGCGACCTCCTTCGCCGCCGCAGTCGTCTCGGTCGACGGCACGTCGCTGGCCGGCGGCGACGACGCGGAGTTCTTCGACACCGTCGCGCTGACCGTCCCGGACGCCGATGCCGCAGTCCGTGCCGCCGATGAGGCGGGCGTGAACATCCGCCGCATCGATTCCACGACCGTCGCCGTGAGCTTCGGCGAGCCGCACACCGTCGCTGATGCGAACGCGGTGCTCGGCGCGCTGGGAGCGACTGAGACGATCGACGAGGCGTCCTTCGACGCCGCGGGCGAGGGCGCGTTCGGGGATGCCGCGATCGCCGCCCCGGCCTGGACGACGGACCTCCACCGCACCACGGAGTTCCTCACCCACCCGATCTTCCGCTCGATCGGCTCGGAGACCCAGCTCATGCGCTACATGCGCAAGCTGGCGGATCGCGACCTGGCGCTCGACCGGACGATGATCCCGCTGGGCTCCTGCACCATGAAGCTCAACGCGGCAGTGGAGATGGAAGCGATCACGTGGCCCGAGTTCGCCTCGATCCACCCCTACGTCCCGGCCGAGCAGTCCGCCGGCTGGCGCGAGCTCATCGGCGACCTCGAGGACCTGCTCGTCGAGGTGACCGGCTACGACCGCGTGTCGCTGCAGCCCAACGCCGGCTCCCAGGGCGAGCTCGCCGGGCTGCTGGCGATCCGCCGCTACCACCTGGCCAACGGCGACGACGCCCGCCGCGTCTGCATCATCCCGCAGTCGGCGCACGGCACCAATGCCGCATCCGCAGTGCTCGCGGGGCTGGACGTCGTGGTCGTCAAGACCGCGGAGGACGGCTCGATCGATCTGACGGACCTCGACGCGAAGCTCGAGAAGCACGCGGACACGCTCGCGGGCATCATGATCACCTACCCGTCGACGCACGGCGTCTTCGAGGAGGACGTGCGCACGGTCTGCCAGAAGGTGCATGAGGCGGGCGGTCAGGTCTACGTCGACGGCGCGAACCTCAACGCGCTCGTGGGCCTGGCGCAGCCGGGCGAGTTCGGCGGCGACGTCTCGCACCTGAACCTGCACAAGACGTTCTGCATCCCGCACGGCGGCGGCGGCCCCGGCGTGGGCCCGGTCGCGGTGCGCGAGCACCTCGCACCGTACCTGCCGGGCGACGCGACGGACCCGCGCCTGGTCGCGGGCGAGTTCGACGGACTGGGCGACCCCATCAGCGGCACGATGTTCGGCTCCGCCGGCGTCCTGCCGATCAGCTGGGCGTACATGCGGCTCATGGGCGGTGAGGGCATCACGGAGGCGACCCGCACCGCGCTGCTCACCGCCAACTACGTGTCGAAGAAGCTCGCGGACGCGTTCCCCACGCTGTACACGGGTGACACCGGGCTCGTCGCGCACGAGTGCATCCTCGACCTGCGTGCCCTCACGGCGCGCACGGGAGTCACCGCAGAGGACGTCTCCAAGCGCCTCATCGACTTCGGCTTCCACGCGCCGACCCTCGCGTTCCCCGTCGCCGGCACCCTCATGATGGAGCCGACGGAGTCCGAGGACAAGGGCGAGATCGATCGCTTCATCGAGGCGATGCTCACGATCCGGGAGGAGATCGATGCGATCGGCACCGACTACTCCTACGAGGAGTCGCCGCTCGCGAACTCCCCGCACACCGCGACCTGCGTGATGGACGACTGGGACGGCGCATACACCCGTGAGCGGGCCGTCTTCCCCGTCCAGGGCCTGCGCCTGACGAAGTTCTTCCCACCGGTCCGCCGCGTCGACGGCGCATACGGCGACCGGAACCTCGTCTGCTCCTGCCCGCCGCCGGAGGCCTTCGAGACCGTCTGATCCGCATCCGTCGCCGGGAGCCCGCCCGCGCTGGGTGCCAGCAGGCACCTCGGGCGCCGGCGGGGACCGGCGGATCCCCTCGCACCACCAGGAGTCACCGATGACTGAGACCACTGCCCTCCACGACCTGCACGCCCGACTGGGGGCGTCCTTCACCGATTTCGGCGGCTGGGACATGCCGCTCAAGTACGGATCCGAGCTCTCCGAGCACAGGGCCGTCCGCGAATCCGCCGGGATCTTCGACCTCTCCCACATGGGCGAGGTGCGGATCACGGGCGCTGATGCCGCCGCGTTCCTCGACTACGCGCTGCTCGCCAAGTACTCGATCCTGAAAGTGGGCCGTGCGAAGTACGGCCTCATCGTGAACGGATCGGGCGGCGTGCTCGACGACCTCATCACCTACCGCCTGGCCGACGACGAGTTCCTGGTCGTGCCGAACGCAGGCAACGCCGTCGCCGTCGCCGAGGCCCTGGCCGCCCGCCAGCGCGAGTTCACCACCCAGCTGGTGCCGGGCGCGGACGCCACCGTGACGGACGAGTCGCCGGACACGTCGCTCGTCGCCGTGCAGGGGCCCAGCTCCGAGGCGATCCTGCTGACCGTCGTGGGCGGAGGCGACGAGGGTGCGCAGGCCGTGCGCGAGGTCGCGTACTACGCGTGGACCCGCATCACCGTCAGCACCGCCGCGGGTGAGAAGGACGTGCTGCTGGCGCGGACCGGCTACACCGGCGAGGACGGGTTCGAGCTCTACCTCGGCAACGACGCGGCGGAGCCCGTGTGGGACGCGCTGGTCGCGGGAGCGGAGCGGGCCGGCATCGACCTGACCCCCTGCGGACTGGCGGCCCGCGACTCGCTGCGGCTGGAGGCGGGCATGCCGCTCTACGGCAACGAGATCACGCTCGAGACGACCCCGGTCGACATCGGCATGGGGAAGATGGCTCTCAACGCGCTCAAGCGGGAGCACCTCTTCGCGCGCGAATCCCTCGCAGCGATCACGGAGTCGGAGCCCGCGCGGAAGCTCGTGGGACTCGTGTCCGACGGACGCCGTGCCGCACGCTCCGGTGCTGACGTCCTGGTCGACGACCAGGTCGTGGGCACCGTGACATCGGGACAGCCGTCGCCCACGCTCGGGCATCCCGTCGCGCTCGCCTACGTCGACCAGGCACACACGAGTGCGGGCACCGAACTGGTCGTCGACATCCGCGGCAAGGCGCACCCCTTCCGCATCGTCGACCTGCCGTTCTACTCGCGCGGCTGACTAGCGTGCCGCTGACTGCGCGCGCGGCTGACACTCCACCCCTTCTGCATCGAAAGAGGAACCATCATGGCGGAACTCCCCGCACTGCCCAAGGACTACTCCTACTCCGCGGAGCACGAGTGGGTGAACGCGACCGCTGAGAGCGTCGCGGGCACCACCGTGAAGGTCGGCATCACCGCCGTCGCATCCGACGCGCTGGGCGAGGTCGTCTTCGTCGAGGCGCCCGAGGTGGGCGACACCGTGACCGCGGGCGAGACCTGCGGCGAGGTGGAGTCGACGAAGTCGGTGTCCGACCTGTACTCGCCGGTCACCGGCGAGGTCACCGCCGTCAACGAGCTCGTGTCCGCGAACCCCGGGATCCTCAACTCCGATCCCTACGGCGAGGGATGGCTGTTCGAGGTCGCGGTGACTGAGGCGGGTCCGCTCATGGACCATGCCGCCTATGCGGAAGCCAACCACCTCTCCTGAGGTGCCAACCACCTCTCCGGAGGTGGCCCGGCCGGGACCTGCGCGGTCCCGGCCCGACGGGTCGAAGAGGCCCCGTCGACACCATGCGTTTGGAGGCGATCATGCCCATCAGCGTCTTCGATCTCTTCACAGTGGGGATCGGCCCGTCCAGCTCGCACACCGTCGGCCCCATGCGGGCCGCGGCGAGCTTCGTCGACCTCGTGGGGGACCGGACCGAGGATGTCGCAGCCCTGGAGGTCGATGTCTACGGCTCGCTCGCGGCCACCGGCCGGGGACACGGCACGTTCGATGCGATCCTGCTGGGACTCGAGGGGTGCCGACCCGACGAGGTCCTGCCCGACGAGGTGGACGAGCGCACCGCACGGATGGCGGAGTCCGGCATCGTCCGGTTCGGCGACCGGGTGGAGATCCCGTTCGCCGTCGCAGACATGCGGCAGCGGCCGCTCACCGTGCTGGAGCGGCACACGAATGCGCTCGAGCTGCGGGCGCGGACTGCGACGGGCGAGGAGCTGGCCCACGAGATCTACTACTCGGTGGGCGGCGGATTCGTCGTCACCCAGTCCGATGAGGAGGCCGCCGTCCTCGGGACCGAGGCCGGCGAGTCCGCGCGGGAGCCTGCGACGCCGCACGACTTCCGGACCGGGGATGAGCTCCTGGAGATCGCCAACCGCGAGGGTCTGGAGGTCTGGCAGGTGATGCTCGCGAACGAACTGGGCGCGGGCCGCACGGAGCAGGAGGTCCGCGACGGACTGCTCCACATCGCGAAGGTGATGGAGGAGTGCGCCGCGCACAGCCTCGACCGGTCGGGGCACCTGCCCGGTGGCCTGTCGGTGCGCCGGCGCGCGCATGACTGGCACCTGCGGCTCAAGGAGGAGGACCCGGATCGCGATCCCCGCTACTACCAGGAGTGGGTCAACCTCGTCGCCCTGGCTGTGAACGAGGAGAACGCGAGCGGCGGACGCGTCGTCACCGCGCCCACGAACGGTGCGGCGGGGATCATCCCGGCCGTGCTGCACTACGCGCTCAACTATGTGGACTGGGTGCAGGAGGGCGGTGACGCGGCCCGGGACGAGGCGACGGTGCGGTTCCTGCTGACCGCCGGCGCGATCGGAGTGCTCTACAAGGAGGGTGCGTCGATCTCCGGTGCTGAGGTGGGCTGCCAGGGCGAGGTGGGGTCCGCCTCGTCGATGGCGGCCGGCGGCCTCGCGGAGGTCTTGGGCGGCTCGGTCGAGCAGGTGGAGAACGCCGCGGAGATCGCGATGGAGCACAACCTGGGGCTGACGTGCGATCCGATCGCCGGGCTGGTCCAGGTGCCGTGCATCGAACGGAACGCGATCGGTGCGGGCAAGTCGATCAATGCGGCGAAGATGGCGATGTGGGGCGACGGGGACCACTACGTGAGCCTCGACGAGGTCATCGCCACGATGAAGGCCACCGGCGCGGACATGAGCGACAAGTACAAGGAGACCGCGATGGGCGGCCTCGCCGTCAACGTCGTGGAGTGCTGACAGGTCTGCTGACACGTCGTGGGGTGCTGGCATGTCGTGGAGTGCTGAGCGCAGGCCCCAACCTGATCGGGCAGGTCCGAACCTGATCGGCGAGTGAGTGCAATCCGGCCCCCGGGAGGATTCCTGGGGGCCGGATTGCACTCACTCGCTGTCCGATCCTCTGCGGCAGGCGGTGTCTGGAGGCGTCACGGCTCGACGGGTGCGTCCTGTCCTGCGTCGACGCCCTTGCGGTCCAGCCAGTCGACCGGATCGATGAATCCGACTCCGGAGTCTGCGTTCCAGATGGCGCCGTTCGGGTCCTTGGAGTTCATGAAGACACCCAGGTGGAGGTGGGGTCCGGTGCTGTTGCCGGTGTTGCCGGACTTCCCGATCTGGGTGCCGGCCTCGACGGTGTCGCCCGGCTCCACCTGCACCTCGTCGAGGTGGCCGTAGTACGAGTACATGCGGTCGCCGTTGATCACACCGTGGTCGACGACGACGCCCTTGCCGGTGTGGTGGTCGAGGGCGCCGCCCTCGCCGGTGGTCGCTGTGCGCAGCACGGTGCCCTCGGACACGGACGAGACGGGAGTCCCGACCGGGACGGCGAAGTCCGTGCCGACATGCTCGGGGCGCTCAGGCGACGCGAACTCGCTGGTGGGCGCACCGGTGCCCTCGGGTACTGGTGAGCTGTAGATCCGGTCGGAGGCCGCCTGCTGCTGCGACGCGGGCACCGATCCGGCGGTCTGCTGCGTGGATGACTGGGCAGGGGCCTCGTCCGCGGCGTTGGCCGCGAGTGCGGGGCCGCCGACGACGAGTCCGGCGCTCACTGCGAGGCCGAGTGCGGAGCCGAGCCCGCGGCGCAGCGCGGAGCGGTGAGCCCTCGCGTCGGGTCCGGCCGCGTGAACGGGGCTGAATGAGCGGGCGGTGCTCTTCGTGTGGGCGGAGTTCCTCGAGTCGAAGTCTGCGGGAGTGCGGTCGATGGGCGTCATAGTACTCACCTGTCTCCTCGGTCGGCTTCGTGCGTCGCACGAGTGCATGTGCACCGTGGTCGGTGCGTCTCCACCCGAACACAGCCCGGCTGAACGGTTCCTGGCCGCCGACAGGTCCGGCCCCCGTGGCGGGAACCGGGGGATGGCGGCAGGACCCGCATGCTTTGCACTGTCGGACCACATGCCTTCATGTCGAGAAGAACGACGATCGGAACGATTCGCGCACGTGACTCGGAGGTGACGAGAATGCGGCGCTGAGGCGTGGTTCACTCACCGTTCGCATGCGTGGTCACCGCTGCGTCCACAGGAAGTCAGACGCCGCTGATCACCGCGTCAGCAGCGATTCCGTCGTCGAGGCGCCGGGGACGGACACCGTCACGTGGGTGCCCCACGGGTCGTTGACCGTCACGCGGTCGCCGTCGTCTGCGGACTGGAGCCCTGTACCGCCCAGGCGTGCGGTGAGGGCGTCGAGGTCCTCACGGCCCGGGACCGTGATTGCGACGTCGCCGAGGCCCAGGCTGGATGCGCGGGGACCGGCACCTGCGCTGTTCCACGTGTTCATCGCGACGTGGTGGTGGTAGCCGCCGGCTGAGGCGAAGAGCGCCCCGGGGTGGGTGCCGACCATGGTCTCGAAGCCCAGGGCGCCCACGTAGAAGTCGCGGGCGCGGGCGATGTCGCCCACCTGGAGGTGCACGTGGCCGATGATGCCGGCGTGGTTCTCCGTGTCGGTGAGTGCCGTTTCGGTGAGGTGCGTCTGCAGGTACGCGTTGGGATCCAGGTAGAGCGACGCCATGTCGACGTCGCCGTTGGGCTGGTAGGTCCAGGCGGAGCGGGGGCGGTCGCGGTACAGCTCGATGCCGTTGCCCTCCGGGTCCGTGAAGTAGAACGCCTCGGAGACCAGGTGGTCGCTCGACCCGGCGAAGCGGCTCTCCGGATGCTGGGCGGCCCGGGCGACGGTCGCCGCGAGTGACGCCTCGTCCTCGAAGAGGAACGCGGTGTGGAAGAGACCTGCCTGGCGGCGGTCGACGCCGGGCAGCCCCGGGGTTGCGATGAGGCGGATCAGCGGAACGCCGCGGCGGCCCAGGATGCGGACGACCTCACGGCCGGCCGTGCGCTCCTCGATCGGTGTGAGCGCCAGGGCCTGCGCGTAGTAGGAGCTCATCTTCTCGAGATCGCCGACGTGGAGCGTGACCGCGTCCATCGTCGTGGCGGGGTTGAGGATGGTGTCTGTGGTGGCGGGGGCTGCGGCGTTCATGGTGTCTCCCAGGGTTGCTGTGCGAGGGCTATGACACCAGTGTATGTCGTTGAAACTTAAACCACAAGAGGGTGTGGTGCTGTTCACGCATTTTGGCCTATAACCCGGAAGAGGCCCCGTCTCCGGTGCTCCAGCCGCTGCGCATCTCAGCGCTGGCTGCGCTGCTCCCAGAACTCCGTCTGCGTCACCTCGTCCGTGCCGTCCCATGCGTCCAGGCCGTCGAGGTCGCTCATCCGGTCCTTGTGGAAGATGGGCTCGACGCCTTCCTTCCGCTGCTTCTGGTAGTCGCGCAGGATCCGCAGGACCGTTCTGCTGAGCAGCAGGACCGCGATGAGGTTGATGAAGGCCATGATCGCCATCGCGATGTTCGCCGCGGTCCACACGGCATCGAGTGCGACGACGGATCCGAGGAACACAGCCACGACGACCACGAGCCGGTACCCGTTGAGCGCGGCCTTCGAGTTCGTGAGGTACTCGATGTTCGTCTGCCCGTAGTAGTAGTTGCCCAGGATCGAGCTGAAGGCGAAGAAGAAGATCGCGATGGTGAGGAAGTGGACGCCCCACTGTCCGACCTGACTGGCGAGCGCCGTCTGGGTGAGCTGCGACCCCTGCGGAGTCCCGTACTCGGGGTTGGACAGGAGGACGATGAACCCGGTGATCGAGCAGACGAGCAGGGTGTCGAAGTAGACGCCCAGCGACTGGACGAGTCCCTGCTTCGCGGGGTGGGATGCGGACGCCGTGGCGGCGGCGTTGGGGACGGAGCCGATGCCGGCCTCGTTGGAGAAGAGCCCGCGGCGGATGCCCTCCATCATGATGGTGCCCAGCGCGGCGCCGCCGATCGACTGGAGGCCCACGGCCTCCGCGAAGATCGTGGTGATCATCCCGGGGACCGCGTCCATGTTCAGGATGACGACGATGATCCCGAGGATCAGGTAGAGGACCGCCATGACCGGCACGATGACCGAGGCGATCGCGGAGATGCGGTGGACGCCGCCCACGAAGACGATGCCGGCGGCGACGGCGATGATGAGACCCACGATGATCGCGAAGCCGCTGCCCGATGCCTCGGCGTCGAAGCTCGCGGCGAGGGCGTCCGTGATGGAGTTCGACTGCACCGTGTTGAAGACGATTCCGTAGACGACCGCCACGATCACGGCGAAGAGCGCGCCGACGACGGGCGCCTTCAGTCCGTGCGTGATGTAGTAGGCAGGTCCGCCGCGGAACGAGGCGCCGTCCTTCACCTTGTAGAGCTGGCCCAGTGCGGACTCCGCGAACGCGGTCGCGCCGCCCACGATCGCGGTCACCCACATCCAGAAGATCGCACCGGGCCCGCCGATGCTGATGGCGAGGGCGACGCCCGTGATGTTCGCGGTGCCGACGCGGGAGGCGGCGGAGATGCAGAACGCCCGGAACGGCGAGATCTGCTTGTTGCCGTCCGCGTCATGACCCGCGGGTTCGCGGATCAGTCGGAACATCTCCGGCAGGAGCCGCAGCTGGACGACTCCGGTGCGGATCGTCAGGTAGAGACCCACTGGGATGAGGACGGCGACGAGCACGTAGCCCAGGAAGCCGTCGACGCTGGTGATGAAGTCGAGGAACGCATCCACTGCGGGATCCCTTCGGAGGTGGGTGTGGGTGAGAGCCGCGGATGTCGTCGGGCCTCACAGGCCAGTGTGCCACCCCGAGTCCCCGCCGCCTCGGGGTTCTCGCCTCATTGGAAGACCGTGCGCAGCCGTTCCAACCCCTGCGCGATGACGTCGACGGGGTTCGACACGAAGCTCAGCCGCAGCGTCGACGGTTTCGGATCCGCCACGTAGAACTGCATGCCGGGGATGTAGACCACCCCCGCGCGCACGGCGTCCATGACGGATTCGCTCGCGTCGAACGGCTCCGGCAGCGTCGCCCACAGGAACATCCCGCCCATCGGCGTGTTGAGCGTGTACCCCTCCGGCAGGACCGCGTCGAGGCCCTCGACCATCGCGTCGCGGCGCCTGCGGTATTCGGCGCGGATGGGCACGAGCTTCGCGTCGAGGTCGTTGTGCTCGAGCCAGTCGACGGCGGCGAGCTGGTCGATGGTCGACGTCTGGAGGGATGTGCCCTGCTTCGTCGTGGCGAGTGTGTCGAGTGCCTCCTGAGGTCCGCGCACCCAGCCGATCCGCAGCCCGGGCGCCATCACCTTCGACAGCGTCCCCAGGTAGAGGGACTTGTGGGTGAGGCGGGGGTCCGCGCTGATGGGCGTCATCGTCCACTCGTCGTAGCGCAGCTCCGAGTACGGGTCGTCCTCGATGAGCCACACGTTGTACCGGGCGAGGACGTCGGCGACCTCGCGACGGCGGGACTCCGGCATCGTCACGCCCGTGGGGTTCTGGAACGTGGGGATGAGGTACACCGCGCGGGGCGCGTACTGGAGGATCGCGGCCTCAAGCGCTTCCGGCACGAGTCCGCCGGAGTCCGTGTCGACGGGGCGGAACTGCGCGCGCGACAGCGCGAACGCCTGCAGTGCGGACACGAACGTCGGGTTCTCCGTCAGGACGATGGAGTCCGGATCCAGCACCACCTGACCGATCAGACCCAGCCCCTGCTGGGAGCCCGAGGTGATGAGGACATCGTCCGCCTCCGTGTACAGGCCGTTGTACGTCATGCGTTCGGCAACGGCCCGGCGCAGCTCCGGTTCGCCCTCCGTCGACGAGTACTGCAGTGCGCGCGGGCCGTGCTCCTCGAGCACCCGTTGATAGGACTTCCCGATCCCCTCGACGTCGAAGCTCTCACTGGCCGGTGCACCGCCGCCGAAGCTGATGATGTCCGGGTCCTGAGCCAGCGACAGCAGGCTGCGGATCGGGGAACCGCCCAGTGAGGACACGTACGCATTGAGCGGAGGCATCGGGTTGTGTTGAGCGCGCGTGACCATAGTCACATGGTGACTGCGGGATCAGGGCTCCGCAAGGGGGCGCGCCAGCCGGTTTCGGCGGACTCGCACGGGCGCTGTCTGCCCTGTGACGGCGCGGATCGGTTGAGCCTAGGATGGTCGGATGCCCGCCCCACCCTCGTCCGGCAGGACACTGCTGTCGCGCGCGCTCGTCCGCAGGCTCCGATTGCTGCTCCCGGGCGTCGCCTCACTGTCGGTGTGGCAGGTGTGCGAAGCGCTCGTCCCGGTGGTGATCGGGGCCGTCGTCGACATCGCGATCATCCCCCGTTCCCTGCCGATGCTCGCCGTGTCCATCGCGGGCATCGCGCTGCTCTTCACCGTCCTGAGCTACGGCTACCGGTTCGGTGCCCGCCTGTGCAATGCGGCCCGGGAGCATGAAGCGCACGCGCTGCGCGTGGAGGTCTCGCACGCTGCGCTCACCTCACCGGATCTGCCGCCGGACCGCGCGTCCGGTGAGGTCCTGTCGATCGCCTCTGCGGATGCCGATCTCGCTGCCGAGGTCTTCGCCCACCTGGGCCGCGGCGTCGCCGCGCTGCTGGGCATGATCGTCGCCGCCGTCCTCCTCGTCCTATCGGATGCCGTCACGGGGCTGCTGGTGCTCATCGCCGTGCCCGTCGGCTTGGTCCTCGTGGCGCTGCCCGGCAGGGCCGTGTCCGTGAAGGCCGGTGCACAGCTCGCGGCGACGGCGCGCGCCGCGAACTCCGCCGCAGACCTCATGCGTGGACTCCGGGTCCTCAAGGCGCTCGGCGGTGCAGAGTGGGCGCTGCGCCGCTTCCGCACGACGTCCGATGACGCAGCCGTCGCCGGTGTCGCGACGGGGGAGCGCTCCGGACGGCTCAGCGGCGTCGGCGCGCTCGTGATGTCCGCGGTGCTCGCCGTGGTCCTCGTCGTCGCCGGCCTCCGTCTGCTCGACGGGCAGATGAGTGCGGGGGCACTCATCGCGATCCTCGGCATGACTGCGTTCCTCACCGAGCCCATGCGTGCGCTCGCCGACATCGTCGGGCTCACCGCCCGGTCCCACGGCGCGGCGTCGCGCATCGCGGCGCTGCTGACGGATCTGGCAGAGACCCACCCGAAGACCCACTCCGCGGCCGAGGCCCCGACCGAGCCCGCGCACGCCGCACCGTCGCACGATGGACCCTCACACTCTGGACCGTCACGTGCTGCACACCCGCAGGCGGAGCCCGGGCACGCAGCACCCCCACACGGCGCACCTCGCCTGGCCGTGACCGCTCACGCATCGGGGCTGACGGTCAGCGGCGACTCCCTCCCCGCCGTCGACGTCCCCGCGGGGACGCTCCTCTGTGTGCTAGTCGACGAGGACGCGCTCGCCCACGACGTCCTGACAGCCCTCACGTCGCAGAGCCGCGTGCTGGGGCCCGATCACCTCCTCGTGACACCCCACGCCGTCGACCTGTTCGAGGGAACCATCCGGTCGAACATCACGATGTCATCCGGCACGGACATGACTGCGTCACCCGGCACTGCCCCGGCGGCCCCACCAGCCTCCGGCGACGTGGCGGCGGATGTGCTCGCGGCCTCGGGCGCGGACGAACTGCTGGGGCTGGTCGCCGACGGCCTTGACCACAGGATCCAGGAGCTGGGCGGCAACCTGTCGGGAGGACAGCGGCAGCGGATCGCGCTGGCCCGGTCGCTCCACGCGCAGTCGCGGATCCTGGTCCTGCACGAATCCACCACGGCGGTCGACGCCGTGACAGAGGCGCGGATCGCCGCCGGCATCGCCACCCTCCGGTGCGACGCCGTGACCCTCGTCGTGACAGGTTCGCCTGCGTTCCTCGCCGCCGCGGACGCCGTCGTCTACGTGCCTGCCGACGCCCCGGCTGTCACTGGCACGCACAGCGGACTGCTCGGCGCCGCCGGCACCATCGGTGATTCCTACCGGGAGGCGGTGGCCCGATGAGTACGGATTCCACGGTGCCGGACGCCACCAGCCCGCCGGACTCCTCCACCCGGCCGGACACCCCCACCCTGCCCATCGCGACCAGGCGCCGCGCTTTCGCCCGCTTACTGCCCCACTTGCGAGGACGGGCCGGCTGGCTGGTCGTCCTCCTCGTCGCCGGCACCGCCAATGCGGCAGCCGGGCTCGTGGGGCCGTGGGCGATCGGTCGACTGGTCGACGCGCTTCCGGCAGGAGCCGGCCCCGAGGTCGTCTGGACGAGCGCGATCGCCGTCGCCGTCGCGGGCCTCGTCATGGCGGTGGGCACATGGATCGGGGCGTGGGCGCTGGCGCGGGTCGCGATGCCGGCCGTGGCGGGACTCCGCACGGACGTCGTGGGCGCCGCGCTGGCGCTCGACGCGCAGACCGTGGAGCGCACGGGCACCGGCGACCTGGTCTCCCGCGTCGCAGACGATTCGCGCAGGGTCAGCGAGACGTCGACGCAGATCCTGCCGCTCGTCGTCGAGTCCGTCCTCGTGGTCGTCGTGTCCGCCATCGGGCTGGCGGCGGTGGACTGGCGGCTGGGCCTCGTGGGCCTGGTCGCCCTGCCGATGTACTGGCTGACGCTGCGGTGGTACCTGCCGCGCTCGGCCCCGCTCTATCAGCAGGAGCGCGCAGCGATCGGTCGCAGGTCGGGCCGGCTGCTGGGCGGCCTCACCGGAGCCCGGACGCTGCGGGCCCACCGCGCCGAGCACATCGAGCTCGCCCGCATCGATTCCGCCTCCGTGGAGGCCCGCGACCTCTCCATCGGAGTCTTCCGCTTCCTCACCCGCGCCTTCAGCCGCAACAACCGCGCCGAGGCCGTCGTCCTCTCCCTGCTCCTCCTCACCGGCTTCGCGCTGGTGTGGTTCGACGAGACGACTCCGGGCGCAGTCACGACCGCGGCGCTGGTCTTCCACCGGCTCTTCAACCCGATCGGCGCGCTGGTGGGGCTCTTCGACCAGATCCAGTCGGCGGGCGCCTCCCTCACCCGGATGGTCGGCGTCATCGACGCGGCTGGTTCGCGAGACCGCGAGGCGGCCGCAACAGACACCGCGACAGATGCGACAGACACCGCCGCCGAGGCCGTGCCCGGGTCAGACGGTCCCGTCGCCGCCGCAGACGGCGGAGCTCGGTCCGCGGGCCTGGTCCTGCGGGACCTCTGGTACTCCTACGACGACCAGGTGGCCCTGCCCGGCGAGCAGAACCACGTCCTGCGCGGAGTCGATCTCACGGTCGCACCGGGGGAAGTGGTGGCCGTGGTCGGCACGACCGGTGCCGGGAAGTCGACGCTCGCGAAGATCGCGGCGGGGCTCGCCGCGCCGTCAAGCGGCTCCGCGCAGCTGATCGAGGACTGGCCGGTGATTGAGGACTCGTCAGTGAGCGAAGACGGGCCGGTGAACGAAAGCGGGTCAGTGATCGAGGACCGGCCGGCGATCGTGAACGGGCCGGCTGCGCGCACGGGACACGAGATCACGACCCTGCCCGAGCACCGACTCCGAGCACACGTCGCGATGATCGCGCAGGAGGTCCACACCTTCGTCGGCACGATCCGCGACAACGTGGCGATGCCGGTCCCCGATGCGCCCCCGGCGGCGATCGAGCACGCACTGCGCCGCGTGGGCGCGGACTGGGCGTTCGCCCTGCCCCACGGCCTCGACACCGTGGTGGGCGACGGGGGTGCGCGGCTCTCCCCGCTGCAGGAGCAGACGATCGCGCTCGCCCGGCTGGTGCTCGCGGACCCGGACATCGCGATCCTCGACGAGGCGACCGCCGAGGCGGGGTCGACGGGCGCACACCTCCTCGAGACCGCCGCCGCGGCCGCGCTGGAGGGCCGGGGCGCGCTCGTCATCGCGCACCGGCTCAGCCAGGCGGAGGCGGCGGACCGGGTCCTCGTGATGGAGCACGGACAGGTCGTCGAGGAGGGCCCGCACGCCCAGCTCGTCGCCGCGGGCGGCCGCTACGCCGCCCTGTGGGAGGCATGGTCAGGCTGACGCGTCACCCAGCTCCACCCGCGGCCAGTGCGCGAGCCGCCGCAGCACCTGCCGATCGTGCGTCGCCACGACGACTGCGGCGCTCGCTCCCTCGAGTCCCTCAAGCAGGTCGTCGACCAACGACATCGACAGGTGGTTGGTCGGCTCGTCGAGCAGCACCACGTCCGGCCCCTGCGCGAGCACCTGGGTGAGGCGCCGTCTGCGCAGCTGACCGGGGGAGCGATGCCCGTCGTCGATCTCGTCCTCCTGACCGAGGCGGCTCACAGTGACAGTGCCGTGCCGGCGCACCCAGCCCTGGTCGGGTTCGAGTGCCCCGGAGAGCATCGCGAGCAGCGTCGACTTCCCGGCCCCGTTCGGCCCCACGACCAGCAGGCGGTCTCCGCCGGCCAGCCCGACGGAGACGGGATGGGAAGAGCGGTCGGCGACGGCAACCTCGGCGGCGGTCAGCAAGGGAGCGCCCTTCTGGGTGCGCCCCGTCGGCACAGCCAGCCGCGGTGGAGGCGGCGGCACCGTCAGCGCATGGCGACGCAGCTCGTCCTCGCGACGGTGGAGAGACTGCACGATGCCCGGTGCCCGCGACTGCCGGGCGTGCTTGTCCACGCCCTTGTCCGGCCGCCAGCCGGTCGACAGTCGCGAACGAGCCTGGTCGACGGACTCCCGCAGGCGCCGGTGCTCGGCCTGCTGCGCGTCATAGGCGGCCTGCCAGGCCTCGCGGTCCCGCGCACGGCCGGTGCGCCAGCCGTCCCAGCCGCCGCCGTAGAGGCGCGGGCCGCCGTCCGCGGATGGGTCGAGGTCGAGGAACTCATCGGCGACGTCGGCGAGCAGGGCCGCGTCGTGCGACACGACGAGGAGTCCGCCGGTGCGCGACCGCAGGGTGGCGGTGAGGAAGTCCAGCCCGGCGGCGTCGAGGTGGTTGGTCGGCTCGTCGAGCACGAGCAGGTCCGGCTGGGCGCCCAGCACGCAGGCCAGGCGCACGCGATAGCGCTGCCCGACGGACAGGTGCGCGAGCTGCCGCGTCCGGTCCGTGACCGCCCCCAGTGCCTCGAGAGCGATGTCGACGTGCCGCTCAGCATCCCATGCGTCGAGAAGGATGCAGAGCTCCAGCGCGCGGGAGTAGTCGTCGCCGGAGCCGCCAGAGCCGTCCGACCCGGAGCCGTCGGCATCGGATGCCATCGCGGCGGCCGCGTCGTCGAGGGCGGCGAGCGCCGCCCGGGCCGGTGTGATCGCCTCATCGGCGAGGTCGCCCACGGTGACGTCCGGGTACGCGGGCAGCTCCTGGTCCGCGACCGCGAGCGTGCCCGCACGGTCGATGGAGCCGCCGTCGGGGGTGAGCCGGTCCGTGAGGATGCGCAGCAGCGTGGTCTTGCCGCTGCCGTTCTCGCCGACGACGGCGAGCTTCGTCGACGCGGACACGGTGACGTCCACGCCGGTGAGCAGGGGCTGCCCGCCGGGGGAGTGGGTGATGCCACGGGCGCGGATGTGGGCGCGGTCGCCCGCGGGAGCGCCGGTGAGAGGGGCTTCGGTGAGAGGGGCGCCGGTGGTGGGAGCCGCGGCTGTCGCAGCGCCCTCCGGGACAGTCCTCTCGGGGACAGTCCCCTCCGTGGCAGAAGCAGGGGTCGAATGAACAGATGGGAAAGGTGTGCGGGGCACGGGGTCCTCCGGGGAACGGGCGCGCGAAAGGCGCCGGTCGGAACATTGCGCGTCCGACGGCGGAGGAGGAAAGGGGTGAGTCGAGTCCGCGTCCGCCGTCAGCGGCGGCTGCGGATCCTCACGTGTGCGATGCCCGTATGTCTCATGCCCACCAGGATACAAGCGGTGTCCAGAGGCCTTTCCAGTGTGATCGAACCCTCATGCGTTCAGGCTTCACGGAGGGGTTTCCCTGGGTACTCTCGAATGAAGCAATCGTATCGGCAGAGACGCTGACCGATCATGTCCGTCGCGCTCGACGCCGGCTCCCGCCGACGACATCCGCGTGCCGGCTCGCCAGGGAGGACCGATCATGAACGTGAGCACCGCGCCCCGTGACGCGACGACTCGCTTCACCGGCCTGGCCAGGATCTATGACAGGTTCCGGCCGGGCTACCCTGCAGAGTGCCTGGGATGGCTGGCCGACACATTCCGGCTGGGGACCTCCAACCAGGTCGCGGACATCGGCGCCGGCACCGGGAAGATGTCCGAGGAGCTGGTCTACCAGGGCATCCGCACCGTCGCGGTCGAGCCCAACCGGGACATGCTGGGCATCCTCGAGGCGAAGGCCGCGACGACCAGCCTCCTCACCGCCGTGCACGCCACCGCAGAGGACACGCAGCTGCCGGACGCCTCCATCTCCCTCGTGACGGCCGGGCAGTCCTTCCACTGGTTCGACCAGGCCGCGTTCCGCGCGGAGTGCCGCCGCATCCTGTCCCCCGGGGGCAGGGTCGCACTCGTGTGGAACTCCCGCCGCCGCGACAGCGCGTTCACCCACGCGACGGCAGACGTCTTCCGCCGGCACATCGGGGACTTCCCCGGTTTCAGCGGCGACCACCGCGTGAGCGCCGCGGACTTCGACGCGTTCTTCGAGCCCGACGGGTACGAGTACCGCGAGTTCCCCCACGACCAGATGCTCACGATTGACGAGTTCCTGGGCCGCAATCTGTCGGCCACCTACGCGCCCCGCGAGGACGATCCGGCGTACGAGCCCCTCGTCGCGGACCTTCGTGCACTGTTCGACGAGTACCGCGAGGATGACATGGTGCGCTTCCCCCTCACCACCCGGCTGTTCGTGGGCGGCGTAGGGGTCTGAGCACCCTGCGGCGCGCTCACTCGGGCGCCGCCTCCACGCCGGCGCAGTGAGGCCCCGGCACGACGGAAGGGAAGCATGACCACGGACAACACCGGCAAGTTCACCGGACTGGGTGAGGTCTACGCCCGCAGCCGACCGGGGTACCCGACAGAGCTGCTCGACCTCCTGGCCGCGCGGATGGGCGGCGTCGAGGCCGCTGCGGCAGAACGGATCGAGGCTGCTCCAGCCAGCGCTGACTCGACTGGCGCTGACTCGACTGCGGCAGACACGACCGCCGCCGAGGTGCCCGAGGCCGGCCGTGCCGGTGCGCCCGTCGTGGCCGACATCGGGGCGGGGACGGGGAAGCTCACAGCGGAGCTCCTGTCCCGCGGCTGGAACGTGTCCGCGGTCGAGCCGAATGACGACATGCGCGATGCGCTCGTCGCGCGCCTGGCGGACGACGAGCGCCTCACCGTGGTGGGGGCACCTGCTGAAGCGACGACTCTGGCGGATGCGGCGGTCGACCTCGTGACCGTCGCCCAGGCCTTCCACTGGTTCGACATCCCCTCGTTCCGCGCCGAGTGCCGGCGGATCCTGCGCCCCGGCGGTCAGGTCGCGCTCATCTGGAACTTCCGACGGCGCAGCGAGGCGTCGGTTCAGGCCGTCGCAGAGGCGTTCCGTGCGCGCGTGGGCGGCTTCGTCGCGCTCACGCTCGGGGAGGAGATCACGGACGAAGACCTCGAGGAGTTCTACGGCGGGCCCCACTTCCAGCGCTTCGCGTTCGACAACGACGAGGAGATCGGGTGGGAGACGTTCCGCGAACGCCACCTCTCCACGTCCTACGCGCCCAAGGAGGGCGATCCCGCCCGCGAGCCGCTCATCGCGGACCTCGAGCGGATCTTCCACGAGTACGCCGTGGACGGGCGCTATACGTTCCCGAACTCCACCCACGTCCTCCTGGGCGAGCTGACGGACTGACTCGGTCCGGCCTCGGCCCCGGCGTCGTGTGGGGGCGCCGGAGAGACACGCAGGCCCTGGCATGCCGAAGGGGGCGGGGTCGCCTCACTGCTGCGTCCCCGCCCCCTTTCCTTGGATGCTCCTGCCCAACGCCAGCCACGCCAGCCACGCCAGCCAGCCACGTCAGGCCGTGAGGTGCCGTGAGGTCAGGGCATCGTGCTGGAGATCAGGGCATGAGGTGCACGGCGGCCTCGGAGCTCGCCACGCGGAAGGTGAATGACTCCTCCAGGTAGAGGTTGACCTTCTCCCCGTCGTGCGAGTCGTAGCCGATCGACACGTCCTGCCCCAGGTGGAGCTCGTAGTCGCCGCCGCGCTGCGAGACGACGATCGCGCCGTCGATCGCGGGTGCCCAGATCACGCGGCCCTCGTTGAGGATGCGCTGGATGTGCGCGGAGATCGGGTTGCCCTCATCGGCGGATTCCGCGAGCTGCGTGTACAGCTCTGCGGACAGCAGCAGGTTGTACGGGCCGCCCACGCCGTCGAGGCGGAGGTTCGTGATGGCCTCGGCCACCGCGGACGTGAGGTCCTTGATGTCCGACTGCAGCTGGATGGGCTTGTGGGGGCTGGCGGAGATGATGCCGGACAGTCCGACGCCGTCGCCCGAGCCGTTGAGCACCGCGTTGTCCTCGGCCTTGGCCAGGCGCATCGCGGCGTCCTTGGCCGGATCCCAGTCGGCGTCGACCGAACCGCGTGCGACCGCGTCGATCTCGTCGCGGCTGACGGAGAACGGCGCGCGCAGTTCGACGACGGGCAGGGCCACGCGGCTGCGGCCGCGGACTCCGTCGATGTCCGTGGTGACCTCGGAGACGCGCCCCGTCGTGAGCGACGAGAACTCGTAGCCCCGCGGTTCGGGCATCTCGACGAAGCGCCGGCCGGCGATGTGGCGGCGGAACGTCTGCTTCACCTCGTCTTCCAGATCGGCCCAGGCGGCGTCGGAGATCGGTGCGAGTTCGCGATGAAGGTTGTTCATGATCGTCCCTCCTCAGGGGTGGCCACGGCGGGCCGCCGTGGAGCGTGGAGCTGCGTGCGGCGGCCCCGACCGTTCAGTAGCACTGACAGTGTCGCTTTCTTGAGTGGTTCCAGTTTACTGGCTGCGTCGTCCGTCCACCAGTGAGTATGGACTCACTCACCTGGCTCGCGGCCGGTCTGCGGTGGGATGCGTCCGATATCGGTGGGGATCGGTCCGGTCGTGGCGCCGGCGTGACCCGGGCCGGCCGCTGCCGGGTCCTGCGTGAGCGACTCCGACGTGAGCGACTCCGAACCGGCCCTCGGGTCACCGGTGGTGACCGGGATGGGCCCGGTGGCGGGCTGTGCTGGGGCGATGCCCGCGCCCGAGGCGAAGGCGGCACCGTGGACCGGCCCGACTCCGGGACCGGGCCGGTCCACGGACGCCGGTGCAGCCTCGGCGGCGGTGCCTGCAGCAGTGCCGTCCCCGCCCGTGACGAGCGTGAGCCTCCGGCGCTTCGCGAACCAGGAGAGCCCCAGGACGATGACGGCCAGGATGGCGAGCGGTACCAGCATGACGGGGCCGCCGGTGCCGGCCGATCGGTCGAACCCTGCATCCATCTGGCCCGCCAGAGACGCGACGATCAGCAGGAACAGGTTGTTCGCCGTGTGGATCGCGATGGCGGATTCGAGTCCGCCGGTGCGCTGGGTGAGGATCGACAGGAGGACGCCGAACAGCAGGTAGTAGACGATGAGCCAGATGTCGCCGGCGAAGTGGGCGGCGGAGAAGACCGTCGCGCTGACCGCGGTGCCGACGATGAAGCCCCAGCGGTTCGAGCGGAACCAGCCGCCGACGGAGCGCTGGACGACCCCGCGGAACATGTACTCCTCGGCGGCGGCCTGCAGAGGCGTCGTGAGGATGATGATCAGCAGGAACGCCAGCGTGGTGCCGGAGAACGTGAGCGACTGATAGGCGGGGTCGAGGAAGCTCGAGGCGGCGAACAGCAGGTAGACCGGGGCGACGATCGCGAAGGAGATCAGCAGCCAGCGCCACCGCATGCCGGGTGCGACCGAGTGGAAGTACCCGATCTTCACACCGTTGATCCAGCGGTGCGCGAGCATCGCCACGCCGGCGCCGGCGACGAGGCTGAGGTTCGTCGCCGCGAGGATCGCCGGGGTCATCGCGATGGTGCCCTCGGTGAGGGCCTGGACGTCCTGCATCCCCAGAATCATGTCGACGGCGACGGCGATCAGGCTCAGGACCAGCGAGAAGACCAGCATCGCTGCGATCACGACGACGATGCTGATCGCGCCCTTCCACCACCGAGCGCGAGGAGTGCGGTAGCTGGAGCCGAACGGCAGGCCCGGAGCCGGGGTGTGCGGGTCCCGGGTGTCGACGGGCGCGCCGTACGCGCCGGGGTAGGTGCTGGCGGGAGAATGCGCAGCACCGGGGTGAGCGGGGCCGGGGTGGTGGGCGCCAGGCGGGGCTGAGCCGGGAGGGTACGCGCCGGGAGGGTAGGCGCCGCTCGGCGGCAAGCCGTATGCCGAGGGGTCGCTCGCGGGGGCGAGGGGCGGAGCGCTCGGAGAGCTCGGGGGCGTGGCCTGCGGCGGGGCTCCGGGCGGCGGCACCTGTGGCTGCTCGCCCGTCTGCGGGGAGTACACGTACGGGCCCGGCTGAGGCCCCGGAGCCTGTGGCGGCGTCGGCTCCCGCGGCGGCTCGTTCGGTTCGGGTGGGGGAGAGACGTTGTCTGTCACCCCTCCACCATACGTTCGACGTCGACTCCTGGGTACAGAGCTCGTGAGCCGCTTGGGTGCGGTGTGCGAAGGTCGTGCGCGGCCTGTGCACGGGCGGCGGCGGATGAGACGGTGGGGATATGACGAATCTGCTCGCCTCGTCCACCAGTCCGTATCTGCGTGCGCACGCGGAGAATCCCGTTCAGTGGCGCCCGTGGGGCAGGGACGCATTCGTCGAGGCGCGGGACAGGGACGTCCCCGTGCTGGTGAGCATCGGCTACTCGACGTGCCACTGGTGCCACGTCATGGCGGTGGAGTCGTTCTCGGATCCGGCGGTCGGGCGCCTGCTCGGCGAATCGGTGGTGGCGATCAAGCTCGACCGCGAGGAGCTGCCCGCGGTCGACGCCTTCTACATGGACGCGCTGCTCGCGATGCGGGGCCAGGGCGGCTGGCCGCTGAACGTGTTCACGACGCCGGATGCCCGGCCGTTCTTCGCCGGCACGTACTTCCCTCCGGAGCCCAGCGGCGGGATGCCCAGCTTCAGTCAGGTGGTCACGACGATCGCCCGGACCTGGGCCGATGAGCGAGAGCGTGCGGAATCGATCGCGAGCCAGCTCGCCTCGTCGCTGGTCCGCCTGCCGGATCTGTCGATGGGGCTGCCGGCCGACTCACCCGTCCCGGAGGTCGACGATGACTCGCTCACTGCGGCTGCGGAGAACCTCCTCGCTGCGGAGGATCAGAGATGGGGCGGCTTCGGCTCACTGCCGAAGTTCCCGCCGACGATGAGCCTCGTCCAGCTGCTCCGGCGGCATGACCGCTCCTCCACGCCCGAGGTCCCCTCGGGTCCCGAGCTCGCGGCGGTCCGCCGCACGTTCGCCGGGATCTCGTCGGGAGGGATGCGGGACCAGGTCGACGGCGGCATCGCGCGCTACAGCGTCGATGCACAGTGGCACATCCCGCATTTCGAGAAGATGCTCTTCGACAATGCGCTGCACCTCAGGGCCGCCACGCACTGGTACGTCACAGAACGGGGCCGAGGTGCCTCATCCCGGTACACCGCGCTCGCCGCGCGCGAGGTCCACGACACCGCCCGCTTCCTCCTGGAGCGGCTCGAGCTGCCGGGCGGGGGCTTCGCATCCGGGCTCGACGCCGATTCGGTGGACGATGACGGGCGACGGACGGAGGGTGCGTACTACCTGGAGGCGGGGAGTTCGGTCCCGGAGCCGTTCGTGGCGCTGGGCCCCGTCGATGCCGCCGCTCCTGGGCGCCCCTTCGCCGTCGGACTCCCGGCGGTCGCCGAATGGGTGCACGGCGAGGCAGACGGTGCCGATCGTGCTGAAGCGGCCGATCGTGTTGAAGGTGCTGAAGACGCAGATGGGCCCGGGGGCGGTCGGTCTGCGGCGGAGAGCGCCGCTGAGGACGCTGCTGACGCTGGCTCTGCTGTCACCGGTGCTGCTGTCACGGGCTCCGATCCGGTGGACGTGCCGGGTGGTGCAGAGGCGCCGTGGGCGACGGCCGAGGCCCGCGAGGCTCGGCGACAGCTGGCCGAGCGGAGGTCCGGGCGCGCGCTGCCGAATCGCGACGAGAAGCTCGTGACCGAGTGGAACGGCCTCGCGATCGCCGCGCTCATGGACGCCGGTCGAGTCTTCGAGGTCGACGAATGGACCGCGGCTGCGAAGCGCGCGTTCGACGCGTTGGCGACGACGAATCGTGCCGAGCCGGCGGATCGTGACGAGGCGGCGGATCGTGACGAGTCGGCGAATCGTGACGTGCTGGCGGATCAGCACGGGTCGCTGCTGCGCAGCAGCACGGAGGGCGAGGGCGGCCCTGGAGCTGCGGGGCTCGCCGATGCGGCGCAGCTGGCCGTCGCCGCGCACGCGGTCGGCGACGAGGAGGCGTTCGCGACGGCGCTCAGCGAAGCACTGCGCTTCGTGGTCTTCCCGCAGCGGGACGGCGAGCGGGCAGGGAAGCCGGCGGGCACCTCGGGCGCGGCCGGTGGCGAGTCAGCCGACGACTCGGTGGCTGGAGCGCAGTTCACCGCACGGTCCGGCGGCCGCTGGGAGGGCGCCAGCCTGCTGGATGCTCACGGCGACGGGATCGTGCCGGCGAGGGGGTCGGACCCGTTGGACAGCTCGGCGCCCTCCGGTCGTTCGGCCCTCATCGAGGCACTGAGGCTGGCGGTCGGTGATGGCAGCGCGGACTCGGCGTCCCCGATCGTAGGTCCCGACGGCCGCGAGGTGAGCGCTGACGAGCTCGCGGACCTCCGCCGCCGACTCCTCGCGTCGACGCTGCCGGCTCTGCAGCAGGCGACGAGGGCGCTGGGCTGGCTGCTGGCGGAGGCGGAGCTCGACGCGGCGCAGTGAGGCTCGTGGGTCGGTGAGGTTGGGGCCAGTGAGGCCAGTGAGGTCAGCGAGGCCGGTGGGTCAGTGGGGCTGGGGGCCAGTGGTGTTCGAAGGAGACGCCCTCACGTCGTGTTCAGCCGCATCCGATAGCGTGGGCGCATGAGTACAACCACGGTCACATCGGACAACCTGCAGTCGACCGTTGGGGACAATGACATCGTCATCCTCGACTTCTGGGCGGACTGGTGCGGACCCTGCCGCAACTTCGCCCCCGTGTACGAAGCGGCCTCCGCGAAGCACGAGGACATCGTGTTCGGGAAGGTCGACACGGAAGCCGAACAGCAGCTCGCGGGCGCGTTCGGGATCACCTCCATCCCCACGCTCATGGTGTTCCGCCAGGGCGTGGGCGTCTTCAGCCAGGCGGGGGCACTCGCCGCGCCGCAGCTGGAGGAGCTCATCGACGGCGTGCGGAACCTCGACATGGAGGACGTGCACAAGCAGGTCGAGGAGCAGAAGGCGAAGATGGCCGAGCAGGAGGCTGCGGGTCAGGCACCCGGTGGCCAGGACCCCAGCAGCCAGGACTCCGGCAGCCAGGCACAGGACCAGCACCGGTCCGCTGGCGCACCCGGGACCTCGCCCACGGACTTCTGAGGTCCCAGACCTCTGAGGACCACGACGTCAGACGCCTCTACCGGGTGATCGCATCACCCGGTAGAGGCGTCTCGTCTATTCACGTCACCCATCTAGCTCGTCTGGCCGGGCGCACCTGATCGGCTCGCCTCATCACCCGGCGAAGTAGGCCCCCAGTGCCGCCCGCAGGTCCGCCAGATCGGACACCGCGCACATCTCGCGCGCCGAGTGCATCGACCACAGCGCCGGCCCCACATCCACCGTGGTCATCCCCAGGCGGGTCGCGGTGAGGGGGCCGATCGTCGATCCGCACGGGATCGTGTTGTTCGAGACGAACTCCTGGAACCCCACCCCCGCGTCGCGGCACGCGCGCGCCCACACCGCGGTGCCGACGGCATCGGTGGAATAGCGCTGCTGCGCGTTGATCTTGAGCAGTGGACCTCCGCCCAGCCTCGGCCGGTTGACCGGGTCGTGGTGGCCCGGATAGTTCGGGTGCACCGCGTGGCCCGCGTCGGAGGAGACGCACACGGACGCGGAGAGCGCCTGCAGGTGGTCGTCGCGCTCGCCTCCCAGGCCGGTCGTGACTCGTTCGAGGACGACCTCCAGGAAGGGACCGCTGGCGCCGGACCGGGTCTCCGAGCCCACCTCCTCGTGATCGAACGCTGCGAGCACGGCGATCCCGGTGAGCTGTGTGGGGTCGACGTCCTCGAGTGCGCTCGTCCCCGCCCACACGGACGCGAGGTTGTCCAGGCGCGGGGACGCGAGGAACTCGCTGTGCGCTCCGAACACGGCGGGCTCCTGCACGGGGAAGGTGAGGACATCGAATCCGTCGACGTCGGCGAGGTCGACTCCGGCGGATTCCGCGAGGAGGCCCAGCACGTGCGAGCCTGCCGCGTCCGGATCGCCGAGGCCCCCGGCCTCCACCATGTCGGCCAGACCGATCACCGGCTGGGTGTGCCGCTGCCGGTCGAGTGCGAGGCCTTCGTTGGCCTTCCGGTCCAGGTGGATCGCGAGCTGGGGGATGCGTGCGATCGGGCCCGTCTGCGCGAGGACGGTCGTGCCGTCGCGCAGCACCAGACGTCCAGCGAAGCAGAGCTCGCGGTCGAGCCATGAGTTGAGCAACGGCCCACCGTAGATCTCCACCCCGACCTGGAGCGCGCCCTCCGCCACGAAGTCCGGCTGGGGCTTGAGCTTGAAGCCGGGGGAGTCGGTGTGCGCGCCGACGACGTGGAACGGGACCGAGGCGAGGGCGGGGTCTGCGGCTGAGCGCGGGGCCGAGGCCTCGGAAGAGGCCGGGGTCGCGTCTGGTGCCGTGGCTGGGTCGGGCACTGCGAAGGCGATGACTGCGCCGTCGCGGACCACGACGTACCTTCCGCCCGGCTCCAGGGACCACCGGTCACCTTCATCGAGCTCTTCGAAGCCGTGGTCCACGAGGCGCTCACGCACCGCGTAGGCCGCGTGGTACGACGACGGAGACCGCATGACGAACGACGAGAGGTCCGCAGCCAGAGCGGCGTCGACGGCCGAGCCGGTGCGGCTGGGGCCAGGGCCCGTCGCTGCCCGGCCGTGCGTTGAGGGCCGGTGTGCTGATGGTCGGAGCGCTGATGGTCGGAGCGCGGGATCGTCCTGAGGTCCGGGGGTGCTTCCATGCGGAGTCGTATCGGTCATGCGGCCAGCCTATGCGGTGGCGGGACGAGGGGCGCCGGGCTGCTGCGGAAGAAAAATCGAATAAGCACTAGAACAAAGAGGTGAAATCGAATAGATTGTTCTATATCTACATAGAACTGACTTCTTGAGATGCACCGCGACGAGGCGTGATCAGCAGAAGCAGCACCAGCGAAGGGGGTGGGGTGTGGATACCAGCAGGGAAAGCGACGATGGGGTTGAGGAGCCGCGGTTCCGCAGTCCCTTCTCAGACATGGATCGGGAGCTGCTCGAAGCCCGGGCGCCTCATCTTGTCGAGTTCCTCGACACTGCCGCGGACGTGCGCGCGGCTTCGTCCGGTCACCGATCGCTGGGTGCGCAGGAAGCGCTGGCTGCGATTCGCGCTCTCGAAGCGACGCGCCGACTCATCGAGTCGATGAGTACGGACATGCTCGCCCACTACCAGCGGATCGGCGACTCCTCCGCACATGGATACCGGACCACGGCCAGTCTGCTCGCGGGGGAGTTCAGGATCACGCCGGGAGAAGCGCGCCGGCGGACCCGCCTCAGCGACAACCTCGCAGGCAGGATCTCTGCAGTCGGCGAACAGCAGGAAGCTGTGCGTCCGTCTATAGCGGAGGAGTTCGCGGACGGGCGCATCTCCGCGGATGAGGCGAAGGCTCTCTGCGACGCGGTCGACGATCTTCCGCCGACGATCCGGGCGAAGTATGCGGACACTGTCGAGAAGACGCTGGTGGAGCTGGCCCCGACGGTGTCGCTCAAGGACTTTCCCAAGCTCAGTCAGCGGATCATCCAGAACATCGATCCGGACGGGAAGCTGCCGCGCTTCGAGACCGAACCGCAGAAGTACCACGTCGACCTGTCTCAGCAGCGCAATGGTGACTGGAGACTGAAGGGGCTGCTGGACTGCCCTACCGGTACGACGCTGCAGGCGCTCCTCTACGGCCGGATGAAGGATGCGGACGTCCCGGTGGCGGTCCGCCCCCATGCGGCGTGCAATGAGGCAACGGCGGGCGGAGAAGGTGCGGCGGGCGGAGAAGGTGCGACTGGCGGTGAAGGTGCGACTGGCGGTGACGGCACCCCAGCCGCCTCTGCGGCCCCAGCGGTCGATGACGCCTTCGACTACTCGGCCCCTCCAGTGCCGGAGGGTAGGAGTAGTGGTGCGGAAGAATCCGGTGAGCACACCGATCCCGACGAGGAAGTGCCGCAGATCCCGCTTGAAGTGATGTGGGAAGACACCCGGATCACTGTCCAAGCAGACGCGACGATCAGCGTGGGTGGAAAGGTCGGAACGTTCTTGGAGGACGAACCACTCTTCTATCTCGACGAGACGGGCTGGCCGGTGCACCTGAGCGAGCGCGTCTCCGCGGAGGTGCAGAAGCTCCTCGCAGAGGCGAAGTCGTCGGAATCCGGTGTCGCGGCGAGCGTGATCTGGGAGAAGGTGCTCGGACGAGTGCCCACGAACCCGCCGCCTGAACCCAGCCCGCCGCCAGAACCCAGTCGACCACCTGATGCCACCGGCCCTGCGGGTTCTGCTGACCCGCCGGATTCCAGCTCATCACCTCTGAACGACCCCGGTACTGACATGCTGTTGCAGTCCCCGCAGACTCCGGTCACCGCAGACGGAGTGTTCGAGGACGGCACGCGAACTGGGCTTCGGATCAGCCTTTCGCAAGGTGGAATGCCTGGCCTTGCCCGGCACGACAGGTTCGCGTTCCTGCTGCGCAGCGTTGCGCGTGAACGCGTCCTCCATGGTGCGGACCACGCCCTCGTCGTCACCGCTCGAGCGGAAGACCTCGTCCGGCCAGGTGGGGTGCTGACCAGCATGCCGGAGCGCCGACCACTCTTGGAGGACTCGAAGCGTGGTCGAATGCCGCACAGATGTTCGTCCACGTCACGGACGGAGTCGGCAGGTCGCTCGAGGTGAGGTCTCACGGTCGCTTCGCCACCCGCACGCAGATGGCAGTGCTATCAGCCCGTGACCAGGGATGCACCTTCCCCGACTGCGACGCCCCCGCCGAATGGTGCGAGGCCCACCACATCCTCGCGTACTCGCGCGGAGGGAAGACCGAGATCGACAACCTCACCCTGGTCTGCCCGTTCCACCATCGCTGGTTCGAACGGACCGGGTGGGAATCGCTCTTCCTCCGCGGATTCCCCGCGTGGAGACCGCCGCAGGCGATCGACCCCCGCCAGCGCCCCGTGTTCCACTCGCGGTTCCGGGTCGCGCTGCTCGGACTTCCGCCCGAACTGCCGCTCGGCGCATGACGCGGGCTCGCAGCTGTGACGATCGGCCGTGACATTCAACCGTGGCCTTCAACCGTGGTTCTCAAGAGTGGCCTCCAACTGTGCCTTCACTCATGGACGACGCGCACGAGTCCGAGATCACGTGCGCGACCGCGATCTGAGCGACGTCGTCGGGCCTTTCCGCTCCACGACGGCTACCCTTGACTGTCGTGTTCGCTTCTCTGATCCGCCTCCTCGGATGGGGCTACCTCCCCATCGCCCTCGTCGCGAAACTCCCGTTCGCGATGTCGGTCGTCGCTGTCATGACAGCGGTGTCTGCGCTGCGCGGTTCCTACGCGGAGGCGGGCATCACAGCCGCGCTGGTGGGGCTCGGCACAGCGATTTCCGGCCCCCTCATGGGCGCCGCCGCCGACCGCTGGGGGCAGCGCCCCATCCTGCTCGTCCTCGGCGTCGCCAACGCGGCCGCACTGCTGGGTCTCGCATGGGCACTCGTCGGCGAGGCGGCCTCCTCCGTCATCTTCACCATGGGCATCCTCATCGGCCTCACGGCTCCGCAAGCATCGTCGATGGTTCGCTCCCGCTGGCTGCTCGCCATCGACTCCGACGTTCCGGCGGCCTCGCGGAGCCGCTCCACCTCGGCGGTCCTCTCGTACGAGTCCATGACCGACGAACTCATGTTCGTCTTCGGGCCCGTCATCGTCGGCGTCTCTGCTGTGGCGTGGGGGACTGTCTCGCCGGTGGTGGGAGCGGCACTCCTCACAGGAGTCGGGATCATCGCCTTCGCCCTCCACCGTTCCGCCGACTACGCGCAGGGCCGCACCGGCAAGCGCGCCGCCGGAACAGCAGGTGCCGCGGAAGCCTCCCCCGCAGCCCCGCCTGCCTTGGACCCGACTTCCGCAGACCCGACTTCCGCAGACCCGGCTACCGTAGACCCGACCGTAGACCCGGCTGCCGCAGACACAGCTGCTGCCTCGTCCCATGCGACCCGGACACCGGATCCGGTCTCGATGCTCTTCCGCGCCGCGGTGCTCCTGCCGGTGGGCGGCATGACCTGCATCGGCCTGTTCTTCGGGTCGACCCTCACCAGCCTCACCGCGTTCATGGAGACGCTCGACAACGCCGACGCCACGGGAATCCTCTACGGGGTCATGGGAGTCGGCTCCGCAGTGTGTGCGCTGTCGGTCGTCCTGCTCCCGGAGGCGTTCCAGCTGCGGGCCCGCTGGCTGGTCTTCTCGACCCTGTCACTGGCGGGCTGCCTCCTCTACACGCAGGCGGAGACGCTCACCGTCTTCGTCATCGCGCTGCTCATCATGGGAGCGGGCATCGGGCCCAGCCTGGTCACCCTCTTCGCGATCGCCTCCGATCAGTCCCCGGTCGGCCGCCTCACGACCGTCATGGCGATGATGAGCACCGGCGTGGTCGTCGGCCAGTCCGCGGCCTCCGCACTGAGCGGAACAGTCCTGGACAGCGTCGGCCTCGCCGCCGGTCTGTGGGGGCCGGCACTGTCGGGCGCCCTGCTCGTGGTGCTCGGCCTGGCCTTCCAACTGGTCTCGCGCCCCAGACCGCGTCTGCGGTCGGCGGTCAGCCCGTCATGAGCGTGTGATCATCGAAGTGTCCTAGTATGGCCACCGATGCCGCCGAGCCGTGGCATCGGGCGATGCCGCCGACCGACCGTCGGCGTCCGAGCGTACGCACCCGACGATCCGAGGAACACTTGGAACAGTTCACCTCAGAATGGCAGGCGTGGCATGACGACCGCCTTGCCGCTCTCGCCACCCCGTTCGGCTTCCTCAGCATCACAGGTCTCCACTGGCTGCAGCAGGGAGAGAACACCTGGGAGGGCGCCCCGGGAAGCTTCGACCTGGACGGCGACACGATCCGCTTCCGGATCGGCACCGGCCGCAGTGCCGGGCCCACCCGTGCCGCGCTGGAGGCGGAAGGCGCGCAGGACGCCGTCGGCGGCCCAGACACCGTGGCCCCTGCCCGAGGCGACGCTGACTCGCACGCGAACGGTGCCCTGCGCACGACGCTCGGGACGGACCGGTCCGGAACGCCGTGGATCCGCCTCGCGAAGGATGCCGCCCTCTCCTGGCTCGTGGCCGATCACACCGCGTACGAAGCGATCAACCGGGACGGTCGGATCGGTGTCCGCGTGCGCGATTCGAAGTCCGCGCTCCTGTCGAACTTCGTGGACATCCCCGCGTTCCCGCTCAAGCGATCCGCAGTGGTGCCCGGTGTGTTCGTGCCGTATTCGGAGCCCCGCTCCCGCCGTATCGCGACTGCGCTGCCGGGGCTGGAGATGGACCAGCAGACGCTCGGCACCCTCACCTTCGAGTTCGGCGGCGCCACCCACACGCTCACGGCGACCGGCAGCCTGCAGACCGGTCTCACAGTGGATTTCCAGGACCGCACGAACGGCGACACCACCCCCATGTGGCGCACGCTGAGCGTCGGCCTGCCGGATCCGGACGGTGTCGTGACCCTCGATTTCAACCGCACCGTCGTCTATCCCTTCGCGTTCATGCCGTGGGCGACCTGCCCGGCACCGGTCCGCGAGAACATCCTCTCCGTCGCCGTGCGGGCGGGGGAGCAGTCGCCCACGCGCACGATCTCCGAGGACGGCGTGAGCCACCCGGTGGGTCTGATCGCCATGTCCGACGGCTTTCCCCTGCCCGAGGTCCTCGACTGGCTCGACGACTCCGGCACCGAGCTGTTCCGGCACCGTCTCCGCCGCAGCACGACCGTTCCCGGGCCGATGGCAGCCTCCGCGTTCATCGTCTTCGGCATGAAGGACATCGACGGGCACGCCGATGACGCTTCGGTGGCGGCGGTACGCGAGTTCGCCGGCGACGCGCTCGCCGTGGGGACCCCGGTCATCGGCATCGGGACCTCGGGGGCGGAGATCGTGTTCGACGCCGCTCGGGAGCAGATGGGCTCGACCGGTCAGCACACGTCCTTCGACACCAGCCCGATGCCCGTCGTCGTGAGCGCGGACGTCGCCGAGGACCGGATGCTGCGCGGCTGCGTCACGATGTGCCCCGAGGCCGACATGGGCATCATCGACATCGAGGCCCTCGCCGCAGAGATCGGCGACGACACGGACACCCGGCGACGGGTGTGGACCGACCTCATCGATCGCTTCACCCGCCTCGTCATCACCCGAGGCTGACACGGAACAGCCGCCTCGGGCGAGGTCCTCAGACCCGCCGGAGGCGGCTGCTCGGTTTCACCGGCTCCTCGGTGTCACCGACGGCTCCGTCTCACCGACTGCTCCGTGCCGTCACCAGATGGAGACCCGCTCCTCCGGCGCCATCCACATGCCGTCGCCCTCCTGGGTGCCGTACACCTGGGCGAACGCGTCCATGTTCTTGACGATCTGGTTGCAGCGGAACTCCTCCGGCGAATGCGGGTCGATCGTCAGGCGGCGGCGACGCTCCTCGTCCCGCATCACGGTCCGCCACGCGCGGGCCCACGACTCGAAGAACGCTCGCCCGTCGTCCTCGGTCACCTCGACGCCGCGCTCGGCGGCCCGGAGGTGGAGCGCCTTCCACGCGATCGAGAGACCGCCCAGGTCGCCGATGTTCTCGCCGATCGTCAGCGCGCCGTTCACCGTGTCTTCGTCGGCCATGCCGCGGGGCACGAGCACATCGAACTGGGCGATGAGCGATCCGGTCTGCTCCTCGAATCGTGCCCGGTCCTCCTCGGTCCACCAGTCGCTGAGCGTCCCGTGCCCGTCGTAGCGCGACCCCTGATCGTCGAAGCCATGGCCGATCTCGTGCCCGATGACCGCACCGATCGCTCCCAGATTCTGTGCGTCGGACGCCTCCGGGTCGAAGAACGGCGGCTGCAGGATGGCCGCGGGGAACACGATCTCGTTCATCACCGGGTGGAAGTACGCGTTGACCGTCTGCGGGGTCATGAGCCATTCGGTGCGATCGATGGTCTGGCCGATCCGCTTCACCTGGCGCTCATGCTCAGCCTCGGTCGCTCGGCGCACGTTGCCCACGAGGTCGTCGGCGCGGATCTCGGACGTGTACTCGCGCCACACATCGGGGTAGCCGACCTTCGGCGTGAACAGCCCGAGCTTCTCGAGCGCGCGCTCCTTCGTCTCCTCACCCATCCAGTCGAGCGTGCGGATCGACGAGTCGTACGCCTGGATGAGCGCGTCGACCAGCTCGCTGATCGCCTCCTTGGACGACGGCGGGAACTCCTGCGCGACGTAGATCCGGCCCACTGCTTCTCCCAGCAGCGATTCCACGAGGCTCACGCCCCGCTTCCACCGCTCGCGCAGCTGCGGGGTGCCGGACAGCGACCGACCGTAGAAGTCGAAGTTCGCCTCCACCACGTCGCTGTTCAGGTACGCGGCGAATGCGTGGGCGGTGCCCAGCATGGCCCACACCTTGAGGTCATCCAGCGAGGCCTCCGCCCACACCGTGCCCAGACCCTCGAGGAAGCTGGGCTCGCCCACGATCACGTGGGGCGCGTCGCCGGCACCGACCTCGGTGAGCCATCCGCGGACGTCGAAGCCATCGGCCAGCTGCGCGGCCTCATCGATCGTCATGCGGTTGTAGGTCTTCTGCGCGTCGCGCGTCTCCACGACGTCCCAGTGGTCGCGCGCGAACCTCGTCTCGAGGTCGAGCACGGTCTGCGCGATGTCAGCCGCATCCCGTCCGGTGCGTGCATCGATGCCGGTGAGGGTCGCCATGCGGGCGAGGTGCGCGACGTAGAGCTCACGGACCTCCGCGTGCTGGTCCTCCCGGTAGTAGGACTCGTCGGGCAGGCCGATCCCGTCCTGATGGACGTAGAGGACGTAGTGCTCCGGGTCCTTCGCGTCCGCGGACACGTACGCCGCGAGTGCTCCGGGGCTGCCCGAGCGCTCCAGCCGGCCGAGGACGCGCACGAGCTCGTCGTGGTCGCCGGCCGCCTCCAGTGCCGCGAAGTCGTCCTCCAGCGGCTGGACGCCCAGCTCCTCGACCCGGTCCTCGTCCATGAACGAGGCGAAGAGGTCTGCGACCTTCCGCGCCTCCTCGGCGGCGGCATCCGATCCGGTGTTCTCCGCGGCGTGGGTGATGATGTCCCGCACCTTCTCCTCGGCGATGTCGAAGAGTCCGCGGATGACACCGTCTGCGGACCGGTCATCGGGAATGGTGTGCGACGCGATCCACTCACCGTTGACGTGGAGGTAGAGGTCGTCCTGCGGGCGGATGTCCGTGGGGATCTGGGGGGCGTCAGCGGACGCAGTGCTCTGCTCGGTGGTCATACCCCCACACTAGAAGCCCGGGCGCGGGAAGATGAAGTTCCCAGACTCATCACGGATAATCGGAAGGGTCCCGGGTGTGACATCGCACCGCCGGGACCCTATGCACATCCACAGGAGGTCTCGTGACTCTGCGCTCTCGCACGCTCACCGCTGTCATCGCGGCGCTGCTCATGGTGTTCGGCCTGACGGTCGGCCAGGCCGCGCACGCCCATGATCAGCTCGTCGGGTCGAACCCGGAGGAGGGCGCGGAACTCGACGAACAGCCGGAATGGCTCGAACTCGACTTCAGCGGAGAGATCCAGGACGTCGGGACGGAGATCCAGGTCCTCCAGGACGGCGACGAGGACATCTCCGCCGGCGAGGTGACCGTCGAGGGAACCACGGTCTCCTCCGCGCTGCCGGACAACATGACCCCCGGTGACTACACGGTGCAGTGGCGCGTCGTGTCCTCGGACGGCCACCCGATCTCCGGCGAGTTCGACTTCACCCTGACCGATGCCGTGGGCGCCGGTGAGGAAGGCGGCGCTGACGAGGGTGAGGGCGGCGACGGCCCCGCAGAGCTGGGCGGCGCCGCTGTCGACCAGCCGGAGGACGGCGCACAGGACCAGGGCGCACTGAGTGAGGATGCGGACTCCGGCGGCATGTCGACGCCGATGATGATCCTGCTCGTCGTGGGCGGCCTCGCGGTCGTGGTGCTCGTGATCCTGTTGCTGACCCGCAAGCAGAAGGGCCTGCCGGGTACTCCCGGCAACCCGGAGAACCCCGAGACGCCGGAGAAGCCCGACACGAAGTGAGCGACTCCCACTGAAGGGCGGACGAGTCAGTCCGGCTACGAACCGGATTCACGATGAGTCGGCCCGATGACGAGCCAGTCCGACGGTCGAAGCAGCCCGACGATCGAGACAGTCCGACGACGAGGCGCCCCGCACAGCACGTGCGGGGCGCCTCGTCGTGTGCGGGGGTGCCCTATGCTCGGGGCAGCTCCGTGTCCTACGCCCGGAGCAGCTCCGCGAGGCGCTCGCCCGCCTGCCGCACCACTGCGGCGGGACTGGTCATGCACGTCTCCTCAGGCGCGAGCGACCGCAGTTCGACGATCCCGGAGACGCCCGGGGCTTCCTCCGAGGTGATCTCGGCAGCGCCGCACACCACCCACACAGGCACCCCGGCCTCGCGCCCACGGTCGATCACAGCGCCGGGACCCTTCCCACTCAGGGTCTGGACGTCGAAGCGCCCCTCACCCGTGACGACCAGCTCAGCGGAGGAGAACGCGTCCTCGAATCCGACGAGCTCCATGATGTAGTCGGCGCCGGGGCGGACCTGGGCGCCCAGCCCGGCCAGCGCTCCGAATCCGGTGCCGCCCGCCGCGCCGGCACCCGGGGTGAGCGCGATCCGTGCGATCGCCTCGGCGTCGGCTCCGCCAGCATCGGCGAACCGGTCGCGCAGGTGCGTGAGCGCGCGGTCCAGGAGAGCGACCTCGGTGTCGGAGGCGCCCTTCTGCGGCCCGTAGACGGCGGCCGCCCCGGTCTCACCGAGCAGCGGGTTGTCGACGTCGCTCGCCAGCACGACCTCGACGTCGCGCAGGCGATCGTCCAGACCGGTGAGGTCGACCTGGGCGACCTCGAGCAGGCCCAGACCCCCGGTGGGGACGGATTGACCCGAATCGTTGAGGAACTGGGCTCCCAGCGCGGCGAGCATCCCCGCACCGCCGTCCGTCGACGACGAACCGCCCACCGCGAGCACGATCTTCGAGCAGCCGGCGTCCAATGCGGCGGCGACGACCTCGCCCGTCCCGTGCGTCCCGGCGTTGAGAGCGGTGTCCCGCGTGGGGGAGACGAGCGCGATGCCCGACGCCTCCGCGAGTTCGACGATCGCCGTCCGGCCGGACTGCGCCCACGTCGCCTCGACGGGATGCCCCAGCGGGCCGGCGACCGTGGCCGTGCGCTGTTCGAAGCCCGCTGCCAGGGCGGCGGCGACGGTGCCGTCTCCGCCATCAGCGATCGGCACGGAGGCCACGGTGTGGCCGGCGGCGGTCAGCGGCGGAGTGAGTTCCGCAGCGACCTGAGCGGACGTGAGGGTTCCCTTGAACTTGTCGCAGGCGAGCAGGATATGCATGCTCTCAGCCTAGTCGCGGCACACGGTCGGTCTGGTCGGGAAACAGTGCCCGTCTGGTCACGGGACAAGAGCGCACATGCCGGAGAACTGAGCCGTGGCGGCCACACATGTTTCAGTCTGACCGCCACGGTGGAATCAGTGTAGCCGACCGGTGAACACGTGTCTTCCCGCAGGTGAGAGCATGTTCGCGACGGCGTCACCCGGCTGCGTCACTCGACTGTGTCACCCGGCCGCGTCACCCGTTCGGATCCACGACGGGCAGGGACTCCGTGTCGATCGTCTGGCGGCGCGGCCTGCGCAGCGCCGGCGTCCGCGCAGGGTCCATGCCCGGCAGCCCGATGACGGCGACGATGAGCCCGAGCGACGCGCAGATCGCGATGATCCAGATGGCCTCGTGCGCGCCCATCCGGTCGATGACGGTGCCGGCCAGAGCGGACCCGATCGCCACCCCGAACCCCAGCGCCGTGGAGATCCACGCGAGTGACTCCGTGAGCCGCTCCGCGGGTGCGAGCGTCTGGATGACGGAGCTGACCGCGATGAGGCTGGGCGCGATCCCGACCCCCACCACGAAGAGCAGCGCCGCGAAGACCACCATGTCGTTCGCCAGCAGCAGGAGCCACGCGCCCGCGGTGAGCACGGTGAGCATGAGGGGGAAGCGGTACCGCACCGGCATCTGCCAGTCGTACGATCCGTAGATCGTTCCTGCGACCAGGGATCCCGCTGCCAGTGCGCTCAGCGCGATCCCGGCGAACGCCTTCGCCCCCTGCTCGTCCCCGAACCCCACCGCGGTCACATCGATCGCCCCGAACAGCACGCCCAGGAAGATCTGGCACACGATCGCTGCGAGGATCCCCGGGTGGGTGAGCACGCGCCCACCGCCTCCGACGGTGCGGCCCCGCGGCGCGGGTTCCGTCGCCTTCTGCGGGTAGAAGAGCAGTGCCCCCACCGCCGTGGCCACTCCGGACAGCAGGACGCCGGCCGGCGCGAACCACAGAGTCGCGAGCGCCGTGACGACGACGGGTCCGGACACGAAGAGGAACTCGTCCGCGACCGCCTCCCAGCTGAACGCGGTGTCGAGCTGCCGGGAGTTCCGCACGAGTGCGTTCCACCGCGCGCGCACCAGCGACCCGAGGCTGCCCACGCTGGCGCCGACGATCCCTGCCAGCAGGAAGACGAACCCGAACCACCACCCGAGGAGGACCGCGGCGAGCAGGCCGACGATCCCCACCAGATGCACGCACACGATCGGCACCATGACGCGCGACTGCCCGTGGGCGTCCACGAGCCGCGCGATGAGGGGATTCGTGACCGCCTGCACGACCATGAAGACGCTCGTGACGAGCCCCGCGAGCTCGTAGGATCCCGTCTCGCCCTGGACGAACAGGACGATCCCGAGGCCCAGGATGGCGATCGGCATCCTGGCGACCAGACCGGCGAGCGAGAACTTCAGCGCCCCGGGCAGGGCGAAGATCTCCGAGTACGTCCGCAGCATAGGGCTGATCCTACGGTTGCGGACGGGCGCGGGGGCTCAGCTGCAGACTGAGCCAGCCGCCGCCGAGGTGCCGGTCATCGACCAGCCGACCGGCACCTCGGCGGTGGGAGCCGTCGGATCCGCTCAGCCGAGGACGGAGTCCACGAGCGCGCGCGCCTCCCGCTGCACCTGCGCGAGGTGGTCCTCGCCGCGCAGGGACTCCGCGTAGATCTTGTAGACGTCCTCGGTGCCGGAGGGGCGGGCGGCGAACCACGCGTGGTCCGTGCTCACCTTGATCCCGCCGATCGCGGCATCGTTGCCCGGAGCCTCGGAGCGCACATCGGTGATGGGGTCACCTGCGAGCGTCGATTCCGTGACGTTCTGAGCGTTCAGCCGCTTCAGCGCCGCCTTCTGCTGCGGGGTGGCCGGAGCATCGGTGCGGGCGTACGCCGTGGTCCCGTGCTCCGCCGCGAGTTCCGCGAAGCGCTGCGAGGGCGTCTTCCCCGTCACGGCCAGCATCTCCGCCGCCAGCAGGGCCAGGATGATCCCGTCCTTGTCCGTCGACCACACGCTGCCGTCGCGGCGCAGGAACGACGCCCCCGCGGACTCCTCCCCGCCGAACGCCACGGTGCCGGACTGCAGCCCCTCGACGAACCACTTGAAGCCGACCGGCACCTCGTAGAGCTCGCGGCCGTGTGCGGCGACGACGCGGTCGATCAGCACGGAGCTCACCAGCGTCTTGCCGATCCGGGCATCCGCCGGCCAGTCGGGGCGATGCTCCAGCAGGTAGTCGATCGCGACGGCCAGGTAGTGGTTGGGGTCCATGAGGCCCGCATCGGGGGTCACGATGCCGTGGCGATCCGCATCGGCATCGTTGCCGGTGGCGATGTCGAAGGAGTCGCGGGACGCGACGAGGGACGCCATCGCGTAGGGGGAGGAGCAGTCCATCCGGATCTTCTCGTCCCAGTCCAGCGTCATGAACGCGAACGCGGGATCGACCTCCGGGTTCACGACCGTGAGGTCCAGGTCGAACAGATCACTGATCCCCACCCAGTAGTCGACGGCGGCACCGCCCATGGGATCGGCGCCGATCGTGATCCCCGCCGACCGGATCGCGTCCATGTCGATGACCGATTCCAGGTCGGACACGTAGGCGTCCATGAAGTTGAAGTTCGTGGTGTTCTCGAGGTGGAACGCGCGCTGGAACGGTGTGCGCTCGATCGACTCCCACCCCTGTTCGAGCAGGGTGTTCGCACGCTGCTGGATCCAGTCGGTCGCATCCGTGCCGGCGGGGCCGCCGTGGGGCGGGTTGTACTTGAAACCGCCGTCCGTCGGCGGGTTGTGGCTGGGCGTGATGACGATCCCGTCGGCCAGCCCCTGCGCCGCCGCGTGCTCCCGGTTGTGGGCGAGGATCGCGTGGGAGATGACGGGAGTGGGTGTGTACCCGTCCCGGTCATCGATCATGGCCGGCACCGCGTTCGCGGCGAGCACTTCCATCGTCGTGAGGAACGCAGGCTCCGACAGGGCGTGCGTATCGCGTCCGACGAAGATCGGTCCTGTGTGCCCCTGCGCGCGGCGGTAGTCGACGATCGCCTGCGTCGTTGCGGCGATGTGCGCCTCGTTGAAGGACCTCGTGAGGCTCGAGCCCCGATGACCGGACGTCCCGAAACTCACGCGCTGGGCGGCATCCACCGGGTCCGGGACGAGGTCGTGATACGCGTCCAGGAGCTCCGGGATGTCGACGAGGTCGCGCTCCTCCGCTGGCTGGCCTGCTCGATTCTGCATGTCCTCACTATGCACAAACGGTATGGATCCGGGGCCGGATTCTCGCATAGTGGCCCCGCGGTCTTGAACCGGGACAGCAGCAGGGGCCCCGCCGTGACCCGGTGGAGACCCTGCTGACCGGCTTCAGAACCAGCCGTCCGTCGTCAGGCGCGGGCGCAGCCGGTGGGTCAGACGCGGGCGCAGCCGGTGCCTGAGGACACCTTCGTGAGCATGCCGTCCATGCGGGTGCCGCCCATCACGTCGACGGTGTATCTGCCGTCGTCCGTGGTGACGAGCGACGGGGCCTCCCCGTCCTCCACATGGTCGGCCGCCGTCGATCCGAAGTACGGGTACTCGGACAGGGACATGCCCATCCGCATAGGCGCCGCAAGCGTCACGTCGTCCGGCATCTCGCCGAGCTCGGCCTCCCACGCGAGGCAGGTGCCGACCCAGTCCGGCTCTCCGTCAGCGGGGGAGTAGTAGGTGACCTCGAAGGTGCCCCACGTCCTCGTCTCCGATCGGTAGCCGCGGTGGGCGCCCTCCTCGGAGAACTCCGAGGACTCGGCGTCCGGTTCGCCCATGGAGGCTGCGATCGCGTCGAAGGCCTCCTGGTCGGAGAGGTCCTCCTGGCCGGGCAGGATCCCGTTGTCGCCGTCGACGCCCACCACGAGCGTCTCATCCGGTCGCGGCACGGAGTCCATGAAGTCCTCGACGTGGTCGATCTGCCGGACGGAGCCGGAATCGATGTCCCACGCGACGTTCTTCCAGCCGATCCCGCTGGGCTCGTCCGTGTCGCCGTCGCGCTGCTGCCGCACGTAGTAGCGGTAGCCGTCGCCGTTGCGCAGGCTCGAGTGGAGGAGGGCCACGCCCATCCCGGCGGGCTCGTGGGTCAGGAGGTCGACCGCCGAGGCGCTGGTCTCCTCTGCCTCGTCACCGTCCGCTTCGTCCGTGATCGGGTCGCCCGCGGTGACCAGTCCCATGACCTGGAGGGCGTCCTGCGTTCCGCCGACGAACAGTTCGCCGGAGTCGAGGAGGGCCTCGGCCCCGTCCGGTGCGTCGCCGCCCACCGCCGAGCACGAGAACGGCACGGCCGCGTAGCTGCGGCCGTCCGGTCCGATCTCGACGTACCCGGCCCCGCCGGTGATCGTGAGTTCGACCTCGGCGCCCATGTCTGTGAGCTCCGGCGAGGGGTTCGACGGTGCGAACGTCGCCCGTCCGCCGTCCACGGTGACGGGGCCGTCGTGGTGGCAGGCGGGGATCCGGTCGTACGGCGCGGAACCGAAGTCGATGTCGAGCTCGCGCGTGATGGCGGCGGCGAAGTCATCGCCGGCCGCGTCGTCATCATCCGCCGCCGCGGTGGCGGCCTCATCGGTGGCGTGGGCTGTGGAGGCGTCGGGCGCCGGGGTGGTGGCCCCGGCCTCGGCGTCGGTGTCCTGTGAGCAGGCGGTGAGGGCCACGAGCGCCGAGGCGGCGAGGACGGCCGCAGCCCGCCCCCGCATCGTGCGGAGAGTCGTCACCGGGTCACTTCACCCACGGCTCGTCGTCGCCCTCGGCGACGATCGGCTTGCCGTTGTCCAGGTTCCAGGCTCCCATGCCGCCGGTGACGTCGATCGCGTCGAAGCCGTTGTCGTTGAGCCACATGACGGCCTGGCGCGACCGGCCGCCGGTGCGGCACACGACGTAGACGTCCTCGTCGAGCGGCACCTCGCCGTAGCGTGCCGGCAGATCCGCCAGCGGGATGTGCAGTGCTCCCTCGATGTGGCCGGCCGCCCATTCGTCGTCCTCGCGGACGTCGAGGATCGGAGCGCCCTCGGGGATCTCGTCAACTGATGCGCGTGGATTGTCCATGGGAGAAGTCTACGAGTCGGATCCGTCGAGGATCGTATGGAGGTGTGACGGATCCGGAACGACCGGCGGACGACGGCACCGCTCTGGTGAAGCAGGGCGGTGCCGTCGTCAGTCAGAGGAGTGCGTCAGTCACTGCTCCGACCCGGTCACAGGCGTGCGCGCAGCTCCGTCTTCAGCACCTTCCCTGCGGTCGAGGTGGGGAGTGCGTCGACGAAGTGGACTTCGCGGACCTTCTGGTAGGGCAGCACCTGACCGGCGAACCAGTCCATGAGCGCCTTGGCGTCGCCGTCAGTCTGGGCAGTGTCAGGACGATGCACGATGAAGGCGATCGGGACCTCGCCCACGTCTGCGTCGGGGCGACCGACGACCGCGGCCTGCGCGACGTTCGGGTGCGCGCTGAGGATGTCCTCGAGCTCGCGGGGGTACACGTTGTACCCCTTGTAGAGGAGCATGTCCTTCGCGCGGTCGTGGATGCGGACGAAGCCCTCGGAGTCGATGGAGGCGACGTCGCCCGTGCGCAGCCAGCCGTCGACGAACTGCGCCGCCGTCAGCTCCGGAGCATCGGCGTAGCCGGCGGTGACCTGGGGGCCGCGGACCCAGAGCTCTCCCTCGCTGCCGGAGGGGAGGACCTCGGTGCCGTCTGCGGAGCGGATCTCCAGCTGCGTGTCCGCGATCGGAACGCCGACTGTGCCCGGCTTGCGGGTGCCGCCGACGGTGATGTCCGAGGCGGTGACGACGCAGGTGCCCTCGGTGAGGCCGTACCCCTCGCCGACGATCGCGTTCGGCATGACCTCGGTGATCTTGCCCAGCGACGTCGCGTCGAGCGGCGCCGCACCGGACATGGCGGCTCGGATGGTCGGCGCGGTCTGGCCGGTCTTGGCCGCGTGCGCCGCGAGTGTGAGGTACATGGGCGGGTTGCCGGACGTGTACTCCGCCTGCCAGCGGTCGCACAGGTCGATGAAGGTGTCCGGGCGGAAGCGGCCCGTCAAGACGGTCGTGACGCCGCCCAGGGTGAAGAGTGCGATGCTCGCGATGCCCTGCGCGTGGAACAGCGGCGGCACCTGGATCGCGACGCCCGCGCCCCGGCGCAGGAGCGGTTCGCCGAGAGTCTCGATCGGGACGAGGTCGAGGTCTCCGTCCGCGTCCCGCACGATGCGGACGTGCAGTCGCCATGCGGCGACCTGCGTGACGTTGTCGATCACGTTGCGGTGGAGGACGCGCACGGCCTTCGAGCGGCCCGTCGTGCCGCCCGTGAACTGGTAGTGGGCGACCTCGTCGGAACCGGCGAGGACGGGGGCGAAGGAGGAGGCGGCGTCCGAGGCATCGACCGAGGCGGATAGCGCGGCGGCGTCCGATCGTTCGGCGACCGCGACCTCGGCGGCGGTGGATGCTGCGGCGGGAGCCGCGATCGCGGCGGCGAACGAGGCGAACCGGGGCTGGGAGGCGTCGTCGACGGCCTCGCGGGCAGCGGTGAGCTCCTCGTCCGTCGCCGGACCCGCCCAGGTGACGCCGGTGATGAGGATGCGGGTGAGGTCGAGGTCGTCGGCGGTCTCGAGTGCGGCGGCGAGGTGCGCCGGGTGGGTGATGAGGAGGTGGGCCTGCGCGTCCGTGAGCTGGCGGGCCAGCGCGGGCGCCGGCTGGAGGGGGTTCACAAGGGTGACAGCGGACCCGGTGAGCAGCGCGCCGAAGTAGGCGATGGGGAAGTCGAGGGTGTTCGGCAGCTGGATCGCGACGACCCGGCCCGGTCCGGCGCCATCGGCGGCGAGCCGTTGCGCGAGGCGCGAGGCCCGGGCGAGGAGCTCCGCGAAGGTGATGGTGTCTTCCCCGTCGATGAAGGCGAGGCGGTCGGGATAGCGCTTCGCCGAGGACAGGAGGATCTCCGGAACCGCCGCGGGGGTGTAGTCGAGCTGCCGCGGCATGCCGGCGGGGAAGTAACCCGTCTGCGCGTCGTGGTCAGCGGTTCCCTGGTCAGCGGTTCCGTGGTCCGTGGTCGTCATCGATCCTCCGTAGTGAACTGGTGGCGCGGTCGTCGCGCAGACACGGTGCAGGGCCGTGCACTCACTGTCGGAGCATAGAACTGTCTGATCGTTCGTTCAAGACGAGGGGGTGGATGCGGATGGCGGCGAATGCGCGGGGGCAGAAAACGGAGCGAAAGCTGCTGGCGGCGAGAGCGCACCCGCGCGATTCGTCGTACGAAATGGTGCGGATGTTGCGCACTCGGCTCGCAGAGATCGCACCCGCGCGAGAGGCTTCGTCGCATGCGGCGGTCTGCCGCAGCCCGGGCGCTACATGCGTCTGTGCACTACATGCGTCCGTCCGTCGCGGCCCGCTGGTGCCAGCTGAGTGCCTCCTCGAGGAGGTGAGGGGCGTGGCGGGCCGTGGTGTTCTGGGCGTACGCACGATCGTGGTAGTCGTGCAGGCGGTCGCGGAAGTCCGGGTGGGCGCACTTGTCGATGATGCGCTTCGCCCGCTCGTTCGGCGCTGTCGCGCGCAGGTCCGCGATGCCCTGCTCCGTGACGATCACGTGGACGTCGTGCTCGGTGTGGTCGACGTGGGGCACCATCGGCACGATCGCGGACAGCTCACCGTTCTTCGCGGTCGACGGTGAGACGAAGAAGTTGAGGAAGGCGTTGCGGGCGAAGTCGCCGGAGCCGCCGATCCCGTTGATCATCTTCGAGCCGTTGATCTCCGTGGAGTTCACGTGGCCGTAGATGTCCGTCTCCACCATCCCGTTGATCGCGATGACGCCCAGGCGGCGGACGATCTCCGGGTGGTTCGACATCTCCTGGGGGCGCAGGAGGATGCGGCCCTTGTAGGACTCGATGTTCCGGTTGAACTCCTCCGCCACCTCGCGGGTGAGGGAGAACGACGTGGCGGAGATCGAGTCGAGCCTCCCGGAGTCCAGGAGCCGCAGCAGGTTGTCCTGGATGACTTCCGTGTAGGAGGTGAGGTGTTCGAACTCGGAGTCCGCAAGGCCGGCGAGCACCGCGTTCGCGACGTTGCCGACGCCCGACTGCAGCGGCAGGAGGCTCTTCGGCATGCGTCCGGCGGAGACCTCGTGGCGGAGGAAGTCGATGAGGTGGTCGGCCATCGCCTCGGACGCGTCGTCCGGCGCCGCGAACGTGTTGTCGCGGTCCGGCGCGTTCGTGTGGACGACGGCGACGACCTTGTCCGGATCGACGCGCAGGTAGGGGTCGCCGATGCGCTGGAGCGGATCGAGGATCTCGATCGGGCGGCGGTGCGGGGGCAGCTTCGTGCCGTAGTAGACGTCGTGGAACCCCTCGTACTCGCGCGGATGCCACTCGTTGACCTCGAGGATGACCTTGTCCGCGAGGTCGAGCCACGTCTTGTTGTTGCCCACCGAGCTGCCGGGGACCAGCAAGCCGTTGGGCAGGATCGCTGCGACTTCGACCACGGCGACGTCGAGGTTGCCGTGGAACCCGAACCACACCTGCTGTGCGAGGTGCGACAGGTGGGTGTCCGTGTATTCGACCTCGCCCGCGTTGATCTGCTTCCGCAGGTCCGGGTCGGACACGAACGGAGCGCGCTTCGCGATGCCGTTCACGCGGGCGAGTGCGCCGTCGACCTCTTCGCCGGTGGAGGCGCCGGTGAGGAGGTTGATGCGGAAGTCCTCTCCCGCTGTGTGCGCGGCGTCGATGCGGTCCGCGAGTGCCGCGGGGACGGCCTTCGGGTGGCCGGCGCCGGTGAAACCGCTCATGCCCACGGTGTCTCCGGGGCGGATATGCTCCGCGGCGCGGTCAGCTGTGGTGACCTTTGCCGCGAGGGTCGGATCGGTAATTCGATTCATGCGCACATTGTCTCAGTCGACGTTCAGGAAACTGAAAGCGCCTGGTGGGAGGGGCGTTCGTGCGGCGGGTGGTCAGGCGCGACGAGCCGCTGGCGGCCTGTGTACGGTGGGCGCTGGGTGCGAGACGCATCCCGATCTGGCCTCGTCAGCACTTGCCCTGGACCATCCGGAAGGACCGCGCACATGATCGATGCTCTGCTGAACCTGTCGGAGGTGGAGGCCGACGTGTTCGAAGGGCAGCCTCGGACGGGGACGATCCTCCCGAAGACCTTCGGCGGTCACACGATGGGGCAAGCACTCGCCGCCGCGTGCCGCACCGTCGACGGCTCGCGCTCGCCGGTGTCCGCGCAGGGCTTCTTCCTGTCAGCGGGGGACACGGACGGTCCGACCCGATTCACGGTCGAGCGGGTGCGCGACGGGCGGTCCATGGATATGCGCGCGGTCCGTGCGCATCAGGGGCATCGTGAGATCTTCCGACTGACGGCCTCGTTCCAGGCAGAGGGAGACGGCTTCGCGCACGAGGCACCGATGCCGCTGGCTGCTCCTCCGGAAGAGGTGCCATCACTGGTCGACGTCATGGATCGGCACAGCACGCTGGACTCCGGTGCGTGGAGGACAGAATGGTCGTTCCTCGACCTGCGCTACGTCGAGGAGAATCTCATCGATCCCGTGCCGGATCACGGGCGCCAGCAGCTGTGGATGCGGCTGCCCCAGGTTGAGGGTGAGGAGCCGTGGCGGGGACGGTGTCTCATCACGTACGTCAGTGACCTCGCGCTGCTGGCGGCTTCGCTGGTGCCCCATGGGGTCATGCTGGGGGCGCCCGACATCCCGCGGGCGACGCTCACCCATTCCGTCCACTTCCACGCCGACCCCACCCCGGGGGAGTGGGTGTTCATCGATCAGCGGTCGGAGTGGGCGGGCGGTGGGCGCGGGCTGTCGCATGCGGCGATGTACTCGCGCGATGGTCAGCGGCTGGCCACCTTCGTCCAGGACGGGCTGATCAGGCAGCGGCGTCCCCGCTGAATCCGCGCCAGCTGAATGCGATCCAGCTGAACGTGACCCAGCGCTGCCAGGGCTGAATCGCAGCGGCCCCGCCGCCCGGAAGGGGCAGGCGGGGCCGCGGCGGGCTGACCTGTGCGTCGGCGGCGACTGAGCGTCCGCACTGAGCGTCAGCGGCAGGTCAGGTCACTTCCCCGTCCACTGAGGTGCGCGCTTCTCCGCGAAGGCGCGGGAGCCCTCCTTGGCGTCCTCCGACGCGAAGACGTCGGCGACCAGCGGTGCCTGCTTCTGCCAGACCTCGTCCTGCGTCCAGTCCTGCGACTCGACGATGACCTGCTTCGACACCTTGACCGCGAGGGGTCCGTTCGCGGCGATCGTCTGTGCCAGCTCCAGGGCGCCGTCGAGTGCCTTGCCGTCCTCGACGATCGTGTTGACGAAACCGTGCTTCTGGCCGAACTCCGCGCCGTACATGTTGCCCGTGAGCGCCATCTCCATCGCGACCGCGCGGTGCGTGCGCTGCGGCAGGACCGTCACACCGCCGGCGGCGGCCACCAGGCCGCGCTTCACCTCGGGCGTGCCGAACTTCGCTGTGTCCGCCGCGACGACCAGATCGCACGCGAGCATCGTCTCGAACCCTCCGGCCAGCGCGTAGCCCTCGACTGCTGCGATGAGCGGCTTCTTGGGCGGCGCCTCCGTGAGCGACAGGAAGCCGCGTCCGTCGATGGACGGGCGCTCGCCGCGGAGGAACCCCTTGAGGTCCATGCCTGCGCAGAAGGTCTTCCCCGCACCCGTGATGACAGCGACGAACAGATCATCGTTCGCATCGAAGTCATCGAGGATCTGGGCCATCATCTGCGCCATGTTCTGCGTGGCGGCGTTCTTCGCCTCCGGCCGGTTCAGGGTGATGACGAGGACATTGCCCTGGACCTCGGTGAGGACCTCTGCGGTCTGCGACTCGGTGTTCTCCGACATGCGTGCTCCTTTGCTTCGAATGCTTCGAGTGGGTGTGCGGTGCCGACCTCGTCGAGGTCCTGCACGGATGTTCAGTATTGCAGGCCCGAGGTCCGGGCCGGGGAGTCAGTCGGACCCGGACCAGCCGAACCCAGACCGGAGCCGGGACCCGGCCCGGACCTCGGGCCCGGTTCGACTGTCAGAGCCCCGCCGGCTCACGACCGGCGTGCCGACAGCCCCATGTCCTTCGCGATGATCGTCTTCATGACCTCGGACGTGCCCCCGTAGATGCGGGTGACCCGCGCGTCCGTGTAGAGGCGGGCGATCGGGTACTCGAGGATGTAGCCGTAGCCGCCGTGCACCTGCAGGCAGCGATCGATGACGCGGCCCTGGACCTCGGTGGTGAATAGCTTCACCCGCGCGGCGTCGGCCGGGCTCAGCTCGCCCGCGTCGTGCGCCTCGAGCGCCTGGTCGAGCATCGCCTGCGCCGCGGCCGTCTCCGTGGAGCACTCCGCCAGCACGAACTTCGTGTTCTGGAACGAGGACAGGGGCTGCCCGAACGATGTCCGCTCCTGCGCGTACTCGGATGCCAGACGGATGGCCGACTGCGCGGTCGACACGGCGTTCACCGCGATCGTCAGCCGCTCCTGCGCGAGGTTGTGCGACATGTACTCGAACGCGCGCCCCGGCTCGCCCAGGATGTCGGCGTCCTGCACGACGAGGTCCGTGAAGTGCAGCTCCACCGTGTCCTGGCTCTTGATGCCGATCTTCTCGAGGTCCCGGCCCACCTCGAAGCCGGGGGAGTCGGTCGGGACGACGAAGATCGTGAGGCCTCCGCGGCGGTCGTCCGGGTCGTACGCGCTGGTGCGCGCGATGACGAGCACGAGGTCCGCATTCGCACCGCCGGAGATGAACGTCTTCGACCCGTTGAGCACCCAGGCGCCGTCCTCGCGCTGCTCCGCGCGCGTGCGGATGCCGGTGAGGTCCGAGCCCGTGCCCGGTTCCGTCATCGCGATCGCGGCCATGAGGGTGCCGTTCGCCATCCCCGGCAGCCAGCGGCCCTTCTGCTCGTGAGTCGCGTACTCGAGGATGTAGGGGGTCACGACGTCCTGGTGGACGCGCAGCGAGCCCAGGCTGGTGCAGGCCCGCGCGGTCTCCTCCGTGAGGATCGCGTTGTACTTGAAGGTGTCGGTCTGCCCGCCGCCCCCGAACTCCTCCGGGATCTGCAGGCCGATGAGCCCCAGTTCGCCCATCTTCGCGAACACGGCCTTGTCGATCCGACCGGCGTCCTCGTACTCCTGGAACTTGGGCGCCAGCTCGCGCTCGACGAACTCGCGAGCCAGGGCGCGGAAGGACTCGTGGTCCTCGTTGTAGACGGTTCTGCGCATGGAAGGGGTCTCCGTTGACTGTGGTGGGGTTGACTGAGATGTGGACGGCTTTTCCGGAGGTATCGAACAATCGTTAAGATTGTTTTCACGCTATAGGGTGCACGAAAGCGGTGCAACTGGACTGCGGACTGACAGAGTCCGCGGACTGAAAGAGTCTGCGGACTGACAGAGTTACTGACTGCACGGACAGTGGAGTCCCACGAAGGAGTGAGTCGATGCCGGAAGCAGTGATCGTCGATGCGGCGCGTACAGCAGTGGGCAGGAGGGGCGGAGCCCTGCGCGACGTCCATCCCGTCGACCTCGGGGCGCACGTGCTGCGCGGACTCGTGGAGCGGAACGGGATCGACCCCGCGCTGATCGAGGACGTGGTCTTCGGCTGCGTGACCCAGGTGGGGGAGCAGAGTTCGAACGTCGGCCGGTGGGCGGCTCTGGCGGCCGGCTTCCCGGAGACCGTCGCGGGGACGACTGTCGACCGTGCGTGCGGATCGTCCCAGCAGGCACTCACCTTCGCCGTCGCCTCCGTCATCGCAGGCCACAGCGACATCGTCATCGCCGGAGGCGTCGAGTCGATGACGCGCGTGCCCATGGGCTCCCAGCGGAACAACGGGCCGGGCAAGGCCTTCGGCCCCTCCATCGCGGAGCGCTACGGCTGTGAGGGCTTCAGCCAGGGCGAGGGTGCGGAGATGGTCGCGGAGCGCTGGAACCTCACGCGCACGCAGCTCGATGAGCTGGCGCTCGAATCGCATGCGCGCGCACTCGCCGCGACCGAGGCCGGGGTCCTCTCCGAGCAGATCCTCCCCATCTCCGGACTCACCAAGGAGGGAGAGTCGCAGGACTTCCGCAGGGACGAGGGCATCCGCCCCGGCGGCACGCTCGAGAAGCTCGGCACCCTCCCGACGGTCTTCAAGGAGGACGGTGTCGTCACGGCCGGCAACTCCTCGCAGATCTCCGACGGTGCCTCCGCACTCCTCGTGATGACGCCGGAGCGCGCCCGCGACCTGGGGCTCACCCCCATCGCCCGGGTTCACACGGCTGCGCTCGCCGCCACGGATCCGGTCATCATGCTCACCGCGCCCATCCCGGCGACGGAGAAGGCTTTGAAGAAGTCCGGCCTGTCCGCTGCCGACATCGGCATCTTCGAAGTCAACGAAGCCTTCGCCTCCGTCCCGCTGGCATGGATGCAGGAGTTCGGCGTCGGCGCCGACCGTGTGAACCCGAACGGCGGAGCGATCGCGTACGGTCACCCGCTCGGTGCGTCCGGTGCCCGCATCATGACCGACCTCATCCACCACATGCGCGCGACCGACACGCAGTACGGCCTGCAGACCATGTGCGAGGCCGGCGGCCAGGCCAACGCCACGATCCTGGAGCTGATCCGATGACCGCGAACACTCCTACGCAGCAGACCGCAGCGACCTCGGCCTCGGCGACCCCTGCCTCGGCGGCGGTGCCGTCACCGCAGCCGGCGACCCGTACGATGGGCGAGCTCCTCTACTCGGCCTTCACCCGCTTCGATCGGCGCACCGCGTTCGTCGACGGCGACCGCACGCTCACCTACGCGCAGTCGGCGGCCCGGGTCCAGGCCATCCGCGACTCGCTCCGTGCGGCGGGGGCGAAGCCCGGCGACTACGGCGCGCTGCTGGGCAGCAGCCGGCCGGAGACGTTCTTCTCGACGTCGGCGATCTACCTCGAAGGGCTGCGGGTGAGTCCGCTCCATCCGGAGAACGGCATCCGCGACCATCGCCAGTCGCTCGAGCTCTCGCAGGTGCAGTACCTGCTCTATGAGCAGGGGCGGTTCGACGACATGGCGCGCGAACTCGCGGAGACCGTCCCCGGCCTCACCGTCATCCCCGTCGAGATCCTCGATCCGGCATCGCAGGCGCAGGGCGCCGAGGCCGTCTCCGGCTTCTCCGTCCTCGACCGGCCCGTGCGTGTGGACCCGGAATCGGACGCGTCGCTCGGATTCTCCGGCGGGACGACCGGAACGCCCAAGGGGATCGTGCGCTCGCACCGGACGATGGTGACGAATGCGCTCTTCACGGTGATCGACTGGGAGTGGCCGGCCGACAACCGGTTCCTCGTGACGACGCCGATGTCCCACGCCTCGGGTGCGATGGCCCTGCCGATCCTGCTGCAGGGCGGCTCGATGGTCATGCTGGACAAGTTCTCGCCGCAGGCGTTCGTCGATGCGGTCGCGCAGCACCGGATCACGTCGACGTTCCTCGTGCCGACGATGATCTACCGGATCTTAGACCTGCCGCAGGAGCAGCTGGACCGGCTGTCGTCGCTGGAGACCGTCGTCTACGGCGCGTCCCTCATGGACCCGTCGCGGATGCAGGAGGCGCTGACCCGGATCGGGCAGGTGTTCCTGCAGCTCTACGGCCAGTCGGAGGCGCCCAACCTCATCACCGTCCTCCGGAGGGAGGACCACGATCCGACGGTTCCGGGCAGGCTTGCGTCCGCCGGCAGGGCGACCTCGTGCGCGGATCTGACGATCCGGGACGACGAGGATCGGGAGGTGCCGGTGGGCGAGGTCGGCGAGGTGTGCGTCTCCGGGCCCATCGTCATGACCGGCTACTGGCAGAACCCGGAGCTCACGGCGGAGACGCTGCGCGACGGACGCCTGCACACGGGTGACCTGGGCCGTCTCGACGAGCACGGATTCCTCAGCATCGTGGGCCGTAAGAAGGACATGATCATCACCGGTGGCCTCAACGTGTACCCCGCCGAGGTCGAGGCCCGCATGCTCGAGCACCCCGCCGTCGCCCAGGCGTGTGTGGTGGGGGTCCCCGACGCGGACTGGGGAGAGCGGGTCGTCGCCGCAGTCGTGCTGCGGGAGGCGCGAGTGGCGGAGGGCGGCGATGGTTTCACGGGCGACGCTGGGTTGACGAACGGCACCGCCGCCGAGGTCCCTGCCGGGGGCCGCGGGCCGGCTGCGGATGGCCTCGTCGAGGAGATCCGGGCCTTCGTCCGCGAGGAGAAGGGGAGTGTCCAGACTCCGAAGGACGTCGTGTTCGTCGAGGGCATCCCAGTGACGAAGATCGGGAAGCCGGACAAGAAGGCGATGCAGGAGCAGCTTGCGGCATCCCTCGGTTGAGGGAGTGCGGGATGGCTGTGTGTGACGGCTGCGTGTGAGCCGACAGCGTGTGGGTAGACCGCGTGTGAGCGCTGTCATGTGATGTGGGCAACGAATCCGTTGTGATCATTCGGTGATCAAAATGGTCAGAAGTGTTACGCCGCCGCGATCTTTGGCACAGTGTCCACTGAGCGTCGTGTAGTTCAGCTGTGCGATGTCGGAGATTTTCGACTCGATGTCATGAGAGATCAGAGGAAGAACAGTATGAAGAACCCTGAGACGGGCAAGCGGTTCGTCGCGCTGAGCGCGGCCGTCGCCATCGGACTCGGCGGAGTGGCCCTCACGGTCCCCGCCATGGCTGCGAACGAAGCGCCCGAAGAGCTGGCTGCGGCGGTCGCCATGGCCGCTGAGAAGAGCGATCAGATCGCGGCCGTCGGCTACAACGCCAACCGTGACGTCGTCGTGCAGGTCGTTGAGGGCTCGGGCATCAGCGCGGCGTCTGACGAGCTCAAGCCGGTCACTGCTTTTGCGAAGAGCGAGGACAGCAAGAAGGTCCTCGTCGAAGAGATCCCCAACGGATACAGCGAGGTGAACGCTGAGGATGTCGTCGGCGGCGCCGGTTACGCAGTGCCCAAGGGCGGGCCCAACTACGGGCTCTGCTCGTTCGGGTTCCCGGCTACCGGTCCCGGCGGTGAAGAGGCGATCATCACCGCAGGTCACTGCGGCGAGGTCGGAGAAGACGTCCTCCTCGAGAAGCCCTCGCAGTCGAACGCCGGAGCCAACGATTACCACAACCCGGAGCGCCCGTTCGAACTCTTGAAGTCAGAGCCCATCGGCTCCTTCACGCACTCCGAGTTCGGTGAGACTCCGATCGATATTGACGACCCAGAAGCAGGCGATCCCAGCCTGTACAACCCGGCGAGCACGCAGGATTTCGGGGTCATCACGCTCGAAGACGACACTGTCACCACGCATCCCGAGGTGACGGACTGGACGACGGCCCAGGGCGACGATCTTTCCGCTTCGACGAAGCCTGTTGCGGGCGTCCACAATGTGACGACCGACGACATCGGCAAGGAGATCTGGCGCTCCGGCCGTACCTCCGGAATGCAGTCGGGACCGATCCCCTCCGATGAAAACGAAGGTGGAATCGGCGGCATCGTCGATGGTTACTCCGTCGTGCCTCTCCCCGACGGGAGCGGCCATTCGCTGGTCTACGGGTTCGCAGCGAAGGCCCTGGGCATCCCGGGCGATTCGGGTGGCGCTGTCATGATGGGCGACCAGGCAGTAGGCGTCACGTCGCTGTCCAACTACCAGGGCGAAGACCAGGGCGACGACAACTGGATCTGGGTCGCTGAGCTGGCTGAAGGCCTCAAGTACCTCCCCGGAGACTACGAGGTCAAGACGACCGCGGACGACGAGGAGCCCTCGCCGACTCCGACGGCAACGGAGGATCCGACTGAGGAGCCCACCGAGACGCCGGATCCGACTCCCACAGCAACTGAGACGCCGGAGCCCACGCCGACCGCGACAGACTCCCCGGAGCCCACGCCGACGGCGACTGAGGACCCGACGGACGAGCCCACCGAGGACCCGACCACGCCGGCACCGACTCCGACCGAGACGGATTCCCCGGAGCCGACTCCGACGGACACCGACTCCCCGGAGCCCACGGAGACTGCTACCGACGAGCCCACGACCCCGGCGCCGACTCCGTCTGAGACGGAAGAGGCGGACGAGGACGCTGAGTTGACCGTCGACCCGCGCGAGATCGCTGCTGAGCAGTTCCTCGCCGAGGACGAAGACCAGGCCATCGAGCAGGACCGCGGCGTCACCTACTCCGTGACAGGAGTGGAGCCCGGTTCGGACGTCACGTTCGACACCTACGCGTCGACCGACTCCGCATCCGCCAACGCGGGTTCGGAAGAGGCACCGGCCGAGGACTCCAACGATGCACCGGCTAAGTCGGTCACGGTGACCGCTGACGAAGACGGCAACGCTTCGTCCCGCGTCTGGGGCCTGCCGACGGCACCGGCCGAGGCCTACATCGGTGATTACGAAGTCCTCGTGACGGCTGAGGGCGAGACACTCGAGAGCTCGTTCGTGGTTATCGGTGAAGACGGCGGCGACGGAGGCCAGGACGATGGCGACAACGGTGAGGGCGGCGACGACCTGCCGCGCACCGGTTCGACCACCGCTCCGCTGGCTGCCGGCGCAGCCGGACTGGTCGCCCTGGGTGGCGCACTGGTCTACGTGGCTCGCCGCCGCAAGGCCTGAGCACAGCTGAGCCCGGAGGCGCTCCGACTCCCTGAGACGGAACGCTGACGGTTGACGAAGGGGTACTCGCACACGCGAGTGCCCCTTCGTCGTCGGACAGAGCCGAACCGTCCGGCATGAGGGCATTCGGGTGTCCCTCAGCCTCGCCCGTTAGCATGAACCAGCCGACCCCCTACCCCACGGAGGGACCCATGAAGGTACCGATCCGCCTGGCAGCACTCACCGTCTTCTCCGCACTGGCACTCGTCGGATGCGGGACGAACGACGGTCCTGGGGAAGACCCCACCACTGCCGCTCCCGCTGCGGATCCGGTCTTCGAGGGGCGCTGGGTCGCCGATGACCCCGCCGACGCATTCCTCGAGTTCACCGAGGTCGACGAGGGCGGCGGCACGATGGGCGGGTCCGACGGATGCAACGGACTCCAGGGGGAGTTCCACATCGACGGCGACACCGCAGAGATCGAGCGCGGCGCCGGCACGCTCAAGGGCTGCCCGGGTGTCGACACCTGGCTCAGTGGAGTGACCGTGGTCGTGGTCGACGGCGACACGATGCACATCCAGGACGACGAGGGCGAAGAGCTCGGCGTTCTGACGCGCGATGAGGGTGGCGACGCCACTCCGACACCGACCGGCAGCGCTGGGGCCTCGATCGACGAAGCAGAGGATTCCGAGGACTGAACTGCGCGGGGACATGACTGTGGGCCGGAAGGATGATCATCCTTCCGGCCCACATCGCTGCTGGTCCGCGTCCTAGTCCCGGAGCGCTCGGCGCATGATCTTGCCGGTGGCGGTCTTCGGCATCTCGTCGAGGATCCCGATGCTGCGCGGGATCTTATAGGCGGCCAGCTGCTCGCGGCAGTGCGCCACGAGCTCCTCCTCCGTGACGGACTGGCCCGTCTTGACGGTGACGTATGCGGCGACCGTCTCGCCCCGGTAATCGTCCGCGACCCCGACGACCGCGGCCTCGGATACCGCAGCGTGGTCGTAGAGGACGCCCTCGACCTCACGCGGCCACACCTTGTACCCGGCCGCGTTGATCATGTCCTTCTTCCGGTCGACGAGGTAGATCCACCCCTCGGCATCCCGGAACGCGACATCGCCGGTGTGGAGGAAGCCGCCATCCGTGATCTCCGCGGCCGTGGCCGCGTCGTTCTGCCAGTAGCCCGGGGTGATCTGCGGCCCACGCGCCCAGATCTCCCCGTATTCGCCGTCGGGCAGGTCTGCTCCGGCGTCGTCCACGATCCGCAGCTCTGTGTCGTACACGGCACGCCCCACGGACAGTGAGCCCGAGTCCGGATCGACCGGTGACCGCTCACCGACCGGCCCGACCGTGATCGGCGACGCCGTCTCGCTCATCCCGTACGCGCTGTGGATGTAGGAGCCGTAGACCTTCTCCAGCCGATCCGACAGCGATGGGGCCACAGGGGCGCCGCCCGTGAAGACGACCTCCAGACTGGCGAGGTCGCCGTCCTGCAGCTCCGCTGAATCCGCGATCGCCATGAGCGCAGTGATGGCACCGATCGTGAAGACGGGACGCCACTGACGAATCGATTCGATCACCGCGACCGGGTGGAACCGATGGCTCAGGACGAGCGGACACCCTGCACGGATGCCGTACGCCAGATGCCCCACGGACCCCGTGATGTGGAAGAGCGGTGCGACGGCCAGGATCGGCTGGCCCGGCTCCAATCCGCCCATCTGCGCATACGTCTCCGCATTGAACGCGATGTTGCCGTGGGTGTTGATCGCGCCCTTGGGGCTGCCCGTCGTGCCCGACGTGTACGTCAGCAGGGCAGGATCCGCCGCCGAGGTCCCCGGCCGGTCCGCGGTTCTCTTCCCTCGCGGAAGGTCCTCGAGGGAGAGCAGGACGCTGCCGTCGGGAGCAGGGCGAGCCGCACCGATGTCCGCCGGCACGGCCTCGACGCGGATGCCGCCACCGTCAGGCTGCCAGCGGAGGAACCCACCGAGCACGGTGACGCGGACGGAGGAGTCCGCGACGACCTCGGCGGCGACGTCGTCCCACAGGGTCGGCAGGGTGACGAGCGCCTTCGCACCGGAATCCTGCAGGTGATAGCGCAACTCGCGGGCGGTGTTCATCGGGTTGATGGGAACGCCCACCGCCCCGAGCTTCCATGCAGCGATGACGCCGACCGCGAAGAGCGGATCATTCTGCGTGTACAGCGCGACCCGGTCTCCCGCAGCGACGCCGTGGCCGGCCAACGACGCCGCAAGGGCATCTGCCTGCTGGTCGACCTCGCCGAAGCTGAGCGTCTCGCTGAAGGAGTGCAGGAACGGCTGATCAGCGGATTCCCGCACCCGGTGCTCCCACGCGTCGAGCATCGTGGGTGAGGCCGGTGTGAGGGATTCCGTGAACGGCTTCATCGGATGGCCACCGGATTGACCGGCGACCCCGTCGCCCGGTGGATCTTCAGCGGTGCTGCGACGTAGAGGAAGTCCCAGCGGCCGTCCGCAGCGCACGCCGCAGCCAGCTCCTCCAGATCACAGATCTCCGTGAGAGCGATGCCGAGGTTGCGCATGAGCGCGTTGTGGAGCGTGAGCGCCACACCGGTGTCCGGGTCGGTCGTCACCTCGTTCGCGATCGTGTCCGTGACGAGGTTGGGGATCTCCATCTCATGGAACCACGTCACGAGCTCCGGGCTGTACTGGAGCCCCGGCTCGCAGAAGTCCTCATAGAACGCGTCGCCCTGCTCGAAGAACAGCTGCAGGTGGTTCGTGCGGATGAGCAGGATGTCGTGCTTCTCGATGGTCACGCCCTGAGCCTCGGCGGCGGCGAGCAGGTCGGTGTGGTCGAAGGTGCGCTTGGACTCGATCGCCTCGACGCCGAAGTGCCGCGCCATGTCGATGAGGACACCGCGTCCCACGACGCCGCGCTGGGCGATCGGCTCGACACTGGCCTTGTCCAGGCCGCCGATCGTCGTGCGCGCGTCGTAGCCGTTCCAGATCTGTCCGCCGTACCAGACGTGGCCCAGCGCGTCGTACTGCGTGGACCCCTGCAGGAACGCGACGAGCTTGTCGTCCGCGTAGTGGAGGCCGCCGGGGAAGGCGGGGGCGTCGTCGCCGTCCCACGCGGATTCGTCGATGACCATCTCGCGCTCGGCGGGGAGCCGTGACGGCCAGACCGGATCGCCCTTCGGATCGCCGATGAGGCGCTGGAGCGTGTGGACCTCGCCGCCGCGGATGCTGCGGACGCCGCGCAGGACCTGGTCGTTCGTCAGGAAGTTGAGGGAGCCCACCTCATCGTCGTCACCCCAGCGTCCCCAGTTCTTCGGGGCGTCTGCGAGGAGGTCGTTGAGATCCGGAGCATCGGACATGATCGTCACGCCTTTCGGGAGGGTTCACGCCTGCGCGATGCGGATCCGCCGTGGGGGCCGCGAGGATGATCAGGTGCGCGGGGCGTGCCGGTCGTCGTTGGCCGGTGCCGCCAGCATTGCCGTCGCCTGGCGGGGTGTCAAGGGGTGCGCGGGCTTTCGAGGCGAACGCACGTTCGGGGTCATGGCCGCTGTGCGGAATGGGTGCCTGTGGGGCAGCTGCTGGAGAGAATGGCCAGCTGTCAGGACGACTGGGTTTGCACGGTGCTCTCTCAGGGCTGCAGGCTGGTCGTTGACGAACAAGCGTTCGGTGCGTAGCGTGTCGATCAGCCGGTGCCGTGGGCGAATCGGCGAATGCTGCGGCCAGCAGTGCGAAGGAGCAGACGATGGCACGGACGAGGTCGACCAGGGACGCGATCCTGGACGCCGCCGTGGATCGGTTCGAGCGCCTCGGCTACCACGGGACGACCATGCGCGACATCGCCCGGGGAGCAGACCTGACCGTCGCCTCGATCTACAGCCACTTCCCCTCGAAGCAGCAGATGCTGCAGGACATCATGGTGCGCGTGCTCAGCGATGGGCTCGCACTCACCCGCAGCGCAGTGCTCCGTGCAGGCCGCCGACCGGACGAACAGCTGAGCGCGCTCATGCACGCCTGGCTCCTCTTCCACACCGAACGGAGGGCGGAGGCGCTCGTCGGGGCATCGGAGATCCGCAGCCTCGACCCGCACGGTCGCCGCCTGATCGTCGCACTGCGGGACGAGCAGGAGGCGATGTTCCGCGACGTCGTCATGCGAGGCGTCGAGGACGGAGGGTTCGCCACCCCGTATCCCGCGGACGCCGTGAGGGCGCTCATCGCGATGGGCACATCGGTCCCGTCCTGGTACTGCCCGGACGGCGAGCTCACCCCGGAGCAGATGGCCCAGAGGTACGTACGACTCGCAGCGGCCACCGTCGAATCCGGTCGATGAACCATCGACCGCACGAGGCCCAGCACAAGAGCCAGGTGCACCAGACACAGCCGACGAGCCAGACATGCCCATCACACCAGTACTCAGACAGCTGAACACAGCCATACACGGCAAGCCGTAGACAGAAGGAGAGATCATGACCGATCAGCTGAAGGCGATGCCCGTGAGACCGGACGTCGACTCCCTGGACCTGCGCCCCTCGGCGCGTGCACTCGAGCTGCGTGAGGAGCTCGTCGACTTCATGCATGCCAGCGTGTTCCCGGCGGAGGCCGAGTACGACGCATACCGGGCCGAGCGCGACCCGCGCGACGGGTCCGTGCCGCCCGTCGTGGAGACCCTCAAGGCGGAGGCCAAGTCGCGCGGACTGTGGAACCTCTTCCTGCCGTCCGAATCGGGCATCAGCCAGCTCGACTACGCGGGGCTCGCGGAGATCACCGGGTGGAGCCTCCACCTGGCTCCGGAGGCCACGAACGGCCAGGCGCCGGACACCGGCAACATGGAGCTGCTCCACATGTTCGCGACGGAGGACCAGAGCAAGCAGTGGCTGCAGCCGCTGCTGAACGGTGAGATCCGCTCCGCGTTCGCGATGACGGAACCGGCGGTCGCGAGCTCGGATGCCACGAACATCGAGACGACGATCCGCCGCGAGGGCGACGAGTACGTCATCTCCGGCCGGAAGTGGTGGACGTCCGGGGCGAAGGACCCGCGCTGCAAGATCATGATCGTCATGGGCAAGACCGATGTGGATGCGGAGAAGCACAAGCAGCAGTCGATGATCCTCGTGCCGATGGACACTCCCGGTGTGACAGTCGTGCGCGATCTTCCGGTGATGGGCCACCACGACCAGCACGGCCACTGCGAGGTCGAGTTCAACGACGTCCGCGTGCCCGCGGCGAACCTCTTGGACGAGGAGGGCTCCGGCTTCGCGCTCGCCCAGGCGCGCCTGGGCCCGGGTCGCATCCACCACTGCATGCGTGCGCTGGGCGCGGCGGAGCGGGCGCTGTCGCTGCTCGTCGACCGGTCGCAGAACCGGATCGCGTTCGGCAAGCCGCTCGCGGAGCAGGGCGGGGTCCAGCAGGACATCGCCGAATCGCGCATCGCGATCGATCAGGCGCGACTGCTGTGCCAGCACGCGGCTCGCACCATCGACATGCACGGGAACAAGGCGGCGGCCGGCCTCATCTCTGCCGCGAAGGTCGCCGTTCCGCGTGCCACGCTGCAGGTCATCGACCGGGCCATCCAGGTCCACGGCGGCGCGGGCGTGAGCGACGACGTGCCGCTGGCGGCGATGTACGGCTGGCACCGCGCGATGCGGCTCTTCGACGGACCGGACGAGGTGCACCTGCGGACGCTCGCCAAGCGCGAACTGCGCTGAGTGAGAGGTGCCGAGGCAGGGGAGGTGACCCGCGCCTCGGCACTTCCCCCGCTCGGCGTCTCACCCGCTCGTCGCAGTGGCATCCCACGCGTCGATGAACTCCTGCTCCCACCCGCGAGGCGTGCGCTCGGCTCCGGCGAGCCTGTTCGCGGCCTCCTGCGCGGTGCCGTCCGCCGTGGAGGTGAAGGCCAGCCGGTCGTCATCGGCGAAGATGATCTCCGCGGTGCCGTCCCACCCTCCGGTGCGCAGTGCGTCGACGAGGGCGGTGCGGCCGTCGGCCGTGCGGGGATCCGGTCCCGTCGACCGGTCGAGGCGGATCCGCAGGTCTGCGGCGTGCGAGATCTCCTCGACGTCGACGGATGTGAAGCCGGCTTCCCAGAGCCCTGCGACGAGCTCGATGTGGTCCGGCCAGTCCGCGGCGCGGAAGACGGAGCCGGTTCCCGCTCCGCTGGTGTGCTTCACGGTGACGTCTGCGTCGGATTCCAGCGGCCAGTCCGGCGAGGAGACGAGCCGTGCAGCCGCGCGCAGTCCGTCCGCGTCGGCCGCGTGGGCGGTGAGCGTGTCATCCACGGCATCCGCCGAGGCCGTCGCCACCTCTGCATCCGCGAGTGCGGCCAGCGCGTCCGCCACATCGTCCAGGTCGCCGGAGTCGCCGGGACCGTCGATCGAGAGTCCCGAGTCGGCCTCGACGGTGAACGTGCCGATCGTCTGGTCATCGAAGTGCTCGAGGAGCGTTCGGTGGGCGGGGACCGCGTCTGCGTCCTCTGCGACCGTGAGCGTGCCCTCCGTGACGACAGGCGGGTGCTCGGCGGCCGGGTCGGAGTCGTTCTCGTCCGCGGTGGTGCCGGTCGTCTCACTCGCGGCGTCGCCGGAATCGACAGAGTCTGAAACGTCCGCGTCGGGGTGCTTGCTGTCGGGATGCTCGACGGTGATCTCAGCTCTGACGACCTCGGTACCGGTGTCTGCTGCGGCCCGATGGAGTGTGCGCGCCGCCTCGGACACTGCGACGGCACCGAGGTCCAGCCGATAGCGTGGGCCGCCATCGTCCGCGGGCGCAGCCTCGACCTGCACGACCCCGCTATCCTCTGCAGTCTCTGCGGCGGTGTCTGCCGCCTCCTGGGCCCATGCGTGCACGTCGGTGCCGTCGTCCAGTTCGATCTGCGTCGTGCCGCCGATCTCGCCGAGGCTGCCGGCACTCACATCCGGAAGCGTGAGGAGGCGCGGGAGGAGACTCAGGTCGATGTTCTCCGATTCGGGGACGCAGTTGCAGCTCGTGCTGGTGTCAACGGGAACCTCACCGGTGAAGGGGCCGCTCGAGATCGTCACGTGCGGTGGGCCGTCGGGATAGCGGTGGTCGTTGACGAGCGCGAAGGCGTCGTCCCCCGTCGAGCGGAGCGCGGCCGCATCGGCCTCCTCGTCGAGGGCGACGGTGAAGGCGGTAGCGGTGGTGTCGTCCGCGCCATGCGCTTCGTCCGTGGGCAGGTGCGGGCCGTCGACCGAGGCGACGGCAGGCAGGGCGCGCAGGGCCTCGGCGGCGGTCCCGTAGTCGGAGGCGGGACGATCGTCTGCGAGGCCGCAGCCCGTCGCGACAAGCAGCAGCGCAGCGATCGAGGCGACGATGGCGGGGGAGCGGCGGGCCTGCATGCGCTCAGCCTGCCGTCGCGTCCCAGGCATCGACGAACTCCTGTGCCCATTCGGACAGCTCGGCGGAGGCGTCGCCCTGGGGGTTGTGCGGGTTCAGCGCCTTGCCGTCGGCTGTCGACTCGAACGTGAGGTGCTGGGAGTCCTCAAGGGTGATGCGTGCGTTGGCCTGCCAGTCGGCGCCGCGGAGCGCTGCGATGAGGGCGTCGCGACCTGCAGCGGTCGTGAAGTCCGGTCCCTGGCCGCGATGGATCGTGACAGCGGTGGCCGATTCGCCGCGCTCCGTCGCGTCGATGAAGCCCGCGTCCCACAGCGATGCGAGGACGTCCACGCGTTCGCCCCACCACTCAGCAGCGAGGGAGGAGTCCGCATCCGGTGAGTCCGGGTGGTGCAGCGAGACGCGCTCCGTGGGCTCCAGCGGCCACGACGACGAGGACACTGCGTCCGCGACGTCCCGGAGGACACCGGTGTCGGGTGCTTCCACCTCAGCCTCCCGCAGTCCCGCGGACACCGAGGTCAGCGAAGCGCCCAGGTCTTCGATCTGCTCGTGGGCGGACAGGACGTCGTCGATCGAGGGAGCGCTCGGGCTGTAGTGGCTCTCGACGGACGAGCCGTAGTCCAGACGGAGCCCGTCGCCCGTGTGGAACGTGAAGCCGGTCAGTGCGTCGTACTCGTCGGTGAACACGTCATCGAGCTGTTCGAGCGCGTCGAGCGACTGGAGCTCCAGGTCGGCGTCGACGTCTCCCTCGGTGTAGACCTCCGCCGTGACGACCGTCGCGTCCGCGGCGTCTGCAGCTGTGAACAGCTTCTGGACGGCCTCGGTGTTCGCCTCGGAGCCCAGGTGGAACCTGAATGATTCCTCGAGGTCGTCGGAGTCCGCGGGGACCCACCTGCGGTCGACCGCCGAGCTGCCGGCAGCGGAGCCGGCGGCTGTCTGCGCGTCCGTTCCTCCGTCTGCCCCAGGGGTGTCGTCGGGGCCCTCCGTCTCCTGTGAGTCCTCCTCCGCGGGATAGGCGTGCACGCGTGTGTGCCCGTCCCGGGTGACGGCATCCTCGACCCAGGTGCGCAGGTCCGCCCCCTCCGCGAGGGTGACGGTCGCAGTGCCGTTGCGCAGGATCCCCGATGCGACGTCCGGCAGCGCATGGAGGTGCGGCAGATCCGTCAGGTCCAGGCGGTCCGATCGGTATGTGCCCGTGTCCGGATCGCTGTAGCCGTACGCGCCCTCGAGGGTGTACGGTCCGCTGACGATCGTGAGGGGCGAGGCGTCATAGCCGACTCCGGCGTCTCCGAGCAGCCGCATGATGCGACGGCCTGTCGTCCGGAGCGCGGCCTCGTCGGCCTCAGCGGAGATCTCGGCGGTGAACGCTTCCCCATCCCCGTCCCCGTCGGTGTCGACCGACTCGACGGCCGGGAGTTCGGCGACGGATTCGGCGAAGGCCTCGTAGTCGACCTCCGGCTCGGATCCGACCTCGCCGCAGGCGGTGACGGTGAGCACGAGGGCGAGGCCGCTCAGGAGCGCGGGGGCGCGGAGACCGGCAGGCATGTCTCGGACCGGACAGGGGCCTCGGCGGCGGTGTGTGCGCGTGCTGGTCATATGACCAGTTTGCGTGAGGCGGGGGCCGCCGACGATGACGCCGTCGTGCCCGAAGCCGCACATGTGTGGCGGATCAGGCACGACCGCGGACGGGGGCCGGGTTCAGGCCAGCGGTGAGCTGGCTGCGCGTCGGTCGTGAGCTGGTCGTGGACCCGCCGTGCTGAGGCGGACGCCCGCCTCAGCATCAGCGTCAGCGCTTGATGGGGGCCGCGGTGCCGTCGAGTCGGCCGCTGAAGTCCGCGATGTCCTCGAGGGGGAGGGCGAGCAGGCGCTCGAGCTCTGCGTCGTCCGGGTCATGGGCCAGCAGGCGCAGGCTGAAGCGCGTGTACTCCCGCTCCAGGTCGTCGACGGTCATGTCGCCGTCCGTGGAGAACCACAGGGGGATCGCGTTGATGATCGACAGGATCGCGCGCGACGCGGTCTCAGAGCTCTCGACTGCGAAGACGCCGGAGGCCCGGCCCTCTTCGACGACGTCGGCGAAGATGTTGCGGGACTCCTTCTGGAGTTCGCGGATCGTCCCGAAGCTCTCAGGGTTCAGGCGCTCGGTGTCCCGCAGGATCACACGGCTGATCTGGCGGTACATCGACCGGTAGCGAACCGTGAAGCGGACCAGCACGGTGAGCCGGTCGATCGGATCCGACCCCGCTGCGTCGACGGTGGCACGCGCCCGCTCGCTGAACCACGTGAAGGCGTTGTGGATGAGCTCGTGCAGTGCATCCTGCTTCGACGGGAAGTAGTAGTACAGTGCGGAAAGGCTGAGCCCCGCCTCCTGCGCGATGTCGCGGATCGACGCACCGTCGAATCCGTGCCGTGCGAAGGTGATCCGCGCGGCGCGCAGGATCTCAGCGCGTCCGTTGGTGGTCGCCACGTCGAACTCCTCTTTCGTCATCCGCTGTCGGAAGCGCTTCCACGTGACGGCGACACTGCCGCGCGTGGGCCCTTCGGACGAGCTCTGGTCTGCGGTCTCACCGATCTGAGTGATCGTTCGGTAAGAACATATTGAGACACTACCCGAAATTGTGAGCGGGTGGCATGGGTGAGGCGCCCTGCCGACTGTGATTCACGGCGCGTCGTCGGGGCGTCACCACCTCCGTCGGCGGTTCTCGCCCCGCACGCCGCCGTTCTCCACGGCGTCCCGCAGCTCGTCCGCCCGCCTTCGCGCATCCGCCCACCTGCGCTGCGCGCCGTCGAAGCCGTCGCGGACTTCGAGCAGGGTATGTGCGGCCTCGGCCTCCGCGCGGGCACGGATCGAGCGCTCGCGGAAAGTCTGCGACGATTCGTCGACCGATCTGCGGCGCCGGTCCCGCTCGCGCGAATCCGCGTTGCTCCAGCGCTTCGGGTCAGCGTGCGGATCGAGCCCGTAGCGCGCGCGGCGCCGGGCCAGGACCGCGTCGTAGCGGGCGGCGTACACGCGCGCCGTGTCGTACGCGTCCGACGCCGTCGGGTCGAATCCGCGCTCCTCCGCGCGCAGGAGTGCGTAGTGCGTCGCGGCTTCGGGCGACAGACCCCGGGTGAGGAGGAGCGGCCAGCCGGCCCAGACCTCGGCGTCGAAGGTGTGCCCCGGCTGGCTCAACGGGTGCTCGACCGTGTGGTTGTGCGGGTGCGCCGCGTACCGCGTGGCCGGCACCCACCGCAGCGACACGATCCATGCGGCGAAGGTCGCGGGCGTGAAGCCCAGGGCGACCGCGATCCTGGCTCTGCCGGCCTGCTCGGCGGATCGCGGGACCCGGCCCGCGGTGAGGCTGGACGACCTGATGCCGAGGATGCCCGCTCCGGACGGCCGCGGCAGGTACCGGAGGGTGACCCGCGCCCACGCGAGGGCCTCGTCGTGGGTGAACCCCTCCCAGGGATCCGTGGTGGGGTTGGGACGGTCGTGAGTGGATGGTGAGGACATGGGGTCCTGCTTCCCCGAGGCCGGGCCTCGCATCGAATCTTGCCCGCGGGGGACACCGCGGGCCCGTTCTCCGCCTGGGGGCACCCGGCCGATCATCGGGTTGCCGTGCGGTCAGCCAGGCCTTCGACCGCATCTCTGGAACGTGCCCCCGACTGTACGTGGGGGTACGGACACGGGCCTGCCTCCGGTCACCGTCCGTCATACGCTCGGACTGCCGAGGTGCCGGACGCCGCAGCGGCCGACCGGTACCTCGGCGGGGGTTCGGCCCGCCGTCGCACGGGTTCGTGCGACGGTGGGGATCGCCTCCCGAGCAGTCCCGCTGACATACTGGCAGCGACTCATCCGTCCCCACAGGAGGAACAGTGACGATCACCGTCAAGGCACTGCAGAAGACCGGTCCCGACCAGCCGTTCCGCGTGGCGGACCTCGAGCGGCGCGATGTCGGTCCCCGCGACGTCCTCATCGACATCAGGGCCGCCGGGATCTGCCACAGCGACATCCACACGATCCGCAACGAGTGGGGCGAGGCGCACTTCCCGCTCGCCGTCGGCCACGAGATCGCGGGTGTCGTGGAGGCGGTGGGCGCGGAGGTCTCAGGGTTCTCGGCGGGCGACCGCGTGGGCGTGGGATGCCTGGTGAACTCGTGCGGCGAATGCGCGGCCTGCGCGGACGGCGAGGAGCAGGAGTGCACCGGAGGCAAGGGCCGGAAGGTGGGCACGTACAACTCCGTCGATGTCGACGGGTCGATCACGCAGGGCGGTTACGCCCAGAAGGTCGTGGTCGACGACCGATTCGTGCTGCGCATCCCCGACGCCCTGGACTTCGACCGTGCGGCGCCGCTGCTGTGCGCCGGCATCACGACCTACTCGCCGATCGCCCGCTGGGGCGTGGGCGAGGGGACGAAGGTCGCCGTGCTGGGCCTGGGCGGCCTGGGCCACATGGGCGTCCAGATCGCTGCGGCGAAGGGCGCTGACGTGACCGTGCTGAGCCGCACCCTCAAGAAGGAGGAGACCGCGCTGAAGCTGGGCGCCTCACGCGTGCTCGCGACGACGGAGGACGACTTCTTCCGCACGCACCGGAACCAGTTCGACTTCATCCTCAACACCATCAGTGCGGACATCCCGGTCGACAAGTACCTGGGCCTGCTGCGACCGCGCGGCGTCATGGCGGTCGTCGGACTGCCGCCGGAGAAGCAGCCCGTGGGCTTCGGCGCGCTGATCGGCGGCGGGAAGGTGCTCACCGGATCCAACATCGGCGGCATCCGCGAAACGCAGGAGATGCTCGACTTCTGCGCTGAGCACGGGTTGGGCTCCTGGATCGAGAAGGTCGGCGTCGACGAGGTGGACGACGCCTACGACCGCGTGGTCGCTGGAGACGTGCTCTTCCGGTTCGTCATCGACACGTCGACGTTCGAGACGGCGAAGGCCGAGTCCGCCGAGGCCGTCGCCGGCTGATCCTGCGGCTCGCCCTGGGCCTCCTCGTGGGCGAGGGCTGATGCGTGGACCGCGAGGCCAGAGCCTCCGGGTGAGAGTTCTGGTCTGAGGACCAGCTCCTCGTCGTAGTCGCCGCCGTTCTGCGAGCGGTAGGGGATCGGCCGGGTCTCGCCGATCGCGGCGACGTGCCGGCAGACGGCATCAGCGGCAGTGCGGAAGCTCTGGTCGTCCAGACGGTTCGCGCTGTAGACGGCGACGGGCGGGAGCACGGACATGCCCGTGTACCAGAAGGTGCCGTGCAGCAGCGGGAAGAGGACCTGATCCAGCTGACCGTTGATCCCGCGCGGTCCGAAGGCGGCCTCGGGCCCCCCGATGCTGGTGAGGACGAGCACTCGCTTCCCGGACAGGACCCCCTCGCCGTAGCGCAGGGTCCTGCCGGGGTGATCCGGGTCGGTGACCCCGTAGGCGTAGCCCTTCACGAACACGCGGTCGATCCATCCCTTCAGGATCGCCGGAGGCGCGTACCACCAGAGCGGGAACTGGAAGACGACCGCATCGGCCCAGTCGAGCTTCTCCTGCTCGGCCGTGATGTCCTCGCTCAGGGCGCCGCGCTCATAGGCGTGCCCGGATGCCTGGCCGATACCGGCGGGATCGTCGTGGTCCCCGGTGAAGTCGTCGCGGTCGAGGGTGGGCTTCCACCCCATGCCATAGAGGTCTGAGACGCGGTAGGGGTGTCCCGCCTCCGCGAGTGCCGCGAGGCCCTCGTCGCGCAGCGCTGAGTTCAGAGAGGCCTGGTCCGGGTGGGCGTAGATCCACAAGACGTTCATGGGGGTCCTGTTCGGTCGGCGGCTGAGTCCCTCTCAGTCTCCAGTGCGTCGCCTCTCGGCTCGAGTGGCCGGGTGGCCAGTATATGAAAGAATCCGGCCATGACTGGTTTCACGGCCTCGGAACGGCACCGCATCGCAGTCCTCGTCCGCCCGGGGGTGCGACCGATGGAGCTCGGGCTGATCCACCAGCTGTTCGGTTCCGCGCTCTCGAGTGAGGGCGCTCAGCTCTACGAGGTCCTCACGTGCACCCCGGAGCCCGGCACGATCCGCACGAACACTGACTTCGCGATCACGGTGGAGCACGGGACGGACGTCCTCGCGCAGGCCCATACCGTGGTGGTCCCGGCCGCTCAGGACGACTACGCGCCGTTGCCGGACGGCGGCCTCTCCCCGCAGATGCGAGAGGTCTTCGCGCGGTTGCGCCCCGGGGTCCGCATCGCCTCGGTCTGCACGGGCGCTTTCGTGCTGGCCGCTGCGGGGCTTCTGGACGGCCGCAGAGCGACGACGCATTGGAGCCACGTCGAGGAATTCCGTGCCCTGCACCCCGCAGTCGAGCTGCTGCCGGACGTCCTCTACGTCGACGAGGGCGAGGTGCTCACGTCAGCGGGAGAGGCGGCGGGCATCGACATGTGCCTGCACATGATCCGGAACGATCACGGAACTGCTGTGGCAAAGGCCGTCGCGCGCACCACCGTCGTTCCACCGCATCGCGACGGAGGGCAGGCACAGTACATCCGTCTTCCCGTCACGGAACCGACCTCCGACGGGATCGGCGCGGCCCGGGAGTGGGCGCTGGAGAACCTGCATCGTTCCCTGTCGCTCCAGGACTTCGCGACACAGGCGACGATGAGCGTGCGCACGTTCACCCGGCGGTTCCGTGCGGAGATCGGCATGAGTGCTCGGCAGTGGCTGATCCAGCAGCGCACCGAACGGGCGCGCGAGCTGCTCGAGGATTCCGACCTGCCGATCGACGAGGTCTCGGAGAGGTCCGGTTTCGGTACGTCGGTCTCGCTGCGCCAGCACTTCAGGGACACTCTGAACACGACGCCGAGTGCCTACCGCAGAACATTCCGCGGCGCGGAGCGCCCCGGGACGACGGTGTGAGCAGGGTCTCGAGGTGCCAGAGCGCAATTCTGAGAGGCCGGAGCCTCCGGGTGCGCATTCCGGTCTGAAACGCCTGTCGTGACAGGCGGTTGGAGGGTTCGGGGGGCGGGTGCGTGCGCCCGCCCCCCGAACCATTAGGGTGTCCCTCGCGACGATGGTGCATCGAAGAGAGCGGCGAACTCGCGCTACTCAGCGAATGACAGCTCCGGCAGGATCGTGACCAGATCCGGGAAGAAGATCAGGATCAGCGCGACAGCGATCGTGATCGGGATGAACGCGATCGATGCGCGCATGACGTCCGTGATGGAGATCTTCTGCCCCAGGTTCACCTCCTTCGACTGCGAGAGGCGGAAGATCACGTACAGGAGCACTCCCACCGGAGGAGTGATGACGGCGAGCTCGCCCAGCAGCACGATGAAGGCTCCGAACCACAGCGGATCGATGCCGAACGCCGGCATGATCGGAAGCAGGAGCGGCACCGTCAGGAGGATCATCGCGATCGGGTCCAGGAACAGCCCCAGCACGATGTAGAAGAGGATCAGCGCGAGCAGGAACTGGACGCGCGTCATGTCGCTCCCCGCGATGAGGTCGGTCGCCGCCTGCGTCACACCGGTCAGCGCGAGCGCTCGTGCCAGGACCGCCGACCCTGCCAGCAGGAGGAAGATCGACCCGGTCGACGCAAGTGAATCGCGCACCGCCTCCCACAGGGCCCGGCCGCTCTCGCCGCGACGGTAGACGAACAGCATCACCAGGGCCACGAACGCGCCGAACGCACCGGCTTCGGTCGCGGTGAAGAATCCGGAGTACAGGCCGCCGACCACGAGCAGGATGACCAGCGGCACCTGCCAGAGGTCCTTCAGGCTCCGGATGCGGTCCTGCCTCGTGGCGGGCGGCGCTGATCTGATGTCGAACTTCGACTTCATGATGAGGCTGGTGACGATGAGGTACGTGATGTACGCGCCGACCAGGACGAGTCCGGGCAGCAGTCCTGTGAGCAGCTGCTGGCCCACTGACGTCCCCGCGATGCCCGCATACACGACCATGATGATGCTGGGCGGGATGAGCTGGCCACCGCTGCCGGCCATGAGCACCGAGGTGAGCGCGATGCGCTTCGGGTAGCCCGCACGCAGCATCTCCGGCAGCGCGATCCTGCCCAGTGCGTACGCGATGCCGACACTCGATCCGCTGGCCGCGCCCATCGCGGCTCCCGCGACCTTCGTCGTCACGGCGAGGCCGCCCGGCATCCAGTTGAGCCACACTCCGGCACCCGCGTACAGCTTGTTCGTGATGCTGGATCGCCAGAGAAGGAAGCCCATGAAGATGAACATCGGCAGCACGCTGATCGACCAGCTCGACGCGGAATCGTACGGTGCGTTCTTGAGGGCGGACACCAGTCCGACCGATCCATAGATCACCCAGATCGCATAGACGCCGCTCAGAGCCATCGCGACGCCCACATGCAGGCCGGACAGGATCAGGCACAGCAGCATCGCGAGCGAGTACACCCCGACGGCGACCTCGTGCACGGTCTGGTATGCCAGGACCATGAAGACAGCGGCGAGGGCGAGGAGGATGATCGGGGCGGCACTCCTGAGGCGCCGGGGCCTCCGAGGTCCGGGGCCGGCGTCGTGAACCCGCTTCGTGAGGGTCTCTGCATCAGTGGTCATGAGTGGCTCCTGTCTCCACTGCCGCGCCCTCGGGGAGGCTGTCGGTGGGAGTTCCGTCGTGCGCTGCGGTCGTGCGGCTGCGGTGCGTGAGCGCTCGCCAGCCGTCGGAGAGGACATACCCGATGAAGACGAGCGCGAAGAGCGGCACTGCATAGCGGGTGATCCAGACGGGCCAGCCGGTGTCGATGCCGTACTCGCCGCGCGCCTGGTTCTCGAGTGCGCCCGCGAATCCCGCGTACGCGAGGAGGGCGAGGAAGACGATGAGGATCGCGGAATTGATGACGGCCATGACGGCGCGCACGCGAGGCTGTGCCCCGTCGACCACGAAGTCGACGACGATGTGCTCGCGCGCCCAGTGGGCGATCACCCAGCCGGCGAAGACCATCGGGACCATCCACCAGCGAGTCGTCAGCTCGACGGCTGCCGGGAGCGGGGTCCCGGTGATCGACCGAACGATCACGTTCGCGACGGTGTAGGTCATCATGAGCAGCAGCGCTGCCGCTCCGAGGAATGTGACTGCCTTCTTCACCAGAGGGCTCCTATCGGTTCTGCGGGGATGTGCCCGCTCCCGGTCCTGATCATTCGGGGATCGAGTCCGCGTAGACCTCGTCGTGGAGGCGCTGCGCGAACTCGCCGGTGTCGACTGCGTCCGCCGACTGCCCGTCGTCGTGCCATTCGGCCCAGGTCCCGTAGCTGGGAACGGAGAGTTCGTCGGTGACGATCGATCCCCACCTGCTGTGCATGTCGTCGAGCTGGTCGATCGCGGACTGCGGGTCCTCGACTGCGGGAGGCGCGTTCTCGATGGAATCCGTGAGCACCGAGCTCTGGTGGGCGGCGAGGGCGTCGGCGAGGTCGGCCTCCATCGTGTGGAACTCCATCCCCGAGGTCTCGAGCAGCTCCTCCTGCAGCACCAGGCCCTCGTGCGCGAGGTTGTCGAGGTAGACGGGGAGCTGATCCCAGAGGATCTCCTGCAGCTCGGGGTCGAGCGTCTCCCACGCGAGCTCGCTCATGAAGAGGCCGTAGGTGGTGAAGCCGGGCAGGTTCACGGTGGTGTAGTGCTTGGCCACCTCGGTCAGATCCGACGAGACCATGTCGGTCGCATCGGCCATGACGCAGTCGACGATTCCGCGCTGGAGTGACTCGTACATCTCTGCGCCGGGCAGCGATACCGGTTCCATGCCGAGTGCGGCCGCGGATTCCGCCCACGCCTCACCGGGGGAGCGGATGGACTTCCCCTGCGCGTCCGCGAGGCTCGTAACCGGCTCCGTGCAGATGAAGTGATAGGCCGTGTGGGCGTTGAAGCCGGGGGTGAGCGGCACCAGTCCCTGGCCTCGGAAGTCCGACTCCGCCAGCTCAGGGTTCTCAGCCCACCACTCGTTCACCGCGGCCGCGCGTTCGAGCGCCGCCGCGGGAGGGCCTGATTCGCCGGCGAACGCGAGCTTCGACAGCCAGTTGCTCACGGGGAACTCGGACGGGTTGTACGACGTGACGACCAGGCCGGAGTCGACGATGCCGTCCGCCATCGAGCTGCCGACCTCCGCCGGCGGCACGATCGCGTTCGCGTAGCTGAATTCGAAGGAGATCCTGCCGTCCGATGCTTCCTCGACGGCGGTGAAGTACTCGTCTATCGGGGTGTTGTGGTAATTGTCCGGGCCGCCGATCGTCGTGGTGACGGTGAGGGTTCTGCCCTCGCTGTCGTCGGCGACGCGCGAGGTCCCGCTGGGTCCGCAGGCGGTGAGGGCGATCGCTGCGGTGCCCGCGACGGCTGCCAGTGCCATCGACTTGCTGCGCATGCTCCGTCCTTTCGTCGTTGAGAGGAGTGTCGGTGGGGGAGTCGCTATGCCCGGTGCCGCGACCGTCGCGGACGCTTCACGCGCCCTGTTCCAGGCGTTCGCGTGTGCGTGCGTCCTCCGCGCCCACTGCCGGGGGGAAGTCGAAGCGCGCCGCGTCCCAGCCGGACTCCAGGGACGACCAGAAGAAGAACGACACCTTCCGCTCCTGGAATCGCCACCCGTCCGCTGTGCGCACCATCGCGTCCTCGTAGCGCCCTGCGGCCAGCTGGGACTCGCCGTCGACGACGCACGGCTGGAGCAGCCACGTGGTGCCGTGGGCGGAATCGCCGTCGATCTCCACCGTCTCGTTCGAGCTGAAGTGCCACCACGACGTGACGGTCGATGCGTTGAGGGAGGGGAAGAAGTCCAGCATCTCCTCACGGCCCCGGGCGGTCGACAGGCCGACGAAGGCGCCATCGGGGGTGAAGGTGTCGGCGAGGTCTTCCCAGAGGCCATCGTCGAGGGCCTGGCAGTACCGTGCCCGCAACTGAGTGATCGCGTGGATGTCTTCGAGGCGCTGGATGCGTGACACGAGGTCGTCGTGTGAGGTGCTCATCTGGTCATCTCCTTCCCGGCGACTGTGCCGGCGTGGAACGGTGCGAGCGGCGGATCTCGTGGTTGCAGGAACCTCGGCGGTGAGTCCGACCACTCTCAAGAACGATCGTTCTTGAGTCGACTGAAGTGTGCCAGCTCACGCCACGTTTGGCAACCGTCCGCCGGTTCGCTGCGCTGGAGTGCCGCGGAAGGAGGGGTGCGGTGGGGTCGGCATGGCCGGCGTTCTGGGTGCTGCGCGCCTCGCCGGACTCTTCGGGGGAGATGAACAGCACTTGTTGATTCACGGTTGAACGCCGCGCGCCCTGTGATACAGTTCACTAGGAACGAACAGTCGTTCTTGTTCGTTGATCGCACTCGTGCGGTTCGACTCGCACAGCAAAGGAGCTGACAAGATGCAGTATCACCATGACGGCTACGTCGGCCATGACCCTCGCATCAGGGAAGCTGCAGGGACCGGTATCGATCGGACTGAGGACCTTCCGGACACGATGGACGTGCTCATTGTGGGTGCGGGGCCAGCCGGCATCGTTCAAGCTGCCCAGCTGACCGACTATCCCGATGTCCACACCCGCATCATCGAGCGCCGACCCACACGGCTTGCGGCCGGCCGGGCCGATGGGCTCTTCCCCCGCAGCGGGGAGACGTTCCAGGCATTCGAGTTCTACGACTCCATCGCCCAAGAGGCCGCTCATATGCGGGAGATGAGCTTCTGGGGACCGCATCCGGAGAACCCCACCGAGATCGCTCGTGGAGCCCGTGCTCCCGACCCGCCGGCATCGGTGAGTGAGTTCCCCATCCTGACGGTGAACCAGGCTCGCGTGATCGACTACTTCGCAGCCCGGGCCGCCAACGGGCCGGCGCGCATCGACATCAACTACGGCTTCGAATTCCTCGACCTGACAGTGCACGACAGCGGGGAGTATCCGGTCGAGGTCCAGCTCCGCGAGGCGGACGGCACGGAGCGCACGGTCCGCGCCAAGTACGTCATGGGCTGTGACGGCGCACGCAGCAGGGTGCGCGACTGCATCGGTGCGGAAGTCAGTTCCGACTCGGCATCGCAGGCCTGGGCGGTCATGGACATCATGGCGAACACGGACTTCCCGGACTTCCGCACCAGGAGCGGAATCCAGTCGGACAAGGACGGCACCATCCTCCTCATCCCGCGTGAGGGAGGATTCCTGACGCGGTTCTACGTCTCCCTGGAGAGCCCGAACGATGAGAACCGGGCACGGGTCATGTCCACCACTGCTGAGGAGGCCATCGAGCGGGCGAACCGCATTCTGCACCCCTACTCAGTCGATGTCCGCAAGGTGGCCTGGTACAGCAACTACGAGGTCCGCCACACTGTGGCCAAGAGCTTCGACGATGCGGCCGCCCGGCAGGACCCTGACGCGAATCCGCGGGTATTCATCGCCGGCGATGCCTGCCACACCCACTCCGCCAAGGCCGGACAGGGGATGAACGTCTCCATCCAGGACGGGTGGAACCTCGCGTGGAAGATCGGGCAGGTGCTTGAGGGCCGCAGCGATGAGTCCCTGCTGAAGACCTACCACGAGGAGCGCCAGGTCGTCGCCCAGAAGCTCATCGACTATGACAAGGAATGGTCGGCGATGATGTCCAAGCGTCCGGAGGAGATGGAGGGCCCGCAGGAGATCGTGGACTTCTTCGTCGACACCGCGAACTTCCCGGGCGGCTTCGAGACGCACTACCAGCCTTCCAGGATCACCGGAACCGCTGATCACCAGGATCTGGCCAAGGGCTTTCCGATAGGTATGCGCTTCAAATCAGCGCTGGTCTCCCGTGTGGCGGACTCGCTGCCGGTGCATGTGGGTCACCATTTCCGGGCCGATGGGCGGTGGCGGCTCTATGCATTCTCCGACGCGGACGGAAGCGCCGTGGCCGACCTCGCCGACTGGCTGGAGGATTCGGAGGATTCGCCGGTCACCCTCTTCACGCCGACAGGCGCCGATATCGACAGGGTCTTCGACGCCAAGGTGATCTATCAGCAGGATTACCACGATGTCGACGTCAATGCCGTGCCGAGTCTCTTCAGGCCGAAGGTCGGCGAATACCGTCTGACGGACTGGGAGAAGGTGTATGCGACGATCCCCGACGACGATTTCTTCGATGCCCGCGGGATCGACCGCTCAGGTGCATTGGTCATCGTCCGCCCGGACATGTACGTCGCGCATGTTCTGCCGTTGAGCGCGCGCAGTGAGATCACCGAGTTCTTCGCACAGAGCATGGCGCGGCAGGCAGCTCCCGATCTCGTCCGAGCATAAGGATCAGGCCCGTGCAGTCTCACTGGGAGGACGTGATGTATTGAACGCGCCTCAATTGACCCTCTAGATTCAGATGACCAGCCATTCGATCCCCCGTGTATCCACAGCGAGGCACCGCCTCATCGCTGATCCACGTCCCTCAGGGAAGGATTACTCATGAATACCCACTCCCCCGCAGCTGCCGACTCCGGTGCAAGCGCCACAGACGTCTTCCGTCAGTCCGGGCGTTCCGGCGCCGGCGCTGACATTCCGCTCGAGCGCGCTCAGGCTCTGATCGGCGATGCAATCAAGGCGATGAATGACATCGCTGAGAAACACTCGATGACCTACGAAGAGTTCAACATCCTCAAGGGATGGCTGATCCAGGTCGGCGAGGACGGCGAGTGGCCGCTGTGGCTCGACGTCTTCCTGGAGCACACCATCGAGGACATCGTCACGCGCGACCGCAAGGGCAGCAAGGGCTCCATCTTCGGCCCCTACTACGTCCCGGGCTCACCTGTGGTCCAGTCCCCGGCCACCATCCCGATGCGTGACGATGAGAAGGGCACCAGGCTGAAGTTCACCGGTCGTATCGCCGATGTGGACGGCAACGCTCTCACGGATGCCACGATCGAGCTGTGGCAGGCCGATGAGGAGGGCTACTACTCGCAGTTCGCCCCGGATATCCCCGAGTGGAACCTGCGCGTCACCGTGCCGGTCGATTCCGAGGGCAACTTCGAGATCAACACCATCCAGCCTGCTCCGTACCAGATCCCCACGGATGGTTCCACAGGCAAGATGATCGCTGCCATCGACGGGCATGCCTGGCGTCCGGCCCACCTGCACATCCTCGTGAAGGCTCCGGGTCACCAGGACCTGATCCAGCAGCTGTACTTCCCGGGTGATGAGCACAATGACGACGACGTCGCACAGGCGGTGAAGCCGGAGCTGATGCTGGACCCGCAGCCTGATGGTGAGGGCGGTAGGACTGCCGTCTACAACTACGAGCTGGACAAGGCGTGAGCGACTGAGTAGCTGTGCCCGCTCTAGAGTGCGGCCCGGGCCGCGACAGCATTGCTGCTGCGGCCCGGGCCGCGCTGTATTACTTTTATCCCCCCCCGCTGCGTATTGGGGCTGAGGGGGATCGGTTCGCGGTGTGCGATGGCGTCCATGACGTCCATGACGTCCATGACGTCCATGGCGTCCATGACGTCCATGGGTCTACCGCGTGAGATGATCGTGCTGAGAATGGCACAGGCGAGGACTGAGAGTTTTGACCGAAGCTGGATTGCGACGACGAGCGCCGAACTTCATCGACCGTGAAACGGTCATCGCCGCTGCCCTGCAGGTCTTCGCAGAGCGCGGTTTCCACGGCGCCTCGATGCGCGGCATCGCCGCCGTGGCCCAGACGTCACAGTCCAACCTCTACAACTACTTCGACTCCAAGGACGGACTGCTGAAATTCGTCCTTGAGGCGACCGGCCGTGAGCTTGCAGATGCGCTCGATGCTGCCGAAGCCGAGGCGGGGGAGTCGCCCATCGACCGGCTCGTCGCCGCCGTCACCGCCTACATCCGGTTCGTCGTTGCGAAGCCCAGTGCCTCGACCGTCGGGATCACGGAGTTCCGCTATCTGTCCGGCGACGACCGTGCGAGCGTCATCCACGAGCGGGACCGGACCGAAACCGTCTTCCGGCGCATCGTGGAGGCCGGAGTGCGCGCGGGCGACTTCGATGTCGCGGACGAAGGGTTCGCCACACGAGCTCTTGTGACGCTGTGCAATGCGATGTCCGGCTGGTATCGGCCGGATGGCCGGCTGAGCCCCGACGACATCATCGTGCGTCAGGTCGACCTCGCGCTCGGCCTGGTGCGTTCGCCGCACCGTCGCTGACACCTGACACACGCCCTGCACGGCGAAACACCGGTTACCGGCTCGAAGCACCGCTCCCTGCGGGGGTGTTTCGAGCCCGTAACCGGTGTTTCGTGAGGGGCGGCCGCGGCGCCTGCCAGGCCCAGCCCTCAGTTCTCAGTCGCGACCCAGGAGGTCGTCGGAGATGATCCGCATCTGGATCTCGGAGGAGCCCTCGAAGATCTTCGTAAGGCGTGCATCGCGCCAGTGGCGCTCGACGGCGAAGTCCTTCGTGTAGCCGGCGCCGCCGTGGATCTGCACGGCCTCGCTGGTGACCTTCTCCGCCATCTCAGCCGCCAGGTACTTCACCATCGCGGCCTCACGGTCGCAGCGCGCGCCCGTGTCGATCTGCGTGCACACGTGGTACATCAGCTGACGGCAGGCCTCGATCTGCGCGGCCATGTCCGCGATCTTGAACCGCAGGTGCTGGAAGTCGGCGAGCTTGTGCTTGAACTGCACGCGCTGCTTCATGTACGCGATGGAGTCCTCCAGCGCAGCCTGCGCCAGACCGATCGAGCGGGCCGCAGTGTGCGCACGCCCGACCTCCAGGCCGGACACTGCCTGGTAGAAGCCCTTCTCCTGCTCGCCCAGCAGCGCATCGGCCGGCAGGCGCAGGCCGTCGAAGTTCAGGTCCCAGGTCTTCCACCCGAAGTAGCCGATCTTCCGCGCGGGTGTGCCTGACATGCCCTCGGGGAAGGAGCCGCGCTCCTTCTCCAGCAGGAACGTCGAGATCCCGCGGTGGCGCTTCTCCTCATCCGGCGAGGATGTGCGCGCGAACAGGATGATGTAATCCGCCTGATCGGCGTACGTGCACCACATCTTCGTGCCGGTGATGATCCACTCGCCGGTCTCCGGATCCTTCTCGGCCTTGCACTTGATGTTCGCGACGTCGGAGCCGGCTTCGGCCTCCGACAGGGCGAAGGCGCCCAGGTACTCGCCGGTGGCGACCTTCGGCAGCAGGCGCTGCTCCTGCTCCTCGGAGAACCCGCCGCCCATGCCGTTGCCGCGGGCCAGCAGGCCGGACACGCTCATCCATGCGCGCGACAGTTCCTCGGCGACCAGGCAGTACTCGAACACTCCCAGATCGAGTCCGCCGTACTCCTCCGGGATGAGGATCCCGAAGAAGCCCATGTCGGCCATCTGCTGGACCATCTCCGGCGGGAAGTCGCCCTCCTCCGGATCGACCTCATTGGCGATCGGCAGGACGACCTCGCGGGCGAACTGACGGGCGAGCTGCTGGAGCTCGACCCGGTCCTCGGTCATGTAGTGGGGTGTGCCAGGGCGCGGGCGCGGCTTGTGCGTCATCCGAAATCTCCTCAACCGTCGATCGTGGTATCAATCGATCTTCGTCATTGTACAAATGTAATCAATCCACTGGGAAGTCGTCTCGCTCAGTGATGCGCAGTCCGGCCAGCGGACCGTGCCGAGCCAGCCGACCACCCCGTTCAGCTCCCCGCGCCCTCTGCGACAGGCTCGTTCGCCCATTCGCGCAGGGTCACTGTCCGGATCTTCCGCCCGTTCGTCCCGGCGGTGGTCGGCATGTCCTCGACGATGCGCACCTCCGCCGGCACCTTGTAGCGGGCGAGCTCCGCCTTCGTGTACGCCTGCAGGTCCTCGCCCGTCACGGTCGCGCCGGGCGTCGTCACGACGAAGGCGACCGCCTCCGTCTCGCCTGCGGCGTCCGCGCGGCCGACGACCTTCGCGATGATGACTTCCGGGTGTGTCGCCAGGTGCATCTCGATCTCAGCGGGATCCACCATGAAGCCCTTGAGCCGCAGCACGTCGCCGATCCGGCAGATGTATGCGTACGTCTGCCCGTCGATCGCCTCGGCGAGGTCGCCGGTCCGGAACCAGCCGTCGTCGGAGAAAGCCTTCTTCCCCTCGCCGGCATCGCCCAGGTAGCTGGTCACCACGTTCCGGCCGCGCAGCTGCAGCTCGCCGCGCTCACCGTCCGGCAGCTCCTCCTCCGTCGCGGGATCCGCGATGCGGTACGTGTAGTCGTCCGCGACCAGGCGACCGCCGCCGCCCACACGGGGCTCGACGTCTGCACCGAGCGTCCAGAACGACGTGAGTGCGAAGACCTCCGACGAGCCGTACACGCCCACGGTCTGCGTGCCGAACTCGGCAGCGGCCCACTGGGCGATCTCCTCAGACATCCCCTGGAAGTCGCCGATCCCAGTCCACCGCCAGCTGGAGAGGTCCTCGCGGCTGGAGTCCCACACATCACGCAGCCGAGCGAGCATGTCATCGCCGCCCACGTAGTGCGTCCCGCGCTCCGCGGCCCATTCCCGGAGCAGCGATTCGGGCTCGAACACGGGCTGGATGAGGACACCGGCCCCGCCGAACAGCGCGACCATCCCCGCGACGTAGCCGAACACGCCGGAGTATGGCAGCGGCTCGACCATGAGGTCACCCGGCTGGAATCCGACCTGGGCAGCTGCGGACTGCATGTGGTGGATGGTGTCGGCCTCGCCGTGCGCGGCGAGCTTCGGCATGCCCGTCGATCCCGAGGTCGTGAAGGCGACCGTGAGCACGTCGCCGCGACTGTCGAGCGGGCTGCCATCGCCCCCCGCAGCACTGCCGCCGTCCGTGCGCAGGCCGGCCAGGGCCTCGGATGCGGGTTCCTGCAGCTGGGAGGCATCCGCACTGCCGGCGCCGAGGTCCCAGGCACCCAGGTCCGGTCCCTCACCGGAACCCGGGGCCGGGGTGACGAGGACGAAGGGCGTGGGAGTGTCCTCGGGCAGACCCTCCGCGACCCGGCGCAGCGTCGCGAGGAAGTCCACGCGCTGGAAGCCGTGAGCCGTCACGAGCACCTTGGGCCGGGCCTTGACGAGCACGTGGCTCACCTCCGCCACGTTGTAGCGGGTGTTCACGCCGATGACGTGGGCGCCCACGGCGGACGCCGCGAACTGCCATGCGTAGGACTCCGCCCAGGACGGCAGCCATACGGCGAGGCAGTCGCCTTCGCCCACCCCCTGTGTGCGCAGCCATGCTGCGAGGACGTGCGTGCGGGCGAGTAGATCACCGGTGGTCACGCGCGTGGTGCCGAGGTCGCCCGGATCCACCTGCGTCACCAGGACGCGGTCGGGATCCGCCGCGGCCCAGTCGTGCAGGTGGCCGTAGAGGGTGCGTGCAGTCGTCTGATCCGTGCTCGTCATGAGAATGAACCTCCTGTGTCTCCATGATCCTGCCCCGTCCTGGCGTCGGATGCGAGGGCGTCCTGGATCCAGCCGTGGAGGACCGGTGCGAAGTCCGGCATCTCCTCCATGGGGTAGTGGCCGATCCCCTCGAGCAGGGTGTACTGCGCGCCGGGGATCTGCGCGGCGGCGCGGCGGACGGTGTCCGGGTCGATCCAGAGGTCCCCGCTGCCGGCCACCAGGTGGGCGGGCGCGGTGATCTCCGGCAGTCGGTCGAAGATGTCGTGCGTGCCCCAGCCGATGAGGTCGGAGTTCGAGATGTCCGGATCCTCGCGGCGGTGCATGCGGGCGATGATCTCGCGGCGGGCCTCCGGGACCGCGCTGCCGACGACGGCGCGCGTGCCCCAGTATGTGCGATCGGAGCGGGACGGGGTGGAGATGTCGTTGAGCTCGCGCCGCATCGCCTTCACATTCACCTGGCCGCGATCCGCGTTCGCCGCCATCGCGACCACCGCGCGGACGCGGTCACCCATGCGGATGCCCACATCCAGGGAGATCTTGCCGCCGATCGAGCAGCCGATGACGACGGGATGCGCCACCTCGAGCGCGTCAAGCACCCGGATGCAGAACTCCGCGTAGTCGCCCAGGTCCGTGACCGGCCCGCCGGGCGCCTGCTCCGAATGCCCGTGCCCCGGCATGTCCGGGACGATCACCCGGTAGCCGTGGGCGGTGAGTTCGCGAGCGGCGTCGCGGTACTGGACGCCGGACTGCCCGGCGGTGTGGATCGCGAGGACCGGGAGACCGTCGACCGGCCCCCAGTCCTGGACGAACACCAGGCGGCCGTCGAGCTCCAGCTGGTGCGCGCGCAGCGCGGTGCGCGCGGGGCGGTCCGCTGCGATGGGATCCGTCGCGGAGGCGGTCGTCGCCGAGGCCGTCGCCGGCTGAGCGGCTGCGGCGCCGCCGTCGCCGGCCGTGGCTGCGCCGGGGGATGAGGGGGAGGTCGTGGTCATGCCGAGGCTCCTTCCGAGCGTGCGGTGTCGGTGGCGGCTGCGGGGTGACCCCAGCCGGCCTCGGCGGCGAGGCCGCGGCACAGGTCGATGACGCGGATGAGGGCGGTCGTCATCCGGAGGTACTCGTACCCTGAGCCCGAGGAGCTGAGCCGCCTGAGCATCGCGGACTCCATGAACATGTTGGATTCTGCTCTCATGAGGGAGACGAACTCCGCTCCGCTGATGTCGATGACGAAGTCCGCTCCCCTGATCGAGCGGGAGGTCACTTCCAGCACCCTGCCGCGGTAGCCGCGGATGTGGACCTCGCGTCCGCCGATCCGCAGTCCGATCGTGCCGTCATACGTCTCGATGAGGTCCGAGAACTCCTTGTCCGCGGTGAGCTTCTCCTGCAGGAGGCCCGCCCACTCGCGGGTGCCGGGAGCCGCGCCGGGCTGCGGGGCCGGCAGGTCCGTGAGGACGGAGAGCTCGACGGTGCCCAGGACCTCGGCGTCGGCCGTGGGGACGTCGGCGGTGGGTGTGCTCGTGAGGGTGACGGCGACCTCGGCGACGGTGCCCTCGCGGGTGCCGACGAGTGCGGTCACGACGGCCTCGGCCTGCGCGGTCGTCGGCGCATCGCCGGGGACGGAGGCGCCGGGTGCCAGGGCGATGCGCGCGGCCCGGACGTCGCCCGAGCCGGCGGCCAGCGGGCGCAGGGCTGAGGCGGCGGCTCCGTCTGCGAGGCCGAGCGTGCCCGACTCCGTCGTGACGGCGATCGTCGCCAGCAGAGTGCCGGGGGCGATCCCGGGCAGGGCGCCGAGTGAGGGGAATGCGGGTGAGGTCACCGTAGGTCCTTTCGCGGGCCGGCGATCCGGCCCGACTGTGAGGCGGGCGGCTGGGGTGCGGGTGCTGGGCGTGTGCGCGCCAGCGGTGCGTGGGGCACGGGTGCGTGGGGCGCGGGTGCGTGGGGCGCGGCCGGGATCCTCACAGGAACCCGAGCAGCAGGATCGAGGCGCCGTAGACCACGCCCAGGAAGATCAGGACGAGGAAGAGGTAGCCCATGACCTCGCGCAGCTTGATGCCGGAGATCGCGAGCACCGGGATGATCCAGAACGGCTGGATGGCGTTCGTCCACTGGTCGCCGTAGGCCACACCCAGTGCCGTGGCCGCGTGGTTCGCGCCCATCTGCTGGGCCGCCTCGATCATGATCGGCCCCTGGACTGCCCACTGGGCGCCGCCCGACGGGGCGAAGAGGTTGATGAGGCCACCGGCGAGGAAGCTGAAGAACGGCAGGGTCTCCGGGGTGGAGATCGCGACGAAGCCCCCGGCGAAGGTGATCATGAGGCCGGACCCGGCGAGCACGCCCATGATGCCGGCGTAGAGCGGGTACTGGAGGAGGACGCCTGCGACCACGCCGATGCTGGTGCGCAGGCCCGCGAGGATGTTGTTGGGGCGCGCGAACAGCAGCAGGGCGAGCGACAGGAAGGTGAGGTTGATGATGTCGAAGTCCACCCCGTTGCCGCCCGAGAAGTGCAGCACGGCGTAGAAGAGTCCGACGGCTCCCAGGAGGATGCCGACGAGCGGGTTCGCGTTGAGGCGGTCGGCGAAGGTGTTGCGGGCCTCGTCCTCGGCGGTCGCGGGGGCCTCCTCCTGGACGGGCGGCTCCGTGAACTCGATGACCTCGTCCTTGCGCGACGGGTGGAGGAAGGCCAGGAATACCGGCATGACGAGGATGACGACGATGCTCGTGGCCAGCACGATCGGATGGAAGATCGTCTCCGACGTGGGGATGATCCCCATCTGCTCTTCGAGGATGTGGCCCGGGGTGGCGATCGTCAGCGGGATCGTGCCGGACAGCCCGATGCCGTAGAGCGAGAAGCCCGCGTAGCCGCCGGCGACGGCGAGCGGGTAGTGCAGGCCCGGGACGGTCCTCGCGAGCTTGCGCGCCAGCACGACGCCGATCACCAGGCCGAAGCCCACGTTGAGCCACGTGCCCAGGGCACCTGCGAACGTCGCGATGCCGACGGCGACCCGGGGGCTGCTGATGCGGCTCGCCAGGACGTTGAGACCGCGGTCGACCAGCGGGGTGTTCGCCAGCATGTAGCCGGTGAGCAGGAGCATCGCGATCTGCATGGAGAACGCGAGGAGGTCCCACGCGGATCCGCCCCACATCCGGGTGACGTCGATCGGGTTCTGCCGCTCCACGGCGATCGCGAGGATGAACGTCACGAAGGTGAGGAACACCGCCACGACGAGTGATTCGGGCAGGAACCTGTAGAACGCGCGGGACAGGCCAGCAGCGAGAGACTTCATCGTCAGTCCGTTTCGGGGGAGTTCTAGGGGTGCCGCGGGCTGTGCGCCGCGATCTCGAGGTGCGGCGGCCGGTGCGGGCTGCGCCGGCCGCTCTCACAAGAACGAACGTTCTTGTGAGAGACATCGTATGCCTGCAGCGTGTCTTCGGCAAGGGGTGGCCCGGCAGAGGAGGGCGGACCGAGGGTCGGACGGGGCCTCGGATGGGGCTTCGGACGGGTCCTCGGGCGGGTCCTCGGATGGGGCCTCGGGCGGGGTGGCGACGGGGCCTCGGACGAGTCAGTGACGAGGCAGTGACGAGGTGGGGGCTGGGCCGTGGAAGAACCGGCGCCGGCGCAGAGGAAGAGGCCCTCCACGACGTGTGTGGAGGGCCTCGGGAGACAGCGGGTTCGCCGACTGAGTGTCAGTCGGTGGCCAGCCACGCGCGGATCGCGTCGCCGTCCTCGCCGAGCTTCGGCGGTTCCTTGCGGTAGGTGGGCGGAGTGGCCGACATCGACAGCGAGTTCCGGATCGTCGCGACGGAGTCCGGGTCGTCCGTGTGCCAGATCGGGTCCAGGCCGAGGTCCTGTGCGGTCTGCAGGCCCTCGCCCACGTTCTGCACCGGTGAGCAGGGGAGTCCGGCCTCGCGCAGCAGACCGAACCATTCGTCCTTGCCCTTGTGGGACAGCGCCTCCTCCAGCAGCGGGCGCAGCTCGCCACGGTTGCGGTTGCGCTTCTCCGGCGAGTTGAACCGCTCGTCGTCGGCCCATTCGGGGTGCCCCAGGGTTGCAGACAGCCGAGCGAACTGGCCGTTGTTCGCTCCCACCACGATGAGGTCGCCATCGCCGGTGGGGAACGCGTTGTACGGGTAGATCGAGGCGTGCTCGGCGCCGCCGCGCGTGGGGACGTCGCCGTGCGTGGCGGCGGACTGGTACTGGTTGAGCATCGTGAAGACCGCGTTGCTCATGAGGTTGTTCTCGACGAGCTGGCCCTCACCGGTGAGATCGCGGTGGCGGACGGCGGCGGTGATGCCCAGCGCCGTCATCATCCCCGTCGTGAGGTCGAAGAGGGAGATCCCCGAGCGGACCGGGTGCCCGTCCGGGTCTCCGTTCATGTCCATGAGTCCCGCCATGCCCTGGACGAGCACGTCGTAGCCGGGCAGCGCTGCGCCGCCCTTCGTGCCGAACCCGCTGATGTGCGCGTAGATGATCGACTCATTCAGCGCACGGACGTCGTCGTAGCCGAAGCCCAGGCGCTCGATGGAGCCCGGCTTGAAGTTGTGGACGAAGACGTCTGCGCGGGTCGCGATCCGACGTGCGGTCTCGCGATCGTCCTCGTCCTTGAGGTCGAGCGCGATCGAATGCTTGTTGCGGTTCACCGCCTGGTAGTAGCTGGCCTGGTCCTTGTACACGGGAGGCATCCAGCCGCGGGTGTCGTCGCCGTCCGGGCTCTCGACCTTGATGACCGTCGCGCCCAGATCCGCCAGCAGCATCGTGCAGTACGGGCCGGCGAGCACGCGCGCGAAGTCCGCGACCACGATCCCGTCCAGGGGTCCCGGGGTGGACGATGGGGCGGTGCCGGGCAGAGCGGTCATCGAAGTCTCCTCATTCCTCGTCGAAGCGATCCTGATCGACCATAGTCGCGCACGGGTCGTGCGGGGCCATCCAGGGTGTGGGACCGCGCTTGACGGTCACGACAGACCTTTCTAGCGTAGTGGGCATACAGGCCGAACGTTTGATCAGTTTGAGTGGTGAGACGTTCCGACAACGCGTGCCCGCGTGCGCGATGTGCAGGCGCGGACGTGCGTGTGGCGAGGACGCCATGGGGTCCGCGGGTGCGATGCCCCTTCAGTGAGGAGACCGACGGCGATGACCGCAGAACAGTCCAGCCCGGAGCAGTCCAGCTCAGTGCAGTCCGGCCCAGAGCAGAGCACCGCTGATCCGCGAGGAATCGACGGCCCGCGCGTCCGCGCATGGATCGCGCAGCAGCAGGGCGTCGACGCCGATGCCGTCGGATTCCAGGTGCTCTCCGTGGGGCGCTCGAACCTCACATTCACCGTGACGTACTACGGCGCGCCCCGGTGGGTGCTGCGGCGTCCGCCGCTCGGCCACACGGGCGGCAGCGCGCATGACGTCCAGCGCGAGGGTCGGATCATGGCCGCCATGGGGCCCACCCCCGTGCCGGTGCCGAACGTCCTGGAGATCGTCGATGATCCGGACGTGCTCGAGGTGCCGTTCGTCTTCCAGGACCACTGCCCGGGGTTCACGATCCACGCGCCGGAGGACCTCGAGCTCATCCCGGAGAGCGGGTCGGTCCGCGAGTCGATGCTGGACATGGTCAGTGCGCTGTCGAAGGTGCACGCAGTCGACGTCGATGCGATCGGACTGGGGGACCTGCGCCGTCCCGGCGGCTTCGTGGAGCGCCAGCTGCGGCGGTGGCTGGGCCAGTACGAGGCGATCACGACCCGCGACCTGCCGATCATCGGCGAGGTCCAGGCGGCGCTGTCGAAAGACATCCCGCCGGAGACCACCACCGGCATGGTCCACGGGGACGTGAAGCCGAACAACATGCTCTTCGACCGGTCCACGGGCGATGTGCAGGCGATCGTCGATTGGGAGCTGTCGTCGATCGGCGACGTCGTCACGGACCTGGGATACCTGATGGCCATGATGTTCGTGGACGACTCGCTCACCGGCATCTGGACTCCCGGAGTGGAGGAGGGGTCGCCGACCGCGGAGGAGCTGTCGGCGCATTACTCGACGCTCACGGGGCGCGACACCTCGAACGTGCCGTACTACTCGGCGTTCGCCGCCTGGAAGCTCGCGTGCATCCGCGAAGGGGTCTACACGCGGCTGAAGCAGGGGAAGATGGGCGACATCGACGTGGATCCCGAGGAGGCGGGGGCGAGCGTCGAATCCCTCGCGTCATACGCGCTCGACATTCTGAAGACCGGTCGCATCTGAGGTGTATTCCCCCTCGTGAGGTGGGGGTTCTCACGCTGACGGCGTCTCGTGATGGACGTATCGTGTAGTTGGAAACTCAACTACATTGTCCCGCGTCGCGCGGGCACGAGGAGGAGCACACATGCGCATCGGAGTCATCGCAGGCAGCAGCCGTCCCGGAGCACTCAACCCGCAGGTCGTCGACTGGGTCTCGACGCAGCTGACCGAGCGCGGACTCGACTTCGAGGTCCTGCACTTCGGTGCGTACGACCTGCCGATCCTCGACGAGGCGATCCCCGGTGGAGCCGCCATGTACGAGAACGAGCACACGAAGGCCTGGGCGGCGGCACTCAGCCCGTTCGACGCCTACATCGTCGTGACGCCCGAGTACAACCACTCGGTGCCCGGCCCACTCAAGAACGCGATCGACTTCGTCGGCCAGGAGTTCGCCCACAAGCCCGTCGCCTTCGTGAGCTACGGAGCGGACAAGGGCGTGCGCGCGGTGGAGGCGTGGCGACTGGTCTTCGCGAACTTCCGCGCGGCGACGGTGCGCGGCACCGCGTCGTTCTCGGTCTTCACCGACTTCCAGGACGGTTCGTTCGCTCCGGAGGAGGTCTCCGCGCAGACGTTCGCTCCCATGGTCGAGGACCTGGTCGCGTGGGCAGAGGGCTTCGCTCTGGTGCGCGCGAACCTCGAGCAGACGGTGTCCGCCTGAGGTAGACGCCTCACGGACGCCTGTCGTCCGATCGAGTGAGTGCAATCCGGCCCCCGAAAATGCTTTCGGGGGCCGGATTGCACTCACTCGCGGGCACTGTCAGTCCGCGACGAGCACTGTCCGGCCGGAGATCGTGCCCTCGGTGATCGCGGTCAGCGCGGCGCTCACCTCTGCGGCCTCGAGCGGCTTCTCCGTGATGGGCAGCTGGGGCAGCTGCGTCGACTTCGCCAGCTCGATGAGCTCGCGCAGTTCGGGCAGATTGCCCACGAAGTTGCCCTCGATCTTCAGCTGCTGCAGCGCCACGACGGTCGTGGGGAACGCGAGCTGGCCGCCGAACAGACCGACGCTCACCAGCTTCCCGCCGGTCCCCAGCGTGCCCAGCGCGATGGAGGATGTCACCGTGTTGTTGACGAAGTCGATGACGGCGGCGAGCTTCCCACCGCCCGCATTGATGATGTCCTTGACGGGGTTCTCTCCCGTGGTGAGGACCGTCGCGGTCGCACCGGCGGCCTCCGCATTCTTCAGCGAGTCCTCGGAGACGTCCGCCGCGATGACGTTCTTGTGTCCACGCGCCTTGAGGAGCACGACGGCACTCAGTCCCACGCCGCCGGTGCCGATGACGGCGATCGGGCGGTCGACCTCGGTCGTGAGGGCCTTCGACACTGCGGCGTAGCCGGTGAGGCCGGAGCAGGCGAGCGTCGCAGCCCAGCTGGGATCGAGATCGCCGACCGGGATGAGGTAGCGCTCGTCGGGGACCCACACCTCGCGGGCGAAGCCCCCATCGTGCTGGAGGGACAGGTTCCTGCGCGCACCGGTGCAGTAGTTCTCGCGGTCCTCGCTGCATGCGCCGCACTCTCCGCAGCCGATCCAGGGGAACACGATGAACTTCTCCGTGCCCGGGGTGAGGCTCGCATCGGGACCGACAGCGGTGACCTCACCGACGATCTCGTGGCCGAGCACCAGCGGGAATGACATCCCCATCGACTCGACCGGCATCTTGCCGGCGTCGCCCATGTCGAAGAAGCCCTCCGCGCAGTGGACGTCGGAATGACACACACCCGAGTTCGTGATCCGGACCAGCACCTCCTTGCCGGTGAGATCCGGAGTGGGCCTGTCCGCTTCCTGCGCGGGGGCTCCTGCTGACGCGACTTCGAACACCTTCATGGGGTTCCTCCTGAAGAATCGGTCACCCCGCTTCGTCGCCGGGTGCGTGACTTCAGCCAACCACAGAACGTTCATTCGATCTAGCGAGGCCGGGCGCCCCGCTCCAGGTCAGCGAGCCGAGCGGGAACTTGTCGCCGCGCCCGCCGTGCTCTCCGTGGTCGCCCCGCTCGCCGCGCTCGCCCCTTAGCCCGCGGAACCGTCGGGCGGCCTTCGCAGGGAGCGGAGGTGCTTCCCGCGGACCGTTCCCAGGGCGACGAGGACCAGGGTGATGATCGTGGTCGCCCCGATCGCCCCCCAGCTGATCTCCGTCTGCTGCGGCTGGAACGCCAGTTGGGAGATGAGCGCGGACAGGATCGACGCGCAGATCGCAGGGACGGTCCACGACGCGGAGACGCGCGAGGAGATGGAGATGATGACGACCGCTCCGGCAGCCATCGCCAAGGGAGCGATCTGCCACACCGTGATCACGACGAGTCCTCCGACGAGTGCCGACGGCGGCCCGATGTAGGAGTCCTCCTCGAGCTCCTCCGTGTCGTGTGCGATCGCCGCGGGCACGAGGGACAGGGCCAGCAGCCCCAGGATCAGGTCCGAGCCCAGCAGCACTCCCACCAGCTGTCGATCGGTCACGTGCAGGTGCGGGATCCAGCCCCCGAGCGCAGCGGAGTGATAGGCGATCGAGTTCAGGATGCCCAGGATCACCGCGGCGGTGAGCAGCACGCGGGTGCGCTGCCTGGAGCGCCGCGGCGGAAGGAACTGCATGGATTGGGTCATGCGAGGGGGCTCCCTGGATGGGGGTTCTGCGGTCCGATGGCGGGAACGCGGCCGCAGCCGGAGACCGCATCGGTTCTGTCCCCCATCGTAGTGAGGTGGGGTCCTCATGCGGGACGACTAGGGTTTTCCCTACCGAGCTCTGCTGTTGACCCCGTGGCTCGGATCAGCCGTGGGGCGGAGAGTGGATGACATGAACGACGAGCAGACCACGAGGCCGCTGCCACCGCGGCCCGACGACGACAGTCCGACCACTCCCGCAGCGACCACTCCCGCAGCGACCACTCCCGCAGCGGCCACTCCCGCAGCGACCACGACCACACCCATCCCCGCCCCGACGGCTGTGATGGAAGTGCCGGAGCACGCCGGCACCGCGCAGCCGAACCAGGCTGTGAGCCCCGCGCAGACGGCGCCCCGGACCCACGGCCCGGACGCGGCAGACAGCGTCCGCCTCTTCGAGCCCCAGCGCATGCCCTGGGTCATGGGGGTGCTCAATGTCCTGGTCTCCGCGGTGCTCACCGTCGTGTGGCTCTGGATCCCCATCGCCCTCTTCTTCACCGGCGTGGGCGGGATCTTCGCCCTGGGCGCGGGCATCTTCGCGCTCGCCGCGTGGTTCTTCCTGCAGCGCGGGGTCAATCACCTCGAGCGCGTGCGATCGGAGGCGGTCTACGGCGAGCAGAACCTCGTTCCGGCCGCGCGGAGGACCCGCCGCACCGGCTTCCCGGGCTGGCTGCATCAGCAGTGGCTCATCCTCACGTCGCAGGGATTCTGGAGGTCGACCGCGCACCATCTCGTGAAGACCCTTTACGGCGGGGTCATCGGGATCCTCCTGCTGGCGGGTCTGACCTTCGCGACGTTCGCCCTCACCTCCGCCGTCAACCCCGCGGTCGTCGACAGCCTCATTTCCGCCGAGGCGTCGACGGGCGGCCGTGTCGGAAGCGCCATCGCCGGCGCCGCGGCCGCGGTCGTCGCCCTGGTGATCCTCGGCCTGTCGCCCGTCCTGGACCGACTGCTGGACCGCAGCCTGCTGCCGCCCACGCGGGCCGCCGCACTGCGAGCCGAGCGCGACACGCTCACCCGTGAGGTGGGAGTCCTCGAGACCGCACGCAGCGGGGCGGTCGACGCGGCGACGACGGAGCGGCTGCGGATCGAGCGCGACCTGCACGACGGCGTCCAGCCGATGCTCGTCGCGCTCAGCATGAAGCTGGGGATGGCGCGGAGGAAGCTCGACACGGACCCGGAGGGCGGCAAGGAACTCGTCGCCGAGGCCCACCAGGACTCGAAGGACGCGATCACGGAGCTGCGCCAGCTGGCACGCGGGATCCACCCGGCAGTGCTCGAGGACCGCGGCCTGGACGCCGCGGTCAGTGCGCTCGCCGCACGGTCGTCCGTGCCCGTCGCGGTCGACGTGCAGGTGCCCGCTGACGTGAACAAGGAAGCGGAGAGCGTCTCGTACTTCGTCGTCGCGGAATCGCTGACGAACATCGCCAAGCACGCACAGGCACGCAGCGCTCGGGTGTCCGTGCGCAGCTCGGAGCCGGGCCGCCTGCAGATCGTCGTGGTCGACGACGGCACAGGCGGAGCGCGCATCGACCGCAGCGGCACCTCGACCGGGCTCGCCGGCCTGGCCGACCGCATCGCATCAGCCAAGGGAACACTCACGGTCACCAGCCCCATCGGCGGTCCGACCACTATCGTTGCGGAGGTGCCATGCGCATCGTGATCGCTGAAGACAACGTCCTGCTCCGGGAGGGCATCTCCCGACTGCTGACCGACTCCGGGCACGAGGTCGTCGGTGCGGTGGCAGAGGCCAGCGGCCTGCTGAGCTCGGTCGCCGCTCTCAACCCCGACCTCGCCGTCGTGGACGTGCGGATGCCTCCGACGTTCACGGACGAGGGCATCCGGGCCGCCACGCTCATCCGGGAGCAGAACCCCGACGTGGGAGTGCTGGTGCTCAGCCAGTACGTCGAGGAGCGCTACGCGAGCGAGCTGATCGCCGGCGGAGGAGCCAGCTTCGGCTACCTCCTGAAGGACCGCGTCGCAGACGTCGGCGACTTCCTCGACGCAGTTGAAGAAGTGGCCGCCGGCGGCACCGTCCTCGATCCCGAGGTCGTCTCCCAGATCCTCGTCCGCTCGCGGAAGCAGGATGGACTGGCCGGCCTCAGCGGGCGGGAGCGCGAAGTGCTCGAGCACATGGCATCGGGCAAGTCGAACTCCGCCATCGCCTCGACGATGTACCTGTCCGCCGGAGCCGTGGAGAAGCACATCAGCTCGATCTTCACGAAGTTCGGCCTCTCCGCAGACACAGCCGAGAACCGCCGCGTCCTCGCCGTCCTGCGTTTCCTGGACGCGTGAGCAGCATGAGCGCTCCGCACCACCGCACCGGCGCATCCGACACCGGTATGCGCCCCACGACACAGCAGACCCTCCGCGGCATTCGCGCACAACGCGCACGCTGCGATGACCATGAGGAAACATCATGAGCACCCCGAATACTCCGGACCCTCAGTTCAATCAGAACCCCCAGAACCCCCAGGGCGGCCCGTATGCCCAGGGCCCGTACCAGGGTCACTACCAGGGACAGCCACAGCCGAACCACGTCGCTGCGGGCCAGTACCAGCCTCAGCCCGGACCGAACGGACCAGGACCGAGCTCCCCGGGACCGCATGTCCACGGACCCCAGCCGGCGGCGGGAGCCACGCACCAGGCCCCGCCGAAGCCGCCGACCTCCGATTCGGCCGGCCCGTCCCGGCCGCTGACTGTCGGCACCGCGCCGCGATCGCTCATGCGCGTGGGAGTCGCGGTGGTCGGAGTCCTCGCACTGCTGGTTCCGGTCTCCGCGCTCGCCTACACCGGAGTCGGACTGTCGACACTGACGTATGAGGAGACGACGCACGAGCTCCCGGCGGACTTCGAAGCCCTCGCGATCGATGTGAGCAGCGCATCCGTGGAGGTGGAGGTGCGCGATGACATCGATGCGCCGCGGGTCCTGCACTCGTACGAGGGCGCATCCGCAGAGGTCACTGCTCCTGACATCTCCGCGGACGGGTCGACCGTCACGGTCGCCCTGCCGCAGACGAAGCCCGAGTTCCGCTGGTGGGCTCCGAACGTCGGATCCGGCGACACACTGACGGTCGAGCTGCCGGCCGGCCAGGAGAACCCCATCGACCTCGATGTGACGAGCGACTTCGGCTTCGTCGCACTGGCCGGTGAGTTCGGTGCCGTGAACGTGGAATCGCAGGCAGGGGCGATGGAGATCGACGTCGACGCGAACACGGTCGATGCGCGGACGAGGACGGGTCTCCTCAGCGTGTCCGGGACGATGACGGATCTGACTCTCGAGACGACGACCGGCTACATCGACGCACCTGAGCTCGCTGTGGACGGAACCGCCTCGGCGCAGACCGCGACGGGTGCGATCGACCTCGGATTCAGCGAAGCCGCGGTGCCTCTGGAGGGCATCGAGGCACACGCGAGGAACGGAGCGGTGACAGTCGCACTGCCGCGCGAGGAGCGCCTGAGCGCGCAGGACGTGGCGGGCTACTCGGTGAATGCGAGCTCGTCGTCCGGATGGACCGACGTCGCCGTGCAGCAGACGGCTCCCGGCGAGGGCGTCGTCCCCGTGACGGTCTCCTCGGAGAGCGGCAGTGTGGACGTGCACTACGGCTCCGACGACTGGGACGGCGCGGAGCCGGGTGACGGCTCGGGCGGCGACGGCGACAGGGGTGACGGCGACCGGGATGACCAGGATCGGGATGACCGGGACCGAGATGGTCAGGACCGGGATCGCGGCGACCAGGATCGCGACCGGCAGGATCAGGAGCAGGACCGTCGGGAACAGGACCAGGATCGCCAGGACCCGGACCGCGCCTGACGGCTGCGGCGGTACGTGTGCGACTGCGCCGGGGGATGGCCGCTACGAGGGAGAACCACTACTCCGTGGCGCCGACCCCCGGCGCAGTCGTGTCGGAGCTCGTGCGCGCGTCGCCCGTCCCCGCGGGGACGGGCGGCTCGCCCCGGTGCTCGACCGCGGTGACGACAGCGGCGGTGACGCCGCGTGTGATCTCCGCCTGAGTCATCCCGCCATCCTCCACCTGCGGGACGTGGATGAAGCCGGCGACGGCCTCGGGCGCGGTCGGGTCCTCCGCCCTGAGGGCGGCGATCTCATCGAGACCGGCGAACATCACCGCGTTGCAGACGAACGCGCCCGCGGAGTACGACAGGGCCGCGGGCACCTCGGTGTCCGCGATCGCTGCGACCATCGCGGTGAGCGGCAGAGTCGAGAAGTGCGCCGCCGGTGCGGCGTCTCGCAGGGGGAGGCCGACGGGCCGAGCGCCGGATTCGTCGGGGATGCGAGCCTCGGCGAGGTTGATGGCCACCCGTTCGGGAGTGACGGCGGTGCGCCCGGCAGCGAGCCCGAGACTCACGACCACATCCGGTTTGTGGGTCCGCACGAGGTGACGGATCCGCGTGCTCGCGGCGTCGAACTCGACCGGGAGCACCTCGGTGACGACGTGCGCGGAGGCGGCAGCGGCCTCGGCGACGGGCGCCAGCGCGTGCTCGGTGGGGTTGTACGGGTCGCCGCCGAACGGGCCGAAGGCCGTCAGCAGCAGCGTGGGGTGGGCGGGCATGCTCACCAACCTAGTAGTGTGGATCACATGACTGAGACCTACCGCAGCTATCGCCTCGCCGCCCGCCCTCAGGGCGCTCCCACCGCAGACGACTTCGACATCGTCTCGAAGCCCATCCCCACACCGCGCGAGGGCCAGGCCGTCCTGCGCACCCTCTACCTGTCGCTCGATCCGTACATGCGCGGCCGCATGGACGATGCGAAGTCCTACGCGCCGCCGGTCGAGATCGGCGGCCTCATGGTGGGCGCCACCGTGTCCGAGGTCGTCGCCACCGAATCCGACGCCGTCGCCGTGGGCGACGTGGTCCTGGGCTACGGCGGCTGGGCGGAGTACTCGGTCGAGGACGCGGCAGGGCTGCGGGTGCTGAACCCGGACGAGGTGCCGATGACGACCGCACTGGGCGTGCTGGGCATGCCCGGCTTCACGGCGTATGCAGGACTGCTGGCGATCGGGAAGCCGCAGGAGGGCGAGACCGTAGCCGTTGCCGCGGCGACCGGGCCCGTGGGGTCGGCCGTCGGGCAGATCGCGAAGATCAAGGGCGCGAAGGCGATCGGCATCGCAGGCGGCGAGAAGAAGGTCGCGCTGCTGAAGGAGTTCGGCTTCGACGAGGCGCTCGATCACCGCGGCGACGATCTGCGGGGCGCGCTCAAGGCGGCGGCTCCGGACGGGATCGACGTGTACTTCGAGAACGTGGGCGGACCCGTGTGGCAGGCCGTGCTCCCGCGCCTCAACCTCTACGGCCGCGTCCCGGTGTGCGGCATGGTCGCGAACTACAACGGGACGGCCGAATTCGCTCCGGCCGGGTCGATGGAGAAGGTCATGCGGATGTCGCTGACCAAGTCGCTGACGATCCGCGGCTTCATCCAGTCGGAGTTCGTCGAGGCGATGCACGACGACTTCCTGCGCGACATGACGGCGTGGGTGAAGTCCGGCGACGTGAAGTACCAGGAAGAGGTCGTCGACGGCTTCGACAACGTGCTCGATGCGTTCAACGCCATGCTCGAGGGCACGAACTTCGGCAAGACGGTCGTGAAGATCGGGGAGTGAGGCGACCGGTCTCGCAGAGACCGCAGAGGGGCACCGGGATCCGGTGCCCCTCTTCGCGTCTCTGCACGTCGCAGCGCTGTGGTCTGCCCGCTGAAGCAGTGTGGTCTGTCCGTCGCAGCGCTGTGGTCAGCGCGGATGTGTCTGATCGGCCGGTATGCGGACGTGCCCTTGTCCGACCCGATGCTCGGCTATAGCATAAAATGTGAAACCGACGTCGATTTCATAAACTGACTGCACCGGTCATAGTCGACAGGCGCAGCACAGATGATGAGCACCCTTTCGAAGGAGAAAGATGCTTCCTCACGGCCCGCTCCCTGCAGTACTCGCGACGACTGGAATCGTCCCGCTGCTCCTCCTCACCGGCTGCGCCGGCTCCGTCGGCACGGAGAACGGCTCCGCGGGCGGCGAGGGGTTCGGCTACGGGGCATCGCAGCAGGATGTCGATGCAGTGATCGACGACCTCGAACCCGTCACGCTCGTCTATCAGCCGAGCGCAACCTCGCCGGACACGCCGTCGGCAGTGTCCGGCCATGCCTTCGCCGAGGCGATCGAAGAGCGGTCCGGCGGGAAGATCACCCTGGACACGGTGTGGGGACAGGCGATCGCGGGGTACCCGGAGATCGACGATGCCCTCGCAGACGGTCGGGTCGACATCTCGTACCACGTGCCGATCTATGACCCAGCGGCCTATCCGGCGATCGACGCCTACAACAAGCTCACGCAGTATTCGAGCGCTGCACCGCTGACGGGAGAGGCGATCTCCCAGGCGATGATGAGCGAGGCGGCCTGGAACGACCCGCAGCTGATCGAGCAGTACGACGAGAAGGGCCTGACGCCGCTGTCACCGCTCCTGTCGTCCGGGGACTACTGGATGGCGTGCAACGCAGAATCGTCTGGACCGGGGGACTGGGACGGTCGGCAGATCCGCATCGGCGGCACCGCGCAGGGGCCGATCGCAGAGAGCATCGGGGCCTCGCCCGTGTCCATGGAGTACGGCGAGACCTTCGAAGCACTGCAGCGGAACACGGTCGACTGCACCTTCGTGCAGGGCCAGGTGGCTGGATCCACGGGGCTGCTGGAGGTCGCGCCGCACGTCTCTCTGTTCGAGGGCGAGCGGATGACGGGCGGGGCGACCGCCGCGCACGTCGCAGGTTCGCGGTTCCAGGAGCTCCCGCTGGCGTACCAGCAGATCATCTTCGACGCCGGTGTGACCATGTTCCACGGTCAGCTCGCAAGCACGATGGACTCGAGCCTCCAATCCGTCAAGGACGTCAAGGCGGCGGACGGATCCTTCAGCGCCATCGCCCCGGAGGTCCAGGAGACGATGGAGGGCACGCAGGAAGAACTGGTCGACGGTCTGATCGAGGACGGCAGGATCGACGAGGACATCCGGGAGCAGCTGACAGGTTCGGCGGAGAAGTGGACGGGGATCGTCGAGGAGCTCGGCTATGAGGACGGCGGGGAGCTGCAGGACCTGGACGAGTGGTACGAGGTCGACAGCGTGGACTTCCGCCCGCTGGGAGAGCGGGTCTTCGAGGAGGCGAGCCTCGCGCACCGGCCGGAATAGATCGTCTCCACGCGGCCACGACTCACCGCGGCGTCAGGACTCCGCGCCGCTCCCGCCACGTGCCAGGCGCTCGCCGAGCCAGCGCTCGATCGTCGACTCGTGCCATCCGCGGGTCCGCGCGACGGTCGCGTCGGGCTCCGGCAGGTCCGCGTCCCTCTCCAGCTCCACGTTCGTGATGCCGAGAAGTTCGGCGACCTCGCCGATGGACAGGTAGCGGACGGGGCCTGCCTGCGGCGCCTGTTCGGCGGCGGGGACCGATGCCGGTGTCGTCTCCCACGGATCACCGGGCGTCGGAGGGACGGGCACGAAGCCGATGCGCTGCCCTGCGAGGACACCCGCTGCTCCGAGTGTCGTGCCCAGCGCCGTGCTCAGTCCCACCAGTGCCAGCTTCCGCATTGCGATTCTCTCCTGTGCGTCGACGTCGATGTCCGGTCCCAGTATGGGGCACGGGAGCACGATGACTCAGACCGGGACCTCGGCGACGGTCGGCCGGAAGCGGATCAGCTCACACAGACGTCGCCGCGTCCGCCGCATCCGGCTTCGGTGCGGCCTTGAGCACGAGCGTGACGACGCCGGCGGCGATCATCGTGAGCCCCACGACCCACAGGCCCGCGTTCTGCGTCCCCGTCAGCTCTGCGAGCCCGCCGGTGATGTAGGGGGCGAAGAAGCCGGCGGAGTTGCCCAGCGAGTTCACCAGGGCGATGCCCGCCGCGGCGGCGGCTCCGGCGAGGAACGTCTGGGGCAGCGGCCAGAAGCAGGGAAGCGTCGCGCAGATCGCCATGCAGCAGATCGTCACAGCGATCATCGTCGTGAAGGGCGAGCTCATGTAGAGCGCGACCGGGATCGCCGCGCCGCCCACGAAGAGGGGCAGCGCCACGTGCCACACCCGCTCGCCTGTCTTGTCGCTGTGGCGGGACCACAGCAGCATCGCGATCACGCCGAACGAGTAGGGGATCGCCGTGATGAACCCGATCTCGACGATCGAGAAGTCGGTGCCGAAGGTCTCGGAGAAGCCCGCGATGATCGTGGGCAGGAAGAAGCTGAGCGCATACAGGCCGTACACGGCGCCGAAGTACACGAAGCTCAGCGCCCAGACGCGCGGCTGCAGCAGCGCGCGCCGGACGGGGTAGTGGTACGAGTGCGCAGTCGAGGACTCCTCGGCCTCCATGCGGGCACTCAGCCAGTCGCGCTCCTCCGGCTCCAGCCACTTCGCGTCCTTGGGGCGGTCCGTGAGGTAGAAGAGGCACATGATCCCCAGGATCACCGCGGGGAAGCCCTCGACGAGGAACATGAAGCGCCACCCGGAGAAGCCGCCCAGGATGTTCTCGCCCTGGGATACCAGCCACGACGAAAGCGGTGCGCCGATGACGTTGGACAGCGGGATCGCCAGCATGAAGAGCGCGGTCGCACGCGCACGCCGGCTGCTGGGGAACCAGTACGTGAGGTAGAGGACGATGCCGGGGAAGAACCCTGCCTCCGCCACGCCCAGGAGGAATCGCAGCGCGTACAGCCAGTACTCGTTCGTCACGAACGCCATCGCCGAGGCCACCAGGCCCCAGCTGATGAGGATCCGCGCCAGCCAGATACGCGCCCCGAAGCGGTGGAGGGCCAGGTTCGACGGCACCTCGAGCATGAGGTAGCCGAAGAAGAAGATCCCCGCGGCGAACCCGAACTGCGTCGCGGTGAGCCCCAGCTCCTCGTTCATCCCGCCCGGACCGGCGATGGAGATGTTCGTCCGGTCGAGGTAGTTGATGAAGTACATCGCGATGATGAACGGGATGAGCCGCCACGTCACCTTCTTGAGGACGCGGTTCTCCATCGCCTGGTCGGCCGTCGATGTCGAGGAAGGGGTCGTGTCTGACATGCGACGGATCGTAACCCGCCCGAGGCTCCCGGAGAAGGTGACGGACCGCACTGTGGGACTGCGGTGCCAGAGAGGTGCCCGAGGGCCGTCAGAGCAGGGTCGTCAGAGAACGTCGTCAGAGAACTGGGAAGTCCGTGCCGAAGTGGAGCGCGAGGATCAGTGCCAGCCGCGCCTTCCGCGCGTTGAGCGTCCCCGCGGGGACGAGTCCGCGTCCCAGCAGGTCGATCTCCGCGCCGGGGTACCCGTAGGTCCGCTCGAGCGTCGCGCCGGCTCCGGTCCTAGACGCCAGGACGACTGGGACCTCGGCTGCCACCGCGGCGACTCGTGCGACGGTGGACTGCGGCACATGGCCACCGCCCACGCCGGCCAGCACGCAGCCCGCGTACCCGGCCTCGGCGAGCTCCTCCACGAGCGACAGGTCGTCGTCGAGGCCCACCTCGAGGACCGCGACCCGGGGGAAGGCCGGTGCAGGTTCGGGAGTGGGCTGGTCGCTCGTCGGGGCCTCGGGCACGGACTGGTCGGGCACGGACTGGTCAGGCACTGACAGATCAGGCACGGACCAGCCGGGGACGGCGCGGGAGGCGGCGGGGGCGTGGGGCAGGACGAGACGGTCCTCGGAGACCCAGCCCAGCGGTCCCTGGCCCAGCCCGGCCTGGAACGCCGCGACCGAGGTCGTGTGCGCCTTCGTGACCGACAGCGGGTCGAAGACCTCGTCGGCGAAGACCAGGGCAGCTGCCAGGCGACGGTCGGCTGCGAGCTCCTTCATCCGAGGATCGAGGGCCGTGCGGGCGGCTGACCGCACATTGGCTCCGCCATCGGCGCCCGGTAGGGATGGGTTGCGCATCGCACCCGTGAGGACGACGGGGATGCCCGCGTCGTTGAGCAGGGCGAGGACGAAGGCCGAATCCTCGAGCGTGTCCGTCCCCTGCGTGAGGACGACGCCGTCCGCCCCGTCGGCCGCGGCTCGCCGGATCGACCGCACGGCGTCGAAGAGGTGGGTCAGCGTGATCGACCCAGAGCCCACCTGCGCGAGCTGCTCGAAGGTGACCAGCGGCGGCTCGTCTTCGAGGGTGAGCGTGTCGAGCTGTGCGGCGGCGGCGATCTGCTCCGCACCGATGGTGGGCATGACGCCGGAGGCGGCATCGGTCTGCGGTGCGGAGGCGATCGTGCCTCCCAGGGCGATGATGTGGAGTCGGGGAGCGCTCATGTCGCGAGTGTAAGCCCGGCCGCGGACAGGAGCCCGGCAGCGGACGGCACACCGGGCACAGGCAGGGCGCCTGCGTGGACGAGCAGCAGCATCGTCACCCCGAAGCCCACCAAGTAGTTGAGCCAGAGGAAGGTCGTCCACCCTCGGTGGGCGTCGGCAGACGTCTGGTCCGTGACGGTGACGAAGCGCGCGACGGACACGATGTACGGCACCGCTCCCAGCGCCGCCCACTGGAGCACCGGCCCCGCGCCGAGGGCCAGCACCCCCGCGGCGACATAGCCCGCGAGCGACACCCACACCGTTGCCCGCGCCCCGAGGACGGTGGCGATCGAGCCGAGTCCGGCCTCGCGATCGGGGCCCACGTCCTGGACCGCACCGAACGCCTGGCTCGCCACGCCCCAGAGGAAGAACGCCGCCAGACCGCACCAGCCGGCCGGTGAGGGCCACGTGCTCAGAACGGCGAGTGCCACCCAGGCGGGGGAGGAGAAGTGCGTGGACGAGGTGAGCGAGTCCAGCAGCGGGATCTCCTTGAACCGCAGACCGCGCACGCTGTACGCGACGACTGCGAAGAGGGAGAGACCCAGGACCGGGATGACAGCGGTGATTGCTTGGGGCCCGCCCGCCACCAGCAGCCACACCACGAACGGCACGCACGTGAGCGCCGCTGCCCAGAGGACCGTGCGGTGGACCCGGCGGTCCAGGACATCGCCCTCGAGGCCGCCCTTGCGCGGATTGCGCAGATCCGATTCGAAGTCGAAGACGTCGTTGATGCCGTACATCGCCAGGTTGTAGGGGACGAGGAAGAAGAAGCACCCCACCCAGAACGTCGCATCGAGCCCGCCGCCGGCCAGCAGCCACGCGGCACCGAACGGGTACGCGGTGTTGATCCACGAGAGGGGCCGGGACGTGACGACGAGGTGCCGCAGCACGCGGGCCGGCGGCAGGCGGTCGGTCACCGTGCCTCGTCTGCGCGGTCGTCACGCCTGGCACCCAGCAGCGTCCACAGCGCCGGCAGCGCCAGCACCGCGAAGATCGTGTAGGCGAAGTCCTCGACCGGCATGATCCCCAGCTTGATGCCGGAGATCCGCGCATCGTCGTAGTCGACCAGACCCACCCCGATCATGATGTTGTCGAAGACGGCGGTGAGCACGAGCAGCACGCTCGCGGTGACGACGAGGGCGGATCGGTGCAGACGGGAGCGAGGGGAGCGCTGCGCACCGCGCGACCGCAGAGCGAACACGAGCACGGCGACCGCCCCCGCGAGGAACACAGTGTTGAGGAGCCAGTAGGTCATGCGTCGCTCCCCACCCGCTCGCGCCACTGAAGGATCCTCCGCGCCCCGGCGTACACGTTCATCGTCAGCCAGCAGAGGAAGGTGAGGAACAGCAGCTCCTCGACGGGGAGCTCCGGTGCCAGCAGGACGCCGGTCATGAAGGGCGTCTCGCCGCGGAAGAACACCCCCAGCCCGATCCCGAACACGTCCCACACGAGGAACGTCGCGACCCCGGCCGCGTGGACGATCGCGGCCCGCCTCCAGTCCGCGAACCAGAAGAGCCGGTGCCGCCAGTCCAGCATGAGCATCCCGAACATGCTGAACAGCAGACAGCTCATGTACGCGAACGGCATGAGAGCGCTCACGAGTCTCCTCTCCCCTCGGCCCCACGGTCTCCCTCGGACTCACGCCTTCCCTCGAGCGACCGCAGCGCATCGAACGCGTTCTCTGCACTCATCACGCACATCGGCAGTCCCACCCCGGGAGCGGTGTACGCCCCGGCGCGCAGGAGGTTGGACACCTGCGGCGAGACCACCGAGTCGCGGAACATCGCACTCTGCTTCAGCGTGTGCGCGGGACCCAGGGCGGTACCGGACCACGCGCGCAGGTTCAGCGCGAAATCACCGGGCGCCCGCACGTGCCGCACGCGGACCCGGGAGCGCAGGTCAGGTGCACCCACTCGTGCCCCGACGGCGTCGATGACGCGGTCGACGTAGCGCTCGATCTCGTCCTGCCCCGCCTTCAGCGTCGGATTCGCCGGGAAGGGGACGAGCAGGAAGAGGCTCTCGCATCCCTCGGGGGCGACGGACGGGTCCGTGACCGTCGGCGCGCACACGTAGGTGCTCGCGGGCTCCGGCAGCCGCGCGTCCCGCCCGCCGAACACGGACGCGAAGTTCGTCTCCCAGTCATCCGTGAAGAACAGGGTGTGGTGGGAGAGGCCGGGCACGCGCCCCTCGATCCCCAGCATCACTGTGAGCGCGCCCATCCCCGGGTCGCGCTTCTCCCACTCCCGCTTCGACACGCTCACGAGCTTGGGCGGCAGCATGCGCGTCTCCACGTGGTGGAGGTCGCAGGCGGCGACGACCCAATCGGGTTCGATGCTCTGCAGCCCGTCCGCGGTCCGGTACACGACCTCGGTGATCGCACGGCTGCTGCCGGGCCCGGGGCGCAGGGACAGGACCTCGGCATCGGTGGTGATGCGGACGCCTGCGTCCAGCGCGAGGCGGGTGAACGCGTCGATGAGCGTGCCCATCCCGCCCATCGGGTACTTCACCCCGTCGATCAGATCCATCCGGCTCATGAGGTGGTAGAGCGCAGGTGTGCGCCCCGGATCGGAGGCGAGGAACACCGTCGGATAGAGCAGGATCTGCCGCAGCAGCGGATGCCGGAATCGCGAGTGGATGTGGTCGCGGAACGACCCTGTCAGGAGGCCGGGCAGCTGGGGCAGTGCCGCTCGCGCCTGCGGATCCCTGCCCGCTCCCGCGAGCACACCGGCGCCGAGGCGCCCAAGACTCCGCACCCGCCGCGGCATCCCGGCCGCGCCCCGGTGCTCGCGGCCGAAGTCGGTGCGCAGGGCGTGCTCGAGGGCGAGGTCGTAGAGCAGGGAGGCGCTCGCCAGATGGTCGTCGAGTGCCTTCGACGACCCCGGCTCCAGTCGTTCGAAGAGCGCGTGGAGGGCGGCCCGGTCGGGGATGATGTCGAGGGGCTCGGGGAGGTCGAAGGGTTCAGGGAGCCCGGGGTCTCCGCTCGCCGGGTCTGCTGTGCTCGATGTCTCTGCTGCCGCCGACGGGTGCACGTGGCCGGGGAACAGGCGGTAGGACGGGGTGAGGTCGACGAGGTCGAGCTCCTGCTCCGCGGTGGTGCCGAACCGTCGGAAGAACGCGTCGAACACCTCGGGCATGAGGTACCAGGACGGTCCCGTGTCGAAGAGGAAGCCGTCATCCTCGAGCGTCGCGGCCCGGCCTCCCACCTGGGACAGCCGCTCGAGTACCGTGACGTCGTGCCCATCCTGGGCGGCGAGTGCGGCGGTCGCGAGGCCGGAGATGCCGGCCCCGATGACGATGACGCGGCTCATGCGGACCTCCTCGAGTACGCCACGGGCATCCCGGGCCAGGCGGTGCGGGGGCGTCCGCTCGCGGCGCGGGCTGCGATCGTGAGCTTGACCGGATCGGGGACGCGCACGCGCCGGCGCGCCACCTGTCGCGCCGGGGTCATGGCGATGCGGTGATTGAGCTCCGCGAACACACCGAACGCCGTCCACACAGCCGCGCGGACGGTGCGCGGGAGCTCGTCGATGACCGGGGCGGCCGTCGCGAGCTCATCGAAGACCTCGAAGACCAGGCGGTCCTTCCGCTCCTCCGTGAAGTCCGTCGACGCGCGGCCCGGTGCGACGAGGTAGCCGCGGCGCAGGTGCGCGGAGTCGTGCGCGAGGTCGCGGACGAAGTTCACCTTCTGGAAGGCGGAGCCCAGCGCGCGGGCACCCGGCAGCAGCGCCTCCTCCGCGTCGCGGGGCAGCGGCGCCCCGTCGAAGAAGGCGAGCACGCACATCTCGCCGACGACCTCGGCCGACCCGTGGATGTAGCGGGCGAGCTCGTCGTCGGTCAGCGCCCGCGCATGTGCCGTCTGTTCCCACTGACTATCAGCAGTCTGTTCCCACCAGCTTTCATCAGACCGCACAACTTCTTTGGTGTGCGGTCTGATGAAAGTTGGTAGGTCCTGGTTCGGTGGGGGTGGAGGCTGGTCGGCTGGTACGTCGGAGCGCATCGAGGCGAAGAACGGCTCCCACTGCGCGGGACCGATGCCCGTCGCACGGGCACTCGCCGCGAACGCGTGGGCGACGAGATCCGTGGAGAATCCGCGCTCCACCGCCTGGGCGATGACCTGCTCGAACCGGTCGAGCTCGCCGATGACGTTCTGGGGCGAGGCACCCGTCCACGCTCCGTCCACCACTTCATCCGCCACCCGCACCATCGCGTAGAGCGCTTCGATGTGGGTGCGGATGCGGCGCGGCAGGGCGGAGGACGCGAGCGTGAACGACGTCGAGTAGCTCCGCATCACCGTCCGGGCAGCGGCGCGCGCGGTCCGTGTGTAGTGGTCCGCGGGGGAGCGGTGCTGCAGGGTGGGCATGACTGCCATTGTCCCTGATCCGTGCGCTCAGCGTCCCTTCGCATACGTGTTCCGGAACGCGCGCTCCGCGTGGCGATCGCCCAGCAGCACCACGTGCGTGAGGTCTTCGGTGGGGATGCCTGCGGTCTCGACGTGCAGGGTCCCGTGGGAGTCGATCGCCGCGACGATGTGACATCCAGTCGCATCGTGGATCTTCTCGTCCCGCAGTGCCGCGCCACCCAGTGAACGCGGGCGGGGAACCGAGAACAGCTCGTTGCCCTCCGCGATGACGACTCGGTGGGCACGGCCGAGCTCGTTCCACAGTGCGGTGGCGCCGATCGTGGCGTAGGACAGGACACTGTCCGCTCCCGCGCGGTAGAGGGTCGCCACGTTGCGCTCCGATGTCGCGCGGGCGACGATCTGCAGATCGGGGCGCAGCCGGCGGCAGTAGAGGGTGAGGTACACGTTGAAATCGTCGTCATGGGTCGTGATCACGACTGCGGAGGCCGCTGAGAGTCCTGCGGCGTTCAGGATCTCGATCTCGGAGGCATCCCCTTCGACGACGGTGAAGCCGGCGGGCGCCCGTCCGGGGACCTTCTCGACGATCGTCGTGGGCACGCGGGAGTCGCGGAGCGTCCCGGCGACGGCCCGCCCGACCCGTCCGCCCCCGAGGATCAGCACGGGACTCTCCACGCCTTCGGGACTCTGGAACTGGTCGTTGAAGGTGTCCAGCTCACTGCGCGAGCCGGCCAGGATCAGGACGGCCCTCTCATCGATCCTGCTGTCCGGTCCCATGGGCCGCAGCCGCCCCCGCTGCATGATCGCGAGGATCCGAGCGGGGCACTTCAGGTGGTGCGTGACCTGATCGAGCGTGAGGCCGACCAGGGGTGTGCCCCGCACAGCGGCCTCAGCGATGAGCGTGTGTCCGATCGAGCCGACCACGTGGGCATGGCCGCGGGTGCCGACCGCACGGTTCGCGAGTTCGCGCCCGAGGCTCGAGCTGAGCTGGAAGACATGGTCCGCGCCCGCCAGCTCCAAGACGTCGACCGAGGCGTCCTTGTCCGCCGTCACCGCGATCTTGGCGCTCTTGTTCACCTGCCTCACGGTGAACGCGACGTTGGTGTTCGTCGTATCGGCCTGCGTCGACACGACCATGACGGCCCGCTCGACCCCTGCCTTGCGATACGTGGCGGGAGAGTCCAGGGGACCGACCATCGCCTGGTAGCCCTCATCGTGGAGGCGGCTGGCCTCCGCAGGATCCTCCACGAGTACGACGGCCGGTGTCCTGGCCCGCTTCGCACGGGCGATCAGCGTCTGGGTCACGTCGTCGAAGCCGACCAGGATCAGGTGTCCGCGCAGGTGCTCCGGCACGCTGCGCGGCGCCCGTGCCCTCTCCAGCTGCTCCATCCAGGGCCGCACGATGAACTGCACGAACAGGAAGGGCAGAAGCACCAGGATGAGCAGGATCCCGCTGGCGAGGACCAGCATCGAGAAGAGACGGCCCGCGCTGGAGGAGAAGGTGATGTCGCCGTAGCCGAGTGTGGACATGGTGGTGATCGTCCAGTAGACGGCGTCGATCCAGTCGTAGGGCCGGTCCTCGCGGTCCATGAGGGCCAGGAAGATCGCGCTGTACGCGGACACCATGACGATGGCGCCCAGCGTCATCCACAGCATGAGGCGGGAACGCCGACGACCCTGTCTCATGGTGGTCGTACTCTGTTCATTGGGGGTGTCTTGCATGACGCGGCTCGGATCTTCCTTCTCCCGCATCTCTCGACGAATGATCGTCGCGACGATGCAGGCGCTTCGGGATCGTGCACGACCAGAGTGGTCCTGCCGGCGGCGCGAGGCCGGAGGGAATCGTCGCAGAAGTCCTGGAGCACGTCCACTGCAGCGGATTCCACCCGGCCCCCGAACAGGCGCCTCAGCTGCGGCGAACGCTGCGGAGCAGTGCGGCGGTCTGCAGTGCGGCGGCGGTCGCCTCGTACCCCTTGTCCTCGACGGACGGCTGGCCGTCGCCGCGGTCGGCGAGCCCCGCACGGTTGAGCGCCTGTGCATCGTCATCGCAGGTCAGAAGCCCGAATCCCACCGGGGTGCGGGAATCGATCGACACCCTGGTGAGGCCGTCCGTCGCCGCCTGGCACACGTAGTCGAAGTGCGGCGTGCCGCCGCGGATCACGACGCCCAGCGCGACGACCGCGTCGTACCGATCGGCGAGTTCCGCCGCGGCGACTGGCAGCTCGAAGCTGCCGGGCACGCGGACGACCTCCGCGTCGATGCCGGCGTCCGAGGCTGCGCGCTCGGCGCCTGCGATGAGCCCGTCCATGACGGTGTCATGCCAGGAGGCGGCGAGGATCACAGCGCGGAGGCTGCTGAGGGAGTCCTCGGGATTCTGCGGATCGGCCGGAGTGAGTGCGGGGGAGGGGGCGCCGTGGTGGGCCATCAGGATGCCTTTCGGTCGGAGGGCGTGGAAGGGGAGGGCGAGGTGCTCCCGCCCAGGAGGTGCTGCATCCGCGTGCGCTTCGTATCGAGGTAGCGCGCGTTCTGGGGGCGGGCCGTGGTCTCGACGGGGATCCGCTCGACGACCTCGACCCCCAGGGCCTCGAGCGCCCGGATCTTCGCGGGGTTGTTCGTGAGCAGGCGGACGCGCGAGACATCCAGAGCAGTGAGGATCGCGGCCGCCGCGCGGTAGTCACGGGCGTCCTCGGGGTGACCCAGCTGGAGGTTCGCGTCGACCGTGTCCGCACCGGCCTCCTGCAGCGAGTACGCGCGGATCTTCTCCCACAGGCCGATGCCCCGGCCCTCGTGTCCGCGCACGTAGACGACCACGCCGCCGTGCTGCGCGATGAGGTCGAGCGACGTCTCCAGCTGTTCGCCGCAGTCGCAGCGGTGCGAGCCGAACGCGTCCCCCGTGAGGCACTCGGAGTGGACGCGCACCAGAGGCGAGTCCTGCGACGAGGCCGCGGCAGCCGTTGTGGAGGCAGCTCCGGCCGACGCGGGGGCGGAACCAGCCGATGCGGGGGCGACCGCCTCGAGCGTGAGGTGCTCGATGCCGGACCGTCCCGCCGAGTCCAGCTCCCGCCACGCGCGGGTGAGGAAGGTGCCCTGCGGAGTGGGGAGGGCGACGGGCTCGGTGCCGACGACCTCGGGCGCGGTGGGGGTGTCGTCCTCCGGGACGGTCGTGACGGCACCGCCGTCCCGCGCGTCGAGGTGGACGATGAGATCCGCGATGGACACGAGCGGCAGGCCATGGGCGTCCGCGAACGTCCGCAGGTCCTCGCCTCGCATCATCGGACCCGCGTCATGGACGAGCTCCGCGATGACGGCGACCTCACCGCTGTCGGTCAGGCGGCACAGCTCGACCCCGGCCTCCGTGTGTCCGGGGCGCTCGCGCACACCGCCGTCGCGGGCGATGAGGGGCAGCACGTGGCCCGGTCGCGTGATCGCCGTGGGATCCGGTGACTGCGCGGCGAGCGTGTGCACGGTGACCGTGCGGTCGGCGGCGCTGATGCCGGTCGTGATGCCGGCGGCGGCGTCGCACGTGAGCGTGTAGGCGGTGCCCTTCGCGTCTTCGTTGACCTGTGTCATGGGCGGGAGGTCGAGTGCGCGTGCGCGGGCCTCCGGCATGGGTGCGCACACGACGCCCGAGGTGTGCCGGATCATGAAGCCCATCCACTCCGGCGTCATCGCGACGGCGGGCATGATGAGGTCGCCCTCGTTCTCCCGGTCCTCATCGTCGACGACGACGACGGGTCGGCGGTCGCGCAGCGCTGCCAGCGCGGCGTCGATGCTGTCGAGGCGGATCATGTCAGGTCTCCTTCGTGAGCAGGTGTGGCTTCGTTCGTGGGGGCGGCTTCGTGAGCGGGGTCGGAGGTTCGGTGCGCGGAGGTCCGGTCCGCGGCCGCCTGGAACTGCGTGAGGCGGGCGGCGTACTTCGCGATGACGTCGACCTCGACGTTCACCTCGTCGCCGACTGCGAGCACGCCCATGCGGGTCGCGGCGAGCGTCGCGGGGATCAGGCTGACCTCGACCCAGTGGCCGGGATCGGGCTGGGCCGAGTCGGAGGGTTCTGCGACAGACGGACCCGCGCCCGAGGCAGTGGCCGGCCGGGCGGTCGGCTCACCTCCCGGTGCGGGGCTCACGGCTGAGAGCGTGAGGGAGATCCCGTCGAGCGCGATCGATCCCTTCTCGGCGGTGTACGGCGCGAGGTCCGCCGGGACGCTGATGCGCAGCGTGACCCAGTCGCCCTCGTCGACGCGGGCCAGCACGCGGCCGGTGCCGTCCACGTGGCCCTGCACGATGTGGCCGTCCAGGCGGTCGCTCGCGCGAGGGCAGCGCTCGAGGTTGACGGGGTCTCCCGACTGCAGTCCGCCCACGGTGGTGCGGGTGAGCGTCTCGCCCATGACGTGGGCGACGAAGACGCCGGTCGTCAGCGAGCGGGCGGCGCCGTCGGAGGGCAGAGACTCCGGTGCCTGCGTGAGGCACACCCCGTTGACGGCGAGTGAACCGCCGTCCGGCAACCCGTTCAGCACGGTGCCTGCGCGGAGCGTCAGGACTGCTGAGCCCGCGTCAGTGGGTGTGAGCGAGACGACCTCGCCCATCTCCTCGATGATTCCGGTGAACATGTCTCAGCGTCCCTTCGTGGGCTCGGGTGCAGGTGTGGGATCGGGTGTCTGTGTGGGCTCCGGTGTCTCGGCTGCTTCCGGGGCCGGGAAGGAAACGGACGTCGGGGTGGCTCCGGGCGTCTGTGTGGGCTCGGGTGTCTCGGCCGGCCGGAGGCGGAGGATCGTGTCGGGGTTCCCGCGGTGGGAGTCGGGGGAGGAGACGGGGGAGACCCCGGCAGGCGTGTCGTCGGGGATCCAGCGGATGGCCTCGGCGAGTGTGGACACTCCCAGATCCGCGAGGCCGGGCAGGCCGTCGCCCAGGAGCATCGGGGCGATGTGCAGTTCGAGCTCGTCGACGACTCCTGCGCGGAGGAAAGCGCCGGCGAGATGGGCTCCGCCCTCCACGAGGACGTGCTCGAGGCCGCGCTCGCGCAGGGTCTGCAGCGCTGCGAGCGGATCGCGCGTGCGCAGATGCACGGTGCGCGGATCGCGGGCCAGGTGCGAATCCGGCGCGAGGTCCCGCATCCCGACGGCGACCGGGACCGGCTGGGTGACTGGGACTGGCTGTGTGGCGGGGCCCGGTTGAGTATCTGGGACCGACTGGGTGTGAGGGTTTGACTGGGTGCCGGAGTCTGGCCGGGTGACCGCGACCGGGTTGCTGCCCGGGGCCTCGGACGCGGGGCGGGCCGTGAGACGCGGATCGTCTGCGTGCGCGGTCCCTGTCCCGACGACGACGGCGTCGACGCGGGCCCGCAGCGTGTGGACGCGCTCGCGGGACGCGGGCGAGGTGATCCACTGCGACGTGCCGTCCGCTGCGGCGATCCGTCCGTCCAGGCTCTGCGCCATCTTGAGCGTGACGTAGGGACGGCGCTCGCCCACGGCCTGCAGCCAGCGCGCGTTGAGCGCGCGGGCCTCGGACTCCCGCACACCGGTGCGCACCGTCACGCCGGCGTCGCGCAGTCGTGCGCAGCCGCCTGCCGCGGACGGGTTGGGATCCGCGACGGCGACGACGACCTCGGGCACGCCCGCTTCGATCAGCAGATCAGTGCACGGGCCGGTGCGCCCGTGGTGGGTGCAGGGCTCCAGGGTGACGCAGACGACCGAGGCGGTGAGGTCGATTCCTGCGGCGCGCGCGGCGGCCAGCGCGTCCGGCTCGGCGTGCGGTGTGCCGGCACCGCGGTGGTGGCCGGTGACGATCGTGCCGTCGGGGGCGAGCACGGCAGCGCCCACGAGCGGATTCGCGCCGCGGACGCCGCGTCGCGCGGCTGCGAGGGCGGCATCCATGGCCGCGTGCACAGTGCTGAGCTGTGGCGGCGTGCTGAGCGGTACTGACGTGGGGGAAGGGCCTTCCGCCGACCGTTCCATCCGTCCCTCCCGGGTTCTACACCGGGGTATGGGAGGTGGCTGCGCGGCGGGTGCTGCGTGCCTGCGCGAGGGTGCGGTCAGGGTGCGATCGCGCGACCCGTGACGCGAGAGGACTGCCCTGCGCTCACGATGTTCCTCCCATCCAGACTTTACTGTCGGTCTCGGAATTCCACCGAGTCAACCGGTCTTCCTGTGAGGGAGGACGCGGGTCGCGGACTGTCACCGCCGGTACGGAATCTCACCGTCCCCGGAACATGTGGGACCGAGTGTAGCAACCGACGTGTGGTGCGACACACCCCGGGTCTGAGGCGTGAGACGGTGCTGTGCCGGAGCCTGTGCCGATGCCCGCGTCGGTGCTCGTGGCGGTGCTCGTGGCGGTGCTCGTGCCGGTGCTCGTGTCAGGGCCTCTCACCGGCTGTGTCCGTCCCCTCACCTAGAGTGCCGATACGGTGGAGATCTCCGCCGGTACCGGACGGAAGCGAAGACCGGAGGCGCCAGATGCAGGACAGCGGACTGAACAGGGACGGACTTCTGGAGGAGGCCGCGCGACTCCTGGTCGACCTCACCGGCAATCCGGACGCGCGCCTGCGCGACGGCCAGGCGGAGGCGATCGAAGCACTCGTCGCGGATCGCCGCAGGGCGCTCGTCGTTCAGCGCACCGGCTGGGGCAAGTCCGCCGTGTACTTCATCGCGGCGAAGCTCATGCGCAGTGCGGGACGCGGCCCCTCGCTCATCATCTCCCCGCTGCTGGCGCTCATGCGCGACCAGGTCGCGGCGGCCGCCCGGGCCGGCGTGGTCGCGCGCACGCTGAACTCGTCGAACATGACGGAATGGGACGAGGTGCGGGAAGACCTGGCCGCGGGCCGCGTCGACGTCCTGCTCGTCTCGCCGGAGCGACTCACGAACCCCGCCTTCCGCGACTCCGTGCTGCCGGACCTGATCGGCTCCGTGGGCATGATCGTCGTGGACGAGGCGCACTGCATCTCCGACTGGGGCCACGACTTCAGACCCGACTACCGGCGCATCGGCGCGATGATCCGCGAGCTGCCGCCCGGCACCCCGGTCCTCGCGACGACCGCCACGGCGAATTCGCGGGTCGTCGCGGACGTCGCGGAGCAGCTGGGCGATGACACGCTCGTCATCCGCGGAGAGCTCGCGCGGGCGTCCCTGCGGCTCGGAGTGACACCCGTGCGGCCGCCCGGGGTGCGGCTGGCCTGGTTGGCGGAGCACCTGGGCGACTTCTGGGGCTCCGGGATCATCTACACCCTCACCGTGTCGGCGGCGCAGGACGCCACGCGCGCGCTGCGGGACGCGGGCTGGAACGTCGAGACCTACACCGGCGGCACGGACACGGAGGAGCGCGAGAGGCTGGAGGTCGCGCTCAAGGAGAATCAGGTGAAGGCGCTGGTGGCGACCTCGGCACTGGGGATGGGCTTCGACAAGCCGGACCTGGGGTTCGTCATCCACATGGGTGCCCCGTCCTCGCCCGTCGCGTACTACCAGCAGGTCGGGCGTGCAGGGCGCGCGACGTCGTCCGCGGACGTGCTCCTGATGCCCGGCAACGAGGACTCCGACATCTGGGAGTACTTCGCGACCGCCTCGATGCCCTCTGAGGAGGACGCACAGGGGGTGCTCTCCGCTCTGGACACGGAGGGGACGCTGTCCGTCCCCGCGCTGGAGACCCGGGTGGGGGTGAGGCGCGGCCGCCTCGAGCTGCTGCTCAAGACCCTGAGCGTCGACGGCGCGGTCCAGCGCGTGCGCGGCGGCTACAGCTCGACGGGAGTCGGATGGAGCTACGACGGTGAGCGCTACCGCCACGTGGCGGAGGTGCGGCGCGCGGAGGCGCAGTCGATGCTGGAGTACGAGACGACGTCGGGCTGCCGCATGCGGTACCTCGTCGACGCGCTCGATGACCCGGACCCGCAGGACTGCGGACGCTGCGACAACTGCGACGCGCAGTGGTGGGACGACTCCGTGAGCGATGAGGCGCGCCATCAGGCTCGGCAGGTGCTGTCCTCCGTCGGCATCCCCCTCGACCCACGGGGCCAGTGGCCGTCGGGGATGGCCAATCTGGGCGTCACGCTCTCCGGCCGCATCCCGGTCGAGGAGCGTGCGGAGGAGGGGCGTGCGGTCGCGCGCCTCACGGACCTGGGCCCCGGCCAGCGGCTGCGGGAGTTCCTCGCTCCGGCAGCCGGGGACGGTCCCGTGCCCGATGACATCGGTGCGCTGTGCGTGCAGACACTGCAGCAGTGGAACTGGGAGCGCCGCCCCGACGCGATCATCGCGGTCCCCAGTTCGCGCCGTCCCCAGACGGTCCGCTCACTCGCGGCGAATCTGGCGGCCGCGGGCAAGCTCGAGGACCTGGGGGACCTGCAGCTGGTCCATGACCACGGCGGGCCGGACGTCAACAGCGCCTTCCGGCTCAAAGAGGTGCACAACGCCTTCGCGCTGTCGCCCGAGCAGGCCGATCAGGTGCGCGGGCGCGCGGTCCTGCTCGTCGATGACATGGTCGTCTCCCGCTGGACGCTCACAGTGTGTGCTCGGGAGCTGAGGCTGGCCGGTGCGGAGGGCGTTCTTCCGTTCGCCCTCGCCGTCCGCGGCTGAGGCGGTGCACGATCGCCATGGCGATCGCCGCGCAGGCGGCGTACGCGACGGTCGTCGTGAGGGCGTCGAACGCGAAGTCGTGCAGGGAGAATCCGACGGCTGTCCGGGTCTCTGCGGAGGAGGCCCGGGCCGCGCCGTAGAGGACCGTCGCAGACCCGACGCCTGCGACGAGGGCGGGGACCGCGAACATCCAGGCGGCGAGCTCGGGATGACGCTGCGGGACCGCACGCGCGTCCCGGCGCGACACGCGCAGGTACAGCCAGATGAGGACGCCGATCGCCCCCAGCAGGCTGGATGCGTACTGGAGCAGCAGGCTGTAGGAGTAGCCGGCGATCGACCCCTGCAGAGCACTGATCTGCTGCGAGACCGCGGCGCCCTCATCCGCGAGCTGGTCCCAGGCGAGGTGCGTGAGCGAGCCGACGAGTAGGGCGGGCAGGGCGAGCAGCCACGGCCGGATCCCCGTCGGCGAATCATGCGTCCGATCGCGCAGGGACCTCGGCAGCGCGTCTCTGTAGGCGGGGCGCAGGAGCAGCCACCAGAGGGCCAGAAGGAGCAGTCCGATGAGGAGGTCGACCGTCACGAGGCCCGTCAGCGAGTGGAGGAACTCGTACTGGTCGAACATGGTCGGCAGAGCCGGAGCGTCGATGAGGAGCCCCATGACGTCGAGGCCCGGAACGGCACGGGCGAAGAGCGGCACGTCGGGGACGACAGTGCCGATGACGAGGGCGCCGAGCGGCAGCCCCAGCCAGGCGAGGGGCGCGACCGCAAGGGGATGAGCGAACGTGACGGGCATCGGGGTCGGGCTCCTCGCACTCTGACGGGACACCTCAGAATAGGTGCTCCGACTGTGTGTCCGCCTGTGTGTCCGCAGACAGCTCGGAGGGTGGACGCCGCTGGTCGTGCGCGCGTCCGCAGGAGAGACTGATGTGCGCAGGTCAGCACGAGCACGCGTCTCATTACGAGCACACGTCTCACTGTGAGCACACGAGCACACGTCTGCGCGGAGACGAGAGGGGATCCATGCGCATCTACGGCTTCGACGACTACGGCGGGCCCGAGGTCCAGCGCTTCCACGAGGTGGAGGAACCCACGATGCAGGACGGGTGCGTGAGGATCCGCACTGTCACGGCCGGGGTGAATCCGGCGGACATCAAGGTGCGCTCCGGCGCCCGTCAGAGCGGCTTCCCGGTCGAGTTCCCGATGGCGATGGGCCGTGAAGCGTGTGGTGACGTCATCGAGGTGGGGCCTGGTGCGTCGGATCGGATCGCCGTCGGTGACCGCGTGTTCGGCTCCTGTGCGCCCGGGACCGGGGCGTTCGCAGAGACAGCCCTGCTCGATGCCTCGAGCGCGGTCCGCGTTCCCGCGGGCCTCGACGCCGTGCGCGCGGCCTGCATTCCTGTGGCCGTCGGTACCGCGAACGATGCGATCGCTGAGCTCGCGTGCGGAGACGGAGACACGGTCCTGGTCCTCGGAGCGGGCGGCGGCGTGGGCGTCCACGCGGTCCAACTCGCACGCCTGGCCGGGGCGCGCGTGATCGCCGTCGCGAGTGCGGCCAAACGGGATCTGCTGGAGGGGCTCGGTGTCGAGCACGTCGCGTCCGGATCCGGATGGGAGGAGCGCGTCCGCGCAGCCGTGGCCGGTGGTGGGGCTGCAGGAGGAGCCGGACTCGGATCTGAGGTCGAGCCCGGACCGGGGGAGCGGCCGGTCGATGCGCTCCTCGACTGCGTGGGCGGCGACGCGCTCGCGGGCGCGCTCAGCCTGCTGGCGGGCACCCGGGTGCGCAGTGTCGCGGACCCGGCGGGGGCCTCGGCCGCGGGTGGTTCAGGGGTCGTCCGGCGACGGACGACCGAGGTCTTCGGCGCGCTCGCCTCGCTGGTGGCCGACGGGAGGCTCGAGGTCGTCGTGGACGACGTCGTGCCGTTCGCCGAGGCAGCACGGGCGGTCGAGCGGGTCGAGTCCGGTCATGCGCGGGGGAAGACGGTCGTGACGTTCACGTGAGCGGGCGAACAGCGGGCGAGCCTCACCCGGCCGACGGCCAGGCGTTGGGCTCGCACCCCTGCAGCCCCTTCGTCTGCTGCTGCATGAGCGGTGCGGTCTCGCCCGTCCCCGGACAGTTCTCGTGGCCGTGCCCCAACGCGTGTCCGACCTCGTGGTTGATGAGGTACTGGCGGTACTGGGTCAGCGAGTCGAACTCGTCCGTCGCGGACACCCACCGCTTCGCGTTGAGGATGACGTCGCGGCCGCTGCGGCACGACAGCTCACCGTTGGTGATGAGCGGCGCGCACATCTGGTCCGTCGTGTTCGGCGAGGCGACGCTGATCACGGCGTCCGCGCTGTCCGCATCCGTCACGAGGCCGAAGGCGACGCCGTCGAGTTCCTGCCACCCCCGCTCGTCGCGGAGCGTCTCCATGATGAACGCGGATGCCTCATCCACGTCGACGGGCAGGTTCGACTCGACCCGCACGGCGACGTCGAAGGGCGTGCCGTCGCCCGTGGCCTCCGATCCCGCCGTGGCGGTGTCCCAGTCGCCGCTGCCTGCTGCCGGGACATCGGTGGGCAGCGGAGTGGGAGCCGACGTGGTGGGCGCGCCGGACGGCGTGGGCTCCTGATCGACGGACGGGTCCGTCGTGGCCGCGGCCGAGGCGGTGGACAGTGCCGGTCCATCGGTCGGGTGATCGCTCGGGCCGGGGCTCGCGGTCGGGCGCTCACCTGCGCTCATGCACCCGGAGAGGACGGTGAGGGCGAGGATCGCCGCCGCGGGCACGGCGGATCGGGTGAGGGGGCTGCGTGTGCGCACCCGCTCAGGATCTCATCACCGAGCCGATGATGCGACGACATCCCGATCGGCGCCACGACGTTTCGTCCGCGTCATGAGTGAGAGGACTGCGGCGATCGCACACATCGCAGCGCCTCCCCACCACGCGTAGGTGTACGTGCCGAACACGTCGCGGATCACTCCGGCGCCCGCCGCGGCCGCCGCCGCGCCGATCTGATGGGAGGCGAACACCCAGCCGAACACGATCGTCCCGCGCTCGCCGAAGAACTCGCGGCACAGGGCGACGGTGGGCGGGACGGTCGCAACCCAGTCCAGGCCGTAGATGATGATGAACAGCAGCATGCTCGGGTGAACGCTGTCGGACAGCAGCCAGGGGAGGAGCAGCAGCCCCACGCCTCGGAATCCGTAGTAGAGCAGCAACAGGATCCGCGGATCGAACCTGTCGGTGAGCCAGCCGGAGGCCACGGTGCCAATGATGTCGAAGACTCCCACGACGGCGAGCAGTCCCGCGGCGGTCGTCGCAGCCATGCCGTGGTCGTGGGCCGACGGGATGAAGTGGATCCCGATCAGCCCGTTCGTCGTCGCACCGCAGATGGCGAAGGCGATCGCGAGCGCCCAGAAGGTCCTGTGGCAGGCTGCGTACCGGAGGCTGTCGATCGCGCGCTTCATCGCACCGCCGGTCGTGCGGACCGGTGCTGTGTATGTCGCGGGATCCGCTCCGTACGGCATGACGCCGCGGTCCTCGGGGTAGTCGCGCAGCACGAGTGCGACCAGCGGCACGGCGATCAGCGCCACTCCTGCGATGACGAGCGATGCGGGTCGCCAGCCGATCGTCTCCGCAAGAGCCGCGACGGGAGGGAGGATCACCAGCTGCCCCGTGGCGGCGCCGGCGGTGAGCGCGCCCATGACCAGTCCCCGGCGCTTCACGAACCACCGTTCGGCGATCGTCGCCGCGAACACGAGCGCCATCGCACCGGTGCCCGCGCCGATCAGGAGTCCCCAGAAGATCAGCAGGTGCCACGAGGCCGTCATCGCGACGCTGCCGCCAGCGCCTACGGCGATCAGGACGAGTGCGGAGGAGATGACGCGGCGGAGCCCGAACCGGTCCATGAGCGCGGCGGCGAAGGGTGCGACCAGGCCGTAGAGGACGAGGTTGATGCTCACCGCGATCGACATGATGCTCATCGACCAGCCGAAGTCCTCGTGCAGCGGCACCATGAGGGCACCGGGAGCGCCGCGGAACCCTGCGGCCGCGAAGAGTGCGAGGAACGCGACGGCCGCCACCCACCAGGCGGGATGGATCCGGCGGCGTCGCCGGGGTGCGAGCGCGGGGCCGTTCGCGGGACCGTTCGCGGGACCGGTTGCGGGAGCGGTCGCGGGGTCAGTCGCGGGGTCCTCGACAGGTGGATGGGAGGGATCGGTCATCTAAGCCCCTTCGGAGCAGAGTCGTCAGCTGCAGTTGAGCATAGAGCGTCCGCGGTGCCGGTCGGGTCGGGGCTGCAGGACCGAGGTCCTGCCTCACGACCACCGGCCCGAGGCCGTGGCCAGCTCGCGCATCCGCTGCGCCGTCCGCGCGAAGGCCTCGGGCGGGAGGCTGTGGGTGGGGCCGGTGACGGTGAGCGCGGCTTCGACCGTTCCATCGGGCAGGCGCAGGGGCACGGCGACGGCGGTGATGTGCTGCTCCCACTCCTCGTTCGACGCTGCCCAGTCCTGCGTGCGGACCCGTCCGAGCTCTGCTTCCAGCGCGTCGCTGCGCGTGATCGTCCGGTCCGTGTGCGCGTCGAGTGTGCGGGAGGCGATGGTCCGCCTCGCGGATTCGCTGTGCGCGAGCAGCAGCTTCCCGGAGCTGGTCGCATGCCCCGGTGTCCGCAGACCCACGTAGTGCCGAGGCGCGAGCAGCCCCGTGCCGACGGCCTGCGACACGTTCACGGCGTGCACGTCGTCGAGCACGGCGACGTTGGCGGTGAGGCTCAGGTCCTCCGCCACCCGGTCGCAGAGCCGCTGGGCGATCTGAGAGAAGTCGAGTCTGCTGGTCACCGCGCTCGCCAGGCGCACCAGGCCGAACCCCAAGGAGTATGCGCCGCCCGCGTCCCGCTGCTCGACGAGCCCGTGGGCGGCGAGTGAGGCGAGGATCCGCGATGCCGTCGACTTGTGGACGCCCAGCCGGTCTGCGACCTGGCCGACGCTCGCAGTGCCGGTGACGGCAAGCGCTTCGAGCGCTTCGACGGCTCGGTCGATGGACTGAATCCCCATGCGTCCCCTTCGGCTGTTCTGCGGTGCTCGAGGCAGGTCGTCCGCACCCTTGACGTGGTGGGTGTCACACGCTTGAATGGTTGCACCATACGCGTGCGTTGCGCGATGCGCAACATCGAATGAGTCGACGACGACTCGCGACACGCTCCTCCACCTCCGTCACCACACCCTTCACCACACCCTTCACCACACCCTTCACCACACCCTTCACCACACCCTCCCCACACCACCGCATGCAGGAGACGCCATGACCGGCACCGTCCCCAGAACCATCGCGAGCAGCGCTGCCACGACGCTTCCCGATCGTGTGAGCGCGCGACCGCCCGGGGCGATCGACCCGTCCTCACGCATCGTCATCATCGGCGCGGGCGTCGTGGGCGCGGCGCTCGCGGACGAACTGGTGACGCGAGGCTGCACCCGCGTCACCGTCCTCGACCAGGGGCCGCTGCCCGTCACCGGCGGTTCGTCCTCGCACGCACCGGGCTTCGTGTTCCAGGTCAACGGCTCCAGGGTCATGTGCGGTCTGGCGCAGAGGACCCTCGCCAAACTGGACGGGCTCGAGGTCGACGGCAGGCGCGTCCTCGACCGCATCGGAGGGCTCGAGGTCGCGACGACGGAGGGGCAGCTCGCCGAGCTGCGGAGGCGATACGGCTATGCGCTCGCCTGGGGCGTGCCGGCGGAGCTCATCGAGCCCGCCCGCGTCGCGGAGCTGTGGCCCGGCCTCGACACCTCGCAGATCATCGGTGCACTCCACACGCCCACCGACGGGATCGTCCACTCGAAGCGCGCAGTCGAACATCAGCTGGCACGTGCGGAGGAAGGTGGTGCCGAGGCGATCGGCCTCACGCGCGTCGTCGACGTCGAAACGGAGAACGGCCGCGTGACGGGGGTCGTCGTCGAGGACGCGACCGTGCCGACGGGTGGGGCTGGGGCGGAAGCCGCCGAGGTGCCGGCGGGCGGGACCTCGGCCGCGGTCGACTCGACCAGCCCGAGCCGCCGCACGATCCCGGCCGACGTCGTCGTCGCGACCGGCGGCATCTGGGGGCACCTGCTGGGGGAGCTGGGCGGCCTGCGCCTGCCGATGCACCCGATGGAGCACGGGTACGCGTGGACCGCGCCCGTCCCGGACCTGCCCGGAACCGCCCCGGACGGCTCGCCGCTGGGCGACGACCAGGCGGGGCGTCCCATGATCCGGCACCAGGGCGCGGGACTGTACATGCGCGAGTTCGGCACCAGGATCGGGATCGGGGCGTATGAGCACAGGCCCATCCCGCTGGCGCCGGAGGATCTCACCGACACCGCGCACATGCTGGCATCGGGTCAGGAGCCCGCGAAGCGTGCCTTCACCCGCGAGGACTTCGAGTTCTGCCGTGCGGAGGCGGCTCGTCTGCTCCCGGCGATCGCCGATCTGCCGCTGGAGGGCGAGTTCAACGGCGTCTTCTCCTTCACCCCCGACGGCGGGCCGATGCTCGGGCCCTCGCCGCGGCTCGACGGGTTCTGGGCCGCGCAGGCGATCTGGGTGACGGCTTCGGCGGGCTGTGCCGAGGTGCTGGCCGACTGGATGCTCACCGGGGACCCCGGTGTCGCGACTCAGGAGCTCGATGCCGCACGCTTCGATCCCGCGCTGCTGAGTGACCAGTGGATCCGGGAACGCGCGGCGGAGGCGTACGACGAGGTCTACGACGTGTCCTTCCCGCACCAGGGGACCGTGGTCACGCGCGGACTGAAGACGAGCCCGTTTCACACCCGGATCCAGGACGCGGGCGGATACTTCGACGAGGCGAACGGCTGGGAGCGGGCACTGTGGCACGGGGAGAATGCGAAGCTCTTCAGCGACCCGGAGTTCCGGACGCGGGCGGTGAAGGCGTTCGGTGCGGCGGCTGCGGCGACGACGGCGCTGGAGGATCCGGCCGTCCCGGGTGGTGTGGCCGAGGGCGGCGGCGACACTGTCCCCGTGGTCGTGCCGCGTCGCGATGCGTGGGACCAGGTGAACTGGTCACCCATCGCGGCAGCCGAGGCCTGGGCGACCCGCAACCGCGTCGCCGCCTACGACATGACGTCACTGACGCGCTATCGGGTGCGCGGCGCAGGGGCGACCGCATGGCTCGAGCGTCTCAACACGAACAAGGTGGGCAAGCTGCCGGGCGCGGTCACCTATTCGCTCATGCTCGATGAGACGGGCGGGATCCTCTCCGATGTCACGGTCACCAGTCTGGGCGGCGAGGAGTACATGATCGGGGCGAACGGGCCGCTCGACCTGGACCGGCTCACGCGACTGCTGCCGGAATCCGGCACCGTCGTGCTCGACGACATCACGACGTCGACGTGCTGCGTGGGCCTGTGGGGGCCTCGGGCGCGGGACGTGCTGGAGCCGATCACGGAGGGCGACATCAGCCATGAGGGCCTGCGCTACTTCCGCGCCGCGCGGATCCGGGTGGCCGGGGTGCCGGTGCTCGCGCTGCGGGTGAGCTATGTGGGCGAACTCGGGTGGGAGCTGTACACGGAGGCCGCCCACGGGCTGCGCCTCTGGGACGCGCTCATGGACGCGGGGGCGCCGCACGGGATCGTGCCCGGTGGGCGCGCGGCCTTCTCGAGCCTGCGGCTGGAGAAGGGCTACCGCGCGTGGGGCTCGGACATGACGAGGGAGGACACCCCGGAGGATGCGGGTCTGGGCTTCGCCGTGCGCATGGAGAAGGACGGTGGGTTCATCGGCCGCGACGCGCTTGTGCGGCAGCCCTCGCGCGGGCGGAGGCTCGCAGCCTTCGGGATGCGGATGGATGCGGGCCGCCCGGAGGCCGGATCGCCCGTCTTTGCCGGTACCGAGGTCGTCGGCTGGGTCACGAGCGCCGATTTCGGCTACGTCACCGGCCAGGTCATCGGGCTCGCGTGGGTGGCTGAGGAGCGCGCGGAACCGGGGACGCCGCTGGAGATCATGCGGTTCGGCCGAGTCCACGGCGCCGAGGTCCTGGCCGAGCCGGTCTACGACGCAGGGATGAGTCGCATCCGACGCTAGAAGATCGCGAATGTTCGAATAGACTATGGCATTCTCTGAATCTTTCGAATAGACTGTTCGAAAGACAGGTAGAACAGGGTTGTTCATCTGGGGCAGAGGAGGTGGCCATGGCGACGTCGCAGAGTCCTGATGGGACTGTCGATGAACCGGCGTTCCGCGTCCCCTTCAACTCCGCGGATCAGGAACTTCTCGAGAGCAGGGCGCCGGGATTCGTCGAGCTCCTCGACGTGGGTCGTGCGGTGCGTGAGACCGGCTCGCACGGGTCGCTGGGAGCACCGGAGGTGCTGGCGGCGGTGCGGTCCCTCGAAGTGGTCCGGCGGCTGGTGGACTCCCTCAGCACCGATCTCGTGGCGAGATACAAGCGGATCGGCGACAGCGCGATGCACGGCTATCGGACGACGGAGGCGCTGCTGGCCGGGGAATTCCGCATCACGCCGCAGGAGGCTCGGCGTCGGACACAGCTGTGCGAGTACGTGGCGGGCCGCATCTCCGAGACCGGCGAGGCACTGGCTCCGGTGAGGCCGGTGATCGCGGACAACTTCGCGGACGGGCGCATCAGTGCCGACGAAGCGCGGGCGCTGTGCGACGCCGTTGATGATCTGCCGCCGTCGGCGCGAGCGAAGTATGCGGACAGGGTGGAGAAGACGCTCGTCGAGCTGGCTCCGACGGTGCGGCTGAAGGAACTGCCGAAGCTCACCCAGCGGATCATCAGTCATGTGGATCCGGATGGGACTCTTCCGAAGTTCGAGACCGATCCTCATCGGTACAGGGTCAATCTGTCCCAGCAGCGCAACGGGGACTGGCGCCTGTCGGGGCTCCTCGACTGCCCATCGGGGACGACCCTGCACGCTCTTCTGTACCACCGCATGAAGGACACCGATGTTCCTGTCGATGTGCGTCCTCACCGGGAGTGCAACGACGACCCCTCTGCGACCCAGGAGCGGGATCCAGCGACCGGAGTGCCCGACTCGGCGAGTGGACTGCCCGACTCGGCGAATCGAACGCCCGGGGACGATCACGAGTACTCGGTGACGTCTGCGACGGACGACGAGGGCGTGCCGATACCGAACATCCCGCGCGAAGCCGTCTGGGAGGCCACGCGGGTCGTGGTCCATGCCGATGGGCGAGTCGCGATCGACGGGACGAATTACACAGCCGTCGACGACGAGCCGCAGTTCCTCATGAAAAACGATGGCTGGCCCGTCTTCCTGCGGGAGCTGATCGCACGAGAAGTGCAGTCCCTGCGTGACCGAGTCCGCGCCGATGGCACCGACGTCGCGGAATCGACGGTGTGGGAGAAGATCCTCGGTCGCGGACCGACGTTCGATGCTGATGGCTCCGGTATCTGCCCGCCCCGCAGCGGTGCGCCGCCGGGTGGGGATGTGCCAGAGGAGGGTCAGGGCGGAGGTCAGGGCGGAAGTGTGCTCGACGATGGCCGGCGGAGTGGGAGCTTCGCGCAGCTCAGGGAATCAGACTCACCGGGACTGGCTCGTCACGACCGCTTCGCCTTCCTGCTGCGCAGCGTTGCCCGCGAGCGCGTCCTCCACGGTGCTGACCATGCACTCGTCGTCACCGCCAGCGCGGCGGAGCTCACCACACCAGGATCCACACTCAGCACTCACGCCGGCGGGCCAGTGACTCTCGATGCTCTGGAGGAATGGTCGAACGCCGCTCAGATGTTCCTGCACCTGGCTGACGGCGGGGGTCGGACCGTTGAAGTCCGTTCGCAGGGCCGCTTCGCCACCCGCAGTCAGATGGCGGTCCTGGCGGCTCGCGATCAGGGCTGCACGTTCCCCGACTGCGATGCTCCCGCCGAATGGTGCGAAGCCCACCACATCGTCGCCTACGCCCGCGGCGGGAAGACGGAGATCGACAATCTCACCCTGGTCTGCCCGTTCCACCACCGCTGGTTCGAGCGCTCCGGTTGGGAATCGGTGTTCCGACGAGGGCTGCCCGGGTGGCTTCCCCCACGCGCCGTCGACCCGCGGAGACGGACGCTGTTCCACTCGCGATTCCGGGTAGTGCTCCTGGGCCTGCCTCCAGAACTCCCGCTCAGCGGCTGAGCACGCAGACTGCCTGCGACAGACGGAGGCGCCGCGTCCGCGACTGAACACGCAGAACGTCCGCGGCAGACGTGCCCGCCTGATCCGTCACAGCAGAGGTTCGCTCACCTGAGTATCACGGTCCGATCGCCGTTGAGGAAGACCCGTGAATCGCAGTGCCACTTCACCGCATCAGCCAGCGCCTTGTTCTCCGAGTCACGGCCGGCCGCGACCAGATCCTCCGGTCCGAACGTGTGATCTACCTCGATGACCTGCTGCGTGATGATCGGCCCCTCGTCCAGTTCGTCGTTCACGTAGTGGGCTGTCGCGCCCACCGTCTTCACGCCACGCGCGTAGGCCTGGTGGTACGGCTTCGCACCCTTGAACGATGGCAGGAACGAATGGTGGATGTTGATCGCCCTGCCTGTCAGAGCGCGCGAGAGCTCGTCGGAGAGGATCTGCATGTATCGGGCCAGCACCACCAGGTCGACGTCGAACCTGTCGACGAGGTCTAGCAGCTTCGATTCCGCCTCCGGCTTCGTGTTCTTCGTGACGGGCACGTGGAAGAAGGGGATGCCGTGCCATTCGACGGTCTGACGATGATCGGGATGGTTCGAGACGACCGCGACGATCTCCGCATTCAGCTCGCCCATCCGCGCGCGATAGAGCAGGTCGTTCAGGCAGTGGCCGAACTTCGACACCATGACGAGGACACGCTGCTTCTGCTCGGTCGGGCGAAACGACCACTCAGCGTCGAACTCACCACTGAGCGCGGCGAAGTCCGCGCGCACACGTTCGAGGTCCGTCCCCTCCCGGAGCGAGAAGCGGATGCGAGAGAAGAAGTGGTCCGTGAGCGGGTCGTCGAACTGCTTGAGCTCGATGATGTCCCCGCCGTGCTCCACGAGAACACCCGTGAGCGCATGGACGATCCCGCGGCGCTGCGCGCAGGCGAAGGTGACGACGTGGTCGAGGTCTTGGGCTGGGGCGCTGGCTGTGCGTGCAGACATCTTCGTCTCCTGGGTTGAGCAGCTGTGGCGCCGAATCTACGCCCTGATCGTGCGGAACTCGAGCATCGCGTCGATCAGCCAGCGCACCGTGTACTGCGCGAAGGACGACCGGGGTAGCAGCCGGAAGGTCTCCCCGTGCGACCGGTGGACGATCATCGGAACCGGCCCCACCAGCGTCGACACCGCATGTCCCACGGGGAACGCCCGCGGATGGAGATCGACGTGGCAGCCCTTCTCGAGCACCGCTCGCGCGCTGGGCCCGGTCAGTTCCAGGATCGCGCGATTGCCGGACAGGTCCACGACCTGTCCGGGCACCCGCCCTGCCCCTGGTCGATCGTCATCCAGCGCTGCGGCGACTGCGCCGGCCTCCCCGTGCTCCTGCGTGCGCGACACGTCGATCGTGAGGAACTCATCGGGTGAGATCCACACGCAGTGCAGCGCATCCGGATCGCCGGTCGTCTCCCCGACACTGCTCGGCAGGCTCACTCCCAGAGCGCGTTCGATGCGGGAGGCGCTCGCACTGCCGGGGACTGTGCGGACCCCCAGCTGTGGGGCGAATGCGATCTCGCGCAGCATCACGCCGGGCGGTCCTGCGACGGACGCCGCTGCCATCTCCGCGGCTGCTCCGTGTGCCGGCGAACGGCGCAGGTGCACGGGCTCCGGCCTCGGCGCGGGTGTGTGTGGATCAGCCATCTCGGCGCTTCCCTTCCGGGTCGATGAAGACGGAGGAGGTGATCTCGACGTCGACGAGCGTCCCGTCCACCGGCGACTGCACGATCTCACCCATCCGGTTGAAGCCGTTCTCCACGAGTGCCAGGCCGAAGGGTCGGCCCAGCTCCGCGGACACGTAGGAGGAGGTGACGTGCCCGATCATGGGCACGGGCCCCGCCTCCGGCGTCACCGGGGTCCCTGCGGCGATCAGCTGTGCACCTTCGTCCAGCCGGGTCACCCCGTCGACCGGCAGGACGCCCACGAAGTGCTTGCGATCCGGCCGGACGGTGTCCGCGCGCTGGAAGGACCGCTTGCCGATGAAGTCCTTGAGCCTCGACACCGCCCAGCCCATGCCGGCGTCGTGCGGGGTGACGGTGCCGTCGGTGTCCTGGCCGATGATGACGAGGCCCTTCTCCGCGCGCAGCACGTGCATCGTCTCCGTGCCGTAGGGGGTGATGTCGAATTCCTCGCCGGCCTCGGCCACCAGCTCCCACGCGGCCAGCCCGTAGAAGGCGGAGACATTGACCTCGAAGGCGAGCTCCCCGGAGAACGAGATGCGGCAGATGCGGGCGGGGATGCCGTTCGACAGCTGCGCCTCCCGGAACTCCATGAAGCCGAACGCCTCGTTCGACACGTCGATGTCGGGTGCGATCTTCGCGACGACGTCCCGCGATCGGGGTCCGGCGACTGCGATCGTGTTCCACTGCTCCGTCACGGACGTGAAGAACACGTCCATGTGCGGCCACTCCGTCTGGTGCCACTCCTCGAGCCAGTCGAGCACACCCGCCGCACCGCCGGTGGTCGTCGTCATGAGGAAGCGGTCCTCAGCCAGCCGCATGGTCACGCCGTCGTCGAACAGCATCCCGTCCGCTCCGCACATGAGTCCGTAGCGTCCCCTGCCCACCGGCAGCTTCGCGAAGCCGTTGGTGTAGATCCGGTTGAGGAACTCCGGGGCATCCGTCCCGCGGATCTCGATCTTCCCCAGGGTGGACACGTCCTGGAACCCGACAGTGGTCCGCACCGCCGCGCATTCGCGCAGCACCGCGGCATCCATGTCCTCGTCCGTCCGGGGGAAGTATCGGGGGCGCTTCCACTGGCCCACATCCTCGAACTCCGCGCCGTGGGCCACGTGCCACGGGTGGATGTTCGTCACCCGCGCGGGCTCGTACAGTTCGCCGCGGCGCCTGCCTGCCAGAGCTGCGAAGGCCACGGGCGTATACGGCGGCCGGTTCGTCGACGTCCCCACCGACGCGGGGTCCGCGTCCTCCAGGAGTGAGGCGATGACGCCCATGGCGTTCACGCTGCTCGTCTTGCCCTGGTCGCCGGCGGTCGAGATCGACGTGTATCTCTTGATGTGCTCGACCGACCGCATCCCCGCGCCGATCGCGCGGAGGACGTCCGCGACGGTCTGGTCCCGCTGGAGGTCGACGAAGTGGGTCGACCACCGTTCGGGTGCGAAAGCCGCGTCATCGTCTTCGTCGTCACTGGTCCCAGGACGGTCGTCTCTGGAGTCACCGACCCCAGAGCGGCCGTCGCTGGCGGCGCTCTCTCCGAGGTCACTTTCTCCGGGGCCACCGTCCCGGTCGGGAGATCCCGGCGCAGCGGACCCGTGGGGCGCGGCGATGAGCCAGAGCGGGCGCACGGGCCCGGGTGCCACAGCCGAGGCCGTGGGCACCACGAGCGGCCCCCGCGCCCCGGTCTCCGCGGCCGCCGAATGGCCTGCGTGCGCACCCTGCTCGAGCGCCACACCGAGGCTGACCGCCCCGTTCGCTGAGCCGACGACGGCCTGCCCGGCCACCGGAGCTTCGGGCACGAAGGCCGCGAGTGACTCGTCCCAGTGGACACGGCCCTGTCGTTGGGTGTGGAGGTGGAGGACGGGGGAGTGACCGCCGGAGACCGCGAGCGTGTCGGCCGCGGCGGTCTCGACGTCACCGCTGGGGCGCCCGAACTCGTCCACAGGTGCGAACGAGACCGCCGTGACCCTGCCCTCGTCTCCGGCGTCTGCCTGTCCGTCCGCCGAGGTTCCCACCCCTTCCGAGGTGCCCACCTCCGTCGAAGCGTCCGCACCCGCCGAGGTCCCCACGACTGCCGCGCCGAACGCACCCCGTGCTCCTGTCGCCTCGAGTGCTGCTCGGGCCCGGGCGGACGGTTCCGGCCGGGAGTCGACGACGAGTGGAACGGCGATTCCCGCGGAGTGGAGATCCTCGAGCAGTCCGTAGACGCTGTCATCGGTCGTCGCGAGGATGATGTTCTTCCCTGCGGCGACGGCGTAGCGGTTCAGATACGTGCGCACCGCACCGGCGAGCATGACACCCGGTCGGTCGTTGTCTGCGAAGACGAGGGGGCGCTCGTGGGCCCCGGTCGCCAGGATGACGCGCTTCGCACGAATGTGCCACACCCTCTCCCGCGGCACGCCGGGCGCGGCAGGGGTGTCGACGTCCGCCGCGCGCCGCTCGACGGCCACGACGTAGTTCGCATCGTACGAACCGATCGCGGTGGTGCGATGCATGTACGCGAAGTCCGGCTGTCCGGTGAGGCGCTCCAGGGCGGTTCGTGCCCACGCCACGGCGTCCACGCCGTCGACCGTCTCGCCCCTGCCGGACAGCAGGGACCCGCCGGGCATTGATTGCTCGTCCACGAGCACTGTGCGCGCCCCGGTCTTCGCCGCCTCCCGCGCGGCGGCGATCCCCGCTGGGCCGGCGCCCACGATGAGCACGTCGGTGTGGACGTACTTCCTGTCGTAGTAGGCGTCATCGCCGAGGGGGTCGAGCACGCCCATGCCCTGCAGCCAGCGGGCGCTCAACCCTTCCACCGCCTCGACGGTGGTCGCCGGCAGCATCGATTCGGACGGGCCGCCGGGAGTCCTCGCGTCGACCGTGAGGAGGGCGTTCGGCTCCTCGACCCCGGCCGCGACGATGCCGCGGGGGCGGGAGAGGTACAGCGACGGGCCGCACGAGAGCCGGCCCGAGGCGATATGGGCGCTCGCCACCGTGTCACCGGCGAACGCGGCCATCGGTCTGCCGTCGACGGTGACGGTGATCGGTGCGGTCCGGTCGATGCCGTGGCCGGGGGAGCAGTCTGGCCCCACGCGTCCTGCAGTCATGCCGAGCCGCTTCCAGCTGAGCCGCTTCCAACCGGGCCACTTCGAGTTGAGCCACTTCCAACCGGGCCGTTTCCAGTCAGGCCGCCCCCTGCGGAGGGCGCCGGCGCCGCCATCGGGTAGACCTCGAGGAACTCGTAGGTCGCGGTGTCACGGACCGCGTTGAACCACTTGCGGCAGCCGACGCTGTGCTGCCAGCGTTCCGCGAACGGCCCGCGCGGGTTGTCGCGGTAGAAGAGGAACTCGGCCCACTCGCGGTCTGTGAGTGCGTAGGGATCCTCCGGATACGGCACGTGCGCTTGGCCTCCGTAGTGGAACTCGACTTCGTCCCGGGGCCCGCAGTGGGGGCAGTCGATGAGGAGCATGACCGTCAGGCCTTTCGTCGGGGGTGTGCCGGTGCGGTTCGGCAGGGGTGTGGGAATGGTCCGTCAGCGTGCGGGATCAGTGAGGTCCGTCAGTGCGCGACGCCGGCGGCGCCGTGCTCGTCGATCAGGTGGCCGGTCTCGAACCGGTCCAGGAGGAACGGTTCATTCAGAGGGTGCGGGGACCCTGTCGCCATCGTGTGCGCGAACGTGTAGCCCGCTCCCGGTGTCCCCTTGAAGCCGCCCGTGCCCCAGCCGCAGTTCACGTAGAGCTCGTCGATCGAGGTGGGGGAGACGATCGGGGAGGCGTCGAACGTCGTATCGACGACACCGCCCCACGTCCGCAGCAGGTGAGCGCGGGAGAAGATCGGGAAGAGCTCCACCGCCGCGGCCATCTGATCCTCGATGATATGGAAGCCGCCGCGCTGCCCGTAGCCGTTGTACGCGTCGACCCCCGCGCCCAGGACGAGCTCGCCCTTGTGCGCCTGCGATACGTACACGTGCACGTGATTCGACATGACGACGGTGGGGTGGACGGGTTCGAAGAGCTCGGACACGAGCGCTTGAAGGGGGCGGGACTGGATGGGCAGGCGGAGGCCGGCCCGCTCCGCCAGCACGCTCGAGTGTCCCGCCGCCGCGAGGCCGACCTTCCCCGCACCGATCCGCCCACGATCCGTCTCCACTCCGACGACCCGGTTTCCGTCCTTGATGAAGCCCGTGACCTCGCAGTTCTGGATGATGTCGACGCCCATCGCGTCGATGGCACGGGCGAAGGCCCATGCGACGTGGTCGTGCTTCGCGATCCCGGCGCGCGGCTGGTAGGTGGCGCCCATGACCGGATACCGGATGTCGTCGGAGACGTTGATGATGGGGCACGCCTCCTTCACCTGGTCGGGATCGAGGAACTCCGCGTCGACGCCGTTGAGCTGGTTGGCGCCCACGCGTCGTCGGGACTCCCGCACGTCCTGCAGGGTGTGGGCGAGGTTGAGCACGCCGCGCTGTGAGAAGAGGAAGTCGTAGTCGAGCTCCTCCGGCAGCTGCTCCCACAGCCGAATCGAGTGCTCGTAGATCGCCGCCGATTCGTCCCACAGATAGTTCGACCGGATGATCGTGGTGTTGCGGGCCATGTTGCCGCCGGCGAGCCACCCGCGCTCCAGGATGGCGATGTTCGTCATCCCGTGGTTCTTCGCAAGGTAGTAGGCGGTCGCGAGGCCGTGCCCGCCACCGCCCACGATGACCGCATCGTACGAGGGCTTCGGGTCAGGATTCCGCCAGAGGAATGCCGGGTGCTCCGGCAGCTGATCGGCCACGGATGCGCTCCTTCGCGCCGGCTGTGATTGTGAACCGCAACTGATATATCAGTTGTGTGTTTATGATAGGACGAGGTCCTCGTGACGCGCAAGAGGTGCGGCAGGATGTGAGGGCGAGGGCGAGGGCGAGGGCGAGGGCGAGGACCGGGGCGACGCGAACCGGGAGCCGGAGGCTCGGAGGACACGGTCGGGATGACGATTGCCGGGATGACGGTGACCGAAAACAGGGAGACGACAGATATGACGGCCGACGTGGCAACCGCCGGCGAGACTCTGGCGGACCGGGCGTACCGCGTGCTGCGCGAGCGCCTCGTCCTCCTCGACATCAGCCCCGGCGATCCTCTGTCCGAATCCCTGCTCGCCGACGAGATCGGGGTGGGCCGCACCCCGCTGCGGGAAGCGCTGAAGCGACTCGAGGCGGATCATCTGGTCGTGACCTACCCGCGACGCGGAACCTTCGCCTCCGCCGTGGATCTCACGGACCTCGCGGAGATCTCCGAGATCCGCGGGGTGCTGGTCCCGCTCGCAGCCCGCCGGGCGGCCTCCGTGCGCGGGGGTGAATCGTCCGCGGCACTCGCGGCAGTGCTCGACTCAGTGCGTGCCGTGACGGGCAGGGAGTCGCGCCGCGACCTCATGGAGCTGGATCTGGCCGTGCACCGGATCATGGACCGGGCAGCGTCCGGCCCATACCTCGAGGAGACGCTGGTGCGCTTGGACGGGCTCGTCACTCGCCTGTGGTGCCTCCTCATCGACCGGCTGCCGGTGATGAGTGACCACATCCGCGAGCACATCCCGCTCCTGGAGTCGATCCTGGCGGGAGACGAGCAGACGGCTGAGGCTCTCGCACGGCAGCACGTCCAGCACTTCGAGACCGCGGTCCGGGCTGTCCTCTGAGAATCCGACGTCGCCCCTGCGCGGGCGTGGCCGCGGACTCTGACGTCGCCCATTCCGCGGGCGTGGCCGCCCTGGTGGGCGGGCCGGATGCTGGGAGGTGCGGGCTCAGTCGGGGGCGCGGGTGGCCTCGGCGGCGGAGCGCAGCTCGGTCAGCGCCTCGGCGAAGAGCGAGTGCGAGCTCGCACCGCGGCGCATGATCGCGAGGATCCGGCGGCTGGGAGCCGACGGGCCGTGCAGGGGGACGCGGACGGCTCGCGCATCTCCGCTCAGCCGCATCAGACGGGGGATGAACGCGACGCCCAGCCCATCGCTCACCAGCGATTCCTGCGAGCCCCAGTCGGAGACCTGGTGGACGACTCGAGGGGTGGCGCCGGCGGCCGCGAACGCCGTGACGAACAGTGCCCGGTACGGGGTGCCCGGTCGATCCGTGATCCACGGATCCCCGCCCAGTTCGTCGAGACCCGCGGACTCTCGTCCCGACAGCGGATGATCGGCGGGAACGAGCACGTCCAGCGGATCGTCGAGGAGCGGGATCTGCTCGATCCTCCGCTCATCGAGCTCGTGCGTCATCTGCATCGCGACGATCACCGCGATGTCCAGCCGGTCGGCCGTGAGCAGGTCCACGCAGCGGGCTGGGTCCGCCTCGACGATGTGGACCTCGAGCCCCTCGTGACGCGCGCGGAGGCGTGCGGCGACGGGGGACAGCAGCGATCCCGTCGCCGTGGAGAACCCGCCCAGGCGCACGATCGCAGGTGTCAGGCGTTCGGCCGCGTCGCGGACCGCAGCGTGGATCTCCTCCCACTGAGCGACGAGGTCGTCCGTCCGTTCGACGAGTTCCGCGCCGGCGGCGGTGAGCCGCAGTCCCCGGCCGTCCTTGACGAGGAGGCGGACGCCCAGCGCCCGCTGGTACTCGCGCAGCTGTGCGGAGACCGCGGAGGGCGAGTAGCCCAGGGCCTCGGCAGTCGCCGCGATGGTTTCCCGCGCGGCGAAGGTGCGGAGGACGGTGAGGCGAGGGTCGAGCACGGGGACACCTTCGTCGCGGAGGGGCCGGCTGCGAGGCCGATGCCCCGAATCAACCACAGCGGTGATTGCGGCGCAAGAGGGGTCGCGGTGAGGGCGGCCAGGTGGAATGATCGTGACATGGCTGGGAAGAAGAGCACGCAGAACGGCGGCTTCAGCGATGCGGAGCTCGCCGCGATGAAGGAGCGCGCCGCAGAGCTGCGGGCGGAGGGCGCAGGCGGAAGCGGGACCGCGAAGAAGAAGCGGGAGGCCAAGGCGTGCGCGGATACGCTCGCCAAGCTCGAGGGGACGGACTACGAGATCGGGAACCGACTCCACACGATCGTCGTGGAGGAGGCACCGCACCTGGACCCGAAGACCTGGTACGGGTTCCCCTCCTACGCGCGCGACGGCAAGGTCGTCGTCTTCTTCACCCCCGCCTCGAAGTTCGGGGAGCGGTACGCGTCGATCGGCTTCAACGAGGACGCGCTCCTGGACGACGGAGTCTTCTGGCCGACCTCGTTTGCAGTGCTCGGCATCACCGACGACGTCGAGGCACGGCTGCGGGAGCTCGTCCGCCGCGCGGCAGGCTGAGGCCGTGGGCGGTCAGCCGGCGTAGAGCACCCCGAGCGCCGCGGCGGATGCCATCAGGAGGCTGCCCGTGAGGATGCAGACCCGCGCCGCGCCGATGGTGCTGCTCGCGGAGATGCCGACAGCGGTGTTGGCGGGAGTGCCGACAGCGGAGTCGACAGCGCTGCCAGCAGTAGTGGTGGCGGGCTCGATCGGCCGCACATCGTCCCGGGCCTTGCGCTCTGCGGCGGGCGCCGTGGCCATGACGATCACCGCACCCACGGCGACTGCGATGGCCAGCACGATATAGACGGGCGTCCGGTACAGCCACGAGTAGAGCACGAAGTGCATCGACGTGAGCGTGGCGAACGCGACCGGCACGAGCGTGTACCACCGCTTCACGACGAAGAGGATGAGCAGGGGCAGCCCCAACAGCTGGGAGGTGCCGATGAGGATGGACAGCTGCGTGATCTCCTCCGCCACCGGTCGTCCCTGACCGATCGCCCCGATGAGGGCGGATCCGCCGAGTGCCAGCGGGAACGCGACCATCCCCTGGAAGAGCGTGGCATAGGCCGCGGTGCGTGCGGACGTCCGACGCCACAGGATGCCGCAGACCAGCCACGTCAACCCGTACGCCGTGACGAATGCGACCCCGGACACCGTCTGCTCCGCGAGGAGCTCGAGGGACGGGATCAGTTCCATACCCACGCATTCTTCCGTGTACTCGCAGTCCGCACCAGGGTGAGGGCGGGAAGGCGTGCGCGTCCGCGGGAGGACCCCGCGGGAAGACGGGGCTCAGTCGGCCTGGTCCTCACCCGAGGCCGCGGGGTCCTCGTGCGCCACGTGCGCGTCGCGCGCGTCGTGTGCCGCAGCCCGGCGCCGCCGTGACGCGACAGTGAGGCCGATCCCGCCTGCCACGGCGGCGATGCCCAGGCCGAGCGCGCCGCCCATCTCCCCGCCGGTGCGGGGCAGTCGGTCGTTCGGCTGCGGCGACGCAGACCCGCCCGGCTGAGGGTGGCGGCGAGGATCGTCCGACGGAGGCGCTGACGGCCATGAGGGTGATCCGGAGGGTGCGGGCCGGGGCGGCCTCGAGGGTGACTGCGACGGGGAGGGTTCCGACGTGGGGTTCGGCGCGGGTGTCCGTGACGGAGTGCGGGAGGGCACCGGTGTCCCGGTCGGCGAAGGCGTGCGGGAAGGCGTTGGCGATCCGGAAGTTGTCGGACCGCTGGTCGGTGTGGGGGCCTCGGTCGCGGTGGGGTGCGGTGACGTCGGTTCGTCCGACGGCACCGGCGGGCAGTCCGCACGGCGGGGCGCATCGCTGCGGGGCCCCACGGGGCCGCTCGCCTTACTCGTCGCCCGGCTGCCGGCGAGGGTCTGGAACGACACTCGATGGTGCGGGCGGTGGGACGGATCGACGCGGGGGTCGGGCTGCGACGACGACGGCTCATCCGTGAGGTGGAAGTCCGCCTGCACCCGCTCCTCGGTCACGTCGATGAGGATGAACCCGTGGCCGATCCCGTCCATCCAGCGCAGATGCGGGTTGATCGCACCCAGCACGGCCTCCGCGAGCTTCACCGCGCCCACGGACACGGTCGGTGACTGAAGGACGCTGCGGACGATCTCGTAGAAGCCGTCGCTCGAGATCGACGGGCACACGAACTCGACGCCGGCCGGTGCCGGATCGGACGCGAACGTGAGCTGCTCCGGCACGGGGACCGGCTCCGCGATCATCGGCGGAATCGGCGACCCCTCACGCGCCGCGGGTGCCGGCGACGGGTTCGCCGCCGGAGTCGCGGCGCCCTTCGCCGCAGCCGTCTCCGCGGCCGCCTGCGCCGCCGGCGGGTAGGACTGGATCGCGGTCTCGAGGACCGCATCCGGATCCGCCACGAGGTCCTCGACCCAGCAGGAGTGGATGTCCCCGGTCAGGATGACGGTGTCCCCGGAGGACGCGGGCTGGCGCGCCATGTGCGTCAGCAGGCTCTTCTGGTCCGCGCGGTATCCGTCCCACGCATCGCCGTTGATCATGACCGAGCCCTGGACGTCGCCCATGTACTGCCCGGGCCACGCCAGCGGGGACACCATCACCTGATTGCCCACGAGGTGCCAGCGACGCTGCGCGGTCAGCCCGTCCTGCAGCCACTCCATCTGCGCGCCGTCCATGATCTGGCGGTCCGGGTCGTTCAGCTCCTCGTTCGTGCCGGGGCCGCCGATCAGGACGAACGACGCGACCTGCTCGGACCGGTGCTGGCGCGTCTCCACCACGGACAGATCCGCGAGGTCGCCGTAGGTGAAGCGCCGGTGGAAGACGGTGCCGTCCTCCGTGGTCGCCGGGTCCACGCGGATCGGCAGCCATTCGGTGTACGCCTGGAACGACGCGGACATCCGCGCGGCGTAGTCGCCCTCACCCTCGTTGTGGTTCTCCGCTCCGTCGGACCACGCGTTGTTCGTGATCTCGTGGTCGTCGAAGGCGGTGATGAACGGGTGCAGCCGGTGCGCCTCGCGCAGGTCGGGATCCGCCCGGTACTGCGCCAGCCGCGTCCGGTAGTCCTCGAGCGAGACGATCTCGTGGGCCGGCCGGTGGTCGCGCTCTCCGATCAGCTCGTCCGGGCCGTACCGGTCGTCGCCGTTGCCATACTCGTAGAAGTAGTCGCCCAGGTGCAGGACGAAGTCGAGGTCGTCGCGCTCTGCGATCGCCGCGTAGGTGCCGAAGTGGCCGCCGGTGTAGTTCGCGCACGACACCTGCGCGAACCGCAGCGCGTGGGTGGTTCCCGGCTCGTCGGGGGCCGTGCGGGTGCGGCCCACCTCGCTCGTCTCGTCGCCTGCTGCGAAGACGTAGAAGTACTCCGTGTACGGGTCCAGCCCCGTGACGTCGACCTTGACGACGTGGTCGGAGTCCGGCGACGTCGTCACCACGCCGGTCGCGACGGCCTCCGTGCAGTCCGCAGTGGGGGAGACGGTCCAGCGCACCGGCGTCGGCGCGCCCTGTCCGGAGCCCGGGAGGGCGGGCTCGCCATCCACGCGCGGGGTGAACCGGGTCCAGATGATGACGGAGTCCGCGGTGGGGTCCCCGGACGCCACCCCGTAGCCGAACGCGCCATCGTGCGCGGGTGCGGCGGCGACTTCTCGACCGCTGCCGAGGCCCCACAGGGCCGCTGCTCCCAGCGCGCCGAATGCTCCGGTCCGGAGGACGGTCCGCCGTCCGATCCCGGTGACGGGATCGGTCGTCCCCGCTGTGTCGGAGCTGCCGACCGCATCACCGTCTGCGTGGCCGTCTGAGAATCCGTCTGCGCTGTTCACGCGTGCCATTCCACCGGTCCGGGCCGGCGCGGTCAACGCAGAACGGGGCAGTCCCCGACGAGTTCACTGAAGCGTCACTGCGGGGTCACCGGAGTACGTCCTAGGAGGACGACTGACGCCCCACGCTCGTGACCGTGGTCAGCAGGAACGCGCTGTCCTCGAGCGCCAGGACGGAGTGGCGCTCGTGGGTGAGCGTCCACAGTTCGCCCTCGCCGAGCTCGCCCTGCACATCGGCGTCCAACTCGACGCGGATGCGGCCAGTCAGCACCAGGATGCTGGCCGCCGGTGGCGAATTGTGGGCCGGCAGCCGCACGTCGGCTGCGAGTGCGATGACGGTCTGGCGCAGCTCGCCGTCATGGACGACCAGTTCAGCGCTGCGGCCGCGCTCGTCGGCTCGCGCGTTGGCCAGATGGGTGCGGGCGAGGGTGTGCAGATCAGGCATGTCTGTCCTCACGAACTCGGGAGTACGGGCTGTCCACGGTGACCGCCCTGTCCCCAGCGTACGGTCCCGTGCCCTGGTGCGTCATCAGAGGAGCCGTTCAGGTTCCGAAGCGCGACGCGCGCCAGCGGATCTTCGTCATGGGCGTGTCTCGCTCCTGCCGCATTCCAGCGCTGCGCCGGAGTTCCATAGACTGCTGTGGGTCTGCGTCAGTGCCGCCGCACTCCGCGTCCGCGCACTCCACGCACAGCACGAAGGCAGGATCCCGCATGAGTCACACCTCCTCACCCACGAGCACGCGACTCGAGGGCAGGGCCCTGCTGGTGGCCGTCGTCGCCCTGGGGATGGGCGGGTTCGGCATCGGCACCACGGAGTTCGCCATCATGGGCCTGCTCCAGGAGGGCGCCGTCGACCTGGGCGTGACCAACCCGGACATGGGACTGCTGATCTCCGCCTACGCCGTGGGTGTGGTGGTGGGCGCGCCGGTGATCACGGCGATCGGCGCGCGTGTTCCGCACAAGACCATGGTGCTGTGGCTCATGGCGTTCTTCACGATCGCGAACGTGTCCTCCGTGGTGGCGCCCGACTACGAGTGGATGCTTCTCACACGGTTCCTCTCCGGGCTGCCCCACGGCGCCTATTTCGGCCTCGCCGCCATTCTCGCCGGCTCATTGGTGCCCGCCACCATGCGCGGTCGCGCGATCGCCTGGGTGATGCTGGGGCTCTCCATCGCGAACGTCCTGGGGGTGCCGGTCGTGACCTGGATGGGGCAGCAGCTCGGGTGGCGGTGGATGTTCGCAGTCGTCGGGCTCGTGGGTGCCCTGACCTGGATCAGCATCAAGCTGTTCGTGCCCTTCGAGCCGGCCCGCGCAGAGGCCAGCATCCGGCGGGAGCTCACCGCACTGCGCAGTGGTCAGGTGTGGTTGGCCGTGCTCACCGGCATCGTGGGCTTCGGGGGATTCTTCGCCGTCTACACGTACATCAGTCCGACGCTGACGGACGTGACGGGTCTTCCCCTCGGCTCCGTCCCGGTGGTCCTGGGGCTGTACGGCGTGGGCATGGTGATCGGCAACCTCCTGGGCGGGCGCCTGGCCGACTGGTCGGTGCGCGGCAGCATCTACATCGCCACGAGCGCGATGGTGGTCTTCATGACCACGTTCGGTCTGGTCTCGCCGTACCCGGTTCCGGCCCTGATCATGGTCTTCATCCTCGGTATGACGGGCTCCATCCTGATTCCGGGACTGCAGGCACTGCTGATGGACTCGGCGCCCGAAGCCCAGTCTCTCGCGGCTTCTCTGAACCACGCCGCCCTGAACGTTGCGAACGCGCTCGGCGCCGCTCTGGGTGCGGCGGTCGTCGGCCTGGGCCTCGGCTACCAGGCGCCCGCCTTCGTCGGAGCGGCGCTGGCCTTCCTGGGACTGCTCCTGGCTCTGGCCGCCGGTCGGGGATCCCATTCCGCCAGGTCTGGGCCGCGGCGGACAGCCCTGGCCGTATAGAGCTGGTCGTATGGAGCGCTTCGTCTGGCAGCAAGCCGTGAGTGCGGCGAATCATCCGGAGAGCGACATCCTGCGCTGCGCGCCAGGTGGAACCTGCAGATCCGGACCGTACCCAGGCGAACCTACCGGGAATAACACCCCACTCCTAAGAGTTGAGTCAGGTGCACGCAGGTTTGGTGAGGTTCGGCTTGACATCGACCCCGACCACTCGCAAGACTTGCGACAGAACCTGAGCCGCACCGGCTCAATGATCTTCCATCAGCTAGGAGAGTGAAAACATGGCACGAGCAGTCGGCATCGACCTCGGAACCACGAACTCGGTCGTCGCGGTCCTCGAAGGCGGCGAGCCCAAGGTCATCGCGAACGCGGAGGGCGCACGCACCACTCCGTCGGTCGTCGCAGTCAACAAGAACGGCGACTCGCTGATCGGCGACATCGCCAAGCGCCAGGCCGTCACGAACGTGAAGAACACCGTCGCGTCGGTCAAGCGCCACATGGGCACGGACTGGACCACGGAGCTGGGCGGCAAGACGATGTCCGCACCGGAGGTCTCCGCGCGCATCCTCCAGAAGCTCAAGCACGACGCCGAGGACTACCTCAACGAGGACGTCACCGACGCAGTCATCACGGTCCCCGCCTACTACGGCGACGCTGAGCGCCAGGCTACGAAGGACGCCGGTGAGATCGCAGGCCTCAATGTCCTGCGCATCATCAACGAGCCCACCGCCGCAGCACTGGCCTACGGCCTGGAGCGCGGCAAGGAGGACGAGCTCATCCTCGTGTTCGACCTCGGCGGCGGCACGTTCGACGTGTCCCTCCTGGAGGTCGGCAAGGACGAGGACGACTTCTCCACGATCCAGGTGCGCGCGACCTCCGGCGACAACAAGCTGGGCGGCGACGACTGGGATCAGCGGATCGTCGACCACCTCATCAAGACGGTCAAGGACAAGGACGGCGTCGACCTCTCCAACGACACGACCGCCCTGCAGCGCCTCAAGGAGGCTGCGGAGCAGGCGAAGAAGGAGCTGTCGTCGGCGTCCAGCACCAACATCTCGCTGCAGTACCTGTCGATGAGCGAGGACGGTCCGATCCACCTGGACGAGGGCCTCACCCGTGCGAAGTTCGAGGACCTCACGAAGGATCTCCTCGACCGCACGAAGAAGCCCTTCGAGCAGGTCATCAAGGACGCGGGCGTCACCGTGTCGGAGATCGACCACGTCGTGCTCGTCGGCGGTTCGACCCGTATGCCGGCCGTCAGCGAAGCAGTTGAGAAGCTCGCCAGCCGCGAGCCGAACAAGGGCGTGAACCCGGATGAGGTCGTCGCGGTCGGCGCGGCCGTCCAGGCCGGCGTGCTGAAGGGTGAGCGCAAGGACGTACTCCTCATCGATGTGACCCCGCTGTCGCTGGGCCTCGAGACCAAGGGCGGCGTCATGACGAAGCTCATCGAGCGCAACACCCCGATTCCCACGAAGCGCAGCGAGACCTTCACGACGGCAGAGGACAACCAGCCGTCGGTCTCCATCCAGGTCTTCCAGGGTGAGCGCGAGTTCACGCGCGACAACAAGGCGCTGGGCACGTTCGAGCTCACCGGCATCGCGCCGGCACCGCGCGGCGTCCCGCAGGTCGAGGTCTCCTTCGACATCGACGCCAACGGCATCGTGCACGTGTCCGCCACGGACAAGGGCACGGGCAAGGCGCAGTCGATGACCATCACCGGCGGTTCGGCGATGGAGAAGGACGACATCGAGCGCATGGTCCGCGAGGCCGAGGAGCACGCGGAAGAGGACAAGAAGCGCCGCGAGGAGCAGGACACGCGCAACAACGCGGAGACGCTCGCGTACCAGACGGAGAAGCTCGTCACGGACAACGAGGACAAGCTGCCGGAGGACGTGAAGACGGAGATCAACTCCGACGTCGAAGCGCTCAAGGAAGCTCTGAAGGGCGAGGACGAGGACGCGGTCAAGACCGCCTACGACCGCCTGGTCGAGAACCAGCAGAAGATCGGCGAGGCGATCTACTCCCAGCAGGCCGATGAGGCCGCCGACGGTGCCGAGGGTGCCGAAGGCGCATCGGAAGCCGCTGAGGACGAGGTCATCGACGCAGAGGTCGTGGACGAGGACAAGGACGAGGAGAACAAGTGACCGGCAGCGAGGATCCCCAGGACGGGCGCACCGAACCGGGCTTCTCGTTCACCGACAAGCGACGCGTCGATCCGGAGACGGGCGAGCTGAGGCCCGAGGCCCAGCAGGCTCCTGACACGGATGCGACCGCCGCCGAGGCCCCGGCCGGCTCAGGTGAGCGGGCCGGGGACCCCGCGGGGGCCTCGGCAGCGGGTGCCCCCGAAGGGGCCGTGCCGGCAGACGACCCGGCCCAGGCCGAGGGCGCAGACGCTGACGCGGACGCGAGCGCGGCGGACCTGGGGATCGACATCCCCGACGACGCCTCCTCGCTCGACGACGCGGCGACGGACGAGCCGCTGTCTGAGGACGCGCAGCTCGCCGCTGAGCGTCTCGCGGATCTGCAGCGCATCAACGCGGAGTACGCGGCGTACCGGATGCGGGCGACGCGGGAGCAGGAGAGGGCGAAGGAGAGCGGCGTCGTGTCGCTCGCCGAAGCACTCATCCCCGTGCTCGACGAGGCGCGGTTAGCCGAGGAGAACGGCGACGTCACCGGTCCCTTCGAGGTCCACGTGACGAAGCTCTTCGCCACGCTGGAGAAGGCCGGCGTCGTCCAGTACGGCAAGGCGGGGGAGGAATTCGACCCCGCCTACCACGAAGCCCTCATGCAGCAGCCGAGCGATGAGGTCGACGGCCCGACCATCTTCATGGTCATGCAGCCGGGATACCGCTACGGGGAGCGCATCATCCGCGCGGCCCGCGTGGGCGTCCAGCAGCCGGCCGACTGATTCGGCCCCTCGCCCGGACCGGCGCTCCAGCCGGTCCGGGCGCTTCATCCGGACGGTGACCGTCCCGTCCCCGCGATCGTGGGGACGGGTGCGGTGGCCGCCCAGCAGACGAAAGGAGGTGCCAGGTGAATACAGGACCCCAGAACGACTGGTTCGAGAAGGATTTCTACAAGACCCTCGGCGTCTCCGCGGACGCCACGGACGCTGAGATCAAGAAGGCGTATCGGAAGCTCGCGCGGAAGTACCACCCGGACCAGAACCCCGGGGACGCGAAGGCCGAGGAGAAGTTCAAGGAGGTCGGCCAGGCGCAGCAGGTGCTGGCGGACCCGGAGACCCGGGAGCAGTACGACCAGGTCCGGCAGATGGGCCGCGGTGCGCGGTTCAGCGCGGGATCCGGCGGTGCCGGCGGCGGAGGCGGCTTCGAGGACGTCTTCTCCGGGCTCTTCAACACCGGCGGCGGACCCGGCGGCGGTGCGCGCTACCGCACGGGCGGCGACGTGCCGCCCGACCTGTCGGACCTGCTGGGCGGGTTCGGCGGTGGCTTCGGTGGCGGCGGTTCCCCGTACGGCGGATCGCCCTACGGCGGTGGGTTCTCCACCGGCCCCACGAAGGGCGGCGACTACAAGGCGTCGACGAACCTCTCCTTCACCGAGGCGGTGAACGGTGCATCGGTCAAGCTCACGATGCCCGGCGGCAAGCCGCTGACCGTCCGCACGCCCGTGGGCGTCAAGGACGGGCAGAAGGTCCGGCTGAAGGGCAAGGGCAAGTCCAGCCCGAACGGTGGCGAGGACGGTGACCTCATCCTCACGGTGAACGTGAAGCCGCACCCCGTCTTCACCCGCGACGGCGACAACCTGCGGATGGAGCTCCCGGTGAGCTTCGCGGAAGCCGCTCTGGGCGCGGAGGTCTCCGTGCCGACGCTCGGCGGTCAGCCCGTGCGCGTGAAGATCCCTGCGGGCACTCCGTCAGGCCGCGTGCTGCGCGTGCGCGGCAAGGGCGTGGAGGCGAAGAAGGCCACGGGCGATCTGCTCGTCACCGTCGAGATCGCGGTGCCGAAGGACCTGCCCCAGGAGGCGCAGGATGCGGTCGCCGCCTACCGTGAGGCCACTGCAGGCATCGATCCGCGCGAGGGCCTCGACGACAGGGCACGGAAGGCGTGATGGACGATGCGCATTCCCGCCAACGCAGCCGTCTATGTGATCTCCGTCGCCGCGGAGCTCGCGGACATGCACCCGCAGACCCTGCGACAGTACGACCGCTTGGGGCTCGTCACTCCTGAGCGCACAGTGGGGCGCGGCCGGCGATATTCGGCTGAGGACATCTCCCGCCTGCAGCTCATCCAGCGGCTGAGTCAGGAGGAGGGGATCAACCTCGCCGGCATCCGCAAGATCCTCGACCTGCAGGACGAGCTGAGGAGCGTGCGGGCCCGGACGCGGGATCTGGAGGATCAGGTCACGCGGCTGGAGACGGAGCAGGATCCGTCGTCACGCGTGTTCGCGGCAGGGACCAGCGGGGACGTCTTCTCGATCCTCCGAGGCGAACGTCCGCGCCGTCGCACCCCCGGTTCCGCACTGGTCGTGTACCGCCCGCACGGACGCGGTTCGGCCAGAGCTTAGCCGCCGGCACAGGAGGCGCAGCAACCAGCCCAGGCTCAGCAGCCGGCCAGGGCTCAGTAGGCGGCCCAGGCTCAGCAGTCGCTCAGAGCCAGGCCGGAGGGGTCGGAAGGTCCTTCGCGGTTCCGCCGCGCACACCCTTGCGCCGGTCATCGGCGGTGGAGCGGGGCCAGCCGCGGCCCATGAGGTAGGACAGGACCTCGGCGGATTCACCCGCCACGACGATCGGCTCGTCCGTGCTGTCACCCGCGCGGATGATCCGCTCCTCGTCCCGGTCGGAGAGCTCCAGGCGGTAGTGGGCGCTCACGCCCTTCTTCTCCCAGATCGGCGCGATGTCCTCGTATAGGCGATCGACGATCGATGCGGGGAAATCGAGTGCGGTCGCACCGATGCCCAGATCCAGCGCGTGGACGAAGACCTCGCGGGTCCGCAGCCAGGGGATCTCCGCGGCGATGATGTCGTCGCCACGGCCGGAGACGATGCGGGCCTTCCAGTCGCTCTCGCCCATCGCCGCGATGGCCTCGTCCAGCTCGTCGACGACCTCGTGCGCGATCGCGATGGCGTCCTCACCACCGGTGTGGGCGACCGAGTCCTCGATCTCCTGGTCCCGTTCCGCACGCGAGGGGTACATGGGGGTCTCGACGCCTGTGCGCGCCCACTGGAGGAGGCGCATGAACCCCTCGGCGTTGTGGACGACGTGCATCGCGACATGCGTGCGGGTCCAGTTGGGCAGCAGCGACGGTTCGACCATCCCCTTGGGAGAGATCTGGTCGAGCGTCTTGAGGTAGAACCGCTCGCCCAGCGTGCGAAGGTCGAGTTCTGTGGTGAGCGTGTCCGCGTCGAAGGTCATGAGTCCACCTTATGCAACGAATGCGTCCTGAATGAGCCGAGGCCCCCACACGATTCGTGTGGGGGCCTCTGTCACCGGCAGAAGAGCCGGGCTGAGCGCTGGAGCGCTCGGCGATCAGGCCTTCGTCGAGCGACGGCGGCTGAGCACGACGGTGGCTGCGCCGACCGTCAGGAGGGCTGCGCCGGCTGCGAGGCCGCCCAGCTCCATACCGGTGCGGGGGAGGTCGGAGCCGCCCTCGTCATCACGGTCGTCGCCGTTGTCGTCCGAGTCGTCCTCGCCGCCTTCGCCGTTGTCAGCGGAGTCGGTGACCGTGAACGAGCCGTCGATCGTCTCGCCGGCGTCGTTGGTGACGGTGACGCTGTAGTCGCCCAGGTAGGCGCTGGGGTTCGAGTCGTCGATGCCGTAGACGCTCCACACGGCGACGCCGTTCTCGTCCGCCGTGGCGGTTTCGGTGAGGGATTCGACGTTGCTGCCGGCCGCTGCGACGGAGAACTCCGCCTCTTCGCCGGCCTCGAGGCCCTGCGCGGTGAGCGTGACGCCCTTGTCCTGGTCGACGAAGTCGGCCGGGCTGATCTCCTGCGGGTCGACGGCGAGCGCGTACTCGACGTCCGCGTCGTCCTCGTCGTCGGTGGGTGTGGCGGTGGGCTCCGCGGTGTCCGTGGGCTCGGCCGTGTCCGTCGGGGTCGGCTCAGCAGTCTCGGTCGGCTCCTCGGTCGGGTCGGCCGTCTCGGTCGGCTCCTCCGTGGGCTCCTCGGTCTCGTCGGAGTAGGACTCGACGACCTCGAAGGACGCGGAGACGGTCGTCTCCTCGCCGCCTGCCGGTGTGTAGGTGATGTCGACGTCGTAGACGGTCCCCGGCTCAGCATCGAATTCGGCGATGATCGACCACTGGATGGCGCCGGTCTCATCGACCTCCCAGGGGTCGCCCACCAGACTGTCTGAGGCGTCAGTGCCGGGCTCCGCGTTCGCGATGACGACGCCGATGCCACTGGTCTTGAAGTCCTCCGGGGTGACCTCAGGGCTGACGTAGACGTTGGGATCCGTGGTGGGCGCTGGTTCGGGCTGATCGGCTGCACTGGGGACCACGTCGACCACTGCGGTGACTGGCGCGACAGTACCGGTCGCGATTGCAGGTGCAACACCGAAACCGGTGATCGCGACGGCTACGGCGGGGGCGAGGAGGAGCTTCTTCACGGAGTGGCCTTTCGGAGAAAATCAGCGCGGATGTGACTGCGTATGCCGACGACGTTATGGGAATGATCAGGTGAGTGGAACTTGTGATCATTTATGGTCACGGTCGATGTGCAGATTCGTCGGTCGCGACTCGTCGAGAGCTGCCTCGGGTGCCTGCGTCCCTGCCTGCACGTGCGTCTGCGTCCCCGCTCGCACGTGCGTCTGCGTGGCCGTCGCCGGGTCGGGACGCGACGAAGGGGCGGCCCACTCTCCAGTGGTACCGCCCCTTCGACAGTCAGCCGCTCGAACCTCGGTCAGGGTTCGGCAGTGAGATCAGCCCTGGTTCAGAAATCAGCCCTGGTTCATACGGCGGCGCGTCACGATGACCGCCGCAGCGCCGACCGCGAGCAGCGCGCCGCCCACAGCCAACCCGCCGAACTCCCCACCCGTGCGGGGCAGGTCCTTGCCGCCGTCGCGCTTCGCATCGTCGTCGGAGTCGGAGCCGTTCCCGGAGCCATCGTCCTCACCGGCTTCGCCGTCGCGATCGTCATCACTGCCACGGTCGCCCTCACCGTCGCGATCATCCTCGTCGCCTGCGTCGTCGTCGCGGTCGCCGTCCTGCTCGTCGTCCGCGTCCTCATCGGAGAGCACCGTGAAGGAGCCGACGGCGTCGGCGTCCGCCGCGGCTGGGGTCGGGGAGGCGGCCTCCGAACCGGCCCGGGCCTCGGCGTCGTCGATGCCGTCGACGGTCACGTCGAAGTCGCCGATGTAGGAAGCCGCGTCGGCTGAGCTGACGCCGTACACGACGGTCGAGGCGACACCCTCCTCCGTCGCGACTGCCGGCAGAGTCGCCGGGTCAACGTTCTGGCCGGAGGCCGGGTCGACGCCGAAGTCGATGTCGTCACCCGGCTCCAGACCCGTGACCGTCAGCGTGACGCCACGTTCCGGGTCGACGAAGTCCGACATGCTGATGCGGTCGGGCTCGATGCTCAGGGCCGGTGCGGACTGCTCGTCGTCACCATCGTCCGTGGGATCGCCACTCGGATCCTCCGTGGGCTCGTCGGTGGGGTCATCCGTGGGGTCTTCGGTCGGGCTATCCGTCGGATCACCTGTGGGATCGTCCGTCGGGTCCTCGGTCGGCTCGCTGGTCGGGTCGTCCGTGGGGTCCTCGGTGGGCTCCTCCGTCGGGTCCGATTCCACCTCGGTGATGCGGATGTGGTTGCGGGTGGTGCCGACGCGGACTTGGAGGACGTCCTGGTCGTCGGCGGTGCCGGAGTGGACGTCGTCGAGGAAGTCGGCAGGCAGGGTGATCTGGAATTCGCCGTCGGTTTCGGTGACGGTGGCGGGTGCGTCGTAGGTGCCCTCGCCGTGTGTCTGGGTGGTGCCGTTGACGATGACGCGAACTTCGTCGCCTGCGGTGGCGCCGGTGTAGGCGACGGTGGCGGTGAAGTCTCCGCCGATGGTGCGCTCGGCTGCGTTGTCGGGGTAGTCGGGGAATTCGACCGTGGGCTCGGCTGCGGCTTCGGTCTCGGTGATGCGGATGTGGTTGCGGGTGGTGCCGACGCGGACTTGGAGGACGTCCTGGTCGTCGGCGGTGCCGGAGTGGACCTCGTCGAGGAAGTCGGCAGGCAGGGTGACCTGGAATTCGCCGTCGGTCTCGGTGACGGTGGCGGGTGCCTCGTAGGTGCCTTCGCCGTGTGTCTGGGTGTTGCCGTTGACGATGACGCGGACTTCGTTGCCTTCGGTTGCGCCTGTGTAGGCGACGGTGGTGGTGAAGTCCTCGCCGAGGGTGCGCTTGGCTGCGTTGTCCGGGTGGTCGGGGAACTCGACCGTCGGCTCCGCAGGCTGCCCGGCCTCGCCCTCGATCTCCGTGGCGAAGGAGGTGTTCTTGCCGTTGCTGCTGATCTGGACGACGACTCCGTCACCGTCCTGCAGCTGTCCGACAGTGGTGTTGCGGCTCGGGTCGAAGGTGCTGGTGATCTCCGTGTCGGGGGAGATGGTGAAGGTGTAGTCGCCGTTCTCGTCGGCGGTGCCGTTCCAGTCGCCTTCGGGGGAGAGGGTGTAGCCCGCGTCGAACATGACGCTGACCTTGGAGACGTCGACCTCGGCGTTCGGGGCGGTCTTGATCCGCACCTCGATGCCGTCGCGGCTGACATCGGCTGCCTGCAGCGGGTGGTCCATCTCCACGGACGGCGAGATGTCGGCGGGGTGCTCCCCTTCCACCGAAGCGGTGTGGGAGGAGTTCTTGCCGTTGCTGCGGATCTGGACGATGACGGAGTCGCCTTCGCGCAGCTGTCCGACCGTGGTGTTGCGGTCGGGGTTGAAGCCGCTGGTGATCTCCGTGTCGGGGGAGATGGTGAAGGTGTAGTCGCCGTTCTCGTCGGCGGTGCCGTTCCAGTCGCCTTCGGGGGAGAGGGTGTAGCCCGCGTCGAACATGACGCTGACCTTGGAGACGTCGACCTCGGCGTTCGGGGCGGTCTTGATCCGCACCTCGATGCCGTCGCGGCTGACATCGGCTGCCTGCAGCGGGTGGTCCATCTCCACGGACGGCGAGATGTCCGCCGGATCCTCAGTGATCTCGTTCACCTGGATGGTGCCGCGTGCCTCGCCCACACGGACTTCCACCGTGTCTGAAGCGGAGCCCGCAGCATCCATGAAGGCGCCGTCCAGGCGCAGCCAGAACCCGCCGTTGAAGTAATCAGTCTGCTGGATGGCTTCGTAGCCCTCACCGTGCTCGACCTTCTCCCCGTTCACGTACACCGTGATCGGGTCGAGGGACTGCACTCCTTCGTAGGCGACCTTGATGCTGATCGACTCGCCCGAGTCGCGGTCGACCTCGCCGGACGGCTGGTTCGGGAAGGTCACCGCGGGCGCCACCGCGGCTTCCTCGGTCTCTGCAGGCCCCTGAGTCGTTTCCTCAGTCGCCGTCGTCTCCGGCTCCTGAGTCGCCGCGCCGCCCTCGTCGGCGGTCTCCGATGACTCGGCCGGGGAGGCCTCCGCAGCTTCCTGTGTCTCGGCTTCCTGCGTCTTGGTGTCCGTGGACTGCTCAGCCTCAGCGGCAGGGGCAGGAGTGGCTGCCGTGTCGGGCGTCTGCTCCGCGTCTGTCGTGGTGGTCGCGATCGCGGGGGTGGCTACCAGCGCACCCACCGCGAGGACCACGGCGGGGGCGAGTGTGCGGGTGCGGATTGACGTCTTCTTCACGGCGGGGCCCTTCAGCTGCAGAGATGGCGTCCGCGGACAGGTGAGGGGAAGGGAGGATCACCGCAGGCGGACGCGAATGATGTGCAGTAAGAGTCTCGAGACCGGGAACGACCGGAAGTCGTCTCTTGTGTGAACGCTGAGCGAATCTTGGAAGGAGTCGGCGCGCGGAGTGTGCGGAACCCGTCTCCGCGTGACGCGGGGCACATGCTGGCGCGGTTCATCGGTCATTCGGGCACGTCCACCCGGCATTCGAGCACAGATTCAGCGCGGATCGCGTGCAGAAATGACGTCTCGGCAGGTGAGGGGGCGGGAGCACCGCCCCAACTCCCGCCCCCACCTCAGATCGTCAGGTACGGGCCGCCCGACGTGCCCAGCCCGAAGGCCTCACGGCGGATGCTCCGCTTGATCTCCGCAGTGGGGCGCTGCACGTACAGCGACGCGGGGTCGACGGTCAGCTCGAGGTAGTCCGTCGTCCCATGCGCGTCCCCGTCGACCTGCACTTCGACGCGCTCCTTCGAGCGGATGGTGAAGGTCTCCGCCTGCAGGGTCGCCGTGTGCAGTCCGCGGCGCACCCGCTTGCCCATGATCGAGGCCGCGACCCCCACCCACTCCGCCAGATTGCGCGGCGACACGATGAGGAGGTCGATGAGCCCGTCGTCGATCACGGCGTCGGGGAAGAGCCACAGGCCGCCCTGCAGACGCCCGCAGTTGCCGGCGACCACGGAGCGGATCTTCGCCTCACGCTCCTCGCCGTCGTCGGAGGAGATCGTCACGTCGACGCGGTGGCCCAGCAGGCTCCGCGAGCCCGCCTCCACGTACGCGAGCCACCCCATCTTGTCCTTGAGGTCCTCGTTCACGCTGCCCATGACCTCTGCGTCGAACCCGATGCCGGCCATGACGAGGAACGTGTGCGCATCCCCCTCCGGATCGATGCGGATCTTCCCCGTGTCGATGAGCGCGGACCGTCCGGTCAGGGCGGTGCGCAGCGCCCACTCGTGCCTGTCGAGGACGATGTCGAGGTTCCGCGCCAGGAGGTTGCCGGTCCCCAGCGGCACGATGCCCAGCGCGACTTCGGTTCCCGTGAGGACGCCCGCCACGGCGCGCACCGTTCCGTCGCCTCCCGCGGCGATCACGACGGTGACGCCCTGCTCGACCGCCTCGCGCGCGGGGCCCTCGCCGGGGTCGTCCTCCGTGGTCTCCAGGACGAGCGGGTCGTCCCAGTCCTCTTCTCGGCTGATCCGCAGCAGCAGCCGGCGCACCTCGTCGGCGCCCGCCTTCGTGGGGTTGATGACCAGTGCGGCGCGGTCCCTGCGGACGGGCTCCGGCTCCGGCTCCGGCTCGTGGACGGTCCCGTCCTCGGACGGGTCGGTGACCCCCGCGCCCGAGGTGCCGGTCGCCTCGGGCGCGTGCGCCGCGGCGGCCCGCTGGTTCCGGAGGACCAGCGCTCGGCCGATGAGGAGGCCGACGACGAGGATGACCGCGGCGAGCGCGATCAGCAGTGCGATGTGGATCTCGAAGGTCATGCAAGCACGGTACAGCGGCATCGCAGGGGAAACGGCGGCGGCCGCGCGGTTCGCGGCGACTCCTCAGCCGAAGGACCTCTCGCCTCAGCCCGCAGGCCGCTCGCCTCGGCTCGTGGCCCACTCCCTGGAGGCTCGCCGGGCGGAGGTCGTCGGCTAGGCTTGAGGGCATGATCGACCTTCAGCGACTGCGCGACGAACCGGACGTCTTCAAGGCCTCGCAGAGAGCCCGCGGCGCGGACGAATCACTGGTCGACGACGTGCTGTCCGCGGACGCCGCGCGCCGTTCCGCACTCACTGCCTTCGAAGCGGCACGCGCGGAGCAGAAGAGCTTCGGCAAGAAGGTCGCCCAGGCGAAGGGCGAGGAGAAGGCCGCGCTCGTGGCTGACGCGCAGGAGCTGTCCGCCAGGGTCAAGGCGCTGCAGGCGGACGCGGATGACGCGGAGTTCGGCTTCGACGCCCTGCTGCGCCGCCTGCCCAACCTCATCATCGACGGGGTCCCGTCCGGCGGCGAGGACGATTCGGTGGAGATCCGCAGGGAGGGCACTCCGCGCGATTTCACGGCGGACGGCTTCGAGCCCAAGGACCACGTGGAGCTGGGCGAGTCCCTGCGCGCGATCGACACGCAGCGCGGCGCCAAGGTGTCCGGCGCGCGCTTCTACTACCTCACCGGCTTCGGCGCCCGCCTCGAGCTGGCGATGCTCACCATGGCGCTCGACACGGTCGAGGCCCACGGCTTCGTCCCGACCATCACCCCGACGCTCGTGAAGCCCGAAGTCATGGCCGGAACGGGCTTCCTCGGGGAGCATGCGGACGAGATCTACCGCCTGGAGGCAGACGACCTCTACCTCGTGGGCACGTCCGAGGTGCCGCTGGCCGGCTACCACATGGACGAGATCCTCGACCTGTCCGACGGGCCCAAGCGGTACGCCGGCTGGTCGCCCTGCTACCGCCGCGAGGCCGGCAGCTACGGCAAGGACACCCGCGGGATCCTCCGCGTCCACCAGTTCCAGAAGGTCGAGATGTTCTCCTACGTCCGGACCGAGGATGCCGAGGCCGAGCACGCCCGCATGCTCGCCGTGGAGGAGGAGATGCTCGCGAAGTGCGAGCTCGCCTACCGGATCGTCGACATCGCGGCCGGCGACCTGGGCGACTCCGCTGCGCGGAAGTTCGACACGGAGGCGTGGATCCCCACGCAGGGGACGTACCGCGAGCTCACTTCGACGTCGAACTGCACGAACTTCCAGGCCCGTCGCCTCAAGGTCCGTGAGCGCGTGGAGTCCGGGACACGTCCGGTCGCCACGCTCAACGGCACCGTCGCGAACACGCGGTGGCTCGTCGCGCTGCTGGAGAACCACCAGCAGGCGGACGGATCCGTCCGGATCCCCGAGGCGCTGCGCCCCTACATGGGCGGCATGACCGCCTACGGCCCGAACGGGCCCATCTACTCGTAACACCCGCGCGCCACGACTCGGTGGCACGCCCCCGATGACAGGAGAGATCACCGGTGAGCATGACCGTCACCCGCCCGCAGCTCGTGGCACTCGACGTCGACGGCACGATCGTCGACTACGACAACCGGATGTCCGAGGTGGTGCGCACCACTCTGGAAGCGGTCGTCGAGGCAGGCCACCACGTGGTCGTGTCCACCGGCCGCTCCGTCGGAGGCGCGCTGGAGACGGCCAACCGTCTGGGCCTCACCGACGGCTACGTCGTCGCCTCGAACGGCGCGGTGGTCGTGCGGCTCGATCAGGGTTCTGAGAAGGGGTGGGTCGTCCAGCACGTGGAGACCTTCGACCCTCGCCCTGCGCTCGAGCGCATGGTCGACGTCATGCCGACGGCGCTCTACATGGTGGAGGACGAGAACCTCGACCGCTACGCGTCGGCGGAGTTCCCCTCCGGCGAGCTCGCGGACATGGAGGACTTCACGATCGTCCCGTTCGACGAGCTCAAGGAGCGTCGCGCGACCCGCATCGTCATGCGCGACCCCAACGGCGCGTCCGATGACTTCCGCCAGGCGGTGGAGCGGGTGGGCCTCCACGGCGTCACCTACTCCGTGGGCTGGAGCAACTGGCTGGACATCGCTCCGGACGGCGTCTCGAAGGCCCACGGCCTGGAGATCGTCAGCGAGCTGCTCGACATCTCTCGTGAGGACACGATCGGTGCGGGCGACGGCAGCAACGACATCGAGATGATCGAGTGGGTCGACTACGGCATCGTCATGGGCCAGGCGGGGGACGAGCTCAAGGCCCTCGCCAGTGTGGTGACGGATCCGGTCGACGACGACGGCCTCGCAACCGCACTCATCGAGCGACTCGGACTGGAAGCCGCCGCCACCGCCTGAGGTCTCCACTCGGGACCCCAGCCGCCTGAGCTCGACCGCCTGGAGGCCTCTACCGCCTGAGGTCCGGCGGGAGGCCCGCTTCCGCCTCCGCGATCAGCCCCGCCGCCCGCTCCACGTAGGTGCGGGCGGCGTCCGCGTACTCGGCGGACCTCGCCGACTGTCCGTGAGGACCATGCGGACCCGTCGTGAGCCGTGCGCGCAGCATCATCGCCGACTGCAGTGCCTGCGCGACCAGCGCCGAGGCCCGCGACAGCCGCTCCGGCACGTCGCCCAGCCGTGTGCGCCCCTCTGCCGGGAAGACCAGCCCCTCCAGCGGCACGGCGCGCTGTGCGGCCTCGGCGAGGACTGCGACCCTCTCGTCCAGCTCATTGAGCACGAGGGTCAGCTGCGCGAGCTCATCGATCTGGGCCGCCGCATCGGACGCACCGTGCTCCTCATGCAGCGCACTCGCCGTCTCGAAGAACCTGTCGACGGCCCGGGAGAAGCGCTCCCGGTGCTGGCGCCACAGCCCCGTGCCGAACCGCTTCTCCTGCGGGCTGCGGCGGTCCCTGCGGAACGCGGACAGGAGTCCCACCGGCGTGGCCTCAGCCGTCGGCGGCGACGGACAGCAGGATCTTGCCGATGTTCTCGCCGGCCTCCATGCGCGCGTGTGCCTGCGCCGCGTCCGCCAGGGGGAACTCGGAATCGACGATCGGCTTGATCCCGCCGTTCATCGCCTCCTGCCAGAACGTCTGCGCGACATCGGCGACGATGCGCGCCTTCTGCGCTTCGGGACGCGCGCGCAGGGTCGTCGCCATGACTGTGAGGCGACGGGGCAGCATCCGTCCGAGGTTCGCCTCCGCCTTGACGCCGCCCTGCAGCCCGATGATGGTGAGGCGTCCGTCGACTGCCAGCGCCTTGATGTTGCGGTCGAGGTACTTCGCTCCCACGACGTCGAGGATCACGTCAGCGCCGTCGCCGGGGGTGTCACCGTCGCCGGTGATCTCCCGGATGCGCTCGACGAAGTCCTCCTCCTTGTAGTTGATGACGGCGTCCGCTCCCAGGTCGCGGCAGAAGTCGCCCTTGCGGTCGCTGCCGACCGTCACGGCGACCTTCGCACCGTGGGACTTCGCCATCTGGATGGCGGCCGTGCCGATGCCGGATCCGCCGCCGTGGACCAGCAGCCACTCGCCGGGCGCCAGCCCGGCGGCGGTGAAGACGTTCGAGTGGACGGTGCACAGGACCTCGGGCAGTGCCGCGGCCTCGGCGAGGGAGAACCCGTCCGGGACGGCCAGCAGCTGGCCGGCGGGGACCTCGACCTGCTCCGCGTATCCGCCTTCCGCGAGCAGCGCGGCGACGCGGTCGCCCACCGCCCAGTCGGTCACACCGTCGCCGATCGAGGAGATGGTGCCCGACACCTCGAGGCCGGGGACCTCGTGCTCCGTGTTCGCTCCGGCCGGCGGGTTGTAGTGGCCCTGGCGCTGCAGGAGGTCGGCACGGTTGAGGCCGGCCGTGTGGACGTCGACGACGACGCTCCCGGGCCGTGCGGTGGGCGAGGGGATCTCCGAGACCGTGAGGACGTCGGGACCGCCGTGTTCGGTGAGGGTGATAGCACGCATGCGACCACTCTACGGCGGCTCAGACGAACATGCGGAAGAGCGGGGAGTCCTGGCTGACGCGCTCGATCTGCAGCGGCGATTCGTCCATCCGCTCCAGCAGCCGGCCCAGGTCGGACGGCTCTCCCAGCGTGATGCCGACGAAGGCCGGGCCGGTCTCACGGTCGGAGCGCTTCACGTACTCGAACATCGCGATGTCGTCGTCGGGCCCCAGGACGTCGTTGAGGAAGCGGCGCAGAGCGCCGGGCTCCTGCGGGAAGTTCACGATGAAGTAGTGCTTGATCCCCTCGTGGACGAGGGACCGCTCGATGATCTCCGAGTAGCGGGAGATGTCGTTGTTGCCACCGCTGACGAGGCACACGACCGAGGTCCCGGGAGCCACGGTGACCGGCGCACCGGACCCCGTGGGGCCCACGGCCGCGGACGCGAGCGCTCCGGCGGGCTCGGTGATGATCCCCTCCACCTGGTAGAGGTCCAGCATCTCCGTTGCCGCGCGGCCCTCCGGCACAGTGAACAGCGGGATGTCGTGCTGAGCGAGCAGCTCATAGGTGAAGTCGCCCGCTCTCCGCACCGCCGCGCCGTCCGCGAACGAGTCGATGTTGCTGAGGGTGACGGGGCGCCCGGCTGCCATCGCGGCCATCATCGACGCGGCGCCCTCCGGTTCGACGCCGACGATCGTCGTATCAGGCATGTGCACCGCCGCGTAGGCGACCATCCCGGCGAGCAGGCCGCCGCCGCCCACCGGCACCACGATGACGTCCGGGTCGTGCTCCATCTGCGTGTGGATCTCCTGCGCGATGGTCCCCTGCCCGGCGATCGTGAGGGGGTCGTCGAACGCGGAGACGACGAGTGCGTCGGTCACCTGGGCGTGGCGCTTGGCGAGGTCCGAGGCGTCATCGTACGTCGATCCCTCGATCATCACGTCCACGTGCCGACCGCCGAAGTGCCGGATGCGCTCGATCTTCTGGCGCGGTGTCGTCTTCGGGACGAAGATCGTGCCGTTCACCCCCAGCGCCGAACAGGCGCGGGCGAAGCCCTGGGCGTGGTTGCCCGCGGACGCGCAGACGACCCCGCGCTTGCGCTCAGCCGCGGTGAGCTGCAGGAGGAAGTTGAAGGCTCCGCGGATCTTGTAGGACCGCACCGCCTGGAGGTCCTCCCGTTTGAGGTAGACCGTGGCGCCCGTCGCAGAGGACAGGCGGTCGGAGACATAGAGGGGAGTGGTGATGACCTCATCGGCGATGCGAGCGGACGCAGCTTCGACATCATCGGCGGTGGGCAGGGCTCGGCGGGCGTTCTCATGGATCAGCACCCCTCAATTGTGCGTCATCGGAGAAATCCATGCGCTCAGGTGGCCAGTCCGTCCCACACCGTGGTCCTGTCTTTGGCTAGAGTCTATGAACGCGCGCCGTCGCACGGAGAGAAGTCGCACGGTGAGTATCGGTCGAGCAGCGGAGGGGACCACGCATGGCCATCAGCAGCGATCTGGAGCGTCTGCTCGCCCGCTGGCTCCCGCGCCAGCGATGGATGCCGGCATTGGGCGGGAGCGTGGGCGAGGAGCCCGACATCACGCCCCTGTCAGTCGCGAGGATCGCCGAGGTCTCCGATGACGATGCGGGCACGGTGCAGTGCCTGCTCGTGGTGCTCACGGTGCGCGGCCCGCGCCGTCACACGCGGCTGTGCGTCCCGCTCTCCATCCGGACGGTCGAGGACTACTCGCTGCGGTCGCACCTGGTGGGTGTCGTCGATGATCTGCTGCTGGGGAAGAGCTACGTCTACGACGGCGCAGCGGACCCGGTCTTCGTGCTGGCACTCGCGGACGCCATCGTCGACGGACACGCGACCGCCGATGAGCAGCTCCAGACGTTCCGTGCGGGCGATGAGCTCCCGGACGCCGACCCTGAGCAGGCCCGCGGGTCAGCACCGGAGCCGGACGCTTCCCTGCTGGAGCGGGCGAGTGAACACCGCTTCCGTCGGACCGATGGCCTGGGCAGTGAGTCGCGCGTCGAGATCGACGGCCCGGCCGGCGTCTTCGCCCTCACGATCCTGCGGGAGATCGGTGCCGTGAACCCTCCCGCCGTGCGGTACCCCCTGGCACTCACCGCGGGGGAATCGGCGTCTGTGCACCCTGCCGTCGGGTGGTCGCAGACGCGCTGGTTCGACGACACGGATCTCACGACGATCGCGGCTCCGTTCGCACTCCTGTCGCACGCGCTGCCCGCTTCCCGCCGTGCGTGGCGCGCGGCGGTGGAGACGGCGCTGCAGGTGGACTCCGGATCCGTGGGCTCGTTCAACCGACAGGCGTCGACGCTGGGAACCGTTGTTGGCGGTCTGCACGTCGACCTCGGGACGGAATTCGGCCGTGTGCGGAGCGAGGGCGAACCCACGCGTCGCCTCATCCGCAAGTGGCGCGAGCGCATCGACTGGGCGATCAGCCGTGCACCCGGCGCTCTGGGCTCCATGGAGCAGCGACTGCGCGAGCACGCTGATTCGCTCGACGACATCGACAGCCTCGGTCCGCTCCAGCGGATCCATGGCGAGCTGACACTCGACCACATCACGGTCGGGACGGCGGAGGGCCCCCGCGTCATCAGCTTCGCGGTGATCCCCGACGAGCCCCGGCCCGTGGAGATCGATCTCGTCGCCATGCTCCGGAGCATCGACTACGCCGCAGGGTACGCGTGGCTGCAGCGAACGGGGTCCCTGGCCGAGGGAGAGCCGCGGATCCGTGCGCTGGCGATACAGGGGCTGGAGGACACAGAGCTCCGCGACGACTACCTCGCGGCGCCCGAGCACCTCTGGTGCCGGCAGACCGCGAACTCATTCCTGTCCGGTTACGGGCATGCGCTCGGCGAGACGAAGTCCGTCACGGACCCGCTGCTGCGGGCGGCACTCATCGATCGGCTGCTGGTCGAGGTCGTCTCGGAGATGAGGGACCGGCCCGCCTGGCTCATCGTTCCGCTGGCCGCGCTCGCCGCGACTCTGGGCGACAGCCACCAGGCTGAACTGTCGGTGGGCGGACGGTCGGTGGATGCGGGGCCGGCGGTCGAGGGCTCGGACAGCGAGGGCTCGGCAAGCGAAGACATGTTCGGCAGTCCGGCCGGCGCTGCTCCGGACGACGACGGTGCCGCAGGAGACGTCTCCATCGCCGAGGTCGCAGAGGGCGCCGACATCCTCCCCCGTCGGTCTGCTGTCGAGGACGACCGCATCGGGACGCGAAGGCATCGCTCTGCGGAGGGCTCCACAGAGGGGTCCACCGAGCGCTCCACAGAGGAATCCACGAACGAATTCGCGGAAGAACCTGCGGAGGAAGCTCCAGCAGCGGAGGAAGCCCCACTGTCAGAGGACGTTACAGCCGTGGAGGACGCGACAGCGGAAGACGCTGCCACGGACGAGCTCGCAGACGTCACGGTGGTGACCGAGGAACCGACGGAGGATGAGTGGGCCGCGAAGTTCTCAGTGCCCCCGAAGCCCGATCGCCTGCCGCCGGGCATGACCCTCTCGAGCCCGGCGAAGGCCGGCGACTCGGACGAGGATCAGGACGAGGATCAGGGCGAGGACCTGGACGCGGACGAGGCGCTGGATGAGGACGGCGCCGGCGAGGACGAGCCCGATTCCGCCGTTCCTCCGCGCAGCGCGCGGGACAGCAGGGGCGTCGCAGACTGATCCTCTGAGTGAGACGGTGCTGATTGACCGATCAGTCATCCGATACTGTGCTGTGACAGAGACCACTGCACGAAAGGGGTTCGGATGACATCGCAGACCGATCTGCGTCCACTGAGCACCGCTCAGGCACAGGCGTGGAAGGACCGGGTGCTGCCCGCCACCGAGCGGATCGCGGAAGGCACATGGGCGGTTCCCGTCCCCATCCCGGACAACCCTCTCCGGTACACGTACAGCTACCTCCTCGAGGCCGACGACGGGGTCGCCGTCGTGGACCCGGGGTGGGACGGCGATGCGCGGCTCCAGGCACTTCTCGAGGGTCTGTCCGGCGCGGGATACACGCCGGCGGACATCGTCGGGATCGTCGTGACCCACTACCACCGCGACCACCTGGGCCTGGTCCCCGCTCTGCTGAGCCTCCAGCCCGGGGCGTGGCTCGCGCTGCACTCCCACGACATCGAGTCGGTCGAGTCGTTCCGCAGCCGGTCATCGCGCACGACGCCGGAATCCGCCATGGCGCTCGGCGCGAACCTGGGCCTGCCGGCCGAGCGGATCGAAGAGCTGGCTTCGTCGTTCGCGGGGAAGGCCCGCTCCGCGAGCTCGGACCGGACGGTATTCGCCTTCGACTGGCCTCAGAACCTCCTGCGGGTCGAGGACAAGGAGCTCCTGCCGATCCCCGGTCGCCGGATCCGCGTCCTGTGGACGCCGGGGCACACGTTCGGGCACATCGCACTCCACGACGAGGAGAACCAGACGTTCTTCTCCGGGGACCACGTGCTGCCGAGCATCTCGCCGAACATCGGCCTCGACATCACCTCGATCGGACACAGCCTGGGCGATTACCTCGGATCCCTCGAGCGCATGCGCGGACTTCCGGAGGACGTGGCCGTCGCACCTGCTCACGGATACCGCTTCGACGGCCTGCACATCCGCGCGGACCAGCTGGTGGCCCACCACGACCAGCGTCTGGCCGAACTGCGGGAACGCGCGGCGGCCACGGATGACCAGTCGGTCTACTCGATGTGCCAGGGGATGGAATGGGCGCGCGGGTTCGAGGGGCTCACCGGCTTCCAGCTCTACGCGGCCCTCATGGAGACCGCCGCACACATGCACTACCTGGACATGCCCGTCCCGTCGCTGGACGGCGGAGAGTCGGGACGGTGAGTGCCGTGCCGGGCGAGTCGGCGTCCACGTCATCGGCCGGAGCCGGACTCGGCGCCGCCGGTGGCCTCGGTGCCGCCGGCGGAGCAGACGCCGACTCCACATCACCGGACCTGATCCGACCCGTCTCGCTCAGTCTGCCGCAGGCGACGGCGCAGGAGCGCGGCCGCAGGCGCGGTGAAGAGCTGCGCTCACTCATCCGCACGGCGGTGGACGGCTACACGGCGTTCTTCGACGCGCGGGGAATCCCGCGGCAGATGCAGGCGTCATCCGCGGCGGCGAGCCTCGAGGCGCTGCACGACTGGGACGCGCTCCAGCACGCGGAGGTCCTCGCCGTGGCGGAGGCGGCTCAGGTGACGCCGCAGGAACTGGGCCTCGTGGTCGCCCGCACGGAGGTGCTCGCGGCGGCAGGTGCTGCAGAGGCCGAGTGCTCGACGCTCGCCGGTCTGTCGCAGACGGGCTCCGGTGTCGGCGCGCAGACGTGGGACTGGCAGGTCGCGCTCGCCCATCTCTGGCACATCCACCACGTGGAGGCGGGCGAGGGCACTCTGGGGCACGTCGGATTCGCCGAAGCCGGGATGCTGGGGAAGATCGGCATGAATGCGGCCGGAGTGGGCGTCATGCTCAACATCCTGGCGAATGACGGTGACCGGTCGGGCGGCGTGCCGGTGCACGCGGTCCTGGCAGCGGTCCTCAATCGGGCGACGAGTCTCGACGAGGCGCGGGAGATCATCCGGTCGGCAGCGACCTCGGCCTCCTCGACGATCACGGTCGTGGCGCCCGACGGCGTGTGCATGGTGGAGATCGGTCCGCACGGAAGCGTCGAGCTGCCGGTCACCGGGGTCGCCGCTCATACGAATCACTTCGTCGCGGACGAGCTGCAGGCCGGTGCGCGAGAGCTGTCGGCCGTCACACGCTCGCACGAGCGCCTCGCGCTGCTGCAGGAGCGGATCGGCGGGATGTCGGCGACAGGTTCTGCTGACGAGCTCGCCGCACTGCTGTGCACCTCGCCTACCGAGGCTCCCGTCAGCCTGCTTCCCGACCTGCAGAAGCCGCGGTGGGAACGGCCGGCGACGCTGGTCAGCGTCCGCATGGACGCCGCGAGCCGCTCAGTCGGGCTCGTCGCCGGCAGCCCTGCGAAGGCCGAAGCCGACGACTGGGTGACTCTCACCGCGTGACGCAGGCGAGGTCACTCTGACCGGCCAGATCACTCTGGGGGTGTCACGCCGGGTTCCCGCTGCTCCGGCGGATTCCGCGCGAGCCACCGGGCCGCGAGCACGCCGAAGAGGATGCCGATGACATCGGCGACCCCGTCGGCGACGTCTCCGGATCGGGTCTCCATGAAGAGCCCCTGGATCAGCTCGCTGGCGATCGCGTGGCCCAGCATGAACAGGATGACGGCCACCCACGGCAGCCGCGCCAGCAGGGCGAAGGCCGTGGCGAGAGCGAACGACGCGGCGTGGAACACCTTGTCCCCGTGCGGGGGCAACGGCAGGGTCCCCTCGCCCGATGACGGTGTGTAGAACCCCGCCGCCTGGAGCAGCACCATGAGGACGCCGAGGGCCAGCCACAGGCGCCGGAGCGGCGTCTGCTCACGGTTCACGGGTAGTAGGCCTCACGGTCGGCGGTCCTCACGTCGTGGCGGGCCCCACGGTCGGCAGGCCTCACGGTCGGCGGGCCCCACGGCTCACGGATCCGTCTGGTCGCCGGTCTCAGCCTCAGCCTCCGCGCCCGCGATGCCCAGGAGCGCTGACACGAACACGTCACCCGTCCGGTTCTGCAGTGCCGCCATGAGCAGTCCCAGGACGGACACGTCGATGGTGACATGGGCCTCGGGCGCGGTGGCGGCGTCAGCCGGGGCGTCTGCAGCGGTATCGGCCTCAGCGGGAGCAGCCGCGTCGTCCGCACCCGGATCCGGCACCTGGATGTAGGGCATCCCGTGGTCGGACCCGTCCGGGTCGTGCTGCCACGACCCGCCGAGTGTCCGGAGGAACGTCTCTCCCACATAGCGCATGAGGTCCTCGGACAGGCGCTGGTTCGCCGGAGCGGACGCCAGCGCGGGCGTGGGGAGTCGTGACACCGCATAGGCCTCGATCCATGGCAGCGATGCGGGGGAGAGGTCCTTCACGAAGGTGCGCTCCTCCCCGCCGACCTCCACGGTCTCGGGGAGTCCATGCTCGATGAAGGTGCTCAGCCGCTCATCCATCGAATCGAGGAACGCGGCGAAGGCGTCGGTCTGGTCGGTCGATGCGGAAGACATCCCCACAGACTAGTCGCGGCTGCCGAACTGCGGACTCAGGACGGGACGCCGTCCGTCGTGCGGCAGTCCTGGGGGAACTCGACGAAGCTCACGAGCACGGTCAGCAGCATGGATCGGTCGACGTCCACGGATTCGGCGCCGGGGTGTGCGACGACCGCATCCTTCGCGGCGGTGTCGTAGCAGCTGTGGCAGATGTCGACGAGCGTGCGCAGAGGCACCGTCGAGCGGGCGCCGTAGTGGGTGAGGATGTCGGAGACCGTCGTGTAGAGGCTCTCCTTGTGGGTGCGCATCACCTCGTCCAGGCGCGTCCGCAGTTCCGGGTGCCGCAGCGAGTGGACCTCGATGTCGCGCATCGCGATGATGCGGTCGGGTGTGCTGGAGAACGGGAACTGGAAATGCTCGAGCGCGCGGCGGAGGATGTCGCGCTGCGCTGCAGTGCTGCCCGCGGCCGCCGTGCCGGTCGCCTCTGGGTCTGCGACGCTGTCCGTCGGGTGGATCGGGCCGCCGTCCAGGCGATCCTTGAGGTCCGAGGCCCCCGCGACTGCGAGCGCGAACTCCTCGTCGATGATCCCGAGCACCAGCTCATCCTTCGTCGCGTAGTTCGAGTAGAAGGCGCCGCGCGTGAAGCCGCCCTGCTCGCAGATCTCCTCGATCGATGCGCCGGCCACGCCGCGGCGGGCGAACACGGTGATGGCCGCGTCCTGCAGGGCGGAGCGGGTGCGCTGGCGGCGCTGGCTGATGGTCACGGATCCCCTCGGTGGTCGTCTGGCTGAATCATCTGCGTGAGTCGTCTGGGTGAGTTTGCGTCGGTGCCGAACAGGCGTCAGAATACATGACTGTATCCGATACAGTTCTGTATCGAAGCCGTCCGGTCCATTCTCCACCCGCTGTGCGAAAGGGAGACTTTGTCTTCGTTCCTCTACGACCTCGGTCGATCGTGCTTCCGCCGCCGCAAGACCGTCGTCGCCGTGTGGGTGGCCCTGCTGGCCGTGATCCTCGGTGCCGTGGCCCTCTTCTCCCAGTCCTTCGAGGACGACTTCGAGCTCCCCGGGGCGGAAGCGCAGGAGGCACTCGATTCGCTCGCGCTCACCTTTCCGGAGGTCTCCGGCGCGAGTGCCCAGGTCATCGTCGTCGCCGCTGACGGCGATGACATCGAGGATGCCCCCTACCGGGACACGATCGAGGACGCGGTCGACGACTTCGGCGAGCTCGACCACGTCGAGACGGCGACGTCCCCCTTCGACGAGATGGTCGAGGGCACGATCAGCGACGAGGGATCCGCGGCACTCATCTCCCTCCAGTACGACGATGACGCCGCGAACCTGCCCGATTCGACGCTCACGGATCTCGAGGACGCCGTCGACGCGCTCATCGCAGATCTGCCCGAAGGCTCCCAGGGCTCCCCGGGCGGCGAGCTGTTCAACGTCACCGGCGTGTCCCTGTCCATCGTCGAGGTGATCGGCGTCATCGTCGCCTTCGTCGTGCTCTTCGTTACACTCGGCTCCCTGCGGGCGGCGGGCATGCCGCTGATCTCCGCGCTGCTGTCCGTGGCGATCGGCCTCCTGCTGGTCGTGCTGGCCACCGCGTTCTTCACCGTGAACTCCACGACCCCCATGCTCGCGCTCATGCTCGGGCTGGCCGTGGGCATCGACTACGCGCTCTTCATCGTGTCCCGACACAGATCGTTCCTCACGGATGGGCTGCCCGCGGAGGAGGCTGCGGCCCGCGCCAACGCGACATCCGGATCCGCTGTGGTCTTCGCCGGCGTCACCGTCATGGTCGCGCTGACCGGACTGTCCGTCGCGGGCATCCCGTTCCTCGCCGTCATGGGCATCGCCGCGGCCGTCACGGTCGCCATCGCCGTGGCCGTCTCCCTGACGCTGCTGCCCGCGATGCTGGGCTTCGCCGGCGACCGCCTGCGGCCCAAGCCGAAGGCCTCGAAGCGAAGGGCTCCGAAGCAGACGGCTGCCGAACAGCAGACAGCCGAACAGACGGCTGCCGAGCAGCAGGCGACCGCGCCCGAGGCCCCGGCCGGGACCTCGGCGGACGTCACCGCCGCTCCTCGCCGGACACCGGCGGAGCGGTTCTACGCCGGCTGGGTGAAGGCCGCGATCAAGGCCCCGGTCGTCACCATCCTCATCATCGTCGTCGGCCTGGGCCTCTTCATGATCCCGGCGTCCCAGCTCCAGCTCGCGCTGCCCACCGGCGGCGGGGCAGAGGAGGGCACTCCGCAGAAGGTCTCCTATGACCTCATCGCGGAGGAGTTCGGCGAGGGCTTCAACGGTCCGCTCGTGGTGACCGCCGACATCATCTCCTCCGATGACCCGCTGGGCGACATCGAGGCGATGGGCGACGAGATCGAGGGCGTCGAGGGCGTCGAGCAGGTCGTCATGGCCACTCCCAACCGCAACGCGGACACCGGCATCATCCAGGTGATCCCGACGACGGCGCCGGACGATCCGGAGACGGAGGAGACGGTGGAGCGGATTCGCGCGCTCGAACCGCAGTTCCTCGACGAGTACGGCTCCGAGATCGCCGTGACCGGTGCGACCGCGCTCGCCATCGACATCAGCTCCCAGCTGGGCGGGGCCCTGCTGCCCTTCGGCATCTTCGTGGTGGGTTTCTCACTGCTGCTGCTCATGATCGTGTTCCGCTCGATCGTGGTCCCGATCAAGGCGACGGTGGGCTTCCTCCTGTCCGTCGTCACAGCGTTCGGCGTGGTCGTCCTCGTGTTCCACGACGGGGTGTTCGCCGGTCCGCTGGGGATCGCGGAGACCGGTCCCGTCATCAGCTTCCTCCCGATCATCCTCATGGGCATCCTGTTCGGGCTGGCGATGGACTACGAGGTGTTCCTCGTGACGGGCATGCGGGAGGCGTACGTCCACGGCGCGGACGCCCGGACCGCGATCATCAGAGGCTTCACGTCCTCGGCGAAGGTCGTGGCAGCCGCGGCCGTCATCATGTTCGCCGTCTTCGGCGCGTTCGTCCCCGCCGGCGACTCCATCATCAAATCCATCGCGCTGGGCCTGGCGGTCGGCGTGTTCACCGACGCCTTCCTGGTGCGCATGACCCTGGTGCCCGCCGTGCTCGCACTCCTGGGCGACAAGGCCTGGGCGCTGCCGCGCTGGCTGGACCGCATCCTGCCCAGGGTCGACGTCGAGGGTGAGGGCCTCGTCCATCAGGTCGAACTGCGCGACTGGCCGCACGCCGGCGCCGACTACGCCGCATACGGCGAGGGCCTCACGATCGAGCACGCGGACGGTGAGCCCGTCTACGCCGACCTCGACGTCGCCGTGGCTCCCGGCGACGTGCTCGCGGTCTCCGGCCACGGATCCTCAGCGCTGCTGCTCACCCTCTCCGGCAGGATCGTCCCGGACCACGGCACGCTCAAGATCGCGGGGATGGTGGTGCCGGAGGAGAACCGGAAGATCCGCCGCGACGTCCCCTTCCTCACACTCGACTCCCCGGACGCGGGACTCATGGTCGACGCGGCCACGATGCGACAGATGGCGAAGAACCCGCCCGCGCTCCTCGTCCTGGACCACGCGGACCGTGCCCAAGACCGCGAGACCGCCGACGCGATGGAGGCGCTCGTCCACTCAGCCGTGGAGAACGGCTCCGCCGTCGTCCTGGGACTCGTCGACCAGCGAGCGGACTGGATGATCCCGTCCGGGGCTCACTGCACACAGCTCGATCTCGAGGCGGACCGCCTCGCCGCCCTTTCCACCGGAGGTACGCACTGATGGCGATGTTCGAACGCGCCGATACGGACAAGCGGGTCACCTGGCTCACGCTGGTGGGCCTCGTGCTCGTCCCCCTCCTCATCGCGGCGGGCTTCGTCTTCGCCACATGGAAGGTCGGTGACCGACTCGATGAGGTCACCGCCGCCATCGTGAACGAGGACGAGGGCGCGGAGATCGAGGGGCAGCAAGTGCCCCTGGGTCGTCAGCTGTCCGCCGGTCTCGTCGACGCGGACCAGGATCAGAACGTCACGTGGGTGCTGTCCGACGAGGACGACGCGGCCGCCGGTCTGTCCGACGGACGCTACGCCGCCTCCGTCACGATCCCGGAGGGCTTCTCCGAAGCCGTGGCATCCGGGACCCAGGAGGACCCGATGGCGGCGCAGCAGGCGACGCTCGACGTCGTGAGCTCGAAGACCTCGCCGCTGGCGGACACGGTCATCATCGAGGCCATCACCTCCGCCGCGAAGTCGCAGTTCAACCAGATGTGGTCCGAGCAGTATCTGGACGGCGTGTTCGTGGGCTTCAACGACATGGGCGAGCAGATGCGCGAGATGGGCGACGCCGCGGGCGAGCTCGCGACCGGCGCCGATGAGCTCGACTCCGGCGTCGGCGAACTGTCCGACGGTGCGGGGCAGCTGTCCGACAACTCGGGTGGGATCACCGAGGGCGCCGGCGCACTGAACGACGGTGTCGGGGGGATCGCCGACGGCGCCTCGGGGCTCTCCGAGGGCGCGGGCGCGCTGTCGGACGGCATCGGACAGCTGGATGACGGCGCGCAGGAGCTGGCCGGCGGCGCGGGCGACCTCTCCGACGGCCTCGGCGAACTGCACGACGGTGTCGACGACCTGCCCGACCAGACGCAGCAGCTGGCCGACGGCGCGTCCGACCTGGACGACGGCGCGGGAGAGCTGAGCAGCGGGGTCGACGACTACACGACGGGGATCGACGAGATCCTCAGCGGTTTCGCCGGCGACGGCGACGACGGCGGCATCCAGGACCTCGCCGACGGCATGGGCGAGCTCGAGGACGGTGCCGACCAGCTCTCCGACGGCGCTCAGGGCGTCTCCGACGGCCTGGGTGAGTACCAGTCCGGTCTCGAGGAGGGCGCTGCGGGCGCCGGCGGGCTCGCGGAGTCGACCTCGCCGCTCTCCGTCGACACGCTCGTGGACGCGGGAGTGATCGGCTCGGACGAAGCCGCCCAGCTCGAGGGCCAGATGGGCCAGATGTGCGGACAGGCCGAGGATCCCGCCGTGTGCGAGGACACCTTCCTCCGCGGCTTCACCTCCGGCCTGGCCGGCGGACTCGGCGGTGCTGCGTCCGGTCTCGACGAGCAGGACCCGGCGACGGGCATGTCGCTCGCAGACGGCGCGTCCGGTGTCGCGGACGGCGCTGACGAACTGTCCGGCGGCATCGGCGAGGCGCAGGACGGCGTCGCGCAGCTGGCCGACGGCATGACGGAGCTGTCTGACAATGCGCCGCAGCTGCTCGAGGCATCGGAGCAGCTGCGGGACGGCGCCTCCGGCCTGTCCGACGGGACCGGAGAGCTCTCCGACGGCGTGCAGCAGCTGGCGGACGGCATGGGACCCCTGGTCGAGGGCGTGGAGCAGTCGAGCGACGGTGCGGGCCAGCTGGCCGATGGAGCCGGCGCGTTCGCAGACGGCGTGGGCGAGCTCGGCGACGGTGCGGGCCAGCTGGCCGACGGCGCGGGCGAGCTTGCGAGTGGGGCCGGGGAACTCGGCACCGGCATGGACGAGTTCACCGTGGGCCTCGGACAGTACACCGACGGCGTGGTGCAGCTGGCCGACGGCACGACTCAGCTGCAGGACGGGACGGAGCAGCTGTCGGAGGGGACCGGTGAGTTCGCCGACGGCATCGAGGAGGGCGCTGAGGAGGTGCCCAGCTACTCCGACGCGGAGCGCGACAACCTCTCGACAGCCGTGTCGCAGGCGATCGGAGGCGACGAGGACGGCTTCTCCGGCCTCACGCAGGGATCGACGATCGCGCTGCTCGTCATCATGGCGATGTGGATCGGTGCGCTCATCACGTACACGATCGTGCGTGCAGTTCCCGCCCGGGCACTGACCTCACGTGCCCCGTCGTGGAAGGTGCTCCTGACCGGTCTGGGCCCGGGCCTGTTCGTGGGCCTCATCCAGTCGGTGGTGCTCGCGATCCTCGCGCATGCCGTCCTGGGGCTTCCGATCTTCGACTTCGCCCCGCTGCTGGTCCTGCTGCTCTTCGCGGCGGTCACCTTCGCGGTCGTCACCTTCGCGCTGACCGCGCTGCTGGGCGGCGTCGGACGGATCATCTCCGTGGCGATGGTCGTGCTCGCGGTCGCCGGACGGCTGGTGGGCGCAGTGCCCGGCTGGTTCGATGCAGTGGCCCCGTTCCTCCCGCTCACGCCGGCGATGAACGGTGTGGCCGCTCTGGCTGCGGGAGCCCCCGGGGTCGGCGCTGCGTACGGCGGACTGCTGGGCTGGCTGGTGCTGGGTCTCCTGGGCGCGTTCATCGCGGTGGTGCGCGGTCGCATGGCCGGCAGCAGCGGGCTGGCGCGGCTGTCGCGCAGCGGCGCCTGAGGGTCCTCTCAGAAGCCGACGAACACAGCCGCCTCGGCCACGTCCTTGCGCTGGGAGACCACGCTGTTGGCCGGGAATGAATCGTCGGGATAGCCCATGGCCACGCAGATCATGATGACCTGGTCGTCGGCGATGCCGGCGTGCTCGCGGACCACGGGGGACTGCATGATGCCCTGAGAATTGATGCAGCAGCCCAGGCCGCGCGACCATGCGGCATTCACCAGCGCGTTCGTCACCGCTCCGCAGTCGAAGACCGGGATGTCCGCACCGTGCAGTTCGCGGTCGTAGGTGATGACCACGGACACCGGCGCGTCGAACTGGCGGAAGCCGCGCAGCACCCAGTCCTGGCGGGCCGGCTTGTCGTGGCGCTCGATCCCCATCGCGGCGAACAGCTGCTTGGCCACACCGATCTGCCGTTCCCGATGGTGCCCCTCGTAGGCGGGGTTGGGCCGGAACTCCCGGGTGTCCGGCACGCCTGCCAGATTCCGTTCGACGTTGCCCGCCCGGATCCGCTCCAGCGGTTCGCCGGTCACCACATAGAAGTTCCACGGCTGGCTGTTGAGGGAGGACGGTGCTCTCCTGGCCAGGTCGATGATCTGCTCGACCACCTCGCGACTGACGTCCCTGTCGGAGAACCCGCGGATCGAGCGGCGTCCCAGCACCACGTCGTCATAGGCCATGGTCGGCGGCGCAGCGAGCGCGACATCATCGTCAGCAGTCATTCTGGCAATCTATCGATCGTTCAGTGTCGGCACAAGTGCGGGGCGACCGGCACCTCGGGCGCGGTGGACTGCGGGTGAGGGACCGGCCCCACCGGCGTCAGGCGAGGCCGAGGACGGCGCGGGCGACGGCGTCCGCATCGCGCAGCGTCTGTGCGTTGGTGCCCGGGTTGGCCGCGATGGCCAGGCCCAGCTGGACGGACGACAGTTGGAGCGAGAGGCAGTAGCGACGGGGGTGCACGCGTGACCGGGCGTCGACCGTGCGGTACGGGGTGCCCGTCACCGCGAGTCCCGAGGACGGGACGCGGGTGCCGTCCTCCAGATCATGCGTCGCGGCGCACAGCTGGCCGCGGTCGAGCATGCTCCGGATCAGCGAATCGTCGGCCTGCTGGACGCGGTTCGCGGGCGAGCTCGCGTCGATGAGTGCGGGTGCGCGGAGCGAGCCCGGCACGGCGGGGCTCGTCGCGATGAACGTCGCAGGCTCTCCGGCGCCAGACGTCGTGACGCGGACCTGTGGGCCCGCGAAGTCGACGAGTCCTGCGTCTGCGAGCGCGATGAGCTCTGCGTAGCGCTGCGGCGGGGGACCGTCGCACAGTCCGGAGACGAAGTCCTCGAACCAGCCGCGCACCTCCCGCGTGAAGCTCGCGGGGGAGAGCCGGTCGTCGACGACGAGGTCCTTGAGCAGTGCCCGCGCCTGCCACAGGACGGGGAACAGCGCCTTCAGCGGTGAGTGCGCCGGGCCGATCAGTGACTCCTCCAGATCCGTGCGGAGGAACTCCATGAGCGCGGCACGCAGCGATTCCCGGTCGGGGAACGACTCATCGCCCAGCGGGCGGAGGAGCCGCCGCATATCGAAGACGAAGTGGGGTTCGGCGGCGATGATCTCGCCTCGCAGCACGCGCTCCTCGCGGATGTGCCACCGCTCCGACTCGTGCGCCGCGCCTGCCTGCACGAGCCGTTCGACACCGGTGGAGAGGGCGCCCAGCAGCTTCGACGGGTCCTCCGCGAACGCATCGGGGCGCGTGCGGGCCAGAGTGGAGTACCAGGCGGAGCGCAGGTCCGCGAGGATGAGCGGCCACAGCTGCGCGTCGAAGCGCAGCCCGTCGCCGTGGACCGGCAGCCGCGCGATCGTCTGGGGGGTGAAGAACCGCAGCCGCTGCGTGGGGTCGTGAGGATCCGCCGGCAGCGGGTGGTCCGGGCTGATCGGCTTGGAGCGGTAGGGGACGCCGCGACGCGAGCCCGGGATCAGGATCGGTTCGTCACCGCTGGGCGTGTACGTGAGTGCGAGGGGGCCGCGCTCCGGATCGGAGCGGAACGTCCCGCCGCGACCGTGGGTCAGCAGTGACTGGAGGTCGAAGAAGTTGAGTCCGAATCCGCGGATGAGGACGGGCTCGCCCGGCGGCAGCGCGTCGACGGGCGTCTCTGCGGGCAGCCCCGGAGGGAGGTACGAGAGCCCGGCGTCGCGGGCGAACCGCTGCCACTGGCCGCGCTCATCGCTCAGGGCGGCCGGGATGTGCCCCACGCAGAGGACGACGGCGTCGACGTCGACGGAGCGTCCGTCGGACAGCCACAGCGTCTGCGCGTCGGACGGGGCGTCGAGGATCGTCGTCACCTCGACCGGCTCGTGGACGATCTCCACGTGGTCCGGGGCCGAGGCCGTGATCTGCTCCCAGCTCCATGCGAGGTAGCGCCCGTAGTCGCGTCGCTGCGGGAAGCGGCCCGCGGGAGGCGCGGAGTCCGCCCACTCGGCCATCGTGGGGCCGGTTCCGCTGTGGGCGACGTCGCAGGTGGCGTCGGGGAACACCGTCTGCTCCTCCAGGACCGTATTCATGAGCAGATGCGGTGACTGGTCCGTCCGCCACACGCGGCCCGCTCCGGGCGGGAAGGGATCGACGACGCGGATGTGGACGGGAGCGCCGGCATCGACGGTGTGTGCGACGAGCCGTTCGAGCACGGTGAGGCCGCGCGGGCCCGCACCGATGATGCCGACCCGCAGAGGGGCGGTCACCGCTCAGGCCTCCTCGGGGCCGGGCCAGCCGGGCCAGCCGGATCCCGGCTCGTAGCCCTTCGGGTAGCACTTGCCCTGGTCGTCCTCGATGCCGGACTTCGGCTCTTCCGTAGGCTCCGGCTCCTCAGTCTCCTCCGGCTCCTCGGTCTCAGGGGCCGCCTGCTCCTCCGCCTGGCTGGGCTCGGCCGGGTTGATCTGCTCCTCCACCCACTCGTGGAGTTCCTCATAGTCGGGGCTGGACGTCGAGGTGACGTCGTTGTTGATCTGCGCGGACTTGATCTCTCCGCCCTGCATCGCGGCGGCCAGCTCGACGAAGGCGCTCACCTGGCTCTGCGGGATGTCCGTGAGGATGTTCCGGCCGGCGGATCCCGCGAGCTTCGGGTAGGCGATCGCCAGCTCCTGCGGGTTCACCTGGTCGAGCGTGAGCTTGATCATCCGCTGCTGTCGACACATGCGGTCGTAGTTGTCCGAGCCGTCGCGGGACCGGACGTACCAGAGGGCCTGCTGCCCGCTGAGCTTCTGCTCTCCCGGGTCGATCCAGCCGTAGATCTGGTTCTTCATGCCGGTGTTGAGGTTCGTGCCGCCGCCCATCGGGATCGGACGCTCGACATCGATCGCCACGCCCCCGATCGCGTCGATGACGTCCTCGAAGCCCTGCATGTCGACGCTCGCGTAGTAGTCGAGGCCCAGGCCCAGCGATCCTTCGACGGCCTGCATCGTGGCCTCCATGCCGGGGTTGAGCGCATCGGGGACCTCGCCGACGTCTTCGGGGTACTCCTCCGCCCAGGTCCACACGGCGTTGATCATGCTCTCCTGGGGACCGAACGCGTCGAAGCCTTCGGGGAAGCGCTCCGCGAGCTGGGAACCCTCGGGGAACCTGGCGGCATTCAGGTTGCGGGGCACGCTGATGAGGGTCGCGTCACCGGTGTGGGGCTTGATCGAGGCGACGAGCATCGTGTCCGGGCGGGTGCCCTCGCGTCCGTCGCCGTTGTCGCGGCCGATCAGGAAGACGTTGATGCGCTCCTTGTCCCCCCACAGGGTCTCGATGTCGACTCCCTGCTTCCCGTCGCGACCGAACACTTCGACGACGGCGTCGGCATGGACCTTCGAGTACGCCGACCCGACTCCCAGGGGGATGCCGACGCACAGGATGAGGGAGGCCACGAGGCCCCATCCCAGCCACTTCTGGACGTCCGTCATCCGGTGGCCCTTCCGCAGCACGGCGTAGGACCTCAGGATGGTGAATCCCCAGATGATGATGCCGACCGCGAGGATCACAGCGAGCGCATAGAGGATCGTCGGGGAGCCGGCGACGCGGGCGATGGCCTTGATGGGGGACCGCCAGGCGACCCAGGCGAGCACGACGACGATCATCGCGAGGAACCCCAGCAGCAGGATCCATCCGGCGCGGGAGCGTCCGCGGATCATCCCCAGCCCCGGGAGCAGGGTGCCGAGGGTCGTCCACTTCACGATGGAGGGGAACGCGTCGCCCTCCCTGCGGGAGTGGCGGGGGAAGTCGTCGTCGTGGGTGTCTGCGGTGGCGGCTGCTCGGCCGGGAGCTGTCCCCTTCCTCGGCGCAGCAGCGGCTGCAGCGCCGGGCACTGCTGCTGCGCCGGCACCGGCTGCGGCACCGGCTGCTGCGGGAGCCTTCGTGCGGTCGGTCGTGCGGCGGGGCTCCTCTTCGAACGTGGGGGCGGCCGTCGGGGCGGAGGCACCCGTGCCTGTGCTCCGCTGCCCGCGCGGCGTCTTCTTGTCGCGAGCGAGCGCCTCACGGCGAGCACGCCGGGACATGAAGCCCTGCGCGTCGGAATCTGACGCGGAATCGGTCGAGCGAGCGGCAGGAGACTGCGCTTCAGGAGAGTGCGCTGCGTGGCGGGGCGCGGGGTCACCCGCGGGGGCATGCGACGGAGCGGTGCCGGTACGAGGAGCCGGAGGCGCCTCCTCCTCGGCGGGCGCCTCCGGCTCCGTGGCGCGCGGACCGTAGTAGTCGTCGCGACGCACACCGTCCTCGCCTCGGAGTCGGGCACGGTCTGACGCGCGCAGCGGGCGCCTCTGGGCGGAAGGGTCACTTCCTGGGCGCTCGTCTCCGCGGCGGTCGTCGGCATCGGCCACTAGTGGGTCTCCTCGGGGCGGCACGCATCCCGGAACACGGTCGAGGTGATCGTCCGGCCGGATGGAGCGCGTCTGTGTCAGTCAGGTGTCTCGCGGGTAATAGTAGGGACTGAACTTGAGCTTTTGGTGACACCACCCGTCTTTTGCCGCGCGGCTTGCCCGTTGTGTACTCTTAAGACGCTGTGCCTCAGTGCGCAGCAGTGGAGTCGTGGCTGAGCGGCCTAAAGCACCACCCTGCTAAGGTGGAGTCCTCCGTTAGGGGGACCGTGGGTTCAAATCCCACCGGCTCCGCGTTTTTCGGAAGGCCCCTCGATCCGCACGAACAAGCGGATCGAGGAGCCTTCCGCTGCATTCAGCGACGAATGGCGAGAACGACTCGGCTCGAACCCGGAACAATCGTTGCGGACGGGTCGAGGGGCGGCTGACGTAGAGGCGGACGGAACGTGGGCATCACTCGACGACGCCTCATCCTCTCCGGCGCCGGCGTCGCAGCGATCGGTGCGCTGACTGCCCTGGTCGTCCGCGATCGGACACGCACTCCGGTCGCGGAACTCGAATACCCGGCTGCAGCAGTGCATCGGCTCGGGAAGGTCCGCACGCCGGAGAACACACTCGCTGCCGCCCGGACGTCACTCCGCGAGCGACCTGGCGTGATCCTCGAATGCGACGTGCACGCCCTGAGCGACGGAACGCTCGTCGTCAACCACGATGAGACGATCGACCGAGTGGCGAGCAATGGCGAGAGCGGCCGCGTCCAGGACATGACTGCGGACCAGTGGCGGGCGCTCCGCATCGAGCACCCCGACGGCGGCGCGTCCGAACCGGCATTGTTCGTGGATGAGCTGTTCGCCGAATATGCGGAAACGGGCCAGATCCTGCTCGTCGAGCTGAAGGCACCGCAAGCCATGGACCAGTTCATCGACGCCGTGCGCCCACTCAGAGGACAGATCATCGTCCAATCGTTCGACGATGAGGTGACGAGAAGCTTCACCCGCGCCGGTCTCAGCGCTCTGCAGCTCGTGTCCGGCACCAGCCACCCTGACGTCGTCGACGGCGTCTATGCGGTCGGCATGCACCTGGACCGCATCAGCCACGAGACTGCTTCCAGGATCACTGCCACGGGCGCGCACCTGTGGACATGGGGGGCCGGCCTCGTGGCCCATGATCCTGAGTACACGCAGCTCGGTGTCGAGGGATTCCTCATCGACGACCCCGCTCTCTGACCTTCGCCGGACATTCCGGTCCGCACTGCGGTCCCTGACGCGGCGTTCCTCTCCGTGTCGCATACTGGTGGGGAGCAGTTCGCACACTCATCGCGGAGATCGGAGTCGATCATGACGGAGCAGTCCTTCACCCTCACCTCGTACCTCGCACGGGCGGCTCGCGCACTCGTCGAGACCTCGGCCACGACCACCGGCCAGGGAGCGGGACTCACCCGCGGACAGGTGCGGGACTTCGAGCGGGGTCGCATCCGCCTCACCGAGGAGCAGCGTCTGGCCCTCCAGCACGCTCTCGAGGAGCTGGGTGCCGTGTTCATCGCAGACGATGAGGCCGCCGGTGCGGGCACCGGCGTGGGCGTGCGCCTCAAGTTCAGCGCGGAGAAGGCGCGTCGCATCGACACGTGGGAGGGCGAGGGCGGTCCCGCCTACGAAGACGACGTCTGATCCGGCGCTCCGCACGGATCCCCGGCCCCGAGGAGTGGCCAGCATGCACATCGACGTGAACGCCGACCTGGGCGAGACGATCGACGGTATCGCCGTGAGCGACGACGACGCCGTGCTCACCGTCGTGTCCAGCGCGAACGTCGCGTGCGGGTTCCACGCGGGCACTCCTTCGCACATCGCACGGACGCTGGCGGCCGCGGCCGCGCGCGGAGTGACGGTCGGCGCGCACGTCGCCTACGACGACAAGCCCGGCTTCGGCCGCGTCCCGATGGAGTACGACCCCGGCGTCCTGGCGGACGAGGTGCTCTATCAGATCGGGGCACTCGACGCCCTCGCCCGCGCAGCCGGCACGCGCGTCGCGTACGTGAAGCCCCACGGAGCCCTCTACAACCGGATCGTCCACGACGACGTGCAGGCGCGCGCCGTCGTAGACGGAGTCCGCGCTTTCGGCGACCTGCCGCTTCTTGTGCTCCCAGACTCCGTCGTCGAGCAGCGCGCACGAACGGCCGGACTGCGACCCGTGCGCGAAGCGTTCGCGGATCGCGGCTACGCGCCGGACGGAACGCTGGTCCCCCGCACAGAACCCGGGGCCGTCGTCGCTGACCCGGCAGCGGTCGCAGAGCGCGTCGTCCGCCTCGCCGACCGCGGCACCCTCATCGCGGTCGACGGATCGGAGATCCGGGTCGCCGCGGAATCACTCTGCGTCCACGGCGATTCGCCGGATGCCGTCGCCCTCGCCCGATCGATCCGCAGCGCTCTCCTGGGTGCGGGGGCCCGGATCGAGGGGTTCGCATGAGACCCGCGGGTCCGGACACCCGACCGTCGGCCCCCGACATCCGACCTGCCGGCGACCGGGCCCTGCTCGTCGATGTCGGAACGCTTACGACCGCAATGGCGTGGCAGTCGGCACTCCAGAGCGACCCGCTGGACGGTCAGCTCGAGGTCGTCGGCGCCGCACGGACCGTGCTCGTCCGCTTCGACTCCGCTGCCGCCGCCGAGGCCGCAGTCGCCTCCCTGCTCGCCCTCACCCCCGCGCAGGCCGGGATCGCCGCGCCCCGCGAGCACACGCTCGACGTCCTCTACGACGGAGACGATCTCGCAGAGACCTCCCGCCTGCTCGACATGAGTCCCGACGCGCTCGTCGACGCGCACACCGCGACGGTGTGGCAGGCCGCGTTCGGCGGCTTCGCACCGGGCTTCGCCTACTGCACCGCGATCTCCGGACCAGCGGCCGACGAGCCACTGTGGGATGTGCCCCGGCTCGCCGAGCCGCGCACCGCAGTCCCTCCCGGCGCCGTCGGACTCGCAGGCGCCTTCTCCGCCGCCTATCCCCGCCGCAGCCCGGGAGGCTGGCGGCTCATCGGACGCACGGATGCGGTGCTGTGGGCCGGGGAGTCGGAGCGCCCCGCACTCCTGACCCCCGGCGACCGCGTCCGCTATCGGGCAGTCCGTGCATTCGCCCGCACCGTCGACCCGGATCGACCCCGACCGGAGTCCGGCGAGTCCCCTGACGAGGTCCACGCGGCGGACGGAGACAGCGACACCGGCACAGGCGACACCGGCCAGGACGAGATCGGCCCAGGCGACACCGGCCAGGACGAGATCGGCCCAGGCGACACCGGCCATGGCGACACAAGCCCAGGCGACACCGACTCCGCTCCGCGCACTCGCACGGTGCTGCGCGTCGACGATCCGGGTCTCCTCACCCTCATCGAGGACGCGGGCCGCCCTGGCCACGGAGCTCTGGGAGTGTCTCCGTCGGGAGCTGCGGATCTCGCGTCAGCCGAGGCCGCCAACACGGCCGTGGGCAACCCGCCCGGAGCACCCGTCCTGGAGGTCGCAGGCACCGCGCGCCTCACGTGCGTCGCCGATGTGGTCGTCGCCGTGGCCGGTGCGGCCTGCGGCACGACCGTGGCACCGCAGCTGCTGCGAGCGGGGGACACCCTCGGCCTCGACCCGGCCCCCGACCTTGCGCGGTCGTACCTGGCCGTGCGCGGCGGCGTGTCCGCGGCGCACGAGGTGGGGTCGGCCTCGGCGGACGTCCTGGCGGGGCTGGGCCCGGACCCTCTCTTCGCCGGAGCCGAGGTCGCAGTCCCCGTCCGCGGTCCCGCCGCCTCCGTGGGGTACGGGACGCAGAACCCCGCGCGGGTGCGGCGCGACGAGCAGCGGGCCGCCGCCTCGGCCGCGCAGCCGTCTGCTGGTGAGCGCGCGACGCAGGAAGAGGGGTCGGCAGGGTCGGATGCAGCAGGGCCGGATGCCGTGGTCCTCCGCGCAGTCGCGGGTCCGCGCGATGACTGGTTCGCCGACGAGGAGTTCGCGCGGTTCGCAGCGATGCGCTGGGTGGTGGGGGAGCAGTCCAACCGGGTGGGCACGCGACTGGAGCCCGCTGACGGCGCAGCCGCGCTGACTCGCCGTCGCGACGGCGAACTGGCCAGCGAGGGGACGGTCACCGGCGCGGTCCAGGTGCCACCCAGCGGGACCCCCGTCGTCTTCGGCCCGGACCGTCCGGTGACCGGCGGATACCCCGTCATCGCCACGGTCCTCGCGGACGACCTCGACGTCCTCGCGCAGCTGACTCCCGGCTCGTCCGTGCGCTTCGACGTGGTGGAGGGGCCCGCGCGGGTCTGACCGGAACTGAACGGGTCTGATCGGATCTGAACAGCTTTGAGCGGGTACGAAAGAGGGCCCTTCGCATCCCGGCTCGTGGATGCGAAGGGCCCTCTGGTTCGTGAGGACTCAGGACGTCACTTGACGCCCAGGCGTTCGCGCAGCTCCTCGACCTCGGCACGCAGCTCGGCGGGGACGTGCTCACCCAGCTCGTCGTACCAGGCGTCGATCGACTGGAGCTCTTCAGCCCACTCGTCAGGCTTGACCTCGAGTGCCTTCTGGACCTGCTCCTCGGAGATGTCGAGGCCGTCCAGGTCGATGCCGCCTGCGACCGGCGCGAAGCCGACCGGGGTCTGCACGGCATCTGCCGTTCCGCTCACACGCTCGAACACCCACTTGAGGATGCGGGAGTTGTCCGTGAAGCCGGGCCACAGGAACGAGTTGTCCTCGGCGCGACGGAACCAGTTGACGTAGAAGATCTTCGGCAGCTGGGCGCCCTCGGTCTTGCCGATGTCGATCCAGTGCTGCAGGTAGTCGCCCACGTTGTAGCCGATGAACGGACGCATGGCCATGGGGTCGCGACGCACGACGCCCACCTTGCCGACGGCTGCCGCAGTCGTCTCCGAGGAGAGGATCGAGCCCATGAAGACGCCGTGGTTCCAGTCGGACGTCTGCGTCACGAGCGGCATGGTCGTCTTGCGACGTCCGCCGAACAGGATCGCGGAGATCGGGACGCCGTCCGGGTTCTGCCATTCCGGCGCGATCGTCGGGACGTTCGCGATCGGGGTGCAGAAGCGCGAGTTCGGGTGCGCGGCCGGAGTCTCCGAGTCCGGAGTCCAGTCGTTGCCGCGCCAGTCGGTGAGGTGCGCCGGCTTCTCGTCGGTCATGCCCTCCCACCAGACACCGCCGTCGTCGGTGAGAGCGACATTGGTGAAGATGTTGCCGCCCGCCTCGATCGCGGACATCGCGGTGGGGTTGGTGACGTAGCCGGTGCCCGGCGCCACGCCGAACAGGCCGAACTCCGGGTTGACCGCGTACAGCTGCCCGTCCGGGCCGAAGCGCATCCACGCGATGTCGTCGCCCAGCGTCTCGGCCTTCCAGCCGGGGATGTTGGGTTCGATCATGGCGAGGTTCGTCTTGCCGCAGGCGCTGGGGAACGCGGCGGCGACGTACTTGACCTCGCCCTCCGGGTTGGTCAGCTTGAGGATGAGCATGTGCTCGGCGAGCCAGCCCTCGTCGTGGGCGATCGCGGAGGCGATGCGCAGTGCGTAGGCCTTCTTGCCCAGCAGCGCGTTGCCGCCGTATCCCGATCCGTAGGACCAGACCGACCGCTCCTCCGGGAAGTGGGTGATGTACTTCGTGGAGTTGCAGGGCCAGGCGACATCGTCCTCACCGGGCTCCAGCGGAGCGCCGACGGAGTGGACGCACTCGACGAAGTCGGCGTCGAGGCGATCGATCGCCTCGAGTGCGACGTCACCGGAGCGCGCCATGATCCCCATGGAGAGGACGACGTAGGGGGAGTCGGTGACCTCGATGCCGAACATCGGCTGCGTCGCGTCGACGTGTCCCATGACGAACGGGATCACGTACATCGTGCGGCCGCGCATCGAACCGGCGAAGACGTCGTTCAGGATGCCCTTCATCTCCGCGGGCGCCACCCAGTTGTTGAGCGGGCCGGCGTCCTCCTCCTTCTCCGAGCAGATGAAGGTGCGGTCCTCGACGCGAGCGACATCGTCCGGGTCGGACGCCGCGTAGTACGAGTCCTTGGGGCCGGACAGCTTGACGATGGTGCCGGTGTCGATCGCGCGGGAGAGGAGCGACTGACGCTGCTCCTCCGAGCCGGTGATCCACTCGATTGCATCGGGAGTCGTACGTTCTGCGATCGAGCGGACGAAGTCCAGAACCTTGGGGTTCTTCGTCGGCGCGTTCGCGAGAAGGTCTTCGACTGAGCCACGGTCGATGACGGTCATGGTGGGGTATCTCCTGGGTCGGGCACCCCCGGGTCCTCCGGGTTGACTCACACGCTACGGATGAAGCGCGGCGCGGACCGCCTGTGCGGCGCCATAGATCTGTGCTGTGACTCACAGGAAGCGCATCGATGGCGTCTTTTGGTCAATCGACTGACGTGTCTTGCCGTATGTGTGACCGTTCTTGCCATCCGTCGTGATCTGTCCGACGGGTGTCCCGGCGAGGCTTCTTCGGAGGGCCATCGTCACGCTTCAGCGAGTCGTTTCCAGAGGGTGACGCGAAGCTCACTGCGCGGGTTTGAGAAGCCTGAACCCTCTATGTATAGTAGTGCGAGTCGCAACGACGGCGCGCCACTAGCTCAACGGATAGAGCATCTGACTACGGATCAGAAGGTTGGGGGTTCGAATCCCTCGTGGCGCACCACAGGAAGAGGCCCCCGCCAGCGGAGACGCAGGCGGGGGCCTCTTCGTCCCCACCCCGGTAAGGTTCTCGTGTGCAGTCGTTCGCCGCTCGCCACCTGACTCCCCACGCTCCCGCGATCGCAGCAGCGTTCGCGTTCGTGCTCTACGCCTCGTTCGCGATCCTCATGTGGCGCATCCACTACTCGCCGTCGTGGGACCTGGGCATCTTCACCCAGATGCTGACGCAGTACGCGCAGGGAAGCGCTCCGATCGTTGATATCAAGGGGCCCGGATTCAACCTGTGGGGTGATCACTTCCACCCCATCCTCATCCTGCTGACCCCGCTCTTCTGGGTCTTCCCGTCGGGGCTCACCCTCATGCTCGCGCAGGCCGCGCTCTTCGCGGCATCGGTCTGGCCCGTCGTGTCCCTGGCGTTCGAGCGGCTCACCGTGCGCGGCGCCTGGCTGCTGGCCTTCTCCTACGTGCTGTCCTGGGGACTCCTCAATGCAGTGCACTCCCAGTTCCACGAGATCGCCTTCGGCGTGCCGCTGCTGGCGTTCGGCCTGGTGTGGTGGATGCGCGGCAAGCGGCTGCCCGCGATCGTGGCGATCGGGCTGCTGGTCTTCGTCAAGGAGGACCTGGGGCTGACCGTCGCGGTATTCGGCCTCGCCATCTGGCTGCGGGACCGGTCCGAGCTCAAGCTCGCGCTGGCGCTCATCGCGTGGGGCGTGGGCTGGACGGTCTACGCGGTCGCCCTCTTCCTCCCGCTGTTCAATCCGGAGGGCGGCTATGACTACACGGAGAACGTCTCGCTGGCGCAGACGCTGACGGACGGTCTGACGGTGAAGATCGGCACGGTGGGCTTCCTCGCGCTCGCCGCCGGAGCGATCGGACTGCGGTCGCCGTACATGCTCCTCATGCTCCCCACCCTCGCGTGGCGGTTCGCGGGCAACGTCGAGGGCTACTGGGACACGAGCTTCCACTATTCGGCCGTCCTCATGCCGATCGCGGCCGTGAGCCTCATCGACGGCGCGGGCAGGGCGCATCGGACCCTCGCACCGCTCGTCGCCGCGGTCGCCGCCGTCGCACTGCTCAGCCAGACGAAGATGGACCTCTTCTGGACCTCGGACGGCTATGCGGTCGACGCGAGCGGCGCGATCGAGGAGGCCTCCCAGTACGGCTCCGTCGCGACCGACGTCCGGCTGCTCGCGTACCTCGCGCCGCACGCGCGCACGTACTGGTACGGAAGCATGGAGGACGCGGTCCCCGAGGCGGTGGCTCTCAGACCCGATGACGTCGACTTAGCGATCGAGCCATGGGCCGAAGAGCGCTTCGGCGGCGACTGGGAGACCGTCTACAGCGGCGGCGGCTACGACGTCGTGGTCCCGGCGGGCTGAGCGCAGATGAGCCCCGTGCCGCTGACCGCAGGACTCCTCGCGTCCTGGGCGGCACTGACTCCCAGCCTGGTGCCCCGACGGTGGTGGATGACGGCAGCATCGGTGGCCGCGGCCTCGGCGCTGGCATCGGGTGCTGCGCAGGCAGTGGGGGCAGGTGTGCGTGCGGTGCCCGGGCTGCTGGGCCGGTCCCGTCCCGCTCCCGTCCGTGACGAGCGCGGCCCGCGCCCGGGACTCCGGTCGACCGCCGGCGCCGGCGTGCTCGGCGCATCCGCGGTGGGCATCGGCGTGTCATTGGCGAGGTCGGCCCGGGAGCAGAGCGACGTCGCCCGCGTGACCGGAGTGGGTGACGCGGGTGACGCGGGTGACGGGGACAGGATCCACCACCTGGCCGGATACGGGGCGGGCCTCATCGGGTGGGCGGTGCTCGACGCGACGGGACGGGTGTCGCGTCGGCTGCGCGCTCGCATCGGCACCCGCCTGCGGCAGCGGCTGCCGATCGTCCCGCCGGTCATCGTGACGGGAGCGCTCGTGGTCGTGACGGTCCGCATCTACGGCTGGGTGCTCTCCCGGGTGCTTGCCCGGGCGGACACGAACGCTGTGATCCGTTCGTTCGCGACGCTGGGCGCGGGTCCCGGCCCGGTCGAACCGGAGCGGTCCGGCTCGCGCTCATCGGCGGAGCCCTTCGCGACGATGGGTCTGCACGGGCGCGACTTCGTGACCGGCGGACCTCGCCGCGACCGGATCGCCGAGGTCCTGCGCACGACCCGCCGTGCGGGCGAGGCGCGCGAGCCCATCCGTGTGTTCGTGGGGCGGCTGGGCCACCCCGATCCGAAGGAGGCGGCTGCCGCCGCGGTCGCCGAGCTGGAGAGGACCGGAGCGTTCGAGCGACGGGCGATCCTCATGGTGACCGGCACCGGTTCGGGTTGGGTCCCGCCATGGTCGACGGCTGCCTTCGAACACCTCATGGGCGGAGACTGCGCGGTCGTGTCGGCGCAGTACAGCTTCGCCGGCTCGTGGCTCGCGTTCCTCATCCATAGGGGACCCGCGCGCGAGATCGCCCGGGCGGTGCACCGTGCCGTCCGGGCCCGGCTGCGGGCGCTGCCGCCGGAGCGCCGGCCGCTCCTGTACGCGGCGGGGGAGTCCCTCGGGGCCTTCGGCGGGCACGGCGCCTTCCGTTCCGCAGGGGCGATGCTGCGCGGACTGGACGGTGCGGTGTGGACGGGAACGCCGCGGACGACGGGGATCCTCGCCCACGTGCTCCGGGATCGGAGGCACGGCAGCACCGAGGTCCGTCCCGTGTACGGAACCGGGCGCCACATCCGCGTCGTCACGCGCCCCGAGGATCTGGGCCGTGCGCCGGAGGAGTTCGCCTACTCGAGCTGGGGGAGTCCGCGCATCGTCTACGCGCAGCACCCATCCGACCCTGTCGTGTGGTGGGGTCCCGCACTGCTCCTGCGCCGGCCGGACTGGCTGCGCGAACCGCGGGGCTTCGATGTCGCACCCGGCGTGCGCTGGCGCCCGTTCGCCACGTTCTGGCAGCTCACCGCGGACATGCCCCGGTCAGTCGAGCTGCCCGGCGGGCACGGGCACAGCTACCACGCGGAGACCGTCCACTACTGGAACGCAGTGCTGCGTACGGGACTCACCGACGCGCAGTGCGACGCGATCGGCAGGGCCATCGGTGAAGACCTGGCACCGTCCACCGGCGCGCTGCCCCTCACGGACACGGGGGCGCGCCTGCGTCGCGGTGCCGGAGGGTGAGGTCAGACGTGCCGTCTGGCAAGGACTGACCGCACGGTCGGAGCCGATCGATCGGCCCCGACCGTGCGGTCAGGTCATCCGGTCAGACCGTCTGGTCAGACCGTGCGGCGGCGTGCGACGAGGAGGGCGATCGCTCCTGCGGCGACGAGCACGCCGCCCACCACGAGGGCGGTGAGGCCGGTACCCGTGCGCGGCAGGTCGCCGTTGTCGTCCCGGTCGCCGTCGTCTCCTCGGTCACCTTCGTCTCCGTTGTCCCGGTCCCCGCCGTCGTCCTGGTCGTCATCGCGACCGTCGTCGGACGGGTCATCGGAGGGCTCCGGTGTGGCGTCATCGCTGGGGTCGCCGGTCGGATCATCCGACGGGTCGTCGGTGGGGTCCTCTGACGGATCCCCGGACGGGTCGTCCGTGGGGTCACCGGTGGGGTCGTCCGTCGGGTCCGGTGCAGGCGCCTCGTCGCTGCGGGCGAGGCCCATGATCAGCGGGTCGTGGTCCGAGGACCGGAAGGGCCCCTCCGCGTGGAGGTCCGTCACATTGTTGTTGTACCGGCTGTACTCGAGGCCGATCGACTCGACGGAGTTGATGTTCCAGATGTCTGCGCCGGTCACATCCGCGACGAGCTCGTCCGATGCGAGGACGTGGTCCAGACTGCCCACGCGGCCGCCGAACAGGTACGTCTGCTCGTCGGTGAAGTCCTTGCCGATGTTCGCGTATCCCGAGGAGTAGAGGACCTGCATGGGGTCCTCCTCCGTGTAGGAGTTGAAGTCGCCGAGCAGCACGACATCATCCGTACCCGCGGCCTCCTTCTGCTGGTCTGCGAAGTCCACGAGGGCCTCGGCCTGGCTCACACGGTCGGCGTTCGAGTTGCCCTGACCGTCACCGTCGTCGACGTTGCCCTCGCCGGAGCCGGACCCCTTCGACTTGAAGTGGTTGACGATCGCGACGAACGGCTCGTCGTCCTCGCCCGTCGTGAACGCCTGGGCGAGCGGTTCGCGCGCATTGCTGAACGCATCGCTGCCCGTGAGGATGGTGGATCCGCCGACGGGCTGGACATCGGAGGGCTGGTAGATGAACGCGGTGCGGATGACGTCCTCGCTCTCCGGGAGCTCCTCCGGCGATTCCGCGAACGCCCACTTCTCAGACCCGGCATCCTCGTTCAGCGCGTCGACGAGGATCGACAGCGACTCGTCGCGGTCCTTGTCGAATGCGGCGGACTGCTCGATCTCCTCGAGTGACAGGACGGAGGCGTCCAGACCGTTGATCGCATCGACGATCTTGGACTGCTGGCGCTCCAGGTTGTCCGCATCCCACGCGCCGCGGGCGTCGCAGCCGCCGCGCACGGTCGTCGGGTTGCCCTCACGGTCCTCGTAGAACGTGCACCCGTTCAGCTGGTCGCCGGTCGTCGTGAAGTAGTTGAGCACGTTGAAGCTCGACACGGTGATGTCGCCGCCCACATCCTGCGGTGCCGCCTCACGGGTGTCCTCGAACGTCGCGGGCTGGACCTCGTCGGCGTTCTCGCCGGTCAGCCACTGGGTGGGCTGCAGGCGCCACATGTCGAAGCCGTAGCCCACGACGACGGGGTCCTCGAACGTCGCGGCGCCGCCCACACGGAGAGGCTCATCGTTCGACAGGTAGGGGACGGGGACGTCGGAGGCCGAGCCGGTGTAATCGGCCGACGCACCGTCGTCCAGGACGTAAGCGCGCTGCGCGCTCTCCGCCTCGTACTCGATCGCCTCGTCGCCGGGGGAGACGACGTCCGTCGCCTGGAACAGCGGATCCGTGCCGTTGACCAGCCCGACCTCGCCGTAGCGGTTGGTGCCGTAGTTGTCCGACACCGTGATGTCGCCGGTCGGCAGGATCAGCATCGACTCGAGCGCCTCGCGGGCGTCATCGCCCTCCGGGAACGCCCCCTCGATCGGAGTCGGGGCGTCGAGTGCCTCCTCGAGCGGCTGCAGGCCGTTCGACGCTACGGTGATCTGCGTCTGCCCGTAGTACTCGGAGACCTCGCCGGTGACCCGGACGGAATCGCCGGCGGAGACCTCGGCGGCGGTCTGCGGGGAGTACACGAAGAGGCCGTCGGACGCATCGCCGGCCGACTTCGCGGCTCCGCCCGTCCCGGCGGTCTGGATGGCGTAGCCGTTCAGGCCGCCATCGGCCCAGACCGCGGTGACGACGCCTTCGGTCGTGACGGTCTGGCCCACGTGGTCCGATTCTGCACCGGTGCCCTGGATCTCTGCGATCGGAATGACCTCGCCGGGTTCGACCGGCGGGTCGGTCTCGCCGCCGTCGTCACCCGGCAGCGCGTTCGGAGTGGGCGCATCTGCGGCCCAGGAGCCGTCGACCAGCTGGATCGACTCGCTGCGTGACGACGTGGCGCCGGTGGGGGTGGCCTCCTGACCGCGCACCGACTCCGGCAGGGAGTCCGAGTTCGTCGCGGTGACGCCGGCGCCGCCCACGACTCCGCCGACCTGATCGAAGTCCATGAGTGCGCCGTCCGCGTCGACGACGAACGCGGAGGATCCGTAGGACCCGTCCGCAGCGGATCCGGAGTTCACCGAGTTCGTGATGGGCACCTCGACGGCGAGCGCGCCGGAGTCGCCCACGGTCGCCCCGTCGGCGAGCGTCGTCACGTGCTCGCCCGACTGCGGGCTGCCCCCGCGGGTGACGGTTCCGACGGTCCACCCGGAGACGTCCGTGCCGGGCTCCGCCGCGATCTCGACGAAGTCCGTGTCGTTGCCGCCGGCATAGGCGATCTCGGAGATCTCGGGCTGGTCCGCAGCCTGCGCGGAGATCGGCAGGAGCAGGGGGCTTGTGACCACTGCGGCGGTGACGGCGGCAGCGAGCGCGGCCCGCAGGGGCGGGCGAGCGGGAGAGTGCATGGAGTCCAGTCCTCGTTCTGTCGGTGCCCGCACGGCGTGCAGGGCTGTGACGTGACGCTCACACACTACCCAGGTTCTTCACAGAATCAGCGACGTGCGATGGACGCGCGGGGGAACGGCGAGTGAACGGCGGACGTAGGTGGTGGGCGTGGGAGGTGGGGTGAGCGGTGGACGTGGGTGGTGGGGCGTGGGCGGTGGACATGAGTGGCGGGGCCCGCGTGAGCTGCCGGAGTCCGGGTGAGTCGCCGGGGAGTGGGTGGGCCGCGCTCGAGTGAGTACAACCTGGTCCCGGCGAGCCGTCCGGCGGGCCGGTTTGCACTCACTCGACGAACAGGTGCGACTCGTCAACCAGGCGCACTCGACAAGCAGGTGCGACTCGTCAACCAGGCGAGGGCGCGGGGCGCAGTTCTTGACGTCGCCGCGCACTCTGTGTCACTGTATTAATCACTTAATACAGTGACACGAGAGGGGAGGCGCGGATGCAGTTCGATACATCGACTCCCATCTGGGTCCAGCTGGTCGCCGACTTCTCGCGCCGGATGGCGACGGGAGAGTGGGCGGCGGGTGCTCGCGTCCCCGGTGTGCGCGAACTCGCGGTGGACGTGGGGGTCAACCCCAACACGGTGCAGCGGGCTCTGGCGGAACTGGAGCGCGAGGGCCTCTGCCGGTCGGAGCGCACCGCAGGCCGCTATGTCACCGACGACGGGGACCGGCTGGACCGGTTGCGCGTCGAGCTCGTCGGTGACGCTGCGGATGACTTCATCGCCCGGGCGCGGGGGCTGGGCCTGGACCGCGCACAGATCCAACGACTCCTCGATGACAGATGGAACCAGCATGACGGAGATGACCGAGCACGATGACCGCAGCAACGGCGACGACAGGCACGGCAGAGACCGGTGCAGCGACAGGTGGGAAGAGCAATCTGACGGCGACACCGCTGTCCGCATATCTGAGAACGGCACGAGCCATGAGGACTGAACAGCTGAGGAGCACGGGCACGATGACCGATGAGACGAGCGATCCGCCACTCGTGCGGACCCGCGACCTGCAGCTCAGATACGGCGCCAGGCAGGCGCTGGGCGGTGTGGACCTGGACCTCGGTCCGGGTCGGATCGTCGGGCTGCTGGGGCCGAACGGATGTGGGAAGACCACGCTGCTGAAGATCCTGGCCGGAGTGCTGACCGGCTATACGGGAGAGGCGACGATCGCCGGCCATGCGCCCGGGCCGGAATCGAAGGCGCTCGTCTCCTACCTCCCGGATGCGAGCGCGCTGCCCAACGGCGCCAGGGCGAGCGAGTGCATCGCGATGTTCCGCGACTTCTTCGCGGACTTCGACGAGGACCGGGCCCATGAGCTCGTCGGATTCTTCGGACTCGACGAGTCCATGCGGCTGAAGCAGATGTCGAAGGGCATGCGGGAGAAGGTGCAGATCGCGCTCGCCCTTTCGAGGAGGGCTCGCATATACCTGCTCGACGAGCCGATCTCCGGAGTCGACCCCGCCGCGCGCCAGACGATCCTGGACGGAATCCTCCGCGGATTCGACGACGACGCGCTCATGCTCATCTCCACGCACCTCGTGCACGACCTCGAGCAGGCGCTCGACGAGGCAGTCTTCATGAACCGAGGCCGAGTCGTCCTCGCCGGCTCAGCCGATGAGCTCCGCGAGGAGCACTCCGCGGGCCTCGACCAGATCTTCAGGGGGATGTTCCGATGATCGCCACACTCATGGCATACGAATGGAAGCGCACGCGCGTGATGGTGGGAACCGTCACGGGGGGCGCCGTCCTCGGCGTCGTCGGGGCCACGCTGCTGGTCGCTCCCGGATGGCCAGGGCTCTCAATCTTCGGTGTCGTCCTCGGCGCAGTGGTCCTCAGTGCGTACGCTCCTGTCCTCCAGGTGCTCCTCGCCGTCGACTACTGGCGCTCGAGCTACGGCCGCACCGGATACTTCACGCAGACGCTGCCGATCAGCGGAGGAAAGATCTTCGCGGCGAAGTTCCTGCACATGACCCTTGTGGTCCTCGCAGGCATGGTCGTGACGGTGCTGCTGATCCCCCTCTTATGGTGGGGTCTCGCAGCCGGCGGCATCGTCGACATCGGCCTGGTCGCTGCGGTGCGGGAGCTGTGGGCCACCACCACTGCGGTCCTCTCTCCGCTCATGCTGCTCGGCGCTGCTGCGGCACTCCTCGGCCTCGTACTGGCGGGGCAGGCGATGTTCACCTTCAGTGCGTCGATCGGCAGCGAGGCGCCGATCAACCGACTGGGCCTGGGCGGCCCGGTCGTCGTCTACCTCGTCCTCTATGGACTCTGCCAGGTGCTCGTCTTCGCCGCGTTCTTCGCATTCCCGGTGGGCATCGGAATGACCGGGGGCACGCTGGGGTTCGTGCGGTTCGACTTCCTCGCAGAGGTGACTGCCAGTGTGAGCACACCCGACGACGCCATGCCGCTGGCCTTCATCCCGCCCATGATGCTGCTCGGAGTCGTGTGCTACTGGCGCACGGTGCGGTCGTGGAACCGGAAGGTCGCACTGGTCTGAGGCTCAGATCCGGCCCGAGTGAGCAGTCGACCCGGGACCGGATCAGCCGCGCTGCTTGAACTCGACCTCCACGAACGCGCACTCCTGATCGGTCTCGTTCACCACGTTGTGGGTGCTGCCGATCGGGCGGGTATAGGAGGCTCCGGGCTCCAGCACGTTGTCGAAGTCGCCGTCCGGGGTGCGCACGCGCAGGGTCCCACTCGTCGTGGGGACGACCACGTAGTCGAGTGCGTGGGTGTGCATCCCGGTCTGCGTGCCGGGCGGGAACCGCCATTCCGTCACGCGTGTGAGGTCGTTGTCGATCTGGACCGTCGCGATCGCGGTCGTGCCGGAGTCATCCATGCCCTGAAGCTACCAGCGGCCGCGCGAGCACGACCAGCGGCCGCGCGAGGTCGCTGCGCCCTCCGGGAATCGGAGCGCGACAGGCCGACCGGGTGCTGCCATGGTGACAACTGACCTTGGATATTCTTGATGTGCCCGCCGCTCAGATGAGGAGATCCATGCCGCGTCACCGATCCTTCCCCGCCGACCGGTTCCCCACCGCTCGATTCGCCGCTGCCGGGCTCACCGCAGTGCTCGCGACCGGTGGCCTCGCCGCCTGCAGCACCGATGAGGCCGAGGTCGTCCCCCGGACCCAGGCGGGCGCCACGACCGCAGCCCCCGCGGACGATCCCGTCGAGGCGACCGTCGCAGCATCGACTCTCGCCTTCGAATCCGCCGATGTCGTCGTCCTGGGACCGGCTGAGTCCGCCGAGGCAGTGGCCGGCATGGCCGGCGAGCTGGGTGTCCCCGGTCTGCTGGGTTCCGCATCAGAGCTCGCCGACGAACTCGAGCGCCTGGGCGCGGAGACCGTGCTCGTCCCCGCGGGGACGGGGTCCGACACCGGCGGTGAGGGCGCGGACGGTGATGATTCCGGCGCCGACGGTGAGGCCGGTGACTCCGGTCTCGAGACCCTCGAGTTCGACCCCGAGGACCTCTCAGTGGACGGCTCCGAGCCGCAGATCGCGGAACCCGACGCCGAGGCCGCCGCCACCCTCCTGCTCGATCCGGCCGAGGCGCCCGGTTCCGTGGTGGCCCGGGCCTCGGTCGAGGCCGCCGCAGGCGCCGTCGCCGAGGTGCCGACCGCAGATCCGCGAGCGACCTCGGACAGTGTCGCCGCGGCCCAGGCATCGGACGGCGACGGGGTCCTCGCGCTGGGAGCGGCCTTCGGAGATGCCGAGGTCGTCGAGCGCCGCATGGCGACCGCACGCACCGCGCCGGAGCTGCCCGGCGGCGGGCAGCTCGCGTTCCCCGGTCGCCGGATGATCGCCGCCTACGGATCCCCGGGCGTCCCGTCCATGGGCATCCTGGGGGAACAGGACCTCGATGCGACAGTCCAACGGGTGCAGGACCTCGCCGCCGAGTACGACGACCACAGCGACGTCCCGGCGCTCCCCGCGATGGAGATCATCACGACCATCGCCTCGAGCCAGCCGGGGGCGGACGGCGACTATTCGGCGGAGGTCGACCCGGAGACCCTGCGGCCGTGGATCGATCGCGCGGCAGAGGAGGGGATCTACGTGGTCCTCGACCTGCAGCCCGGCACCACGCACTTCCTCGAGCAGGCGAAGCTGTACGAGGACCTGCTGAAGGAGCCGCACGTCGGCCTCGCGCTCGATCCCGAATGGCGGTTGGAGGACGGGCAGAAGCATCTCGAGCAGATCGGCTCCGTCGATGCGGCGGAGGTCAACGAGGTCGCCACCTGGCTGGCCGATCTCACGCAGGAGAACAACCTGCCGCAGAAGGTCTTCATCCTGCATCAGTTCTCCGGGTCGATGATCGCCGACCGTGAGGATGTCGACGCCTCCCGCGAAGAGCTGGCCATGGTGCTGCACGCCGACGGCAACGGCACTCCCGGCATGAAGATGGGCACGTACGACAGCCTGCGCGCAGACCTGCCCGAGGGCATCCGGATGGCGTGGAAGAACTTCTACGACGAGGACGACCCCACGTTCACGCCGGAGCAGACGATGGACGTCGAACCGACCCCGTGGTTCGTGTCGTACCAGTGAGCGGTGTGCGGCCGGCTGTGCCGTGCGGGGACCGGCGTACCCAGTAGCCCGCGACGACGGCGGACACGGCGATCGGCCACAGGAAGAACGGGATGTAGGCGACCAGCAGGAGGCCGCGCTCGCCGCCCGACATCCCGAGGTCTGGCGTCCACCCGGTGGTGGCCCCGATCCACGTGCGGGTGAAGGCCACTGCGAGTGACAGGAGGATCGACCACAGCGCGATGGCACCGACGGCTCCGACCGCTGTGGGGATCAGCCGGTGGATCGTCCTGCCGCCCAGGGCCGGAATCCAGTGGGGCAGTGCCTCGCTCCAGGGGCGGATGAGCCCGAAGCACAGCAGCGCGACCAGGACCTGGACGGTGTCGAGTCCCAGCACGTAGATCGCGGCTTCCGCGGAATCGCGGTACAGCGCCGCGTCGCGGAACCCCATGTCGATGCCGCTGAGCATCGCGAGCCGCCAGACGATTGATGGCAGCGGCAAGAGCAGGGCCGCCCATCCGGCGATCGCGACCCAACGGGGGATCGGCGCGCCGACGGTGCCCCTGTGTCGAAGCGAGTGAATTCGTCGGGGTGAGCGCGTGTGCCGGGATGAGCCTGTGCGCCGGAATGAGTGAGTGCCCATACTTCGAAGCTAACGACCGGAGCCGCCCCGCGGGGAGGGGGAATCCCCTACGAATGCGGTGGGGAACCTGTTACTGCAGCTTGGTCGTTCCCTCGTGACCGCCGCCCGTGTTGAGCTGCTTCGCGTAGCAGTCATCGGGGCCGAGCCCGTTCGTCGCGCACCAGCTCAGTGCCTGTTCGGCGTCCGAGTATCCGATCCCGGCGATCGTGATCCAGAAGTCGCCTTCCTTGAAGCTTCCGAAGTTGCCGGACCAGACGAGTCGCACGCGCGGGTGCTCGTCGCGCAGCGCCTGGTGGTCGGCGAGGATGTCCTCGTCCGTCCACGTCTTGCCGTCGATCTCCATGCCGGCCTTCTTCGAGCTGATCTGCGGGACCCACTTGCCGTCGAGTTCCGCGACCACTTCTTCTTCGTCGGTCTCAGAGATCTGCGTGAGCGCTTCCGACGGGTCGTCGGGGAGCTCCTCTGCCGGCGCCGATCCGGGGCCGCCGTCCTCCGCTCCTGCTGACTGGGAGGGGGCAGGTGCTGCCGACGCCGAGGCCGGGGCCGAGGGCGCCTCACTGGGGGCGGCTACTGCAGTGGTGTCGTCCTGCGACAGCAGATTCGTCATCCCCCACCCGATCCCCACCCCGAGGACGAGCACGAGGACCGCGACCAGTGCGATGAGCCAGGGACGGCGGCGATTGGGCGGCTGGTCGCCGGAGGGGTGCGGGCGCCCACCGTGGGGATACTGCTGACCGCCGGCGTACTGGAACTGCGGCTGTGCCGGCTGCGGCTGTCCCTGCTGTGGGGGCTGCTGCGGGGGAGGCGGCTGC
>NZ_FWFF01000002.1 GCF_900163715.1 Brevibacterium yomogidense | reverse complement strand
AACCACCGGACACCCACGACCACCCCCACCACCCCCAACACCACCACGACCACCACCAGCACCAGCCGCCCCGCGAGCCTTCGCCGGCGTCAGGGCCTGACCGAACAAGCCGCGCAGGCCGCGATCGACCAGGCCTGCCGCCGGCTGCGGCTGCCCACCATCCGCGCCGTCGTCGACGACGCCGTGACGGCCGCCACAAAGGAACAACTCACCTACCAAGGCTTCCTCGCCGAACTCCTCCTGGCCGAGGTCGACGACCGCGACCGCCGCTCCACCCTGCGTCGCATCAAGAGCGCCGGCTTCCCCCGCGAGAAATGGCTCGCCGACTTCGACTTCACCGCGAACCCCAACATCAACCCCGCCACCATCAACGAGCTCGCCACCGGCGACTGGATCCGCCGCGGCGACCCCCTGTGCCTCATCGGGGACTCCGGCACCGGCAAGTCCCACCTGCTCATCGCCCTCGGCACCGCCGCCGCCGAGCAGGGCTACCGCGTCCGATACACCCTCGCCACCCGGCTCGTGAACGAGCTCGTCGAAGCCGCCGACGAGAAACAACTCACCAAGACCATCAACCGCTACGGCCGCGTCGACCTCCTCGTCATTGACGAGCTCGGCTACATGGAACTCGACCGGCGAGGCGCCGAACTGCTGTTCCAAGTCCTCACCGAACGCGAGGAGAAGAACGCCATCGCGATCGCCTCCAACCAGTCCTTCTCCGCCTGGACCGACACCTTCACCGACCCCCGCCTGTGCGCCGCGATCGTCGACCGCCTCACCTACAACGCCACCATCATCGAAACCGGCACCAACTCCTACCGCCTCGCCCACACCCGAGCCCGGCACCGGACGCCCGCCACAGGCGCGTGACATCGATCATCTGCCGAATGGCGTCCGTTGGGCACCCTTGGCCCGGTCTGGCTCGGCGTGCTTTACTCCTGTCATGACGAGCTTCGTTTCCCACACCTCAGTGGACTGCCGCGACGCCTACGCCCTGTCTGAGTTCTGGCGACCGATCCTGGGATACGTCGATCACGCCGACGACCCGAACGAACCTGGTCACGAGGAATGCCCGATCTTTGATCCCGAGACCGGCCACACCCTGTTGTTCATCGAGGTGCCAGATCCGACACCGGGCAAGAACAAGTTCCACCTGGATCTGCGGCCCCGCACGGGAACCCGCGACGAGGAGGTCGAGCGAGTCCTCGGGCTGGGCGCCACCCTCGTGGCTGACCGCCGTGAGGCCAACGGGCTGGGATGGGTCACCTTGGCCGACCCCGAGGGCAACCAGTTCTGCATCCTGCGGTCCGATGAAGAGCGCAAGACCTCATCCTGATCTGCCGCTGGGCTCGCGCAAGGTGGGTCCACTTCTGGCCGTCAGCCAGGGGCCAAGTGGGGTTGACATAGCCACCGGGCTCCGGGTCATCGCCCTGCCTCGTCACGCTGATGCAAGCAGCTCGGACAACGACGCGACGTTGAAGCATGCGACGCGACTACGCTGCTCGACCGGAGCCAGCCCGGCCGCGTCGGTCCAGCAGCGCTATCGTCGACGGCAGCAGCAGCCCGGCCGCCACAGGCCACATCAGATCCTCGATCGGGGCGAGGCCCACCCTCCACCCCGTCAGCTGATCCTCGTCGAAGCGGAAGAGGTCTGCAGCGATCATGAGGTTATCGAACACGATCGTCAGGAGCAGCAGCACGATGATCGTCGCGGTCGTGGCGCCCCACCAGCGGACGGAGAGCCTGCAGCGCCACGAGGCGTAGACGGCCACTGCAATGGCGGGAGTCAGGAACACCATGGCAAGCGCGAGGTAGCTCACTGGCCCACCTCCCGGTCGGCTTCGTGGGACGGCGTCCGACGAATCCACTGCGCGCCCCGGACGATCAGCCCCCTAAGCACGAGGGTCAGGTAGCTCAGGAACGTGATGAATACGATCTCCTCGATCGGCAGCTCGGGAGCGACCATGATCCCGGTCATCGCCGTGGTCCGGCCCGCTCCGTAATGGCCGAAGGCGATCGCCGCCAGATCCCAGATGAGGAAGAACACGACGCCGATCAGCACCGTCACCGCGCCGCGCCACGCTCTGCCTCGCGGTGTATGCCACAGCACCAGCCGGAAGCGGTGGTCGAGCAGGCCCATGCACACGGTGGAGACGAGCAGCGCAGCCAGGTAGAGGATCGCGGTCATGGGCGCTCCACGACCCCGCGGGCGAATACCCGGAGAAGGATCATCGCCTTGCTGCTGTCCGGGACCCTCACCCGCCTGCGGCGGATGTCGGAAGCCGGTGTCCGCCTCAGCCTCTGGGACAGAGCACCGAAGAGCGCGTGTGCGGCCTGGACGGCACGGCGGCTGCCGACCGGCAGTTCCGCGATGCCGACCGCCGCCGCTGCCAGATCGTCATCGATGTCGTCGAGGAGCTCGTCGCGATGGGCGTCGCTGAAGCGCGCCGGGTCCAGCTGAGGGAAGTACCGACGACCGAGCACGTCGTAGTCATCGGCGAGGTCGCGCAGGAAGTTCACCTTCTGGAAGGCGGAGCCCAACCTGCGGGCGGACGGGCTCAGCCGTTCGTACGCGGCGGCATCACCGGCGATGAAGATCCTCAGGCACATCAGCCCGACGACCTCCGCTGATCCGTACACGTACTCGTCCAGGCTGTGACCCGTGTGGTCGGTCTGCGTCAGGTCTGCGCGCATCGACGCGAAGAACGGCTCGATCAGAGACGCATCGATCCCGTGCTTCCGAGCCACCCTCGCGAAGGCATGGACGACGAGGTTGGCGCTGCGTCCGGAGTCGATGGTGCGAAGCGTCTCCGCTTCGAGACCGTCCAGCAGGCGTCGGCGCAGCGCCGGATCGGGGCCGAGGTCCGGGTCGTCGACGATCTCGTCGGCCACCCGGACCAGCGCGTAGATGCTGCGGACGTCTCCGCGCTCCGCCTGGGCGAGCAGCCGGGTCGCCCACCCGAACGAGGTCGAGTAGCCGCTGATCACGGCGGCCGCGCTCGCCTGGGCCACCCTGTCATAGCGGGGGGCAGATCCTGCCGCGGTCATCGCGGCGGCCCGGTTCCGGGCGTGAGCTGGGGGAGCTGTTCGACGAGCCACGGGCTGAAGGCGAACGGTGCGGCCTCCACCGCCGCACGGAGGTCCTCCGGTCGCACCCACGCCCACTCTGAGACCTCGGACGGATCGGGCTCCAGGTCGCCGTCGATGACCGCGGTGTGCACGGGGCAGATCTCGTTCTCGACGATCCCGCTCGCGTCGATCGCACGGTAGCGGAAGCCGGGGATCTCACAGGAGACATCACGCACGGTCGCTCCCAGCTCTTCCCGGGCCCGGCGGTGGACCGCCTCGGGAAGCTCCTCCCCCGGGCCCGGGTGACCGCAGAAGCTGTTCGTCCAGACGCCGGGCCATGTGCGCTTGGTAAGCGCTCGTCGCGTCACCAGCACTGCGCCCGCTTCGTCGAACAGATAGCAGGAGAACGCGAGGTGCAGAGGCGTGTCCTGGCCGTGGACCTCGGACTTGAGCGCCGTTCCCGCAGGACGACCATGATCATCGAGCAGGACGACCCGTTCGGGTTCTGGCATGACACCTTGCTCCTCGCCGGATGGCTGCAGTGGATCACCGCCATACTAGCGCACTGGATACAGTCAACCGACCGCTACTTAAGCCGAATGTACGTCGATATCGAACAAGGACCTCCAGTTCTGCGACCACAGCCAGTGCGGTTCGTGCACCGTGCTCCTGGACGGACGCCGCCACTCTGTCCAACAGGGGTTCATCGCCCACGACGGCTTCCAGTGCGGCTGCTGCACCCCGGGCCAGGTGTGCTCGGTGATCGGCATGCTCGACGAGGCCGAGCACGGTCACCCCAGCCACGTGACCGAGCACCTCGAGGCCGACGTCGACCTCGACGATGACGAGATCCGCGAACGGATGAGCGGCAACCTGTGCCGCTGCGGCGCGTACGTCGGCATCCTGAACGCGGTGAGGGAGGCGACGGGACGAAGAAAGAGATGACCTACGAGGTGCCGGCAACCACCGAAGCCGCTGTGGACGCCGTCAGCGGTGACGAGCGCGCCCGTTACCTGGGCGGCGGAAGCAACCTGGTCGACTGGTGGATATCAGCAGGCTGCCGCTGGATGACATCGAAGAGACCGAGTCAGGCCTGCGCATCGGGACGAACGTCCGCAACAGCGACCTCGCCGCCGACCCCCTGGTGCGCCGGGGCTGGCCGGGCGTCAGCCGAGCCCTGCTGTCCGGCCCCGACGGGCAGCGACGAATCCCGATCGGGGATCTGCATACCCTGCCCGGCGACCGCCCCGACGTCGAGACGACACTGGCTCACGGTGAACTGATCACCGCTGTCGACCTGCCGGCCTCCCCGCTGGCCCGCCGTTCGACCTACTACGAGTTGGGACGGATGGCTCGTGATCTCCAGCAGCGGACGCCGGAGGACATGCTGGAGGCGATGGTCCGCGCTGCCGTCAACTTGATCCCGGGAGTCGAGGACGGTGCGATCAGCATCGTGCTCGGCCGCAAGACGGTCATGGCCCAGGCCGCGACGAGCGACCTCCCGAGCCGGGCCGACGCCATCCAGATGGAGGAGCGCGAAGGCCCGTGCCTCGACGCTGTGTACGAGGAGACCACGGTGCGGGTCCCGGACATGCGCACTGGCCTTCGCCGAATCACGTCAGGAAGTCCACTTCCGCGAGGCGATCGCCATCCGGGACATCATCGGACAGGCCAAGGGCATCCTCATGGAGCGGTACAAGATCACCTCGCAGCAGGCGTTCCTGCTCCTCAGCCACGCGAGCAGCACCACCAACGCGAAGCTCGTCGCAGTGGCGGAGCACCTCGTGTCCACCGGCGAACTGCGCACGCGACGCGGATGAGGCGGCCTCGCGGCTCAGCCGACGCAGTCAGCGCAGGCCGGCTCGTCCCCTTCTTCGCTCGCCAGCTGGGAGATGTGGTGGACCAGGAAGCACTCCATACAGGTGAACTCGTCGCTCTGCTGAGGCAGCACCCGTACGGTGAGCTCTTCGCCTGAGAGATCTGCACCCGGCAGTTCGAGTCCTTCGGAGACGACGGCTTCGTCCTCATCGATCTGATTCGTCTGCCGCTGGGCACCCTGATTCGTGAACTCCTCGAGAGGAACGGTGTTCTTCTCCTGGTCCTGATTGCGCGGGGCGTCGTAGTCGGTGGTCATGTCAGATGTTCGCTTTCTGTCAGTGGGGACAGCTGGTGACGCACGGCCCCGAAGATCGGTGAGCGCGGCTCCAGCAGGGGTACGGCGGCGTCGGGCAGCATCGAGATCGACACCGGCGTGCTGCCGGGCGAACTCCAGTAGTGGGCGGTCGACGGCGACACGTCGAACAGCATCGGGCGGAAGGCTCTGGACTCGTTCTCGATCTTCGGATCCATTCCCCACGACACCAGTTTCTGCTCGAGGTTCTCATGATGCGGGGTGGCCCGCCCGAGGATCGATACCCAACGGGCGTCGTCGACGATCGTCAGCGTGACATCGCGCGTGTCGAGTTCGTCATCGACCTGATCGTACGGCACCCAGGCGAAGAACCACAGACGGTCTTCCTCATCGATATCGATGATGGTCCTGGGTTCCGAAGCGACCTGTATATCGTCATCGACGACGTGGAACATGCACACGCGCACGTCCCGGGCCTGGGCGATGACGGCGGCCCTGTCGATCACACTCATGAGCGGCCCTCCGCGACTCCAGCATCACTGAAACGTGCGGCTTCTTCGACGCGCGGAACCTCGGTCTCGTCCAGAGCGTCTGCCGTGTCCATCGATGGACCGACGATCAGCCGCACGTTCGCAGGCACTCCCCCGGCCAGTGTCGCGGCCGAGGCCGCCAGCCACGCGATGCTGCTCGGATGCAGGTGGTTGCGCTGCTCGATATCGAGTGCCGGAACAGCGAAGCACCAATCGTCGTCTGCATCGTGCCGGACATAGGCATCGTGCCAGACATAGGCCTCGTACTCGGTGAGAGACGAACCGATGGGGTTCGCAGCCGCTGTGTGGTGGCGATTCCTACTCAGGCTCTCTGCGACCAGAGACAGATTGGACAGCAGTTCCGCGTCGTTGCCCAGCACCGCCTCGCGGAGCACGCCGATCACATGCGCGGCGCTGTCCAGGTGAGACAGCCCGCCGTGTTCGCTCGTGCGAGCGCGCTCTTCGACATCGGACGCGTGACCGGGTGTGAGTGCATCCGCCCTGCGCGGTACAGCATCGATCGACTCGGCGACGGCGTCGAGGGTGATGAGCATGGGGAAAGAATCAAAAACAGACACAGCGGCGAGGACCTCAGTTCATGTTCGAGGAGCGGCCACTGCTAACCGACGGCCCCTAATGTAGCGCACACGTGAAGAACAATCAAAAAGCGATCCGAGTTCGATGAGGACAAGTAGTCTTGTTGCATCAGTCTGTTCGGCGTGACGAGAGGACGTGCCACCGTGGATCGGCGCACAGGATCATGGACGTGGGCCGCGATCACCATCGTCGCCGTGGCGGTGTCGATCGCCGGGTCCTTCATCGGCAGCGGCGCTCTGGGTGGGACTCCCATCGCTGAAGCCGCCGGAGGTGCGCTGTCGGCCGATGCCACTCCCCTGGCGCCGGGCGGAGGCGCCTTCAGCATCTGGAGCGTGATCTACGCCGGTCTGGCCGGATACGCACTGTGGCAGCTCTTCCCCACAGCCCGCAGCTCGTCACGACAGCGATCACTGCGCCTGTGGGCGATCGCCTCCGCACTTCTCAACGCCGCGTGGATCTGGTCGGTCCAGCTGGGCCTCCTCATCGGCAGTGTGGTCGTCATCGCCGCCCTGCTGATCGTGCTCATCCGCATGCTGCAGCTCATGGAGGCCTACGCCCCACAGGGACGGCTGGACATGCTGCTCACCGACGGGACGTTCGGCCTGTACCTGGGCTGGGTGACTGTAGCGACCGTGGCGAACGTCGCGGCACTGACCGCAGCAGCGGGGATCGGCGCATTCGCAGGCTGGCAGATCGCGGCCTCGGCCGTCGTCGTACTCGCCGGAGGGATCGGCGTCGGGATGGCCGTGCGCACGCGAGGCCGCCTGGCGCCCGCTGTCGCCGTGGCGTGGGGGCTGGCCTGGATCGCCGTGGGTCGCGTCGATGGCGGACTCGAGTCGACGGTCATCGCCTGGGTGGCCGGAATCTCCGCGGCAGTCGTCCTCCTCACAGCGGTGAGCCTCCGTCTGCGTCGTCGTGCTCAGCCGTCCGTGCCACGTGGAGAGAACCCCGAGCAGGCCGTCCGGTGAGCGGGTTCGGGATCGAAGAGGAGTTCTTCCTCTTCGACCGGCAGACCGGTCTGCCGGCGATGCCGTCGCGGGAGCAGACGGCGCAGCTGACAGCGATCACCGCGGGAGGCGGGTGCACCTCGACGGAATGGCTGACCTGCCAGGTCGAGACGTCCACAGCGATCCTCCCCGATGGCAGCGCAGCACGGGAGTCACTGCGGAGCTTCCGTCGTGCGCTCAGGGACACAGCAGACAGCATGGGCATGGACGCAATCGCGCTCGGCACCGCCCCCAGAGTCCCTCAAGAGGGTGCGACAGTCACTGCAGGCGAGCGCTACAGTCAGTTCGCCGCGCTGGCCCCGGGCTTCGCCGCCGATCAGTACATCAACGGCATGCATGTCCACGTGGGGATCCCTGATCGGGACGCCGGAGTGCACGCGCTCAACGGCCTCCGCCCCTGGCTGCCCGTGCTCACCGCACTGGGTGCGAACTCGCCGATGTGGAGAGGGCAGGACAGCGGCTTCGCCAGTTGGCCCGCGATCCACTACAGCCGTTGGATGGCCAGCGGGATACCGCCGCACTTCCACGATGCCGCCGATTACGACGAGCGCGTCGGAGAACTCCTGGAAGCCGATGTCGTCTTCGACCCCGGCTGCCTCAACTGGTTGGCGCGCCTGCCTTCCCACATTCCCACCCTCGAGGTCCGCGCCTGCGACGTCCAGCTGCACACGGAGGACGCCGTGACCATCGCCCTGCTCACGCGCGCCCTGGTCACGGCCGCGATGTCACTGCCCGCAGCGGAGCACCGGATCCCACCCGAGCGGCTCGACATCGCCCAGTGGCAGGCCGCCAGGTTCGGTCTGGACGATCGACTGTTCGAACCGACCAGAGGCATCTCCTTGCCGGCAGAGACCGTCGTGTGGGAACTCTTCACCCACGTGAGGACCTTCTTCGCCAGCACCTCAGAGGAGGGGTTCGTCCGCGACGGGCTGCAGCGCATCCTCAGCCACGGCACCGGGGCAACCAGGCAACGGGCAGCCTTCGCGACCGGCGGTATGGACGGCCTCCTTCACGAGGCCGCAGCAGCGCTGCCCACCTGAACGTCTCCCCCTGCGAGCCCCTCGGGTTCGGCTGGAGCAACCTCAGGTTCTCCGCAGTGCCCTCAGCTCTTCACCCGCCGATACTCGGCCAGCGCTTCCCTGCGCGTCTGTGCCACGTCAACGATAGGCTCCGCATCCCGATCCTCTGGGGGCACCCAGGTGTTCACATAGGCATTGTCCGGATCGAAGCGTTCTGCCTGCCGATACGGGTTGAAGATCCGGAAGTACGGTGCCGCGTCATCACCGCTCCCTGCGACCCACTGCCAGTTGAAGGGGTTCGAGGCCTCGTCGGCGTCGACGAGCGTGTCCCAGAACCACTGCTCTCCCCGGGTCCAGTGCTGGAGGAGATTCTTCACGAGGAACGACGCGGTCACCATGCGCACCCGATTGTGCATGAACCCCGTCTCCCACAGCTCGCGCATCCCTGCATCGACCAGCGGCACTCCGGTACGGCCCTGCTGCCATGCACGAAGGGCATCGGGATCGTCATCCCACTCGAAGTCGTCGGACTCACTCCGGATGTTCTCAGTCGCCAGGTGCGTGAGCACCGCACGTCGGTGCCAGGCAAACTCCCGCCACAGCAGCTCATCGTTGAAGACCCCCGCAGCCGCCACCGACCTTCCGGCGCGTCCGATCCGAACGCTGCGGTGCCAGACCTCATGCGGGGACAGCTCTCCGAACCGCAGTCGGGGCGATAGCAGGGACGTACTGGCTCCATCGGAGCGGTCCCGCGACTCGCCGTACCCCTCCAGTACGTCCTCGAGTTCGTCGAGGCGCGCACGCGCCGCCGCCTCGCCCGGGGTCCACCTGGCTCGGATTCCACCTGCCCAGTCCGGCGCGGTGGGAAGCCACCCGCGTGCATCGAGAACCCGGGCGAAGCCTCGCTCGTCGAGCCAGGTCGAGAGTCGATGACCCGCAACCGCAGGTATCGTGCGCGCTGGCCCGCGGAGGTCGTCAGGGCGGGGGTGCGGATCACGCGGTTCGGGGCGCGAACGGCAGGCTCGTGCGAATGCGGAGTAAGTGCAGACACGCGACACTGGACGAGTTCGGCGTCGTCCAGACCACCGCGACCGAGGCGGATGAGGACTCAGACGACTCGGTGCGCCTGGCCGTCTCCGACCCCACAGACCCGCCTGCTCCCGGCAGCGACGCCGCACTGCTCGCGGAGGGTTACGCGACGCTGACGGCCCTGCGCTCCATCGCGGAGGACCCGTCAGCACCGGTGGAGGACATGCTGCACCCAGAGTGACCGCAGTGGCGCTCTCCCCACCAGGGTGACGCGGTCCTCTACTCCGCGGGTCCCGTCATCGCCTGCTCGTTGCCGCTCATGTCCGCGAGGGAGTACGGCGGCCACGGGCCCAGGAAACGGATGTCTGCAGCTGGCTTCTTCCGCAGGCGCGGCGACGATGACGTTCATCCCGGCGCTGAGTGCGGCTGCGGCCAGGCGCCGCACGCCGGCCGGTCGGTCGGCCATCTCCTCTTTGAGCTGCTTGATCTCCGAGCTGTCCTCGACGAATGCGCTGCGATCCAGGGAGATCTCACCCCGCAGCTCCGGGGAACCCGCGAGCTCTTCCAGCCGCGAGCTCAACTGCTCCCCCGCCGAGGCCAGCCAGGCTTCCAGCTGCTGCCTCGCCGTCGCGCCGGTCTCCGCACCCGGACGGACGATCACGTTGAAGGACACCGGCGTGCCACAGCGAAGAACTGCGTCACTGCGCAGTTCGCACTCTCGCATGAGACAGCACGTTGACATCGGGTCACAGCAGGGCAGACTAGAACTGCTGAACAAACATTCGATGAAATACGCGCTCGCGGCACGTCAGCCGCAGCACCCCATGTGAGAGGACAGTAGATGAAGGACTTCAATGACGTGGTCACTCTGGAGATTGAGGAGGGAATCGCGGTCGTCACCCTGAACTCCCCTCCAGTGAACGCACTGTCGCATGCAGTACGCACCGGCCTGCGCGACGCGTTCGCCGCCGCCAACGCCGACGACACCGCAGAGGCCATCGTGCTCATCTGCGCCGGCCGCACATTCATCGCTGGCGCAGACATCTCCGAGTTCGGCAGCGACGCCCCGAAGGACACGGGAGCCTCGATCTTCTCCGTCCTCGACGACTCCCCCAAGCCCGTCATCGCCGCCATCCACGGCACCGCGCTGGGCGGCGGCCTCGAAGTCGCGCTGAGCGCGCACTATCGAGTCGCCACGACCTCGGCGAAGGTCGGCCTGCCCGAGGTCCACCTGGGTCTGCTCCCGGGCGGTGGCGGCACACAGCGCCTGCCCCGCCTCACCGGCGCCGCCACCGCGCTGGACCTCATCACCTCCGGTCGCCATGTCCCCGCCGCCGAGGCCCTGGCCCTGGGAATCGTCGACGAAGTCGTCTCCGATGACGACCTGCGCGGCTCCGCCGTCCACTTCGCCCGGCAGATCGCCGACAAGGGAGGCCCACTCACCCGCGTCCGCGACCTCGACGAGAAGGTCGCAGCCGACCGCGACAACCCCGAGCTGTTCGACCAGTTCGTGGAGTCGCACCCCAAGCTGTTCCGCGGCTTCATCGCACCAACAGAGATCGTGGAATGCATCCGCGCGGCCGTCACGCTGCCCTTCGACGAGGGCATGGCAGAAGAGCAGGCACGCTTCCAGACACTCCTGAACAGCTCGGAGTCCGCCGCGCAGCGCTACTACTTCTTCGCCGAGCGCGCCGCCCGCAAGATCGCAGACGTCCCCGCTGACACACCCCGGATCCCCGTCAACACGGTCGGCATCATCGGTGCCGGCACCATGGGCGGCGGCATCGCGATGAACTTCGTCAACGCCGGCATCCCCGTCACGATCGTGGAGCAGAAGCAGGAGGCGCTGGACCGCGGCCTTGCCACGATCCGCAAGAACTACGAGCGCACCGCATCCAAGGGCCGCATCACGACCGCACAGGTCGAAGAGCGCATGGGCCTCATCACCGGCTCCGTCTCGATGGACGACCTCGCCACCGTCGACATGGTCATCGAAGCCGTGTTCGAGCGCATGGACGTGAAGAAGGACGTCTTCACCCAGCTCGACAGGATCTGCAAGCCCGGGGCGATCCTCGCCACGAACACCTCCGCCCTGAACGTGGACGAGATCGCCTCGGCCACCTCGCGGCCGGAGTACGTCGTGGGCACCCACTTCTTCTCCCCCGCCAACGTCATGAAGCTGCTGGAGAACGTCCGCGGCGAGAAGACCTCCAAGGAGGTCATCGCAACCGTCATGGCACTGTCGCGCACCATCGGCAAGATCGCCGTGCTCGTGGGCGTGTGCCCCGGCTTCGTGGGCAACCGCATCCTCTTCGCCCGCTCGCGCGCATCCGAGCAGCTGGTGATGGAAGGCGCGATGCCGTGGGACGTGGACCGTGCGCTCACGAACTTCGGCCTGCCCATGGGCACGTACCAGATGAGCGACCTGGCCGGCCTGGACATCGGCTGGGTCAAGGGCGAGCCGACGGCCTACCCGATCAAGGACGCGCTGTGCGAGCTGGATCGCCGCGGCCAGAAGACCGGTGCCGGCTTCTACGACTATGACGAGAGCCGCAAGGCGACTCCCTCCCCCATCACAGCGCAGATCGTGGAGGACGAGCGGGCGAAGGCCGGCGTCACCCCGCGTGAGATCAGCGAGGAGGAGATCCTCGAGCGGGCCCTCCTGCCGATGATCAACGAGGGCTTCAAGATCCTGCAGGAGGGCATGGCGGAGAGGGCGTCGGACATCGACGTCGTCTACGTCAACGGCTACGGCTGGCCCGTCTACCGGGGCGGCCCGATGTTCTACGCGGAGCAGCTGGGTGCGGAGGCAGTGCTGGAGAAGCTGCGCGGCTACCAGGAGCGCTTGGGCGAGGACTTCGCACCTGCCGCACTGCTGGAGGCGGTCGTCGCGAAGGGCCAGTCGATCTCGACACTCACCAAGGCGGACGCAGCCAGCCTCACGGCTGACTGAGAGCCCATCATCAAGAAGGGGTGTGTGGGGTGATCGCCAAGGCGGTCACCCCGCACACCCCTTTCTTGTGCTGCGCAGACGGCGTCTACTCCGTGGCGCCGGCGAGCGTGCTCATCTGCCCGTCCTTCGAATCGTGTGATGCGGGTGGCTCTCACTCCGGACGGTCGCTACATCGTGATCGACGGGCGCAGGTGGCGCGCTTCCGATCCCGTTCTGGCACCGGACGTGCACGCGGAACTCACAGCAGCGCTGGGCCGCGCACGCTCCGCCGTCGGGCGCGCCCGTAACGAGGCAGAGCGGCGCCAAGCGCGTGATCGGGTGCAGCTGGCGAAGGAAGGTCTGGGCGAGCGAGGCGATCCCTGGTGGGAGATGCAGATCGACGACCGCCTCGATCGCGCGCAGGCGAGGCTGGAGCAGCTTCGCGAGGATGACTGAGTCGACGTCCTGGTCGCTGCTGCCTCACATGAGTGCGAGCTGCCAGCTCACCCCGAACCGGTCATCGACCCATGCGAAGCGCTTCGCGAATCCGTAGTCATCGCGATCCTCCATCCGCACCTGCCCGTCCTCGGACAGGCCAGCGAGCGCGCCACGGTACGCCGCGGGCTCCGTGGTCTCGAAGAACATCGACATCGACGGTGTGAACGTGAAGTCGTGCTGGATCGGTGTGTCGTTGACGCGGACCTTCAGCCCGTCGATGTCCAGCACCGCCATCATCACCAGCGGACCGCCCCCGCCCACCGCTTCGCGACCGGTGGCCTGATGCGTCTGCTCGGCGACCTCGGGCGGCATGGGCTGCAGAGTCTCGACGGTGACGTTCGGCAGCACCGCCCTGTACAGGTCGATCGCTTCCTGCGCGCGGCCTTCGAACATGAGGAACGGTGTGACGGACATGGAGATCTCCTAGCGTTCGACTGTGTAGGACGAAACGAGCGAATCAGACGACATCTGCCGGTCCTACGTACATCCACCTGCGGGCACGCCGGACGAACCGCGCGACCTCATGCAGCTCATTCGGTTCGCCGTCCTGACTCACGTAGTAGGCCGTGTACTCGACGACCCCATCGTCGTCCTGCACACTGCCGGCTGTGATGGCCTCCACGGTGAGCCCCGTCCATTCGTTACCCGGCTCCGGGTCGGTGTCGGCCGGCCGCGTCGACGGATGCCACGTGCGGAACAGGTGATCGGCATCGCCGCGCACGTGCGCTGTGTAGCGCGAGCGCATGAGCTGCTGCGCGGTGGGCGGCCACTCCTGCATGGTCAGTGCCGGCTCGCAGCAGTCGGCGTACGAGGTGCCGGTCGGGTAGCCGCCGCAGGGGCACGAGGTAGGCGAAGCAGTCACGTCTTCACCCTACCCATCGCACCGGCGATGCCGGGTGCGCAGTCAGCTCACATAGACTTCTCACATAGAACACAGGCCGGGGCGCTTCCCCGCCTGATGCCGCTTCCTTCGTCGCCGCAGCCGCCGACCCTCAGGAGATCACCATGTCTCAGCAGACATCGACGTCCAACGCACAGGCCTCACGGGGTCTCATGCGCCCCTTCAATCGCTTCCTTGAGCGGTGGATCCCCTCCGCTCTGGTGTTCGCGATCGTGCTGACGATCATCGTGGCCATTCTGGCCTTCATCCTCACCGATTCCGGTCCGGTGGAGGTCATCCAGGGCTGGGGCGACGGTCTGTCGGGACTGCTCGCCTTCATGACCCAGATGGCGCTCATTCTGCTGCTGGGTCACATGCTCGCCAACACCGGCCCGGTGCGGAAGCTGCTGGTGCGTCTGGCGCGGGTCCCGAACTCGCCGGTCGTCAGCTATATGTTCGTTTTCGTCATCGCCGCGCTGGCGAGCCTCATCACGTGGGGTCTGGGACTGGTCGTCGGCGTGCTGCTGGCCCGGGAGATCGCCGTGCAGGCACGCGAACGCGGCATGAAGGTGCATTTCCCGCTGCTCGTGGCCGCCGGCTACTCCGGGTACGTCATCTGGCACATGGGCTACTCCGGGTCCGGGCCGCTGACTGCGGCCACTGAGGACTCGTTCATGCACGAGGCGGTCGGTCGGGTCATTCCGGTCACGGAGACGATCTTCACGGGGTGGAACCTGGCTGCCGCCGCGGCGGTCATCGTCGTCGTGGCGCTGATGTTCCTCCTCATCGCACCCAAGAAGGGAGCTCCGGTCCTCGAGCTGCCCCGCGACGTCGGTTCGGAGCCGTACGACCCGGGCGCCGAGGACGTGGAGACTCCCGCCGACAGGATCGACTCTTCGCGAATCCTCACGACTGTCGTCGGTCTGGCACTCGCCGCCTACCTGGTGATCCACTTCTCCAGCGGCGGCACTCTGACGCTGGACATCGTCAACTGGTCGTTCCTCACGCTGATCTTCCTCCTGGTGCGCAACCCCTTCGAGATCATCCACCTGACAGCGAAGGCCGCGTCGAACGTCGGCGAGATCCTGCTGCAGTTCCCCCTCTACGCCGGCATCCTGGGGATCATGTCGGCCACCGGCCTCATCCAGGTGTTCTCCAATGCATTCGTCTCGATCGCCAATCCCACCACGTTCGGGATGCTCGCTTTCCTGTCAGCGGGACTGGTGAATTTCTTTGTCCCGTCCGGCGGCGGCCAGTTCGCCGTGCAGGGACCGATCATGGTCGATGCTGCCGCGCAGATGGGCGTCGACCCGTCGATCGCCATCATGGCGGTGGCCTACGGGGATCAGTGGACGAACATGATCCAGCCGTTCTGGGCACTTCCGGTGCTTGCGATCGCGGGTCTGAAGATGCGGGACATCCTCGGGTACACCTCGATGACCCTCGTGGCCTCCGGCGTCGTGATGCTGGCGACGCTGCTCCTCGTCAGTCTGTGAGGTCCACCGGACCATTTGTCCTCGCGATGAGTCCTCCGCCGACCGCAACGAGGAAGATCCAGGACCCCACCGCCAGAAGCCCGACCTTGGCGGCACTCGCACGGAGCACCACCTGGCCCCGCATGTCGAGCTCACGCAGCCACTCCCCCACGCGACGGTGGTCGACCTTCCGCAGCGCCTTCTCCATGTCGCGGGTGTGGCCGGGCTGCCAGCCCGGCAGCTGCTCAGCCACGATCGTCGTCTGATTCCGCCGCATCCCGAGCAGCCGCGTGCGCGTGCACCAGGAACGCCAGCACATCGCGGCGCCTGCCCCGCAGCATCGTGTTCACCCCGTGCACCACGGTCGTCCCCTGCGCGCGCACGCGGGCCCACCGCGCCCTGCGCACACCGTCCGCCCGCGCAGTGAGCATCACCTGGAGGACCGGCGGGAACGGCCACCGCGTGGGCGTGAAATGCCCACCCACCTGCACCACATCGGCCCATGCCACGGCGAACAGCGTGAACACTCCACCCGGCTTCGAACCGATCGATTCGATCCCCCACCGCGAGACGATCATCCGCGGCCGCACGACCGGGAAGACGAACGTCCACAGCAGCGCACCGAACCCGAACAGGATCAGTCCGGCGACGAACAGCAGCCCCATCCCGGCCTGCATCCACCCGCTGATCCCGCGATCGCCCGCGAACGGGTTCCACGTGGACACCGGCAGGACGATGAACCCCGCCGTGATGAAGATGACGAACACCCACGCGCCCAGCGCATACACAACGGTCCTGAGGAAGCTGGTACGCAGCACCACGCAGCCCTCGCGCTCCAGCTCGTCGAACCACCGGTGGAGTCTCTTCGGGTTCGCCTGAGCGACCTCCTTCTGGAGGTCCTGGGAGAGCCCGCTATCGCGGGGAGGCGTCATCTTCACATCACGAGCGTAGATCAGCACCCAGCACGCTGCTGGACGCCTGCTGTGTCAGTCCCGGCATACCCCGCGTGACGCACCGGTGAACTCTCTTAGACGTCGGTATCCCGGGCGGTGCCTGCACTGCCACCAGTGGATACTCTGACGATGGCCGGCCACGGCCGCAGTCGATTCCCCGTCAGCAGAGGCACCCCTATGAGCGCCGATTCCGGCACGCAGACCACACCTCAACCCGCGGAGTCGTCACCCGACGACCACAAGAAGTTCTCCCTCGGCGAGGACTGGGCGGCGACGATCGTCGGACTCGTGATCTTCACCCTCTGCCTGGTGGGCGCCCTCACCCCGGAGATGATCCCGTGACCCCGCCGGACAGCTCCCCTGCCCCGGCTGCGGAGAAGGACACCACCGTCGAGGTCGCCTCCCCTGTGCCTGCGGCACCCGCCGCCGAGGCCCCACAGACGGCTGCGCCCTCGTCCACCGTGCGTATCGGCTGGGCGGTGGGCGGTCTGGTCATGGTCGTCGGGCTGGCATGGCTGGTCCAGTTCCTCGTCGGCTGGGTGCCGGAGGCCACCGACGGCACCGGGTTCGGCAGGGTCGCGAAGTCGATCGAGTACCCGGTCTACGCGATCGTGCTGGGATTCGCGGCGAACGCGCTGCTGAGCTCTCTGGGGCTGCGCGACCGGATGAGCGCGGCGTTCCGCACGGAGTTCTTCATCAAGGTCGGCCTGGTCCTGCTGGGCGCGACGATCGACTTCTCGATCTTCGTCCGCGCGTTCGGCCCCGCCGTCGTTCAGGCGTGCCTGCTCATCACCGCGGTCTTCCTCTTCACGTGGTGGCTCGCCGGCCGGTTGGGCATCGACGACAAGCTGCGGGCCCTGCTCGCAACGTCTCTGGCGGTGTGCGGAGTCTCCGCGGCGGTCGCGGCGGCCGGTGCAGTGCAGGCGAAGAAGGAGCAGCTGGCGTTCACCGCCACCCTCGTCATCGTCTTCGCGGTGCCGTCGATCTTCCTGCTGCCGTGGTTGGCGAATGTCATGGGGCTGACCGACGCGGTGACAGGTGCGTGGATCGGCGGCAACATCGACACGACGGCTGCAGTCACCGCTGCGGGCGCGGTGGCGGGCGAGGGTCCGCTGCAGATCGCCTCCATCGTCAAGGTCACGCAGAATGCTCTGCTGGGTGTCGTCGCGGTGCTGCTGACGATGTTCTTCGCGTTCAAGGTGGGAGCGGACGCCTCCCCCGGCACGCCGAAGAAGATCACCGACCCGGCGGCGCTGAAGCTGCTGTGGGGCCGCTTCCCCAAGTTCGTGCTGGGCTTCCTCGCGGCCTCAGTGGTCGCGACGATCCTGGGCCAGACGATGTCGCCGGAGGTGCTGGAGCCCCGGCTGGACGCGGCGAAGGACATCCAGGTGTGGGCGCTGACGCTGGCGTTCGTGTCGATCGGGCTCGAATTCAAGGTCCAGTCCGCGAAGGAGGCCGGGTGGAAGCCCGTCGTCGTCTTCGCGGCGGCCACGGTGGTGAACCTGGTCGTGGGTCTGGCCCTTGCGGCAGTGCTGTTCGGCGGATTCGAGATGTGACATCGGAACGGCCCGGCTCCGGTAGTCTCAGTTCCTGACCAACATTCTCACTCTGGAAGGGGTTGCCTCCCAGATGGCCAAGATCCGTACCGCGCTCTCGATGCTCGGCTCCGCCAAGGACGCGAAGAAGTTCGCGGCCCGGTTCGACGACCCCAGCCGGGCCATGCCCGCAGAGAGCCTCTTCCCGCCGGACGAGGTCCGACCGGAGCTCACGGACGCCCGCACGCTCCTCCTGCGTGTCACGAATACGCCTGATGGCCACGGTGACATCTTCACGGTCGTTCACGCACCAGCCGCGCGGAACAGCGTCTCCGTGCTGGTGTTCAACCCGAACATCATCATCGAGGCGAACGCGACGCTGCGCGAGCTCGTCGATGATTCGGGCTATCCCGTGGCGGTGGCGATCGTCGAAGAGTTCCTCGGCACACGGATCGATCACATCATCGAGCTCACGGGACACGCTCTTTCCGGCATCATCGACGCGGTAGGTCCCCTCGCCACATACAGCCGTGCGGCGTTCACTGCGGACGGTTTCGACTTCGTCGAGGGGACGAATCGACTGGACGGGGCTGCGGCACGAGCATTCACCGCTGCGAATCCCGTCGATGACGCCGGCCAGACCAGGACACGCAATCAGCGCGCAGTGCTGCGAGCACTCCTGAACACGCTCGATGTGCGCAAGCTCACGAAGGACAACAGCCAGCTCGTGCAAGTGCTCGAGCATGCCGTGGATGGGAGTCAGAAGGACCCAGGCCTCACGTCGGGTGTTCTCACGCAGCTGGCGAACGATCTGCGAGACCTCACGCGCAAGGATATCGTCGCGGTGACGGTACCCGCGGCTTCCGAACGCCAGGAGGACGGCTCAGTCCGCATCACGTTCGAAGCGGATGTGCTCACGGCGCTCCGAGAGTCGTTGACCTCCGACGGCCCCGGCGAGTTCGTCGCGAAACTCGCAGAGATGGGCTACTGATCTCAGCCTCAGTCTCTACAGAGACTCCGTCACCGGCGCTTGCGCGGCTGTCACAGGTGGGCGTCGTCCGCCTGCTCCGCGTAGTCGCCCACAGTGTCATTGGCGAACGCCTTCTGAATCTCTGACAGGGTCTCCTCATCCACCTTGACGATCGACTGGCCGTCCACGGAACGGTCGGTGCCGCCTACCGGAGCAGAGAAGAACTCGATGTCCCCCGTACGCACATTGCGCATGTCGTAGGCAATGCCGGCTATTTTCGATGCGGACAGGCTGTCGTCCACAGTCATATACGGCGAGAAGTCCCGAACCATGCCGGAGATCTTGGTCGGGTTGCTCAGGGTGCCTGCGGAGACAATCTTGTCGACGAGCCCCTTGAGGAATGCCTGCTGGTTGCGGCCGCGCTGCAGGTCGCCGTCGGAAAAGTTCTTGCGCGCCCGCACGAAGCTCAGTGCTTCTTCGCCGTTTAGGTGATTCGTGCCCTCGGAGAACGAATGCCCGTTGCTCACGAACGCCTGATCGGATTCGACCTCCACTCCCCCGACGCTGTCCGTCAGCGCCTGGAAGCCGGCGAAGTCGACGATCGCCACATGATGGATCGGAGCGTCGATGAAGTCTCTGACCGTCTCAGTGGCGAGCGGAAGCCCGCCGTGGCTCATCGCCGCGTTGATCTTGCCCTCACCGCGCCCTTCGATGGGCACCCACAGGTCGCGCGGGATCGACATGATCTGGGCACCACTGCTGTCGTCTGCGATATGCATAACCATCATCGTGTCGCTGCGGCTGCTCTGGCCCTCCCCGGAATAATCCACACCCGAAACGCGCGAGTCTGCACCCAGAAGCAAAATGTTTCTGCCGCCACCGTTCTCTGCTGCGGGCTGCGCAGACGCAAATACCTCATCCTGCCCCAGCTGAGTCGACGTGTCGTCGAAGGTCTTGCCGAGGTGAAAAACATAACCAGCGATCGCCACCGCACACAGCAAACACATTATCGCCAGGACCGCCACGATCTTAAACACTCCGCGGCTACGCGCGACACGCGGAGCAGGATCAGCAGCCCCACCAGTTCCAGTGCCCGCCTCAGAACCGGGCAACAACTCTTCAGACAAATACGACACTTAGATCCCAACTAACCGAGTCCCGAATGACACATCGAAAATAACCAGCAGGGCATTCGCATAATGGAGAAACGCCAGCTAGGATGCGACGATCGAGATCGACAACGCGAACGCGATCGAACGCCCCCGCTCCCACGGGAAAATAGCACCTGTCACCTCACTACATCACCGACGTTCGAGACCGAACTTCTCTCAGCGAGTCCGAGAGAGACCTGCAATACAGACGAGAAGCAACCCCCAATCAAATATCAACCCTGAACCCCAAACGCACTACACCACGCCACGGCTTCGGCTCTGTAAGATCCGCTGAAAGCCACTTTGCAACACGCCGGACGATCGGCCGACACCCAGATTCATTCGGCCCAGCAATCCTCAATCTCACACCACCGGAGCAGGCCTCCAGCTCTCCGGAAACACCGTTCTCCAAGGCCAAACCAATAAGAAACCGCCGACGACGCGCAGACAACGTGTCGGACGAAGAGAACCAATACTCAGTACGGTGAGGCAGTCGACTAGAAGGAACAGGACGCAATGTTACCGCGTCTGCCACCCCGGTCTCCAGCGCCTCGAGCGGGGCATCCAACGAAAACGTTAGGGTCTCTTCGCCCGGTGCACCCGCGCGCACCGATTCCGGAAATATCTGGTCAATCCATACCTTCGGAACATCTTGCCCCGCGCCCTCAGAGGGATACATGTTTACCGCAATCTGAGGATTCGCATTCAGCTCGAGAACAGTGACGCCACAAATATTGCCCTCATCATCCCTGGAAATATTGCCCTCGTCATCCCTGGCTAATAGAATATCCACTCCTGCGGCAAACAGGCCTGGGATGCATCGAACAGCCGCAACCGACACCCTAGCTACTTCATCTGGGAGGCTACTCGTCACATCGACAGTATCGCCCCCAGAGTCCGCGTTAACCTTCCCCCGCAACTGCAATCGCTCGCCCTGACGGAGCACACTATCCAGCTCGTAGCCAGCCCTTGAAACGAACGCAAGAAGTTCGACGTCCAGCTTGATCGGTCCATTCGACAAGAACGGGTTAGCGGAACGAGCTAAGTTCTTCGCATCAATGAGCTCACGTATCGAGAGGATGCCGTCCCCGACAACGTTCGCAGGAATACGAGCGCATGCGGCCGCGATCACGTCGCCTACCACAAGGACGCGCAACTCTTCACTACCAACGATGTGAGATTCAAGGACCAGAGTCGAGAAACCCAACTTCTCCGTCAGATACGAGTAGTACTCGCACAACTCGTCGGCGCTCTGGATACCAGTGAACACGCCCATACCGCCCCCGCCATCAGACGGCTTGATGACCACCGGGTAGCCGATCCTGTCGGCAACCTCAACAACATCGGAGACATCCGCAGACGAAGCACGTATGAAGTGCGATTCTGGAGCGGGAACACCACCCTCAGCTAATGCGGCGCTAGTAAGGTGCTTCTCTCTCGCTATCCGCAATGCGCTAGCTCTAGTCAGAGACGGCTTTGCCGAACTAAAATGAACGACACGGCCATCCGCCGATTCAATTCGCATCCGCCGATTTTTCCCGGCCAAAAAGGTTACGGCCAGGCCACGCCGCCAAGCTTCCAATGCGACCACATGCCCGGACAGGCTGCCACCAATCGACGGCGCGACAACCTCAGAGCTGAAGCAAGTGGGCCAAAGTGCAGACACAGGTCACGTCCGTTCCGGTTGGCAAAACTTCGTTTACAGATGCCTCACAGCGAAAACCCACGCGCTGTCCTACAAGTCGGCTACCGCGAAGCAATCAGACAACGCGCTCGATACATCGTGCCACGCACCAACGTTCTCGGGCTCACGTACCCGGGGAACGAAGGCCGCAGCACGGGACATTTCACTCTGGCTCAGTGGATGTGACTGCGCCCAAAATCGCACACCAGCATCGCCAAGGACCAGTTCATCCGAAAGACCTGCACGAATGAATCCGTAGTAGTCTTTCGCAATACGATCTAAAGAATCAAACTGAAAGACCAAATTGCCCCGTTCGAACAATTCCGCGACTATCGACGAGTTGCCGCATACGGCGATGTGCGGAAAGTCCGGCGCCGTCTCCAACACGTCAAGACTCAGTGAAGAAACACTCGAACCCTCTAGCTCCGATCTAGGATGAAGCTTAAGCTGGATACTTACCACTGAATCGTTCGCATTCAAAGCTGCCACCAGAGCTTTCAGCTCAGACAGTTCAACCACACTACTGGGGTAGATCACACAAGCCACTTTAACAGCGTTTATCAAGCAAGTACGTGTCTCGTTAATGTCGTCTGGGTTAATCCAGCCACTCGAACGCGCTGCAACCACAACTCGCCCACGAGGTGCTCCGATAGATTTATAAACCTCAGCGGAATTCCGACTGCGCAGAATGCTGAGGTCAAAATCTAACGGAGGAAAAATATTCGAAACCTCAGCGTGCTGCACGTAGATCACAGACGAGCCGAAAGCACGTGCTACAGCAGCGTATGCGACGGGAGCAGGTGAATGGTCATTGGCTACGACAAACTTCCGCGACTTTGCCTTACTCAACGTAACAATAGCGCCTTGAACACTAGTCGCAAACTTACAAACTGCTTGCAGCAGTCCAGGAGCAAGATCCTCGCGACCCTCAAACAGCGCTCGAACCGCCGCAACGACAACTTCCTGCACTCCCCCTGAAACGCCAATGACTTTGCGCTTTGGAGCCGCGCAGACATTAACAACGCTGATGGGTATCTCGTGCGCATCCAACAATCTCTGAAGAAATGCAAACTCTCGGTGGTTGTTCGCGGTATATGCGTAGCCCAGGACGCTAGAGGTGCCATCTGCAGCCCCCAGCCTATAATACCGGCACGGAGCCGACTCGATGTGATTTAAAAAATAGTGAAACGCTTCCGACGCCGGAACGCGGCCCGACCGCTGGTCGATAATACCAACAAGATCCGTCCATGAAATAGAACGCGCTGCAACGTAGTCGTGATTCTTTGCGCCATCCGCAACAGTCGCAATGCGCGACAGTCCACGCACCAGGCACCGACCGAGCTCGTCGCTCGCAGCGAAATCGGACCCCGCTACCATGGGGCACCTCCCGTGCCGGTCACTCTTCCCTAGTCCGCCCAGTATACTTCATGAAAGCGTCAAACCGTTTTCCTGCAAGCAGGTCATCAGTAAGGCGCATCTCCGCTCGATGATACATCTCCCCAAGCCTTGCGTCGTGCTCCGGGTGCAATGAATGGGAAAGGCCAGGAGCGGAAGAGAACTCGCAGAACACCAAGTCCCGATCCGAATTAAGGAAATCTATTCGCATAAAGGGGACAGGAATTTCCGCAGAATACCTGCGAACGATATCCAGCTTCGCCTCGTCTAATCCACCGGTGAGGACCGATGTCGAAGAAAGATCATCAAACTTTGGCTTCACATCTGACCGGAATGCGATCGGCTTCAATCCGCCGTCAAAGTATGCGTAGTGAAGGCTTGGATGGCGCGTAACCTCCAGAACAGTGCCGATTTCGCCGTAGAAGCAATAGAACTTTAGATCGGGGGCCGGCCTGCCCTGCCATGTAACAAGTCGCTGCAATTCCCATTCAGTGGATTCCGGATCCCCAACTTCGCGCCGGGCTACAGCTTCTAGCTCTGACCATGACTCCACGGGCCTCGTTCCCGCAATCGAGAAGATCCCGTCTTCGAAGATGTAGAATGCACCCCGAGAACCCGAAGAAATTACCGGCTTCAGGACCGAAGGAAAATTATCCCGCGGAATATCACTGAACTTTCCCCTGAACAGCGTATCGACCGTCGACACACCAGTCAAAGTCGCAAACCGTTCGTCTTTCTGCTTATTCAAACCTAGCCGCTTCTCCGGAACACGACCCAGCTGCTTCTTTCTTCTGCGGACAACAATAGAACGCCAGAACGAGTCCGAGTGTGGAATCATCTTAAGACGATGGTGACGAGCGACAGCTACGAGGTCTTGATGGGTTAGATCGTCAACACCGGTCAGATCGAGCGCCTCGAGGTACAGCGCCAACGCCTCAGGGTCGTCACTCCTCATTGACTTAACCCTCAAGCTATCAACAAGCAGTCTTAGCTCATCACTGATCTGGCTACTTCGTTCACGCAGCTCGCCCACCCGGTCACGGAGGCTCTCGAGCGATTGAGACCGATTCCCAGAACCTTTTTCGGCAACCATTGATTTATTCCTCTCATTGACACGAACGCACCTGCCTAGCGTGCGTGCCGGTGCCCTGCAAGGTCACTGGCAAGGCTAGCCATCTGACGGTCGCGGGTGCTCTCCCAATCACCAGCGTCACCGAAACGCCTGAGGCGTGCAAGTGCAGCGGGGACAGTCAGAGTGTCGAACACGCCCTCTTCTGTCGCGAGATAGTCACGCGCGAAGCCTTCTCGAACAATAAAACCTGGAATTCCTCTCATCGTCCCCTCCAGCAAAGCGGACGAACCGACCGAAAGGGACACAAAAACCGGATTGGGGAGATTCATCCGCAACGGGTGTTCAAGAACACACCCCCAGTTCGCTGTGCGTCCTACGACAGTTTTAAGCCAGCCTTCATGCTCACCTGTTCTACCACGAGGTTTAAAGTAAACCTTGATTCGCCCATCTTGGACGAGACCATCCATTCCGCTGAAGAACTCTCGGTACAACGATTCATGCGCCGCTATATCAAGTATAGGGAGGTTGCGCATCACCGGCCGACCGCCAATCACGACTACAGAAATCGGCGAGGAGTCCCTGAACGGTATCGGCGTCACCTGGGGTGCCAACATCAATTCCGAGTCATGGGAGACCTCAGCATTTGGAAAACGTTCGCGCCACGACGCGGCTCCGCTCCTGGTAACTGCGTGAATAGACTTGATGTACGCAGGATCGTGAAAATCTACGTGGACGGGATTCGTCGAATGAGGCCATACATGAACTCTGCCTCCGCGGTCCTTCACCTTCTGGGCAATAAGCGCGGATTCCGCGTATAGATAGTCACTGATGTGTACATCCATGATTGCTTCGTCTTGCAGCGTTGTCCGAACACGCTTCACAAAATCACGGAAGTACGGAACAATCGCACGCTCCATCCAGCTGTGCCAATCGCCGGTCGACCACTTTCCGCTAGAGAGAAACGCTTGGATTGGCTCAACGTTGGACGGAGCGGCAGCTGTTCCCGAGAGCCTGCCTTCATTCTCGCGCCAAGTCCGCACGATAGTTGTAGGAATCCGGAACGTCGGAAGCAGACCCTTCTCTTTGCTATGCATCGAAATATTAACGTCATAGTCCCAATTCTGTTCGGAACTGCGGTCGTATGCTAAGCCCTTTACAGCAGATCCCGAGTTTACTACTACCGCGTCCCCGACTCGAGACAGAACCTGGGATACCGATCGGATCCCCGCAGGCACCACGATCGCTCCGGGATTACCCTTTACAGGCTTAAGCGGCCTCGATGGCGGCTTGAGTTGTGCTGGCTGCGGAACAAAAACTGCGGCCGGCATGGGCGTCGGTTGAGGTTCCAACTTACGAAGTAAACCCTGCTTCTCAAGTACGGGCCTCCGTGGGAAGCGCACAAGTGTTACGTTGCATCCGCGCTTACGCAACGCCGAGTAGAAATACAGCGTCTGCATCCGGCTGGATGGATAGCTTACCATGTATGGAATTTTAAGCGATCCGAGATCCAGATAAATAGGGTCTTCGCTGCCCGTTCGCGCTATTTCATCTGCGATTCGATCTACAGGTATCTTTTGCGTCAGCTCCTGTTTAAAGAAATGAAACACTGCCCTAGCTAAAGCAGAACTGTTTACTCCAACCGCAGTCGCACGCGGGGCAGCAAACTTTGTGGCTTCTGCCCAGGCTCGCTGGCTTAAAAGATCAGTCTCGGCGGTCTGCTCACTCCAGTTGTCACGCTTTGCGAGGTGAAGAGCCATCTCATGTATGCGGCGTTCATCCCAGAAATTACCACTACGGATGGAGAAATCTGCCCCCGTATTACGATAGACCGTAAGAATTCTGAACTCGTCCCGTGCGGGCGAACCGATCTTTCTAATATCCGCGTTCACCGTCTCGGAACTGGCGATCTCACGCCGAATCCGGTCCGCCCCTACAGGGTCTCCTCCGAGGCGCAGAAGCTCAATAAGCGCAGCAGATCCCTTACCCGAGGATCTGCGCAAGACTGTTTCATTCGCTTGCACAGACAATTTCGATGAATTCGGGTGCTGTGCCAAGGCCGCGAGACTCAGCTCGGCCGCAAGCGGTAGTTCACCCGTCGACACAAGAGTCTGGATAGTGCGCTGGTAGGTCACGGCAGTGGGTTTAACTCCGGCAGCCCTCCACAGCTGTTCCCAGTTCTCCGCAATTTCACTCCAGGCAAATTCGTGCCAGCTGAAAACGGTACCTCTGAGTGGAAAGCCACGAACAGTGCCGTTGACAGTAGAGTCTTTCTGCATCAACTCAGCTGACTTCTGCCAGAATTTGAGTGCTTTAGAGTACTCCTCGAGCATCATGAAGCGTTCCGCCTGCGCTTCAGCAATCGCCTCGTTCTGAGGGTAACGCTTTCTAGCGGCCGCAAGTCGCGAGTCCACACCATTAAACTGGCCCAGATGCGCGTGGCAGTAAACTAACTTCAGCCTATTCTCTGGAGTGTCCATGCCACCCGTTATACGAAACACAGCACGTATAAGTTGAATAGTCTCTACCCAGTTTTTGTTCTTGTAGGATGTATCTATCTGCGTCTGCCATACGTCTAGTCGAGGGTCGAATCGCCGACGCAGGTCCGAATCACGCAGAATGCGATGCATCTGCCCAGGTCGCCTTACCACAGCGTGGACGGTCTGCAACAATTCTTTGTAGACACCTGACTCGGATGGCTGAGATTCCTTCTCAGCTTCTCCCCGACTTTTGCTCATGGCTACTTCTTTCGTCCTTCGTCTTCAACGTGCTGCCACTTGACTGGAGTTCCGCGTTCAACGTCCATTGTGACTCGTGAACCCAATACAACTTCGAGGTGCTTCGGTGCAAGCCCGTTATTAGGCCGAATACTACGAACGTGCTCGCGAGTGATGACTGTTCCCTCCGGGATATCCTCCACGAAGTAGAGTGAACGCCGGCGCAGCAACGCTCCGGACTCTCCCGGTGTCGGGCCATAGCGGACCTCGCCCACGCTGCGGTGGGCCCGGTCTGACTCTTCCACCAGTGCCTTGAGTTCATTCGGTTCTAGCGAGAATGCTGAGTCCACGCCACCGTCATTGCGAGACAACGTAACGTGCTTTTCGACGATGACTGCACCGTAGGCAATGGCTGCGAGCGGCACGCCGATACCCAGTGTGTGATCGGAGAGTCCCACTTCCACCTCGAAGCGATCTCGCATGTCAGCAATCGTGCGCAAGTGCGACTCCGAGGGGTCCGTTGGGTAGCTACTAGTGCACTTCAGGATGACCAGTTCTTCACAACCCCCCTCTCGCGCCGCACTAATAGCTTCGTCAATCTCAAACTGTTCCGCAAGACCCGTTGAGATGATCAGAGGCAGCTTCGAGCTAGCCGCGTATGCGATGAGGTCGAGATCCACACTCTCAAGAGATGCGATCTTCAGGGCAGGAGCACCCAGGTCGACGAGAAAATCAACCGCATCGTTGCTGAACGGGGAGCTGAAACATTCAATTCCGCGCTCGCGAGCGCGCTTAAAGATAGGCTCGTGCCATTCCCACGGGGTGTGTGCCTCTTCGTACAAGTCATATATACGTCGGCCGTACCAGAGCGAATCAGTATTGTTTATCACGAAGTCCGGGTGATCAATATCCAGGGTCATAGAATCGGCGGTGTACGTCTGCAACTTCACAGCATCGGCACCGGCATCAGCAGCCGCGTCGACTATCTTAAGAGCCGTTTCCAACGACCCTTCGTGATTTCCCGACATTTCCGCAATTATGTAAGGCTTCTGATCTCGGCCGATTATTCTGCTTCCAATTTTCATGCTAACTCCCAGTCTTCAGGCCTGATTCGCGTTCGCGATGATGTCATCTGGCGCCCATCGAGGTTCCCATCGCAGTATCTGCTTAGCACGGTCGTGCTTCAGTGCGTAGCAACTTGTGTCTTCTTCCGCTACAGCAACGCTCCGCACTTCCAGACACTCCGGGTGCGCGCTGCTCCTCGCAACCATGTCCGCAATCTCTCGTACCGAGACTGCGCGCGTACCTCCGACGTTGATTCCTTGCCAGGGGCCTCGATACTTGATCGCGGAAACGATCGCGTCAGCTACATCCTCGACGTGGACGAACTCCCGCAACGCAACGCCTTTACCATTCACCGTGATCCGGCGATGTTCTCGAGCCTGTCGGATGAACGAATTGATGACGCCCAGCCCAGGATGGTCTCCACCCGTAACCTGAGCTATGCGCAGGCTTAGAGCCGAGAACCCGCACCGGGACGAGTAGTGTTGCACGAGTTCCTCGGCCCAGCGCTTCGAGATTCCATAGGCGGTATCCGGGGCGATATCGCGCACCTCGTCAGCCGGCGAAGTCAGCGTCCGGGGGTACACCAGACGGCTCGAAGCGTGGACGACTGACCTTGTGCCTGCGCTCGCCGCCGCAAGGACTACATCTTCCGTCAACTTGACGTTGGCGTTGAAGTACTCTGTGACTCCGGCTTCCGGTTTATCAACCAGCCGACCAGCCAGATGGATAATGTGGTCTGCCCCGCTGAAATGCGCCGACAAACTACCAATTTCGCCAGTACATAAGTCGCGGAAGTTACCGGTGCCCGCATGGCGAGTAAGTGCCGCGAGTTGGATGTCGTCCATTTGCAATAGCGCGTCAACCACATGCCGGCCGATGTATCCAGAGGCGCCGGTAACGACAACCTTCATAGTCAGACCCCCGGGTAGACGTGGTAACCCACTCGCGCAACGAGCTCGTTTGTCCGTCGCGGCGACTCTCCTATGGGCACCTGGATCTGCGCAAACTCGGCGTCAGCACGAGACACCAGTCTGACGTATTCATCAGTCACGGTAATATCAGGAGAGTCTAAGAAGAATCCGAGAGTCATCGCGGCTGGACGCAGCTCATCAGGGAACTCGGGCCACGGGTCTCCCAATAACCTGCCGAGGACTGCATCCAGTATATCGATCCCGGTGGAAGCCTTAATCAGCCGCCAGAGGTGGCAACCATCTAGTCGTGAAGCAACCTCGATAATGCGTGGTCCGTTGCTCGTGAATATAGTCTGAAAGTATAGTGGGCCATCATTGACGCCAAGGGTTGCCACGACACCTTCGACGAGTTCCCGGAGCTGAAGCTCCCAAACCCTCGTTGTGTCTCCCAGCGGGACGCTATGTGCCTCGGGCACCCCGACTAGAGGACCTTGCCAGACGTGTCGGTCCGATGGCAGGAAAAACTTTACGCGGCCGTTCTCAACGATAACGTGAGCCGAAACTTCTGGCCCCTGAAGAAACTCCTCGATAATAACGGGACCTGAAATCGAGCTATCGCGAGCAACTTCCACGGCGTCCGCCAGCTCATTCGTCGTGTGCACCACCGAGATTCCGCGTTGGCCCTGCGCGTCCACAGGCTTCACGATACTAGGGAATACATCCCACTCCGGGACTGGCTCACCAGCTCCGACAGTTGTGTGTGCCACTGGGCTGAGTCCAGCATCGTTCAACCGCTCTCGAAGCGCTTGTTTCCTGCGAAGCGTATCTGTGAGGGCTTCACTATGGAAGAACGGAAGACCCAGTTTGTCGCTTACCTCAGCGACGGTTGGCATTGCTATGTCTGATCCGACCGAATAGACGACATCGGCACCAATCTTCTCAGCCAAACGAAGCACTTGATCGGTGTCTCTAATGTCTGCCAAGTGAAATCTGTCAGCAGCTTCTACGCCTGGTCCCGTGGGCTCATGGGCACAAACGTGTACTTCAACCTTTCTCCGGCGCAAAGACTCGACTGCATCGACCTGCCCAGCTAGCGCCCCAAGAATCAGCACCTTCTTCACGAAGCCTCCAGAATTGTCGCATATCGGTCCACATACTGGTCAAGTGCGAAACATTCGGCACCCTCGTGTACATGCCGCGTCCCGACCGGGGTGTCCCCGAGCTCGAGAATCTCCACTATGTCGCCTCTCGCGATCCGTTGGGTGAAGAGCCGGCCTGCCTCGGCCCAGGCAGGTGGACCGGCCCCACCGCGCTGGCCCGCAGTCACGAACGACGCCTGATCTGCCGAGGTCGCGGCCCTAGCCTTTAATGCCGATTCAACCGGAGGTCGAATGGCCAACGCGACTCGTGCCGCCCCGTGCCCATCAACGATCGGAGGCGGCGCCGGCAGCTCCCCGGCCAGTGCTGAAGTAATCGCGGCATGGTAGTCCGCGACGCCAACCGAATCGGCGGTGCCTAGCCAGGTGGTGATCCCGGCTTGGTGGAACGCACGCGTTACGCCGGATTGGTTCTCACTAACAGTTGTAACGATCGCCGGCAGTCGCATACAGAGCCGTTCCCAGGTGGCCGTCCCGCCAGCGCCAACAACCAAGTCGACAGTCGACATCAGATCGGCCAAATTCGGAAGAGCTATGTGGAGACGTACGCGAGGGTGCCTTACGACGTCACCCAGCTCATCACTGAGGACTCGCCGCGTCCCGAGAACCACCTCGACATTGATCGTTGGAAAGTCGAGCAGAGCCCGGACTGCTTTAACAGACTGGTTTCCTACGTCCGTCCCACCGAAACTAACCATCACACGTTCTGGAGGGGTTCGCACCGGTTCACGCGTTTGTCGATGGGCCACATACCGGGTGTCTAGAATCGCATAACGCGGTCCCAGTAGAATCTGAGTGTTCTCGTCTACAAGGCCTGAGTACCGCTCGTTGGTACCTTGCCCATACCAATTGTGGTCAACGATGACGTGAACAGAATGTCGTCTGTTCGCGAGATCATCAATTGCGATAAGCCGCTTGGTTGCATGCGCGAGAGACTGCTCCCAATTGATGTCCAACTGATAATGGTCGACTACAACTGCGTCCCATTGACGATTCGGATCGTAGTCCAGGATTGCATCTGCATCCGCACGCTGTCTTTGAGCACCCCAAACAGGCCCGTCAGCGCGCTCAGCAACGGTGCTGCCCGGAAGCTGAAGCAACGACGCTCCAGCTTTGAGGATCCGGGAAAGGATCTCTGGCGCCGCCGCACGGGTGGCAACGGTCACCGTCGTCCCGAGCTCAATCAGCAGACGGCACAGGGATAAGCAGCGAGTTAGATGACCGAAGCCAATTCCCATACCCGCATCTACACGAATAAGAACATGTCGCTCACTGTTCATACAACATCCTGTAGACCCGCTCTGCACGGTCCCAGTCGCGGGGCGTATCGATGTCGACTGCTCGCCAGGAGTCCACGGCATACGCGCGGCATCGCGATGCGACCACGGGAGTGTCAGCCTGCCACGCGCCGGCAGTCCCCCAATAGAACTGCCCGAGGTCGTAGTACGAGGGCTCCAGATCCTGAGTCCGAGTCGCTATCTGACGAGAATCATGAGGCACGACAAACTCATCGCTGCCGACCTTTAGCGCTCGCTCCACTGGAGCTGGGTACTCCGCGACAGACAGCACAAAATCACATTCTCCAGCGGCGAACGACTTTGCTGACAGCTCGATGTCTTGCTTCGTTGTCAGGACTGCAGTTGCGTAGAACACACCGACTACAGTTTCAGCACTCATTTCGAGTTCTCGAATCGCATGCTGAATAACCGGCCGTGCTCCCGTATATGAATCTGCAAGGTCAGCTGGTCGCATGAACGGGACGTCGGCGCCCGCCGCAATTGCTACACGCGCAATCTCATCGTCATCGGTCGAAACAACGACCCGTGAAATCACACCGCTCGCCAGCAGCATCTCGACGACGCGAGCCAAAGCAGGGACCCCATGGAAGTCGCGGATGTTCTTCCGGGGGATCCGCTTGCTGCCACCTCGCGCAGGGATCAACGCTATCCAATCAGTCACGTACGATCCTCAATTGTCGACGTCTAGTGCTCGTCGTAGAGAGTCGATCACTCGGCTCTGATCAGACCATTCCAAACCGGGCCACATCGGGAGGGATAGCAGTCCGTCGTACACTTCCTCCGAGACGGGGCACAGCCCCGCCTCGTAACCAAGTCCAGCGTAGTACGAGTTCAAGTACACTGGCCTGTAATGGACGTTCACGCCAATGCCATCGCTACGCATCGAAGTGAACGCGTTTCGACGCTTGGCGGCTGAGTCCGGGCCGGTGATTCGCACTGGGAAAAGATGCCAGGCGCTACGACGTCCTGCAGGCTCCTCTTGAGTGGACAGCTGAGGAACATCTGCCAAAGCATCCCGGTATCGCTGAGCGATCTGTCGGCGTGACTCAACCCATTCATGTTGCTTCTTCAACTGACTGCGGCCGAGCGCACAGTTTATATCTGCTATGCGATAGTTGTAGCCCAGTTCAACCTGGTCCCACTCCCACGTACCGGCAGCCTCACGCTTTCGAAAGTCGGTCGCGACGCCATGCGCACGCAGCATGCGCAGTTTTGCGGCGAGCTCGTCAGAAGCCGTCGTGACCATCCCACCCTCACCTGTTGTAAGGTGCTTCACCGGATGGAAGCTGAACGTCGTGAGATCGGCAATTGAGCCGACCATGGAGCCGCCGAACTCGGCACCCGGAGCATGGCTCGCGTCTCCAATAAGGATCAGCCCGAACTCATCGGAGAGAGCTCTGAGGCTCGCGTAATCGCAGGGCATACCGGCGTAGTCAACTGCGACTATGGCCTTCGTCCGGTCCGAGATCAGACTTCGTGCTGATCGGGGGTCGAGCAGAAACGTGTCGGGCTCAATATCTGCGAACTTAACATCTGCGCCCAGATACAGCGCCGCGTTGGCTGTTGCGACAAAAGTGATCGCCGGAACAATCACTTCATCCCCTGGACCGATCCCGGCAGCTAGCATCGCCAAATGCAGTGCCGCTGTGCCGTTGGCGACGGCTACCGCGTTACGCACGGCCACGTACGTGGAGAACTCCGCTTCGAACGCTTCGACCTGCGGGCCAGTGGTCAGCCAAGGACTGCGCAGCGTAGCAACCACCGCGTCTATGTCAGACTCGTCGATGATCTGCCGACCGTATGGGATGAAGGCTGCAGAGCTCATAGCTCCGTCGCGATCTGGTCCCGCAATTCGTCCACAGTCAGGAACCTCTCGTTGGTTCCGCTGTTGTACTGGAACCCATACTCACGGCGCTTTCCGGGAGACTCCGCACTGTTCGCGATAAAGTCATCTACGTCCCACACCTGGTAGGCAGGAAGAATCACATAATATTCGTCGAACTCGATGGTGGACATCGCGTCGGTCGAGGTGATCATCTCCTCGTGCAACTTCTCGCCTGGACGAATACCAACGACTCGCTGTTCGAGACCAGGCGCAACAGCAGTGGCTACGTCTGTAAGTCGATACGACGGAATCTTCGGGACAAACAGCTCGCCCCCCCACTGTCGCGCAAGACTTTGCAGAACAAACTCTACGCCCATCTGCAACGTAATGTTGAACCGGGTCATCTCCTCATGTGTGATGGGCAGATAACCGTGGCGCGCGTGCTCCTGGAAGAACGGAACCACGGATCCCCTCGAGCCAAGTACGTTCCCGTACCGCACAACTGAGAAGGTGATATCGCGCTTGCCCTTATGGCTGTTAGCCGTCGCGAAGATCTTATCGGAAGCCAACTTTGTGGCTCCGTAGAGATTGATCGGCGCCGCGGCCTTATCTGTGCTGAGAGCGACGACGCGCGAGACATTCTGTGCGATCGACGCATTGACGACGTTCTCAGCGCCGTGGACGTTCGTCTTGACAGCTTCAAAAGGGTTGTATTCGGCTGCGGGAACCTGCTTCAAGGCAGCAGCGTGAACGACGATGTCCACGTCCTCCATCGCCTTCCGAAGACGCGCTTCATCCCGGACGTCACCTAGGAAGTAACGCATTACCGAAGCGTGGCTCTTGTAAGGCTCAAGATTCTGCATCTCGAACTGCTTCAGTTCGTCCCGGCTGAACACAACTACGCGAGCGGGTTCAAACCGCTCGAGCAGGGTTGCAATGAAACGCCTGCCGAACGAGCCGGAGCCGCCAGTGACCAGAATCGATTTTCCGTCGATAACTGCGCTGTCGATGTCCAATCGGTCTCCTCATTTTAACAGCGGCGCCATGGGGAATGTCCCCTGTCTTACGCTCGCTCGTGTCCGATAGCGGCGCCGGATCCACGCTGGCCTTGGACCTGCGAGAAGCGGCTAAGTGGATGCTACCAGCCGCGTCCCGGATTTCCTCACGTGGAACTGGTGCGAGAGACATTACAGGGACTGCTGCACGAATAGGTGACAGGTTGTAGTCACGCCGCCAGTGCGACGGTC
>NZ_FWFF01000009.1 GCF_900163715.1 Brevibacterium yomogidense | reverse complement strand
GGCCGGGGGACCGGCCTGGGGGCTCGCGGCGGGGCTCGCAGGCGCCGGCGGAGAGGACCAGGGCACGTCGGCCGTGGGGACCGCAGCGGGGACTGCGGCGGGCTGGGGTTCCTGCCAGGATCCGGGGGCCTCGCCGGGGTCTGCTGCCCACTGCTCGGCGGTGCGCGTCGGAACCTGCTGGACCGGCAGCGGGCCGGTGTCGGTCGGTTCGCGGGAGTCGAAGCCCGGGGTGGGGCCCAGCACGTCGGGCAGCTCGCCGCCGCCGATGATGCGGCCTCCGGGGCCGATCGCCGCTTCGCGGGCGGTGTGGGCCGCGGCCGGCGCGGGGGAGTAGCCCATGGATCCGGTGCCCGCGGTGATGAAGCGGCGCACGACGGCGCGGATCCGTGCGTTGAGGACCTGCATGTCGAACGGCTTCGTCAGGTAGTCGTCCGCGCCCGCCTCGAGGGACTGGACGATGTCGATCGGGTCCGAGCGCGCGGAGATGACGATGATGGGCACCGTCGACCGTTCGCGGATCGCCCGCGTGATCGAGGCTCCGTTCATCGTGGGCAGCATGAGGTCGAGCAGGACCGCGTCCGCACCGTTGGCGGTGACGAACTCGTAGCCCTCGCGTCCGTCCTCGAACGCCGTCACCGTGTAGCCGAACCGCTCGAGGCTGATCTGCGTCGTCTCGCGGATCACCTCGTCGTCCTCCACCAGGACGATGTGCATGCTCTTCCTCTTCCCCCGCCGGTCTCCCGTGCTGCCTGTTCTTCGTGCGCGCTGTCCGTTCCCGTGCCCGTCAGTGCTCTCCCGCACTGGAGACACGCTGACCGGCTTCGAAGCGTCCGTCATGGAACCTGTAGACCTGGACCGACCAACCGGAGGGGCAGCAGACCTCGTCCGCAGGAGCGTAGCGCTTCTCCTGCTTGACCAGGGTCCCTCCGCGTCCGGGAGTCAGTGTGAGATCGTGCCCTGAAACTACCAGCTGGAGGGACGGTTCGCCGTCCTGCTCGCCGATGACGGCGGCGGAGAAGACGGTGTCGGTCCCCGGCTCCGTCACCAGCGCGACCTGGAAGGGGGTGCCGTCGATCTCCAGTGCGGTGCCCAGCGAGATGCACTCGTCGCAGTAGAGGAGGGCCTCCGTGGTCTGCGAGTCGATGGTGTGGGACCCCGTCGACGGGCGATCGAGCAGGTGGGAGCGGATGTCTTCGATGTCGAACGGCAGGTCCTCCGGAGCGACCGTCGTGTCCGGGGTGGCGGCGGCCTGATTGGGCTGCGCGGTCGCCTCGACCCGCAGGCCCCTGTCCGGGCTGTAGAAGAACAGCAGTGCCAGGAGCGCGACGAGGATGACTGCGGTGAACAGCGCAGCCCATCCGGGCAGTGAGAGCCGAGGTCGGAACACGTCTTCAGTGTGCCACGGCGGACGTGCCTGCGGTCGTGGGTGTCAGTTCATAGGTGCCGGGTCGTGGGTGACGGGTCATAGGTACCGGATCATGAGTGACGGGTCAGGAGTGCCGGGTCATGGGTGCCCAGGGAGATGCGGGACCACTCGACGGTAGACTGGGGTCATCATGGAGAAGCAGAAGACTCGGCGTCCCGACCGTCACGCGGGCAGGAAGAGCGTGCCTTACAAGGACGCGGTTCGGTTCGGCCTCATCGCGGCACTCGTCACGTTCGTCGTGAGCTCCGTCGTCACGCAGGGGAGCCGGTTCTCGCAGGAGGGCTTCGCCGCCATCGCCCACCTGGGGCTCCCCGCGCTCCTCGCGGGGGTCGCGTTCGTCGCCGCCACCGCAGTGGCGATGCTCCTCAACTGGGTCGTCTCCCGCAAGGACGTGGAGCCCACTGTGGACAAGCCCGTCCTCGACTGAGCCGGTCCACTCGCGCCTGCGGTCGGCCTCGTCGACCGTCGCGTCGAGGTCCGCGGGCCCGGCGAGTGCGCCGACTCGTGCACAATTGAGGCGATGTCCCCCATCAGACGATCGTCCTCCGGACGCACGGAACCGGCACGGCCCGCGGCCGACCGGGTGCCGGGGCTGCCCGATTCCACCCCGCAGGGCGGGCAGGCGCGGCGCCGACTCCCGTTCGCGGATGCCGGAGTCGCGGGGCGGATCATGTTCGCGAACGGCGTCATGCTGGTCGGCATCGTGCTGCTCGTGACGACGCTGCTCTACTTCGTCATGAGTGAGCAGAACGACCGTCGCGCAGAGGACCAGCTGGGGAACACCGCGGAATCGCTCGCGCGCTCGACGCTCGTCGTCGACCACATCGTGTCGGTCGAGGCGGGCAAGGACTCAGGCGATGAGGAGCCGCTCCCCGTCTTCCTCAGCGGCACTCCTGAGAACGCGGAGATGATGGACCGGCTGGACGCCATCCGCGCTGACTACGAGGTGGACCTCGTCGAGGTCATCCCGCGCTCAGAGCTGGAGCGCAGCGAAGGGCTGGGCGGCACCGGAGTGGGTGCGGCGAATGTGCCCGAGGAGCGCCCTGCCGTGGTGACGTCGAACAGCGCGGGCGATTCGCATGCGCGCGCCGCCGTCTCCCGCCTGGACCTCGAGGAGCTGAGTGAGGGGGAGACGAGGGTCCGCTACATCGACGGGTCCGTCGACCTCCTCGTGGCCGCCGCCCCGATCATGGCTCACCCGTCGGATGCCGATGCAGCCGCCGGTGCCGACTGGAGCTCGTCCCGCACGCCGATGACCCGCTCGGACACCACGGCGGCGTCCGGCGACGCAGGGGAGTCTGCCGAGGAGCCGGAGGTGGTGGGAGCCGCGGTCGTGGGCCTATCCCCGGACGCGGTGCGCGGGGGCTTCGTCCCCCAGGCGCGCACGATCTGGCTCCTGGGCGGCCTCACGGTCGTGCTGGGCGTCCTCGCGAACTGGATGACGCTGCGTGGTCTGCGCCGCGTCACGGGCGACTACGGCACGAAGGAGCTGGGCGCCGTCCTCGACTACTACTCGTCCGTGCTGCGTGCGGTGTCCGAGGGCCTCGTCCTGGTGGACCGCAGCCAGGGAGTCGTGTTCTTCAACTCGGAGGCGGCAGAGCTGCTCGGCATGTCGGACCAGCGTGCGCGGACGCCCGTTCCCCTGCAGGACATCGACCTCGACCATTCGCTCAAGGCGCTCCTGGCGGAGGGCCGCTACGCCCGCGACGAGATCCACTACACGACCCGACGCATCCTCGTCGTGAACCAGCAGCCGGCGTCGACGGCCCCCGACACCTGGGTCATGACGATGCGCGACCACACGGAGCTCCAGGAGCTGATCGGAGAGCTCGTGTCCGTGCGCTCGTTCTCCGAGTCGCTGCGCTCGCAGACGCACGAGTACGCGAACCGCCTCCACATGATCGTGTCGCTCGTCGAGACCGGTTCGTTCGACGAGGCCGTGGAGTTCGCGACGCGTGAGATCGAGCAGGCCGAGCGGCCCGCCGACAACCTGCTGGACGGGTTCGACCATCCGGTCCTCTCCGCGCTGCTGCTCACGAAGATGTCCCAGGCAGCGGAGCAGGGCATCCGGATGGAGCTCGACACCGATGAGCTGCGCGGGTCGATCACTGCGGACGATCGGGACCTCGTCACCATCGTCGGGAACCTCGTGGACAACGCCTTCGACGCGGTGAGCGTCGGGACGGTCCCCCCGGACCGGCGGACGGTGCGGGTGCGGTTCTCCGGGGCCGGGGACTCGGGCCTCGTCATCGAGGTGAGCGACGACGGCCCGGGCATCGCCGAGGACTCGCTGGACGACGTGTTCGAGCGGGGTTGGTCGACGAAGCACGACGGGGTCGCCGGGGACACCGGCGCCGGACGGCTCGAGCACACCTCGCGCGGGGTGGGGCTGTCGCTCGCCGTGCAGGCCGTCCGGCGGATGAAGGGCGCGATCGACGTCCAGGCGTCCGGGACCGAACTGGTCGATGAGGCGGAGCTCGCGGACATGGCCCCGCCGCTCAGCGGCGCGCTCTTCACCGTGTGGGTGCCGGGTGCCCCGCAGGAGCCGACGCACGACGTGATGCGCCCTCTGACCGGGGATGATGGCGCGGGAACGCCTGGGGATCTACGGTGAGCGCATGAGTGAAGCAGGTGATCCGACGGGGCGCGGAGAAGCCCCGTTCGGAGTTCTCGTGGTCGAGGACGAGGAGATCGCGGCGAAGGCGCACGCGTCCTACGTCGACCGCGTCGACGGCTTCCGCCTCGTCGGGATCGCGCGGAACGCCCAGCACGCCCTCGCCGCGCTCACGGACCGGATCATCGGGATCGACGCCGGCCAAGTCGATCTGGTGCTGCTCGACATGAACCTGCCCGACGGCCACGGGCTGATGCTCGTGCGCAGCCTCCGCGCGCGCAAGGTGCCGGTCGACGTCATCGCGGTGACCGCTGCACGCGATATGCAGGTCGTGCAGGAGGCGCTGTCCCTGGGAGTCGTCCACTACATCCTCAAGCCGTTCACATTCCCGGTCTTCAAGACCAAGCTCGAGGCGTTCCGCAGCTTCCGCCTGTCACTGGGAGCAGAGCAGGGCGGGAACGGCCAGATCACCCAGTCGCAGGTGGACGCCGCCGTCGAGGGCCTGCGTGCAGGGACCGGCCCGCAGCGGGCGAAGGGCGTGCCGGACGCCGTGCAGGACCAGATCCTGGGACTCCTCGCCGACGAGGGGCACTCCGCGGCAGAGGCAGCCGACCGGATCGGAGTCTCCCGCGTGACCGCCCGCCGCTACCTCGAGGCGATGGCGGACGTGGGGCTCCTGGAGCGGAGGCCGCGCTACGGCAGTGCGGGCCGCCCCGTCCTCGAATACGTCGCGATCGCCTGACGGCGGAGCCGGCAGTTAGGACCGAGGCCGAGGCGGCTCGGACCGAGGCTGCTGGGACCGGGGCCTCCGGGCTCAGGTGCCCGGGACCTCGGCTGCGGTCGGTTCAGCGGGAGGCGCGCCAGGAGGCGGTCTCCTCCCGAGCGATCTTAGCGGCGATCCCCACGTACGAGCCGGGCGTGAGCGCCGCGAGGCGTGCGGCATCCTCGTCGGGCAGCCCGAGCCCGCCCACGAACTCCCGGAGTGCGGGGCCGTCGACGCGGTGACCGCGGGTGAGCTCCTTGAGCTTCTCATAGGGGTTGTCCATCCCTCCCACACCGCGGAGGAACGCCGCGCGCATGACGGACTGGATCGCCTCCGCGAGCACCTCCCAGTTGCGTTCGAGATCCGCGGACAGGGCGTCGGTGTTGCATTCGAGGCGCCCCAGGCCCTTGACGAGGTTGTTGAGCGCGAGCAGCGAGTGGCCGAACGCCACACCGATGTTGCGCTGCGTGGTCGAGTCCGTGAGGTCGCGCTGGAGCCGTGAGGTGGTGAGCGTCGACGCCAGCGAATCCAGCAGGGCGTTGGAGATCTCGAGGTTCGCCTCTGCGTTCTCGAACCGGATCGGATTGACCTTGTGCGGCATGGTCGAGGAGCCGGTCGCGCCCTCGACGGGGATCTGGGTGAAGTACTCCATCGAGATGTAGGTCCACATATCCGTGGCGAGGTTGTGGCAGATGCGGTTGAAGCGGCTGATGTCCGCGAACAGCTCCGCCTGCCAGTCGTGCGATTCGATCTGCGTCGTCACGGGGTTGAAGGTCAGGCCCAGGTGCTCGACGAAGCTCTGCGCGATGCCGGGCCAGTCGACGCCGGGGGAGGCGACGACGTGGGCGGCGTACGTACCGGTCGCGCCGTTGATCTTGCCGAGGAATTCGGTCTTCTCGATGCGATCCAGCTGGCGGCGCAGGCGGTGGATGAACACCGCGATCTCCTTGCCCATGGTGGACGGCGTCGCCGGCTGCCCGTGCGTGTGGGACAGCAGCGCTGTGTCCGCGAGCTCCTCGGCCATGTCTGCCAGGGAGTCGACGAGCGTCCGAGCGGTCGGCAGCCAGACGTCCTGGACGGCGCCCCTGATCCCCAGCGCGTACGAGAGATTGTTGACGTCCTCCGAGGTGCAGCAGAAGTGGACGAGCTCCGAGAGGTCGCCCGCGCCGATCTGATCGAGGAACTCCTTGATCGAGTACTCGACGGCCTTGACGTCGTGGACCGTGACGGCCTCGAAGGTCCGCAGCTGGTCGATCGTCTCCGCGTCGAACCCTGCGGCCCACTCGCGCAGCTGCGTCTTCTCGTCCTCGAGCAGCTCCCGCGTGCCGCGCACGGCGCCGGATTCGGCCAGGTGGATGAACCATTCCGCCTCGACGTGGACCCGATTGCGGTTGAGCGCAGCCTCGGACAGGTAGTCGATGAGCGGAGCGGCGTCGGCGCGATAGCGGCCGTCGAGCGGGCTGAGCGCGAGGGCGGGGTCGATCTGGGCGAGCTGCACACGGTTCGTCATGCGGCGATTCTCTCACGCGGGTGTGTGCGCACCCGAGGTCACCGTCCGGTACGCGGACGGCTCCCCGCGCGCACGGGTCCCTGGGGACCGGCGCGGCCGCATCCACAGGTCGCGGGCGGAGGTGGTGCACCGAGCCGCACGGGCGAAGGGTGTCAGGAGGCGAGGGGCCGGGCGGCGGAGAGCACGTGAGGGAGAGGTGGGCATCGTGACGGGTATCGAGGGGGCTGCGGCCGCGGTGATCGAGGCGCTCGAGGCGGACAGGGCGGTGTGGGTGGCGCAGGCAGGTGAGATCGGCGCGATCGTCGCTCGCAGTCAGGACGCGCAGCACGTGGAGTGGAGCTCCTCGTCCAGCGGAGCATTCAGGGACGCGCTGGCCGGCTGGGTGCGCGACGGGCACGATCTCATGAGTCTGGCCGACGACGTCATCGTCGCGATGACTGCCCACATTGATGCGCTGCGCGAGGTCGTGGACGCCCTCGCCGCGGCCGCGGCAGCGGGAGGCGAGGGGCCCGGCCTGCCGCTGCCCGGGCTGGGGAATCCCGTCCCCTTCGGAGGTCTCCTGTGAGTCGGACGGATGCGCCGGACGGCAGGCGGGTCTGGTGCGCGGTGAGCGCGCTCGACGTCTTCTCCGCATCCCTGAGCCGCGGTGGAGGCTGGCCCACGGTGCTGCGCCCGGCATCGGTCGCGCAGCGGCTCGATGCCGCAGGCTCTGCTACGGCGGGGTCTGCTGCGGCGGGCTCTGCTGCGGCGGGCTCGGCTGAGGCGACAGCGTCATGCGCGAGGACTGCTTGGCCTCCCTCGGCTGCGGGTGAGAGGCCGGCGCAGGGCGCAGGACTCTGCGACCGCGTGATGGGCTTCGCGGACACGGCGCCGGTGCGCGCGGTCCACTGGTTCCTCGGACCGCGCGGGACGCTCATCGCCGAATCCGCGTGGGGGAGTGCCATCGCCGCGGTCCTCGTCGGCTGGGCACCCCACGACGACGGACGTGCGCAGGGTCGCCACGGAGCAGCAGCCGAGGTCGACGTCGCCGGCAGCCATTCTGCGGAGCGCCGTGCGCCTCTGCCCGGGGCGCTGCTGCTCGGCGTGTTCGACACCGCGGACACCGCGCGCCGCCTCGCAGAGCTCGTACCGGAGCCCGCACATGCTGACCTCGCAGTCGTGGGGCGGTGGGCGCTGCCTGACGGATGCCCTCCCATGCGTGTGCACTCCGTCGTCCATCCGGAGCCTGGAGTGCTGCGACGGGAGCTCGTCACACAGCTGACTGAAGCGTTCGAACGCTCGCAGGAGGGTGCACGGCAGGAGGGTGCGCAGGCCCGTGCCGAGGCCAGCACACGTGCCCGTGTGCAGGACCCGCGCCGATGAGTGCGGGGCCGGCGCAGGATGTCACTGTCACCGGCGGGTCGGGTGGGACGACGGCGCGTCTGGACGACATGCGGGCAGGTGCCGACGTCCTCTCCGCACGCGCCGAGGAGTTCGAAGCGGTGCTCGTGACGCTGGCGCGTGCGGAAGCGGACGCGACGGTCCTCGCGCTCGCCGCGTCGCCCGTGACGGGAGCGGCGCTCGAGGTCGCGTGCGCGCGGTTCTTCGCCCGGTCGGCGGGCGCGGGCCTGCGGATCCGGGGCATCGCCTCAGCGCTTCGGGGATGCGCGGACGCCTATGAATCCGCCGATGCGCTCATCGCGGCCTCCTTCGCCCTCGTGCTCGACACCGCCGCGAACGTGGCGGGACACATGGTGCGCGCTGTCGTGTTCCATCCCGTCACGATGCTCGTCGTCGGGAGTGCGGCGGTGCAGGGGCTCGTGGTCGGCACCGGTGTCGTCCATGTGTGGAATGCGGCGAAGGACGCGGGAGTCCTCGAGCACATCGAGCAGGTCACCGGGATCGACGTCGACGAGGTCGCGGAGCACGGAGCGGAAGCGGTGCTCGGCGTCCTGGCGGACGGTGCCGTGTGGGTGGTGCAGGGTGCAGGAGAGCACTCGGAGCTCACCGGGGCGGCGATGGAGCACGTCCTCCCGGGCTTCGTCGCAGGGTTCGTGGGCGTCCCTCCGGGCCTCGTGTTCACCCCTGCGGACTGGGGTGCGATCCCGCGGGACTCGCAGACGCTGACCGGCTTCGTGCTCGCAGGCCTCTCGCCGTTCGGGTTCTTCGGGGACCAGAGCCTGCTGCCGGATCCGCAGCATCGCCCACCGGTCGACGTGCGCGAGGTCGACGACGGTGACGGTCATGGACGGCCCGGCGGGGCCTCCGCAGGCCACGCGCACGCACCGGGGTCGGTCCGGGCGCTCTGGGAGCGGCAGTGGGCGCAGTCGCGGGGACGGGACAACGGGCGGGTGCGGGTCGAGCAGATCGAGGGCGCGGACGGTCGGAGGAGGCACATCGTCTACGTGCCCGCGACGACGCAGAACACGCTGCGTGCGGGGCGGGAGACCACCGACCACACGACGAACCTCGAAACGGCATCCGGTCGACGCTCCGCACAGCACGAGGTGGTGCGGACCGCCATCGAGGAGGCGGGGGTCGAGCCCGAGGACGAGGTCATGCTCGTCGGCTACTCCCAGGGCGGGCTGGTCGCCGCGTCACTGCTGGCGGATGAGGAGTTCCGTCAGCGCGTCAACGTCACGACCGTGTTCACGGTGGGGTCGCCCGTGTCGGACTTCGCGCCGCCGGACGGGGTGGACATGCTGTCCATCGAGCACGAGCAGGACCTGGTGCCCGACCTCGATGGCGCGCGCAATGCGGATACGGCGGACTGGGCGACGCTCACGGTGGACCTCGACGAGGCGGAGCAGAGGGAGGCGCTCGCCGGGAAGGGGTGGAGCCAGGAGCGGATCGACGCGGCCTTCGACGGGCCCGTCTACGCACACGGGGGCGAGCTCTACGACAACACCCTGACCGGCCTGGAGGAGAGCGGGCACCCGGAGCTCGCGCAGTGGCAGGAGCGCAACAGCCGGTTCTTCGACGGACCGCTGGGGAGCACGCACTCCTTCGAAGGCACGCGACCGTGAGCATCACCGTCACGCGACCGTGAGCATCGCGTGCCCATGGCACTCTGACCTGCGAATACTTGGACATAAAAGTATGACGTCAGAGTGATTGTGGGCGATCGCAGGTGGTCGCTGAGGGGGCTGTTCGGAACCTCTAACGCGGAATGCGCGGCCGTACGTTGGGAAGCACGACAGGAGAACGACTCAGGTTGGCACGGCTCACGCGCTCAGGTATCGTAAATCCCACGATGTGAAACGCATCACGACAGGAGTGCCCACACAACCGTGGACACTCCACCATCCGAGCGCTGTACCCACACCCGGGAGCAGCGTCCAGGAGAGGAGAAGGAACGATGACGTCCGAGATTTCAGCGGGAGCGCGTGCGAAGAGGCAGGCGGGACCGCACATGATTCAGATGCTCACCCCGGAGGGGGAGCGTGTCAGCTCAGGCGAATACGACGTGTTCGCGGCTGAACTCGACACGCAGGACCTCTTCGGCTTCTACCGCGACATGGTGCTGGTGCGCCGCGTCGACGCGGAGGGCCAGGCACTGCAGCGCCAGGGCCAGCTGGGCCTGTGGGCGCCGCTGCTGGGCCAGGAGGCCGCGCAGATCGGCCTGGGCCGCGCGCTGCGGAAGCAGGATTTCGTCTTCCCGACGTACCGCGAGCACGGCGTCGCATGGACGCGCGGGATCGACCCCACGGAACTGCTGGGCATCTTCCGGGGCCAGAGCCACGGCGGGTGGGACCCGCAGGCCAACCGCTTCCACACCTACACGATCGTGATCGGCTCCCAGGTCCTCCACGCGGCCGGCTACGGCATGGGGATCCAGATGGACGGCGACGTGGGCACCGGTGACATCGATCGCGATTCGATCGCAGTCGCCTGCTTCGGCGATGGTGCGAGCTCGCAGGGCGACGTCTCGGAGGGCCTCACGTTCGCCGGCGCGTTCAACGCCCCGGTCCTCTTCTACTGCCAGAACAACCAGTGGGCGATCTCCGAGCCCACCTCCATCCAGACTCCGACCCCCCTGTACCAGCGGGGCAAGGGCTTCGGTATCCCGGGCATCCGCGTCGACGGCAACGATGTGCTGGCGACCTACGCGGTGGCGCGCGCCAGCGCGGACTCGATCCGCGCGGGCAACGGGCCGCTCCTCATCGAGGCCTTCACGTACCGCATGGGTGCGCACACGACGGCCGACGATCCCTCGAAGTACCGCAGCGATGCGGAGACGGAGGCGTGGGCGGCGAAGGACCCGATCGTGCGGCTGCGCCGCTACCTCGAGAACCAGGGCGTGACCGCGGACGAATTCGCGGCGGTCGACGCGGAAGCAGATCAGATGGCCGCCCGCATCCGCGCCGCGTGCGTCGAGATGGCGCCGCCTCCGCCCGCAGAGATGTGGACGCACGTCTACAGCGAGCCCCACGCACTGGTCGATGAGGAGCGCGACGCCTACCTCGCCTACCTCGACTCCTTCGCCGACGTGGAGGAGCACGCCTGATATGACGAGCACCATGCCTCTGTCGAAGGCGATCACAGCGGGACTGCGCAAGGCGATGGAGGATGACCCCAAGGTCGTGCTCATCGGCGAGGACATCGGGAAGCTCGGCGGCGTGTTCCGCGTGACCGAGGGCCTGCAGAAGGACTTCGGCGAGCAGCGGGTCATCGACGCGCCGCTCGCGGAGTCCGGAATCGTCGGCACGTCCATCGGAATGGCGATCCGCGGCTTCCGTCCCGTGATCGAGATCCAGTTCGACGCCTTCATCTTCCCGGCCTACGACCAGATCGTCACCCAGGTCGCGAAGCTCCACGCCCGCACCGGCGGCAACGAGAAGATCCCCGTGGTCATCCGTGTCCCGTACGGCGGCGGGATCGGTTCCCCCGAACACCACTCCGAGAGCCCGGAAGCGGTCTTCGCGCACCATGCGGGCCTGCGGGTCATCTCCCCGTCGACGGCCCACGACGCGTACTGGATGATCCAGGACGCGATCCGCAGCGACGACCCGGTGATGTTCTTCGAGCCCAAGCGCCGGTACTGGATGAAGGGCGACGTCGACACGGACGAGCGCGGTGCCGCGACGCACTCCGCTCAGGTCGTGCGCGAGGGCACCGACCTCACACTCGTGTCCTACGGACCGCTCGTCCCCACCGCTCTGGATGTCGCGAATGCGAAGGCCGACGAGGGTGCGAACGTCGAGGTCATCGACCTCCGCAGCCTCAGCCCGATCGACTTCGACACCGTCGAGCAGTCGGTGAAGCGCACCGGTCGGCTGGTCGTCGCCCATGAGGCCCCGGTGTTCCTGGGGCTGGGCGCTGAGCTCGCCGCGCGCATCACTGAACGCAGCTTCTACCACCTCGAGGCCCCGGTCCTGCGGGTCGGCGGGTTCCACACTCCCTATCCGCCGTCGAAGCTCGAAGAGCACTACCTGCCCGACCTCGACCGCATCCTCGACGCCGTCGACCGGTCGCTCGCCTACTGAGCCCGGTCGACCGAGTCTCCGAAAGGACACCATGTCTGACGTCTTCCTCCTCCCCGATCCGGGAGAGGGACTCACTGAAGCCGACATCGTCTCGTGGAAGGTCGCCGCAGGCGACGCGGTGACGGTCAACCAGATCCTCGTCGAGATCGAGACTGCGAAGTCACTCGTCGAGCTCCCCAGCCCCCACGCGGGCACGATCGGCGCCTTGCTCGTCGACGAGGGCGAGACGGTCGCGGTGGGTACGCCCATCGTCCGCTTCGGCCCGGTGGGCGGGGAGGACCCTGCCCCGGCCACCACCTCGGGCGCGGAGGCATCCGCCGCCGAGGCCGCTCCCGCCGAGCCGTCCGAGGAATCCTCGGGCGCCACACTCGTGGGCTACGGGGCAGTCGCCTCGTCGTCCCGGCGCCGCCCGCGCAAGGCGGCGGCCGGCGGTGCAGCCGCACCGTCCGCGCCCGCCCCGTCCGGGAGTCCGGCGACCGGTGGCGCGGCCCCTGCCGCGCCCGCGGCCGCCGTCCCGCCGCCCGATGACTTCTCTTCCGCCGCGGGGGGTGCGCCACAGGCCGGGGGCGACAGCCGGCCGATGGCGAAGCCGCCCGTGCGGAAGCTCGCGAAGGAGCACGGCGTCGACCTGGCGGCCGTGACACCCACCGGGGCGCGCGGCGAGGTCACACGGTCCGACCTCCTCGCGCACCTCGAATCCGGCGGTTCCGCAGGCACGTCGACAGCCGGTGGCGCCGCAGTCGGTGCCGCTGCAGTCGGTGCCACCGCCGGCGCAGCGGCGGCCGGAGCCGCAGCGGCGAGCGTCGGGGCGGGTGCCTCGGCGGCGAACGCGTCGCGCGAGGAGCGCGTCCCCGTCAAGGGCGTGAAGAAGGCCATGGCCAACGCGATGGTCACCTCCGCGTTCACCTCACCGCACGTGACGATCGGCGTGGACGTCGACGTCACCGGCATGATGGATCTGGTGCGCCGTCTCAAGGCCGATCGTGCGCTGGGCGACGACGTGCGGGTCTCCCCGCTCCTGATCATCGCGAAGGCGGTGACCCGGGCGGCGATCATGTACCCCTACATGAACGCCCGCATGGACGGTGACGAGGTGACGCTGCGCCACTACGTGAACCTCGGCATCGCCGCGGCCACGGACCGCGGTCTGATCGTGCCGAACATCAAGGATGCGGACGCGATGGGGCTGGCGGATCTGGGCCGCGGCATCGGCGAGCTCGTGGAGGTCGCCCGGTCGGGGAAGACCCCACCGGCAGCGCAGTCCGGCGGGACGATCACCATCACGAACGTGGGTGTGTTCGGCGTGGACTGGGGCACTCCGATCATCAATCCGGGCGAGAGCGCGATCGTCGCCGCGGGACGAGTGCAGAAGAAGCCCTGGGTCGTCGGGGATGCCATCGTGCCGCGCGAGGTCATGACGCTGACGGTCTCCGCGGACCACCGCGTGGTCGACGGCGAGACCATCTCGAAGTTCCTCCGGGACGTCGCCGATGTGCTCGAGGATCCCGTGCGCCTCATCTTCTGACGCGGTGCCCCGTGCGGGGCACCGGCAGGACGCAGATGCGCATCTCTGTGCTGCACAGAGCGCGGGCCGGTGACGCGGGCCGGAAGCGCTGTTATCCTGCCGAGCAGGCGGTTGCGACGGATTCGGGCCGCTCTTCGACGGTTTCGGGCCGTGTGACGAAAGGGTAGGGGTGTCGCCTCATCAGAACGCGCCGATGCGCCGGCGGAGGCGATCCGCTCAGCGTGATTCGCTGGTCGCGATCATGGATCGTGATCGCCGGCTCATCTCTGCGCAGGAGCTGCACACGAATCTTCGCGCCGCAGGCGCAGAGATCTCACTCGCGACCGTCTACCGCCACCTGCTGAGCCTCAGCGAGAAGGGCGAGATCCACACGGTCCACGGTCGCGACGGCGAGGCACTGTACCGACGCTGCGGCGATCGCCTCCACCACCACCTGCGGTGCCACGGCTGCGGGCGGACGGAGGAGATCACGGCGCAGGTGGAGCAGGACGCGATGCTCTCGGCCGCCGCAGACGCGGGCTACGACGACGTGCAGTTCACGATCGAGCTCGCGGGCCGCTGCGCCGTCTGCCGGTCATGCGGCGACCAGGGGCATCGGGACGCCTGACGAGACGACTCAGTCGTTGAGTGCGGTCGTCCCGTCCGGGCCCTCGGACGTCGAGAGCTTCTTCGCGAAGCAGTTGTCGCGGTCCAGGCCCAGGTTCGTGCAGGTCGCGAGTGCCTCGTCGGGACTGTCGTAGGGCTCCGCGAGGACGGTGACCCAGAAGTCCGCGAGCCGGAAGCTGCTCCAGTCGCCGCTCCACAGGAGGATCGCCTCCGGATGCCGCCTCTGGTTCTCCTCGAACTCCTCCAGGATCGCCTGGTCGTCCCACGTGCGTCCGTTGGCCTCGAGCCCCGGCTTCTTGGCGCTCAGCTGCACGACCCACTGATCGGCGAGCTGCTCCTCTGCGACACGGGTCCCGTCGGTCACGTGCGCGCTCAGCTGCTCGTCCGCCGTCGCGGGAGCGCCTCCCGTGTCGTCGGGTGCGGGGCTGTCCGCGGCCGAGGAGGAGCCCGGGGATTCGATGTCGGTCGCCTGGATGCCGCGGTCCGGTCCGAGGAACGCGACTCCCAGCCCGATCCCCAGCGCGAGGACCGCCAGCGTCGCGATCACGCCGATGAGGACGGGGCCGGTGCGTCTCCGGCGGACGCCGTGGTCTCCCGGGGCAGCGGCGGAGGTCCGCCCGGCTGCGGTGCCGCCCGCGGATGCGGAGGCGGCGCCGGGAGCCGCAGGGGCGGGGCCCGCAGTGGGCCGCTTCGTGGGGCGGGGAGGGACGGCGCCGTGGGTGACCGGGGCCTCGGCGGGGGCGCCCTGTGCCCGGGCGGGGTGCGATGGGACGGAGCCCGACCCGGACGGGCCGTGCGGGGGGCCCTGCTGTGCGGGGAGTTCCGCGGAATGGCGCGCGATGTATTCGTAGTAGGTGGACCGGTCGTGCGCTGCGGAACCGCCGGCACCGGGTGCGTCTGCTCCTCCCGTGCGCGGCCCCGAATACTCGTGCTCGAAGCTGTGGGCCTTGCGGATCCGCGGACGGGGCGAAGAGGGTGGCTCCGGGGAGCTCATCGGGCCCCGAGCGTTCGGTGCCCGACCCTCACGGGGTCTGGCAGGAGATGCATGCTGTCACTCTTGCACGCGAGGGCGGGTGCGGCAACACCGACCGCAGGCACGCGAGTACGGGTGGGCGGACGCGACCGGCGGGGAGCGCTCCAGCGCGACTTGCCGCACGAGGGCCCGCTCGCATAGGATTGTGGACTGTTGTGAACGCGGCGCGTCGTCCTGCACGATTCGCCGCACGTGCTCATTGAGCGCTGCACGTATGCTAGGCCCTCTCTCACAGGCTTCGGCTACAGCGCTGGTGAGACATCACGTGCCCCGTCACTCGACGAGGCGCGTACGCACACCCGCACCGGGTGTCTGCATATCACCGCTCGCGGTTCCAGAGGCGTGTGCCCGCACACGCAGGAGCTGCACCCGGTGGAATCTGTGCTGATGTCTGCGAAGGATGCAGGCAGACGATCGGATCAGCGCGTGTCCGCACGTGGGATGCCGGTCGGTGCTTCACCGCCGCCAACTGTGAACTGGAGGAAGTCATGGCAGCAACCTGCCAGGTGACCGGGGCCGTCCCCGGTTTCGGACACAACGTGTCCCACTCGAACCGACGCACCAAGCGTCGCTTCGACCCGAACATTCAGAAGAAGCGCTACTACGTGCCGTCTCTGCGCCGCAACATCACGCTGAACGTGTCCACCAAGGGCATCAAGCTGATCGACGCGCGCGGGATCGACGCTGTCGTGAGCGACCTCATCTCGAAGGGAGTGAAGCTCTGATGGCAAAGGCCCAGGACATTCGCCCCATCATCAAGCTGAAGTCGACTGCCGGCACCGGGTTCACCTACGTGACCCGTAAGAACCGCCGCAACAACCCGGACCGCATCGTGCTCAAGAAGTACGACCCCGTGGTCCGCAAGCACGTCGATTTCCGAGAGGAGCGCTGAGCGCACATGGCTAAGAAGTCCAAGATCGCACGCGAGAAGCAGCGTCAGGTCATCGTGGAGCGCTACGCCGAGCGCCGCGCCACGCTGAAGCGCCAGCTGGTCAGCCCGGACAGCACCGATGATCAGCGCGAAGAGGCCCGTCTGGGCCTGCAGAAGCTGCCCCGCGACGCGTCGCCGGTCCGCCTCCGCAACCGCGACCAGGTCGACGGCCGCCCGCGCGGTCACCTCCGCAAGTTCGGCCTGTCGCGCGTGCGCTTCCGCGACATGGCGCACAAGGGCCAGCTGCCCGGTGTGACGAAGTCCAGCTGGTGATCTCCTGAGGATCCGCGTGCCGGATCCTCTGAACGGGGGTCGACGTCTGGTAGTTTCGGACCAGTCGTAACCCGAACACAGCACTGAAGCAGTACTCCAGTCCTGAAGGAGGACACATCCATGGCTAAGAACCGCAGCGAACTGGTTGCAGAGGTCGCAGAGAAGTCCGGTCTGACCCAGAAGCAGGTCTCCGACGTGCTCGACGGCGTCTTCGAGTCCTTCACTGAGGCTGTCTCCAGCGGCGAGAAGCTCACCATCCCGGGCTGGCTGTCCGTCGAGCGCACCGAGCGTGCAGCTCGCAAGGGCCGCAACCCGCAGACCGGTGCCGAGATCGAGATCCCGGCAGGCTACTCCGTGAAGCTGTCCGCCGGTTCGAAGCTCAAGGCTGCTGCCGGCACCAAGTGACACGAGTGCGCTCACGCGCATGATCGCCGAAGGGCGGTCGGGATCCTCCGGGACCCGGCCGCCCTTCTGCATTCAGCCGGCCCTTCGCATTCAGCCGGCACTCTGCGACCACCTGCCCGCGTTCGCCCGCGGTCATCCCGCGGCGATACCCTGGGGCCATGCGCATCTCTGGAATCCAGCTGGGTTACGACGACCACGAAACGCTCGCAGACCGCGTCGTGAGGGCCGCGGACCTGGTCCGCACTCAGCATTCGTCCGACCTCATCGTCCTGCCCGAGCTGTGGCCGTCCTCCGGCTTCGGCTACCGCAGCTGGGGCCCCGCCGCCCAGACCCTGGACGGCCCGATCGTCACAGCCATGCGCGCTGCGGCACGGGACACCGGCGCCCACCTCCACATGGGCTCCCTCATCGAGGGGACTCCCGAGGCCCTCGAACGGCTCGCCTCCGTCGACCACGATGTGAAGCGCCTGCCCGAGCTGCCCGACGGCGAGCGCGGCCTGTGGAACACCTCGGTGCTCATCGACCCGGCAGGGGAGATCATCTCCGTCTACCGCAAGATCCACCGGTTCGGCTTCGGCAACGGTGAGCCCAAGCTGCTCGAGGCCGGTGAGGACATCGTCACCGCGCCGATCGAGGTCGACGGGCGGACCGTGACGCTGGGTCTCGCGACGTGCTACGACCTCCGCTTCCCCGAACAGTTCCGCGCGCTCCTCGATGCAGGTGCAGAGGTGTTCGTCGTCCCCGCGGCCTGGCCCGCGCCGCGCGTCGATCACTGGAGCCTCCTCGCCCGTGCGCGCGCCGCAGAGGACTTCTGCGCGATGGTCGCTGTGAACACCGCCGGCTTCCACGCGAAGACCCAGATGGGCGGGCACTCGGTGATCCTCGACGCGTCCGCGAGCGTCCTCGCGGAGGCCGGACCAGACGAATCGATCATCACCGCGGACATCGACATCGAAGCGATCCACTCCCGCCGGACGTCGTTCCCCGCGCTGGGCGACCGACGGCTGTGACGGAGGGTGTGCGGAATGCGGTGAGTGCGTCGGCCAAGGCGACCCCGGCGACCCGCGGCGACGCGACCACGGGGATCGAACCCCAGGTCCGGATCGCCGCGGTCCCGCTGTTCGTCCTGATCGGCGCTCTCGCGGGCTCGATCGGACTCATCGCGACGGGAGCGGCAGCGCCGACGGTGCTCGCGGACTCCGGCCCGCTGGGCCGGTGGGGCCTGCCGATCGCCGAGTTCGTCTTCAACTCCGCGATGGCGCTGACCATCGGCTCCCTCCTGCTGGCCGTCGTCGTGTTCCCACGCACCACCGGACGCAAATCCTCCCGCATCGACCCCGAATGGAATCGTCTGCTGGGCGTCGCCCAGGTGGCCTCGGCGGTCTGGACCCTCTCGTCCGTCGCCGTCCTCGTGCTGACCTATGTCGACACCGCGGGTGCTCAGGCGTTCCAGGGGGAGTTCTCCGGTCAGCTGTGGTCCTTCATCACGGAGATCGACCTGGGCCGCGTCTGGCTGGCGATCGTCGGCCTCATCGCCGTGGGCTCCATGCTGGTGTTCGGCCTGCGCTCGTTCGCCGGAGTGGCAGCGGCTCTCGTCGTGTCCGCGCTGCCGATCCTGCTGCTGTCGATCCTCGGCCACTCCGCAGAGGCCGATGGGCACATCGAGGCGGTCGGCAGCCTCTCGATCCACCTGGTCGGCGTGGTGATCTGGCTGGGCGGCCTCCTGTCGCTCGCGCTCATCGCACCCGGTCTCACGCGTCGTGCGGACCTCGGCTCGATCGTCGCCCGCTACTCGACGATCGCGCTCATCGCCTACGCGCTGGTGATGTACTCGGGACTCACGAACGCGCTGCTGCGCGTGGGCGGGATCGACGACTGGCTGACACCGTACGGGCTGGTGCTCGTCACCAAGCTGGCGCTCACGATCCTGCTCGGCTTCGCCGGATGGTCCCATCGCCGCGCGGTGATCGGGCGACTGCCCGGCGCCGTCCCCGCGCCGACCGCGCCCCGTACCGGGTCCGACGCACCCGCCGCGAACCGCGAGGGAGCAGCGAGCCGTGCGGGAGCAGCGAGCCGTGCGACGGCCTCGGGCGCGGCACTGCTGTTCTGGCGACTGGTGCTGGGAGAGATCGTCCTCTTCGGTGCGGCGACCGCGCTGGGCGTGGTCCTGTCGCGGACCGCGCCGCCCGTCCCGGACGAGCCGCCCGCCGAGCCGACTGCGTTCCAGATCCTGTCCGGCGAGACTCTGCCACCGGAGCCCACGGCCGCCCGGTACTTCACGGAGTGGCTCTTCGACCCGATCTGGGTCGTCATCACGGTGGGCGCGGCGGTGCTCTACCTGCTCGCGGTCAAGCGGCTGCGCGATCGCGGTGACTCCTGGCCGATCCACCGGACGATCTGCTGGCTGCTGGGGCTCGCGGTCCTCTTCTACGTGACCTGCGGCGGCGCGTCGGTCTACGGCCGCGTGCTGTTCTCCGCCCACATGCTCCAGCACATGGCACTGGTCATGATCGCGCCGATCCCCCTGGTGCTCGGGGCGCCGGTCACCCTGCTCATGCGCGGACTCGCGCCTCGTCGGGACGGATCGCGGGGCGTGCGCGAATGGGTGCTCGCGATCGTCCACTCGCGCTATGCGAGGTTCTTCTCGCATCCGATCGTCGCGGCGATCAACTTCGCGGGCTCGCTCATCGTCTTCTACTACTCCGGCATCATGTGGTACGCGCTCGACACCCACATCGGGCACGAGCTCATGATCCTGCACTTCCTGGCGGCGGGGTACTTCTTCGCGCAGTCGATCATCGGCGTCGACCCGGGGGTGAACCGCTATCCGTACCCGGTACGGCTGCTGGTCCTGCTCGTCACGATGGCCTTCCACGCCTTCTTCGGCATCTCGATCATGTCCTCGACGGCACTCATCGCCGGCGACTGGTACGGGAACGTGGGCCACGGATGGGTCAGCGCGATCGAGGATCAGGCGCGCGGCGGAGAGATCGCGTGGGGGATCGGCGAGTTCCCCACACTGGGGCTCGCGATCATCATGGCGGTGGAATGGTTCAAGTCGTCGACCCGCGAGGCGAAGCGCAGCGATCGCGCGGAGGACAGGTCCGGCGATGCGGAGCTGGAGGCGTACAACGCGATGCTCGCCGAGCTCGCCGCGGCGAACGAGGTGCCCTCGAAGGGGAACGGGGAGCGCTCGACGGACCGCCCTCGATCGCCGCAGGCAGGGAACCCTCCCGCAGAGGACTAGGGTCTCCCCGCACAGACGGCATCTGCAGGATCGCAGGGCAGGGGCTGACACGTCTCTGGGAGTGTCGCTTGAATCCTTGCGCTGCGGGACGCATGCTGGGTGACGTACGGCACACGAGCGGGCGACGCTGCCTGCCCGTGCGCTCCGCATCGGCCGTCGGTGCGCTCCGGTGGATCCAGGCGACGTGGTCGGGATCGCAGACCGGTCGGCACGCACACGACGGCCGCCGTCCCCATGGGAGCCCGCATGTCCACCCATCCAGGTGAGACGCCATCCACCAAGAAGTCGAAGACGAGGCAGCTGCAGCAGGTCGTCGCGGCTTCGATGGCTGGAACGGTCGTCGAATGGTACGAGTTCTTCCTCTACGCCTCCGCCGCGACGCTGGTCTTCAACCACATCCTCTTCCCGCAGTCGGACAACCCGTTCGACGCGGTGCTGCTGGCCTTCGGGTCCTACGCGGTCGGCTTCATCGCACGGCCCGTGGGCGGCATCGTCTTCGGCCACTTCGGTGACAAGTACGGTCGCAAGGCCCTCCTCCAGTTCTCGATCATCCTGGTGGGCGTGTCGACCTTCCTCATGGGCTGCCTGCCCACGTTCGATCAGATCGGCTATGCCGCGCCGGTCATCCTCGTGCTGCTGCGTCTGATCCAGGGATTCGCAGTCGGCGGTGAGTGGGGCGGCGCCGTCCTGCTGGTCGCTGAGCACTCGCCGGCGAAGGACCGCGGGTTCTGGGCCTCCTGGCCCCAGTCCGGCGTGCCCCTGGGCAATCTGCTGGCGACGGGCGTCCTCTTCGTGCTCACCGCGGTCCTGTCCAGCGAGGCGTTCCTGTCATGGGGCTGGAGGGTCGCCTTCTGGCTGTCTGCCGTCATCGTCATCATCGGCTGGTACATCCGCACCCGCGTGAGCGATGCCCCGATCTTCCAGGAGGCGCACCAGGAGATCCATGAGGAGGACGCGGGCTACGGCGTCATCGAGGTCTTCAAGCGCTACCCCCGCGGCGTGTTCGCAGCGATGGGCCTGCGCCTGGTGGAGAACATCCACTACTACCTCGTCGTCACGTTCTCCATCACGTACCTGTCGATCCAGGTGGGCATCGAGAATGCGGAGATCCTGGGCCTCCTCCTGGGCGCCCACGCGCTCCACGCGATCATGGTGCCGTTCATCGGCAAGCTCACCGACATCGTCGGCCGGAAGCCGCCGTACCTGATCGGCATCCTGCTGACGGCGACCTGGGGCTTCTTCGCCTTCCCGCTGTACGACACGGGCGACGGGCTGATGATCTTCATCGGCATCCTCGCGGGCCTGATCTTCCACGGGTTCATGTACGCGCCCCAGCCCGCGATCATGTCGGAGATGTTCCCCACCCGCATGCGCTACTCCGGAGTGTCGCTGGGCTACCAGGTCACGGCGATCGTGGCCGGTTCGTTCGCCCCGATCATCGCGACCGCTCTGCTCAGCGCAACGGGTTCGTCGATCCCGATCGCCATCTACCTGGCCGTCGCCGCTGCGATCTCGCTGGTCGCGCTGTACTTCACGAAGGAGACCCGCGGCGTCGACCTCATGGACGTCGACCGGGTGGACTCCGAATCCCGTGCCGCCCGTCGTCACGGGAAGCTCGAGGAGCACCCGGGCAGGTGATCCTGCGGCAGTGACGGCACGAGATGCCGTCAGTGACGGCAGAGGTGCCGGACACACGCCGAGGCGCCAGTCACCCGTGGAGGTGACCGGCGCCTCGGCGTGTGTCCGGCGCTGTACTCAGCCCGGCAGTTCACCGCGGAGGTGCCGGTCCAGGTTGGTGAGCGCCTCGTCCCAGCCGTCGTGGACGAAGCCGTCACCGGGGTGCCCCGCGATCCCGCGCAGGTGGAGGACGAGCTCCGTCTGCTCGCCCTGCGGGCTGAAGGTGAGTGTGATGACGGGAGCGCTCTCCACGGGCGTGTCCGGCTCGCCCCACGTGAAGACGAGCCGGTCCTGGGGGAGGACCTCGAGGAACTCGCCGCCGGTCGGGAACTGCTCACCGGTCTCGTCGTTCGTCATCGTGTAGCGATAGCGGCCGCCCGCGCGGACGTCGAACGCCACGGAATCGGTCGTGACCCCGAACGGACCCAGCCACTGGGCGAGTTCGGATTCGTCGGTCCACGACCTCCAGACGAGGTCTCGTGGTGCGTCGAGGGTGCGGGTGATCGAGAATTCGGGGATCTGATCGGTGCTGTCTGCGGTGGTCATCGTGCTCACTCCTGAACATCGTCGTTCGTTCTCGCTGTCATCGCCTCGAGGTGGTGCTCGAGTGCGTCGAGGCGAAGATTCCAGTCGCGGCGCTGCTCCTCGACCCATGCCGCGGCGTCGCCGAGCGGCTGGGCCTCCAGCGACAGCGTCCGCCACTGGGCCTTCACCGTGCGCGTGACGAGACCCGCGCGCTCGAGCACCTTGAGGTGCTGTGAGATCGCAGGCGCACTCATGTCGAACGGTTCGGCCACCTCGCCCACCGTGGCCGGTCCCTGTGCCAGGCGACTGAGGATCTCCCGGCGTGTGGGATCGGCGAGTGCGGCGAAGATGAGGCTGAGGCGGTCTGTGGCTGCCATTGAAGCAACTCCTTTATGAAGGAATACCTTAACTGTAGACCCGGTCGAGGTCGGGGTCAAGGGGTGATCGTCTGTGGCGGCGGTGGGTGGCACTGGGCGGCACTGGGCGGCACTCGGCGGCCCTGGGCGGCCCTAGGCGGAGGAGTCGGGGGAGTCGGGGGAGTGCGGCTCTGCCACGACCGTCGCCGTGCCCCGGCCGCTGAGCAGCTTCGAGATGGGGCACCGCGCGTGCGCGGCGGCGGCGAGCCGGTCCGCGGACTCCGGATCGGCGCCGGCGAAGGACACGAAGGCCGTCGGGGTGAAGGCGAACCCGGGTCCGGAGGCATCCTCGTGCAGGGTGACCTCGACCCGGACCGTCACATCGCGACCTGGTGCGACGATGCGGGCGCTCCCGGAGAGGCAGGTCGCCCACGCGAGGGCCAGGAGCTCTTCGGGATTCGAGGGGTGGTCTCCCGGCTCCGGCGATTCCGGCGGCGGGCTGAGGAGGGGCGAGCGCACCGCGACGCGCCACCCGGTGTCCGTCACGCTCTCGCCGTCAGAGCCGGTCCGGTTGACCGCGGTCGCGGTGTACAGCACGGGCTGCGGGTCCTCGGTCATTCGACGTCCTCTCCCCGGCCGCAGCTCTGCGTGTGAGGCGGCAGGTCCGTCCATCGAGGGTGTGCGCAAGCTAATACCCGCACCCCCTCCACGGTGGTCACGACCACCATAGACTGCTGGGGTTGCCATGAAGATCCAAGGGAATTCACACGCGCCCTGAAGCCGGTCTTCCTGCGTGCCGCCCCGTGCGGGCACGCAGCCCCGCGAGCACGCTGGAGAACCCCGCCCCATGTCCGACCGCCCCGCACCGCCCGGCACGAGCTCGGCAGACGAGCGTGCGCCTGCCGCGAGCAGCCCTGCAGTGGACCTGCGCGGTGTCACGAAGCGATTCGGCTCAGTCACCGCACTCGATGACGTGACGCTCGCGATCGAGCGGCAGGAGATCTTCGGAGTGCTGGGTGAGAGCGGGGCGGGGAAGTCCACGCTGCTGGAGCTGCTGGGAGCGCTCGCCCATCCGACGGACGGCACTGTGCTGCTGGACGGGGTGGACCCGTCGACGCTGTCCCCGCGGCAGCTCAACCGGCTGCGGCACGGGATCGGCACCGTCTTCCAAGGCTTCAACCTGCTGGGCAATCGCACGGTCCGACAGAACATGGAGCTGCCGCTCACGATCCAGCGGCGCAGCGATCCGGAGCTGCTCGCCTCACTGCTCGCCTTCGTCGGGCTCGAGCACCGCGGCGACCACTATCCGGCGCAGCTGTCCGGTGGGGAGAAGCAGCGCGTCGCGATCGCCCGTGCACTGGCCACGCGGCCCTCCGTGCTCCTGGCCGACGAACCGACCTCCGCCCTCGACACCTCGACGACGGCGGACATCCTCACGCTCCTGCGCAGCGCGCGCGACGAGTACGGCACCACCATCGTCGTGGTCACCCACGAGCTCGACGTGGCGAAGGCGATCTGCGATCGTGCGGCGGTCTTCGAGCGGGGGAGGCTGCGCGAGACGCTGACGGTGAACAGTCGACGGCGAGACGCGGACGGCAGCTACCTGGAGCACGCGCGGAAGGCGCTCACGGAATGACGGAGGTGCGCGCGTGAACGAGATCCTCGACGTCTTCGCGGAATCCGGCGACAAGATCGTCGAGGCGCTCGTGGAGACGGGGTACATGGTGCTCGCCGCCATCGTCGCCGCAGTGCTGCTCGGTCTGCCGCTGGGCACCCTCATCTTCCTGACCCGGCGCGGCGGCCTCGTCGAGAACCGTCCCGTCTGGATCGCGGCGGAGCTCTACGTCACCATCGTGCGGTCCTTCCCGTTCCTGCTGTTCGTCGTCTTCATGATCCCGGTGACGCGGATGGTGTTCGGGACGACCTTCGGAACGACCGCAGCCTCCTTCCCCCTGGCCTTCGTCGCGATCGCCATCTACGCGCGCCTGGTCGAGCAGATCCTGCTGGAGCTGCCCAGCGGCATCCTCACTGCGGCCCGGTCCATGGGGGCGAACATCTGGCAGACGGTGACGAAGTTCCTCTACGTCGAGGCTCGCTCCGGACTGGTGTACGCGCTCACATCCGCGACGATCAGCTTCGTCTCCTACTCGACAGTCCTGGGTGTGGTCGGCGGTGGCGGGATCGGCGACTTCGCGCTGCGCTACGGCTACCAGGAGTACCAGTTCACCCTCATGTACACGGCGATCGTCCTCACGATCGCCGCCGTCCTGGTCCTGCAGACGGCAGGCCACCTGATCTCCCGCGCTCTTGACAAGCGATGACCGACCACCGCACTCACGAAGGAAATGACACCATGACCCGTCGCACGCTCCTGCCCGCCGCAGCGCTGACCGCTGCCGCACTCACCCTGTCCGCCTGCGGTGCGGACGGAGGGGGCGGCACGACGACCCTCCAGGTCGCCGCAGCCACCCCGCCGATGACGGATGTCGTCGAGGCGGCTGCTGAGGCGATCGGCGACGGCTTTGAGATCGAGATGATCGAGGTCGCCGACTACGTGCAGCCCAACGCGATGCTCGAGGCCGGGGAGATCGACGCGAACTTCGTCCAGCACGTGCCCTTCATGGAGGAGTTCAACGAGGGCAACGACGCGTCGCTCGTCGGTGTGCAGCCGGTCTATCTCACGGCCGTCGCGTTCTACTCGCAGGAGCTCGACTCGATCGAGGAGCTGCCCGACGGGGGGCACGTCACCCTCCCGGCGGACAGCTCGAACCTGGGCCGCGCTCTGCAGATGCTGGCGGAGGAGGAGATCGTCACCCTGGATCCCGCAGCCGAAAGGTTCGAGGCCGGCATGGACGACATCACGGAGAACCCGCGCGATCTGGAGTTCGTCCAGGTTGAGCTGCTCCAGGCGAACGCCGCCTACGAGGAGTCGGACGCGGTGTTCAACCTGCCCGCCTTCGCGAATCAGATCGACCTGAGCCCGTTCGAGGACGGTCTGACCTTCGAGGAGGACCAGCAGTTCGCGGTGACGCTCGTGTCCCGTGAGGACAACCAGGACTCCCCGGAGGTCGCCGCGCTCAAGGAGGCCTTCACGAGCGAGCAGGTGGTGGCGGTCCTCGAGGAGTTCGAGAACACCCCGGCGTTCTGAGCCGGTGGGATGCGCGTATCCCACCCTCTGAAGGACAGCTGAGGGACAGCTGAGGCGGCTCCTGAGGCGCCGCGTGACGGACTGCACCCTGCTGTGTCCGTCAGGCTCCCTAGACTGGGCGGTGTCCGTGCGGCACCAGACGCACCCGCACGGCTCACCACCCGGCCCGGTGGCGAAGTCCATCCGGGACGGTCGACGATGAGGGGGTCCGCTCGTGCCGATGACGCAGGCGATGCTGGAGACGGCCGCGCAGCATCCCGACCGGCCGGCGATCGTCGGTGAAGGCGAGAGCCTCACGTACCGCGAACTCATCGCCGACTCCTCTCGCCTCTTCGCCGTCGTCGACGGCCTCCACCGTGCACAGGCTGATCCGCCGGCACCCGCCGCGGAGACCCGCGGGATCCCGATCGCGGCCATCAGCGCGGAATCGGCGTTCGCGACCGCCCGCTTCGTCGTGGGACTCGCGGGGTTCCGGGCGGTGTCCGCGACGATCGACCCGCGCTGGCCGCTCGAGCACCGCGTCGACGTCGTCCTCACGACGGGGATCGGCCTGGTCGTCACGGACACCGACGATCTGGCACCCGCATTGGCACAGCGCGGGTGGACGGGGACCGTGATCGGCCTCGACGACTTCACCCGCAGCATCGACGGGCTGCGCGGGGCCCCGACCGGACCGCCCCTGGAGCGGCCTGCGGTCCGCGACGGGGACGAGGCGTTCCTCATGCTCTTCTCCTCCGGCACGACGAGCAACCCGAAGGCGTTCCTCAAGACCCGCGACCAGTACCGGGCGAACGCGGCGGTCTCCACCGCGCACCTCGAGCCGTTCGCAGGCGTCGCGACGCTGGCCCCCGGGCCGGTCTCCTACAGCCTCACCCTCTATGCGGTCGTCGAATGCATGGCCACGGGCGGCAGCGTGCATGTCGCCGATGGGTTCGACCCGCTCGCCCTCGCCCATCGCATCGACGACGAGGCGATCACCCGCGTCGTCGTCGTGCCGGCCGTGGTCCGCGCCCTGACAGACGCGGCCCGCCGCGCTCCCGAACGCTTCGCGCGCCTCGACCTGGTCGTGACCGGCGGGGCGAACCTGCCCGCGTCGATCCGCGCAGGCCTCGCCGACGTGCTGCCCCACGTGAGGCTCATCAGCTACTACGGCGCCGCAGAGATCGGCTTCATCGGCGACAGCCGGGACGGCGACGGGACGCTCATCAGCATCTACGACGGCATCGGCGCACAGATCCGGGAGGAGTCCGGGGACCTGGCACCCGACGGGGAGATCGGCACTCTCTGGATCCTCGCGGCGGCATGCTCCGCGGGCTACCTCGCGGGCACGACCGACGAGGTACTGGTGGGCCCGGACGGCTGGGCGACCGTCCACGACCAGGGCCGGATCGTCGACGGACGGCTGGAGCTCGTGGGCAGAGCCGGGGACATCGCGATCACCGGCGGGCACAAGGTCGCCCTGCCCGAGGTCGAACGCGCCTTCGACGACCTCGTCGGCCTGAGAGACGTGTGCGCTGTGCCTCTGCCGGATCCCGCGCTGGGCACTGTGGTCGCGCTGGTCATCGAGGCCGGGGCCGGTGAGGGGCCGGCGGGCTCTTCGGCGACAGCTGCTCTGACGAAGGACGTCCTGCGCGAGCACGCCCAGGAGCGTCTCGCGCCCCAGTACGTGCCGCGGCGCTGGTTCCGGGTCGATGCGCTTCCCCGCACCGTGGGCGGCAAGATCCGCAGACCGGCGACGCGAGACCTCGTGCTCGAGGGGAAGGCGGAACGGCTGTGACGGAGATGCGGCGCGTCGTGGTCACCGGGCTGGGTGCGATCACACCCAGCGGGAACAGCGCAGACGCGCTGTGGGAGGCGGCCCGCGCCGGCCGCAGTGCCATCGGCGTGCTCGAGGGTGAGGAGTTCGCAGATCTGCCGGTGCGGATCGGCGGCCAGGTGCGTGACTTCGACCCCGAGGCGCATCTGCCGCGCGCGCTCGCCCGTCGTCTCAGTCCGGTCCAGCAGTGGGCCATCGCCGCCGCGGACCAGGCTGTCGCGCAGGCGATCAAGGTATCCGGAGCAGAAGCCGATCCAGGAGTCTCGGCGGCCTCCGGGGACCGGGCAGCGGCCTCGGCGGTGGTGCCGGCGCCCGACGATCTCCCCTGGGATCCTCAGCGTCTCGTCGTCCTCGCTGCAACCGGGTCAGGACCCGTCGATGCGATGCAGGCCGCGACGCGCGCGTACGACGAGGGCGGACCTCGGTCGGTGCCGCTGACGCTTGCGATTTACGGTGCGCCCGATGGGGCGGCGGCCCTGCTGAGCCAGCGGTACGGAGCGCTCGGCACGTCGCATGGCGTGAGCGCGACGTGCGCGTCCGGCGCGGTCGGGCTGGGGGACGGGCTGCGACTCATCCGGCACGGGTACGCGGACGCGGTGCTGGTGGTGGGCATGGAGGATTGCCTGGGTCCGGTGAACCTCTCCTCGAACGCGAACCTGCGCGCGCTCGCCGCCGGCTTCGAGGCCGATCCGGCCTCCGCGAGCCGCCCCTTCGACCGCGACCGGTCGGGCTTCGTCATGTCCCACGGGGCCGCTGCGATCCTGCTCGAGGCCGAGGACACGGCGCAGGGCCGGGGCGCCGAGGCCCTGGCGGAGCTTACGGGATTCGGCGCCTCGAGCGACGCCCACCATCCGACCGCCCCGCATCCGGAGGGCCGCGGCGCGGCGCTGTCGATGCGTGCGTGCCTCGCTGATGCAGGGCTGGGTCCGGAAGCCGTCGACCACGTGAATGCGCACGGCACCGGCACTCCTGCCGGGGACGCGGCAGAGGTGAGGGCTCTGTCCGAGGTGCTGGGGCCTCGGGCGCGGGAGGTTCCTGTCACGGCGACGAAGTCGACGACCGGGCACCTGCTGGGTGCCGCCGGCGTCGTCGAGGGGATCCTCGCGATCCGCTCGCTGAGGGACGGCCTCATCCCGCCCACCCTCAACGCGGACGATCCGGAGTTCGACCTCGACCTGGTGCGCGGTGAGGCGCGGAGGATCGACCTGGGCACGGTGCTGTCGACATCGTTCGGCTTCGGAGGGCACAACGCGGCGGTCCTGTTCGCGCGCATGGAGAGACACGAGGAGGAGTCACGATGACGCATTCGCACGAGGCGCCGGCGGCGGCACGGGAGGCGCGGCACGAGGAGCTCGCGCAGACCTACCTGCCGGATGACCTGCTGGAGAGGTTCCGGACGAGGGCGGCCGACTACGACCGGGAGAACGCCTTCTTCTACGACGACCTCGAAGAGCTGAAGGCGTCCGGATACCTGCGGCTCTTCGTGCCGGAGTCGATGGGCGGCCCGGGTCTCACGCTGCACGAGGTCACGCGACTGCAGCAGCGGCTGGCGACGGCCGCACCGGGCACGGCGCTGGCGGTCAACATGCATCTCATGTGCACGGGCGTCGTCCACGCGATGGGTGCGCGGGGGGACCACTCGCTCGACTGGGTGCTGGAGGAGGCCCAGGCGGGCGAGGTGTTCGCGTTCGGGATCAGCGAACCGGCGAACGACTGGGTGCTGCAGGGTTCGAATACGCAGGCGGAGCCGCAGGCCGACGGCGGCTACCTGCTGAGCGGCGTGAAGATCTTCACCTCCCTCACCCCGGTGTGGACGCGGCTGATCGTGCACGGGCTCGACACCTCTGATGCCGCGGAACCGCGGCTGGTCTACGGGTTCCTCGATCGCAGTGCCGACGGGATCAAACCCTCCGATGACTGGGACGTCATGGGGATGCGTCCGTCCCACAGCCGCGCGACGATCCTCGACGACGTGCGGATGGAGCCGGAGCGGGTGGCCAGGCGCATCGAACCGGGTCCCGTGCCGGATCTGCTCACGTTCGCGATCACGAGCAACTTCCAGCTGCTCATCGCATCCGTCTACGCGGGTGTGGCGCAGCGGGCGCTGGAGCTGGGGGCGGAGGCGCTGAAGAAGCGGAAGTCCGCGAAGAGGGGCGTGTCCTACGCCGAGGTGCCGGAGACGCGCGTGCGCCTGGCCGATGCGCACATGGACTACCTGGCGGTGCCCGCGCAGCTGGACTCCTACACGCGGGACTTCGATGAGCTCGCCGACCACGGGGCGGGCTGGCCGCTGCGGCTCGTGAGTGCGCGGATCAACGCGTCGCGCGCGGCGCGGAGGACCGCGGAGGCCGCACTCATGTGCTCCGGTGGAAGCGGATTCGGCAACGGGAACGAGATCAGCCGCGTGTTCCGGGATGCGACTGCCGGGCTCTTCCACCCGCCCAGCGAGGACGCGGCCCGGCCGATGTACGCGGCAGCGCTGCTGGATGAGTGAGGTTGCTGGACAGGTGAGTGGGGGCGTGAGAGCCCGCTCCTGACGTAACGTGGGTCACATGAGTGAACTGCTGACCAACCGCCGCGCCCTCGTCACGGGCGGAGCCTCCGGGATCGGCCGGGCCGTCGCGCTCGCCTTCGCCGCAGAGGGGGCCCACGTCATCCTCGCCGACCGGGACGGGGACGGTGCACGCGCGGTCGCCGACGAGATCGCGGAAGCAGCAGGCGCGAGCCGCGCGGATGCCGGTGAGACGGGTGGCCCCTACCGCGACGCGGCGCCTGCGGCGGCCGGCACGACGGCCACGGCGAGAGTCAGCACCGCGGAGGTGTGGGAGGTGGACCTGGCGGACACCTCGGCGCTGGAGGAGCGGTTCCGCGGCTCACCGCTGGACGTCGACATCCTCGTGAACAATGCAGGCATCCAGCGGATCCATCCGCTGGAGGAGTTCCCGCTGGAGGAGTGGCGGTTCATCCAGACGCTCATGCTCGAATCGCCCTTCGTGCTCACGAAGGCGGCGCTGCCCGTGATGTACGAGCGCGGGTGGGGCCGCATCATCAACCTGTCGTCGGTCCACGGGATCCGCGCGTCCGCGTTCAAGTCCGCGTACGTCGCCGCGAAGCACGGGCTCATGGGGCTCACGAAGACGACCGCACTGGAAGGCGGGCCCAAGGGCGTCACCTGCAATGCGATCAATCCCGGCTACGTCATGACGCCGCTGGTGGAGTCGCAGGTCGCGGACCAGGCGACGACCCGCGGGATCAGCGAGGACGCAGTGCTGGAAGAGGTCTTCCTGGAGCATTCTGCGGTCCCGTCGCTGCCGGGGGCGGAAGACGTCGCCGCGATCGCCGTGCTCATGGCGTCGGAGGCCGGTCGGGCGATCAACGGCTCCGGGTACTCGATCGACGGGGGCTGGTCCGCGGAATGAGTGCGTTGAGTGAGTGGAGAGAGAGTGCGGAGTGAGTGAGGCGCCGCCCGTCGTGTCGAGCGGACATTCCAGCACATTGAGTCGTCACTCCTGCACACGAAACGGGGCTTCTCAGTGCTGAATTGATGACTCAGTACGTGCTGCTGAGGGGAGGCCGTCGCGCAGAGCCAGCAGGACCTGTTCGACGGCGGGACGGCGGAGGACCTCCGGGCGCACCGCCGCCCAGTACTCCATCGGCCGTGAGAAGGTCGGGAGGACGCGCACCAGGGCAGGGTGGGTGGGATCGCCCGGACCATCGTGAGTGCGACCGGCGTGACCGGCGCGATGTTCGCCGCGGTCCGCCGGAGCCTCCTCGCCGGCGGTGGTGGGAAGCAGGCCGATCCCGACGCCCAGCTGCGTCGCACGCACGTGCAGATGGACCTCATTAGAGCGGAAATGGCCCGCAGGCTGGGGCAGCCCCTCCGTCGCGTGTGCCAGATCCTCGACGCTCAGCGAGTGCTCCGGATAGTAGATGAGGCGGTGCGCTGACATCTGGGCGAGCGACTCCGGCTCCCCGTTCTCCTCGATGTACTCCTGCGAGGCGAAGAGGCCCAGCGAGTAGTGCCGGAGGAACTGTGCGATGGACTGCGGGGCGTCCGGACGCCCGACCACGACCTCGATGTCCACCCCCGACCGGTAGCGGCGCGCCCGCTGGGTGGCTGTGAGGACCTCCACCTGCAGCCCGGGGTGCACCCGCTGCAGCTGCGCGAGGACCGGCAACGCGAACCAGTCGGCGTAGCCCGCGGGTGCGGCGAGGCGGACCGTTCCGGTCAGCGCATCAGCCGCTCCGTCCCGACCCGTCGTGGAGGCGGCGGAGGAGAGCGCGGCCTCCACGGCCTCGGCGGCGGGCAGCAGTCGACGACCGCGAGGGGTCAGCTCCCACCCGTCGGGGGAGGCGGCGAGGACGCGCTCGCCCACCGCCTTCTCCAGTGCCGCGATCCGACGGGACACGGTCGTGTGGTTGACGCCCATGCTGGTCGCGGCGGCCGTGTACTTGCCCAGGCGCGCGACGGCCAGCAGCGCGAGGAGATCGTCCGGCGCTATGCGCAGGCTGGGGGACGGGTGTGCGTGCGGGCTCGTCATTCCCGCATGCTATCTGCACTCGCGCACACCATCGGTGCGCAACCTGCGAGCGGTGCTGGACTGCGCCGCTGCTCGGTGGGGAATAGGCTGGTGCCACGCACGTCACATCTCGCATGCATCATGCAAGGAGGCATCATGGCACACATCGGTTGGATCGGGCTCGGGAATATGGGCCACCCCATGACGAAGAATCTCATCGCAGCGGGCCACACGGTCACCGGCTACGACGTGGTCGAGGCCGCGATCACCGCCGCCGCTGAGGACGGGGTCACCCCTGCGGCCTCCATCGCCGAGGCCGTCGCCGGCGCAGACGTCGTCTTCACGATGCTGCCCAAGGGTGAGCACGCCCGCACCGTGTACCTCGACGCGGACGGCGTCTTCGACTCCGCTGAGACGTCGACGCTGCTGGTCGATTCGTCGACGATCGACTTCGACTCCGCACGGACGCTGCACAAGGAGGCCCGCGAGCGGGGCTTCCGCTTCCTCGACGGCCCGGTCTCCGGAGGCATCGGCGGCGCGCAGGCAGGGACGCTCACCTTCATGCTCGGCGGTGACGAGGACGTGGTCGCTGAAGCCAAGCCGATCATCGAGGTCATGGCGGGGAACATCTTCCACGCCGGCGGCGAGGCGGCGGGTCAGGCGGCGAAGATCGCGAACAACATGCAGCTGGCGATCAGCCTGCAGGGCGTCGTCGAGGGCGCAGTCCTCGCGCAGCGCTTCGGCCTGGACCCCAAGGTGTTCTTCGACATCGCATCGGTGTCGTCGGGCGATTCGTGGCCGCTGCGCAACTGGTACCCGGTCCCCGGCGTGGTCGAGACCTCGCCGTCGGAGCGCGAGTTCGCCGCCGGCTTCTCCACGATGCTCATGCACAAGGACCTGGGCCTGGCGCTCGCCGGTGCAGAGTCGCAGGGCGTCGACCTGCCCGCGGCATCGCTCGTCCACGAGAAGCTGCAGCAGCTGATCGACGACGGCTGGGGGAACTACGACACGTCGATCCTCATCCGCAGCGTCGATCCTGAGTCGAAGGGGCTGCCGAAGGAGAAGTGACGGGCTGACGAGCCGTTGGGCCGACTGGCGAGACGCGGTCCGGCGGGGGCCTGTCGTGGCCGGCTTGAAGCCAGCACGCTCGCAGCCTCCACACCCAGAGCCATAGCCACCAACTTTCATCAGACCGCACAGGAAAGAAGTTGTGCGGTCTGATGAAAGTTGGTGGCTTCTGCTGGTTGTGAGGGCGAGAGGCGGTCCGGCGGCAGCTGGAGGTCAGCCCCGCGCACCGAAGATCGTCGAGCCGACGCGGACGATCGTCGCGCCCTCCTCGATCGCCAGGGCGTAGTCCGCGCTCATCCCCATCGAGAGATCCGTCGCACCCTCCGGCAGCACCCCTGTTTCGCGGAGGCGCGCGGACAGCTCCCGGAGCTCCGCGTAGGACGGGCGGATCTCCTCGTCGCTCGTGCCGGGGAAGCCGATCGTCATGAGGCCGCGGATCCGCAGGTGGGGGAGCTCGCGGACCTGCTCCGCGAGTTCCTCCGCTGCATCCGGCGTCACTCCGAACTTCGAGTCCTCCCGTGACGTGTTCACCTGGAGAAGGACGCCGAGCAGGGGTGCGTCTGCGGCGGCGTGCAGCGTCCCCGGGGCCTCGGCGACGAGCGCCTCATGACCCTCCGCTGCGAGAGCGGCGATCCGGTCCGACAGCTTCTGCGCGACCGCGAGGCTGTCGATCGACTGCACGCACACGGCACCCGCTCGCAGGGTGTGGTTCACCTTGTTCCGCTGCAGCGGGCCGATGAGGTGGGGCTCGTGGGGGATGTCCGCGAGCTCGGGGGCCTTCGCCTGCAGCTCCTGCACCCGGTTCTCGCCGATGAGCGTGTGTCCCGCCTGAAGCGCGACGCGGATGCGCGCAGCCGGCTGCGTCTTCGTCGCCAGCATGACCCGGACGGCTTCGGGATCGTCGTGGGCGGACTCCGACGCGGTGCGGACATTTTCCGTCACCTGTGCCAGGCGCTCGCGGATGGTGCGGGCGTCGTCGCCCGCGGCCTCCTGCGGAACGGCGCCCTGTGTGGCGGCGGATGAGGCATCGGGTGCGGTCTGGTCACTCATGCCGTGATTGTCTCAGAGTGCGCGCACGCCCTGTTGAGACCTCCACGTGCAGCGAGTACCGCGGCGCCGCGACTGGCCCCCGGGCGTGTGCCAGCCCCCTCGTACAGTCGCCGGGAACACGGGAGGCGGCGCGCATGTTCCCTCGTGTGACACGCGCGCACCGCGCGGATGCGCGCAGATGGGAGAATCACCGGCATGACCGCTCAGCAGAACACCTCCACACAGGCCGAGGCCCCCGCCGCGGCTGCCGCTCCCGGCACCGCCACCGCGACGGCGCCTCCCGCCCGGAACGGCATCCGCCTGCGCGCCCCGGAGCTCACCGGCCGCCGGTGGATCAACACCGGCGGGGAGGACCTCACACTCCAGGACCTGCGCGGCAAGATCGTGCTCCTGGACTTCTGGACCTTCTGCTGCATCAACTGCCTCCACGTGCTGGACGAGCTGCGTCCGATCGAGGAGAAGTACGGCGACGTGCTCGTGACGATCGGCGTGCACAGCCCCAAGTTCGAGTTCGAGCGGACAGTCGAGGCCGTCGACCAGGCAGTCGAGCGCTACGGCGTCGAGCACATCGTCCTGGACGATCCGGACCTCGTCACCTGGCAGGCCTACACCGCGCGCGCGTGGCCGACGCTCACGCTCATCGACCCGGAGGGCTACATCGTGGCCTCGATGTCCGGCGAGGGCCATTCCGCGGGTCTCGCATCCCTCATCGAGGAACTGGCCGCTGAGCACGAGGCGAAGGGCACGCTCCACCGCGGCGACGGCCCCTACGTGCCGCCGGCACCCGTCGAGCGCGACCTGTCCTACCCCGGCAAGGTCATCCGCCTCGCTGACGTGCCCGGCCACGAGGGGAACCTCCTCGTCGCGGACTCCGGCCACCACTCGCTCGTCGAGTTCGACCCCAACGGCACCCGCATCCTCCAGCGCATCGGCACGGGCGTGCGGGGACGCACCGACGGAGCGGACGACACCGCACAGTTCTCCGAGCCCGGCGGGATCACCGAACTGCCGCGCGATCTCGCCGACGCCGCCGGCTACGACCTCGTCATCGCGGACACCGTCAACCACCTGCTGCGTGGCGTGCGGCTGGGTGCACCCGGCGAAGCGGCCGTCGTCACGACGCTGGCCGGCACCGGCGAGCAGTTCATGGTGGGCGCGCACGACAACGTCACCGACAAGCCCGGAGCGCAGGCGCCGTTCGAGGAGCCCGGCACCGCGATCAAGCTGTCGAGCCCGTGGGACGTCCTCTGGTCCGCGGAGTCGGAGCGCGTCGTCATCGCGATGGCCGGCAACCACACGATCTGGGACTTCGACCCTCGCACCGGCGTCGTCCGCCAGCTGTCGGGCACGATGAACGAGGGGCTGCGCGACTCCGCCTCCTCGGACGAGCCCGCGTGGTACGCGCAGACCTCCGGCCTCGCCCCCGCGGCAGACGGGACGATCTGGATCGCGGACTCGGAGACTTCGGCGCTGCGCCGCCTCGACCCGCGCGACGGCACCGTCACCACACAGGTGGGCGTGGGGCTCTTCGACTTCGGATTCCAGGACGGCCCCGCAGCGGAGGCCCGTCTCCAGCACCCGCTGGGCGTCGCCGAACTGCCTGACGGGTCGGTCGCGATCGCTGACACCTACAACGGCGCGGTCCGCCGCTACGACCCGCTGACGAAGACCGTGAGCACTCTGGCGCGCGGCCTCGCGGAACCGTCCGACATCCTCGTCGTCCTCCCCGAGCACGCGGAGGGTACGGCCGCCGACGCCCGCGAGGCTCACCTGCTCGTCGCCGAATCCGCGGCGCACCAGCTCACCGCCGTGTCGATCCCCGCGGAAGCGCTCGTCGTCGCAGAAGGCGCGCAGCAGACGACGCGGCCCGCGACGACCATCGGCGATGGCGCACTCGAGATCGAGGTCGGCTTCACCGTGCCGACCGGGCAGAAGCTCGACGACCGGTGGGGCGATCCGACGCACCTGCAGGTCTCCTCGACCCCGCCGGAGCTCATCGCCTCCGGCGCCGGCGGCCAGGACGGCATGTCGCGGTCACTGACGCTGAACCCCGAGGTCCGCTCCGGCGTCCTCCACATCACCGCGCGCGCGGCGTCGTGCGATGGTGAGCCCGGCGGTGAGATCCCGCTGCATGCGGCCTGCCACCTCTACCAGCAGGACTGGGGCATCCCCGTCGAGCTGGAGGCCGGGGGAGACGACGTGCTGCGGCTGGACCTCCGCGGCACGAACTGACGAGGCTGCTGGGCTGACGAGGCGGCCGGACCGCCGCCGAGGCCGCCCCACCGCAGGCGCAGCAGTCAGCTGCCGTCCGCGACCGGTGCCTCGTCGGCCGGTCCATCGTCTGGACCGTCGGGTTCGTCCGCATCCTGCTCCGCGTCGGACTCCTCGCCCAGACCGGCCCCGCCGGACAGTCCCGCTTCGAGCGGCTGGATCGCAGGCTTGCCGTCCTCGATCGTGACGGCGGCGCTGAACGTGAACGAGACCGGTTCGTCGAAGTCCGATTCCATCGCCGTGACGATGTCGCGGTAGCGGCCGGACACCTGGGCGACGCCCTCCGCCGGCGCGGTGACCAGGCGACGGCGCTCGGTCGACAGCTGCACGTCCGGGTACTCGACCATCTCCCACGACACGTCGCCGAGCATCGTGTTGACCGTGTCGTGCCCGAAGGTGCATCCGGCAGGCATGAGAGTCGTCGCGGTGACGCATTCGTCCAGGTGCTCGTGCACGAGGCGCTCGACCTCGGCTCGCAGCTCCTCAGTGGGCTCGGCGGCCAACTGGACCTCGACCTCGGGAGCGGATCCGTCGACCACTGCGTTCTGCGCAGTGGAGCGGAAGTAGTCCTCGGCGAAGCCCACGCTGTACTCGACGGGGTAGAGGACGGGCAGGCCGTCGCGGGGCGCAGGCACGTCCGCGTTGTTGATGCGGACGGTCGAGGCTCCGTCGACGACCAGGTCGAGCCGCGGCAGCGTTCCCGGATCGATGAGCCAATCGGGGAACATGCCCCACGTGCCGGGAGCCCTGACCAGCGAGAACTCCTGCGTCTGCGTCGTCCCCGCCAGATCGAATTCGGCGGTGACCGCCGCTGTGTCGCCGTCCACCTCGGCGTGCGTGACGGACACGCGGGTCGGGAGTGAGGGGGCGCCTTCCAGCGCGGCGTCGGTGAGCGCCCACCCGTCGGTGATCTCACCGGTGACGAGTCGCCCGAGCGCGGCATCCGCGTCCGCTCGGTCCAGCGCCTCGAAGTAGGCGCTCACGGTGCGCGCGGGACCGTACGCGACCATCCCGAGGACCGGCACGCTGGTGACGGTGAGCACGACGACCAGCAGCCCGGCGATGGCCAGGCTGCGTGCGCGTGCTGCAGAGGTGCGAGTGCGGACACCCGCGGATTCGTCGTGGTCTGTCATTCCTCGACCGACCATACGTGGATCCGCTGCGTGTCCACCTCCGCCCAGAGTCGCGAGCCCATGGTGATCCGCCCGAGCTGGCTCTCCAGATCGGGTCCCAGCCCGGGCTGGAGGAGCGCCCACGTCCCGGGCGCCGGTGCATCCGCCGCCGAGGCCCCGCCGGGCTCCGCGGCGGCCGTGCGGTCGTCGGGAACGCCCTCACCCGGACTGTTCGCGATAGGACCGCAGGGGGTGGCCTCGCCGCCCAGGGCGGGGGTGATCGCACCCCAAGCACGGCGGGAGGAGGCGTCGAGGACGTCGGCGACGAGGGGGAGGCCCGCCTCGTTGTCCGCGGGGGACAGGCGCACCTGCAGGAGGCTGCCCTCGTCGCGGATGCCGATGACGATGACTTCGAACACGGACTCGCCGCGGAATGCGGGGTCGAATTCGTCGACGGACAGCGTGACCGCGTCCGTGGGGATCGCGAGGTACACCTTGCCGTCCAGGTCGGTGCGTCGCCGCACCTGCGAGTGTCCGATGCTCAGCCAGCCGCGGCGGGCGAGGCCCGACATGACGTTCGCGCCGGCCAGCGAGGCGGTGAGGCCGCCGCGCGGGCGGCCCAGGATCGTGGTGGCGTCGCCCTCCTGAGCGACCTGCTCCGCGTCGAGCTCGATGGTCCGGGCGCCCAGGACGAGCGCGTCGACCGGGGAATCCGTCGACAGGACAGCGCCCAGACCGCTCGTGCGCAGCTCACGCACGAGGATCGATCGCAGTCCTGCACGCTGATGCCCGGGGACGTCTGCGAAGGGGGAGTCGAGGACGACGTGCGTCACGTCCGCGGCGGTCTCGCCCACGAGGACGACGGCGGCGAACCGCAGCCGCGCGCGTGAGACGAGTGAGAGGTCCTCGATCCGCGTCCGCGGACCCACATCGGATGCGAGCCCGACGCGGGTGAGGACCTCCTGCTGACGAGTCGTGTCCGTGACACCGGTGTGCGTCTGCAGCCAGCGGCCCAGCCGCTCCCGGGCCTCGCGGCCCTCGCCCGCAGGGGCGGGGAGGGCGCGCGTGCCGGGCTGGTCCGCGACAGCACGCAGAACGGCGCTGACGTCCTCGGCCCGCCCCATGAGCACGAGGTCGTCACCGCCGTTCAGCGGCGTGCTGGTCAGCGGGTCACCGGAGAGCCGCACGGCGCTCAGATCCAGAGCGGATCCTGCGCGCTGCCCCGGCTCCCCGATGCCTGCCATGGAGTCAGAACTCCGAGGGGTCGGCCTGCGCGGAACGACGGCGCGTCACGACGACTGCCGCGGCACCCACGACCAGCAGGCCTGCGCCCAGCGCCAGTCCTGTGAGCTCGGTGCCCGTGCGCGGCAGATCCGCGGCGCTGCCCGAGCGCGATCCGTCGCCGGATCCGCCCTGGTCGCCCGAACCGCCGCCCTCGGAACCGTTGTCGTCGGACCCGTTGTCGTCCGAGTCGTCGGCTCCACCCTGCGAGTCGTCCTCGTCGTCTCGTTCGACCTCGGTCCCGTTCGTCACGACGGTGAACTCACCGGTGAGGTCTTCGAAGCCCTCACCCGAGGCGACCACTGAGTAGGCGCCCAGCACGGCCTTGCCGTCCGGGTGCAGCTGGAACACGGCGGTGCCGTCGTCGTTCACGGTCTTCGAGGTCTCGAACGTGGAAACCTGTCCCTGCTCGTGAGCCACGCTCAGCGACACCTCGGAACCGGCAGCGGCATCCGTGACGGTGATCGTCACGCCGCCGTCGGAGGACGAGAACGCCTCCGAGGTGATCTCGGTCGGGTCGATCGCGAGCTCCGGATCGACGTCCTCCTCGGGATCGTCCGTGGTGGTCTTGGTCGGTGTGGGTTCCGCGGTCTCGGTGGGCTCTGCGGTCTCTGTCGGTTCAGCGGTCTCGGTGGGCTCCGCCGTCTCCGTCGCCTCGGGGGACTCCGGGGGCGGCGGCGGTGCGGGCATCCTCGGCTGCCGGGTCTGCGTCGGTGTCGGCGACGGCTCAGCAGTCTCCGTGGGCTCCGCCGTCTCTGTGGGCGTGGGCTCCGCCGTCTCAGTCGGCTCTGCCGTCTGCGTGGGCTCTGCCGTCTCTGTGGGCGTTGGCTCCGCCGTTTCGGTCGGAGTGGGCTCCGCCGTTTCCGTGGGCTCTGCCGTCTTGGTCGGCTCGGCCGTCTGGGTGGGTGTCGGCTCCGCGCTCTCGGTCGGCTCCGCTGTCTCAGTCGGAGTCGGCTCCGCCGTCTCGGTGGGCTCGGCAGTCTTCGTCGGAGTCGGCTCCGCAGTCTCCTCGACCTCGTCGACGACCTCGAAGGAGACGGGCTTCGTCTCCTTCTCAGTCTTGAGATCCGTGAGGTAGAGCTTGTAGGAGCCCTGCGGCACCTTCGCGTCGCCAGTGATCGTGAAGAAGTAGCGCCCGTTGACCTCGCCGTCCTCCGTGACGGTGAGCTCGGATTCGGGCGTGTACTCGGTGCCCTCTGTCCCGACGACCGTGACGGTCGCCTTCTGCTCAGGCGTGAATCCGGTTCCGGAGAAGCGGATGCCCTTCTGCTCGTCCGCGATGTCCTCCTGGGACACCTCGGCGACTTCGACGATCGCCTGCGGATCCGCGTCGTCGGAAGCGTCGTCCGTGGACTGGCTCTCCGGCGCTGCGGAGTCAGGTGGGCTCACCGTGGCAGGACCACCGGTGGGGATGTTGTCCGGAAGCTCGACGGAGTCGGAGCTGTCCGTGGTCGGGGAAGCAGTTGAAGCGAAAGCGGGAACGGCGATGAGGCCGGAAACCGCGGCGGCTACTGCGGGGGCAAGAACAAGACTTTTCGAAGTCTTCACAGTGTTGCCTTTCGGTCGTTGTTGCACACGACCGCGCAGTCGGCAAAATCCTCCCGGCACCCTCTGGCTGAAAGGGGAAGGCACCAACGTGCGCGGGCGTAGTCAAAGGCCACTGTAGAGCATGAACGTGACGAATTCGAGATTCTCGGAGGAAACGAGGTGCATGGACTGCATTCCGTGATGTATGGGCGTCCTCGCGCAGGTCGCGGTACATTGGCCGGGTGAGCCTCCTTTCCGACCGTGACATCAGCGCTGAGATCTCCGCCGGCCGGGTGGGCCTGGACCCATTCGATCCGGCCCTCATCCAGCCCGCGAGCATCGACGTGTGCCTGGACCGGTACTTCCGCCTCTTCGACAACCACAAGTACTCCGTCATCGATCCGGCTGCGCACCAGCCGGAGCTCACCCGGCTCGTCGAGGTCGATCCGACGGAGCCGTTCGTGCTCCATCCCGGCGAGTTCGTGTTGGCGTCGACGCTCGAGCTGATCACGCTCCCGAACGACGTCTCGGCCAGGCTCGAGGGGAAGTCATCGCTCGGCCGACTGGGACTCCTCACCCACTCGACCGCAGGTTTCATCGATCCGGGCTTCTCCGGCCACGTCACCCTCGAGCTGTCGAACGTCGCGACTCTGCCCATCACGCTGTGGCCGGGCATGAAGATCGGTCAGCTGTGCTTCTTCCGCATGTCGTCGGCCTCCCAGTCGCCCTACGGATCGGTCGGCAACCTGAACAGGTACCAGGGGCAGCGAGGCCCCACGGCCTCCCGCGCGCATCGTGACTTCTACGTGTCGCCCGCCTGCGGCGACGGCGCCGCGACTGCACCGTCCGGCTCCGCGGAGGCCGCTTCGGAGCCTCAGCCGTCGGAGGGGTGACGCGGCATGAGCATCGACCCCCGCGTCGCCGCATTCGCGGAATCGCACCTGCTGCTGCTCGACCCGGAGCTGGAGCCGTTCGACGTTGTGAGCCTGCTGCGGAACATCCGGCCGACGCTTCCCACGGGTGACCCCGTGCAGGGTGAGAACGGCGCCAGGTCATACCGGATGTCCCGGTACTCGCAGCTGGTCGGGCCGTTCTCAGTCGATCAGCGGATGGCGGACGCTCTGAGCCTGCCGCGGGACGTCTCTGCACTCTTCGCGCTCGAATGCCCCCGCGACCGGGAGCCGGTCCCTCCGCCGTCCTGGATGCCCGACATCGACGGGTTCGTGTCCGCATTCCCCTCCGGGCTCCCGTGCAAGGAGGAGGGGCGCGTGCTCGACGAGGTCCTCGCGGTCGCCCGCCGGCTGCGGCTCGCCGTCCGCCTGGCCGACGAGCCGGACCTGGGCCTCCGCATCCTCCGCCCCGACACGGAGACGAACCCGAACATCTTCGTCTACTCCGAGAACTGGCTGAAGCCCCAGGTGCTGCTGACGCAGGTCGCGAGCGTGGCGCCGCAGGTGCGGTGGCCGCGGCCGCCCAGCCCCCTGGAGGCGGCCCGTGCGCGGGAGCTGGGTGGGGGTGACGGCCCCGTCGAGCTGGACGGGTATGCAGTCGAAGTCCCCCTCACCGAACAGCTGGGCCCGCGTGCCGGGTTCATCGAGATCCAGGTCGCGCTCGACGAGTACACCCCGACGGCCCTGCGCGATCATGTGTCGGGGCCGCAGATCGCCTACACGCTGCGATGGGTCGACACGGACAACCGCGGCCGGTTCGCCGACATCGACGACGAGCTGCGGGCGATCCGCACGGAGGCGATCGGCGTCCTCGAGCGATGCGCCGCGGTGATCATGACCGCCGTCGGCGGAGCGGGTGTCGATGAGAGCGGCTTCCTGGTGTCCGCACAGCAGCTGCAGGGCTGATCCGAGGAGGCGGGTCATATTCCTCCTCATCGACCTCGCGCGCAAGCAGGCTTCCGGAATGTGAGATATTGATTCGTTCGGCCCAGGTGCCCTGTGGAAGAATCGGTAACCGCGACCGGAGACTGAAGGACTGGGGTGTGAGCCGATGGGTGTGCTGCTGGGATCCCTGTTCCTCGCAGCGCTCGCCGCCCCCCTGATCTTCCGTGCACTCGGCCGCACCGGATTCGTCGCACTGTCGCTCGTGCCCTTCGCCGGCCTCGTGTACTCGCTCACCCTCATCCCCACGGTCTTCTCCGACTCGCCGGAGCCCGTGGTCGAAGTGCTCGGGTGGATGCCGCAGCTGTCGATGTCGATCGTGCTGCGCATGGACGCGCTGTCCTGGATCCTCTCGCTGCTGGTCACCGGAGTCGGCGGCCTGGTCTTCATCTACTGCAGTCGCTACTTCGACGCCGACGAAGTGCGCCTCGCCCGGTTCGCGGGCGTCCTCATGGCATTCGTCGGGATGATGTACGGCCTCATCGTGGCAGACGAGCTGCTCACGCTCTTCATCTTCTGGGAGGGCACGACGGTGTTCTCCTACTTCCTCATCGGTCAGTACGCGGGCAGGCAGCAGGCGCGCCGCGCCGCGCTGCAGGCGCTCATCGTCACGACGTTCGGCGGGCTGGCGATGTTCGTCGGGATGATCCTGCTGGGGGTCCAGTACGGGACCGGACGGATCACGGAGATCGTCGCGATCGGGTACGACGGGCACGGGCTCACCGCGCTCGCGATCGTCCTCATCCTCATCGGCGCCCTCTCGAAGTCCGCGCTCATCCCCTTCCACTTCTGGCTGCCGGGCGCGATGGCGGCCCCCACGCCGGTGAGCGCGTACCTGCACGCGGCCGCCATGGTGAAGGCCGGCATCTATCTGATCCTCCGCCTCGCCCCCGGATTCGCGGACATGCCCTACTGGCGCGAGGGCCTCATCGCCGTCGGACTCCTCACGATGCTCCTGGGCGGCTGGCAGGCGCTGAAGGAGACGGACCTCAAGCTCATCCTCGCCTACGGCACGGTGTCGCAGCTGGGCTTCATGACGATGATGGCGTCGTTCGGGGACCGGGACGTCACCACCGCCGCTGTGGCGCTGCTGCTGGGCCACTCGATGTTCAAGGGGACCCTGTTCCTCACGGTGGGCATCATCGACCACCGCGTCGGCACCCGTGATCTCCGCAAGCTGTCCGGCTACGGGCGCTCCTACCCCCTCATCGCCGTGTTCGGCACGGTGTCCGCCGCATCGATGGCGGGTCTGCCTCCCACGATGGGCTACCTGGCGAAGGAAGCCGTCTACGGCACGCTCCTGGACCACGGGACGAAGCTCGCGATCGTCGCCCTCATCGGCGTGTTCCTGGGCTCCGTCCTCACCGTCGCCTACTCCGCGCGCTTCGTCTGGGGGGCGTTCGCCTCGAAGCCGGGAGTCGAGGCGACCGTCCGCACAGAGCGCGACGGGCCGCTGTTCACCGCTGCGCCGGCAGCCCTCACGCTCATGACGATCGGCGGTGCGTTCGCAGCCGGGGCCATCGACCGGATCGCGACCAGCTGGTCCTCCCAGCTCCCCGTGGATCCTGCCGCGGACCCCGCGGAGCCCTACCACATCGCGCTCTGGCACGGTTTCGAGCCGGCGCTCCTGCTCTCCGCCCTCACGATCGCCGCGGGCCTCACGATGTTCGTGTTCCGACGGCAGGTGAGCCTCTTCCAGGCAGCTCTGCCGGATGGGATCGACTTCCACCGCAGCTACCGCAGGATCATCGGCGGACTGGAGAAGACCGCTGCGTTCGTGACCGCACGCACCCAGCGCGGGTCGATGCCGTTCTACCAGGGCGTCATCTACGTGTTCGCGATCGGCGCGCTCGGCATCACGCTGCTGAACAACGACGTCTGGCCGGAAGAGGTCGTGTGGGTCGACAGCGCGGTGCAGCTGCTGCCGGCCGCCATCATGGTGATGGCGGCCGTCATGGTGACGCGCATGACCAAGCGGTTCGCCGCGGTCGTCGTGTGCGGACTGACCGGCTATGCGATGGTCGTCTTCTTCGCGCTCCAGGGAGCCCCGGACCTCGCACTCACCCAGATCCTGGTGGAGACCATCACGATCGTGGTCTTCGTGTTCGTGCTCCGGCGCCTCCCCGCCCGGATCGGCAAGGGCGACAGCAAGGTGACCCCGGCCCTGCGCACCGTCATCGCGGTGTCGTTCGCGGTCGTCATGATGGTCCTGGCGGTCGTCGCCCTCGGAGCCCGCCAGCACCTGCCGATCTCCGATGCGTTCCCCCGCCTCGCCTTCGACGGCGGCCACGGTCAGAACATCGTCAACGTGACCCTCGTCGACATCCGTGCGTGGGACACCATGGGCGAGCTCGCCGTGGTCATCGCGTGTGCGATCGGCGTCGCCAGCCTCGTCTTCGTCACGGGACAGGGCGACAGCATCTCGCCGCTCGGCGCCCCCCGGCGCGGTCGTTCGCGATTCGTGCCCGTCACAGAGCCCGTCCGCCCCCGTCCGCTCGACCTCAGCGCCACGCCGGAGTCGCGGATCCACACGGATCCGGCCTGGGAGGCGCCGTCTGCGCAGGAGAAGCGCAATGCGTGGCTGCTGGCCGGACGCACGCTCGCGCCCGGCAACCGCTCGATCGTCCTCGAAGTCGCCGTCCGACTGCTGTTCCACGCCTTCCTCGTCTTCTCCGTCTACCTGCTCTTCGCGGGTCACAACAACCCCGGCGGTGGCTTCGCCGCCGGACTCGTCGCCGGACTCGCCTTCATCACCCGCTACCTCGCCGGAGGCCGCTACGAGTTCGCCGAGGCCGTTCGGCTGCCCTCCGGTCTGCTCATGGGCGTCGGCATGCTGCTGGCTGCGGGCACTGCGGCGGGGGGCTTCCTCTGGGGCGATTCGGCGCTGCAGTCGTTCTACGTGTCCACCGACCTGCCGATCCTGGGATACGTCAGCTTCGGCTCCTCGGTCATCTTCGACATCGGCGTGTACTTCATCGTCGTGGGGCTGGTCGTGGGCATCATCCGCAGCCTCGCGGTCGAGGTGGACATCCAGCTGGTCGAGGACGAGGACCGCATCGCGGAGGAGCTGCCCAACGACGTGGACACCGCGGAGTACGAGCGGATCCGTGAGCTGCTGGGCCGCACGGACCGGCTCGACGTCGACGGAACGAGTGCAGGGGGCCGACTGTGACCCCGCCACTCGTCATGGTCATCGCGATGGGAGCGATGTACGCCGCAGGCATCTACCTCATGCTCGACCGGTCGCTGACCCGCGTGCTCCTGGGGTTCCTGCTCATGGGCAACGCGACGAACCTGCTCCTCCTGCTCACCGGCGGGCTGCCCGGGCGTCCCCCGCTCACGGACGGGGAGAACTTCTCGACTGACGGGATGCTCGACCCGCTCCCGCAGGCGCTCATCCTCACGGCGATCGTCATCTCCTTCAGTCTGACGGCCTTCCTCCTCGCGATGGTCTACCGCTCCTGGCGGTTCGTGCGCGACGAGTCCCTCCAGGACGACCTCGAGGACATGCGCGTCGCACTCGAGGCGACCGGCGGATCCGGGGAGGAGGCCGGGACGAGCGGCGAGTACGAGGACACCGAGTTCGGCGATGAGGCGCTCACGCCCCTGGACGACGATGCACCGGACCTCGACGAGGACGGCACGCCGGAGGAGCGGGCCGAGCTGCGAGAGGCGCACGAGGCGGCGTCGGATCACGACACGGAGGAGGAGACGCGATGAACGACCTCCCCGGCCTCATGCTCGCCCTGCCGATCATCCTGCCGCTGCTGGCTGCGGGCGCGACGCTGATCACCCTGCGCAGCTCACGTGCGCAGAGCATCATCACGATGGTCACGCTGGCCGCGACGACGACACTGTCGCTCCTCCTCCTGGTGCACGTGGACCAGAACGGACCCGTCGTCCTCGCGGTGGGCGGCTGGGCACTGCCGTTCGGCATCGCCCTCGTGGCGGATCGACTGGCGGCGCTCATGCTCGTCGTGTCGAGCATCGTGACGCTCGGGGTCTACATCTACGCGACGGGTCAGGACACATCGCGGACGGAGAAGAGCGACGACACGCCCGTGTCGATCTTCAACCCCGCCTACCTGATCCTCTGCGCAGGGGTCTCGAACGCGTTCCTCGCGGGTGACCTCTTCAACCTGTACGTCGGCTTCGAGATGCTGCTGGCGGCGTCCTACGTGCTGCTCACCCTCGGTGCCACTACCCAGCGGATCCGCGCGGGCGTCACGTACATCGTCATCTCGCTCGTCTCCTCGCTGATCTTCCTCGCGGCGATCGCGCTCATCTACGGTGCGACCGGCACGGTGAACATGGCGCACCTGTCCGACCGCCTGTCCGAGCTCCCGGTCGACATCCAGCTGATCCTCCACGTCGCCCTGCTGATCGGCTTCGGCATCAAGGCGGCGGTCTTCCCGCTCTCCTTCTGGCTGCCGGACTCCTACCCGACCGCGCCGGCGCCCGTCACCGCCGTCTTCGCGGGCCTGCTCACGAAGGTCGGCATCTACGCGATCATCCGCACGGAGACGGTCCTCTTCGCCACGTCGGATCTGCGGGCACCGCTGCTGGTCGTCGCAGGTCTCACGCTGCTCGTCGGGATCCTCGGTGCGATCGCGCAGTCGGACATCAAGCGGATCCTGTCCTTCACCCTGGTGTCCCACATCGGGTACATGCTGTTCGGGGTTGCGATGGGCACCCACCTGGGCCTGACGGCCGCGATCTACTACACGCTGCACCACATCGTCGCGCAGACGGCCATGTTCCTCGCGATCGGACTCCTCGAGCTGCGCGCGGGATCGACCTCGCTCCGCAAGCTCGGCGGTCTGTCGACGCTCGCGCCGTTCATCAGCGTCCTCTACCTCATACCCGCGCTCAACCTGGCGGGCATCCCGCCCTTCTCCGGCTTCATCGGCAAGGTGGCGCTCTTCGACGCGGGCTTCCACTCGTCGGACTGGCTCGTGGGAATACTCGTGGGCGTCGGCACCCTCACCTCGCTCCTGACGCTCTACGTCATCGGGAAGTCGTGGAACCTGGGGTTCTGGCGGGAGCCCGCGGACGCGGACGAGCCCACGCCGGCACTCGTGGCCGAGGCGAAGGAGCGGCGCGACTCGCTCGCCCGGACCGGGACCTGGAAGAGCACGGTCCGACTCCCCTCGCTCATGACCGGGGCCACGGCTGCCATGGTGATCGTGTCCTGCCTGCTCACGGTGCTGGCACAGCCGCTGTGGCAGGTGTCGTCCCGCGCCTCACAGGGACTCATGGGCCCGGAGACCTACACCTCGATCGTCCTGGACGACGACGAAGCGGACGGTGTGGGCGACGGCCGCCACGCGCCCGTGCCGGAGAATGGCCAGGGGGGTGAGCGGTGATGGTGGCACGCAGGCGTCGCCAGGGCTTCGTCGAGCAGCTGCTCTACGTGCTCGTGCTCATCGTCGTCTGGGTATTCCTGTGGGACGAGGTCAGTGGGATGGTGGTCATCAGCGGCGCGCTGCTGGCGTTCGCCCTGATGCGAGCCTTCTACCTGCCGCCCATCCAGCTGTCGGGCCGGCTGAACTTCTACTACGGGGCCTATTTCCTCCTGTGGTTCATGCTCAACGTCCTCATCGCGTCCTTCCAGGTCGCATGGCTCACCGTGCGTCCGCGACCGGTGGACGCGGGGTCGGTCATCGCTGTCGACCTCGCGACCCGCTCAGACCTGCTCATCACCCTGGTCACCATGGTGAACGGGCTCATTCCCGGATCCCTCGTCATCGAGATCGATCGTGCCCGCGCCGTGGTGTTCGTGCACGGACTCAACTGCGCGGACGAGGAGGAGCTGGAGCGCGTGCGGGAGAAGACCCACCAGATCGAGACCCTGCTCATCTGCGCGATCGGCTCGCCCCACGACATCGAGGCGCTCAACGACGCACGGGCGGAGCGCGGTCTGAAGCCCGTGCTCGAGAAGCGCGCGATCCGCGAGCGCGCTCGGCGTGCACGAGCGGCGAAGGAAGCGAGGGCACGAGGATGAACGGTCAGCAGGGCATTCCGCTCGTGTCCGTCGATGACGGCATGGGGCTGACGATCGCGCTCGCGATCGGTGCGGTCTTCCTCGCGGCTGTGGTCATCGCGATCGTCCGCATCGTCCGGGGGCCGTCGATCCTGGACCGCATGATCGCGACGGACGCATTCCTCGCGACGATCATGTGCGGTCTGGGCGGGGTGGCGGCCTTCAGCGCGAGGACGGACCTCTTCCCCGTCATGCTCGTCATCTCGATGTTCGGCTTCGTCGGTGCCGTGGGGGTCTCGCGCTACGTCTCCCGCGCTGACCTGCGGACCACGTCGCGATTCCGCAGGATGGAGCGCGGGCAGGGGTCCGGCACCATCGGGACGGCCGACGGGTACGAGCCGTCCGTCCCGGAACTCGCGATCGAGCTCCAGGAGGCCCGGCGGATGGATCCGGAGCGAGCCGCCCGGATGGAGACAGCCGGAACGGACCTGGACACATCATCGATGCGAGTGAACGCCGATCCCGACGATGTGTCGCAGGGACACGCGACACCGTCCGAGGGGAACCTCGACGCGGACCCGGCGGCGGAAGCCATCGCGGATTCGGACACGCAATCGTCCGATGCGGAGCACCGTGACGACGAGACGCGCGGAGGTCAGTCATGACCCTCGACATCGTGTCCACGATCTTCATCGCAGGTGCGGCACTCCTCTCCCTCGCCGCGGCGATCGGTTCAGTGCGCTTCCCCGACCTCCTGTCGCGCATGCACGCATCGTCGAAGCCGCAGCTGTTCGGCCTCGTCATGGTGATGTTCGCGGTGGCTCTGCAGATCCAGCAGTGGGGTCCGGTGACGACGATGCTCGTCATCGTCCTGTTCCAGCTCTTCACGGTCCCCGTCGCCGCGCACATGATCGGCAGAGCCGGTTACCGGACGAAGCACCTGCGCCGTTCGATGCTGTACCGTGACGAATTGGACGACGCCGTCGCCCGCGCGCAGGCCCGTGACGTCCACGCGCGCGAGGCTGCGGAGCGTGAGCAGGCGGCGCAGGCCGCACGCGACAAGGACCAGGAGACCGCCGACCAGTCCGGCGGGTCCGCGAGTGGAGAAGACAGGACCCCCAACGATCATGACGAGCCAGACACCGGACGCTGAGCCCGACGCCCCACTCGTCCTCGTCGCGGACGATGAGCCGGATGTCCTCGGCGCAGTGGTCCCCTTCATGCAGAGGTCCGGGTTCCGCGTCATCTCCGCTGACGACGGCAAGCTCGCACTGGACGAGATCCGCCGGCACCGTCCGGACGCATGCGTCCTGGACGTCCTCATGCCCGGTGCGGACGGCCGTGAAGTGCTCCGCACCCTGCGCCGCGAGGAGAACTGGGTCCCCGTCGTGCTGCTCACCCAGGTGGGCGAGGCCGTGGAGCGGGCCATGGCGCTGGAAGAGGGCGCCGACGACTACCTCAACAAGCCGTTCGACCCGCACGAGCTCGTGGCCCGCGTCCGGGCCGTGCTGCGCCGCACGAAGAACGACGGTCCTCCGCTCGCGACCGCAGCAGTGCTCCGCTCGACGTTCGGCCTGGCCCTGGATCGCGTGGGACGCCGCGCCTGGCTGGGTGACCGTGAGCTCGTCGTCACGCCCAAGGGCTTCACGCTGCTGGAGTACCTCATGGTCCACGCCGATGAACTGGTCGAGCGCTCGCGCCTCCTCGAGGTCCTGTGGGGGTTCGACGATGCGGTGGGGACGCGCGCGGTCGACTCACGCGTCGCGGAGCTGCGGCGCGTGCTCGGTGAGGACGCGGCAGACCCCCGGTGGATCGCGACGGTGCAGGGTCGGGGCTACCGCTTCGTCTCCTCCGTCACCGGTGCCGATTCCCTGAGGTGAGCAGATGAACTCGTACCTCGTCTTCGAGATCCGCATCTGGCTGGTGCTCGTCCTCGTCCTGCTCGTGCTGGCCGCCGCAGCGGTGGGGGTGTGGTTCCTGCTCCGATGGATCCGCCGCTCCCGCGATGCCGCGGTCCAGGAGACGCGGGCGGCTGCGGAGGCGGACGCGCTGCAGCGACGCAATCGCATGCTCATCCGCCTCGATCACGAACTGAAGAATCCGCTCACGGCACTGCGGACGTCCGTGGCCACCGTGAGATCGGCGGCGGAGGAGGACGCTCCGGACGGGAAGATCATCTCCCAGTCCGCGCGGCAGATCGACACGTCGGCCAGGCGCGTCGCCCGCCTGCTGGCGGACCTGCGCAAGCTCGCAGACGTCGAATCGCGTTCGATCGACTATCGCCGCGTCGACATGGACGCTCTCATCCAGCAGGCGGTCGAGGACGCCCGCACCGCTCCCGGAGCGGAGGACCGGATGATCGTCGCGACTGTCGCGCGCGCCCCGTGGAAGCTCCCCGATGTGCTGGGAGAGGAGGACCTCCTCCTCTCCGCCATCCTCAACCTGCTCGGCAATGCGATCAAGTACTCGTCCGATACGGACACGGTGGAGCTGCGGGCCAACGAGCAGATCATCGACAAGCACCGCTGGGTCGTCGTCGAGGTCGCGGACACGGGGTCGGGGATCCCCGTCGAAGAGCAGCAGTCCGTCTGGGACGAGCTGCATCGCGGTTCGCGGGTGCGCTCTGTCGCGGGCTCCGGCATGGGGCTCTCCCTTGTCCGTGCGATCGTGACGCGGCACGGGGGGTCGGTCGAGCTGTTCAGCCAGGAGGGGATCGGCACGTCCGTGCGCCTCGTCATCCCCGTGCTGGGAGACGCCCCGCCGCCCGGAGAGCTGGAGGGCTACGGCGCACGGGCTGCGGCCGGATCGCGTCCCGTGCAGCCGTTCCAGGATCAGAAGGCCCACACCGGTCCGGGTGCGGGGCAGATCCTGCCGCCTCGCGAGCCGAACTCCGAGGAGCGGCGGATCATGGGAACGCCGCGCCGCACGTCGAAGCGCAGGATCCAATCCGTCAACGGTGAGCTCGTCGATACGAGCACGGGGGAGAACTTCGGCCCGACCGGCGGCCAGCAGGGACAGAGCGGACCCGGGTTCGATTCCGGACCGTACCGTCGCTTCAAGCCCCCGCACCCCTCTGGCGGAGCACCCAGCGGCCCGCAGCCGCAGGGCACGCCCCCTCCAGGAGGGCAGGCCTCGGGCGTCCCCGGACCGGTCGGGGCGCCGGGCGCGCAGACGCCGTACGGATCCGCGCCCGGAGCGCCCGCGCAGTATGGTTCCGGTCCCACCCCGCAGGCTCCCCACGGATCCGGTCCGGCACCGCAGCCTCCGTACGGATCAGGTCCGGGTCCGCACCCGCCCACCGGATCAGGACCTCCGCCCTCGCGGGGGCCCGGTGGTCCTGCGCCGCAGAACGGTCCCGGCACCGGAGACCCAGGTGACGGAGAGCGCACGCCGTGACCAGGCGCCTGTCCCCGCAGCAGCGGCGCTGGACCGTCGCCGCGGCCAGTGCCGCTGTCATGCTCATCGTCAGCGGCTGCGGCCTCGTCGGCGTGCGCGTCTCGGATGAAGCCGGCGGTCCGCTGCGCATCGGTGCGCAGCCCACGATGGGTCCTGAGCCGGACCCCACGGAGACCCTCGACCCGGCGCTCGCGGACCACACGCTGCAGAACGTGCGGTTCACCGACGGCTGTCCGGCACGGGTGTCGATCCACGTGCCGACCGACTGGACCGGCAACGCGTCGGCCTCCTCCTTCAACGCCAGGCCCTCCGATTCGGGGCTGGACGACGCACGGCTCTCCGTGTACTGCTCCGAGGCGTACAGCGGGTCCGCGTCGGAGTCGGTGGCCTCGATGCAGAGCTACCAGTTCACCGATTCCGCGACCACGATCAGTGCCGAGCGCACCGGGCAGGCGGGGCCGGGGTACTTCTGGACATACGAAGCGGAGCTGGGTCCGGAGGAGGCCTTCTACATCGACGAGCCGACGTCCGCCGTGGGCAGCGTCGTCGGCTACCCGATCGCCGGGAAGGTCTACCAGATCCAGTTCAACTACTACTTCGCCAGCGACGACGCGGACGCCCGTGCACTCGCAACCGCGTCGATCGCGAATCTCGCCGTCGAGGGCTCCGAGATCGGTGCGCCGCAGTGGTCGAGCAGTCCGGGGTCGAGCACTCCGGGTGACGGCTGACGGCGGGGGTCAGTACCCCTGACGCGGAGCGGCCTCGGCGGCCTGTGTACCGGTGGCATGCGCACGGATGGCGGAGTGGCCCTGCGCAAGCCCCCGGGCGAAGACTGAGAGGTCCGCGCCGTCGGAGAGGACGGTGAAGCCCTTGTCCCACGCCATCTGCGCGAATTCGACCGACGGGCAGAAGATGCCGGTCGCCGTGCCGGAATCCCGGCCCGCTGCGACGACCGCATCGAGGGCGTCGAGGAAGGACGGGTCGTCCCAGCGACCGGGGACGCCCAGGTTCGTCGACAGGTCCAGGGGACCGACGAAGAGCACGTCGACTCCGTCGACCTCACCGATCGCGCGAGCGTTCCGCACCGCCTCCGGCGTCTCGATCTGCGGGAGGAAGACGGTGAACGCGTTCGCATTCGCCTGACTCACCGCAGGATCGCCGCCCCGGTAGAGGTCGTGCGGGAGGCCGAACGCCGAACCCCGCTGGCCCAGGGGCGGATACTTCATCCACGAGACCATCTCCGCGGCCTGCTCGGCAGTCTGTACCCAGGGCATCATGATGCCCTCTGCGCCGGCGTCCAGAGCAGTCGTCACGAGGTCCTTGCGGTGTCCCGCGACCCGCACGAAGGACGCGATGTCCAGGCGCCGCGAGACGGCGAGGGAGTTCCTCACGTCGTCCAGCGACCAGCCCGTGTGCTCGAGGTCGTAGAGGATCCAGTCGGAGCCGCCCTGCGCGGCCAGTGCACCGATCCCCGTCGTCGCGAATTCGAGGGTGAACATTCCTACCTGGGGAGCGCCCGTGCCCAGGGCCTCCTTGAACGTCGTCGTCGTCATGCCGCCACAGTAGCGGACGCGCGCGTCTCCTGCGCCGTCAGCGCCGGTCGCGGTCCGGGGAGCCGGCGTGGGATCCTGGAGCCATGGATGCTCTTCTTCTCGTCGACACGACCCGCGAACATCTCCCGTCGCCGGCACCGCAGCCGCTCATCGATCTGGTCGACCGCGCCCGAGGCGTCGGCGGGGTCATCGTGCACGTCGCCGACCGCTCGGTCGACGATGTCGCGGACGCAGCGGACGCATCAGGCGCGACGGACGCCGTAGACGAAGCAGACGCAGCTGGCGCAGCCGACACAGACGCTGCGGACGACGCAGACGTCCAGCCGCAGATCGATTCCGTGGTCGGCACGACGACGGACGAGCTCGTCCTCGTCTCCGCGGTGCCGGACGCCTTCGAAGGAGTCGACGACCTTGCGGAGGGGCTGGACGACCTGGGGGTCGATCGGATCATCATCGCGGGATCGAACGCACGCGGAGCACTGCTGGAGTCGGCGGCGGCAGCGCTCGCGATCGGCTTCGAGCTCACCGTCGTCCGCGACGGGATCGGCGAGCCCGGTGAGTGGGTGGAGGAGCTGGAGGCCGCGGGTGCGGTGGTGAAGAGCGGCGCGGACGTGTGGCTCAAGATGTGACGGCGCGCAGTCGTCGCGCGTGCGATCTTCTCGCATGCGAGGAGGGCCGGGAGCGGACGTGATGTCCGCTCCCGGCCCTCCTCGTGGGAACCGTGCTGCCTGTGCGGGTGTCAGCCCGCCAGTGCGCCGGCCTTCCAGTCCTCGACGAACTGCTCGTTGTCGCCGACCCACTCGTCGACGGCGCCATCGAGGTCTTCGCCGCCGTAGTTCTCATCTGAGAACATGACGTTCTCCAGGCTGGAGAGGTTCTCGTCGTCGATCACGAGGTTCTTCAGCAGCTGGGTGGCGCCCGGATTGTCATCGGCGAATCCGGGGCGTGCGAAGTTGTAGATGATCTCCGCGTCGCCCATGGCGCCTTCCGGGTCCTCGAGATCGCGGACAGGGAACGCGTCGTAGGCCCAGTGCGGACGCCACAGCGTGACGAGGACGTCCTCGCCGGCATCAGTCGAGGACTGCAGCTCTGCGAGCATCGCCGGTGTCGAGGAGACCTTGAAGTCGTAGTCCTCGAGACCGTAGGTGGGGATGGCCTCCTCCTCTGTCACGCGGGTGAGACCAGCGCCTGCCTCGATGCCGTAGATCGTGCCGCCGAAGTCATCGACCATGTCCGGCAGGTCGGCGATCGACTGCGCCTCCGAATCCTCGTTCACGGCGAGGGTCAGCTTCGCGTTGTCGTACCAGCAGCCGGCTGCTTCCAGATCATCGCCGAACTGCTCGATGTAGTCCTCGTGCGTGACCGGCAGCCAGCCGTCCATGACGAAGTCGATGTCGCCCTCCGCCACGGCGGTGAACGCCGGACCTGCGTCGAACGCCTCGACTGCGACTGTGAAGCCGTCCTCCTCGAGGACGTGCTTCGTGAGGTGCGCCGCGGCGAAGGACTCGTCCCAGCCGTTGAACGCACCGATCGTGATCTCCTTGTTCTCGTCGGAGGCGACGTCTGCCTCAGCCGATTCGGCGCCGGGCGTGCAGTCCGCCCAGTCGGTCTCGCCGCCGCCCGCTGCGGAGTCATCGCTGCTTCCGCCGCCTTCGTCGCCGGAGCCTCCGGCATCGGTGGCACCGCAAGCGGTGAGGGCGAGGAGACCGGCTGCCAGTGCGCCGGTCAGCGGCATGAGCTTCTTGACCTTCATGTCTGAACTCCCTTTCGTGAGTGGTTGTCTGTCTCGCTCAAGCGGATGCGCGCTTGGCGCGCTCGAGCGGGGTCTTCTGTCCGAGTCCTGCCGTCATGCGGTCCAGGAAGACGGCGAGGATGACGACCGCGAGGCCGGCCTCCACACCGATGCCCACGTTGAGGCGGCTGATCGCGCCGACCACTTCACCGCCGAGTCCGCCGGAGCCGGCCATGCCGGCGAGGACGACCATCGACAGTGCGAGCATGATGACCTGGTTGATGCCCGCCATGATCGTCGCCATGGCGAGAGGCAGCTGGACCTTGAAGAGGATGTGCGACGGAGTGGCTCCGAACGCCTGTGCGGCTTCGACCTTCTCGCCGTCGACCTGGCGGATCGCCAGCTCGGTCAGGCGCACGCCCGGAGGCATCGCGAAGATGATCGTCGCGAAGGCGCCGGGCACGACGCCCACGCTGAACATGACGATCGCCGGGACGAGGTAGGCCAGGGCCGGCATCGACTGCATGAAGTCGAGGACCGGCTTGACGATCATCGACACGACCTGGGACTTCGAGGCGAGAACGCCCAGCGGCAGGGCGAGCGCGAGGGCGACGACGACCGCCACGACCACGAGCGCCAGCGTGGACATCGAGTTCTCCCACTGGTCCAGTGCCCAGATCGCGTAGAAGCCCACGAAGGTGAACAGCCCGATCTTCCAGTTCGCGGCGGCCCATGCGATGCACGCGAAGATCAGCATCATCACGATGGTCAGGACCGCGCGCAGGATGCTCGTCTCGTCGATGATCTCGTTCTCGACGAGCACCTGCGGGAAGGAGAACACCAGGTAGAGCAGCTCATACGATTCCTGCATGAGCCACGTGAAGCCGTCGATGAGCCATTTGAAGACCACACCGAACCAGTCGATGAACGCATCCGCCCAGTCGCCCAGCGGGACCCGGGGGTAGAGGAAGTCGAGGAAACTCATCGGTCAGCTCCCTTCGTGTCGTCTGCCGGGCCTTCGACGGCGGCGTCACCCGTTCCGTCTGCGAATGTGGACGTCGATGTCGTGGCGTGGGCCGGGTCGTCCGCGTTGCCAGCGGCCGCGATGCCCGGCTTGGGCTCTGGAGCGTCCGAGTCGTCCTGCGAGGGATCGACGTCGTCCTGCGGCTCGACGGTCGCCGGGAGGGGCGTCACCAGCGGCATCTCTCCCGTATCCGGTCCCAGCTGCGACATCGAGTTGAGCACCGCGATGCGCGGGATGACTCCCAGCAGTCGGTTGTCGTCGTCCACGACGGCCAGCGGCACGCGTGCCGTGGACGAGGGCGCGAACAGCTCCGACAGGGGAGTGTCCGGGCCGACCATGAGGATGCCCTCGGTCTCGATGTGGTCGCTGAGCACTGTCGCGTCCTCACGCGCTGCGCGGACCGCGCTGCTGTCCGACACGGTGCCCAGCAGGTGCCGGGTGTTGTCGATGACGAACAGCCCGGACACGCGTTCGCGCTCGAAGAGGCGCATCGCGGTGCGAGGGCTCTCCGAGTGGCGGACGACCGCACTGGTGTCCTGCATGATCGACGACGCCGTGAGCACGCGCGTGCGGTCGACGTCCTGCACGAAGTTCGCGACGTAGTCGTCCGTGGGACGGGTGAGGATGTCCTGCGACGTGCCGATCTGGGCGATCCTGCCGTCGCGCATGACTGCGATGCGGTCGCCCAGGTACATCGCCTCGTTGAGGTCGTGGGTGATGAAGACGATCGTCTTCCCGAGGGAGGCCTGCAGCTCGACGAGCTGGTCCTGCATCTCGCGTCGGATCAGCGGATCGAGCGCGGAGAACGCCTCATCCATGAGGAGGATGTCAGTCTCCGCGGCCAGCGCGCGGGCGAGGCCGACGCGCTGCTGCATGCCGCCGGACAGCTGGTTCGGGTACTTGTCGCCCCAACCGCCCAGGCCGACCGTGTCCAGCCACGTGTCCGCGCGCTCGATCGCCTCGCCGCGCCCGACGCCCTGGAGGCTCAGCGCGTAGGCCGCATTCTCGCGGACGGTGCGGTGGGGGAGGAGCGCGAAGTGCTGGAAGACCATGGAGATGTGGTCGCGACGGGCCTGGCGCAGGTCGGTCGCGGTCATGGCGCCGATGTCATTGCCGGCGATCTCGATCGTGCCGTCGGACGGAGTCCAGAGGCCGTTGATCATGCGGATCAGCGTGGACTTGCCCGATCCGGACAGCCCCATGACGACGAAGATCTCGCCCTTGTTGACTTCGAAGCTCGCATCGATGACGGCTGCAGTGCCCAGGTCGGTGAGTTCGGAGCGGTCAGCGCCTGCCTTGATGCGCTTGACCACTTCCTTCTCGTTCCGGCCGAAGACCTTCCAGACGTGCGAGGCGCGGACTACTGCCACGTGACCGCATCCTTCCTATCGTGGACGTTTCTCTCGACGAACCCGGGTGACGACCGAAGGGACCTGGTGTCGGGACCTGGTGTCGACCTCGGTCGTCGGAGAACCGACCGGTGGTGGGGTGAGCGAACGGCTGGACGACCGGACGCACAGCGCGTACACCGGACGTCGCCGTGATTCCATCGACTCAGTCTAACCCGGTGCTTGTGGATAACTCTGTGGAGTATGGAGGTGAGGGTCAGGCGACACCAAGAATGCTCACATCGTCAGCGCTCTCACCTGCAGGAACGTCGTGCCACCTCGTTACCCTATTGTTAGGCGGTTTCCGAGTGGTCCTTGTGCGGACTCTCAAGAACGAGGTCATCCGCGTACGCTCGTGAGCGGTGTGCCACGATGCGGAACTCCCGGAGCAGCGCTGCGGACACGGGTGCGGACCGGCTTCCCCTGACCGGGACGTCACGGGCGTCGGTAGAGTGCCGACATGAAGCCGCTCCCGTTCGTGCCCGATGCCCGTCCCGCGATCATCGTCCCGATCCTCGCCCGGACCGGCGAGGCAGCTGCGCGTCAGGCGATCGCGGCGTCCTCCCACGAAGGGGTCGACGTCTTCGAATGGCGGATCGACCCCCTGTTCGCGCCCGATCGGCATGAGGGGCGAGAGGGCATCATGGCTGAGCTCGAGCGCTCATACGACGCCTTCGCCCGGTCGCAGATCCCGACCCTCGTCACGGTCCGATCGGAGGCCGAGGGCGGATACTGCCCGGTCGACGCGTATGCGGACGCCGTCTCAGCGGCGATCTCGTTGGCGCCCGAGGCGGTCGACGTGGAGCTCGGGCGCGGTGGATCCGCAGAGCTCCTGTCCGCAGCGCGTGAGCGGGGTGCGGCGACCATCGCGTCCGCGCACGCGTGGGAGTCGACGCCTTCGGCGAGTGAGCTCGACGAGCTGTTCGCCCAGATGGCAGGGGCCGGCGCGGATGTGGCCAAGGTCGCGGCGATGCCGCACTCCATGGACGATGTGCTCACGCTGCTGGGCGCGACGTGGCGCGCCTCCCAGGCGCACGAGATCCCGGTCATCGGGATCGCGATGGGGGAGCTGGGCCGTGTGACGCGACTCTGCGGTGCGGAGTTCGGATCGGCGGCGACGTTCGCGACCGTGGGCACGGGCTCCGCGCCCGGTCAGATGACTGCGGAACAGGTCGACATGGTCAGGTCGATCCTGCTGCGCGGCTGAGCGCCGACTCCGCGTCGCTCAGCCGCTGCGCGCTCAGTTCTCGAGGCGCGCCTTGTTCGGGCGCATCGCCTTGGGCAGCGATTCCTCGCCGAACCTGTTGCGGATCGTCTTCGCCGCGTAGCGCTGGATCGTCAGCTGCACGACTGCGACTCCCACTCCGGACACGATCGTCCAGGCGAGGGCTTCGCTGAGGCCGATCTCATCGTCGTTCGGGTTCATCGGGACTGCGCGGTGCGTCGACTTCTCCCACACCGCGGCGAGCGCCTTGCGGGTCGCCATCGCGGCGAGTGCCGTGCCGCCCACGCCGATGATCTGCCATGCGATCTTGCCCATGTTCTCCTCCTGCTGATGGCGGGTGCGCTGCGTCTTCCTCCTCAGCCTAGCGTCTGCGGCGAGCGGTCGCGCAGTGGCGGCGAGGGTGCGGCCCGAGGCCGTGATCAGGCTGCTCGGATCCATCCGTGCAGGCGGGACGTGGAGGCCGGGTCGTGCGGGAGGGTCTTGCCGTCGACCTCGAGCACCGGGACGGCCGTGCGGACGGAGGAGACGAGCCATGCCGCGTCCGCTTCGAGGACGTCGTCGATCGTGAGGTCCGCGTATGCGACGGCCAGTCCTGCGGCCTCGGCGCCTGTGAACACCGCGCGCTGGGTGGTGCCGTGCAGCAGTCCCGCGCGCGGATCGGGAGTCAGCAGCGTGTCGCCTCGCTGGATGACGAGGTTCGACGTCGGGCCCTCGAGGACGATGCCGTCGTCGGACACGAACAGCGCTTCGTCCGCGCCCTGCGCGACGGCATGGCGCGCGGCGGCCTGGTTGACCGCATAGGACAGGGTCTTCGCGCCGATGAGCAGCCAGGGCGCGGACTCGCCCACGTAGGCGTCGTACCCGCGGTTCAGCGTGACGACGCGGACCCCGTCCGTGCGCTGCGCCCGCTGGCCGTCGGTCACTCCGATGGGGAACGCCCAGCCCCGGGCGCCGTGCGGGACGCCGGCGGCGCGATGCGCGGTCGGATCGGCATGGGCATCGAGCCCGCGGGACATGGCGTACCGGACGGAGAACTCTGTGACGGGCCCACGGGCGGTGCTGAGGTCAGCACTGCCGATGACTGCGGTGATGACTGCGGCGACCGCCTCCTCGAAGAGCTCCCGCGGCGGTGCCGGCAGGTCGAGCATCGCGGCGGACTGCTCGAACCGTGTGAAGTGCGGTCCCTCGCTGTGCACGCGGGGTGCGCCGGTCTCTGCGTCGACGGAGACGAGGACGGTCTCGAAGATGCCCTCTCCCCGGTGGATCGCGAGGTCCTCGACGGGGAACTGGGCCGACTCCAGGTGCGTGCTGGTGACCGTTCCGGCATCGATGTCGATGAGGGCGAGGGCTGTTAGCATGCGGCCCATCGTAGGCCGGGAATGATCGATGCGGTCAGCCGCGGCGGGTTACCCCGTCCGTCCAGACCTCTGCGAGGGTCTTCGCGATCGAGGCGACGGACGCGGGTGACGTGTTCCCGTACCCGGGGTTGAACCGCTGCAGCGCGTAGAACTCCGTCATGGACCCCAGCAGCTCTGCGGCCACACGGGTGTCGAGGTCGGGGCGGATCGAGCCCTCGCGGATGCCGCGGTCCAGCGAGTGCTGGATGCGGACGTGGAAGCGGCGGCGCGCGTAGAGTCCGATTTCCGCCACGTGCGGATCCGAGGGCGCGAGTTCGATGAGGATGCCGAAGAGGTCGTGGTTCTCCCCGTAGAGCTCGAGGTAGGCGAGCGTCGTCGCCTCGACCGATGCGCGCGGATCATCGGGGTCCCACGGGGTGCTCACCGATCGGTACACGTCCTCGTGGAAGATCGTGAGCAGTTCGAGCATGAGGGATCGGCGGTCCTCGAAGTACCGGTAGAACGCCCCTGCGGAGATGCCTGCCGCGTCAGTGATGTCGGAGACGCGCACGAGCCCGTATCCGCGCTCGCCGAAGAGCCGGCGAGCCGACGCCAGCAGGCGTGCGCGGGCTGTCTCTAATACACATCTCCACACCCCCGAGACCACGAGACATTCGCTAATCTCTTATGCCGTCTTCTACTTGAA
>NZ_FWFF01000004.1 GCF_900163715.1 Brevibacterium yomogidense | reverse complement strand
GACCGTCGCACTGGCGGCGTGACTACAACCTGTCACCTATTCGTGCAGCAGTCCCATGTGGATTAGGCATCGCTCGCTCGTCGTGACTTCACCGGAGCCCAGAGCAGTTTGAAGCAGGGAGTATGCCCGCGCGGAGAAGCCGCCGAGGTGGTAGGCGGCTGCTGCCACGACACGGTGGAAGCCCCGTTCGCGCGAGCTGGGTCCTCTCGCGATGACCGATTCGATGGCTGTGGCTGCGCCCTCGAAGCCACGTTGTGCGAGAGTCTGTGACCCTTTCGCTTCCACGAGTCGCAAGCCCAGACTCAGGAGCGAATAACCGTAGGAGAGAACGTCGTAGCTGAGCAACCGATCGAATGCGGGTGCGCCGTCGGGCAGAACACCGTCGCGCCAGATCATCGAGCGGGCCTCTCCTCGCACGAGAAGCTGTTCGCGAAATCCGCGGGTGGTCGCCTCCCGAATCGCGGCCTCAATGTCCTCAACTGTCTCGGGCATCGGCGACCGCCTTCGAATACGCGTTCGCTACGAACGCTTGATGCTCTGAGACCTGCAGACCGACGGCGAAGCGCTTTACGCGTCCCTGATATGCGGCCGTGTTTGTCCGAAGGAGGTTGCGCGGGTCATTGCCCGTGAAGGTGAACAGCAGTTGCACCACCTGCCGTTGCTTGATCCCTGTAGTCAGCTGGGCATCGTCGACCAGGTTCGCCAGCGTGTGCTCGCCGAGTTCGTGAAGTCGGTCGGCGACGAAGCTGAGAGCATGAGGCGATGGACGTCCCTGGTCGCGTCTCAGTGAAACGTCTGCGTCCGTGATCGTTGCAGTTCCGAGCGTTGCGCGGCTCTTCGCCTCGCCCTTCAGCAACTCCAGAGTTCCGCTGGTGCCAACGCGCACGCCAACCAAGTCGTCGCCACGCATCGACATCTCGCGGTGGTCCTTCCACCGCAACCGTTCCACCACTCGGAAGCCCAGCTCAAGCGTCGCGTACTGAGCTCCGATGATCTCTCCGAGGTCGCCCGAGCGGGTTCGCTTGCTGGGGGGGGAAGCTTCCCCTCTAGGTATTCGGCGGCAGCAGGCTTCCCCAGCTCGGTGAGGATGGCGGTGATCCGGTCCGGTCCCGCGTATTGGCTCGGGATCTGCTCTGCGGCCCAGCCGACGCCCAACCCCATGGTCGTAGACGGGACAACCATGTGCACCATCGCGTGCTGCCTAAGCGGCTCGCGTGTGGATGTCGTCCACGAGGAAAAGGGCACCATGTCCTCAATCGTGGCATAGGCCCCAACTGTCGAACTCAAAGGGTCCTCGTCACACCGACGTCGGAGGTTTCCTCCAACTCGCCCGCTGGTGGCGAGCCATCCCTGGCCCGCGAAGCCGTTCGCGCCGCACGCTTGTCCTCGTACTTGGCGGACTTCAGACAGGACCACATACCGAAAACAGACTCTCCACCCCGTCCCCTCCCCGCCGTCGCGGTAGTCGCCTCAACTAGTTCGGCACCACGGGGCCGCTACTGGAGTCGGAGAGCCCATGTGGGGGTGCTGGCCTGCGTCTGCCCCGTGACGAGGATGTTGGCGTCGTCCACCACTGCGGCGTCTAGGGACCCCGCCGCAGCCGGAGTGAGTGAGCCGGCCTCCACCACATCGTGCGGGCTGGGGATCCGCGCGATGAACTTGCGGACGTTGACCGGCGGGTGGCTGTCGGTGATGTCGGGCAGCATGATGTGCAGGCAGGAGCACTCAGGGAGGGCCGCGTCGATTAAGGGTGACGACAGGTCGTCCCGACGTCCGGTGGTGCACAGGAGGCGTTCGATGAGCTCTGCGATCCCCGATTCAGTCAGCACGGTGGATTGAGCTGCGAGACGCCGCGGCGGGCGACGAACACCGAGCGCGGGTCGCACACCGTAAAACGATGTTTCGAGTGTCGCGGACTATAGGCGCGCGCCGAGACTCAGTTACTACCGACGACGTAATCGATCAACCGTAGCCACGGAGTCGATCGTCGCGCACCGTTGGCGGGACGTCTTGGAGCTCGCCCAGTCGGTAGCGGTGGTCGGCGACTGCTGCGCGGGTGAAGAGCGATTGATTGCAACAGGCGCCGTGCCCGCGCCTGCGTGAGCTGTGCTGACTTGCAGCGCGCAAGCCCCCGATATGAGATTTTGACCACATCCAGCTGTGTGCGTACAGTGAACAGGTGCCCGTATGACGAACAAGATGTGAGGTGGGACAGATGGTGAAACCAACTGCGGCGATCGGAGTGTGGGACGGTCTGAGTGCGAAGGCGGCTGAGGCGGCCGGGGCCCAGATGCTGTGTGCGTCAGGGTTCGCGATCTCGGCGTCTCTGGGACTTCCCGATGCTGAGCTCTATACCGCGACGGAAAACCTGCGGGCGGTCGCGGGGATCCGTGAGTCCTCGAGCCTGCCCGTAATCGCGGATATCGACACTGGTTACGGCAATGCACTCAACGCCGCTCGGACAGCCAGGAAGTATCGTGACCTCGGTGTGGACTACGTCTTCATGGAAGACCAGCAGTCGCCCAAGGAATGTCCAGTCTCCTCCGCCGCTGAACTTCCCCTCGTGACCACGAAGCAGTTCGTTGGGAAGATTCGAGCAATCAAGGACGCAGTCGGGGGCAGTCTTAAACTCGTGGCGCGTACTGACGCCCACGGCGAGCAGGCGATCGCCAGAGCCGTCGCCTATGCGGAGGCTGGTGCCGACTTCGTGATGCCAGTGAGTAAGACGTTTACCACGCAAGAAGAGTGGTTGAGGTGCCGCACTGCCTCCGGCCTGCCCCTGGTGGCCACACTGACTCCGTCCACGTGGATCGAACGAGACTTTACCGACGAAGTGATGGAACGACTTGGCATCAGCATCGCCATCCTCCCTACGCAGGGCCTAATGGCGGCTACCCGGGCAATGACGGACGTATTCGCCAATCTGGCTCGAAATACCGACCATCGCCAGGACTGGGGCATGGAGCACAGCGAGTTCTCCGACTTCATCGGGTTCGAACAGGTCCATGCCGACCAAGCCAAGTACCTGCCGGCCGAGGTGACTGCGTGATGCGTGCCGAGACCATTACAGAAAAGATTCTGGGCGGGACCATCGGCCACGCCGTTGTGGCTGGCGAGTCCATCAAGGCCCAGCCAGACTTCATGATCGCCTATGACTTTCCCGGTTACACAGACAAGATGTTCCGGCAAATGCATGACGACTTCGGAATTACCCAGCTTGAAAATCCGGAGCGGTACATCGTTTTCATGGATCACATGCTCACGCAGCAGTCCGCGAAGGAGCGGGACATCCACCAGGTCACTCAGGAGTGGTGTGACTTCTACGGGATCAGGGCCTACGAGGCCCAGGGGATCGGGCATCAACTAACTGTGGAGTACGGTTTCGCTCAACCTGGACGCTTCCTGATCCACTTCGATGGCCACATCAGCGGTGTCGGCGCAGTCAACGCTTTGGGCTGGGGTGTACGGAGAGATCTCATCGAGGGGTGGGTTAGCGGAGCCGTAACAGTCACAGTGCCCGAGACTGTCCGGATCAACCTCTATGGAGACCTGCAGGACCACATAGATTCTCGAGATCTGCTGCACACCATCATTCGGGACCAGGGTGCTGACGGTTGCGCCCATAAGGTAATCGAGTTCGGCGGCCCGGGCGCCGCAAGCTTGTCCATTGACCAGCGACAGGCGCTATGCGGCATGGCGATGTTCACCGGTGCTGTCAGCGCAGTGTTCGAGCCAGACCTGGTCATCACGGACTACCTCGGCCATGCGGAAGGCCTCGTGTATCCGGATAAAGGCGCCAGCTACGCGAAAGTCGTCGAGATGGACCTGGGTGCGGTAGTCCCTCAGGTGGTCTTACCTGGCTCGGCCAAGGCCACGAACACCCTCCCTGAGCTCGAGCTGCGTGGCACCCAGATTAATCGGGCCTTCATCGGCTCTTGCGTGTCTGGCCGGGTGGATGACTTCCGGATCGCCGCCGAGCTGTTGCGCGGACGCAAGGTCGCCGAAGGGGTGGAACTGAATGTTGTTCCCTCGTCGCGCACGATCTACAAGCAGGCTGAGGAACTGGGGTACGTGGCGGTATTGCAGGAAGCAGGCGCACAGATCGCGGAATCAAGTTGCGACTTTTGCTTCGGGTACCAGAAGCCTCTGGTTAAGGGGGAGAAGAGCATTTCAACTGGGGTGCTGAACATCTCTGGCCGCATGGGTGACCCAGAAGCGGAGATATATATGGGCTCCGCCGCGACTGTGGCCGAAAGTGCCGTTCGCGGGCACATCACGTCTCCTCTGGCTGGAGGTCACTGATGGCCTACGCGAATGCACTCATCACAGGACGGGTCCAGGCCGTCTTCGGGGACGACTTCGACATCGACCTGACTATCGGCGTTGAGAACATCAAAGGTGGGGACCTCGACTTCCTCAAGGAGCAGTGCATGCAGCGCCTGGACCCGGACTTCCGGTCACGGGTGGCGCCGGGGGACATCTTGGTGGGCGGACGAAACTTTGGATACGGGCACCCGCACTACCCACCGATGGTGGCCCTCAAAGCCTGGGGAATCCAGGCAATCGTGGCGGAATCGTTCGCACCTGGCTTCTGGCGGGGGGAGACTCACAATGGCTTCCCGCTCATCGCCATCCCCGGCGTCTCACGGTCTGCGGCGATAGGCGACCGAATCGAACTGGACTGGAGGAACGCGTCTCTCTCCTTCACGGCGAGCGGCGAGGTCCTTACCGGTGAACCACTGAACGACCATCAGGTCCGAGTTATCGAAGCAGGTGGGGCGTACAACCTGCTTCTGAACCAGTACGCACTCCGCACGGCTGAGACCGTCTGATCTTTCAGCGTCGAAAGGCACATCATGAGCACAGCCCCAACTGAACTTAAGGTAGACCGCACCAAGGCGAAAAAGGCTGCCCTTGCCGGCGGTGTCGGCACACTAATTGAGTACTACGACTTTGGTGTCTATGGATTCCTCTCCATCTATATCGCCCCGCTGTTCTTCATCTCTGATAACCCTGCGGTGCCTCTGTTGGCCACACTTGCGGTCTTTGGCGTCGCGTATGTGGCGCGACCCTTCGGCGGGATCTTCTTCGGGACTCTAGGAGACAAGGTCGGGCGCAAGTCCGCCCTTGTACTGTCTGTCATCTTGATGGGCGTCGCCTCGAGTGTCCTGGGACTGTTGCCGACCTATGCGGCGGTGGGTGTGCTTGCTCCGATCCTACTCGTGCTCGTCCGGCTGGTGCAGGGCTTTTCGGCGGGTGGCGAGATCGGCGGCTCGGCCACCTACATCGCCGAGTCGGCCCCGCCGAACCGCCGAGGCATGTTCGGCAGCTTCACTCCCATCGGATCGACGCTCGGATTCTCCGTTGCGGCGGCAGTGGTCGGGCTGACCACCCTGATCGTGGGTGCAGACAACATGGCTGCTTGGGGGTGGCGCATCCCGTTCCTCATATCTATCCTGTTGACCGCAGTCTGCCTGGTCATCCGGCTCAGGCTCGAGGACACAGACACTGTCCGAGAGCTCGCAGCCACAGACCAGAAGGCTTCCAACCCGTTCTGGACCGTCGTCAAGAATCATCCCCTGGCGGTGTTACGGGTTGTTGGTATCGCCATTGCTACGAACGGCACCGGCTACGTAGGCCTGACGTACTTCTCCGTGTACCTGATCAACGACGTGGGGTACTCGCCACAGACAATCCACTGGATCTCTGCGCTGGGCATAGCATTGGCCTGCCTGACGTACCCACTGTCCGGTCTGTGGTCAGACATCGTTGGCCGAAAGAAGGTGTTTGCAGCCGGCTGCATTGGCTATCTGGTGCTGACCTATCCAATGCTCTATGTCCTCGGCCTCGGCAACTCGCTGATCGTGGTGCTCCTGGTCTACGTCGTCTACATCGGTCTCAATGGTGTGCTGCAGGTACCTGCGTTCCCGCTCTTCACGGAGCTGTTCCCAGGGAAGGTCCGATACTCAGGGGTGGCGCTGGGCTTTAATGTCGGCACTATCATCGCCGGCGGTACTGCCCCGTACATCGCTGCTCAGCTGGTGGCTTCCACCGGGGACCCGGTTTCTCCAGCTTTCTGGGTCATCGGGGTGGCGATTGTCGGTCTTGCCACGGTGCTCACCATCAAGGAGACATCTAGGATGGAACTTCCAAAGTAGTGGGCGCCCGATAGCGAGCGGACAAGGCTCCGGGCTCAGCCGGCGTATGGAAGGCAACGAGCACACGTATGGCGAATGATGAGGGAACCAGCCCACGGAATGACGTGGTGTCTGCCGTGATGCGGGCGTGTGATTTGATGTCAAGGTTCAGCCCGGACCAGGAGCTGTGGACGTTGGCCGAGCTGACGAAGGCAACCGGGCTGAACCGGACCACGGCTTACCGTCTCGTGAACACCCTCGTGGATGCTGGCTGGCTCGTCCGAATTGACGAGACGCATTTCGGAGTGGACTGGCGGGTCTACCGGATTGGCGCGAGCGCCTACTCCCGGAATGACCTGCGCGGCATCGTCCGCCCTCATCTCCAAAGGCTGGCGGACACCTTTGGTGACACGGCCTACTTCATGATCCCGGACGAACAGTCGGTGGCCTGTGTAGACATGGTGGTGGGCCATTCGCCCTTGCAGATCCACGGGATGCAGATCGGCTCCCGGCTTCCGTTAAACGCAGCCGCGGCCCCGCTGGCGATGCTAGCCCGGTCCCCGGCTCTTCTGGAGCAGGCGATGGCCTCGCCGTTAAAGTCGTACACCGAGCAGTCGATCACGGATTCCCAGACGCTGAAGGAGACGGTGGGTGCCGTGCGGCGTGACGGCTATGCCGTAAGCCGGGACGATTTTCTGAACGGGGTTTCCGCCGTGGCCGTGGCCGTGATGCTAGGGGAGGACCTATTCGGCACGGTGAGCTTGGGTGGGGCGTCGGTCCACTTCGGTTACGACGACCTTCAGCGTCGGATTGGGGGAGTGCGGGTGGCAGCGCAGGAACTCTCTGCGCAACTCGAGACTATGCCACAGGCTCATCAGCTCGCTCCTTGGATCACCGCCGCGAGATCGTGACACTGGCCGGGTATTGGCCGAGATTTGCTGGGTCTTGATGCGTACGGCTCTGTCGAAGTTCTGGTCTGCGTATCGACGTACTGTCGTGGGGGAACGAAAGCCAGGGCACGTCACTTCAAGGCGCGGTACTGGAAGGGCTGGCGGAAATCCGCGATAGTCGTCAACTGTTCGAGTTGGCACTTCTGTCACGTGTGACGGTCCGTCACTTGAAGATGGATCGGTGTGGCGGCTTCGACTGTGAGCCACCAGTGAGCGTCCGCGCGGTGCGGTATCGGGGCGAGTGCGCGGTGCCCTGCCACGCGCAACGATTCTTCCGGCCAGGGGCCCAGGAGCAGAGTCGGCCCGGCCCCGTCCACGGGGGGCGCACCTGATGGCGGACCGGTGGACGGGCCGCCGAACCTGGCGGTGTGTGAGGCGCTGTGAGGCGCGGCTGGGTTTCCGGATACGAGGCGGTTTCCAGAGATGATGCACACCGGTCTGCGCTTCGCGGCAGCGGCATCCGCTGCTGCACGCTGCGCGGGATCATCGGAGTCGAGGACGACGGTCGTGCCCTGGTCTCGCAGGTTGCCGACGAATGCAGTGAGGACAGCAGGTTCCTCTGCGGCAGCGACGAGAACGGTGAGGACGTGTCCGTGGACTTCAGGTTCCCAGAGGACCTCGGTGCCGGCCGGATCGCAGCCGATGCGCACGGCGCCGGCCGAACGGCCCGGCTGGGTGTGTTCTGGCTCGGCTGCGGTGAAGTGGGACCACAGCAGGTGGGGTCGAACTGGTTCCCCAGTCGGTTCCCCGATCGGGGCCCGGTCGGTTCGCAGCGATTCCCTCACGATCTGCAGGTCTGCTCCTTCATGGCTGTCGGTGACGGCTGCCTCGCCGATGATGGCGGCCCGTCCCGGCGGCCAGTCTCCGGAGAACCGCGAGGCACTCAGCCCGAAGAACACGGCGTCCTGCTCGGAGGCGGGAGGAAAGACGATCCGTGTCTGAGCGGTCTGCGCGAGCCTCTGTGCGAGTGCTCGCCGCTGACCCGACACGACGAACTTCATGCCCGCGCTTCCGGTGAGCAGCCGTTCCAGACGATCGACGCGCGGAGAGGTCTGGTGTGCGGTGATGAACTCGTCCCAGTCGTCGACGGCCCACACGACGGGGCGACGCATCCGCTCGCACTCGGCGATGAGGTGATCGATCGCCCAGGCCTCCGCATGCCCCAGGCGGAGGATCCCCTCAGCGTCGACGTGCGGCGCGTCGGACTGCGGTCCGATGTGGATGACCGGCAGCCCGGCTGAGTGGAACGCGCGAGCACAGGCCTCGACCGCGGTCGACCAGCCGCGGCCTCGGCCCCCGGAGACCGTGATGGAGCCGGAATCGGCTGAGAGGTCGACGTGTGCCACACGGTTCTCGTCCGGCAGATCGACGAGGCCGATGGTCGTGGTGTCGGTCCACGGGAGGTGATCGGGCAGCAGGTGATCGGGCAGTGCGGGGGCGATGACCTCGTGCCGCGGTCCCGGAGGCCCGTCCGAGACGACGGGCAGAGAAGGGGGGCGGAGCGGAAGCGGGAGGACGACCTCGGCAGCGCCCGTCAGGGACGTCACCGTCACGTGCGGCCCGGAGGACGCTGCGGGCTCGGGATCTCCGGGACGTGCAGAACGGAAGGCGCGGATGCCGTTGTCATCGGACACGAGGGCGGTCCCCGGGCGGTGTGGGTCGAGCCACGCGGCGTCAGGCACTCCCAGGACCTCGTGCGAGTCTGACTCGTCGCGCACTCGCAGGCAGATGCGGAGCGAGATGTTCGCCCGCATCCGTGCGGAGACCACTCCGGACGGCCGCTGGGTCGCCAGCACGAGGTGGACGCCCAGCGACCGGCCGACCGCGGTGAGGTGCTCGAACTTCGCGACGATGTGCGGGCTGAGCGATGTGAGCACGTGGAACTCGTCGATGACGACGAGCAGACGCGGCAGCCGGCGGACTGAGGGGTCGTGCCGGGAGCGTTCGAGCAGCTCGTCGATGTCGCGGCACCCCGAGTGGGCCAGATGCCGCTCGCGGCGCGCGATCTCTGCGGTGATGCTGCGGACGGCCCGCAGCGCGGCGGGTTCGTCGAGGTCGGTGACGAGGCAGTCGGTGTGAGGGCGGTGCAGGAATCCGCTGAGGCTTGCGCCGCCCTTGAAATCGAGCAGGACGAGGCGGAGGTCGTCGGGTGAGTGGGTGCGGCAGAGTGCGTCGAGCCACGCCTCGAGGAGGACCGATTTGCCGCTGCCGGTGGTGCCGGCGACGAGTGCGTGGGGGCCGGAGGTGCGCAGGTCGAGCACGGCGAGCGGGTTCTCGGGTCGGAGGGTGGCGGCCACATCCTTCGGGGCGCCGATGCTGCCGCGGCCGGGTTCGGGACGGATCGAGCCCCGCGGTGCCTCCGGCATCGGAACAGGAGGCCCCAGCGGAACGGACAGCGGACCTGCGTCGGGCTGACCTGTCGCGACCCAGTGCGCGAGGACGTCGGACACGAAGCTCGATGAGTCAGCGTGTTGAACGCGGGGGCCCTGAGAGTGCACGTGCGATCCGAGAGTCCTCGCGGCCAGGAGTCGGAGGAGCGTCGAGCGATGCATGCGATGAGCGTCGAAGAGTCCGCTGAGCGGCGAGCCGACGACGGAGGAACTCGTCGTGTCGAGTGGGGTGGAACCGATGCGGTGTGCCTGCGCCGAGTGGGCTCCGTCTGATCCCGGTCGGGTGAGGGAGTCGGGCCGTGCTGGGCTTCCGCAGAGGATCTCGAGTGGCGGTGCGTTGAGGGCATCGGGGCCGGTGACCACATAGGAGACCTCAGTCGGATCCGTCGTGGCTGAGGTCTGCGGCGGCGAGACACGGCACGAGTTCGCGGGATCGGCGAGCCCGGCGAATTCGGGGAACGCTTCATCGGCGACGCATCCTCCGCCCGCGGAGAGGTGTGCGGCGACGACGGACCGCACGATCGCGTGTGCTCGCTCGGGCGGACCCGTCACGCGGACGCGCGCACTGCGGGGTATGAGGAGCGGCTCGTCCTCGAGGATGAGGAGTGCTGTGTCGCCGTCCAGCTGATGGGGCGGTAGACGGCGCTGTGCGTGAGCGCGCTCGTCCTGATCGCGCGGGAGCCGCACGCCCACGGTGCTGAGGCACCGCCCCGTGCCGAGCACCAGCAGATCCTCCCGCTGCGGCGCAGCGCTTCTGCGACTCGTCCCGCCGTAGGCGATCTCCTCCAGACGGCGGGAGAACGTGCGGCACTGCGCGTCCACGCCGGCGAGGGTGCGTGTCACAGCCTGGGCGTGCCGCCGTCGGCTCTCGATCGTCTCGCGGGCGAATCGGCGGCGTTCGACGCGCAGCGTGACGGCAGCCGTCGCAGGTCCGGCGAGGCTGAGGAGGAGGAACCACCACGTGCCGATCACCAGAGCGAGGATGATCCCGATCCCGATCGGTGCGGCGTAGACGAGCCAGGACGGGGACCGGACCGGCGTGACGTCCTCCGGCTCCGGCCACGCGAGGGGTGCGGGGGAGGCATCGGTCCTGTGGTCGCCGCTGTGGCCACCAGCAGTCGGATCACCGCTGTTCGCGAGGGTGAGGGTCGTGGATCCGACGACGCAGCGAGATGGGTCCGCTGCCGCATCGTCGAGTGTGGCAGAGCGGAGCAGTGCTCCGTCCACGGTGATGCCGGCTGGACCGTTCGCCAGGGTGAGGGGGCGTCGCGAGAGATACGGGTCCGCGAGGTCGACGTCGAGTCCGGCACCGCGTCCCAGTGTCCATTCGCCGCGCGGCACTGCGATCGCGAATCCGGATTCCGGCCCGGAACGGACGATGACCCGTGCGTGGCCCCCGGGAGTGGGCTGCGCGGGTGTGAGGAGCGTGAGCCCGGGGGAGTCGACGGTGACCGGGTGGGCCCCGGCCCAGGTCGCCCACGGGAGCGGATCCGCGGCAGATGAGGTCCCGTGCGCGGCCCGGTCGGTTCCGAATGCACGGACTGCGCCGACCGCACTCAGCACGCGGGCTGCGGGAGCCCACCCGGGGGCGACGATGCGATGACTGGACGTCCGGGTCCCGGAGACGGAATGGAGGATCGCTGAGTACACGACCTCCACGATCTGTGGGAATGCGCTGTCGGGGAAGGCCGATTGTGCACGTGTGGACGAGGACCGCGGGTTCCACAGGTGCGTGTGCGGGTGGTCGGCGTGCCGAGTCGGTGGCCTGTGACGCGAGCAGAGGTGACTGGCAGAGGTGAGTGATCGTCACAGCCGAAGAGCGCCGCGGACCGTCGCGGTCGCCTCGAGCTCGATCCATGACGGTGCGAAGGGGGACAGGAGCGCGGGCACATACGCCGTGCGGAGGGTCACCTCCGCGCTGAGTCCGTCGGGGCTGCGACCGGAGACGGAGACGTCCGTGTAGCCGGCAGGGACCTCGACGGCCGACAGGTAATGGCGGGCCGACTCCGTCACTCCCTCGTCGGTGAGAAGGATCGCCGGTTCGTCGGTGGGCGCGGCGTCGAAGGATTCCGCAGAGGCGAGGGCCGCGGAGTCCGCGAGGGCGAACAGCTTCCGCTGCGCGAGCCACATGTCGGTGATGAGCGCCGCGAGCAGGATGAGCGCCAGCGCGATCGTCGCGAATCCGATCGCCAGCGGAGTGATCGACCCGTCGTCACGTCGACGGCGGGGTGCCGGGGTGCGTCTCATCATTCCTCCGCGGGTGCGACGAGGTCGGTGTGGCTGGAGCGGACGGTGAGGGCGGGAAGCCTCGTCTCACCGAGCACGGCGGGGATCCCGGGAATCGGGATCCGTGCGACGACGGTCGCGGTGACCCGCGTTCCGGCGGTGGTGCAGGTACCCGAGCAGCTGAGGTCGATCTGCCAGTCCGCCTGTTCGAGACCGTGGTCCGCGAAGTGCAGGGCCCCGAGGTCGCGCGCAGTCGTCTGCGCGGCGGTCGGGTGGCGGGCCGCGGAGTGAGCGGCGTCGATCGCCGTCGACTGCGCCGCGTACGCGCCCGCCTGCACCTGCGCGAGGGCGACGAGCAGGTAGAGGAGGGGGATGAGGAGGACGACGGAGCCGAAGACGAACTCGATGAGGGCACTTCCCTCGTCAGCGCGGCCTCGGGCGCGGGGCTGGAATCGGGGTCCGCGGGAGCTCACAGGTCCGGACCCTCCAGGTCCAGGCCGTCCAGATCCCGATCGTCCAGGTCCGGATCCTCGACCAGGGCACGGCCCTGCAGCTCCCACATGTCGCCTGGACCCACGAGTCCGGCGACGGGCACCGGAGTCCGCACCGTCACCGTGACGAGGGTGTGCGGTCCGGCCGGCGACGTCGTCACATGGACGTCTTCGGCGTAGGACGAGCTGAGCGCTGTCGAGATGAGCTGGGCGGTGTGCTTCGCGCCATCGTCAGTCGTGCGGTCGGCCGCCGCTGCGATCCGTGCACCGGCGATCGCCGAATCGACGACTGTGTTCCGCACGTGCATCGCCAGACCGATCTGCAGCACTGCGGCGAAGACCAGGGTGAGGAGCGCGGAGACCATGACGAACTCTGCGACTGCTGAGCCTGAGTCCGCGGGGCGAGCGGGTGCGACGACCCGGCGGGGCGCTGCGCGCCGAGGGGGTGCGAGGGGCACTGCGATTCCGTCCGCCGTGGTTCAGCCCGCCTGCCGGACCTTGTTGATGCTGTCGGTGAAGAGCGAGGTGAACGCTTCGCCCGCGAGCGCCCAGAGCGCGACGACCAGCGCGGCCGTCATGACCGTGATGAGGACCCAGCCGGGCACATCGCCGCGGTCGGGCCGGGAGTCGCGGCGGCCTCGGCGGCGGGATGGTGAGGCCGGGGAGGCGAGGCCTCCGACCAGCGCGAGCACGCTGAGCAGGGCGGTGATGAGGAGGGCGCGGGTGCGGACGAGCATGGTGTGTCTCCTTCGTGAGGGGTCGGGTTCGTGAGGGGTCAGGGGCCCAGTTCGAGGACAGCGAGGGTCGGATAGATGGCGAAGAGCACGGTGACGGGGAGGACGAACGCCACGACTGGAATGAGCATCGCCACCTCCTTGCGACCGCTCACCTCCATGAGCGAGCGCCTCCCGTGCTCGCGGACGTCGGCGGCCTGTGCCCGCAGGACCTCCGCCAGGGGAGTGCCGCGGGAGGTCGCCACTGCGATGCCGTCGACGAAGCGGATGATCGACGGGTTCCCCGTGCGGGTCCCCATCGCGTCGAGTGCCTCGACCAGCGGTGTGCCGGTGCGCACCTGGGACAGCGCCCGGGTCAGTTCCTGGCTGAGCTCGCCCGTCGTGGACCGGCAGACGCGCTCCAGCGCGTCGATCGTGCCTTCGCCGGCGGTCATGGACAGGGCCAGGATCTCTGCGACGGTCGGGAACTCCGCCATGATGCGCCGTTCGCGTCCGCGCACCTGCTGCGTGAGCCACCAGTCGTTGACGATGTGCCCGATGACGGCGCCCAGACCGATCAGACCCAGGAGGACGACGGGAGAGAAGCCGCGCGTGACTGCGGAGACGGCGCCGAGTACGGCGCCGGAGGCCAGTCCCGCGAGGATGCAGAGGACCTGGCGCGTGCGGAATCGCTCCACCGTCGTCGCGCCGCCCAGTTGCTGGAGTCGCCGCAGGACGGACGAGTCCGTCGTGATGCGGGAGGCGAGCCAGGTGCCCCACGACGACGCCGTCGTGTGGAGTATCCCCATGAGGCCGGTCGTCGGCGCGGCGGGTGCGCCGTAGAGGGAGGCGACGCGCGGCTGGTCGCGCAGGTAGGGGCCGATCCGATCGGCGAGCGTGGGCCGGCGGAGGATGGGGAGACTCGCCGCCGTGAACGCGGCGCTGAGTCCGAGGACGAGTCCCACGATGATCGCGACGGCCGGATTGAAGACGTCGACCTGGGACCACACGGCGGTGCTCATCGACGCGGTGCTCGTCTCAGCGACGCTCAACGGTGCCGCGCTCATCGGTGCCGCGCTCATCGGTGCCGCGCTCATCGCAGCACCCGCGGCTCGTTCGGCAGGCGACCGATCCGCTTCATGACCCGGTAGGCGCTGAGTGAGACGACCATCCCGGTGAGCAGCAGGACCATGCCGCCGGGCGTGCTGTAGGCGGCAGCGGCCTCGGACCGGGTGGCGAGGAGCGCGAGGACGATCCATGGTGCGGCGACCGCCAGCCGCGCCCCCGTGACCGTCCAGCTCTGGCGTGCCTTGAGCTCGGACCGTGTGCGCGCGTCCTCCCGCAGAAAGTGCGCGAGGGTCCGCAGCAGGGTGCCCAGCTCCGTCCCGCCGACGTCGCGCGTCACGGCCAGGGCTGCGACGATCCTGTCTGCGACGGGGTCCGCGCTCGCCCTCTTGAAGGCGTCGAGCGCCATGGTGAACGAGCCGGTGGCCCGGTACTCGTCCTCGAAGACGTGGAACACCGGGCGGAGACCGTCAGGACCGCGATGCGCCAGCGCGGCGAGGGCCTCGGGCAGGGACATCCCGGCGCGGACTCCGGAATGCAGATGGTCGATCGCATCGGGCCACAGGACTCGGCGCTCCACCTCGCGGGAGCGCGAACGCCGGCGGACGTAGGCGAGCGGCACCGCTGATGCGAACACGGCGAAGCACGTGCTGATGGGGGCGGAGGCCGTGACGGCGTATCCGATGAGCCAGACGAGGGCCGCTGCTCCCGCGCTGATCGCTGCGAGGTGTCCGGGTGTGACGCGCGGGAAGTCCGCTGCGACGAGGTCGTCCGCGAGTTCGTCGACGAAGGGCGACCGGCGGCGCGTCCGCGTCCGCGTCTCCCAGAAGGACGACCAGATGAACAGGAGGCCTGCGGCGAGCACGACGCCGCAGAGCGCTCCCATGAGCGTGGTGGTCACGCGGCCTCCAGCAGGGAGTGGACATCCTTGCCGATCGCGGCGATGCGCTCGCCCAGATGGCTGAAGCCGCTCCCGCGGATCAGGGGACCCGACCCTTCGGTGTGGAAGATGGTCTCGAGTTCGACGGTTCCGGACTCGACACCGCCGGGGACCGCCACGATCTCGTGCACGCGCCGCGAGCCGTTGCGCAGGAGGGTGAGGTGGACGACGAGGTCGATGCAGCCCGCGACGGTGGGGGTGACGAATGACGACCCGATGTTCGGACCTGCGAGCAGCGGCAGTGTGCACATCTTGGTGATCGCGCTGCGTGCGGAGTTCGCGTGCAGGGACCCCATCGCCGGCAGGCCTGCGTTCATCGCGATGAGCATGTCGAGGCTCTCCGCCTCCCTCACCTCGCCGACGATCACCCGGTCGGGCCGCATCCGCAGCGCTTCCTTCACGAGGCGGCGCAGCGGCACCTCTCCGGTCCCCTCGAGACTCGGTTGGCGGCACTGCATGGCGATCCAATCGCGTGCGGGGACGGAGAGCTCGAACACCTCCTCGCAGGTGATCACGCGTTCGCGGGCCGGCACGGAGCCGCAGAGGGCGTTGAGCATGGTCGTCTTGCCGGCCTGGGTCTGCCCTGTGACGAGGATGTTGGCGCCTGCCACGACAGCGGCGTCGAGGAACCCCGCCGCGGCAGGAGTGAGGGAACCCGACTCCACCAGGTCGTTGAGGCTGCGGGTCCGTGCGATGAACTTCCGGATGTTGATCGCCGGGTGGCTGCGGGTGATGTCCGGAAGCACGATGTGCAGGCGGGAGCCGTCCGGCAGCGCCGCGTCGACGAACGGGGAGGACAGGTCGACGCGACGCCCGGTGGTGCGCAGGAGGCGCTCGATGAGCTCCGCGATCTCTGATTCAGTCAGGACGGTGGTGGTGAGCTCTGAGACGCCGTGCCGCGAGACGAACACCGCGTGCGGCCCGTTCAGCCAGATCTCCTCGACGGTGGGGTCGTCCAGGTACTTCTGGATCGCGCCGAAGCCGGTGAGGTCGTCGAGCACGCTGCGGCGCAGGGCGTCCGGATCGCCCATGACGGGAAGGGATCCGGACAGGGTCCGTTCGTCGTAGGCGCGGATGACCTCGTCGATGAGGTCTGCCGTGGGCCGAGCCTCCGATCGCGGATCGATGCCGCGCGCGCGGATGAGTTCGCGCACCTCCGCCCGGACGATCTCCACGGCTTCCACAGGGTCTTCCCAATCCTCGGGGTCGTGAAGGCGTAGGTGTGATCCGCTTCACTCTCGGTACGAGAACCAAAGTAGCGGTAAAGGTCCGGTACTGGAAGGGCTCACGCAAAGTTGTGGACAACCGCCGCGTCGTCCACGGAGGCAATCGACCGTCCGCACCCCGCTCTGATCGAACGTTCTACTATGGGCCCATGCCTGACAACGCCGCCCGGCCCGATGCCGTCACCCTTCCGACCGACGAGCCCCAGCGCCTCCGCTCCATCGCGGACGATCTGAGGATCCCCGGATTCGTCGACATCCACACGCACTTCATGCCGGAGAACGTGCTGGCCAAGGTGTGGGCCTACTTCGACCGGGCGGAGGAGCGCGGACTGCAGACATGGCCGATCGCCTACCGCTGGTCGGAGGAGGAGCGGGTCGCCCGCCTGCGTGACATGGGCGTCATCGGCTTCACCTCGATGCTCTACCCTCACAAGCCCGGCATGGCCGCATGGCTCAACTCCTGGTCCGCAGACTTCGCCGCGCGCACGCCGGCGTGCGCGCAGACGTCGACGTTCTTCCCCGAGCCCGAGGCCGCCGCCTACACCCAGCGCGCGCTGGAGTCGGGGACCCGCGTCTTCAAATCCCACATCCAGGTCGGCGGCTACGACCCCTCCGACCCGCTGCTGGAACCCGTCTGGGCGCAGATCGAGGAGGCAGGCACCCCCGTCGTCATCCACTGCGGATCCGGTCCGGTCCCCGGGCGGCACACGGGCCTGGACCCCGTGGTGGAGGTCCTCAGGCGGCATCCGAAGCTGGTATTCGTCATCGCCCACACGGGCATGCCGGAGTATCGGGAGTTCATCCAGCTCGCGGAGGACTTCGAGAACGTCTGCCTCGACACCTGCATGACCTTCACTCCGTATGTCGAGGCGACGATGCCCTTCCCCGACGACCTCCTCGGACGGCTCGTGGCGCTGCAGGACAAAGTGGTGCTGGGCAGCGACTTCCCCAACATCCCCTATTCGTACTCCGTGCAGATCGACGCGATCCGCGGCCTGGATCTGGGGGAGGAGTTCGAGCGGAAGGTGCTCCACGACAACGGGGCCCGTCTGCTGGGACTGGACTGAGGCCTCGGCGGCGGGACCGGGCCGATCCCATCATCCGGCAGGGACCTCGACGTCCTCGCGCGGAATGGGCAGACTCGGGGGAGGCGCGCAGGTGCACCGTCGCCTGCGCGCACGGTCCCGTCCCGGGTCCGCGTTCCCCGACGAAGGAGCAGCACATGCACTACCACGAGTCCGGAGACTTCGACTACGCCAAGGCCCTCGCTCAGGCGGCACCCGACCAGGTGAAGGCGTTCGGCGCCTTCGACGCGGCGGTGTTCGACAAGGACGATGAGGTGCTCGATCTAAAGACGAAGGAGCTCATCGCGATCGGCGTCGCGTCGACCACGCAGTGCCCCTACTGCCTCGACGTCCACGTGGGCAATGCGAAGAAGGAGGGAGCCAGCCGCGAGGAGGTCGCCCGCGCAGTGTTCGTCTCCGCCGGCCTGCGTGCGGGCGCCGCCTACACGCACGGCCTGCTCGCTCACAAGATCTCCGAGCAGGGTGCGGACCTGGAGCACTTCCAGGAGCCCGGCGATGTGAAGCACCTGCGTGCGCTGCGCAAGGCGTCCGGCGGAACCGTCGAGGCGTTCGGCGAGTTCGACGCGGCCGTCTTCGACCCCAGCGATGAGGTGGTGTCCGTCAAGGTCCGCGAACTCATCGCGATCGCGGTCGCCGCGACGACGCAGTGCCCATACTGCCTCAATGCGCATGTGGGCAACGCGAAGAAGGCCGGTGCGACGGACGAGGAGATAGCCCGCACCGTCATGGTCGCCGCGGCCCTGCGCGCCGGCGCCGCCTACACGCACGGATTCCTCGCGATGAAGCTCTACGACGAGAAGTGAGCCCTGCGAGTCCACGCGGACTCGGGCAGGAGCGCCTCCGGGCCGCTCCGACCCGGGTCCGCGTGTGCCGTAGGCTAGGACGACTATGGCAACAGACTTCTCAGCAGAGATCACATCACTGCAGAACACCTTCGCCTCCATCCGTGAGGTGTCCGACGTCGACACCCTGCGCAGTGAGGTGGAGGAGCTCACGCACGCTGCGGCGGCCCCGGACCTGTGGGACGACCCGGACGCCGCCCAGAAGGTGACGTCGAAGCTGTCGCACAAGCAGTCGGTGCTGGAGAAGCTCGACCGCTTCGACCAGCGCATCGAGGACGTCGAGCTCCTCGTGTCCATGGGCGAGGACGAGGGCGACCAGGACGCGATCGACGAAGCGACCTCGGAGATCGAGAAGCTCCGCTCGGAGCTGGGCGATCTGGAGATCTCCACTCTGCTGTCCGGCGAGTACGACGAACGGTCCGCGGTCATCACCGTGCGCGCGGGCGCGGGCGGCGACGACGCCTCGGACTTCGCACAGATGCTCACACGCATGTACGTGCGGTGGGCGGAGAACCGCAAGTACTCGGTGCAGGAGCTCGACACCTCCTATGCAGAGGGTGCGGGCGTGAAGTCCGCGACGATCCAGGTCAACGCCCCCTACGCGTACGGGACGCTGTCCGTTGAAGCGGGCACGCACCGTCTGGTCCGCATCAGCCCCTTCGACAACCAGGGGCGCCGCCAGACGTCGTTCGCGGCAGTCGAGGTGATCCCGCTCATCGAGTCGAGCGACCACGTCGACGTCGACGAGAACGATCTGCGCATCGACGTCTACCGCTCATCGGGCCCCGGCGGTCAGTCGGTCAACACGACGGACTCCGCCGTGCGCATCACCCACGTGCCGACCGGTGTGGTCGTGAGCATGCAGAACGAGAAGTCGCAGATCCAGAACCGCGCCGCCGCGATGCGCGTCCTCCAGTCACGCCTGCTCCTGCTGAAGCAGGAGGAGGAGAACGCCCAGAAGAAGGAGCTCGCCGGCGACATCAAGGCGAGCTGGGGCGACCAGATGCGCTCCTACGTCACGCACCCCTACCAGATGGTCAAGGATCTGCGGACGAACCACGAGGTCAACAACCCCTCGAACGTCTTCGACGGAGCGATCGACGGGTTCCTGCGGGCCGGCATCCGCTGGCGCAAGGAGCAGGAGATGGCCGCCGAATCCGAGGACTGATCCCCGACACGCGGGAGTGCCTGGGGAAACGCGACGAGGGCTGCCCCGCGCCTCTAGAGTGAGCGTGGACGCCCTGCGTCCGTGTCCCTCTTCCTCTTCAGCCCCGGAGCATGTGTGATCACGTTCGACAAGGTCGCGAAGTCCTACGACCACCGGGTGGCTCCTGCCCTCGGCGACCTGTCCTTCACCGCAGATGCGGGGGAGTTCGTGTTCCTCGTGGGGGCCTCGGGATCGGGGAAGTCGACCGTCATCCGCCTGGTGCTGCGTGAAGAGGTGCCCACCCGCGGCCGCATCACCGTGGCCGGCACGCAGACCGCCCGGATGCCCAGCTGGAAGGTGCCCCACCTGCGGCGCGGCATCGGCACCGTCTTCCAGGACTTCCGGCTGCTGCCCAACAAGAACGTGTTCGACAACGTCGCGTTCGCGCTGCACGTGATCGGGAAGTCGCGGGCCGCGATCTCCACTCTGGTGCCCGACGTGCTCGAGACGGTCGGCCTCGACGGCAAGCAGAAGCGGTATCCGCACGAACTGTCCGGCGGCGAGCAGCAGCGCGTGGCGATCGCCCGCGCGGTCGTCAACAAGCCTGGGATCCTGCTCGCGGACGAGCCGACCGGCAACCTGGACCCGGCGACCAGCCAGGACATCATGGACGTCATCACGCGCATCAACAGCTTCGGCACGACCGTGCTCATGGCGACCCACGACTCCTCGATCGTCAACTCGATGAACAGGCGCGTGATCGAGCTGCGGGGCGGCGAGATGGTCCGCGACGAAGTGGGCGGCTACCGACCGGAGGTGACGCAGGCGTGAAGACCTCCTTCATCTTCTCCGAGGTGCTGTCCGGTCTGCGCCGGAACCTCTCGATGATCATCTCGGTCATCCTCGTCACTTTCGTCTCGCTGCTGTTCATCGGCGCCGCGATCCTCCTGCAGATGCAGATCGGCGGGATGAAGGACTACTGGTACGACCGCGTGCAGGTCGCAGTGTTCCTGTGCCCGCCCGATTCGGAGGCGCCCACCTGCGCGGACGGTGAGGCCACCCAGGAGCAGAAGGACGCGATCGAGGCCGCACTGGGATCGCCCGATCTCGACGACTACGTCCAAGAGGTGCACTTCGAGGACAAGGCGACCGCCCACCGACTCTTCGAGGAGCAGTTCGAGGGCACCAGCCTGGAGGGCACCGTGCCCCAGGACCAGATGCAGGAGTCATTCCGCATCCAGCTCGACGATCCGGAGCAGTACGGGATCATCAACGAGTACTTCTCCGCCACCCCGGGCGTGGAGGAGGTCGTCGACCAGAACCGGCTCCTCGACCAGCTCTTCAGGATCCTCAACATCGCCACCGCGGCCGCCGTGGGGATCGCCGGGATCATGACGCTGTGCGCGGTCCTGCTCATCGCGACGACCATCCGACTGTCCGCGTTCACACGACGCCGGGAGACGGGCATCATGCGACTGGTCGGCGCATCGAACCTCTTCATCCAGCTGCCCTTCATCCTCGAGGGGATCCTCGCAGCGGCCCTGGGAAGCGTCCTTGCGGGAATCGTGCTGGGCGTCGGCGTACACTTCGGTGTGTCCGGATGGCTCCAGTCCCGCATGGCCGGGGTGAACCTCGTGACCGTGGGCGACGTGGCAGTCGTGACCCCCATCCTCATCGCAGTCGGCGTCATCATGGCCGGCGCATCGTCCTGGCTCACCCTCCGTCGCTATATGAAGGTGTGATCGGCTCCGTGAAACAGAGCACCGTTCCGTTCCGTCGTCGGGTCCTCGCGTTCGTCGCCATCCTCCTCGCCCTCGTCATGCTCGCACCGGCCTCCCCGGGTGCGGCGAGCCCAGCGGATGAGAAGGAATCCGTCGACGAACGGGTCGACGAGCTGCAGCGGGAGCACGAAGGGCTCAGTGAGGAGCTCGCGCGCGTCGTCGCAGAGATGGAGGACGCGGAATCGCAGATGCCCGACGCCGAGGACGCCGTCGATGCTGCGACGGATGAACTCGACGAGGCGAAGCGCAAGGACGAGGAGCTGGGCGCCCGGCTCACCTCCGCGGAGAACGCGGAGGAGGAGCTGCGCGAGGAGATCGACAGCGGCACGGACCGGATTGAGGAGTCGGAGAAGTCCGTCGTCGGGGTCGCGCGCAAGGCCTACCAGAACTCCGGTGTGACGAGCGATGTCGCGATGCTCCTGCAGATGACGGAGAGCGACAACGGGCTGGACGGCCTCACGCGCGTGGACTCCGCAGTGCGCGGCCAGCAGCGCACGATCACCCGGCTGGGTGAGCGCCGGGCCGCGAACATCAACAACCAGGACCGGCTCGATGCAGTCTCCGAGGAGATCTCCGACCTCAAGGACGAGGCCGCAGAGGTCGTCCTCGAGAAGGAGGCCGCGGAGCGCGCCGCCACAGATGCGAAGGACGCACTGGACTCCCTCGTGTCGCAGAAGGACTCCGCTGCGAAGACGATCGAGGACAACCAGGCTGAGACGGCCGAGGAGCTCGAGCGCCAGAAGGAGGAGCAGGAGCGGCTGGCGGACGAGATCCGTGAGTGGCAGGAGGACAACGGCGACGGCAGCAGGAGCCTGCCCGGCGAGGGGTTCCTGAGGAATCCTGCCCCCGACCACCCGATCACGTCGCAGTTCGGATGGCGCGTGCACCCGATCGCCGGTGTGCGCAGGCTCCACTCGGGCACAGACTTCGGCGTGCCGTGCGGCACGGAGGTCTACGCCTCGGCCGATGGCACCGTCGTCTCCAGCGGGAGCGCCGGCGGGTACGGCAACCGCGTCGTGATCTCGCACGGCAAGTCCAACGGCGCGAGCATCGCGACGACGTACAACCACAACACGCGCAACCTCGTGACCCCCGGTCAGAGCGTGAGCCAGGGCGACGCGGTCGCACTGGCGGGCACGACCGGCTCGTCGACCGGCTGCCACCTCCACTTCGAGGTGATGCAGGACGGCGAGTACGTCGACCCCATGGACTGGATCTCCTGACCCTGCGCTAGACTGGAGCGTTCGCAAGCATCAGTCTGCGCACGCGCCATTCAGGAGAGGAGGGACCATGTCGAAGGACCAGGCGAGCAGGAGGGAACCCACTCGCAAGTCGATCGCGCGCAACCGCAAGGCGCTCCACGAATACCACATCGAGGAGACCTTCGAAGCGGGTCTCGTCCTCACCGGGACGGAAGTGAAGTCGCTGCGTGAGGGCCGTGCGAACCTCACCGACGGGTTCGGCCTGATCTTCCAGGGTGAGGCGTGGCTGGAGCACGCGTACATCCCGGAGTACACGCAGGGGACCTGGACGAACCACTCCGCGCGCCGCCGCCGCAAGATGCTACTGCACAAGACGGAGATCCTGCGGATCTCCCAGAAGATCCGGGAGGCCGGGCACACGCTCATCCCGCTCGAGCTCTACTTCGACGGGTCGCGGGTGAAGGTCGAGATCGCGATCGCGCGCGGCAAGAAGGACTGGGACAAGCGCCAGGCGCTGCGTGAGAAGCAGGACAAGCGCGAAGCGGAGCGCGCGATGAAGGACAAGGTCCGTCGCGGGGAATAGCGATGGTGCACCTCGTGTTGTGGGTGTACAGTGAAGCATCCGGATCTGGTTCCGACCAGTGATGGACGGTGTCGGGCCACCGCCTTCGGGTGGGGCCTCTGGCAACTGAATAGGGGGATGATCGGTTTCGACGCCGGCTGTTGAGCCGGGAGAAGCGGGCCGAGAATGCAGAGTCAACTCGTTAATGTCCTCTGCAAACCAATAGGTGCTGAATCCAAAACTCGCACCGATTTCGCCCTCGCTGCCTGACAGCGAGCTGAGCGAATCCGTCAGCCCGGGGTAGCTTTCGCCCCGGATTCTGGCGTCAGCTAGAAAGCCACTGCTGTTGACATTCGTCGAGGGTGTCAGCGGGACTCTTACTCGACTCCGTCCGTTGGTCTACGTGTTCGTGCGGTGACCAGGACCTAAGAAACTCTTCACGGACTGCGCCCGGAGAAGACCCAGCGATGAGTCGGCGGACGCGGGTTCGATTCCCGCCATCTCCACATCCCTCGGAAGCCCTCGGTGGTGAGCACAGTGCTCGCACCGGGGGCTTTCGCATGTCCGAAAGCATCCGGCGAGCGGTCCGCATACGCTGGCGCCATGGATGCGTATCCGTTCGACGAATCTCTTCCCGAGCCTCCCACCCACCTCAGCAGCGATGCCGCCGAGGTCCCGGTCGCCTGGTCGATCGATGTGACCGACCTGCGCACGGGGGCGCCGCTGCTGCTGCACGAACCTGACCGGGTGCTCGCGACGGCGAGCGTCGGGAAGGTCTTCCTGCTGCTCGAGGTCGCCGCCCGCATCGCCGACGGTCGGATCGACCCTGCTGCGCGTCTGTCGATCAGCCCGGAGCACGAGGTCGCCGATTCCGGACTGCTGCACCTCTTCCGCGACAGGACGATCACGGTCGCGGACGCCTGCCTGCTGGTCGGCGCGGTCAGCGACAACCTCACGACGAATGCGCTCACCGACCTCTGCGGACTCGACGCCGTCCGCGCACGGTCCGGGCGCCTCGGCCTCGTCGACACATCCTTCCTCGACGTCATCCGCGACGAGCGGACGGATGCCCACCCGTGGGCGCCCTCATGCGGAACCGCACGGGAGCTCTCGCGCCTCTTCGCGATGCTCCATGCGGGGGAAGCGGTCTCCGGCGAGGCGTCCGCGCAGGTCCTCGCCCACCTGGCAGCGGGAGTGGACACATCGATGGTGTCGGGCGGCCTCCACCTCGACCCGCTGGCGCACACAGACGCAGACGGCGGCGTGCTCCTGCGCCACAAGACCGGCCACGACTCGGGCGTCCGCGTGGATGCCGGGATCGTGACCGGTCCGGGCGGGGGAGTGGCGTACGCCGTCGGCGCCAATTGGCCACCTGGGGCGGATGCGGGACCGGACGGCACGAGGGTCGTGGTCGAGCACCATATGAGGACCATCGGAGACGCGATCCGCACTCACATCCTCGGTGAATGAGTGAGGCCCCGTCAGCGCATCGCCCTGACGGGGCCTCCCCCTCCTCGCACGTTCACGTCATCAGCGTCGCGCGGCGTCCAGTGCCGACCGCACGATGGAATCCGCGTCGATCCCGTGATGCCGGTGCACGTCCGGGACATCGCCCGACTGGCCGAACTCGCTGACGCCCAGACCGACGTGCTCCACGCGGTTGATCGTCGCGAGGAAGGACAGCGTGTGCGGGTGCCCGTCGAGCACGGTCACCATGGGCCTGGCACGCGACGTGGGGAACACCTGATCGAGGATCCATGCGTGCTCCGCCTGCTGCTCCGGTCGCCGCACGCTCTGCAGCGCGCGGAACAGCTGCCCGGGGCTCGTCACGCAGACGACGTCCGCGGCGATACCCTGCTCGTCCAGGCGGTCGGCGGCATCCAGCACCTCGGGCATGATCGCGCCCATGCCGACGAGCGTCACCGTCGGATCCTCCGCGGCACGCAGGAGGTACCCGCCGGCGACCACCTGGTCCCGGCGACGCTTCCGCGCCGCCGGATCCGCGGGCACCTCGGCACGTGACTGGTCGAGCCCCCGGGTCGAGAGCCGAAGGTACGACGATCGCCCGCCGACCCTGCCCAGCTGGGAGATGGCGTGCAGCAGCGTCCATTCGACGTCCTGCGCGAAGGCCGGTTCGTACGCGAGCAGCCCGGGCACTTCGATGCCCGTCGACGGCGTCGTGTTCGACTGGTGTGCTCCGCCCTCCGGGGCGAGGGTCACACCGGACGGCGTGCCGACGAGGATCGACTGGCCGCCCGCGTACATGCCGAACGTCCACGGCTCCAGTGCACGATTGACGAACGGGTCGTACATGACGCCGATCGGATAGAGCGGCTCGCCCCAGCGGCTCCACGTCGCACCGAGCTCACCCAGGAGTCCCACGAGGTTCGTCTCCGCGATGCCCAGCTCCATGTGCTGCCCGTGCGGGGACTCGTTCCAGTGGAGGATCGTCTCCTTGTCGTCCGCGAACCAGTTCGGAGCCTGCGAGGCGCTCCACGCTCCCACCTTGTTGACCCAGCCGCCGAGGTTCGTCGTCGACGACACATCAGGGCTCACCGTGACGACGCGACGAGCGGTGTCCGGCGACTGCCGGCTGAGGTCCATGAGCACCCGGCCCAGCGCTGCCTGGGACGACGACGTGCCGCGGTGCGGGCGCCCCAGGTCCAGGAGCGGTTCCGGCTCGGGGGCCGGAGGGAAGTCGGGTCGGGTGAGGCGCTGCGCTGCCTCTGCGACGGCTCGCCCCTCGGCGCTGTCCGGTGAGAAGCGCGACCAGGGGCTCGCGGGGTCCTGGCCGGACTGGACGGCGAACTCCTCGTACTCCTCCTGGCTGATGAGGGCGGAGTGGTTCTGCGGATGCCCGGAGCTCGGCAGCCCGTAGCCCTTGATCGTGTAGGCGATGATGACGGTGGGGCGTGTGTCGTCGATCCGGGCGAAGGCGTCCAGGAGGGTGGGGATGTCATGCCCGCCCAGGTTGCGGATCGCCGCGGTGAGGGTAACGTCATCGAGCGTCTCGATGAGTCCGCGCAGAGCCTCCGCACCGCCGTCGGGCCCGTCGCCGGGCAGCCGGTCGCGCAGCTCCTGCGGGTCGCACCGCAGCAGCCGCTGGTACTCCGGATTGGACATTGAGACGATGCGCGCGCGCAGCTCGGGACCGCCGGGCCGGGTGAACAGCTCTTCGAGGAGCGCCCCGAACTTCACGGGCAGGACCTGCCAGCCCGCGGCGTCGAACATCGCCTCGATGCGGCCGGCGGCGATGTCGGGGACCACTCGGTCCAGCGACTGGCGGTTGAGATCGACGATCCACACGATCTCGCCCAGGTGCTTGACCTCGGGGTCGATCACGGCCTCCCAGATCGCGCCCTCGTCCAGTTCGGCGTCGCCGACGAGTGAGTACTGCCGGCCGCTGCCCACGGGCCGCAGCACGGAGTCCACGTAGCGGCGGGCCACGGCGCCCCAGATCGGAGCCGTCGCGCCGATCCCCACGGAGCCCGTCGAGTAGTCCGCCGGGACCGGGTCCTTCGAGCGGCTCGGGTAGGACTGGAGACCGCCGTACTGGCGCAGCGTCGTGAGGTGCTTCTCATCGAGCTCGCCCAGCAGGTAGTTGATCGCGTGCCAGACGGGACCCGCGTGCGGCTTGACGCTCACGCGGTCATCGCGGGTCAGCGTCGTGAACCAGAGTGCGGTCATGATCGACGCGATCGATGCGCAGGACGCCTGGTGGCCGCCGACCTTGAGCCCGCTCAGGTTGGGGCGGACACGGTTGGCGTGGTGGATGATCGACGTCGACAGCCAGAGGACCCTGCGGTGGATCTCTTCGAGGAGTGCCGGGTCGACCGACACGGGGGCGGCTGCGTGCGTGGGCACTGCAGGGGTGGCTGCCCCGTGGGTCTGAGAGTTGGGGTGAGAATGCACGATCTGCCTCCGGTGGCGAACGACGAACTGGTCCGAGGGCCCGTGGGGCCGCCGGTGGGTGTGCCGGCGAAAGGTGGACGGATCGTCCGGATGCTGTGCAGACGGGGTGTGTCGTGCAGGTGCCGATGCGGTTGCCCTCGACGTGTGAGCCACACAACCACGAAGGTGCAGAGTGCTCAACCCTGCTCTGTAGAAGTGAGCGGTATGCTCAGAATGAGAGTGCCGGAATGGGCGCACGCTGATGGATTCGATGAACAGGAGACCCGCTGTGGGAGACGGAACCGCGTCGGACCCGATGCCGCCGCGCCGTCGGCGCAGGCTGAGCGACGCCCTGGACGCGAAGATCCTCCTGGCACTCGTGGCGGACCCTCGTTCCACGATCGCAGGGCTCGCGCACCGCCTGAGCGTCGCCCGGAACACGGTGCACGCGCGGATGAACCGCCTCGAGGAGGAGGCGCTGCACCCCAGCGACCACCGCATCGACCCCGCAGCCCTGGGGTACCCCCTGCGCGCATACGTGCTCGCGAACCTCAAGCAGCGCCGCCTCGACGAGGTGGGGGAGGCACTGTCGCAGGTCCCCGAAGTCCTCGAGGTCATCGGCATCACAGGCCCCGGCGACACCCTCATCCAGGTCGTCGCCCGCGATGCCGATGACCTCTACCGGGTCGCGGGGCGGATCCTCGCGATCCGCGGGGTGAAGCGCACCCGGACGCTGATCTCGATGCGGACGATGGTGCCCTACCGCCTGACGCCGCTCCTGACGCGGCTGCGCGATGGACGGCGCCTGGAAGCCTCACCCGAAGTCGACTAGTGTTCGCATCATCCCGGAGGGGCTCGCATCCGGCCGATCGCAGTGACGCGACCGGCGGATCCGTACGCGAAAGGCCGCGAACATGAAGAAGGCTTCTTCGTCGGGCGCGGAGTACCTCGCCCGCGAGTATCAGCGTGAGGTGACGCGCGCGTTCGGGCGGCTGTCCGCACGCGCCTCGGAGACCGGCCTGAACACCGTGCGCAGCATCGTCACGGAATCATGGCAGCGGTCGCTGGGCGCACTGCCGCCGACGGGTCGGGAAGCCGCGTCGATGGGCATCGATCCGGACGAACTCGCCCGCCTGCGCAGCGAGGGGCCGCTGGCGAACGCGCTGCCGATCGTCCGCCGCCTCCTCATCGAACCCGCGCGGGACACCGGTCTGGTCGTCGCGATCGGCGATGCGCAGGGACGCCTCCTGTGGGTCGAGGGCGACCACTCCGCGCTGCGACGCTCCGAATCGATGGGATTCGCCGTCGGCGCCGACTGGTCAGAGACCGGCATGGGCACCTCGGCACCGGGGATCGTCGTCGCCACCGGGGAGCCCGCGGCCGTCGTCGGCGAGGAGCACTTTTCACCCTCCGTGCGCGAGTGGAGCTGCACGGCCGTGCCGCTGATGGATCCGCACACCCGTGCTCTCCTGGGGGTCCTCGACATCACCGGAGGATCGGAGGCGGTGTCCCCGCTCAGCCTTCCGCTCCTCACGGCCGCCGCCGCGGCGATCGAGGCGGAGCTCGCAGCCCAGCTGCCGGCCCCGTCACCGGAGGCGACCATCGCCGAGGCGCGGGAGGCGCTCGTGGTGACCGGCACCTCGCACGCGGGAGACGCGGGTGGAGCCGGCTTCCCCGTCTCGGGGATCCGGACGGCGCATGCGGCGCAGCCCGAGGCAGACGCTGCCGGACCCGTCGTCCGGGTCACCGGACCGGGCGCACCCGCGCTGATGAGCGGCGGGCGGGAACAGCAGATCGGCCTGCGGCACGCGGAGATCCTGACCCTGCTCGACTGGCACGACGACGGACTCACCGGGCCGCAGCTGGGCGAGATGGTCTACACCGAAGTGCCGGAGGCGGCGACCGTCCGGGTCGAGATGCACCGGCTGCGCCGGGTGCTCGCGGAGGCCTCGGCCGGTTCCATCGAGCTCGCGTCGCGCCCCTACCGCCTGGTGTCCGCAGACGGCGGCGAACGGCCGCCGCTCACGGATGCGCGGGCGGCCCGCGACGCGCTCGCGGACGGCGACGTCGACCGCGCCGTCCGACTCTGCCGGGGCGAGGTCCTGCCTCCGTCGTCCGCACCGGAGGCGGAGCGGATCCGCTCCGTGCTGTCTGCGGAGCTGCGCGAGGCGGTCATGCAGTTCGCCGACCACGACCTCCTCTGGACCTACCTGCGACGGCAGGACGCCCAGGACGATCAGGACGCGTGGATGCTCGCTCTGCAGCTGCTGCCCGCGGATGACATCCGCCGGGCGGCCGCCGTCGCGCGTCTGGATGCGATCGAGGCGGAGCTCGGCGCGGGCTGATGCCGCCGAGGCGACCGTTGGTGACGCCGATGGGGCGACCGCTGCTGACGCTGCTGAGGTGGCCGCTGCGGTCGGTGTGATCCACGCAACGTCCGTGCAACGTGGTGCCTTCTAGTGTGGAATCACAGCCCGGCGGATCGGGCAGGTTCCCACGACCGCCGCCGGGGCACTCGAATGCACAGCGACGTGCAGAAGGAGGAGGCTGACATGGCCGTCTACTCACACCCCGGAACATCCGGAGCCCTCGTCGACTTCAAGCCCCGCTACGAGAACTGGATCGGCGGTGAATGGACGCCGCCGGCCAAGGGCGAGTACTTCGAGAACATCACCCCGGTGACCGGCAAGGTGTTCACCGAAGTCGCACGATCCACGGCGGAGGACATCGAGCTGGCCCTCGATGCGGCGCACAAGGCCAAGACCACCTGGAACAGGACGACACCGGCAGAGCGCGCACAGCTGCTGAACAAGATCGCGGATCGGATGGAGGAGAACCTCGAGAAGATCGCGGTCGCGGAGTCGTGGGACAACGGCAAGGCGATCCGCGAACCGCTCGCCGCGGACATCCCGCTGGCGATCGACCACTTCCGCTACTTCGCCGGTGCGATCCGAGCGCAGGAGGGCGGCCTGTCGCAGATCGACGAGGACACCGTCGCCTACCACTTCCACGAGCCGCTGGGCGTGGTCGGCCAGATCATCCCCTGGAACTTCCCCATCCTCATGGCGGTCTGGAAGCTCGCACCGGCGCTCGCCGCAGGCAACTGCGTCGTCCTCAAGCCCGCGGAGCAGACGCCGGTCTCGATCCTCTTCCTCATGGAGCTGCTCGCGGACCTCATCCCGGCGGGCGTCGTGAACATCGTCAACGGCTTCGGTGCGGAGGCGGGCAAGCCGCTCGCCTCGAACAAGAGGATCTCCAAGATCGCGTTCACGGGTGAGACGACCACCGGCCGCCTCATCATGCAGTACGCGTCGCAGAACATCATCCCCGTCACGCTGGAGCTGGGCGGCAAGAGCCCGAACATCTTCTTCGACGACATCGCCCAGGAGAAGGACGCCTTCTACGACAAGGCGCTCGAGGGCTACGCGATGTTCAGCCTCAACCAGGGTGAGGTCTGCACGTGCCCGTCGCGCGCACTCATCCAGTCCAGCATGTACGACAGCTTCATGGCGGACGCGCTGGAGCGGGTGAAGGCGACGAGGCAGGGCGACCCGTTCGACACCGACACCCAGATGGGTGCGCAGGCGTCGAACGACCAGTTCGAGAAGATCATGTCCTACCTGGACATCGGCAAGCAGGAGGGTGCCAAGATCCTCACGGGCGGTGAGGCCGTCGATCTGGGCGGTGCGCTGTCCGGCGGGTTCTACGTGAAGCCCACGGTGTTCGAGGGGACCAACGACATGCGGATCTTCCAGGAGGAGATCTTCGGTCCCGTCGTCGCGACGACGCAGTTCAAGGACTACGACGACGCGATGGGCATCGCGAACGACACCCTCTACGGGCTGGGCGCCGGCGTGTGGGCCCGCAGCGGCACGACCGCCTACCGGGCGGGGCGCCAGATCCAGGCCGGTCGCGTCTGGGTGAACAACTACCACGCCTACCCGGCGCACGCCGCGTTCGGCGGGTACAAGTCCTCCGGCATCGGCCGCGAGAACCACCTCATGATGCTCGACCACTACCAGCAGACCAAGAACCTGCTGGTGAGCTACAGCGACAACGCGCAGGGCTTCTTCTGATCCTGCAGCGCTGACGCCGCAGCACACTCACGCAGCATCCGGGGCCGGGCGGTCCGCCGCCCGGCCCCGCCATGTTCCAAACCCCTGAACCACTCGAAGAAGAGCGACACACAAGGAGCAGGACCATGAACGCAATGCAGGCAGCGATCGTCGAAGACTTCGGACACGAACTGACAGTGGGGGAGACGCAGAAGCCCACACCCGGACGGGGCCAGGCACTGGTGAAGGTCATCGCCACCGGCGTCTGCCACACGGACCTCCACGCGCTGGAGGGGGACTGGCCGGTGAAGCCCAAGCTGCCGCTGGTGCCGGGCCACGAGGGCGTGGGCATCGTCGAGGAGCTGGGCGAGGGCGTCACGAACCTCGAGGTGGGCCAGATGGTCGGCAATGCGTGGCTCTGGTCGGCCTGCGGCGAGTGCGAGCACTGCCGCCAGGGATGGGAGACGCTGTGCGAGCAGCAGCAGAACGGCGGCTATTCCACGGACGGGTCGTTCGGCGAGTACATGCTGGTCGACGCCCAGTACGCCGCGATCATCCCGGAAGGATCGGATCCCGCGGAGATCGCCCCGGTGCTGTGCGCCGGTGTGACGGTGTACAAGGGGCTCAAGCGGACGGAGGCGCGCCCCGGCCAGTGGGTCGTCATCTCCGGGATCGGCGGCCTGGGACACATCGCAGTCCAGTACGCGGTCGCCATGGGACTGCGCGTCGTCGCGGTCGACATCGCGGACGACAAGCTGGCGCTCGCGAAGAAGCACGGCGCGGAGGTCGTCGTGAACGCGATGGACGGTGATCCCGCCGCAGCCGTGCAGGAGGCGATCGGCGGCGCCCACGGCGTACTCGTCACCGCAGTCCACAAGGACGCCTTCGGCCAGGCGATCGGGATGACCCGCCGCGGCGGGACGATCGTCTTCAACGGGCTGCCGCCCGGTGAGTTCCCGGCCCCGATCTTCGACATCGTCCTGAAGGGGCTGACGATCCGCGGCTCGATCGTCGGCACGCGCCAGGACATGGTCGAGGCGCTCGACTTCTATGCGGCCGGCAAGATCCACCCGACGTTCACGAAGCGGCCGCTGGGCGACATCAACGCGATCCTCGATGAGATGAGGCACGGCAAGATCGACGGACGCGTCGTCGTCGAGTACTGAGCGGGACCGCCTCGCGCTCTGACCAGGAGCGGCGCACCTGCGCTCAGGAGCGCAGCGGCCCGGTGGAGGACGTCCTCCACCGGGCCGCTGCGCGTCGCAGGGCTCCTCACACGACGAGGCTCGCGAGCATGATGAGTCCGAGGGAGATGACGGAGGCGATGCACATCGGCAGGGTGAGGGTCTTGAGGGTCCCGAGTGTGGTCAGGCGCAGCAGAGGCTGGAAGATCCAGAAGAAGTTGCTGTTGAGCTGCATGCCGAAGAGTGCGCCGGACGAGGCGACCAGCGCGACGAGCACGGTCGGCACGTCGAGCGTGGACATGATGGGGGCCAGGATGCCGCCTGCGGTGATGATCGCCACCGTGGCGGAGCCCAGCGCGATCTGGAGGATCGCGGCGACTCCCCAGGCGATGAGCAGAGGGGCGAAGGCGCCGGCGGAGAAGTAGCCGCCGAGGATGTCCTCCAGACCTGTCTGCCCGATGACCGCGGCGAGCGAGCCGCCGGCGCCGGTGATGATGAGGACGATGCCGGACTCGCGGAAGCCCGTGCCGATGGCGTCATCGGCCCTCGTGCGACCGAGCGTCCTCCACGCCAGGAGATATGCGAGGACGAGTGCGGCGAAGATCGCGATGACCGGATCGCCGACGAATCCGAGGACTCCCTCGCCGGCACCGACCATGTCGGCCACGACTCCGGCGGCGACGAGCAGCACGGCGACGACGATCGGCAGCAGCGAGATCCGCAGCGGTGCCCTCGTCGCGACAGCCGCGTCGGAGGCGGCCGCGCCACCCGTGGTCGCCTCGCCACTCATGGTCTGTGCGCCACTCGTGGTCCCCGCGTCGCCGTGAGTGCCCGTACGGCCCGCCTCCGGGTCGTCCGCGGACGAGTCGGCCTCGACGTCGCCGAGGCCCACGAGCTCGTCCTTCTCCGGGTTCCACAGTCCGAACCGGAGGAGCTGGTTGTACACGAGCATCGTGAGCACCGCGGTGGGCAGGGCGAGGAGCAGTCCGGCGAAGAGCATGGTGCCGAGCGGCACGCCCAGCAGTCCGGCGATCGCGATCGCCGCAGCACCGGGGACGACGAAGACGAGGCCGACGTTGATGCCGATCGCCAGCGCGGTGCACATCTTGGCCAGGCCGCCTGGGCCCAGCCGTGGTGCGAGCGAGCGCACGATCGGAGCCATGAGGACGAGGAGCACATCGCCGTAGATCACCGGGAAGAAGACGGTGAGCGTGAGACCGGCGGCGTAGGGGAGCTGCTTCGGTGTGAAGAGTGCCAGGAGTCGATCGACGATGTTCTCGAGGGTGCCCATCGATGCGAGCAGGGATCCGATGAGGACACCCATGGCGATGATGAGGCCGACCTCGGCCATGATGTCGCCGAACCCGGTGGCGAGGGCCTCCGTGGTGCCGGTGAACCCGAGCCCCGCGGCGAGGCCCAGGTAGATGGAGCCGGCCAGGAGAGCGATGACGGCGTTGAGCCGGGCGCCCATGATGAGCAGGACGATCAGAGCGATCGAGATGCCGGTGTGGACCAGGACCATGACGTCTCCCACGGCGCTCACCCCCTGCCTGCGGCGCGCTCGAAGAGCGCGCGCGCTCCGCTGAGGTCAGCGAGGGACGCGCCCGCATCGATCCGTCGCTTCTGCTCGGGCTCGGCCGCCTCCTTCTCCGCGAGGAGCGCCGCGAGGTCCTCTGCCGATCCGGGCGGGAGCACCGCGAGTCCGTCGGAATCGGCGAAGACGATGTCTCCGGGCCTGATGACGGCGCCGCCGATCGAGACGGGGACGTTGACGCTCCCCTCGAGCCCGAGCAGTCGTGTGGTGTGCGCTGCGGTGCCGCGGGAGTAGACGGGGAACCCGAGCTCGGTGACCTCGCGGACGTCGTTGACGGGTCCGGAGAGGACTGCGCCCACGGCGCCCTTCGCCTGTGCGGCGTAGCTGCCCATGCCGCCGAAGCACGAGCGCGTATCGTCGCCGGACTGGTCGATCACGAGGACGTCGCCGGGTCGCAGCGAGTCGATGGCGATGTGGACGGCGGTGTGATCGATGTGGGGGATCTTCACCGTGACTGCCGGGCCCACGAACGCCAGAGGACGGTACAGCGGGGTCAGCCCGGTCGGGAATCCGAAGTCCGTGAGGTGGCCCAGCGTCGAGACGGAGGTCCTGGCGAGTGCTCCCAGCACATGGGCCGGAGGTGGTGCGGGGGCGTGGTTCTCGACGAACACGGCGGGTCCTTCCAGAGAGCGGATGATCGGTCGGGGGCGTGGAACGGCTGGGGTTGCAGAACGGCTGGTGCTGCGGAATCGGGCCGCCTGCGGTCCGCGCCTCAGCGGGGTCGAGCGCGCAGGCGGTCGACGACGCGCAGGAGGGCTCCGGCGTGGCGGTCCGCGTCCGTGGTGCCCAGAGCCGCGGTGGGGGAGTCGACCGCGAGCGATGCGGCGTAGAGGCCGTCTCCCATGAGCAGCACCGCACGGGCGACGTCGTCATCACCCACGTCGTCGGCGATGAGGCGCAGCCAGCGGGCCCGGATCTCCTGGAGGGCCTCCGTCACGCGGGAATCGGTGCCCAGGGACAGTCGCAGCGCTGCGAGCAGCGTCCGGTCGAAGGCGGAGTCGACCTCTGCGGACGTCCGCACGTAGTGGGCGGCGGACCCCTCCGGTGCGTCGCGCATCTCGTGGGCATCGACCTCCGCACGATCCTGCAGACGTGCGATGAGCCCCTCGAACAGCGCGGCCTTCGACCCGAAGTGGTAGAGCAGTCCGCCCTTGGACACGCGTGCGCGGGCGGCGACGGCGTCCAGGGTCGCTGCGCGCTCGCCCTCATCGATGAGGATCTCCTCGAGCGCATCGAGGAGCCCTTCGCGTGCCGTGGTCATGGGTGCGACCCTATCGGACGGCAGAGTGGGCCTGACGGGGAAGCGCGCGGACTGTGTGACGAAGCCCGCATAGTCACTGTACCGGCTGGACGGTATTGTTCTGTTCCGGGCCGCCGCCCGCCTTCCGCACCTCACGACGGAGCATCATGTCCGCCACCGCACCGACCACCACGACGACCAGCACCCCGACCGGCACCGCACCCGCCCTGACCACGCGCAGGCGATGGGCCGCGCTCGCCGTCCTCATGCTCCCGGTGCTGCTCATCGCGGTCGACAACACGGTCCTCGCGTTCGCACTGCCGGGGATCTCGGCAGCTCTCTCGCCGTCCGGGGCGCAGCTGCTGTGGATCGTCGATGCGTACCCGCTGGTGCTCGCGGGACTCCTCGTTCCCATGGGGAGCCTGGGCGATGCCATCGGTCGGCGCAGGCTGCTCATGATCGGCGGACTGGGCTTCGCCGTCGTGTCCGCATTCGCAGCGTTCGCGCCGACCGCGGCCGCACTCATCGCCGCGCGCGCCGCTCTGGGCTTCTTCGGGGCCATGCTGATGCCCGCGACCCTGTCGATCATCCGCAACGTCTTCACCGACCCCACGGAGCGGCGCACAGCGATCGCGGTGTGGGCAGCCGGATTCTCCGGCGGTGCCGCGCTGGGCCCGATCGTGGGCGGGGTCATGCTCGAGCACTTCTGGTGGGGCTCCGTGCTGCTGCTGGCCGTGCCCGTCCTCATCCCGCTCCTGGCGCTGGGCATGTGGCTGATCCCCGAGTCCAAGGATCCGGACCCCAGCCCCATCGACCCGCTGAGCATCGTCCTCGTGATGGCGACGATGGCCCCCATCGTGTGGGCCGTCAAGGAGGTCGCGTACGCGGGGGTGACGGGGACCTCGGCGGCGGCCGTTCTCGTGGGGCTGGTGAGCGGAGCGCTCTTCGTGCACCGCCAGCTGCGGCGCCCGCGTCCCATGCTCGACGTGCGGCTGTTCACCGTCCCCGCGTTCAGCGGAGCGCTGGCGGCGAACCTGCTGAGCGTGTTCTCCTTGGTCGGGTTCCTCTTCTTCATCTCCCAGCATCTGCAGCTGGTGAGCGGGCGCAGTCCGCTGGAGGCGGGACTCTTCCTGCTGCCGGGACTCGCGGTCACCGTGGTCGCGGGGCTCGCCGCCGTCTGGCTGGTGCGGGTGTTCACCCCCGCGACCGTCGTCTCCGGCGGTCTGGTGCTGAACGCCGTGGGCTACGGCGTGATCCTGGTGAGCGGGCAGGCCGGATCCGACCTGGGTCTGCTCATCGCCTTCGCGATCCTGGGCGCCGGCGTGGGTATGGCGGAGACGATCTCGAACGACGTGATCCTGTCAGCGGTGCCGGCCCACAAGGCGGGGGCGGCCTCTGCGATCTCGGAGACCGCCTACGAAGGAGGCGCGGTGCTGGGCACCGCGGTGCTGGGCAGCGTGCTCACAGCCGCCTACCGCTCGCACGTCGAGGTCCCGGACGGTGTGTCCGCCGCAGACGCGACCACGGCGGGAGAGACGCTGGGCGGCGCGGTCGAGGTGGCGGGCACGCTGCCTGGCCCTCTAGCCGCGGATCTTCTCGAGTCCGCCCGCAGCGCCTTCGACTCCGGAGTCGTGGTCACCTCGTCGATCGCGGCGGTCCTCATGCTCGTGGCCGCGATGATCGCCGGACTGACCCTCCGGCAGCGGCGCTGAACCAGGGTCAGAGCCGCTGAACCGCTGTCAGCGGCGCAGCCGCTCGTCCCAGGCCGCCAGCACGGGCTCCGGCGTGGGGCGCGAGGCCAACGAGCCCACGAGGTAGGCGACGATCGAGGCGGCGAGGCCCAGGTAGATCGGCGAATCCGCGAAGATCCCCGCGACGATCATCATGACGACCGTCGTCACGGTGCCTGCGATCATGCCTGCCAGCACGCCCACGATCGTCCCGCGGCGGAACACGAGACCGCCGATGATCGGGATGAGCAGACCCGCGACCAGGATGTTGTAGGCGACGGTCAGCGCTTCGACGACGCTCGGCATGACGAGGGCGAGCCCCATGCTCGCGATGCCGAAGACGACCAGCCAGATCCGTGATGCTCCGACCCGGTCCGCGGACTCGTCGACGCCGCCCAGGTCCTGGGCCGCTCCGGTCCTGCGCGCTCCCCACTGCTCGACGACGTCCTGGCGGAACACCGTGGAGCCTGCGATGAGGGCACCGGAGGCCGTCGACATGACTGCGGCCAGCGCCGCGGCCAGCACGAAGCCGGCGAGCAGAGGCGCCATCGAGTGGTCGACCACGGCGGTGAAGACATCGTCGCTGACCTCGATGCCGGGCACCAGCACCTGGGCGGCGGTGCCGATGAGTGCCCCGGCGACGGCGTAGAGCAGGCAGTAGAGACCGGTCGACAGTCCCGCCCAGCGGGCGACTCCGGGGGAGCGGGCGGTGAAGACGCGCTGCCAGATGTCCTGACCGATGAGCAGGCCCAGCGTGTAGATGAGGAAGTACGTGAAGATCGTCGACCCGCCGATCGCCACGGGGTCGAACGCGTCCGGGCCCAGCGTCGCGCCGATCTCTGAGAACCCGCCCGCCTGCACGATGACGATGGGCAGGAGGATCAGGAAGATGCCGATCGTCTGGATGACGAACTGCACGAAGTCCGTCAGCGTGATCGACCACATCCCGCCGAGCATCGAGTAGATGACGACGACGGACCCGCCCAGCAGGATCGCGGGGATCCTGTCGATGCCCAGCAGGGCGTGGAAGATGCTGCCGTAGGCCACGGTCGAGGTCGTGGCGATCATGAGCCCGTACGCGGACATGATGATCCCCGACACCTGGCGCGAACCGCGGCCGTAGCGCAGCTCGAGCATCTGGGAGACGGTGTAGATCTCCAGCCTCTGGATCTTCGGCGCGAAGAAGAGGCTTAGCGCGATGATGCCCAGGCCGATGCAGAAGACCAGCCACATGCCGGACAGCCCGAACTCATAGCCCAGGCCCACGCCGCCCACTGTCGAGGCGCCGCCCAGCACGACGGCGGCGAGGGTGCCGGTGTACATGAGCGGACCCAGGCGACGGCCCGCGACGAGGTAGTCCTCCTGGCTGCGCGTGCGGCGCATCCCCCAGATGCCGAAGCCGATCATGGCGGCGAGGTAGATGAGGACGACTGCGATATCCATGCTCGGAGTCCGTTCGCTTCCGGGACCGGCGTACCGGTCGGTCAGGTATCAGATGAGGAGGGCGGGCCGGACGGGGATCAGGCGTCGACGCGGACGTGGACGACGGTCGGCCGATCCGCGGCGAGGGCGGCCCGGATCGCATCCGGCAGGTGCTCGTCGAGGTCCGTGAGCCCGACCGTGCTCCCGCGCGCGCCCATGGACTCGCCCAGCAGTGCGAAGTCCGGCCGATGGAGGCGGACGGCGAAGGGGCTGATGCCGCGCTCCACCATCTGGTGCTCGATCTCCTCGTACCCGCCGTTGTCGACGATCACGAAGGGGATCGGCAGCGCCAGTTCGACCGCCGTGACGATCTCCTGGATCGCGAACATCGCCGCGCCGTCGCCCACGATGCACACGACAGGGCGATCGGGTGCCGCGAGGCGACCGCCGATCGCGGCGGGGATCCCGTAACCGAGCGTCGCGTAGCCGGGCATGTAGAGCAGCTGATCCGGCGTCCGGGCGACGAGGGCGTGGACGGACCCGTCGTAGGTGACGCGCGAGGAGTCGCCGGAGACGATGACGTCGTGGCCCGCGGCCTCCTGCACGAGTGCTGTGACCCGGGCGCCGATCTGAGTCGCGTCGAATTCGCGCGCGACCTCCCGTCGCAGAGCCGCGGCGCGGTCCGCTCCGTTTTCGCGGCTGCCTGCGGGGATCCGGCTGTCTGCGCCGCTGCCGGTTCCCACGCCGGTGCGACTGCCGAGGCGTGCGAGGAGTCCGTCCGTGAAGGAGTGCGCGTCGCCCAGGACGAGCACGTCGCCGCGGAGGTTCTTGTGCAGCTGGTCCGGGTCGATGTCGCAGCGGATCACCGTCTGCGAGCTGTCGTCAGCGCCGGACTGCTCCTGGACGCCGATGAGGCCGCCCCACAGGTCCGAATCGGCGATCTCCGTGCCCACGACCAGCAGCACGTCGGCATCCCGCGACGCCTGCTGGACCGACGGCCAGCGGACGTTCGCGCCGAGCGCCAGAGGGTGCGTCTCGTCGAGGATGCCCTTGCCGTTCGCCGTCGTCGCGACGGGTGCGTCCAGCGCCTCGGCGAGAGCCGTGATCTGCGCGGAGGCTCCGCGTGCCCCGCCGCCCGCGATGATGAGCGGGTGGACGGAGCCGGCGAGGGCCTCGGCGGCGGTGTCCACGGCGTCCTCGTCGAGGGGACGCGACCGCGGGGGCCAGGGGGCGGCCGTCGTGCCGTGCCACCCGCCTTCGAGCACGTCCAGCGGGACCTCGATGTGGACGGGACCGGGACGGGAACCGGCGAACAGCGCGAAGGCGTCCGCGACGGCCTGGGCAGCGCCCTCGGCCGTCCGCGTGCGGTGCGCCGCGACCAGCAGGTGGCTGAGCGCGCCGGAGGAGTCCTTCGTCTCGTGCAGCATGCCGACGTCGGCCCGCTCCAGTCCCGTCGGCACGCCGGGGGACAGGATCAGCATGGGCCGCGACTCCGCGTACGCGGTCGCCGCGGCTGTGATGACGTTGGTGAGGCCCGGGCCCGAGGTCGTCAGGACGACGCCGGGACGTCCCGACACGACGTGGTAGCCGTCCGCGGCATAGCCGGCGCCCTGCTCGTGGCGCGGTGTGATCGCGCGGATGCCGAACCGGCCGAGGTGTCGGTAGAACTCGAGGTTGTGCGTGCCGGGGATGCCGAACACCGTGTCGACGCCGTGCGCGGCCAGAGCCGCGACGACGGCGAGCCCGCCGTTGGCGTGCGCCTCGTCGGTCTGGGGAGCCTGGTCGGCAGCGGGAGCCTGGTCGTTCATCGCGCGTCTCCTTCCGAGCGCAGATGCTCCGCGACGGGGCCGCCGACCGCGGTCCGCCCCTGCTTCGCACCGGCCCACAGTGACAGGATCTCAAAGCCCAGCTGAGCGGCGGCGAGGCCCGTGACCTCTGCGTGGTCGTATGCGGGCGCAACTTCGACGATCTCCGCGCCCACCACGTTGAGGCCCGCCAGTCCGCGGACCGCGTTGAGGAGCTCGCGGTTCGTGAGGCCGCCGGTCTCCGGTGTGCCGGTGCCGGGTGCCGCCGCGGGGTCCAGCACGTCGATGTCGATGGACAGGTAGACGGGTGCGTCGCCCAGTCGTGTCCGCATCCGCTCGACGATCCGGGACAGCGGCTGGAACTCGAAGTCATCCGACCGGATCACCTGGAACCCCAGCACGCTGTCGGACTCGAGGTCCTCCTCGCCGTAGAGCGGGCCCCTGATGCCCACGTGGAGGCAGCGCTTGAGGTCGAGGAGGCCCTCCTCGCTCGCCCGGCGGAACGGGGTGCCGTGCGTGTACGGCGCTCCCATGTACGTGTCCCACGTGTCGAGGTGGGCGTCGAAGTGCAGCACGGCGATCGGGCCGTGGGTCCGGTGCACGGAGCGGATGTTCGGCAGCGCCAGCGTGTGGTCGCCTCCCAGGGTCAGCAGCTTCGCGCCGTCGGCGCGCATCGCGTCCGCGTTCTGCTCGACGTCGGTGATCGCGGCTTCGATGTCGAAGGGGTTCACCCCCAGGTTGCCGCAGTCCGCGACCTGCTGGGCGTGGAAGGGGCGGACGTCGACGGCCTGGTTGTAGGGCCGCAGGAGCTTCGACGAGGTCCGGATGTGGTCGGGGCCGAACCGGGCTCCGGGACGGTAGCTCACACCCGCATCGAACGGGACTCCGAGGATCTTCACGTCGATGTCCGCGTCCGGACGCGCCGCTTCGACCTCGTCGAGGCGGGGGAGGAGGCCGAAGGTCGGCGGTCCTGCGAAGCGCGGGGTGGCACTGTAGTCGGCGGGGCCCAGGGGCTGCTCGTCGGACATGGTCCTCCTTGTGGGTGGACGATTCTGTGAGTGGATCGATGCGGGGTGGAGAGGGTCAGCGCTCGGCGGTCAGAGCGGGAGGTCGGGGTGCTCCTCCAGGAAGGCGGCGGTCACGTCGAGGACGCGGTCGAGCGCCTCCTGCGGGCCGACGCTGATGCGGACACCTGCGCCGAGGTTGCGGACGGCGAGCGCCTGTCGGCTCGCCGCGATCTCGAACGCGTCGGACCACTCGCCCAGGGGGAGCCACACGAAGTTGCCCTGCGCCTGCGGGACGCTCCACCCCTGGGCGCGGAGTGCGTCCGCGAACGCATCGCGCTGGGCGGCGATCTCTCGGGCACGGGCGAGCACCTCGTCGTGCTGGTCCAGGGAGACGAGCGCGGCCGCCTGGCTGACCTCCGTCACACCGAATGGTATGACGGCCTTGAGGAGCCCTGCGATGACCGATTCGTGCGCGATCGCGTATCCCACGCGCATCCCGGCGAGCCCGTGCGCCTTGGAGAACGTCCGCATGAGGACGAGGTTCGGGTGGGAGTCCAGCAGCTCGAGGCCGCGGGCGGCGTCAGGGTCGGTCGCGAACTCCCAGTACGCCTCGTCGAGCGCGACGACGACGTGCGGCGGGACGCGCGCGAGGAAGGCCGTGAGCTCCGCGTGCGTGAGGACGGGCCCCGTGGGGTTGTTGGGGGAGCAGAGGAACACGAGGCCGGTGGAATCCGTGACGGCGTCGGCCATCGCCGTGAGGTCATGGCGACCGTCCGGCAGCAGGTCCACGGCGTGGCGCTTCGCTCCGGCGAGTCCGGTCACCTGCGGGTACATCTCGAAGGACGGCCACGGGTAGATGGCCTCGGTCCGATTGTCCGACGTGATCTGCGTGACCGCGACGAGGAGCTCCGAGGCCCCCGTCGTCACGATCGTCCGTTCGGGCGAGACCCCGAACACCTCGCCGATCCTGCGGCGCAGTGCGACGGCCGCGTCATCCGGATACCGGGTGGGCCCGGAACCCGGCCGGGCGAGCTGCTCGAGGACCGCGGGGAGGGGATCGAGATGGTTCTCGTTCGACGACAGGCGGAACGGGGTGAGACCGGCGACGTCGGCGGGCGCACGCCCGGGGATGTACGGAGGGAACGTCTGCAGTTCGGCGCGCAGCCGGATCGGATCGTCTGTGACCATGCGCACATGCTGTCATACGTGACGGACACTCACCACGGTTTCGAACCGGGTTCCCGCACCCCCGATCCGGTGCCGCCCTCATTCGTCTGCGAGTGGCGCTCCTCCGACTCCTGGCGGCGCTTCTCGAGCTCCTCCATGCGCTCGTCGCTCTCCCCGGACTCCTCGCCGGACGTGTCTCCGCCCGAACCGTCCTGGGACTCCTCACCGCCGCCGCTGCCGGCTGAGTCGCTGTCGCCGCCGTCTCCGTCCTCGGAGTCGCCGCCGTCCGACCCGTCGTCGCCGTCGGTGCCCTCCTCACCGCCCTCGCCGCCGGAGGAGGGGTTGTTCATCTCCTCCTGCGATTCGTCGACCCGCTGCTCCTGGGAATCCATCTCCTCATCCTGTCCTGAGCCGTCGGGGCGGCATTCCTCGGGAGCCTCCCTGAGCGTCGTGCGCGCCGCGTCGTAGCGGTCGTTGGCCGCATCGACGTCGTCGGCATCGCGGAACGCGTCGGCCTGCCCCTCCTGCACGAGCGCGAGGTTGACCCGGACCGCGCACTCGTCGCGTGCGGGAGCGGTGGACAGTGCTGTCTCCAGCTCCGCCTCCGCCTCGTCGAGCGCTCCGTCGCCCGCGAGCGCGGTGCCGGCCGCGAAGTGGCCCTTGTGGCGCTCGAAGGGGCTCATGTCGAGGAACCGATCCGCGGACTCCTGCGCGGCGGTGTAGTCGCCCGATTCGAACTGCGCGCTCGCCCGCGCCAGCTGCCAGTGGGTGAGCCCCGACCACGCGGCGACCGCCAGCAGGACGAGGATGACCGCGCCTGCGGCGATGAGTCTGCCGCGGGAGCTTCGGTGCCGGGTCTGCGGTGCATCGGTCTGAGCGCTCATGTCGACCGCCTCGATCCGGAGAGCAGGCCCAGGCCCCGGATCCGTCGCGCGACGAAGACGCCCTCCACCGCGAGCCAGGCCACGAGCGGGATGAAGAGGATCCAGGTGAACTCGGAGACGGCCTGGGTCGTGTCCTCCTTCTCCTGGACGATCCGGTCGACATCGGGGAACTCGTAGGAGACGGCGTCACCCGCGGTGCGGTGCTCGTACTCGACGCCCATATCGTCCGCAATGCCCTGGAGGTTCCCCTCGTCGATGGTCGAGACGGCGGGCGCATTCGTCGACGGGTCCGTGATGTACTCCGTCTCCTCGTCGTTCCAGTACCCCCGGGTCTCCTGCATGCGTCCTCCGCCCGACGTCCCGTAGCCCCAGACGGCACCGCCGTCGACGAGGTCGGCGACCCCGTCCATCGGCGCGGGCTCGTCGCCGGACGTCTGTTCGCCGTCCCCCAGGTAGAACACGAGGCGTGCGCTGTCCGGACGGTCCTCGGCGGCCTTCTCCAGGCGCTCGACGAGGTGGTCCCGCGCTGACGTGATCGAGCTGCCGGAGGAGTACAGCGTCACTTCGGGGCGCAGCACGTCGAGCGCGGAGCGCATGGCGGTGTCGTCCGTCGTCAGCGGCAGGACGGTCTGGCTGGTCGCAGCGAAGGTGATGAGGGAGTAGCGGGCCTCCGGCGCCTGCTCCATGAGCTCCGAGACATCCTCTTCGACGCCGTCGAGGCGCGGAGCGTCCCCGTCCCAGTCCTCGGCCACCATCGACGCGGTGACGTCGACGACGACGAAGACATCGAGAGCCGCCTCGCTGCGCTCCGTGACAGCGGTGACCGGGACGCCGGGACGGCTGAACGCGAGGGCCAGCACGACGACCGCGGCCGCACGCAGGACCCACTGGGTCCGCCGTCCGGCTGTGCGCACGGCGAGGACGACGCAGCCGGCGACCAGGACGAGGGCGATCGCGACGAGCACGGGCCACGGCAGGAGCGGATTGAAGACGAGGTCGTTCACAGGCGCATCCTCCATGCCAGGAGCAGCAGTGCGATGATCCCCAGCCCGCTGCCCACGAGCGGGACCACCGGCTTGTCGTGGAACAGCGTGACGAGACGTCCGTCCGTCAGCCTGGCCTCCGTCTCCTGGACCGAGGTGACGATCCGGTCGACGGCGCGTTCGTCGGACATCGAGTGGAACTCGCCGTCCGTCGCCTCCGCCGCGCCCTCCAGCTCTTCGAGGTTGAGGGGGAAGAAGTAGCGCGACGGTGCGAGCGCGTAGATGCGGACATCGGTCTCGAGCGCATGGTCGGAGGCCTCCGACAGGGTGAAGAGCGGATCGCCCGCCAGTTCGTTGTCGGTGGCGAGGATCATCGAGCGGGAGCGCTCCTCCTCCTTCCGGTCGAAGGCCTCGACGCAGTTCACCACGCCATCGCCGATCAGGGAGGATCCCGGCACGTTGTCCGGCTGGGTCGGGGTGATGAAGTCCAGGCCGTCGGTGCCGTACGACGAGAAGCCCTCATGCGCGTCCTCGAGGAACGACTTGGCCATGTCGTAGTCGTCCGTGAGGGGGAAGACGGTCACGGCGGTCGCGTTGAAGATCGTCATGCCGATGCGCTCGCCGTCGAACGAGTCGACCATGTCGATGTACGACTCGATGATCTCCGCGTCATAGCCGACCATCGACCCGGACACATCGAGGCAGAGCATCACGTCGCGCAGGTGGCGCTTGGGGCTGATGGTCTCCATCGTCGTCGGCCGGGCGACGCCCGCCAGGGCGAAGACCGCGGTGAGAGCGACGATCGCGAGTCCCGCGAGGCCCCCCAGCAGCAGGCGGCGGCGCGCCCGCACGTACTCCGGCAGGGCTGTGAGGCGGGAGAGGAAGGCGACCGGGGTGCGGCCTCGGCTGCGGGAGGGGAGCGCGAAGGCGATTCCCAGAGCGATGAGCCCGGCGACGCCCAGGACGATCGCCAGCCAGAGCATGGGGGTCGTCACCATCGGGTGATCACCTCCCGGGCCACGCGCAGCTCTTCCGCGGCCGTCTCCGGCACATCGCGCTCGAACTCCGCGGTGTAGAGACGGGAGACGGCATCGGCGAGGGGAGCGATGCCGGCCTCTCGCATCTCACGCTGCGTCATGTGCTTCGCCGAGGCGCCCCACGCCTCCGAGGCGAAGTCGCGCAGCAGTGCGCTGAGCTCCTGAGCCGTCGTCCTGGTCGTGAGGTCGCCGCTCGCGTAGCGCTCTTCGATCGCGTCGATGAGTGCGGCGTAGCGGCTGCGGACATGCACCGGCACCGAACGAGGGCCCGTCGCGTGGCCGCGCAGACGTCCGATGAGCGGGAGGAAGCCGACGAGGACGGCGAGGAGGACTCCGAAGACCGCGGCCGCGATCCAGAAGTCGGAGGCACCGAGAGGGGGTATCAGCTCACCGGGCACGACGGTGCCTCTCCGCTGCGCGGTGGAAGGCGGGCAGGGCCTGCGCCGATGCGCCGACCCTCTCCTGCACGATGCCCGCTGCGCGCAGGACTCGCGCCGTGCTGTCCCGGCGGGCGGATTCCGCCGCGCGGTACGCCTCAGCGACGCGGGGATCGGCAGCCAGCAGGGAGGGGACGGTGGAGCCGGAGCGCACGGTGCCGGCGGCTGCCCCCGCCACCGTCGCCCCGATGTCGAAGGGGGTGTCGTCGGCCGCAGCCAGTGCGAGGGGGTCGGCCTCGAGCACTGTGAGCCAGAGGACCTCGTGGTGCGCCGACATCTTGCGCAGGAGGCGCAGGTGGGCATCGGTGAGGTCGATCTCGTCGCTGATGACGATGACGAGGTGGCGGCGGCGCAGGCGCGTGCTCAGCCAGTCCAGGAGGTCGAGGGCGGTGGAGTCGTCGTGGGTCCCGCGGCGCGCGAGGATCCGGCGCAGCAGATGCTCCAGGCCCGCTTCGCTCGATTCCGGTCGGGTCAGGTGCACGCGGTGCCCGTCGTTCGCGGCCATGCAGACCTCGTCACCGCCGCGCACGGCGAACCATCCCGCCATGCCCGCCAGCAGGATCGCGAGGTCGCGCTTCGATTCGCCGCCGGCGGCGGTCGCGTCCATCGACCGACCGGTCGCGACGACGAGCGCGAGGCGCAGGCGCCGGTGATCCGTGTACCGCTTCACGAGGGGGACGGGGTGGCGTGCGGACGCCTTCCAATCGATGTCGCGGATCTCGTCGCCGTCGACGTATTCGCGCAGGTCGTCGAAGTCGAGCGACTGCCCGTGGAACAGCGACGCCCAGCCGCCGTCGAGCAGGCTCGCCACGCGCCTGTGCGTGTGGAGGGTGAGCCGTGCGCGGATGCGTGTGAGGAGGGCCGTCATCAGGGAGTCCTCACGCGGTTGAGGATCTCCGTCACGAGCTGGGTCGTGGTGATGCCCTCCGCGATGCCCTCGAACGTCAGGGCGATCCGATGGCCGAGGATCCGCTGGGCGAGGTCCTTCACGTCTTCCGGGATGACGTAGTTGCGGCCGCGGATCAGCGCGAGGGCGCGGGAGGCGCGGGTGAAGGCGATCGAGGCGCGCGGTGAGGCGCCGGCTTCGACGAACGCTCCCCGCGGACCGATCACGCGGTCCGCCGCGCGGGTCGCCCAGACGAGCTCGACGATGTAGCGGCTGATGGCGGGGTCGATGTAGATCTTGCTCGCCGACTGCTGCATGGCACGCAGCTCTTCGACGGTGCAGGCCGGTTCCGGGTGCGATTCGAAGACGCCGTCGTCCAGACGGCGCAGGATCTCCAGCTCCTCGTCCGGGGTGGGGTAGGCGAGCACGTCCTTGAGCATGAAGCGGTCCAGCTGCGCCTCCGGGAGGGGGTACGTGCCCTCCTGCTCGATCGGGTTCTGCGTCGCCATCACGAGGAAGGGGTTGGGCAGGTCGAACCGCTTGCCGCCGATCGTGGTCTGCCGCTCCTGCATGGCCTCGAGCATCGCCGACTGGGTCTTCGCGCTCGACCTGTTGATCTCGTCGAGCAGGATGATGTGCGCGTGCACGGGCCCCAGCCTGGTGTCGAATGCGCCCGTCGACGCGTTGTAGACCTGGGTGCCGATGATGTCGCTGGGCAGCAGGTCCGGGGTGCACTGGATCCGGGCGAAGGACGAGGACACGGCGCCGGCGAGCGCGGAGGCCGCAGTGGTCTTCGCGAGGCCCGGAACGCTCTCCAGCAGGAGGTGGCCCTCCGTGAGGAGGCCGATGAGCAGCGATTCGCGCAGCCGCTGCTGTCCGACGACGAACGTGTCCACATACCCCTGGACGCGTGCCAGGACCTCTGCCGCAGACGTGATCTCACGGGTGTTCGCCGTCGACGGCTGGTGCGCTGTCATGCTGTCTCCTCCGGTGTGGGGCCGAGCGGTGGAGCCCCGTGCGGTGCGGGCCCCGCGCTGCAGGGGCCGGTGCGGTCCCGTGGTCGCTGCACACCACGGTATCGGTGCCCGCTGACACCGCGCTCACTCCGGTGTGGCGGTTCCGGAACAGTGGGGTCGGACACCGTCCATCGGTGAGCTGCGACCCATCGGCGGAAAATCTTCTGGTGTGGATCCGCAGGCTCCGGTTGGGGACGACATGGGGACGCGAGGTGCTCTCCGGAACCCCGTCGGACTCCGCATCCCGCGCGAGGGGCGGGAAGGCGAACCACACGGCTGTTGTTCACACCCTGTGGAGAAGTCGGATCGGGTGTGTGCACCCCCTGTGCACGACACGCGGAGAGCGGTCGAACCACACTGGTGTAACACACCATATGGGGGTACCGTTGTCCATGAACACAACATCTAGTGGTCTGGTCGCTGCGGGAGCGCAGCGGTCGGACGGCACTCAGACAGCGGACGAAGGACGGGAATCCCATGATCACGGTGTACACGAAGCCCTCTTGCGTGCAGTGCAATGCCACCTTCCGCGCCCTCGATGCACGAGGTGTCGAGTACCGCACGGTGGACCTCAGCAGGGACCCGGGGGCGCTCGACGTCGTGAAGGCGATGGGCTACATGCAGGCACCGGTCGTGGTGACCGACGACGATCACTGGTCGGGCTTCCGCCCTGACAAGATCGGGACCCTCGATGCGCAGGCGGACGCGGCATCCTCCGTAGCCTGAGCGAGGTGATGCTCGTTGCTCGTCGTCTACTATTCGAGCCCCTCCGAGTACACCCATAAGTTCGCGCAGAAGCTGCATCATCCGGTGCTGCGCCTGCCTCTCGTGACGAAGGCCCCCACCCCGCTCATCGCTGAGCCCTTCGTCCTCATCACCCCCACCTTCGGCGCGGGCATCAATCGGGGCTCCGTGCCGAAGCAGGTCATCAAGTTCCTCAACGTCAAGGACAACCGCGACAAGCTCGTGGGAGTCATCGGCGCGGGGAACACGAATTTCGGCGAGGACTACTGCCGCGCGGCGCACATCGTGGCCGCCAAGTGCGGAGTGCCGGTCCTCTACCGCTTCGAGCTCCTCGGAATGCCCGAGGACGCCGAGAACGTCAACAAGGGATTGGACGAACTGTGTCAAGCACCAGTGTAGAAAGAGACGTCGAGGCGATCATCCGCGAGGAGACAGAACTCGACTACCACGCACTCAACGCCATGCTGAATCTGTACGATGCGGACGGCCGCATCCAGTTCGAGCGTGACCGCCAGGCAGCGCGTCAGTACTTCCTCCAGCACGTCAACAACAACACGGTCTTCTTCCACAACCTCAGGGAGAAGCTCGACTACCTGGTCGACCACGACTACTACGAGAAGGACGTGCTGGACCAGTACTCGTTCGAGTTCATCCAGCGCCTCTCGGACCTCGCGTACTCGAAGAAGTTCCGCTTCCAGACATTCCTGGGCGCCTTCAAGTACTACACGTCCTACACGCTCAAGACGTTCGACGGGAAGCGCTACCTCGAACGGTTCGAGGATCGTGTCGTCATGGTCGGGCTGTTCCTCGCCCGCGGCGATGAGACGCTCGCGACCCGCCTGGTCGAGGAGATCATCACCGGCCGCTTCCAGCCGGCGACCCCCACCTTCCTCAACGCGGGGAAGAAGCAGCGCGGCGAGCTCGTCTCGTGCTTCCTCCTGCGCATCGAGGACAACATGGAATCGATCGGCAGGTCGATCAACTCCGCACTCCAGCTGTCGAAGCGCGGCGGCGGCGTGGCGTTCTCGCTCACGAACATCCGTGAGCACGGGGCGCCCATCAAGAAGATCGAGAACCAGTCGTCCGGCGTCATCCCGGTCATGAAGCTGCTCGAGGACTCGTTCTCCTACGCGAACCAGCTGGGCGCCCGTCAGGGCGCCGGCGCGGTGTACCTCAACGCCCACCACCCGGACATCCACCGGTTCCTCGACACGAAGCGCGAGAACGCGGATGAGAAGATCCGGATCAAGACGCTGTCCCTGGGCGTCGTCGTCCCGGACATCACGTTCGAGCTGGCGAAGACCAACGAGGACATGTACCTCTTCAGCCCGTACGACGTCGAGCGCGTCTACGGCGTGCCGTTCACGGAGATCTCCGTGACGGAGAAGTACTACGAGATGGTCGACGACGCACGGATCCGCAAGACGAAGATCAGCGCGCGCGACTTCTTCCAGACGCTGGCGGAGATCCAGTTCGAGTCGGGCTACCCCTACATCATGTTCGAGGACACGGTGAACCGGGCGAACCCGATCGACGGCCGGATCACGATGTCGAACCTGTGCTCGGAGATCCTCCAGGTGTCGGAGCCCAGCCAGTACGACGCGTCGCTGGGCTACGACCAGGTCGGCAAGGACATCTCCTGCAACCTCGGCTCGCTCAACATCGCGCTCACGATGGACTCGGAGGACTTCGGCGGCACGATCGAGACCGCCATCCGGGGCCTCACCGCAGTCTCCGACACGTCGGACATCAACTCCGTGCCGTCCATCGCACGCGGCAACGACATGAGCCACGCGATCGGCCTGGGACAGATGAACCTGCACGGGTACCTCGCCCGCGAGCGCATCTTCTACGGGTCCGATGAGGGCCTGGACTTCACGAACATGTACTTCTACTCCGTCACCTACCACGCGGTGCGTGCGTCGATGGAGATCGCGAAGGAGCGCGGACGGACGTTCGCAGGCTTCGAGCGCTCGAAGTACGCGACGGGGGAGTACTTCGACAAGTACACCGAGCAGACCTGGGCCCCGCGCACGGAGCGCGTCGCGCAGCTGTTCTCCGAGGCCGGCATCCAGATCCCCACGCAGGACGACTGGCTGCAGCTGAAGGCTGATGTCGCCGAGCACGGCATGTACAACCAGAACCTCCAGGCCGTGCCGCCGACCGGTTCGATCTCGTACATCAACAACTCGACGTCCTCGATCCACCCGGTCGCCTCGAAGATCGAGATCCGCAAGGAAGGCAAGATCGGCCGCGTCTACTACCCCGCGCCGTTCCTGACGAACGACAACCTGGAGTACTACCAGGACGCGTACGAGATCGGCTACGAGAAGATCATCGACACGTACGCCGAAGCCACGCAGCACGTGGACCAGGGCCTGTCGCTCACGCTGTTCTTCATGGACACCGCGACGACGCGCGACATCAACAAGGCCCAGATCTACGCATGGCGGAAGGGGATCAAGACGATCTACTACATCCGTCTGCGTCAGCTGGCGCTGGAGGGCACAGAGGTCGAGGGCTGCGTCTCATGCATGCTCTGACCCTCGCCCCGCACCGCACACATCCCGTTTCCGAGGAGATCGTATGACTGAGAACCTCCAGCAGATCGTCTCGCCCGTCGACGCGATCAACTGGAACCGCATCGAGGACGAGGTCGATTCCGAGGTCTGGGACCGCCTCACATCCAACTTCTGGCTGCCGGAGAAGGTGCCGCTGAGCAACGACGTGCAGTCGTGGACGACGCTCACGGAGGCGGAGAAGCTCCTCACGATGCGGGTCTTCACCGGCCTCACGCTCCTGGACACGATCCAGGGCACCGTGGGCGCGGTCTCGCTGATCCCCGATGCGATCACGCAGCATGAGGAGGCCGTCTACACGAACATCGCGTTCATGGAGTCGGTGCACGCGAAGTCGTACTCCTCGATCTTCTCCACGCTGGCGAACACCACGGAGATCGACGAGGCGTTCCGCTGGTCGGCGGAGAACCAGAATCTGCAGAAGAAGGCGCAGGTCATCGTCTCGCACTACGAGGCGGACAATCCGCACAAGCGGAAGATCGCCTCGGTGATCCTCGAGTCGTTCCTCTTCTACTCCGGGTTCTACCTGCCGATGCACTGGTCCTCGCGGGCGAAGCTCACGAACACCGCTGACCTCATCCGCCTCATCATCCGTGACGAGGCGGTGCACGGGTACTACATCGGGTACAAGTACCAGCGGGGCCTCGACGGGGCGAGCCAGGAGCTGAAGGACGAGCTCAAGGACTTCACGTACAACCTGCTCTTCGACCTGTACGAGAACGAGGTCCAGTACACCCACGACCTGTATGACGAGGTCGGGCTGGCCGAGGACGCGAAGAAGTTCCTGCACTACAACGCGAACAAGGCGCTCATGAACATGGGCTACGAGCCGATGTTCCCGAAGGACGTCACGGATGTGAATCCGGCGATCCTCGCAGCGCTGTCGCCCAATGCAGACGAGAACCATGACTTCTTCTCGGGGTCCGGTTCCTCCTACGTCATCGGCAAGGCGGAATCGACCGAAGACGACGACTGGGACTTCTGATCCGGCTCTGATCCTCTGCGAGAGCAGATCTGCGAACGCCTCCGCCCGCCGCGTGAAAACGTGGCGGGCGGAGGCGCTTCTGCGTGTCACGAGTCGTGATGCGCAGAGTATCGTGCCCTGGTCTCACACATCCGCGACTCCGAGGGCGCGGGTGATGTGTCTGAGCCACTCCGGGGTGATCTATCCGGAGGGCCGGGAGCGGCTCGGGTCGATGGAGGTTCAGCGCTCGTCTGAGAGAGCGAAGATCGCGTTCATTCCGTCATCCGGGTGGTACGACCATGACACTGTGAACCCGCTCCATGAGGCATCGCGACGGCCGTCCAGGGCTCGTGTCTGCTCCATCTCGGACGTGACATGGCCTGGCATGCCCAGTTCAGTCCCGAAGCACTCCACCTCGTCGAAGTAGACGTCAGAGGACGTGAGTCCCACACCGTCGAAGGTCACGGAATCGCCTGATTCCGGGTAATCCACCGACCAGTTGTCGGTCGCGATTCCGCACGTGTCCAGCGCAGTCTGCATCGTTGCAGCACCTGAAGAGGACAGTGCTCCAGAGATACCCCATGTGGCGCTGACGGTTCCACCACCGAGGACGAGGCCCACAGCAAGACTGCCGAGTGCCCACCCCCAGGGGATTCTCTGTCGCGGCGGCGCAGCGTGCGAATACTCCTGGTGTCCCACTGAACCGGGCGGAGCGGTCGGCATGGTGAGTCCTGTGCTGTCGGGAGTTGGGGTGTGCGGATAGAGAGAGCTGGTCACGCGGCAGTCCTTCTGAGCAGGGGTGACAGTGGGTCACACGCGGCGGCCCGGGGGTGCGGAGCACCAGCTCGAGGCCAGTACTTCAAAGTTAAACCATGTGCCTCGCCGCCGCAACGCCGAAAGTCGAAAGGTGCTGCATCTCACCCGCCCGCCGCATGCCTGCCCTCCCTCTGACGGTTCGGCCGACGCTCACACAAGAACCGCCCGCCGGAAGAATCCGACGGGCGGCTGCGTGCGCAGCGATGCTGCAGGGCGGTGAGGGCCGTTCAGCTCCTGGAAGCCTCTTCGGCCGGCACCTTCGCCGCGTCAGCGGCGTCTTCGAACCACTCTTCGACGAGCTCGTCGTAGCTGCCGTCCTCGCGCATCTCCGCGAGCAGGGCGTTGAACTCGTCGAGGACGGGACTGCCGCCCGTCTGCACGGCGGCCGCAAGGTGCTCGTCCGTGTCGAACGATTCGACGAGTTCGACGGAGTCGTCCGCCTGCATCACTGCGAGCACCAGCGAGATGTTCGCGATGCCGGCTTCGATCTGTCCGGCCTGCAGCGACTGCTGGAGGAGCGACGACGCCTCGAACTGGACCGTGGTGAGGCCCTGCTCGGCGGCGAATTCGGAGCTCGTCGTCGCATCCTGCACGCCGACCTTGGAATCGCCGAGGTCGTCGATCGACGAGTAGCCCGCGTCCTCCTTGGCCATGAGTGCGAGGTTGTCGTAGACGATCGAGTCGGAGAACTGCATCTTCGACTCGCGCTCCTCGGTCACCGTCATCGCAGCCAGCGCGATATCACACTGCCCCGTGTCCAGGGCGGCCGCCGATTGAATCGACTCGAAGGGGGAGTTGATGTACTCCGGCTCCACCTCGAGCCGATCGGCCAGTGCCTGGGCGAGGTCGATCTCGAGACCCTTGGCCTCCCCGTCCTCCTCGAACTCGAAGGGCGGAGCGGGCATCGTCGTGCAGACGGTGAGGACTCCCGATTCGACGAGGCCCAGTCCATCGTCGGAGCCGCTGTCATCGGATCCGCCGCAGGCGGATACCGCGAGCAGCGGCAGGAGTGCTGCAGCGGCGATGTATGAACGCCGTCCGGCGCGTCGACTGGTCACGCGGCTTGCCCGAGGCCGGCCTGTGCCTGCCGGTATTCGGCTGCGAGGCGGGCGATGAGATCACGTGCGGAGACCGATTCGCTGATCATGCCGATCCCCTGACCGGATCCCCAGATCTCCTTCCAGGCCTTCGGCTTCTTGCCGTCCCGGTCGGATCCGAATGTCATCTTCGAGGGGTCGGATACTTCGAGATCATCCGGGTTGAGGCCGGCCTTCTCCACGGATCCGCGCAGGTAGTTCCCGTGCACGCCCGTGAAGAGGTTGGAGTAGACGATGTCGGAAGCGCTCGAATCGACGATCATCTGGCGGTATCCGTCGACGACGTTGGCCTCCGGTGTCGACAGGAAGGCCGACCCCACGTATCCGAAGTCCGCGCCCATGACCTGGGCTGCGAGGACGGAGCGGCCGTGGGCCAGTGCGCCGGACAGCGCCAGCGGGCCGTCGAACCACTCGCGGATCTCCTGCACGAGCGCGAAGGGAGAGAGCGCACCGGCGTGTCCGCCGGCACCGGCGGCCACGGCGATGAGCCCGTCCGCGCCCTTCTCCATCGCCTTGTGGGCGAAGCGGTTGTTGATGATGTCGTGGAGCACGATGCCGCCGTAGCTGTGGACGGCTTCGTTCACCTCTTCACGCGCACCCAGGGACGTGATGACGATCGGGACCTTCTTGTCGACGACGACGCCGAGGTCGTGCTCGAGGCGGTCGTTCGTCCGGTGCACGATGAGGTTCGCGGCCACGGGACCCACCGGCTTGCCGGGGTTCGCCTGAGCGAAGGCATCGTTCTCCTCGTAGATCTCATCGAACCAGTCGGCGAGCATCTCCGCAGGGCGGGCGTTGAGCGTGGGGAACGATCCGACGATGCCGGCCTGGCACTGCGCCTTGATGAGGTCGAGTCCGGATGCGATGAACATGGGTGATGCGATGACGGGCACGCTCAGGGGGCGAGCGAGTGCTTCAGGAAGTGACATGTTTCTCCTTCTGTGCGTCTGCGATGACGGCGTGTGAACAGCCTAGCCCTTAGTCGAACGCTCGAAAAGTGCGGCCGGGCGGCGGCTGTGCGAACGACTGCGGGCCCCACAGCGACTCGTCGTCGCTCCGGGGCCCGCAGATCGCGAGGGTGAGGATCAGGAGTCGGTGAAGTCCGGCTTCCGCTTCTCGATGAACGCCGCCATCCCCTCGGACTGGTCGTTGGTCGCCAGCGACGAATGGAAGAGCCGGCGCTCGTAGGAGAGGCCCTGCTGGAGGGTCGTCTCGAAGGCGGCGTTCACTGCCTCCTTCACCATGCTCGAGGCGATGAGCGACTTCGACGCGATCGTCGCGGCGATCGACTCCGCCTCCTCGAGCAGCGCATCGTGCGCGACGACTCGCGCGACGAGACCGGACCGCTCCGCCTCCTCGGCATCCATCATGCGGCCGGTGAGGCACAGGTCCATCGCCTTCGCCTTGCCGATGGCGCGGGTGAGCCGCTGGGAACCGCCCATGCCAGGGAGCACGCCGAGGTTGATCTCCGGCTGGCCGAACTTCGCCTTCTCCGATGCGATGAGGATGTCGGCCATCATCGCGAGTTCGCAGCCGCCGCCCAGAGCGAAGCCGTTGACTGCGGCGATGATCGGCTTCGAGACGTCGCTGAGGCGCGACCAGCCGGCGAACCAGTTCTTCCGGTAGGCGGTCGCGAAGTCCAGCGAGGCCATCTGCTTGATGTCCGCGCCGGCGGCGAATGCCTTGCCCGCACCGGTGAGGATGATCGCGCGGACGCTGTCATCGGCATCCGCATCCGCGGCCGCAGCGGTGACGTCCTCGAGGACCGTGAGGTTCAGCGCGTTGAGGGAGTCTGGTCGGTTGAGGGTGATCGTCGCGATGCCCTCGGCGTACTCGACGAGGATCGTCTCGTATGTGGCGGGAGTGCTCATGAAAAGACCTTTCGCGTCTGCTCTGTTGCAAGGATGGAGATGACGAGCTCGTCATCGACGTCGTCGAGCGTCGCCGGTGACCACTGGGGATTGCGATCCTTGTCGATCACCTGGGCGCGGATGCCTTCTCGCAGATCGGGCTGGGCGCTGATGCCCGCACCCGTGCGGAGATCGCGTTCCAGCACCTCGTCGAGCCCCATCGCACCGGCTGTCCTCACCAGTTCGAAGGTGACGGCCACGGACAACGGGGACTTCGCGGCGATGAGGTCGCCGGCCGCCCGCGCGCGTTCGTCGTCGTGGGCACGCAGGGCGGCCACGACCTCGGCGGCGGTCGAGCTGTCGTACGAGGAGGAGATCCAGCCCTCATCGGCCGCCAGCTCGGACGCAGGGGCATCGTCAGCGAAGCGGGCGATCACGGCATCGACGTCGTCAGCCGATTCCGCCAGCGCAGCCGCGAGGTCATCGAGGTGCTCCCGGGGGACGAAGGTGTCCGCGAACCCGTACCGGATCGCGTCGCCGGCGCCGAACGGCTGCCCCGTGAGTGCCAGGTGCATGCCGACGCCCGGCTGGGGGACGCGGGCGAGCAGGTGCGTGCCACCGACATCGGGGAACAGCCCGATCCCGGTCTCCGGCATCCCGACCTTCGACGTCTCCGTGACGATCCGATGGGAGCCGTGCGCGGAGATCCCCACGCCGCCGCCCATCGTGATCCCGTCCATGAACGCGATGTAGGGCTTCGGGTAGTGGGCGATCTCGTAGTTCACGGCGTACTCGTCCGCCCAGAACTCCAGTGTTTCGCCCGTCTCCTCGACGAGGTCGCGATGGATGGCCTTGATGTCCCCGCCGGCGCACAGGCCGCGGTCGCCGCGTCCCGTCACGAGCACGGCTCTCACCGCGTCGTCGTGCTTCCACGCTGCGAGTGCCTCCGCGATGATCGCCACCATGTCCGCGGACAGTGCGTTGATCGCCTTGGGCTTGTTGAGCTCGATGCGACCCAGCCCACCCTCGATGCGGGTGAGAACCGAGGCTTCGTCGCCCGTTGCTGTCATCGTCATCCCACTCCTGTGCTCCTGCGCGAGATGATCACGCGCATGATCTCGTTGGTTCCTTCGAGGATCTGGTGGACCCGCAGGTCCCTGACCAGCTTCTCCACTCCGTACTCTGCCAGATAGCCGTATCCGCCGAAGAGCTGCAGTGCGCGGTTGGCGACATCGAAGCCCGTGTCCGTGGCGGTGAGCTTGCCCATCGCGGACAGCAGCGTGGTGCTCGGATCGTCCGCATCGTAGGCGGACGCGGCGCGCCACAGCAGGGAGCGGGCGGCCTCGAGCTTCGTCTGGAGGTCTGCGACCTCGAAGCGGAGCGCCTGGAACCCTGTCAGGTCCTGGCCGAACGCCTGCCGCTCGCCCATGTAGGTGATGGCCTTCTCCAGGGCGGACTGAGCGCCGCCGAGCGACGAGGCGCCGATGTTGAGACGACCGCCGTCGAGGCCGGACATCGCGATCCGGAAGCCGGTACCCTCGTCGCCGATCCTGTTCTCGAGGGGCACGCGGACGTTCTCCATGAAGACCTGGCGGGTCGGCTGGGCCTTCCATCCCATCTTCTTCTCGTTCGGTCCGAAGCTGAGTCCTTCGGTCCCGTCCTCGACGATGAAGGCGGAGATCCCGCGGGCGCCGTCCTGGCCGGTGCGGGCCATCACGAGGTAGAGGTCCGAGCTGCCGGCGCCGGAGATGAACTGCTTCACGCCGTTGAGGATGTAGCCGTCGCCGTCGCGGCGGGCGGAGGTCTTGAGCGCCGCGGCGTCCGATCCGGCGTTGGGCTCCGTCAGGCAGTAGCTCGTCAGCGCTTCGAAGGAGGCCATCGGGACCAGCCAGCGCTGCTTCTGCTCTTCTGATGCGAACAGCTCGAGGCACTTCGCGACCATGTTGTGGATCGAGATGTAGCTGGAGATGGCCGGGCAGCCGGTGGAAAGCGCCTCGAAGACGAGGACTGCGTCCATGCGGCCCAGGCCGGCGCCTCCATACTCCTCATCGATGTAGATGCCGCCCATCCCCAGCTCCGCCGTCCGGCGGATGGCGTCGACGGGGAAGTGCCCGTCAGCGTCCCAGTCGAGCGCGTGGGGGGCGAGTTCTTCGTCTGCGAACGTGCGGCACATCGCGAAGAGCTCCTGCTGCTCCTCGGTGAGGCCGAACGGTATGACCGATGCTGTGCTGCGCGGCATGCGCGCCTCCGATCTTCTGCTGGTGTCCGCGTGCTCGGCGGTCGCAGCCGGTCGCAGACCGCCCGACGACCGCACAGATGCGGGTTCGTTCCAATCGTACGCAGAATTGCTAGGACGTCCAAGTAATGCAGGTCATGATTCCGCCGAGGTCCGGGCTGGGGCGGGCGGAGACGGTGCCGGGTGGGTCGGAGACCTGTTGAGTCAGAGCCCAGTTGAGTCAGAGAGGGGAGTCGGGGCTCTCCAGTGCTCCGCGCAGCTCCGCAAGGCGGGTGAGGAGGTCGTGGACGCTGTCCTGGGGGACCCCCGGCTGCCCGAAGACCGCGCTGTTGAGCTCATCGGTGGCGCGAGCGACCAGTGAACGGCCGTCCTCCGTGATCTCCACGAGCGTGGTGCGTCCGTCTTCCGGGTGCGGTCGACGTCGTGCCAGTCCCGCGGCCTCGAGCCGGTCCACCGAGTTCGTCGTCGACGTGGCATGCACCTGCAGGCGCTTCGTGATCTTGTTCATCGGAAGGCTGCCCCGTCGTGTGAAGGCGAGGAGGGCGAGCACCTCATAGCGGGAGAATGTGAGCGACAGCGGTCGCAGGACGCGGTCGACCCGTGCGAGGAACAGCTGGTGGATGCGCATCACAGAGATGACCAGCGTCATCCCGTCGGCCTCGTCCTCCCAGCCGTGGAGCGTCCACTGTCGTCGGGACTCATCGATCGGGTCGAAGCCTTCAGTCATCGTCGGCAGCACATCCTTCCGTCCCCTTTGCCCGGGTGCCGAGGGGGTTGGCCCGAGTGTATAGAGGTGGAAGGATCAGGAGCATGTGCGGTCGGATCAATATGGCGCTCGATCCCTCGGACCTGGTCGACGAGCTGGACATCGAGCACAGCTCATACGAGCACCGGGAGCGCTACAACGTGCCACCGGGGGGAACCGTACCGATCATCGTCGATCGCCCGGACGCTGATGGGCTCGTCCAGCGTCGCCTCGAACCGGCCCGGTGGGGACTCGTCCCCGGGTGGGCGAAGGATCTGAAGATCGGCTTTCGGGCCTTCAACGCCCGGTCGGAGACTGTGCGGACGAAGCCCATGTTCCGATCCGCCTTCGCGCGGCAGCGGGCGGTGATCCCGGTGCACGCCTACTACGAATGGGTGAAGACGCCGGAGGGGAAGCAGCCCTGGATGATGCACGCCATCGGGCACGACCACCTCTTCATGGCCGGCCTCTTCGAGTTCAAGAAGCTGGACGAGGAGGAGAGTCGCGCGGTCGGGACGGATGCGGCAGCGTCCTCGGGGTGGCTGGTCTCCGCCACCATCCTCACTGCGGAGGCTCAGGGGCACCTCGCCGAGGTGCATGATCGAATGCCCGTCATGCTGAGCCGTGACGAGGTCGGGGAGTGGATCGACCCGACGGCCGACGCGGGCGATGCGGAGGAGTTCCTCTCCCGCAATCTCACATCGTTCGACGCGCGGTCGATCGACCGCTACAGGGTGGGAACCGCTGTCGGGAACGTGAGGAACGAGGGCCCGGAGCTCGCGCAGCCGCTGTGACTCGCACAACTGCTGTGAGCGGGCGACGCGCAGTGAGCGGGCGAGGCTCCGGCGGTGAGGCGCACATCACCCCCGATCGAGTTGCGCGGCTCTGAACGAAAGACATAGGTTTGTCCTCGTTGCCTCGACGAGATGCAGCTTCGGGACGTTGAAACTACGGTGAAACCGCAGGTGAGACGGGCTGGAGTGAATCGAGGGGCAGACGATGAAATTGAATGCGGAGAAGCCTCAGGGCTGATCAGGTGGAGCAGATCACGCCAAGCGGATTTGCGAAGCACGCAGCGGATGACCTAGAGTTATCTCTCGTTGCCTCAAAGCGAACATCTCAGGATGTGAGCGAGGCGGTGAAGCTCGAATGAAGTTCTGGAGCACGACGGCGAGTCGAGTTGCAGGAAGCGAGTTCGGGCGCTAGACTAACGAAGCCCCTTCGGGAGAAGCGGGCTTCTGAATACGGAGAGCACCTTTCGGTGAGGGCTGGGCGTTGTTTGTGTCTGGTTGGATCGGTTT
>NZ_FWFF01000005.1 GCF_900163715.1 Brevibacterium yomogidense | reverse complement strand
CCTAAGCCTTCGTCGGCAGCGTCAGATGTGTATAAGAGTCAGCCCACGAGCTGTTCGACGACCACCTGCGCACTTTGAAAGGAAAGTAACCATCATGGCCATGGAACTGAACGATTTCCTCGCCAAGCATCCTGTGGACCGCGAGAACGTCGAGGCGCACAAACAGCGGATGCTCGCTGAGGTTCGGGCCTTCCGCCTCCGGGAGCTGCGCGAGGAAGCTGGACTGACCCAGCAGCAGCTTGCTGACCGCATCGGTGTCTCGCAGCGCCAAGTTTCAAAGATCGAACACGGCGACCTCGACAATGCGAAGGTCGGCACCATTCGCGGTTACTTTGAAGCCGTCGGCGGCGACCTTGCGCTCGAATACGTGACCGGCGATGCGCGCATCCAGGTCGCCTGACCCCCGTGATTGCCGCTTGGACGCTGATCGCCAGTATCGCGACGACCCTCGGCGTGATCGCCAGCACGGTTGGCGGTATCCGTTGCCTCCTCGGCCCAGCCGGTAAACCTCTGATGTGCTGGCAGGGAAACTGCGGCACACTACTGTGTCAATTGTGTATTTGCTGGTCAGAATGGCGCCCCCGGCGAGATTCGAACTCGCGGCACCCGCTTTAGGAGAGCGGTGCTCTATCCCCTGAGCTACGGGGGCGTGCCCGCGGGCTCATGCGCGCGAACGTCGCCATACTACTGCTTGTCGACCACTGCGCGAATCCCGGCCCGCGTCGCTTCGGGTGGATTCTGGCATGGCATACCCCGCCGAATGAGCCGCTGCTCAGGTGTCGCGCGGAAATTCAGCGCTCCTCGGTGCGCCGCATCGTGCCGTGTCCGTACGACCCGGTAGTGTCGGAGCCGTGTCAGAATCTGCTTCCGCTCTTCCCCCGTCAGTCGATGACGTGTTCGTCGACTGGAGGGTTCAGGCTGCCCGGATCGGTGGTCGCGACACGATGCTGCACTTCCGTGAGTCTCGCGACGGATCGATCGATCTGACCGGCGCCCACCCCTCCGGCCTCGCCCAGCTGCTCGCGGGCCGCGCGACGCGGCTCTCCAGTCTCCTGCGCGACCCCGAACACCTCTCGGACGCACGCAGGCGCGCCCGGTCGATCCGCAGCAAGGCGGATCAGCTCCAGCGCCAGCGCGGCATCGCCGCCGCGCAGCTGGCGATCGGCTTCGCGTCGTGGAATCGGCCGAAGGACAGCGGGCGCGAAGACTTCGCGGCTCCCGTGATCCTCCGCCACGTGAACCTGCTGCCGCGCGGCAGCAGCGTCGACGACTACGAGATCAGCCTTTCCGACGAAGTCCGCATCAATCCGGCACTCGTGGACTACCTGCGGCAGGAGCACGACGTCATCGTCGACGTCGACGAATGGGTCGCGGCGACCGGGCTGGCGCATGGCTTCGACCCGGCCCCCGTCTTCAACCGACTCCGGACACTCACCCGGCCGGTCTTGGGCATGCTCGTGAACGAGCGGCTCGTCGTGTCGACGTTCGCGAACATCACGGCGCCGTACGCGTCTGAATCGCTGCCGGCCGCGCATCCGCTGCTGCGCGCTCTTGCAGGCGACGCCGAGGCCCGCGTCGGCTTCCGACTGCCCGGCACCTGGGCGGACGAGGACACAGATCCGGACGCAGACGGTAATGCAGACTCAGACTCGGCCGCAACGACGGACGTGGATGCGACAGCTGTCTCGTCCACAGCCTCGGGCGCGACGGATGACGGTGTGCCGACGGAGCGCATCGACATGTCCGACCCTGCGGACCAGGGCCCTCGTCCGCTTCCGGACCGTGCTCCGCACGAAGAGTTCCTCGCGATCGACGTCGACGGCGACCAGCAGGCCGTGGTCGACTCGGCACTCGACGGTGCGTCGCTCGTCGTCGACACCCCTCCCGGCACGGGCGCGACCCAGCTGGCCGTGGCTCTGTCGACCTCGCTGACGCATTCCGGTCGCAGCGTCCTCTTCGTGGCGCAGGACGAGGACGAGCTGGGCGACTTCTCGCAGCGGATGTCCCAGGCGGGCCTCGAGGGCTTCGCGATCGACGGCCGCGGTGACGGCGAAGCCCTCCGCCGCAGCCTCATCCGCCTCATCAGCTCCGCGGAGCGCACGCCGCAGCCGGAGCTCACCGGACTGGTGGACCGGCTCTCGGAGCAGCGGGCCGCACTGCGCGAGCACGGGGAGTCCCTGCACCGCATCCGCGAACCGTGGGGAGTCTCCGCGTATGAAGTGATGGAGCGACTGGCCGCATTGACCGCGGTCCGGCCCGGACCCTCGACGAGCGTGCGCTTCGACCGCACCGTCTTGGAACTGTCCACGCAGGACCGTGCGGATCTGCGGACCCAGCTGCTCGAGCTGTCACGGATGGGCGCATTCACGATGGAGGTGAGCGACACCGTCTGGTTCGGTGCGCGCGTCGATTCCAGTGACGAAGTGACCCGCGCGCAGGAGCGCGCGAAGAAGTCCGTCGAGCTGGTCCCGGAGTTCTCGCGGGTCGCGCTGCCCGTGCTGCGCGAATCGGGTCTGAACCCCGAACGCACCATCGGCGCATGGGGCCGTGCGCTCCTGCTGCTGCAGGAGCTCAGGAAGACCCTCGATGTGTTCAGCCCGGACGTCTTCGAGCACAGTCTGAGCGACCTCATCGCCGCCACCGGCACCGCTGAGTACCGCGCCCAGGCGGGTCGCGACATGGGCCTCTTCGAGCGCAACCGGCTGAAGAAGGCTGCTCGCGAATTCCTGCGCCCCGGCGCCCAGGTCACGGATATGCACGAAGGGCTGCTGGCCGCCTCGCAGCAGCGGAAGGAGCTCAAGGAGCTCGCCGGTGGAGACATCCGCCCCAAGGTGCCCCGCGGCATCCCCGAAGCGGTCGCCGAGTACCGAGCACTGTCCGCAGAGCTGTCTGCGCTCAGTCCCACGCTCGCCACGACCCCCGACGGGGGCGAACTCGAAGACATGCTCGTCGAGGAGCTCGAAGCGCGCCTGCAGGCGCTCGCCGAAGAGAACGAGTCGCTGAGCGACCTCCCCGCACGCACCCGCACGGATGATGCGCTGCGCGATGCGGGTCTGAGTGAGCTGCTCGACGATCTGCGGGACCGCCGCGTCTCGCACGACGTCGTGGGACTCGAATTCGATCTGGCGCTGTGGGCGACGATCCTCCAGGACCTCGCGGGTGCAGACGCACTGATCGGTGCTCACGACGGCGCCGTCCTCCATCGCATCGCGGCGGACTACAGGGTTTCAGACCGTCAGTACGTCGCCGCCGGCGCCTCCCGTCTGCGCTACGGGCACGCACGCAGGTGGAAGCGGGCGATCGCGGACGAACGCGATCAGGCGCAGATCGTGCGCGACACCCTGCGGTCCGATCGGCCGACGGTCGCAGAGATCACCGCACGCGCACCGGACATCGTCACGACCCTGGCCCCCGTGTGGACTGTGACGCCCTTCCAGGTGCCGGAGCTCTTCGCGGACATGCCGCTGTTCGACACCGTCATCGTGGCGGATGCCGGGCGCCTCACGACCTCAGAGGTCCTTCCCGCACTGGCCCGCGCCAAGCAGGTCATCGCCCTGGGCGATATGCGCCTGCCGGGTCCCCGCGACTTCAGCGTCACCGTCGACCGGCGGACGCTCACGCCGGAGGAGGCGCCGAAGAGCGTGTGGGAGGACCTCGCGGAATTCCTGCCGCTGCACCGCCTGCACACCAGCTACCGGGTCTCCCCGCTGGAGCTCGTGGAGCTCGCCAACCGCCACTTCTACGACGGGCACATCCGCACGGTGCCCACCGCGCTCACGGGGGAGGGCAGCGGACTGGATTTCGCCTACGTCCCCGACGCGATGGGCTCGCCGGACACCGCGACGGGACAGGTCGAGAGCCTCGACGTCGAAGTGGAGAAGGTCGTCGACCTCGTCATCCGACACGCGCGCACCCGTGCGCGCCAGTCGCTCGCCGTCATCACGCTGACGCCCTGGCACGCGCAGCGCGTCGCGGCGGGGATCCAGAAGGCGATCCGACAGTTCCCCTACGTCGCCGCGTTCTTCGAGGACCCGGACAAGGAGCCGTTCGTCGTCACGGACTGCGAGCAGATCCAGGGCATGGATCGCGACGCCGTGATCCTGTCCCTGGGCTACGGCCGCACTCGGCACGGACGCGTCATCCACTCCTTCGGCCCGCTGTCCCAGCCCGGAGGCGACAGGCTGCTGGCGGCCGCGGTCACCCGCGCGCGCAGGCGCCTCACCGTCGTGTCCGCGTTCGAAGCCGATGACTTCGACCCCGCGCGGCTGGACCACGGCGCAGCGCTGCTGCCCGCCCTGCTCGGCGAGATCGCATCCGGCGGTGAACCGACGGAGCGCACATACGGTGCTGTGACCGGCACCGGCACGATGGTGCGCAGTGACCGCGAAGAGGCCAACCGGATCGCGACGGAACCCGCAGCGGAACTGGGCGATCCGATCGTGACCGACCTCGCGGAACGGCTGAGCCGCAAGGGCGTGCTCGCACACCTCGACTACCAGGGCATCGACCTGGCGATCGCGAACTCCGCGGATGCCGTCCACGGCATGGTCGTCGCCGTCGAATCGGACGGCGCGATGTATGCGAACACGGAGAGCATCCGCCAGCGGGAGCGCCTGCGCCCCGAACAGCTGGCACGTCGCGGATGGAGGTCCGTGCGCATCTGGACGACGGATGCATTCGTCGACCCGCAGCGCCAGGCGAACCGACTCTTCGAAGCGTGGAAGGAGACGGTCGAGGAACTGTCTCCGCAGGCGCTTCTCAACGCGGCCCGCGCCGCAGCGGTCGTCGTCGACCGTCAGGGCAGCCGCCCGCGTGTGGCGTCCGGTCTGCCGATGCACATGTACACCGATGAGCAGCTCATCGCGATGATCGAGTGGATCCAGTCCGACGGCGTCTCCCGCTCCGACACGGACCTCAAGGAGCAGCTGCGCGCCGCGCTGGCGCAGAAGCTGCGCTCCGCTCGGACCGAGTCCGCACTGGACAGCGCAGTGAAGGCCTATCGCGCCTGGGTGGCGGCCTCGAAGCGCGCAGCGTCGACCTCGTCAGCGCAGACGGAGCAGGACTCCGAGGATTCGGCGCCATCGGATCCGACCTCGGACGCTCCGCTGACCCGTGCCCAGCGCCGGGCCGCTGAACAGGCTGCCGCCGCCGAGGCCGCTGCCCGGACGCCGTCGACCGGCACCGTCGTGGACGAGGACGCACAGGATGCTGACGCGGCTCCCGAAGCGATCCCGGCCGACCAGATCATCCCGTCGTACGACACGGACAGCCTCCGCCACGCTGAACTGCGGGATGCCGGTCTGCGGGAATGGACGCAGTCAGCGGACGCCGATTCCTCGGAGGATCACTCCCCGGAAGACGGCGCAGCAGACAGCGGCGCAGAGCCCGCGGATACCACTGCGGAGCCCGTGGATACCGCCGCGACCGCTGATGCCGAGGAACCGGCGGACGACACCGATGTCCTGGCAGAAGACGACGCGGCCACGACAGACGATTCTGCCGACACTGCGGATTCCACTGACGCAGCAGGTTCTCCTGACGCCTCTGGTCCCACCGACGCCTCAGGTTCTACCGACGAGGCTGACTCCACAGCGGCAGAGGACGCGGCGGATGCGGGCGACCCTGCGGCGGACCCCGGTACTGACTCCCCGACTCCGAGGGACTGACGACCGTGGGCGCGGACAACGCTCCCAAGAAGCCGAACAGCGATTCGACGACTCCGGACGGCGTGCCTCAGCAGTCGGGCAATGCTCCCCGGGAGCTCAGTCCCGCTGCGCAGGCCGCCATCGCCCGCTACCGGCGGCTGATGGGCAACGTGGCCGATCCCGAACCAGGCGATGCTGCCATGGGTCAGCCGCGGAGCGACCTGGAACGGCACCTCGCGGAGAGGCCCCCGCACTGGGCTCCGCCCCGCAGTGAGGCATCTCGCTCACGCGACGACAGCACGTGAGCACTGCATCGTATGAGCGCCGCGGTCGGATGAGGGCCGCATCGTATGAGTGCCGGCCACGACAATGACTCAGGGCGTGGATGACGGGTGAACGTCATCCACGCCCTGAGTCATGAGCGATGGAGCGAGCCACTGTGACGTGGCAGGATCAGCCTCAGTGGCTGGATCCGTCTCAGTGGCGAGGGACCTCGGGATCGTCGCCGTCGGCGCGCTGGTCCGGGACCTGCAGCTGGCGGCCGTTGGACAGCAGATCGCGGATCTCGGCGAGCAGCTCTTCGCTGGTCGGCGGGATGTCGTCCTCAGCTGCTCCGCGCTTGCGCATCTCGGAGATCTTGTTCATCGGCATGATGATGATGAAGTACACGACAGCGGCGATGATGAGGAAGTTGACTGCCGCGGTGATGACGGCGCCCAGGTCGACGAACGTCGCCTCGACCTCGGGGCGGATCCGGAAGCCCAGCCCGCCCATGTCCGGGGAGCCGAGCGCGGCGATCAGCGGGTTGATGACCTTGTCGGAGATCGCCGTGACGATCGCAGTGAACGCGCCGCCGATGATGACCGCAGTGGCCAGCTCGATGACATTGCCCCGGAGGATGAAGTCCTTGAAGCCTTGGAACATTTCGGGTGATCCTTTCGCGACTGCGACGACGGAGTTGGCTGAAGGGCCGATCCCCGCGGTGATTCGCAGCGTCGTGTTCGATGAGACGGAGCGGCGCCGGAGCTGACGATCACGTCCATGACAGGGCTCAGCGCTTTCTACAGTACTGCGAGGATCGAGACTACACATGTTGATCACGTGTGCAAAGCATCTGAGCATCTCTCGTGTGAGACGTCACACGGAAGCCGCATGATCACGGGGCCTCGGATCACAGGGAAGCCGCATGATCACGGGGACCTCAGGGCGTGGCGGAGGAATGACGGGCCCCTGCCGAACGCTCAGTTGAGGAGCGCGAAGCTCAGGTACGAGCCCGCTTCGCGTGCGAGTGCCGCGGCCTCCTCCTCGGAGATCGCGAGCGTCACGACTGTCGAGCCCTGCCCCATGCCGCCGGACGGCGTATGCACGGCGGTGACCACTGCGTCCTCGAGAAGGGCGTCGGTGCCGCCCGCTGCTCCGGGGAGGTCTGCGTCGTCCGTATCTGCGCCTGCTTCATCGGCTCCATCGTTCGCGGTGTAGACCCGCAGGCGATGGCCCGGGCGGATGACGGAGACCGCTTGGGAATCGCCGAACACGGTGGGGACGAGGACCGTGCCCTCCGGGCGGAGCCCGGAGTCGGGTCCGACGAGTGACGCCGAGGTCAGGGGAGTGCCGGACGCGATGGCTCCGCCGGCCACGGCTCCGTCGACGGCCGAGGACTCCGTGAGCGCGCCTGCGGGCGCGAGCTCCGGGGGATAGTCGGCGACGCGCACGTCGCCTGCCTGCAGAGCAGTGCCGGGTGACAGGTCGTGCGCAGCGACGAGCACGGACTCCGTCCCGGTGCGCGGCACGATCGTCCAGGCCCCGAGCACGGTGGCCGCGCAGAGGAGCGCGACCCCCGCAGGGCGTGCGGGGATGCGGACCAGCAGTGCTCGTGGCCGACTGAGTCCGGTGCGCAGCGTGGAGAGGACGTCCATGCTCCGACTGTGCCGGGACTGGTCACGGTCCGCCAGGGGCGGCCCCCATCTGTGGATGGAGACCGCCCCTGGATGCGAACCTGTGACCGCTAGTGGTGCTGCTGCGGCTGATTGTGCCGCGCGTGCTCTGCTGTCAGCTTGCGGCCGGGGCGGAAGCCGCCGAGGTCGTCGCCGCGGCACCGCTGGATTCTGACGATCCGGACGTCGAGGACGACGCGGCGGCCGATGAGGTCGACTCCGATGCCGACGACGAGGAGGACGCGTCGGACGATCCAGGAGTGCTGGCGCTGCTGCTCGAGCGGGAATCGGTCGCGTAGAAGCCGGACCCCTTGAAGCTGACGCCCACGGAGCCGAACACCTTCCGCAGCCGCTCCTCGCCGCATGACGGGCAGGCTGTCAGCGCATCGTCGGAGAAGCTCTGGTGGATGTCGAACGCGTGATCGCAGTTCTTGCAGCGGTAAGAGTAGGTGGGCATTGTGACCTTTCGCGACAGGGACCCTCTGAATGATAGTGCTCCCGTCTTCCGGACGGAGCGTCAGGTGTCGGAAGTCACGCGATGAAGGCCGGATTCGGTGAGCACCGCTCCGACTGTGAGGTCCCATGCGGCCCGCGGCAGGTCGTCGGTGCGCTCGTCGTCCCAGCAGACACCCACGAAGCGCAGGCGCGCTCGCAGCGGTGCCAGGACGCCGTCTGCGACGCCCCCCGCGAACTGACCCTGCGGGCCGAAGGTCCGGTCGTAGAACCCGCCCCCGTTGCCCAGGCGGACCCCGCGGGTGTCGTAGGCCAGGCCCGGAACGAGCACCAGGATCGGCGCAGCACCAGCACCAGCACCAGCACCCGCACCGACACCAGCACCAGCCGCAGCGGTATCTGCGGCCCGGGCCAGGGCCTCGGGCGCGGGCAGGGTGCGGTCCGGCTCCCGGATGCCCCAGGTGCCGCGGGGAAGATCGTCGAGGGGGCCGGTGACGTGCCCGAGCTGCAGGGGCTCGCCCTTCCGCGTGGCGGGGAGGAGGACAGGGGTCTGCGAGTCGAGGAGCGCTGTGAGCGCGGCATCGAGGCTCGGCTCGCCCGGTAGCGCCGCATAGCCCACGACAGCGGCGGGCCGCACCGCGCGGACGAGCTTGGCGACATGCTCCGCATAGAGGGCGGGAGCACCTCCGGAATCCGCGCGCGACGCGTCGATCCGGGCGGTGCGCCGCGCTCGGATCGACGCTCTCAGAGCGGATTTTGCAGAAGTGCCTGAACTGTTCATCGTCTCCAGCTTAGAATGACCAGCATGTCGAAGAACGAAACCGCAGCGGTGCGCAAGGCCGTCGTCCCCGTCGCTGGACTGGGCACGCGATTCCTGCCGGCGACGAAGGCGACCCCCAAAGAGATGCTTCCCGTCGTCGACAAGCCGGCGATCCAATACGTCGTGGAAGAGGCGGTGCACGCCGGGCTCACCGACATCCTCATGGTGACCGGACGCAACAAGCGGCCGCTGGAGGACCACTTCGACCGCGTCGACGGTCTCGAAGCGGCACTGCGGGCGAAGGGCGACGAGAAGAAGCTCGAACTGATCCGCGAGTCCTCCGAGCTCGCAGACATCCACTTCGTCCGCCAGGGCGACCCGCTGGGGCTGGGACACGCGGTCCTCAAGGGCGAGCAGCACGTGGGCCACGAGCCCTTCGCCGTGCTGCTGGGCGATGACCTCATCGACGAGCGCAGCCCGATCCTGCCGACGATGATCGACGTGTACGAGAAGACCGGTGGGTGCGTCGTGGCACTCATGGAGGTCCCGCACGAATCGATCAACATGTACGGCTGCGCGGCAGTCGAGCAGACGGGCACGGGCGGCGTCGTCAAGATCACCGATCTCGTGGAGAAGCCGGCTCCCGAAGACGCGCCGTCGAACCTCGCGGTGATCGGCCGATACGTGCTGGCGCCGGAGATCTTCCCGGTGCTGCACCGGACCGCGCCGGGCCGCGGCGACGAGATTCAGCTGACGGACGCGCTCAAGGACCTTGCGAGCTCATCGGAGCAGGGCGTCTACGGAGTCGTGTTCACCGGTGATCGCTACGACACCGGGGACAAGCTCGCGTACATCCAGGCGGTGATCCAGCTCGCCAGCCGCCGTGAGGACCTGGGAGCCGACCTCCGCGGGTGGCTGAAGGAGTTCGTTGCGGGCCTCGACGACTGAGCCCGCCGGCGAGCGCTGCGCAGATGGCCGGTGACAGGATGTGGCCGGCTGAGCTGAGCTGGGGGCCTCTGCTGCTGCGCCCGCTGCGCCGCAGCGACCGTCGCGAGTACGTCGAGGTCCGCCGGGCCAATGCCGACTGGCTGCGTCCGTGGGAGGCGACTGTCCCGGACCCCACGTGGCGCGCTCCCGATTTCGCGGAGGTCCGCAGCATGTCCGCGCGCAGCGGTCGCGAAGGGCGTTCGCTTCCGTTCGCGCTGCAGCTGGACGGCCGCTTCCGCGGGCAGCTCACGGTCTCAGGCTTCCAGTGGGGGTCCCTGGCGTCCGCGAGCCTGGGCTACTGGATCGATCGGCGAGTCGCAGGCCGTGGCTGCATGCCCATTGCGGTCTCGCTGGCGACCGACCACTGCTTCGCCGCAGGACTGCACCGGATGGAGGTCGCGATCCGGCCGGAGAACGCGGCGAGTCTGCGGGTGGTGGAGAAGCTGGGCTTCCGCGACGAGGGTATGCGGGAGCGCTACATGCACATCGGCGGCGACTGGCGGGACCATCGCGTGTTCAGTCTGCTGAGCGAGGACGTCCCGTTCGGACTCATGGACTGGTACTCCCAGGACCAGGGGCTCAACGGTGGTCTGCTGGCGGGCGGGGGAGACCCGGTCGATGAGGGCGACTCAGACTGATTCTGAGTCTGACTGATCCGGAGTCGGACTGACCTCGACCCGGATCGGTTCAGAGTCGGACCGTTTCTCAGTCGAATGCTCCCGAATCGCACGAGATCCGGGCGGGCGGGGCACTTCGGTGACACTTCCAGCGAAAACATCAGAGACACGCGGGTGGTGATCCGATCGTGACCGCGCCTGCGAATCTAAGGTTGGACCGTGGACACGAGCATCGCCTTCCTGCTTCTCGCAGTAGTGCTGTTTGCCGTCATCGTGCCCGCAATCCTCAAGCGCAGCGCTGAGAAGCATGAGGAGCGGCTTCCGGAACGGGCACAGACCGTCGACGTCGACCGCACCCCGCGTTGCACGACGGACGATTCGCGCCCACATCTTCTGCGGGGCGATTCGCACCCGGCGGGGATCGACCTGCCGGTGCCGGACGTGGAGACCTCACGGGCAGCACCGCGGCTGAGCCTCCGCACGGAGGGTCCCGCACTGGAAGTGGTCGGCGGGTCTCATACGCCGCGCACCGGTTCGGACAGGCGTCCGGACCACCGGGTCGACACGGACACCCACGCCCCACCGGGATGGGAGAGCGACGCAGCAGCCCTGCCGATGGCGGTGGGGCAGTCCGCTCCGCTCGATCTCTCCGCTCCGACATCCTCCGCCGTCCGCAGTGCCACCGGCACAGCGGACGTCCTCGCCTTCGCCCCCGCGGGCGCGACAGTCGTCGCCACCGCAGGATCCGCTGGATCCACTGATCACGAAACGATGGACCTTCCCATGAACTCCTCGCACCGCCCCGCTCCTCGACGTGTGGATGCGGCCGCCGAGCGCATGCCGAGCGCGCTCCCCGCGGACATCCGCGCACGCCTCGCACAGCCCTCCTCGGGACGCTCGGGGTCCGGCTCGTCGTCTCGCCCGTCGACTGCAGCCGGGCCTCGTCCCCACACGCACCACGGTGCGCGCGGAGGCAGCCACCGCCCCGGTCCCGCTCGTCCGACGATGGACGCATCTGCACGGAAGCGCGTGCGCACGCTCAGGGCAGTGCTGCCCTTCTGCGGCCTCGCCCTGATGGGCCTGGCACTGCTGACGCTCGTCTTCGTGGGCTTCGTCGCCTTCGGATCGATGCCCTGGGGCGTGCCGGTCGTCACCGCAGCGCTGGGGCTCGCCTGCCTCGGTCTGGTGCGCGCTCTCAACAAGGAGATCAGGGTCCTGCGTCGCGGCATGACCGCCGAGGCCCCCGCAGCTCCTCGTACTCGCTCCACCTCGCCGGCGCGTCCGGCTGCGACCGAGCGTCCGGCTCCGCAGAAGCACGCCGCTGCGCCCGCTGCGGCGCGCACTGTGATCGAGGTGGAAGAGCCCATCACCGCGGACATCCCCGTCGTCCGCGAAGCCGCCGCCGCAGGGGAATCACAGGCTGACGACGCACAGGCAGAAGGCACACAGACAGAGGGCGCACAAGCAGAAGCAGAGCCGACTCCGGCTGAGAAGGCAGAGACTGCGTCGACGCGCGCAGAGCACGTGACCTCAGAGCCTGCGAATGATGTGCAGGCTCCTGCGGACGCGTCCGAGGCTGACACGTCTGGGTCTGACACGTTCGAGTCCGACACCTCTGAGGCTGACACATCTGAGACAGGCACCTCTGCCCAGCACACCGCCACGAGCCGCACGCGGTCGATCTTCGCGGCCTCGGCGCTGCCGGAGCCGGAGGCGCCGACCATCGCCGAATCGCTGGCACGCAGGCGCGCGCCGGGGGAGTGGACACCGTCCGTCCTGCCGACGCCCTCCTACGTGGACGCGCCCGTCGCCGAAAGGGACGAGCCCTCGCCGGTCGTCGCCGACGCATCCTCCTACTCGCTGGCACCCACGAACCACGAATCGCTCGCCGCGCAGTTCGCCGAGGAGCTCGGCTACCGTCCTGCGCTCGCAGACGCGGCGCGTGAGGAGAGCGTGCAGTCGACGAAGGCTGAGACTGAGAGGGCCACGGGCTCGGACGGGCCTCTGGGCCACGGTCGTGCGGCCATCCGCGGCAGCGGCAGCAGCCGTGGTCGCAGCGCCTCTCCGGCCGCGGAGCAGCCCGCACAACTGGGCGACATCCTCGCCCGCCGTCGCGCCTGAACGCACTGCGGAGCCTGAGCACACAGCGAAGAAGGCCCCGCCCACGTGATTCCACGTGGGCGGGGCCTTCTTCATGCCTCTGGCGCTGCGCCGATCACGAGGCGCTGCGCCGATCAGGAGGCTGTGGGTATCACTTCGCGTTGGTGCGGGGCACTGCGACGTACTTCGTCTCGAGGTACTCGTCGATGCCGGAGGTGCCGCCTTCACGGCCCAGCCCGGAGTGCTTGACGCCGCCGAACGGCGCCGCCGGGTTGGAGACCAGGCCGGTGTTGAGACCGATCATGCCGGCCTCGATCCGCTCCGAGAGGTCCAGCGAGCGCTGGAGGTCCGTGCTGAAGAGGTAGGCGGCCAGGCCGTACTCGGTGCCGTTCGCCAGTTCGATCGCTTCGTCGTCCGTCTCGAACGTGACGATGGGGGCGACCGGCCCGAAGATCTCCTCCACGCGCAGCGTGGCGTCCTCCGGGATGTCTGTCAGGACGGTCGGGGCGAAGAAGAAGCCGTCGCCCTCGACCTTCTTGCCGCCGGTGAGCACCGTCGCACCGGCGCCCACCGCCTGGTCGACGAGTTCCGCGACCTTGTCCAGCTGGTCCTGGTCGACGAGCGGTCCCACCTGGGTGCCGTCGACCAGGCCGTCGCCCACCTTCATGGAGCCGATGCGCTCCGCGAGCTTGCGCGAGAACTCCTCGGCCACCGGCTTCTGCACGTAGAGGCGGTTCGCGGCGGTGCAGGCCTCGCCGTTGTTGCGCATCTTCGCGAGCACTGCACCTTCGACGGCCGCGTCGATGTCCGCATCGTCCATGACGAGGAACGGTGCGTTGCCGCCCAGCTCCATCGACGTCTTCATGACGCTCTCCGCAGCCTGCTTCATGAGGTTGACGCCGACCTCGGTCGACCCGGTGAAGGAGATCTTGCGGGCGATGCCGGATTCCATCCACGGGGTGACGACCCGACGTGCGGAGGAGGAGGTCACGACGTTGAGGACACCATCGGGCAGACCGGCGTCGCGCAGTGCCTCGACGAGCATGAACGACGTGAGCGGGGTGAGCTGTGCGGGCTTGAGCACCATCGTGCAGCCGGCGGCGATCGCGGGCCCGATCTTGCGCGTGCCCATCGCCAGCGGGAAGTTCCACGGTGTGATGAGCACGCAGGGGCCCACGGGCTCCTTGGAGATCATGAGGCGGTTCTTGCCGTCTGTGGACTGCACGAAGTCGCCGCTCACGCGGACGGCCTCCTCGGAGAACCAGCGGAAGAATTCGGCGCCGTAGGCCACCTCGCCCTTCGATTCGGCGAGCGGCTTGCCCATCTCCGCAGTCATGATGGCCGCGATGTCGTCGGCGCGCTCGTGCAGCAGGTCGAAGGCGCGGCGGAGGATCTCCGCGCGCTCACGCGGAGCGGTCGCCGCCCAACCGGCCTGTGCATCCCGTGCGGCGTTGATGGCGTCGAGCGCATCGGCCTCGGACGCGTCGGCGATCGTCGTGATGACAGATCCGTTCGCGGGATTGCGGACCTCCAGCGTGCGGCCGCCTTCGGCGTCGCGCCACTGGCCGTTGATGAACAGCCCGGTCTTGAGCTTCTCGATGATCGGAGTCAGATCCACGTCGTCTCCTCCTAGTTTGGACGGTAAGTTCCGGACGGGCGCCAGTCTACGTGCCCTGGACCACACTGTCCGAGCCTGTCTCAGCACCCAGCCTTCACACCCAGCCTTCACATCCAGCCGTCACACTCGCCGGTTGTCGCCGGCCCGAGTAGCGTGGGTGCATGAGCGACGACGAGACGACGGAGATCGACGACACCGCCGGCATCGCAGCGGTCCGGCTGCACCGCGATGACCAGCCGGATGGATACCGAGTGCTGGTCGACCGGCTGTGGCCGCGGGGCGTGGCGAAGTCCGACCTCGGCCACGACGACTGGGACCGCGACGTCGCACCGTCGGACGACCTGCGCCGACGATTCCACGGCGGGCACCTGACCTTCCACAACTTCGCGCAGGCCTACGAGGCCGAACTGCGGCGCTCCGACGCCCCGCAGGATCTGCTCGACCGCTTCGCGGAGTCGGGGAAGGACCTGCTGGTCCTCCTGTATGCGGCGAAGGACGAGGAGGAGAACCACGCGCTCGTGCTCGCGGATCACCTTCGTGAACTCAAGGAGGACGCATGACACCCGACAGCTCTCTGACACAAGAGGACCCGCATCGCCGCGTCGACCCGCAGCCTCTCGGATCACCCGCCGAGGCGGCAGCCGGCGCGCCCCTCATGCTCGGTCCCGCTGAGGTCGCGTCCGTCGGATTCGCCTCCGCGATCTCCGCACTGCGCGACGCGGTCGTCGACTTCGACCCGGAGTCGGACCGCATCCGGACCCGTGTGTCGATGGAGAACGGCGATTATGTCCTCATGCCGTCCGAAGTGGGCGCCCACACCGGCATCAAGGTTCTCACCCTGACCCCCGGCAATCCGGACCGCGGGCTGCCCTTCATCCAGGGAGCGGTGCTGCTGTCCGACAGCACGACGCACACGCTGCAGGCGGTGCTCGACGGTGCCGCGCTCACGAACCTCCGGACCCCGGCCCTGTCCTTCGCCGCGGTGTCCGAGACAATCCGCGCACGCTTCCCGGACGGCATCCGCCTGGTGATCGTGGGCACTGGCGTGCAGGGAAGTCTGCATCTGGACGCTGCCCGAAGCGTCGTGCCGGTCACTCACGTCACCTATGGCGTCCGCACGGCAGGCCGATCGACCGCCCTGCGGGACCTGGCCGCCCAGCAGGGCATCACCGCCGCCGAGGCCCTCATCGGCCCCGCACTCGACGCCGCCATCCGTGAGGCGGACGTCATCGTGACAGCCACCTCATCGGACGAACCGGTCGTGTCCGCAGACGCCGTGCCGGATCACGCAGTCGTGATCGGCATGGGCGCGCACGAAGCGCACCAGCGCGAGCTGCCCGGCGAGCTGATGGGGCGGTCGCAGGTGATCGTGGAGAGCCGTGCGAGTGCGGAGGCGGAATCCGGCGATGTGGGGATCGCGATCCGCGAGGGGCACCTGTCGTGGGAGTCCGTCCTCACGCTGCGCGACGTCGTCACGGCGGATGCGCCCGACCCGGCACCGGGGCGGCCCATCGTGAACGTGACGACGGGGATGTCGTGGGAGGATGTCGTCGTCTCGGCCGCGGTCTGGCGCGGTCGACGAAACGACTGACGGAGGAACCCGCATGATCGATGCACTCACCTGGAGGGAAGCGCAGCACGAGGACGTGCCCGCATTCGTGGCGCTCGTCGAATCCGCGTACCGGGGTGAGGACTCCCGCGCCGGATGGACGACGGAGGCAGACCTGCTGGCCGGTCAGCGGCTGGATGAGGCGATGGGGCGCGACATGCTCGACGCCACCGACAGCCTGGTCCTCCTCTTCTGGCAGGGGGTGGGCATCGAGGCGCTCACTGCATCCACCGGGAACGCGCCCGCCCCGCCCATCGCCTGCGTGCAGCTGGAGGACAGGGGCTGTGGCATCGCCTACTTCGGCACCTTCGCGGTGTCCCCGCAGCGGCAGGGCGGCGGGATCGGCTCGCTGGTGATGGCGGCGGCGGAGCAGGCGGTCGCGGAACGCTGGGAAGCGAAGACGCTGAGGATGACCGTCATCCGGCAGCGCCAAGAGCTCATCAGCTACTACGAGCGGCGCGGATTCGCACTCACGGGTGAGACCGAGCCCTTCCCCTACGGGCAGGAGCAGTTCGGGCTGCCCCAGCGCGAGGACCTCGAGTTCGTCGTGCTGGAGAAGCAGCTGAACTGAGCCGAAGCGGTCGGCTGGGCGTCAGCCCGCGATCATCGTGGGCACGACGAGGCCGCCCACCAGCAGGACCGGTCCCACCACGACCATCGACATGCCGAAGCGGATGAGTACCCGCGTGAGACGCGGCTTCTCCTCTTCTGGCGCGGTCGCGACGACGGTCGCACCCAGGGTGGAGAACGGCGACACGTCGACGACGGCGGAGCAGACGCCCAGCGCCGCGATGAGCGCCCAGCCGGGCAGACTGCCGTCCGCAACGAGCGGGAGGGCGAGCGGGACGAGAGCGGCGAGGATGCCGGTCGTCGACGCGAACGCGGACACGAGACCACCCACCAGGCAGAGCGCGAAAGCAGCGATGAGCGGCGAGCCCAGCGCCTTCGCACCCTCGCCCAGGAGGTCGACGGCGCCCATCTCCTGGAGGACGCTCACGAAGGTGATGATGCCTCCCACCAGCAGGACCGTCGACCAGTCGATGCGAGTGACCGCCTCCTTGCCGCGCGATGGCTTGAGGAGCAGCAGCAGTGAGGAGAGGCCGAAGCACAGGATGCCGATGTCCGGGTCGCCGCCCAGGGCCGCGACGAGGACGACGGAGCCCAGCAGCACGATGATCGCGAGCACGGTCGCGGACTGCTCGAGTGTGAAGGGCGCGGACGCTGAGCTCTGGGAGTGGTCGCCATCGGTGTCGACATCGTCTGCGGAGAAGCGTGCGTCATCATCATCGCCCTCTCCGAACTCGATGGACGACGTCGACGCACTGCCGCGGGTGAGTGTGCCGCTGCCGGCTCCCACGCCGGCGGCCACAGCCTCGGGCGTGCGAGCCGACTTCCTGAAGCCCCACACGAAGTACGAGAAGCCGAGCATGAGCAGGTAGGTCACGACGGCGATCGCGAAGAGGAGGAAGGGATCCAGATCGATGCCCGCCCCGTGCGCAGTCGAGTACGTGACGATGCCGTAGAGGCTGGTGGGGGCGAAGCCGCCCGCGCCGATCGCGAAGCACATCGACAGGCCCATGAGTGCGTAGTCGATGCCGTAGCGGCGGGCCACCTGCATGCCGACGGGCATCATGACGAGGCCGGCGAGCGGTGCGCCCATCGAGGCGATCGCCGCGGTGATGAGGAAGAAGACGAACGGCAGCAGCAGGGCGTTCGAGCCGACCTTCGCGAGTGCCCGGTCGATGAGCTTGTCGATCGTGCCGTTCAGCTGGGCGATCGCGAAGAAGAGTGTGACGCCGGCCAGCAGGACCATGATGGAGAGCGGGAAGCCGCCCACCACGTCCTCGAGCGGCATATCCGTGAGCAGGAGGGCGGTGCCCGCCGCACCCGCGAACATGAGCACACCGATGTGCACACCGCGGATGGCGCCCACTGCGAAGAGGGCGATGAAGATCGCCAGGGCGATGATCTGAGCAGTCATTGTTCCTCGGGGAGACGGTCTGGGGTTTCGAGCCGGGTGAAGACTATCGGAAGCCCGGGTCTACTGTGGGGATATGCCGAAGTCCTCACCCCAGAACCATCGCCCCGCCACACGTGTCGTCGACCTGGGCCGGCCGGCCCGCGGCGAGGACACCCCCGTGAATCCGCCCATCACGCTGTCGTCCACGTATGTGGGGACGGGCGAGGTCGCGAGCGGTGCCCGGGCGTACGGGCGGTACTCGAATCCGACGTGGGATCCGTTCGAGGACGCGCTCGCCCGTCTCGAGGGCGCGGACGTGCCCGCGCTCGTCTACGGGTCCGGACTGGCGGCGATCGCCTCGGCACTCGACCTCGTGGCCCCGGGCGGCACTGTCATCATGCCGACCCACACGTACCAGGGCGCGCTGCTGGGCGCGCAGGAGACGGCGAGGACCGGGCGCTTCGACCTGGTGACGGTCGACATCGAGGACACGCAGGCCGTCATCGCGGCTGTGCGGAGCGCGACCGAGGCGAAGGCCCCGCTGGGACACGACCGTTCCGTCATGCTGTGGATCGAATCCCCCACGAACCCGATGCTCGAGGTCGCCGACCTCCCCGCCCTCGTCGAACGGGCGAAGGCGGACGGCGCGTTCGTGGTCGTGGACAACACGTTCGCCACGCCGCTGCTGCAGCGACCGCTGGAGAGCGGGGCGGACGTCGTCGTGCACTCGGTCACCAAGTACCTCGCCGGGCACTCGGACGTGGTCCTGGGCGCGTGCGTGCCCGCCGAGGCCCCCGTCCGGGACCTGCTTCTGCACCACCGTTCGATCCAGGGTGCGATCGCCGGTCCGTTCGACGTGTGGCTGGCACTGCGCGGCCTGCGCACCCTCGCGTTGCGCGTGGAGCGCTCCGGACAGAATGCCCAGATCCTCGCGGAGCGGCTCGCAGCCCATCCTGCCGTGCAGGCGACACGCTTCCCCGGCCTGCCCGCCGATCCCGGCCATGAGCGCGCGGCCGCGCAGATGGACGGCTTCGGGGCCATCATCGCGATCGACGTGGGATCGACGGAGGCGGCGGATGCACTCGTCGACGCCTGCCGACTGTGGACGCCCGCCACCAGCCTGGGCGGGGTGGAGAGCCTCCTCGAGCGCCGTCGTCGGCACACGGCGGAGCCGGAGACCGTCCCGGAGGGCCTCGTGCGCCTGAGCGTGGGCATCGAGGACGTCGAGGACCTCTGGACCGACCTGGAGGAGGCGCTCGAGGCGGTGACCGGGGGAGTCGCCTGAACTAGGGTGGGGAGCGTCAGCTACGTCACCGTAGACGCGTTGCCGCCAAGGAGGTCATCACCGATGACGACCAATCCCCAGGGAATCGTAGACACACTCGCATTCGACACCGTCGTCGAAGCGGATGCGGTCCCGGGTCCCAAGGTCACTTTCTATGTCCCCACGGAAGTCCGGAGCACGACCGCGGACACGTCCGCAGCGATCCTCGCCGCGCAGGTCAAGACCGCGGCGTCGCGCCTCCGCGAGGAGGGCCTGAGTGAGGAGGAAGCGTTCGCGCTGCTCGCACCGGTGCGTGAGCTGGTCTCCGATTCGACGTACTGGCGGCAGCAGAGCCGCGGACTCGTCGTGTTCGCGGCGGCGGGCTTCCACTCTGCCAACCGCATCCCGATCGAGGTCGCCGATGACGTCACGGTGGGAGAGCGCTTCCACGTCCGTCCCGTCGTGCCGGTGGTGGAGAACGCCGGCAGGGCCTATGTGCTCGCTCTGTCGAAGAACTCCGTGCGCCTCTTCGACGCCACCCGCAACAGCATCGAGCAGCTGCCCCAGGGGGACATCCCGACGGACTTCGACGACGTCATCGGGGAACTGCCGGAACCGCAGCTGCAGCACCGCTCGATCGGTGCGGGCCAGGCCGCCTTCCACGGCCACGGCGGCGCGGACGAAGCGGACACGATGCTCACGGAGAAGTTCCTGCGCGCAGTGGGCGAAGCGGTGGCCGCGAGGCTGGGGACCGCCCGGTCGCAGCCGCTCGTGCTCGCCTCCGTCGCGGAGTACCTCTCGATCTTCCGCAGCGTCTGCCCGTACCCAGTGATTCACGACGAGGTGATTGCGGGCAACCCCGAGCACACCGCGCCGGACGCCCTCAGGTCCGAGGCGTGGAAGCGACTGGGCGCCCGGTCGGAGGCGGTGGAGAAGGAGGAGTCCGAGCGCGCCCTCACACAGGCCCACAACGGCCGTGGATCGTTCGACCTGGCGGAGATCGCTGCGGCCGCACAGGAAGGCCGCGTCGACACTCTGTTCCTGCCGCGCGACGGACAGCGGCTGAGCTCTCCCGATGCCTCGGAGCTCGCGGATGAGGCAGTGCTTGCGACAGTCCGCGCCCGCGGCGCGGTCCGGACGTGGGATGCGTGGGAGTGGTCGGCCGACGCGATCGCGACCTTCCGGTACTGAACAGGCGCTTCCGGTACTGGACAGGTGCGGTACTGGGCAGGTGCGGTACTGGGCAGGTGCGGTAGCGAACAGCCGAAAGGGCCCGGGGCCTCGGCGGTCGTCATGACCGGTCGAGGTCCCGGGCCCTTTCGGCTGTCCCGTGGGATCAGCAGGGGATCAGCAGGGGAACCAGTGGAGGATCAGCTGGGTCGGTGCTCCTGCGCGGTGCCCTCTTCGTAGACGGCTTTCGCGTAACCGGAGAAGTCCGTGTCCGGATCGAACCACTCGTCGAAGTCTTCGACGCTGCCCTCGTCGGAGTAGCCCAGCTCCTCGAAGCGGGCGGACCAATCCGATTCCGAAGCCTCGACCGTCTCGAGGATGTCCTCGCCGATCAGGCCATTGCCGATCGCCTGCTCGGACAGCTCCACCGAGTACTCTGAGATCTCCTCCTGGAGCTCATCGGCGAACGGAGTGACCTCACCGCCGGCCTCCTTCGCCTGTCGCACCGCGTCCGCGTTGCCGCCGATCACGGCCTCCATACCGCCGGAGGAGGCCAGGGCATTGGAGTCGAAGATGATCTGCTGGTACGCCAGCGGGAGATCCTTGAAGCTGGATCCCGCGAGGTAGGCACCGGGACTGCGTGAGAAGGAAGCCTCCGTGGTGTAGCCCAGGTGCGGCGCGACCTCGAAGATTCCGCCCTCCGCAGACGGGACGAGCTGACCCAGGGTGCAGTCGACGGTGCCGCGCTGCAGCGCCTCGAACGTCTCCGCGTACTCCATCGACGTGGGCGAACCACCCAGGTGCTGCGTCTGCGCAGCCTGTGCGGTGGATGCGATCCGCACCTGGAGGCCGTCCCAGTCGTCCTCCGATTCCACCGGCTTGTTGCAGACGGTGTAGTACCCGCCTGATGCGGCGAACGGGGTGAGAGGAGTCAGCCCCATCTCCTCATAGGTGGAGAGCGCATCCTCGTTGTTCCACCCGAGTTCGTTGCCCACGGCATTCGCGACGAGCTCACCGGTGAAGGGGGAGGGCGCGACCGCAGCCATGACGGTGCCCAGGTCGTTGATCGCTGCGAACTGAGCAGGATCGTAGACCGGCAGTGTGTACGCCACGTCGAGGCGGCCGTCGCTCAGCGCGTCGTGGACCTCCGCGTAGCCTGCGATCGCCTGGCCCCAGACGAGGTCGACGGTGATCTTCCCGCCGGACCGCTCTTCGACGATCTCCTTGAAGACCGTGCCGGCGGGCGCCATGACGGAATCGGGGGATGCTGCCGACGGCTGGAACGTGATCTCCACCGGGTCGAGGTCCGCGAGCGCCGCGTCCACGTCCTCCTGGGGGGCGTCGTACGCGAAGCCCTCTCCCGCCTCACCCCCTCCGCCGGCGGCTTCCCCGGTGCCTGCTGTGCCTGCGCAGGCGCCGAGTGTCAGCGCGAGTGCGCTGAACGCGGCGGCCGCAGTCGCAGCCTTGGGCAGTCTGTGAGTCATTCGTGCAGTGGTCATCGGCTCTCCTTTGAGTCGACGGGGCGGCGCTCCTCATGAGCGCCGCCCGAGGGGTGGAACTCGGGGTGATCTGCGCGGATCAGGCAGGTCGGTGGGGGAGGATCACCTCATCGAAGATCGCCTGGCCGACGGGGCGGAAGTCCGTGTCCTCGTCGAACCATTCATCGAAGTCCTCGGTCGATCCCTCGTCGGAGTAGCCCAGCTCCTCGATGCGAGCCGCCCACTTCTCCGCGGATTCTTCGACACGGCCCTGGAGTTCGTCGCCGGCCACACCGGAATCGGCGAGCTCCGTGCGCTTGTCCTCGCTGAACTGCGCGATGTCCTGCTGGAACTCCTCGGGGATCTGCTCGATCTCGCCGTCAGCCTCCTTGGCCATGCCGATCCCGACCGCGTTGCCGTTGATGGTCGTCATCATCTGGCCGTGGAAGTAGTCGGTGTAGGCATCGAAGATGACCTGCTGGTAGCCCAGGGGCAGGTCGTTGACGCCGGACCCCGCGATGAGCGCGCCGGGACTGCGGGAGATGCTCGTCTCCGTCATGTATCCGATGTGCGGGGCGACCTCGAAGATGCCGCTCTCCGCGGACGGGACGAGCTGCCCCAGGGTGCAGTCGACCGTGTTGCGCTGGAGGGCCTCGAAGGTCTCCGTGTACTCCATCGAGACGGGTGAGGCACCGATGCTGGACATGAGTTCGCCCTGCGTCTTGGACGCGATGCGGACCTGGCGGCCGTCGAAGTCCGACTCCTCGACGCCCGGGGTGTTGCACATCGTGTAGTAGCCGCCGGAGGCGACGGTGGGAGCGATCGGCGAGATGCCCAGCTCCTCGTACTCCGCGACGATCTCCGGTGTCTGCCACGCGACGTCGGTGGCGACGGCGTTCGTGATCATCTCGCCCACGAACGGCGACGGGTCGAGTCCACCCAGCGCATCGCCCAGCGCGTTGACCGCCGGGAACTGCGCGGGGTCGTAGACCGGCAGGGTGTAGGCGAGGTCGATGCGGCCGTCGCCCAGCGCGTCGTGGATCTCCGAGTATCCGGCGATCGCCTGGCCCCAGACGGTGTCGACCGTGATCTTGCCGCCGGAGCGCTCCTCGATCGCTTCCGCGAGCACCGTGCCCGACGGTGACTGGACGGACTCCTGCGAGGAGGCCGAGGGCTGGTAGATGATCTCCACCGGTTCGAGGTCGGCGAGTGCGGCATCCACGTCCTCCTGGCTGGCACCGGCCTCGTAGGCGCCGGCCGCGTCGCCGCCGCCGCCGGCTCCGCCGCTGCCGGCGGAACCGGCGCAGGCGGTGAGGGCGAAGGCGAGTGCACTGGCGCCGGCGACGGCGGGTGCGAGGCGGCGAAGACGCTGAGTGCGCTGGGTGCGCGCTGCGGAGAGGACCATCGTGGTCTCACTTTCTGCCGGGAGGATCTCTCCCGGAAATATCTGCGAACTGGTGGGGCGGGTAGAGGGCCGACCGACCGTGTGGCCGGTCGGCCCTCACTGCTGTACTACTGGGTGGCTGTACTACTGGGTGGCTGTGGCGCCGGCTGTGCGTTCGAGGAGGTCCGGCAGCCATTCGGTCATCTGCGGCACCGCGATCATGAGGATCAGGAAGAGGACCGCGACGGGCAGGAACCACAGCAGGGACGTGAAGATGTCCTTCAGCGTGATGGTCTGACCGAGGTTCACCTCCGGGTTCTTCGAGATGTTGTGGACGATGAAGGACAGGATGCCCACGGGCGGGGTGATCATGCCCAGCTCGCCCAGCAGGACGACGAACACGCCGAACCACAGGGGGCTGACTTCCATGACTGCCAGGGTCGGCAGCAGGATCGGGATGGTCAGCAGCATCATGGACAGGGTGTCGAAGAACATGCCCATGAAGAGGTAGAGGACGACGAGGACCAGCAGGAAGCCGATTCGGTTGAGTCCCAGTCCGGTGATGAACTCTGTGATGACCGGTGCCAGTCCGGTGATCGCCAGCAGCTTGGTCAGCATCTCCGCGCCGATGATGATGAAGAAGATCGCGGCGGTCGAGGACACGGTGGACACCGCGGCGCGGGAGACGTTGCCGACGGGGTTGTTCTTCCGCGTGTACCAGAGGGTCAGCAGCATCGCGGTCAGGGCGGCGGCGGCACCGGCCTCGGTGGGGGTGAACGCGCCGGAGAACATGCCGCCGAAGAGGACGATCATGATGAGCGGGAAGCCCCAGATCTCACCGAGGGACTGGAAGCGCTGTGCCCAGGTGACCTTCTCCTGGACTCCTCCGGTGGCGTTCTTGCCGCGGCCCACGAGCTTGGGGGCGAAGATGCCGATGCAGAAGATGAACAGGCCGAAGCTGCAGGCGATGAGGATGCCGGGCACGGCGCCGGCCATGAGCTGGGGTCCGACGGGCACGGAGGCGATGCCGGCGTAGACGACGAGCAGGATCGACGGGGGGATCAGTCCGCCGGGCAGGCCGGAGACGATGACGGTGCCCACGGCCATGCGCTTGTCATAGCCTGCGCGCAGCATCTCCGGGATGCCGGCGCGGCCCAGTGTGTAGGTCATGCCGATCGTGGAGCCGGACACCGACGCCAGGCCGGCGCCGGCTGCGGTGGTGCCGATGCCCAGGCCGCCGGGCAGCCAGGAGAACCAGCGGTCGGTGGCGCGGTAGATGCGTGCGGCCATGCCGGACTGCGCGAGCAGCATGCCCATGAAGATGAACATGGGCAGCACGGAGTAGGTCCAGGAGGAGACCGCGTTGAAGGGCGAGGTGGCCAGGATGTTCGCCATGGCCGGCACGCCGGAGAGTCCGTAGACGCCGATCAGGCTGGGGATCGCGAGTGAGAACGCGACGGGTACGGACATGAACATCAGCAGGATCATCATCGCCACGCACCACAGGCCGGCCACGGGGCCGGAGGAGCTGGTGAAGAATCCGCCCAGGCACACGGCCAGGAGGACGAAGCAGACGATCAGTGCGGTCTTGCCGGGCTTGCGGCGGTTGCCGGTGGGCAGGAGCGTGCCGGAGGCCAGAGAGGTGGTCGACGGGGCACCGGCTGCGGTGCCGTTGTCGTCGGTGGTGAGGTTCGAAGCTGTCATCGTGGGTCCTTCGCCAAGAATGTGGTGGGGCTCGTGGAGACGGCGTCTCAGAGAGCGGTCTCGTCGAGCGGTTCGGCTTCGGCCTTCTGCCCGGTGCGGACATCGATGTCCGGGTCGCCGGTGCGGGCGACGACGAAGATGTCGAGGATGTAGAGCGCTGCCAGGAAGAAGAAGACCAGGGGCACGAGGAAGTACACCGGCCAGGTCACGATGTCGGTCACGCCGGCGGTGGCGCCCATGGCCATCTTGTCCATGGCCTCCTGGAAGCCGTAGTACATGAAGCCCAGGCTCACGATGGCGCCCATGGTGCAGGCGAAGATCAGGAAGACGTTCTGGGCCTTCCGGCCGAGGTTCTCCACCAGCAGGACGACGGTGATGTGCTCCTTCTGCAGATGGGCTGCGGGGATGCCCAGCAGCGCGACGATCGGCAGGTACCAGTACGACACGATCTCGTTGGTGCCGTAGAGGGGGGAGTTGAGGAAGAAGCGCATGAGCGCGTGCGCGACGACGTGCAGCATCATCGCTACAACGGCGATCGCGGTGAGCACGGAGAGCACTTTGTCCATGCCTGCGTTCACTCGAGTCATTGAAGTCACCTTCGCCTTCATTGGACAGGCAGGCGGGTGTCCGCTGCCCGTTGGTCTTGGATCGGGGTCGGACCGATCACGGCTTCTGTGCCGGGTGCCGATCCAGGGATCGCCGACCTCGGGGTAGAACTTATCGATTGATCACCCAGAGCGCAAGGGAAGAGCATCGCATAATCGAGGTCTTGCTCAACTTGTGATCCTAGTCGCTTCTGCTGAGCATCGTTCGCGCATGCGGAAGGGGCGGGCCGAGGCCCGCCCCTTCGTGCTCCCAATGGCGTGGGAGTCAGTGCATCCGGAGTCTCCGGTGCGTCACCGATCCTGTCGGTAGCGCGACCGGATGTCCTTGCCGATGATGTGCTTCATGACTTCGGACGTGCCGCCGTAGATCGACTGGATACGGCTGTCTCGGAATGCCCGTGCAATGGGGTACTCGAGCATGTAGCCGTAGCCGCCGTGCAGCTGGAGTCCTCGCGTCACGACGTCGATCTGGAGGTCGGCGCCCAGCATCTTCGCCTTCGACGCGTCGATCGCCGTCAGCGTGCCCGCGTTGAGTGCGAGTGCGCAGCGGTCGACGTACGCCTCGAGCATGTCGATGCGCGCTTCGAGATCCGCGAGCTCGAACTGGGTCGCCTGGAGGTCGCCGATCGTCCCGCCGTACGCCTGACGGGAGAACACGTAATCGGCCGTCCAGCGGAAGGCCGCGCGAGCGCCGGCGAGACCGCCGGATGCGATGCCCATCCGCTCGTACGGCAGATTCATCATGAGGTGGATGAAGCCCTCGTTGAGCTTTCCCAGCAGCTGCGAGGACGGCACCCTGACGCCTTCGAACGACAGCTCGGAGGTGTCCTGGGCCGCGAGGCCGACCTTGTCGAGGTTCCGACCCTTTGTGAAGCCGGGCGTTCCCTCGTCGACGATGAAGAGCGAGGTGCCGCGCGAACCGCGGGCGTCGGGATCGGTCTTCGCGACGACGATGACGAAGTCGCACGTCTGTCCGTTCGTGATGAACGTCTTCGCCCCGTCGATCACCCAGTCGTCGCCGTCCTGCACGGCGCGGGTCCGGATGTTCTGGAGGTCCGATCCCGCCTCCGGCTCCGTCATCGCGATCGCGCCGATGAGATCGCCGGCAGCCAGCCCCGGCAGGTACTTCTCCTGCAGGTGCTCACTGCCGAATCCCGTGAGGTATCCGGGGACGATCCCGTCGGACACGCCCCATCCGCTGATGGAGGACTGGATGCCGCGGAGTGCGGACTCCTCGCCGCGGATCATCTCGAAGCGGTAGTCGGTGACGCCCGCGCCGCCGTACTGCTCCGGCAGGGAGAATCCGATGAGCCCGGCCTCGGCCGCGGCCTTCCACATCGAGCGGTCGACGAAGCCCTGCTCCTCCCAGCGATCCTGGTGGGGCACGACCTCCTTGTCGAAGAAGGCGGCGACGGTGCGGCGGAAGTCCTCGTGGTCCTCTTCGTAGAGGTTCCTCGCGACCATCAGAGCAGCTCGAGGATCGTCGCGTTGGCCTGTCCGCCGCCCTCGCACATGGTCTGGAGGCCGTACTTGATGCCCTTGTCCTGCATGTGGTGGACCATCGTCGTCATGAGGCGCGCGCCGGATCCGCCCAGCGGGTGGCCCATCGCGATGGCGCCGCCGTTCGGGTTGACCTTCGCGAAGTCGACGCCCAGCTCCTGCTGCCAGGCGAGCGGGACGGTGGCGAAGGCCTCGTTGACCTCGAACACGCCGATGTCATCGACGCTGAGTCCGGACTTCTTCAGTGCCTTCTGCGTCGCAGGGATGGGTGCGGTGAGCATGATGACGGGGTCGGTTCCCGCCAGCACTGCGGTGTGGATCCGGGCGATCGGCTTGAGGCCCAGCTCCTTGGCGCGGTCGCCGCTCATCATGAGGAGGGCCGCAGTGCCGTCGGAGATCTGCGAGGAGTTCCCCGCCGTCACGATGCCGTCCTCCTTGAAGACGGTCTTCAGCTTGCCCAGGCCCTCCGCGGTGCCGCCGCGGCGGATTCCCTCATCCGCGGAGATCAGGCCGTGCTCCGTCTGGATCGGGGTGATCTGCGAGGCGAAGGCGCCGGAGTCCGTGGCCGCAGCAGCGCGGGCATGGGATTCCAGTGCGAGCTCGTCGACCTGCGAGCGGGTGAGGCCCCAGCGCTCGGCGATCATCTCCGCGCCGACGCCCTGGTTCGGCTTGACGCCGTCGTAGCGCTCCATGAAGCGGTCGCCGTAGGGGTTCTTGCCCATCGAGGAGGAGCCCATGGGGTTGCGCGACATGGACTCGACGCCGCCGGCGATGACGATGTCGTACTGGCCCGCGACGATTCCCGCGGCGGCGAAGTGGACCGCCTGCTGCGAGGAGCCGCACTGGCGGTCGACGGTGACGCCGGTGACCGTTTCGGGAAAGCCTGCTGACAGGGCCGCGGTGCGCGCGATGTCGCCCGTCTGCTCGCCGGCCTGGGTGACGCAGCCCCAGATGACGTCCTCGACGAGTGCCGGGTCGACGCCCGCCGTCTTCACGAGGTCCTCGAGGACATGGGCGGACAGGTCTGCGGGGTGCACGCCGGACAGTACGCCCTCGCGCTTTCCGGTGGGGGTGCGACGGGCGGCGACGATGACTGCGTCGGTCATGGGTTCTCCTCGGTGAGAGTGAATCGAGATCGGCGAATTCAACTGAACGAATGTTCGGTGATTGTGTGCCCAGCTTCACATATCGCCCAAAACCAGTCAAGATGGACTGGTAATCGTTTTCCATAGGGCAGAGCGCTCGGAGAAGGAGCATCACCATGCAGATCAAGGACCAGGTCGCCTTCGTCACAGGAGGAGCGTCCGGGCTGGGGCTCGCGACAGTGCAGGCGATCGTCGAGCGGGGCGGCCGGGCCGTGGCGTTCGACCTCAAGGGCTCCGACGAGATCGCCAAGCTGGGCGACGACGTCATCTTCGTCGAGGGCGACGTGACGGACGAGGCACAGGTCCAGGCGGCCATCGAGCGCACGAAGGAGCTGGGCGACCTCCGCATCGTCGTCAACTGCGCGGGCATCGGCGGTTCGCACCGCGTCGCCGGGCGGAAGGGCGTCTTCCCGCTCGATGCCTTCTCGAAGGTCGTGACGGTCAACCTCATCGGCACCTTCAACGTCATCCGTCTCGCCGCGGCGTTCATGCAGGACATCGAGCCTGTGGGCGAGGAGCGCGGAGTCGTCATCAACACTGCATCCGCCGCGGCGTTCGACGGGCAGGTCGGCCAGGCCGCGTACTCCGCGTCCAAGGGCGGCATCGTGGGCATGACCCTGCCGATCGCCCGCGACCTCGCGTCGTCGAAGATCCGCGTCATGACTGTGGCGCCCGGCATCTTCCACACCCCGCTCATGCTCGGGGCGTCGGAGGAGACCCTCAAGTCGCTCGGCGCACAGGTGCCGCACCCGTCCCGCCTGGGCGTCCCCGAGGAGTTCGGCCTCATGGCCGCGCAGATCGTCGAGAACCCCATGCTGAACGGCGAGACCATCCGTCTGGACGGTGCCATCCGCATGGCACCGCGCTGATCGGCACACCGATCAGCACGCCGGAGAACCCCGCTGCCGAGGTCCCGGTCGGCCGGGCGGACCAGTCCGCCCCGGCCGACCGGGACCTCGGCGGGGGCGACCCGAGCCCCGGCGACGGGGGACAGGAGCGCGGCAGGGTCGCGAAGGACGCGATCCTCGCCGCGGCGATCGACTGTCTGCTGGAGGACGGGTACGCGGCGACGACGACGCTGCGCGTCCAGCGGCGGGCCGCTGTGTCGCGCGGCAAGCTGCTGCACCACTTCCCCTCCAAGCGGGTGCTGCTGGCTGCGGCCGTGCGGCGCCTCATGGAGGAGCGGATGGACGACGCGCTGGAGGCGCATGCGGACAGTGCGCCGGACGCGGATGCCGCGCCCGATGCGTCGGATGTGCCTGCGCGGGTGGCGTGGGCGGTCGCGAGGATGTGGGAGACGTTCTTCGCTCCCAACTTCTGGGCCGCGATGGAGACGTGGATCGCCGCGCGGACGGATCCGGAGCTCGCGGGAGAGATCGTCGACCACGAGCGGCAGGTGCTGCGGCGGGTGCGCGAGCGATCTGCAGTGTCGTTCGGCGACGTGGCGGCGTCCGCGCCGGAGTTCCGGCGCACGCTCGACCTCGTCTTCACGAGCATGCGCGGGATGGCGCTGACCTACACGTTCTCCGGGCGCGATCACCGCACGGAGCCCATGCTGGACACCTGGACGGAGGCGTTCCTGCCATGACCACCACTCGCCCTGACTTCTCGCGGCTCCGGCTGCCGCTGATCGTCGCCCCCATGCTGCGGGTCTCCGACGTGCAGCTCACGTCCGCGGCCCTGCGTGCAGGGGTCGTCGGATCATTCCCCACGCTGAATGCCCGGTCGGAGAGCGCCCTGGGGGAGTGGCTGGAGGAGCTGGGCACGGTCCAGTCGGAGTCCGCTGGACTCCTGTGCCCCAACCTCGTGATGGCCGATGCGGACTCTGCGCGCCACGCGCGTCTGATCGCCGAATCCTCGGCGCGCATGGTGATCACGTCAGTGGGGTCGCCCGCCCCGGTCGCACCCTTGTTCGCCGAGGCCGGGATCGCCGTGTTCGCCGACGTCGCCACTGTGAGCCACGCCCGCAAGGCCCTGGCGGCGGGGGCCACGGGCCTCGTGCTGCTGACCGCGGGGGCCGGTGGCCAGACCGGGTGGCTGAACCCGTTCGCGTTCATCACTGCGGTGCGCGAATTCTTCGACGGACCCGTCGTGCTCGCCGGAGGCATGACCGAGGGGCGGAGCATCGCGGCTGCGCGGGTGGCTGGCTACGACCTCGCCTATTCCGGCACCCGCTTCATCGCGAGCAGTGAGAGTCCCGCGTCACCGGCCTACAAGCAGACGATCGTGGATTCGGACCCGGACGGGATCATGCTCACCAAGGCGTTCACCGGCCTCCAGACGAACATGCTGACGCAGTCCGTCCTGGCGGCGGGGGTCGACCCGGGAACGCTCGACGAGGACGCCACGCAGGAATCCGCCGCGGAGCTGTTCGGCAACAGGGCCAGGGGGATCGGTCCCAAGCGCTGGGCGGACATCCACTCCGCCGGACATTCGGTGGCGGGCGTGCGCGAGGTGCGGTCCGTCGCACAGATCGTCGACGACTTCGCCCGCGGATACGAGGATGCCCGCGCCGCCGCACTCAGCTGAACCATGCCAGAGCTGAACAATGTCAGAACACGATGGAGGATCAATGGAGATCGCAGCTCACCTCACCGGCCCCACGATGGGCGCGCAGATCCGGCGCGTCCTCGAGCGCTATCCGGACCGGATCGCGTTCAAGGATGCGCGCGGGGAGAAGACCTATGCCGAGGTCCTCGACCTCATCAGCCGCTATCAGGCGGTGCTGTCAGAGGCGGGACTGCGTCGCGGAGAGGGGGTCGCCGCGCTCGGCGCCAACCGGTACGAGGTGTGGGCACTGGGCGCAGCGGTGCAGTCGCTGGGCCTCTACGCCACATGGCTGCACCCGATGGGTGGGGTCTCGGACCAGATCTTCCAGATCGAGGATGCCCGGGTGTCGGCACTGGTCGTCGATGAGCTGCATCATGCCGAGCGGGGCCGCGAGCTGGTGGAGTTCGCTGCCGGCGCCGGGCTCACCGCGTGGTCGTTCGGACCTGCCGGCTTCGCCGGGGACCTGGACTTCGCCGGGGGATCGGACTTTGCCGGGGACCTCGAGACCGCGGCCGCCCATGTGGGACCGCAGGCGTTCCGCGACGAGGGCCGGCCGGAGGATCGCGCCATCATCAACTACACCGGCGGCACGACCGGCCGCCCCAAGGGTGTCACGCGGCGTCAGATCAACATGGGCCCGTCCACCGCGGACATCCTCGCGGACTTCGAGATCCCGGCCTCGCCCCGCTATCTCCTGATTCCGCCGATGAGCCACGTAGCGGGCACCAACGTCACGCCGACGCTGGCGAGGGGCGGCACGGTGCATCTGATGAACGGCTTCGATCCGGCCGCCGTCCTGGAGACGATCGAGCGCGAGCGGATCACTTTCACGCTGTTCGTCCCCACCATGATCTACGCCCTGCTCGACCACCCGGATCTGGAGACGCGGGACACGTCCAGCCTCGAGTACGTGCTCTACGGGGCGTCGCCCATGTCGGAGTCCCGGCTGCGTGAGGGACTGGAGCGCATCGGGCCGGTGTTCGCGCAGCTCTACGGCCAGACCGAGTGCTATCCGATCTCCATCCTGTCGCGCGAGGACCACGAGAACCCGGCGCGGCTGCTGTCCTGCGGCAAGCCGGTGCAATCGGTCGACGTGCGGATCCTGGACCCGATGGGCGAAGAGGTCCCGGTCGGTGAATCCGGTGAGCTGTGCATCCGGGGACGCGGGGCGATGGACGGCTACTGGCAGCGCGACGACCTGACCGCGGAGACCATCGTCGACGGGTGGCTCCATACCGGTGACATCGCGCGGATCGACGAGGAGGGATACCTCTACATCGTCGACCGCAAGAAGGACATGATCATCTCCGGCGGCTTCAACGTCTACCCCCGCGAGGTGGAGGACGCGCTCGCCACCCACCCGGCGGTCGCGCAGATGGCGGTGTTCGGGGTGCCCGATGAGAAGTGGGGTGAGCGGTTGACGGCAGCCGTCGTGCTGCGGGCCGGTCAGTCAGTCGAGCCGGAGGAGCTCATGCGGCACGTCAAGGAGCTCAAGGGGGCGGTGCAGGCTCCCAAGCAGGTGTTCTTCGTCGATCAGCTGCCGCAGACCGCCGTCGGCAAGATCAACAAGCGAGCTCTGTCTGACCAGGTGGTCGGTCAGGCGTGAGGTCGGGGGCTGATCCACAGGCCGTGGGCCCGCGCACTGGGAACGCCGTCGACCAGGATCTCTCCGGACATGAACCGCTTGCGGCCCTCGACCCGATCGATCCGTCCGACCACCCGAACCGGGCGGTCGAGCGGAGTCGCGGCGTCGTACGTGATGGTGAGTTCGCGCGTGTAGGAGGCGGGCAGACCGCTCGCGTGCGAGGCGTTGCCCAGGACCTGGTCGAGCATGAGTGCGACGATGCCGCCGTGCACGCGGGCGGGAGGACCCTGGTACTGGAGGGGGAGGGCCACGTCGCTCACGGATTCTCCGCCGTCGCGGCGGATGGCCATCGGCGGTGCCAGCGGGTTGACGGCGGAGGTGATCGGCGTGATGTCCCGGCGGAAGCCGCTGCGCGGGTGCGGGTCCTCGACGGTGACCGCTGCCGGGTCCTCGGCGGCCTCGAGCAGGCGGGTCGCGAGCGCACGGACGGTGTCCGCCAGGTCCGCATCATCCGTCTCGCTCACGAGGGCGTGCGCAAGGGACCGGGTCAGGCGCGCCGTGTGCTCCGCGTACGGCGAGCGCGCAGCGGGTTCGGTGTGCTCGGTGCTCCCAGCAGGCGAGTCGTGCCCAGTGGACGCGTCGTGCCCAGTGGACGAGTCGTGTGCGACGGGGGAGGGCTGTCCCATGGTGGTCCTCTCGTGTCCGGGCCGGAGCGCGGACATATCTTGTCTGTGGTTCAGGATCTCGATAAGCTCCTGAGCAAACGTTCACTCAAATTGAGTGTAGCGTCAGGAAAAATCGTTCTCAGCACATCGACCATCACAGGGAAGTGATCACGATGTATCCAGGAGTCCACGCGGAGACGCATCCGGACAAGCCCGCTCTCATCATGGCGGACACGGAAGACGTCCTCACCTACTCTCAGCTCGAGGAGCGCTCGCTTCGGCTGGCGAACCACTTCAGGTCGCTCGGCCTGGAGCCGGGGGACCACGTGGCGATCGTCGCGGAGAACCGCTTCGAGATCGTCGAAGCGCTGTGGGCGGCACTGCGGTCGGGCACGCTCATCACCGCGGTGAATCGCCATCTCACCCCGGACGAGGCCTCGTACATCGTCCATGATTGCCAGGCGAAGGTGCTCCTGCTCTCCAGCGGTCTGGAGAAAGCCGGTGAGCTCGCGGACCTGTGCGCGGACGTCGACCACCGCATCTCGATCGGTGGGTCCCTCGAGGGCTTCGAGCCCTACGAGGACGCGCTCGCCGCCGCGAGCGATCTGAAGCCGGTCTACGAGCCGCGCGGCGACGACATGCTCTACTCGTCGGGGACGACCGGGAGGCCCAAGGGGATCCTGCCGGACCTCAAGGACCAGGCGGTCGATGACCCCAACGTCCCGCTCGTGCAGCTGTTCACCCAGGTCTACGGCTTCGACGCGGACAGCGTCTACCTGTCGCCCGCTCCGCTCTATCACGCGGCACCGCTGCGCTATGTCATGACGACGCACTCCCGCGGCGGCACTGCTGTGATCATGCCCCGCTTCGATCCGGAGGAGGCGCTCGCCGTCATCCAGCGCTACCGGGTCACGCACTCGCAGTGGGTGCCGACGATGTTCATCCGCATGCTCAAGCTCCCGCAGGAGGTGCGCGACTCCTACGATGTGTCCTCCATGCAGTACGCGATCCACGCGGCGGCACCCTGCCCTGCGGAGGTGAAGAAGCGGATGATCGAGTGGTGGGGCCCGGTGATCTACGAGTACTACGCGTCGACCGAGGCAGCAGGTCTCACACTCATCAGTTCTGAAGAAGCGCTGCGCAAGCCGGGCTCCGTGGGGCGCGACGGGTACATGGGCACGATCCACGTCTGCGGACCGGACGGCGACGAACTGCCTGCGGGGGAGACCGGGCTCGTCTACTTCGAGGTCGCGGAGGGGCGGACGCCTTTCCAGTACTTCGGTGACGAGGCGAAGACGGCGGAATCACGCCACCCGGAGCACGACACATGGGTGACGACCGGCGACATGGGCTGGATCGACGAGGAGCGCTACCTCTTCCTCGCAGACCGCACCAGCTTCCTCATCATCACCGGCGGCGTGAACATCTACCCGCAGGAGATCGAGAACGCGCTCGCACTCCACCCCGATGTACGCGACGTCGCTGTCGTGGGGGAGCCGGACGAGGAGCTGGGCGAGATCGTCGTCGCGTACCTGGAGCCCGAGGACCATGTCGAGCCGTCGCGGGACCTCGGCGGGGAGGTGCTGTCCTGGCTGGACGGCCGCCTGTCGAACTTCAAGATCCCACGGCGGTTCCACACCATCTCCTCGCTGCCGCGCACGCCCACGGGCAAGCTCGTGAAGAGGCGCCTCGACCCCACGCTCGCGCGCAGCTGAGGCACCCACGTCCGGCTGACGCACGCCCGGCCGTGCCCCTGAACCCGCTGAATCCCACCCCCACGAGAGGAACGCACACATGACCGACACCGCAGAGAAGGCCGTCCTCGTCTCCACCGATGAGCGCGGCGTCATGACCATCCAGCTCAACCGCCCGCACCGCCTCAACGCCCTGGTGCTCGAGAGCGTCGCGACCGTGCGCAGGGCACTCGAGGACGCGCAGACCGACGACGCGGTCCGTGCGATCGTGCTCACGGGCGACGAGCGCTCGTTCAGCTCCGGCGCAGACCTGCAGGCGAAGGCCGAGTCTGAGGGCGAGTCGTCGGGCAGCCTGCTGGACGACGTCAACGAGATCATCATGCTGCTCAAGGATTCCTCCGTCCCGACAGTCGCAGCGGTCTCCGGTGCCGCTGCGGGTGTGGGCTGCTCGCTCGCACTCGCGACCGACTACGTCGTGGTGGATGAGAAGTCCTTCTTCATGCTCGCGTTCACGAAGATCGGCCTGATGCCGGACGGCGGCGCCTCCGCCCTCGTGGCAGCGTCCGCGGGCCGCCACCGCGCGATGCGGATGGCTCTGACCGCAGAACGCGTCTACGGCGCGAAGGCTCTGGAGTGGGGCCTTGCGAGCGAACTCGTCGAGGACGGCTCGCCGCTCGAGCGCGCACAGGAGGTCGCCGCGACCTTCGCTGCCGGCGCGCCGCTGTCGATGGCTGCCACCCGCCAGGCGATCAACGAGATCGCGCTGCCGACCCTGCGCTCCGACCTCAACCGGGAGGTCGTCGGTCAGACGCACCTGCTGGGGACCGAGGACGCGCAGGAGGGCGCCGCCGCGTTCCGTGAGAAGCGAGCACCCCAGTACAAGGGCCGCTGAGTTCACGAGCCCCTGAGTTCACAAGTCTCTGGCCCGACATCTCCACAGCACGATCCAGCACAGCTCAACCCAGCCGATGCGCTTCCCGAAAGGAACCCATGAAAGCCGTACAGGTCACCACGCTCGACGGTCCCGACTCCCTCTCCGTCGCCGAGGTCGAAGCTCCCACCCCCGGACCGAACGAGGTCCTCATCGATGTCGCCTATGCCGGCGTCACGTACCCGGAGCTGCTCCAGACCAAGGGGCTCTACCAGGTCAAGCACGAGCTCCCCTTCACGCTCGGCTCCGAAGCCGCCGGCGTCGTCTCCGCAGTCGGTGACGGGGTGGAGAACCTCGCGGTGGGCGACCGCGTCGCCACGATCGCGGGCAAGGGCGGCTACGCCGAGGTCATGACCGCGCCCGCGAACGCGACGGTGAAGCTGCCGGACTCGGTGTCGCTGTCCGCTGCCGCCGGCATGCCGATGAACCTCCTGACCGCGGACTTCGCCCTGCGCGTCCGAGGCCGTCTGGAAGCCGGGCAGACCGTGCTGGTCCACGGTGCCGCGGGTGGCCTGGGCACGGCACTCGTGCAGGTGGCGGTCGCGATGGGCGCGACCGTGATCGGCGTCGTGTCCACGGAGGAGAAGGCGGAGACCGTCCGCTCGCTGGGTGCCGCGCACGCCGTCATGAGTGACGGCTTCAAGGACGCGGTCAAGGAGCTCGTGCCCGGTGGTGTCGACCTCGTCGCAGACCTGGTCGGCAACCCGAAGGACGGCGATCGCTTCACCGATTCGCTGCGCTGCCTGGCGACGTTCGGAACCGTGCTCGTGCTGGGCTTCACCGCGGGTGAGATCCCCCAGGTCAAGGTCAACCGCCTGCTGCTGAACAACGTGGGAGTGGCCGGCGTGGGCTGGGGTGCGGCGTTCGCGAAGGACGCGGGCCTCATCGCCAGCCAGTGGGAGGCGATGTGGGACCACCTCGTCGCGGGCACGCTGGATCCCGTCATCCACGGGACCTTCACCCTCGAGCAGGCCGGTGACGCGATCAAGGAGCTCGAGACGCGCGCCGTGCGCGGCAAGGTGCTCCTCCAAGTGAAGGAAGAGGCCTGACCATGGCTGACTCACAGGGGACAGGCGCACAGCAGAACCCAGCAGGCGCGGCCGCAGTCGGGCTCGACCTCACCGGCAAGGTGGTCGTCGTGACCGGGGGCAACCGGGGCATCGGCCTCGGAATGGCACGCGGGCTGGTCCAGGCCGGGGCCTCGGTCGCGGTGTGGGGTCGCAATGAAGAGGTGAACGCGGCCGCGGTCGCGGAGCTGCGCGGGCTGGGCGGCGACGCCGAGGCGTTCCCGTGCGACGTGGCCGACGAGGCTGACGTCACCCGGTCGATGGCCGGCACGCTCGAGCGGTTCGGCCGGCTCGACACCCTCATCGCCAACGCCGGCGTGTCCGGCGCGTACGGGCGTCTGCACGAGCTGTCGATCGATGACTGGCGGCGCGTGTCCTCGGTGAACATCGAGGGCGTAATCCTCAGCTGCCAGGCCGCGGTGCGCGCGCTCATGGAGCAGGGGGAGGGCGGCTCGCTCGTCCTCGTGTCCTCGCTGGCGGGCATCGAGGCACCCACCCGGAACACCTTGTACGGGGCGACGAAGGCCGCGGTCCTGTCGGTCATGCGCGGTCTGGCGACCGAGTACGCGCGGGAGGGGATCCGCACGAACGCGATCCTGCCCGGCTGGATCGAGACGGAGATGACGCAGAAGTCCGTGGCGAACCAGAAGTTCACCGACAAGGTGATCTCGCGGGTGCCGTTCCGCACCTGGGGCACACCGGAGGACTTCGCGGCCGCCGCCGTGTTCCTCACGGGTTCGGGTTCGTCGTTCGTCAACGGCCAGCAACTGGTGGTCGACGGCGGCTACACCGTATTCTGAGTCACATCCGCGCGGATGTACGCGTGCGGCCCCCGTCTCCCCACCGATGTCACATCGTGCGGTGCGAGACGGGGGCCGTGTCCGTCCCGTGCGGCAGCCAGCAGATCCGATCACTGCACCCGGAGGTGCCGATGCTTCGCGGAATCCCGTCCACCATGGGCGACGACTACCAGCTCAATGTTCTCTCACTCCTGCGCCACGCGGCGGTGAACTTCCCGAACACGGAGGTCGTGTACCGCCGGTCGGACGGCGACTGGGGGCGGAGCACCTACGCCGAGGAGATGCGTCGCGTGTCGCGCATCGCGCACGCGCTCACGAAGCTGGGGATCGGTCCGGAGAGCACGGTGGGCGTGCTCGACTGGAACTCGCGGCGGCACTTCGAGCTGTACTTCGCAGTCCCGGCGCTGGGGGCGACGATGGTGCAGCTGAACCTGCGCCTGGGCGAGGCGGACCTGGCGTACGTCGTCAACCACTCGCAGACCCAGTACGTCGTCGTCGACGAATCGCTGCTGCCGATCGCGGAGAAGCTCGCGGCCGGTTCGTACGTGAAGCAGTGGATCGTCGCCTCGGACACTCCGTCTTCGCAGGTCGAGACGTCGCTTGAGAACGTCGTGTTCCTCGAGGATCTGATGGCCGAGGAGTCAGACGAGTACGACTTCGAGCAGGTCGAGGAGTCGACGGCCGCGTATGCGGGCTACACGACGGGCACGACGGGCAAGCCCAAGGGCGTGTACTACTCGAACCGCGCGTCCTATCTGCACACGATGGCGATCACGGCGGGGCTGAAGGTCGGGTACACCGACGTCATCATGCCGATCACCCCGATGTTCCACGTGCTGTCGTGGGGCTTCCCGCAGATGGCCGCGGGTGCCGGAGCGAAGGTCGTGCTGCCCGGCCAGTTCGCCGCGGCAGAGATGGGCGCGATCGCGAAGGCGTTCGTCGACGAGGAGGTGACGGTCGCCAACGGCGCTCCGGCGATCTTCGCCGGGCTGCTCGAGTACATCCGCGCCCAGGATGAGACTCCGGACCTGTCCCGCGCGCGTCTGATCAGCGGATCGACGGAGCCGCCGGTGTCGCTCATGAAGGGCTTCCGCGAGCTCACGGGCGCAGAGGTCATCCACGCCTACGGCGCGTCGGAGACCACCCCCGTGGTGTCGGTGAACTGGCAGATCAAGCCGGAGCTGGGCGAGCTGGACGAGGACGCGAAGTGGGACCTCAAGCGCTCGCAGGGCCTGCCGGTGGCCGGTGTCGAGGTCAAGGTCGTCGACCCGACCGGTGAAGAGCTGCCGCGCGATGGGAAGTCGATGGGCGAGCTCCTGATCCGCGGCCCCTGGATCGCGACGGCGTACCACAAGCTGGATGACAACGCGGAGCGCTTCGACGACGGCTGGTGGAAGTCCGGCGACGTGGCCGTCATCAATGAGGCGGGCTACGTGAAGCTCACAGACCGCCTCAAGGACGTCATCAAGTCCGGTGGTGAGTGGATCTCCTCCATCGACATGGAGAACGCGATCATGGACGATGCACGGGTGCTCGAGGCCGCGGTCATCGCCGTGCCGGATGAGAAGTGGGACGAGCGTCCCGTCGCCTACGTCGTCCTGCGCGACGGTGAGACGGTGTCGGCGGACGAGGTCCGCGAGGGCCTGCTGGAGAAGTTCGCCAAGTGGCAGCTGCCCGACGTGATCGAGTTCGTCACCGAGCTTCCCCGCACGTCGGTCGGCAAGCTCGACAAGAAGGTGCTCCGCACACAGCATCTGGGCCAGGACAGCTGATGACCGGCGGGGCTGGCTCTGCTGATCGGGGCTCTGCTGGTGGGGACTCTGCTGGTGGAGATTCAGCGGTCCCCGTGCCCTCACGGCCGGACGTCACCGAGGCCGCCGAACAGGTGACTGCGACGGTGCGTGTGGAGGGGTTCCCCGCGGCCCACCTGCCGGTGCTGTTCGACGGTGTGTTCTCCCGCCTGTTCCCCGCACTGGGGCAGGCGGGGGTGCAGCCCGTGGGTGCTGCGTTCGCGCTCTACTCGCGGGTGCCGGGCGAGACGGTCGACCTCGAGGTGGGCATCCCGGTGGACCGTGTGCTGGACGGCGAATTGGACCTCGGCGAGGTGGAGGTCCCGGGCAGTGCTGAGGTTCTGGACGGTGCCGAGGTCCCGGGCAGTGCTGAGGGTGCGTCATTCGCGCTCGTCGCGCGGGCCTCGGCGCTGCCGGGCGGTCGGATCGCGACAGCGGCGCACCTGGGCGGCTACGACCGCTTGGGTGAGGCGTGGCAGACGTTCATGGGTGCACTCGAGTCGCAGGGCCATCGGGTGGCTATGCCGTTCTGGGAGGTCTACACGACGGAGCCGACACCGGACATGGACCCCGCGACGCTGCGCACAGACCTATTCACGGCTCTGGAAGGCTGAGGACTCTGCATGGAGTGTCAGACGGAGCCGCGCACATGACGCGCTTCGCCCACGAACTGGCGGCCGAGCGACCGGACTGGACTGCGATTCCCGAGATCCTCCAGCGGGCGTGGCAGTGGATGGAGGATCGTGGGTTCGGCGAGGATGCGCCCGCGGGTTACTGCCTCACCCCGTACGACGGCGAGGACGGGGTGATGGGGCCGGTGTTCGCGCCGAACCTGACGCTCGAAGGATGGTTCGACACGTCTCACCCCGCGCATGCGGCGCTGCTGCCGGTGGCGGAGGCCTCCGGCGATGGCGGGATCCTCGCGCTGTGGGATGCGGGTGGCGTCGAGGATCCGAGCGGCGGGACTCTCAGAGCGGTGGTCCTCAGCGACGGGAGCGGTTTCACCGTCGCGGACAGCGCGCGGGACCTGGTGAGACTGCTCGCGGTCGGATACGACGAGCTGCAGGAGTTCACACTGGGGCTTGAACGCGAGGACGACGAGGCGCGCGAGGCCGTCGCGGATTTCCGTGCGTGGGTCGAGGACGTGACGGGGGAGCGGGTTCCCGACGAGCTCCCCGAGGTCGATGCGGATCCCTTCCCCGCATGGCTCAGCCAGCAGCTGGGTGAGCCGAGCGCAGGGTGAGCTGACCTGCGGGCGGCCCGACGGCTGGGTGAGGTGACCCGCGGGTGACCGGACGGCTGGGTGAGCTGACCTGCGGGTAACTCGACGGCTCCTCAGGGGTGGGTGAGGAGGTAGGCGCCGCTGCGGCGGAAGCCGGTGACCTTCCACCCGTCGGCGAACAGCTCGAGGAACGCTCGGCGGACAGCCTCCCGCCAGCGTGAGGCGAGTGCCGGGTCCGTGCCGCGCAGCGTCTCGATGTCGCTGGGCATCTCGATGGAGATCAGTGTCGCCTCGCGCGGCACGTCGAACTCCAGTGGACTGCCGTCGGTGTCGTCGATCCGCACGGCCGCGACGGCGTCGTCGGAGGCTGAATCCCGCTGCGTTGCATCAGGCTGGCCGGCATTGGACGGACTGGCATCAGACTGTTCCGCATTGGGCGGCTTGGCATCGGACAGACCGGCGTCGGACCGGTCCTGCATGGCCGCGGTGAGGTCCCACTCCACGAACGCGCGGTCGGAGGCGTGGCCGGCGTTGACGCCGTCGCGCATCTGCCCGTAGAAGTCCGGGTGGTACTCGGTGGGGAGGGCGCCCAGACGCGTGATGTTGAAGTAGGCGTTGCGCGCGATGAGGGGGTCGAACGTCCAGGTCATGTGCGTGATGCCGTGCTCCAGGCACCACAGGCGCTGGTGGAGCTTCATGGCGGCGCCTATGCCGCGGCCCACCGCTTCGTGCCGCACACCGGCGACGTGCGAGTGCATCGACTTCCCGACGGGGGCGGCGAAGAATCCCACTGTCACGCCGAGCATGTTCCCGCTGCTCCGGTCGTACGCCGCGGCGGTGTAGTTCTTGGCGTGCGCCAGGGCGATGAAGAGGCTGGGTTCCAGCACCGTGGTGCCGGATCCCGTCACGCTCCAGATCTCGTCGAGCAGCAGGGAGGCCTCGGCCGCGGCCTCCGCGGATTCGATGATCCGTACATCGATGCCCGCGCTGTCGAGAGCATCTCGGAGCTCTTCCTCTGCGGCCGCGAGGTGCTCCTGACCGATCGGATGTGTGACGTGCGTCTCCATGGACATATTGTGCCACTGACTCGGGTTGGGATGCGGTTCTCCGCTGGAAGCGGTGTGGCCGGACGTACTGTGGAGAGATGGAATCGAGCGTCCAGAACTCAGCCTCTTCGCATCCATCGCAGCCACCGCAGTCGCAGTCGCCCGAGTCCCAGCGTCAGGTCCCGTCTCAGGTCGCCGTCATCGGGGCGGGGACGATCGGGCTGTCGTGGGTGAGGCTCTTCGCCTCCTACGGTTCGCACGTCACCGTCTTCGACCCCCGGCCGGACCTCGCCGAGGTCGTGAACACGGTCGTCGCCTCCGCCGGAGTCAGCCCGGACGCGGTCGATCTCGCGACTTCTGCGGCGGAGGCGGCCGACGGCGCCGAGCTGGTCCAAGAGAGCGGTCCGGAACGGCCGGACGCGAAGGCCGCGCTCTTCGTGGAACTCGCCGAGGCCGCGGCTGCGGACGCTCTGCTCGTCTCGTCGTCGTCCGCGATCCTGCCGACTCGGATCGCCGCTGATCTGTCAGACGCCGCGGCCGCGCGGATGCTCATCGGGCATCCGTTCAACCCGCCGCACATCATGCCGCTCGTCGAGGTGGTACCCGGAGAGAGGACTGCGCAGAGCTCAGTGGAGCGAGCGCTTGAGACCTACCGGGCATACGGCCGCGAGCCCGTCGCACTCGCTCGAGAGACGCGCGGGTTCGTGGGCAACCGCCTGCAGAACGCGATGCTGCGGGAGGCGGTCCATCTGGTGCAGACCGGCGTCGTGGACGTCGAGGGGCTGGACGCGGTCGTCAAGGGCTCGCTGGGTCTGCGCTGGGCGGCGGTGGGGCCGCTCGAAGGCATGCACCTGGGCGGGGGAGAGCAGGGGCTGCGCGGCTTCATGGAGCACATCGGGCCGTCGTTCGCCGCGATCGACCTGCACGAGCCGGACCTGTCTGACGATGGGATGGCGGACGCTTTCGAACAGGCCGACGCCGCCTACGGCCTGCCACCGCGCCCCGAGATCACTCGTGAACGCGACCGCATCCAGGAGGAGATCCTCCGGTTGCGGAGGCGTGGGACCGACCTCGACTGAGATGACAGAGCTGCCCAGGTGACAGAGGTACGCAGGTGACCGGGACCGCCTAGGCGACCGGGACCGCCTAGGCGACCGGGACCGCCTAGGCGACCGGGACCGCCTAGGTGACCGGGACCTCGGCGACTGGAGGTTCTCAGACTGCCGCGCGGAAGAAGTACGTGGTGCGCTTGGCGATGCGGTCCTGATCGTCGAACTCCATGAAGTCCGCGAAGCCCTCGTGCGCCTCGGCGCCGTCCTTGAGAACGCCGTCGAACGTGCCGCGGATCGCGGCGCGCTGGCCGTCGGCGATGATCTCCGTGACGGTGTGGGCACCGGACACGATGACGCGTGCGCCGCGGTAGAACTCGCCGATCTGCGGGCCGGTGAGCGTGTCGTAGCCGGGGCGGTCATAGGTGGCGTCGGGTGCGAAGAGCGCGACCGTCGCGTCCGCGTCGCCAGCGTCGACGACGGTGTAGTAGTGGCGTGCCAGATCCTCGGTGCGTGACATGGGTCCTCCGTTGTCGATCGTTGGGCTGCCGATCGTTTGTCAGTCGTACGTGTCAGTCGTGCTTGTGCGGGCCGTTCGTCTCGTGCAGGCGTGTTCGTGCGGGTCCGTGGAGCCGTTCGCTGAAGCCGCTGCGGGAAGAAGTCTTCTCACGTCGGTAGATGCGGGCGTCCATATCCGCTGGACTGCCTTTGCTCCGCGCGTGTGACCCGCCTAACGTGGAGACCACACTAGTCGGCTGACTCGCCGATTGTGTTCGTACCCCACGAAGAGGAGCAGTCAATGTCGATCTATCAGGTCCTCAACCCGGCAACCGGCGAAGTCGTGGAAACATACCCCACTGCCACCGACGAGCAGATCGTCGACGCACAGGATCGCAGTGCGGCGGCGTTCACCAGCTGGTCCGAGACGACTGTGCAGGAGCGCGCGGCGATCCTCACGAAGGTTGCGGACATCTACGGCGAGCGCTCTGATGAGCTCGCTGAGATCATCAACATGGAGATGGGCAAGGCCATCCCGGAGGCGAAGGGTGAGATCAAGCTGTGCCAGCTGATCTACCGCTACTTCGCGGATCATGCTGAGGCGTTCATGGCTGATGAGCAGCTGCGCGGGACCAGCGAGGACGAAGAGGCCTTCGTGCGTCGCAAGCCGGTCGGTTCGCTGCTGGGCATCATGCCGTGGAACTTCCCGTACTACCAGGTGGCGCGGTTCGCGGCTCCGAACCTGGCGCTGGGCAACACGATTCTGCTCAAGCACGCGCCGCAGGATCCGAAGTCGTCGGCCGTGATGGAGGAGATCTTCCATCAGGCGGGCGTGCCGAAGGACGCGTACATCAACATCTACGCGACGAATGAGCAGGTGGCGGACATCATCCTGCCGTCGCCGAAGAACCAGGGTGTGTCGGTGACCGGTTCGGAGCGTGCCGGTTCCGCGGTCGCTGCGGAAGCGGGCAAGAACCTCAAGAAGGTCGTCCTGGAGATGGGCGGCTCGGATCCGTACGTCCTGCTGGATTCGTCGGATGTGAAGAAGTCTGCGAAGACGTTCTTCCAGGCGCGGATGGGCAACAACGGTCAGGCGTGCAACTCGCCGAAGCGGATGATCGTCATGGAGGACATCTATGACGAGTTCGCCTCTGAGCTGACGAGCCTGGCGAAGGCTGCGATCCCTGCGGATCCGTCGACGGGTGATACGGGTCTGTCGCCGCTTTCGTCGCCGGCGGCGCGTGAGCGCTTCATGGAGCAGGTCGACGCGGTGAAGGCCGGTGGCGCGACGGTGCTGGCGGGTGGCGATGCCTATGACACTCCGGGTTCGTATGTGCAGCCGGTGGTGTTCGAAGGTGTGAAGCCCGGGATGCGCGGTTACCACGAGGAGCTGTTCGGTCCGGCGTTCATGCTGTTCAAGGTCGGGTCTGATGACGAGGCTGTGGAGCTTGCGAACGATACGCCGTTCGGTCTGGGTTCTGCGGTGTTCTCTGATGATCTGGAGCGTGCGGAGCGTGTCGGTTCGAAGATCGAGGCTGGCATGGTGTTCCTGAACACGCCGGAGGGTTCGCGTGAGCACCTGCCGTTCGGTGGTGTGAAGCGTTCGGGTGTCGGCCGTGAGCTGGGACCGCTGGCGATGGATGAGTTCGTCAACAAGCAGCTGGTCTTCAAGAAGAAGCGCTGAGGACAAGCGCTGGCTGGTCAGCCGCACGCTGGCTGGTGAGCAAACCACTGGTGACTGAGTCAATCGCATGTCAGTGAGCAGTCCTTGTGAGTGACCAGCTGTCAGCGCACCTGGCGGGGCCCTGGATCCTGTGGGATCCAGGGCCCCGCTCTGCGTGGTGTGCGCTTCTTCCCCGAGTGGTTCCTAGAACGGCGGCGGATCGTCATCGACGTCGTCAGCGGATGGTGTCTCTGACGTCGGCTCAGCCCCTGTCTCAGTCTCAGTCTCAGTCTCTGGCCGTGTCTGTGGCCGTGTCTCTGGCTGTGGCTCCACCTGTGACGTGGGTGAGGGCTCCGGAGGGCGGTACTGGTCGAAGCGTTCATCGACGATCACGATCTGCTGTCGGGCGCAGGCGTCGTGGAGGCTGGATGCCATCTCGTCTTCGACGGCGGAGAGCCGCGCATCCGAGCGCGAATCATCTGACCCGCTCTGCTCGTCGTGCGTTGTGCTGTCGCGCGGATCCTCGCCGGTGCGCAGGGGCTGCGCCCCGAAGAACACCGGGGTGTAGAGGCTGCCGGTCCGTCCGTGACCGAACTCGAAGTGTTCGATGCGCATCGGGATGAGTGTCCGGTACCGGACCCGTTCCGCAGCGGGCCGTGGTGGAGCAGACGGTGCGGCCCGCCTTGTGGCCTCCTCGAGCTTCGCCTCTGCTCTTGCGTGAGCGAGCGAGGCGAGCCGTTCGTCGCGTGCCACGTTCCGTTCCCGCTTCCGCACGTGCGCTTCCTGCTCCCGGAGTCGGTCCGTTCGGGCCCGCAGCTCTTGACGCGCCTCCTCCTCCCAGCGCTGTACGCGGATCTGTTCCCGGACGATGCCCGCCGCCTCCGCGGCCCGTACCGTCTGGCGTTTCGAACGGGCGTGCTCCGCAGCGAAGAACTCCCTTCCGGCCTGATCGAACGCAGCATCAGCCACGCGGCGGTTCGTCTGCGGGTCACGGATCGTCCGCCGCTCGATGGTGTGCCGCGCGTCGCGTCGCGCTTCTGAATCCGCTGGCGCGCACGCCGCCGTGAGGATTCCGCCGTCATCCAGGGACGGAGCGACGGTCGTGGCTGTCGTGCCCAGAGGAAGGAGCCAGTCGACCCCACCGTCCGTCGTGCGACGCATGCGGATGCGGCCTTCCGTCTTCGCCTGGTGGTGTGCGACGCAGAGAGGGTGCAGGTTGGCAGGTTCAGTCCTGCCTCCGCGTTCGGGGTGCTCGTGATTGAACGGGATGCCGTGGTCTATCTCGCATTCCTGCGCCGGTCTGCTGCACCCGGGAAGCGTGCACGTCCGCCATTTGCCGAGCACGGACAAGCGGGTGGCCTTGTCCGGTTTGTACTTGAGTGCGACCTCGTCGAGAACCTGCCCCGTCGCCGGATCGGTGAGCATGCGATACCAGAATTTGGAGGATCCGGCGATGCTGCGGGCCATGTCCGCGGGGATGGGTTCGCCGGCGATAGTGCCTGGCCTGTCGTCCAGTCCCAGGAGTGTGGTCATCGGGACGGTCACGACGACAGTCGCCCGCTTGCGGAGGAGGGTCGCCTCATCAGGGCACTCGATGTCGACGTGGTAGCGCTCGGCCGTCTCGCCGTTTTCGGTCAGCCGCTCCAGGACTGTCTGCGTGCGCGGAGTTGCACCGATGAGGACGTCGAACATCAGCTGGCGGATCGAACGGTCATCTGCCCGTGAGAGCCGGCTCAGGTCGGGCAGCTCGTCAGCATCAGTCGGTCCGGACCTGCCGTCGGTGTGCAGTGGGCGACCTGCGCGAGTGACGGTCATGGTGGTGAGCTGGTTCTTCCAGATCGCGGAGGCCGCTGCCCTCGAGGCTGCGTGGCGGGCCTCGATGAGGGCGGCGGGTCCCTTCATGCAGTGGATCGCGAGGCCGTCCGGCAGGTGCTCGACCCAGACGCTGCGCTCGGTCCGTGCCCGGGCCGCCAGGACCGGCTTGGTCTCGAACTGAGCGAGGAAGGACGCTGCGTGCTGGAGGAACTGGCCCAGGGAGTAGCGAGGGTCCAGCCCGGCGAGGAATTCGTCGAGTGCATGCAGGTGTGTGAGCGGCAGGTGCTTCAGCTTGCGCGTGAGTCCCTCCCACCGATTGAACCGGATCTCACCGGCGAGCATGGACCGCAGAAGGAGGGGCATCCCGATGTACGCGGTGAGTGCGAGCCCGACGCGTCGGCGCGAATCACCCGTCCGTGCGTTCAGCCGCACGTTGAGGACGGCTTCGTGTTCGCGTTCGAGCAGGTACTCCGCACGTGTGAGGAAGCGTTCCGGATCCTCCAGGCTCAGGGACGTGGCGTCGACTCCGGACGCGGGGGCCGAGAGACTGGTGGCGGCGCCGTCTGGACTCGCGTCGTTGGAACTCGTGTCGGCTGGATTCGCGCCCTCAGAACTCGTGTCGTCAGTTCCTGCTCGATCGGGTCCCTCGTCTGTGAACAGGTCCGCAAGCCGGTCCTCGGAGCTGCGCCGGGTCAGCGCCAGCGTGAGCGCGGTGGTGGCGACGTGGACGAGTTCGTGGGCGCGGAGCCGGTCAACCATCGCGGCATGGGACGACAGGTCCTCCGCGAGTCGGGTCGGCGTGGATTCTCCAGACGACTGTGCAGGTGAGGTCCGGCCGGAATCAGCGGCATCGGAAGCATCGGATGCACCGGAAGAGCGGGGCGAGTTGGAAACGCCGTTGGCGTCCGCGGCATCGGAAGCACCGGTGGGAGCGACGTGCAGGTTGCTCAGCAGGGACCCGACATCGCCGAGGACCGGGTGCCCGAACTCAAGGGCGGTCTGCACGTCCGCCAGACTGCGGACCCCGCGCTCATCGGTGATGCGGTCGGCCGAAGGGGGACTGCCCGGAGGGAAACCGCCGGAAGGAGAACCGCCCGATGGGGAACCGCCCGATGGAGAACCGCCCGAAGGGGCACCGCCGAAAGGAGAGCCATTCGAGCGAGAGCTGTCCGCATGGTCATCCGTCGTCGACATTGAGCCCCTCCTTCCAGCGCCAGCGTTCCAGAATCAGCGTTCCAGAATCAGTGATCATCGTTGATCGAATAGTTCGATTCTATACTCGAACGAACGGTGCTGCAAGAGATGATCGCACAAAAGTCGAAAGAAGCGCTCCCAGGGGAAAGCCGTCCGGAAACGACAGTGCCGCCCGGGTTCGCGGTGTGCGAACCCGGGCGGCACCTCGGCGTCGTTCAGCGGCTGTCCAGCCGCCTCCTGCGCCCGGCTGAGACGACCGGCCTGGAAGCGACAGCCAGCCCGGCTGCGCCGGCCAGCCCATATGTGACGGTCAGTCGCCCTTGGTGTCGTCCCACTCCGGCTTCCGAGCCTCGACCTTGGTCGGCAGGAACATGAAGACGAGGACGATGAGCGAGCCGATGGAGGGCACCAGGTAGAGCAGCAGGAACAGCGCGGAGAACCCTGCGTCATGCAGACGCCGCGCCTGCAGCGCCAGGGAGGGGACGATCAGCGCCAGCGAGACCAGCAGCATGAGGATGAAGCCGATCATGACGATGACGCCGCCTGCGCCCATGCCGGTGGGAACGCTGGACGAGTAGGGATCCATCGTGGCCGCGCTCGCGATCACCATGATGTACCCGATGAAGAGCGGGATCGCAGCGATCAGCATGAGGAGCGACAGGGTCAGGTACGCCCACCAGTGCTCGCTCAGCGAGGAGTAGCCGGAGAACCGTGCGTACTTCTTGAAGAAGCGCTTGGTCGCCTGCATGAACGTCGCTCCGTAGAGCGGCTGGCTGAGAGCGGGCTCGCCGTCGGGGCCCATCTGCTGAGGTCCGCCGGGAACCGTCGTCGTGATGGAGCCGGCGCCCATCGGTGCTGCGCCGTACGCGCCTCCCTGCGGAGCGCCATAGGGGCTTCCGCCCTGCTGCGGCGCACCATACGGGGAACCGGCCTGCGGGGAGCCGTAGGGAGCTCCGCCCTGCTGTGCGCCGTACTGCGGCGATCCGTACGGCTGCTGGCCGCCGGGCTGGCCGCTCGGCTGGGAGCCGTACTGCGGGGGCTGCTGCTGGCCGCCGGGCTGGGAGCCGTACTGCGGCTGCTGTCCGTACGGCTGCTGTCCGGCCGACTGTGGCGATCCGGCGCCGTAGGGGCCGGATCCGTAGGGGCCCTGGCCGCCCTGAGCCGGATCGGTCGGTGAGTTGCCGTAGGTCATTGTTCTCTCCCAGTTGTCGGGTGCGCGTCGATGGTGTGAAGACCGATTGTCTGCCGAGCGATGGTCGGACGGTGCCGACCAGCCGGTCACGATGCGCTACGTTACCGGTGCGGCGACCGTTTCTACGATGTGACGTCCTCCCAGGATACCGAGGACTGTGCGGCTGCCCCGTGAACATCGCGTTGCAGATCCGCACCATCTGCGTCATCCGCCCAGGCTCGGCGCTCTGCCGATGAGGAGAGGACCACCGTTCGATGCCCGACTCGACCGACTCGACCGATGCAACCCCAGACCACCCGGCCGACCGCGCGACGGTCCGCACCATCCGCGTGAGCGCACTCGTGCTGCGCCGCGACGACACGATGCTCATGGTGCGGAAGCGAGGCACGACCGCCTACATGCTCCCGGGCGGCAAGCCCGAGCCGGGGGAGGCCCCGATCGACACGATCATCCGCGAGGTCGACGAGGAACTGGGCCTGCCCCTCACCCGTGAGGACCTCGAGGAACTCGGCACCTTCGAGGCGCCGGCCGCGAACGAGGCCGACCACCAGGTCATCGGCGACGTCTTCGTCCACCGGGGAATGCCCGACGGATTCGACTTCGACGACATCCGGCCGCAGGCGGAGATCGATTCCGTCGCCTGGTTCGCCCCCGATGCGCTGCCGGAGGATTCTGCGGCTCTCACGATCGCGCCGCTCACGCGCGATCGGGTGGTTCCGGCGCTCGCGCGGCACGGGGGCTGACAGCGGGTCACGGGAGCTGACGGCGCGTCCGTCAGAACCCTGTGAAGACCACCGCCGCCGAGGCCGCCGTCACCACCGTTCCCGCCGCCAGACCCAGCCCCACGAGCACGGAGCGGATCCCGCTCCCGCTGCTGCTCCCGCTGCGGTGGGGGCTGCAGGGACCGGGACCAAGACTGGGACTGGGATCCGGACCGGGATCGGGACCAGACCGGTCCGGTCCCGGCTGAGCCGGCGCATGCGTGGCCGGCACATGCTGGGTCGGATCATGCTGGGCCGGCGCGGGCTGAGCCAGCGCAGGCCGGGCAGGCTCACGCCGGGCTGGCGCAGGCTGCGGGACCGGGCGGTCCGGTGGGAGTGCCGGCAGCCCGTAGAGGTCCAACGGCGGGCCCTCAGCGGAGTATGCGCGGCCGGGGCCGAGCGGGTGTCGGTAGCGCTGCACGGATCGCCTCTCCTCGGCCGGCGGGGCGGAGTGCCTCAGCGCCGGGTGATCGTCGTTGCCCTCCATTCCACTGCGGGTCCGTGTGGGAGGTGTGCCGCAGGTGTGGCAGGTTCGCCACAGGGGACTCGGTCTCCTTCGTCACAGGGGACTCGACCTCCGTGCCAGGACTCTTCGTGGCAGAACCCTCACCGTTCGCACTCGCTCTGTCGGATCGCTCCGTTCCGCGTTACCGTGAGGAGGGCCGCCGGAGCGCTCCCGGCGCTCAGGCATCCATGAACCGTCCGGCCCACGAGAGGAACAGCATGGCGCTCCCGTCGGAGATCACCGCGAGTCTCGAGGAGGGCCTCGACGCGCTCGTCGGGCTCTACCGCGAGTTCCACGCCGCCCCTGAGCTCTCGATGCAGGAGCACCGGACCGCAGAGACGATCGCAGACCACCTGCAGTCCTACGGCCTCGCGCCCCAGACCGTCGGCGGCACCGGCGTCGTCGCCGTCATCGAGAATGGCGATGGTCCCGTCGTCGCATTCCGTGCGGACACGGACGGACTCCCGATCGAGGAGGCCACCGGCCTGCCGTACGCGTCGACTGCGACCGGCACCCTGCCCGACGGCACCGTGACTCCCGTGATGCACGGGTGCGGGCACGACGCGCACATCTCCGCCGGCCTCGAGATCGCCCGCCTCCTCACCCGCCACCGCGGCGCGTGGACGGGGACGGTCGTCATGCTGTTCCAGCCCGGCGAGGAGACCGCCGCCGGCGCCGCAGCCATGGTCGAGGACGACCTGTGGGAGCGCGTCCCCAGGCCCGAGGCCGTCTACGGCCAGCACGTCTGGCCGGGCGTCGCCGGGACCGTCAACCTGTCGATCGGCACCGCGATGGCGATGGCCGATTCCCTGCGCGTGACGGTCCACGGCAGGCAGGCGCACGGCTCGCAGCCGGAGAACGCGATTGACCCGATCGTGCTGGGCGCCTACATGGTGACGCGGCTGCAGTCCGTCGTGTCGCGGGAGGTCGCCGGTTCGGACATGGCGGTGCTCACCGTCGGCACGTTCCACGCAGGGGTGAAGGAGAACATCATCCCGGCGAAGGCGGTCTTCGAACTCAACATCCGCACGTTCGAGACGGACGTGCGGGAACGCGTTCTGGCCGCTGTCCGCCGCATCATCAGCGGTGAGGCGCAGGCCGCGGGCGCACCGGAACCCGACGTCGAGAGGATGTACGGGTTCCCGCGCTGCTACAACGACGACACAGAGGCGGCGGAGGTCCTCGCCGCACTCACCGCGGAACTGGGAGGAGACAGCGTGACTGAGACGAGACCTGTGTCGGGGAGCGAGGACTTCGGAGTCTTCGCGGATTCGCTGGGAGTGCCCGGCGTCTACTGGTTCTTCGGCGGCTACGCCGCGGACACCGTCGAGACCGGCGTGCCCGGCGGCAACCACTCGCCGTTCTTCGGCCCCGACGACGTGCCTGCGACACTGCGCACCGGCGTCCGCGCCGGCCTCACCGCGCTCTTCACGCGCGTGGGCCGGACTGCGCGCGTGGGCCAGCATGCACACGCTGACCAGCGCGCACACGCCGGCCAGCACGCTGACCACGCCGTGCAGGTGGCGAAGTGACCGGCGGGGCGGCGCAGGCGCCGCGCTTCGAACCGGCCGTGAGTGCAGCGGAAGGTGCCGGGGTCGTGACCCCCGGCAGGACCTCGGCGGAGGGGGCCGCCTACGAATCCGAGCTCACCTGGCTGAGTACGCGGCAGCTGGCGGCCCAGATCGCCTCGGGCCGACTGTCCGCCCGTGAGGCGCTGGCCGACCACCTGGCCCGCCTCGATGCGGTGAACCCGACCCTTAACGCGGTCGTCACGCGCGACGACGAGCGCGCCTTTGAGCAGGCGGCTGCCGCGGACTCCGCGTTCTCGCGCGGCGATCGCCTCACCGCGCTGCACGGCGTCCCGATGACGCACAAGGACACGCACGACACCGCAGGCATGCGCACGACCTACGGCTCGCCGACCCTGGCCGACAACGTGCCGATCCGTGACGCGCTGGTGATCGCGCGGCTGCGTGCCGCAGGCGTCGTGACGACGGGCAAGTCGAACGTGCCGGAGTTCGCCGCCGGCTCGCACACGTTCAACCCGCTCTTCGGCACGACGGTGAACCCGTACGACACGACGAAGTCCGCGGCCGGTTCGTCAGGCGGCGCCGCCGCCGCGATCGCCGCGGGCGTCCAGGCATCCGGCGACGGGTCGGACATGGGCGGCTCCCTGCGGCTGCCGGGATCGTTCAACAACATCGTCGGCATGCGCCCGACGAACGGTCGGATCCCGAAGGCGCTGCCCGGCAACCCCTGGTCGTGGCTGTCTCAGTCGGGCTTCATGGCCCGGTCGGTGAGTGACGTCGCGCTGCTGATGTCCATCGCCTCCGGCCCGGCCGACGGTGCGCCGCTGTCCGTGCAGGAACCCGGATCGGTGTTCGACCGGCTCGAGTTCCGCTGGCCCGGCGAGCACCGGGTCGGTTCGGGCCTGCGCGGTCTGCGGATCGGCTTCTCGACTGACCTGGGCGGGATGCTGCGGGTCGACCCCTCCGTCGCCGAGGTCGTGGACCGGACGGCGGATTCGCTCACCATCGGCGGGGGCCACGTCGACGGCATGGTCCCCGACTTCCGGGACGCGGACGAGGTCTTCCGCGTGACCCGCGCGTATGACTTCGCCGCCCGCTTCGGCGAGACGGTGCGCCGTCACGGCGATCAGGTGAAGGAATCCGTCGTCTGGAACACGGAGATGGGCCTGAACCTCACGGTGGACGAGCTTGTGTCTGCGGACGCGGCGCGCGCCCGGCTACACGGAGCGGTCGAGACGTACTTCGCGCACCACGACCTGCTGGTCCTGACGACCAGTTCGGTGGCGCCGTTCGATGCGGACCTCGAGTACCCTGCAGAGATCGACGGCAAGCCCATGGAGGACTACCTCGAATGGATGCGTGCGGCAACGGTCATCTCGGCGACCGGGTGCCCAGCCGTGTCCGTGCCCGCGGGCTTCACGCGCGACGGCCTGCCGGTGGGAGTGCAGCTGGTCGCCGCACCCGGGAAGGACGTGGAGCTGCTGCTGGTCGCCCAGGCGTTCGAGGAGCTCACCGACCACGGCGCGCGGAGGCCCGCTCTGTGAGAGGCAGGCTGTAAGTATGAGAGGTGCGCCGTAAGAAGAGCGCAGCAAGAGGCATGCTGGAACGGAGGCCGGGCTATCGCGGGAGCGACGGCCCGGCCTCTTCGTCGTCGCCGCCGGATCCTGACACTCGGGGCGGACTCTCAGGCGGCATTGCACCTCCCCACAACTTGCGATTCTTGCTGAAGCTGACTCAAGTGTTTGCGATACTCGCAAGTAGCCTCTACTGTTGACCACATGGGACAGCAGAGTGATGTGCGCGCGCCGGAGATGACCGCGCGCTTCCGTGCCGCTGTCCGTGATTCCGGAATGGCGCAGCGTGAGGTCTCCCGGGCGATCGGTCTGGACGAGACGAAGCTGTCGAAGTCTCTCTCCGGTGCACGTCGCTTCCAGCCGGATGAGCTCTTCTCCTTCGCCACCGTCACCGGTGTGACGGTGAGCTGGCTGCTCACCGGCACGGACTCCGATGGCGAATCCACCGCCGCGCCGTCGCCCGGAGCGCTTCCCGCCAAGATGACGAACTCCCCGACGGATCGAGGACTGCGCCGGCGGCGCATCGTCGTCGAGGCCTGGACCCTGTTCGCGGAGCGGGGGTACGAGCACGTGCGGATGGCCGACATCGCTCAGGCCGCTGAGGTATCGGCCCCCGCAGTGCACTACCACTTCGCGAACAAGTGGGAGATCTTCGCGGAGGCGATGCGGTACAGCGTCAAACTCGCATACGACCGCCAGCTCGCGGAGCTCGGCGAGATCGCCGACCCCGTCGACCGCCTGCGTGAAGTGGTCCGACTCCAGCTGCCGGAGAAGACCGTCACCCGCAGGGAATGGTCGATCTGGCTGCAGATGTGGTCCGCCGCCGGCACCAACAGCGAAACAGCCCGCACGGAGCACGAGTACAGCTACGGCCGCTGGGAGCGGACCATCCGCGACATCGTCGCCGAATGCATCGACACCGGCGCCTTCCGACCCCAGCCGCTCGACATGGCGGTGCTCAAGCTCACCGGACTCATCGACGGACTGGGCGTGCGCGTGCTGTCCGGACTCCTGGATCCCCAGGACATGCTCGCCGCCGTGCTCGGCCACATCGACGACGAACTGCTCGCCGATGGACATCGGACCGACGAAGAGCGGGCCCCCGAACACCGGATGGACGACGACGACCATCAGGGCCCCTACGGCTCGCCTCCCGCGGACCGTTCCAACGCGCACTCCTCGTGACGAGGAGGCGCGGGCCCTGCACCACTGGGCCCGCGCATGTGCCCCCCATCTCTCCCCAGACACATCACGCCACAGACGCCACGACGAGACACGACAGTCGTCGGGCAGACCCATCTGAGGTCGGACCGCCCGTGGCAGAGACCTCTGACTGACACCAGCCACACCGACTGAAAACTCAGCCACTCCGTCCGAAAGGACCACCACCATGAACCGCACCGTGAACCGGAACGTCATCCTCACCTGCGCCCTGACCGGCGCCGGTGACACCGCCGGCAAGAGCGAGCACGTCCCCGTCACCCCGCAGGAGATCGCGGACTCCGGGATCGCCGCCGCTCGCTCCGGCGCCTCGATCATCCACATCCACGTCCGCGACCCGCAGACGAAGCAGGGATCCCGCGACACCGAGCTCTACGCGGAGGTCGCCCGCCTCATCCGCGCCTCCGACGTCGATCCCGTCATCAACATGACCGCGGGCATGGGCGGCGACCTGGTCATCGACCCGGAGAACCCCACGACTCAGCTCGAGGGCACCGACCTCGTGAACCAGACGGAGCGCCTCAAGCACGTCGAGGCCCTGCGCCCGGAGGTCTGCACGCTGGACTGCGGCACGCTGAACTTCGGCGAGGGATCGAACACCTACATCTCCACCCCGGACATGATGCGCGCGGGCGCCGCCCGCATCCGCGAGCTGGGAGTGAAGCCGGAGCTGGAGATCTTCGACACCGGCAACCTGTGGTTCGCGAACGTCATGTACGAGGAGGGCCTGCTGGACGACCCGCCGTTCTACCAGCTGTGCCAGGGCATCCCGTACGGCGCGCCCGTGGACGCGGGCCTGCTCCACGCGATGGTGAACATGCTGCCGGAGACCGCGCAATTCACCTCCTTCGCGATCGGCCGCAACCAGCTGCCGTGGGTCGCCCAGTCGGTCCTGGCCGGCGGCCACGTGCGTGTGGGGCTGGAGGACAACCTCTACCTGTCCAAGGGTGTGAAGGCGACGAACGCGCAGCTCACCGAACGCGCGGTCGGCATCATCGAGGGGATGGGGTCCGCCGTCGCATCGCCGGACGAGGCGCGCGAGATGCTCGGCCTGCCGGTGGCAGTCGAGGAGCGCGCCAGCCGCCACGCCACCCACCAGTCCTTCACCGACTCCGCACTCACCCAGGAGGCCTGAGACATGCAGCTTCGCGATATCGACTCCATCGACACCGTCGCCTGCGTGGGCGCCGGCACGATCGGCGGCGGCTGGGCCGCCTACTTCCTGGCCCGCGGCCTGCGGGTGCGCGTATGGGACCCCAGCCCGGTGGCGGGGGAGAAGCTCGGACGCCTCATCGACTCCGCATGGCCCGCGCTCACTCGTCTGGGCCTGGCCGCGAACGCGGACAAGGACGCCTGGAGCGTCCACACGGACCTGGCCGATGCCCTGGACGGCGCAGGCTTCGTCCAGGAATCCGCGCCCGAGGTCCTGGAGATGAAGCAGGAGCTGCTCGCCGGGATCGCCCGCGCGGCTGCCGATGACGTCGTCATCGCCTCTTCCACCTCCGGCTACTCGATGACGGACATGGCCGTCCTCGCCGCCGAGGAGGGCATCGCCGACCGTCTGGTCGTCGGCCACCCCTTCAACCCGCCCTACCTCATCCCCCTGGTCGAGGTCGTCGGCGGCGAGCGCACCGCGCCGGATGCCGTGGACTGGGCCGCTGAGTGGTACGACGCGATCGGCAAGTCGGTCATCCGTATGGAGCGGGAAGTCCCGGGCTTCATCGCCAATCGCCTCCAGGAGGCGCTGTGGCGCGAGGCGCTCCACATGGTGAACGAGGGCGAGGCCACCGTCGACCAGATCGACCGCGCCATCACCGATGGCCCGGGGCTGCGCTGGCCCCTGCAGGGCCCCATGCTCACCTTCGCACTGGCCGGGGGAGAGGGCGGCATGGCCCACATGCTCGACCACTTCGGTCCCTCACTGCTCTCCCCGTGGACCCGGCTCACCGCACCGGAGCTCACACCAGAGCTGCGCGACGCGGTCATCGCGGGCTGCGACGACGAGGCAGACGGGCGCTCCTTCGACGACCTGGTCGCGGCTCGCGACGCCGCGATCATCGACATCCGCCGGGTCGTCGGCGAACTGCGCTCGAGCATGCCCGGGGCTGCGGAGGGCGCCGGCGCACAGACCAGCCCTCAGCCGAACGGCCAGCGGTCCGACGGCGGCGCCGCATGAGCCTCACGACGTACGAAACCCCCGTCCTCGAGGACTGGATCGACTACAACGGCCACCTGACGGAGGGCTACTACGTCCTGGTGTTCGGCTTCGCGACCGATGCCGCGATGGACGCACTGGGTCTGGGCCCCGACTACCGGCAGGAGTCTGGCTGCTCGCTCTACACAGTGGAGGCGCACGTCCGCTACCTGCAGGAGGTCGCCCAGGGCGCGCGGCTGCGAGTGCGCACCCACGTCGTGGGCGTCGCGCAGAAGAAGCTCCACCTCGCCCACGAGATGTTCGTGGGCGACGAGCTCGTCGCGACGGAGGAGATCCTCGGGATCCATGTCAGCCAGGCCGACGGCCGGGCGACGGTGCTGCCGGAGGCGACTGCGGCCTCGGCGGCGGAGCATCGGATCTCCCCGCCGGTCTGGGTGGGGCGTGCCGTGCGGATCTGACGCCCAGCGGCGCCGTCGTGCACCACGAGGACGTGCACCACGACGACGGCGCCGCGACCGACGACTGAACAGAGGAGCCCGAGCGGGACGGTCCCCGGACCGTGTCCGCTGGGTGTGTGCCGGAGAGCGATTCGCTGAGCCGGCGACGTGAGGAAGAGGGAAGGCACGATGAGAACGGGAACCGGACTGAGACGGGTGGAGCAGGCGCTCACCCGCAGAGGGATATTGGGAGGGGCCATCGGGGTCGGCTCGGTCGGGCTGCTCGCCGCGTGCGGGCCCGGCCCCGCCGCCCAGGTGGACATGAGCGGTGGGCCGCAGCGCGGCGGCGCACTGCGAGTCGGACTGTCCGGCGGTTCGTCCGCGGACACGGTCGATGCGCACATCCCGGTGAACTCCGGGGACTCCGCGCGCGTGATCAACATCTACGACACCCTGCTCATCCGCGGCGATGAGTTCGAGCTGCAGCACAGGCTGGCGGAGACGTTCGAGACGAACGACGACGGCACCGTCTGGACCGCGAAGATCCGCGAAGGCGTGACCTTCCACGACGGGAAGCCGCTCACCGCAGACGATGTCGTCTTCACGTTCGAGCGGATCACCGACCCGGACGACCCGAAGTCCGGCGCGGCCGGTCTGGCCATGCTCGACGAGGTCGTCGCCACCGACGACTACACCGTCGAGTTCCGCCTGAACGAGGCCAACAGTGCTCTGGACGACGCGCTCGGCCAGTACGCCATGGGGATCGTGCCGCGCGGCTACGACCCGGAGAATCCGATCGGCTCCGGGCCCTTCAAGCTCAAGTCGTTCGAGCCCGGGCAGTCCGCCGTGCTCGAGGCGAACCACGACTACTGGGACGAGGGCCCCTATCTGGACGAAGTCCACCTGCTGAACTTCAACGACACGGACGCGGTCATCAACGCGCTCCTGTCCAGCCAGGTGGACTGCGTGGGCCAGATCCCCCTCTCGCTGGTCGACGTCATCGAATCGGATGAGCGGATGCGCATCCTCAATTCTGAGACCGGCATGTGGCTGCCCTTCTCCATGCGTGTGGACAAGGCGCCGTTCGACGACGTGCGCGTGCGACAGGCGATGCGCCTGGTGGTGGACCGCGAGGAGATGCTCGAACAGGTCTTCTCCGGCCACGGACGGCTGGGCAACGACATGTTCTCCCCGCTGGACCCGGACTACCCCTCCGACCTGCCGCAGCGCACGCAGGACATCGACGAGGCGAAGCGGCTGCTCGCGGACGCCGGCTACCCCGACGGCCTCACGGTCGAACTGGTGACCGCGCCCATCCAGGCCGGTGCCGTCGAGGCGGCGCAGGTGTACGCGGAGCAGGCGAAGCTCGCGGGCATCACCGTCGACATCCGCCGCGTCGACACCACCACCTTCTTCGGCGAGAACTACCTGTCGTGGGACTTCGCCCAGAGCTTCTGGTACACCCGCAACTTCATCCCGCAGGCCACATCGTGCGCACTCGAGGAATCGAGCACGAACGAGACGCAGTACACGGATGAGGACTTCGCGGACACGTTCTACCGTGCCCGGTCGGAGACCAACCCGCGGCTGCGCGGTGAGCTCATCCGCCAGGCGCAGCACCAGCTGTACGAGGAAGGCGGCTACATCATCTGGGGGTTCGGCAATCAGGCCGACGCCTACCAGAGCTATGTGGGCGGGTTCGTCGAGAACGCGACGGGTCTGCCGCTGTCCGGATACACGTTCCGACGCAACTGGATGGGTGAAGTCTCATGATGGCGAAGCTGATCCTCCGCAGACTCGTCCTGTCCCTGTTCATCCTCCTGGCAGTGTCCGTGCTGGTGTTCTTCGCGACACTGCTGCTGCCGGGTGATCCCGCCCGCGCGATCCTCGGCCAGCAGGCCACACCGGAGCGTGTGGCCGCACTGCAGGCACAGCTCAACCTCGACCAGCCGGCCATCGTGCGGTACTTCCTGTGGCTGGGCGGACTGTTCGTGGGCGACTTCGGCATGTCCACCGCTTTCGGCGGTCCCGTCAGTGCGCTGCTCTCCGACCGGATCGTCTCGAGCCTCGTGCTCATGGTGCTGGCCGCAGTCATCTCGATCCCGCTGGGCCTGGGCTTCGGCATCTTCTCCGCTCTGCACCGCGGCAAGCGCCGCGACAAGGCCGTCACGTGGGTGAGCCTGACCCTCGCAGCACTGCCGGAGTTCGTCATCGGCATCGTGCTCGTGACGATCTTCGCGACGACCGTCTTCCAGATCCTGCCCGCGGTGACCATGTCGCCCCCGGGGCAGCAGGTGTGGATGTTCCCGTCGCAGCTGATCCTGCCGACCATCACCCTGGCGCTCGTCGTCGCCCCGTACATCGCACGCATGATGCGCGCGACGATGATCGACGTCCTGGACTCCGGCTACGTCGAGATGGCGCGGCTCAAGGGCGTCCCCGAACGGCAGGTCATCATGCGCCACGCAGTGCCGCATGCCGTCGGTCCCGTCGCCCAGGTGATCGCCATCCAGCTGGCCTGGCTGGCCGGCGGCGTCGTGGTCGTCGAGTTCCTGTTCCGCTACCCCGGCATCGGACAGGCACTCATCGACGCCGTCACCTTCCGTGACGTGCAGGTCGTGCAGGCGGTCTCGATGATCGTCGCCGTCGTCTACGTCGTGGTCAACCTACTGGCGGACATCGTCGGCATCATGTCCAACCCCAAGCTGAGGAGCGCGTCATGAGTGAGAACACCGTGGTCGATCCCTCCGGCATGCACCGTGAGGACCAGTCGGCGGAGCTCAAGCAATCCGCTTCGAAGCCCACCAATATCGTCCAGCGGGTCTGGGCCCAGTCGGAGGGGCGGATCGGCGTCATCCTCACGGCGCTGATCGTGCTGCTCGCCTTCCTGGGCCCGCTGCTGGCTCCCGTCCTCACGGGCTACTCGCCCACCGCATTCGCAGACCGGCCCTTCCAGGACAGCGGTCTCTTCGGCACGGACGATCTGGGGCGCTCCGTCGCCTCCCGCTTCCTGGCCGGCGGAGCCCTGCTGGTGACCTACTCCGTCGCGGCGACGGCCGTCGGCCTCATCGTCGGAGCGGCCTTCGGCATGACGGCCGCGTACGCCGGCGGCGCCGTCGACGCGGTCATCATGCGCTGCAACGACGTGCTGCTGGCCATTCCGCAGCTGGTCTTCGCGATGCTCGCGATCGTGGTGCTGGGACCGCAGGGCTGGGTCCTCATCATGGTCATCGGCATCACGCACGCACCCCGCATCGCACGCGTGTCGCGTGCGGCCACACTCAACGTCATCAACGAGGACTACATCCGGGCCGCAGAGATGTACGCGGTGCCGCGCGCCCGGATCATCTTCCGTGAGATCGTCCCCAACATCATGGGGCCGCTGAGCGTCGAAGCCGGACTCCGCCTCACGTACTCGATCGGCTCGATCGCCTCCCTGTCCTTCCTGGGGCTGGGCATGCAGCCGCCCACAGCGGACTGGGGCCTCATGATCAACGAGAACCGCATCGCACTGAGCATCCAGCCGTGGGGCGTGATCCTGCCGGTCGTGGCGATCGCGATCCTCACGATCGGCACGAACCTGCTGGCCGACGCGATCGCACGCGCCACGGCCTCGACGAATGTGGAGAAATCATGAGTACCGCGATGACGACGACCGCAGACACGGTCGAGGATCTGTCGACCGTCCTGCGGATGGACGACCTGCGAGTGTCCGCAGTGGGCGGCAGTGAGATCCTGCTGGGAATCTCGCTGGAGCTGTACCGCGGCCAGATCCTGGGACTGGTGGGGGAGTCCGGTTCAGGCAAGACCACGGCGGGGCTCGCCTGCATGGGGCACTATCGCACAGGGCTCCAGCACACCGCTGGCGGGATCGAGCTGTTCCCGCGAGACGGGGATCCGTTCTACCTCGAATCGCTCAGCACGGAGCAGACCCGCGAGCTGCGGGGATCACGCGTCGCCTACATCCCACAGGACCCCGCACTGTCCCTCAACCCCGCCATCCGGGTGGGGGAGCAGATCAGGGAGGTCCTGGACGTCCACGCTTTCGGGAAGTCGTCTGCCGAACGCGGCGCGCGGGTGAAGGAAGTGCTCGAGGACGTGGGACTGCCGGGGACTGACGAGTATCAGCGCCGCTGGCCCCACCAGCTGTCCGGCGGCCAGCAGCAGCGCATCGGCATCGCGATGGCGTTCGCGATGTTCCCGGACGTCCTCATCCTCGATGAGCCCACCACCGGACTGGACGTCTCCACACAGGCACACGTCCTGGACACCATCCGGGACATGACCCGCAGGCACGATGTCGCAAGCCTCTACATCACGCACGACCTCGCCGTCGTCGCGGAGCTGGCGGATCGGGTCGCGGTCATGCTGCGCGGTGAGCTCGTGGAGGAGGGTCCGGCGCAGCAGGTGCTGCACCGGCCGGAGCACGACTACACGAAGCGGCTCCTGGCCGCCGTTCCGGACCTGGCCGGCCGCAAGGACCTGTCCGCGGCCACGATGCGCGAATCCGAGGCGGTGGAGACGCAGGCGAGCGAGACACAGGTGAGCGAGCCGGGCGAGGCGACCGAGGCCTCGGCGATGGAATCTGCAGAGCCGTATCTGCTGGAGGTGACCGACCTGGCGATGAAGTTCGGGGACAACGTCGTGCTCAGCAGCATCGACATGACGCTGGAGCCGGGGGAGTCCACGATGATCCTGGGCGAGTCCGGCTCCGGGAAGACGACGCTCTCGCGCTGCATCACCGGATTGGTGGACGGTTACACGGGCTCCGTGAGGTACCGGGGCGAAGAGCTGGCGAAGTCGACGCGCAAGCGCACGATCGACCACCGCCAGGAGATCCAGTACGTCTTCCAGTCGCCGTTCTCGTCGCTCAACCCGCGACGCACGATCGGGGAGTCGCTCACCGTTCCACTGGAGATGAGCAAGAGGCTTCCCCGCAGCGAACACAAGCAGACGGTGGAGGAGGCGCTGGACGCGGTGCGTCTGGGCCGGTCCTTCTACGACCGCAGGCCCGGCGATCTGTCCGGCGGTGAGCGGCAGCGCGCGGCGATCGCTCGCGCCCTGGTGAACGCGCCCCGCGTGCTGGTGTGCGATGAGATCACGAGCGCGCTGGACGTGTCCGTCCAGGCGTCGATCGTGTCGCTGCTGAACACACTGCGGGAGGAGCGCGGGCTGGCGATCCTCTTCGTCACCCACAACATCACACTGGCCCGGCACGTGTCCGGCCACATCAACGTGCTGAACAAGGGCGTGATCGTGGACCGCGGCACCGTGGAGGACGTGCTGGAGAACCCCACCCACGAATACACGAAGGCTCTACTGTCGGACATCCCGCAGCTGTGAGCAGCAGTTCTGTGAGCGGCGGTTCTGCCAGCGGCAGTGCTGCGAGAGGAGATTCTGTGCACGACGATTCCGGCGCGACGCGGTCGCGCTTCGAGGACCTGCCCGCATATCTGCGGGCGAAGATCACTCCGCAGATGCGGGCGGTCTTGGAGCACCAGTTCGACGACGAGGCCCGCAGACGGGCGGAGCTGACACTGCCGGAGGACCCCACCGAGGCTGCTCGGGCGGACTATCGCGCGGAGCGAGCCTTCTGGAACGAGGGCGGGCCGACGATGGCGTCGACGCGGGAGCTGCGGATCCACGCCGCGGGGGTGGATGTGCCCGTGCGGATCCACCTGCCGGTGACCGTGGACGCCGCCGGGAGCGCGGATGGGTCAGGCCTGGTCCCCGCGATCCTGTTCTTCCACGGCGGAGGCTTCACGCTGGGAGACCTGGACACGCACGACCGCATCCACCGGATGCTCGCCCATCACAGTGGGGCGGCGGTCGTCGCAGTGGACTACTCCCTGTCGCCGGAGGTGAAGTTCCCGCAGGCGCTGCGCGAATGCGCCGGAGTCACGGCTCATGTGGCGGAGCACGGCGAGGAGCTGGGGCTGGACGGCAGCCGGCTGGCCTTCGCGGGGGATTCCGCAGGGTCGGGCTTGTCGATCGGTGCCGCTCTGCTGCTGCGGGACGAGGCTCCCGACGTGTTCTCGCGGCTGCAGGCCCTGGTGCTGATCTACGGCGGCTTCGGGCTGAAGGATTCCGCGGCGCGCCGGTTGTGGGGCGGCTGGTGGGACGGCATGAAGATGGACGACCTGTCCGGCTTCCAGGACGCGCTGTACGCGGATCCGGCGGATGCCGACAGCCCGTACGTGCAGACGCTGCGCTCGGACCTGAGCGGACTGCCGCCGGTGTTCATGCGCTCGGCGGAACTGGATCCGCTGGCGGACGATGCGACGGCGTTTGCGGAGTCGCTGCGGCGGGCGGGGCACACCCCTGATGTGCGGGAAGTGCCGGGCGTGCTGCACTCCTACCTGCACTTCGGCAGGCTGCTGGACGAAGCGAACTTTACGCTGACGGAGGGCGCCCAGTTCATCGCTGCGAGGTTCGCGGAGGGGTGAGGACTGCAAATTCTCAGCCGGTGATCCGTCGGATCTGCTGAGCCTTGTCCCTGTCGCGGACGACGATGTCGCGATCGCGCAGCTGATCACGCAGGGTGGCGGCCTCTCCTGCGCGTTTGTCGGTCAGTGCCCGCTGACGGGCGCGCAGCAGCGCGTGGTCTTCTGCGTCGAGCTCCGCACCGCGATCGACCCACGGCTGGAATGCGCCTCCGCGAGGGTCCTCGTTGCCGCGCCACGTGATGCCGTGGGCTTCGAAGGCCGTGCGAAGGCGCGGTTCCAACCCGTTGTCCGATGCGGTGCGGGAGAGTTCCCGGGTGGCGTCGTCGACGAGTACCAGCTCGTCGCCGTCGAGGAAGGCCTCCGCGATCTCGTCGGTCATGAAACGAGCCGATGACTTCTCCTTCGTGATGAGCACGCCGTCCGCATCGAGGGTCACTGTGCCGACTTCACCCTCCCAGATCGCGAACACGAACCAGCCTGCGAGCGCGCCGATCACGGTCAGCGCCGGGAGTGCCACGACGAGCGGGACCTCGTCGACGATGCGCAGGAAGACCGGAGCGGAGTCCACGCGGTCGAGCAGCCAGGCGGTGACGGGCCCGGCGATGAAAGCCAGGGCGAGACCGGCAACCGCTCCCAGTCCGATGAAGACGGGTGTGAGGCGGCGGTCGAGGGTGATCGTGGTAGATGGTGCGCTCATCGCGGGGCTCCTGGGGCGCTGAATGGATTCGGGATCAGACGAGTCCGATATGCGGTGCTGAGGTGGAGGACCTCCGGCTCGTGTGCGAGACTACAGCATATAACCGAGCGGTCAGTCTGTGAATTGTGGAGGGTTTGTGGCGAGGACAGTCGACCCGGCCAAGCACGCCGCCAACCGGCGGCAGATCATGGATGCGGCGGCGCTGCTCTTCGCGGAGAATGGCTTCGAGCGGACTACGACGGCCATGATCTGCGATGCGGTGGGGATGAGTCCCGGTCGCCTGTATCACTACTTCGCCGGCAAGAAGCCGCTGTTCATCGCGGTTCTCACCGACGACAGGCGGGAGACGGGCGAGATGCTGGAGGGGCTGCGACGAAGCGAGCGTCCGCTCGAGGCGCTGCTGGCGTTCGTCGAGCATCTTGCAGCTCCGGCGACCGTTCATCCGCTGGTGTCACAGCTCGTCCTCGAGGCGATGATGCAGGCGCAGCGCGACGAGGAGGTGCGGACGATCCTCGAGGAAGTCGACGATGAGGAGCAGGCCGGGATCGAGGAGCTGCTCACTCGGGCGATCAAGGCCGGGGAGACGGACCCGGGCCTCGCACCCCGGAAAGCCGCTCAGTGGATCACGACGCTCATCGGGGCGCTGTATCTGGGCGTTGTGGGCAGCGACGGTTCGACGGACCTGCTCGCGCAGCTGCGGAGGACGGTGCGGGGATACCTCATGCCAGCGCGCGCCTGATCGTCTGCTGCGGTGCACACACGCTCCATCACGCTGGCGCCCTCAGTCGCAGTAGTCGACGATCGCCTCGACCATCCGGTCGATGCTGACGCGAGAACCGGTGAGGTCCTCTGCGCGTTCGTGGACGAACGAGAATGCGACCGATCGCTTCCGGCCCCGGCAGTAGCCCGCGAGGGAATCCTGCAGAGGGCGCCGCACTCGCCGACCTGAGACCTCCCTCCGCTCCGTGAGCGTGCCGGTCTTCGCCCGCACGACCTGTGCGGCGCGAGTGTTCCGCAGGCGATAGCGGAGGGTGCCGTCCGTACCTGCCCGCGGCAGGGTCGCCTCGAACGCGCCGTACAGCGGCGAGCTGTTCATCGCCGCGAGGTACGAGGTGATCGCCCGCGGCGCGCAGCGGTTCGCTTCACCGAGTCCTGAACCGGTGCGCACGCTGATATCGGCTCCGTGGTCCGCAGCATGCTGCTCGATGAGCCGGGTGCCACGCTGCGACGAGCCCTGCGAGGCGCCGCCGGCGACTGCTGAGCGCTTTGCCATGGACACTGCGATGACGTTGTCGCTCTCGTGTCCGCAGATGGTCAGCAGGTCGAGGATGGAGGGTGAGTCGATGCGTCCCACCTCGTGGTGAGCGTCTCCGTCGACGGCGTGTTCGGCGGCTGGGGCGGCAATGCTGATCCCGGCCGCCTCCAATGCCTGCGAGATCTGCTCCGCGGCGAACAGGACAGGCTGGTCGGCCCTCGACTGGTTGAAGGACAGAGCGGTGACCGTGGGCGACGGCCGGTCCTCGTGCGCGTACAGACTCCCGTCGCCGACGACACGACCGCGGATGCTCCGGATTCCCGCAGTGGTGACCGCCTCGACCAGCCTGTCCACGGGCGTGCCGACGCCTCCGTAGCGCGCATCGATGAAGGTGCGATCGCCCAGGAGAGGGTCTCCGTCGCCGATCACGAACAGGTCGCCGTGGAGGACGCCGTCCGCATCAGGACGGTCTGCTGAGCAGAAGCGGGTGGTGAGCGTCGCATCCGCACCGAGGTGGGTCAGCGCGGTGCCTGCGGTGAAGAGCTTCGTCGTCGACGCCATGATCCTGGGCTCATCGTGACGGAACCCGAAAGCGGTCCGCCCACTCGCCAGGTCCACGACGTGGGCGCCTGCATCTTGCTTGATCGGATCGGTGAGCTCGTTTGTCAGAAAGTCAGCGAGACGTCGCTGCTTCGAAAAGCGCATAAAAGACACCCGGTCAGCGTATCTCTCGCGCTGCCGCCAGCGGGGGAGCCCACTCATCCGGCGCGGCGGATACTCGCATTCCCATGCTTCGTGGCATACACCTCCAGATCACCGACGGGCACAGGCTCCGGATGGTTTCCGGCCTCGAGCCGCGTGCGCGTCCGTGCGTCGTCGATCCGGACATCGAGGAAGAGATCCAGCACTCCGGAGGATCCCAGGACGAGTCGGTCGATCGCCAGCTCCCCGCGCAGGAGCACGCTGTGCTCCTGCGAAGACACCTGCATCGGCAGGCGCATGTACCCGCTGCTGCGTCGCCCGACCAGAGCGAGCTTCGCCCACGCCATGGCCCCCGGACCCAGGCCGTCCACCCGCACAGAGAAGATGAGGCGATCATCGACGGTGCTGACCTCGACGAGAAGGGCGGAGACCATCGCGCTCGCTTCTGTACGCTCCACCGAGGAGGCACTCACCACCCGATGGAGTGCGTCCGCCCATTTCGCGGCGATGGTGTCTGCCGAGAACCTCTTCGACGTCTCGAGGGCAGCTCCACGCATGGCAGCGACACCTTCCTCATCCATATCGAGGAACGTGTCGAGGGCGCGCGCGAGGTCGTCCGGTCGGCCCGCAGGAACGAGGAATCCGTCGACCCCGTCGGTGATGATGTCCGAGGGGCCGTAGTCGATGTCGTACGCAATCGGAATGCACCCGTTAGCCATGCTCTCTACGAGCATCAGCGACTGGCCCTCGGTGCGACTGGTGAGGAGGCTGAAGGATGAGCGCGCGAAGTGGCTGCGCGCGTCCGGGTCGTGGCCGTGCAGGCGCACGCGCTCTTCGACGTCCAGGTCAGCGATGTATCGCTCGAGAGGCTTTCGCTGCTTCCCGTCCCCGTAGATGTCGAGCGTGGGGACGATGGGGGAAGTGGACGACGCGAGCGCAAGGATCGCGTGGTCCAACCGCTTGATCCCTGAAAGTCTCGACACGATGATTCCGCGTTCGCGACGCCTTGTCTCAGCCGCTGTGCCGATGACTCCGTGAAATGGATTCGGAATGGCAACGATGTTCTCTGACGCGATGTTCTCGTCGAGAAGATGCCGTCTCTGCCGTTCGGTGAGGACTGCGACGAGGTCATACCTGTCCGCGTTCTTGAGAATCGGCAACTTTCCTGCCGCCAGCTTGCCGAGAGCGTTGTTCTTCTTGTCGTGGTGGTGTGAGTGGATCACCTGGATCAGAGATCCGCGGGGACTCGTGAACGAATGCATGAGCCCACCCGCGAATGCGGAGTCGCAGATGATCACCGACTCGTTGGCTCCGGTGACGAAGCGAAGCCAAGCGTGATAGAACGACGTCGCACTGCTCCACTGCCCAATGGCTCGGCCACGTCGTGAGTACAGGGTGAGACGTCTGCCCCCTCGGTTTCCAGGTGCTGTCACATCTTGGCGGTCTGTAAGAAGCAGAGTTCCATTCGTGCGGAATCGTGCGACTTGGAGCTCGCGGCCGTTCTCATCGGCGACCACATGGTCCGTGTGCCCAGCAGTGGGCGTGCGCTCACGATCAGAATGGTTGCCAGCTGGTGCGCCTGCGGACATCCGTCCAAGCGCATGATCGCTGGCGTGCCTCAGCTCGTCCCAGAGGTTCCGGATCCGTATACGCCGGCTGATAAGTCCCTCGAGGTACAGCTCTCGCTGTCGAGTGCGCGGAGAGAGGTCAGGGGAGAGGGTGAGTACATCCAGGCGGCGTCTGTCGGCATCCGCAAGCAGTGAAGCGCGCTGCAGCGCGACAGTCGTCATTCCTCCGAAGGATTCAGGAATCCCCCACAGCAGATGGAAGATCGGGACGTTCGGAAGGATGCGATCTCGTCGCCTCATGGGGACCTCGGGGTCATGCTTGTCGTGCTTGGACGGCTGCCCGCTGTCTCGGGCCGCGTTGTCAGCTGGGACGAGTCTCCGGGGAGACGGTCTTCGCGGGGTCGCGCTCCGCGAGGTGACCGATCGTCTCATCGACGCGGTTCAGCACATCAGCGTCGAGCTTCACGCCGGCAGCCTGGACGTTCGACTCGATCTGCTCCGGCCGTGAGGCGCCCACCAGAGCGGAGGCCACGTTCTCATGGGACAGGACCCAGGCGATGGCCAGCTGAGCCATCGTGAGGTCCAGATCCGCGGCGATGGGTTCCAGCTGTGCTACCGCGTCGAGGTAGTCGTCGGAGAGATATCGCTGGACAGCGCGGGCGCCACCAGCCTCGTCCGTCGCGCGGGACCCAGCCGGAAGCGCCTGGCCCTTCTTGTACTTGCCGGTGAGCACGCCCTGTGCGATAGGGGACCAGACGATCTGGGAGATTCCCAGTTCCTGAGAGGTGGGGATGACCTCGGCCTCGATGATGCGCCACAGCATGTTGTACTGCGGCTGGTTCGAGATGAGCTGGAAGCCCATCTCCTTCGACAGCGCGTGGGCGGCGCGGATCTGGTCTGCACGCCATTCGGAGACACCGATGTAGAGGGCCTTGCCCTGACGGACGATGTCGGCGAACGCTTGCATCGTCTCCTCGAGCGGCGTCTCGTAGTCGAAGCGATGTGCCTGGTAGAGGTCGACGTAGTCCGTGCCGAGCCTGCGCAGGGAGCCGTTGATCGACTCCATGATGTGTTTGCGGGACAGACCGCTGTCGTTCGGCCCCTTGGGGCCCGTCGGGTTGTAGACCTTCGTGAAGATCTCCAGCGACTCGCGACGCTGGCCCTGCAGCGCATCGCCCAGGACCTGCTCCGCCTTAGTGTTCGCGTAGACGTCAGCCGTGTCGAACGTCGTGACACCTGCTTCGAGTGCGGCGTGCACGCACTGCGTGGCAATGTCGTTCTCGACCTGTGAGCCGTGGGTGAGCCAGTTGCCGTACGTGATCTCGGAGACCTTGAAGCCGGAGTTGCCGAGGTAGCGGTATTCCATGAGAGCCGCCTTTCTGCCGCGGGCGTGCAGCGAGGTGCGTGGGTGCAGAACCACTCTAACGCTGAGGGATGTCCGTGTCGGGTGACGAGGTGGCTGCCTGCTGGGAGGAGCGCGACGTCCTGCGTGCATCGACGATCGTCAGCACCAGCAGCGCGACGCAGAGCCCCGTGAGCGCGACCGCCGCAGCGCCGACGGCGGTGCGGAGCGTCCCTGCAGTGGCGAACGCGCCGATGCCGATGACGGTGGCGGCCTGGAGTGCGTAGGCGACGACGTACAGCAAGGAGAGTGAAGCACCGCGACTGTGCACCGGCGCGGCGTGGTTCATCACCCCGAGGCCACCGGTGAACGCGAACGAGTAGGCGACGCCTCCCATCACGCACCAGCACAGGAAGAGCGGGATCGATCCGAACACCGCCGCCGAGGCCATGAGAGCGAGGCTGGCGACGGTCAGGAACGTTCCGGCCCAGACTGCGGCGTGCGGGCTCACACGTGACAGCAGCAGGGCTGTCACGCCGATGGCCGCCGATGAGCATCCGAGGAGCAGTCCGGTCACAGCGGTGTCGGACGTCTGGGAGAACTGCGCGATCATCTGCGCGCCGAGCGACAGGAAGATGGCACCGACGCAGTACGCGAGCGACACGGAGAGCGTGGCTATCGAGAAGCTCAGGCGCAGCCCCGGAGCGAGGCGCAGAGCCTGAGGCCGCCACGACCGTGTGTGGGTCGGTCGATCATCATGCGTCAGCACGAGAGCGATCACCGCGCCGACAGTCAGCGCCAGGAGAACGATGTAGCTCCAGAAGAGAGGCATGGGAAGGAACTGCGCGAACACCCCACTGAGGACGAGGGCGCAGGTGAGCCCTACGGCCGTCGCGATCGTGGCCAGTGAGCTGGCGAATCGGGGGTTGCCGGTGGTGTTGTTCTCGACGAGAGAGGCCGTCGCGGCGCCCATCGCCAGGCCGGAGCCGGCGCCCTGGAGCGCACGCCCCAGGAAGAGGAAACTGACGTGAGGGGCGAAGGCGAAGACGATCGCGGAGGCCGCCAGCAGCGCCACGCCTCCGATCATCACGAGACGGCGCCCGAACCTGTCTGACAGATTGCCGAAGATCGGCAGGACGACGAGCAGCGCGAGCTGGTACGTCGCGAACACTGTGGTGACCACCACCGGAGAGAGGTCCCACTGCTGTGCGTAGATCGGATAGAGCACGCTGGGCGCACCGCTGGACCAGAGGACGAGCGCCAGGACGATGGCTGCGGTCCAGAAGGCTCCGGTTCTGCCGAACGTCACACGCGATCCTTCGCCGAGGCGTTCGGGACTGTGCTCGTCGGCCCGCCGCACGTCACCAGCCCCTGACAGCGACCACGATGTCGTTCATATCCCTCACAGTAGGCGCAGCGGAGCACGAAGGTCACGGTGCTGCTGCGGCCGTGAGACGGGGGAGGGGAGGGCTGGTCGTACCAGACTCCCATGTAACGGCGTGCAACAGGCATATCTCCTTATATCAGCGCCGGCGGGAGCTGGTCCCTCTATCTCGCTGTTCGTGAGGCAGAATCAGTGGATGGCCGAATTCCAGCAGCGACTGACCGCCGCGACACGGAGCCTTCGGGCGCAGACTGCTGCGTTCACCGAACGCGGTGCGCGGATCATGCGGCGATCACGGAGCGTGACGACGGCACGTGTGCAGGAAGCCCATGTGCCGGACTCGATGCGACCGCGAGACGACGACGGGTTCATAGCCGGCGTCCACTTCGCCGGAGATGAGGACTCTGCGTACCAACTGGAGCAGTGGCTCCGCCCGCTCGACGGGCTGAACGCACATCTGCGCGATGAGTTCGGGGTCCCGCAGCCGCTGGGGATCCTGTGCCGATCCGCCGATCATGCACTGGCGATCTCCGAGCACACGACTCTGCCCGTCCGCTTCTCCCGTCTCTTCTCCGGATTGACGACTTTCATGTCGCAGCCTGAGCTCCGCGTCGTCTTCTATGTGAACCAGTCGATGAAGAACTTCCAGGCACTGCGCTTCTCCGGTCCCGCGCACGTCCATCTGAATCATGGCGAGAGCGAGAAGGCCTCCATGATCTCCAATCAGCTGAAGGCATATGACTGGGTCTTCACTGCCGGAACGGCGGCACGAGAGCGGATCCTCGGTGAGCTCATCGGAATGCCGGAGACGCGGATGATGGACATCGGTCGGCCTCAGCTCGACGAGCCGCGGAGTGTTCCTTCTGCGTGGTCTGACTCCAGCGCCGCGAGGGAGCAGGGACCAGTCGTGTTCGTCGCGCCCACGTGGGAGGGCGACTCACCGGAGATGGCCTATGGGACTGTCGCTCTGTCTGGCATGAAGCTGCTCATGTCGCTGTTCGATGCGGGGTTCCGCGTGATCTACCGTCCGCATCCGCGCACCGGGGTCGTCTCGCCGGCGGCGCGACATGCGCGTCAGGAATGCGAGCGGCTCGTCAACGCACGTGCGAATGGCTTTCTCGATACCTCTGACGGGGTGAGTTGGCAGCTGGACGTGGCGGACGCCGCCGTGTGTGAGATGTCATCCGTCGCGGTCGATTGGCTCTCCACTGGACGGCCGCTCATCATGCTCCGCCCCGCGGATCCTCGAGCAGAAGTGATCGACGGAGGACTCTTCGACCGAGCACGGTCCCTTGAACCGCACGATGCAGCGAGGGCGGGAGTAGACCTGCGCGACGCTCTTGCTCATACGGAGGACGCCTGCGCGCTGGCCGACGAGCTCGCCTCCCATTACCTCGGCCCGACGGGGCCCGGACAGCAGCAGTCACGGTTCGAAGATGCTGCAGTCTGGGCTGTTCGTCTGAGGACGGAGCGAAAAGCCTGAAGTGAATTCCGCGTGTCGCCCCGGTAACATCGGTAAGTCAACTGGTGGGTGCTACGAGGAGGAATCTATATGCGCCGGATCATCACGTACGGCACATTCGATCTGCTGCACTACGGACACATCCGTCTCCTGCAGCGCTGCAAGGCGCAGGGCGACTACCTCGTGGTGGCACTCTCGACCGATGAGTTCAACGCCGGCAAGGGCAAGAAGTCGTACTTCAGCTACGACGACCGCAAGAACATGCTCGAAGCGATCCGCTACGTCGACCTGGTGATCCCTGAGGAGAACTGGGAGCAGAAGGCGACCGATGTGGAGAAGTACCACATCGACGCGTTCGTCATGGGGGACGACTGGACGGGGAAGTTCGACTTCCTGCAGGACCAGTGCGAGGTCATCTACCTGCCGCGTACCCCTGAGATCTCCACAACGCAGATCAAGAATGACCTGGGTAGCGTGCCGGCCTGACACGTCCGCATCGGAATGTTGAGTTCGAGCATACGAGATGAACGAACGGTAAACTTGAGTGTCATCCATGGCGATGAGCCACGTGATTCGGAGAGGGGCGTGTGATGTCCACGGCACAGCGCACCGCTTCGCCGACCCTCGACGAACTGCGTGCGGTAGCTCAGCCGCCCCATGTGCGCGCGCGCAAGAACGCTGAGCACTGGACAGCGGAGCTCTACCTCCGCCACATCTCGATCTACCTCACTGCGGTACTGGTGAGGACCCCGATCTCCGCGAACGGAGTCACGGGACTCATGATCCTGTCGGGATGGGGCATCGCTGCGGCTCTCTTCATCCCGGGGATAGTGGGGGCGCTGCTCGCGCTCTTCTTCTCGCAGCTCCAGCTCTACTTCGACTGCTGTGATGGTGAGGTCGCCCGTTGGCGGGGCACCAGCAGCGCGAAGGGTGTGTTCCTCGACAAAGTGGGGCACTACACCACCGAGGGGGCTGTCGCGATCGCGCTCGGATTCCGCGCAGTGGGCGACCTGTCGCTGCTCCGTACGGACCCCGGCCAGGCTTACCCCTTCGTCGTCGCCGGATTCGCTCTGGGATGGTGCGTCCTGCTGAACAAGGCGCTCAACGACATGGTCCACGTGGCGCGTGCTTTCAACGGACTCGACAAGCTCCCCGACACGGCCGCCGCGACGGACATCCCCCGCGGAGTCGTCGCCGCACTCAAGCGCACCGCGCGGTTCGTGCCGTTCCACCGCATCTACCACTCCGTCGAGCTGTCGCTGCTGGCAGTGGGTGCTGCGCTGGTGGGTCTCATCCCCGGGATCGGCCTCACCGCCGATCGGGTGCTCATCGTAGTACTCGCGGCCCTCTGCGCTCTGTCCGTGGTAGGCCACTTCATCGCGATCATGGCGTCAAGGAGGCTCGCATGAACGATCCACGTCGCAATCGGAAACTGCTCACGGCGGATCCGGGGCGTTCGCACCAGGTCCCTCAGAATGACGGCCCGTTCGATCTTCCGGACTCGCCGAACGCCTGGGACAGGAGCTCGCACCTGCGTCGCGACGCACATGTGCTCGACGTGGGTCCTTTGGACGAAGCTACCCAGACCTTCGAACTCCCACCACCCACCACAGCGAAGTCGCCCAGGCCTTCGGCAGCGCCGGCACCCCCGGATGGCGGCGCAGCTGACACCGCGAAGCCTGAGGTTTCGTTCACCCCTCTGACGTCGCGCCGTTACGGGTTCGGTGTCGTGGTCCTGACCCAGGGGAAACGACCGGAGGACCTCCGACGGGGCCTCGAGTCGCTGCAGGCGCAGCGAGGGGTCGACCTCGATATCCTGTGCGTCGGCAATGGGTGGGAGCCCACGGGCCTGCCTGAGGGCGTGCGCTCCCTGGCGCTGCCGGAGAACCTGGGGATACCCGCGGGAAGGAACGAGGGGGTCCCGCATGTGAGCGGTGAGTTCCTCTTCTTCCTGGACGACGACGCCTGGCTGCCCGACGACACGACGCTCATGCGTATGGCACAGCTCATGCGGACGCAGCCGCGGATCGGTCTCGTCCAGCCTCGCGTCATCGACCCCACTCGGGACGACGCTCCGACCAGGTGGATTCCACGGCTCCGGAAGGGCTCCGCGGAGCAGTCTTCAAGCGTCTTCTCCGTGTGGGAAGGAGCAGTGGCACTGCAGCGTCGTGCCTTCGACGAGTCTGGCGGCTGGCCGGCGCCGTTCTGGTACGCGCATGAAGGAATCGAGCTTGCGTGGCGAGTCTGGGACGCTGGATACCAGGTCTGGTACATGGGGGATATCACCGCGGCTCACCCAGTCATCGACCCGAAGCGGCACGACGAGTACTTCTTCATGAATGCGCGCAACCGTGTGTGGCTCGCCCGGCGCAATCTGCCGTTCCCCTTCAGCTGGGCGTATGTCGGGTCATGGACCCTGGTGCAGATGCTCCGCTGGCGGTCGAAGCCCGACCAGCTGCGTCCCTGGTTCGAAGGGTGGCGTTCTGGATGGCGCGACGATCCGTGGGCTGAGGACGAGCCGCACCGGAAGCTCTCCGGACGTGGACTCCTTGCGATGTCGATGAACGGTCGCCCACCTGTGGTGTGAAACACTCGATGAGTTCATCGTCGCTGATGGATGTGAATCTTCCAGAGCATCAGAGGACATCGCCATGACCGTTCCGATCGATGTGTCCGTCGTTGTGCCGGTGTACAACGCCAGACCCTTCCTGCCTGCATTCGTCGCCAGTCTTCGACAGCAGTCACTCAGCGACTACGGGCTGATAGCCGTCGATGATGGCTCGACGGACGGAAGCGGAGCGTATCTCGAATCTCTGCAGGAGGACTTTCCGCAGCTTCGAGTGATTCATCAGGAGAACTCCGGCTGGGCCGGTGCACCGCGCAACAGGGGCATCGAGCAGGCGAAGGGTCGGTACATCTTCTTCGCCGACCCCGACGATGTGCTGGGCGATGAACAGGCGCTTGAATCACTTGTGCGCTTCGCAGATGAGCACGGAAGTGACGTCGTCGTCCCGAAGATGGTCGCGAGTGGAGGTCGCACATACGCACAGGGACGCTATGCCACGACACAGGTGGATGCCGATCTGCCGACCGTCTTCACCACACTCACCCCGCAGAAGCTCTTTCGGCGGAGCCTCCTTGTGGATCACACCGTGCGCTTTCCCGAGGGGAAGGTGCGTCTGGAAGACGGGATCTTCCTCTCTCGGGCATACCTGTTGGCCTCACGCGTGTCGATCCTCGTGGATCGCGTCTACTACGTGCTGGTGCACCACGACGAAGGCGACCATCTGTCGAAGCGCGCGATTGATCCAGAGGCATATCTGCAATCGGTGAGCACCATGGTCGAGAACGTCGACGCACTGTGCCGCGATCGCGATACAGCGAATCGGATCATCGCCGAGCTGGTTCAGCGGAAGGCGACTCTGGGGACACAGCCGAAGAAGGCTGTGAACGCGAGGCCGAAGCGCCTGCGTGCGTGGTTCGCACCGCAGCGTGAGTTCGTGGAACGTCATCTGCAGGCTGCCGATCGACGATCCGCACTGCGCGACGAGGCGCGGATCCTCATGGACGCCGCGATGGACGATGACGCTGAGGGCCTCAAAGAATGGGCATCGGCATACACAGCGCAGTACTCGGCGGTCGATATCCGCATGGTCCGTGGGACGCTCCACATCCGAGGTGATCAATCATCGTCGGCGAGAGGCGCGACCGTGGAGCTGGTGGAACGCAATGGCACGACCGCTCCGTCGACGATCTCGATCGACGTCACCGATGACAACTGGGAACTCGCGATACCGAAGGGGCAGCTGTCCAGGCCCCGGGATGTTCGACTGTTCGACGTGTACATGCTGGTGGAAACCACGAGGGGAACGGTTCGTCGACGCGTTGCCGCTGACCTCTCGGAACCTTCGTATACGTTCACGGATGGTCGGACTGTCACCGTGTATACGACAGTGCGCGGGAACCTCTCCATCCGCGTGAGCGAGGGCCTCGGCCGCATCGCCCGCCTACGGCGTCGCGCCCGTCGGATGCTCCGCCGGAAACGGTAGTCTCAGTCCGTCGCCTCCATACTGCTGGACTGACGAGTGAAGACTTCCAGCTTCCGGGCTCGGTCCTCGATCAGCTCCGAGATCGTTGCGAGGAATGCTGTGGTCGAGGTTCCGATGCCTCCTTCGCCGAAGTAGAAGGTCCGCATGCGCGACCGCTCGTCGACGTGGTCGTCCTGCTCGAGCTGTGCTCGGACCATGGCGCTGACATCACCGACCGACTCATGATCGATGACGGGAGTGCTTCGGCTGATGGGCGCTTCGCGGTGGAGTTCGGGTGTGTCCGTCCGCCGGTCGGTGAGGACGAGGGGACTCTCCGGCCGCAGGTAGAGGAAGTCGAGGCCCACACTGGAGATGTCAGTGACGAGCAGGTCGACGTCGGCGAACATCGCGAGGATGTCGCCCTGCATCTTCACCGAGTGCGGTTCCCCCGCGACTTCGATCAGCTCGCGGATCTGCGCATCTGCTTCGGCGATCGCCGCGTCATGGGTCGATTCGACACGAGGATGCGGCTTGTAGATGACGCGCGAACCGGGGACTGCCAGCAGCGCTCGGACAATCTCGACGCCGTAGAGGTCGATGGAGGTGTAGTTGTTGGAATCGTTCTCGCCCTCCCACGTCGGTGCGTACATGAGGGTGCGCAGAGCGGATGGGGCCAGTTCGGGCTCGCGGGGGACGTCCAGCTGTGGGCGCCCGACCGCGATGAGCTTCGACTCGTCGAAGTCGAGGAGCGCCGCGCGGTGCCGTTCCAGTGCGGCCTGCCCCGCGATCAGTGTCCTGTCGTAGGCCTTCGCCTGATTCGACACCATGCTGATCTTGTCGCTCTCGCCATGGTTCACGTGCACGTGGACCATGGGGGAGTAGGACAGCGACTGGAAGTTCGTCACGCCGTTGTTGACGTAGATCGCGAGCTTGTAGTCGTTGTCGAAGTAGAGGGTGGCGAGGTCCTCGAACCGGCGCACGAAGATCATCGGCAGGTGGGTGGTGCCCTTGACCGCCCGCAGCGCACCGGGCTTGCGGAAGACCAGGAGGACAGGTCGGTCTTCGTTGAGTCGCTCGAGGATGGGCAGCCACTGGGTGAGTTGGTAGATCTTCTCCGCGTTGTCTCCGAAGTACGCCACGACCTCCGCGCGGACCGGGATGCCGTGGATCTCGTGACCCGCCGCACGACCCCGTTTACGGCCGCCGCGGATCCAGCTGCTCGTCGCCGACCAAGCGCGTGAACGCACCAGTGCCTGCGCCTGTGACCGCGCCCAAGCCTTCATCAGGGTCCTTCCTCGAGGAGTCTCACCATCCGGCTCAGTGTAATGTCCCGCGATCTCGGCGCATGGACACAGCGCCATGCCCGTCAGCGCGCGGCATCGACTCGCTGCATGAACTCCCACGCGTCCGCGACGGTCTGCTCGAGCCCGAGCTCAGGTACCCAGCCGAGGACCTCCCGCGCGAGCGAGTTGGAGGCGACGAGTGACGTCGGGTCGCCCGGGCGACGGTCCACTTCGTCCGCCGGAATAGCGTGGCCGGTCACGGTGCGACACGCGTTGAGCACCTGCCTCACCGTGTACCCCTCGCCGGTGCCCAGATTGATGATGCGGTGCACGCCCGCGGTCGATGCGCCGAGGGCGAGAAGGTGTGCGCGGCCGAGGTCCGTGACGTGCAGGTAGTCGCGGAGTGCGGTGCCGTCTGAGGTCGCGTAGTCGGTGCCGAAGATCTTGCAGGCGTCGGAGCGCCCGGCGGCGACGGCCAGTAGATTGGGGATGAGGTGAGTCTCCGGTGAGTGCATCTCCCCGAACCGATCGCGAGCCCCTCCGACGTTGAAGTAGCGGAGCGAGGTCGCTGCGAGACCGTGAGCCCGGCAGTACGAACTCAGCATGTGGTCGACTGCGAGCTTCGATGCGCCGTACGCGTTCACCGGGTTCGTGGGTGTCTGCTCGGTGATGGGGGAGTCGTCGGGCTCGCCGTAGGTCGCCGCCGTCGAGGAGAAGATCACTGTGGGGATCTCTGCCGCTCGCATGGCCTCCAAGAGGGCGAAGGTGCCGGCGACGTTGTTCTCCCAGTAGAGCTCGGGAGAGGTGACGGACTCGCTGACCAGAGACTTCGCAGCGAAGTGCAGGACGGCTTCGAAACCCTGGCCGATCAGATGTGAGCGGCTGTCGTGGATGCGCGCTCGAATGAAGTCGGCGCCCTCAGGGATCGACTCGCGGTGCCCCGTGGAGAGATCATCGAGGACCGTGACTGCATGCCCCGCATCGAGGAGCTGGGAGGTGACGACTGAGCCGATGTATCCGGCTCCTCCGGTGACGAGCAGCTTCATGGCGTCTTCCTTTGTGTCGCGGCGCATTGACGAGTCGGTAATCTGATCAGACTAGCGACCGTCCGGTGGCCGCGCATGCTGTCGAGAGAAGGGCATGAGACATGAGGGTGGGAGCGTGGCTGGTCAGTGCGCGGGATCAGCTGGTGTGGCAGCGGCACGCGAACACGCCCCTCCTGGTGGCCGTCCTGGGTGTTCTCGTCGGTGCGCTGACTCTGATCCCCGGGGTGCCGCCGTCAGCACTCTTCTGGGCGAGTCTCGTGGGCCTGGCGATCGGGCTCCTCTCCATGTTGTGGGAATGGATCGCGCTGCGCCGGCGGTTCCGAGCGTCTGAGCTCGTCGAGAGGGTTCCGGTGTTCGGCGGAGCCCTTCCGTTCGACGACGATCTGCCGAACGCGTTCCGCACCGATCGGGGAACGATCCTTCACAGTGCGGACCTCGACAGTGAGATGTGCGCGGGGAGGGAATGGCATGCGGACATGCGCAGCGAGAGGTATCGGCTGCCGGACGGCATCGAGGGCGTCGCACCGTATATCCTCCGTCGCACCAGTGGAGGATCGCTGCATTTCAACGGTTCGTGCGTGCGCATGCTCGGCGACTGCCGCGTCGACGGCAGTGCTGTCATCCCGTTCCAACCGGCAGGTTTCTTCGATCTCCTGTGCACCAACGACCTCATGCGCTGGCAGATCTCCCGCGGCAGCTCAGTGTGGGACGTTCGCGGCGAGTACCTGTACGACGAGAACCGCCGTCTGTTCCCGCTGGCCAGCAGTGAGCTCGCGAACGTGGTGGGAGTCTCGACGCTGGCGGTCTCGGTGGACCGAATGGTGCTCATCGTCGAGCAGAGTCCGGCGAACCATGCCAGCCAAGGACTGTTGGCGCCGTCCGGTTCCGGGAGCCTTGAGCCGAAGGACTTCGACGATGACCTGCAGACGTTCGCGCTGAAGGGTGCCAACAGGGAGTTCATGGAGGAGACGGGAGTACCTGCGGGACAGGTCGTCCGTTCGAAGCTGATCGGATACGGGAGGTGGCTGGAACGCGGTGCGAAGCCCGAATTCTTCGGTCTGACCCTTCTCGCCGGAACGCGAGAGGAGATCGATCGGAGCCGCAGGCGAGTCGGAGGTGCCGAAGCGATGTACACGCGGCGAGCGATCTGGGTCCCCCTGGACGCGCTGCTCGATCCGACAGATGAACGGCGAGCCGTCATGAGTGTGCCGCTGGCATTCGCGCTGGACTCTCTGGAGCGGGCGCTCGAAGAGGATCCGCACGTGTTCGCACTCCCGACCGTCTGAGACGTCGTCGGAACTTCGCGAGGCGCCCCGCGCCCGTCCTCGAACTCAGGCAGAATGGCACCATGAGCATCGATCTGGAGATCGCACAGGCAGCGTCGCTGAAGCGGATCACGGAGATCGCGGACGCCATGGGCGTGCGTGCAGACGATCTGATCCCGTATGGATGGACCAAGGCGAAGGTGCCGTTGCCCGTCCTCGAACAGGCTGAGCAGGAACGCACACCCGGCCGGCTGGTACTCGTCACAGCGATGAGCCCCACACCTGCGGGCGAGGGTAAGACGACGACCAGCATCGGTCTTGCAGACGGACTCAACGAGCGCAATCGACGGCGAGTGGCGGCGGGCGAGCCCCCTACCGGGCAGGCGGTGCTGGCGCTGCGCGAACCCAGCCTGGGGCCGGTATTCGGCATGAAGGGTGGTGCAGCCGGCGGTGGTTACGCCCAGGTCGTCCCGATGGAGGACATCAACCTCCACTTCACAGGTGACTTCAACGCGATCGCTCTGGCGAACAATCTCGCCGCTACGATGCTCGACAACCACATGCACCACGGGAACCCTCTGGACATCGACCCCCGCCGGGTGCACATCAACCGCGTCATGGACCTCAACGACCGCGCCCTGCGGAACACCACCATCGGGCTGGGCGGGGTCAACGGCGGCGTGCCACGCGAAGATCACTTCGACATCGTCGTCGCGAGTGAGGTCATGGCGGTGTTCTGCCTGGCCACGAGCCTCGCGGACCTCCGGCACAGACTGTCTCGCATCGTCGTCGCGCACACGCGCGACCGCATCCCCGTCACGGTTGAGGACATCGGTGCGGCGGGTGCGATGACGGCGCTCCTGCGCGACGCGCTGTCACCCAACCTCGTCCAGACCCTCGAGCACTCTCCCGCGTTCATCCATGGCGGACCGTTCGCCAACATCGCCCACGGCTGCAACAGTGCGCTCGCCACCCGAGCCGCGATGGCGCTGGGGGACTGGGCGATCACGGAAGCAGGCTTCGGTGCGGACCTGGGCGCGGAGAAGTTCCTCGACATCAAGTGCCGCGTCGCCGGGATCTGGCCCGACGTCGTGTGCGTGGTCGGCACTGTCCGCGCGCTCAAGTATCACGGTGGCGTCGACAAGACCGACCTGGAGATGGAGAACGTCGACGCGATGCTCGATGGAATGGTCAACCTCGAGCACCACCTGACGGTCCTCCAGGACGTCTACGGACTCACCCCGGTTGTGAGCCTCAACCGGTTCCCCTCAGATACGGACGCGGAGATCGAGGCCGCGATCGCCCATCTCGCTGAGCTCGGCGTGCGGGCGGAATCGGCAGAGCACTGGGCGAAGGGCGGCGAAGGCTGCCTCGACCTCGCCGACGCCGTCATCGCAGCCGCGGCGGAGAACGAAGAGCGCGGGGGCGGGAACCCGCGTCATGCGTACGACCTCGCATCCTCTTCTGTGGAGAAGATCGAACAGATCGCCACGCGCATCTATCGTGCGAGTTCGGTGGAGGTTCCGCCTGCCGTGCAGAAGAAGCTCGACCGCTTCGTGCGGGAGGGGTACGGAGACCTTCCCGTGTGCATCGCGAAGACGCAGTACTCACTGAGCTCCGACCCCTCGCTCCGCGGAGCCCCGGAGGGTCACGTCCTCACAGTCCGCGACGTCCGCCTATCCGCAGGCGCAGGCTTCATCGTCGTGATCTGCGGCGACATCATGACGATGCCCGGGCTGCCGAAGGATCCTGCCGCATATCGCATCGATGTGGCGGAGGACGGGACGATATCGGGCCTCTTCTGATGGGCCATCATGCTCGACATGGGCCGGACGACGGCGGACAATGAGTTGTCCGCATGCAGGGACAAATGGGGCATCGGCACATGACAGAAGACAAATGCGGGAGGCACGATGGAGCGGCTGCAAGTGAATGAGGTGCTCCGAGATCTGCGTGAGCGTACGAGGAGCAAAGCCGGAAGCGGCGGTGCTGAGACGGGCGATGTCCACCCGCCCTCGCGGGACGAGCTATTGCGACATCGGTGGGATGCCCTCGAAGCGTCGTGGACGACGATCATCAAGGATCCGGCTCAGCGCAAAGCGGTTTATTCCGCCTACAGCGAGACAGTCCCTTCGCATCCCTCCGTAATCTTTTATGAGAGCATGTCCGGCGCCAAGATCATGGACAGCCCCTATGCGATCTGCGACGAGATCCTCTCCCGTCCCGACGTCTACGGAGCGGATCGACTTCACGTCTGGTCGGTCGGCAGCGACGAACGGATACCACCCAGGTTCGAGGGCCGCCATGACGTCGTCTTCGTCCGTCGCCACACCCGGGAATACATGTACTTGCTGACGCGGGCTGCTTACATCATCGGGAACTCCGTCCTGCCGGAGTACTTCGTCCGCAAGCCAGATCAGGCGTATTTGAACACCTGGCACGGCATCGGCTACAAGACGCTCGGTCGCACAGCCGATAACCCGCTGGGCGCTTCGCTCAGTGTGACGAACATGCTGCAAGCCACCCATGTGACGAGCCCGTGCTCATTCATGACGGAGACGCTCCTCACGGGATTCTCGATGCGACATACCTATACCGGCATGCTTGCCGAGGTGGGGTATCCGCGGATCGATACCACGCTGAATGCCACGGATGCGGAGAAGGAACGGCTGCGGAAGCATCTGAGACTCGACCCGCGGAAGCGGACGATCGTCTATGCCCCAACGTGGAGAGACGGTGCAGGTCGCGACAACTTCGATTTCGAGCGCCTCGATACCGACTTGGAGGCGCTGGCGAACCTCGATGTGAACGCGATCTTCCTGCCCCACCACATCATGACTCGCAATCGAGACTTCAGCACCGTGAAGGGCCTTGTTGTGCCCCCGTCGGACACGAACACGAACCTGCTGCTCTCCCTCTGCGACCTTCTCATCACCGACTATTCGAGCATCTTCTTCGACTTCCTCCCGCTCGGGCGGCCCATCGTCCATTACGTGTACGACCATGAGAAGTACAGCGCCGCGCGTGGTCTCACGCTCAGCCTCGACGAGCTGCCGGGGACGATCGCTCTGACAGTCGCGGACCTGCTCGAAGGGATCACCGACGGGCTGTCCGCCGGCTGGGAGCCCTCACCTGCCTACAGGGCCGCCGTCAGCCGGTTCTCGCCGTTCGATGACGGCCACTCGTCCAGCCGCGTCATCCGGTGGTTCTTTGGAGGCGATGATTCGTCGGTTCGGCTTGTTCAGGGAATCGGCGCCAGACGACGTGTCGTGTTCTGGGGCGGCCGTATGGAGGGGGAGGCGGAGAACGCCGAATTCCTCTCCAGAGTCAGGCGCGAAGTCCAGAGGGACGTATCCGATGTGACAGTGCTTGTGGCGCGGTCAGTCTCGAGCGACGACACAGTCGTCGCAGCACTCCGCGATCTGGGTCCCAGCATCTCTGTGGTGTGCAGGAACAACTACACGTTCGGCATGACCGAGGAAGAGGATCACGCCCGTGGTCAGGCTTCGAAGTCAGAGGGCCGAGCAGCGCGCCGTCTCTACGACCGCATCTACGAGCGCGAGTATCGACGAATCTTCGGAGACACGCAGTTCGACGACGTCGTCCTGCATCCGAATCTCAGCCACTTCTGGAAGAAGCTCGCCGGGTACGCGAGCGCATAGATCCTTTCAGATCGTTCTGAGCGGTCGTCGGTACGCCTGGCTGTCTCCCGGGTGAACTTGGCATAGTGTCCAGGTGGCATAGGGAAGAACGCGTGGTGAATGAGCAGCGCGCCTACGTGTGAAACAGGAAGAGATGGTGAACCGGTGGTTTCAGGACCCGGGAAGAAGTTCGGCACTGCAGTGAAGCGAACCGCGATGGATCGACTTCCTCGTGTGGTGTCAGGGGTCCTGCGTGAGGAGAGGCGAGGGTGGCGCAAGCGGCTCAGGCGAGACGTCGGGGTGCTGTCGAACATGCGCAAGAGCAGCGAGTTCCGACGCGCGCTCGACTCTCCGGTCAAGACGCGAACAGTGCTCTGGGAATCATTCTCGGGCAATGGTGCGCTCTGCAATCCGGAGGCCCTCTTCCGGCACGTACTCGATGACCCACGATTCGCAGACCTGAAGCACACGTGGGTGATCTCCGCGAAGACGCGCGCGCGTGTCGTGGAGGAGTTCAAGGACCACCCACGCGTCTCGTTCGTCACGCACAAGTCGGCCCGCTACTTCCGCGATCTGGAGACACACGAGTTCCTAGTCAACAACGCGACGTTTCCGCCGGAGTTCATCAAGAGGCCAGAGCAGACGTATCTCAACACGTGGCACGGCACGCCCCTGAAGAAGATGGGGTACGACGTGGACGGCGGTGCGAAGGATGCGCGCAACGTGCTGCGCAACTTCATGTCCGCCGATTTCCTCCTGTCGCAGAACTCCTTCATGACTGACCAGATGTATCTGTCCGGCTACCGGCTCACCAATGCCTTCGAGGGGACGATCCTCGAGGAGGGCTATCCCCGCTGTGACCACATGTTCGGGGAAGAGGCGGGCGCCGCCGCGCGGGCCATCCTCTCCGAGCAGGGCATTGAGACAGAGGGCCGGAAGGTCCTCGTGTTCGCGCCAACGTGGAGGGGAACGTCCTTCTACCGTCCGTCAGCTGATGCTGCGAGGCTCAAGGAGACGATCCGGAGACTGCGCGAGCACCCACTGCTGCAGGACTGGGTCGTCCTGCTCAAAGCACACCAGGTGGTCGTCGACCAGCTGGTCGGCGATCCTGACGTCGCTGAGTACCTCATTCCGAACGATGTGCCCGCAAACGAAGCGCTCGCGATCGCAGATCTCCTGGTCTCCGACTATTCGTCGATCTTCGTCGACTACCTCGCCACGGGCCGGCCCATCGCATTCCATCTTCCAGACGCGTCCGACTACTCGCTGAATCGAGGGATATACCTGGAGCCGGATGAACTGCCCGGCCCCGTCTCCACCACGGCTGACGAACTCGTCGCACATGTCACGGCCCTCGTCGGCGACGAGGGCCTCGCGGGTGCGTTCCCCTCCGCATCACAGCGGTACGGAGAGATGGCACAACGTTTCACCGCGCGTGAGGATGGACAGTCGAGCGCACGAGTAGCCGATCTGGTCTTCGGTCGGAGGTCGACGACGGATGCCGACGTGCGGCACGCACCGTCCGACGGACGCGTCCGACTCGTCATCTACCTGGGTGGAATGATCACCAACGGGATCACGTCGTCGGCGATCAACCTGCTCAACAGCCTCGACCCCGAGGAATACGACGTCACGGTCCTGTACTACCGTCCGACCGACGGCGACCGGCGGAAGAACGCGGAGCGGATCCCTCCCCATGTGCGTCAGGTGATCCGTGATCGGGGATTCCTCCAGCACTACCTCGTGGGAAGCACGTCTGCGCTCGAGGAGGTCACTGGAACGTACGAAGACGCTTCGGGGACGGATTCAGAGCTTTGGAGCTGGGAGTGGCGTCGCCTCTTCGGGAATGCCCGCTTCGACGCCGCGATAGATTTCAGCGGTTACTCGCCCTACTGGGCGCGGGTCATGCTGTTCGCCAATGCCTCGACGAGATCGATCTGGCTGCACAACGACCTCGAAGCGGACGCACTGCGAGAGGTCGACGGGCAGCGCCCCCACTTCAAGAATCTCTCCGGCCTCTTCAGCCTGTACCGCGGCTTCGACCACCTCGTGTCGGTGTCACCGGACCTGTCGCGCATCAACCGGACGAACCTCGCGTACTTCGCGCCTTCTGATCGCTTCGTCAGCGCACGCAACACGATCGATGTCGCACGCGTCCTCGAGGGAGCCGGCAGGAAGGACGCCGATGCCGTCACGGAGTCGGTGACCGTCTCAGGAGATCTGGAGAACGTCATCGAGCAGCTGGCCGCGCACTATCCGTTCGAGGACATCGTTCGAGAGGCCTCACGACAGCAGATCACGTCGGAGTTCCTCGGTGATGGCAGCGGTCGCGTGTTCGTCACAGTGGGCAGGCTCTCTCCGGAGAAGAACCATGCACGACTCATCGAGGCTTTCGCCCGAGTCCATGCGGAAGACCCTGACACGAGCCTCGTGATCATCGGAACCGGACCGTTGGCGGGGGACCTCAAGTCGCTGGCTGCGTCGCTCGGCATCGCAGACTCCGTCACTTTCACGGGTGTGCTCTCCAACCCGTATGCGGTCATGGACCGCTGCGACTGCTTCGTGCTGTCGAGCGATTACGAGGGACAGCCGATCGTCATCCTGGAGGCCCGCGTCCTGGGCCTCCCCGTGGTCACGACCCGCTTCGGGTCGGCTGAGAGCGCGATGGAGGGAAGCGGCGGCCTCATCGTCGAGCGCGATGCGGAGGCGCTCGCGGACGGTATGCGTGCATTCCTCGCAGGAGGCATCGAGGCTGAGCCGTTCGACGGGAACGAATACAACGCGGAGGCCGTCGGCGAATTCGAGGCCGCGGTGTTCGGACGCGCGTGAGCCGCGGAGCTCATGCGTCGGACATCGGTCTGCAGGGCGCGATCATGAACGCGAGAGATCACCGCCTCGATGCGGCGAAGGGTGTCCTGATCCTCCTCGTCGTGTTCGGCCATCTGCTCGAGGACCTGAGCAACGGCTGGGAAGACGGCGCTGTGCGGCTCCTGCTCACGGTGATCTACGCATTCCACATGCCTGCCTTCGTCCTCCTGGCCGGAGTCACGGCGAAGGCGAAGCGCATGACAGAGCGGATCCTCACGTTCGTCATCCTGCTGGTCGTGTTCCAATGCGTGTACTTCGCTGCGGAGCGGTATGTGGGATACCCCTTCGACTGGAGCTGGGTCGAGCCCCACTGGATCCTGTGGTTCCTGCTCGCCATGGTCTGGTGGACTCTCACAGTGCCGATCGTGGAGCGGCTTCCCCGCATCACCCTCGCGGTGTCGATCGCTGTGGGACTCGCTGCGGGACTGCTCCTGGTCGACGACGACCAGTTCAGCCTGATGCGCGGGCTCGTGTATTGGCCGTTCTTCGTGCTCGGCAAGGTGTACGGGGCACGGATGATCGCCGCGGTCCCCCGTCTCCCACGCCTGTCACGGTGGGCGATCGGTGCTGTGGCGCTTGTGCCTCCGGTCCTGCTCTTCTCCGTCGACCTCGGCCGGCAGTGGCTCTACAGCAGTCGGAGCTACGACCACTTGGACGCCACCGGCCTCGAAGGCCTGCTCATCCGTGCGGCGCTCTATGCCACTGCACTCCTGCTCACGGTCGCGCTGTTCGGTCTGGTGCCCGACTCCGCCGGCATACTCGCACAGCTGGGGGAGCGGTCGCTGTCGATCTTCCTGCTGCACGGTCTCGTCGTCATCGGTCTGTCTCCGGCCATCTCTGCGATCTTCGAATCAGGGTATGACCGTCCCGTGCAGATCGCCGGAATAGCGGTGTGCGCATTCCTCGCAGGCGCGATCGCGCTCGTCGTCTCCCGGCGACCCCTCCACTGGCTGGTCGCGACTCCGCCCAAGCGGGCAGCGACTTTCCTCACCTCACTGGTCCCGACACGGAAACAGCCTCCTCTCTCACGCGAACCGGCGCGACATGGCGTCTGAAGCGCCGGGCGCTGTGCGGGGCGGCGGAACAGTGAGGGACAGCAGACTGGACGTCGCGAAGGGCGTCCTCATCATCCTGGTGGTATTCGGCCATCTGCTGACCCGCGTCGGGCTCGGCGACGGGCTGACGGATCTCGCCTACACCGTCATCTACGCATTCCACATGCCGGCATTCATCTTCCTCGCCGGGGTGACAGCCAAATCGACGCGCCTCGTCGAGCGGATCGCCACGTTCGTGATCCTGCTGGCCGCGTTCCAGACCCTCTACTACGTGGCGGAGAGATGGGTCGGTGATGCGTTCGCCTGGAGCTGGACAGATCCGCACTGGATCATGTGGTTCCTCCTCGCCATGATCTGGTGGACCCTCACCGTGCCGTTCATCGAGCGCTTCCCCCGGACGCTCGTCGCGGTGTCGGCAGTCGTCGGCGTCTGCGCCGGCGTGCTGCCGTTCGCGGGAGCGGACCTCTCCATCTCGCGGACGCTGGTGTTCTGGCCGTTCTTCGTCGTGGGCAAGGTGTACGGGAAGAAGCTGCTCGCCTTCACCGCAGGCTTCCCGCTCTGGACCCGTGTCGGCGGATGCGTCGTGGCGCTCCTGCCGCTGCTCGCGCTGTTCGTCGCGGACACGGATAACAGCTGGCTGTACGGATCGGGGAACTTCGACCACCTCGAGGTCTCCGATCTGCGGGGGATGCTCATCCGCGCCTGCCTCACCCTCATCGCCTTCCTCGCGATCTTCGCGCTGCTCGCGGCAGTGCCCGATGTGAGGGGACCCATCACGGTGATGGGCGAGCGCTCACTGTCCGTCTACCTCTTCCACGGCTTCGTCGTCATCGCGCTCGCCCCGGCCCTCGAGGAGTTCTTCGCAGGCGGCTACGGCCACGCGGTCCAGATCGGTGCAGTCGTCCTCTGCGGCTTCGCCGCGTTCGGCATCGCCTTCGTGCTGTCGCTGAAACCCCTCCACTGGGTGGTCTCGACTCCGCCCAAGAAGGCAGCGGCCGCGTTCGCGTCACTCGTCACACCGCGTGAACACTCCCGGAACGGACGCTGAGACCGCGTGCCTCGCGTGTTCTGCGCCCGCAGCAGGGCGTAGAGTGCTTCGGTATCCACCCGTCAGCCGCTCGTCGCGGCGATTCCCACTGAACGACGGGTGACCGGACGACAGAGGACTTGGATGTTGGAACGGCGACGCGAGCCCGCAGGCGCGCCCTCACAGGAGCAGCGGGTCACCTGGTCGCAGCGTTGGGCCGACCGCCGTCGGCTGTTCCGCGAGGTCCTCTCCTTCCTCTCCGTCGGCGGCATCTCCTACCTCGTCGACGTGGGGCTGTCGAACCTGCTGCTCTTCGGCTTCCTCGGCATCCCCGCGCTCCTGGTCGCCAGCCCCATCAAGGCGAAGATCGTCTCGACAATCGTGTCGATGGCCGTGGCGTGGGTGGGCAACCGCTTCATCACGTACGGGCAGCGGGACTCCGGTTCCACCCTCGCGGGACTGTGGAAGTTCGTCGTCGTGAACCTCATCGGCATGGTGATCGTGGTCGCGCCGTTGGGCGTCACCTGGTACCTGCTGGGCCTCCACGACCCGCTCTCCTACAACATCTCCACCAACGTCATCGGCATCGGCCTGGCGATGGTGTTCCGCTTCTGGGCCTACCGCACCTGGGTGTTCCCCGACCGCGGTGCGCAGGACCCCGCCGCCGAGGTCGTCGTCACCGACGGCTTCGACGACACCCCCCGCTGAGCCGGCCTCCGCCGCCCGCTGAGCCGGAAGCAGCTCAGCAGCTGCCGCGGCGCGGAAAGTGCCTGGTAGCCTGCCACGGTGAAGCACAACATCATCTGGGCTCCGCTGGGGACCACAGCGGACGAGGTCGGCGTCCTCGTCGAAGAGAACGACGGACTGCCGCGGTACTTCCGCATCGACACTTCGTCAGCGCAGAAGCCCGATGACGACCTGATGAAGCTGGCACTGCGGGATCCCGCCGCGAAGCAGCTGCTCATGCACCTGACGACTCTCGGCTTCTCGGTCTACTACAACACCACTGACGAAAGTCGACTGATCCGGCACGATCGGATCGTCCACCACTGGCCGGCCGTCAAAGAGGGAACGTTCAGCGCCTCGGACAGCGGAATCGTGTACCAGTTCGAAGAGCCGAGCTCAGGTCAGGTGGACGGACTGGTCGTGGTCCTCTCTCCCATCAACTCGAAGCCGAGGCTGAGCCGATACTTCTGGCCCTCATTCCCCAAGCTGCAGAAGTTCCTCGCTCCCAACACCGCGGTGCTGCGGATCGCCGACGTCGGGGGAGTGAAGGGCGCGTTCTACCTGGACACCACTGCAGTGCCGGACAACAGTCAGCGGATAAGCGCGTTCATCGCGGCCGCGGCGCGGGAGCATGACGTTCCGCAGGAGCGGATCGTTCTGTACGGCGCCTCGAAGGGTGGCACAGGAGCCGCGTACCACGGTCTTGCGGCGGGCTGGAAGTTCGTCGCAGTGGACCCGATCGTGTCCGATGAGTGGTACGAGGAGCACGAGCGGGACTACCACTTCACCTCGGGCTCCGTGTTCCCGCGGCCCAAGCAGGACGTCTTCGGCGCGTTGGTGGACGACGTCTCGAGCAGCGGCCGTACTCTCGGCCAGCGGTCGGTGATCGTCACGTCATCGCGTTCCCCGCAGTTCACCTACATCAACCGCCTGCTCGGGCCGCTGTTCGACGAGCTCACGGTCTTCGACTCCGCGAATCCCGCGATCAGGACGCACCCGGACGTCGCGCGGCAGACGATCTATCTCCAGGTCATGGCTCTGAACGCGCTCTTGACCGGGGTCCCGCTGCCCTCCGGCATCGCGCCGGTCCCCTGAGATCGTCGAGGGCGCTCAGAGGCGCTGCGCGCCCTCTGCGGTGACCTTCCCCTTGGTGTCGAGGAACCGCTTCGAGGCGCGGGCGATCGCGTCGATGTCGTACTCCCGGTGGTTCTGGACGACGACCACCACGTCCGCGTCCGGCGCCGCACGCAGAGCGTCGTCGACCCGGGGGATCTGCGTTCCCGCTACCGTCCACTCGTCGATGTTGGGATCGTGGTAGGACAGATCCGCCCCGTGCTCCAGCAGCGCCTCCGCCAGCGGGATCGCCGGGGATTCCCGCCGATCGGAGATGTTCGGCTTGTACGTCACGCCCAGCAGCAGGACCTTCGCGCCCCGCACGGCCTTCGCGTCGTCGTTGAGCATGTCCTGCACCCGCCGGACCACATACGCGGGCATCGACGAATTGATCTCCTGCGCCAGCTCGACGAAGCGGAACGGATAGCCCAGTCGCGACTTCACGTTGTACGACAGGTAGTTCGGGTCGATCGGGATGCAGTGGCCGCCCACCCCGGGACCGGGGTAGAACGCCTGGAAGCCGAACGGCTTGGTGCTCGCCATGTCGATCGCGTTCCACAGGTCGATGCCCAGCTCATGGCAGAACTGCGCCATCTCGTTCACCAGGGCGATGTTCACGTGACGGTAGGTGTTCTCCAGGAGTTTCGCCGTCTCCGCCTCCCGCGTGCCCTTCGCGGCGACGGTCGTCTCGATGAAGCGGCCGTAGAAGGCTCGCGCCCGCTCAGTGCACTGCGGGGTGAGCCCGCCGACGATCTTCGGTGTGTTGACCAGCCCGTACGTCGGATTGCCCGGGTCGATGCGCTCGGGGGAGAAGGCCAGGTGGAAGTCCTCACCCGCTCGCAGCCCGCTCTCCTCCAGGATCGGTCGGACCAGTTCCTCCGTGGTGCCGGGGTACGTGGTCGACTCGAGGACCACCAGCGTGCCGGGCGTGAGGTTCCGCGCGATGGTCCGGGTGGCGGATTCGACGGCTCCCACGTTCGGGCGGCTGTCATCGTCCAGGGGAGTGGGGACGCAGATGACGATGGAATCCGCCTCCTCCAGGATCGCTTCATCGGACGTCGCGCGGAAGCCCCGCTCGCGGATCCCAGCGATGTCGTCGTCGGAGAGGTCGTCGATGTGCGAACTGCCTGCGGTGAGCCCGTCGACCACGGTGTCCGACACATCGAAGCCGATGACCGACAGTCCCGCGTGGACCGCTGCATGCACCAGCGGCATCCCGACGTACCCGAGTCCCATGACGGCGACGTCCACTGTCATCCTGATCTCCTTCGCGACGTGTCGTACATCCGTCGTTCACATGATGTTCATTGTTGTGTAAGATAGGGGGTTTTCTGCTTAAGAGTCGTTCCGTAGATTAGCAGGCATGTCCGTCCCCCTACGCGTCCTCATAGTCACTGTCGTTCACGATCCGGAGGACGCACGGATCCGCCACAGGCAGCTTCCCGCGCTCGTCGATGCGGGATTCGACGTCGCGTACGCGGCCCCGTTCACAGCGTTCGACCGGACCCCGCCGGAAGGCGTGTGGGGGATCGACCTCCCGCGGGCGAAGGGCAGGCGCCGTGTGGCGGCGCTGCGTGAGGCGAGGGCACTCCTCGACTCGATGGCACGGACAGTCGACATCATCCTCCTGCATGATCCGGACCTGCTCCTGTCCGCCCTGATGCTTCCCCGCCGCACCGCATCGATCGTGTGGGACGTGCACGAGGACACCGCGTCCGCCCTCCACATGCGGCACTGGGCGCCCCGTCCGCTGCGTCCCGTGCTCAGCGCGGGTGCCGTGGCAGGCGAGCTGTACGCAGAGTCGCAGTTCAGGCTCCTCCTGGCGGAGCACGGCTACCGCGATCGATTCACCCGCCTGCACCCCGTCGTCCCCAACTCCGTGCGGGTGCCGACGGATGATCCTCTGGAGCCTGCGGACAACCGCGTCGTGTACCTGGGGAAGCTCACGCGTCCGCGCGGGGGAGCAGAGCTCATCGAACTGGCGCGCCGCGTTCCGGAGGTGACGGTCGAGGTCATCGGACCGGCCGAGAGCGACATCGAGGATGAGCTGCGCGCGGCGGCGGACGAGGGGATCGTCGACTGGCGCGGGTTCATGCCGAACGACCTCGCGCTCGGGCGGCTCCGCGGTGCACTCGCCGGGCTGAGCCTGCTGCACGACGAACCGAACTACGCCCACTCGCAGCCCACGAAGGTCATCGAGTACATGGCGCACGGGGTCCCGGTCATCACGACGCCGAACAAGGCGCCGAAGGATCTCGTCGAGCACGCGGGCAGCGGTGCGGTCGTCCCGTTCGGCGACGTCGACGAGGCCGCGCGCGTCGTCCGGCAGTGGGCCGCCGACCGTAACGAGCGGGTCCGCCTGGGTCGAGCCGGCTACGACTACGCACGGGCGCACCTCGACTGGAACACCGATGCCCACGAGTTCGTGAAATCGCTCGAGGACATGCGCATGCTCGACAACGCGAAGCGCTACCGCCGGCGCGCCACGATCGAGCGCGTGATGGGACGCTGCCAGGACCAGACCAGTGAACGCTGAGGGCCAGCGAAGCCCGGAATCGCAAACAGCCTCGCGCCAGGGACACGTCGTCGGCACGATCGGTGCCGCGGGGGACGACCGCCGCGAGTGTGACGGTGCCGCTCTCGCTCGTATCGACGCACACACGACGGCGTGGGCGCCCCGGACCATCCACTCCTCCCACCTGACCGATGCCGAGTCCGCTCGCCGTGCGGATGCTCTGGTGATCCGCCGCGGCGAGGACCGGGATGAGCTGCGAAGCGGCGTCTCTGGCGCTGTGCCCGTCTACGTCGCGGCGGAGGGCGGCTCTGCGCAGTTCTCCTCACGGCTGTCGTCTCTCACGGCTGACGCACCAGTGCGCGCGGACTGGGACGGATGGGCACACGTCCTGGCGGCAGGCGCACCGCTGAATGGTCGCACCACGTTCCAGGGCATTCGCCGGCTTCAGCCGTGGGAATCCGTCATCGCGGAGGCCGGTTCCGTCCGCTTCGCACGCGAGCGCTGGCCGTGGCTCGACATCGAACCCGACGAGTCCGCGCGGATCGAGGACGTGGCCGACGCCCTCACCGCGGAGATGCGCAGGCTCGCGGACGACCATTCCCTCCTCTCGCTGCTGAGCGGCGGCTGGGACTCCCGGATCCTCGCGCTCTATGCCCGCCACGCGGCGACGGCACCGCCTCGGGCCTTCACGACGTCGTCCGACACCGGCATCGTGCTCGAAGAGCTCATCGCCTCCCAAGCGGCCCACCGCCTGGGTCTCGAGCACGAGGTCGTCGTGCCCCGCATCGACCGCTTCGCCGACGACATCCGCGCCTTCGTCGACGCCGTCGACCACCAGACGTCCTACCACGTGTGGCTCGTCCCGCTCCTCGAACGGATCGCAGGTTTCGACGGGCTCGTCCTGGACGGCCTCGGCGGCGGTCTCATGCTGGGCGGGGACTTCACTGTGGGAGGCGACCGCCCCTCCCGCATCGTCGGACTCATGAAGTACCTGAACGGTGCGGACCAGGTCCTGCGGCCGGACGCCGTGCGCGGGATCGGGGAGCGGACGCGCGGAGCGTTCGATGAGTTCGACGACGCCTGGCCCGAGGTCGCCGATCACCCCTTCGAGGCGACACTCACCGCCTACCTCAACCGCACCCTGCCCGGCATCAGCCAGTCGCCGTACGGCCTGGTCGCGAAGGAACACCCGGTGGCGACCCCGTTCCTCGCCGACGAGGTCGCGCGCGCCGCCCTGCGCATCCCCGCCGCCGCACATGCCGGCGGAGCGCTCTACCCGCGGCTGACCGCGCTGCTGGACCCGCAGCTGGCCACGATGCCCACGGCGCAGAGCATGGTCCCGTGGCCGCGACCCCACCCGCGGCGCATCACTGCCGATGAATCCGTCGAGGTCCTGCGGCGCCTCGTGACCGAGGGTCCCGCTGCCGCGCTGCTGGCGGACGGCCTCGCGGAGGAGGGGACCGCGCACTGGCGGCGGCTGCTGAGCCGGACCGGCACGCAGCACCTCCTGCGCAGCCTCGCGATGCTGAATCTCTGGTTCGATGCGTATGGTGACCGGATCGCAGGACCCGGAGTCGAGGAGCTGATGTCGTGAGTGCCCACGTGCATGTGCGGGCGGATGCGATCAGCACGGTGGCGCCCGCCGTCACCGTCCTCGTCGTGCCCGGTCCGTCCCTGGGCGGGCCCGAGGATCTCAGCCCGGACCTCGTCCGCGTGCTCATCGACGCGGACGTCCGCGGCCTGCAGACCGTCGCACTGGCGGCGACGATCAGCGACCTCGCTGCGACACCGGTCGCGCTCGCCCGCTTCATCGCGACGGATGACGACGACACCGCCGCCGAGGCCGCGGCTCGGGCAGGAGCAGACCGCATCCTCCGCGTGGAGGACGCCTCTGCCGGCGCCGTCGACGGCTGGATCGCCCGGGTGCCGCGCGTCGAGTCGCGCACCCTGCGACGCCGAGTGCGCAGCGCGCTGCGCGGGATCGCGCCCGTGCGGTGGGCATACGAACGGATGGGGGCACGATGACCGGGGACACGATGGCTGGAGCACAGGCGGGGGCTGGAGCGTCGACGCGGGTCGGCTCCACGCGGGACGATCGCGTGCGCGAGTTCGACGTCATCATGGCGACTGACTGCAGGTTCCCGGGCGGATCGACCGCGAGCGTCGTGGAGGAGATCGAGGCGCAGCACCGCGCGGGGTTCCGCACGGCGCTGATCCACCTGCCGTCGCCCGTGCAGCGCAGCAGGCGCCCCTTCGCGCAGCGGATCATCGACGTCCTGCGGGCGGGCAAGGCGCAGCTGGTGCTGCCGCACGAACGCGTGCGGGCCAGGACACTGCTGGTGCGCCACCCCACGCTGTTCACGACGGTGCCCGACGACCTGCCGGACATCGACGTCGCCACGACCGTCATGATCGCGAACCAGGTGCCGGTCGACGACCGGGCTACGGAGCCCTACTACGACGTGGAGACCGTGCACCGGAACACGGCGCGCGCACTGGGCCACGCGCCCGTGTGGGCACCGATCGGTCCGTTCGTGCGGACGGCGATCGTGGACTCCTGGCACCGCGTGCCGATGGTGGACGCCGACTGGGTCAACATCATCGACGCGCCCGTGTGGGCGACGCCTCGCCACGGGCTGGTGGGCGACTGTTCCCTCGGCGACCGGCCCGGAGGCGCTGTGCCGGTGATCGGCCGCCACAGCCGCGGGCACTGGTCGAAATGGCCGGACACCCGCGATGATCTGCTGGCGGCCTACCCCGACGACCCGCGCTACCGGGTGCGGGTGCTGGGCGGCACCGAGGCGCCGGAGGAGATCCTGGGCGGCCTGCCGGACACCTGGACGTCGCTGCCGTTCGGCTCCGTCCCCGTGCCGCAGTTCCTCGCCGGGATCGACTTCCTCGTCTACTTCCACCACCCCGGGCTCGTCGAGGCGTTCGGCCGCGTCGTGCTCGAGGGACTCGCCGCGGGGGCCGTCTGCATCGTCCCGGAGCAGATGGAGAAGGTGTTCGGCGACGCCTGCCTCTACGGCACCCCGCAGGACGTCACGACGATCATCGACCGCCTGACGGCCGACCCCGAGGCCCTGGTCGCGCAGCGGGAGCGCGGCCTCGCCGCAGTGCGCGAGCGCTTCAGCTACGAGGCCCACCTCGATCGCCTGGCCGAGTTCGCAGGCCCGCCGACGGGTGTGGCTCCTGGAGCGGGTGAGGCCCCTGGTGCGGGTGAGGCTATTGGTACGGGTGACCCTGCTGGCGCAGGTGAGGCTGCGGGCACGTCCGCACAGGATTCCGCACTCCTCGTCGTGCCGGGGGACTCCTTCCAGCCGCAGTCCCAGTCCACGACCCCTACCCAGCCGCAGTCCCAGTCGCAGTCGCAGTCCCAGTCCGCTGACGCGGTCGCCGAGGCCGTGGCCTGGCTGCGCAGCGCGCTCGACGTGTCGCCGGTCGTGTGCACTCCGCGTCACGACCTCGTGGTCGGCGCACCCGTGGAATCCGGTGCCGTCGACGCGCGCCGGGTGGCGCACCTCGCCCGCGCCCACGCCGCGGCGCACGTGGTGGTGCTGGACGACGGCGGGAAGGGGGCAGCGGGAGTCTCCTCCGCCTCGGCGGCGGAAGCCACGTCCGGGCTGGGAGACGACGTCGCCCTCTCCACCCTGAGCCAGGACTCTGACGCGCACTGGCGACTGCGGTCACTCGAGCGCGACCGGGCCGTCGCTCCACGCAGCGGCGCGTCAGCCGCAGTGCGGCGGACCGCGGGACGGGTGGTCGGCGGAGCGCGGAGGCACGCACCCCAGTGGGCGCGACCCGCGGCCAAGCATGCTCTGTCCACGGTCGGAGCGGTGCGGGACTGGGGCGCGCGCCGCGCTGCGGGTCCCGGCCCGGTGCCGCCCGTGTATTCCCATGTCGCACCGGATGCGCCGGTGGGACTGCTCGTGGTGACGTCCGACGCCGTCGACGCGGAGTCCACCCTGGATGCGGTGCTCGCGCAGGCGCAGATCACATCGCGCTTCCGTCCCGCGGTGCTCGCCCCCCGGAGCTGGGTGGATGCGGCGAACAGGCGGGGCGTGTTCATCGAGACGTTGCTTCCCGTTCAGCAGTGGGACGACCGCGCCGCTGTACAGTGGACCGATTATCTGGACGAGCGACTGCGGGAGACGGTGCGTCGCACCGATGCCGCCGTTGTGACGGCGATCGACAGGACGCTCGTCCCCGGCGACCGGGACCCCGTCCTCACCATCCTGACCGCGACGGCCAGCCGCCGTTGAGACAGAAGGAGCACCAGTTGTCGATGAACCCTGCACGCGCTGCCATCAAGCGGATCAGGGCCCCCTTCGGGTGGGCGTTCCGCAAGTATCGGGCGGCGAGGGTCTTCCAGATCGCGCTGAAGAAGCTCTGGCGCAAGGAGATGCAGTGGGACGTGCCGTTCACCATGCGGCGGCCGCGCTGGTGGCTGAAGGGATTCCTGTCCCGCAGCGCCGTGCTCTACGAACTGGAGCAGGGCAACGATCCGAACCGCTACGTGTCGGACGTCCACCGGTACTTCCGCACGAAGAACATGGTGCACGCGCGTCTGCAGGACATCATCAACAACAAGCTGTCGACGCACCTGCTGCTGCGGTCGATGGACATCCGCTCACCGGAGCTGATCGGTGTCTTCTCCCGCGGACTCGTGCACTTCTTCCCGGGGGAGGGACGGATGAGCGTCGTCGACTACCTCGAGTCGATGGAGCAGGCGGAGACGGTGTTCTTCAAGGTTCTCGCCGGCGCGGAGGGAAACAACATCCACGCCGTGGAGCGCACGTCTGACAGGACGTGGGCGGTCGACGGCGTGCAGCGGACGAAGGGCTCTGCGGCATCGGTGTTCGCGGTCCAGCCCAAGCCGATGATCATCGAGCGCGGACTCATCCAGCACCCGGACCAGGCCGCGCTCTTCGCGGACTCCGTGAACACGCTGCGGGTCCTCACGATGGTGGACCTGGAGAACGGCAACGAGCCGTTCATCGCCATGGCGGTCCAGCGGATCGGCTGCCGGCGCTCCGCGCCTGCGGACAACTGGACCCGCGGTGGGCTGAGCGCCCGCGTGGATCTGGAGACGGGCCGCCTGGGAAGGGCGACACGCCTGCCGGACGGCGACGTCAAGGAATGGTTCGACACGCATCCGGACAGCGGAGCGCAGATCACCGGCGTCAGCGTCCCGATGTGGCAGGAGGTGCATGACCTGGTCCTGCACTCCGCCCGGTCGCTGTCCTTCATGGAGTACATCGGTTGGGACATCGTCATCTCGCCTGAAGGCCCCGTCGTCCTCGAGGCGAACGTGAACACCGGCCTGAACGTCATGCAGTCGCACGCCCCGCTGTTCGACGATCCGCGGGTGCGGAACTACTACAGCAAGCGCGGTGTGAAGACCCGGCTGCTGGCGGAGGCGCCCGCTGAGAACGGGGACGCATCGGTACCCGTCGTGGAAGAGGTCTGAGCGGTGGAGCAGATGGAGAGGGTCCGGACGCTGGCCAGGCGAGCGCCGAGGGTCGTCGGGCGGCGCTTCCTGCGTCGCCAGGGCTTCTCCGAGACTGCGGCGGATGAATGGGTGGGCACCATCGCCCGTGACTGGAAGCAGCACGGCTTCACGCGCGCGGCGGACCTCGTGCGCGCCCACGGATCGGGTGACTCCCTGCCCGCGCACGAGCTGCGCTCCGCGCAGAACACCCCGGTCGCCCGGATCTCCGAGCGCGATTTCTACGCACGTCAGCCGTTCGACGCCCGCCGGTCCTGGCTGCGCAGCCGCATCATCGCCGATCGCGTGGTTCCTGGCATCACCGCCAGCACTCCGACGATCCTCTGCACGATCTCCCGAGGACGCGAGGGGCTGGAGGTCGTGCGTCTGCGCGCCTACCCCGCGGACCTCGGGCCGACGGGCACGGATCTGCTGGAGCTCGTGCGCAGGGAGAAGAGCGTGCGCGTCGCTCCGGTGCAGTGGGGCGCGGGCGACGGGGTCGTCCTCGCCTGGGACGGGGAGTCGTTCCGCATCGAGGGTGCGGACGCCTCGGACAGCGTGGCGGCCACCGATGGTGCACCGGCCTCGGACAGCGCAGTCCTCGCACGCCTCGACGAGCTCGCGGCGGAGCGTCGCTGCGTCGTGCTCCGGGAACGGACCGCGGACACCGGCGACGTCTTCCGCCTGCTCGCGGCGCGCGAGGGCCTGGCCCCCGCGCGCGTCATCGCGGCCGAGCGCCGGAGGGGGAAGCGCGGTGCGAAGGCGACGCGAGCTGAGCGCCGCTCGGACGTCCCCGCAGCACTGGTGTCAGGGGTCGAGCGCCTGCTGTCGCAGGACGAGAGCCGCTTCCGCCTCCTGTCGATCGACGTGCGTGCGCGGCGGGGCGACGGCGACTTCACGATCCTCGACATCGTGACGAAGCTGCCGTATCCGCGCGCAGGAATGCTCGACGACGACGGGTGGGCGCGACTGACCGCGGCGATCGAGGACGCGTCGGCAGTGCGCGAGTACTCGCTGGGCATGGGCGCGACGGTGCGGAGGGCGCGCACGCGCATGCACCGCCTCAAGAGGAAGGTGCACGCGTTCCAGCTGCGATCGACGGGTTTCAGCCGTCGGATGGCACACCTCTGGGTCAAGCAGATCAACAATGACAACCGTCGCAACGCAGACCTGCCCTCACACGTGCGGGCGCGCCATCACCGGTCGGGATTCGTCTCCACGACGGTGTCGAGATTCGGGATCACGCCGGAGAACGCGGGCGAGTTCATCTCCACACGCGACTATCTCCTCGCCGAGCCGCTCAACGAGACATACGGGAAGTGGGTGCGCGACCGCGTCTCGTCCCTCACCGTCTTCGAACCGTTCGCCGACCGCTTCGAGACGATGCACTACCAGGTCATGCAGCGGGACGGCGGTCTCCACATCGTCCCCCTCACCGCGGAGGCGCGAGAGTGCGGGACCGACATCGCGGGGCTGGCCGCCCTGCTGGCGAGGACCGGCCCACTCGCGATGGCGTCCGCGGCATGGAGCGGCCGTCGTCCGCGCATGGTGGCGCACACGGGTGAGTCCTTCACCATCGACGGCAAGGAGTATTCGGACGACGAGTTCGATGCACTGCTCACGCAGCGGGTGCGCGGACAGTTCTTCGTCCTCTACGAGCCGGTCGAACCTGCAGGACCCCTCACGGAGCTGGTCGACGGCGGGGACGTGCATCTGCAGGTCACGATGATGAACCCGGGCGGTGGGGACCCCCAGGTGGCGGAGGCGTTCGTCGTCGCCACCGACTCCGTCGACGCTCCGCAGATCCGTCGACTCGTCGAATCGGACGACGCGGGCCTCCGCATGATCGGCGGCGACGAGCGGCGCGGGAACGGGGTCGATACGGAGGAGATCGACGCGTACCTCTCGCGGCTCGAGCACCGCGCCGATGCAGAGGTGCGCAGCGACGCGACCGCCGAGTCGTGGGTCGAGGGCGACGAGGAGACCGCAGTGCAGGCGTCCGCGCGCCTGCGGTTCGAGTCGCGCATCGATGCGGACACGGGGGACTTCGACGGAGCGCGCGCAGTGATCGGCGGACAGCTCTGGTGCCTCGAGAAGCACCCCGGGACCGAGCAGCGGTTCGCAGGTCGGATCGCCGAATGGCAGTCTGTCCGGTCGCTGCTCGTCGACCTGTGCGCGTTCGCCCCCCAGCTGAAGTTCGTGCAATTCACGGTGACGCTGAGCGCACGCGGTCCGGTCATCACGAACGTGTCGGCCACTCCGCGGTACAACAAGGAGTTCCCGTACCTCCCGGCGACCGTCGAGTTCCTGCGGGAGCACATCGAGAAGAAGCGCCAGCGCACCCACACCCTGCAGGCACGGGTCAGGCGGTGGCTCCACAACGCGAAGCTCCGTCTGCGGAGGAGCTTCGCACGGGCGCTCTACCCGGAGGGCCTGGTCCCGTACCAGTCCGTGCGGTGGCTCGAGGACATGGCGCGCGACCTCATCCAGCGCAACGGCGTCCCCCTGAAGACGAAGATCTGGGCGTACCGGAACGGGTTCCTGTCCTACCGCATCCCGCAGTACGGCATCACGCCTGAGAACCGCACGCAGTTCATCTCCGACTTCGAGTACCGGTGGCTGCGACACATCAACAAGAAGTACAAGTACTGGCTGGAAGACAAGATCAGCATCAAGTACGTGGCGGCGGAGTTCAACGAGTTCCTGCCCGGGTACTACTACTACACGAGCCAGCGCGGCGGTCGCGCTCATCTGATCCCCATGATGGACAGGCCGGAGGGGTACGGAGAGACCTTCGACGAGGTCCTGCGCCTGGCCCGTGACAAGGGCGTGCTCGCGCTGAAGCCCGATGAGGGGTCCCATGGCGACGGGTTCTACCGACTCGGATACGAGGACGGCGGATACACGCTGAACGGCGAAGCGGCGACCGGCGAGCAGGTGCTCGACATCATCTCCGATCCGCAGAACCGGTACCTCATCACCGAGTTCATCGTCATGCATCCCACGCTTGCGGAGATCTATCCCCAGTCGGTCAACACCGTCAGAATGACGGTGTTCAAGAAGGACGGTGTCACTCCGCAGATCGGGAACGCATACCTGCGGGTGGGATCGTCCGCGTCCGGATACGTCGACAACACTGCAGCCGGCGGTCTGCTGGTCGAGGTGGACATCGAATCCGGCCGCTACGGCAACGCGCAGGCCCTGGACGGCGGCCGTGTGGTCCCGTGCCCCCGCCACCCGGACACGGGTGTGCTCATGGAGGGTGTGATGCCGAATTGGGAGTTCGCGAAGCAGAAGGTGCTCGAGATGGCTGAGAGCATCCCGCAGCTGGAGTATCTGGGCTTCGACCTCGCGATGACCGAGGATTCGTTCAAGCTGCCGGAGATCAACCGGTTCCCCGATTTCCCCCGCATCGACAAGCTGACTCCGGAGATCATCGACTACCTGCTGTACAAGCTCGAGAAGAAGAAGCGGCTCTTCGGCTATGACGTGAACCCGCCGCGCAAGCTCATCTCCCTGCCGAAGCGGTAGGACGATGCGGACAAGGACGAGAGGAGCCCGCCGTGGCTGACGACAAGAGGACACCGGGACACAGGGTCGCACGGACGGTGTCGAGCACTCTCAGATCCGTCAAGCGCGGAGTGGGCGCATTCACCGACTCCATGCAGAAGGAGGAGCGCACCGAACGGGCCGACGTCTCGTCGGGGCAGGACGCCTCGCAGGCCGCGCCTCTCGCGAGGCCGGCTGAAGAGCGGGCCCCGATGACCCGCACGGTCGAGCTCGACGGGGTCTCCTATCGCCCGACAGCGAGCGGGATGAAGGTAGTGGGTGTGCGACCGGACGCCACCGAGTCCGCCGTCCACAGCGACGTCGAGGGCGTCCCGGTCACCGTCATCGGCAAGGGGGCCTTCAAGGACCGCACCGGTCTGACTGCGGTGACGCTGCCCGAAACGATCATCACAGTGGGCGCCGAGGCCTTCGCCGGCTGCACGGGTCTCACAGAGGTCGAGCTCCCCTCCGATCTCCAGGTCGTCAACGCGCAGGCCTTCGAGGGGTGCACGTCGCTTCGGACCGTGTGGCTGCCCGCGGACCTCACGCGCATCGCTCGACGGGCGTTCGCCGACTGCAGCGCGCTGGAGACCGTGCCGCACTACGTGAAGCGCGGCATCGGCACCGTCCTGGCTGTGGACCGGACCATGGTGGAGGAGGCACTGCCGACGAACCTGGTCCACATGGGAGACGAGGCGTTCCGCGGATGCGCCTCGCTGCGGCGCATCGTCGTCCCGTTCCAGGTGACCGAGATCCCCGCCTCGTCGTTCGAGGGGTGCTCATCGCTGGAGTCCGTGTGGCTGCACTCGAACGTGTCGACGATCGGCGACCGCGCCTTCGCGGGCTGCCGTGCTCTCGCACGGCTGCGGGTCCCGGAGAACACGCAGACATTCGGCGACGCGGTGATTGACGCAGCGACCACCGTGGTCGGAGCCGAAGGGTCTGCGGCGCTCACGTACGCGCGAGAGCGTGCCCTCGCCGTCGAGCCCGTCTCCACACCGTCGACGGTGATCACATCGGTATTCGGCAGTGACCAGGGGCTCACTGTCGAGGAGCTCCTCGAGTCTGCGGACTCGATGGAGGACTTCGTTGAGCGATACGAGGTGCGTCCCCCGACTCATGAGATCGTCCGCGATGACGCGTCGGCCGACGCCCCGCCGGTCGAGTCGAGCCGTTTCGTGCGCGACGGCGGGGTCTACCGTCCTGCGGAGGACCGCGGCGCGGGGGACGTGACCATCTCGATGGTCGGCGACCTCATGTGCGGCATCTTCCAGCAGCATTGGGCCCGGCGCGAGGGACGCTATGGATTCGAGGGAGCCTTCGATGACATCGAGGAGCTCCTCGCCCCGGCCGATCTGTCGATCGGAAATCTCGAGGCGATGATCGCGCCGTCCTACGAGTACATGCACCTGTCCCGCTACGTCGAGGACCGGCCCAATCTGAATGCGCCTCCGGCCTTCCTCTCCGCGGTGCGCAATGCGGGCTTCGACGTCGTCATGAACGCGCAGAACCACATGTTCGACACGGGCACGAAGGGCGTGCTCGAGACGCTCGCCGCGCTCAACAGCGCTGAACTCATCCACGGTGGGATGTACGCCCATATCGACGAGCCGCGCCATATCCTCTTCGACATCCGTGGGATGCGCATCGCGGTCGTCGCGTACCTCGATCCCGCTCGACAGAAGATGAAGCAGGCGAACTTCACCGACGAGGGGATCGCGACGTTCGCCAGCCACTTCTCCGAGGAGAAGGTCCGCGCCGACATCGCCGCAGCGCGCCGTGCGGGGGCGGAGTTCGTCCTCGCATACTGCCACTGGGGGCGGGAGTACACGGACCGGATCACCCAGAAGCAGGCCGGCTACGCCCAGATGGTCGTCGACGCAGGCGCGGACTACGTCTTCGGCTCGCACTCCCACTGCCCCCAGCCCTACACGGTGATGAGGTCGCAGGACGGACGACGGGTCCCGGTCGTGTACTCGGGAGGGAACTTCCTCTCGGACATCACGCGGAGCAAGCCGATCACAGATGACACGTTCGTCGCCTCCCTCACTCTGACACGCGACGCAGAGGGACGCGTCGTCATCGCGGACGACGGGTACACACCGTGCCGCATCCTCACGAGCCGCTCGTTCCGCGGCTACTCCCGCGTGGTCCCGCTCGAGAAGCTGCTCGACGGGGCGTACGACTACAGCCCGGTCGACGCAGAGGCGGACATCCGTCGGATCGAGGCGACGATGGGTCATCAGTACGCGCGACTGCAGGGCACCGGCGGACCCGCAGTCACCCGGGACGGCTCCGGGCCCGCAGCGGATGAGGATGCGGCGCTCGTCGAGGCGTACTCCCTGCGCGAACCGCCCTTCGCCGTGCAACAGGCCGAGCAGCCGCAGGACGACGCGGACTTCGTGCGCGATGACGCGGACGGTGTGTGGAAGCGCACCCGCGATGCGGCCCGCGGCGAGGCCGTCATCATGTGCGGAGGATCGCTCACGTATGACCGGTCCCTGGAGCGGAACGCGCACGCCGGGGACGCGTACGAGTTCCGCACGCACTTCCGGCACGTGCGAGCCGTCCTGGAGGAGGCCGACCTTGCAGTCGGCAGCCTCGGCACCATGGTCGCGGACATGTTCCCGGCGATGTCGACGCTCCCCAAGCGGTACGTCGGCCGTCACTACGTGAACGCGCGATCCGAGTACGTGGATGCGCTGGCGTACGCCGGCTTCGACTGCCTCGCCCTCGCGAACCCGTACAACCTCGACGGGGGAGTGCGCGGCGTGTCCGCGACGGAGCGGGCAGTGCGCGACCACGGCGTGGTGCCCAGCGGCCTCGGCCGGGAGCGGAACCCGGTCTTCGACGTCAACGGCGTGCGCATCGCCGTGCTCTCCCACACGGTCAACGCCTACCGCGTGCGGGAGGTCGTCACGGCAGAAGGGGCCACCGAGCTCCTCAACGTACTCGACGAGGACGCGGTCCGTCAGACGATCAGCGACGCCCGCGCGGCCGGTGCGCAGTTCGTCCTGAGCTACCTCGACTGCCGGGCGATCGGGACGCAGCTGCGTCGGACGGATCGGCTCGAAGCGGCGAAGATCATGGCTGAGTGCGGGGCCGACTACGTCGTCTGCACGCTGCCGAACGTCGTGTCGAAGTACGTCTCCCACATGACGTCGGATGGCCGCACGGTCCCGATCGCCACGGGGCTCGGCACGCTCATGGCGGGATCCGGAAGCGGTGCGGAGACCGCATCGGCGCTGCTGCGGATCGCCGTGCGGCCGGGCGAGGACGGCGGCATGGTCGTCGACGACTCCTACATCCCCCTGCAGCGGTTCCACGCGTATCGCGGTGCGCGGGGCCCCGTCGTCGCAGCGCATGAGTACTACAACCCCGACTTCGCAGCGGAGGAGTTCGGGGACGGGCCGTCGCAGCTGGCCGCGCGTCTGGGCGACGGCATCGGCCTCGACCGTTCGCGTCGGGTGAAGATCCATTCGCACTACCGGCCGCAGATGAGCCCCGCACAGGTGGCCGAGGTGATCGGAGCCCGCTTCACGGAGACGGACCGTCAGACGCTGGGCGAGGCAATGGAGGAACCCGTGCACAGCATCGTCGTCCGCCCGGACGATCTGGCACCCGGTTGCATCGCCGTGCTCGCGAAGCGCGCGACGCACGGACGCAACTTCGACGAGATCTCGATCGAGGCCGCGGTCGAAGCCGGAGCCCTCATGACGGTGTCCGAAGAACCGCACGATGACCTCCCCACACTGCTGGTGGACGATCCGTGGACGGCCATGTGCGATGTGACCGCGGCGATCCGGGAGCAGTACTCGCCCTTCACGGTCGCGGTCACCGGCACGGCGGGGAAGACGACGACGAAGGAGATGCTCGCAGAGGTCTTCGAGCGTCATTTCCGCACCCTGAACGTCGAGGGCAACTACAACACGATGCGCACCGCGGGGCTCGTCGTGCAGAAGCTCGCGGCGGACGACGAGGCCTACATCCAGGAGGTGCACGGCGGTTCGCTGGGGGCCGCACGCATGCTCTCGACCGTCATCAGTCCAGACGTCTGCCTCATCACGAGCATCGGCGAGGCGCACCTAGAGCAGATGGGTTCACTCGAGGCGATCGTCGAGGGCAAGATGCAGATCATCGACGGGATGCGCCCCGGCGGCACGCTCATCCTGAATGATGACAGCCCGCACCTGCAGGCGCAGACCCCGGACGTGCGCACGGTCCGCTACAGCCTGCAGGACCGCGATGTCGACTACCGAGCCCGCGACATCCGCCGGGTCGGCGACGCACTCGAGTTCGAGATCGTCGCTCCGGACGGCGTGCACTTCGCAGTCGTCAACAGCCGGGGCATGCACAACGTCAGCAACGTGCTCGGGGTCTTCGCGGCGGGGCGGGAAGCGGGCATCCCCGCGCAGACGATCATCGCGGGGATCTCCCGGTACCGCCCGTCGTCCACGCGGCAGAACCTGGTCCAGGTCGGCGGCTACTCGCTGCTCGTCGACGCCTACAACTCGAACCCCATCTCCCTGGAGTCGGGGGTCGAGACCCTGTGCGAGATCCCGATCGCGAACGGCGGGAGGCGGGTCGCAGTGCTCGGAGACATGGGTGAGCAGGGCGAGAGGTTCGAGGAGAATCATCGGGCCGCCGGCGACATGCTCGCGCAGTATCCGGTCGATCTCGTCCTCAGCTCCGGGCCCGGGATGAAGCTCGCCGCGGAGCGTCTCCGCTCCCAGGGAACCGCGACGCACCACTACGACGACTTCGACGCGCTCGCGGCGTCTCTCCACTCGGAGATCTCACCGGAGGACGTCGTGCTGTTCAAGGCGGCGGGATCGGTCGACCTCGAGAAGAAGGTCGTCTACCCGGTCTTCGGCCGGATCATCTGAGAGGCAGACGTGCAGCAGACATTCGCAGAGGCGACCTGGCCGACGGCCTTCTCCTCGGACATCGTCCGCTCTGCCTTCGGGGGAGGCCGGCTGTCGAGCTACTGCCTCGCACTCGAAGCCTGGCGCCGCGGTCTCGAGGTGACCTACACGCGAGCGGACCTCCACTGCTTCACGATCGCCGACGGGGAGCGGCGCGTCGCGTTCGACTGCTCGCGTCCCGACTCCCTCACCGCTGCGGAGGACCACGCGCGGCTGGACAGCAAGTGGGAGTCGAAGCGCATCCTCGGCGGGCGCGGAATACCTGTGCCGCGGGGGGTGCTCATCACCGACACGGATCTCACGGATGCGCAGCTCGCGGCGCACGCGGACGCGATCGGCGTGCCCCTCGTCGTCAAGCCGGCGTCGGGCTCGATGGGCTACGGGGTGTCCGCCGGCATCCGGAGTGTTCCCGACTTCATCAGCCGCTACCGGCATCTCGTCGCGACGTATCCGGATCAGGCGGTGATCGTCGAACAGCACATCGAGGGCGACGACTATCGCGTTCTCGTCGTGGGCGACCGCGTCGTCGCCGCGACCCACAGGGTGACGGCCCATATCGTCGGCGACTCAGTGCACACGGTCGACGAGCTCGTGTCGCGGAAGACCGCCGACCGGAAGGCGAACCCGTACCTGTCGTCGGGGCCGACCCCCAGGAACGACGACACCGCGGCGCTCCTGGACGAGCAGGGCCTGACCTGGACATCCGTGCCGGCCGCGGGCAGGACGGTCATGCTCGCACGCAACGCGAGCTCCTCGCTCGGCGGCGACACTGTCGACGTGACGGACAGCCTGCCGGATGCGATGGCACAGGCCGCAGTGGACGCCGTCGCAGCCATGCCGGGCATCCACATCGCGGGCATCGACTTCATCCATGACCCGGCCGGGACGGGCGGGTTCGCGATCCTCGAGATGAACTCCCGGCCGCACATCCCCCTCAACATGTACCCGACGCACGGGACGGGGCCGGACGTGCCCCGGGCGATGATCGACCACTTCTTCCCCGACAGCCGACGCTCCGGGCGGGTGGCGGACGATTCCCTGACGCTGTCGTTGGAGACGGTGCAGCAGACGCTGCTGGCACGGAGGGCCTCAGCGGTCACGCTCATGCCGCTGCCCGGCCATGGGCTGCCCGCGCGGCTCGAATGGACGCTGCCGCCGGTGGCGACGACGATACTCCGGAGGCTCACACGGCGGAAGCTGCTCTGGCGGTCGGCGGCACACGGAGTGTCAGGCGTCCTCCGGCGTGCGAAGGACGGTCAGGTGACAGTAATGCTGGCGGCGGAGGACGCCGCCGCGTGCAGGGGCTTCATGGACGAACTCGTCGAGATCGTGCGGGAGCCCTTCGGGCTGCCCGCGGGCGTCGTGCTCGACGACCCCGTTCCGTGGGACGGGCCGGTCTCCGTGGGCTTCGCGGTCCTGTAGTCGCGCTCCGCGCAACGTGGACACCGTGAGGGTCCTCCGCGCAGGGCCTAGTGGAAAGCCGATCGGGGGAGAGGCCGGTAGTCGGGTCCCATGACCGCTGCGATCCGGGCGCGGTCCTTCCCCGCCGTGACCGGGTCATAGCCCAGCGCTCCGTCCTCCAGCTCGTCCAGTGGCACGACGGAGACGAGTCCGCGGGTGCCGCGGTCGGCGACGATCCGGCACGGCAGGTACCCGTCGTCCTTCATGACGACGGCACCGGTCGCATCGCGTGTGAGCGTCAGGGACGAGATCAGGGTGTCCAACGTGATCGGGTGGTGCCTGTTGATGTAGGCCACGAAGTTGCCGCCGGAGTACACGACGGGGACGCGCCGACCGCTCTCCGCGGTGAGGATCGTATACGGCTGCGGACAGTGCGAGTGAGAACCGAAGATGTAGTCCGCACCGGCATCGGCGACCATCTGGGCGAAGCGGGACTGCCGCGGGCTGACCCTCTCCGTGTACTCCTCGCCCCAATGGCAGTAGGCCAGCACGAATTCGGCGCCCGCCGCTCGCGCGTCTGCGATGTCACGACGGACACGGGCGGTCGAGAACAGGCTGGTCATCGCGCTGATGCCCTCCTGCGTGAAGCTGGACTTCTTCATCTTCTGCCGTACGGGGTCCAGATAGGCGACCACGCCGATCGTGATGCCCTTGATGGAGAAGAGAAGATGGCGGGGCTCGTCCGGGCCCGCATACATCCCGCCGTGCACGAGCTGAGCGTCGTTGAGCGCGTCCAGAGTCTCGAGGACCCCTCTGGCCCCTGTGTCGTACATGTGGTTCTGCGCGCTCAGTACGGCGTCGATCCCCGCGTTGCGCACCATCGTGAGATAGCTGAAGGGCGCATTGAGGTGGGGTCGGCCATCCACGTACAGGCGATCGGCCGCCAGTGGGAAGGACGGGGCGACCATCGTCTCCAGGTTCGCCAGTGCCAGATCGGTGCCGCCGAAGATGCTGCGGACATGCCGGAGGCTCTCGGAGAAGTCGAATGCGCCGTCCTGCAGGGCCGAGCGCTGCTGGAATGCTCCGGACATGAGGTCGCCGACCATTGTGAGAGTGACGTCGGACCCGTTCTCAGCAGACGTCGACTCGTACGTCCCGCCCGCCCGGCGGAACCGGGACGGCTGCACGCTGATGCGGCAGTCCTCGTCACGGGGGTCCTGCTCAGCCATCGCCGGGCGCAGCTCGTAGACCCGCTTCAGGTGCTCGACGGCCGCCGGGTCGTCCAGCACCTCCCTGATCGTGCGCATGCTCCCGGAGCCGACTGCACCGAGGGCGCTGGTGATCGGTGCGGCCGTGGGCGGATACGGAGCCACGGAGAGTCCCTGTTCCACTGCGCGACCATGCGCCGCAGATCCTTCGGCGCAGCCGATCGCCGTCGAGTCATCGAAGGCGTCTGCGGTGAACGAGGTCAGATCGTTCGGGACGTGGATGCTCTCCAGTGATCGGCAGCCGGCGAACGCCTCTGCGTCGATCTGCTCGAGGGCGGAGTGCAGCCAGATGCTCGTGAGACCGCGGCATCCCCCGAAGGCGGATTCTCGGATCCGCGTCACCTTGTGGGGGATCGCGATGTGCGTGAGGCTCGAGCAGTTCTGGAAGGCGCCGACTCCGATGTGCTCGGTGGTCTGGGGGAGCGAGTGCTCGATGAGCTTCCGGCGGATGACGCGCTGGGCCTTCGGACCGGTCGCCATGAAGTACATGAGGGTGGAGAGAGCCGTGCAGTCCGCGAACGCCCGCTGCGCGATCCGTCGGAGATCGGTGGGGAGGACGACGGTGTGGAGTGATGAGCACGCCTCGAAGGCGCGCGCGTTGATCGTGCGCAGGGTCGGCGGCAGTTCGACGCGCTCCAGGTTCGGCGAACCGGCGAATGCGTCCGCACCCAGAGTGGTCACGGAGGTGGGGACGACGACGCTGCGCAGAGTCGCGCTTCCGCGGAGGCCTCCCGCGGCGATGGCGGTGACGGGCTTCCCCGCGACCTGGCTGGGGATCGAGAGGTCCGCGACCTCGGCCGCGAGCCCCGTGACCCGTGCAGACGAATCGCCCACCTCGAAGACCACACCGTCGCGCTCGACGGTGTGCGTCGGTGTGGCCGGGGCGAGCCTGCGCAGTCGGCGGACGACTCGCCCCTTCGCGCTGCGGGCCGCGGACAGGACCCGTGTGCTCGTGCGGTCAGCATCCTCACCCCACACGCCTGCGGGTTCCGGTGCTGGGCGCGCTGCTCCGAGGTGCAGATCGACGACCCGCCGGATGAGGTCTCCACTCGCTCCCGGTGCCTGTGAGAAGGCGACGAGGTCCGGGTTCACACTCACGTCCTCGACGACGACCGACGAGGCGGTGGCCGGCATCTTCGGATCCGTGATGATCAGCGATACACGGACGATGTCTGCGCCTGCGAATGCGCGCGCCGCGTCTGCGGCCAGGCGTCGGTGCGAACGGTGCAGTCTCGCCGCACCGCCACCGGAGCTGCCGTCCTCGATGCGGACGACACTCAGGACCCTGCCGTGGACCACGAGCAGGTGGAACCTCTCGCCCGGGTGCCGTGCCGCGATCAGCGCCCGGTGGGACCGGATGACCGAGGTGCTGCGTGTCCAGGCCGCGTCGAAGGCCGTTCGGTCCATGCCCTGCATGTCGACAGGAGCACCGCCGCCGAACTGCAGCGTCGCAGAGCCGATCTCCGCAGCATACTTCCACGCGCGGTCGCGCTCTCTGGACCCGAAGGTGCGGCCGGCGGGCAGGGGCAGCGACGCGCTGCGCAGAATCGTCCGACGCAGGAGGGGGCGGATGAGGGCGAGGCGTGCGGCCTGGGAGGTCCGATCAGTCGTCGCGCCGCGGAACCCCTGCGTCTGACCGTGTCCGGTCGCAAGGAAGAGTCGGTCTGCCAGCCATTCGATCTGGAACCCGCGCGCGCTGAGCTCTGCGGCGAGCAGCGTGGCCGAGGTGGGCGTGCGGACGGGCTGCGGCGCAGTCCGCCGCGGGATGTTCCCCGCGGGCTCTGACGGGGCGAGGACCAGATCCGCCGCATCGGAGATGACATTGCGAGGAGTTCCGCCGGGTGCTGATGTCCCGTGGGACGCGAGATCCGGCAGCGAATTGACCTCCACCGCGATGTACGAGTCCTCCTCCGCCGGCTTCCGCGGTTCCGCGATGAGGAGGTCGATCCCCGCGAAGCCCATGCCCGGGAACGCGGACGCCGCACGTTCGGCGATGCGCAGGTAGGACGGGTGGATCGTATCCGTCATGTCCAGAGGCTCACCGCCGGTCGCCAGATTCGCCTTGTGGTCGATGACGTGGGTGACGCCATCGGGCAGGACCGAGAACGGGGTGAGACCCGCACGCTCGAGGCGGTCCAACCGGTGCGGCGTCATCGCGATGAGCTTCGAATGCAGGTGGAGGTTGTCGTAGCGGATGTCGTTCTTCGCGTTGAGGAGGTCTCGGACCGTGCTGGTCCCGTCTCCGACGATCTCCGGGGGCACTCTCCGGTTGGCGGCGCGCGCCACTCCGCCGACCACGGTGATGCGCACGTCCTCGCCGACGAACTGCTCTTCGACGAGGAGGCCGGATCGGGTGGTGTCCGCCGCGATCGTCCAGGCTGCGCGGAACTCGTCGATCGTCGTCACGCCGACGGTGACTCCGCGGCCGGCGTGTCCGTCCACGGGCTTGATGACGAGCGCCGGGTGCTTCTCGAGCATGTGCAGAGCGTCGTCGACAGGTGTCGTGACGCTGAAGAACTCTCCCTCCGCGATCCTGATCCCCGCACGCAGCAGCAGGTCCCGCGACATCTCCTTGTTGCCCGACGCGGCGGACCCCGGCACCCCGGTGCGGCTGGTGTCCGTGATGTGCACGAGGTACTTCTGGCCGTCCTGCCCCTCACCGAAGAGCACGCGCGTGCCGATGGTCTCGACAGTGGCGCCGCGTCGCTTCAGCTCGCGCTCCCACATGTACATGCGTGCGGGGACGCTGCGATCGAAGCGGAGTTCGGCAGGGTCCTCCTCCCAGAGCGTCATCGTCGTTCCGGTGCCGGAGTGGGCAGCGTGGAACGGGGCACGATGCCGGTCGTCGAGGTGCGCGTGGAAGCAGCCGTCATCCGTGACGGACACTGCGCGCAGCAGAGCATCGGCGCTCACCGTGGTGCGGAGCAAGTCCATGTAGAGGCGCTCGGCCACCGCGGTGGATGCCGCGGCACGCGTGCTGACCGTCGAGCCCTCGGCGCGCAGCACGAGGGTGATCGGGTGAGGGGCGTCAGCGGCGTCGGGGACGCCCTCCGCATCGGGAGTCCCGCTGAACACGAGGCTGCCGCGCACGACGTCGATGTGCAGAGCGGAGGCGCTGCGATCCCCGATCAGGATGTTCGCGCCGGCGCTGATCGCGCGGCGCTCGAAGGGGGTCGATGCGGATGGTGGCGCAGTGCTCCCCGGGCTGCTGAGCTCGCGGGGGAACGAGTGGAGGACGACGATGAGCGCCCTGCTGTCCGCCGCACGCAGCCGGGTGATGTCTGCGATGACACCGCCCGGACGCGGCGCATCGGGGTCGGATCCGCGCGAGGACGTCACGATGAGGACGGTCCGAACGGTCCCGTCGTGGAACGGCACCGTCATCTCGAACACTCCGGGAGGCAGAGGGGAGTCGGACTGCTCGCCGCTGTGTGCGGTCGCTGACCCGTCAGCACGGAGGACGAGGTCAGCGTCCGTCGGCCGGCTGCCTGTGGACGTCAGGTCGACGGTCGCGGTATCGACGGGACCGGAAGGAGTCCATCGCTTCGCGTGTGCGGAGAAGTCGATCGGCATGGTCTCTGTCTACCCCATCCGGGGTGCTGCACAGCGGAGCGGTCTCGGAGTGCCGTGCTGATCGGCTGTCCGCTGTGAGGGTCGTCTCATCCAGGGGCGCCGTCGAGGTGGAGCGCCACGATCCTCGCGGCGATGTCCGCGGTGCTTCGGGTCGAGCCGTCGCCGAATGCGGCGAGGTCCGGGTTCGTCCGCATGTGCACGACGGCGGGCGCTGCAAGGACCGGTGCGACCACGACCTCCGCGATGTCGAGTCCCGGCAACGCCGCGACGGCCGCGCGAGCGGTGCGGAGCTCGGGTCGATCGGCCGGATCGTCGTCAGGGTCGGGGAGCGGTGAAGTCTCCGTGGTCTCAGCGGACTGAGCAACCCCGGGCGCCTCCGTGGCGGTCACGGTCCCGCCCTGCGACTCCTCGCGGACCGCGACGACGGTGCCGTGGGCGACGAGCACGCGCAGACAGGGTGCTGTTGCCGCACGTGTCACACGCATGCCGGGCATGGTCGCGTGGCCGGCCGCCTCCTCCCACGCCGCGGTGAAGGCGTCTTCCGACGCGGCATCGACCACGAGGGGCCGGTGCGTGCCGCCGTGGATCGCGACGTGCCCCCACTGTGCGGCGAGCTCCTGTGCCGTCCTCCGGTCGAATCGGGTGAAGGCGCGGCCTTCGAGGAGGGGGACGCCAGCGTGTTCGAGCAGCTCGCTCACGGTGTTCGGGTTCTGCAGTGCGAACACGGCCGCGTGGGCGCTGTGATCGGTCAGGGCATCCCAGACCCCGTGGACGTGGTTCCCGCGCTGGGCGAAGAATGTGTCGTCAGCGAGCGGGTCGATGGTGAACCCCCGTGAGGCGAAGGCCCGCGCGAGAAGCGCGTGGCTCGAGGACTCGCTGGCCGTCGCACCGATCGAGTCACGGTCGAACCTGACGTTGTCACGTGGGCGGGGGAGAGGTGACGTCGTCGCGGGAGGACGGACATCGAGGATCGCCGCGGCGAGTGCACCGGCGACGTCGAGGGATTCCCCGCCCTGAGCACCCGCATGGATGCCGAGCCCCGGGTTCGGGTTGAGCTCGATCACGACGTGGCCGTCGTCTGCCGCCGGAGTCGCCAAGTCGGTTCCCATGAGATCGACACCGGCGACCCGCAGCCCCGGGACGGCCGCCACCGCGCGTTCGGCGATGCGCAGATACGACGGCGCGATCGACTCTGTCACGTCGACCGGCTCCGCGCCGGTGCGCACGTTCCCCGTCCTGTCGAGGTCGCACCGCTGGCCCTCCGCGGGGACGGACAGCGGAGTGAGCCCCGACTGCCCGAGCAGACGCAGGCGGTGCGGGGTGAGCGAGACGGGCTTCCCGCGCAGGAAGAAGCTCTCCTGCCGCCGGCTGTTCTTCGCGTTGACCAGGTCACGGATCGTGCGCTCGCCATCGCCCGTCACGTGGGGCGGGACGCGCTGGGCGGCGGCACGGGCACGCCCGTCGATGACGAGGACCCGCACCTCCTCACCGGTCCGGACCTCCTCGACGAGGACGCCCGCGCGCGTCTCGTGCAGCGCGAGGTCCCACGCCTCCCGCAGACCGTCCGGGTCGGTCACCCCGACGGTCACGCCCCGGCCCTTGTCCCCGTCCACCGGCTTGACGACCAGCGACCCCAGCCGCTCGAGCAGCTCCAGGGCCTCAGCTGGATCAGCAGCGCGGTCGAAGGACACGCCCGCCGGAACGGCGACACCCGTACGAGAGAGCAGGGCGCGGGCGATGTCCTTCCGCTCCGCCGCGTGCACCGCGGGCATTCCGTTGAGATGCGACCGGGCGTCCTTCACCAGGAGCGGAGTGCCGTCGGGGGCCGAACCCACGAGGACGTTCCGGTCTGTTCGCGTGATCTCTGCGCCGCGGATCCGCAGTGCGCGTTCGAGCAGGACGGTGGACACGGGGATCCGGGCGTCGACGCGGAATGACTGCGGCTGGTCCTCCCACGGCGTGTGCACGGTGAGCATCGGAGAGGGCCGAGGCCCCGCGAGGACGCGGCCGTTCGCGTCGAGATGCACGCGGGCGACAGCGGAGTCGTCAGACCCGACCGGTTCGACCGCCTCGAGGAACGCCACGGGGTGCGTGGTCGTGGCCAGCAGGTGGGTGTAGAGCTCCGCGGTGGACGAGCCCGTCTGCTCGAGCGGCACCAGGCGCACCTCCGTCCCGTCGTCGAGCGGTCGGGTGCGCTGCGCGAATCCGTGGGTGCTCAGCCGACCGCGGACGATGTCGATGCGGAGCTGGTCCACGTGCTGGTCCTCGGGCTGATCCACGACAGCCCCCTCACACCCAGGTGGCGTTCCACATGCGCAGCTCCCACGCCTCGCGCGGGATGTACGTGCCCGTCCACACGGGCCAGAAGAACGCGCAGGCCAGCACGGCGAGCGCCAGGACGAGTCCCACGGCCAGGCGACGCGTACGCAGTGCCGTCGGGGCCTCGGCGGCGGTGGCAGCGGTCCTGCGTCCCCACAGCAGGCCCAGCGCGTAGGTGAGCGCCAGGACGGTGAACGGGACCATGACGATCGTGTAGAAGGTGAAGATCGTCCGCTCCTGGTACATGAACCAGGGGCCCCAGGTGGCGACGAGGGTGGCGAGCAGTGCACCCGCTCGCCAGTCGCGTCGCATCACCCAGGCGAACACCAGTACCAGGACGGCCACGGGAGCCAGACCCCAGATGACGGGGTTGCCGACGGACGTGATCGCGGCGGAGCACTGCTCGACCGTGCAGCCGTGCTCGCCGGGACCCGCCGACTGATAGTAGAAGCTGGTGGGCCTCCACTGCACGATCCAGCCCCACGGATTAGACATGTAGGTGTGCTCGGACGACAGCCCCACATGGAAGTCGTAGGCGGCCTGGTGGTAGGTCGCCAGGCTGGGGATCCACCCGGGCAGGAAGTCCCACCACCCGGAGTTCACCTCCGCCCAGTCGCGGTAGTAGCCGCCGCGGGTCAGGATCCAGCCCGCCCACGTCGCGACGTAGACGACGAACGCGACCGGCACCATGGACATGAAGGCGGGGAACGCATCCTTCAGCAGCGCCGCACGCCACGGGTGGCGCACACCCATGCGCCGGCGGTGGCCCCAGTCCCACGCGACGGTGAGCAGGCCGAACACGGCGAGCGCGTAGAGACCCGACCACTTCACACCCATCGCGCAGCCCAGCGCGAGCCCCGCGGCCAGCCGGTAGGGACGCATCCCCAGCGACGGCCCCCACGAGGACGGCATGAACCACGCGGCGCGGGCACCCATCGCTCTGCTCAGGGCATTCGGGGACGCTCCCGGGCCCGCGGCCGTAAGCGCCCGGTCGATCCGCCGTCGGGTCCGGATGCGGTCCTCGACGAGCAGTCCGAACGCCACGAGCACGAAGAACATGAGGAAGATGTCCAGCAGCGACGTGCGCGAGTGGACGAGGTGCTCGCCGTCCACCGCCAGCAGCAGCGACGCGATGGCGCCCAGCCACACGGAGCCGAACATCCGCCACGCGATGACGCCCACGACGAAGATCGACAGGGTGCCGATGAGCGCGGCCGCGAACCTCCAGCTGAAGCTGTCGTCCTGCCCGAAGAGCTCGATGCCCCACCCGATCAGCCACTTGCCCAGGGGCGGGTGGACGACGAAGTCGCCGCTGTCCAGCACCACCCAGGGGTCGCCGGCCTCGAACGAGGCGTTGGGCTCCTCCGGCCATTCGCGCTCGTGGCCGAACTGCGTGAGCGCCCAGCCCTCCTTGACGTAGTACGTCTCGTCGAAGATCAGGGTGTTCGGGTGGCCCAGGCGGAAGAAGCGCATCATGCCGCCCACGGCGGCGATGAGAGCGGGGACCAGCCACCCGAGGACGGTCGGCGTGAGGAACCGCCGCAGCGCCGGCGCGGTCGAGCGCGCGGGTGCTGATGAGAGCGCGGGCCGGCGGCGCGAGGTCGGAGTGGCGGTCACAGCCGCAAGTGTAACGGGACCGTCACCTCCTCTCGTTGTCCGGCGAACAGAGCACCGAGTAGCGTGATGGCGACGGATTCTTCAGGAGGCAGCGATGAGCGGCAGCGGTCACGGCGAGTACGGCGGATACGGGACAGGGTCCGGATCGTCCGCGGACTACGGGTACGGGAGCAGCCCCTACGGGTCGGGGTCCTCGAGCGTCCCGTCGACAACGGGCCCCTACGGCCAGTCAGACCCCTTCGGCCAGTCGGACCCGTACAGCCAACCCGCCTCGTACGGCCAACCGGCGTCGTACGGCCAGCCGGTCTCCTACGGGCAACCAGGCACCTACGGTCAGTCTGACCCGTATGCGGCATACGGCAGCGCCCCGCAGGCCGTCGACCCCTACGCGGGTGCCTACCCGGGGCCGGTCGTCTACTCGCGGCCGACGAATACGATGGCGATCCTCTCCCTCGTGTTCTCCCTGGTCGGGCTCATCACCTACGGCTTCACGTGCATCGTCGGCGTCATCCTGGGCCACGTCGCCCGCAGCCAGATCAAGCGGACCGGCGAACAGGGAGCCGGCCTCGCGCTCTCCGGCCTGATCGTCGGCTACGCGTTCATGGGGCTCGTCATCATCGGGGTCATCCTCTACGTCCTGCTCATCAGCGTCGCCCTCACAACGGCTTCGTGAGGCGACGGTGAGCGCCGTCGAGCACTCAGTCGAGCAGTCAGAGGGCACCGGCCGGCTGGTGCTCGTCGGCACCCCCATCGGCAACCTGGGAGACGCGAGCCCCCGCATGCGCGAGGCGATCCTGGCCGCGGACCTCGTCGCCGCAGAGGACACACGCCGCTTCCGCGCCCTCTGCGACCGCCTGGAGCTGAGCCCGAGCGCCACGGTGCGCAGCGTCCACGACCACAACGAGGCCGACCGCGCCCGCGAGCTCGCCGATGCCGTCGCCGCCGGTCGGACCGTCGTCCTCCTGAGCGACGCGGGCATGCCCGCGGTGTCCGACCCCGGTTACCGGGTCGTGAAGGAGGTCGCCGGGAGGGGACTGGACGTGACGTCGGTTCCCGGGGCCTCGGCGGCGGTGACGGCACTGGCCGTGTCCGGACTGCCCAGCGACCGCTGGGCCTTCGAGGGCTTCCTGCCGCGCAAGCCGGGCGAGCGCAGGCGCCTGCTCGCGCAGCTCGCCCCCGAGCGCCGCACCCTCGTCTTCTACGAGAGCCCGCACCGGGTGGGCGATGCGCTCGCGGACATGGTCGCCGCGTGCGGTGCGGACCGCCCGGCCGTCGTCGCCCGCGAGCTCACCAAGCTCCACGAGGAGGTGCTGCGCGGCACGCTGGGCGAGCTCGCCCAGGCCGCGGCCGACGGCCTGCGGGGAGAGATCTGCATCGTGCTGGGGCCCGCGGCGGCCCAGGAGGCACCCGGGCCCGAGGCCGTCGTCGGCGAGGTCGCCCGCCTCACCTCCGACGGCGTGCGGGCGAAGGACGCGGCCGCCCGGGTCGCCGCGGCCCACGGGCTGCGGACGCGCGAGGTGTACGAGGCATACCTCCACGCGGAGTAGTCGTAGACTGGCGATCTATGACCTTCTACATCACCACCGCGATCGCGTATCCCAACGGCACGCCTCACATCGGCCACGCATATGAGTACATCGCGGCGGACACGCTCGCGCGCTTCCACCGGCTGGACGGTGAGGACGTCTACTTCATGACCGGCACGGACGAGCACGGTCTCAAGATGCAGCAGACGGCGGAGAAGGAAGGCATCGCGCCGCGGGAGCTGGCGGATCGCAACGCCGCCGCTTTCCAGCAGCTGCAGGACTTCCTCGGCTCCTCCTACGACCGCTTCATCCGCACGACGGACGACGACCACAAGGTGGCGTCGCAGGCGATCTGGACGCGCATGCAGGACGCGGGCGACATCTATCTCGACGCCTACTCCGGCTGGTACTCCGTCCGCGATGAGGCGTTCTACCAGGAGGACGAGACGGAGCTGGTCGACGGCGAGCGCCGCTCCATCACGACCGGCACACCGGTGACGTGGACGGAGGAGGAGTCGTACTTCTTCCGCCTGTCCGCCTACCAGGACCGCCTGCTGGACCTCTACCGGGAGCACCCGGAGTTCGTCGGCCCCGACGTGCGCCGCAACGAGGTCGCCTCCTTCGTCGCCTCCGGGCTGAAGGACCTCTCGATCTCCCGCACCACGTTCGACTGGGGCATCCCCGTGCCCGGCGACGAGCGCCACGTCATGTACGTGTGGGTCGACGCGCTCACGAACTACCTCACGGGTGCGGGCTTTCCCGACGTCGACTCCGAACGGTTCCGCGACCTGTGGCCCGCGGACGTCCACATCATCGGCAAGGACATCTCCCGCTTCCACGCCGTCTACTGGCCCGCGTTCCTCATGAGCGCCGGGATCGAGGTGCCCAAGCGCGTCCACGCGCACGGCTTCCTCTTCAACAAGGGCGAGAAGATGTCGAAGTCCGTGGGCAACGTCGTGGACCCCTACGACCTCGTGGAGTCCTTCGGCCTCGACACGCTGCGCTACTTCGTGCTGCGCGAGATCTCCTACGGCCAGGACGGCTCGTACTCCGCGGACGGCATCATCACGCGCAAGAACACGGACCTGGCGAACGAGTACGGCAACCTCGCCCAGCGCTCCCTGTCCATGGTCGGGAAGAACCTGGACGGGTCCATGCCCGCGCTGACGGATCTGACCGCGGAGGACGAGGAGCTGCTGGCGGCCGCCCGCGGACTCCTGCCGGTGGTGCGCGAGCACGTGCACCTGCAGAACCTCCACCTCTACCTGGGCGAGGCGTGGAAGGTGCTCTCCGCGGCGAACCGCTACATCAGCGCGCAGGAGCCGTGGAAGCTCAAGAAGACGGACCCGGAGCGGATGTCCGCGGTGCTCGCCGTCGTGCTCGAGGTGGTCCGGATCGTGAGCCTGCTGGTCCAGCCCGTCATGCCGGAATCCACAGGCCGCATCCTCGACATGCTGGGTGTCCCGGCCGACGCACGGACATTCGCGGACCTCGACGCACCGGTTCCCGCGGGCACGCAGCTGCCCGCACCTTCACCCGTGTTCCCCAAGCACGTGGAGCCCGTCGCGGAGGACGCCTGATGGCGGGGGCTGACCCGAAGCGGTCCGGTCCCAAGCGGTCCGGTTCCCGTGCGGCGGGGGAGTACCCGCCGGTGCCGGAGCCGCTGCCGCACCCGGTCGTCGACACCCACACGCACCTCGACATCTGCACGGGGGCGCGCGGCCCTCTGCGCTCCGGTGAGCCGAAGCCCCAGCTGGAGCCCGGTGACGACGAGGCGTTCCCCGACGTCTCCTTCTTCCACGAGACGGCGCTGGCCGCCGGCGTGACCCGGATCGTGCAGATCGGCTGCGAGATGGGAGCGGCCCGCTGGACCGCGGACCTGGTGGCCGCCGAGGCCGCTGCCGGGCGCGACTGGATGCTGGGCGGAGCCGCGATCCACCCGAACGAGGCGCCGCGGCTGGGTGCCGCGGGAGTGCTGGACGAATCGCTTGCGGAGATCGAGGAGCTGTGCCGCCGCGACCGCATGCGCGTCGTGGGGGAGACGGGCCTTGACTGGTTCCGCATCGAGCAGGCCGAGGTCAACGGCGTGCCCGTGCCCGAGGAGAATGCCCGCCGCTTCCAGGAGGAGTCGTTCCGCGCGCACATCGAGATCGCGAAGCGGCTCGACCTGGCCCTGGAGATCCACGACCGCGAGGCGCACGACGACGTCCTGCGCGTCCTGCGCGAGGTCGGGGCGCCGGAGCGGACCGTGTTCCACTGCTTCAGCGGAGACGCCGCGATGGCGGAGATCTGCGCATCGCGCGGCTACTTCATGTCCTTCGCGGGGAACGTGACCTTCAAGAACGCCACGGGTCTGCGGGAAGCGGCTCAGCGGGTGCCGCGGGAGCTGCTGCTCACGGAGACCGATGCGCCGTTCCTCACGCCGCACCCCCATCGCGGCCGGCCCGGCGGGCCGTATCTCACTGCGGTCACGGCGCGACTCCTCGCGGAGGTCCGCGGGGAGGACCTCGCGCAGCTGTGCGAGACCGTCGTGGCCAACGCGGAGAACGTGTTCGGCCGCTGGGAGCTGTGACCTGCGGCTGCGGTGTCAGGCGGCTGTGAACGAGCCACGGAATCCGTGATCTGACGGGCCTGCAGGCGGTCGTGTGTGATCTGTGAGACGGGAATGTAACGGGGATTGCCACTTAGATAACGAACCGGTTACACTCATGCAGTCGTCGCATTCTCGATTTGATTGGAACACCGTGTTCTCTGCTCTGCGCAACCGGAAGGTGCAGATCGCCGGCCAGACCGTCGTCATCACGGCACTGGTAGGCGGCACCGCCGCATTCGTCGGCCTCAACAAGCAGGTCGATCTCACCGTGGATGGTGAGACCCAGCAGGTCCGCACCTTCTCGGACTCCGTCTCCGACGTCCTCGAGTCGAACGACGTCGACGTCGCGAAGGAGGATCAGGTGCAGCCCGGCGCGGACGCGGACGTCACGCGCGGGATGAACATCATCGTGAACACCTCCAAGGACATCGACCTCACGCTCGACGGTGTGACCACACAGGAATCGACGACCGGCAACACGATCGCAGAGGCGCTCGCGGACCTCGGCGTCGATCCGGAGGGCGCAGAGGTCTCCGAGGATCTCGACGCGACCCTGGCCGACGGTGAGAACTCCGAGTTCAGCGTCGTCACGCCCAAGACCGTCACGGTCGTCGCAGACGGCGACCGCACCCCCGTCGACGTCACGGCCGCCACCGCGCAGGACGTGCTCGACGAGGCGAACATCGAGCTGGGCGAGCAGGACACGGTCTCCACCCCACTGTCCGCTCCCGTCTCCGACGGCAGCGTCGTCGAAGTCCTCCGCACTGCCACGGACGAGAAGACGGAGACGGAGACCATCGCGAAGAAGGTCACGGAGAAGAACGACTCCTCCCTGCCCCGCGGTGAGAAGAAGGTCGAGACGGAGGGCAGGGACGGAAAGCGCGAGATCGTCTACTCCGTCACCACCGTCAACGGCGAAGAGGTCAAGCGCGAGAAGAAGTCCGAAGAGGTCGTCGCGGAGGCGAAGAACGAAGTCGTGCTCATCGGCACGAAGGAGCCCGAACCGGCTCCGGCTCCGGAGGACAACAGCGACGAGGGATCCGACGACTCCGGTGATGCGGGCGATTCCGGTGATTCCGGTGAGTCGGAGGAGTCCGGCGAATCGGGTGACTCCGGCGAATCGGACACCGGTGATCGCAGCCCGATGACGACCGCGGAGATCAAGGCGATGCTGGGCGGACCCGGCAGCAAGTGGTACCAGGTCGTCAAGTGCGAGTCGAACTTCAACCCGAAGGCCGTCAACCAGCAGAACAACGCACACTTCGGACTGTTCCAGTTCAAGCAGGCGACGTGGAACTCGGTCGGCGGATCGGGCAACCCGGCAGACGCCCACCCGCGTGAGCAGTTCAAGCGCGCGAAGATCCTGCAGGCTCAGGCCGGCTGGGGTCAGTGGGCCTGCGCCTGAGCATGAGGGAAGCACACTCCGCGTCCGGCGCGGAACATGACGTACAGCCCACGAGCGGCGGTGGCACAGCCACCGCCGCTCCGGCGGTTGCGGAGCCGGTGGTCGCGGCACCACCGAGTGGGCCACCGCTGACCCGGCGCGAGGCGCTCGCACGCGAGCGTGCCGCCCAGGGCGGGGGACGCGCGGCACAGGCCGGGGGACCGGACCCGGTCGCGACTGCGATCCCGGAGCCGGCCTCGGCGGGGGTGACGGCGAGCACCGCGACTGCGACTGCGGGCGCGGAGTCCACGCGGCCTCGGGCGCGGACAGTGCAGATCGTCGGCCAGGCAGTCGTGATCTCCGCTCTGGTCGCCGGCACCGGCGCGTTCGTGGGCCTCAGCACCCCCGTCGACCTCACCGTCGACGGCGAGACCGTGCAGGCCCGCACGTTCGGCGACACCGTGGCGGACGCACTCGCGGCAGAGGGCCTCGAGGTCCGCGACGGCGATCTGGTGCAGCCCGGCGTCGGTGCGGACCTGTCCCGCGGCATGGACATCGTCGTGAACACGGCGAAGGACGTCGAACTGTCACTCGACGGCCACGAATCGACGGAGACCACCACAGCCCAGACCGTCGGCCAGGCGCTCGCGGAGCTGGGGGTCGACCCGACCGGCGCGGAGGTCTCGAAGGACCTCGACGCGCCGCTCGACCTGGAGGCGGCCACCGGCCTGTCCGTCGTCACGCCCAAGACCGTCACCGTCCGTGCGGACGGCGAGACGATCCCCGTGGAGGCGACCGCGGCATCGGTCGGGGAGGTCCTCACCCATGCGGGCGTCGACGTGGCGGACACGGACTTCGTCACGGCGCCCCTGAGCGCGCCCGTGGTGACGGGCCAGAGCATCGGCGTCATGCGCACGGAGACCACGACGGAAGAGGTCGAGGAGACCATCGAGGCGCCCGTCGAGGAGAAGAAGACGGACAAGCTGCTCGAGGGGAAGAAGAAGGTCGAGGAGAAGGGCCGGGACGGCACGCGGAAGGTCGTCTACGAGGTCGGTGAGATCGACGGTGAGGAGATCACCCGCGTCGAATTGTCCGAAGAGGTCATCGAGGAGCCGGTGGAGAAGGTCGTGCTGATCGGCACGGGCGACCCGGAGGACCCGGACAGCTACGAGGTGCCGGCTGACGACGGGACGACGATGTCGACCGAGGACATCAAGGCCATGGTCGGCGGCCCCGGCAGCCCCTGGTACAAGATCGTGCAGTGCGAATCGGAGTTCAACCCGAAGGCCGTGAACCGGCAGAACAACAAGTACTTCGGGCTCTTCCAGTTCGGGATCCCCACCTGGGAGGGCGTGGGCGGCAGCGGCAACCCCGCCGACGCGAGCCCCCAGGAGCAGTTCATGCGCGCGAAGATGCTGCAGGAGCGCTACGGCTGGAGCCAGTGGGAGTGCGCCGGCATGGTCGGCGTCGGCTGAGTCGGCTGGAGGCGGAGCCGGAAGCGGCCGCGCGGTACCCGGGCAGGGTGCCGCGCGGCCGCTTCTCTGTGTGCGCGACCTGTGGGCAGCAGGTGGCGGGCCCGCCCTTGACTTGGTGTGAGGTGCGCCATACTCTGTGACATGCAACCTGAATCACCTTTCATGAACCGCATCGGGGACGCTCTCTCCGACAGACTCCTTCCGACGAAGAAAGGAGTGGCCATGCGCTACTCGACACCGTTCAAGGCAGGCGCCGTGACGGCCATAGCCGTCCTCGCGCTCTCTGCATGCGCCCCCGCGGCCACCGACGCGGACGGCGGCTCCGAGGCGCCGTCGGAGGTCTCCATCGGCGTCATCACCAGTGAGACCGGTCCCCTCGCAAGTTACGGCGAGCAGTACCTCGACGGTTTCCGTGCGGGTCTGGACTACGCGACGGACGGCACCGGCGAAGTCGATGGGACGACGCTCGACGTGCAGGTCGTCGACGATGCGGGCGATCCGGACAAGGCGGTCACCTCCGCGAAGGGCCTCATCGGGCAGGGGGTCGGCATCCTCGCGGGCAGCGCATCCTCCGGCGTGGCGGGCGTCCTCGCTGAGCAGGCGCAGCAGAACGAGGTCCTCTTCATCTCCGGGCCCGCCGCCGTGGACTCGATCACCGGGGCGAACGACTACACGTTCCGCAGCGGTCGCCAGAGCGCCCAGGACGTCGCCACTGCCGGCACGTTCCTCGATGACATCGACGGCAGCAAGGTCACCGTGCTCGCCCAGAACAACGCGTTCGGCGAGGGCAACGTCGCCGCCGTCGAATCGATCCTCGGTGCGGAGGGCGCCGAGGTCGCACCGGTGCTCGTCGCAGAGGATGTCACGGAGTTCACGTCCTTCGCGCAGCAGGTCGTCTCCTCGGAGCCCGATCTGGTGTTCGTCGCCTGGGCGGGCGCCACGACCGGCGCCATGTGGCAGGCGATGAGCCAGCAGGGAGTGTTCGAGGAGATCCCCGTCGTGACGGGCCTGGGCGATTCGGCCACCTTCAACTCGTACGGAGCCGCGGCGGAGGAGATCAACTTCCTGAACCACTACGTGCCGGAGGCGCCGGACAACGAGGTCAACGACCACATGGTGTCCGCGGTCGAAGAATCGGGCGGGACACCGGATCTCTTCACCCCCGATGGCTTCAACGCGGCCCTCATGGTCGTCGAGGCGGTGTCCCAGGGGGCCGGAGACGTCGACGCGATGATCGGTGCGCTCGAGGGCTTCGAGTTCGAGGGGCCCAAGGGGACGAACACGGTCCGTGCCGGTGACCACGCGCTCATCCAGGACATGTACCAGGTGAAGCTGGTGGAGGACGGCGACGCCGTCTCGCCGGAGCTCGTCGGCACCGTGCCGGGCGAGGACGTCGCACCGGCTGAAGCGGAGTGATCGATGCGTGAGGACATGAGAGAGGAAGCGCCGTCCGCCCCGGCGGCACTGAGGGTGGAGGGGCTCGGCCTGCAGATCGGCGGCGCCAGGATCCTCGAGGACGTCGACCTCGACGTCCCGCAGGGATCGATCGTCGGCGTCATCGGGCCCAACGGGGCGGGGAAGACCACACTGTTCAACGCGGTCTCGGGACTCATGGCGCCCACCGCCGGACGGATCCACATGGGCGGGCGCGACATCACGTCGCTCTCCGTCCCGGCGCGGGCGCGTGCGGGCCTGGGGCGGACGTTCCAGACCTCCAGCTACTTCCCCGGCCTCAGCGTGCTGGAGAACGTCCGGCTCGCCGCGCAGGTGCGGGAGGGCGGCAACTACTCGCTCTTCCGTTTCCCGCGCCCCGGCGACGCGGCCTCGGTCCTGGCGCACGAGACGCTCGAGACCGTAGGGCTCGCGCACAAGGCGCAGGCGCCGGCCGGCGACATCTCCCACGGCGACAAGCGGAAGCTGGAGATCGCCGTGCTGCTCGTCGCGGACGCGAGCCTCGTGCTGCTCGACGAGCCGATGGCCGGCGTCGCATCGGGCGACGTGGCGGGCCTCGTGCAGAACATCCGGGACATGCAGCGGCTCAAGGACTGCACCGTCCTCATGGTCGAGCACCACATCGACGTCCTCCTGGGGTTCGTCGACCGCGTCGCCGTCATGTACTTCGGCACCATCATCGCGTTCGACACCCCGCAGAACATCATGGACAACCCCACCGTCCAGAGCGCCTACCTCGGGAGGTCGGCATGAGCGATCCCATCCTCAGAGTCTCCGGACTCCGCTGCTCGATCGCCGGCCAGCAGGTCGTCGAGGACGTGAGCTTCGAGGTCCCGCCCGTGGGTATCACCGCGGTGCTCGGCCGCAACGGTGCCGGCAAGACCTCGACCCTGCGCGGCATCATGGGCCTCAGTGCGCGCAGGGGAGAGATCGTCCTGGCGGGTCAGCGGATCGATGCGCTGCCCACGCACCGCGTCGTGCAGCGCGGCGTCGGGTACGTGCCGGAGGACCGCGAGGTCTTCGGGACCCTGTCCGTGGCGGAGAACCTCGCACTCGCCGAGCGCCAGGCCCAGCCACGGCGCGAGTTCGTCGCAGAGCTCTTCCCGGACCTCGTGAAGCGGAAGGACCAGGCGGCCGGCTCACTGTCCGGCGGGCAGCAGCAGATGGTGTCGCTCGCCCGGGCGCTGCTCAATGACAACCGCATCCTGCTCGTCGACGAACCGACCAAGGGGCTCGCCCCGCAGATCGTCGACGACGTGGCCGATGCGCTGGCGGAGGCGTCGAAGACCGTACCGGTCCTCCTCGTCGAGCAGAACCTCGACGTGGTGAGGAGACTCGCCGCGGGCGCGGTCGTGATCTCGAGCGGACGGGTCGTGCACACGGGCGATGCCGCGGAGATCCTGGACGACGAGGCGCTCACGCAGCGGCTCCTGGGAGTCCATGCATCGGGGGAGGCCGCATGAGCGCCGTCGTTCTCACCCTCATCACCGGCGTCGGCCTGGGCGCCCTCTACTTCCTCGTCGCATCGGGACTCAGCCTCATCTACGGGCTCATGCACGTCCTGAACTTCGCCCACGGCGCGTTCCTGTCGCTCGCCGCCTTCATCGGCTGGCAGACGGCGCAGGCCCTGGGCGTGTCCTCGTGGTGGGCGCTCCTCGCGTCCATCGGCGTGGGGGCGCTCGTCGGAGCCGCCTTCGCGGTCTTCACAGAACTTGTGCTCATCCGGCCGCTCTACGAGCGCCACATCGAGCAGGTGCTCGTGACGGTGGGTCTCGCGCTCGCCGCGGTCGCCCTCTTCGAGGGGATCTGGGGCTCCGACCCGCTCACCGTCGCAGGACCTCCGTGGCTCAAGCAGACCACCGTGGTCCTGGGCGCCCACATCCCGAACATCTACTGGTTGCTCATCCTGGCCGCCGCGCTCGTGCTCGGAGCTCTCGTGCTCTTCCTCAAGAAGACCCGCTACGGCATGATCATCCGCGCCGGCGTGGAGAACCGCGCGATGGTGACCGCGCTGGGCATCGACGTCCGCCGTGCCTTCACCCTCGTGTTCGCGATCGGCGGTGCGGCAGCCGGGATCGGCGGCGTGCTGGCGATGCACTACATGACCTTCGTCTCCGCGCACCTCGGCCAGACGCTTCTCATCTTCGCGTTCATCGTCACCGTCGTCGGGGGCCTCGGATCGCTCGCGGGAGCCGCGATCGCCTCCGTCCTCGTCGCAGTCCTGCAGCAGTTCGCGAACTTCTACCTCGGCGGCACCGGCGACTTCATCGTCGTCATCATGCTCGCCGCGGTCCTGCTGCTGCGGCCGCGGGGACTCCTGGGGAGGAAAGCATGACCACCACGACCGCACAGCCGAGCACGCGGGCCACCGCACAGCCCACCGCGCGGGCCACCCGTTTCCTGCCGGCCATCGTCGGCGTCGCATTCATCGCGCTCGTGGCGATGCTGCCGCTTCTCAACATCACCGTGCCCGTCATCCTGCCCGCGCCCACCTACATGCCGGGCAGCCTCGCCCTCATCTCGCTGTGCATGGTGTTCGCCGCATTGGCACTCAGCTACAACATGCTGCTGGGGACCGCAGGCATGCTGTCCTTCGGCCACGCGCTCGCGTTCGGCGGCGGTGCGTACCTGCTGGGCGTCATCCTCGACCGGTTCGAGGTGCCGCTCGTCCCCGCGACGCTCCTGGCGCTCGTGGGTGGACTGGCTGTCGCACTGCTCGCCGGATCGATCGCGAACCGGGTCGGCGGCATCCCGTTCGCGATGGTGACCCTGGCGTTCGCCGAGGCCGGATCGGTCCTCGTGCGCAGGAACTCCGGGATCACCGGGGGAGAGGAGGGCCTGAGCCTCGCGACCGAACAGGTGCCTGACATGCTGGTGAGCGTTGCCAACACGCGCAACCTCTACTGGCTCATCCTCGCGATGCTGGTGGTCGTCTACCTCGTCGCCCTGTGGGTCGACCGCAGTCGGCTGGGTCACCTCGCCCGTGCGGCACGGGAGAACGACCAGCGGGTGCGTGTGCTGGGTCTGCACCCCTACACCGCGAAGCTCGCGATCTTCGTCATCGCGTCGCTGCTCGCCGGGGCATCGGGTATGGCGTACCTGCTCCTGCAATCGGGCACCGTGCCGCACGCGGTGTCCGCGGATCTCACGATCACCGTGCTCGTCATGGTCGTGCTGGGCGGCGTTGGCTACCGGTGGGGAGCGGTGGTCGGCGGTGTCGTCTACACGCTGCTCGACCAGCGCTTGACCGTACTGGCCGGTGCGGACGCGATCCAGGGTCTGCCCGCCGTGCTGCGCATCCCTCTGTCGGAGCCGCTGTTCCTGCTGGGCACGATGTTCGTCCTCGTCGTCATGTTCCTGCCCGGCGGAATCGCAGGGACCGTCGATAAGGTGTGGAGCCGCCGGCAGGGGCGCGTGCGGAAGTCCGGCGGGCTCGAGGCCCTCGACGGCCTGGACGGTCCGGCTGGTCCGGCTGGCCCGGCTGGCCCGGCTGGCCCGGCTGGCCCGGCTGGCCCGGCTGGTCCAGCCGATCCGGCCGACCCGGTGGAACCCACCGACCCCGCAGGCGCAGACCGAGGAGTGCAGACATGACACAGCCGGACACGTTCGGGCGACACGAGGACGCGACGCTGGCGCGCTGGCTCGCGGATCGTGCCACGGTCGACGGCCGCCGGATCGCGATCGACGACCGCGGCGTCCTGATCGACTACGCGACGCTCCACCACCGCGCCTCCGCACTTGCGGACCGGCTCGCCGCCGGCGGCTACGGCGCAGGCGGCCGGATCGCGACACTGTCCGGAAACTCCGCCGACCACGTAGTTGCCTTCTTCGCCTGCGCCTCACTGGGCATCGCGTTCATGCCGCTGTCGTGGCGACTGACGCCTACGGAGCTCGCCGCGCTCATCCGCCGCAGCAACCCGGACCTCGTGCTTCTCGAGGAGGAGTACGCCTCGGTGGGCCACGAGGCGCTTCGTCAGCGCGGTCTCGACGCACCGGAGGCGACCGGGCTGGGGCCCGCGGGTGTCGAGACCGAGGTGCCGCCGGCCCGCACTCAGCGGACCCGGCGGTCCGTCGTGGGTGAGGATCCGCTGCTGGTCATCTTCACCTCGGGCAGCGAGGCGGAGCCCAAAGGCGTCGTCCTCACCCACGCGAACTGCTTCTGGAACAACCTCGCGCTGTCCCGGGCGCTCCCGATCGCAGCGTCCGATGTGGTCCTCGCGATGCTTCCGCAGCACCACGTGGCCGCGTGGAACGTGCAGCCGCTGCTGGCGTGGTGGGTGGGCGCGACCGTGGTCATGGAGCGCACCTTCCAGCCGGACCGCATCCTGCAGTTGGTGCAGGAGCGGGGAGTCACCACGATGATGGGTGTCCCCACCCAGTACCGACTGCTCTTCGACGCCGCTGATGCCGCAGCGGCAGACCTCCGGTCACTCACCACCGTGGTGGTCGGGGGAGCGACGATCGCCGCGACGCTCGCGCAGGACGCGGCCGCGCTGGGCGTACCGCTCACCCAGGGCTACGGCCTCACGGAAGCGGGCCCCAACGTGCTGTTCCTGCGGCACGAGGAGCTCATGAAGCACCCCGGCAGCGTCGGCCGGCCCTATCCCACAGTGGAGACCGCGCTCATGGATCCGGAGTCGGGACTGCCACTCGACGGCGTCGCGACGGGAGAGCTGTGGGTGCGCGGCCCCAGCCTCTTCGCCGGATACCTCGACGACGAGGCGACGACCGCGTGGGCGTTCCGCGACGGCTGGATGCGCACCGGCGACCTGGCGCACCGTGATGCCGACGGGATCCATCGGATCGTCGACCGGCTGAAGAACATCTACGTGTCAGGGGGAGAGAACGTCGCCCCGGCCGAGGTCGAGGCAGCCCTCGAAGCCCACCCGCTCGTCACGCGTGCGTGCGTCGTCGGCGTACCGGACAGGGTCTGGGGTGAGCGCGGATTCGCCTTCGTCGTGGCCGACAAGCCGTTGAGCCCCGATGAGCTGCGGGCCCACGCGCGCTCGATCCTCGCGGGCTTCAAGGTCCCCGCGCACGTCGAGTTCGTCGACGAACTGCCGGAGACGGTCATCGGGAAGCTGGACCGGCTGCGCCTGCGCCGAGAGGCGGCAGACGGAGTCGTGGGGTATTCCGGAGGCTCGCGGTCTTCGCGAGGCTCGGAGTCCTCGGGAGACTTGGGGACCTCGGCGGCGTGTGCTTCCGCAGTGCCGGGGTCAGTGGACAGTGAGGAGGTGGACCGTGGGTGAGCACGGACGTCCGGATCAGGACGGGGCAGAGGTGCTGGTGTCGTCGACGACCGGCAGGCCGCTGACGAAGCGCGGCGAGGCCACCCGGAGGAAGATCCTGGAGGCGGCCGAGCAGGTGTTCGCCCAAATGGGGTACCCGGATGCGTCCATCGTCAAGGTGACGGAGCGGGCGGGGGTGGCACTTGGCACGTTCTACCTCTACTTCGACAGCAAGAAGACGGTGTTCGAAGCACTGGTGCTCGACCTCAACCGACGGGTGCGGCAGTCGATGTCGGAGTCGATGGCTGGTGCGCGCACGCGGGTCGAGGCGGAGCGCGGCGGCTTCGAAGGATTCTTCCGCTTCACGGCGGAGCACCCCGCCCTCTACCGAGTCATCCGCGAAGCCGAGTTCGCCTCGCCCGCGACGATGCGGCTCCACTACGAACGGATCGTCGCCGGTTACACGGAGGGCCTCGAACAGGCGCAGAGCGCCGGCGAGGTGGACCCCACCCTGGACCCGGAAGTCGCCGCGTGGGCGCTCATGGGGCTGGGTGAGCTCATCGGCATGCGCTACGTGCTCTGGGAGCGGGACGAGAACGGTCGAGCGCCGCAGCGGATCGACCCCGAGGTGTTCGACTCCATGATGCACTTCATCGCCAACGCGCTGACTGCGCGTGACGGCGCCGGAAAGGACGACTGATGAGGACCCATAAGTACCGCACCACCGATGTCGCAGTCGACGGCGGGACGCTGCACGCGGGGGTCTGGGAGCCGGTGGAGACGATCGAGGGCGCCGAGGTCCCCACAGCGCTGCTCATCCACGGCATCACCGCATCCCACCTGGCGTGGCCGTTCGTCGTCGCGCAGCTGCCGGACCATCGGGTCATCGCCCCGGACCTGCGCGGCCGCGGGGGCAGCCACGCAGTGGCGGGGCGGTCGAGCATGCGGGCTCACGCAGCGGACATGCAGGCGCTGCTCGATGCCTGCGGCGCGGAGTCCGCCGCAGTCGTCGGCCACTCGATGGGGGCGTTCGTGGCTGTGGTGCTCGCCGACACGGCGCCGGATCGGGTCACGCGCCTTGTGCTGGTCGACGGCGGGCTCCCGTTCGACGTGCCGGCGATGCCGGACCTCGAGCCGGAAGAGGTCGTCAACGCGATCTTGGGGCCCACGGCGGAGAGGCTGTCGAAGCGCTTCGCCGACGTCGAGGAGTACCTCGCCTTCTGGCGGGCGCACCCGGCTTTCCAGGAGTCGTGGAGCAGGGAGGTCGAACAGTACTTCGCGTACGACCTCGTGCCTGTCGGGAGCAGTCTGCGACCCGCGACGAGCCTCGAGACGACCATCGAGGACATGCTCGATCTCAACACCGGCTCGACGCTCACCGATGCGCTCGCCCGCGTCGCCGGACCTCACGCGGTGCGGGACGCGGGGCAGCCATCCGTGCTCTTCTACACCGTGCCTCGCGGCCTGCAGAACGAGGTGCCGGGACTGTACCCGCCGGGCTACGTCGAGGGCCTGCTCGCGCAGCACCCGGTGCTCGAGCACCACAGGTTCGAGGAGCTCAATCACTATAGTGTCGTCATGACCGAGCGTGGCGCCGCGGTCCTGGGCGGGCCGCTGCGGGAGGCGATCACGGAGAGACCGGCGGCTGTCGGGTGACGCCGGCGGGAGCCGCACCTCGGTGCGTCCGCACTTCGAGAGAGGCTGGCACTCGGGTTGACCGAGTGCCAGTGCCTCACTAGAGTTCTGATTAGCACACGCACCACGTGAGTGCTAGAAGTGCGCAATCGGCATCGCAGCCCGGCACCCGCGACGACGGGCCGCGACAGACGCCCCAGCCGGGGTGTGCCGTCCCGGCGCACGCAGTCACGACATACCTATTAAGGAGAGTGTCCGCACATGTCGGTCTCCATCAAGCCGCTCGAAGATCGCATCGTCGTCCGTCAGGTCGAAGCTGAGCAGACCACCGCTTCCGGTCTGGTCATCCCCGACACCGCCAAGGAGAAGCCCCAGGAGGGCGAGGTCGTGGCAGTGGGCCCCGGCCGCGTCGCCGACAACGGCTCGCGCATCCCGCTGGACGTCCAGGTGGGCGACAAGGTCGTCTACTCGAAGTACGGCGGCACGGAGCTCAAGTACAGCGGCGAGGAGTACCTCGTCCTGTCGGCTCGCGACGTCCTCGCAGTCATCTCCTGACTCCCTCGCGCGTTCGTGAACGCGCACTGCAGCACATTCGCTGATACGTACTCACTCCAGAGGGAGGAAGAACTCAGATATGGCAAAGACCCTTCAGTTCGACGACGAGGCGCGCAAGGCCCTCGAACGCGGCGTGAATGTCCTCGCGGACACCGTCAAGGTGACGCTCGGACCTCGCGGCCGCAACGTCGTCCTCGACAAGGCGTGGGGCGCACCGACCATCACGAACGATGGTGTGACCATCGCCCGTGAGATCGAGCTCGACGATCCGTATGAGAACCTCGGCGCTCAGCTGGCCAAGGAAGTCGCGACGAAGACGAACGACGTCGCCGGCGACGGCACCACCACCGCCACCGTGCTCGCACAGGCGCTGGTCCACGAAGGCCTCCGCAACGTGGCGGCCGGAGCAGCACCCAGCCAGCTCAAGGCCGGCATCGAAGCCGCAGTCGAGGCCGTCGAGGCACGTCTGCGCGAGAACGCCCGCGAGGTCGACGGCTCCGCAGAGATCGCGCACGTCGCGGCTCTGTCGGCGCAGTCGCAGGAGATCGGCACGCTCATCGCCGACGCCTTCGACAAGGTCGGCAAAGACGGCGTCATCACGATCGACGAATCGCAGGCATCCTCCGTCGAACTCGAGTTCGCAGAGGGCATGCAGTTCGACAAGGGCTTCCTGTCCCCGTACTTCGTGACGGACGCGGATCGTCAGGAAGCAGTCCTGGCCGATCCGTACATCCTCATCAACCAGGGCAAGATCTCGAACATCCAGGAGCTGCTCCCGGTGCTCGAGAAGGTGCAGCAGGCCGGCAAGCCGCTGTTCATCGTGGCCGAGGACATCGAGGGCGAGGCCCTCTCCACGCTGGTCGTCAACAAGATCCGCGGCATCATCAACGTCGCCGCGGTCAAGGCGCCCGGATTCGGCGATCGTCGCAAGGCGATCCTGCAGGACCTCGCGACGCTCACCGGCGGAGAGGTCGTCACGCCCGACATGGGCATGAAGCTCGACCAGGTCACTCTCGACCAGCTGGGCTCGGCGCGCACCGTCACCGTCACGAAGGACGCCACGACCGTCGTCGACGGTGCAGGCTCCGATGAGGACGTCGCCGGACGCGTCGCGCAGATCCGCTCCGAGGTGGAGAACACCGATTCGGACTGGGACCGCGAAAAGCTCCAGGAGCGCCTGGCGAAGCTGGCCGGCGGCGTGGCCGTCATCAAGGTCGGTGCAGCCACGGAGGTCGAGCTCAAGGAGCGCAAGCACCGTGTGGAGGACGCTGTGTCCGCTACGCGCGCTGCGATCGAAGAGGGCATCGTCCCCGGCGGCGGCTCCGCGCTCATCCACGCTGCGAAGGCGCTGGACGGCACGGACCTGGGCCTCACGGGCGACGCGGCCACCGGTGTGAACATCGTCCGCCGCGGCGTCGTGCAGCCGCTGCGCTGGATCGCTGAGAACGCGGGCCAGGACGGCTTCGTCGTCGCGAACAAGGTCGCAGAGCTGGAGCCCGGTCAGGGCTACAACGCAGCGACCGGCGAATACGGCGATCTGATCGCCGCCGGCATCATCGACCCGGTCAAGGTGACGCGCTCCGCCATGCGGAACGCAGCCTCGATCGCGGCACTGGTGCTCACGACGGAGACGCTCGTCGTGGAGAAGAAGGAGGACGAGGAGGACTGACCCTCTTCCGTCTCCTTCGCTCGCGCGAAGACCGAGGCCCCGATCGCCGCGCGGCGACCGGGGCCTCGGCGCATGCTGGGTGTCGACGCCTCAGGGGCCTCGACGAGAATCAGGGGCCTCGATGACCCGAGGGCCTCAGCTAATCCAGAGCAGTGCGATGGGAATATCCAGGCCGCTCATGCGTTGACTTGAGCGTACGTCACTCAATCTTTCGGGAGTTCTCTTGGCAACCTTCTTCGGCCCATCCGGTGCGGGCGGCGATTCCTTCGAGGAGTTCCTCGCCCGGCTGCTGCAGAACCAGGGCCGCGCACGTCGGCCCGTCGACATCACGCGCCTGCTCACGCGCCGTACGCACGAGCTGCTGGGTGCCGCGGGCACCTTCGCCGCGGAGCACGGCCACGCGGAGGTCGATGTCCTCCACCTGCTCCGCGTCATGATGGAGCACGACCAGATCCGCGGTCAGGTCGCGGCGACCGGCGCGGACCCGAAGGCGATCGCGCAGGCGGCTGAATCGCGCCTCCCCGAACGTGCGGAATCACGGGTGCCGGGACAGGTGTCTCTCACGCAGGCGACCCAGAAGTCGCTGCTCGACGCCTACCAGGTGGCGCGCGGCTTCGGCTCGACCTACATCGATCCCGAGCACGTGTTCCTCGCGTTCGTCCTGAACCAGGAGTCGTCCGTCGGACAGCTGCTCGCAGGCGCCGGGGTCAGCCCGCAGTCGCTGCAGCAGGCCGCCGCCCAGGCCGCCGAATCCGGACAGGTCATCGGCCAGTCGGACGACGGCATGGACGCCGAATCGGAGACCCCGATGCTCGACGCGTTCGGCCATGACCTCACGGCCGAGGCGCGCGAGGATCTGCTGGATCCGGTCATCGGCAGGTCCGACGAGATCGCTCAGACCATCGAGATCCTGGCCCGCCGGACGAAGAACAACCCCGTGCTGATCGGTGAGGCGGGCGTCGGCAAGACCGCGGTCGTCGAGGGCCTGGCGCGGGCGATCGTCGCGGACGAAGTGCCTGCACAGCTGCGCGGCAGGCGCGTGATCTCGCTCGACCTGGCCGCGATGCTCGCGGGCACGAAGTACCGGGGAGACTTCGAGGAGCGCCTCACGACACTGCTCGATGAGATCACGGCGGGCGAGGGCGAGTACATCGTCTTCATCGACGAGGTGCACACCGTGCTGGGCGCCGGAGGCGGCGGAGACTCCGGCGGCATGGACGCCGGCAACATCCTGAAGCCGCGCCTGGCGCGCGGCGAGCTGCATCTGATCGGCGCGACGACGCTGGACGAGTTCCGGCGTGTGGAGAAGGACCCCGCGTTCGCGCGCCGCTTCCAGCCGGTGACGGTCGACGAGCCGTCTCGCGAGGACGCGGTGACCATCCTCATGGGGCTCAAGGAGCGCTACGAGGAGCACCACAGCGTGCAGTACACGGATGAGGCCGTGCGCGCGGCCGTGGAGATGTCCGCCCGCTACATCACGGATCGGCACCTGCCGGACAAGGCGATCGACCTCATCGACCAGGCGGGTGCCCGCGTGAGCCTCACCCGGGTGCCCGGCATCGACATCGACGCGCTGAAGGCGACGGAGGACAGGCTCGAGTCGGAGAAGAGCGGTGCCGTCGCGGCCGAGCAGTTCGAGGAGGCGGCCCGTCTGCGCGACGAGATCGTCGGGGTGCAGGAGCAGATCGCGGAGGCATACGGCCAGCAGTCGGCGGCCGGGGCCTCGGCGGCGGACTCGGACCAGACCGCACGGTCCGGTGAGCAGGACGCCTCGGGTGACGCAGCCTCGGGCCCGGCGCCGGAGATCCTCACCGTCGATGAGGAGCGCATCGCGGAGGTCGTCGCCCGCGCGACGGGGGTCCCGGTCTCGCGCCTCACCCAGGATGACCGGCAGCGGCTGGCGCACCTGGAGGAGGAGCTGCACGAGCAGGTCATCGGCCAGGACGACGCCGTGAAGGCCGTCGCGAAGTCGGTGCGGCGCAGCCGGGTCGGCATGAGCGATGAGAGCAGGCCCGTCGGATCGTTCCTGTTCCTGGGGCCCACGGGCGTGGGCAAGACGGAGCTGGCGCGGGCACTCGCGACGTCGCTGTTCGGCGACGAGGACGCGATGGTCCGCTTCGACATGAGCGAGTTCGGGGAGAAGCACACCGCGAGCCGGCTGGTCGGCGCACCTCCCGGGTACGTCGGCTACGACGAGGCGGGACAGCTCACCGAGCGCGTGCGCAGGCGCCCGTACTCTGTCGTCCTGCTGGACGAGGTGGAGAAAGCGCACCCGGACGTCTTCAACCTGCTGCTGCAGGTGCTGGACGACGGGCGCCTCACCGACGGTCAGGGCCGCACGGTCGACTTCCGGAACACGGTCATCATCATGACGTCGAACCTGGGCTCCGAGTTCCTCACGAGCTCGATCGGGACCATCGGCTTCTCTGCCGGCGACGGATCGGGGACCGGTGCGGATGCGGATGTCCGCAGCAGGGTCATGGGCCGCCTGCGGGAGACCATGCGCCCGGAGTTCCTCAACCGGATCGACGACATCGTGCTGTTCCGCAAGCTCGATCGTGAGCAGCTGCGCTCGATCGTGCGTCTGCAGCTCAAGGACTCGGAGGCGCGACTGGCCGCACAGGGCATCTCGCTGACGGTCGACGACGAGTCCGTGGACCTCATCGCGGACCACGGCTACGAGCCGGAGTACGGCGCGCGTCCGCTGCGCCGCGTGATCCAGCGCGAGCTGGACGACGCGATCGCGGACCTGCTCGTCGATTCCGCGGTGGGCGAGGGCGACCGGGTGAAGGTCACGGTGGAGGGCGACGCGCTCAGCGTGGTCCCGGTCGCGCCGGCAGGGCCTGCTGGTCCGGCTGGTCCTTCGGGACCCGCGCAGCCGGCACTCACGGTGGGCTGAGGGCTCCTTCTGCGCTGGACGCGCACAGCGCTGGACGGGCGCGCAGCACGAGACACCAGCTTTCATCAGACCGCATAGGAAAGAAGCCATGCGACCTGATGAAAGCTGGTGTCTCGTCGTTTCGAGGTGATGTCAGCCCGCGGCAGGAGAGGGCGCGGATGCGAGCCGCTGTCCCGCCGCTGCACCCTCACCGAACGCACCCCGGTACTGCGCGGCCGGGTGGCGGTCCGGCAGGCGGTCGCTGCCGAAGATGCGGCCGCGCAGCGTCGTGGCCTCCCCGTACTCGGTCTTCGCGAGACCCCGCTCCTGCAGGGTGGGCAGCAGATCGTCGATGAACTCCTCGTAGCTGCTGGGCAGGCGCCAGTTCACGACGTTGATCCCGTCGACGCCGGCATCGCGCCATTCCTCCAGCGAATCCGCGATCTGCTCCGGGGTGCCCACGACCGTGCGGCCGATCATCCGCTCGCGGGCCAGGTCGCCCAGGACCGGTTCACGGCCCAGTCCGGCGCGCAGCCACTCGACGTGGCCACGGCCCCCGTTGTTCGGGATCGCGGACAGGGGAGTGTCCGCCGGCAGCCTGGACCCATCCGGCTGGATGCCGAGCGACGCGTGGGTGGCGTAGCCGGTGTCCGACGCGTACTCGTGGAGCTCCGCCTCCTTCGCCTTCGCCTCGGCCTCAGTCGACCCGATGACGAAGCTCATGCCCGGGAAGAACCGGATGTCATCAGCATGGCGGCCTGCGGCGACCGCCTGCGCACGGGTCTTCGCGATGTGGTCGCGGGCGACCTCCGGATTCGGGGGAGCGATGAACACGGCCTCCGCGTGTCGCGCCGCGAATGCGATGCCGCGCGGTGAGCCGCCCGCCTGGAACAGCAGCGGCGTGCGCTGGGGGCTGGGCGAGGGCAGATGCGGGCCCTCGACCCGGTAGCGCTCGCCCTCGTGGTGGATCTTGTGGATCTTCGCAGGGTCGGAGTATCGGCCGCCCTCGCGGTCGACCAGCACGGCGTCCTCGTCCCACGAGCCCTCCCACAGCTTGTAGGCGACGTCGACGTACTCCTCCGCCCACTCGTAGCGCGCATCGTGCTCCACCAGCGCGTCCAGCCCGAAGTTGCGGGCGGCGTTCTCCTGCGTCGAGGTCACGATGTTCCACGCGATCCGGCCCTTCGAGAGGTGATCGAGCGTCGAGATCTGACGGGCGAAGTTGAACGGGTGGTTCTGCATGACATTCGAGGTCGTGGCCAGTCCGATCCTCTCCGTCACCGCGGCGAGCGCACCCAGCAGGACGGTGGGGTCGTTGCTGGGGATCTGCAGGCCCTCGTGCACGTTGTCGGTGTAGACGCCGTCGGCGGGTCCGTAGAGGCCGGACACATCCGCGAAGAACATCGCGTCGAAGAGGCCGCGCTCCAGCGTGCGGGCGAGGTCGACCCACAGGTCGAGGCCCTCGAACTCGGTCTGCCGAGCGTCCGGGTGGCGCCACTGCCCGTGCTGAATATGCGACGGGGTGTTCATGAGGAACGCGTTGAAGAGGAGTGGTCGGGTCATGGTCATGCCTCCGTGGGTGTGGTGGTGGATGTGGTCGCGAGCCCCAGTGCGCTGTCGACCAGGGTCTGTGTGTACGGGTGCTGGGGGTCCTCGAAGATGGACCGCGGGTGGCCCTCCTCGACGATCGCACCGTCCTTCATGACGAGCACGCGGTCGCTCAGGTGTGCGATCACTCCCAGGTCGTGGGAGATGAAGAGGCAGCTGAGCCCCGTCTGCGCCCGCAGGTCGTGGACCAGGTCGAGGATCTGGGCCTGGATGGAGACATCGAGCGCGGACACCGCCTCGTCGAGCACGAGGACATCGGGCGACCCCGCCAGCGCCCGGGCGATCGCCACCCGCTGCCGCTGACCGCCCGACAGAGTGCCCGGATCCCGGTCGGCCACGGCCGCTGTGAGGCCCACTGCCTCGAGCAGCTGCTCGACAGTGGCCTCTGCGCGGGAATCCGCCTGAGCGTCTGCTCGCTTCGCCGCACGGATCGCGTCGTCGAGGATGCGACGCACCGACCACCGCGGGTCGAACGAGCTGAGCGGGTCCTGCCACACGACGGACAGTCGGTGCCTCAGCACCCGCCGCCGCGCCTCCGCTGCGTCGGACCAGTCCTCGCCCAGCAGGCGGACGTGCCCGTCATCCAGGTCCTCGAGCCCGAGCACGATCCGCCCCGTCGTCGACTTCCCCGAACCTGATTCTCCGACGATGCCCAGCACCTCGCCGCGGCCCAGCGTGAAGGTCACGTCGTCGACTGCGACCCGGCGCTCGCCGCCGGGCGTCCGAAAGGACTTGCGCGCGCCTCGCACCTCGAGCACCGGCACTGGCTCGAGCACTGGTGCTGGCTCGGTAACCGGCGCCGAGGCCCCGGCCGGCTCGTGTGCCTGACCCTCGCCTGCGAGCCTCCGTCCCCGCGTGTGCGGGCCGGGGATCGCCTGGATGAGAGCGCGGGTGTACGGGTGCCGGGGGGAGGAGAGGATCTGCTCGGGGGTGCCCTGCTCGACGACCTCGCCTGCTCGCATGACCAGCACCTCGTCCGCGAGCTCCGCGACGACGGCTAGGTCGTGGCTGATGAGGATCAGCGACTGACCGGCTGCGCGCCGCTGCGCGAGCAGCTCGAGGACCTGGGCCTGGACTGTGGCGTCCAGGGCGGTGGTGGGCTCGTCGGCGACGAGGACCTCGGGGCCGGCTGCCAGGGCCGAGGCGATAAGAGCCCGCTGCCGCAGACCGCCGGACAGCTGGGCCGGTCGTTCCCGGGCGCGCAGTTGAGGCTCCGGCACACCCGCATCCGCGAGCAGGCGGTGGACGTGGTCCTTCCGCGCGCGGCGGGAGAGCCCCGTATGTATGCGCAGCACCTCGTCGATCTCCGCACCGACCCGCCGCAGCGGATCGAGCGACACCAGCGCGTCCTGGAGCACGAACCCGATCCGCCCGCCGCGCACCCGCCGCCACTCCCGCGGGGTGAGGCGCAGCAGATCGAGGTCATCCTTGTCGTCCAGGCCACCCCTGTGGTCCAGGTCCTTCCGGCCATCCGGGTGTTCCCGGTCCTCCCGTTGCCCGGGGTCCCCGTCACCCGCAGCCTGCCCTCCACTCAGCACCAGGCGCTGCGCGCTCACCTGCGCGCCGGCGCCGGTGAGGCCCACGAGGGTGCGTGCGGTGAGGCTCTTGCCCGATCCGGATTCGCCGACCAGCGCGACGCAGCGGCCGCGGTGCAGATCGAACGAGACGCCGCGGACCAGCGGCCCGTCCACGTGCTCGAACCCGATCATGAGGTCGCGGACGCTCAGCAGGGCAGCGGGAGCTGCGGGGACCTCGGCGCCGGGTACCGGATGTCCGGCTGGACCGGCGTACGTGCCGGTGGCGCTGTCAGCGGCACCTGTCCGGACGATCTCGCCGCCAGCCGATGGATGTGTCGTGAGTGCGGTGGTCATGTCAGTGTCCTCCTTCGAGACGGTCGCGCAGGTGCGCTCCCACGGCGGTCGTGGAGAGTGAGAGGGCGACGATGACGAGCCCCGGGATGACGACCAGCCATCCTGCGGCGGTGAGATAGGTGCGGCCCGCATCCAGCAGCGCACCCCATTCGGGCGACGGCGGTGCGACGCCCAACCCTAAGAACGCGAGGCTGGAGGCCCACACGATCGACTGGCCGATCGACATCGTGAAGACGCCCACCAGCGGTCGCAAGGCGTTCGGCAGCACGTGCTGGACGAGGATCCGGCCGCGGGGGTGCCCCAGCACGGTCGCCGCCTCGACGTAGCCGGAGTCCGCCGCCGCGTGCAGCTGAGCGCGGATCATCCGGGCGTACCCGGGGGCGGACCCGATCCCCACCGCGATCGCGAGGGTCGTGGGGCTGGGTCCGAACATCCCCACCACGAGCAGCGCGAGCAGCAGCGTGGGGAACGCGAAGAGGATCTCGATGACGCGGTCGACCACGGCTGCGACCGCGCGGCCCGTCAGGGTGAGAGAGGCCAGCACCAGCGCCAGGACGATGCTCACGGCTGCCGCCCCCAGGCCCACCGCCAGCGAGTCCCGCGTTCCGTGCACCACGCGGGTGAAGAGGTCGCGGCCCAGCTCGTCGGTGCCGAACCAGTGCTCGAGGCTCGGGCCGCTGAGCGTCGCGGCGAGGTCGATCTCACCCGGGTCGCCGGGTGCCAGGACGTCGGGTGCGATCGCCGCGACGGCGAACACCGCGAGTCCCGCTCCGGCCACCCAGACGTGGGCCGGCAGAGAGGCGGCTGCGCGCCGCGCGCGTGAGGCGACCGCGACCGAGGCGCCGGTCGGGTCCGTCGGTGTGGTCCCGGCCGGGTCGGTGGCCGCGGTCCCGGCGGTGCCCCTGCGCGCGGTCCCGGCGGGGCCCCCGCGTGCGGGACCGGCGACGGCCTCGGGCGGTTCGGTGGATGGTGCGGGCGCCTCGACGTGTGCGGGTCGGGTGGTCATGCGTTCCTCCGAGGGTCGAGGGTGAGTGTGAGGGCGTCGACCAGCAGGCCGGCGAGGACGTAGATCACCGCGATGAGGATGACGATCCCGGTGACGACGGGCAGGTCCTGCGACTCGATCGCGGAGACGAGCACCCGGCCGATCCCGCTGCGGCTGAACACGCTCTCCACCACGACCGCGCCGGACACCGTCGCGCCCAGAGCCCAGCCGGACAGCTGCAGCGGTGAGCGCAGCGAGTGCTTGAGTGCGTGGCGCAGGCGGACGCCGGTGTCGGACAGGCCGCGGATCCGTGCACTCAGCACGAACGGCTGCGCGAGCGCTCGCTCGAAGTCCGTGCGCGCGGCCTGGCCCAGGAATCCGGCAAGAGGGATCGCAAGCGTCAGCACCGGCAGCACGAGGCCCACCGCGCCCCCGCCCACCACGGGGAACCAGTCCAGCTGCATCGCGAGGCTCAGCATCAGGATGACGCCCAGCCAGTAGTGGGGGAGGCTGGCGGCGGCGATCTCCAGAGAGGAGCCGATGCCGCGCAGCCAGGGGGCCCGCCCCGCGGTGAGCGTCGTCCACACGATCATGAGGATCCACGCGACCGCGATCGCAGAGAGGCTCAGCACCGCCGTGGGCGCGAGCTGCTCCGCGATGACGTCCCACACCGGCCGGTGCTGCTGGTAGGAGGTGCCGAGGTCGCCGCGCAGCAGCCCGCCCAGGTAGTCGACGTATTGGGCGAGGACCGGCTGGTCGAAGCCGTACTCGGCGGCGACGGGCGCGGTCTCTTCCGCGGTCCGTTCCTGGAACTGGCCGGAGCGCAGGTTGAGGATCGTCGTCGCGCGATCTCCCGGCTGGGCGACCTGCGCGAGGAACGCCGCGGTCGCAGCGCCCCACAGGACGACCAGCGAGCCGAGGAGGCGCACGGCGACGGCGCGTGCCACGGCCCGGGCGCGGACCCTGCGGGATCCCGAGGCCGAGGCGCCGGTCTCGTGCGAGAGGCCGGCCCGGTCGGCGCCGGGCTGTGAGGTGCTGGGCTGTGAGGTGTTGGGCGGGGGTGCGGCGGGCTGGGAGGCGGCAGACGGCTGGAGCGCGGCTGCGGCCTCGGGCGCTGTGGTGTGGGTGTGGGGTCGTGCGGCGGCGGGTGTCGTGTCAGTCGGCGATGTATGCGTCATGGAAGACCGGTCCTCCCTGTGAGTTCTCCTGGCGGAGGCCGTGCAGCCGGGGGCTCGCGGCGAGTGTGCTGAGGCGGTCGTAGACGCCGATCGACAGTGCTTCGTCGGCGATGGTCTCCTGGGCCTGTTGGTAGAGGGCGTCCTGCTCGGCGGGGTCGGTGGTGGAGTTGGCCTCGCGGATGAGGGATTCGAGCTCGTCGTCGAAGTAGAAGGCGGAGTTCGATGTATTCGGCTCTCCGCCGACCTCCTGCCGCCAGATGACGTGCAGGATCCCCGCGTTGATCGAGGTCCAATAGCCGATCGACAGGTCGTACTCGTCCGGTCCGGTGTAGGCACCGGCCGCGGCCTCGGACGGTGGGAAGGGGATGAGGGTGACGTCGAACCCGACGGCCTCCGCCTGCTGCTGGAGGCCCTGGATGATCGCGGCGCCGTCCTGGTTGATCGTGCGGCCGCCGGCGTAGGGGAACTCGATGTGCAGGCGTTCGCCGTCCTTCGTGCGGGTCCCGTCTGCCGCACGCTGCGTCCATCCGGCGTCGTCGAGGAGGCGGTCGGCCTCGTCCGGGTCGAAGGAGTAGCGATCGGCGGCTGCCTGGCTGTACCCGTCGGTCGCCTGGCCGACGGAGCCGTTGCCCTCGTAGGGGATGACGCCCTTGCCGACGGAGTCGACGACGGACTCGCGGTCGAGGCTGTACGCGAACGCCTGCCTGACGCGCTTGTCGTCGAACGGCGCGCGCGTCGTGTTGAAGCTGATCTGCTGCGGGCGGCCCGGGGTGTTGAAGAGGTGGGTCTCGTAGCCCTCGTCCTGCAGGTTCTCCCATTCGAACGCCTGGACGTCGTAGATCGCGTCGAGCTCGCCGGCGCGCAGGGCGGCAGTGCGGGCGGTGGGGTCGGCGAGGAACCGCCAGTCGATGCGCTCCGCCTTCGCAGGTCCCTGCGTCGCCGCGGTGGCGGGTGCCCAGTCGTAGTCGTCGCGGCGGTCGAGGACGATGTTCGTGCCGCGGTTCCACTCCGTGAGGGTGAAGGGGCCGGAGCCGATCGGGGAGGTGCAGTTCTCCTCCGCCGAACGGGTGGCGAGTGCGGTGGGCGACTGGATGCCGAAGTACGGCTGCGTGAGGTTCTCCGCCAGGAGCGGGTACGGATCGCTGAGCGCGATCTCCACGGTGCGGTCGTCGACGGCGGTGGCGTCCTCGACGTAGTCGTCCAACCAGACCTTGGCGGTGCTGTTGCCGCCCTCCAGCCAGTAGTCGACGTTGTCCACGATCGCCTGGGCGTCGACGGGGGTGCCGTCGGAGAACGTCGGCTCCTCGCGCAGGTGGAACGTCCAGGTGAGGTCGTCGTCGGAGACGTCCCAGTCGGTGGCGAGCCATGGCTCGACCGCGCCGTCGTCGCCCAGGGACACGAGTGCGTCGAGGACCTGGTGGGAGAGGTAGCCCTGCTCGATCCAGCCGCCGTGCACACAGGGCGGCTCCTGCTGGTGGCCGTACGTGATGACGTCGGTGGGGGCGGTTGAGGCGCCCGGGTCTGCTGAGGTTGAGACGGGGGCTGCTGCGCCCGGGTCTGCTGCTGCGGTGACGAGCGCGCCTCCGCACGCGGTGAGTGCGAGGGTGGAGACGGCGGCGGTGACCGCGAGTGCGAAGGGGCGGAGTGCGTGTGGCCGGTGCGGCGGCGAGTCGGTCATGCGGTGAGGTTCTCCCTGTGTGTCAGTGCGATGACCGTCACAGTAGGGAGCGCGGTGCCCTCACCGGCACCGATGCCGTCACGCCACGACGCGCACAGTCACACTGGTCAGAAGATCCGCATGTTTCCGGGGGAGCGGGAAGACCTCAGCATGACGGAATGCGGCAGGGTGTGACGCGAACCCACGACGCGACCCATGACGCGAACCACCAGCATTCATCAGGCCGCATAGCTTCTTTCCTATGCGGCCTGATGAAAGCTGGTGGCTGGTGGGATCTGTGGCTGATGGAGCCCGCGTCAGTTCGCCGTCGGCACCAGTCCGGGGCGGTTGGCGACCTTGTGCGGGTCGGCGATGACCTCGATGAGCAGTGGGAACTGTCCGTCGGCGATGAGCTGCTCCGCCGATTCGAGATCCTCCATGCTGGTCGCGCGCACTGCCTGAGCTCCCAGCGAACGGGCGACGTCGGCGAAGGACGGCCAGTCGATGAGCGCGTTCTCCACCGAGCTGCCGAAGTGGTCGAGCTTGAGGTATTCGGCCCCATAGCAGTCGTCGTTGAGCACCATCACGACCAGAGGCAGGTTGTGGCGCACCGCGGTGCTGAGCTCGACGATCCCCTGCATGAGGCCGCCGTCCCCCACATAGAGCCCGGTCGGCACATCCGGGTGCGCCGCGGCCACACCGACCGCGGTCGCGGTGCCCAGCCCGATCGACCCGAAGGTCCCGGCGTACACCCAGCGCTCGGCATCCACTGTGATGTGGGGCCACGTCGAGTAGACGAAGCGCCCCACATCGCTCACCTGCGGAGCGCCCTTCGGCAGTGCGCCGGAGAACCACCGGGTGGCATCGCGCATGTCGATGTACCCATCGCCGGTGGTGGAGGTGTACATGTCCTTGGCCTCCCGGTGCGGCGCCGCCGCGATGGCATCCATGTACGCCGCGTGCTTGACGTCGATCTCGGATTCGACGAGTCGGTCGAGCAGCGCCTGCGCCAGAGCCGCGGCATCGGCAACGATGACCTGGTCGGCCGGCCCGTAGCCGCTCAGGGCCGCCGGATCGGCGTCCGACTGGATGAGGATCCGGCCCTTCATGAGGTCGAACTTGTCCGTGGTGTGGGCGTTGAGCGAGGCGCCGAAGGTCAGCACGACGTCGACATCCGCCATGTAGTCGATGGCGACCGCGTTGGACAGCGTCCCGTGGATGCCCAGGTTCTCCGGTTCCCCGTCGAAGTAGTCCTTGGCCAGCACCGTCGTCATCACCGGAGCATTGATCGCACGGGAGAGCTCGAGGATCTGCTCACGTGCACCGGAGACCACCGCGCCGCGCCCGGCGACCAGCAGCGGTCGCTTGGCGGACACGAGCAGGGCCAGCGCCTCGTCGACGGATTCCGTGTCCGGGAGGACCCGGTGGCCGCGCACGGTCGGGAGCTTGGGCGAGCGGTACTCGACCTCGTGCCGCAGCAGGGCGAACGGCACATCGAGCACTACGGCGGTGGAGGACGCGGCGGCCAGCATGAAGGCCTTGTCGAGCATCGCGAGGAGCTCATCGGCCCTGCGGACCTTGACGAAGCCTGCTCCGGCGTAGCGGGCGAAGCCCTCGATGTCCGTGTACTGGAAGTGGCCGTTCACCTCGGGCGGTGAACCGGTGAGGAGCACGATCGGGCTGTGGGAGCGCACCGCCTCGGTGAGCGCGGTGAGGGTGTTCGTGAGCGCCGGCCCGTGGGTCACGGAGGCGACCCCGACCTCATCGGTCTGCCGCGCCCAGCCGTCAGCCATCGACACTGCGCCGCCCTCCAGGGCCGCCCCGATGTAGCGCCCGCCCTCGTGCTCCATGTAGGCGCCCAGGAATCCCAGGTTCGCGTCGCCCATCAGGCCGAACACCGGCCGCCCGGCGCGCTCCTCGGCCAGGTACCGGGCCACCGCTTCGTACACTCGCATAGCTTCCTCGCTCCGTGTGTTGACGAACGCGCGGATCGGCTTCGACCCACGCGTCTTAACGATCGTTCAGTGGCAGTCTAGGACACCTCGCGCGCGGCCGCCCGTGAAGCCCACGCGGCGGAACTCGCTGCCATGCGACAGTCGCCAGCCCACAGTCGCCAGCCCACAGTCGCCAGCCCACAGTCGCCAGGCCACGGTCGCCACACCACCCACCAGCTTTCATCAGACCGCATAGGAAAGAAGTCCGTCGGTCTGATGAATGTTGGTGGGTCGCGCCTGCCACGGGGAGGGGCTGGCCCGCGACTAGGATCGTGGATCATGGCCCGTTCTCCTCTTCCGCCCCGCGAGGGGATCTCCGCCACGCGTCTGCGCGCTCCCGGTGGAGCCGGCATGCACCCGCGGATGCACCAGCCGGTACCGCCGTCCGTGGGCGCGTGGCTGCGCGCGGACTTCCCCGATGCCTCGGAGGACGAGATCCTCGATCTCACCGCCACGCGCGAGCTCACCGCGGAGGACGGTTCCCGCGTGAGCCTCGAGGACCCCGTCATCCCGGGCGGCTTCTACTGGTTCCACCGCTACGTGCCGCCGGAGGAGCGCGTGCCGGTCGAGATCGGCATCGTCCATGAGGATGAGCACCTCCTCGTCGTGGACAAGCCGCACTTCCTCGCGAGCACCCCGAACGGCCGCTTCGTCCGCGAATGCGTCGTCACCCGCATGCGCGTCGAGCGCGACGACCCGGACCTGGTCGCGATCCACCGTCTAGATCGCGTGACGGCGGGTCTCCTGCTCCTGTCGAAGCGGCCCGAGACCCGTGGCGCCTACCAGACGCTCTTCCAGAACCGGCGCATCCGCAAGACCTACCGTGCGCTCGCCGCCCTGCCGCCCGCGCCAGTCTCCGCACCCGTTCCGCAGCCAGTCGACGGTGCCGACCGCGCCGGCTCTCAGACGACCACCGCCGCCGAGGTCCCGCTCGGCTGGGCCGCCTGCCGCACCACCCTGCTCCACAAGGAGTCGGGGGACCGGCAGGTGCGCGAGGTCCCCGGCCCGCCGAACTCTCGGACGGAGGCTCGCCTCGTGCGCATCCTCGGGGAGGCTGACCTCCCGACGTTCGCCGATCTGCCGACGGATGACGGTCTCCCGCCCTCGACGAACCCGCAGGCCGACGGTGACCTTCCGACCGCACCCACAGGCGCGACCCCGCGGATCGGCGAGTTCGAACTGACGCCGCACACCGGACGCACGCACCAGCTGCGGGTGCACATGAATGGGTGGGGGACCCCGATCCTCGGCGACCCCGTCTACCCCGTGGACCTGGGTCCCGACCCCTACGACCTGTCGTCTCCGCTCCAGCTGCTCGCGAGCCGTCTGGAGTTCCGCGACCCGCTCACGGGCGAGGGGCGCGTCTTCGACAGCAGGCTCAGCCTCCGGCCCACTCGGTCGCAGCTCGCGATCTGAGTCCTTCCGGTCCTTCCGGATTCGTGTCTGTCGTCGCGGCCACTAGAATGGAATCCGATTTCGACGAGAGGTGCGCCGTGACTGTTCCCGACTCCTCCGTCGTCGCTCCGGACCCCGACATCCCCCGCCCACCGCGCCTCCTCCGCATCGGACTCGTCGTGTTCGAGGTGGTGAGCTGGGTCAGCGCGGGCGTTCTCGCGATCTTCGGAGTTCTGGGCATCGTCTCGATGCTCCAGGGGACCGTGCCCGGGACGGCGCGGGTCATGGACGGAGCCTCGCTCATCGCCGCCGGCGGTGCGGCAGTCGAGGGCGGCACGATCGACGTCGTGTTCGAAGGCGTGCCGGTGAGTGTCTCCTGGCCCTACCTCTTCACGATCGTCGCCACGTTCGGCACGTGGATCGTCATGTGCCTCGCACTCGCCGTCGTCTCCCGCGGGATGCGGTCGGGAGCTCCGTTCCGCTGGGTCACACCGAAGTTCCTCTACACCTTCGCCGCGATCTGGACGGTGCTGGCCTTCGCCGCGCCCTTCGTCGTCGGTGAGGCCCAGCCTGCGATGGCACGTGCGGCGGGGGTCGTGGTCCCGGGTGCCACCTTCTCGTACACGATGCAGGTCGAGGACCTGCTGGGGATCCTCTCGGGGCCGGTCGTCGCCGTCGTCGTGGCAGTGCTCGCCACCGGATCGCGGATGTGGGCCCAGCACAGGCGACGCACCTGAACCGATGCACGTGAGCCGACTCATCTGAACCGACGCATGCGAACCGACGCATGTGAGTCGCGGCGCCCGCCGAACCGTGGTGCGGGTGCGGCGCACCTCACGGCCGGCCTCCCAGCGGGCGCTCCGCTGCAGGCGGTAGCGTTGTCCGCGCCCTGCGGCGCCCCGGACACACGACGCAGCAGATTCCGCCGCCTCTCGCACCACTGCCCGGAAGGACGATCCGCATGTCACCCGCACGTGTCTTCGCCACCGTCCTCGCCTGCCTCACCGTGCTCGCGATGGGAGCCGGGCTGTGGATCCTCGTGTCGTTCCTGTCGCTGGCGCCCGGGCCGCAGTCGGACCCCTCCGACGCCGAGGCCGACCGCGGTCCCGCTGACGGCGCCCCGTCCCGGCCCGAGGCCCCCGAGAGGATCGGTGGAGGAGTCGCCGCGGCCTCGGGCACGGCAGACGACGGCCGGGCGGAGCCGGCAGCCGGATCGCCCGCCGCGGACTTCGCAGTGGCCCCCGGCTGGGTGGAGGACCTCGCGCAGCGCACGGGCATCCCGGAAAGGGTGCTGGAATCGTATGCGTCAGCCGCGCTGTGGGCGGGGGAGGAGCACTCGACCTGCGGGCTCGAGTGGAACACCCTCGCCGGGCTCGGCTGGGTCGAGAGCCGCCACGGGTGGCTGCAGGGGGCCTCGGTGACGGCGGACGGAGACGTGCGACCGGAGATCATCGGGATCCCGCTCGACGGGACCAACGGCACGGCGGAGATCACGGACACCGACGGCGGTCGGCTCGACGGCGACACCGAGTACGACCGCGCGGTCGGCCCGATGCAGTTCATCCCGGAGACGTGGGAGATGTTCGCGGTCGATGCGCGGGGGCTCGGCGGCGCGGATCCGCATCAGATCGACGACGCAGCGTTCACCGCGGCGAACTATCTGTGCAGCATGCAGGTGGACTTCGCATCGGATGACGAGTGGTCGAACGGCATCCTCCGCTACAACGCGTCGGACCAGTACGTCGAGGACGTCCACTCCGCGGCGCAGCACTACGCGTACGTGTGAGACTGCGGGGACGCGTGAACTACGCGGACGTGTGAGCGGCGGCGCCCTGCTCGCCCGCCACCTCGAGCACGATGCGCCCCTGTGACCCGCCCGCCTCCATCTTCTCGTGCACCTCGCGGGCTCGTGTGTACTCGACGACCTCGGTGACGTCAGCGCTCAGCCGTCCGGCGGCGACCTCGGCCAGCAGAGCCTCGAGCTCCTGGTTCGTGCATGACTTGGTGCCCAGCAGCGCGATCTCCTTGAGGATGAGGTAGGCGGGAGGGATCGACACCTCAGCGCCTTCGACGTTGCCCACGACGACGACCGTCCCGCCGGGCTTCACCGCATGCAGCGATTCGCGCAGGGTCGGAGCGCCCACGACCTCGAGCACGAGATCCGCCTTGAGCCCCAGGTCATCCTTCAGCCGACGCGCGAACTTCCGTTCCGGATCCACGATGACGTCGTGGGCTCCGGCATCGTGGGCCACCCGGGCCCCTGACTCCGACGACGTGATCGCGATGACGCGGGCGCCCTGCGATGCTGCGATCTGGACCGCGTGCATCCCGACACCGCCGCTGGCTCCCGTGATGACGACGTCCTGACCGGCTCGCAGTGCTCCGCGCGTCACGAGCGCGTGCCACGCTGTGCCCAACGTGCAGGTGACGATGGCGGCAGACGTGAGCGAGACCTCGGCGGGGACGTGGACCGTGGTCGAGGCCGGGATCACGACGTACTCCGCGTAGCCGCCGTCGAGGTCCTCGCCCAGGAACTTCGGCGTGACGACGGTGCACAGTGACTGGTTGCCCCCGATGCAGTTGTCGCACGTCCCGCAGCCCGAGAAGATCATCGACATCACGCGGTCACCGGCGGCGAAGCCCTCCACACCGTCGCCCACCGCATCGATGACGCCGCTGACCTGGTGGCCGAGGGTCAGCGGGTGGATGGCGCGGGGGAACCTCCCGGCTCGGGTGAGGAGGTCGTGGCGGCACACGCCGCAGTAGGCGACGCGGATGCGTATCCAGCCGGAATCCGGCTGGGGGACGGGGACGGTCGCAGAGTGGAGGACCTCGGGGCCGCCGAAGTCCTCGAGCCGGATCGCGTGCATCTGCGTGGGCGTGGGGGTCGTCATGGAGATCCTTCTGTTCGTGCTGTGCGTGGGGAGAAGCGGGTGCGGAGACGTGGGCGCGGATATGTGGGTAGGGAGATGTGAGTGGGGAGCAGCGGATCAGCGCGTGGGGAGCACGTCCTCGGCCATCTCGCGCAGGCGGTTCCGCTGGATCTTGTCGCCGTTGGCCCCGCGGACCGTGGGGAACTCGTCGAGGGGGATCACACGCTTGGGCACCTTGAACGTGGCCAGGACAGCGCTGCAGTCGGCGAGGACTGCGTCTTCGTCGAAAGTCGTCTCCGCGGCCGGATCCAAGACCACGAAGGCGACGGGTACGAGGCCGCGTGGTCCCGGTGCCGCGACGAACTGCGCCTCGCCGATGCCGGGCAGGGTGATGAGGAGGTCCTCCACCTCCCGCGGCGCGACGAGGAAGCCGCCCAGTCTGAGGACATCGCCCATGCGATTGAGATAGACGACGTCGTCTGCCGTGCGCATGTACCCGAGGTCGCCCGTGCCGAACCAGCCGTCCTCATCGACGGGCGTGTCCTCATAGCCGTGCTCGGTGATCCTGCCGGGGGAGACGAACGGTCCGCGGATCTCGATCTCGCCTGTCGGCGGCTCATCGGAGGTGGTGTCAGGGGCGGCAGGGGCGTCGGTGGTGTCAGGGGAGTCGGGGGTATCGGCGGCGACTCGGACTTCTATGAGCGGTGCGACGGGGACTCCGCCGCCCTGCGAGAGGCGCTCCATGTCTGCGTCGGCGGGCGGATAGCACATGAGTGCCTGGACCTCACTGGAGCCGTAGGTCTGGAAGAACCTCTTGCCGAGCTCCCCTCCGCGTCTGATGATGCCGCGGACGTCCGTCGCGGTGAAGTTGCCGAATCCCACTTCGCACAGCGTGCTGATCCGTGTGGGGTCCTCCACCGCATCGAGCATCATGGCGAGCATGGCGTCGGCCATGTTCGTGTGCGTGATCCGGTGCCGTTCGATGAGGTCGATCGTCTGACGCGGGTTGAACGCGGCCTGGAGCACGGCGGGGCGCCCGGCGCACAGCGCGGCCATGAGGGTGTTGAGACCGAACACTCCGCACAGGGGGAGAGTGGCGAGCACCACGGTGGACGCATCCATGTAGCCGAAGGTGCGAGCCACAGCGGTCGAATGCCCGATGAGGCCGGCCTGCGTGTGCATGATGATCTTCGGGACCCCGGTGCTTCCGGAGGACGTGAACGCGCTCGCGTGGGTATTCGCGTCGTGGGTGGACGGTTCGCGAGGGGCGGCTTCCAGGAGTCGTGCGTAGTCGATCGTGGCGAACGGGGTGGGTTCGGCTGTGGTCCCGGTGTCGGCGGCAGTGGTCTCGGCGGCAGTGGCCGGTGCCGCGGCACCGGAGGATGCCGCGGGAGCAGCGGGGGAGGGGGCCTCGGGCGCGGTCGCCTCGTCAGACGGCAGCGCGACCTCCACGACCAGGCGGATGGCTTCGGGATCGTCAGCATGGATCTCGCGGAGCATGTCGCGGAAGCCGATTCCCCTGAACCCGGGATCGGTGATCACCAGATCACAGTCTGCACGTGCGAGCAGGCCGCTCACGTCGTGACTGCGCAGCTTCGTGTTGATGCCCAGTGCGGTGGCGCCCAGAGCGGCGAGCGCTGCAGCGGTCTCGACCCACTCGAGGCAGTTGGGCAGCCAGACCGCCACGATCTGTCCCGGCTCCACTCCGAGGTCCGCGAAGCCGCCGATGAGTCTGCGGACACGGGCGAGCAACTCCGCGTGCGTGAGCGTGCGCTCGCCATCGATCAGAGCGCTGTCATGCGGAGCAGTGCGGGCGTTGTGCTCGAGCAGTCCGTACCAGGTCGAAGGGGACTGCGCAGGTGGTCCGTCGGTCGTGGGGGACGGGTGGGCCGCTGTGGCCTCCCTCGTCGTCTCGCCTGCAGTCGTCACTGATTCTCCTCACGCGCGGCATCCTCGCTGCGCTGATGTTCGCCGACCATCCGCGACTCTGCCGTGTGGTCTGGATCATATGCGTTTTGTCCAGTATGGTTCATAGAAAATATTCTGTAAACACGAGGCGGATGACTCGCTTCGGAATCTCAAAGGGGAGGTGCCACGGGATGACTGCTCTGCGAAGTCGCAGGAACCGGCGCAACAGACTCAGCGATCGAGCCGCCTCATGGGTGCGCGAGGCGATCATCGCGGGCAAGCTCCATGAGGGCGACAGGCTCTATCCGGAGAAGCTCGCAGAGGAGCTCGACATCAGCGTGACGCCTGCCCGCGAAGGTCTGCTGGCAGTCGAGGGCGAAGGCTTCGTGGAGATGGTCCCGCGCAAGGGCTTCGTCGTCTCGCCGCTGTCCTCAGAGGACATTCGAGACATCTTCATCTCCCAAGCGCTCATCTGCGGCGAGCTCGCCAGCCGGGCGGCCCTGAAGATGTCCGACGCGGACGTCGAGGAGCTCTTCGCGGTCCAGGCCGAGCTGGAGCGGGCAGTCAGCGAAGACGACTACACCGCCTATGCCGTAGCCAACCACCGGTTCCATCGCATGATCAACGTGGCGGCGAACGCACCCAAGATGGTGTGGCTGCTGGCGATCACCCTGCGCTACACCTCTCCGTCGCTGTACACGGAGACGTCGGGCTGGCTCGAAGCCTCGTGCACAGACCACCACACGATCCTCGACGCGCTCAGGCAGCGCGATGCGGAGACATCTCGCGCAGCGATGGTCGAGCACATGACCCATCTGGGAGACCTGCTGGCGGCACGCATCGCAGCGAGTGAGGGTCGTGCCGGCGAGGGTGACGGCGGCGATGATCGCGTGCGCATCCCCGCAGGGGCGTCGGTGCCCGCAACGAAGCCGGCGTAGGCGATCCCAGGCGATTCCAAGAGGTCCGGTTCAGAGAGGAACCATTATGAGCATTGAGCACAACGTCGCGGTAGGTGAGCAGCCAGCCGCTGGCACTGAGTCGACTGAGAGTGCAGGTCGCGGCCTGTCGCTGAGGACCATCACCGGTCCCTTCAGCAGATTCGTCGAGAGATGGATGCCCGCTCCACTGATCTTCGCGGTGGCCCTCACTGTCATCGTCGTCATCATGGCGCTCACGATGACGCCCGCGACCCCCGTCGACGTGCTGTCGGGCTGGGGCGATGGGCTGGCAGGCCTGCTGGAGTTCACCACCCAGATGTGCCTGATCCTGCTGCTGGGTCACGCGCTGGCGAACACCGCACCCGTCCGCAAGGTCCTGGTGGCGATGGGGCGGATGCCGCGCACCGCCTACCAGGCATACGCGTGGGTGACGCTCATCGCGTGCGTCGCCTCGATGCTCACCTGGGGTCTGGCGCTCGTCGTGGGTGGTCTGCTGGCCCGTGAGGTCGCAGTCCAGATGCGCAACCGAGGCGTTGAAGTGCATTTCCCCCTGCTGGTCGCCGGCGCCTACACGTCCATGAGCGTGTGGTCGATGGGCTACTCGAGCTCCGCCCCGCTCGCAGCTGCCACCCCCGATTCGTTCATCATCGACACGATCGGTTCGACGATCCCGGTGTCGGAGACCCTGGGCACACCCTGGAACCTCATCGGCATTCTCGTGGTCATTCCAGCACTCGTGCTCATCATGCCGACGCTGAGGCCACGCCGCGGTGAAACGATCATCCAGCTGCCCAAGGACCTGGCGTCCGGCGAAGCGGGCGTCGAGATCGCAACCTCCGATGTGGAGGACTCCTCGCCGGCAGCACGGATGGACGCCTCACGCATCGTGCCGATGCTTCTGGGCCTGGCGGTCACCGCCTACATCATCTGGTACTTCTCGACCAACGGGTTCGCGCTCACCCTCGACATCGTGAATTGGTCGTTCCTCGCGCTGCTCCTGCTGCTGTCGCGCTCCACCCACGAACTGGGACAGCTGATCAAGAACGCTGCCTCGACCGTGGGCGACATCCTCCTCCAGTTCCCGCTGTACGCGGGCATCATGGGCATCATGGTGTCGACCGGTCTGGGGGCTGTCATCAGCAGCTTCTTCGTCGACATCTCCACTCCGATGTCGTTCGGCGTCATCACCTTCATCTCCGCCGCGCTGCTCAACGTCGCGATCCCCAGTGCCGGTGGACAGTTCGCCGTGCAGGGGCCGGTCATGATCGACGCGTCGCAGGCACTCGGAGTGGATCCGGCGATCACCACGATGGCGATCGCGTACGGCGACAGCATCACCAACATGATCCAGCCGCTCTTCGCGCTGCCGCTGCTGGCGATCGCGGGCTGCCGACTGCGCGACATCGTCGGTTACACGTCCGCGTCGATGATCGTGTCCGGAACCGTGCTGATCGGAGTCATCTTCGTCGCAAGCATGCTGTGAACCGTGATGATTCCGCGCCGGGCGTGAGCAGTCTCATGCCCGGCGCGGTGCCGTCGCGGAGTAGCATGGCGTGCACACGCGAAGCATCGAGGCGGCAGCGGCAGTCGCCCCGCACACATGCGGTCAGCGCGCGGTTCATGAGGATGATGGGGGACACATGGCGGATGACCAGACAGACTTCACAGTGGCGGGGGACCCCTTCGGTCTGACCGGTCTCACCTACGATGACGTGCTTCTCCTTCCGGGCGATACGGACGTCATCCCCTCGGAGGCCTCCACCGCGACGCGGGTGACGCGCGAGCTCGAGATCAGCATCCCACTCGTGTCCGCGGCGATGGACACCGTGACGGAGTCCCGCATGGCGATCGCCATGGCGCGGATCGGCGGTCTGGGCATCATCCACCGCAACCTGTCCAAGGAGGACCAGGCCGAGCAGGTGGACTACGTCAAGCGCTCCGAGTCCGGGATGATCGACAACCCGGTGACTATCACGCCGGACCGCACCCTGGCTGAGCTCGACGAGATCTGCGGCCAGTACCGCATCTCCGGTCTGCCCGTCGTCGACGGGGGCGGCGTGCTGCTCGGCATCATCACGAACCGCGACCTCCGCTTCATCCCTCGGAACAAGTTCGCCTCTGCAACCGTCGGCGAGTTCATGACCAAGGCTCCGCTGCACACCGCGAAGGTGGGCGTCGAGCCGGACGAGGCCTACGCGGTCCTGCGCGAGCACAAGATCGAGAAGCTCCCGCTGGTCGACGACGACTACGTGCTGCGCGGCCTCATCACCGTGAAGGACTTCGTCAAGAGCGAGGAGTACCCGCTCGCGGCGAAGGACGGCCAGGGCCGCCTGCTCGTGGGTGCGGCGGTCGGCTTCCACGGCGACGCGTACGAACGCGCGGGCTTGCTCGCGGAGGCAGACGCGGACGTACTCGTCGTCGACACCGCGAACGGTCACGCCCGCGGAGTCACGGAGATGATCCGGACGCTCAAGTCCGACCCCGCGTTCCGTGACGTCCAGATCATCGGCGGCAACGTCGCGACGACCGAGGGAGCACAGGCGCTCATCGACGCGGGTGCCGATGCCATCAAGGTCGGCGTGGGCCCGGGCTCCATCTGCACGACGCGCGTCGTCGCAGGTGTGGGCGTCCCCCAGGTCACGGCGATCCACCTCGCCGCGCAGGTGGCGCGCAAGGCCGGGGTCCCGGTGATCGGCGACGGCGGACTCCAGTACTCCGGCGACATCGGCAAGGCACTGGTCGCCGGTGCGGACGCCGTCATGCTCGGTTCGCTGTTCGCCGGCACCGCGGAGAGCCCGGGTGAGCTCCTGCTCATCAATGGCAAGCAGTTCAAGGGCTACCGCGGCATGGGCTCACTGGGAGCGATGGCACCGCGCCAGGGACAGTCGTTCTCGAAGGACCGCTACTTCCAGGCTGATGTTGCGGCGGATACGGACCTCATCCCCGAGGGCATCGAGGGCCGGGTCGCCTACCGCGGACCGCTGCGGCAGGTGGCCAACCAGCTGACAGGCGGGCTCCGCCAGACGATGTTCTACGTGGGTGCGCGGACGATCCCGGAACTCAAGCAGCGGGGCCGCTTCGTGCGCCTCACGGCTGCGGGTCTCAAGGAGAGCCACCCGCACGACATCCAGATGACGGTCGAGGCGCCGAACTACCACTCGAACTGACTCGCGCTCCTCCCCTGCACCCCGGCCGTCCACTCTGCGCCGGGGGTAGGGGAGGATGATCGCATGACTCCTTCCCCGGCGCCGGGTCGCCCCACGCGGTATCTGCCGGTGCTGCTGATCTTCGTCGCCGTGTTCATCGCGGCGATCAACCTCCGTGCAGGCATCGCGTCGCTGGGCGCCGTGCTCGACGGGGTGCTCACCTCGTTCGGCGCCGGCGGCCGGCTGGCGGGTGTCGTCACGGCGATGCCCGGCTTCTTCTTCGCCGTCATGGGGCTCGCCGCTGTGCCCCTGGCCTCACGCTTCGGGCTGAGCAAGATGCTCACGTGGGGCATGGTGCTCACGCTCATCGGCCTGGCGGCCCGGCCGTGGGTGGGCGTGTTCTGGCTGTTCATCGCGCTCACCGCCTGCGTGGTCGTCGGCATTGCGCTCGCCAACGTGCTGCTGCCCGCGTGGATCAAGAATCACGGCGGGCGGAACATCATCGCGCTCATGACGATCTACACCTCGGTACTTGGTCTCTCCGGGGCGCTGGGTCCCCTGAGCGCCCTCCTCTTCCACGGCGATGACGCGTGGCGGGGCGCGCTGTTCGTCTGGGCGATCTTCGCCGCCGGCCAGGTCGTCGTCTGGGTGGTCATCGCGGCGCGCACCGGTTTCGACTTCCCCTCGCTCGCGCGGACGCGTGTGGTGCCGGAGGTTCCCGAGACGCCAGAGACTGCCGAGGCGACAGAGATTGCCGAGGTACCGAAGACTCCCGAGGCGCCTGCGACAGTCGATGCGTCCGCGACTCCCGAGGTGCCGGGCGGCTCGGATGCCGCCACCGCCTCGGCGTCGGTATCCGATTCCACCCCGCCGGCGCGCGCCCGCGCGTCACTGTGGCGGGCACCCACCGCCGTGTTCCTCATGCTGTTCTTCGGGCTGCAGTCGATGAACGCGTATTTCCAGATGGGGTGGCTGCCGCAGGTCTACATCGACAACGGCGTGTCGGCGTCGGTCGGATCCGTGGCGCTGGCGCTCGTCGGCGCGCTCAACATCATCGGCGGACTCACGATGCCCACGATCATCGACCGATCACGCTGGCTCGCGATCTATCCAGTCGTGTTCTCCGTGTTCGCGGCCGCGGGCTACCTGGGGCTGTACCTCGCCGCGGACACGTGGCCGCTGCTGTGGGCGTTCCTGCTGGGGCTGGGCGGCTTCTGCTTCCCCACCGCGATCGCTCTCATCCCCGCGCGCAGCCGGACCCCACTGGTCACGGCCCGCGTGTCCGGCTTCGTCCAGCCGTACGGCTACTTCGTGGCGGCCGCGGGCCCGCTGATCGTCGGTGTCGTGTACGGCGCGACGGGGGAGTGGTCGGCGATCCTGCTGGGGCTGGTCGCCGCGACAGTGCTCATGGCGATCGTCGGCTACCGTGCCAGCCGCCGCGGCTTCATCGACGACGAGCTCGAGGCCGGAGCAGGGGCGGTCTAGCAGCCACCCTGACCCGGATCTGCCGAGCCGCCGCCCGGATCTGTCGGCCACGAGCACCGCGACCGCAACCGCGACCCACCAGCTTTCATCAGACCGCATAGGAAAGAAGTCGTGCGACCTGATGAAAGCTGGTGGGTCGCGCGGGTGACGACGGTCGCGCCCCGCCGCCCCGTCAGAACTGCGGCCCGTCAGCGCTGCGGCTCAGTCCTTCTTGGTCGGGCGGAACAATGTCTCCTGCGCGATCGTCGCCAGGTGCTCGCCGTTCTCGTCGCCCAGCCGTCCCCGGTACAGCCCGCGACCGTGGGTGACGGCCTCCGGGTGCAGGTCCATGAGGACCCAGCCGTTCATGTCGATCTCCCGGTGGAACCACACGACGTGGTCGAGGCTCGCGTCCGACCGGAAGTCCTCCGTGTTGTAGGCGCCCACACCGGACGAGATGTCCGACAGGTACGTGAGCGCGCACTGGTGCAGCAGCTGCGAGTCGCCCAGGTCCTCCGTGCAGCGCGCCCAGAAGCGCAGCGGGTAGTCCTTCGCGTCGTACACCTGCTCCGTCGTCCGCGCCTCGAAGCCGAACATGCGCGGCAGCGTGGAGTGCGTGCCCTTGGGCGCCTCCTCGACCGGCAGCCGATCGCCGTACTCGGGGCTCTCCACGGGGTGGGCGAACGACGCGGACATGCTGAAGATGACCTTGCCCTCCTGCAGCGCCACGACGCGGCGTGCGGAGAACGACCGCCCGTCGCGGTCGCGGAACACCTGGAGGACGGTGGGCTTCGCGGCGTTGCCGGGGCGCAGGAAATATCCGTGCAGGGAATGCGGCGCCCGGTCGTCGTCCACGGTCAGTCCCGCCGCCATGAGCGACTGCGCGGCGACCTGTCCGCCGTACAGGGCGTAGGGCTCTTCGAAGACGTAGCCCGCGCGGTAGATGTTCGTGTCGATCTCCTCGAGCGACATCATCTCCGTGAACGACCCGTCCATCGGGGCGGCGTGGGAGAACTGGACTTCCGGCATGGAGCCTCCGATCAGCGGGTGGGGACACATGCCTGGCATGTGTGGGGGATCATCTGATCCTAGACGGACGCTCCCGGCGGGGACTGTGCCACCCCGGCCACCGATCAGTCGAGACCCCCTCAGCCGACCACCGGTCGCCCCGTGTGACCCAGGCCTCGGCCACCGGTTAGACTGCCCGGACAAGTGACATGGGGTGCCCCACCTCGCGCGCCGCACCGGCGGTGGACGACGTGGAGGGCTGAGATCACACCCACCGAACCTGCTCTAGTCAGCACTAGCGAAGGGATCGTCATGACGACAGTCGACGTCGCCGCACACCTCACTACGATGCGCGCCCAGGTGCCGCTCGTCCAATGCATCACCAACACCGTCGTGCAGCAGTTCAGCGCGAACGTGCTGCTGGCCGCCGGAGCCTCGCCGGCCATGCTGGACCACGAGGCGGACGCCGCCCAGTTCGCCCGCCTTGCCAACGGCATCCTCGTGAACTTCGGCACCGCGACCAGTCACCAGCTGCTCGCCGCCGATGCCGCGACCGCGGCCGCCGCTGAATCGGACACTCCCTGGGTGCTGGACCCCGTGTCCTTCGGCGGGGTCGACCACCGCACCGTGCACATCCGCCGCCTCGCGCAGTCGGGGCCCACCTGCATCCGCGGCAACGCCTCGGAGATCGCGGGACTGGCCGGCGCCGGGGCCGGAGGACGCGGCATCGAATCCACGGACGAGGTCGACGCGATCCTCGACCACGCCGGCCGCCTCGCCATCGACACAGGCGCGATCATCGCCGTCTCGGGCCCGCGCGATGCGATCATCGGCACCGACCCTGAGGACCCGGGCCGCCTCGTCCGCGCCCGCGTGGCCGGCGGCTCACCCCTCATGCCGCTCGTCGTGGGCACCGGCTGCTCGCTCGCCGCGCTCACGGCGGCCTACCTGGGTGCCGTCCCCGCGGATCAGGGACCGGACCTGGCCGGGGACCGCTTCGCCGCCGTCGTGACCGCGCACGTCCACTTCGCGGCCGCGGGCGAGGTCGCCGCACGCACCGCCGAGGCCCCCGGCTCCTTCGCCGTCGCCTTCCTCGACGCCCTGCACACGGTGTCCGAGGACGATCTCACCGCCGTCGACGTCACGGTCGAGACCGTGGAAAGGACACACTGATGCCCACTCCCGTCCTGCCCGCACGCCTGGCTCCCTACGACTGGAGCCTGTACCTCGTGACCGACACCGCCCAGTGCGCGGCTGCCGGCCGCACCGTCCCGCAGACCGCCGCCGAGGCCGTCGCCGGCGGAGTCGGCATCGTCCAGATCCGCGACAAGCACGCCTCCGACGCTGAGGTCGCCGCGCTGACCCGCGAGACCATCGCCGCGATCGAGGCCACCGGACGGTCGATCTCTCCAGACGCCACCCCCGCGGCATCCTCCGCCCGTCCCGTCGCAGTCTTCGTCGACGACCGGCTCGAGGTCGTGAAGTCACTTCGCGCCGAGGGCCTCGACGTCCACGTCCACGTGGGCCAGACCGACGAACCGGTCGAGGACGTCCGCGCGGTCCTGGGCCCGGACCCTCTCGTCGGGCTGTCCGCCGGCAGCCCCGCCGAGTTCTCCGTCGCCGGCTCCCTGCGCGACGAGACGACGGGAGCCGCGCTCGTCGACCTCGTGGGCATCGGTCCGGTGCACGACACGACGACCAAGCAGGGCGCACCCGCGGGGATCGGCCCCGAGCGCACCGCCGCCCTGGCGTCCATCGCCGCAGAGATGGGACTGCCAGCCGTCGCGATCGGCGGGATCACCGCGGACCGCGCCCCCGCACTGCGCGACGCTCCGCTCCTGGGCATCTGCGTCGTGTCCGCGATCTGCACAGCCGAGGATCCCCGCGCTGCGGCGAACGCCATCCGCAGCTCCTACCTCGCCGCCTGACTGAGCGTCCTCGCTCCACCCGAAAGGCCTCTATGACCTCGCCTGTGCCAGCGTCAGTGCCCGTGCCTGCCCACTCCCGCCCGCCTGTCGCCCTGTCGATCGCGGGGACGGACCCCTCCGGAGGCGCCGGCATCCACGCGGACCTCAAGGCGTTCACCGCCCGCGCCGTCTACGGCACGACCGTCATCACCGCCCTCGTCGCCCAGAACACGCACGGCGTCAGCCGCGTCTACCCGATCGACACGGACTTCGTCGCCGATCAGTTCGCCAGTGTGCTCGACGACATGCCGGTCGACGCGTCCAAGACAGGGATGCTGGGCTCCCGTGCGCTCGTCGAACTCGCAGTGGACCGCGCCGCACGGACCCGCGAGGACGGGAGTTCCCACCTGGGCTTCTTCACCGTCGACCCGGTCATGGTCGCGACGTCGGGGCATCGCCTCCTCGAGAGCGACGCGGTGACCGCGGTGCGCGATCTGCTCACTCCGGTCGCCCAGCTCATCACACCCAACCTCCCGGAGGCCGCCCTGCTGCTGGGCGATGAGGTCACCGAGGCCGCGGACGTCTCCCAGCAGCGCGCCCAGGCGGTCGAGCTCGTCCGCCGAGGCTCCCGCGCCGTCCTCCTCAAGGGCGGCCACATGGACGGCGACCGGCTCGTCGACGTGCTCGCGGTCGCGGCGGCGACCGGGACCTCGGCGGCGGCAGCGGCCTCGGGAGAGTGGGTCCAGGACGGCGACGTCGTCCTCCGCGAGTTCCACCACCGGCGGATCGCGACCCCGCACACGCACGGGACCGGCTGCACGCTGTCGGCCGCGATCACCGCGGAGACGGCGGCGGCAGTGCATGCGGGCCGCGACATGTCGTCGCCGGACGCCATCGCCGAGGTCGTCGCCAGCGCACTCGCCTACCTCGCCCGCGCGATCGGGTCGGGGTCCGGGTGGCGGCTCGCGTACGACCCGGCCGATGCCCACGGACCGGTCGACCATCTGGTCGACCTCACGAGCCACGTGCGAGGACCGCACGGACAGGGACAGCAAGACCAAGGTCGGCACGGTCAAGGACAGGGAGAAGCATGATGCGGACGTATGAACAGGGTGAGCACAGCAGCGCGGTGTGGGCCGGGGTGTCGGGGACGCTGGAGAAGATCGAGGCGCTCGACTTCCTCGACCGACTGGCCGCGGGCGACCTGGACGCCCAGTCCTTCGTGAACTACATCCACCAGGACGGTCTCTACCTCAACGGATACGCGAAGGCGATGTCGCTGCTCGCGGCGAAGGCGCCCACCGCGGAGGAGGCCCGGTTCTGGAACCGGTCCGCCGCAGACGCCGTCGAGGCGGAGACGGTGATGCACGCGGACCTGCTGTCGGACGACCGGTTCGCGAAGGTCTCCGAGGAGATCGCCCCCGGCGGCGTCGCGGAGCCGTCGCCGACCACGCTGGGCTACGTCTCCTACCTCGTGGCGACCGCCGCGACCGAGCCCTACGAGGCGGGCGTCGCAGCCGTCCTCCCGTGCTTCTGGGTGTACGCCCACATGGGGAAGGTGCTCGTCGAGCGCGCCGGCGACCTCACCGCCAACCCGTACGCCGCGTGGGTGCAGGCGTACGACTCACCCGACTTCGACTCCGCCGTCGACGACGCGGTCACGCTCTACGAACGATGCGCAGCCGGGACGACGGAGGACGGCCGGAGGCGGATGGCCGACGCCTTCGCACAGGCGACGGTGTACGAACTGCACTTCTGGGCGACCTCGGCGGCCTTCCAGGACTGGAGTGTGTGACCAGGACTGGAGCGTGTGACGCACGGCTGCGAACCCGGGCGCACGCCCGGCGCGAGACCCGACGGCACGCCCGGGAACAGTCGCGGGCCGGGTGCTGTTGTCGGTGGTGAGAGCGCACGATGTCCGGGGTGCGCTCGACTGAGGAGGAGAAGACATGAGTGTTGAGCAGTTCCTGCCCGAAGAGGGTGCCGTCACGATGTTCACGACGTCGTGGTGCGGCTACTGCCGTCGGCTCAAGCCGCAGCTCGACCAGGTCGGGATCGACTACTCCGAGGTGAACATCGAGGACATCTCCAACGGTGCGGCCATCGTCGAAGAGGCGAACGGCGGCAACCAGACGGTCCCCACGCTGCTGTTCTCCGACGGGTCCACGCAGACGAACCCGTCGCAGGCGCAGGTGAAGGCGAAGCTCGAGGAGCTCTCCGCCGCAGGATGAGCAGCCTCACGCTCACTCAGGAGTTCCAGCACGCGCTGGAACTCCTGAGTGCTGGTCGCCACCTGTTCCTCACCGGGCGCGCGGGAACGGGGAAGTCGACGCTCATCCGGCACTTCGTGGACACGACGGACCGGAACGTCCTCTCCGTCGCACCCACCGGCATCGCCGCACTGAACGTCGACGGGTACACGATCCATCGGCTCTTCTCGTTCCCCATGGGGGTGAACGCGGAGACGGTGCGCAGCGGCCGGTACTACCCGGGCCGCTTCGCAAAGGCGCTCGCCTCGCTGGACACCCTCATCATCGACGAGGCGTCCATGGTGCGCGCCGATCTCTTCGACGCGCTCGCCGCAGCTCTGGAACGGTTCGGCCCACAGCCGGGAGAGCCGTTCGGAGGCGTCCAGCTGGTGCTGGTCGGTGACCTCTATCAGCTGCCGCCTGTCGTGCACGATGACGAAGCGGCATACGTCGAAGAGCATTTCGGCACGCCGTACTTCTTCTCCGCGAAGTCCTTCGAACCCGATGCGTTCCCCTCGGTCGAGCTCACGACGGTCTTCCGACAGGTCGGTGACTCGCGCCTGGTGGACCTGCTGAATGCGGTGCGGGAGGGAACGCTGCTGGACGACGCCCGCGCGGAGCTGAATGCCCGCACGGACGCGGACTTCGAGCCGGCACTCGACGAGTTCTGGCTGACGCTCGCCACCACCAACCGCATCGTGCGCTCCAGGAATCGTCGGATGCTGGAGCGCCTCGACGCTCCGACCCAGACATTCCGCGCGGAGATCCGCGGAGACACGGACGGGTTCGAGCACCCCACCGACGACGATCTCGCGCTCGCCGTCGGAGCCCAGGTGATGCTGCTGAACAACGACCCGTCCGATCGCTGGGTGAACGGGTCGATCGGGAAGATCACCGCGATCAGCAGTGACGACGGCGAACCCGTCGTCCACGTGCATCTGCGCGACGACCGCACCGTCGACGTCCGTCCGCACACGTGGGAGATCACCCGCCCGGTCGTCAGCGGGGGCTCGCTGACTCACGAGGTCATCGGCACCTTCACCCAGCTTCCGATGAAGCTCGCGTGGGCGATCACGATCCACAAGAGCCAGGGCCAGACGCTGGACCGCGTCGTCGTGGACCTCACGGGCGGGACGTTCGCCAACGGTCAGCTCTATGTCGCGCTCTCCCGCTGCACGAGCCTCGAGGGACTGGTGCTCAGACGCGACGTCCTCCCACGGGATCTGAAGTCCGATCCCCGCATCCGGCGCTTCCTGGCGGGTTCCGGCGGTTCCGCGGCGTCCCTGGGGGACGTCTACCTGTCTGCGCTCACCGTCGGGAACGCGGGGGACCGCTACCGTCCACGGCCGGTGGAGATCGCGGCCGTCACCGATGACGGGGACGAGGCGACGACGGTCGTGAACCCCACGAGCGACCTCTACGCGGCCCGCACGGACTTCGGGATCACGACCCGCGACGTCCAGCTCGCGCCGCTCCTGTCGGAGGCCTGGTCGGCATTGTCGCCGCTGCTCGCCGGCCGCGTGCCGGTCGGAGTCCGGATCGACGAGTCGCTGGGCTGGATCGACTTCGAGCTGAAGCGGGTCGGCCGCGTCGAGCCCATGCCGCTGGGCGTCGAGCTGCCGCTCACCGAGACGACGGCGGCGGAGGCGGAGGGACTCCGCGCACCGACCGCGCTCGCCCGTGCCCGTGCGGCCCGCGACCTCGCCGCCCGAACAGGACTGCGGGGAGACGCTGCAGGCCACGGCGGCATGCCCTTCCCGGCCCTCGCCCGAGGCTGCGGCTACCTCCTCGCCCGCACCTCCGGACCGGACGGTGCCCGAGGCCCGGAGGGATTCACCGTCGGCGGGAACCTGTCCGCCGAGGACGACCCGGCGCTCGTGCTGGCGCAGATGCTCGAGGACGCGTGGTCACGCGTGACGGATCGGGACGCGGAGATCGTCGTGCGGCTGCGCGACGTGGAGGAGCACTTCGGTGTGAGCATCCTGCCGGAGGGCTTCGAACTGGAGGAAGCGGCCGGGGCCGGTTCAGTGCTCCAGGCCGGAGTGCGGGTGTGCTTCACCGGAGAGGTCGTCTCTCCGACCCTGGGATCGCTGGATCGCGACCAGATGGAGGACCTCGCCCGAACCCGCGGTCTGATCCCCGTGCCGACCATGACGAAGACCAGGACGGATGTGCTCGTCGTCGCGGAGCGCGGCACCCAATCGGGCAAGGCCAAGAAGGCCGCCGGGTGGGGAAAGCCGGTCCTCCACGCGGACGAGTTCCTCGCGTGGGCGCATGGATGAGAGCCGGCCGCGACCATTCGCCGCCTGCGTGCCCCGGACGCCGCTGCAGGAACCGGCCACGCGAGCACGGAAGCGGCGAACGGGCCCACCGGTCTGCGTGACAGGTCCCTGATGATCGGCTCTGCGCCCAGCCGGTAGGCTGGGAGGGTGAGCCAAGAGATTGAGATCGGTCGCGGGAAGCGGGGTCGTCGCGCCTACGGGCTGGACGACATCGCCGTGGTCCCGGCCCGTCGTACCCGTGACCCCCAGGACGTCGACCTGTCGTGGCAGATCGACGCCTATCGCTTCGAGCTGCCGTTCATCGCGGCGCCGATGGACTCCGTGATGTCGCCGGCGACGGCGATCGCGCTGGGGAAGCTCGGCGGCCTGGGCGTCCTCGACCTCGAGGGACTGTGGACCCGCTACGAGGATCCGCAGCCCCAGCTCGACGAGATCTCCCGACTGGACCGCGCCTCGGCCACGGCCCGCATGCAGGAGATCTACTCGGAGCCGATCAAGCCGGAGCTCATCACCGCGCGCATCGAGGAGATCCGCGACGCGGGCGTCACCGTCGCCGCGGCGCTGTCCCCGGCCCGCACGCTCGAGCACTGGAACACCGTCGTCGAAGCCGGTGTGGAGCTGTTCGTCATCCGCGGCACGACCGTGTCCGCGGAGCACGTCTCCAGCGGTGACGACACCCTGAACCTCAAGCAGTTCATCTACGAACTCGACGTCCCCGTCATCGTCGGCGGGGCCGCCACCTACACGACGGCGCTGCACCTCATGCGCACCGGCGCCGCTGGCGTGCTCGTCGGATTCGGCGGCGGCGCGTCCTCCACCACGCACCGCACCCTGGGGATCCGCGTGCCGATGGCCACCGCCATCGCGGACATCCACGCCGCACGCCGTGACTACATGGACGAGTCCGGCGGCCGCTACGTGCACGTGATCGCCGACGGCGGACTGGGCCACTCCGGCGACATCGTCAAGGCCTTCGCGATGGGGGCCGACGCCGTCATGCTGGGCACCGCCCTGGCCCGTGCGGACGAGGCCCCCGGCCGCGGCTCGCACTGGGGCGCAGAAGCGCACCACGCGCAGATGCCGCGCGGGCACAAGGTCGAGCTCGGCACGGTGGGCCCGCTGGAGCAGGTGCTCCAGGGTCCCGGCCACACCGCGATCGGCGAGGTGAACATCGCGGGTGCACTGCGCCGTGCGATGGCCACCTCCGGCTACCTTGACCTCAAGGAGTTCCAGCGCGTCGACGTCGTCGTGTCCCCGGAAGCCGATAAGCGGAAGCTCTCCTGAGTGCTCCGACTCGCGCTGACACCGCGATGGCTGTCATTCCTCGCGCTGGTGCTCGTCCTGGCGAGCATCTTCGTCGGCCTGTCCATGTGGCAGGTCGACCGCGCTCAGCATAAGAACGACGTCCTCACCGCGCAGGACGTCGACACGATGCGGCCGTTCAACGACGTGCTCGACGCGCAGGTGCCCATGCCCCAGCGCCTGGTCGACCAGCGCGTGAGCCTGTCCGGCCGCTACCTCCCCGATGCCGAGGTGCTGGTCACCGACCGCATCCACGAGGGGGACTCCGGATTCTGGGTCGTGACGATGTTCGAGGTCGCGGGCGCCCAGCTGGGTGAGGAGGCCCAGTTGAGCAGCCCCGATACGGCCACCGCCAAGCCCATCGCGATCCCGGTGATCCGCGGCTGGGTGGCCGATGCGGCCTCGGCGGCGGACCATCCCGCACCCGCGGGAGACATCGACATGGAAGCCCGGCTGGGTCCCGTCGAGGGGCCGCTGCAGGCCTCCGACCTGCCGGACGGGCAGGTGCGCAGCGTGTCGACGTCGCAGCTGATCAACATGTTCGACGTCCACACCTACTCCGGCGTCCTCTTCCCGGAGCACGCCTCCATGACCGGCGCCGGTGACGGCATGCCGCACGTCGACCTCGAGGCCCAGGAGGACGGCAAGGGCGTCGACTGGCAGTCTGCGATCTACGCGCTCGAATGGATCTTCTTCGCAGGGTTCGCCTTCTACATCTGGTTCCAGCTGCTGCGCGACGCTCACCGCGCACAGCAGCAGGAGGAGTTCGGCGGGCCCACCGAATACGTCATCGTCAAGCAGGCCGGCGAGAAGGACCTGCAGTCGAGGGGCTCGCAGACCGGCGACACGCAGACCAGCGACACGCAGTCCGGACGCACGGACACCAGACGCACGGACGCCGGCGACACGGACACCAGCAGCACCCGGAACACGCACGCAGGAGGAACACCGCAGTGACGCAGAACCCCGATGCCGCGCCACAGTTCGACCCGGACGAGGTGTGGACGGTCAAGCAGTTCACGTCCGCACGGAACGCCGTGCGGTTCTACCGCGTGATGGCGCTCATCACCGGCACGATGCTCATGATCCTCACCGTGGAGATGCTCTACAAGTACATCTACGTGCCGTTCGTGCTGGGCGGCTCTCCCGCTGAGGCGCTGAACTTCGGCGGCTTCGACCTCGCCGCGGCGATCGCGATCAGCCACGGCTGGTGCTACGTCGTCTACCTCATCGCGTGCTTCTGGCTGAACTCGTCGATGCGGTGGAAGCTGGGTCGCCTGCTGATCCTCGCACTCGCGGGCGTCGTGCCCGTCATGTCGTTCATCCTGGAGCGCCGCATCCACCGCCAGGTCGAAGCGGAGCTCGATGCGGCGGTCGTAGTCGCACCCAAGGAGTGACGACTCCGTCGGGTTCGCACGTGCCTGACGGGCCAGACCAACCGGCGCAGCGAGATCGCCTCGACCCGTACGAGCGGCAGAGCGTCCGCCGCACCCTCGGACGGTTCGGCTGGTTGCGGACCGAGGTCCTGGCCGGGCTCGTCGTCGCACTCGCCCTCATCCCGGAGGCCATCGCATTCTCCATCATCGCGGGCGTGGACCCCCGGGTGGGTCTCTTTGCGTCCTTCACCATGGCGGTGACGACCGCGATCCTGGGCGGACGACCCGCGATGATCTCCGCCGCGACGGGTGCGGTCGCCCTGGTCATCGCGCCGCTGTCGTCCTCGCACGGTGTCGACTACCTCATCGCCGCTGTCATCCTGGCGGGCGTGTTCCAGGTGATCCTCGCGGTCGTCGGCGCAGCGCGCCTCATGCGCTTCATCCCGCGCCAGGTGATGGTGGGGTTCGTGAACGCACTCGCGATCCTCGTGTTCATGGCGCAGGTGCCGGAGCTCGTCGGTGTCCCCTGGTTGGTGTACCCCGTGTGCCTCGCCGGTCTGCTCATCGTCTTCCTGCTGCCGAAGCTCACGACGGCTGTCCCCGCGCCGCTCATGGCGATCCTCGTGCTCACGCCGCTCGTCGTGCTCATGGACTGGGACATCCCGACCGTGGGGGACCGGGGCGAGCTGCCCGAGGCGATCCCGGTCCTCTTCCTCCCGGACGTGCCGCTCACGTGGGAGACGTTCCAGGTGATCGCCCCGTTCTCGCTCGCGATGGCGGTGGTGGGTCTGCTCGAATCGCTGCTCACGGCGAAGCTCGTCGATGACATCACCGACACCCGGTCGAACAAGACCCGCGAATCCTGGGCGCAGGGCGCGGCGAACGTCGTGTCCGGGTTCCTGGGCGGCATGGGCGGCTGCGCGGTGGTCGGCCAGACCATGATGAACGTGAAGGCGTCCGGTGCGCGCACACGGATCTCCACGTTCTGCGCGGGTGTGTTCCTCATGATCCTCGTCGTGCTGCTGGGCGACGTCGTTGCCGTCATCCCCATGGCGGTGCTCGTCGCGATCATGGTGTTCGTCTCTTGGGCGACGTTCGACTGGCACTCGATACGGCCGTCGACGCTCAAGCGGATGCCCAAGTCGGAGACGACCGTCATGCTCGTCACCGTCGTGGGCACGGTGCTCACGAACAACCTGGCGATCGGCGTGGGCCTGGGCGTGCTCGTCGCGATGGTGGCGTTCGCGCACCGCGTCGCCCACTTCGTCACCGTGGACCGGGACGTCGTGGAGGAGGGACGGGTCGCCCGCTACACCGTGGAGGGCGAGCTCTTCTTCGCCTCGTCCAACGACCTCTACACGATGTTCCACTACGCGGCGGACCCGAATCGGGTCATCATCGACATGCGCGCCTCCCACGTGTGGGACGCCTCGACGGTGGCCGCGATCGATTCCGTGACGGACAAGTACGAGTCCTACGGCACCGTCGTCGAGGTCCACGGACTCAACGAGGCCAGCCGCCGCATGCGGGAGCGCCTGTCCGGCACACTGGGTGACTGAGCGGGTTCGAGCGGGCACCGCGAACTGAAGGAGTGCACATGGGCGAGTACGACCACCTGCGGCTGATCGACGGGACGGGTGCGGCGATGCCGCCGTACGAGCAGATCCGCCGCGGCATCATCGACGCCGTCGCGACGGGCGAACTGCTCGCGGGCGACAGGCTCCCGGCGATCCGGGCGCACGCCACGGACCAGGGGCTCGCCGTGAACACGGTCGCCCGCGCCTACCGCGAACTCGAGGAGGCCGGGATCGTCACCACCCGCCGGGGTGCCGGCACCCGCATCAGCGAGGGGATCGATCCAGCGGATCTGCCGACGGCCTCGGGCCTGGATCCGGCTGTGGAGACCTACGCCGCCGAGGTCGTCGCCACCGCCCGTGAACGCGGACTGCCGCTCGACCAGCTGGTCGTCGCGGTGCGCGACGCTGTGGCCGGCTGACGAGCGCGCGTGAACGGCACGGTGGCGGGGGACGTAGGATGGCACGCATGAGTGAGTCCCCCTCCGCTGCGGGTATCCCGCACCCGCAATCACGCCCGGTCCTCGTCGTCGACTTCGGCGCCCAGTACGCCCAGCTCATCGCTCGCCGTGTGCGGGAGGCGGGCCTCTTCTCCGAGGTCATCCCGCACACCGCCACGGCAGAGGAGTTCGCCACGAAGGATCCCCGGGCCATCGTGCTCTCCGGCGGGCCGTCCTCCGTGAATGAAGAGGGAGCACCGGCGCTGTCGGCGGGTGTCCTCGATCTGGATGTGCCGGTCTTCGGCATCTGCTACGGCTTCCAGACGCTCGCCCGCGCATTCGGCGGGACCGTGTCGAAGACCGGCAGGCGGGAGTACGGCTCGACGGTCGCGACCGTCGCCGCGGACTCCGGCGCGCTGCTCGCCGGAGTGAGCGGTGAGCAGAAGGTGTGGATGTCCCACGCGGACTCCGTCACCGAGGCTCCGGCAGGCTTCTCCGTCCTGGCGTCGACCGCCTCGACCCCCATCGCCGCGTTCGAGGACCGTGCGCGCAGGTGCGCAGGTGTCCAGTGGCATCCGGAGGTCCTCCACTCGGAGAACGGCCAGAAGGTGCTCGAGAACTTCCTCTTCGAGGTGGCGGGCCTGGAGGCGGACTGGACGGACCAGTCGATCATCGAGGACCAGGTCGCACGGATCCGCGCGCAGGTGGGCGACAAGAAGCTGATCTGCGGCCTGTCCGGCGGCGTCGATTCCGCCGTCGCGGCGGCGCTCGTGCACCGGGCTGTGGGGGACCAGCTCACGTGCGTGTTCGTCGACCACGGACTGCTGCGCGAGGGCGAGCGGAAGCAGGTCGAGGAGGACTTCGTCGCCTCGACCGGCGTGCGCCTGGTGACGGTCGACGCGGTCGACACGTTCCTGGGCGAGCTCGACGGCGTGACGGATCCTGAGGCCAAGCGGAAGATCATCGGCCGCGAGTTCATCCGCTCGTTCGAGCAGACTGCGGCGGATCTCGTCGCAGAGTCCCGTGAGGGCGCAGGTGGGGACATCGAGTTCCTCGTCCAGGGCACCCTGTACCCGGACGTCGTCGAATCCGGCGGCGGGGCCGGCACCGCGAACATCAAGAGCCACCACAACGTGGGCGGACTCCCGGAGGACCTGCAGTTCCAGCTCGTCGAGCCGCTGCGGGAGCTCTTCAAGGACGAGGTCCGAGCGATCGGCCGCGCCCTGGGCCTGCCCGAGATCATCGTCGGACGCCAGCCGTTCCCCGGCCCCGGCCTCGGCATCCGCATCGTCGGTGCGGTCTCCGCGGAGCGCCTCGCGATCCTCCGCCGCGCGGACGCGATCGCCCGCGAAGAGCTCACGAAGGCGGGCCTCGACGACGAGATCTGGCAGTGCCCGGTCGTGCTGCTCGCGGACGTCCGCTCCGTGGGCGTCCAGGGCGACGGCCGCACGTACGGCCACCCGATCGTGCTGCGCCCGGTCAGCAGCGAGGATGCGATGACGGCGGATTGGACGCGGGTGCCGTTCGACGTGCTCGCGCAGATCTCCAACCGCATCACGAACGAGGTCGACGAGGTCAACCGCGTCGTGCTCGACGTGACGTCGAAGCCCCCGGGCACCATCGAGTGGGAGTGAGCGGGCGAGTCGCGCTGGCAGCGTGACTCGTCCTTTCGCGGCGTGAGCAGTCGGCTCGCGGAGTGGGGCAGTCCGCAGGAACGATGAAGGAGGCCTCCATGGATCTCGACGATCTCCTGGAAGCGCTGAATGCCGGTCAGACCATCACGGGGGACTCCCCGCTGCACGAGGTCATGCACCGCACCAGTCAGGATGCGCTGCGCATCACCGGCGAGCTGAATGGCGGGTATCACGAGCCTGCACAGGTGCGTGAGCTGCTGGCCTCACTCATCGGTGGGCCCGTCGATGAGACCGTCACCGTCTTCCCTCCGCTGCACTCCGACTTCGGGAAGAACATCGCGCTCGGGAAGCGCGTCTTCATCAACTCGGGCTGCCGGTTCCAGGACCAGGGCGGAGTGACGATCGGCGACGACTGCCTGATCGGGCACAACACGGTGCTGGCGACGCTCAACCATGATCTCGACCCCGCGCGGCGCGCAGACATGCACCCGGCTCCGATCGTCATCGGTCGCAACGTGTGGATCGGGGCCAACGTGACTGTCCTGCCGGGAGTGACGATCGGGGACGACGCAGTCGTGGCGGCCGCGTCCGTGGTGACGAAGGACGTCCCGAAGGGCACCGTCGTGGTGGGCTCCCCGGCGCGCGTGGTGCGCACGGTGACGGACTGATCCCAAGAGCAGCCGTCCGCCTCGCCTCCTGAACGGTGTTCAGGTACTGTGTGCCCATGCCCTGAACGCCGTTCAGGAGTACGGTGTCGCACAGACGAAGGAGTCCCCATGTCACACGCAGCGACCGCAGACCGCGGAGCGGTGTCGCAGTCCGAGGTCTCGGCCTCCCGCAGTCGATGGGGCGCCGGCGATCTGGCGTTCATCGCGGTCTTCGCGGCTCTGCTAGCGGTGTTCGCCGCGATGCCCGCGATACCCGTGGGCGGAGCGGGTGTACCGATCACCCTCCAGACACTCGCCATCGCGCTGTGCGGCATGGTCCTGGGGCCCGCGCGCGGCTTCCTCGCCACCGCGCTCTATGTGGCGCTGGGGCTCATCGGCCTGCCGATCTTCTCGAACTTCTCCGGCGGCCTCGGTGTGCTTGCGGGACCGTCCGCCGGATACATCGCGGGCTTCGCGCTCTACGCGCTGGTGGTCGGTGCGATCGCCGGCTGGGCCGTCAAGCGCCTGCGCGGCTGGAAGCTGTGGCTGGCCCTCTTCGCAGGCGGGCTGATCGCGAGCTTCCTCACCGTCCACCCGCTGGGCATCACGGGCATGTCCCTCAACCTGGGCCTCACCCTGCAGCAGGCGTTCGTCGCGGACATGGCCTTCTGGCCCGGGGACGTGCTGAAGAACGCCGGCGCCGCAGCCCTGGCCGTCGTCGTCCACCGCGCCTTCCCCGCCGTGCTGATCCGCCGATGACTGGTTCTCCGATGGCCCACCCGCCGATGACCGACCCCGCGATCGTCTTCGAAAACGCCGGCGTCCACGTACTCGACCCGGCTGCCGATCGCCGTCCGGATGAGGCGACGAGCCGCAAGATCCTCTCGGATGTCTCGTGCACCCTCACGGAGCCGACGGTGACCGTCATCGGGGCCAACGGATCCGGCAAGTCGACCCTGCTCCAGCTCATCAACGGGCTCATCCCGGTCGACGAGGGGCGGGTCATGGTCGACGGGCTCGACGTCGCAGACCGCGGACGTGAGGTCCGGCGGCGCGTGGGATTCGTCTTCACGGATCCGGCCGCTCAGCTCGTCATGCCCACCCCGCTCGAGGACGTCGAGCTCTCCCTCAAGCACCTCGTCCGTGACAAGCGCGAGCGCCGCACCCGCGCACTCGCAGTCCTCGACGAGCTGGGCGTCGCGGATCTGGCGGAGCGCAGCGTGTACGAGCTGTCGGGCGGGCAGCGGCAGCTCGTGGCCCTGGCGACCGTCCTCGCCGTCGACCCCGCAGTGCTGGTGCTCGACGAGCCCACGACCCTGCTCGACCTCGCGAATCGGGAGAAGCTGCGCGGCGTGCTCGCCGACCTCGTCTCCCGTCGCGGAGTCCGCACCATCCTCTCCACCCACGACCTCGAGGTCGCCCAGGACGCCGAGCGCACCCTCCTCATCCACCATGGTCGCCTGCATGCGGACGGCGCCCCCGCCGAGGTCGTCGCCGCCTACCGCGCGGTCGTCGCCGAGGAATCCCGCGCCGTGGAGTCCGGCGCGCCTCGGGCCCGTGAGTGACGGCCCGCGCATGAGAGCCCGCATAGCGAGAGAACGAATAGTGAGAGCCCGCACAGTGAGAGCACGCGCATGAGGGCCCGCCAGCGCTTCCTCGGGCGCCGGGTCCCCGGTGACTCGTGGCTGCACCGATCGCCCGCGTGGACGAAGCTCGCAGGCGTCGCCGCCCTGAGCGTCGTCGTGCTGGCGACGCGTGACGCCCAGGTCAACGTGGGCCTCCTCGTGCTCATCGTCGCCGTGGCGGTCAGCGCCCGTCTGCCGCTGCGTGAACTCGTCGCTCCCGTCCTGCGGATCGGCCTGATCATCGTGGCCGTCTTCGCCGCGCATCTCTGGCTCACGGACTGGGCCACTGGCCTGCGGCTCTCCTCGACCATCGTCGTGTGCATCATGGCCGCCGCTCTGCTCATGCTCACGACGACGGTGGGCGAGCTGATCGCGGTGTTCGAGGTCCTCGCGTGGCCGCTGCGGTTCGTCGGCCTGCGACCGGCAACCGTCGGCCTGGCCGCAGGGCTGGTGGTCCGCAGCCTCCCCGTCATCGCCGACCTTGCGCGGGTCGCCGGAGACTCCGCCCGCGCCCGAGGTCTCGAGGGCTCCCTGCGCGCCCGCACCATCCCGCTGGTGCTGGGCACGGTGAAGTACGCGCAGGACACCGGGCGCGCCCTCGAAGCGCGCGGCCTCGAGTGAGATGCTGAGCCTCCGCTGAACGTGAGTCATGTCATAACAGCGGTGCTCTGAGTCACACGTCACCTCCCTTCCGGATACCGTGGCGCATATGGGACTCATAGATGACCTCAACACATGGCTCGGCAACGCCGAAGGGTGGCTGTGGACCTGGCTGGGCATGCCCGTCGTCGGGCTGCTCGCCCTGTACTTCACGCTGCGCACCGGCGCCGTCCAGTTCCGGATGCTGCCGGCCATGTTCCGGTCCATCACAGAGAAGCCGCAGTCCGACGAGGGCGCCAAGCACGACACGAAGTCGCTGTCCGCGTTCCAGGCGTTCGTGATCTCCGCCGCCGCCCGCGTGGGCACCGGCAATGTGTCCGGCGTCGCCGGCGCGATCTTCATCGGCGGCCCCGGCGCCGTCGTGTGGATGTGGATCATGTGCCTCTTCACCTCCGCTGCGAGCTTCATCGAGTCGACTCTGGCTCAGCTGTACAAGGTCCGGGCGGAGGACACCTACAAGGGCGGACCGGCCTTCTACATCCACCGCGGGCTGGGCAGCCGTGGGTTCGGCGCGTTCTTCGCGCTGCTCTTCATCTTCTGCTTCGCCCTGGCGTTCACCTCGCTGCAGGCGAACACGATCACCGATGCCGTGAGCGGTGCCGTCGGTGCCTTCGCAGATCCGGCGGGTCTGCCGTGGCTGCCGTTCCTCGTGGGCATCGTGCTCGCACTCTTCACCGCCGGCATCGTGGTCGGCGGGATGCGCCGGGTCGCGAACGTCGCCCAGAACATGGTCCCGGTCATGGCGGCCATCTACCTGCTGATCGGACTCATCGTCGTCGGCATGAACTTCGGCGAGCTGCCCCGCGTCTTCGGCCAGATGTTCGAGGGCGCCTTCAGCCCGCAGGCGGCTGTGGGCGGCGGCATCGGCGCTGCGATCGTCAACGGCGTGCAGCGCGGGATGCTCTCCAACGAGGCGGGCATGGGCTCGGTGCCGAACGTCGCAGCGACGGCCTCGGTCAGCCACCCCGTCAAGCAGGGCCTCGTCCAGACGCTGGGCGTCTACTTCGACACGCTGCTCATCTGCACGATCACCGCGTTCATCGTGCTCGTGGCCTTCCCGGACCCCTCGACCGGCGGCGAGGGCCTCCTCATGGTCCAGGAGTCGCTCACCGCGAGCCTGGGCGCCTGGTCGGCGATCCTCCTGGGCGCGATCATGCTGCTGCTCGCGTTCACATCCGTGCTGGGCAACTACTCCTACGGCGAGGCGAACGTCCACTTCCTCACGTCGAAGCGCGGCTGGCACCTGGCCTTCGGTCTGTCCGTCGTCGCGATGGTGTTCATCGGCTCCGTCATCTCCGTGGAGCTCGCGTGGTCCATCGCCGGGGTGTCGATGGTCGTGATCGCGCTCATCAACCTGGTCGTCATCACGATCCTCGCGCCGACTGCGATGCGCCTGCTGCGCGACTACCGGGCGAAGCTGGGCAAGGGGGAGGACCCGATCTTCCTCGCAACCGACATGCCGGACATCAAGAATGTCGAGACTTGGGCCCCGGAGGACGTCCGCGACTACGTCGACATCCGCGACAGGACCTCCGCCCAGGGAGCCTGAGCCCAGCCGCTCACGTCCTCGCTGACCTCTCTCGCAGAGCCCAGCCGCTCACGCTCTCGCGAAACGCCGGTGACCGGTATGAAACACCGCGCCTGAACACGGTGTTTCATACCGGTAGCCGGCGTCTCGCCGTGTGTGCTGGTGGCTGTACCTGTGCGGGTCTCGTGCACGGGCCTCCGGCGGCGCCCGTCAGACGAGACCCACGACTGCGCCGTGCCCCTCAGGCGCGCCCCAGGCCCCACCCCTCAGACGCGGTCCTGCGCCCACCGGGCACCACCGGTGTACGACCGGCCGATGACCTGCGGCGCGGGCCTCGCGATCGCCGCCGAATAGTGGCCGATCAGCTGCGAGCACACGCTCTTCCACGTGCGGCCCAGCACCGTCTCCCGCGCCGTTAGTCCGAACGCCCTCCGCTTCGCCGCGTCCCCCGCGAGGTCCGCCACGTGCGCGCGCAGCCCCTCGAGGTCGCCCGGGCTGTACAGCCACCCGGTGCGCGATGAGTCGACCAGGTCCAGCGGGCCGCCGCGCGCAGGCGCCACGACGGGGACGCCGGAGGCCATCGCCTCCTGGATGGTCTGGCAGAACGTCTCGAACTCGCCCGGCGACGCCATGATGTCGAAGCTCGCAACGGCCTGGGCCAGCGCCTCTCCACCCAGGAACCCGGTGAAGTGAGCGTCGGGGAGCAGCCTGCGCAGGCGGTCCTTCTGCGGCCCCTCGCCGACGATGACCAGCTTCACATTCGGGACCGACGACAGGACGCGCAGGTCCTCGACCTGCTTCTCCACGGCGAGGCGTCCCACGAAGCCGACGACGACCTCGGGCCCGGTGCCATTCGCGCTCACACCGACCTTCGCGCGGAACGACGCAGACCGATGGGTGGGGTCGAACCGCGAGGAGTCCACGCCGCGGGCCCACAGGCGCACGTCGCTCACACCGATCCCGGTGAGCTGGTCGACGGTGTAGGACGACGGCGCGAGCGTGAGGGAGGCGTGCTGGTGGATGTTGCGGACGTGGTTCCACAGCACGGTCTCCAGGCCGCGCATCCCGTAGCGGGCGGCGTAGGCCGGGACCTCGGTCTGGTAGACGGCGACGGACGGGATCCCCAGATCCTGCGCGGCGAGCACGCCCCGCCAGCCCAGGACGAAGGGTGAGGCGACATGGACGACGTCCGGGTCGAAGTCGGCGAGCAGCCGCCGGATCCGGGCGACTCCGCCCGGGGCGACGCGGACCTTGCGGTACTTCGGCATCGCGAAGCTGGGGACTCGGAGGACTCGGGCACCTGCGACCTCGCGCGGCCGATCACCGCGGCTGCCCGGTGCGATGACGATGGCTTCGTCTCCGCGCTCGGCCAGATGGTCGAGCACGCGGAGCAGGCTGTGGCTGACCCCGTTCATCTGCGGGAGGAACGATTCTGCGATCACTGCGACTCTCACATGTTTCATTTCACGTGAGAAAGGTGACGGACAGCGGGTGGAACAGGTGACGGATCGGCGAACGCCTCGCGAATCCGCGGTGCCCGGCCCCGGGTCGGCGTCATGGCCGGTCACCTGCGCCCGCCATCCTGCCGGTCAACGGCGGCTGAACGACCGGTGAACGTGTGCGCCCTGCGGGTACCCTGGTCCCTGAGGATTCGTGGGACACGTCGTCGGAGTGGGGGCTTCCAGGCACATGCAGTGGAGTTGGGTCGTTCTCATCGCTGTGCTCGTGCTGGCGGCGGGCATCGTCGTCCTCCTGACCATCCGCTACAACCAGCTGTCGCTCAACAGATCGCTCACGCGGGAGGCCCGCCGCCAGTTCGACGTGGCCCGCGCCGCCCGGCACGGGCTCGTCCCCGTCTACGTCGCCGAGGCCCGCCGCCTCCTGGGTGAGGACCCGCGGATCGCGGACCTCGAGTCAGCCGTCGTGGCCGCGCAGACCGTGCGCAGCCGGATCGACGCCGGAGTCGCCGAGCATGTCGTGACCGACGCCGTCCGCACCGTCGCCGCGGGCATCCGGGAGAAGGCATCCGCGCCCGAGGCCCCGCCCGGGTTCGCCGATGACCTCCTCGTCCAGCTCGAGGGGCACGAGACCCATATCGGCGCCGCGGTCCGCCACCACAATGCGAGCGTCCGCGCCTACACCCGTCGGCGCGCCCGGGTGCTGGCCCTTCCGTGGCGCGGTGTGTACACGGAGATCAAGCAGATCGAGTACACGCCGTCGGAACCCGATGAGCGCCACATCCACGACGATGTCTCGCCGGGCTCGGAGAACTACCGGCCGGGACGGGTGGGGGAGGAGCTGTGACTCTCACCCCGGACGGTGAGGCGACCCGGTTCCGGATCGACCTCGGATACGTGGGGACGGACTTCCACGGCTGGGCGGCCCAGCCGTCCCTGCGCACCGTCCAGGGTGTGCTCGAAGAGAGCTTCGCGACCGTGTTCGGCCAGCGGGTGCGCACCATCGTCGCGGGTCGGACGGACGCGGGCGTGCACGCGCGGAGGCAGGTGGTCCACTGCGACCTCCCGCCTGCTGCCCTCGCCGCACTCACCGGCCGGGGGAAGCGGGTCAGGGAGCCGGCCGACGGACTCGTGAGCCGGCTGCGCGGCGTGCTGGGGCACCTGGGGGCCCCGGACCTCGTGATCCATGGGGCGCAGGAGGTGTCCGCAGCATTCGACGCACGGTTCTCCGCCGTGTGGCGCAGGTACTCCTACCGCATCGCGGACGAGGGGGCGCTGCGCGACCCGCTCGCGGCGCAGCACACGGTGGTCCATCGGGGGGCGCTCGACCACGGCGCGATGGCGCGGGCCGCCGGCGAGGTGCTGGGGCTCCATGACTTCCTGCCCTTCTGCAAGCCGCGACCGGAGTCCACGACGATCCGCACACTGCTCGACCTCTCCGTGGTCCGGGAGGATTCGGGCGTCATCGCACTGGACCTGCGCGCGGACGCGTTCTGCCACCACATGGTGCGGGCGCTGGTGGGCGGTCTCGTGCGGGTCGGATCCGGAGCGTGGGGCGTCACGGAGCCCGCGCAGCTGCTGGCGCGGGCGGAGGCGGGGGCGGATCGCGCGGAACTGCCGCCCATGCACCTCATGCCCGCCCACGGCCTCGTCCTCGAAGAGGTCGGGTACCCCGACGGGCCGGACGGATGGGCGCAGCAGGCGGAATCCGCCCGCAAGCGCAGGCAGGCGGACGAGCTCCACGGCTGAGCGCGGGTGCGGGTTGGTGTGGCTCGACGGATGGGTACGGGTGGACGCCAGAGTGGGCGTGTGTGAAGCCAGTCGCGGGAATTCACGCCGCATTCATGCGGAATCGGGCTATTCTTCGAGTGTATTCACAAGAATCTCGGACGTAACACCCACCTTCTGTTGTGAGGACGACGATGAAGAAGACTCTTCTGCGCGGCGTGGTCGCCGGCGCGGCCGCCACGGGGATGGTGCTGCCCCTGGCAGCGCTCCCCGCATTCGGCGAGGCACCTGCCGGCACCCAGGTCCAGCTGCTCAACATCACTGATTTCCACGGACGGATCGCCGACGCCGGCCACGGAGTCGCCTCCGTCGTCGAACGTGAGCGAGCGGCCTTCGACGGCGAGACCGCCTTCCTGACGACCGGTGACGACATCGGCGCGTCCACCTATGCGTCCTCCTCGCAGGAGGACAAGCCCACGATGGATGTGCTGAACGCGCTCGGCGCGGACGCCGCATCGGTGGGCAACCACGAATTCGACCGCGGCTACGCGGACCTGCGGGACCGTGTCTCCCCGAGCACGGACTTCGCGAACCTCGGTGCGAACGTGTACAAGAAGGGCACGACGGAGGTCGCGGACGGGATCACCCCGTACACGATCGTCGAGCAGGGCGACGTGCGGATCGGCGTCATCGGCGCGGTGACGGAGGAGACCGCACAGCTCGTGAGCCCGGGCGGCATCGAGGACATCGAGTTCGGCGACCCCGTCACGGCGATCAACGATGCGGCAGAAGAGCTCGAGGCGCTGCCGGATGAGGAGAAGCCGGACCTCACGGTGCTGGCCGCCCACCTGGGCCCCGCCAGCGTGTCCGATCTGGATTCCGCACTGGGATCGAACGAGGAGTTCAACTCCGTCGTGACGGGCGCCGACGCCTCGATCGACGCGATGTTCTTCGGCCACTCGCACATGCAGGCGAACTTCTCTGCACCGGTGCCGGGTGAGGACGGGCGCACGCGCCCCGTCGTCCAGTCGGGCAACTACGGCGAGATCGTCGGCAAGGTCACTCTCACGAGTGAGGGCGAGGGCGACTGGTCTGTGGACGAGCAGGAGCTGCTCGACACCGCGGATCAGTCCTTCTCCTCACCGATCGTCGACGAGGTCGACGGGATCGTCGCGGACGCAGAGGCGAAAGCGCAGGAGATCGGTTCCGAGGTCGTCGGCACGATCGACGAGGACATCACCCGTGCGTTCAACGAGGACGGCTCGGAGGATCGCGGCGGCGAGTCCCAGCTGGGCAACCTCGTGGCGGACGCCCTCACGGAGGGCGTGGGGATGTCGCAGCTCGAAGAAGCCGACTTCGGCATCACGAATCCGGGCGGCCTGCGCACTGATCTGCTCGTCGATGACACCTTCGGCGACGAGGAGCCGGGCGAGGTGACGGTGGGCGAGCTCAACGCCGTCCTGCCGTTCGCGAACGACCACGGCGTCGTCACGCTCACGGGCGCGGACGTCATCCAGCTGTTCGAGGAGCAGTGGCAGCCGGACGGCGCATCGCGGCCCTTCCTGCACATGGGCATCTCCGACGAGCTCGATGTCGTCTACGACTCCGATGCGGCGCGCGGCGAGCACGTCGTGTCCGTCGAAGTCGACGGTGAGGAGATCGATCCGAACGCGGAGTACCGCGTGGCGACGCTGAGCTTCCTGGCCGCTGGCGGCGACAACTTCGCGGCCTTCGCGAACGGCGAGTTCCAGCAGTCGGGCATCACCGACTTCGAGGTCTGGGAGAACTACTTCGAGACGCGCGAGGTCGTCGAAGGGGACCCGCAGGAGCGGCAGGCGGACTTCGCGCTCGACGTCATCAACACGGAGGACCTCGAAGCGTCCTTCGGCTATGAGGGCGGCGCTGATGGTGGCGAGGAGATCGAGGTCGAGCAGGGCGGCGACGTCGGGCTCACCTTCATGACTGAGGCCGCGCGGGATATCGACGGCCCCTTCAGCCTGGCGCTCGAGCTGCCGGAGGGCTTCACCGCCGACCTGGCAGGAGTCGAGGACGCGTTCACAGCCGCGAACGCCACGACCGTGGAGTCCGCAGTGCTCGAGGCGATCGCAGAGGGCACGACGGAGAGTGAACTCACCGTCGCAGCCGGCGACGACGTGGAGACCGGCGAGCACACGGTCACCGCGACGCTCATCGCGGATCCGGAGCACGCGTGGTGGGATGACAATCCGCTGCCCGTCAGCCGGTCACTGGACCTCACGGTCACCGTCACCGACGCCCAGCCGGGCGAGGACGACGATGACAACGGATCCGACGGCGGAAGCGACGGAGACGAGGACGCTGACGGCGGCAGCGACGGCGGCGGCGATGGCGATGACGGCCGGGACGACGACAACGGTGGGAACGACAACGGCGACGACGGCAGCGGCAGTGACGGCGGCGGAAACGGTGATGACGGCCGCGACGACGATGCCCGTGACGACGGCAACGGTGACCTGCCCCGCACCGGCGCAGAGCTGGGCGGCATCCTGGGCCTCGCGGCGGCGCTCGTCGCAGCGGGCGGCGCAGCACTGGCCGCCAGCCGCAAGCGCGGCAAGGGCCTCTGACGAGGTGCTGACAGAGACTCTGGTGGGGTGCTGATGGAGGCCCTGCCAGAGAGCTGACGGATAGTCGGGGGCTTCGGCTCTGAGAACGATGCAGGACCCGCACGGAATCGTGCGGGTCCTGCGTTGTGTGTGGGCGGTCTTGTGTGTGAGCGGCGTTGTGTGTGGGCAGCGTGGCCCAGCCCCGGTGCCGTGATCGAGTGAGTGCAACCTGGTCCTGATCTCTCGCGGGCGGGGCCGGTTTGTACTCACTCGAACTCGAACGGAGGCTCGCCCGTCGCCGTGGGGCGAGCACCGCTCATGCAGGGGCGACCACCCGTCAGTTCTGCACATCCACTCGACGCTCCTGCACACTTCTGGGCCGACTCGTGTGCAGGATCGTCGGCTCGACGGAGCATGGTGCGGGCACATACCGCCGTCGATGGAGGGTGCTGGATCGACGGGACGGTGAGCCTGGGATTGAGCCTACGGCTGAGGCGGCGTCCCCGGCCGGGGATGAGCCTGGGATTGAGCCTGCGCCCCCGGCTGGGGCTGAGCTTGACCCTGAGCCTGAGCCTTCGGCTGGTCCTTCGCCTTCGTCCCCACGAGGTGGGTGAGGGCCGGCATGAGGAAGAGGATGCCGACCGCCGGCACCACGATGCCGGAATCGTTGATGAACGTGCCCACGGTCAGCAGCACGGCCAGGGAGATGATGGAGGTCCGCAGCAGCGGCATGTCCCGGTACCACTCGCCCAGCAGGGGGATGCGGAAGCGATCCGGGGAGATGGCTGCCCACAGGATCGCCGCCAGCACGAACGGCAGGAGCACCGTCGCCCAGCTCTGGGTCAGGATGTCGATGTTCATGCCGATCTTCCGCAGGAGCACAGCGCCCGCCTCACCGGTGAGGATCGAGTCGAAGAAGTTCCCGAAGTGGGTCCGCTGGTCCGTGGGGCGCAGCCAGTCGAGGAACAGCACGAGCAGCATGAGCCCCGCCGCTCCACCGCCGCCGATCAGCAGGAGGCGCTTCCACGACATCGTCACACCCGCGGCGGTGACCGCGAAGACTGCGGTGCCCAGGAGGAGCGTGGGCACGGAACCGAACTTGGTGCCCAGCCCCGGGGTCGCGAGCAGCACGCACGAGGCCAGCACCGCCACGGCGACCACCGCAGTGATCGACCAGCGCCGTCGCATCCAGGAGCAGACGACGCCCAGGCCCACCAGCAGAGCGGTGCAGTACAGCGCGAGCGCCGAGTTGCCGATCCCGTAGAACCGCGACGCGATGAGCAGGGGCTCTCCGAGCAGCGTCGACATCTGCAGAGACGACCCGGTGCTGACGTCGACGGCGAGCACCCCGACGGTCGTGGCGGCGATGAATCCCAGCGGGCCGGCCGGCAGCCTCCGCCACGGGCCCAGCAGCCCGAGCGCGGTGAGCACGATAGCCCACCCGGTCACCCCGCCCAGCATCGCGACGTCCGCGGACGGCCACCGCTCCCACGGCAGCACGTTCACGAGGAACGTGGAGATGGGCAGCGCGGCGCCTAGCAGTCCGCCGACCCTCATGATGTTCGCCGCCCGCCGCAGTCCGCGCCGCTTGACGATCACGGTGCACGTCACGAGCAGTCCCGTGAGGAGGATCCCCCACGCGGCGTAGAACCAAGCGGAGACGTTCTCCTGGGTGAGGACCGCGGTCTGCCGATCGAGCATCCGCTGCTGCTTGCTCGCAGCATCTGCGGGGCCGTCGACGAACGACAGCGGCGCGCCCGCGAACCCGCCGGCTCCGGTGACGCCCGCAGACGCGAGGAGCGTGGGGGTGAGGTCCGTGACCTGCAGGAGGCCGGGCTGCCGCGTGGACGACGACGTCAGCAGCTGTGACGTTCCCTCTCCGCCCATCGGCCCACCGGCCCCGACCCCTCCGCGCACGGCGGCGAACTGCATCCGGGAATCATCGGTGCGGGCATCGGCGATCGACGCGGCGATGAGGGTGGGAGCCTGGCCTGCGGGGAGTTCGTCGGTCGCAGCGAGGACCTCGCCGACGGCCGCATCGATGCCCGCGACGGACTGCCCGGGCGAGTACACGCTGCCGAGGTCGACGAGCACGATGTCCGCCGTCCCCGAGGCCGACGTCACCTGCTCGCCCAGCTCACCGGACTCGCGCAGCGGCTGCCAGTCCTGGGTGCGCCCGTCCGGCTGAGCGGTGCCGATCGCAGCGCCGGGGCCGATCCCGGTGATGCGGGCGCCGGCCTTCTCCGCCGTCTCCGTGAGGGTGCCGACCGACGGCGTGTAGTTGTCCTCCGCGGCCTGGTCCAGGTACACATCCCAGTCGGGCACCCACCCGCCGATCGGCTCCTGCAGCACGCGGCACGTGGGCCGGGGCTCATCCGCGGCGCGCCGTCCGGAGCTCAGCGCGAGCCATCCGTCGGCAGCGCAGCTGGTGTCGCGCACGGAACGGGGAGTGAGCGAGCCGACCGCGCTCTCGTCGATGAGCCGCCACAGGTTCGGCGTCCGGTTCGGATCGAGGTCCTCGAAGGTCAGACCGGCGAAGCCCAGGAGGACGACGGGGTGGGCGCTCGCCTCCTCCTGCTCGGGGACGGGCTCCTCCGACGGCGTCCCGGCTGCCAGATGTGAGGAGTCTGCCTGCGGTGACGATGCTGACGGTGCCGGAGACGAGGCAGACGGTGCCGGTAACGAGGCAGCCTGTGCCGTAGACGCCGCGGCAGGTGCGACAGTCAGCGCGAGGATGAGGACGACGGCCCACACCGCGGCGAATGCACGCCTCATCGGCTGACCCCGCCCACCGTCGTCGCGGACGGACTCTCACAGTCGACGCCCTCACGGTCGACGTCCCCACGACCGAGACCCTCCCGGTCGACACCCTGACGTCCGACTCCCTCCCGGTCGATGCCCACGCTCATGACGACGAGCATCGGCACGAGCATCATGGCCCCGGTCGCAGGGACCGCGACGCCGGAATCGGTGATGACGAGCCCCACGCCCAGAGCGATCGCCGCGGACAGGAAGCCCGCATGCACGGTGGGGTGCGCGAGCGCCGGCGGCAGCGTGTTCGCCCAGGGCCGCGCGAGTCCCGCGGTGGTCCGGTACCGCTTCAGGTACCCGAGGCTGAAGAGGACGGTGAAGACCGACAGCGGCACGACGATCGCGAGCGCAGGATTGATGACGATGATGTTCAGGTTCGCCTCGAGCTTGCGGGTGATCACCTCGATCAGCTGGCCGTCGAGGGCCTGGCCGAAGAAGTTGCCGAAGTGCGAGCGATCGGCGGGCGGTCGCAGATAGTCCAGTCCGGCGACGCCCACGATGATCACGAGCGCACCCGCCCCGATGAGGACCAGTCGCAGGATGCTCACGCGGATCCGGAAGAGGGCCAGCAGCAGGACGGTGAAGCCGACGATCGCGGCGACCGTCCCGCCGAACTTCGCGCCCCATGCGGGGTTGCCCAGGACGAAGACGGATACGACGGCGAACCCTGCGACCAGCAGTCGCGCCGTCACCGCCCTGCCCGCGTCGAGCAGGCGGGCTGAGACGATGCCCAGCCCCAGGAGCGCAGCGGCGAGGAACAGCGCCGCACCTTGGTTGCCGAGGCCGTAGAAGCGGCCCGCGACGATCGGGTTGTACCCCATGAGCGCGTTGAACTGCAGGCGCGATCCCAGCGCGACGTCGACGACGAGCACGACGGCGGACACCAGTGATGCCGCCGCCACACGGCCCTGCCAGGTGCGCCTCCAGGGCCCTGCGACGGACAGGGCCAGGAGCGCGACCGTGCCCAGCGCGATCGCACCGGTGAGGCCCCAGCCGGGTGCCGGCACGCGGCCCCACGGCAGGATCCCGGCGACGAAGCTCGCCATCGGCAGCAGTCCGATCGTGAAGCACACCCATGCGCCGTATCTCCGCAGGGCGGTCAGCGTGCGGGGCGTCTTCGTCCTCAGTGTGCGGACGACGGGCACCAGCAGCAGGATCGCCAGTGCGATCGTGAGCACGTAGTGGATGACGTCGAGGAGGACGCTGAAGGTCTGCGCGTGCGTGTGGACCGTCCCGGCCTTGCGGGAGTCTGCGACAAGGTCGTCCATGCGGGAGGCGGCGTCGTCGGAGGGATCGACGAGGAAGTCTGCGGGGGAGGTTCCCTCCGATTCGAGTCCGACCTCCCCGATCGCTGCCGGCAGCACGTCGGTGAGCTGCACGAGGCCCGGCTGCCGGGTCGAGGAGGAGCGCAGCGTGCCGGGCTCGTAGGAGGGGCCCGCGGCGATGACCGCGCGCAGGCGCGAGGGGTAGTCGGCATCGCCCAGACCGGCGACGACGACGTCGGAGGTGTCCGGAGTCTGCTCGAGGACGCGACCCACGCGCGCGTCCAGTGCCGCGATCTGCCCGGTCCGCGTGCGGCCCAGCGATTCGTCGTTCCACGCGTGCCACGCGTTCGGCTCCCACGTGGGGTCCGCGGCGGTGCCCGCGTCGATGAGCGTGAGCGCGCAGGAATCGAGGATCTGCTCGTCCTCCTCATCCGCCGAGGTGCCGGTCGGGTCCGTGACCAGGCTCGTCGTCGGGGCCCAGGTCTCGACACGGCCCTCTTCGTCCGCCGCCGCGTACGCGGCTCCACGGCCGTAGGCCACTGTGCACCAGTCGGCATCCTCCGCGGCGCGGGTGAAGACACCCGGATCCGCGCCGTATCCGGAGCCTGCGTTCGCCGCGAGGACCCGCTCGAAGTCCTCGAAGGTGGCGGGCCCGGCCGCGACCGGCGTGCCGGCGGGGACCTCGGGGTCGTCGGAGACATCGGAGTCCACCGACGGTTCGGCGGCGTCGGGATCCTCTGCCTCCGGCGCCTCGGCGGCGGAGGCCGGGACGGGGTCGACCATCCGGGGGCACGAGGTGTGGGCGAGCAGCGGACTGAACCAGTCCGGTGTGAGGTCGACGCTGTGCATCCGCGCGCCCGCACCGAAGCTCAGCCAGCCCGCAGCCGCGCACGTGGCGGGCGTGAGTGTGCGGACCGCGAGGTTCGCAGACGCTCCGTCCTCCACCAGCGACCAGAGGTTCGGTGTGCGCTCCGGTCCGATGTCCGACAGTGTGAGACCGGAGGCGCCGATCACGACGACGCCGGTCGCGGCGTCCTCGTCCGCGGACGGAGCGCTGGATCCTGCGGGAGAAGCGCTGGATCCAGCGGTCTGGGCAGGCGCTGCGACGGCTGCGCCCGGGACGACGAGGCCCAGGACGCAGGCGACGGACGCGAGCACACGGAGGAAGAGCACCGTGTCAGCCTACCGGCGAAGCCTGCGGACCGGCTGGAGCGGGTTTGCAGGGTCCTGTGCGGATGCGGTAGATTTGAGCGTCGTTGCGTACGTCAGCACACGTTCCTCGCTAAGCCTCTAGTCGCGTTGCAGGTTTCAGGTGGGTCATCCGTGTCGGAAGCGTAGCGCGCACAGGACAGGCCCGTCCGCGAACTCGACGTCACGACTCGAGCAAGTGGGTGTGTATGGGCCCTAGGACTACTGACGAATGTAAGAAGGCAACTTTGCGTACGTACACCCTGAAGACCGGCGATGTTCAGCGCCAGTGGCACGTCATCGACGCCACTGACGTCGTTCTCGGCCGGCTCGCTTCGCAGACCGCGCGTCTGCTCCGCGGAAAGCACAAGCCGACGTTCACGCCGAACGTCGACTCGGGCGATTTCGTGATCATCGTGAACGCCGACAAGGTCGCGCTCACCGGTGCCAAGCTGGAGCAGAAGCGCGCCTACCGCCACTCGAACTTCCCGGGTGGCCTCAAGAGCGTCAACTACGCCGAACTCCTCGCGACTCACCCCGAGCGCGCGGTGGAGAAGGCCGTCACCGGCATGATCCCCAAGACTCGCCTCGGTCGGGCGCAGATGCACAAGCTCAAGGTCTACGCAGGCTCAGAGCACCCGCACTCAGCCCAGAACCCCCAGCCGTACGAGATCACCCAGGTCGCGCAGTAAGCGCGCGGGTCGAACAGCTTACCGAGGAGAATCGTGGCAGAGAACACAGTCGAGGACGTCGACCTCACCGAATACAGCACTGAGACCCCGGCCTCCGCTGGCCTGGGCGAAGCCGTGGCCGGTGGCCGCGGACAGTCGATCACCGCACCGGGATCGGGAGTGGGCCGCCGCAAGCAGGCGGTTGCTCGCGTCCGTCTGGTGCCCGGCACGGGCGAATGGAAGATCAACGGCCGTGACCTGGAGACCTACTTCCCGAACAAGCTGCACCAGCAGCTCGTGAACGAGCCCTTCCGCCTGCTCGATCTGGAGGATCGCTTCGACGTGATCGTCCTCATCAGCGGCGGCGGCCCGTCGGGCCAGGCCGGAGCAGTCCGCCTGGGCATCGCTCGTTCGCTCAATGAGATCGACCGCGACAACAACCGTGCGGAACTGAAGAAGGCCGGCTACCTGTCCCGTGACGCTCGCGTCCCGGAGCGCAAGAAGGCCGGACTGAAGAAGGCGCGCAAGGCGCCGCAGTTCTCCAAGCGCTGATCCAGCGCCTCTGCAGCATGCTGCGGAGCGGAACGTGCGAAGGCCCCCGACCTCTTGGTCGGGGGCCTTCGTGCTGTTCCATGCGCGTGCAGTGCACGCGAGGGCATCGCCGGGCCCCGTAGACTGGCGGAAAAGTCTCAGGAAGGATCCCTGCTTATGTCTCGACTCTTCGGCACGGACGGTGTGCGAGGTCTCGCGAACCGTGACATCACCGCTCGCCTGGCCCTGCAGCTCGCAGTGGCCGGCAGCCGCGTGCTCGCGCGTCCCGAGAACGCGCCGTTCGGCAAGCGCCCCGTCGCGATCGTCGGTCGTGACACGCGGGTGAGCGGCGAGTTCCTCACCGCCGCGACGTCGGCGGGGATCGCCTCGACGGGCGTCGATGTGCAGGACGTCGGCATCCTGCCCACGCCGGGGATCGCCCACGCGGTGAAGTCGACCGGAGCGGCGTTCGGCGTCGTGCTCTCCGCGTCGCACAACGCGATGCCCGACAACGGGATCAAGTTCTTCGGCCAGGGCGGCACGAAGCTCACGGACGCGCAGGAGGACGAGATCCTCGATCTGCTGGATGCGGAGTGGGAGCGCCCCACCGGGGCCGGCGTCGGTCGCATCGCGCGCTACCCCGCCGCCGCGGACGAGTTCACCGAGCACCTGGTGCGCGGCCTGGGCGAGACGACGGATGCGAGCCCGCTGTCAGGCCTCACCGTCGTCGTCGACTGCGCGCACGGAGCGGCCGCGGTCGTCGGACCGGCCGCCCTGCGACAGGCGGGCGCGGAGGTCATCGTCACCGCCGCGGAGCCCAACGGCTACAACATCAATGACGGCGTCGGCTCCACGCACATCGAGAACCTCCGTGCCGCGGTCGTGGGGCAGCAGGCGGATCTGGGCGTCGCCTTCGACGGCGACGCGGACCGCTGCCTGGCGGTCGACTCCCTGGGACGCGAAGTGGACGGCGACCAGGTCATGGGCATCCTCGCGCTGGGGATGAAGGAGGCCGGGACGCTCGCGGACGACACACTCGTCGTCACCGTCATGTCGAACCTGGGCCTGCGCCTGGCGATGGAGAAGCGCGGCATCGCGATCGAGGAGACGGCGGTCGGCGACCGCTACGTGCTCGAGCGCATGCTCAAGGGCGGGTACTCCCTGGGCGGTGAGCAGTCAGGACACGTGCTGCTCCTGGAGCACGGCACGACCGGCGACGGCGTCCAGACCGCTCTGCACCTCATGCACCGCATGGCATCCTCGAAGAGGACGCTCGCGGATCTGGCAGCAGAGGTGCCGAAGCTCCCGCAGGTCCTCATCAACGTCAAGGGCGTCGACAAGACCGCCGCCGGCGACGACGCGGACGTCCGGGCGGAGGTCGCTGCGGTGGAGGCGGAGCTCGGTGAGACCGGGCGCGTGCTCCTACGCGCCTCCGGGACTGAACCCGTCATCCGCGTCATGGTCGAGGCCGCCACGCAGGAGGCCGCGCAGTCGCAGGCCGAGCGCCTCGCCGCCGTGGTGGGGGAGCGCCTGGCCCTCTGAGCGGGGCCAGGTCGTGGGGGCGGGAGCCGCTCAGCGGTCCTGGCTGAACTGCGTCCGGTAGAGCTCCGCGTAGCGTCCGCCGCGTGCGAGCAGGTCTGCGTGCCCGCCGCGCTCAGCGACCTGCCCGTCCTCGACCACGAGGATCTCGTCCGCCGCCTTGATGGTGGACAGTCGGTGGGCGATGACGAGTGCCGTGCGGCCCTCCATCGCCTCGCCCAGCGCCTGCTGGATCGCCGCCTCGTTCGTCGAGTCGAGCGCGCTGGTCGCCTCATCGAGGATGACGACGGGCGGTGACGCGAGCAGGAGCCTGGCGATCGTCAGGCGCTGCCGCTCGCCGCCGGACAGGCGGTACCCGCGCTCTCCGATGATGGTGTCCAGGCCGTCCGGGAGGTTCGCGAGCACACCGGTCAGGCGCGCGCGGTCGACGGCGGACTCCAGCTGCTCGTCGGTGGCGTCCGGCTTCGCGATGAGCAGGTTGTCGCGGATCGATTCGTGGAAGAGATGGCCGTCCTGCGTCACCATCCCCACGGCGTTCTGGAGGTCCTCGAACGACAGGTCGCGGACGTCGACGCCGCCCAGCTCCACCGCGCCACCGGTCACGTCGTAGAGGCGGGGCACCAGCGACGCGATCGTCGACTTGCCGGCGCCGGACGAGCCGACGAGCGCGACGGTGCGTCCCGCGGGGACCTCGACGTCGATGCCGTGCAGGACCTCCGTGCCGCCCCGCTCGTCCAGGATGGCGACCTCTTCTAACGAGGCGAGCGAGACCTCGGCGGCGGAGGGGTACGCGAAGCGCACGTCGCGGAACGCGACGGACAGTGCGCCGGACGGCAGCGGAGTGGGGTCGGCGGGCGGCCGGATCAGTGCTACGAGGTCCAGGACCTCGAAGACGCGCTGGAAGCTCACCACCGCGCTCATGATGTCCATGCGGGCGTTCGCGAGCATGGTGAGCGGACCGTAGAGGCGGGTGAGCAGCATCGCGAGCGTGACGACCTGGCCGGCGTCCAGCGGACCCGTGACCGCCTGCCAGCCGCCCAGCCCGTAGACCAGGGCCAGCGCCAGCGCGCTCACCAGGGTCAGCGCTGTGACGAAGGTGGCCTGCAGCATCGCGACGCGCACGCCGATGTCGCGGACGCGGCCGGCGCGCTCGGCGAACTCGGACGATTCGTGGGCGGGGGAGCCGAACAGGCGCACCAGCGTCGCGCCGCCCGCGGAGAACCGCTCCGTCATCCGCGTGGACATCGCCGCATTATGATCAGCGGCCTCGTGCTGGAGCTTCGCGAGCCTGTCTCCCAGTGTGCGTGCCGGGATGAGGAAGATCGGCAGGAGGAGGATCGACAGGACTGTGACCTGCCACGAGATCGTCACCATGACGCCCACCGTGAGGGCGAGGGAGACGACATTGGACACGACGCCGGAGAGCGTGTTCGAGAACGCTCGCTGCGCACCGATCACGTCGGTGTTGAGGCGGGAGACCAGCGCGCCGGTGCGGGTGCGGTTGAAGAACGCGATCGGCATCGTCTGGACGTGGTCGTAGACGGCCGTGCGCAGGTCGAAGATCAGGCCCTCGCCCACATGGGACGACAGCCAGCGGTTGACGATCGTGAGGACCGCCTCCGCGATCGCGAGTCCGGCGATGCCTGCGGCGAGCCAGCCGATCGTGCTCAGGGGCCCACCTGCTGTGATCGCATTGACCACATTGCCGGAGAGCACGGGCGTGATCACGCCGACGACGGCCACCAGGACGGACAGCAGGAGGAAGCCGATGAGTCGGCCCTTCTGGCGTGCTGCGAAGCCGATGATCCGCCGGATCGTCGGACGGTCGATGCGGACGTCGCGGGCGTCGCCGCCCTGGCGCGCGCTGCTCGTCTGCCGCCGCATCATCATGTGCGGACTGGGCATACTCATGGGGCCTCCCTCCGTGCACGTTGAGCGCGCACCCGAAGGTCAACACCGGCGGCTGCGGTTTCATTTCCGCATCGTGGAGGGGTGGAGGGGCCGGCAGCGCCCGCCCCGCTCAGAGCTTGCGCAGCTGGATGCGCGACACGGAGTGGTCCGAGGACTTGCGCAGCAGCAGATCCGCGCGACCGCGCGACGGCATGACGTTCTGGTGGAGGTTCGGGGCGTTGATGGAGTCCCAGATCTCAGTCGCGAGGTCCCTGGCCTCCGTGTCGCTCAGCTGCGAGTAGCGGTGGAAGAACGAGTCCGGGTCGGTGAAGGCGCCGTGCTTGAGGCGCAGGAACCGGCTGATGTACCAGGAGCGGACGTCCGCGGAGGCCGCATCGACGTAGATGGAGAAGTCGAAGTAGTCGCTCACCGCGACCCCCAGCTTGCCGTCTGCGCGGGGACGCGGCGGCTGGAGGACGTTGAGGCCCTCGACGATGAGGATGTCGGGGCGCCGGACCGTGATGCTCGCTCCGGGGACGATGTCGTACGTGTGGTGCGAGTAGACAGGTGCGCGGACTTCCCGGGCGCCGGACTTCACCGCCGCCATGAACCGCAGCAGGGCGCGACGGTCGTAGGACTCGGGGAAGCCCTTGCGCCCGCTCAGGCCTCTGCGCTCCAGTTCCGCGTTGGGGAAGAGGAAGCCGTCGGTGGTGAGCAGCTCCACGCGCGGGGTGTCGGACCAGCGGGCGAGCATCTCCCGCAGCAGACGTGCGGTCGTCGACTTGCCCACCGCCACGGAGCCGGCGACGCCGATCACGAACGGGGTGCGCTGGGGTGCGGGCTCGAAGCCCTCGTTCGCCAGGGGCGAGAGGAACTTGCGCGTCACGTCGTGCTTCTGGCCCCGCGCGGCGGAATAGAGGTTGAGCAGGCGCGACAGGGGGAGGTAGACGGTCTCCACCTCGTCGATGTCGATGCGCTCGCCCAGACCGCGCAGCCGTCCGACGTCGGACGTGGTGAGCGGGAGTGGGGTCGAATCGGACAGGCGCGACCACTGCTCGCGGGTGAAGTGCCAGTAGGGGGACTGGGCGGCTTCGGAGTCCTGACGGGGCGCGGGGCGCAGCCCGGCGAGCCTGCGGGCGGCATCGGAGACGAGGGACTCGTCGGCATTCGCAACCATGGCCACGATTGTTCCACGGTCGGACGTGAGGCACGTCTCCCGGGTGGGGGATGAGACGACCGGCTCAGCTCACAGTGCGAGGATCCGAGCCGATCCGAATGTCAGCGGTGCTGCACGCCACATGACGCCTGACCAGGGTCTTCTGCTTAACCATACATATGGTAGGTTCGTGCTGTGTCGACCAAGAGTGAGATCCTCGAAGGAGCGCAGGCCGTGCTGCGCCGCAGGGAGCCGCTGACCCTCGACTCCGTCGCCGCGCAGGTCGGCCTCACGAAGCCCGGCCTCGTCCACCATTTCCGGACGAAGGAGGCGCTCGCCGTCGCGGTGGTGGAGCACGTCGCCCTGCGCTGGCTGGACGGACTGAAGCGGTACGCGGGGGAGTCCCCGTCGCCGGTGGAGCGCCTGCGTGCGTACATCCGATACACGATGACCGAGGACATCGACGCGAGCGACCTCGCACTGCTGTCCGACGCGAAGCTGTCCGGACAGCTCGTCGCGCTCTGGGACAGCACGCTCTCGCCCTGGATGGGCGAGGTCATCGATGCGTCGCCGTCGGATCGGGCTCGCTACCGCGCGGCACGTCTCGCCGCAGACGGCGCCTGGTTCGACCGCGCACTGGGAGTCGTCTCCTTCTCCCGCGAGGATCTGGCAGAGGTCCTGGACGTGGCGCTGAGCCTCACCCGTGCATCGCAGAGTCCCACCCACGAGCGGGGCCCCACTCACGAGCAGAGCCGCACGGGGGACCGGTGAGTGCCCGCACGCGCGCCTGGATCGCTCTGGCCTTCGCCGTGATCCTGGAGGTCGGCGGGTCGTTGTCGATGAAGGCCGCGCTCGAGGCCCCGTGGCTGTTCCTACTGACCGGTACGGCGTACGCGGGCGCATTCGTCCTGCTTGCGCAGGCGCTGCGGATGGGCATGCCTCTGGGCGTCGCGTACGGCGCCTGGGCCGCTGCCGGCGTCGCACTGACCGCGGTCCTGTCGGCAGTCGTCTTCGCGGAGCCCTTCACCCCGGTCATGGGGGTCGGCATCGTGCTGATCGCGGTCGGTGTGCTGTGCGTCGAGCTGGGAAGCTCCCTGCCTGCGACGGGGCGAGGGCAGCAGACACCAGGGCAGGAACCACCAGGGCAGGAACCACCAGGGCCGGAGCCGCGGCGGCAGGTGGTCGACGTATGACGGCGTGGCTGCTGCTGGCGGGTGCGATCGTGCTCGAGGTCTTAGGCACCCTCGCCCTGCGGATGGGATCCCATGACTCGCGGCTCTGGTACATCGCCGTCGGCGTCTTCTATACGGGGGCGTTCTCCCTGCTGGCGCTCGTCCTCGCTCAGGGCATGCCGCTCGGCGTCGCCTACGGCATCTGGTCGGCGGTGGGCGTCTCCGTCACCGCCGTGCTGGGCCGGGTGCTCTTCAAGGAGCCCTTCACCTGGCTGAGCGGGTTGGGCATCGTGCTCATCGTGGGCGGCGTGCTGTTGGTGGAGACCGGGGCGGCGTGATCGTCCAGTGGATGGAGGACCGGCAGATATCGCTGTATCTTGCGGGCCTGGCGATCGGCGCGCTCATCGGGCTGCTCGCGCCTGCCCTCGCGGGTCCGGCCGCGGCGGTGATCCTCCCGGTGCTGGCGCTGCTGCTCTACACCACGTTCCTCGCCATCCCCTTCGACAGGATCGGACAGGCCTTCCGCGACTGGCGCTTCCTCGCGACCATCCTGGGGGTGAACTTCGTCGTGGTGCCGATGGTGGTGTGGCTGCTGTCGCGGATCGTGGCCGATGATCAGGTCCTGCTGGTCGGTGTGCTGTTCGTGCTGCTGACGCCCTGCATCGACTACGTCATCGTGTTCACCGGGCTGGTCGGCGGAGACGAGGAGCGCCTGCTGGCCGCCACACCCCTGCTGATGCTCGCCCAGATGCTGCTGCTCCCGCTCTACCTCTGGCTGTTCGTCGGCGCCGAGTTCGTCTCCGCCGTCGAATTCGCGCCTTTCCTCGAGGCGTTCGTCCTCATCATCGTTCTCCCGCTCGCCGCGGCCGCTCTCACACAGGCCGCCGCGCACCGGACACGCGCTGGACGAGTCGTGGAGCAGGTCGGATCGAGCGCGATGGTGCCGCTCATGGTCATCACCCTCGCGGTCGTGGTCGCCGCCCAGGTCGCGGACGTCGGCGCGCAGCTGGGCTCACTGCTGAGAGTGGTCCCGGTCTTCCTCCTCTTCGCCGCGGTCATGGTGCCGATCGGCATGGCCGCCGGACGGCTGGGCGGTGTCGACCCAGCCGGCCGGCGCGCGGTCGTGTTCAGCGGTGCGACGCGGAACTCCCTCGTCGTGCTGCCGCTCGTCCTCGCCCTGCCCGCGGAGTTCGATCTCGCAGCCTCTGTGGTCGTCACCCAAACCCTCATCGAGCTGCTCGTCATGGTGGCCCTCATCGTCCTCATCCCACGGCTCATCCCGAAGCCGGCGCAGCCGTGACGACCAGACAGACGAGAAAACTGCGATTTCTCTTCGGATCCGGGGTGACAGGCTGTGGAATGCAGAGAGCCGCGGCCTCGGACCGCTACGCTTTTCCCCATGTGTGGAATCGTCGGATACGTCTCGTCGGCCGCTGCGAACAGCGCTGACCACCTCGCTCTCGACGTCCTGCTGCAGGGCCTGGGAAGGCTCGAGTACCGCGGATACGACTCCGCGGGCGTGGCAGTCGTCACTGAAGGGGGTGAGCTCGCGGCGCGCAAGCGCGCAGGCAAGCTCGCGAATCTCCTCGATGCGGTGACGGACGATCCACTCCCCGACGCTCGGACCGGCATCGGGCACACCCGCTGGGCCACACACGGCGGACCGTCGGACGACAACGCCCACCCGCACCTCGCGGACGGTGGCAGGCTCGCTCTCATCCACAACGGCATCATCGAGAATTTCGCGCAGCTCAAGCGGGACCTCGTGGCCGACGGCGTCGAGTTCTCCTCGGAGACGGACACCGAGGTCGCCGCCCACCAGCTGGCCAAGAACTACCGTGCGACCGGTGACATGACCGAGGCCATGCGCGTGACGGTCGGCGAGCTCGAGGGTGCCTTCACCCTGCTGGCCGTGCACGCGGACGCCCCGGACACCGTCGTCGCGGCCCGCCTCAACTCGCCCCTGGTCATCGGACTGGGCGAGGGCGAGAACTTCCTGGGCTCCGACGTCGCCGCCTTCATCGACTACACGCGCAGAGCCGTGGAGATCGGCCAGAACCAGATCGTGACGATCACACCGGAGCAGGTGCGGATCATCGACGCGGCAGGCGCCCCTGTCGAGGGTGAGCCGTTCGAGGTCGACTGGGACCCTGCGACCGCGGAGAAGGGCGGCTTCCCCTCCTTCATGGACAAGGAGATCCACGACCAGCCGCAGGCGGTCGCGGACACCCTGCGGGGGCGCTTCGGACTGGACGGACGTCTCCAGCTGTCGGAGATGACCATCGACGAGACGATCCTCAAATCCGTCGACAAGATCGTCGTCATCGCGTGCGGCACCGCGGCATACGCGGGGCAGGTCGCGAAGTACGCGATCGAGCACTGGTGCCGCATCCCCACCGAAGTCGAGCTGGCGCACGAGTTCCGCTACCGCGATCCGGTCGTGACGGAGAAGACGCTCGTGGTGGCCATCTCCCAGTCCGGCGAGACGATGGACACCGTCATGGCCGTGCGCCACGCGCGGGAGCAGGGCGCGAAGGTCATCGCCATCTGCAACACATTCGGCTCCACGATCCCGCGCGAATCCGACGGCGTGCTCTACACGCACGCTGGCCCGGAGATCGCCGTCGCCTCGACGAAGGCGTTCCTGTCGCAGGTCGTCGCCTGCTACCTGCTGGGCCTCTACCTCGCCCAGCTGCGGGGGAACAAGTACAACGACGAGATCCAGCTGATCCTGTCCGAGCTGGAGACGATCCCCGGCAAGATCGAGCGGATCCTCGAGGGGACGAAGCAGCAGATCACGGATTTCGCGATCCGGCACAAGGATGAGCAGTCGGTGCTCTTCCTGGGACGCCACGTCGGCTACCCGGTCGCGATGGAGGGTGCGCTCAAGCTCAAGGAGCTCGCGTACATCCACGCGGAGGGCTTCGCCGCCGGCGAGCTCAAGCACGGTCCGATCGCGCTCATCGACGAGGGGCAGATGGTCATCATCGTCGTTCCGTCGAGCCGTGGCCGCGACTCGCTGCACGCGAAGGTGCTGTCGAACATCCAGGAGGTGCGCGCCCGCGGGGCGAACGCGGTCGTCATCGCCGAGGAGGGGGAGACGGAGGTCGAGGAGTTCGCCTCCGAGGTCTTCTACGTCCCGGAGACGACGACGCTGCTGGCTCCGCTGCTCGCCACCGTGCCGCTGCAGATCTTCGCGATGGAGCTCGCGACGGCGAAGGACCTCGACGTCGACCAGCCGCGCAACCTGGCGAAGTCCGTCACCGTGGAGTGAGCGCGGTCCGGTCCGCGCGTGCGCGGCGCACGCGCGCGATCGGCTACCGTCGGTGACATGGCGATCATCGGAGTAGGCGTCGACATCGCGGACGTGCCGCGGTTCGCGGAGCACATCGAGCGCGTCCCGGAGCTGCTGGACCGGCTGCTGACCCCGGCCGAGCAGCTGAAGAAGAACGGCAAGCGCCGGTCCGCGGAGTCCCTGGCCGCGCGCTTCTCTGCGAAGGAGGCGCTGGTCAAGGCGCTCCAGCTGCCGCAGATCATTCCGTGGCAGGAGGCCGAGGTCGTCTCCGCCTTCTCCGGAGCGCCCAGCTTCCGGCTGACCGGCTGGGTGCTCGAGCACTTCCGGCAGAAGGGCGGCGAGACCGTCCACCTCTCCATCACCCACGACGCGGACCGCACCGTCACGTTTGTCGTGGTCGAGGGCGACGGCGCGAAGATCGTGCCGCCGGTCGACCAGCCCGCGCCCCTGCTCCCCGGCTCGCCGGAGGCCCTCGCGGAGCTGGAGAGGTTCCGCACGATGGCCCGCGCGACGCGGGAGGCGCGCCGCGCCGAGCGCGAGGCGGCCCGCCGCCCTCGTGGGGACTGACTCAGCGAACCCCAGCGACGACCTCGGCGGCGGCTCGCTGTCCCAGACGCCCGCACTCGTCAGTCCGCGCCCGTCGCTACCCTGGAGCCATGTCCCTTCCGACTCCTGCCGCGAACCCGCCCGCACCCTTGCCGACCACGGCCGAGGCCGATGCCCTCCTGCCTAAGCTCCAGCAGATCCGCCGGTCCCTCCACCAGAGCCCTGAGGTCGGTCTGGACCTGCCGCTCACGCAGCGCACGGTGCTGGACGCGCTCGACGGACTCGACCTGGAGGTGACGACGGGTGCGGGGCTGAGCTCCGTGGTCGTCGTGCTGCGCGGCGGCAGGCGGGAGGAGACGCACGCGGGAGTGCTGCTGCGCGGAGACATGGACGCGCTGCCGATCACCGAGGAGACGGGCTTCGACTTCGCCTCCGACAACGGCGCGATGCACGCGTGCGGCCACGATCTCCACACGACCGGCCTCGTCGGTGCGGTCCACCTCCTCCACGCGCACCGCGCACAGCTCCCCGGTGACGTGGTCTTCATGTTCCAGCCGGGGGAGGAGGGCTACGACGGCGCGGGGAGGATGATCGACGAGGGTGTGCTCGACGCGGCCGGAGTCCCGCTCGTGGGCGCCTACGGCGTGCACGTGTCAGCGGATCAGGAGCCCGGACACGCGTACACGCGGCCGGGGCCGTACATGGCCGCGTTCTCGCGCTTCGACGTGACGGTGCGCGGCCGAGGCGGGCATGCGGCTCGTCCGGAGAACGCACTCGACCCCATCGAAGCCGGCGCCGCCCTCATCGGCCAGCTCCAGGAGTACATCACCCGCCGCTTCAACATCTTCGACTCGGTCGTCCTCACCGTCGGCATGTTCCACGGCGGGACGGCGCCGAACATCATCCCGGAGACGGCCGACCTGTCGATGAGCGTCCGCACCTTCTCTCCGGAGGCCACAGCCCGGGCGGAGGAGGAGTTGCCCCGCGTCGCGCAGTCGTTCCTCGCGGCGCACGGAATGGGCGCGGACATCACGTTCGAGACCCTCCTGCCGGCGACCGTCAACGACGACGGGGAGGCCGACTTCTTCCTCGAGACCTTCGCAGAGCTGTTCGGCGACGACCACGTGCATCGGGTCCCGCACCCGCGGACCGGATCCGAGGACTTCTCCCGCGTCCTGCAGCGGGTGCCCGGCTCGTACGGCCACTTGGGTGCGGCGATGCCGGGTGTCGACGCCGCCGCTCAGGAGGTCAACCACTCGCCGCGTGCCCGTCACGGCGACGGCGGCCTGGGGGACCAGTCCCTGTTCCTCGCCCACCTCGCCGCTCGCAGGCTTCACCGGGAACTGGACCGGAGGGCCGCAGCCGGCCAGTCGTGAGGCTGCGTGCGACCGGGCGGAGGCTCCGCGCGACGTGCCTGGGGCACTTCGCGACGTGCCCGGGGCCGGGTTCCCGGTACTAGTCTGAGAGCATGCCCGTCCCCGCCCACAGCGCCGCCGCAGTCCGCGCCGCCGAACAGCCGCTCATCGACGCAGGCCGGGGCGAGTCCCTCATGCGCACGGCCGCTGCGGGGCTCGCCACCGCCTGCCGCCGCGCGCTCACGGCCACTCGCGGCCGAGTCACCGGCGCCCGCGTCGTCGTCCTCGCCGGCCCCGGCAACAACGGCGGGGACGCGCTCTTCGCCGCCGCGAACCTCGCCCACCGCGGCGCCCACGTCACCGTCGCCGCACCCCTGGGCCGCCTCCACGAGGAGGGCTGGCGGGCCGCTCGCCGTGCCGGTGCGCGGTTGCTGGACGGGCCCCCTGACACTGCTGCCGACACCGCCGCCGAGGCCGCTGTCGCCGAGGCCGTCGCCGGCACCGCCGCCCTCGCGGCCGCCGCCGACCTCGTCCTCGACGGACTGCTGGGCACGGGCGCCCGCCCGCGCCTCGAGCCACCGCTGAGCACGCTCATCGACTCGTGGCAGAGGGCGGCTCGCCGCCGGTCTCGCCAGCAGCAGTCCACCTCCCACGGCACCTTCTCCTCCCACAGCACCTACACCTCCCACAGCACCTCCCCGGTCGTCGTCGCGGTCGACGTCCCCACCGGTGTCGACGCCACGACGGGGGAGTGCGGGGACGTCCACGTGCGCGCTGACATCACCGTCACGTTCGGCGGGAGGAAGGCGGGCCTCCACCTGCCCGGCGGGGCGGAGGCGAGCGGGCGCATCGAGTTCGTCGACCTCGGCCTGGACCTCCGCTCCTCCCATGACGCTGGGAAACCTGACGAAGGTCAGCCCTCCCACGACAGCGACGCGACCCCGCCGGCCGCGACCCTGCCGGCCACGACCCTGCCGGCGACTCTGCCGACCACGACCTCGGGCCCGGCGGTGTGGGTCGTCGACGACGCCGATCTGCGCGACTGGCCCCGCCCCGGCCCCCACGACCACAAATACACACGAGGCGTGCTGGGCGTCATCGCGGGCTCCCAGCAGTTCCCGGGCGCCGGGGTGCTCACGAGCCTCGCCGCTGTGAATGCCGGGGTCGGCATGCTGAGGGTGCAGGGCGCTCGGACGGTGCAGGACGCGGTCGTGGCCCGCGCACCCGAAGTTGTGACCGTTCCCGGCCGAGTCCAGGCGTGGACGATGGGCTCGGGCGCTCCCGAACCCCACGACATGATGGAGTTCCTCAGTGAGGCGATCGGCACGGGGACGCCTCTCGTGCTCGACGCAGGTGCGCTCGCCCTGCTGCCCGCGCTGCTGGCGGTCGCGACCGCACCGCTGCCGCCCTGCACGGTGCTCACTCCACATGCGGGCGAGCTCACGGAACTGCTCACCCGCATCGACGACGAGGCGTCCGATCTGGAGCGCGAGGACGTCGAATCCGCTCCCGTCCGGTGGGCCCGCCGCGCGGCCGCACAGACCGGTGCGGTCGTCCTGCTCAAGGGCCACCGCACCATCATCGCCGCACCGGACGGACGACTCTGGGCGCCCACACCCGGGCCGCCTGGACTCGCGACGGCGGGCAGCGGCGACGTGCTCGCGGGCCTGGTGGGCGCTGCACTCGCGACCGGGCTGCTCCAGGACCAATCGGACGATCCCGCCGGCGACGCCGCGGCTTTGGCAGCGCTCGCCGTCATACTGCACAATCGTGCGGGCCGCTTCGCACGCAGTGCCTCGGGAATCGTCGAGGCGATCGCGGCGGAGCTCGCAGGGATCGAGCACGTCGGTCCGACGGGGACGGGAAGAGGAGACACGCATGCACGCTGAGGCTCCTTCGACCCTGCGCGCGCAGATCGACGCTGACGCGCTGGCGCAGAACGTGGCGGCGATCCGCGCGCGGATCGGTGAGCGCACCCTCATGGCCATCGTGAAGGGCGATGCCTACGGCCACGGCCTGGCGCAGGTGGTGCCGACGGTGCTCGCTGCGGGTGTGCGACGGTTCGGAGTCGCCACCCTCGCCGAGGCCCTGGACCTGCACGAGCACCTCTCCCGCCTGCCGTGCGGAGACGAGGCGACCGTCCTGTTCTGGCTGCATGACGACACGACGGACCTGGGTCCTGCCCTCGCGCATGGATTCGAGGTGGGAGTCTCGACCGCGGACGGATTCGCCCGTGCCCGTGATGCGGCCCGCCGCACCGGCACGACCGGGCGCGTCCACCTCAAGGTCGACACCGGACTGGGGCGCGGCGGCTTCGCCCCAGCGCAGCTGCGGGAGTTCCTCGCGGAGCTCGATGGCAGCGACGCGGCGGACGTGCAGATCGTCGGACTCATGAGCCACCTGGCGAACGCCGACCTTCCGGGGGACCCTGCGACCCACCAGCAGAAGGACGTGTTCGCAGCCGTCCACGGCGGCGTCGCGGACTTCCTCGCGGGCCCTGGCAGCCCCTTCGCCGCGCCCGGCGGTCTCATGACGCACACCGCGAATTCGCCCGGCGCGCTGGGTGACGACGACGTCCCCGGTGACACGGTGCGGGTGGGGCTGTCGCTCTACGGACTCAGCCCCTTCGAGCAGACCAGCGCGCAGGACCTGGGACTGCGCCCGGCCATGTCCCTCGTGTCCCGGGTGCTCACGGTGAAGGACGTTCCCGCAGGTCACGGCGCCTCCTACGGACTCACGTACAGGACGGAGAAGCCCACGCGCTTCGCCCTGGTCGCCGGCGGGTACGCGGATGGGATCCCCCGTCCCGCCTCCGGCCGTGCCGAGGTCACGATCCGCGGACGCCGCCTGCCGGTCGTCGGTCGCATCGCGATGGACCAGATGATCGTCGATGCAGGTGACGCGCCCGTCAAGACAGGAGATGCGGTCACCGTCCTGGGCGACGGCGTCACCGGTCCGACCGCCGAGGAATGGGGCGAGTGGGCCGGCACCATCAACTACGAGATCGTCACGCGCATCGGCCCCCGAGTCGACCGGGTCGCGATCCCAGCGCCGTCGCGTGAGGACACCCCAGTGCCGTCGCGAGAGGGCTCCCGCGAGCGGGAGCCCCTGTCGGTGACGCTCACCATCCCGGGGCGGGCCGCGATGGCCGATTTCGCCGAGGCCGTCGGCCGGGTGGTCCGTGCCGGCGACGTCCTCGTCCTCACCGGCAACCTGGGTGCGGGCAAGACGACGTTCACGCAGTTCCTCGCGCGCTCACTCGACGTGCGCGGGAGGGTGTCGTCGCCGACGTTCGTCATCGCTCGCGAGCACCCGCCGCGGGGCTCAGGACCCGGGCTGATCCACGCCGATGCCTACCGGCTGGGAGGCGCCGACGAGTTCGACGATCTGGGGCTCGACGCCTGGCTCGACGAGTCGGTCACCGTTGTCGAATGGGGGCGCGGCATGGCGGAGACCCTGGGCGACCACCTCGACGTGGAGATCCTGCGGGATGCGGAGACTGCGCGCGGCGGTGCTGCTGACGGCGGGGCTGCGGGTGGCGGTGCTGCTGACGACGGGGCCGCGGACGGAGTCGGATTCGGCTTCGGCAGCGGCGGCCACGATGCCCCGGACGAGGACGGTTCCGATGACGAATTCCGCACAGTCATCCTCACCGCTCACGGGGAGGCCTGGACCGGTAGACTCACGAAGCTCCGCGCCCACTTGAGTGCACGCGCGGACTCGAGCGCGACTGACGACTCCAGCAGCGACCGGACCAGTCACCCGAACAGTGACCTGCGTAGTGACCTGACCAGCACCCCGACCAGCGACCCGAGCACAGAGGAGGCCCCGTGATCGTCGTGGCGATCGACACCTCGGCGGCGGCCTCCGTCGCACTGGTCGACGGCGAGCGGCTCATCGCCGACCGGACCGAGTTCGCCGCCAGGCGCCACGTCGAGTTCGTCGGTCCTGCGCTCGCAGAGGTGTTGGCCGAAGGCCGCGCGGAGGGCCTCGTGCCGGATGCGGTCGTCGTCGGGATCGGCCCCGGACCCTTCACCGGTCTGCGCGCCGGTATCGCCGCGGGCATCGGTGCCGCACTGGGGATCGGGGTGCCGGTCCACGGCGTCGTCAGCCACGATGCGCTGGCGCTCCGCGCACTCGCAGACACGGCTGCCACCGGTGCAGCCACGACAGTCACCATCGCCACCGATGCGCGTCGCCGGGAGGTCTACGCGACGACGTACAGCGGCCTCGACGACGCCGGCCTGCCCGTGCCCGCGTCCGGACCGGCCGCACTGTTCCCCGCGGACCTCGCTGAGTGCCGTCCGGCACGGCGTGTGGGGCGCGGCTTCGCCCTGTACCGTGACGTGCTCGGCGATCCGGAGGACGAGGACCCGAACGCCCTCGATCCGACGGCCGCGTGGTTGGCGCGCCTCGCGCATCGCGCCCTGTCCAGCGGGCGCGCGCTGCGGGGGACGGAACCGCTCTACCTGCGCGAGCCCGACGCGAAGCCCAGCGCACGCCGCGAAACGCTTCTCAGCTGACGAGAGGACGGAATCGACCCCTCTCACCCGCCTGATCTCACTCTCATGTCACCCGATCGCACGCCCCGCACGCACACCTCTCGACCCATCGACGGAAGAACCCTGTGAAGCATCCCGACCCGGCCGCACACACCGAACCCGCCCCCGAGCAGTCGCAGCCCCCCGCGTCCCCGCAGCCAACCGTGCCTCGGCTTCGGCGCATGCGCTGGTGGGACATCGATCGCGTCGCCGAACTCGATACCGTGCTCTTCGGCCCCGACACCTGGACGCCGGAGTTCTTCTGGTCGCAGCTGGCGTCCCCGGTCGCGCGGATGACGATCGCAGTGGAGGTCGGTGACGGGCTGTGCGGCTACGTGGGCGTGAGCGTGGCGGGTCCGCAGGCGGACATCCTCACGATCGGCACTGCGCCGTCTGCGCAGGGACGCGGACTGGGACGGCGGCTGCTGTCCCACGCGGCGGACTGCGCACGGGATGCGGGCGCCGAGGTCCTCCACCTGGACGTCGCCGCGGACAACACGGCGGCGCTCGGCCTCTACCAGTCCTTCGGCTTCGACGAGCTGGGTCGCCGTCCTGCCTACTACGCGGGCGCGGACGCGATCGTGATGAGGGCGTTCCTCTGACGCCGGCCTCCCGCGCACTCGATCTTCGCGCATAGGATGAGGGCATGACGGAACATCTGGTGGACGCCTCGGTGACCGAGTGGGAAGACGGCATCGACCTCGTCCTCGACACCCAGGTCGCCCTGCCGCCCACGCAGGTCTGGCCGTACGTCACCCGCTCCGAACTGCTCGAGAACTGGTTCGTCGGCTATCAGTCGGACTCCGGTGATGCGGACATCCTCCTCGAGCTCGACGACCAGCCGGTGCCCGCTCACGTTCTGAGCGTCTCCGCGCCCGAGGACGACACCGACGTCGCCCACGTCCTCCTCGAGGTCGACGGCATCGGCCGCCTGGGACTGACGCTCGCGCCGCTCCCGGACGCCGCCGGGGCCCCGGGCACCCGCATCACCCTGGCCCACACGATCGCGGACCGGGGGATCGACCACGACATCCTCGCCCAGGCGATCGCGCAGGTGGGGCCCGTGTGGGAGACACACCTGCGCCTGCTCGCCGGGACGCTCACCGACAGCCCGGGCGCCTACGACGTGCCGGAATCGCAGATGACGACCCGCTACGAGGCGCTGGCCGAGGAGATCGGATGACCCGTGCCGAGCCGCTGGTCCTCGGCATCGAGACGTCGTGCGATGAGACCGGTGTGGGCATCGTCCGCGGCCGCACCCTGCTCACGAACACCGTCGCGACGTCGATGGACGAGCACGTGCGGTTCGGCGGTGTCGTGCCGGAGGTCGCCTCGCGCGCGCACGTGCAGTCGATCGGCCCGATGATCGAGAAGGCGCTCGCGGACGCAGGGGTGACTCTGGACGACCTCGACGCGCTCGCCGTCACGGCGGGGCCGGGCCTGTCCGGCGCGCTCATGGTCGGCGCCGCGGCCGCGAAGGGGCTGGCCGCGTCGACGGGGCTGCCGCTCTACGGCATCAACCATCTCGCCGCGCACGTCGCAGTGGACCTGGTCGCCCCGGATTCGCCGGGGCTGCACACGCCCACCATCGCGCTGCTGGTGTCCGGAGGGCACACGGAGATCCTGCGCATCGGCGACATCGTCGATGACATCGAGCTGCTGGGTGCCACCATCGACGACGCCGCCGGCGAGGCCTTCGACAAGACGGCCCGACTCCTGGGCCTCGATTATCCGGGCGGCCCCAGCATCTCCCGCGCCGCCGCCGGGCTGCTCGACGAGAGCGGCGTCCCCGGCGACCCCACTGCGGTGCGCTTCCCCCGCGGGCTCTCGACGAAGAAGGATCTCCGCGATCCGGAGCGTCGGTTCTCGTTCTCGTTCTCGGGCCTCAAGACTGCCGCTCTGCGCACCGTCACCGCCGCCGAGGCGGCAGTGTCCGCCCAGCCGACCGGCACCTCGGCAGCGGGCGAAGCTTCTGTCTCCGGCACCTCGGGCGCGATCTCGTCCGGCACCGCCGGCGCCTCGACCGCAGGATCGGTGGGGGCCCTGCGGCTCGCGGACATCGCCGCCTCGTTCGAGGAGGCCGTCGTCGACGTGCTGGTGAGGAAGACCCTCCTGGCATGCGCGGACACCGGCATCGACCACGTGCTGCTCGGAGGCGGTGTCGCTGCGAATGCACGGCTGCGTGAACGGCTGGCTGAGCGGTGCGAGGCCGTCGGCGTGACGCTCCGCGTTCCTCCTCTGGACCTCTGCACGGACAACGGGGCCATGGTGGCCGCGCTGGGAGCGGAGATCGCTGCGCGCGGGAGTGCGGCCTCGGGCCTGGGATTCGGAGTGCTGTCGTCGCTGGAGGTGGACGATGTCCTCGTCTGATGAGTCGCGGGGGGAGTCGTCTAAGGAGAACATCGTGCCTGGTGGTACGTCTGCTTCGGGTACGCCGGGTGTGCCCGTTCCTGGTAGTCCTGGTGCTCCGGGCGCGACGGGCGAGCTGTCGCAGGAGCTTCGCGAGCACCTGCGTGCTCGTCGTCGAGCCGGCGATGGCTGGGTGGAGACCCCCAAGGGTCGGTTCTGGGGGCTGTTCGGTGCGGCTGGGTTGCTGCTGCACGATCCGGATCGAGGGGTGCTGCTCCAGCATCGAGTCTCGTGGTCGGCTCACGGCGGCACCTGGGGGATCCCGGGCGGTGCGATCGACGCGGGCGAGACGCCTCTGACAGGTGCGATCCGCGAATGCCACGAAGAGGCCGGGGTTCCGCAGCTCGACGGGTCTGATATCCGCATCATCCACACCCATGTCATCGACATGGAGGGATGGTCGTACACGACTGTCGTCGCGCGGACGCTCGCCCACCTCGAGGAGTACATCAACGACATCGAGAGCGTCGAGCTGCGCTGGGTGCCGCTCTCCGAGGTGACGGAGTACCCCCTCCACCCCGGCTTCGCCGCGGCGTGGCCGAAGCTGCGCGGCGTGCTCGAGGGCTGAGAGAGCCGCGGCTCGGAGCGGGCGTCCTGCGTGGGTGCTCTGCGGCGGAGCGTTCGCCTTGCTGACTGCGGCAGACACCTTGGGCGCAGTGCTGTCCTCTACGCGCGTCTACGGCCTCGGCATGTGCCTATAGCCTTGGAATGTGTCTCAACCACTCGAGTCAGCGCGTGTCTTGCTGGTCGCGTCGTTGGCGACGGCAGTCGCCGCCGGAGCTCTTGCAGCGGCGTGGCTGTTCATCGGACCTACGGGGTTCTCCTTCGCCGTGGTCACTCATTTCGTCCTCATGGCGTGGGTGTCTGCGATCGTCGGCCCCCGAGTCCAGATTCCGAATCTGGGTTGGCTGTGGGTCGGGCGCTGGGAGTCGCGGCTGTACCCAGCACTGGGGGTCCGGCTGTTCGGGAAGCTGCTCGACGTCATCGGATGGAACCGGGTCATAGCAGAAGAACGCGGATTCACCGGCACGCGAGAGGGCTTGCAAGAGCTCGATCAGCACACGCGGCGCTCCGAGGTCGGCCACAGCCTCTGCATTCTCGTCACTGTGGCTATGGCCCTCGGCGTGCTATCGACAGGGTCATGGCAAGGCGCTGCGTGGCTGGTTGCACTCGGACTGCTCGTGCACCTGTACCCGGCGCTGCTGCAGCGACTCCTGCGCGCCCGCATTCAATCCGTATCGGCCAGGCTTTCACGGAAGAGCTAGCCGATCGACGCTGTGGAGCTGGTGGTTCGTCAGCCGGAAACGACTGTGAGAGCGAGCCGCCACGCAGCACCGTGATCACCCCGCCACTGATCTCTGCAATCCAATCTCTGCAATCCACACCCCTCGATGAAGAACTCACCCGAACACTCTTGTGCGCTCGTCTGTTCTGATCTAGAATAGAACAGGAGTTCGATCGAAGTCGATCAACTGCAGATGCGCAACGAGGCGTGAGGCGGGTGAGTGGCATGGCGGAAGGTGCGGACCGGTCTGAGCCCTTCCCTGGTGCCCAGCGTCGTGTCGAGCCCCTTGTCGCCATTCCTCCGATCGCGAGCGTGGACGCACTCTATGAGACGCTGGATTTAGGACATCCGGTACTCGGTGGCCTCGAGTACCTGGACTGGAGCGCGATCGTCTCGCCGTGGAGCACGTGCGAAGGAGCCTCCGGCGACAAATCACCTGGTGCTGGCGTCGAGACTAGTTTTGAGGCTGGTGCCAGTGCCAGTGCTGAGCATGGATCTGAACCTCGGCCCGGTGCTGCGGCGTCGTGTGCGGAGCGGCTCTCGTCCCGGTCGGTCGCGCTGGATCGACTCCGCGGCTTGGAACTCGTCGACCTCGCCACGACTGCGCTCTCCCTGGCGCGGGCGGAGGAATCTTCGCGCCAGAGGATGGAGAACCTCTTCGAGGACTGTGAGTCCGATGAGGATGACTGCACCTCAGAGCAGTATGCGCAGTTGGCTGAGAGCTACGAAGCGTTCGGGGCCCATGCGGAGTATCTGCTCACGACAGAGCATGAAGCCACCCTGAGTGCGCGTTTGAGCACGCGCACCGGCACGGCGCGGAAGCGCGTCGGGCAGGCGATCACCGCGTACGTCGGCGTGCCGCTCACGCTGAGCGCGATTCTTGAAGGGCGCCTGCGTTTCAATCGGTGGGAAGCCATCGTACGGCGGATCGAGAGCCTGTCGCTTCCACATCTGCGTGCGCTTGATGTGTTCATCGTCGGGTTGGATCCCCGGTACTCACTGGGGCAGTTCACCCTTCGAGTGTGCCGCTTCTTGGCCGATCTGGTGGACAAGCCGGTGCTCGCTGCGAAGGTGCGTTCGCGGCGGACCGCATGGGTGGAGGACTTGCCTGACGGGGAATCTGTCGGCTCCATCCGGGGACCCACCCCACTCGTGCACGCATGGTTCCAGGAGGGCTATGCGCTCTCCGCCGCAGCGTTGAAGCGTCAGTTCGCGAACGTGGACGTCACTCCCATCGACAAGACAGTCGACTCGAACCCAGACCCAGACCCAGCCTCAGACTCAGGCTCAGTCTCAGGCTCGGACTCGGGCTCGGACTCAGGCTTGAGTTCGGCTGCGGACTCAACTGCGGCTGCGGGCGCGCCTTCGGACTGGAGCGCAGCTTCGGACGTGAGTTCGGCCTCGGTGCCGGAATCAATCACACCGATGACCGCGGCGGACGAACTCCCGCCCCTCGGGTCGCTGGCGGTGAAAGATGAGCGGCAGATCCGGCAGATGATGTTCGACGTGATCACCGGTGCCACCCCGCGGACTGAGACGGTGCTCGAGGAAATCGACGACGAGGACGGCACGAAGACCCGGTACCGCGTTGGTATCGCCTTCTCTGATGAAGCGTCCGTTCTGCGCAAGCACGCGTCTGTGGTCGTGACGGTGCCGATGACCACGCTCATGGGCCTGGACGACCGGCCCGGAACGATCGCTGGGGCCCCCGTTCCGGCGGATATGGCCCGTATGGTCGCCTCCAGCTCCACCGTCTGGTATCGGATGCTCACAGATCCCACGACGGGCAGAGTCCTCGACGACACGGCGCTGAAGTACGAAGCAGACCGCGCCACGAGGATCGCAGTCCGAGGCAAATGGCAGACCTGCACGGCACCAGGCTGCTCGCGTCCAGCACTCGAATGCGAGATCGACCACGGCATACCGTTCAACCATCACGAGCCGGAACTCGGAGGTCGGACCGAACCGGCGAATCTCCACCCGCTGTGCAAACGGCACCACCAGGCGAAGACCGAAGGCCGCCTGCGCATGCGACGGACCACTGCGGATGAGATCGAATGGATCATGTCCATCGGCACCACTGACACGACAGTGGCTCCTTCCGTGGACGACGGAGGCATCCTCAGCGACGCATGCGCGGTGGAGGATTCTCCGGAGAGGGCTGAAGCGCGCCGCGTCATGAGAGAACGTGTCGTCACGGATCCGCTGACGGGTGCGGACGCGGCCGATGCGGTGCTCGCCGGAGCGTGGCGGGAACTCCAGGAGGAGGAAGCCAAGCGCGAAAGGCGCTACGCGGAGCAGGCAGCGGCACGCTCTGTGCGGGAGGCGGCTCTCGAAGCAGAGTGGCAGCGCGTGAAAGCGTGGCCGGCGGAAGAGCGCGTGCGACTGGAAGAGTGGGAGGCGCGTCTTGGACGACGGTCGCTCGACGTCGCCAGACGGGATGAGAGGGTGACTCGGGACGAGCGCCTCGTGTCACTGCTGCGGGCGGATGTGGAGCGACGCCGTCAGGATCTGCGGACACGTCAGCAGTCCGCGCCCCAGCAGTCCGTGCCCCATCAGTCAGTGAGCCAGCAGTCCCAGAACCAGCAGTCCGTGAGTCGCCAGTCGGTGAGCCAGAGGACGGAGGACCCACCGGAAGGCGACCAGTCAGCTGCTCCATCGAAGCGCGGCGAGTCCAGCATCGCGATGCGGACGATCATTCCCATGACGACGACGGTCTACGAGTATGAGCGCGGTGTGACCAGCAGTCTTCACAGTCCGCTCTTCGGATCGAGAGCACAGCGGGCGGCGAGGCGCGGCGAGATCGACGAGCTTGCGGCCACGTACGACGAAGCCCGGCAGTCGGGGGAGTGCGAACCTGGGGGCCGCGAGCCCGGGGACCGCGAGTCTGGCGAGTTCACATCCGGCGAGAACTCCGTGCGAGGACCACGGTCCACAGGGAAGCTCGCGCGCAGCGCCTCCGTCATCGAGGACCGGCTGGCGACAGAATTGCACGATCGCATGGCGGACAGGGTTCCCGATCTGGTGGTGTCCTTCGGACAGATTCCGCCGGCGGATGCGACGCCTCCCTGGCCTGAGGAGCTCCGTCGAAGGATGGCTTCCCTCCGCGGGGACTCGGCAGATCCTCCGAGCGATCCACCGGACTCCCATAAGCCACAGGACTCCGGCACGACGCACGACTTCCGTGAGTCATACGACTCCCGTGAGCCACAGGACTCCGGCACGGCAGCAGAAGAGAACGACCCCCCGCCATTCTGATCGGGAAAGAAGGGAAGTGCCCTGCGGCCTATCCGCTACGGCTTGCCGGCGCGGAACTCGGAGACCAGCAGCTCGGCGACAGAGGTGAGCGAACCGGTCTCGGCCAGCCTGGCCCGCTGGCGCTGGTACCCGGCTCCCCATGTGGCGAATCCGTTCATCAGCTCGAGCTCTTCGACACACCCCAGCCGCACGGCGACGGGGCGCAGGCGCACGACCTCATCCGCGATGACCTCTGTGACAAGGCGTTCGTTCGCAGCAGCATCCTCGATGATGATCGCGTCCATGCCGTATCGCGCAGCGCGCCACTTGTTCTCGACGTGGAACCAGTCCGGCATCGTCGGCAGGGTCTCGCCCGCGTCCAGGCGAGCAGAGAAGTCGTCGACCAGGCACTGCACGAACGCCGTGACCGCAGTGATCTCCGACAGGGTCGACAGGCCGTCGCAGACACGGACCTCCACGGTGCCCCAATGGGGGGCGGGCCGCAGGTCCCAGCGGATCTCCGTCAGTTCGTCGATGACGCCGGTCCTCTTCATATCCGCGATGTAGGACTCGTAGCCCGCCCAGTCGTCGAAGAGGTAGGGCAGCCCGGCGGTCGGGAGCTGCTGGAACATCATCGCGCGGTTCGACGCGTAGTGGGTGTCCGTCGCCTCCCAGAACGGCGATGTCGCACCCGCCGCCTGGAGGTGCGGGACGTAGCAGGTGAGCGCCGCGAGGATCGGCAGCACCTTGTCACGGTCATCGATGCCCACATGCGTGTGCACGCCGTAGATCAGCATGTGGCGCCCCCACCACTGGGTGCGGTTGATGAGCTCGGCGTACCGCGCGTGGCCGGTGATCTCCTGGTTCTGCCAGAGCGCGAACGGATGCGTGCCCGCGCACAGGAGCTCGAGCCCCAGCTCGTCCAGCACCGGCCGCAGCTGCCCGATCGCGTCCTCGAGGTCGCCGGCGACACCGCTCACGGAACGATGCACACCGGAGACGACCTCGATGGTGTTCGTGAGCATCTCACCCACGACCCGATCGGCCAGGGGCGTGCCCGCGATCGCGTCGAGGACCTCACCCGCCCGAGGGACGAGGTCCAGCGTCGTGGGGTCGACGAGCCCGAGCTCCCACTCAACGCCCAGCGTCGATCGCTCCGACCGTGCGAAATCAACCATGTGTCGAATCCTAAGTCACGGTGAACGGTGCCGGATGAACACAGGTGACGCGCTCGGCGCCGCGAACCGTGGTCCACTGCTCAGAACAGCCCCGTTCCGAACCGACTCGCCGCCAGCCGAAGCACCCGAGGTCACCCCAGCTGCACGCGCTCGGCGCGACGGAGAACCTGCTTCGCGGCGATGTCCGCACCCGCCAGCAGCGGTGAGGGCAGCCCCGGAGTCGCGCCGATCGCGCTGCCCGGCTGCGTCGTCGACGCAGGGATGCCCAGCACGATGACGGACTCATCGACCTCACCGGATGCGGCGACGAGGTTGTGCCCCGTCCTCACCGCCTCGGCGGCCTCCGCACGGGTCGCCTCGATGAAATCGGTCATGACGCCGTCCACCTGGTGGATCCGCGCGCGACCGGAGTCGAGCAGCGACCGCAGCAGCGGGTCGTTCGTATCCGGCACGCGCCCCTTCGACATGCGGGTCTCGACCAGCACTCCTGACTCGACCGCACGCCGGGTGATGAGCGACTCGGCGCGGAAGCGGCCGGAGTCGGCGTCCGCGCGCACCACCGTCTCCGGTCCCAGCAGGTCGATGACCCCGGCATCGATGAGGGCGAGCACCTTCCGCACGCGCACCGACGGCGGTCCCGACGCGAGGAACAGGCCGTCCGCGTCGAACCAGCCCTGCAGGTCGCGCACGAGCGAGGTGCCGGCGATCGCTCCCACGGCCCCCAGACGGTGTGCCGAGCCGCGCAGCATGCTCATGACCCGGTTGACCGCCGCACGGGGGTGGCGGGCCGGCTCACTCATCGACGCGAGCTCATCCTCGACCATCGCGGCGACGAACTCCCGCCACTCGTCGGACGTGACGCTGCAGCCGCGGGTGGGCCAGCGCAGATCCGCGATGTTCCAGGACCAGCGCGGGTCGACGACGTGGTCAGTGAGGACGCGCTCCACGTCCTCGGCAGTCCGTGCGGATTCGAGGTCCGCGATCCAGGGCTTGACTGCGGACCATGACTTGACTGCGGACCAGGACCCGACCGCGCCCGAGGTGCCGGTCATCGCCTGCTCCGAGCCCGCGGATCGCTCGGGTCCGGGGGCTGCCGCCGCTGCTATGGCCTCGGGCCTCCAGGCGGCGAGAGCGCTGAGGTACTGGTCGGCGATCTCCTTGGCGATCGTGGGCCAGACCTCGGTGGCGAAGTCCAGGCCGCGACGGTGGGAGAGCTCCTCGAACCAGTCGGGCGTCGCCCAGCGCGGTGTGACGTCACGCTGCTCGGCGTAGGGGATCGGCTTCGTCCGATACGGCATGCCGCGACGTGAGCCGGCGACCAGGTGCGGTTCGCGTCCGGTCGGCAGGTAGCGCAGGCGGCCGTGCGGGTCGCCTGCGACGGGTTCGAAGGCCCCGCCCCACTCCGCAATCAGCCCGCCGATGACGTCGAAGAAGTTCGCTCCCAGACCACGGACGATCACCGTCTGGCCAGCGGGGAGCCCCGTGAAGTCCCGCTCGGCGGGCATGCCCGGAGCCACATAGAGGAGGCCGTGCTCGTCCGCGAAGCGCGTCAGCCCGGCGACCTCCGTGTCCGGCAGCGACTGCACCATTCCCTGTGCGAGCACGACGGTCGGCGCCGCCAGCCTGGTGCCGTCGGCCAGTACGACAGCGGTGAGCGGGTCGCCGGAGAACGGCTCGACCTCGACGGGCTCGAGGTCGTGGGCAGTGGTGACGAACTGCTCCACCTCGAAACCGCCTGCCTCGATCGCCGCGGCCAGCTGGTCGCGGTAGTAGACGCCCTGGAGCCGCCGGGACGTGAAGTCGAGGGCGCGGAGGTCGCGCGCCTCCTCGACGACCCAGTCACCGGCCGGGTGCGAACCTGCGTCCGCGACCTGCCGCATCCAGTCGACGAGGTCGGGGCCGGGCGACGGCGGACCGCTCATGTTCGTCGACTCGTCTGGGAACAGCGTCGTGGCGGAGGCCGTCGTGTTGTTGAGGTACTGCGCGGGCTGCGTCGTGAGCCAGGTGGCGCCGGATCCGACTTCGAGGGCGTCGACGATCGCGATGCGCAGTGGCCGGCGAGCGGGGGTCGGGTCGCCCTCATCTGCGGACACGGCACCGTCGAGTTCGTGACGGAGCCGCGCCGCCATGCGGATGAGGGTCGCGACTGCGCGGGGGCCGCCGCCCACGAACACGGCATCGAACTGCTGGGCGGCCCGAGCGGTCCGCGTGACATGAGTGGTGCTGGCCGCGTCTGATCGATCCGACGAACCAGTCATGCCGTTGCCTCTGTCTCCGGCCAGTAGGGCTCGCCGAGGGTGAGCATGAGGCGATTTGCCCAGCCGAAGAACGCGGTCGAGGCGATGTGGTCGACCATCTCCAGGTCGGTGAGGCCGATTCGGCGGAGACGGTCAGCGTCCTCGGCGACGAACTCGGGCACCAGCGCAGCGAGCCGTGCCGCGGTCTCGATGAGCACGGTCCAGCGGTCGTCCTGACCGGCGGCGAGTGCGGTGACGTCCGCCGCGACCCAGTCCGCGTCGCGGTCCAGCTCGACGGCGAGCATGCGGTCCACGTCCTCGTCGCGATGCGTGCGCTGCACGGCCTTCCGCGCGTGCACCGACGCGCAGTACACGCAGTCGTTGACTTTGCTGGAGACCGCCGCGGCGAGTTCCCGCTCGCCTTTCTCCAGGCCCTCCTTCGACGTGAAGACCGCGTTGTCGAGCGTCGAGCGCGCGAGTGTGACGCCCGGGGTGCGGGCGATGAGGCGGAAGTACACGCTGCGGGTCGTCGCCTTCGAGGCGAAGGACTCGATCTGCTCCTCGGTGAGCTCGTCCTCGGCCGGCGCGGGGAGCCACGGCTCCCAGTCGAGGAACTCGCGGGTGAAGGAGGTCGGACGGGACCGTCCCGTCGCCGTGAGCGCAGAGCGGTCGCCCGTGCGGCCTCGGGAGTGGGGATCGCGGTCGAGGTCGGGCAGTGGGGTGGGGACCTCGGCGGCGGTTCCGGGAGCAGCAGCAATGCCGGGAGCATCGGCAGTGACGGGGGCAGTCGCCGTGCCGGGAGTCGCCGCTGCCGCAGCTGCCGCCGTCGAGGCGTCCAGTGCGGCGAGGCCCGCGACGAGCCGGATGAGGTACGACTCGAAGGCGACGAGCTGGCCGATGAGGACGACGAGGTCCGGGTCCGCGCCGGCTGATGCGAGGGCGTGCTGATCCTCGGCGGTGGCGAGCGCCGGGGACACGGACACGGTGTCCACGTACGACATCAGGGCGGCGAGCAGCGGTTCTGCGGGCGTGGCACCGGACACGAGGTCGTCGAACAGTCCGCGGTCGTCGACATGGGCCAGGTGCCAGCCGAGGAGGGCGGAGGATCCCTGCTGCGTCGCGACCACCGCGGCCAGCGTGTGCAGAAGCGCTGGTGGCAGCGGGTGCGATGCGGAGTAGAGGGCGTCGTGGGCAGCCTGCGTCTGCTGGGTGACGGTGGGCTTCCGATCCGTGAGGACCGCGAGAGCGGCGCTGTCGCCGAGCAGCGACTCGAGGATGGACCGAGCCGGCGCGGAAGAAGAGGCGTTCATGACAATCGACTCTTGCACGTCGTGCCCGCCCGCGCGAGGGCCGGGGTGAGGGTTGTTAAGAAAGTCACCAGGCGAGCGGAGCCATGAGCATGCGCGCCTCGGCTCGCTGCTGCTCCTGTTCGAGGGTGCGCTGGGTGTGGTGACGGCGGATGAGGGTCTCGTGGTCGGCGTGCGTCAGGGTCTGTGTGCTGGTGCTTGAATGCGTGCGGCGGTCGGTCGCAGGACGGCTGGCGGTGCGGCGACGTCGACGATGCTCGCGCAGCACCTGGGTGAGAGCACCGGGCAGACGAGCTATCACCTCCGGCAGCTGGAGAAGCACGGTCTCGTCGAGGAGGACCCCGGTCGGGGCACCGGTCGCGAGAGGTGGTGGAAGCCCATCAGCTTCTCGATCCGCCGCGCCTTCGTCGAGCCGGACGGTGCGACCTCGGCGCAGCTCGACGTGCTCATGGGCCACCAGCTGCAGGACCGGTTCGAGAAGCTGCGCGCGTGGCACGGCTACCACGCGCACGAGACTCCCGCATGGCAGGACGCGTCCGTGGACACGACGTCGACTTCCCAGCTGACCTCCGAGCAGGCGAGAACGATGACGCGCGAGATCATGGAGGTGATCGAGCGCCACACCGATGCCGCGCAGCAGGACAACCCCGATGCCAGCCCCGATGCCGACTCCGATGCCGACTCCCGCAGGTTCAGGGTCTACGTCAGCGCCTTCCCCCTGCGCGACTGAGCGGTTCGAGCGGCTGTCGTCCGCCGATACGATGGACGCCATGCGCACCTCCTTCGGCGTCTTGGGCGCCGCCGCTGCACTCGTCCTCGCAGGCTGCTCGTCGGCGCCACCGGACGGGGAGGGCGACGAATCGCCGGAGCCGACGGGGGCCTCGGCGGCGGGGGCTGCTGCAGGCGACCCGGGCGAGCACGCGACCGCGGATTCGGAGGCACCTCCGGCGGACGGCGTGACGGACGAGGATGTCGAGGCGGCAGCCGACATCGTCGCGGACATGGATGACGACGAGCTCGTCGGGTCCGTCGTGATGCTCACCTACAACGGCACGGACGTCGACGCGGCTGCGGACGTCGTGAGCGAACGGCACCTCGCCGGAGCGATCGTCATGGGCTACAACCTCTCCGACGGCGCAGGTGCGGACGAGGTGCGCGGAGTGACCGACGCCCTCGCGGCCGCCGCGGGCGATCGCGGATGGCCCGTCGCGATCGGCGTCGATCAGGAGGGCGGCCCCGTCGCTCGGCTCGACGACGCGGCGATCGAGTTCCCGCCGCTCATGGCGGCCGGAGCAGCCGACGACGCGGACATCACGCGCGCTGCGATCGAGGCACAGGGCGCCGACCTGCGGAACCTGGGTTTCACTGCTGACTTCGCCCCCGTCGCGGACCTCACCATCGGAGCCGACGACCCGGTCATCAACCTGCGCTCTCCCGGCGACGATCCGGAGCGGGTCTCCGAGGTCGTCGACGCCGCAGTGAGCGGATACACCGCGACCGGACTGGCCTCGTCCGCCAAGCACTTCCCGGGCCACGGAGCGCTCACAGTGGACTCGCACGAAGACCTCCCCGTCTCCGAGGACTCCCTCGACGAGCTCGCCGGAGACAGCTTCGAGCCGTTCCGCACCGCGACGGAGGCCGGAGCGCCGATGGTCCTCGTCGGCCACATCGGCCTGCCCGGGGCGGAGGACGTGCCGGGCACTCTCAACCCCGACGTCTACGACGCGCTGCGCGAGGACGTGGGCTTCGACGGCGTCGCCGTCACGGACGCGCTCAACATGGGTGCGGTGACGGAGGAGTCGGGGCAGGAGACCGTCAAGGCGATCGCGGCCGGCGCGGATCTGGCACTCATGCCGCCGGACTCCGGTGAGGCCGTGGCGGCACTGTCGGAGGCTCTGGAGAGCGGCGATCTGCCGCGCGAGCGAATCGTCGAGGCCGCGACACATGTCGTCGCGATGCAGCTCTGGCAGGCGCGGATCGGCGCTGTCGGCGGCACTGGCGGTGAGGGTGCCGGCGGTGAGGGCGCAGCGGGTGAGAGCGCAGAGTCGGACGAGGACGCGTCCGCCGCTGCGGATGGTGCGCTCACCGATCTGGCCGACGCCTCCCTCACAGTGCTGGCGGGCGAGTGCAGCATCGAGGAGCCCACGGATGCGGTGACCGTGACCGGTGGGTCCGACGCCGCGCGCGCTGCCTTCACGGAGGCGGCGGAGGACGCGGGGATGACCGTCGGCGAGGGCGGCACGACCGTGAGCCTGGGAGCCGGGGAGGGCGCTGCGGGCGCGGACGTCGTCGTCGGCACGACCGGCCCGTGGAATGCCGAGGACGCGGGTGCCGACACGATCGTCGAGGTCTACGACGACAATCCGCACGCGCTGGCAGCCGTCGCGAAGTACCTCACGGGGGACCTGGAGGCGGCCGGCTCCTCGCCCGTCGAGCTCTCCGTCGATGCGCCCGACTGCGCCGCGGGCTGAGTGTCCGGCGTTGAGCGTCAGTCGCTGAGCGTCACTTCTGCGGCGGGTGCACCGTCTCGTCGTCGGCTGTGCCGGTGGCGACCGGGCGCGCGGTGTCGTTCGACCACGCTGACCAGCTGCCGGGGAAGAGCGCCGCCTCGACGCCGATGCTCGCCAGCGCCAGCACCGTGTGCGACGCACTCACACCGGAACCGCAGTACGCGCCGATGGTGGGAGGTGCGGGTCCGTCTGGATTCGTCACGTCTGGTGTGCCCGCGACACTCGGTCCACCGACAGCTCGGTAGTACTCTGCGAGCTCGGCGGGCGAGCGGAAGCGTCCGTCCGCCGTGTTGCCCCCGGCCGGTGCGTTGAGCGCGCCCGGGATGTGCCCTGCCTGCGGATCCAGAGGCTCCGTGCGTCCCTCGAACCGCTCGGGCGCGCGGGCGTCCAGCAGGACCCCGCTGCCGGAGCCGGCCAGCGCCTCGGCCTCGTCCGCAGTGAGCGACGGCATCGATCCGGGTCGGATGACGAAGAGGCCGCCCGCGCCCGAGGTGCCGGCTGAGTCGGAAGCCGCCGCCGGGTCAGCTTCCTGCGGCAGGCCGGTCTCCTCCGGCAGGTCTGCAGCCCGCCACGCGGACCAGCCGCCGTCCAGGACGCGGACGTCGCTGTGTCCGGCCCAGCGCAGCATCCACCAGGCGCGTGCGGCGCCCTGACCTGCGACATCGTCATAGACGACGACGGGAGTGCCAGCGCGGACTCCCCAGGATCGGACGGTCGCCTCGAACCGGTCTGCGCTCGGCAGCGGATGCCGACCCCTCGTCGGATCATCGGACGAATGGTCGGACAGCTCGGTGTCCAGCGCGACGTACCGGGCGCCCGGGATGTGTCCGGAGGCGAAGTCCTCACGGCCATCGGGCTGCGTGAGGGTCCACCGGACGTCGAGGAGGACGGGAGCGGGAGTGGCATCGGCCCGGAGCATGCCCGCCAGCTCATCGACGGTGATGAGGACACTGCTGCGCGTATCGGTCATGGATGGATCCCTTCGCTCAGAGGCACGGTGTGGGCAGAGGCTCAGCCGGCAGCCACGGGCTGGGTGAGGAGGACGACGTGGTCCTCGCCCACGCGGGTGAAGACGAGGGTGGCGGAGTCGCCGGCGGGCAGCTTGAGCTGACGACGGACCTGGTCCGGCACGATGTCCGCCCCGCGCTTCTTGATGACGACGCGACCGATCCCGCGATCCACGAGCGCACGCCGCAGCGCCTTGATGCCCGCCGGGAGCACATCGACGATGCGGTAGCTCGCCACGGCGGAGGCGGCGGTGCCCTCCGGGAGCCGATCGCCGGTCAGGTAGGCGATCGGTCCGCTCACCCGACGCATGCCCAGGGGGCCGCACAGCGCTGTCACGAGACCTGCACGGATGATCGCGCCATCGGGCTCGAACAGGTACTCGCCCAGGTCTCCGATCCCGTCCTCGTCGTCGGCGGGCAGCTCGGACTCGTGGATCTGGAGGGCACCCTGCGGCCCGTGCACCAGCGCATTGCGGCCCGGACGGTCGCGGACCTCACCGTGGTAGAGCGCGACTTCGACGACGTCTCCGTCTTCGGACACCCACTGCGCCTCCCAGCCGTCCGGGATGAGCGCGTGGTCGAGAGCGGGACCCAGCTTGATGCCGACGCTGGGCACGGTCTCCGCCACGGAGAACGCCCAGGTGAGGCTGGGGGAGAAGGATTCTGGGTCGACGAGCCGGCGCGAGGCGGTGGTCCTCCCATCACCCGTGCGCCGAGCGGGATCCATCCAGACGGCGTCGAAGCGCTGCAGGTCCGCCTCTTCGGCGAGGCCCTGCGTCACGGACACGGTGTCGAGCGCCTTGAGGTTGTAGGCGGCCAGTGCCGCGGTGACGGAGTCCGCGTCGAGAGCCTCGACGCGGGTCGCACCGCCCATCCCCGCGAATGCCATCGAATCGGCGCCCAGCCCGCACCCCAGATCGGCGACGATCTCCGGTGCCGTGGCGAGCATCCGACGGGAGTGGTGCGCGGCGACGGACAGCCGCGTCGCCTGGGCGAGGCCGTCGCGGGTGAAGAGCATGGAGGCGGCGAACGGGCCGAACTTCGCCTTGGCCTCGGTCCGCAGCTGCGCCTGGTTGAGGAGTTCGGACGCCAGGTCCGGACTCATCCCGTCCTTCCGCAGGCGCGAGGCGATCGCGAGCTCGTCCGACGGCCGGTACTCGATCGACTCGAGCAGCGCGAGCGCCGCGGGATCCAGGAGCTGTGCGAGAACGGACTCATCCATGCGGTTCACCCTAGTGGGTGCAGGCGACACCACCACGCGTCCGCACTGGTGTTCCCGTGCACGTCCACTAGTGTGAAAGACATGACGACTCTCCTCAGCGCCCGCGACGTCCGCGTCCTCGCCGACGGGTTGGGTCTGAGGCCCACGAAGCAGCGGGGACAGAACTTCGTCATCGACCCGAATACGGTGCGGATGATCGTCGGTGCCGCGCAGCTCGACGGACCGCAGACGGTCGTGGAGATCGGCCCCGGACTGGGCTCGCTCACGCTGGGGCTGCTGGATGCGGGTCATCGGGTCGTCGCCGTGGAGATCGACGAACTGCTCGCCTCCCGCCTGCCGGAGACCGTCCACCGGTTCGCCTCGGACGTCTTCGAGGCGGCCGGCCGCTCGGATGGTTCGGATGACCCTGTGGGCTCAGAGACCGCAGAGACCACAGAGGCCTCAGAGACCACAGAGAACCCTGCGTCCGGATCCGCTGGGCCCTTCGCGCTCGTGCAGGCCGACGCGATGCGCGTCACCGAACTGCCCGACCACCTGGGGGAGCCCACCGCGCTCGTCGCGAACCTCCCGTACAACGTCGCGGTCCCCGTCCTCCTCCACTTCCTCGCGACCTTCCCGACCATCAGGCAGGTGCTCGTCATGGTCCAGGCCGAGGTCGCCGATCGGCTGGCCGCCCCTCCCGGATCCCGCACGTACGGCGTCCCCAGCGTCAAGGCGCAGTGGTATGGCACGGTCGAGCGCGCGGCGGACGTCGGGAAGAACGTGTTCTGGCCGGCCCCGAACGTGGGCTCCGGGCTCGTGCGCATCACGCGCCGTGACACGCCGCGGACCGGCGACCGGGACGCGGTCTTCGCCGTCGTCGACGCGGCCTTCGCCCAGCGTCGCAAGACCCTGCGCTCCGCTCTGTCCGGGTGGGCGGGCTCCGCCGCCGCCGCCGAGGCCGCACTCACCCGCGCGGGCATCGATCACCGCGCGCGCGGTGAGACGCTCACCGTCGACGACTTCGCAGCGATCGCCGAGGCCGCGGTATGAGTGCCCCACGCAGACTCCACCCCTCCGTCACGGCGCGCGCGTACGGGAAGATCAACCTCCACCTGGGGGTGGGGGATCCGGGCCCGGACGGCTACCACGCACTCGTCACGGTCTTCGAGGCTCTGAGCACTCCGGAGACCGTCACGATCGAGCTGGCCCAGGAGGACTCCGTCGCGGTCACGGGTCGTCGGGCCAGCGAGGGCATCCCCCTCGATGAGAGGAACCTGGCCCTCGCCGCGGTCATCGCCTTCCGTGAGCGGACGGGATGGGGCGGAAACGTCGCGATCACGATCGACAAGCAGGTGCCGGTCGCCGGCGGGATGGGCGGCGGATCCGCGGATGCCGCCGCAGCGCTCGTCGCCGTCGCGAAGCTGGCGGGCTTCGACGACCGCGCGGTGCTCGAGGAGATCGCCGCCACGCTCGGAGCCGACGTCCCCTTCGCGCTGCACGGCGGAGTCGCCCTGGGCCGAGGCCGCGGAGACGACCTGACCCGGGTCCTGTCCCAGGGCACGCACCACTGGGTGCTCGCGACATCGACGGGGAAGCTGTCGACCCCGGACGTCTACCGGCGGGTGGACGAGCTGCGCGAACAGGAGGCGACAGGCGGCTCCGGCTCCACTGACACAGATGGTTCCACTGACACGGACGGCTCCGCTGCACGACTGGCAGAGCCCACTGAGGTTCTCGCTGCGCTCGCCTCCGGTGACGTGGAGGCTCTTGCCGCGCATGTCCACAACGACATGACGGATGCGGCCGTCTCCCTGCTGCCGGACATCGCGCACGTCATGGACGAGGGTCGGCGAGCGGGTGCGCACGCCGTGCTGCTGTCCGGTTCGGGCCCGACGGTCGGCTTCCTCGCGCAGAACGCGACGCACGCGCTCGAGCTGGCCGTGCTGCTGGAGGCATCGCGCGGTGTGCGGGAGGTCGTGCGGACGACCGGTCCAGCTCGCGGCGCCCACATCGTGGAGTGAGGTGCGTGGCGCCTCGGCGTCATTCGACCGGATCAACGACAGCGAACCCCAGCTGTTCGGCCACGCGCGCCATGTTCGCATCATGCGTGGCGACAGTGACGTGCCCTGCACCGATGCGTCGGGCTGAGGCGAGGTGCAGTGCGTCGAGCGTCTTGATGTGAGGACGGATCGCCGCGGCCTCGACGAGCAGCGCATCGTCGAGACGCAGAAGCAGAAGCCGGTCGATGAACTCCTCTGCCCATGTGATCGGCAGGGATTCGCGGCGGAGGACTCGCGTCATCTCCAGTTCCAGGAGCCGCGACGAGACCATGCGTGCACCCTGATCGCGCATGTCATTGAACCAGTCGATGGCGGACGTGCTGTGCCCAAGCACGATCCTCAGCGCGACTGACGAGTCCAGATAGTACGGAGTCGGCTCGTCAGAGGCTGGCATCTCGTCAGAGGCCGGCATCGCTGTTGGTCTCCTCGATCAGCTCGTCGACGCTGCGGGACACGGACACGGGTGCGCGATGCTCGATCCGCGGATGCTCGCGACGGGGTGGGGCGGCGAGCCCTGCCGCGAAGAGTGCTTCGATCGGGCTGTCGGCGGAGTCCGGTTCCGGGACGAGTCGCAGGACGACCCGGCCGCGGTTCGTGATGCGCACGACTTCACCCTGCTCGATCGCTTCTCGTGCGACCGCGGAGACCCTCTGGTTGAACTCGGTCATCGTGATCGTCTTCATGGAGTGATTCTAGTACATCCATGCTAGATCGAACAGGACTGGAAAATCGTGCGCAGCGGTGCATCACCCCTGGGCCGCGAACGCGTCCTCGACGGCGTGCGCGAAGGCGAGGAGTGAGGGGTGCTCGGCGTCCGGAGTGATGCTCATGCGGGGATCGGGCGTCGCACCCCAGCCGGGACGATCGTGGCGGCGGTTGATCCAGACTCCCGGCAGTCCGATCGCCTTCGCGGGCACATGGTCGTGGAACAGCGACTGGGCGACGTGCAGCAGACGGCCTGTCAGCCCGAGGTCCGCGGCGCGATCCGCCAGCGCGGCGAAGTTCGCCGGGTCCGGTTTGTATGAGCCGATGTCCTCCGCAGTCAGGATCTCGTCGAAGTCGACGACGAGCCGTCGGTTCGAGGCAGCGAACCCGGCCCGGTCCACGTTCGACAGGATGATCAGCCGGTAGTGCCGCTGCAGGATCGTCAGCGCCTCGACCGAATCGTCGAAGGCCGGCCAGCCGGGCACGGAGGTGCCCAGCGCCTCGGCATCCGCATCCGCGACGGGGAAACCGAGCGAGCCGCCTGTCCGACGGAAGGCCTCGCGCAGGGCATCGGGGTAGAGGATCGTCGGTGTCTCGCGCAGAACCGCCGCCTCATTCTCCGCATACGCGACGAGCACTTCCTCATCCGTGAGCGCAGGGTCGTGGCGCCGTGCCCACGGACCGATGACGGCGGCGATGCCGGCCTCCCAATCGATGAGGGTGCCGTAGCAGTCGAAGCTCAGGGCCCCGAACGCTGTGAGGTCGAGAGCGCTGAGGTCGAGAGCAGTGAGATCGCGGGGCATGGGCGACTCCTTCGTCGTTGTGGGCTGTTCCGTCGTGCTGACCGTGGGCTGCTGTACTGACGCCGCTCACAGCCTATGACGCGTCCCGTCGCCTGCGGACGAGTAGGCTGGAGGCCGCTCCACACCACCTGCGAAAGGACCCCTGTGCACCTGCTCGGCGCAGAGACGATCAGCCTCAGCTATCCCAACCGGACGATCCTCGACGAGCTGACGATCGGTGTGGACGCGGGCGATCGGATCGGCATCGTCGGTCGCAACGGTGACGGCAAGTCCACGCTCGTGACGATCCTCGCGGGCCTGCGCGAACCCGATTCCGGCCGCGTGACCCGCCGCCGCGACGTGACGACCGGGTACCTGCATCAGGCGGACGACTTCGCGCCCGGCGCATCGATCCGCGAGGCGGTGGTCGGCGACGCCGCCGACCACGAATGGGCGGCCGTCCCCCGTATCCGCGACGTCATGTCGGGACTCCTGGGCGACCTCGACCTCGAGGCCCCCGTCGACGGACTCTCCGGCGGGCAGCGACGCCGCGTCGCGCTCGCCGCCCTGCTCGCGGGTGACCACGACGTGCTGTTCCTCGATGAGCCGACGAACCACCTGGACGTCGAGGGCATCGCGTGGCTCGCACGGCACCTCAGGAACCGCTGGTCAGCGGGCCAGGGGGCCGTCCTGGTCGTCACGCACGATCGGTGGTTCCTCGACGAAGTCACGACCCAGACCTGGGAGGTCCACGACGGCACCGTCGACCAGTACGAGGGCGGGTACGCCGCGTACGTCCTCCAGCGGCTCGAGCGCCGCCGCCTCGCAGACCAGGCGGAGGCGAAGAGGCAGAACCTCATGCGCAAGGAGCTCGCGTGGCTGCGCCGCGGAGCGCCCGCCCGCACCTCGAAGCCCAAGTTCCGCATCGATGCGGCCAATGCGCTCATCGCGGACGTCCCGCCGGTGCGCAACTCGGTCGAGCTCGTCGGCATGGCGACCTCGCGACTGGGCAAGGACGTCTTCGAACTCACCGATGTGGGTGTGGACTACCCCGGGAAGACGGTCCTCGACGGCATCGACTGGATCGTCGGACCCGGAGACCGCATCGGGATCCTCGGTCGCAACGGCGCCGGCAAGTCGACGCTGGCGGGCCTGCTCACGGGCGATGTCGATCCCACACGGGGCCGGGTGAAGAAGGGGAAGACGGTCTCCGTCGCGGTCCTCGACCAGCAGCTGCGGGACCTCGAGCCGCTCATGGGCGAGTTCGTTCGCGAACTCCTGGGTCGGAAGAAGACCGAGTACAAGACGGCGGGCGGCGATCTGACACCCGGCCAGCTCGCGGAGAAGCTGGGACTGGGCGATGTGCTCGCCAACCGGGTGAAGGACCTGTCCGGCGGCCAGCGGCGTCGCCTGCAGTTCCTGCTGACCTTGCTGGACGAGCCGAACGTCCTCATCCTCGATGAGCCCACGAACGACATGGACACGGACATGCTCGCTGCGATGGAGGACCTCCTCGACACCTGGGCCGGCACACTGCTGGTCATCTCGCACGACCGCTACTTCATGGAGCGCGTGACCGACGATCAGTTCGCCGTCCGCGGGGCCGGGGTCCGGCACCTGCCAGGCGGGATCGACGAGTACCTCAGGCTGTCCGCGGCGCAGGACGCGGCTGAGGCCGCGACGCGGGCCGCCGGTGGCGCCGCGGCAGGCGGATCCGCGACCGAGGCCCTGTCCGGCTCCCGCTCGGGGGCTCCGGCTGCCGGTTCGGCAGGGTCGGCGGGGTCAGCAGGGTCGGCGGGCCAGAGCGCGGCGGGGACCGGGACCTCGGGCGCGGGCTCCGGGATGTCCAACGCGCAGCGTCGTGCCGCGCAGAAGGAATTGTCCGCCCTGGAGCGGAAGATGGGGAAGCTGCAGCGCAGCGTCGATGACGTGCACGCACGGATGGCGGCCCACGATCAGAGCGATTTCTCGGGCCTTGCGTCGCTCACGCAGGAGCAGCAGGGGTACGAGGCGGAGCTCGCCGACCTCGAGGAGCGCTGGCTGGAGCTCACGGACGAGCTGGACTGAGGCCTGGACTGAGGCTCAGCTCGCCTGCCCCTGTCAGGAAGCAGTCTGCTTCGCGGCCTCGACGAAGCGGCGGATCAGCGCGTGGTCCTTCGTGCCCCGGTGCGCTTCGACGCCGCTGGAGACGTCGACGCCCCAGGGACGCGCGGTCGCGATGGCGCCTGCAACGGTGTCCGGGCTGAGTCCGCCGGCCAGCAGCCAGCGACCGTGGGGCCGTTCGGCGAGCATCCCGAGGTCCCATGTCGTGCCGGAGCCCGGGGTGCTCGAATCCAGGAGCAGCGCGTCCTCGCCGTACGCGCCCACGGCGGTGGGTCCGCGATCCGCGGACGTCGCGCGCCAGATCTCCAGTCCGTCGACCTCGACGGCGCGGCGGGTGTCGCTGTGTGAGTAGCCGTGGAGCTGCAGGACGTCGACGCCGATCGCCTCTGCCGCCGCGATCGCCTCGTCGATGCCCAGATCGTGCACGACCGCGACGGTCGTGAGCGGCTTCGCCGACGGTCCCACGGCCTCCGCGTGCGCGACGAGGCTCCGCGCGTGCTCGACCGACACCGCTCGCACGCTGGTGCTGCTCAGCACGACGCCCATGGCATCGGCCCCCGCGTCACGCACGGCGTCGACGTCGCCCACAGTTCTCAGACCACAGATCTTCACGTACACGGGGCGATCCTATCGGTGGGGAGAAGCAGAAGGCGCCGGGACCTTCGTGGTGAAGGTGCCCGGCGCCTCGGCGTCGATGTGGGGGTGCCCTGCGGCAGTGGCAGTGGCAGCGGTCAGTAGGTCAGTAGGTCAGTGGGTCAGCTGGCGGCCTGGTCGTGGGCCAGCTGCTCTGCGGAGGCCTGCGGATCGGCCAGTGCCGCGCGGCCCTGAGTGGCGCTGCGCAGGTTCTCTCCCGACTTCTCGAACTCGTCGACGACGCGCTGGTTCGCGGCCCCGAGCTCGCAGACGAAAGCGGTGTGGGTCTGGACCTCGGAGTCATCGGCGGGCTCGAACGCGGCCTCGTACTGAGCGGCGAGCTGACGGTAGAAGTCCGCCATGAGCTGCGCGGACTTGTCCGTGTGGTAGATCGAGATGCGGCGGCGGTCAGCGGAGTCGCGTTCGCGGATGAGGTAGCCGGCGCGGACGAGGCGCTCGAGGATCGAGGTGAGGGTCGACGCGGACAGCGACAGTCCGCGCGCGATGTAGCCGGGCGTCGCCGTCTCCTGCTCGTCGTCCAGCGAGATCACCGACTGCACGACGTGGAAGTCGATCAGGTTGAGGCCGTGCGTGTGTGCGAACTGCGCCGCGGCGGTCCGGGAGACCATCGTCTGCACCTGATTCGCGTGGATGAGCTCCACGATGGACAGGCGGGGTGAGGGGCTGTTCGCGGTCGACTGCTCGGGGAACAGTTGAGTCCGGAGGTGTTCAGGAAGCATGGTTCCGAGTCTAGTTCACAACGATTGTGTTTCGATTGGGTCGACAAGTGCGAAAGCCCGGTGAATTCGGTCCGAATCCGTGGAGGATGATGCATTGGAATAACGGACCACCATCGATGTCGTCGGCGGATGCCGCACGCGCGCGCGGGGAGTGGGTCCGTCCTCGTACTCATGGAGAGTGAGAAACCAGTGAAGCGAAAGCATCTTGCATCGGCGACGGCGCTGATGGCGGCGAGCGTACTCGCGCTGAGCGCGTGCGGAGAAGCACCGGAGGAGTCGAGCGGTGGCTCAGAGGGCGGCGAGGGCGCCGACTACCTGGGCTGCATCGTCTCCGACGCGGGCGGGTGGGACGACAAGTCCTTCAACCAGTCCGCTGCGGAGGGCCTCGAGATGGCAGTCGAGGAACTGGGGATCGAAGAGGCTCGCGCGGAATCGCAGAGCGATGCGGACTTCGGCCCCAACGTCGACAGCATGGTCGGCCAGGGCTGCAACATGACGATGGGCGTCGGCTTCCTCCTCGAGGACTCGATCCAGCAGGCCGCAGAGGCCAACCCGGACATGCACTTCGGCCTCATCGACTCGACGTTCTCGGACGCGGACGGCAATGAGACGGAGCTGGAGAACGGCAAGCCGATCATCTTCAACACGGCGGAGGCCTCGTTCCTCGCGGGCTACCTCGCCGCGGGCATGACGGAGACCGGCACGGTCGCGACGTTCGGCGGCATCCAGATCCCGTCGGTCACGATCTTCATGGACGGCTTCGCCGACGGCGTCGACGAGTACAACTCGGACAACGACGAGGAGGTCGAGCTGCTCGGCTGGGACAAGGAGTCGCAGGAGGGCTCGTTCTCCGGCGACTTCGACAACCAGAGCCAGGGCCAGGCGCTCACGGAGCAGTTCATGTCCCAGGACGCGGACATCATCATGCCGGTCGCGGGCCCCGTCGGCCTCGGTGCGGCATCGGCCGCGCAGGGCGAAGAGGGCACCAAGATCATCTGGGTGGACTCGGACGGCTACGAGTCGACCGACTACGGGGACATCATCCTCACCTCCGTCATGAAGGAGATCTCCAACGCGGTGAAGGACACGATCGCAGAGGACTCGAACGGGAACTTCTCCGCAGAGCCGTACGTCGGCACTCTGGAGAACGAGGGCGTCGGCCTGGCTCCGTACCACGACTTCGAGGGCGATGTCCCGGAGGAGCTCGATTCGAAGATCCAGGAGCTGCGCGAGCAGATCATCTCCGGTGAGGTGACTGTCGAGAGCCCCAGCTCGCCCTGACCCCACCAGGGGCCTGATACGGGTCCCGGCGGTGCGCCGCCATCCGCTCCAGCCGTCGGTTAGGCTGTGGCCGCGGATGACGACGACCGCCGGGGCCCGTCACCATCCTCCGCCCCGTGTTCCCACTCCAGGAGAATCCGCACGTGAAGCTCGAACTCAGAGGAATCACCAAGCGATTCGGCTCGTTCACCGCCAACGACTCGATCGACCTCGTCGTCGAACCCGGTGAGATCCATGCGCTGCTGGGGGAGAACGGGGCGGGCAAGTCCACTCTCATGAACACCCTCTACGGCCTCTACGCGCCGGAGGAGGGCGAGATCCTCATCGACGACCGCCCGGTGGCGTTCAGCGGTCCCGGCGACGCGGTGTCCGCAGGCATCGGCATGGTCCACCAGCACTTCATGCTGGTCCCCGTCTTCACCGTCGCGGAATCGGTGGCCCTGGGCTATGAGCCCACCAAGAGCGGCGCACTCCTGGACCTCGGCGAAGCCCGGCGGAAGGTCACGGAGATCTCCGCGCGCTTCGGCTTCCACATCGACCCCGACGCGGTCATCGAGGACCTGCCGGTGGGTGCGCAGCAGCGCGTCGAGATCATCAAGGCACTGTCCCGAGACGCGAAGATCCTCATCCTCGACGAGCCCACCGCCGTGCTCACACCGCAGGAGACGGACGAGCTGATCGAGATCATGCGCCAGCTCAAGGCGGGCGGCACGTCGATCGTCTTCATCACGCACAAGCTGCGCGAGGTCCGCGCCATCGCAGACGGGATCACCGTCATCCGCCGCGGCAAGGTGGTGGGCGAGGCCTCGCCCGAATCCAGCGAATCGGAGCTGGCGGGGCTCATGGTGGGCCGCGACGTCCACCTCACGACGGACAAGACGGACGCGGACCCGGGCGAAGCCACGTTCTCCGTGCGCGGGCTCACCGTCGTGGACAAGTCGGAGTCCGTCGTCGTCTCCGATGTGAGCCTCGACGTGCGACGGGGCGAGATCCTCGCGATCGCGGGTGTGGACGGCAACGGCCAGTCCGAGCTGGCGGAGGCGATCGTGGGCCTCGTCGAACCGCGCAGCGGCACGATCTCCCTGGACGGGGACGACCTCGCGGGCCTGTCTGTGAAGGAGCGCCTGCGCAAGGGGATCGGCTTCGTGCCGGAGGACCGCTCGACCGACGGGGTCATCGCCTCGTTCACGATCAGCGAGAACATGATCCTCGACCTCTACGATCAGCCCCCGTACGCCAAGGGGCTGTCGCTGCAGCCGGCCGTCGTGCGATCGGAGGCCGAAGAGAAGGTCAGCGAGTTCGACATCCGCCTCACGTCGATCGACGACCCGATCTCCACCCTGTCCGGCGGCAACCAGCAGAAGGTCGTGCTGTCCCGCGAGCTGGGCCGTCCGCTGCGCCTGCTCGTCGCCAGCCAGCCCACCCGCGGCCTGGACGTCGGCTCGATCGAGTTCGTCCACAAGCGCATCATCGCCGAACGCGACTCCGGCACACCCTGTGTCATCGTCTCCACGGAGCTCGACGAGGTGTTCAACATCGCCGACCGCATCGCCGTGATGTACCGCGGACGCATCGTCGGCGTCGTGCCGGCGGACACGCCGCGCGATGTCCTGGGCCTCATGATGGCGGGCGTGCCGGAGGACGAAGCACTGGCCCGCGTCGAGGACGGCTCCGCCGCGACGGAGATCTCTGCAGCTGAGGAGGACCCGGCATGACCGAGAAGACCGCGACCGGGCAGCCGGTACCCGCTGCACCGGAGGACGCAGCCGCGCCCGAGGCCCCCAGGCCGACCGTGCTGAGGGACATCCTCTCCGGGTCCTGGATGGTCTCCGTGCTCTCCATCTTCGTCGGACTGCTGGTGGGGGCCGTGCTGGTCGCCGCCGCAGACACGAGCGTGCAGGCCACGCTCGGCTACTTCTTCTCCCGACCCGCCGACTTCTTCGTGAGCGTGTGGCGGACGGTGAGCGAGGCGTATCTGGCGCTGTTCCGCGGTGCCGTCTTCGACTGGGAGGCGCAGTCGTTCGTGCGCGCCGTGCGTCCGTTCACGGAATCGCTCGTCGCCTCGGTCCCGCTGATCCTCGCGGGACTGGGCATAGCCCTGGGCTTCCGGTCCGGGCTCTTCAACATCGGCGGTCAGGGTCAGGTCATCCTCGGCGCGATCTTCGCCGGCTTCATCGGCTACTGGCTGACCCTCCCGCTGGGCCTCCACATGCTCGTCGCGATCGCGGCCGGCATCGTCGGGGGCGCGATCTGGGGCGGCATCGCCGGTGCGCTCAAGGCGCGCACGGGCGCCAACGAGGTGATCGTGACGATCATGCTGAACTCGATCGCGGGCTACCTCATCGCCTATCTGCTCAAGCAGGAGTGGTTCCGCCAGTCGGGCTCTGCGAACCCGCAGTCGCGCGCCGTCGACGAATCGGCAGCGCTCTTCCCGCTCCTGCCCGACCCGTTCCGCCTGAACGCAGGGTTCCTCGTCGCCGTCGTCGCGACCGTCTTCGTGTGGTGGCTGCTCGAGCGCTCGACGCTCGGGTTCGAGTTCCGCGCGGTGGGGGAGAACCCGGATGCGGCGCGGACGGCCGGCATCTCCGTGGGCCGCGTGACGTTCGTCGTGATGATGATCGCGGGCGCACTGGCGGGCCTCGCCGGTGCGGCACAGGTGCTGGGCACGGAGCAGAAGCTCACGATGGGCATCGGCGGATCCCTGGGCTTCGACGCGATCACCGTGGCGCTGCTGGGCAGATCCCGTCCGGTGGGCACATTCCTCGCCGGCCTGCTGTTCGGTGCGTTCAAGGCCGGCGGCTACACGATGCAGGCACAGACGGGCACACCGATCGACATCATCCTCGTCGTCCAGTCCGTCATCGTCCTCCTCATCGCGGCACCGCCCCTGGTCCGCGGGATCTTCAGACTGCCGGCACCGGTTGGGAAGGGAGCACGATGAGCACCTCGACTGAAACCCACATCCTGACGACACCGGGCGGAGGGCCCACACTGCGCTCGCCCATCGACTGGAAGTTCCCGATCGTCTACGGAGTGCTCGCGCTCGTCACGCTGCTGCTCTTCGGCCTGTTCGGCGGCACAGGGGGCAAGAGCACCACATTCTCGTTCGCCGCGGGCACCGACCTGTTCGGGATCCCGCCGCTCACGGTGTCCGCGATGGCGACCACCGTAGCCGTGGGCATCGTGCTCGTCGCCATGGCCGCGGTCGCGACCTGGCTGGCCGTGAAGCGCGAGAAGATCGGCATCTGGTTCCCGATCCTCTTCGGCGTCCTCTTCCTCTTCGCGTTCCTCACCTGGGCAGGTGCGGGCAACGGGCACATTCCGCTCACCCCGCTGCTGGCGGGCGCGCTCGCATTGTCGGTGCCTCTGATCTTCGGCGCGATGTGCGGGCTCGTCGGTGAGCGCTCCGGCGTCATCAACATCGCCATCGAAGGACAGCTGTTGGCCGGGGCGTTCCTCGCCGCAGTCGTCGCGTCGGCCGTGAAGAACCCCTACGCGGGTCTCATCGCGGCCCCCTTCGCCGGTGCGCTCGTCGCCGTCGTCCTGTCGTTCTTCGCGATCCGCTACTGGGTCGATCAGATCATCATCGGCGTCGTGCTGAACGTGCTGGTCGTCGGTGTCACGAGCTTCCTCTTCTCCACGGTGCTCACGCAGAACCCGGAGCTGTGGAACGCGCGCCAGGCGCTGCCGGTCATCCCGATCCCGCTGCTGGGGGACATCCCCGTCCTGGGACCGGTCCTCTTCCGGCAGTCGATCCTCGTCTACATCATGTACGTCGTCGTCGCGGTGCTCTACGTGGCGCTGTTCCACTCGAAGTGGGGCCTGCGCACCCGCGCGATCGGCGAGCACCCCAAGGCCGCGGACACCGTCGGCATCCCCGTGAACCGCAACCGGGTCATCAACGTGCTGATCGCCGGCGCCATCGCCGGTCTGGGCGGCGCGTTCTTCACAGTGGGATCGGGGCTGGCGTTCGGCAAGGAGATGTCCGCGGGGCAGGGCTTCATCGCGCTGGCCGCGATGATCCTCGGCAAGTGGAATCCGCTGGGGGCGGTCTTCGCCGCGCTCCTGTTCGGCTTCGCCCGCAACCTCGGCAACACCCTGTCGACGATGGGCACCCCGGTCCCCGGCGACCTGCTGCTCATGCTCCCGTACATCGTGACGATCTTCGCGGTCGCAGGCTTCGTCGGCCGCGTGCGCGCGCCCGCAGCGAACGGCAAGGCCTATGCCAAGCAGTGAGGTGCCGCGCGGCGAGGTGCCGAACAGTGAGGTGCCGCGCAGTGAGGCTCCCGACCACGGGATCGCAGCGCCTGGCCACTCCGTGACCTGGGACGACCTGCGCTCGCAGGCGAGGGCCGCGATGGCCCACGCGTACGTGCCGTACTCCCGCTACCCGGTGGGTGCGGCGGCCCTCGTGGACGACGGACGCGTCGTCACCGGCTGCAACGTGGAGAACGCGTCGTACGGCCTGGGCCTGTGCGCGGAGTGCGGCCTCGTGTCCGAACTCGCGCGCACCGGCGGTGGCAGACTGCTCGCATTCGCCTGTGTGGACGGGCAGGGGGAGCGGCTCGTGCCGTGCGGACGGTGCAGGCAGCTGCTCTACGAGTTCGGCGGACCGGATCTCCTGCTCGACATGCCGTCCGGCGTCCAGCCCATGTCGGTGGTCCTGCCGGACGCGTTCGGCCCGGACCACCTGCGATAACCTCCCCATCACAACTGCTCCCGCATCCTGGTGGGAGGCCTGGCCAAGCTCTATGCTGTCCAGCACAGCTTCTACGGAAGGACGATCATGGTCGAGCGGTTCGACGCAGTGGACATCATCACGACCAAGCGGGACGGCGGCACGCTGAGTCCCGATCAGATCGACTGGGTGCTGGACGCCTATACGCGAGGACGCGTGGGCGACGAGCAGATGGCGGCGCTCGCGATGGCGATCCGCATCCGCGGCATGGACTCCGGTGAGATCCGACAGTGGACCCGGGCGATGATCGCGTCGGGCGAGCGGATGGACTTCGGGACGCTGTCGAAGCCCACCGCTGACAAGCATTCCACCGGCGGGGTGGGCGACAAGATCACGCTGCCGCTGGCACCGCTCGTCGCCGTCTTCGGCGTCGCAGTCCCGCAGCTGTCGGGACGCGGGCTCGGCCACACCGGCGGCACCCTCGACAAGCTGGAATCGATCCCCGGCTGGCGCGCAGATCTCACGAACGAGGAGATCCACGCGCAGCTCGAGGACCTGGGCCCCGTCATCTGCGCGGCGGGCACCGGACTCGCACCGGCGGACAAGAAGCTCTACGCACTGCGCGACACCACAGGCACCGTCGACTCGATCCCGCTCATCGCCTCGTCGATCATGTCGAAGAAGATCGCAGAGGGCACGGGGACGCTCGTGCTCGACGTCAAGGTGGGCTCCGGCGCGTTCATGAAGCGCCTGCCCGACGCCCAGGAGCTCGCCCGGACGATGGTGGAGCTCGGGACCGGTGCGGGAGTGAGCACGTCCGCGCTCATCACCGACATGTCCGTGCCGCTGGGACGCACCGTCGGAAACGCGCTCGAGGTCCGGGAGTCGGTCGAAGTGCTCGCCGGCGGCGGGCCCAGGGACGTCGTGGAGCTGACCGTCGCGCTCGCGACTGAGATGGTGTCCCGCGCGGGGGAGGGCGAGCGCGATGTCGCGGCAGCGCTCAAGGACGGACGCGCGATGGACATGTGGCGGCGGATGATCTCCGCACAGGGCGGCGATCCTGATGCGCCCCTGCCGACAGCGCGGGAGAAGCAGCACGTGCGCGCGACGAAGTCCGGCATCGTCACGGAGATGGACGCGCTCCGCGTGGGCTACGCCTCGTGGCGCCTGGGTGCGGGGCGCGCCCGCAAGGGCGACGCGGTCCAGGCGGCCGCCGGCATCGAGATCCACAAGGTCGTGGGCGAGGCGATCGAGGCGGGCGAACCGCTCTTCACCCTCCACACGGATGAACCGAACCGCTTCGAGCGGGCCGTCGACATGCTCGACGGCGCGACGATCATCGACGGCAATGCGGCGCAGAGCCGCGGCTCGGTGATCCTCGATCGTGTGAGCTGACCCGCGATACGACCCTGTCCCACCCCCTACGCCGCACACTGAAGCGCTCTCGAGGAGACACGATGACCCACGCCGTCACCGCAGCGGATCTCGCCGCCCGCATCGACCACACCCTGCTCAAGCCGGAGTCCTCCTCCGCGGACTTCGCGGGGCTCGTCGCCGATGCCCGTGCACTGGGGGTGCTCGCCGTGTGCGTGTCACCGTCCGCGCTGCCGCTGAAGGACACGGGCGACCTCGTCATCGCGACGGTGTGCGGGTTCCCCTCCGGTGCCGTGCAGACCGACGTCAAGGCCGCCGAGGCCTCGCGCGCTGTGACCGACGGTGCCCGGGAGGTCGACATGGTCGTGAATCTGGGTCTCGTCAAGGACGGTGCGTGGGACCTGTTCGAGGCCGACGTCCGCGGGGTCGTGGGTGCGGTCGCCTCAGCCGCCCGGCGGCTGGGGCTGCCCGAGGCGGACGGTCCCGAGTCCGCGGCGAAGGGCGCCGCGATCGTCAAGGTCATCCTCGAGTCCGCGGCGCTGACGGATGAGGAGATCGTCGAGGCCTGCCGCAGGTCCGAGGCCGCGGGTGCCCACTATGTGAAGACGTCGACGGGCTTCCACCCGTCGGGCGGAGCGAGCGCGCACGCCGTCGCCCTCATGCGGGAGACCGTAGGGGACCGGCTGGGCGTCAAGGCGTCCGGTGGCGTGCGCACGCTCGAGGCGGCGCAGCAGATGCTCGATGCCGGTGCCTCGCGCCTGGGGCTGTCCGGCTCGAAGGTCATCCTCGACCAGCTGGCGGGCTGACCTCCGGCGAATGGAGCTGGATTCCGGTCAGCAGGCGGCGCTCGCGGCGCTGACGGCAGGGACGGCGCACGGGTTCTATCTGTGGGGTGACGTCGGTCGGGGCAAGACGATGCTCGCCGACCGGTTTGCGGCGTCGCTCGCCACCACCGAGGTGGAGCGCGTCCACTTCCATGGCTTCCTCCGAGCGCTGCACCGGCGGATCGCCGCGGAGCGAGCGCCGCTCCCACGCGTGCTGTCACAGATGCTGGGTGACGTGCGGGTGCTCGTCTTCGACGAGTTCCACGTGCACGATGTCGCAGACGCCGTGTTCCTCACTGCACTCCTAGAACACGTCCTCGAGCATCGGATCCTGCTGGTGGCGACGTCGAACTACCCGCCGCAGGAGCTTCTGCCCGACCCGCTGTTCCACCATCGGATGGAGAAGGCGATCGGACTCATCGAGGAGCACCTCACAGTGGTGCCGATCGGGGATGGTCCGGACTATCGGGGTGCCGCTCCCTCGCAGGAGCGGACGGGGTTCGCCGCAGGCCGCTGGGTGATCGGGAGCGGACCGGATGGCGCGGGTGATCGCGCAGACCGTGCTGCGCGGCCTGTGACTGGGCAGCCTGTCGTCGTGCGCGCGGCGGGAATCCCCGTCCAGGCGCTGCACGTGACCGACACGGAGCTGGTGTGCACCTTCTCCGCCGTGTGCGAACAGGCAGTCGGCACACATCAGTACCTCTGGATCGCGGAGAGCTTCCAGACCGTCACGATCGTGGACGTCCCGGACCTGGCCGCTGTGCGGCGCGACGCGCTGCTGCGATTCGCGCTGCTCGCGGACATTCTGTGTGACCGGGAGACGGCGCTCGTCGTGCACGCGAGGTCGGAGGCCGCGCGCCTCCTGCTGGCGGATGAGCCGCCGCGCGATGCGTCCCGCACCCTGAGCCGTCTGTCACTGCTGGGGCGCTGAGCAGCGCGTCAGCGCAGCATGTTCACCCCGAGGGCGGCGAGGGTGCCGAAGCCCACGCCCCAGAGGGTGATCCCGACGATCTGCCAGCCGATGACCGCGTTCCTGCTGGCGCCGAAGCCGACCATCATCGCCGACGTGATCTGGCTCGGCAGCAGCCACTGCCCCAGCAGGCTCACGCCGGGGACGCCGAACCGGTCGAAGGCCCGCTTGACCTTCTCCTTCTTCCGCGAGCGGGTCTCCGCGCGCTCAGGATCCTCTGCGTCCGTCGTGCCCCTCGCACCGCGAGCGCCGACGGCCTTCCGCCGTCCCGCGTCCGCGAGGAGGACGAGGACGAGCATGCACACGGCGTTGCCGACGATCGCCGCGAGGATCGCGATGGGGGCGGGAATCCCGACGACCACGCCGATCGCGGATCCCAGGTACGACTCGACGAACGGGATCGCTCCGATGAGCATGACTCCGAGCCATTGCAGCGCTCCGGGCAGTGATGAGGTGAAATCGATGAGCTGGTCCACAGGGTCTCCCAAGAGTGTCAAGTGCGCTTTACCCGTCAAGCGTGCTTTACAGGTGGATCCTCTGTCAAGTAGATTTGACACATGGAGAGTCGGATCCGTGAACTGCGGACGGAGAGCGGCCTGTCGCAGCAGGCGCTCGCCACTGAGGTCGGCGTTTCCCGGCAGACGATCAACTCCCTCGAGAAGGGGCGCTACGATCCATCGCTCAAGCTGGCGGTGCACTTGGCGCGCTTCTTCGGGGAGACGGTGGAGGAGGTCTTCGATGTCGACGGATGAGGGATCGGCGAATCATCGATCCGGCGGACGCGGTCGACCTCCGGAGCGATTCCGCGTGTCGCCGATCAATGTCGTCTTCACTCTGCTGTTCCTCACAGGCAGCGTGCTCTTCTTCGTCTACGACACGTGGCTGACCGGCACGGTCTTCCTCGTCGCCGCGGTGTGCCAGTATTCCTTCGCCGTGTTCACGCGCCGCGGTCGCTCAGGGTCCGACCTGTGGCGGATGAGCGTGTTCGAACCCAGCGATGAGCGCGACCGGGCCATCCTCAGGAAGGCATCCGCCTTCGTCGCGTATGTCGTGGCGACCGGCAGCATGGTCGTCTTCCTGGCAGCGCTGCTGTTCCTACGATCCGAGGGAGTGCTCGTCGTCTATCTCGCGTTCCAGGCGATGGCCGTCAACCTCCTGTGGGGCGTCACGATTTGGGTCGTGGCCCGCCGGAGCTGAGGGTGAGTGCCCGTTCTCAGAGCCGGAAGAAGGCGCGCAGGTCAGCGGCCATCATCGTGAGACGGACACCTGCGACGTCCCAGGCCGGACCCACGAGCACATGGGGATCCGCCCGTGCCGGGTCCTTCGCGGCGAGCTGCGGGTCCACGGGCTCGATGTCCTCGACCGCTTCGAGGTAGCACTTGAGCTTGGGCTCCGTGCCCGAGGGCCGCACGATCGCCCGGTCGCCCGTCTGCGTGAGGATGACGATCCCGTCCGTGGGGGCGAGGTCCCCGTACCCCACGGTCATGTCGAAGACCTCTGTGACAGGTGACCCGCCCAGCTCTGTCGGGGGATTCGCGCGCAGTGCTGTCATGGCCTCGGCGATGAGGGCGGTGTCCTCAAGGCGGAACGTGAGCGGCTGGGTGCGGAAGACGCCGTCGGTGGCGCGGATGCGGGCGAGCTCGTCCGGGATCGTCCGGCCCGCCGCGCGCAGGCGCGAGGCGTACGCGGCGAACAGCAGTGCGGCGCTGATCCCGTCCTTGTCGCGGACCGTGTCCGGATCCACGCAGTAGCCCAGGGCCTCCTCGTATCCGTAGACGATGCCCGGGACGCGGGAGATCCATTTGAAGCCGGTGAGCGTCGGTGTGTGCGCGATCCCGTGCCGTTCCGCCAGTGCAGCGAGTGCGCGCGAGGACACGACGGAGCTCGCGAAGACCGGACGCTGGTCCTGGTCTGAGTCCACGGCAGACTCCTCGGCCGAGTCCACGGCAGTTTCGTCCGACGGCGCCTCGGCCTCGGCGAGTCGGAGGGCGACGGCCTCGCCCAGGAGGAGGCCGACCTCGTCGCCGGACAGCTGGTACCAGCCCGAACCGTCGGGGGAGGGGACGGCGGCGGACAGGCGGTCCGCATCCGGGTCGTTCGCCAGGATGAGGTCCGCGGTCACGTCGTCCGCCAGGGCGGTCGCCTCATCGAGGGCGCCGTCCTCCTCCGGGTTGGGGAACGCGACGGTCGGGAAGTCCGGATCGGGGTCCCGCTGGGACTCCACGGGGTGGACGTCTGCGAAGCCGGCCTTCTCCAGACCGCGGGCGAGCGTCGTCGCGCCGACACCGTGCAGCGCCGTCGTGACGATGCGCAGCGCACCGCGCGGGTCTGCGACGGCTGCGAGGCGTGCGAGCGACTCGAGGTAGGCGGTGACGACCTCCGACCCCAGCGACTCCCAGCCGGAGCCCGCGCGCGGGACGGAGGCGACGGCCTCGACGGCGGCGATGCGGTCGGCGATGAGCTCGTCCGCCGGTGGCACGATCTGTGCGCCGGTGCCGTGGGCGGCCGGCTCCGGTCCGTCCAGAGCGGTGAGCGGGCGGGTGCCCAGGTAGACCTTGTAGCCGTTGTCGCGGGGAGGGTTGTGAGAAGCGGTGACCATGACCCCGGCATCGGCGTCGAGATGCTGGACGGCGAACGCGAGGACGGGCGTGGGCAGCTTCGCCGGCAGCAGCAGGGCGCGGCCGCCCGCAGCGGTGACGACGGAGGCGGTGTCACGCGCGAAGTCGGCGGACCCGTAGCGGGCGTCGCAGCCGATGACGACGGTGAACGGCGTCGAGTCTGCAGCACCGGAGGCCGCGTCAGCACCGGACCCTGCGTCGCCGCCCTGCGTGTGCTCGGCGAGGAACGCGGAGAGCCCCGCCGCCGCACGGATCACGACGGCCCGATTCATCCGGTGGGGGCCCGCGGCGATCTCACCGCGCAGACCGGCCGTGCCGAACTCCAGCGGTCCGGAGAACCTGTCAGAGAGGTCCGCGAGCGCCTCGGCGGAGGCGGGTCCGGCCTCGGCCGTCGCGGCCTCGAGCAGCTCGCTCAGCTCCGCGCGGGTGACGGGGTCCGGATCATCGGCGATCCAGGCGCGGACGATGTCCGCATCGAAACCGGACGTGAAGCCGCTGGCGACGCGCACTCCCTCAGCCCTCCGAGATCTTCGTGACGATGCGGGCGAGCAGCTGCGAGATCCGCGGCCCGGCCTCCTGGCCCGCCTCGATGACCTCCTGGTGGCTGAGCGGGGTCTCCTGGATGCCCGCCGCGAGGTTCGTCACGAGCGACAGGCCCATGATCTCCAGTCCTGCGGCACGGGCTGCGATCGCCTCGAGCGCCGTCGACATGCCCACGAGGTCGCCGCCCAGCGTCTTCGCCATGCGCACCTCTGCGGGGGTCTCGTACTGGGGTCCGGAGAACTGGACGTAGACGCCCTCCGGGAGGCTCGGGTCGATCTCACGCGCGACGTCGCGCAGGCGCGAAGAGTAGAGGTCGGTGAGATCGACGAAGTTCGCGCCGGTGAGCGGGGTGGCGCCGGTGAGGTTGATGTGGTCCTCGAGGAGGACGACGGAACCCGCCGAGTACTCCGGGTTGAGGCCCCCGCACCCGTTGGTGAGGACGAGCGTCGAGCAGCCGGCTGCCGCGGCGACGCGCACTCCGTGGGCGGTGGCGGCGGCATCGCGGCCCTCGTAGAAGTGTCGACGCGCACCCAGCACCAGCGCGTGCGTGCCGTTCTCCAGGCGGATGGTCCGCAGGCGGCCGCCGTGGCCGGGGACGGAGGGGGCGTGGAAGCCGGGGACGTCCTCGGCTGCGGTGTCCGCGATGGTCTCGCCCAGCAGGTCGGCGGCGCCGCCCCAGCCGGAGCCCAGGACCAGGGCGATGTCGTGGCGTTCGATCCCCGCCGCCTCGGCGAGTACCCGGGCGGCCTGCTGTGCGGTGACCATCGCCGCATCGGTGTCATGTGCGCTCATATTCTCGAAGGGTACCGGGCGCGGGCGGCCGGGTCATGCCCCTCGCGCAGAGAAGCCGGTTGGCGTGCCTCGAGAAGGGGTGGCATGCCTCGATAGGATCGACGCAGTCCCGGCCAGTCCATCCCCGCTCAGGAGGCCCCCATGGCGCCCAGCACACCCGAGAAGCCCCGCATGACCGGCTCCGTTGCCATCCGCCCGTGGCGAGACGGCGACGACCGGGCGCTCGCCCAGGTCCTCCCGGACCCGGGCAGCCCCGCCCAGCTCGCAGCGCGCGCCCTGCTGCGGGAGCCGGGGGAGTCTCCCCTCACCCGCACACTCGTCGCCGTCGTCGACTCCGTCGTCGTGGGCGCGGCCGCGATCGCTGCGTCTCCTGCCCATCCCGGCCGTGCCTGGATCCACGTCGAGGTGGCGCCGGAGGAGCGACGGTCAGGTGTCGGTTCCGCCCTGCTCGAGGCCGCCGCCGCCGAGGCCTCCGGGACTGCGCTGGATGGGCTGGGTCTGCGGACGCGGATCGTCGCTGGAGACCCCGAGACCGGGGCTTTCGCTCATGCGCGGGGCTTCGCGGATCTGTTCACGACGCGGATCATCCTCATTGATGCGGGTGCGTTGGGTGCAGCAGGGCTTGAGCGCGCGGAGGATCTCCAGGTCATCGATACCGGTTCTGTCGCCCTCACGCAGGCCTTCGCAGGATGGTACGAGCGAGTCAACGAGCTGGATCCCGCTGCCCCGATGAGCATCGGCCAGGTGAACACCCGCTTCCTGTCCGAGGCCGCAGGTGCGCATGGCGCAGCACTGTGGCGCCCGGACGTGGACGGTGGCGGGGCAGACATCAACAAGCGTCCTGTCACGGCGTTCGCGGTGTCGTATGCGCAGAAGCCTTCTGAAGACGCGGAGGTGCAGGCGGCGGAGGCATCTGTCGTCCCGGAGGACGACGATCACGTCTTCGCGCTCAGCGGCGGTGAGGATGCGACGGAGTTGACCATCGGCAGTGTGGACGGTGAGGTGCAGGACCTGCGGTCGCTCGTGGCGCGCCTGTCGGTCGACACCCCGGTGGTCGTCGAGGTGACGGACGCGATGGAGACGGAATCCGCGCTGGTCGAGGAGCTGCTGGCATCGGGCAGCGCGCGAATCCTCACGGCCTACACGACGCTGGTGCGCGACCCGCAGGGGTGAGGCCGTCCGCACTTCTGTCACCGGTCGAGATTCCTGTCACCGGTCGAGGCCCGGTGCACGGAGGCGAATCGGTGTGGTGGTTTCGGCTGTGAGCCACCAGTGAGCGTCCGCGCGGTGCGGTATCGGGGCGAGTGCGCGGTGACCGGCCACGCGCAGCGATTCGCCCGACCACGTGCCGAGGAGCAGGGTCAGCCCGGCCCCGTCCATGGGGGTCATACTCGGTAGGAACCTGGGAGAGGCACCGCCGAACCTGGTCGTGCGCGAAGCTCCGAATGCTGCGGACGGGCTTCCGGGGACGAAGCAGACCTGGCTGTGATTCGAGGCCGTGGCATCAGTCTGGGGACGACGACTCCGCGTGAAGGTCCGATGGGCCTCGATAGCTGAGTTTGACGACGCTGGCGGCGCTTGCCCCTGTGACGCTCAGCAGGCCGCGCCGATTCGGATTGAGCGGCACTTTGAGCAGACCGGCTCGTCGGCCGTCCGCGGACTCGAGGACGGTCTCGCCGCTGGCATGCGACGCGGCCCGATACGGGGTTCCGCTACTAGGCTGGTGATCGCGGAGCCACGTCACGGCCGCGTCCTCGACCGTGTGGATCCATGTTTTCTCCGGTGCGGCAGCGCTACGGTTAATGAAGCCAACCCACAGCTCGTGGGATGACGCGGTCGGCCAGTCGGTGTCGTTCGCACGTTGCTTCACATCCTCCGAGTTCATCCATTGGTGAAGCTCCGTCACGGTAGTGAAGGTGCCGGCCGCGGCTGCGACCGCGGCGAGAGCCCCGGCACGGGAGGGGAATCCGGCCTGCATGAGCAGCGCGGCAGGGCGGCTTAGGGTCCCTGTCTCCACTGCCGCCACAGCGAGGCCATACTCGTCGGTGGAGAACGTCCAGGGTCCCCCGATTGGGTCCTCGTGAGCCGTGGCTCGGACCCGGACCGCTTCTAGCGCCCATGGCAGCCTGTAGGCCAACGAATCCTCGATGAACTCCAGTGTCTCCGTGATCTCGTCTCTTACCATCTGGGCGGCATCCTCGCCGCGAAGCCATGCGGCGAGGATGTCTTCCCACTGTGGAGGAAGCGTGCGGGGTGCGAAGGGGTGGATGTCGAACGCGATCGTGGCGAAGCAGGTGAGGGCGTCGATTACGGCCTGGTCGTCGCCATGCTGAATGCCTTGTTCTGCGTCGTGCAGATGCGATTCCAAGGTGCGGGCGTGTTCGTCGAGTTGACGTCCGGTTTCGAGGCCGACTCCCGCGAGGAAATAGCCTCGGCGCTGTGCTGGGGTGGACTGGCTCCAGAGAAATCGTGTGCGAGCGGTCAGGCCGGCTCGAATCGCTGTTTGAACCGGCTCCGTCCGTCGAGCCAGGCTCCTGGCCCACAGGGAGGAGGCGAGCACGTCATCGAGAGCCTGCTCAAATCCGTCCTCGGCAATCACGGAATCGCTGAGGAGGCTGAGGAGGGCGTTGTCGAGGCTGGCGAGCTGCGAGCGCCACACAGTTCGGGCCCTCTCAGCTTCCTCGTCGGTCTCGGCAGCGACTTCTGGGTAGTCCCAAGCCGCGGTGCCGGCGACGTAGTCCAGCAGTGCATTCAGGTCGTTGACGCCCAGCTTCGACTGCATCCTGACGAACAGGTTCACCACCAGCTGCAGCATGCCGCTTTCCACGTCTCGCAGAGCGGTGTCCTCGACCAACTGCCTCCAGTTCCGCCGGCCTTGGGACACGTCCTTGAAGATCGGGTGGACGACGAGGCCGATCGAATCCACGAACGCTCGGCCAGCCCTGCCGACGATGTTGCGGAACTCGGACGCCTTGATCAGCTGCCGACTGCGCCAGAGGCTGTGCATCACCAGGGCGCTCGCTGAGAGGTTGAGCCCCTGCGCAAGGGTCGGTGACGAGACCGTGACCTTCAGTGCTCCTCGCTGTAGCAGCCTCTCGATCTCCCTTCGGTAGGGCGCGGGGAGCGAGCCGTGGTGGATCGCCACGCCGAGTCGCAGACACGCGAGGATCGGGTGATCTCGGCCGAACCATTCCTCTCCGATCGCGATAGCTGAGGCGAGACAGTCCGGATCTCCGGCTAAGACGTTTCGGAGCGCTCCCTGCCTGTGAAGGGTGACGATGACCTTGGCAAAGGCGTTCACCGACGCCTTGAGCGGGCAATAGATCAGGACGGTCTGCCCGTCGTCGACGAGCCGCCAGGCGGTGGCGAGCGTCAGTTCCTGCTGATTTTTGGGGAACGGCGTCGTCCTGCGGCTGATCGCAGGAACGAAGGGCTCAAGGAAGCGCGGTACGAAGGGCTCTTCGTCGCCCACGATGATACTAAGGCGGGCTCGATCGTCTTGCCAGATCACTTCGCCATATCGGAGCCTCGTCGGTCGCCACGAACTCGCGATGAGACCGTTGGGCTGGTCATCGGTCAGCCAGTTCACGAAGTCTTCCACCTCGTTTCCCTCTGGCAGGATCGCCGAGAGACAGATGATGCGTCTGGTGTCCGCATCGGGACGGCGCAGCAGACGTTGAACCTGCACTTCATATCGGACTTCGCGCTCGTCCGCGCCGATCATGTGTCCCTCGTCGAGGACGACAAGTCCTACGTCGTCTAAGAGCCTGGGGTCGTTGCGCAGGGCGAAGTCGAGCTTCTCCGGGGTGGCGACGACGATGTCCCTTTCCCGCAGCAGGTCCTCGTCGACGCTGCTGGCGCCGATCGCACCGTAGAGGGACGTGACGGTCTTCCCCAAAGGGGTGAAGGTGCGCTGCAGAGCCGTTTCGGTCTGGGCCGACAGCGCCCGCAGTGGGGTCACGAAGACAACCCGCCGGCCTTCGGCGAGGCACGCGAGGATGCAGAGCTCGGCGATCCGGGTTTTGCCGGCGCTCGTCGGCAGAGACAACACGAGGTTCTCGCTGGTGTTCAGTACCCGCTCTGCGGCGGCGAGTTGCGAGGGCCACAGGTCGATCTCCGAACGTCGCCTCCGGAAGAGAGATGCGATGAAGGTCGCACGTAACCCTGCCCAGTCGCTCCCGTCACTATCGAGGGGGCCCTCCGGGATCAGGCGATGGAAACTGGCATCCCACAGACCGCGGAGCAGGTGAATCGCGAGTCGATGGCACCACCACTGAGGAATCATATTCAGTTCGCTGGCGGCTCTGAGACCGACCTGTAGTGTGGCGAGAGCCTCATCCAGCAGTGCTTCCTCGCCCCGTTCGAACGCGAGCAGGGCCATGCTGATCGCACTGACGAACGCGTCAGTCAGTGCGAGGTCGACTACGTCGATGACATCGGTGTCGCCGTGGTTCTCACCGGGACGCTCGTCGCTGATGGGCTCGAGGAGCCCACGCAACGTCTCAACGAGGTTGGTGTCTGCTGCTGCGTCCTGGTCGCGGTGGCTCAAGATGAGCGTGGCCAGAGTGTCGAGTTCTCTGCGGATGATGGGGACTGCTGCACGAATAGGTGACATCTGATCTGGCTTGCCCGAGCGGTGGGCC
>NZ_FWFF01000020.1 GCF_900163715.1 Brevibacterium yomogidense | reverse complement strand
GGGGTGGGTGGTGTGGGAGGGGGCTGCGGCTTCGGGGGAGTGTCCTGACGTCTGTCCATGGTCATCTCGTTCGGATGTCGGAAGTGGTCGGTGGAACGGAGTCTACGACGGAGGGTCGCACGGACACCGCTCGAAGGAAAAGTGAAATCATCTTTACAGGATGTCGATTCCACCGTAGCGTGTGGCGCGGTCGCCGATGGGGGCGACGCTCGACTGTGGACCACGTGGACTCGATGAGGAGATCGCGATGAGATGGAAACTGCCGCCTGTCAGGGCGGCCGGAGCGGCAGTCACTGCGTGCCTGCTGGTGAGCGGCTGCGCGACTGCAGAGGCCGGTGAGCAGCCGACCATGCTGCGAGTGTCGTCGGGCCTGAGCAGCCTCAACATCGCCTGGACGGCGGGCTCCATCCCATGGATGGAGGAGGTCGAGGAGAGGACGGGCGGCGACGTCACGTTCGAGTCGTTCACCGGCGGCGAGCTCGTCGAGCTGCGCCGTGAGACGCACGCGCTGGAGTCGGAGGTCATCGACATCGCGCTCATGCTGCCGATCTACCAGCCGGACCAGTACCCACTCGTCGAAGTGACGATGCTCCCGCTGAAGGAGTCCGACACCCTCATCGGCTCCACGGCGTGGAAGAGCCTCGTGGAAGGCGAGGAGGCGCTCTTCGACGGCCAGACGTACCACGAGTGGCAGTTCGAATCGGAGGGCCTGAAGGCCCTGCCCCTCCACACGACTCCGGAGTACTCGGTGTCGACGACGGGCGCCGCGTTCGAATCGCCGGAGGTGCTCGAGTCGCTCCAGCTGCGTACCGCCTCACGCGTGCAGAACATCACCGCAGAGCTCTTCGGGGCGAACACGGTGTCGATCCCCAACGCGGAGGCGTACGACGCCCTGAGCCGCGGCACGATCGACGGCGGGTTCGCCGCGGTCGCGGACTGGGGGAACTACGGCCTCCAGGACCTCTACCGGACGACGCTCACCGGCGTGAACTTCGGGCACTTCAATCTCAACATGGTCATGACCGACGACACGTGGAACTCCTTGGACCCGGAGGTCCGGGACATCATGCAGCAGGCTCTCGAGGACACGTACGAGCAGGCGGCGGGCAAGTGGATGGACCGGACGGACGAGACGCGCTCCTACAACGAGGACGAGGCCGACGGCCGGTTCGTCGACCTCGCCGATGTCCCCGACGAGGTGCGGACGCCGATCGAGGAATCGGCGAGCGCCACGTGGACCGAATGGATCGACATGATGGAAGCGCGCGGACTGCCCGGCCGGGAGGCCGCCGAGCAGTGGAAGAAGGCGGTCGAGGACGCCGGCGGAGAGGTGCCGGACGGCGCCCTCGAGGACGGTGCCTGACATGGGTGCAGAGATCGTCATCGCCATCACCCTCGTGCTGTTCCTCGGTGCGCTCGCGGTCGGTGCGCACATCCACACCGCGCTCTTCCTGGTGGGGATCGTGGGGATCCTCCTGCTCGAGGGCCCGGGGATGGTGCTCGGAATCGTCGGTCCCCAGCCGTTCGGCAGAGTCGCCGCCTATTCGCTCACCACGATCCCCCTCTTCGTGCTCATGGCGCAGTTCGTGCTGCAGGCGGGCATCGTCAAGGACGTCTTCACCCTGGTGAGCCGCGCGTCGCGGGGCAGGGCGGAACCCCTCAGCGCCCTCACGGTCACGGCGGGAGGTCTGCTGGGGGCGGTGTCCGGGTCGGGCTCCGCGACCTCCGCCGCGCTCGGCAGGGTCGCGATGCCGGAGCTCACGCGATACGGGATGTCGCCACCGCTCGCGGGAGCGACCGCTGCCGCCGCCGGTTCGCTGGCGGGCATCATCCCGCCGAGCATCATCCTGATCATCTACGGCGTCGCGACGGAGACGGCGATCGGCAACCTCTTCATGGGCGCGATCCTCCCGGGCCTCGCCGTGATGCTCGTCTACGTGGTCGTCGTCATCGTCCTCTACGCCATCGATGAGAAGAAGGCGGGGAAGCCGCGGGAGCCGTTCGTCGCAGAGCCGATCGGGATCGGGCGCACTGCGATCGCGCTGGGAACCGGTGCCGTGATCGTCGTCGTCGTGTTCGGCGGCATCTACTCCGGGATGGTGACGCCCACGGAGGCGGGTGCAGTCGGATCCTTCGCGGGGTTCGTCTCCGCCCTGCTCCTGAAGAAGGTGAACCGTGAGTTCCTCACGACGGCGCTCACGGAGACGGTCAAGATCTCCTCGATGGTGCTGCTGATCATCATCGCCGCGCAGGTGTTCAGCAAGTTCGTCTCGCTATCGCTCATCCCCCGCCGCCTCATCGACGCGCTGGGACCGCTGGTGGATCGTCCGATGCTCCTCCTGCTCGTGCTGGCGGCCGTGTTCTTCGTCCTCTTCATGTTCCTGGAGGGGGCGGCGGTCATCCTCATGACCGTGCCGATCCTGCTGCCGGTCATCGCGGAGACTGACATCGACCTGCTCTGGTTCGGCGTCTTCATCTCGATGCTGTGCACGGTGGGCACGATCTCGCCGCCCGTGGGGTTGTCCGTCTTCGCGGTATCGGGGGCGACGGGCGTCCCTTCGGGACCGGTCTTCCGCTACACGGTCTGGATCGCGCTCGTGACGACTGCGCTCGTCGCTGTGGTCATGATCCTGTTCCCCGAACTGGTCACCTGGATTCCATCCCTGGCGGGATGAGTGAGGAGTGTCGACAATGACTGAGATGCAGGCATATCGCCGCTTCAAGAAGGTGACGACTGCGGGCGCGGTGCTGAGCGGGATCGCGGTGTTCGTGCTGATGGCGTTCATCGTCACGGACGTCGTCCTGCGCAATCTGGGCGGCGCCTCGATCCCGGGCGGGTTCGAGATCGTGGAGAACTACCTGCTGCCCCTGATCGTCTTCCCGTCGCTGGCATGGGTCTGCGGGTCCGGCATCATGCCGAACATGGATCTGCTGATCCCCCGGCTGTCGGGGAAGGCCCGTCATCGGACGGTGCAGGTGATCGTCGCGGTGGAGGTCGTCGTGATCGGAGTCGTGTTCCTCGCGGCAGCGGTGCACGGGGTGTGGCACGTCGTGCACCAGTCGTCGTTCCTCGCGGGACTGACGATGCTTCCGCAGTGGCCGACCCAGCTGCTGGCCCCGCTGGGGCTGGGCCTGCTGTTCGTCGAGTGCTGCTTCGTGCTGCTCGTGAATCGGAAGCGCGACGAGGCCGGCTTCACCGTGGATCGCGGACCCGCCGAGGTCGTGCCGGACGGGCTCTGACCCGCGGCGGTCACGCGACGGAGGTCCCGAAGAGGAGACCCAGGAGGTACGTGACCGCGGCGGCGCCGAAGCCGATCGCCAGCTGGCGGAGCGCTCGGGGCAGCGGTGCGCGGCCGGAGAGGATGCCCACGATCCCACCGGTGACGAGCAGTGCCAGCCCCACGAGCGCAGCGGCGAGGATCACGGCGGGCGTCCCGTTCATGCCGAAGACGAACGGCAGGATCGGGATGACGGCGCCGGAGGAGAAGAAGCAGAAGCTCGAGATCGCCGCGCTCAGGCCGGTGCCCAGCTCCTCGTGGTCGTCGGCCGTGCCCGTGGCGGGTGCCGGGTCGCCGCGGTGCCCGGCGATCGGCCGGCGGTGCACGGGCGACTGTGCGGCGCGGATCTGAGTCGAGGCGGCCGAGGCCGCCTGGTCCTCGTCCATGCCGCGGGCGCGGTAGACGAGCGCGAGTTCGTTCGCGTCGAGGTCCAGGTGGGGGATCACGTGGCGGGACTCCGGGTCCGGCTCCGAGGCCTCGAGCAGCTCTCGCTGCGATCGCACCGACACGTATTCGCCGGCTCCCATCGACAGCGCGCCTGCCAGCAGGCCCGACACGCCCGTCAGCAGGACCGCGGCGGGGGTCATGCCGGCCGCGGCGACGCCGAGCACCAGCGCCAGGTTCGACACGAGGCCGTCGTTCGCTCCGAACACCGCGGCGCGGAAGCTGCCGGACAGCCGGGCCCGCGACTGCTGCGCGAGCGCCCTCACGACCTCGGCGTGGATCGTCTCGTCGGCGGCCATGCGGGAGGTCGCCCACCGGTCCGTGGCGTAGGGCGACTGCGATTCGGACTGCTGGGCGAGCGCGAGCACGAACACGGAGCCGAACACCCGGCCCAGGAATGCGAGGACGAGAGTGCCGAACGACGGGCGTCGGCGCGGCTCCGCGTAGTCGCCCAGCAGGGTGATCCAGTGCTGCTGGTGCCGGGCCTCCGCCTCGGCGAGCGCTGTGAGGATCTCCGCCTCCTCGCCGTCGCGGCGCTGGGCGAGCGTACGGTAGAGGCGCTCTTCGAGCCGCTCGTTCGCGAGGTGCTTCTGCCACCGGCGCACCAGCGCGCGGTCGGGACCGGACAGGGTGTCCGACACCGTGTAGATGGGACCGGTGAGCGGTTCGCGATCCTCGTCCGGGGTGAGTGCGGGTCCTCGGGAGTACGCCCCCGGATCGTCCGGTCGCTGGTCCGTCATGCGTGTCGTGCTCCCTCGGAGCGCCCGGAGGGGGCGCTGATCCTTCGTCCGGTGTGCGGTGGTCCGCGTTCGTGGAGAGTCTAGGAAACCACCGCGGTGAATTCAATACTTGCGCAACTGGTTGATCGATTGGGGAGGAGCGTCTCCACGGGCAGCGACGGCCGAAAGTCAGCTCGCACTCAGGTTCGTTATCGGTTCGTGACCTCGTGTCGTGACCATTCCGTTACTGTGTAGATCGTGTGATTGCGATCACAGGACGCTGAGCGGGGACTCCCGCGGCGCGTGATCCCGAAGGACGCACAGCACCTCTGCACACGGCATCGGAAGGATGACCATGCAACCTGTACACACAACGGCCGGGCGCGCTCTGCGCTGCACGGTGGGGGTCGCCGCGGCGGCCGCACTGGGCCTGGCCACTGTGGCACCGGCTCTCGCCTCGCCGACGGCCCCTGACGGGCCGACGGAGCACACCGACATGGATGTGACGGGCGCGGATGCGATGGAGCATCTGCAGCAGCTGTCGGACATCTCGCTCGCGAACGCCGACGACGGCCACCGCGCACTGGGCACAGCAGGATACGAAGCGGCCTCCGAGTACGTGGAAGGAGTCCTCGAGGGCACCGGCGCCTTCGACGTCTCCCGCCACTACTTCGACGTCGCAGACCAGACGTTCGGGGACGTCGCGCTCACCGTGGGCGACACCGACTACGACGTCGAGGCCTTCGCCTACACGGAAGCCGCGGACCCCGCACTCTCCGACGCAGTCCTCGCGCTGCCGGTCGACGACTCCTACGGTGACGGCGCCGGAGGTGAGCTCGGCTGCTCCCCCTCTGATTTCTCCGACGTGACCGACAAGATCGTGCTGGTCCAGCGCGGCGAGTGCGCCTTCGGTGAGAAGACGGCGAGCGCGACCGAGGCCGGCGCGGCCGGCGTCGTGATCTACAACACGGAGGCCGGGCCGGTCAACGGCACGCTCGGTGAGCGGATGGAGGGCAGCGCCCCCACCCTCGGACTGCAGCAGGCCGATGGCGAGGCGCTGCGCGACTCGCTGGTCGAGGCGGCCGAGGCGGATCCGGCTGAGGAGATCACCGCTGACTTCACCCTCGAGACCGAATTCACCACGGTGGAGACCTGGAACGTCATCGCAGAGACCACTGCGGGCGATGACGACAGCGTGCAGATGATCGGCGCGCACCTGGACGGCGTCGCGGAGGGCCCGGGCGTCAACGACAACGCGTCCGGTGTCGCCGGCATCCTGGCGGCGGCGGAGGCACTCGCGGCGCAGCCGACGGACGTGGACCACACCGTGCGGTTCGGGTTCTGGGGTGCGGAGGAGGTGGGCCTCGTCGGCTCCACCGAGTACGTGGCCTCGCTGCCCGCCGACGATCTCGATCGGATCCAGTCCTACCTGAACTTCGACATGATCGGTTCGGAGAACTACGTCGTCGGCACGCTCGACTCCGACGGCTCGGATGTCCCGCTGCCCCCGGGAGTGAATGTGCCGGAGGGATCGGCTGAGCTCGAGGCGATCTTCACCGACTTCTTCGACTCGAACGATCAGCCGCACGTCGGCACGGAGTTCTCCGGGCGCTCCGACTACCAGGCGTTCATCGACAACGGGGTGCCCGCCTCCGGCCTCTTCTCCGGCGCGGACGCGATCAAGACCGCGGAAGAGGTCGAGCTGTTCGGCGGCACCGAAGGCGTCCAGCAGGATCGGAACTACCACACGATCGACGACACGATCGAGAACGTGTCGACCGAGTCGATCGACATCTTCACCCCGGCGATCGCGTTCGCCGCGCACTCCGTGGCCTTCGACCTCGTCGACGGACCCACCGATGATCCGACGGACGATCCGACGGACGATCCGACGGGTGAGCCGACTGATGACCCGACCGGCGAGCCCACGGATGACCCGACGGGTGAGCCCACGGATGACCCGAGCGATCAGCCGACGGACGAGCCGACGGACGATCCGTCGGATCAGCCATCGGACGACCTGGCGCTCACGATCGCACCGGAGACGGTGGGGATCTCCGACTTCGTGGACGCAGACAAGGGCGTCGACCTGCAGGTGACCGGCCTGGAGCCGGGCGACGATGTGGACTTCACCGTCACCCCGACCTCGGGTCAGAACACCGAAGAGGCCGTGATCGCGGCATCCGCGGATGACGACGGCGTGGCGAGCACCAAGGTCTACGGCACCAACTCGGATGCCGCGGACGACTACATCGGCGACTACTCCGTCGAGGTCGACGGCGTGGACTCCGCGGATGCGAACGCAGGTGCAGAGCAGGCGGCGGCCGAGGCCTCGGCGGCGGACCTGAGCGGCACGTTCAGCGTCGTCGCGGACGAGGACGCACCCGACGGCGGCGATGACGGCGACGAGGGCGACAACGGTGACGACGGTGACGACAGCGGCAACGGCGGCGATGACGGTGATGACAGCGACAAGCTGCCGCGCACCGGCGCCGACTCGCTGCCGCTCTTCGCGGCCGGCGCAGCACTGCTGGTGGGCGGCGCAGCGGTCGTGGCCGCCACGCGCAGCCGCCGTCGCAGCTGAGCCCGGCGCGCAGCGGGAAGGGACTCGTCTGCTGACGCGGTCCACCCACGCGACGCGCTGACCGGCCGGTGAGCCGAGCGAGCGGGCTCCGAGCACTCCCTGGGGGAGGGCTCGGAGCCCGCTCGCATTGTGCTCATGGACTGAGCGATGGATTCTCGCGATGCAGATGCCGCGTGCAGTCCGCGACGATGACCGGGACGATGACGGGATGACACCCAAGCGCCTGTTCACCATCGTCGCGATCGGCGAGGCGATCACCTGGACCCTCCTGCTGCTGGGGATGTTCCTCAAGTACGTCACGCGGTCGACTGAGGTGATGGTGAGCATCGGCGGTGGAGTCCACGGGTTCATGTTCCTCGCCTACTGCGTCGCCACGGTGTTCGTGGGGGTGTCGCAGCAGTGGGGCATCCGGGCCATCCTGCTGGGCCTGGGCTCCGCGATCATTCCGTACGCCACGATCCCGTTCGAGATCGGGGCGAGGCGCCGCGGTCTGCTGGACGGTGCGTGGGGCCTGGCTGCCGGTGGTCGCGAGCCGAAGACCCTGCTCGAGCGCCCCATCGCATGGGGCATCCGGAAGCCCGTCTCCGCACTGCTGACAGGGGTGCTGGCGGTCGCCGTCGTGTTCACCGTGCTCCTGATCCTGGGTCCGCCCGTCTGATCTCCTTCATACTGGTAGTCCGCAACGTCGCCGTCGCTAAGGACAGCCATGCTCCAGTCCACACTTCCCGAGATCCTTCTCCTCGTGCTCCTCGTGGTGGTGCTGGCAGGCTGCGTCACCGTCGTCCTCGCCGCGCTTGCCGGCCTGCGCCGGATCGCCGCGCACCTTGCCGAGGACCGGGCGGAGCGCCGCGAGCAGGCTGAAGCCGCTGCGGAGCACGAGGCGGAGGACGCGCGTGCGAGGATCGCACTCGCAGACGCCCAGACGGAACTGCTCCGCGCGCAGACTCGAGCCGCGGAGGCTGGTGTGCGTGCCGCGGAGGCGCAGGAGCGCGCCGCAGACGCACAGACGCGAGAGGCGGAGGCGCGACAGCTCGCGGTCGAGGCGCAGACGCGCGCTGCGGAGGCCGAGGTTCGCGCTGCAGAATCGCAGGGGCGCGCTGCGGAGGCTCAGGTGCTCGCGGCAGAAACACAGCAGCGAGCCGCCGAGGCCGCGGCTGCCGGGACTGCGAGGCAGGCCGGACCGCTCGAGCGAGACGGGGAGAAGGGCGGTCCTTCCGCCGAGGCCGTCGCGAGCGGATCCGCGGACGGTACGACCGACCGCCCGACCACGGGCACGGACGGCACCGGTGGCGCACCGGGATGGAACGATGCGCTGGCCGACATCCAGCAGGCGCTGGGCGGCATGGGCGGCCTCAGCGGTCTGGGGAATCTGGCGAACTGGGGAGGTGCGGGCGGCCTCGGCGGCGCGTCCGGCAGCGGCTCGCGCGGATCGTCGAAGGGCGCTTCGCCGCTGGATCCCGAGCTGTTCGACAGGCTCCCGGACGAAGTCCGCAGGATGCTGCGCGATCTGCAGAAGCGCAGAGGCGACGGGCTCGACACGGATGCGCTGCGGGGCTGGCTCAGTGATCGGCTCGGCGGCTGGGGCGACCGGGGGAGTGCCGGATCCGGCACCGACGGTGGTGCGGGCGCAGGTGACGGTGCGGGTGACAGGTCCGGTGACGGAGAGGCCGGCGCTGCGGGTGGCTCAGGCCGCCGCATGGGCTTCCAGCCGGAGCCGGAGCCAGGATCGGAGTCCGGGTCAGACACAGCAGAAGGCCCGCCCGCGGGAGTGTGGGACATCGACGATGAGGTGACCGATGCGACCGGCGGGATCGACGTGAACGCGCTGATCGAGGACGCACTGCAGGACCGCAGGCGACGCCAGGGTGGCGCGACTCCCGGTGAGCGCGCGGATTCTGGCACCACGGACGACGGGGGCGTCGCTGAGGATGAGGGGGACGCTGACGACGGGGGAGACTCCGCGACCGGCGACGAGGAGCGCTGACCCGGAGTCTGATCTTCCGCAGCCTGAGCTTCCGGTGCCCGGTCGGTCCGGTGCCCGGTCGGTCCGGAGTCAGCGGGTGATGTCGATGGTCTCCGTGCGGAACTTCTCCAGCTGACCCGGGTCGATCGTCACGCCGAACCCGGGACCCGTGGGGATCTCGACGGCGCCATCGCGCTGCACGATCTCCTCTGTGATGTCCTCGTGGAAGAAGCGCTTCGACCCGGAGATGTCGCCCGGCAGTGAGAAGCCGGGCAGCGTCGCCAGCGCGGCGTTCGCCGCGCGCCCCAGGCCGGTCTCGACCATGCCGCCGTGCCAGACGGCGACCCCGTGCGCGGATGCGAGGTCGTGGATCCGCTTCGCCTCGAGGAAGCCGCCCACGCGTCCGGGCTTGATGTTGATGACGGCTGCGGCGCCCAGCGAGATGGCGTCCGCTGCGGACTCCGCGGACACGATCGACTCGTCCAGGCACATCGGCGTGCTCATGAGCTTCGCGAGCTCGGCGTGCTGGCGGATGTCCGCCTCGCCCAGGGGCTGCTCGATGAGGAGGAGGCCGTAGTCGTCGAGCTTTGTGAGGTGCGCTGCGTCGACCAGCGTGTACGCGGCGTTCGCATCGACCTGGAAGAGGAAGTCGTCGCCGTACTCCTTGCGCAGCGCGGCGACGGGCTCGAGGTCCGCGCCGGGCTTGATCTTCAGCTTGATACGGGCGTAGCCCTCATCCAGGTAGCCGCCCACGGCCTCGAGCAGTTCGGGGATCGACCGCTGGATGCCCACGGAGACGCCCGACGGCACGGAGTCGACGACACCGCCCACATACTCCTTGAACGACTGGTTGCGCATCTTCAGCTGGGCCTCGAGCACCGCCATCTCCAGGGCCGACTTCGCCATAGGGTGGCCGATGATGGGCTTGAGGTGCCAGGCGACGGTCTCCGCCGTGAGGTTCTCCACGTCGAAGAGGATCGGGACCATCCAGTCGCGGGTCACCGCGATGCCTCCGTCCACGTATTCGTCGGAGTAGAGGGGCGAGATCATCGCAACGGATTCGCCCCACCCGGTGATCGGTCCGGACTCCGTGTCGAACGACGCCTCGACGAGGTAGCAGTGCTTCTCCGTCTGCCGGGCGAACGAGGTCTCGAACGGTGTGACGAGTGGGAGGGACACGCGGTGGAGTCGGAGCGATGTGAGCTGCATGACATCACAGTAGCAATCGCGTCCGGCGCCTATTCGCCCGTCAGGCCGTCGATCGCCTCGCGGAGCAGGTCCGCGTGGCCGACGTGGCGCGCGTACTCCTCGACGAGGTGGACGAGGATCCAGCGCAGCGTCACCTGCTCGCCGCTGCCCTTGTCCTCGTGGCGTCCGGCCATGGCGGCATCAGGTCCGTGGGCGGCGACGAGGCCGTCGACGATCCCGCGGGAGCGCTCGACACTGTCCTCCCACAGCTTCCACAGCGCGTCCGCGTCCGAGGTGCCGGCGAGGTGCCAGTCCGCGTCCTGGTCCGCGTCCCAGTCGGTCGAGGCCCAGGGCTCCGGCATCTCGCCGCCCACGCAGAGGCTGAGCCAGAAGTCCTCGACGAAGGACAGATGGGAGAGCATGCCTCCCAGCGTCATCGCGGAGGACGGAAGGGTGGCCCGCAGCTGGTCGATGTCGAGTCCGCGGATCTTCCACGCGAGTGTCTGCCGGTGGAAGTCGATGTACCCGGTGACGGTGTCGTGCTCGTCCGCGAGGAGCGGCGGGTCGGTGCGACCTGCCGGGTCGTCCGAGGCAGTGCGGGAGTCATCAGTGGTGATGCGCGAGTCTTCAGAGGTGGTGGAGGTGTCCGGTGCGTCGTTGCTGTCCGCTGTCATCTGGCAATAGTGCCAGCAGTGGAGTCCCAGCGGTAGCGTTCCGGACATGACTGATGCGGCTGCGGTGCGGAACGAACTCAGCGAAGAGTCGCGTGCGGTGCTGGATGCACTCATCGACGCGCGGCCCACCGTCTGGATCCCCGACCGGACGAAGGCGGAGACGCGTGCGGAGGCCTCCGGCCGTATCAGCGCCGATGATGCGACCGCCACGGCTGCCGCGCCGGTGCTGACTCCCGCCCTCATCGACGCGGCAGAGGAGCGGTTCCGCTGGTTCGCGCCGCTCTTCGAGGAGCTGTTCCCCCAGACCCGTGCGCGGGGCGGCGTGATCGAATCGCCGCTGGAGAAGGTCGCATCGCTCAGCCGCGCGCTGGGAGAGGAGTTCGGGGAGGACTTCCCGCACGACCTGTGGGTCAAGCGGGACGATGCGCTCGCCGTCAGCGGCTCCGTGAAGTCGCGCGGTGGGATCCACGAGGTTCTCGAGGTCGCGCTGGGTGCCGCCCGGGACCTCGGCGTCGATCTGGAGCGCGGCCCGCTGGTCTTCCTCGACGACGCGGTGCGGCAGCGCCTGTCGCGCAGGCGGATCGTCGTCGGGTCCACGGGCAACCTCGGCATGTCGATCGGCCTCATGGGCGCGATCCTGGGGTTCAGCGTCACCGTGCACATGTCCCACGACGCGAAGGCGTGGAAGAAGGACACGCTGCGGGGCTCCGGGGTCGAGGTCGTCGAGCACGCCACGGATTTCACCCGGGCGGTGCACGCCGGTCGTGCCGCCGCGGACGCGGATCCGGACGCCCACTTCATCGACGACGAGAACTCGCTCAGCCTCTTCGCGGGCTACGCCGTCGCAGGCAGGCGGCTGGCGGGTCAGCTGGCGGCGGCCTCGGTCGTGGTCGACGAGGACCATCCGCTCACGGTGCACCTGCCGTGCGGGATCGGCGGTGCGCCCGGCGGGATCGCGTACGGACTGCGGACGGAGTTCGGGGACGCTGTCCGCTGCGTGTTCGTCGAGCCGGTGTCGATGCCGGCGTTCCTGCTGGGCAGGCTCACCGGGCTGGACGACGGGATCGCCGTGACGGATGTGGGCCTGGGTGCGCTGACCGTTGCGGACGGGCTGGCCGTCGGGCGGCCATCGGGGTTCGTCGGGAAGGCCGTCGGGCACCTGCTGCACGGGTACGTGACCGTCACGGATGACGACCTGCTGCGCACGCTGGCCGTCGCCGAGGCCGCCGCCGGGCTGCGCCTGGAGCCCTCCGCCTGCGCGGGGCTGAGGTCGGCGGGTCGGTTCGCGGGCGCTGGCACCGCCGGTGCGGACCGGGCCCCCGATCCCGCGCGTGCAGGTCGGACGGACTCCGGCATGCACATCGCATGGCTGACGGGCGGCTCTCTCGTGCCGGACGACGAGTACGCCGGGCTGCTGGAGGCCGGGCGACGACTGCTGCGGAACCGCTGACACGAACGCGTTCAGTGCGCATTCCACGGCGCTCGGAGGTCAGTGGAGCGCGCACTGAACGTATTCGGCGATGTGTTCAGCCTCGCGTTCAGCCCAGCTGGTCGGCGATGAGCGCGGCGAGCAGGGCCGTGCGCGAAGCGATGTACGACGACAGCGCGTGCTCGTGCTCCGCGTGCGCGCCGTCTCCCACCGCACCCAGGCCGTCGAGCGTCGGGATGCCGTCGCCGGCTGTGTAGTTGCCGTCCGAGGCTCCGCCCACCTCGACGCCCTGGGGCGGCTCGATGCCGATTGCCTCCGACAGGGCTGCGGCGCGGTCGAACAGCGACTCCGCCATCGAGCGCTCCATCGGCGGCCGATTGATGCCGCCCTGCACCTCGATCGTCGCGCCGTCCAGCACCGGCCGCAGCGCGCGGATCGCGTCGTCGACCCGCTGGAGCTCGTCCTGTGTCTTGGCGCGCACATCGACGTCGAACCGTGCGAGCGCCGGCACCGTGTTCGTCGTCGTCCCGCCGCTGAAGACGGTGGGGGTCACGGTGGTGCCCTGATCCGGGTTCGCCAGGCCCGCCACGGCCAGCATCTGGTGGGACATCTCGAGTCCTGCGTTCACGCCCTTCTCCGGGTCGAGGCCCGCATGGGACGCCCGTCCGTGGAGGACGATCGTGTACATCGACGTGCCCTTGCGCGCGATCTTCAGCGCACCACCCTCACCGGCTGCGGCCTCCATGACGAACGCGGCGCGCGCCTGTGCGGCCTCCTCGCGCAGCAGCGGGGCGCCGGTGTGTGAGCCGACCTCCTCATCGCCGGTCACGACGATGCTGAGTCCGTCCACCGCCTCGGGCCCGCCCTGTTCGATGAGCATCGCGGTGGCGTGCACGGACATGACCGCGCCGGTGAGCATGTCGAAGCTTCCCGGCCCGCGGACGACCCCGTCCTCGTGCGAGAAGGGGATCCGCTCGAGCGTGCCGTGCGGCCACACGGTGTCCTGATGGTTGACGAGGACCACCTTCGCGGGGCCGGAGCCGAACCGCAGCCTCAGGTGTGTGACGCCGTCGACCGTGACGGTCTCCGGAGTCGCCCCCAGTCGCTCGGTGACGAAAGCGGCGAAGTCCTGGGCGCCTCGGGCGACGGCCTCCAGGTCCGACGACGGGGTCTCGATCGAGATCGCCCGCTCGATGTCCTCGAGCATCTGGGGGAGACGGGACTCCGCGGCGGACAGGAGCGCGGGGTGGTCGAGGGAGGCGTCCGAGTTCGAGGTGGGATGCGTCATGCCTCCGATTCTAGGATCAGTGCGCTCGCGATGGTCGGCGGGTGGGACGGCGGTCGACGATCCGAAGGGCGGAACACGAGACGAGACCATCGTCGGTGTGCCAGTCTGTGCTCCATGGGAGAAGCAGTCGGCTCCGTCCGATACACACCGCGCGAACGGACCCTCTATCGTCGGAAGCTCCAGGAGAACCTGGAGACCTTCGATACGTATCTGCAGAACGCGAGCTTCGAGTCGAAGGGCACGATCGGACTCGAGCTCGAGTTCAACCTCGTGGACGAGCACGGCGCGCCGGCGCTTGCGAACCTCGATGTGCTCGACACGCTGGACGACGGTGATTTCCAATCGGAGATCGGCGCCTACAACCTCGAGGTCAACATGCCGGTCTCGAGGGTGCGGGATGCGGGGCTCAAGCAGCTGGAGAAGGGGCTCGACGAGCGCCTCGCGAAGCTCCGTGCGGCCGCTCGCACGCACGACGTCACGCCGGTCTCCATCGGCACCCTGCCCACGGTGACGACGGAGCTGCTCGAGGACGAGCAGTGGATCACGCCGGAGAACCGCTACCGGGCGCTGTCCACCGCCGTCGTCGAGGCCCGCGGCGAGTACGTCGGGATCGACCTGTCCCGCGAGGACCACTACGCGCACGACTTCACGGACATCGCGCCCGAATCCACGTGCACGTCGATGCAGCTGCACCTCCAGGTGGCGCCCAACCGTTTCGCGGACGCGTGGAACGCGTCGCAGGCGATCGCCGGCGTGCAGATCGCGATGGCGGCGAACTCGCCCCTGTTCCTGGGCCACCGGCTGTGGCACGAATCCCGCCTGCCCGTGTTCGCGCAGTCGATCGACACCCGCACCCCGGAGCTCGAGCATCAGGGCGTGCGTCCGCGCGTGTGGTTCGGCGAGCGGTGGATCACCAGCGTCTTCGACCTCTTCGAGGAGAACGTCCAGTACTTCCCGCCGCTCCTGCCGGAGACCCGGGAGGCATCGGGCCGTCCGATCCTCACCGACAACGGCACCCCGTACCTGCATGAGCTCAACCTCCACAACGGCACGGTCTGGCGGTGGAACCGGCCGATCTACGCGCCCGGTCGGCGCAGCGCCCACATCCGTCTGGAGAACCGGATCCTGCCGGCAGGGCCGACGACCGTGGACATGGTCGCGGATGCCGCGTTCTACTACGGGCTCATCGCCTTCCTCGTGCGGGAGAACCGGCCGGTGTGGTCGCGGATGACGTTCGCGGAGGCGCAGGAGAACTTCGAGAACGGTGCCCGCGACGGGATCGGCGCGCGCCTGACGTGGCCGCGGCACGGCACGATGGACGTCGCAGAGCTGGTGCTCGAGACGCTCGCCCCGCAGGCACGTGAGGGACTGGAGCAGCTGGAGGTCGATGAGGAGGTCATCGACGAGTACATCGGCATCTACGAAGCCCGGGCCCGCACGGGCCGCAACGGCGCCTGGTGGCAGCGGAAGGCGCTCGACGCGTTCGCCGGGCGCGCACCGGTCGGCTCGGTCGAGCGGGAGGAGGCGCTGCTCAAGGTGGTCCGCCTCTATACGCAGAATCAGCAGGACGGCCGTCCCGTGCACACGTGGGAGCTGCCGGGGGAGTGAGCCGCGTGTGCGGCTCACGTGCGGTCCCATCCCCCTAGAGTGGTGGACATGGAGCAGACTGCACGTGTGAAGCCCACGATCTCCCGCCGTTCGGCGAAGGTGCGCCCCTTCGCCGTCATGAATATCCTCAACCGCGTCTTCGAGATGCGGTCGCAGGGTCGTGACGTCATCTCACTCTGCGTGGGTGAGCCGTCCCAGGGCGCGCCCGCAGGCGTCCGCCGCCGAGCCGCCGAGGTCGTGCTCGACGGGACCGGCCTGGGCTATTCGGAGGTGTTCGGGATCGTCCCGCTGCGGGAGCGGATCGCTGAGCACTACAAGCGCTGGTACGACGTCGACGTCCCGATCGAGCGCATCGCCGTGACCAGCGGATCGTCCGGTGCATTCGACATGGTGTTCCTCGCGAGCTTCGACGCAGGCGACCGGGTCGCGCTCGCCACCCCGGGCTACCCCGCCTACTCGAACATCCTCCGGGCGCAGGACGTCGAGGTCGTCGAGCTGCCCTGCGGCCCGGACGTCCGGTTCCAGCCGACGGTGGAGATGCTGGAGGCCGCGCACAGCCAGGCCCCGCTCAAGGGCCTCATGCTCGCCTCGCCCGCGAACCCCACCGGCACGATGATCGAGAAGCCGGAGCTTGCCGCGCTCACCGCGTGGTGCGAGTCCAACGGCGTGCGGCTCATCTCCGACGAGATCTACCACGGTGTGACGTTCACGGACTCGCACGGGACCTCGGCGCTGGAGTGCGGTGACGACGCAGTCGTCATCTCCTCCTTCTCGAAGTACTGGGGGATGACGGGGTGGCGGCTGGGCTGGGCGATCCTGCCGGAGGACCTCGTCGCCCCCTGCGATGCGATCGCGGGGAACCTGTCGCTGTGCCCGCCGGTGCCGGCGCAGCACGCGTGCGTCGAGGCTTTCACCGACGAGGCCTACGAAGAGTGCGATGCGGCCGTGGTGGGGTTCGCGACCGCGCGCCAGTACGTGCTCGACGCCGTCGACGACCTGCAGTGGAAGGACATGGCCCCGGCCGACGGAGCGTTCTACATGTACTTCCGCGTCGATGACGTCCTGGGGCCCTACGCCGATGCGTCGGACTGGTGCGCCGGCCTGCTCGAGACGGAGGGCGTCGCGCTGGCGCCCGGCGCCGATTTCGACCCGATCAACGGCCACAATGCCGTCCGGCTGTCGCTGGCCGCGGGACCGGAGAACATCGCCGAGGCGCTGGTCCGGATCCGCCGCTTCCAGGCTTCGCTGGGCTGAGGACGGGGGAGACCGCGGCGCATTCCGAGGAGCGACGGGGGAGTCTGACGCGCGGCCACACCGGTGTGACGGCCGCGGACGTGAAGACGACGCAGACCGACGTGGATCCTGCCGCGTGGGTGGAGCAGCTGGAGTGGCCGCGCCGGCGGGAGCACGGCCGCCTGCTGCTCGAGGTGTTCGGGCGGGTCACGGGCGAGCAGCCGGTGATGTGGGGGCCGACGATGGTGGGGTACGGCGAAGTGCACTACGTGTCCTCGGCGGGTCGCGAGGGCGACTGGTTCCTCGTGGGCTTCAGTCCCCGGAAGGCGAACATCTCCCTCTACGGGCTGCAGGGCTCGGCGCGCTCCGACGAGTTGCTGGCGCAGCTGGGCAAGCACCGGGTCGGTGCGGGATGCGTGTGGATCAACAAGCCGGAGGACGTGGACCTCTCCGTGCTCGAGGCCCTCATCCGGGAGGCCTGGGCAGCGGTGGAATGAGACGACCACCGGGTCCGTGACAGGATGCAGAGATGACGAAGGCCATCGTGATCGGCAGCGGCCCCAACGGTCTCGCCGCCGCAGTGACCCTCGCCCGGAACGGGGTCGAGGTCACGGTTCTGGAGGCGGCGGACGAGGTGGGCGGCGGCACGCGATCCGCGGAGCTCACCGTCCCCGGCCTGCTCCATGACGAATGCTCAGGATTCCACCCGCTCGCCGTGGACAACGCATTCACCCGGTCCGTCGATCTGGCGGATCACGGTCTGCGCTGGTCCCGGCCAGATGTCCAGTACGCCCATCCGCTGGACGGGGGCGGCGGAGCAGCGGTCTGGCAGGACGTCTCCACGACGGCGCGGCACCTGTTCGATGACGGGGCACGGTGGGCGCAGGTCTTCGGGACGCTGGCGACGCACTTCCCCGACATCGCGGATGACTTCCTGCGCCCGATGCTGCGTGTCCCTCAGCATGTCCTGAAGCTCGGGATGTTCGGGGCGTTCGCAGGCCCACCGGCGTCGTGGGTCGCCCGGCTGTGGCGGACAGAGGAGGCGCGGGCACTCTTCGCCGGTGCGGCAGCGCACTCGTTCCGGCCGCTGGATTCTCTGCTGTCCTCGGCGATCGGGGTGGCCCTGGGAACCGCCGCGCACACGTACGGCTGGCCGGTGGCGGAAGGCGGTTCGCGGAGCATCGCCCGTGCGATGTGCGCGTCGCTGGAGAGCTCTGGCGGGACAGTGGAGACGGGGATCCGAGTCGACGCACTCGCCGATCTGCCTGCTTCAGACATCGTCATGCTCGATACGAGCCCTGCAGCGGCAGTCCGGATCGTGGGTGACGCGCTGCCGGGACGCGTGGCGCGGGGACTGAGCCGGTTCCGACACGGTCCCGGTGCATTCGTCGTGAACTTCGCCGTCGAGGGCGGGATCCCGTGGACCTACGAACCAGCGCGTCGCGCCGGCACTCTTCACCTGGGCGGGCGCTTCGACGAGATCGCTGCTGCCGAGGCCGCGATCAACCGGGGGCACATGCCGGAGAAGCCGTTCGTCCTTCTGGGTCAGCAGTACCTGGCGGACTCGCAGCGTTCGCGCGGCGGTGTTCATCCGGTCGACGCCTATGCGCACGTCCCGGCTGGCTACGACGGCGATGCGACGAGGGCCATCGAAGACCAGATCGAGCGCTTCGCTCCCGGCTTCCGGGACCGTGTCATCGCGCGGAACGTGCGCACCACGACTGAGGTCGCAGCCGGCAACGCGAACTTTGTGGGCGGCGACATCGTCAGCGGCGCGAATTCGGCAATGCAGCTGGTATTCAGGCCGCGGCCCGCTCTGGATCCCTACTCGTTGGGAGTGCCGGGGCTCTTCCTCTGCTCGGCGGCGACGCCACCGGGCGCGGGTGCGCACGGCATGGCCGGGTACAACGCTGCGATGTCCGCGCTCGCGCAGTGCGGTGGCGATCGACGAGCATGAGCAGCGTCGATGGGCAGGCGACGGCGTGCCTCGTTCCCATCGGCGACCGGATGAACGGCTGAGATCCAGGAGGAACGGATATGACCGAGACAGAGCACAATGCCGAGCAGCGCGATGCGGAGCGCGGCGCTGAAGCCGCGCCGACCATCTTCATGACGGGAGGAAGCCGCGGGATCGGGCTCGCGATCGCCACGAAGCTGGCGGCAGGAGGCGCGAAGGTCGCGCTCATGGCGAAGACGGATACACCGGACCCTCGCTTGCCGGGCACGGTGCACACTGCCGCGGCGCAGATCGAGGAAGCCGGGGGACAGGCGCTTCCGATCATCGGAGACGTGCGGGACGACGTCGCGGTCGGTGAGGCGATCGCACGCACGGCGGAGCGCTTCGGCGGGATCGACATCGTCGTGAACAACGCGTCGGCCATCGCGCTGCAGGGCTTCGGTGAGTTGTCGATGAAGCGCTACGACCTCATGCAGGACATCAACGCGCGCGGCACGTTCAGCGTGCTCTCGCATGCGCGGGAGCATCTGCTGAAGTCCGCTCGTCCGCGCGTGCTCACACTGTCGCCTCCGTTGGCGCTGGAGCCGCAGTGGTTGGCGGAGTACGCGCCGTACACGCTCAGCAAGTTCGCCATGACGATGCTGACGGTCGGGTTCGCGGAGCAGCACCGTGCTGAGGGTGTCGCAGCGAGCTGCCTGTGGCCGCAGACCCTCATCGCCACGGCGGCAGTGCAGAATGTGGTCGCAGGTGACGAGGGGATGAAGTCCGCCCGCCGCCCGGAGATCATGGCCGATGCCGCGGCACGGGTCCTCTCGATGTCGGCGGATGAGGCGAACGGGCAGTGCTTCGTCGACGAAGCGGTGCTGCGGGATGCGGGGACCAGTGACTTCTCGCAGTATCTGTTCGAGGGGGCGACCGAGGAGAGCCTGGAGAAGGACCTCTTCCTCTGAGCGGACGGTTTCTCTGTGCTGGCGGTTCCTCTGAGCGGACGCCGCCGTGCGGTGCTGGCGGGCGGCTGACCCGTCAGCCTGGCACGTTGATTCAGCAGTTCGGCACAGTGAGTCGACATTCCTGCACACGGGACAGGTGATTCCTGTGCAGGATTGATGGGTCAGTCGAGCTGAGGCGTCCGTCAGACAGTGACGCGTGCGGGGCCGGCGAGGACACGCGCTCCCGGCGGATCACCGCTGCGGCGGCCCGCTCAGTCGTCCTCGGGGTGCTCCAGTGCGTGATCGAGTGCGTCGATGAGGATGTGCGACACGTGCGCGTCCTTGAAGGAGTAGATCGCCTCACGCCCCACCCGGTCGACGTCGACGAGGTGCAGGCTGCGCAGCTGCTTGAGGTGCTGCGAGACGAGCGGCTGCGACAGTCCCGTCTCGTCGACGATCTCCGTCACGCTCGCCTCTCCTTGGGTGAGGACGAGGAGGATGCGCAGACGAGAGCTGGCAGCCAGAGCCTTGAAGACCTCGGCGGTCCGTTCTATCGCAGCTGCGTCATAGGGGGGCGTGCGGACTTCGCCGACCTCCGGCTCGCAGATCTCGACGGGACCGGGCTGCGCGCCGGAGGGAGGAATCGCCGTCGGGCCGCGGCGCAGACCGCTGCCCGCTGTCCCGCCGACGGAGGAGTACCGGGCGCGGTCCCGCGATCCGCGTGTCTGATCAACCATGGGTCGAATCGTATCGCTCCGCTGGCCGATCGTCCCGGGAACGTCGCCCGCGCTGCCGCACCACGAGCCGGTTTGGCCCGCCACCGCGCGCCTGACAAGATTGTGGCATGCGTTACATCGTTGCGATCGCCGCCGCCGTGCTCGTGCTCCTGCTGCTGTCAGCCACGACCGGCTTCGGTGACTGGCCCCGACCGTGGGGGCCGCTGTCCCGCGGCGCGGTGGGAGGCGCCATCGCGATCGGCGTCCTGATCATCTGGGAGCAGCTCTATCCCCGCGAGGATTCGCTGACCGAAGAGGAGAAGGAGCGCATCGCCCTCGAGGATGCACAGGGTGTGGGTGCGATCAGCACGGTGTCGGGCGACTCGGGCAGTCCGGTCGAGGACGAGCCCGCGCCTGCTGAGGCCGGGTCCGGTGCTGCCGATGACGCCGCGCCTGCGGCGGATGGCACTGCCCCCAGCGACGACGAGGACCCCCGCGCCTGAGCGCGAGGGTCCTGCCGCGGACCAGCCGGCCCCGTTCGGCCGACTGGTCAGGCTGAGCCGGTCGGTCGAACCAGACGGCCGAACCGGCCCCATGAGGTCAGTCGATGGGATCGACGTCGTCGTTCTCCTCGAGCAGCTCGTCTGCCAGGGCTTCCCACTTGTCGTAGGCATCGGGGAACGCGGATCGCTGCACGGCCTGCGCGGCGGCGCCCGGGTTCATGTCCTCCCAGCCTGCGATGTCGTCGAGGCCCGGATTGGCGACCTCGTCGTTCGTGCCGAAGAACGACTGGGTCGCGCGGACTGGGTCCGTGACGTCCGACTGCGAGCCCCAGCCCGTCGAGGGGCGCTGCTGGAAGAGTCCGGCGGAGTCGCGGTCGCCGCCGTCCAGGTTCTCGAGGCCCGACTCCTGCATCGCGGTCATGAGTGCGATCGTGATGGCTTCGTCGGACACGTCATCGGCTTTCCCCGTGCCGATGATCGTCCGGGCGTTGTCGACCTGCTCCTCGGAGAGGCCGGAGGCAGTCACGCCTGCCGCCGCGGCTGCGACACCGCTGTCTGCGGGGGCCGCGAACGCGGATGAGGGTGTGAGGAGGAGGCCTGCTGAGAGGGCTCCGGTGGTGAGGGCGGCTGCCAGGAGGCCTGTGCGAGTGACGGCCTTCCGCGACGAATCCGGCATAGGGACTCCGTTCAGGATGTATGGGGTTCAGGATGCACGGGCTGTGCTCGTGCTCGTGCTCGGCGAGGTCGATGGGCGACGACGCGGAGACCACGGTGACAGCCGCAGAACCCCGGTTTCAAGCGGCTCGACCGCTTCCGACCGCGGGAGGGGCGCGGCGGGGGCGGCGAGTCCGGAAAGCTGAACGAAGCATGAGAGCCACGCCGATGTGTCGTTACCGCTTTGTGATGCGGAACGATCCGGTCCGCGACAGGGCGCGCAGAAGATAACGAATTGATAACTGTCAAGGTGCTTCATGTTCGCTCAGTGACCGCTGGACTCGGCGAGAAACAGCAACACGAAGTGGGACACAGCGGGACCCCGGGCCGAAGCGACCCGGGGTTCCGCTGACTCGCCGACAGCGGTCACAGACCGTTCAGGCGGTACGGGACGTAGGAATCATCCTGGTCGTAGGGGTACGCGATCTCGCGCTCCACGGCACCGGTCGCTCCCGCCTGCTCGAGACCGTTGTACGAGGTCATGGACTCGTCCGTCCACCCCTCGAAGATCGTGACGTGGCCGGCGGCTCCGGCCGTGCCGGGCCCGCCCTTGAGCAGGATGTCGCCGGGCTGCAGATCCTCCTTGGCAATCGGATGCGCGACGTCCGGGAGCGTGACCGTCGACAGCGAGCTGTCGAGTCCCCACGCCATCGAGACGAACCCGGAGCAGTCCGTCCGGTACTGCACGCCGTCCGGATCGGGGAAGTAGTCGTACATCGAGTACGCGATGTTCTGGCTGGTCCAGTGCCGTGCGCGGTCGATGATCGCCTGGCGCTGGTCCGCGTTCTCCTGGTCCAGGACGACCGGGGCCTCGGATGCGGTGTTCGCGGACGTCTCCGCGCCCTGGCCGCCGGTGGCGGCGACTGAGCCGGCCGAGGCCGAGGTGCCGGTCGGCTCGGACGGCGCCGCGACCGCCGGTCCGGCGAGCAGCCCGACCCCTGCAGCGGCTGCGGCTGCCGCAGCACTGAGTGTCACGATGCGGCGGGATCGTGCGGGTCGAGTGACAGGCATCGTGGTGTCGTGATGGGCGTGGGGGTGAGTGTCGTTCTGCATGCTCATGGGATGTCTCCTCTGCGGGGTGGTCCGGCGGTGCCGGACGAAGCGTCTCGTGCAGTGTCGAGTCGCATGATGTGCGGTCCGAAGCGTCACGTGAGGGGTGCGACGTCGCCGTTCTGGGAGAGCAGGTCGCGTGCGAGCGGCTCCCACTGGGCATAGAGGTCCGGGTACGCGGACCTCTGGACGGCCTGCGCGGCATCTCCCGGCGCCATGGACTCCCAGCCGGCGATCTGCAGCAGTCCGGGGTTCGGTCCCTCCGGGTTCACTCCGTAGAAGGACTTCGAGGAGTAGACCGGATCCATGATGTCCTCCGGGGTCCCCCATGCCATCTCGGGCCGCTGCTGGAAGAGGCCCAGCGAATCGCGATCCCCGTAGTCGAGGTTCAGCATGCTCGACTCCTGCATCGCTGTCATGAGCGCGATGACGATGCCCTGGTCCGGGATGTCGGCACCTCGTCCCACGGCGATGATGGTGCGGGCGTTCTCGACCTGTTCGGGACTGAGCTGCGCCACTGTCGTGTAGGCCTCGATCCGTTCCGTATCGGTTGCGTTGAAGGGGGTGAGCGCGCTGCCGGACGTCTGGCTCGCAGCCGTGGTCGACTCGGCTGACGGTGCGGCCTGCGCGGAGGAGGGGGAGAGCAGCGGGGCCGCTGCCAGGGCTCCAGCGCTCAGGACGGTTGCGGCGATGATCCCCGTGCGTGTCACAGGGCGTGTCGACAGTGTCGACATGTCGGATTCTCCTGTCGTCTCTGTGTGCGGCGACGGGGCTTCGCGCGGTGAGCCCGCCGCAGGTGTCAGGTGCATCCGGATGCGGTGACCACGCTGGCAAAGCGGACGGGTGCGCACAAGGGACCTGCTCGTCCTGGACCGTTCCAGGCCGGCCCTGGAACGGTCCAGGTCAGGAGAGGGGAATGGTGTGTGATGAACTCCTGTGAACCACGTCTCCGCGGACGTGACCGCGTCGTGATGCGGCGAAGGACGCCCTGGTGAGACGATGTGCAGAAGGTCACGATGGGATCACTGGGAGTCTCCTCACCATTCGCCGATCAGCATCTGGCCGTGCTGTTTCCGCACGGCCTCACCCGGCGGCCGCGTCGGGTCAGGCACCTGGGTCTCCGCGCGTCCCCGTCTCGCGTTGAAAGGTGTGCGATCCCACGAGGCGAGGGGGCCTCGGCGGCGTGCATCCGTCTTGACGCGTAGGGCAGAATGGTACGCGGTCGTCTCATCAGACGACCATCCTCACTATCTGGAAGCATCACCATGCTGTGGAAGCTCGTCCGGCACTACGGCAGGCCCTATGCTGGCCATGTCCTCGCCGTCCTGGTGCTCCAGCTGGCCGCCACCCTGGCCACGCTGTACCTGCCCAGTCTCAACGCGGACATCATCGACAACGGCATCGCGACCGGCGATACCGACTACATCTGGCGAGTCGGCGGCATCATGCTCGCCGTCGCCATGCTGCAGGTCGTCACCGCGATCGCGGCCGTCTGGTTCGGCGCCCGCATGTCCATGTCGATCGGCCGCGATCTCCGGCAGGCCATCTACCTGCGCGTCGACCGATTCTCCGCTGAGGAGATGGGACGGTTCGGCGCTCCCACGCTCATCACCCGCGGCACGAACGACGTGCAGCAGGTGCAGATGGTCGTCCTCATGGCGCTGAACTTCATGGTGATGGCTCCGATCATGTCGATCGGCGGGATCGTCATGGCGATCCAGGAGGACCCCGGCCTGTCATGGCTGGTGTGGGTGTCGGTCCCGCTCCTGGTGGTCATCGTCGGTGTGCTCGCGAGCCGACTCATGCCGCTGTTCGAGCGGATGCAGCTGAACATCGACGACGTGAACGGCGTGATGCGCGAGCAGATCATCGGCATCCGCGTCGTGCGCGCCTTCGTGCGGGAGCAGCACGAGACAGCTCGCTTCACCGACGCCAACGCCGCACTCACCAAGACGTCGATCAGCATCGGTCGCCTCTTCGTGCTTATGGGCCCGGTGATCACGCTCGTGCTGCACCTCGCCACCGCCGCAGTGCTGTGGTTCGGCGGCCTGCGCGTCGACGACGGGCTCGTGGAGGTCGGCGCCCTCACCGCGTTCATGCAGTACCTCCTGCAGATCCTCATGGCGGTCATGATGGGCACCTTCATGTTCATGATGTTCCCGCGGGCGATCATCTCCGCCCGCCGCGTGGGCGAAGTGCTCACGACCACCGGATCGGTGCAGGAACCGGCATCTCCCACCACCCCGCAGAGGCGTGACGGCACCGTCGAGTTCCGCGGGGTGTCCTTCGCGTACCCGGGCGCCGACGCCCCGGTCCTCGACGACGTCTCCTTCACCGCCGAAGCGGGGAAGACCACCGCGATCATCGGCTCCACCGGCGCGGGCAAGACCACCCTGGTCAACCTGATCCCCCGTCTCTACGACGCGACCGCGGGCGAGGTCCTGGTCGACGGTGTGCCCGTCACACAGTTGTCCCGGGAGACCCTCACCGAGGCGGTCGGGCTGGTCCCGCAGAAGCCGTACCTGTTCTCCGGATCCATCGCGGAGAACCTCCGCTTCGGCGATCCTGAGGCCACCGACGGCCAGCTGTGGGCCGCGCTGGACATCGCCCAGGCGCTTGACTTCGTCGCAGACCGGACGACCGGTGACGGCGAGAGCGCCCGCAGCGGCCTGGAGTCCTCCGTCTCGCAGGGAGGCACGAACGTCTCCGGCGGGCAGCGGCAGCGACTGTGCATCGCCCGCGCTCTCGTGGCGAAGCCCCGCGTCTACCTGTTCGACGATTCCTTCTCCGCACTGGACGTCACGACCGACGCGAACCTCCGGGCTGCGCTGCCCGGATACACCGACGGCGCCACTTCGATCATGGTGGCCCAGCGCGTCGCCTCGATCACCGAGGCGGACCAGATCCTCGTGCTGGACGAAGGACGGATCGTGGGGCGCGGCACGCACGCCGAACTGCTCGAGTCCTCGGACACCTACAGGGAGATCGTCGATTCCCAGGTGCGGGCGGAGGAGGTGTCATGAGTACCGGTACGAACCGTCGCACGCGGCCCGAGGACCTGTTCCCCGACGTCCGCAGGCCGGCCTACCGCTCCCGCGCCTCGGGATCGACCGATGGTCGGTCCAGGGACGTCGTGGTGTCCGAGGACGAGATCGCCGAACTCGAGGCCGGCGCGGCCTCCGGCGACGGAGGTTCCGCGCCGCGGAAGGCGAAGGCCTTCTGGCCGTCGCTGGGACGCCTGTTCGCGACCCTCACGGACCACAAGGCCGGGATCGCGATGGTGCTGCTCTTCGGCGCCATCTCCACAGTGCTGTCCGTCTGGGCGCCCGCAGTGCTCGGTCAGGCGATGGACGTCATCTTCGACGGCTGGCTGGACGGCTCCATCGACTTCGTCGCGCTGTCCCAGAAGCTGTTCTTCGTGCTCGGCATGTACCTGGTGGCCTCCGTGTTCGACTGGCTGCAGGGCTTCGTGCTCAACGAGATCGTCATGCGGGTCGTCTACCGGTTGCGCCAGCGGATCGAGGCCAAGGTCAACCGGCTGCCCCTGAGCTACTTCGACACGCGCCAGCGCGGCGACCTGCTGTCGCGGACCACGAACGACGTCGACAACGTGCAGACCGCGATGCAGCAGGCGTTCGCGTCGCTCTTCTACGCGGTGCTCACCATCGTCGGCATCACGATCATGATGTTCGCGCTGTCCTGGCGGCTCGCCGTCATAGCGCTCGTGGCGCTCCCGATCGCCGCGCTCGTCGTGGGTCTCGTCGGGTCGAAGTCGCAGAAGCTGTTCGCCGCGCAGTGGAAGAACACGGGACGCCTCAACGGCCATATCGAGGAATCCTTCACCGGCCATGACCTCGTGACGGTCTTCGGCCGCCAGGAGGCGATGCGCGGAACGTTCGACGAGAGGAACGAGGACCTCTACGAGGCGTCCTTCCGCGCGCAGTTCTACTCCGGGATGATAATGCCGATCATGCAGTGGGTGACATACCTGGGCTACGTGGGCATCGCCCTGGTGGGCGGGCTGCGCGTCGCGTCCGGGCAGATGTCGCTGGGGCAGGTCACCGCCTTCATCCAGTACTCGCGCGAATTCAACGCTCCGCTCGGGGAGATGGCGGGCATGGCGAACATGCTCATCTCCGGTGTGGCGTCTGCTGAACGGATCTTCGAACTGCTCGATGCGGATGAGCAGGAGGACGATCTGTCGCAGCAGGCCGCGGCTGGAGCGCTGGATCCGAACGAGCCGCAGCCAGCGGAGTTGGAACAGCCGGTGCAGGGTCGGGTGGAGTTCGAGCATGTGGCCTTCTCATACACCTCGGAGAAGTCGCTCATCTCGGATCTATCCATCGTCGCGGAGCCCGGTCAGACGGTCGCGATCGTCGGACCGACCGGCGCCGGCAAGACCACGCTCGTGAATCTGCTCATGCGCTTCTATGACATCGACGCCGGCCGGATCCTGCTGGACGGCGTCGATATCAGCACGCTCGACCGCGGGGTGCTGCGCGGTCAGATCGGGATGGTGCTGCAGGACGCAGTGCTGTTCGGCGGGACCATCCGCGACAACATCCGGTACGGGCGACTCGACGCCACGGACGACGAGGTCGCAGTCGCGGCGAAGGCGACCTTCGTCGACCGCTTCGTGCAGACTCTTCCGGACGGCTACGACACTAAGATCGAAGACGGCGGAGCGAACGTGTCCGCGGGCGAACGCCAGCTCATCACCATCGCACGCGCGTTCCTGGCCCAGCCCGCACTGCTCATCCTCGACGAGGCGACGTCATCGGTGGACACCCGCACGGAGGTGCTCGTGCAGGAGGCGATGGCCGCGCTGCGGACTGACCGCACATCGTTCGTGATCGCCCACCGCCTCTCGACGATCCGCGACGCGGACACGATCCTCGTGATGGAGGACGGCGACATCGTCGAGCAGGGCGACCACGAACAGCTGCTGGCCGCCGAAGGCGCCTACCACCGTCTCTACATGTCCCAGTTCACGCAGGGCGTGGACATGGATGCCGAGGAGGCGACCGGCGTCACTCCGCCCGGCGACTGAGGGTCGCGCGCATCGCGTCGAGCACCGACGGGTCCTCGATCGTCGACGGGACGACCACGTCGCCCTCGCCGTCAGAGATCTGGCGCATCGTCTTCCGCAGGATCTTCCCCGACCGGGTCTTGGGAAGGGCGTCGACGACGTCGACGCGCCGGAGTGCGGCGACGGGACCCACCTCACTGCGGACCAGTGCGACGAGCTCCTGGGAGATCGTTTCCGGATCCGCGTTCGGCGACAGCACGACGAACGCGCGCGGCGACTGTCCCGAGGTCTCGTCGTGGACGCCGATGACCGCGCATTCGGTGACGGCGGGGTGCCCGGCGATCGCGGCCTCGAGCACGCCGGTGCTGAGGCGGTGGCCCGACACGTTGATGACGTCGTCGGTGCGTCCCATGACGAAGACGTACCCGTCCTCGTCGAGGTAGCCGGAGTCTCCTGTGAGGTAGGTGCCCTCGAACGTCGACAGGTAGGTGGACACGAAGCGCTCATCATCGCCCCAGATGGACGCCATCGTTCCCGGAGGCAGCGGGAGATCCGCGAGGATGAGCCCCTCCGTGCCGGCCGGCACGTCGTTGCCTGCCGGATCGACGACGCGCAGGCGGTAGCCCGGTGTCGGCACGGTCGGTGAGCCCGCCTTGAGCGGCAGGCGCTCGATCCCCAGCGGGTTCGCGGCGATGGGCCAGCCCGTCTCCGTCTGCCACCAGTTGTCGACGACGGGGATGTCCCTGCCCGTGGCCTCCGCCATGGTCTTCGTCGTCCACTCGTAGGTGTCCGGATCGAGGCGCTCGCCCGCGAGGAACACCGCACGCAGGGCGGAAAGGTCCGCGGTCCTCGCATGCTCGGCGTCCGGGTCCTCCTTCCGGACGACGCGCATCGCCGTGGGCGCGGTGAAGAAGACGTTCACGTCGTGCTGGTCCATGACGCGGTAGAACGCGCTGGCATCGGGAGTGCCGACTGGCTTGCCCTCGTAGAGGACGGTGGTCACCCCGGCGAGGAGCGGCGCATAGACGATGTAGGAGTGCCCCACGACCCAGCCGACGTCCGACGCGGTGAACATCGTGTCGCCGGGCTGCAGTCCGAAGAGATTGCCCATCGACCACTGGAGCGCGACCGCATAGCCGCCCGCATCGCGCAGGATGCCCTTGGGCTTGCCGGTCGTCCCGGATGTGTAGAGCACGTAGAGCGGGTCCGTCGCCAGCACGGGCACCGGGTCGATGCCCTCAGGCGTGGCGGCCAGCAGGTCGGCGTAGTCGAGGTCGAAGCCGTCCCTCAGCTCCGCGCGATGCTGCTCGCGCTGGACGACGACGCTGAACTCCGGCTGGGCCGTGGCGATCCGCAGGGCCTCGTCGAGCAGCGGCTTGTACTCGATGATGCGGGTCTTCTCGATGCCGCAGGAGGAGCTGATGACGGCCTTGGGCCGCAGGTCGTCGATGCGCACCGCCAGTTCGTTGGCCGCGAAGCCGCCGAAGACGACCGAATGCACGGCGCCCAGTCGCGCACACGCGAGCATCGCGATCGCGGCTTCCGGCACCATGGGCATGTAGATGACGACGCGGTCGCCCTTCGTGATCCCGCGGTCGGCGAGTGCCCTGGCGAAGCGGGAGACCTCGTCGAGGAGCGCTGTGAACGTGTACTCGCGCACGGTGTCCGTCACGGGGGAGTCGTACACGAGCGCCACGCGCTCGCCGTTGCCCATCTCCACGTGCCGGTCGAGCGCGTTCGCGCAGACGTTGAGGGTCCCGTCGGGGAACCACCGGTAGATGGGCGCGTTCGCGTCGTCGAGCGCCTGCGTGGGGGAGGTGACCCAGTCGATCGCCTGCGCGGCGCCCAGCCAGAACGCCTTCGGATCCTCTGCGGCGGCCTGCGCCACGGAGGCGTAGGTGCGCTGCTCGTCGTCGTGTGCGGCGGGTGTGCTCTGCGTCATACTCTCACTCTACGCCCGGCCGTGCGTGCGTGCCCTGCGGCACGTTGCACCGCCGTCGCGCGGCGGATCGCCGTGCGGCCGGCGCGCAGTCGCGAGCGATCGTGCCGGGACCTGCGAGGTGACTGTTGTCTGAGACCCGCGGAGGCTCTAGTCTTGAGTCACACGCAGCACTGAACGATCGTTCAAAGGAGAGCGAAACCATGATGCAGAGCCCGCAGCGCGCAGTCCGCACCGCCGTGTCCGCCGAAACGTCCGCGGGCAGTGCCGCGTCGGCGCTGGAAGACCTCACGCAGGACGAGCAGCTGGCCGCCAGCCGGCGGCTGCACTGGATGAACATGCTGAGCCTGCACGCGCACAGCCGCACGGATGACGTCGCGCTCACCGGGGCGGGCGGCACCGTGACCTGGGGGCAGCTGGACGCCCGGGTGAGCGCCGTCGCCGCGGACCTGCAGGAGCGGGGTGTGGCCCCGGGCGATCGGGTCTTCATCCTGAGCCTCAACAGCGTCTCCTACGCGACTGCACTCCTCGCGATCAACACCGTGGGCGGCATCGCCGTCCCCCTCAACATCCGATCGGTCGCCGCAGAGGTCGACTACCTCGTCACGGACAGCGGGGCGAAGGTTGGCTTCGCGGACCAGATGGGGGCCGGGATCCTCGCGGATGCGCCGGAGGCGGGGGTGATCCCGCTCATCGGCTTCGGCGAGCAGTTCGAGCAGATCGCGTCGTCCGGACGGACGCATCGGTCCGTCGACGTCGCGGAGTCGGACACCGCGCTCATCGTCTACACGTCCGGCACGACCTCGGCGCCCAAGGGCGCGATGCTCACCCACCTGAACTTCGCGGCGCAGACGATCAACACGAATCGACTGGGCCCCGCGGGCTCGGGCAGTGAGACGGCGATGATCGTCGTCCCGCTCTTCCACATCGCGGGGCTGGGCTTCCTCTATCCCGCCTTCTTCAACGGGACGAAGACCGTCATCGCGCCGCCGCAGGTGCTCATGAAGATCGAGGCGCTGGCCGACCTCATCGAAGCGGAGAATGTCACGAAGCTCTTCCTCGTGCCCACGCTCTGGCAGGCGCTGTGCTCCCTGCCCGGCATCCGCGAGCGGAACCTGCCGCTCGACGCAGTCTCGTGGGGTGCATCGCCGGCCAGTCGCGAAACCCTCCAGCTCATGGCGGACACCTTCCCGAACGCGGTGATCTCCGCGGCCTTCGGCCAGACGGAGATGTCACCCACGACCTGCGCGCTCACGGGGGAGGACTCGTTCCGGAAGATGGGCTCCGTCGGCAAGCCGATCGGGATGGTCGCGGCCCGGGTCGTCGACGCGATGGGCGACGACGTGGCGCAGGGTGAGACCGGCGAGATCGTCTACCGGGGGCCCGGCTACATGCAGGGCTACTGGAACAAGCCCGAGCAGACGGAGGAAGCGGCCGCGGGCGGCTGGTTCCACTCGGGTGACCTGGTGCAGGTGGACGACGAGGGGTTCTACTACGTGGTCGACCGGGCGAAGGACATCATCATCTCCGGCGGCGAGAACATCTCGTCCGTCGAGGTCGAGCAGGCCGTCGCCGCGCACCCGAAGGTCGCGGACGCGAGCGTGATCGGCGTCCCGGACGCAAAGTGGGTCGAGACCCCCCTGGCGATCGTGGCGCCGGCCGACCCGGAGGACCCGCCCACGCTCGAGGAGGTCCAGGCGTTCATCTCCGACCGGATCGCGTCGTTCAAGAAGCCCACCAAGCTGGAGGTCGTCGCGGAACTGCCCCGCAATGCCTCCGGCAAGCTGCAGAAGCACCTGCTCCGCAAGGAGTTCGTCCCGGAGGGGTGAGGTACGGGCCTCCGCCAGGCCCTGCCCCGCCAGGCCCCATCTCGCGAGGGACGAGCTGAGGGTTCGAGGGACAGCCGTACTCGACCGTCCCTCGAACCCTCAGCCCGTCCCTCGCCGTGGTCGGTGCCAGCGGTGTGCGCGGTGCTACGACGCGCCTGCAGGCCTCCTCGCCGGCGTGCACACCGCGCGGCGTCAGCTGCTGCGGTTTCGGCCCTTCGGCGGGGTCGGCGTGCTCATCACACTGACCCTCGCAGTACCGTCTTGTGGATCTTGCCCATGCCGGTGCGGGGCAGCTGGTCGAGCACGACGAGGTCCTTCGGATGCTTGTACCGGGCCAGTCGATCGTTGAGGAATCCGCGGACGTCCGCCAGTGTCGGTGCCGCGGCGCCCTCGACCGGCACGATGCAGGCGACGGGTACCTCGCCCCAGACGTCATCCGGGCGGCCCACGACAGTGACCTCCGCCAGGTCGGGGTGCCAACTCAGTGCGTTCTCGATCTCAGCGCAGTAGATGTTCTCGCCGCCGGAGATGATCATGTCCTTGATGCGGTCGACGACGTAGAGGAAACCGTCCGCGTCGCGACGGACCAGATCGCCGGAGTGGAACCAGCCGCCGGCGAAGGCTTCAGCAGTGGCGGCAGGGTCGTCCCAGTAGCGGTTCATGACGCACGTGCCGCGATAGACGATCTCCCCCACCTCGTTGACGCCCACATCGTTCATGCTGGGGTCGACGATGCGGATCCATGTCTCCGCTGTCGGCCTGCCGACGGAACCGATCTTCGTGAGCGAGTCCTCGAACGCCAGGCTCACGGCTGTCCCGCAGGTCTCGGTCTGCCCGAATACGGCGGTGATCTGTGCCTTCGGCATGCACGAGGCCATCCGACGCAGGAGCTTCTCCGTGGCCGGTGCGCCGCCCCACGAGGCGTGGGTGAGGGAGAGTCCGGAGTCGCCTCGGCGTTCGATCTCGTCGCACAGGAGGTGCCACTGCTGGGGAACCATGAACGCGGAGGTGACATCCTCGTCCTGCATCGTTGTCAGCGTCGTCGCGGCGTCGAACCCGGCACTGGGGATGACGAGCGAGGCTGCCCCGGCCGCCAATGCGGCATGGGAGGACATGAATGAGCCCACATGGAAGAGTGGCGGTGCGAGCATGACGGTGCTCGTGTCGTCGGCGCCCCAGCGCAGCCCGTTCTGCACCCCTCCGTTGTAGAGGTTGAGGTGCGAGAGGACCGCCCCCTTCGGCCGCCCAGTGGTTCCCGAGGTGTAGAGGATCGCATAGTCGTCGTCATCGTGCGGGATGTGGATCTCGTCGACGGCCAACGGTGTGCCATCGGCTGTCACCCGTGTGAGCCAGTCGTCAGTGCAGTCGAGCAGGGCCGGGGCCGCGGCGGAAGCTGCAGCGGGGACCATCGGACCGGTCGAATCAGGGCGATGAGCCACCGCGTTCTCCGCGAGTGACCGCGTCTGGGGCTCTGTGACGAGGACCCGCGGCGACGAATGACCGAGGATGAAGGAGACTTCTTCCGCGGTGAGGCGAAAGTTCACCGGAACCGTGATCGCCCCGATCGCGGCTGCGGCGTGGGTGACGGTGAGGAACTCCGGCCGGTTCGTGAGGAGGAGGGCGACGCGGTCACCCGGACCCACTCCTCGGTCGCGGAGATCGTGAGCCGTCCTGAGGACCGCATCACGATGCTCTTCCCAGGACGTCTCCGATCCCTGGTAGCGCAGTGCTGGGCGGTCCGGCACCTCGTGCGCGTGTCGCAGGAGGCGAGCGATGAGCGATGGCGACCGGCTGAGCCGGGAGGCGACTGTGGCCGCGGGGTGAGGGACGTGTGTGCCCGGCAGAGCCTCGTCGGCCGTGTCGGCGGACGGGTGCGGGACGGTCGGGGTGTGCGCAGGGGGCACTGCTTCTCCTCATGATGGGGGGGGGTGGAAGGTGTTGTCGTGGTCGCTGCTGCGGCCACGACCAGACGTGTCAGCTGGGACGGTGGGGGAGGTAGACGTCCTCGAAGACCCGTTGGGCGAAGTCCTCGACTGTGAACGGATCCTCGTCGAACGTCTCTGCGAACTCCCGGTAGTCGCCGCTGGGTGCGTAGCCGAGCTCCTCTGCAACGCCCTCCCACTTCTCGAGCGCCGCATCGAAGTCCGTGATGAGCGCCTCACCGTCGAGTGCATCCGTCTCGACCGTCTGCTGCCGCAGTCCGTCGAGGGCGGTGGCAAGATCCGCCTCCGCATCGGCGTCGAGCTGCATCACGTCGCCGCCGTGCGCGTCGATGTCCGCGATCGACTCGCTGTTGTACTTCGCCTTCGCCTCATGGTGCCCGGTGAAGTACACCAGAGCCTGGTCGAAGATCAGCTGCTGCGCGGCCACAGGCAGCGCTTCGATCTGCTGCCCCGTGAGGATCGAGGTGGGATTCCGTGAGAACGAGGACTCCGTGGGGAACGCGACATAGGGCGCGACCTCGAGGAAGCCGGAGCCCGTCTGGATCTTCAGCGCGCCGAACGTGCAGTCGATCGTGTTGCGCTGCAGCGCCTCGTACGTCTCCACGTACTGCATGGACACCGGAGTGGCACCCAGCGCCTCCGCGATCGCGAAGTCCGCGGCGGACGCGACGCGCAGCTGCTTGCCGTCCAGCTCGTCCGAGGACGTCACCGGCTCCGTGCACGCGAGCGCACCGGAGTACTCGAACTCCAGTGGGACGAGCACATTGGCGCCCTTGTCCCGGTAGTCGTCGAGGATCTCCTCCGTGCTCCACGCGACATCCTGCGCCGCCGCGGTCGTCACCATCTCGTAGAAGTACGGGTCTGCGGGTGCTGTGGGGGCGATGTTGATGAGGGAGGTGATCGCGGGATACTTCGCAGGGGTGTAGATGGGGATCTCCAGTCCGATGTCGATGCGGCCGTCCGCCACGGCCTCCGTCACCTCGTCGTACGGGGCGATGGGCTGTCCCCACACCGTGTTGATGGTGATCTTCCCGCCGGAGATCTCCTCGATCGCGTCGACGAAGTCCTGCTCCCGCAGTCCGGTGTGATCGGTGCCGTTGCTGCTTCCCGCCTGGAAGGTGAGTTCGACGGGGTCCATGTCGGCGAGGGCGTCCTGGAACGCCTGGGGGTCGGAGCCGAACTCGACGGAGTCTCCGCTGCCTTCGTCCGATGTGCTCACGCCGCCTGCGCAGCCGCTCACCAGTGCGAGTCCAGCGAGGGAGGCGCTCAGTGCCAAGAGGGGCCGTGTCTGTATGGCCATCGTCATTCTCCCTTGAATGAGTGGTCCTGATTGAACATTCGTTCGATGCTCGTGGTCTGCACCATACCGGCTGCGCGATCCGATGTCACGAGGTGCGCTGCGAGCGGTGGACGGGCAGGGGCCGGAACGGCAGGGCACTCCTGACTGAACATTCGTTTGATCAACTACGGTGCCTGCATTAGTGTTCTGAATCACGAGCAGCTTGCCGAACGATCGGTCAGTGTCTCGAGTCGGACGCTCGGCGACCAGAAACCTCGGGTCGAGCCGCGACCGCATTCAACGACGAATGGAGACTTCATTGCAGACCCCCATCACGCGCGCCCTCGCCGTCCTGAGCGTCGCCGCACTGACAGGATTGGCCGGTTGCGCGGGTTCGGCAGCGGGCTCGGACTCCGGCTCGGATTCGGGTTCAGGCGCCGGACCCGGTGTCGCGTTCGGTGCGACGCCGGAGGAGTATCAGGAAGCACTCGCTGACATGGACCCCGTCGCCCTGACCTACCAGCCCGGCGCCCAGTCGGCTCAGGGCCACACGGGCGAGGCGGAGCAGGCCTTCATCGATCAGGTCGCGGAGATGTCCGGCGGCAAGGTCACCCTGGAGCCGGTGTGGGGCCAGGCCGTCGCGGCGTTCGACGAGGTCTCCGAGGCGGCTGCGGACGGACGGATCGACATCGGGGTCGAGATCCCGATCTACACGCCCAGCAAGTACGAGGCGGTCAACGAACTCATCAACCTCGCGCCGGGTCCTCCCGCGAGCCCGTACGTCACGGAGGTCTCCACGACCGCGGCGATGATGGAGGTCGCCTGGAACACGCCGGAGATCATCGAGAACTACGACGCCCTGGGCGTGTCCGTCCTGCGACCGGTCATGTTCGAGACGTCGAACGCGCTGATGTGCACGGAACCGGTGACGAGCCTCGACGACTTCGAGGGCAAGCAGATCCGGGTCGGATCCGCCGCAGACCTCGCGATCGTGGAGGACATGGGAGCCTCGCCGGTGTCGATGCAGTTCGTGGAGGCGTACGAGGCCCTGCAGCGGAACACCATCGACTGCACGCTCGGCGGCTTGCGGATCGGAGCCGAGTACGGCTTCCTCGAGGTCGCGCCGCACGTCACTCTGCCGAACGATGCGGCGTGGGGACGCAGCCCGACAGCGGTCGTGGCCGGCCCCGGATATCAGAACCTGCCGCTGGCGGCGCAGCAGGTCGTGTTCGACGCCTATGCGCAGAGCAACGCCCGGAGCCTGGAAGCGGCCGTCGCGTTCTCCGCGGACGCCGTCGAGATGGTCGGGCAGAACGGAGGCGATATCCGTCGTCTCGAGGGCGACGCGGAGGAGACGCTGTCCGGCGCGATCGGCGCCCTGCGTGAGGAGACCGCCGGCTCGGATGCGCTGGACGGTGAGGACGCGGCCGCGCGGCTGGATGACGCGTATGACAGGTGGCTCACGATCGCTGAGGAGGAGGGGCACGAGGACACGGGGGACTACGTCGGCTTCGCCGAGGACTTCGCAGCTGAGCCGGTCGACCTGACCACCTTCGGCGAGCGGATGTTCGAGGAGATCTACCTGCCTCATCGTCCGAGCTGACACAGAGACTCGCCTGCACGAGACACCGGTCCCGTGTTCCACCCACCGTGTTCTGGCGCGGTGTCCGGAACACGCAACCGGTGTTTCGGCAGAATGGCCTCGGCCCCGCCCCGCTCGATCAGATGGTGACGCCGCCGTAGTGCGCGGCGAGGCGCTCGAAGCCCTCCTCCATGGACACGCGCGGCGTCCACTGGAGCACTTCACGCGTGCGGCGCTGGTCGAACCAGTGAGCCGTCGACAGCTGCTCCGCGAGGAAGCGGGTGAGCGGCGGCTCCCCGTCTCCCGCGTCCTTGGCGGACTGGGGCAGGCGGGTCCAGATCGCCTCGACGGCGGTGCCCGCAGACAGCCCGACTCCGGTCGGCACGCGCAGCACGGGAGGCTGTGCCCCGCCCGCCACGGCCAGACGGCTCAGCAGCTCACCGATCATGCGCGGCTGCCCGTTCGTCACGACCAGCGCCTCGCCGTGCACGCGCTCCAGCGCCGGGAGCGCCGCGAGGATCGCATCGACGGCGTTCTCCACGTACAGCATGTCGACGAGCGCGGCCCCGTCGCCCAGGATCGGCATCCGCCCCGCACGTGCGCGATCGATGATCCGCTCCGTCAGCTGGGTGTCGCCGGGACCGAACATGAGGTGCGGGCGCAGCGCCAGCACCCGGAAATCCGACGAGTCCGCCTCGAGCGCGAGCAGCTCGCCGGCCGCCTTGGTCCGCGCGTAGTCGCCCCGCGCCCGTGCCGGGCTGGCCTCGCTCGCCCCGTCGCCCATGAGCGCTGATCCGGCATGCGCGACCGACGGTGACGAGATGTGCACCCACCGGGTCACGCCCGCTTCCTTCGCCGCATCGAGCAGCAGCCGCGTGCCCTCGATGTTGATCGCGTCGAACTCAGCGGGATCGCCCGCCATCGAGACCTTCGCCGCCAGATGGACGACCGCGTCGACAGAGCCCAGCTCCGCGCCGCCGCTCAGGGCATCGTCCACCGCATCGGCGTCCGTGACGGATCCCTGGACGTCGCGCGCCCCGTCGACCCCGGAGGGCCTGCGCTGCAGCGTCGTCACGGTGTGCCCGAGCTCGACGAGCCCGCGGGCCACCGAGGACCCCAGCAGGCCCGAGGCCCCGGTCACCAGCACATGCATCGCGTTCGTCACGGCGTGCCCGCCTTTCCTCCGGCCAGCACGCGTTCAGCCCAGCGGGCCAAGCGGGTCCGGTCGATCTTCGAGTTGTGGCGGATGTCGGTGGGGAACGACTTCGTCACGAGCACCGCTGCGACGTCCGCCCCGGTCCGCTCCGCGACGATGTCGCGGACCAGCGTGTTCAGTGCGAGCGACGCGCGCCCCTCCTTCACCTGCGCGGCGACGTCCGCGGACGGCTCCACGATGATGACGAGCGCCTGCGTGCCGGCCGGACCCACACCCACGGCCGCCGAGCGGTAGACGTGGGGCAGCGTGTCGACGACGGCCTCGGGCCCGCCGGGTCCCAGCGGTCCTGCGGGAGGGGTGATGAGGTGCTGGACGCGGCCCTCGAGCCACACCCGCCCTGCTGCGTCGATGTGGCCGATGTCGTTCGTGCGGTGCCACAGGAGCCCGTCGACGGTGTCCCGGGCCGCTTCGCGGTCCGTCTTCCACAGGCGGTCGTAGCCGGCCTTGGAATGCGCGGCATGGACGACGAACTCGCCCAGGATCCCGCGGGCCTCCGGGCCTTCGACCAGCTGCTCCGAGGGGGTGCCCGACGCGTCGATGGGGGCCAGGGCCACCCGCACGCCGTCCACCGGACGACCGACGCACACGCCGAGGTCTCCGTCGCTGTTCGCCAGCGCCTCCGCGACCTCGACCCGTTCGATGTCCGTGAGCAGCAGTCCCTCGGTCATGCCGTAGGGGGAGCGGATCGCCGCGTTCGGGAACAGGCCCGCGAGCTCGTCCATGAGGGCCAGCGGCACGGGTGCGCCGGCGGACAGGGCGAGCGTGATGCGGGACAGCGACTCGCGCTGGACGGCCGTGAGCTCATGCGCCGTCGCGACGATGTTGTGGTACGCCGCCGGCGAGGCGAAGACCATCGTCGCCTCCCCGTCGATGACGGCGTTCGCCAGCGCGTTCGCGGTGAGCGTGCGCGGCTTGGTCACCTCCATGTCCGGAGTGATCGACACGGTCGAGATGCCCGGCCCCAGCAGGGCGAAAGGCGCGAACCCGGCGACCAGCGAGGTCCCCGGACGCACCTGGAAGAAGTCCCTCAGCACGCCCATGAGCGCGGCCATCCGAGCGTGCGTGTACCGCACGCCCTTGGCCGGACCCGTGGATCCGGAGGTGAAGAGGATGGCAGCGTCCGCGTCCGGGTCCGGCAGGGGGACCCGGACCGGTGAGACGACCGTGCCCGAGGCGGAGGCCGGGGTGCCGTCCGCAACGAGTTCCTCGATGCTCGTCTCCACATCCAGGAGACGACGCTGGACAGCGCCCATCGCGTCGACGCTGATGCGGCGGCCGGGCCAGCCGGCGACGCGCGAGAGGGTGAGGCCGGGGACGGCGCCGATGATCCACTGCGGATCCGCTGACTTCACCGCGCGTGTCATGCCCTTCGGCCCCAGGCCGGCGTCCGCGACGACGGCGACGCCGCCGGCGCGCAGGACCGCGTACAGCACGATCGTGAGGTCGTTGCCCGGAGGCACGAGCATCGAGACGCGATCACCGGGCTGCAGGCCGAGGTCGTGGAGACCTTCCGCGATCGCACGGACCCGATCGTTCACCTCGCGCCAGGTGAGCTTCGCAGGCGGATTCTGAGACATGTCGACGCTGGCCAGAGCGTCGGAGGTGGCATTCTCCTCGAGCGCGGTGAACATGAAGCGCTGCGCGGAGGCCGCAGACTGGTCTGCGTCTGCGGACGAGGAGGTCGACGAAGCGGCCGAGGCTGCTGCGGCGGAGCCGACCGCAGCGGCCGGTGCCGTGCCTGCGGACGAGGCGGTGGGCTCGGCGGCGGGGGCCTCGACGGTGTCGCCGCCAGCAGTGCCGTCGGGGAACTGCTGGGCGAGCCAGTCCAGGGCGACGCCGTGCACGTCCTCCTGCTCGCTGAGCATGTGACCGGACTTCTCGAACCGGTGCAGGTCAGCCTGCGGCAGGCGCTGCCGCAGGTCGCGCAGGAAGCGCTCGATGAACACGGGGTCCTTGGGACCCCACAGGATGAGGGCGGGCCTGCGGAGGCCGGCGATGTCCTCGCCCAGCTGCACGAGTTCCGAGTACGACGGGTGCGTGTCCGGATGAGGGATGTCCGCGACGAACCCGCCGATCCCGCCGCGACGGGAGGCAGAGAGGTAGGGGGCGCGGAATCCGGCCCGGGCTGCCGGTGTCAGCGAGTCGCCCGCCAGGGCCAGGGGGGCCCGCAGGAACAGGTCCGTGTGGACCGTGGAGGTGGGCAGCGCCGGTCCCGCGAGTACAGCGGTGAGTGACGCGGGCAGAGGCTTGTCCGCCGCCTGGTGCACGGCGGTGTTGAGCGTGATCGCCGCAGCGACGCGGTCCTGGTTGCGAGCGGCCCACGTGAGCGAGATGACTCCGCCCCAGTCGTGGCCGATCGTCACGACCCGGTGGGAGGAGCCCTCCGCCAGCAGTGCCGTGACGACGGCGTCGAAGTCTGCGACGCGGTCGGCGATCCGGCGGATGCCGGCGTCCGCCGGGCGCGGTGCGCGGTCGTGGGGGAGGCGTTCGGAGAAACCCATGTCCAGGTGGTCCGGGGCGATGACGCGCCAGCCGCGGTCGAGCGCCTCTGCGGCCAGATGCCGCCACAGGTAGGACCAGGTGGGGTTGCCGTGCGCGGCGACGATGGTGCCGACGGGGGTGCCGCCTGCCGCCTGCAGTGCGGGACCGGTGTCCAGGACGTGGAGGGTGCGCGGGCCGTCGAGGGTGTCGACGGTGACGAGCCGCGACCAGGCAGGGTCGAGCCCGTCGAGAGGAGCGCCCACAGCCTCGTGCGGCAGCTGTGCCTCTGCTGCCGGGATCCCCGATCGGGAAGACGACGGGGGGACTGGGCGCGGATTGGGCAGGCCGGGGAGGCCGCTGCGGGTGGAGGGGCCGGAGGCGCTCGGGTTCATGGAGAGGTCACCACTCGATCTCTGTCAGGGCGGCGTTGAGGCCGCTGCCCACGCCGATGGTGAGGACGCTGTCGCCCTTCTGCAGCGTCTCCGCCTGCCGCGCGAGCGTGATCGGCAGGGCTGCGGGGCCCACGTTGCCGAGCGTGGGGAAGCTGAGGGGAACGCGGTCCACCGGCAGGTCGAGTGCCTTGACCAGTGCGTTCGTGTGGCTGGAGGACACCTGGTGCGTGACGTAGCTGGTCATGTCAGTCCAGTCCCAGCCGTCCTGCGCGGCATCCGTCCAGGCGTCCATGACGAGGCCGACGCCGTTGTCCATGAGGGCCTTGGAGTCGGTGTACATGCCGTCCCAGCCGCCCACGCACAGTTCGTGGTTCCAGGTGGCCGCGCGGGTGACTCCACCCTTGATCCGGTGGCCCTCCGGGTGCGCGTCTGCGCGTCCCAGGACGGCGCCGACCGCTCCGGAGCCAAGAGTCAGCGACGCGAACTCCTCGAGGTACTCGGCGCGCGTGATCCCCTCGCGGTGGAGGTGGCGCACGGTGTTCTCCCGCAGCCAGGTGGTCTCCTCCGCCGCGACGACCATCGCGTAGTCGATCTGGCCGGCGTCGATGAGCGTGGCCGCCATGGTCATGCCGTTCATGAAGCCCAGGCACGCGTTCGTGATGTCGAAGTTCATCGTGTGGGTGCCCAGACCCAGCTCGTTGTGGACCGATACCGCGACGGAGGGCTCCAACGAGGCCCGGGACACGGACCCGTTGATCATGAGCCCGATCTGCTCGCGCTCGACGCCCGCCTGCTCCAGCGCGAGGCGGCCCGCTTCGGCGCTTCCCTTGATGAAGCCGTCCGGGGTGTCCCACTGGCGGCGTGATTCGACACCCGCGACGCGCTGGAACAGTCCGGTGGGCAGCCCCAGCTTCGTGAGCACATCGCCGAGTTCCGCATCGAGTTCGTCGGAGGTGACCACGACGGGTGCCTCGACTTCTGCGATTCCCAGGAGCGCGACGTTCTGGTGCCGGAAGGTGGTGTTGCCGTTCATCTGGTTCATGCCGTTCAAGAGGTCCGTTCCGTGTCGGGTCTGTGCTGCGCGGCCCGAGGGTGTGCTTCCGGTGCTGATCGCGACGGTGCTGCGACCAGCGAGGACGCCGGGGCCGAGGGGCAACGGCTGTGCTCCGGCCGGCAGAGGAGAGGGGTGCTGCTGATGCACGGTCGGCTGAAACGCGGTCGTGGCCCGGATACATCTTAGTATCCGAGGAGTCGTTCACGTTTCAGCGGCCTATCAGGTGTGACCGGCCCGACAGGAAGGTGTGACCGGACCAGCGGCCGGGCGTCAGCACCCGCGTCGTCAGCTCTCGTCGAGGTCGGTCAGCAGACCCAGCACCCGATCCCACATGAGGTCTGCCGATTCCTTCACGTAGTCCGGCTTGGTCGGATCCGCGAACAGATGCGAGGCGCCCGGATACAGGTAGTGCTCCGTGCGTGCCCCCGCGCGGGCCGCGGAGCGCAGCAGGTGCTCCGGCATGCCCTCATCGATCCACGGGTCATTCACCGAGTAGTGCATCTGCAGGGCGCAGTCCGCGGGCCACTCGACCGGTTTGGCCTCCCCGCCGGCATGCAGGAGGAGGGCTGCCCGCACGCGGGGGTCCTTCTTCCCCAGCCGCTGAGCCATCGCGGAGCCCAGGGAGATCCCCGCGGCGACGACGGGGCCCTCGATGTCCTCGATAGCCTCATTCACGCGGTCGACCAGCGTGCGGAAGCCGACCTCATCGCGGTAGGCGATGCCCTGCTCCGCCGAATCGAAGGTGCGTCCGTCGTAGTAGTCGGGGGTCGTGACGGTGTGGCCGGCGTCGCGCAGCGTCTGGGCCATCGCGTGGACGCCGTCGTCCAGGCCGACTGCGGAGTGGAAGAAGAGGATGTGGCTCATGCCACCATCCGACCACAGGTAGCGGCGGAGGTCCACTGAGATGATGCGCACCGAGCCGAGGTCCGATGGGTCGAGGTCCGCGGCATCGTCATCCGCCGAGGTCTAGGCTCGGTCGCGTGGATATCGGCATCGTGGTGATCGCTTTCCTCGCCGTCCTGGTCGGCGCGACGCTGCAGCGTCTGTCCGGCACCGGCGTCGGGCTGGTCGTCGCGCCCTGCCTCGCGCTGGCCATGGGGCCGCACGTGGGGGTGTTCGTCGCGAACTCGACGACGGTCGTGTCCGGATTCCTCATCATGTTCGCAGTGCTGAAGGACGTCGACTGGCGGCGCTGGGGCGTGTTCGCCGGCGTGGGGATCGTGGGTGCGCTGCCCGGGGCGCTGCTGGTGCGCGAGCTGTCTGCGGGGTGGCTCGACGTCATGATCGGCGGCGTCGTCCTCGTCGCGCTCGTCCTGACCTTCTCCGTGCCGCGGGTGCCGCACGTGACGGGCAGGCGCCTGCCCGTCCTCACCGCAGCGGCGGGTGCGGCGGGAGGGTTTCTGAACACGGCCTCGGGCGTGGCCGCTCCCGCGATGGTGATGTACTCCCAGTTCACACGCTGGCCGCAGCGGGACTTCGCGGCGACGATGCAGCCGACCTTCATGATGTTCGGCCTCACGTCCGTCCTCATGAAGCTGTTCACGGGGGCGACGACGGTGGAGCAGCTGCCGCATGCGGGGCTGTTCGGTGCGATCGTCCTGGCGGTCATCGCGGGCATCCGGTTGGGCGGGCTGCTGGCGCGGAGGGTGAGCGCGGGCAGTGCTCGGCGGGTGGCGATCGCACTCGCGGGAGCGGGGGCGCTCAGTGCGCTGGTGCGTGGAGTGCTCGCCCTCGTGGGATGAGCAGGTCGGTGATGTGAGCCGGTCAGTTGTGCGGTGGACGACCGGGCGGTCGATCCGGGGTGCTCAGCTGACGGTCGCGGACTCCACCGCGCCGAGCATGGCGAGGAGCGCTGCGAACACCGCCGCGATCGCCGCGAACAGCACGATGTAGACGACGATGACGAGTACGATCTGCGCGATGATGATGCAGACGGTCACCCAGATCGCCATCGTCCTGTTCTGCTCGTAGCCGGCGAGCGGCCGTCCCAGCGAATCCCGCATGGCCCCGGCCAGGATCATGATGAGGTCGATGAGGGCCCAGATGCCGAACCCGCCGCCGGTGAGGAGCTTGACGACGCCCAGGCCGGGCTGCCCCAGGTAGAAGCGGTCGATTCCCCACCCGCCCAGGAAGAGGGAGAGCAGCCACGTGGTGACGAATGACTTCAGCGGCGTGGCGTACGGGGTGTACCCGCTCGGGGCGCCGCCCGTCCCGTGCTGGGCATACGCCGAGTGTCCGTAGCTGGTCTGCGGGATGGAGGCGAGTGCCTGGTGCTGGGCCTGGGGGTGCTGAGGCTGGGGCTGGTGCTGCTGGGGTCCCCTCGCCTGTGCCCCGTAGTGGATCGTGCCCTGCGGGCCGGTGCCGCGACCTGCCGCGTACGGACCGGAGCCGAACTGCTGCTGCTGGCTCATGGGGACTCCCTGGGGTGTGTGCGAGTGGGGCTGTGCACCTATCGAACCACACGGGGACGCCGGAACAGGAGGGTGCGCTGTTGCAGGGCCGCAACACGCACGCCGCCGAGGCCGTGGGGCCGGGTAGTGTGATCTGCGACTCGACCTGAAGGAGACACCATGTCAGACACTGTCGTCCCCGCGCCGGACTCCTCCGCCGCGATGCCGCTCGGGACCGTGCGGGTGGAGCGGTACGGTCCCGTCGCGCACGTCGTGCTCGACCGGCCGGACTCGCTCAACTCGATCACGCCGGACATGTTCTACGACCTGCTGGACGCCGGTCGCGGCCTCATGGCGGACGAGGGTGTGAGCGCCATCGTCATGCGGGGCGAGGGACGCGCCTTCTGCGCCGGGCTGGACATGGGGCAGTTCAAGAGGATCCTCGAGGGGACCATGGCCGGGACGCCGATCGATATGCCGGGGGCGTCTGCGGCGCTCGCCCAGCAGGCGGTCGAGGTGTGGTCGCTGGTGCCGGTGCCCGTCATCGCTGCGATCCACGGGCCCGCGCTGGGCGGCGGCTTCCAGTTCGCACTGGGAGCAGACATCCGCATCAGCACACCGGATGCCTCCCTGTCCGCGATGGAGATCGCGTGGGGCATCATCCCGGACATGATGGGCACGCAGCTGCTGCCCCGGCTCATCGGGCCGTCGCGTGCCAAGCAGCTGATCTTCACGGCGGAGACGATCACCGGTGAGCGGGCACTCGAGTGGGGCATCGTCGATGAGCTCGCGGAGGATTCCCTGGGGCGTGCGCACGAGTTCGCCGTGGAGATCGCGGACAAGTCCCGCTCCGCGCTCGTGTGGTCGAAGAAGCTGATCGACATGGCGGACACCGCGAGCCTCGAGGAGGGGCTCGCGGCGGAGCAGCAGGCGCTGAGCGAGCTGCGCGGCACTGACGAGCAGAAGCTCGCCGTGCAGAAGCGCATGGAGGTCCTCGCAGCGCGGAAGGCCGCCAAGCAGGGGTGACCGGGGCGGCGGTGACCGGGCGGCGGTGACCTGAGCTGGGGCCTCGGCGGGCGTGACGTGAACCGGGGCCACAGTGGCGGTGACCAGAGCTGGGGACCCGGTGGGGCCTCGGCAGGGGCGCGCGAGGGCTCAGATGCGGTCGGCGCGTCCGATGCGGGAGGGGACCAGCGCCTCGACGATGGAGGCGACCGAGTCGCCCAGCGCCCGCTTCTGCTCCTCGTCCAGCCCGTCGAAGACGTAGTTCCGGACCGCCTCGACGTGACCGGGTGCGGCCGCGACGACGCGGTCGTACCCGGCGTCGGTGAGGACGGCGAGGGTGTAGCGGCCGTCCACGGGGTCGGGGGTGCGGCGGACGAGCCCCGCCTTCTCCATGCGGGATACGACCCGCGACAGGTGCGAGAGCGTCATGTTCGTGACCGCTGCCAGCTCGCTCATGCGGAGAGTGCGGTCTGGGGCCATGGAGATCTGGGACAGCGAGTGGTACTCGACGAGGCTCATGCCGGCGTCGCGGCGCAGCTGGGCGTCCAAGCGGGACGGCAGCCACACGGTCATCGTCCACACCGACAGCCACGTCGAGGATTCGTCCGGCTCCAGCCAGCGGGTCTCATCGCGATTCGCCATAGCCTCACAGTATCAATTGCTTGATGTGGAAACTGCCGGGTGTCGTGGCTCACCTGCTGAGAAGTCGGTGTCCGAGTGGCCGCACGGCACGTAGCGTGGGAGGTGCGCCGGGGACGGCGCGGGAAGCGCCCCCGTGCAGGGCGGTGAGTCTGTGACTGTGAGGAGCGGAATCGTGGCGAAGAAGATCTACGCATCATTCGGAGTGGACATCGACGCCGTCGGCGGATGGCTGGGCTCGTATGGCGGTGAGGATTCGATCAACGACATCCAGCGCGGGATCTACGCCGGAGAGCTGGGCGTTCCGCGGCTTCTGAAGATGTTCCGGCGCGAGGACATCAGGGCGACCTGGTTCACGCCGGGACATTCGGCGGAGACGTTCCCCGACCAGCTGAAGATGATCGTCGACGCGGGCCACGAGGTAGGCGCGCACGGCTACTCGCACGAGAACCCCAAGGACATGACGGCGCAGCAGGAGCGGGACGTCCTGGAACGCTCCGTCGAGGTGCTCGAGAAGGCCACCGGTGCCGCCCCGCGCGGGTACGTCGCACCGTGGTGGGAGATGTCGCCGCGCACGGCGGGCCTGCTGCAGGAGTTCGGCTTCGACTACGACCACTCCCAGTCCCATGCTGATTTCATCCCGTACTACGTGCGCCTCGGCGAGACGTGGACCAACATCGACTACTCCAAGGACGCGGCGGAGTGGATGAAGCCGCTGGAATTCGGCGAGTCGATCGACATGGTGGAGATCGCGGCGAACTGGTACGTCGACGATCTGCCGCCGATGATGTTCATCAAGGCCAGCGCGAACTCCCACGGCTTCGTGAACCCCCGCGACATCGAGCAGCTGTGGAAGGACCAGTTCGACTGGGTCTACCGCGAGCTGGACTACGGCGTCTTCCCGATCACGATCCACCCGGATGTGGCGGGCCGTCCCCAGGTGCTGCTGATGCTCGAGCGGCTCATCGAGTACATCGGCGGTCATGAGGGCGTCGAGTGGGTGACCATGGGCGAGATCGCCGACGACTTCAGGAAGCGCTACCCCTTCGAGGGTGCAGCGCGTCCGCCGATGTACTGAGGGCACGGGGAGACGCGTGGAAGACGGATGGAAGGAGAGCGGAGGCGACGTGGTGACAGGGACTGGGGCTGGGAGTGGGGCTGCCGCCGGGGCCGAGGCCGGAGCTGCCGCCGGGGCCGAGGCCGCGGTGGCGACTGAGGCCGGGACTGAGGTCGTGCGGCTGGGGCCGCACACCGTGCAGCTGAGACCGGAGAACGGCGGGAAGTATCCCTACGGGAACCCGCTCGTCGTGCAGGGAGCGGAGCGCACGGCGATGCTCGACGCCTGCCTCCATGCGGCGCCGGTCGACGTCGACCTCCTGCTCATCAGCCACTACCACGAGGACCACACGGTCGCTGCGGGCCGATGCGCGGGTGAGGTGTGGGTCCACGAGCGCGATGCGGAGGCCGTGCGCTCCGAGACGGAGTTCGCACAGGCGATGGCGGTTCCGGCGTCCCAGATGGACAGAATGCGCGAGGAGTTCCGCTGGTCACCCGTCCCGAGCGCCCAGGCGTTCGTGGACGGACACGTATTCGACCTCGGCGGCGGTGTGCGGATCACCGCGCTCCATCTTCCCGGTCACACCCCAGGGCACTCGGGGTTCTTCATCGAGCCGGATGGCGTGGTGTTCCTGGGGGACGTCGACCTCTCCTCGTTCGGGCCGCTCTACAGCGACGCGGAGTCGCGCATCGCGGACTTCCGGGCGACGCTCGATCGCTGCGCCCAGATCGAGGCATCCGTCTATGCCGCGGCCCACCACAAGGGGCCGTACTGGGCCCGCGATGAGTACCTCGCGGCGCTGCGCGTGTACGCGGATGTGCTCGATGAGCGCGAGCGGAAGGTCCTGGACCTCGTGCGCGCCGGAGCGACGACGGCGGAGGAGATGGTGGGTCGGGGCGTCGTCTACCGCCCGGGCAGACGGCCGGCGTTCGCAGATCAGGTCGAGGTCAGTACGTGTGGGAAGCACCTGGACGACCTGGTGGAGCGCGGAATCCTTGCGGTGGACGCGGGCGGCGCACACACGATCGTGTGAGGGCCCGTCAATGGGGGACCATGCCGACGAGTGCTGACTCGTGACGAACCGTTTGATTGCCAGGAGCGGCCTGGGTGAGAACAGGTCTTTCCACGTCAGCTGGAAGATCCGGAATCCGGCGTTCCTGAGGGCGTAGTCCCGTCGGCGTTCCCGTTCGAAAGCAGAATCGCCGTCCCGGCTCGCATACCCGCAGACCACGGACGGGTCCATGTCCAGCCTCAATTCGCACGCGTCATGCGACGCTCGCACGTCATCGATCAGGTGTTCTTCATGTACCTACGCAGCCGTGGCGTTGCGACATAGACGTTCCTGACCGGCTCAGAAGTGAACGTTTATGGTGCACTCCGTGCGCTCCATCCCGAGAAGGCGATGTTCGGTGAACACCTTTGTACACAAGGTACACATGTGTTCACTGAAAGGGTGAGATGCCTACACCGCTGAACCCGTTCCGGCCGACCGCCGGCGCCGAGTCACCACTATTGGTGGGCCGAGCAGGGTTGTTGGATGAGTTCTCATATGGGCTTCAGATTCGCGCCGGCGCCCCTGGCCTATTGACGATCTTTACCGGCGCACGAGGAGTGGGCACGACTGTCATGCTCGGTGAAGCCGAGGACGAAGCACGCCGTGCCGGGTGGGCGGTGATCTCCGAGACCGCCACTCGCGGGTTCCTCGGCCGAATTGGTCAGGCCATGTATCCGCTAGTCGATCAGCTCGGCTCCGGGCCACCCACACGGCGGATCACCGGCCTTGGGGTCGCCGGGTTCTCGGTAGATACCGAACTGCCCCCGGATCAGCAGACTAGCTGGCGCCAGCTAGGCGAAGAATTGCTGCGGCTGCTGGATGCTCAGAGGACCGGGTTGGCTATCACCCTGGATGAGATCCACGGTGTCGACCGGGACGAGCTGGCCCAGCTGGCGGCCGCAGTCCAACATTTCATCCGCGCTGAGCTGCCGGTGGCTCTGGTGTTCGCCGGTCTACCAGCCGCTGTCTCGGATCTGCTCGACGAGAGTGTAGCCACCTTCTTGCGTCGGGCCGACCGTATTGATCTCCACGCTGCGGCAGTCGACGAGGTCGAAGCGTCCTACGCGGAGGTCTTCGCGGCCCTGTCGACCCCGGTTGCTTCAGGCCTGTTACGCACCGCGGCCGAGGCTACCGGTGGCTATCCCTTTCTGATCCAGCTTGTCGGCTACCATCTGTGGCAGGTCGCCGAGACCGTGCCCGGGCCCCTGGAGGGTGAGCAGGTGCACCTAGCCATATCTGCCGCCCGCCGCCGTAATACCCGCATGGTTATCGGTGCGGCCTTGGCTGCAGTCTCTCCCCCCCCAAAGACCTGGAATTCCTCCGCGCTATGGCCGAAGACGACGGACCCTCAAGAACCGCCGACATTGGCCGGCGCCTGGGCGATGCCCGCAATACCATCGGCAACTACCGCGCTCGCCTCATCGACGCAGGTTTGATCGAATCAGCAGGCCACAGTCTGATCGATTTCGCCATTCCCAGCCTCCGCGACCACCTGCGCACCTGATCCGGTGGACTGCCATGCGGCACGCCACAACTCTCTTCTCGAGCTCGCGCGTGGTCATTTCTCCGGCCGTGTTCGGGGTTCATCCGTCGGTGGCGTGAAGATTGGCTGTGACTTTCGCCGGTAGATGGCGGTGTTCTGTCGATGCTCCGTGGCGGTCTCCGCTCCCGAACGATGCGGGCGGGGCTGCACTGACACGTTCCGTAAGCCGATCCCTCGATCGGGATGCTCCCGCACGACGGCACCGTGCCCCAGCCGCCGGGTATCCTCCTCCGCGGGGATCGACAGACACACGAACGACTCTCCCCGTCGACGGCCTCAGGCCGGTGGCGTTACCAGTACAAGCGATGCTGCATCCACGCCGTCCCGTGTGCGAATCTCGGGCAGGTCGGAGTCCTCCGGCGTCGCCATCTGCATTGCCACCCTCGCTTGCTCGACCGCCGAGGCGACGGACTGCGCTGAGGCGATGGCTGCGTAGAACTTGGCCCCGAAGTTCACGGCGGCCAGGTCCGTGATCGACTCCGACATGCCGATGACGGTCGGCACCGTATGGAGAAGGTCCTCAGCACCCTCCAGGCTCTCGCAGGCGTTGAGGACGACGAGCCGGGGCGGGTCATCCGTAGCGCCGAGGATCCGGCCCAGCAGGCCGAAATCCACTCCCGCCCCTTCCAGTGAACCTTCGTCGTCCTCCAGCAGGACGCCCCATGAAGAGGCGTGGCCGGAGAAGTGAACCACGTGTGGCCGGTGGTTGTTCAGGCCGTCGATCAGGTCCTCGCCTGTGGCCGCAGGGAGATGCTCGACGGTCACCTGATCACGGAAGTTCGCGGCCCGAAGCGACTGTTTAACCTGGCGTACCTCCTGGCCCACGCGCAGCCAGACGCCGTTCGTCTCGACGGAACCGTCCGGGTGCTGCATGGTCGTTTCAACGGCGTGTGGGTTAGCGGTCAGGTACAGGATTCGCAGCGGTTCGGGTGTGGGTGGCTGCACCTCGACGTAGCGAACCTGCGTGGGAGGTCGGCTCAGCCTGGCTACTTCCCGAGCGTGGCTCTTCTCCTTCTGACGGCGACGCTGGTCCTGCTGGTCTCGTGTGCGCTGCTGACTTCGCTCCTTCTGCCGCCGACGCTGGACCTCGCGGTCCTGGGCGCGCTGTTCGCTCTCCTCGGCGCTTCGAAGCGAAGTCCGCTTGGTGCCCACCGACTTGTTCGCCTCCGCGATCTTGCGCCCCAGCTCGGCAACCTTGTTGCTCGCGGTCGTGGCTTCCTTCGCCTTGCGCTCGGCGGTGGACCGCGCCATGCGGCGCGTCGAGTCGCTCTTGGTGCTTCCGGCCTCGTCCCGTTTCTTGCGAGTCGCTGCCACCGCGCCGTCTGCCGTCTTCTGTGCCCTTGTCTGTTCCTTCTGGTATCCCGCCACCTTTGCTTCCAGACTGGCGATCTCTCGTCTAAGTTGGTCACTGCGTGCCATGGGTTCCTCCCTCTCGTTACTGACACAATGGCAGGAAGCACTGACAGCCCTGGCGGGCTCGGCGAACCATCCTGACGCACTGGGACCACCCGGAGTCAGAATCGACCGATTGTGGCTCACTCGACCGCGGGACGCATCTGGGCCGATCGGCAGCTCTATTGCAGAAGAAGATGACATGTTGTGCATCTACTTCAATGACGAGTTGGCGGAGACCGCGGGAGCTGTCGAGCAGCGGGCACCCTCAAGCTTCGGCTCCACCTAATTGAAGAGACTTTCCCCGGTTACCGGAAGACTTCTCGCCATGCCTCTCCCGCTGGTCACTCGGGCAGCAGACGTTTATTGAGCGCTGGTGGGTCGCGTGCATTGAGAGCGCCCTTGCCGGCCGATTGCCTCGGTGAACAAGCATCGGCTGGACTTCGTCCGCCAGCACGACAAGCTGGCCCTCATATGATCTGCGACGCGCCCTTATTCTGGCCTCTTCGCTCGGTCATGAGGTGCCAAACAAAGCCACCTAGTAGGGCTACGAGTCCAGCGATCCCAATGATCTGACCAGCAACTGCTGCATCAGTGCCCTCGCTGCCGTTCACGATCAGGATGCCCAGCAGGGCTACCGCTCCACCGATGAGGGAAATTTTCTCCCCAACGGTGAAAGGAAGGGCCTCCTCCGCGGACCGGTTGTACGCGATTCGCTGGATCAGTCCAACGATCCACGCGACGAGACCCGCTATCGAGATCAGCGCGCCGACCGTCGTCAATGCTCCCAGCAGAACGCTGCCTCCGAGGAACGCAAGAGCATATCCCCCGACTACCCCGAAAGCGCCCCACTTTAGAGGCGCATGACCAGTTTTCTTCATTCTCGCATCTTCGCATATCGGTATGAGTGGGCCGAGCAGCTTCAGCGGATCAGTATTGGCCGTCCGCTGCGGCCTGAAACCGGTCGGCGTGAACGTGCTGCGAGTGTGGCGGCGCCACGGCATGCCGCAGACAAGGCGGTGCGGCAAAGCGGGCAAGAGGCAAGACGGCGAAGCGGCACCACGGTGCCGCGGCATGGCGGCATGGCGTCATGCCGCGGTGGCAGCGCGGCGGCATACTCAAGGCATGAAACTTGCGATTGCAAACGTGAAGGGCGGTGTGGGGAAGACGACCACCGCGATTTATCTGGCTACTGCTCTCGCTCGAACCGGTGAGACAGTGACAGTGCTCGACGCGGACCCGCAGGGAAGCGCCAGCGAATGGGCAGACTTGGCAGATGCACTGGGCGCCCCGTTGCCGTTCTCGGTCCAGTCGGCGAATCTGCGGACGCTGGGCAATCTGACACCCAGCGATGGTCACGTAGTCATAGACACCCCTCCTGGCGGGGCTGACACGATCCGTGCCGCCGTGGATGCGGCCGACCTTGTGATCGCGCCTGTCACTCCTAGTGCTATGGACGTGAGTCGTACGTGGGCCACTCTCGATGGGGTGGCGCACGGTGCGCCTGCGGTTGTGCTGCTCACCCGTTTCGCCAAGGGTGAGGATCTCTCGTGGGAGACGTTGACCGCGCTTCGCACGGCGGAGGACGTGCCGCTCTTCGCTGCGCTCATTCACCGTCGCTCTGTTCTGGCTCGGTCCGCGAATGGCCCAATAGCGGCTGACCTGCTCAACTACGACCGCGTTCTTACTGAGAGCAAGGAGGTACTGGCATGACCGCCAAGAAGTCACCATCGTTGAACGCCACCCTGAAGCGCCGCAAGGAGCAGTAGGAGGACGCGAAACCGCGTCCGACTTTCGTGAAGGAGGCTCCCGTTACGGAAGGAGTGACAAAACTTTCGGTGCGACTCCCTAACGAGCTGCACAGGAGGCTCAAGATTAAGGCGGTCGTGGACGAGCGTTCGATTCAGGAGCTGGTGGTCGCGGCAGTGGAGCAGATGGTTGCGGAACACGACAGCCAGCGGGCGTAAGCCGCCATGCCGTCGTGACGGCAAAGCGGCTGTGGCGGGATTGAGCCCAGAATGCGGCTGTGGCAGGGTCAGTGGCGATACTGGCGAAGCCGCAGTGCCAGCAGTGCCGCACGACAACGAAAGCGAGCGAGGAGGCTTTGGCGTGGGCGCTGGAGAACGATTCCCGTGGTGCACCCATCGTGGTGATGGTGGGGAGACAACGACGGAAGGGTTCGACGCTTGGGCGGCTTTCCGGCCTGACGGAACCGGCGGCCTCTCCTCTCGGATGAACGGACGCCCACAGTGAAGCGCGCGTGGATCCTCGTGGCTGGAATAGTGTACGCGGTGCCGCTGGGCGTGTTCGTCGCCGGAGGGCTGGACGCATTGCCATGCCAGACGACAGCGCACCCCAGGGAAAGCGCAGACGAGGCGGTCGAGATCCTGCGCGTGATTGACGGAGACACGATCCTCGTGGACCGCGACGGCTACGAGGATCGAGTGCGAATCCTCGGGATCGATAGCCCGGAGGTCGCCCGTGACGGACTGCCGGGGGAGAGGTGCGCGGACGAGGCGACCGCACTCACAGAAATGCTGACGGCCGACGCTGACGTCGTCATCGTCACTGATCCATCTCAGTTGGAGCCTGATCCCTACGGCCGCACGCTGGCCTACGTCGAGGCGGACGGTCAGGACGTGAGTGGGGCACTGCTGAGTGCGGGATTGGTAGAGGTTTACGAGTCCGCTCCGGAAATCGCCCGGGATGCCGACTATGAAGAGTTGGCTGCGGAGGCGGAATTGCCGGACCGTGAGCGCTAGTGGCGGATTCGGGTTCAGAATACCGACAGGTCAACGCCCAACTAAGGTCATATAACAGTCTATAGCAGATTCTAACCTTCTCTACTTTGGTGAGGTGAAGCGCACGACGGTCTCGATCCCTCCACCGCCTGACGATGAGTTTCGTCGTTCTCCGTTTACGCCGACGTTCGGGTCGACACCGCCCGCGCTGGTGGGCAGGCAGCAGGAGGTCAATGACTTAGCGTATGCCCTCGATAACGGTCCGGGTTCGAAGGGGCGAGCCACGTTCGTGACTGGCCAGCGTGGCGTCGGCGCGTCGGTGATGCTGAACGTCCATCACGACATCGCGGCGTCGCGTGGGTGGGTGAGCATCCATGCCTCAGCCTCGAAAGGATTCGCCCGTCAGCTCACGGAGGCGCGTCTGCCTGAAGTCCTCGAACCGTTGGACTCCGCCACCTTGTCGAAGTCGAAGGGTCTGCTGAAGGTTTAGTTGACTCCGGGGTTTATGCCGCCAGAGCGACGGCATCGTGGTTAACAGTCTCGTATTCGACCGGGGTCAGTTTGCCCAGCCGCCGCTTTCGTCGACGGCGATGGTAGGTCCGCTCGATCCAGTGAATGATCGTTGCCCGCAACTCGTCGCGCGTGCCCCACGTGCGTCGGTCGAGCACGTTGTTCTGCAAGTTCGCGAAGAACGCCAGCTGGAATCTCCGAGATCTGAACTGGCTGCCGCGATCGGAGTGGACCACGCACCCAGCCACCCTGGAAACCCCGCCACGACGGGCCACCGCGTCATTGAGCGCCGCCACAGCCAAGCGGGACTTCATCCTGGAATCGAGGGCGTAACCGACGATCCGGTTGCTGTAGACGTCTTTAACCGCGCAGAGGTAGATCTTCCCTTCACGCGTGCGATGTTCCGTGATATCCGTCAACCACAACTCATTGACACCCTCGGCGGTGAAGTCCCGCTCGACGCGGTCATCACAGACCGGCGGGCCAGGCTTCTTGCCGTTCTTCCTGGCCTTCCTCACCGTCTGAGAGAACAGGCGCTGCTGGGAGCACAGACGCCATACGCGCCGCTGTGAGGCCCGGTGACCGGCGACCTGAAGCTCATCCGCGATGAAGCGGTGGCCGAACTCGAGATCATCGGCGTGGATGTCGTAGGCGGCGTTGAGCAGGTGCGCTTCGTCCCAGTCCCGGTCCGAGACGGGATGCGCGTACCATGCGTAGAAGGCCTGCTTCGAGCCCAATACCCGACAGGTCACCGCCACCGGCACTCCGGCGGCGGCAAAGTCACGGACCAGCGGGTACATCATTTTGGGGACGAGCCGCCCAGCTTCAGATTCGCCTGCGAGAGATACGCTACGGCCTCACGGAGCACCTTGTTCTCGCGTTCGAGCTCACGGATACGCCGCAGCGCCGCGGACTGCGCGGTTCTCGTCCGGGTCCCGCGTAGGCTGGATTCCGTGCTCGTGGAGACGGGAGCCCCTCACCCACGCCTGCAGCGCTGACTTCGAGACCCCGAGATCGGCACAGACCTGCATCTGCGTCATCCCACCGGCAATGAGATCCAGCGCGGTCTGCTTGAACTCCTCGGTATAGATCTTCGGCATGACTTCATCCTTCCTGGTTCCAAACCAGTCGTGAAGTCAACCGAACCTTCAGCAGACCCACTGGGGGCAACAGTCATGCCGGGCCCGACAGGCCAGCAACCTCATTCCTGTAGAAGTACCGGGGCGACGAACACGGTAACGGGGCAATGGCTTCAGAGCGCAGCGTCCCTTGCAGCCGTCCCGGCCCGGTGCACCATCTTCGCAGCCGCGTCCGACCTCCCCCCCGAGGGGATAAAGAACCGCACCCGCGCCACCGGCGGACCTGCCGAGCAAAAAGGGGTGCCGGCCCTCCCGAGGAAGAACCGGCACCCGCTCTTGACATAATGGTCGGTAGTGGCCAAAAATGGCTGTGGTGCTCATCACGGCACCCACGTTGTCCCGCTCGGGCAGCACAAAGCAGTGCGGCACATCGGGTCGAGCTGACAAGGAGGAAGTTGATCCGACGAGCGTGATGGCGGTGTATTGCTATCAGTCGGATTGGTTGCTCCGCGCGACGGGATCAGCCGCGGCACGAGTTTCAGAGAGACCGGTTCGAATCGCGAAGCCGGGAAATAGCACGGTAGATCAATGCATCTATTCGACCATCAGGCAGAAACGGAAAATGCATGTTCAAGTATCGCAATGGCGCGGGCATCCAAAACAAGGTATTCCCTCTAATGGCAATCATGGCACTCGGGCTCGTGGGTTGTGCCAGCAGCGTCGGAAACACTGCGCAATCGGGAGAGCAGGTCAACGGCTTCGACTATGGCGCAGACCAGGGAGCGGTAGAAGAGACTATCACCGGATTGGAACCCGTCACGATCACCTATCAATCTGATGCAGCATCGCCCAACGGCGTGACCGCGAAGGCTTCGGAGATGTGGAAGGAGGAGATCGAGAAGCGATCGAACGGTCAGATAACTGTCGACATCGTATGGGGTCAGAGTATTGCCGGCTTCACCGAAATCGGCGATGCATTGGTCGACGGACGCATAGACGTCGCATCGATGATCATCGCTTACGAGCCGGCAGAGTATCCCGCCTTCGACTCCTTCGCCAAGCTGTCGGCTGCGATCCCGCCATCGCCGATGGTAGGTGAACTCATCTCGTCCGGAGTGGGGTCAGAGTTCGGCTGGTCCACACCGGCGCTCACCGAGGAGTTCGAGGCGCAGGGACTGGTACCGCTGGCTCCATTCGGCGGAACGGGTGAGTACTACTACTTCTGTAATTCGCAGAATACCGGTACCGCGTCCGAGGACTGGGTCGGGCGACAGATCCGAACCGGTACATCCTCGCACCACACGGTGCTGGGAGCGGCTGGCGCAACCCCTGTGTCGTTGGAGATGGCTGAGTCCTTCGAGGCACTGGAACGGAACACCGTCGACTGCACGCTTCAGCAGGCGGGCACGACGCTGACCTACGGGATCACAGAAGCCGCCCCCAATCTGAGATTCGCCGACAGTACGTCGAATTCCGGCCGCTTCTCAGCCGGCCTGGTCGCCGGCTCAACCTTCTCTGAGCTGCCGCTCCCGTACCAGCAGGTCATCTTCGATGCCACGCCCGCACTGCAAAGTGGATTCCTCGAGAGCGTCGTCAACTCGGGGGTCGGGATCACCGAGCAGTCTCTGGCCTCGGGCGGAAGCGTCGAGCCTTTGCCGGCGGACTTCCAGGAGACGGTCCAGGTCACACAGACCGAGATGATCCAGGAGGCCGGAGCTACAGGGGTCCTCGGAGAAGATCCCGAAGCACGGGTCCAGGAACTCGTGGAGAAGTGGGAAGGGATCGTCGAGGAATACGGATTCACCGACGGCGGCGACATCTCGACGATGCACGACTGGTATTCCGCCGACGGCAAGGACTATCGCGGCTTCGCTGACCGCGTATTCGATGAGGAGGCGGCCGGCCACAGGCCTGAATGATCGGTGTCCAGGCAGTGGGGCGATTCTTCGCGCCGAATGATCACCGGTGTTGGGCGTACCGACTGCCTGGGGTCGATAGAAACCAGAAATGTATCGATCGTCGAGCACATCATCTCCGTACCACTGCAGTTGTGATGTGAGGAGAGAAGGAACGATGAAATCTAACATAATAGCACAGCATGATCTGACTGGTCGGAACGTCCTGATCACGGGCGCGGCATCCGGGATGGGTCTGGGCGAAGCGCGGGAGCTGGCTGCTCTCGGGGCGCATGTCTGGCTATCAGATGTGGACGGCACCAAGGTTGAGGAGCAGGCCGCCATTATCTGTGCGGACGGAGGACGTGCCCAGGGGACGGCTCTCGACGTGACGTCGTGGAACGACTGGGAGAGAGTCGCCGGCGAAATCAGCGACGTCTCGGGTCGGCTCGACGGCTTGGTTAATAATGCCGGCGTCAGCTTTCGCTTCGGAATCCTTGAGACGTCGGCGGAGGACTGGGATCGTGTGATGTCGGTGAACCTGTCGGGCGTCTTCTACGGCATGAAGGCATGCTTCCCGCTGCTGGAGAAGTCCACCTCCGGATCCATTGTGAACATCTCATCCGGAGCCGGGATGATGGGTTATCTGCCAGCAGCATATACGGCCAGCAAATGGGCTGTACGCGGTCTGACGAAGACTGGGACCTTGGAATTCTCATCGTCTGGAATCAGGGTGAACTCGGTGCATCCGGGCCTGGTGTCCACTCCGATGCTGAGTTCGGGCGCCGACGGAGCCGACTTTATCAAGCGCGGTCTGAAAGGCGTCCCAGCAGGTCGTGTGGCATCGCCGGACGAGATCGTTAGTGCGGTCGCATTCCTGGTGTCGGATGCTTCGAGCTATATCAACGGTGCTGAGATAGTCGTCGACGGCGGGATGCTGGCGGCCGGGCTAAATTACCATGCCCAGTCCGTCACGCTCGATTGAGACGGCCTCGACGCCCGTCCCTCTTTTCAGATGATCCGGCACTCAGGCGAACCAGACCGATCGCGGTCCGGAGCGCTCCGACGCCTTCGAGTAGGCAGCGAAGCCGCTCCCGGCCGAACGAGGGGAGACTCGTCTCTGACCGAGTGAGCATCACCACCGGACCCCTCGCTGGTGCCGGCGGCGCCAACCGGCTCTGTGCCTACTTTCCAGGTTCAGCGCCGATGCGCCGGCATCGCCCATGGATCACAGACCCGCGACGGACGATGGCGCGCGACAAAGATAGGAAGAAACTGTAATGACGCAGACTCTGCACATAAGGACCACCCGATATGCCGAGCTGAGGGAGAAGCTGAGGCTCGACTTCGATCCTGAGACGGTGCAGGCTCGCTACGACAAGGAGCGGTCCATCAGGATGCGGAAGGACAGCGGCCGTCGCTACCTCCGTGTGGAAGGCGAATATGCCGACTACTTGACTGATCCGTACACGCCGCGACCGGATCGCGAAGCCAGGACCGAGAGCGTCGATGTGGTCATTGTCGGAGCCGGATTCGGGGGACTGCAGGCCGCCGCCCGTCTCAAGCAGGCCGGGGTGGATCGGATCCGCGTGATCGACAGAGCTGGAGACGTCGGCGGGAACTGGTATTGGAACCGGTATCCGGGGGCTGCGTGCGACTCGGAATCGTACTGCTACCTCCCTCTCCTCGAGGAGACGCAGTACATGCCGACGAAACGGTATGTCGATGCGGCAGAGATCCAGCAGCATGCACGACGAATCGCCGAACATTTCAAGTTCGACGACGGACTGATGATGAGCACTACGGTGACCGGGATGACCTGGGACGAGTCGTCATCCTCCTGGCTGGTCGCCACGGACTATGGCGATGAGATCACATCCCGGTTTGTTATCGTGGCCGGCGGTGAGCCCGGAAGCCCGAAGTTGCCCGGGATACCCGGGATCGCAGACTTCGAAGGCCACTCGTTCCTATCCCAGCGCTGGGACTTCGAGTACACGGGTGGAGACATCCAGGGCGACCTTGTGAATCTCGCCGACAAGAGGGTAGCGATCATCGGTACTGGAGCCAGCGCGCTGCAGGCTATTCCTGCCTTGGGCCGCAGCTCCGAGCATCTGTATGTCTTCCAGCGGACGCCGTCCGGCGTCGATCCGCGCAACAACGAGGAGACCGATCCCGAGTGGTGGAATAGCCTGCCTGCCGGCTGGCAGGAGGCCCGCATGCGTGACATGGCCGTCACCGTCGGGGTGAGCGGAACTCCAACGGAGGAGATCTACGACAACGGATTCGCCGACCAATCGCGCGCCCGAGTCGAATTCGCCGCCGATATCCGTGAGCGAGCCCGAGCGGCGGACGTGGAAGTCGACGACTACACCGTTATGAAGCTGGCGAACATGATGTATATGGAACGGCTGCGAGCTCGCTACGACGAAGAGGTGGATGATCCAGAGACCGCGGAGGCGCTGAAGCCGTACTACGATCTGTGGTGTAAACGTCCGACGTGGAACGACGAATATCTGGCTACGTTCAACCGGGAGAATGTCACGCTGATCGATACTGCGGGAATGGGTGTCGAACGCATCACCAATAACGGGATAGTTGCGCTCGGAAAGGAATTCGAGGTTGATCTCATCATCTACGCCTCGGGTCTTGAGATCGGCAATCCGGACCTCTTCAAGCTCGTCCGGTTCCCCATCGTCGGTCGTGGCGGTGAAACGTTGGAAGATCACTGGGCAGATGGATTCCGGACATGGTTCGGCATCCAGGTGCACGGCATGCCGAACTACTTTCAGATGTCGCTGATCGGGAACGGTCTGGGTTCAAACTACCTGCATGCCAACGGCAAGCAGGCGGAGTACATCGCGTATGTGGTGAAGCGGTGCAACGACGAGGGCATCGTCGCCGTCGAACCGACCGAGAGCGCAGTGGACGAGTGGTCGAGCATCCTCGAGATGTCCCACGAGTTCCCCGCGGCCAGGGTCCAACAGCAGTTCCTGTCGGAATGCACCCCTGGGCTCCTCAGCAATGAGGGCGACCCGCTGAATCCGCGCGGCGTATTCAAAGCGATCTATGGCGAACGAGGAGTCGGATACATTGATCGGCTGGGCGAGTGGCAGGATGCGGGAGACATGCGCGGTCTCTCAGTGTCGAGTAGGGACGGAGTCGGAGCGAAATGACACACAACACAGCGTCGCTGGAGGGTCGCGAGACGCAGTACGAGGAGTTCGGCGAGGCAGAGGACCCCGTTCTCATGGTGATCTCCGGCATCGGAAGCCATATGTACGGCTGGCCGACCGGGATGTGCGTCGAGCTCGCATCGCGGGGCCTTCGGGTGATCCGTTTCGACAACCGCGACACGGGCTTCGCGACGAAGACGACGACTCCTCCGCCGGCATTGGTCCCTCAGGATGCCGAAAACGCCGGACCTGGATTGCTCGGACTTGCAGCGGAGCCTCCGTACGGCCTTCACGACATGGCGGCCGACATGGTCCAACTCATGGACTTCCTCGACATCGGAAGCGTCCATGTTGCAGGCATATCGTTTGGCGGGATGCTGGCGCAGCGCCTGACGATAGACTGGCCCGACCGTGTGCTCAGCCTGGCCTCAATCATGTCGACGTCCGGCTCCCCAGACGTGGAGCCTTCCGATCCCGAAGCAATGGACCCGATCATGCGACTCACGGACGGGACGCTTGCCAACGTCATCGACAACGCGATCGAATTCGCCCGTATCTCCGGAGGCCCCCACGTCGATGAGGAGACGCTTCGGAGTTTCACCACTGAATCCTTCGAGCGTGCGTACGATCCCCAGGCGAGGGCGTACCATTTCGGGGCGCAGCTGGCCGATGGCGACCGTTCGGAGGAACTGGGTTCGGTTTCGGCTCCCGCACTTGTAGTCCATGGGTTGCTCGACCGTCTGATTGATGTGTCCGGCGGCCGGTCGACTGCGGAGAGCATCCCCGGGGCGGAGTTGCTCGAACTCAGTGATATGGGTCACTCCATAGTTGCGCCGTCGCTCTGGCCGGTGCTCGCCGATGCGATCACCCGCAACGCGCTCGCTCCTGCCTAGATTGCACAGGAAGGCGCCGGAGCGGACTTTGTCCTGCTCCGGCGCCTTCCTGTGCAACGGCGGGACGATGGGCAAAGGTCTGCTAAATCGGTCAGGGCTGATGGCTCTAGCCAAGTCGATCCGACTGGTTTACCGTCTTGTGAGCGTTCCTGCCACGGACGGACGTATCTCATGACGGTCTGCATCCCCGATCACGCGCGGGTGAATCGTTGGTGCCGCAGCATCGACGGAAGTAGACTGACTTGGGAACTTGCATTCGAGAGGGAAACAGAACCTAGATGACCGGCCAGGTGAGTTCAATTTCAGAGGGTGACCTGAATCGTTCCGGCGGTCGAGCTGCCAAGCCGGCTCTCGGGCGCCCGCGAGAGCTGCGCATCGATCATGCAGTCCTTAGGGAGGCGCTCGTCGAGATCAGCACCAGGGGTCTTCGGAATCTCCGGATCACGGCAATTGCAGATCGCGCTGGTGTTTCGAAAGCGTCAATTTATTCGCGCTGGCCGACTCGTGAGTGCTTGATCACTGCTGCTCTCACCGTGGATAATTTTGTGGCGACGAAGCCGTGCACGGGTACCCTCCGAGGCGATCTCCGATACATCATCAGCCAATGGGCCGAGATGTACAGGGATCCGGTGATGCTCAACTTGTTCACGCAGTTGGATGCGGACCGCTCGCATTATCCGGAGATCGTCGAAACCTATGTTCAGAAGGTGCGGTCTCCTGCGAACAAGGCCGTCGAGGACGTCATCAGCACGGCGCGGGATCGCGGAGAGCTCAGAGACGGAGTAGATATCGGAGTTACTGCACGAGTGATCGTCGGGTCTTTGAGATTCCAGACACAACTCGATGGCCCGGTATCGACACGCTTCGAGCGAATGTTGCTGGATTTCGTATGGAATGCGATCGCTAAGGACGCTTCAGGCACAGAGTCAGCGGTTGCTCGATCACTCGAACTCGAGTCCGGACCGGCACAGGAATAGCATCCTCGAGGACGGGCCAGACTGCCTCTTCGGTATGTCGCTGGAGCGGCCTACCGGTCACCTCATGAGCATGCTCATGCGAGGCGCTCTGCGACTCGTTGAAGCGGAAGTTGTAGGCGTCGGACTTGCGCCCGGATTTCGCTCGTGCCGTCCACCCACGCGGCACGGTGTCGGCGTTCGCCGCCGGTTCGACGGCGTTGATGAATTCTTCGACTGCTTCCGGGTTGCTGGCCGGCTGGACCGTTCTCTGCCGGCGGGAGTAGGCGGCCGGAAGGCGGGGAGCGGCCCCCTCAGACTTTCTGCCGAAGCACCGTCTTCTGGATCTTGCCGGTGCCACTGCGCGGGAACCCTTCGCGGATGACGACGTCCTTGGGCAGCTTGTAGCGGGCCAGCTTGCCATCGCAGAACTCGCGGATCTCCTCCAGCGATGGTAGTTCCTCTTCGTTGCGCGGAACCACCACGGCAACCGGGATCTCGCCCCACTTCTCGTCGCGTCGCCCGACGACGGCCACCTCGGCGACCTTGGGGTGCCAAGCAACGACGTTCTCCAGTTCGGCGCAGTAAATATTCTCCCCACCGGAGATGATCATGTCCTTGACCCGGTCGACCACGTAGAGAAAGCCCTCCTCGTCCTGCCGGACGAGGTCCCCGGAGTGGAACCAGCCGCCGTGGAACGCCTCGGCAGTCGCCTTCGGGTTGTTCCAGTACCGGCTCATGAGGCCCGGCCCCTGGTAGACGATCTCGCCGACCTCACCGTGGGGCACGTCGTTCATCTCCGGGTCGACCACCCGGATCGAGAAGTTCCGGTCCGGTTTGCCCACCGATCCGAGCTTGCGCAGCGAGTCCTCGTGGCTGAGCGACACCCCACCGCCGGAGGTCTCCGTCTGCCCGAAGGCCGCTTGCGAGCCCGCCTCGGGAAACACCTCGCGTAGGGCGGTGAGCAGCGCCTCGGTCGCTGGCGCCGCGCCCCAGCCGTAAAACCCCAGCTTGATGTCCCGCGGCCGGCGGCGCTGCTCGTCGACCATGAGCTGCCATTGCGAGGGCACCATGAACGTCACGGTGATTCCGTGCTCCTCCATGAGGTCGAGAATGTTAGCCGCGTCGAACCCGGTGGACGGGGTGATGACAGTTGTGGCGGCATTGGCGAGGTTCGTGTCTATCGCGTTGAAGGCGGCGATGTGGAACATTGGGGAGGCCAGCAGTCCCACCTCCTGCCCCGGCCGGTATTGCCCGGAGACCGAGGAGCGCATCGTGGTCGACAGCACGCTGGAGTAGGACAGCACCGCGCCCTTGGGCCTGCCCGTCGTGCCGGAGGTGTATATGATCGCCTGATCGTCGGTGAGACTGCGGATCATCGGGTCCGGCACGGACTCCGAGGCGCCGATCGGGCCTGGTCCGGCGAGCTCGGTCAGGTCGAACATCGTCAGCGGTGCATCGCCAATGGCGTCCCGCGTGACATCGGCCCGCTCCGCGTCCGTGACGACGACCGTCGGTTCGCAGTTGCCTAGGATGTAGGCGATCTCGCCGGCCGCCAGCCGGAAGTTCACCGGCACGATGATCGCGCCGAGGTAATTCGTGGCTAACACGACGACAGGAAACGCGGCACAGTTACCCGCCACGACCGCCACCCGGTCATCGGGCCTGACCCCCGCGGCATGCAGGCGCGCGGCCACCACCTGAACACGGAGCAGGAGTTCCCCATAGGTGACGCTCGTCGTCGAATCGACGAGCGCGAGGCGGTTGGGCAGCTCGCGGGCGTGGCGGAACAGGGATGCCACGGGCAGGTGCGTGCGGGAGAGTTCAAGTTCGATCGTCAAAGCAACTCCTTCGTTGCGACTTCACGGTCACTGAGCAATCATTAGGTTTGTTAATTGTAGCGAAGGCAGACTGTTAGTTGATGTCGTGGCCGGTTCGGTTACCTAGCGGACATTCTTGGCCACAGCCGGTCATACGGCCGTAGATCCGACGTGGACAAGATGGCAAGCTGGTAGCGCGCCTCAGAATCTACCGTTAGACAAGACGCTGGCGTGCCTTACTCGTTGGACCAGTCCAGTCGGAACAAGTCCGGGACGGTTAGAGGAGAATGCGGCAATGGCTCCGGCATATCCCGTTCGCCATCCGGGCCCGTCTTGTTCGGATCATAGGTGTGGAACGGTCCGGCAGGATCGAGGATGACCCGCATCATCGGGTCCAGGTAGTCACGGAAGAACGCCACGATCCCCGGCCCACCTTCCAGCCGCATCTTTTCCCACGACGCCCACAGCGCTTCCAGGCGCATGACGACCTCCGAGTAGCGCCACCACTGCGGGTCCCACCGGAACTGCGAGACATCACGCAGCGGCCGCGAGTAGTTCGGCAGGAGCCAATCGGTTACCCAGGCATCCAGAGATGAGTAGAACGGCTCGAACGCCGGTGGCTCCTCGACTGGTTCATCCGCTTCGAAGTCATCGGACATGCTGTTCCTCCTTGCCGATCTGCGACTCGTAGAACTCCTGGGACGCCTTCACATCGTCGACGTAATCCTTCTGCGAGAAATGCTCCAACTCCAACAGCGCGGCCGGCTGACCCGAAGCAGTCATCACCGCGCGACCACGCGGTAACTGAGCCAGGTCCGAAGGCTCCATGATCCGTTCACGCTGGACCGACGTGGACGAGGACCGACCACCCATCCGGCCGCCCCCCTGACTCTGCGAGGTCCGCTTCACCACGTCGCGGTCACCGATGAGCGAGGATAAGAACGGCAGGAACCGATCTTCTGACAGGCCCGATCCGGCGACGCGAATGTTTGCGGCCGACCACATCTTCTTCATGCCGTGCTCTCCGAACGCCTCTATTCCCTGTTCGAAGGACTGGAAGAACGTCGACACGACGATCCCGCGCGAGCCGTAGTGGCTGTAGAGGTCCGGCAGTTCCGGCCACCGGACCACGTTCGCCGCCTCATCGAGCACCGCCATGAGCGGAGTCGAGAGCCGGCCCCCGGCCTGCCGGGAAGCCACCCGCTCAGCCGTGTGCAGGATCGCCATGACCAACGCTGCCGTGATCGCACGCGCCGACCCGCCGCCCTCGCGGCTGATGAGGTAGATCGTGTCTGAGGACTTCACAAACGCCTCTGGATCGAACTGAGGCCGGTTCGGGTCCGCATCCGGTCGCACCCACGAAGCGACCTTGGGATTGCCCAGGATGCCCACCCAGGTGCGCACCTGACCGAAGATGCCGTCACGCTGCTTCGAGGTCACCTTCTGATTGCCCTCAAGGTTCTCCGCGTGACCGAACTCGCCAGCGTCCCGTAGCAGGCGTACCGCCGTGAAGTCAGTCTCGTCATTGACCCACCGGTACACGTCCGTGATCGGACGCTGACCGAGTGCAGCAGCAAAGATGTAGCGCGATAGCACGCCCTTGGCTGTCGGCCCGAAGTACGCATCCTCGCGCGCCTTCGCGTTCGTCATGGCCGAGACGAACACATCGGTCAGCTTCTCCGCGTTCTCCATGCCGTCTACGAAGCTCAGCGGGTTCCAGTATCAGGACGCAGGTTCACCGATGATGCCCTGCACGTCGTGGACCCACACCACGCCCTCACGTGAACGCGGACCCCGCGTGAGGTCGACGATGTCGCGCTTGTTCGAGGTGGCCACGACTGGCCCCTTCGTCTCCAGGATCTGCGGAACACACACGCAGGACGTCTTACCCGCACGCGGACCCATGATCCACAGCTGCACCCACTCCCACGACGCGAACAGCCGCTTGCGGTTGTTCACCAGCTTCGCCAGGGGCACACCCTCTGACGCTCCACTCGCGCCGAGACGTTCCGCATCGGCGGCCTGCCGCTTCGCCGTCAGCTCGTCCATGTCTTTCACTCGCGCCATGGACGTCGCGCGATCGTCGACGCGGGAGCGGCCCCCTGTCTGTCGCCACGCGGCCCACCCCAGCAATGCCGCGACAGCGAACAGCGCCAGCACTGATAAACCGAACACGGTGAGCTGACCGGCCGTGACAGGCACGCTGCCGCCGAGCTGGCCGAAGATCATGGTCGCGGGATTCGCTGATCCGGTCGCTTCCTTCACTGGAGTGCTGGTGAGTCCTCCGATCCACCACGCGGCCGCGATCAGGAACACCACGGCGAGACCGCCACCGAGAATCAGCCACGGCAGTTCGTCACTCTGCGGCTGCGGGCGCCGCCCTGCTTGTCGTGCCATCACTGCCCCTTACCTTTTCTCTCGCGCAGCGTCTTCGTCCCTGGGTTGTTGTAGTGCTCGAGCAGAGCTTTAGCCCACGCCTCATACAAGCGCCCCGCGTCCTTCACATCTTTCGTGTTCTTCTTTAGCTCGTTACGGGTCTTTCGGTGCGTCCATGCGTTGACGAAGCTCTCCGGCTTCTCGACCATTGCCTCAGCTCCACCCGGCAGCGCGATCACACCAACTAGAACTCGCTGGAGCTGTTGCCGTCTCTGGGGCGTAGTGGTTGCATCCGCGAATGCAAACACGCCACCTGCGAGAACCACGACAGCGACGACAAACCACGGCACCGGGGATGCGACGTCTGCTAACTCTGCGGCGTCTGCGCGTTCTGTCGCGAGCTGCTGGGCCCGATAGAAGGAGAACGCTCCGAAGGCGTAGCTCAGCCCGCCAGCCGCCCAAGACGCGGCAGCACCTGGCACGCCGGTCCGGCGAATGGCCTCATCAGCGTCGACATACGCGAGCGCGATCTCCGCACGCTTGCGCAGCCAGCCCTCGGCAGGCCATTCCTTATCAGGCCCGAACCGTTCTTGAACCTCTCTCTCCCAATACCCACGTTTGGCGGGATTCCTGCTGCGGATACCTGCAAGGATCGGGATGAGACCCCCGACCAGGGCGACGACGATTGGCACTACCCACTCGCTCATCGGTCAGCTCCCGACGCATCGTCGCGACGGTCGGACGTCTTCGACCATGCCTGGTTCGTGTCGTTGACTCGACCCTCGATGCTGGTCATCACGGACTGGAACGGGATTCCCGGCTTCTTGCCGATCTTGAGAATGAACTTCCCCAGTCCCGGTGGGGATGCTGCCCGGTTCGTGTCGGGGTTGATGCCGCCTTCGGCGGACCAGTCGGTGATCATCGACTTCTCATCCTGGCTGAGCATACGTCAGGGTACCGTACACCTCGACGATGGCGTGCGCCTCCTCGTCGAGGAAGTCAGTGCGGGCGATGACACGACCCGCGCGATCGCGCACGACCACTTGAGCGGCGAACCCAGTGAGGCCGTACTCGTGGAAGCGAACAGCACAGACGGATTCCGCGGGGGACTCCCGCGCCCCATCCGCCAGAGCGATCGCGGTCCGCGTGCGTGCGACACCGGGACGCGTCCCTCGAGCCTCCAGTTGGTCTTCCAGGTCGGGCCGGGTCGTCATGCCGTGCCGCAGAGCGTGGTCGATCATGGGCACGGAGACATCGAGGTGATGGTCGGCGGCCACATCGAGGAGGGTGCGCGTCAGGGACGTGACGCGAAGGCCGTGGTGGATGACGCAAGCGCCCGCCACGCTGCGGTGGCGCACATGGAGCGACGCGTATCGCCTGGATCGTCTCGGCCTGCTGACCTCCGCGGTACTGACGACTGGACGGGTGAGTGGAAGGTCCCATACGAGAGCAGCGGAGATGTGGGACAGCGCCGCATCGTCGGGAAGCGAGTGACCGTATGAGGCGGTGAGGGCGCGGAGGAAACGGACATGCGCAACCAGGCCGTTCGGCCACGAGATTCGAGAAGGGAGGGCGGGACCCTGGGGGCCCTGGGGCGACGGCGGCTGCGCGTGCGGGGAGTGCGCTGCATCGGCACATCCGGGCAGCAGCACATACGAGCCGCGCCGGACGACATGGAGGCAGCAGCCGACCGCAGCGGTGATGTGGTTGCGGGAGAACCCCATCCGGGTGAGATCAGCACGTGTGAAGACATCGTCCATCCACCGAATGTCGTCGTCACGTGCGGGTTCGGCAACCCTCCATGCGAAGCTGTGGATGCAGAGAGGTCCAAGCGGTGAGCCTGTGACGCATCGCGGTCCACCGGACACGTAGTCAGCTAACCGCTGGCCGTTCGCCGCCGGCGTGTTCGATGCGCCGCCGTGGGCGCCGGTGGACTGAACACGGAAGCGGCGAACGGACCTGGCACACCCGCGTCCCGCTCACCTGAGCCAGCTCACCCGCCGCGCGCCGGCTCAGTGGATGCCGGGGATCACCGGGCGGATCGACTCGATCGTGCGCGATCCGTCAGCGGCGTGCGTGAGCACGGCCTCCAGCGACGCCATGGACTGCAATTCGGTCAGCAGGGCGAGCGTCGGCCGCATGAGGCGGTAGCGCCCTTCCGTCTCTCCGGTGAGCAGCTCGTCGACGCCCAGCCATTCGGAGTTCGTGGCCTCCGTCGTCTGGTGCGTCAGTTCCACCAGCTCCTCGCCCGCTGCGAGGAAGAAGTACGTGTCGAACCGCTTGGTCCGGCCGGGAGGGGTCACGAGGTTCGCCCAGGGGTGCAGCAGCGCAGGGTCGATCCGCTGCCCGGTCTCCTCCTCGACCTCGCGGATCGCGCACGCCAGCAGAGTGCGGACACCCTGCGCGGCCTGCGCCTCCGATGCGTCGTCGGAGTCGGGCTGCGTTTCCGGTGCGACGAGGCTGTCGCCCAGCCCCACCGTCGACGCATCGGTCTGCCTCCACGCGCGCAGCTGCGACGCGAGGAGCTCCTCCTCCAGGCCGAGGCCGTCGGCGAGCTTCACGTCCTCGGGGTCGACGCGGCCTCCTGGGAACACGACGACGCCGGCTGCGAAGTCCATCGTCGTCACGCGGTGCTGCACGAACACCTCGAGACCAGCCGTCGCAGATTCGCGCAGCATGATGACGCTCGTCGCCGGGCGCACCGGGACGCTCTTCGAGTAGTCGAGCGGCGCTCCTGTGGACGAGTGGGTGGGCCGGCCTGCGGCATCGGTGCCGACCGTGCCCGTCGCCTCCGCGTGCGTCGTCACGGCTCCGCTGGATCTCCGGCCGACGTAGCCGCCGGAACTCCTGCTGTCGCCGTCGGCTCCACCGGAACTCCCGGCGTCGCCCCCGTCGCCGTTCGACGCTGCCTGCGCCTCCGACACGAGCTTCTCGTGGTCCGCCGGGGCGGACAGGTCCGCACGGTCGTCGCCATGGACGAGCGCGGCGAGGTCGAAGCCGTTCGTCGGCGCTGATTCGGAACTCATGGGTTCTCCTCCGTTCACGGCCCGCTTCCACGAGGGCCCTGGTGCCGATGCTATCCCCGGCGGGACGGTCGTTCGTTCAGTGTCCACGATCCGTCCGTGGGTGCCCAGGCGCCACCACTGACAAACCGGTGGCCCAAACGCTACACTGTTGCTGAAACAGTCTTAGGCGATATCGCATTTGTGCCTCAACAGAAAACAATCGTGCGGGTCTTCCGCGCGAGGGAACGGAGTACGCAATGGCGCGAGTCATCAATGGAGCAGCAGAGCTGGAGCAGCTGGTCGGCCAGGAGCTGGGTGCCAGCGAATGGGTCCAGATCGACCAGGAGCGGGTCAACCTCTTCGCGGATGCGACGGGCGACCACCAGTGGATCCACATCGACGAGGAGAAGGCCAAGGACGGCCCCTTCGGCGCGACGATCGCACACGGGTTCCTCACGCTGAGCCTGCTGCCGATGCTGGGTGCGCAGGTCACCGACGTGACCGGTATGAAGATGAAGATCAACTACGGCCTGAACAAGGTGCGCTTCCCCAACCCGGTGAAGGTGGGGTCGAAGGTCCGCGACGTGGTGAGCCTCAAGGAGGTCACGCGGAAGGACTCCGGCATCCAGGTCGTCATGAACCACGTCCTCGAGATCGAGGGGCAGGATCGCCCGGCCGCGATCGTGGAGGCCGTCACGCTGATGGTCGAAGAGGGCTGAGACGGAAGAGCAGGCAGGAAGAACGAGCATGGCACACACGAACCCGTATCCCGTGACTGAAGGCGTCGACGAGGAGACGCTGCAGGAGATCCTCGCGACCGTCCGCGCTTACGTGCGCGAGAAGGTCGTCCCGCGCGAGCTGGAGATCGAGGACACGGACGAGATCCCGCAGGTCGTCCGCGAAGAATCGGCGGAGATGGGCCTCTTCGGCTGGGCCATCCCGGAGGAGTTCGGCGGGCTGGGGCTCAACGCGCGCCAGGACGCACTCCTGTCGTTCGAGCTGGGCTACACCACACCGTCCTACCGCTCCCTGTTCGGCACGAACAACGGGATCGCAGGTCAGGTGCTGGTCAACTACGGCACCGATGAGCAGAAGCAGGAATGGCTGCCGAAGATCGCCTCCGGCGAGGCCATCGCCTCCTTCGCCCTCACGGAGGCGGATGCGGGTTCGGACCCGTCAGGTCTGACGACGAAGGCCGTCAGGGACGGCGACGACTACGTCATCAACGGCGCGAAGCGCTTCATCACGAATGCCGCGATGTCCGACGTCCTGATGGTCTTCGCGCGCACCGATCCGAACGCCCAGGGCTCGAAGGGCATCTCCGTCTTCCTCGTCCCGACCACGACCGACGGCGTCACAGTCGGTCCCAAGGACAAGAAGATGGGACAGGCCGGTGCCTGGACCTCGGAGATCTTCTTCGACGATGTCCGCGTCCCGTCCGCCTCGCTGGTGGGCGGTGAGGAGGAAGTGGGCTTCAAGGCCGCCATGGCCTCGCTCAACAAGGGCCGGCTCCACATCGGCGCGATCTGCGTCGGGCAGGCGACCCGCATCCTCGACGAGACCATCGAGCACGCGAAGAACGCCCAGCAGGGCGGTCGCCCCATCGCGGACTTCCAGTTGGTGCAGGCCATGCTCGCGGACATGTACGCGGATCTGCAGTCCGCCCGTGCGCTCGTGCTCGACTCCGCGCGGCGCTGGGACGAGGGAACCGACCGCAAGCTCGGGCCGTCGTCCTCCAAGCTCGTCGCATCGGAGATGCTCGGCCGCGTTGCTGACCTGGGCGTCCAGGTCCACGGCGGCATGGGCTACATGCGCGAGACCAGCGTGGAGCGCTTCTACCGCCACGCCCGCCTCTTCCGGATCTACGAGGGCACCTCGGAGATCCAGAAGCTCGTCATCGCCCGTCAGCTGCTCAAGGGCGCGCACAAGCAGAAGTGACGGCACCCCGCACACATCCTCAGAAGGAGACACACATGGCACTTCTCGAAGGCCGCACGGCCGTCATCACCGGAGCCGCCCAGGGGCTGGGCCTCGCGATCGCAGAGGCGTTCGTCGCTGAAGGCGCGAACGTCGTCCTGGGCGATCTCAACGAGGACGCGGTCGTCGAGGCCGCGAAGGGCCTCGGCGTCGGCGACCGTGCCATCGGCATGGCCTGCAACGTCGTCGAGCTCGAGCAGGTCGACGCGCTCGCCCAGAAGGCCGTCGAGGTCTTCGGCAGCCTCGACGTCATGGTCAACAACGCCGGCATCACGCGTGACGCGACGATGCGGAAGATGACCGAGGAACAGTTCGACCAGGTCATCGCCGTGCACCTGCGCGGCACCTGGAACGGGCTGAAGTCCGCATCGGGCATCATGCGCGAGCAGGAGAAGGGCGGCTCGATCATCAACGTGTCGTCGATCTCCGGCAAGGTCGGCATGCTCGGACAGACGAACTACTCCGCGGCGAAGGCCGGCATCGTCGGCATGACGAAGGCCGCCGCGAAGGAGGTCGGCTTCAAGAACGTCCGCGTCAACGCGATCCAGCCGGGCTTCATCAAGACGGCGATGACTGCGGCCATGCGCCAGGACGTCATCGACTCGAAGCTCGCGGAGATCCCGATGGGCCGTGCGGGCGAACCCTCCGAGGTCGCCTCCGTCGTCGTGTTCCTCGCGTCCGACATGTCCTCGTACATGTCGGGCACCGTCCAGGAGATCGCGGGCGGCCGCCACATCTGATCGGCGCTCTCCCCGGAGATCGCTGTGGACACCGGCTCTCACCGGACCGATGATGAAGGACATCAGCCGGTCTGCTGGGAGCCGGTGTCGTCTGCATACGGAGGTGAGTGCCGTGGCCGAGGTGTCCGAAGGAATCCGCGAGGCCATGGCCCGCCGTGTGCGCACGGACTTCCTGCCGCCGGACGTGCACCGCGGTGCGGGGGAGGACCGCCCACTCCCGATCGGCCACGGCCAGACGAACTCGCAGCCCAGTACCGTCGCCGTCATGCTGGCGCTGCTCGAGGTGCGGACCGGTCACCGGGTCCTCGACGTGGGCTCCGGCTCCGGCTGGACGACGGCGGTGCTCGGCGACCTGGTCGGGCCTGACGGCTCCGTGACGGGCGTCGAGCGCGTCCCCGCACTCGTGGACAGGTCCCGGCTCGCGCTCGCCGCGCAGCAGTCCTCCGGCGGGCCGATGACCTGGGTGGAGATCCGACAGGCGACCGAAGGCGTCCTCGGTGTCCCGGACCTCGGGCCGTTCGAGCGGATCCTGGTCTCTGCAGAGGCCGCCGAGGTCCCCTCGCCTCTGCTCGGCCAGCTCACTCCCGCTGGGGTGATGGTCGTCCCCGTGCGCGGAGAGATGCTGCGCATTCGGCGCACAGGGCCGCGTCCGGAGGACCACGCGATCACCCGGCACGGCTCCTTCCGCTTCGTCCCACTCATCGAGGACTGACACCGGCACCTCGGCCGCCCGGGGCACGGACCACACCGGAACCGATAGGATTCCGGACAGCAGTGCAGGTGATCGCGGCGGTTGTTCGGGGAGGAGGCTGTCCTGTGGACCCGAGCGGAATTCTCGTGTGGATCCAGTCCGTCTTCCCTGCGTGGATCGCAGTCGCGCTCCTCGTCATCGACTTCTGCGTCCGCGTGGTCGCGCTCGGCACGATCCCGTATCGCAGGAAGCCGTCCGTCGCGCTCGGCTGGCTGATCCTCATCTTCATGATCCCCTTCGGCGGGATCCTCGTCTTCTTGGTCTTCGGCTCGCCGAAGCTGCCCGTGCGACGGCGGGAGAAGCAGCACGAGATCAACCAGCGGGTGAAGGCGGCGACCGGACATCAGGCGATCATCGGGACGTCGGATCACCTGATCGAGCCCCTCAGCACCGCCGCTCAGCTCAACTACGAGCTGGGTGCCCTGCCGATGGTGCACGGCAACGACTTCGAGCTGATCACCGATTCCGTGCACTGCATGGAGCGGATGACGGAGCAGATCGAGACAGCGCAGCACTACATCCACTTCGAGTTCTACATCGTCGCGCTCGATGACACGACGCGACCGCTGCTCGACTCGCTCATCGCCGCGCATCGCCGGGGAGTGGCGGTGCGGGTCCTCATCGACCACGTGGGCTCGATCGGCTACCCGGGGTACCGGAAGCTCGTGCGGACGCTCGACGACGCGGGGCTCATGTGGCGCCGCAGCCTCCCGATCCGCCCCTGGAGGGGCGAGTACCAGCGCCCGGACCTGCGGAACCACCGGAAGATCCTCGTCGTCGACGGGCAGACGGCCTTCACAGGCTCGCAGAACGTCATCCACCCCTCGTACAACAAGCGGAAGAACGTGAAGCGCGGGCTCATGTGGAAGGACCTCATGGTGCGGTGCACGGGTCCGATCGTCGACGAGCTGGACGCGGTGTTCGCCTCCGACTGGTATTCGGAGACGGACGACGCGCTGCTCGGCGAGTTCGACGAGGAGCTCGACGCACCGCCCGATTCGACCGGGATCATGGCGCAGGTCGTGCCGTCCGGCCCGGGCTTCGAGCAGGAGAACAACCTCCAGCTGTTCACCCACATCATCTACAACGCGAACCGCTCGGTCGTGATCTCGTCACCGTACTTCGTGCCGGACAACGCTCTGCTGACCGCTCTCAAGACGGAATCGCAGTCCGGGGTCGACGTGCGCCTGTACGTGGGTGCGACGAGCGACCACTGGATCACGGGGAAGGCGCAGGAGTCGTACTACGACGAGCTCGTCGAGGCCGGGGTGACGATCTACCAGTACCACTCGCCGACCGTGCTCCACTCGAAGTTCATCCTGGTCGATGACGAGGTGACGGTCATCGGATCCTCGAACATGGACGAGCGGTCGTTCGCGATGAACCACGAGGTCTCCCTCTTCATCGTCGACGAGGAGTTCACGCAACGGATGTACGCGCTGGAGCGCGACGACTACCAGCTCCACTCCGTCCCGCTCGATGCGGAGACGTGGCGGTCGCGCTCGTGGGTCCGCAAGTACGTGGAGAACGTGTGCCGGCTGGGCTCGTCACTGCTGTGAGCCCAGCACTGCATTGATCTCCGCTTGGAGCTCTGCTCTGAGAACCGCCGAGGCCGCCCGGAGATGACGGAGGCGCGCACCGTCGCAGGTGCGCGCCTCCGATCCACCGACTCAGACGGTCGGCGCGGGACCTTCGGCTTCGGGGTCGGTCGACGGGTCGGAGACGACGTCCGGATCCGCGCCGTCGACGGGCACCTCGTCGGCGTCGCCGTGTGTGAGGTCGGAGATCTTCTCCCGGCCTGCGGACACCGCGTCGGCGGCGGCCGACTGCACACCGGCTGCGACCTCCGGGGCCTTCTCGCGGACCGTGTCACCGGCCTTCTGGAACTGCTCCTGCACACGAGGATCCGACCACAGCTGGTCGACCTGTGCGCGCAGCTTCTCGTAGCTTGAGCGTCCCGAGTATGAGCCGAGCACGAATCCCACACCCAGGCCTGCCAGCAGAATCAATCGCTTCTTCACGCGTACCTCCCGATGGTCGTGCAGTTCACGATGAGTCTATCCCCCCACGTGACCAGCGCCATAGTGCGCGCCGTGCAGTGCCGGATGATCCGCTGTGCACTCCTCTCACTACGATGAAGCGGTGACCTCACATTCCACCGCATCCGACCGGACCGTCCTCGCAGTGGACATCGGGACCAGTCACATCAAGGCAGCGCTGATCGGCGCTGATGGGCGGATCAGAGCAGAGGCTCAGGCTCCTCTGACGACCGACCGCGGGCCCCACGGTGCGATGCGGCAGCACGTCGAGGAATGGCACGGCGCGCTGGGCGAGGTGATCGCCGCGTGCTGCGGCACGGCCTCATCGGCGTCGCAGCCCCCCGCCGCGATCACGCTCACCGGGCAGATGCAGGACCTCATCCTGGTCGATGAGCATGGCGATCCCACCCATCCAGTCGTCCTCTACTCGGACACGAGTGCCGCGCCCGAGCTCGTGGAACTGCTCGCGGCGAACCCCGCGTGGGCACCCGGCATCGCTGTCGCACCGGCCCCGGACCTCGACTCCGTCCCGCCCAAGCTCCTCCGCGTGGTGCGCACGGAGCCGGCCGCCGTCGCAGCGGCGTCCACAGCCCACTTCTCCGCGGCGGGGTGGGCGGCGCACGTCCTGTGCGGCGCCCACGTGTGCGACCGCGTCACCGCGAGCACGACCTCGGCGTACGACCCGCGCGCGGATGCGTGGATCGCTCTGCGGACGGCCGAGGACCAGCCCCTCGTTCCGTCGCACCTGGCGCTGCCTGAGCTCGTGGATCCCGGGGCGGTGGGACACGTGTCGCCCGAGGCCGCACGCATGTTCGACGTCCCCGCGGGGACGCCCGTCGTCATGGCTCTGGGCGACGCCGGATCCGCGACGGACGGGATGGTCGGCAGTGAGCCCGGAAGCGTGTACCTGCACCTCGGGACGACCGGCTGGGTCGCCTACATCGATCCGGAGCCCGCCGGTGACCTCCTGCGGCCCGCGGAGACCGGCGAACCGGTGGACCGCCATCAGCTCGCGCATCCCGCCGGGCATCTGGTGATCGCGCGGCTGCCGGAGGCGGGGGAGGCACTCGAGCATGCTCGCCGCGTCCTGCTCGGCACCACCGCACCGCATTCGGCGGCGGCCCACGACATCGCCGAGGCCGCACTCACCCGGGCCCTCGGATCCGCTGCCAGCGGCGATGCCGGGCTCGCTCGCGCGCAGGCCTACGCCGAGGCGGTCGCAGCCATGGCCGCGGAGGTCGCCGACCTGCTCGATCACCTGGATGCGAGGCCGTCGCGTCTGCCCGCGACCGGGGGAGTGGTGCGCTCGCCGGGGGTCCGCCGGATCCTCGAAGAGGCCGTGGGCGTCCCGCTCGATCTCATCCCCGACGTCGAAGCCGGGCTGGTCTCCTGCGCACGCACCGCGTTCGACGCGCTCGGCATCCGCCACAGCGTCGTGCCGCTGGTCCGTCGAGAGGTCACGGCTCAGTCGAAAGGTCACGGCGACCTCGGCGGCACCGACAACGGCTGACACGGCCCGGGAGGCGACCCGGAACGACCGGCAGCGCTCCCGGGCGGCGACCGGGGACACGCTGAAGGCCCAGGCGGCGGGGACGCACCGACCCCTGAGGGGGATGCGGACCCGACGCCCGGGCCTTCAAGACTGAACAAGTGTAGGAAGGACCGTCTCTCACTTCAAGCCGACGACGGCCCTGCCCACCGCCGAATCACAGGAGATTCGGCACGTCACTCACTTGCGTGCGTTGACCGCGTCGGTTGCCTGGGGGAGGACCTGGAACAGGTCGCCCACGACACCGAAGTCGGCGAGCTCGAAGATCGGTGCTTCGTCGTCCTTGTTGATGGCGACGATGTTCTTCGAGGTCTGCATGCCGGCGCGGTGCTGGATCGCACCGGAGATGCCGGCCGCCACGTAGAGCTGCGGCGACACGGCCTTGCCCGTCTGGCCCACCTGGTGGGAGTGCGGGTACCAGCCGGCGTCCACCGCGGCGCGGGATGCGCCCACAGCGGCACCGAGCGAATCGGCGAGTGCCTCGACGGCTGCGAAATCGCCGCCGGTGCCGCGTCCGCCGGACACGACGATCGCGGCTTCGGTGAGGTTCGGGCGGCCGGAGGCGGCCTTCTCCTCGACCTTGACGATGCGAGCGGTCTTCGCGGCGTCGGTCGGTGCGAACGACACGGCTTCGACGGTGCCGGCGGCCGCAGCGGGCTCCGGAGCAGTCGAGTTGGGCTTCACGGCGATGAACGGAACGCCCTGCGCCACCTTGCTGGTGACGTTGTAGGACGCGGCGAACACCTGCTGCGAGGCGGAGCCGTCCGCAGCGACGTCGACGGCATCGGTGATGATGCCGGAACCGGTCTTGATCGCCGCGCGGGCGGCGACCTCGCGGTCCTCCGCACCTGCGGTCACGATGACCGCGGCCGGCTGGCGCTCCTGCACGAGGGCTGCGAGCAGCTCTGCGTGTGCGGCGACGAGGTACTCCCCGTATGCCGGATCGGAGGCCACGAGGACCTTCTCCGCGCCGTGCTCACCCAGTGTGGTGGCCGCGGCCTCGCCGGCAGCGGCGTCGCCGACGAAGACGGCGACGGGTGTGCCGATGCGGCGGGCGAATGCGAGCAGTTCGAGCGTGGACTTCCGGACCTTGCCGTCCGCGTGGTCGACGAGAACGAGAACTTCAGACATAGTGCGCTTCTCTTCCTTCGCGTATGTGGTCGATGGTGGGCGGACGGCTCAGACGAGCTTCTTGGATGCGAGCCAGTCGACGAGCTTCTGCCCGCCGTCGCCCTCATCCGTGACGACCTCACCGGCGGTGCGGCCGGGGGCCGGTGCCAGTTCGATGATCTGCGTGAGCGCACCCGCGCCGCCGGCGGAGGCATCGAGGCCCAGGTCGCCCAGGTCGTACTGCGCGACAGGCTTCTTCTTCGCCTTCATGATCCCCTTGAAGGAGGGGTAGCGGGGCTCGTTGATCTGGTCCGTGACGGACACGAGCGCCGGCAGGGCCACCTCGACGTACTGCGAAGCGGTGTCGCCGTCACGGCGGATGGTCGCGGTGGTGTCCGTGACCTCGAGCGAGGAGCCCTGGGTCGCAGCGGGGCGGCCCAGCAGCTCCGCCACCATGGCGGGCACGACGGACATCTGGCCGTCGGTGGAGGCCAGGCCCGTGATGATGAGGTCGATGGGGCCCTCGTCCTCCTCGACCTTCTTGACGGTCGCGGCGAGGATCTTGGCGGTGCCCACGGCGTCGGCGCCGGAGATGGCGTCGTCGTTCACGTGCACGCCCTTGTCGGCGCCCATCTGCAGGGCCTTCCGCACGGCGTCCTTGGCATCGTCGGGGCCGACGGTGACCGCGATGGTCTCCGAGCCCTTGTCCTTGTCGGTGAGGTTCAGGGCCTCTTCGATGGCGTATTCATCGAGCTCGGACAGCAGGCCGTCGGTCTCACGATCGACGGTGTTGTCCGATTCGAAGGAGCGGTCGCCGGCGGCGTCCGGGACGTACTTGACAAAAGTGACAATCCGCATAGGGGTGATAAATCCTTCCTGGGAACCGCGTTTCCCCTTCCACGGCGCTGTGGCGCACCGCACTTCCGGGTCGGTCCCCTTACGTTATCAACTGTTCAGGACACCGGAGTCGGAGAGTCTTCCCAGCTCCGTCTGTGTGAGGCCCAGCTTCTCGCTGAGCACCTCGTGGGTCGCTTCGCCCAGGACCGTGGGCTGCTCGCCGGAGAGGTACTCCCCGTCGAACCTGATGGGGTTCGCGCCGACGAGCATGTCGCCCAGCTGCTCGGATGCCAGGCCCCGGATCACTCCGGCCCCAGCACCGTCCGCACCGCTGGCTGTGGAACCGCCCGCGCCCGAGGTCCCGGCCGCCTCGCGGGCGACCTCCCCGATGCTGCGGTACGGAGCCCACAGGACGCCGGAGCCGGTCAGCTCCGCGGTCACCTGGTCGAGCGTCCGCGCGGCGAACCACGGCTTGAAGAGCGCTTCGAGCGTCTCCCGCTGCGCGTACCGGGCCTCCTCCTGCGACAGGTCGATGCCCAGCGCGGTCTGGAGGGCCTCGACGACGGCGGTCATGCCCGTCGACTCGACGAGCGCCTGCCACTGCCGCCGGGTGATCGCGGTGATCATGACGGAGCGGTGATCGGACGTGGTGAAGTCCGTGCCGAAGGTGCCGAAGATGTGGTTGCCGTGCTTCTCGCGCTCACCGGCGGGCTGGAGCGCCTCCGTGTACCAGCCCAGATTGGCGACGGCGGACAGGGCGATGTCCTTGAGCGCGATCTCCGCGTAGGTGCCCTGCCCGGTCGTCGACCGCTGGAGGAGGCCGGAGACGACAGCCGTGACCGCGGCCTGTCCGCACAGCAGATCCCATGCGGGCAGCGCGTGGTTGGCGGGCCTCGGCGACTCCGCCGGTCCGGTGATGCCGGGGATGCCGGTCTCCGCGTTGACGGTGTAGTCGACGCCCGGCCCGCCGTCGGCGGAGCCCTGCACCTTCACGTGGATGAGGTCGTCGCGCTTGGCGCGCAGCACGTCGTCCGTGAGGAACGAGCGGCCCACGTTGTTCGTGATGAAGATGCCGGTCTTCGCGGGATCCTCACCGGTCGCGGTGATGAGCGACTGCGCGAGCTCCTGACCCTCCTCGCTGCGGAGGTCGATCGCCACGGAGCGCTTCCCCCGGTTGAGGGTGCCCCAGTAGATCGACCTCCCCTCCGCCGTGATCGGCCAGCGGTCGATGTCCGGTCCGCCTTTGAGTGGATCGATCTTGATGATCTCCGCGCCCATCTGGCTCAGCGCCAGGCACGCGGACGGTGCGGCGACGAAGGAATCGTTCTCGACGACGGTGAAGCCGGAGAGAGGCTGCGTCATGCTCAGGCCTCCACGCGCTCGAAGATCGCGGCGAGGCCCTGGCCACCGCCGATGCACATGGTCTCGAGGCCGTAGCGGGCACCGCGGCGGTCCATCTCGCGTGCGAGCGTCGTGAGGATGCGCACGCCGGTCGCGCCGACGGGGTGGCCCAGCGAGATGCCGGAGCCGTGGACGTTCGTGCGCTCGAAGTCGGAATCGCCGAAGCCCCACTCACGGGTGACGGCCAGCGCCTGCGCGGCGAACGCCTCGTTGAGCTCGATGAGGTCGATGTCCTTGATCCCCAGTCCGGCGCGGTCCAGGGCGACCTTGGTCGCGGGGACCGGGCCGATGCCCATCGTGCGCGGAGGAACGCCGGCCACACCCCAGCTGACGATGCGGACGAGCGGCTTGAGGCCCAGCTCGTCGGCCTTCGCGCGGGTCGTGACGATCGTGGCGGCGGCACCGTCGTTCTGGCCGGAGGCGTTGCCCGCGGTGACGGTGGAGTTCTCATCGATCTTCGCGCGCATGGCCTTGAGCTTGCCCAGCGATTCGAGGCTGGCGCTCGGACGGATGTGCTCGTCGAGCGTGATCTGCTGCTCCGGCTGCTTGCGCGTCGCGGGGATCGTGATCGGGACGATCTCCTCGGCGAACACGCCGCTGTCCGTCGCGGCGGACGCACGGCGGTGCGACTCGACGGCGAGGCGGTCCTGCTCCTCACGGCTGATCGAGTACTCCTCGCGGAGGTTCTCCGCGGTCTCGATCATGCCGCCGGGGACCGGGTGGTTCTTGCCGCCGGCCGTGAGGCGGCCGCGGACCAGTCCGTCCTTGAGCTCGACGTTGCCGCCGCGGATGCCCCAGCGGATGTCCTCGTTGAAGAACGGAGCGCGGGACATCGATTCGGCGCCGCCCGCGACGACGACCTGGGCGCCGCCGGTGGCGATCGCGCCCATGCCGTCGATGACGGCCTGCAGGCCGGAGCCGCAGCGGCGGTCGACCTGGCGACCGGGGACGGTCACCGGCAGGCCGGAGTCCAGGGCGACGACGCGGCCGATGGCCGGGGCCTCCATGTGCGGGTAGCACTGGCCGAAGATGACGTCGTCGATGACCTCGGGGTCGATGCCGGTCTTCTCGATGAGGGCGGTGAGGACCTGACGGCCGAGCTCCTCGGGGGCGATGTCCTTGAACTGTCCGCCGAAGGCGCCCACGGGCGAACGCAGCGGTTCGCAGATGACGATGTCGTTCGCGGATGCGGGTGTCTGTGTCACGGTGACTCCTCGTTGGGTTGTGATCGGTGTTCTGCGTGCGGTGTGTGGTCGGTGGTCAGGTCCGGGTCGCGGTGGGGACGGCGGCCTCGGCGGCGGCGATGACTTCGCGGAGCGCGGGCTCGAGCTCGCCCTCGCGGTGCGCCAGGTAGACGGTGATCGGGTCGTGCTCGACGGCGAGCGGCACGGCCACGAGGTGCGGGTCGTGGATGTTCGCCATGACCGAGTCGTACGTGATGGTGATGCCCATCTCCGCAGAGACCAGCGCGCCGACCAGCTGGGTGTCCGGCGCCTCCTGGACGACGCGGGGGCTGAACCCGGCGGCGTAGCACCACTGGAGCGTGAGGTCGCGCATCGTGGACCCGGGATCGGCCGGGAGGAGGATGAACGCCTCGTCGCGCAGCTCATCGACGGTGACGGACGATCGGCCGGCCAGGCGGTGGTCGGCGTGGACCGCGACCATCGGGCGCTCGACGATCACCGGACGGCCGACGACTCCCGGCGGCAGCGTCTGCCAGCGGACCAGTGCGAGGTCGAGCGTTCCGTCGTGCAGGCGGGCGATCCCCTCCTCCGTGTACACGTTGCTCTCCAGCTCCACGGTGATGCCGGGCTTGCGGCGGTGCGTCGCGGCGACCATCCGGGAGGCGACGCGGTGGGAGGACAGGGTTCCCAGTCCCAGCCGCACGCGGCCTATGTCTCCCGCGGATGCCATCTGCACGGACTGCTCCGCGGTCTCCGCGGCTTCGAGCAGCGCGCGGGCCGGGCCCAGCAGTGCGGTGCCGGCGGGTGCGAGGGCGACCTGTCGGGTCGTGCGGTGGAAGAGTTCGGTGCCCAGTTCATGCTCGAACTGGCGGATCGCACGACTGAGCGGCGGCTGCGCGATGCCCAGTCGTTCTGCCGCACGTCCGAAGTGCAGTTCCTCTGCGACGGCGAGGAACGCACGTACCTGCTGGAGCTCCATAGGGCGATTATGCCACGATTCATGCCCGCGTGGTAAGTATCACCACTGGATTCCTCGTCGAAACTGACTTAATCTAACGGGGTCACAGTTGACTGATGAGGGGTGGAAGAACACATGGCGAAGGACAAGGTCCTGCCGCTGCCGGAAGCGATTGCAGCGCTGGTGCGCGACGGCGACACCATCGCACTCGAGGGGTTCAGCCACCTCATCCCGTTCGCCGCAGGCCACGAGATCATCCGGCAGAAGCGCCGCGGTCTGACGTTCTGCCGCATGACGCCGGATCTCATCGCGGACATGATGATCGCGGCCGGGTGCGTCGATCGGCTGATCTGCTCGTTCTTCGCGTCCGGATCCGCGGGCAGCCTCTACGAGATCCGCCGCCGGCTCGAGGACCACGACCCCGCGCCCCTGGCGGTCGAGGAGTACAGCCACCACGCGATGGTCCTGCGCTACCACGCGGGCGCCTCCCGCCTCCCGTTCATCCCGATCCGTTCCTTCGCGGGCTCCGATCTGCCGGCGGTGAACCCGGACATCCGGCTGGTCGACAACCCCTACGGCGAGGGCACGACGTACGTCGTCCCGCCGCTCAATCCCGATGTCACGATCATCCACGCGCAGCGCGCGGATCGCCGCGGCAACGCGCAGATCTGGGGCATCACGGGAGTCCAGCAGGAGGCCGTCTACGCCGCCGAGCGCGTCATCGTGACGGTCGAGGAGATCGTCGATGACGAGGTCATCCGCTCCGACCCCAACCGCACCCTCATCCCGGCCCACGCGGTCGATGCCGTCTGCGTCGTGCCGCGGGGAGCGCACCCGTCCTACGTGCAGGGCTCGTACGACCGGGACAACGCCTTCTACCGGATGTGGCCGAAGATGGCGAAGGATTCTCAGCGCCTGCAGGAGTGGCTCGACGAGCACATCCACGGCACTGCCGACCACGAGGAGTACCTCGCGACGATCGGTGAGGAGCAGCTGGATTCGCTGCGCGTCGCGTCGAAGCCGTCCCAGCCGGTCGACTACGGCAGGCGCCTGACCGCGGCTGCGAACGAAGGAGAAGCGTGATGACGACCGCCCCCGACTACTCCCAGACAGAGCTCATCGTGTGTGCGGCGTCGAAGATGCTGGCCGGCAAGCGCACGGTGTTCGCCGGGATCGGCCTGCCGACACTCGCAGTGGATCTGGCGCACCGCACCCTCAACCGCGACATCGAGCTCATCTACGAATCGGGCGTCGCCGGCGCCCACCCGGAGGCGATGGCCGAGGGCATCGCCGATTCGGTCGTGGTGTCCGGCTCGGAATCCGTCGTGAGCATGCAGGCGCTGTTCGGCTACGTCCTGCAGGGCGGCAACGTCGACGTGGGCTTCCTGGGCGCCGCGCAGATCGACCGCCACGGGTCGCTCAACACGACCGTGATCGGCGACTGGGAGAAGCCCACCGTGCGGCTGCCCGGATCCGGCGGTGCGGCGGACATCATGGCGAACTCGGGCGAGATCTTCGCGATCATCCGTCGCCACGACCACGCGTCGTTCCCCGCGGAAGTGGACTTCGTCACGTCGGCCTCACCCGTCGCGGCGGCGGAGTCCGGCGACGGCATCCAGCCGCAGGGCCACGGCGTGAGCGTGGTCATCACGCCGCTGGGCGTCCTGCAGCGGGCCGACAAGTTCGGCGAGCTCGTGCTCACGCACACCCACCCCGGCGTCACCGTCGAGCAAGTGCGAGAGGCGACGGGCTGGGACCTGCAGGTCGCCGACGAGGTGCGCCCGACGATGGAGCCCACCGTCGAAGAGGTGCGCCTGCTGCGCGACGAGATCGACACCGTCCGCCTGTACCTCCGCTGACGACCAGCTGCTGGCCCCCCTGACGACCAGCTGCTGACCCCTCTGACGACACGCATCACCACGACCAAGGAGCACCCACGCACATGAGCACTGAAGACCTCCACGAGATCTTCGATCGGCAGGGCAGCGGTCCGCTGTCCGGGATCGTGGTCGCGGACTTCTCCCGCGTGCTCGCGGGCCCCTACGCGACGATGATGCTCGCGGACCTGGGCGCCACCGTCATCAAGGTGGAGGGCCCCGGCGGGGATGACACCCGGCAGTGGAGGCCGCCGGTGCGCGACGAGGACGCGACGTACTACCTGTCGATCAACCGCAACAAGTACGACGTGGTGCTCGACTTCAAGGACGCCGACGACCTGGAGCTCGCGCGTGAGCTGGCGCGCCGCGCGGACGTCGTCGTGGAGAACTTCAAGCCCGGCGGCCTCGTGAAGTTCGGGCTCGACTACGACTCGGTGGCGAAGGACAACCCCGACGTCGTCTACTCGTCGGTGACCGGTTTCGGCCCCTCGAACCCGCAGCCCGGCTACGACCTGCTGGTCCAGGGTCTGTCCGGCTTCATGAGCCTCACGGGTGACGCGGACGGGCCCCCCTTCCGCGCGGGTGTCGCGATCTTCGACGTCATCACCGGCCTGCACACCACGATCGGCATCCTCGCCTCCCTGCAGCATCGGCTCACCACGGGGGAGGGGCAGAAGGTGGACACGAACCTTCTGTCATCCGCGCTGTCCGGGCTGGTCAATCAGACGTCCGGGTACGTCGCCGCGGGCAATGTCCCGCACCGGATGGGCAACGAGCACCCCAGCCTGTACCCGTACCAGCCGATGCCCACGAAGGACGGCGACCTCATCATCGCCTGCGGCAACGACCGTCAGTTCGTGATGCTGGCGAACGGCGTGGGTCGGCCGGAATGGCTCGAGGACGACCGGTTCGCCACCGCGCTGCCCCGCAATGCGCATCGGAAGGACCTCGAGCCGCTGCTCACGGAGGCCCTGTCGCACAAGGACGCGCAGGAATGGTACGAGATCCTCTCCGCCGCCGGCCTGCCGTGCGCCCCCATCAACACGATCGAGCAGGGCGTGCAGCTGGCCGAGTCGATGGGGCTGGATCCCGTCGCCGAGGCCGGATCCGGTGACCGCGTCATCCCCACCGTCCGCAACCCGATCACGATGTCGAAGACGAAGGTCTCCTACGACCTCGCGCCGCCCACTCTGGGGCAGGACTCCGAGCGGGTCCGCGCGTGGCTGAGCACTCCGACGCAGGAGGACTGACCCGGGATGAGTCGACCGCCGGGACGTGGAGACGGGACACCCGGCGACCCTCCGGATGATGCGGGCGGCGGTGCGCCGTCACGGGTGCCGGGGCGCGCGGCGTACGTCGCGCTGCTGGGCACGACCTCGGCCGGCACAGTGGGCGGCACGATCATCAACGCGCCGCTGGACTGGATCAAGGAGGACTTCGGGGCGTCCGACAGCCGCGTCGTCCTGAGCATCGCGGCGTACACCGTCGCGATGGCCGTCTTCGTCCCGCTGGCCGGCTGGCTGTGCGACCGTCTGGGCGCCATCCGCGTCGTCGCGGTGGGGCTGGGCCTGCTGTCCGTCGCCCAGCTCGCCGCAGTCTTCTCGACGAGCCTGGAGATGCTGATCGTGCTGCGCGCCGTCCAGGGGATCGCGTGCGCGACGTTCCCACCGGGCGTGCAGAGGTCCCTGCCCGCGCTGTGGCCCGCCAAGGGCGCCTCCGCGCTGGCTGCGTGGGCGGCCGCGATCGGTGTCGGCCAGGCGATGGGTCCGCCCATCGGCGGTCTCGTCGCCCAGTTCTTCGGCTGGCGCGGCGTCTTCGGCTTCGCCGGGATCTTCTCCGCGATCCTCCTGGTGGCAGTACTCGTGACGGTGCCGCATCTCCCGGGCCGCAGGGTGCCGATCCATGCGCCGGGCGTCGTCGTCCTCATGCTGTCGATCGGGCTGTTCGTCGTGGCCGCCACGATGGTCGGCCAGCGCGTCGCCTGGGGCCCGGATGTGATGGTGGGCCTCGCCGCGCTGGTGAGCGGCGTGATCTTCCTCGTGATCGCGGCGAAGCGGCCGGACAGGCTCCTGCCGCCGAGGTCCCTGCTGGAGCGCAGGTACGCTCGCGCGACTGCGATGGCGGCGACGACGATGTTCATCATGGGGATCGTGCTGTCCTCGTTGCCGCTGTGGATCGCGCAGGAGCTGGGTCTGGGACCCGGCCCGGTCGGAGTGATCGTCTTCGCGATGGCGGCTGCGATGGCGACATCGGCGCGACTGACGTCTGCCCTGCGGACGAAGCTGGGCGGCTGGAGAGCCGCGATCACCTCGCTGGGCGCCCTGATCGCCGTCCCGCTGCTCCTGGGCGTGTGGATGGACTGGGGGCCGGGCACGGCGCTCGTCGGCGTGCAGTCGGTGGGCATCATCATCGCCCTGCTCCTGATGGGCGTCGCGATCAACGCGGGCCAGAGCATCTCCGCCTTCTCCGTGTCGCTGTCGCAGACGGGGAAGAACTCCCTGGCGTTCGGCATGCACAACACGGCGCGCTTCATGGGACTCGCGACGGGCTTCGCCTGGACGGCGCTGCTCTACCCGGTCGGGTCGATGCTGCTGCTGTTCGCCGGTGCCGCGGTCGCGGCCGCTGCGGCGATGTCGCTGGTGGTGTCCGGGGGACCGCTCACGGACCGGTGAGGCGCGTGCCGCCCAGCCAGCCCGTAGCCTGCTGCCTGACCCTCCGGTTCGAGAGCACCGCCGTGGTCTAGAGTGACGTGGAGTCGCTGTTTCTATCGAGTGTTCGACAAAGGTGTGGTGCAGATGCAGGAGTCGTCGCGACCCACTGTTTGGCCCCTCTACGTCGTCACCTTCCTCGCCACGTACACGATCGCCGTCGCCGCGATCTCCGCTCCCGGCATCCAGTACGGTCTGCAGATCTCCGAGTCCGGAACCTCCCTGGTCGTCGGCGCGTACTCTGCGACCTTCGCCGCGGGCCTCATCTTCTTCGGGCGACTGGGGGACCGGTGGGGTCGCCGGCGCATGTTCCGCGTGGGCACCCTGGCGCTGGCGATCACCGCGCTGCTCACGGCCAGCGCCCCGACCGTGGAGTTCCTCGTCGCTGCGCGACTGGTCCAGGGCTGTGCGGCAGCGGTCACCACGCCGCAGGTGCTCGCGAGCATCCAGTCGATCCTGCAGGGGAGTGCGCGGCTGCGTGCGGTGGGCCTCTACAGCGTCTTCGCCGGCAGCGGCACCGTGTCCGGCCAGGTGATCGGAGGGCTGGTCAACAGCGCTTTCGGCCCAGACCTGGGGTGGCGAGCCGCGTTCGCCACCGTGGGCGTGCTCGCCGTCATCGCGTGGGTGGGCGCGAGGCACCTCACGGAGACCCGATCGCCGAGGCCGCTGGGACTCGACGCCCGAGGCTCGGTGCTCGTGGCGCTGGCGCTGCTGTTCCTCATCGCCGGGCTCACGAATGTCGCGGCCATCGACCTGGTCGCGCCGCTGTCTCCACCGGGCCCGCTGCTGTGGACCGCGGGACTGCTGGGGGCCTCGGCGGTGTGCTTCGGCCTGCTGGCCCTGCACGCACGCCTGCGCGAGCGCTCGCAGCGTCCCTCGATCCTGCCGCTGGAGGTCATGCGGGAACCGGCGGTGCGCACCGGGATGGCGCTCGCGTGCCTGCTGTTCATGATGATCGGCGGGTTCGCCTACAACTACGCGATCCTCAGCCAGCAGGGCTATGGGCTGGCGCCCTGGGAATCGGGACTGGCGACCGCGACACTGGCGCTCGCCTTCGTCATCGCATCCGCCCTGGCCCCGCGGATCGTGGTGCGGCTGGGCGGCACGGTGCACGGAGGGCGGCGGACGCTGCTCATGGCATCGGTGATCCAGGGCGTCGGGCTCGTGGGCCTGGGCATCGTCGCGATCGTGGGCGTCGACCACTTCTTCGTCTGGTACCAGTTCGCAGGGGTGCTGATCGGCGGCGGACAGGGGCTCATGATGGGGCCGCTGGTGTCCGTCGTCATGGCCGCGGTGCCCGATGAGGCGGCGGGGCTGACCGGCGGGCTGGTGGCCACGGCGCAGCAGACGGGGATCGGGCTGGGCATCGCCGTGCTGTCGACGATCTTCGCGGGGCTGACCCAGCTGCTGCCGATGACGACTGCGTATGGCTGGACCACCCTGGCGACCGTGCTGCTCACGGTGCTGTTCGCCCTCTTCGCCGCGCGGATCGTGGAACAGGCTGAGGAGTAGCGGAACGGGCTGAGGGGCAGGGGCGCGTCACGCCTCCCCTGCCCCTCAGCCTGCACGCCCCGCGGAGGATCTCCGTCAGGGCACGTCGGTCAGAGCGTCGCCCTCAGGCGCCTCCGCCCAGGGTGACGCCGCCGTCTGCGACGACCAGCTCGCCGGTGATCCACGAAGCCTCGTCCGACAGGAGGAAGGCGGCCAGGGCCGCGATGTCCTCCGGGACGCCCAGGCGCTTGGCCGGGTAGGCGGCCGCGACCTTCTCCTCGCCCTCCTCGTAGAGCTTCTCCGCGAACTTCGTCTTCACGACGGCCGGGGCGATCGCGTTGACGCGGATGTCCGGGCCGAGCTCCATCGCGTACTGCTTGGTGATGTGCGTGATCATCTGCTTCGTCGCGCCGTAGAACCCGATCATGTGGGGCTGGCGGACTGCGGCGACCGACGACAGGTTGACGATCGATCCGCCGCGCTCCTTCATCGACGCCGCGTAGACCTTGCGCGTCCACTGCATGGTGGAGAGGACGTTCACGCTGAACAGCTTCGAGATCGCCCGGTCCTCCATGTCGATGAGGGGGCCGTAGACGGGGTTGATGCCGGTGTTGTTCACGAGGATGTCGACGGGTCCGAAGGCCTCGGTCACCTGGGCGATGGCCGCATCCTGGTGGGCGTCGTCGTCGCCCTTGCCGGCGGCGTAGATCGCTTTGTCGGGTCCGCCCAGCTGCTCGACCGCCTCTTTGAGGGCGTCCTCGCCGCGAGCGGTGAGCAGGACGCGGGCGCCCTCATCGACGAGTCGCTGGGCGATCCCCAGCCCGATGCCGCGCGATGCGCCGGTGACGATCGCGACCTTGTCCTGGAAACGTGCTGACATGTTCTCTCCTTCGAGCGGGGTCAGATCAAGTGCGTGGACACGGGTCCCGCACTTCTTATCGTTCGTTCAGAATCTTTCACACCTGCGTGTGCGGGTCAACGGAATTGAGGACGATCTCAAGTGACGGACTCATCGGCCTCTGCGGTTCGTCCTCCGCTGTGCGGACCCGGCCGGGCTCGCCGCAAGGACCCAGCCGGGCTTACTGTGCGGAGCCTGCCCGGCGCGTCGCTCGGAGCCGGTCGGGCAGACCGCTCGGATAGGGTCGGATCGGATACGTCCCCCGCGCACGTGCAGAAGGAGTCCCGCATGCCGCTGACCGATCAGACCGTAGCCGCCGTCACCGGTGCGCTCGCCTCCCTCCCGGTATCCGCGGAGTCGCAGTCGCTGTCGCACGGTACGACGCTGCTGACGCTGGGTCTGACGGTCGATGCTCCTGCGTCGCGGGTCTGGGACCATCTCACGCAGCCGGAGCTGCTGGCGCTCTGGTCGCCGATCGTCCCTGACCGTCCACTCACCGAGGTCGGTCCGGCCCAGTCCCAGGAGTCACCCGACGCCCCCGCGGCCGAGGCCCGGGTCATCGAACTGGAGCCCGGCACCGTCCTGCGCCATGCCTGGGGCATGGGCGAGGTGCTGTGGGAGCTCACGGAGTCCGAGGTCCACGTCGGCGCCGAGGCGGCCGAGCAGCCCATCGAGTCGACGCACCTCGCTCTGACCCAGACATTCGCACAGCAGGAGCTGGTGCCGATGACGGCGGCAGGCTGGCACGTGTGCTTCACGGTGCTCTCGCTGGTGCTCGACGGCCAGGACGTCGAGCGGGTCGTCGGTGAGGACGCGATGGCCGTGGGCTGGGACGCCCTGCGCGACGCCTACGTCCGCAACTTCGAACTCACCGACTGACGGCTCCGGCCGGCCGCCGACTACGGCCAGCTGACGGATACGGCCCCGGCCCCACCCAGCCCCGGGCCGTCCCCGGGCCGCAACGCAGGGTCGAGAGCTCAACACCTGCACGAATCCGGGACGCGGGCCGTGCGGATGTTGAACACTCGAATCCGCAGTACCGCCGCCGAGGTGCCGGTCGCCGCCACCGAGGTCCGATCACTGTGGCGACCGCCCCGCCAGTTCCTGCGCAGCTCGCTCCAGTGCCTCATCTGCGTCAGGTCCCGCTGCGATGAGGACGATGGCGGACGGCCCGGGAGCCGAACCAGACGGCCCGGGAACTGATCCACTGGAAACTGACTCACCGGGAGCCACCGAGCCGGGAGCCGATGACCCTGGGGCCGCCCCGGCCGGCTCGACCGTCACGAGTCCTCCTGCCAGCTGCACCGTGACCCACGCGCCCGCCGAGTCCTGCACGATCCCCTTCGCCCGCACCAGGTTCGGTTCGTGGGACCGCAGCACTTCGACGACCCCCTCGACGTCGATCGGTCCTGTCATGTCGACGGTGAGCGTCGAGTGGACCGCGGAATGCTCTGAAGAGGGATCCGACGGAGAATCCGGATGGCTGTCTGCGGGGCGGCCGGTCTCACGCGCGACACTCTCGAGAGCCCTGAGCGTGGCTGTCCAGTCCTCGCCCCGCACGACCTGCACAGGCACTTCTCCCGCAATCGCCTTGCACGCTTCCACCGTCAGCGAGATTCCCAAGTCGCCCGCCGCATCCGCCTTCGTCACCACCAGCAGGTCGGCAGCCGCGATCTGCGCCCGGACGATGTCGGCCACGTACTCGTCTCGCAGTCGCCTCACCGTCACCCCGGCATCGACGCACACGACTATCCCGCCGGGCCGGAATCCCGGGTAGGTCCTCCACGCGCCCAGCTGGGCGGGGTCGCCGATCCCGCTCACCTCGCACACGACGTGATCCAGGTCGTCGCGTGCCGCCAGTGCGCCCATGGTGCGCTGCACGTCGTCCGTGATCTGACAGCAGATGCACCCGTTCGTCAGCTCGATCGTGTCTGCTCCGGACGACCGGATGAGCGCCGCATCGATGTTCACGTCGCCGAAGTCGTTGACGACGACCGCTGCTCGCCCCAGCGCTCCGCTGCCCAGGACGTGGTTGATGAGCGTCGTCTTCCCCGACCCCAGGTAACCGCTCATCAGTGTGAGCGGCTTCGTGCGTGTACTCACCGCTCCTGCACGTTGCTGGCGAAGTGCTGGCCTCCCACTACGGTGCCGTGGATGCGGATGTCGCCCATGGCCTCGGGCGCGACCGCGAGCGGGTCCTCCGCGAGCACCGCCAGGTCTGCGAACTTGCCCGGCTCGATCGATCCGACCTCGTCGTCGCGTTTGAGCATGAACGCGCTGCCCAGCGTGATCGCCTCCAGCGCCGCCTCCGCACTGATCCGCTCGTTCTCACCCATGACACGTCCGGACTGCGTGAGGCGGGTCGCCGCGTGCTTCGCGGACGCGAGGGGCCCCAGCGGGGTGACGGGGGAATCGGAGTGCACGCTGATCGGCACGCCGCTCCGCAGAGCCGTGGCAGCCGCATTGTTCCGGCGCGCCCGATCAGGTCCCATCGTGAGGTCCAGGTGCTGGTCGCCCCACTGCCAGATGTGGTTGGAGAAGATGTTCGCGCACGCGCCCAGGGCCGCGAGCCTGCGGTACTGCGCGGGGGTGGACATCTGCGAGTGCGTGCACGTGTGGCGGTGATCGGGCCGCGGGTGCGCGATGAGCACCCGCTCGAGGGTGTCGAGGAACAGCTGGGTCGACTGGTCGCCGTTGCAGTGGACGTGGATGAGCAGCCCGGCCTGGTGGAAGACCTCGAACGCGCGGTGGAACTCCTCCGGGCTCACGTTCCACATGCCGTTGGGCTGATCGCCGTAGTAGCCGGGCTCCCGCACCCGTGCGGTGAAGCCCTGCAGCGTGCCGTCGAGCATGAGCTTCACGGCACCGAACCGCAGCTTGTTCGTGGATGCATCCTGCAGCCCGATGAGCCGCTGCGCGTCCTCGACGAGGCCGGAGGACACCGGGCCCACGCCCGCACCGAAGTGGAAGACGTGCAGCCGAGCGGGGTAGTCGTCACCCACCGCGCCGCGGTACAGGTCGACCCCCTCGTCGCTCATGAGCAGGCGCGATCCCAGGTCCGTCACGGTCGTCGTGCCGGTGTTCACCGCGTTCTGGCCGAACTTCGCGAGTGCCTCCGCATCGACGCTCAGCAGGTCGCTGTTCTTCGCCAGCTCCTGCACGAGCCCCATCGCCGCGAACTCGTGCAGCTCGCCGTTGGGCCTGCCGTCCGCGTCGAGCGAGACGCCCTCGACGTCCGTCGCCTCATCCACCCCGCACCGCCGGATCGCCGCGGTGTTGACGGTGCACGCGTGGCCGCTCGCGTGATTGATAAAGATCGGGCGCGTCGTGGACACCCGGTCGAGGTCAGGTGCAGTGAGAGGCTGCCCGTCGAAGAAGATCGGGTCGAGACCCCACGCGATCATCGTGCGGTCCGGGTCCTTGAGCTTCCCCTCCTCCGCTCGCAGTCGGGAGATGACGTCCTCGACCGATCGGCAGCCTGGCCAGTGCACACCATCGGGGTCCGTGCGGTCGACGAACCCGATGTACGTCCCCTTCCAGACGTTGCCGGTGCCGGCATGGCTGTGGGCCTCGACGAATCCGGGCAGCAGGACCGCGTCCTTGTACCGATCGTCGACGACGGCGCGTGGGTAGGTGAGCAGCTCCTCCACCGTCCCGACGGCGCGGAAGCGGTCTCCGCGCACCGCGACGGCCTCGGCGGTGGGGCAGGTGGGATCCATCGTCCGCACCAGCCGTGCGGGGTAGATGATCGTCGGTTCTGCGGCCGACTGCTGGGACGGGCCGGTCGTGGACGGATCAGTCATGGGAGGCTCCTTTGCCGTGTCCGATGATGCGGGCGGTGACGCTTCCCTCATCCTGCCAAACGACCCGGCGCCCGACCCACCGCATCTCACACTCCAGCCCACCCCACAGCCCACGTAGACTCATCCGCATGGGAAAGAAGTCCAAGAAGTCCAAGGAAGAGATCATCGCCAAGCGCCTCGCGAAGGCGAAGGCGGGCGCATGGGTGCCGCGGCCGTTCGACGGCCTGCCGTTCGAGGCGGACCTCGTCTGCCTGCGTGAGCTGGTCCCCGCCGCCACCGCCACCGCGAAGCTGACGGAGGAGTACGGGGGCCGCGAGGTCACCTTCGCCTCGCTGCTGCCCGCCGCATGGCAGGCGCTGCACCGCCAGGACGGCCTCCTCATGGCGGGCCTGCAGGTGCCGTTCTCCTCGCCGGACCCGTCCCGCGACATCGCCGCCGCGCTGCTGGCCGTCGCCGAGGGCGAGCCCGGCACATTCCGCGAGGTCGACTCCCAGCCGGGCGAGGGCCCGCGCCTGCAGGACATCCTCGACCTCTCCGTGCCCTTCGACGTCACCGTCCACGAGACGTTCGACTTCTGGCTCCCGGAGGACGAATCGCAGCGTGACGAGGACGTCGTCGCCGCGCTCGACCAGGCCAACGAGGCGATCAGCCCCACGGAGAAGCTCGTGTCCGCCCCCGCCGCGTACTGGACCAAGATGGCGGGCCGCGTCTACGTCCGCTGGGCGCACACGGAGGACGAGGACACCGTCCTCAACGCCCTGGCCCGCCTGCACGCCGCGGGCGGCAACGACATGGGCGCGGACAGCGGCAAGTACCTGGGCTGCTTCCGCGCCCACGGCATCGCGGTCCCCGTCTGGGAGTTCGCGCCGGACACGCAGCCGGACGATCTCGAGGAGGGCCTCGCGGCCTTCGTCACCCGGTTCGACGAGGCCGCCGCCGTCACCGCACCGCTCGAGCACGAAGAGCGCCGAGCGAAGGCCGGCGTGGTCTCGCGCCAGCTGACCATCCGATGAGCACACCCGTGCAGAACTCCGCCGCCGAGGTCCCGGCCGGCACCCCGCACGCCGTCGCCGTGATCATCCCGGCGAAGGACGAGGAGGACCGGATCGCGGCGACCGTCGCCTCGGCGAAGCTGATCCCCGGTGCCGACCTGGTCCTCGTCGTCGACGACGGCTCGTCGGACGACACGGGGCCGCGCGCTCGCGCGGCCGGCGCCCAGGTCGTCACCCACCGCACCAACAAGGGCAAGGCCCAGGCGATGATGACGGGTTCGTTCGCCGTGCGGAACCGGGAGATCTCCGAGCTGGCCCCGGGGGAGCAGGCGCGCCACCGCGCGCTGCTGTTCATCGACGGGGACCTCGAGGACTCCGCCGTGAACACGGCACCGCTGGCCGGGCCGGTCCTTGCCGGCGAAGCGGACGCGACGATCGCGGTCCTGCCCGCGCAGAAGCGTGCGGGCGGCGGGTTCGGCTTCGTCGTCGGCCTCGCGAAGAAGGGCATCGAGCGGCTGTCCGGGTTCCAGGCCACCCAGCCGCTGTCCGGCATGCGCTGCATGACCCGGGAAGCGTTCACGGCGACCCAGCCGTTCGCCCCGGGGTGGGGCGTCGAGACCGGCATGACGATCGATCTCGTCTGGGCCGGCATGCGCGTGCGCGAGGTCGAATGCGACCTCCACCACCGCGTGACGGGCCGCGACCTCCGAGCACAGCTGCACCGCGCCGCCCAGTACCGGGACGTCGCGCGTGCGCTCGCCGCCCGTGAGCTGCGCGGTCGTGTGAGCGGTGGCCGACGGCCGGGTCGCGAAACCGGAGGCGCGCTCTCGTGACGGACCAGTCCAGCACGCGGTACGCCTACCTGGGCCCCGCGGCGACCTTCACCGAGGCCGCCCTGATCGGCCTCCTCACGGAGCGCGGAGTGCTCGAGACGGCCGAGCGCATTCCGATGCGCTCCGCCGACGCGATGCTCGAGGCGGTGCGCGCGGGCGAGGTCGATGCGGCGGTCGTGCCCATCGAGAACTCGGTCGAGGGAGGCGTGCCGGCCACCCTCGATGCGCTGACCCGCTACGGTCGGCTGCAGATCGTCGCCGAGGCCGTCGTCCCCGTCCGCTTCGTGCTCGCCGCCCTGCCGGGGACGGTCACGCGCGAGACGCTCAGGTCCTACGGCACCCACCCGCACGCGGAGGCGCAGACGCGGCTCTGGATGCAGCGGAACGCGCCCCAGGCCGAGTACCGGGTGACGTCCTCGACGGCGGCGGCCGCGCAGGAACTGGCGGCGTCCGCGGAGCCGGCGGGGGCCTCGGCGGGGGCGGCGGGTTCGACGGACCTGCCCTACCAGGCGGTCATCGGGCCGCTGCTGGCGGCGCAGACGTACGGGCTCGAGGTGCTCGCCGACGACATCGGCGACAACACGCTGGCGGAGACGCGGTTCATCTGCGTCGAGCGCCCGGGCGCGATCCCGGAGCCCACCGGCTGGGACCGAACGACGATCGTCGTGGGGCTGGCGAGCGACAGGGCCGGTGCGCTGCTGGAGATGCTCGAGCAGCTGTCCGCCCGCGGCGTGAACATGTCACGCATCGAATCGCGGCCCACCGGCGACGGGCTGGGCCTGTACCAGTTCTCGATCGACGTACTGGGCCACGTGGCGGAGGCGCGTGTGGCCGAGGCGCTGCGCGGCATCCACCGCGTTGCGGGGTCCGTGAAGTTCCTGGGCTCGTACCCCATGGCATCGGCCACCCGCACAGAGCTGAACGGAACGAAGAAGGCCGTCGATCCGCGGGTCGCGGACGACGCGTTCGACCGGGCGCAGGCGTGGCTCGACGACGTGACGGGCCGGTAGACTGCGGTGAACTCCGACCCGACCCGCAAGGACGCCTGTGTCTCAGAATCCTGACTTCGATGCGATCTTCGGCTCCGACGATGCGACGACTGCATCGGGCGGGGCCGCTGCGACGCGGACCGCTGCCCGCCCGCGCAAGAAGAAGACCGGTCGGAAGCTCCTGGCGATCCTCCTCGTCCTGGTCCTGCTCGTCGTCGCGGCCATCGCCGCCTACGTGTTCTACCTGGGCAGCCTGTGGAACGACAACTCGAACCAGATGGGTGAGGACGCGGTGTTCGGCGGCCAGCAGCCGGTCGCGGAGGACGACGGGGCCCTGAACATCCTCCTGCTGGGCTCCGACGCCCGTGACGAGGACGTCGACTACTCCGGCGATTCCAGCGGCAACCGCTCGGACACGATCATGGTCATGCACCTGAGCGGTGACCGCCAGGGCGCGCAGATCATGTCGATCCCCCGCGACACCTGGGTGGACATCGAGGGCCACGGGCAGGGGAAGATCAATGCGGCCATGAGCCACGGCGGACTCCCGCTCGCCACGCAGACCGTCAGCGACTTCATCGACGCACCCATCCACCACGTCGCGATCATGGACTTCGAGGGCTTCCAGGCGCTCACTGACAGCGTGGGCGGCGTGACGGTGGAATCGGAGAGCTCCTTCGAATCCGGCGGCCATTCCTTCACCGAGGGCGCGAACGAACTCTCCGGCGAGGAAGCGCTGGCGTTCGTCCGGGCGCGCAAGAACTTCGCGGACGGCGACCTCCAGCGCATCCGCAACCAGCAGGCGTTCCTCTCCGGACTCATGGACGAGATCATCACGGCCGGCACCCTGGGCAACCCCGTGAAGGTGGCGGGCTTGGTGCGGGACTTCTCCCCCTACATGACGGTGGACGACAAGCTGGACTCCTCGAAGATCGCATCGCTGGCCTACGAGATGCGCAGCATGCGGTCGGGGGACATGCAGTTCTTCTCCGCTCCGATCGCAGGTGCGGGCCGGTCGGGCGACGGGCAGGCGATCCTCAACGTCGACGAGGAGGAGCTCGAGACGATCAGGGACGCGTTCGCCGACGATGCCGTGGACGAGTACGCGGACAGTGCGGAGTCAGTCCACCTCTGACGGGGCGGAGGACGGCTCGAAGATGCCTCACGAATGAGTTCTGGTCTTTGAGCTGAGCCTGTCGTGCGTTCTGCGAACAGGCCGTCGACCCGTTCAGTCCTGCGGCGAGAGGTGCTGGACCGGCTCGATGTCCAGCAGGGAGCGCAGGCGCGACAGGTCGTAGGTCCGCTCCCGCACGTACGCCTCGATCTCCGCGGTCGTGTGCGGCGGACGGTTCCTGGCAGTCGGCGCCTTGATGCGCTTCTGGGCGATCCACGCGCGCGCCTTCGCCAGGTCGGCCGGACGAGAATCGAGCGTCATATGCGGGTGATCCGTCCGCGCGATGTAGGTGTTGATCGCCTCGTGGAGCACGTAGGGCTGCGGATCCGCGATGTTCACCGGGCCGCTGACGCGTGGGCGGTCGAGTCCCGCGATCGCTGCGGCGACGACGGTGTCCACATGCGCGAGCATCGTCCGGTTCTTCGCACCGTCAGGCAGGGTGAGGACGCCCCGTCGTGAGAAGCGCGTGAGCGCCTCGATCACGCCGTCGTCCTGACCGGGGGAGTAGAGGCGTGCGGGACGCAGCACCAGGGCGTCGGGGCGGACGCGCGTGAGCACGCCCTCTGCGAGCGCTGCGGTCCGCGCGAACTCATCGCGGTACTCGTCGATGTCGAGCGGCCCGGCCTCCTCGTAGAGCCGCGCATGATCCCGGTGCAGTCCGTAGACGGCGGTCGAGGACAGGTGGATGAAGCGTGCGCGGGGGAAGGCGTCGAGCACCTTCCGCGTGCCGACGACGTTGATGTCGTGGAAATCCTCCGGCGCACCCCAGTCGGTGCTCAGTCGGGCGCAGTGGACGACCGCGGTGACGCGTCGTGCGAGCGCCGTGACGTCGACGGGTGCGTTCTGGCGGAGGTCCCAGTCGATGTGGTGGACGTGCGACGGGAGGTCGGGGTTCTGTCGGCCGACGGTGAGGACGGGGGTGCCGCGCGCCAGCAGATCGCGCACGACGGCCTCTCCGACCAGTCCGGTGGCGCCGGTGACGATGACGGTCATGGGGTGGCGGGCTCCTCATTCCAAGGGGGTCGGCACCAGGCTAGCCTGTGGCGCGGGTTCAGCGGCCCTTCCACTCCGGTGCGCGCTTGGTGAGGAACGCGTCGATCCCCTCCTGCGCGTCATCGAGCACCGCGTTCGCGGCCATCGTCTTCGACATCTCCTGGTACGCGTCCTCGACGGGCATGCTGACCTGGCGGTAGAACGCCTCCTTGCCGATCGCCACGGTGGCGGAGGACGCCTGCGCGATCTTCACCGCGAGTTCGTCCGTGGCGCGGATCAGCTGGTCGTCGTCCACGACGTCCGACACCATCCCCAGCTCCAGCGCCCGCTCCGCGCTGACGGGGTCGCCGGTCAGCAGCATCCGCATGGCCTGCTTGGTGGGCAGGGCGCGCGCGATGGCCACGCCCGGGGTGGAGCAGAACAGTCCGATCTTCACGCCCGGCGTGGCGAACGCGGCGGACTTCGCCGCGACCACCAGATCGCACGTCGCCGCCAGCTGCGCACCCGCAGCGGTCGCCAGCCCGTGGACGCGGGCGATGACGGGCTGGGGGATCCGCTGGATCGTGAGCATGAGCTCCGTGCAGACGTCGAAGATCTCCTGCTGGCGGGCGTGATCCGCGCCCCGGACCTCCTTGAGGTCGTGGCCGGACGAGAAGATGGGGCCCTCTGCCGCGAGGACGACGACGTGGACGGAGGTGTCCTCGCCGATCGCGGCGAGTGCGTCGCGCAGCCGGCTCATGAGTTCGGTCGACAGCGCGTTGCGGGTCTGCGGTGAGTTGAGGGTGAGCGTCGTGACGGTGCCCTGCGTGGAGGAGAGGATCAGATCAGCCATGTCGCCATGCTAGGCGTCACATCATCGCGATGACAGAATGGTCCAGAAATGTCACATTGAGTGGAATAGGCTCAACTTTGATGATGTTCTTCTGGCATACGAATCATCCCTGTGGGAAGAAGGACCTATGGAAGCGAAGTTCACCACCAAGAGTCAGGAAGTGCTGGGGGCTGCGGCGAAGGACGCCGTGGCCCGCGGTCACGGCCACATCGAACCCGCCCACCTGCTCGCCCAGCTCGTGGCCCAGCCGGACAGCATCGCGGTGTCGCTGCTGGAAGCCGCGGGGGCCTCGGCGGCGGATGCGGCGAGTGCCGCGAAGCGAGTGCTCGACGGCCAGCCGACCGTCTCCGGATCATCCGTGACCCAGCCGGGCCTCTCGCGGCCGTCCATGCAGCTCATCAATGCGGCGGAGCAGGAGATGCAGGCGCTGGGCGACCAGTTCGTCTCCACCGAGCACCTGCTGCTGGGGGCGGCGGCGGACACCGGCGACATCGGCCAGGCGCTGCAGCGCGCCGGCGCGGGCCGCGACGCGCTGCTGGCCGTGCTGGACCAGGTGCGCGGCGGGAAGAAGGTCACCAGCGAGGACCCGGAGTCCACGTTCCAGTCGCTCGAGAAGTTCGGCGTCGACCTCACCGCGGTCGCGCGCGAGGGCAAGCTGGACCCCGTGATCGGCCGCGACGCGGAGATCCGCCGGGTCGTGCAGGTGCTCAGCCGCCGCACGAAGAACAACCCGGTGCTGATCGGCGAGCCCGGCGTCGGCAAGACCGCCGTCGTGGAAGGCCTCGCGCAGCGCATCGTCGCCGGTGACGTGCCGGAATCGCTGCGGAACAAGCAGCTCGTCAGCCTGGACCTGTCCGCGATGGTCGCGGGCGCCAAGTACCGCGGCGAGTTCGAGGAGCGGCTCAAGGCCGTGCTCGAGGAGATCAAGGAGTCCGACGGCGAGGTCGTCACGTTCATCGACGAGATCCACACGCTCGTTGGCGCGGGCGCCGGCGGCGATTCGTCGATGGACGCCGGCAACATGCTCAAGCCCATGCTGGCGCGCGGCGAGCTGCGCATGATCGGCGCGACCACACTGGACGAGTACCGGGAGAACATCGAGAAGGACCCCGCGCTGGAGCGCCGCTTCCAGCAGGTGTTCGTGGGCGAGCCCAGCGTCGAGGACTCCGTCGCGATCCTCCGCGGGCTCAAGGAGCGCTACGAGGCGCACCACAAGGTGACGATCGCGGACTCCGCCCTGGTCGCCGCGGCATCGCTGTCGAACCGGTACATCGCTGATCGGCAGCTGCCGGACAAGGCGATCGACCTGGTCGACGAGGCCGCCTCCCGCCTGCGCATGGAGATCGACTCCGCACCCATCGAGATCGACGAGCTGCAGCGCTCCGTCGACCGCCTCAAGATGGAGGAGATGGCGCTGTCGAACGAATCCGACGCGGCTTCGAAGGAGCGCCTGAAGGCGCTGCAGCAGGAGCTCGCGGACAAGCAGGAGGACCTGGCCGGCCTCACCGCCGTCTGGGAGCGCCAGCGTGCGGGCCTCAACCGGGTGGGCGACCTCAAGGAGAAGCTCGACGACCTGCGCAACCAGGCCGAGGTCGCCCGCCGCGACACGGACCTGGCGACCGCCTCCCGCCTGCTCTACGGGGAGATCCCCGCCGTGGAGAAGGAGATCGCCGCCGCCGAGGCCGCTGAGGCAGAGGATGCGGGCTCCGGTTCCGGGACGGGCACCGGCCGGCCCATGGTGGGCGACCACGTCACGGCCGACGACATCGCCGAGGTCGTCGCCGCCTGGACCGGCATTCCCGCCGGCCGCCTGCTGCAGGGGGAGCGGGAGAAGCTGCTCCACGCGGAGGACGAGATCGGCAGGCGGCTCATCGGCCAGCACGCGGCGGTCGAGACGGTGTCGGACGCGATCAGGCGATCGCGCGCGGGAGTGTCCGATCCGGACAGGCCCACGGGCTCGTTCCTGTTCCTGGGCCCCACGGGTGTGGGCAAGACGGAGCTGGCGAAGTCCCTGGCCGACTTCCTCTTCGATGACGAGCGCGCGATGATCCGCGTCGACATGAGCGAGTACGGCGAGAAGCACTCCGTGTCCCGCCTGGTCGGCGCGCCTCCCGGGTACGTGGGCTATGAGTCCGGCGGTCAGCTCACCGAGGCCGTCCGCCGGCGACCGTACTCCGTCGTGCTGCTGGACGAGGTCGAGAAGGCCCACCCGGACGTGTTCGACATCCTGCTGCAGGTTCTGGACGACGGCCGGCTGACGGACGGGCAGGGGCGGACCGTGGACTTCCGGAACACGATCCTCATCCTCACCTCCAACCTGGGCTCGCAGTTCCTGGTGGATCAGAGCCTGGGCGCGGACGAGCGGCGCGCCAAGGTCATGGACGTCGTGAACCTGTCGTTCAAGCCGGAGTTCCTCAACCGCCTGGACGACGTCGTCGTGTTCGACGCGCTCAGCACGAGGGAGCTGGCCCGGATCGTCGACCTGCAGATCGCGGCGATGCAGAAGCGGCTGGCGGAGAAGCGGATCACGCTCACCGCGACGGATGCGGCGAAGGACTGGCTGGCGATCGAGGGCTACGACCCGGCCTACGGCGCTCGCCCGCTGCGCAGGCTGGTGCAGCGCGAGATCGGGGATCGACTGGCCAAGCAGATCCTGTCCGGCGACGTCCACGACGGCGATGCCGTGACGGTGGACCGTCCCGCCGAGTTCGAGGAGAAGGGGCTGAGGCTGACCGCCGTGCGGTGACGTGAGCGGCCCTCCCTCAGCCCTCTGCGGCCTCGGGCACCGGCAGGCGCAGCTGCGCGGTGTCCGCGATGCGCAGGACGACCTCGTCCCCGGAGAGCTCCGTGTCCGGGTAATGGGCCCACAGGGTGATCGGCTCGCCGGCGAGGTCCGTGCCCAGGGGCGAGCCCTGGGCGCACAGGCAGTCGGTCGTCGACGCGGTCGTGGGGGAGAGCAGCGTCTGCGCCTCCTCGTCGAGGATGCTGAAGTCCGCGGCGCTGGGCTGCTCGGACTGTCCCGCGTAGGGGTTGGGGCCGAAGTGCTGGTCGCCGGCGGCCGGCTGGAGCACGGACAGTGCGTCGGCCTCGTAGGAGCCGGAGGCCGTGCGAACCTGCGCCTCGAGTCGGATGCCGTCGTCGGTGCGCTCGAAGGCGGTGACGGCGATCTGGATCTCCGCATCGTCGCCCTCGCCGCGCCCTGTCATGACGCCCTCCGCGAGCGCTTCCGACGTGGCATTCGATGCGTTCTCCATGTCCGGGATGTCCGGCAGCTCACGGCCGGCGTCGACGGATGCGTCGACGTCCTCGACGGACTCGAACGAGAAGGACACGCGCCGGTTCTTCTCCTGGTTCGACTCGATCGCCCTGTCCTGGGAGTCACGATTCGGGACCGCTGGTCGCGACTCTCCGAAGCCCTCCGTCTCCAGGGTGATGTCGGAGCCATCGAGGCGCTGCGCCATCTCCTCCTCGACCGCTGCGGCGCGTCTCTCGGAGAGGTCCTGGTTGTAGTCGTCCTCACCTTCGTCATCGGTGTGGCCCTCGATCGTGACCGTCTTCCCGGCGGCATCCTCCTCCAGCTGCGCGGCGGAGTCGTCAAGGATGTCCTGGGCCTCGCCCGTCAGCTCATCGGAATCGAATTCGAAGAGGACGTCCGCGGGCAGGTTCACGCGCGTGATCTCCTGGTCCTTCTCGACGAAGGAGCCGCCGACGGTCTCCGCCGTGGAGGTGAGCGGGAGGGTCCGGGAGATCGTGGCACCCGCGCCGTAGTCCCACGGGAACTCCTGGGAGATCGACGAGCTGTTCGCGATGCGAGTGAGCTCCGTGTCGTAGGTGAACTCCTCACCCTGGCTCACGGGCACATCCGCAAGGGGCTCGAGGTGCTCGCCGGCGAGGATGTCCACCTGGTCGCCGGACGGGGCGGGGAAGTCGAGGTAGAAGAGCTCCGTGGGACCGCTGCTGGGATCGCCGGGCACGCTCGTGGCCAGGGCGGAGCACACGCACTGGGTCTTGTGGACCGTATCCGGGGCGGGGCCGGCCTCCGAGACGTCCGCCGGAGCGCTGGGGTCGAAGTTGCCGCTGCCGCCGTCGTGCTGAAGCGGCTCGAGGAGGGTGTTGGACTCCTGGTCGACCAGTCGCACCCACGGGCGCAGCCCCACGCTCTCAGCAGAGCTGGTGAGCGCGTTCGAGGCCAGGCCCTCGCCCTCGGACGGCTGCAGCCATGCACCGATGAGTCGGACGTGCTCACCATCCGAGTCGAGCGAGACGATCTGCAGCTTCGCGCTGCCGGTCCCGTCCTGCGTGGGAACGGTCACCACGCGCTCCGCGAGGGGATCCGGCAGGGTGTTCGCGCGGTGGAAGCCGTCCTCCTCGACGACCGCCGGTGGTGCCTCCGAGGCCTCGGAGGTCGTGCCGGCGTCTGGTCCGGAGTGCCGTTCGCTTCCGCCGTCACCCCCTCCATCGTCGCCTCCGGAGGTGCATCCGGAGAGCGTGAGGACGGCGGCGAGAACCAGGGCGCCCGCGCGCCCCGGATTCCACCCGGACATGCGTCGGGAAGGCCGTGTCAGTGCGTGCATGGGGCCGAGAGTACACGAGCCGAACGGTCGTCCAATGTTCAATGTATGCCGTGTGACCTGCGGTGATACTAGCGAGAACTGTAGGTTAACGGATGGTTGATCCGGCCTTCTGGCTCTGATCCCGGTGGTAGCGTCACCGGCGGATTGCGCCCCAACGTCCGATTCCGGACACGTCATGGGTCTCTGTCTCCAGCTCACTTTCCCTGCCCTGCTCCCAGTGGCACCTTCCCGATGAGAGGACCCGATGACGGCGAACAGCGCGGCCACGACGAGACCTGAGCGACTCGCATGAACGTGGGAGTCCTGGCCTTCATCGTCGCAGCGGCGGGCTTCGTGGCCCTGCTGATCGGGGCGATCGTCGTGGTGCTGTGGCTGATCCGCCGCTCACGGCCGGGTCGAGCACCGGCCCCTGCAGGACACGAGACGCTCGACGGGGTCATCCGGTGCGTGCTCGTGACGACCGTGCCGCGGTCGCGCGGCCAGCATCAGGACGACAACGACCAGCGGCGCGTGAGCGTGCTCATCGACGTCGAGAGCCCGCATGGACGCAGCCGGATCGTCGATCAGCCGGAGCGCCCCAAGTACCTGCCGTGGATCCTGCGGTGGAGGATCTTCACGAAGAACCCGTTCCGCTACGGCGATCTCCAGCTGCTGATCGATGATCCGGACGAGCGCCGGCTGGCAGCCGATGCCGCTCGCGCCGGCGGCTACGAGTTCCGCCTCGCGGAGCCGCTGCGCGTGCTGGTCACCGACACGGGAGGTCAGGGCCGCCGACCGCGCTGGCGGTTGGCCGACGCGCGGTGAGCACGCGGGCCCCTTCCCGCATCGACGTGAGGCGCCTCAGACGTCGTAGTCGACGATGACCGGCGCGTGGTCGGAGGCGCCCTTGCCCTTGCGCTCCTCGCGGTCGATCATCCCGGCGGTGGCGGTCTGCGCGAGCGCGGGGGATGCGAGCTGGAAGTCGATGCGCATCCCCTCCTTCTTGGGGAAGCGGAGCTTCTGGTAGTCCCAGAACGTATAGACGCCGGGGCCGGGGGTGAACGGCCGTGAGGTCTCCGTGAGGCCCGCGTCCACCAGTGCCTGGAACGCCGCGCGCTCCTGATCGGACACGTGCGTCGCGCCGTCGAAGGCCTCCATGTCCCACACGTCCTCGTCCAGCGGTGCGACGTTGAAGTCGCCCGTCAGCACGAACCTCTCGTCGCCGTCGGCTGCCAGCCGAGCGGCTGCGACCTCACGCAGCCGCTCGAGGAACTCGAGCTTGTAGGCGTAGTGGGGGTGGTCGAGTTCGCGGCCGTTCGGCACATAGAGGGAGTACACGCGCACACCGCCGGTCACCGCGGAGATCGCGCGCGCCTCCAGCGCGGAGTCCTCGCCGAAGCCGGGCATCCCGGCGAAGCCGATCTCCACGTCGTCCAGGCCGACGCGGGACGCGATCGCGACGCCGTTCCACTGGTTGAGTCCGTGGAACGCCACCTCGTACCCGCGCTCGTCGAAGATCTCATGCGGGAACTGCGCGTCCTTGCACTTGAGCTCCTGGATGGCCAGCACGTCCGCGTCGGAGCGGTCGAGCCATGCTCCGATCCTCTCCGCCCGGGCCCTGATCGAGTTCACGTTCCACGTTGCGATGCGCATGGCCCCACCGTAGCGGAGCGCGGCAGCGGCACGCTCACAGCGCCGGGTGGTCATGCATCGGGCCGAACGATCGATAGATTGGTGTCATGCCTGCAGCACTGAACCATCACATCGGCGCGGACGGCGAGACCGTCCCGCACGCGTACTTCGTCCGCACCGGGGAGCGCTCGTTCCGCTCGACCGTCCACTCCCAGGGCGCGTGGCAGGACGGCGAGCAGCACATGGCCGCCGCGTCGGGCCTCGTCATCCACGAGCTGGAGCGCGCGCTCCCGTCGTCCAAGCTCATCTCCCGGATCACCTTCGACATCCTGGGCGTCATCCATTCGGGTGAGTTCGACATCGAGGTCGACGTCGTCCGCCCGGGCCGCACGATCGAGCTGGTCGAGGCACGCATGGTCCATCGCGCGGAGCACACCGGCGCCGCCGAGGTCCCTGCCACTTCTGACCGAGCCGCGCGCCCGGCCGTGCCGGGCCGTCCCCGGACGTCCGTCACCGCGCGCGTGTGGCGGCTGGTCGCATCCGACACGTCCTCCGTCATGGGTGCGGAGGTGGATCCCCTCCCCGCGCGGGACGCGGGTGAGTCCCGGGACCTGTCCGAGCTCTGGCCCGGCGGGTACATCGGGTCGCTCACCGGCGCCGAGGTCCCGGGCGGCCGTCCCGGACGGCGCCGGCTCTGGGCGGACACGGACGTGCCGCTGGTCGACGGCGAAGCCGACGGTGACTATGCGGGCTTCGTGAAGTTCTGCGACGGGATGAACGGGTTCGCCGTGCGGGAGGACCCGCAGCAGGTGTTCTTTCCCAACGTCGACCTCACCCTCCACTTCATGCGGCAGCCGGTTCCCGGCCCCGTCGGGATGGACATCGACGTCGCGTTCGGCGACAGCGGGATGGGCGTCACCCACGGGGTCTTCCACGACGAGCGGGGACCGGTCGCGCACTGCGCGCAGTCCCTGACAGTCCGGCTCCCGCAGGGTTCGCAGCGAGCGGACCAGTCGGGATGACGGCGACCGACTCGGCGGCGACAGGTCCGACGGGGACCAGTCGGACAGGGGCCGGTTCGACAGTGGCCGGTTCGTCTGGGTCCCAGGGCCGGCCTCGGGCACTCATCACCGGCGCCAGCGCCGGTCTGGGCCGCGAGTACGCGCGACAGCTCGCCGCCGACGGCTACGACCTCGTGCTCGCCGCCCGCGGACGCGACGCCCTCGACGAGTGTGCCCGCGAGCTGGAGGCCGGCTTCGGGATCACCGCGGATGTGAGGGTGGTCGACCTCGCGACGCAGGAGGGGATCGACGACCTCGCGGATCTCATCGACCGCGTGCGGATCGATGTGCTCGTCAACAACGCGGGCTTCGGCCTCAAGACGTCGATGCGGGGCACGGACGACGAACGGCTCATCGCGAGCGACATGGTCATGCTGCGGGCGGTGACGATCCTCAGCGTGCGCGCCGCCCGGCGCATGGAGGAGCGGGGGAGGGGCGGGATCCTCACGGTGTCGTCCCTCGCGGCGCTGGGCGCCTACGGCGTGTACTCATCCGTGAAGAGCGCCGCACTGCTGGCGACGGAGGCGCTGGCCGTCGAGCTCGCTGACACCCCCGTCACCGTCACCGCGGTGCTGCCCGGGTTCGTGAAGACGGAGTTCCACGATCGGATGAGGGTGCGCCGCGCGGGCCCGTCCTGGGCGTGGCTGGACGCCGAGGACGTGGTCGCGGAATCGCTGCGCGACGCACGGTCGGGCGCTGTCGTGAGCGTGCCGAGCCTTCGCTACAAGGCGGTGTACGCCCTCGCGCAGTGCGTTCCGCGGTCACTCGTGCGCGACCTCAGCGGCGGATTCGGGATGGCGCGGAGGAAGGCGCAGGCGCGCTCCGGCGGACGCCGGGCGGCAGGGTCGTGAGACGCGTGATCCCCGACGGCGGCGGACGGTTCTAGGATGAGGGCATGACTGACAGTGCTGTGAACCGCTCGCGCCTCCTCGCGCTCATCGATGAACTCGCGGTCGTCCGCGGACGCGTCACCCTGGCATCCGGCATGGAGGCCGACTACTACCTCGACCTCCGCCGCGTCACTCTGGAGCACCGGGCGGCACCGCTCGTGGGCGATGTCGTCCTCGACCTCCTCCACGAGCACGGCATGCTGGAGGGCCCGGACGCGGTGCAGGCGGTCGGCGGCCTCACGATGGGAGCAGATCCCGTCGGCACGGCGGTCATGCACCGTTCCGCAGTCCGCGGCACCCCGCTGGACACCTTCGTCGTGCGGAAGGCCGCGAAGCAGTACGGCATGGGCCGTCGTGTCGAGGGCCCCGATGTCGCGGGGAAGCGCGTCATCGCCATCGAGGACACCTCCACGACGGGCGGTTCCGTGCTCGACGCGGTCGCGGCGCTGCGTGAGGCGGGCGCCCACGTCGTCGGCGTCGTCGTCGTGATGGACCGCGATACCGGTGCGAAGGAGCGTGTGGAGAAGGAAGCCGGGGTACCGTACCTCGCAGCGCTGAGCACACACGACCTCGGCCTGGAATGAGAACCATCGGCGGCTGAGAGGTTTCCGCGAAGCCTCTGACTTCAGCGTCGAGCGGTTTGCTCGCGGAGCCGCACGACAGCAGACTGACCTAGGCGTTCCAACAGCGTCTGCCCGTGTGTGCTCGCTGCGGCGTGCACACAACCGACATGCAGAAGGACGATCAAGTGCTCGAAGTGAAGGGGTTGACGGTCTCCCACGGCCGGAAGACCTACCTCAAGGACGTCTCATTCTCCGCCGATTCGGGACGCCTCACCGGTGTGGTCGGCCTGCGCGGCTCGGGGAAGACGGAGCTGGTCCGCACGATCATGGGCCTCATCGACGCGGATGAGGGCACGATCGAACTGGCCGGCACGCAGCTGGGCTTCGGCGACCGCCAGAACTTCGGGTACCTCCCGAGCGAGCGCGGCGGCTACCCGCGGATGAAGGTGCTCGAGCAGATCGTCTACCTCTCCCGCCTCCACGGGATGACGCTCGGAGCGGCGGAGAAGAACGCCGTCACCCTCCTGGCGCGCCTCGACATGTCAGACCGGGCCTACGCCCAGCTGAGCCACCTCTCGGGCAGCGAGGTGGCGCGCGTGGACATCGCGGCGGTCCTCGCGGCGGACCCGGACGTCGTGCTCCTCGACGAGCCGTTCGACGGACTGGACGCGGAATCGGCGACAGCGGTCTTCCAGCTGCTGAAGGACCATGCGGACTCCGGCGTGCCGGTCCTCTTCACGACGGACAAGTGGCGTCTGGCCCAGGAGCACGCGGACGATCTCATCGTCCTGTCGCACGGACGGATCCTCGCGGAGGGGACGCTCGACTCCCTCCAGGGAGACACGACGACGTACTCGGTCCGCTACGCGGACGCAGCGGCCGCTGATGCCGCAGTATCGACGCTGGAGGACGCCGGCGCGACCGACGTCGTCGTCGATGCGGACACGGTCGCGTTCGGCGCGGTCGCGGAAGACGAAGCGGTCGCCGCCGTGCGCGCGACTGAGGGTGTACGCGCGTTCGGTCCGGTCAAGCGGGACCTCGCAGACCTGTTCAAGGAGTCGGTGTAAGCACATGGTGGACAAGAAGCGCAATGACGAGGTCGATCCGACGGACGACGTCCCCACCGACCCGGTGGTCGAGGACTCGTCGGTCGACGACGACACGATCGATGACGAGGCCCTGGCCGATGACTTCATCGACGTGGGCGACGCGGACGAGGTCCCCGAGGAGCTGCGCGAGGACCGACCGGATCCCGCAGCAGTGCCCAAGACCGGCCTCGTGAGCGAGTTCCACGATCTCTCCGCGTCGCAGGCGGCCTATCTCGTGGCCCACCGGGAGACCTCGTCGGTCTCCCGCAGCCCGCTCTTCTACGTGACCTCCCTCCTGCTGGGCGTGGCCGTCATCGCCGCGATGATCATCGGATTCCAGCAGGCAGGCGCAGGCCCCGGCGAGGGCGAGGGCTCAGACACCCTCGCGATCGTCGGCGTGCCGCAGGAGCAGGTGGACGCGTTCTCACAGCAGCTCGGCCTCCCCGCCGTCGCCGTCGAGGACCAGGCCGCAGGCGAGGCGCTGCTGCGCAGCGGCGAGGCGGGCGCGGTCTACGTGCTCGACCCGACCGGAATGCAGCCCGCGTCCCTGCTCGCGCTCAACCGCGACCCGGAGGCGATCCTCGACAAGCTCAACCAGCCGGTCCCGGTCGACTACCTCGAGCAGCCCGCCGTCGCACCGGTCCTCGGTGATCCCGTGGCCTGGGGCCTCGGCATCGTCGTCGCGCTCGCCGGCCTCACGCTGGGAGCAGCGCTCTACCAGAATCTCCGGACGGAGAAGCGGAACCGGCTCGCAGAGGTGATCGCCTCCACGATCCCCGCCCGCTCGTCCGCATGGGGACGCGTCTACGGACTCTCGCTGCTGTCGCTGACGTTCACGCTCATCGCCGCCGGCGTGCTGCTCGTCGGCCTGTCGATCGGTCAGCAGACCACGATCGCGATGGCTCTGCTCCCCGTCCTGGGGTGGTTCGCGCTCATCGCGCTGATGACGGTATTCATCATCCTCTCCGCACATCTATGGGTCGCGACGAGTGCATCGCGACGGGTGCGGCGGATCGGCTATGCGGCCGTCGTCCTCCTCACCGTCGCCGGTGTGCTGGCACCGCTCGTGCTGCGGACGCAGGAGACCGTCATGCTCTGGCTGTCGTACACGCCGTTCACGGCACCCGTCGCCATGCCGATGCGCTACCTCGCCGGCCAGGCCGAGTGGTGGGAGGGGCTCGCATCCGCAGGTGCTTCGGCCGTTGTGGGAGTCATCGTGTTCTGGCTCGCATCCGCGGCCTACCAGCGCACGCTGCTGCGCGGCGCGGGCCGTTCGGGACGCAAGGCCAAGGCGGGCGTCGCGGCGAAGAGCGGCTCGACGGCGAAGAACGACTCGACAGCGAAGAGTGACTCGACGTCGAAGCGGAGCCCCGCGAAGTCGAAGGCGTGACCGAGTCCGACAGCACGCCTGTGGGGGTGGGGCCCTGGGAGGGCCCCACCCCCACAGGCGATCAGTGGGATCCCCAGCTGCTGGCGGACGGCGACCGCCGCAACGTGGTCGACGGCTACCGGTACTGGTCGATGGACGCGATCGTCGCGGACCTGGATCAGCGTCGTCACGGCTTCCACGTGGCGGTCGAGAACTGGCAGCACGACCTCAACATCGGATCCGTGGTGCGCACGGCCAACGCGTTCAATGCAGCCGCGGTGCACATCGTGGGGCGCCGCCGATGGAACCGTCGCGGTGCGATGGTGACGGACCGCTATCAGCACCTCCACCATCACGCAGACGTCAGCGAGCTCGTCACCTGGGCGGAGCAGGCGGACATGCCCCTGATCGGCATCGACAACTTCCCCGATTCCGTCGACCTGGAGACGTACGAGCTGCCTGCGGAGTGCGTCCTGCTGTTCGGGCAGGAGGGTCCGGGGCTCAGCCCGGAGGCCCACGCCGCGTGCGACGCGGTGCTGTCCATCGCACAGTTCGGATCGACCCGCTCGATGAACGCGGCCGCGGCCGCCGCCATCGCGATGCACGCGTGGGTCCGCCGCCATGTGTTCGGGCAGATGCCCCGCTGACCCGCTGATAGATTGGCCCCAGTCGTATCCACGTCGAATGGAGCCCGCCATGGCCGCCCCCGCCCGGCACACTCGTTCCAGGCCACTCGCGGCGACGGCCCTCGCCGCCGTGCTGCTCGTCCTCCTGAGCGGCTGTGTGAAGCTGAACGCTGATTTCCAGGTCGATGCGGAGGAGAACCTCACCGGAGCGATGGAGATCCTCGTGGATCCTGTCGCGCTCGAGGACATGGGCTCGCCCGACCCGTCGCAGGAACTGGACGACGCCGTCCAGGAGGCGCAGTCGGACCCCGAGGTCCCTGAGGGCACGACGGTCGAGCGGGTCGATGACGAGGAGGGCTACATCGGCATGCGCGTCGCATTCGACGCGGTGCCGGCCTCCGAGTTCCAGAGCGGTGGAGGCGGACTGGGCGATGTGGGCGTCGAGGGCATCCAGGTGGAGAGCACCGACGGTGAGATCACCTTCTCCATGACGAATCCGCTCGTCGCGGGGATGGACTCCGCCGATCCGTACGGGTCCACGAGCGGGATGCCGTCTGCCCGATCGATGTTCGATGAAGCGGTGGTCTCCGTGACGTTCCCGGGCAGCGTGGTCTCCGCAGACGGCGCCGAGGTCGACGGGAGCACTGCGACGTGGAACCTCCGCGAGTACGACGGTGACACCCTCAGCGCCACCGGCGAAGCCTCGAGCTTCCCCTGGGTGACCGTCCTCATCATCGCGGGTGTGGTCGTCCTCCTGCTCATCATCGCGGGAGTCATCGTGCTGCTCGTCGTGCTGCGCAGGAAGAAGGCGCGGCAGGCCGGAGGACCGCAGCAGATGATGCATGCGGGCGCCGCTGGTGGACCGGGAGCCATGGGCCCAGGACCCGGACAGTACCCAGGAGGCCCACCGTCCGGGCCGCACACCGCAGGTGGGCAGCCGGGGCCCTACGGCCAGCCGGGACCGCAGAGGCAGCCCGGCCCATACGGACAGCCCGGTCCATACAGCCACCCAGGACCGCAAGGACAGCCGGGGCCTCACGGACAGCCAGGGTCGTTCGGCCCCGGGCCCCAGGGACCCTACGGACAGCAGCCGGGCGGAGCCCCCTACCCGCCGTCACAGGGTGCGCCGAACGGCGGTGACGATGCTCGTCGCTTCGCGCCGCCGCCGCGGCAGGAGCCGCCTCCCGGCTCCCACCCGAACAGCTGAGGGGAGGGGCCACCGGCACCCGGACCGCTGAGGCACCCGGGCCGCTGAGGCACGCGGATGAATGACGGAGGGGCCGTCCCCTGTGGGACGGCCCCTCCGCTGTGCCTGCTCTGCGCAGGTCAGGTCACCTCAGCTGAGGTCCGCGGCCTGCGGCTCGATGAGCCCGCCCAGCGATGCCAGCTCCTGCGACACGGTGTCGACGTCGTCGAACGTGCGCGGGATGACGGTGAGGCGCTTGGCGTAGTGACCGATGGGGTACTCCATCGTCATGCCGATGCCGCCGTGCATCTGGATCGACTCCTGGCTGATCTCGCGCGATGCGTCATCGATGATGAGCTTCGATGCGAGCACGTCGCGGTGACGCGACTTCGAATCGCCCGCGCCCTCGTCGGCGCTCTCCTCGCCGGTGATGGCGAGCTTCGCGTACAGCGCCATCGACTTCGCGCTCTCAAGCGTCGCGTAGGCGTCGGCGGCGCGGTGCTGGAGCACCTGGTTGACACCGATCGGAGCACCGAACTGCTCACGGGTCTTGAGGTACTCCGCCGTCATGGTGAGCGAAGCCTCCATCGCGCCCACCGCTTCCGCGGCGAGCGCCGCGTTCGCGGTGTCCACGACGCGTTCGATGACCGCGCTCGCGTCGCCGGCGCCCAGGCGAGTCGCCGGAGCATCGGCGAACACGACGGATCCGGTGCGGATGCCATCGGCCTGCATGCGTCCTTCGACCGTCACGCCCTGCGCGTCCGCATCGACGAGGAACAGGCCCACGCCGCCGTCCACGGCGGCGGACACGACGAACGTGTGCGCATCCGCGGCACCGAGCACGGACGACTTCTCGCCGCTCACGGCGAAGCCGCTGCCGGAATCCGCTGCGGTGGTCGAGGGAGCGGTGAGGTCGTAGCGGCTCGTGGGCTCGTAGCCTGCGAATGCGAGCAGCTTCTCACCCTCGATGAGGCCCGTGAGGATGTCCTGCTTCTGCTCCGAGGTGCCCGCCGCGTCGACGAGTCCGCCGCCCAGGACGACCGTCGACAGGTAGGGCTCGAGGACGAGTGCGCGTCCGAACTCCTCCATGACGACGGCGACTTCGGCGAAGCCCATGTCCGCACCGTCGTAGTCCTCGCTGAACGGCAGGCCCAACAGGCCCAGTTCGGCGAATGTCTGCCACTTCTCCTCGCTCCAGCCCTTCTCCGAGCGGAGGATCTCTTCGCGTGCGGCAGCGTCGTACTCGGTGCGCAGCAGGCGCGCCACCGTCGACTTCAGTTCGCGCTGCTCATCAGTGAGTTCAAGGTCCATCTGTGTCTCCTAATCCGATGAAGTCGATGTGTCAGAGGCCCAGGATGGCCTTGCTGATGATGCCGCGCTGGACCTCGGAGGAGCCTCCGTAGATGGTCACCTTGCGGTAGTTGAAGTAATCGCGGATCGCGTCGACCGATGCCGTGGGCAGATCCGTGAAGCCGTCCGCCGTGGCGGGCGCCTCGATGAAGTCCAGGCCCTGCGGGCCCAGCACGTCGACGAGCAGCTCGGTGATGTCCTGCTGCAGCTGCGAACCGTGCAGCTTGAGGACGGAGGACCGCGGGTCCGGCTGGTCGTTGCCCGCCACCTGCGTGGACAGGATGCGCAGCTGGGTGAATTCCAGAGCGGTGAGACGCGCCTCGAGCTTCGTGAGGCGTGCGGAGAACATCGGGTCGTCCAGGAGGGTGCCGCGCGACGTCCTCGTCATCGCCGCGTACGCCTTCGCGCGTGCGAGGTTCACCTTCGACATGCCGATGCGGGCGATGCCGGTGCGCTCGTTGCCCAGGAGGAACTTCGCGTACGTCCAGCCCTTGTTCTCCTCGCCCACGAGGTTCTCGACGGGGACTTCGACGTTGTCGAAGAAGACCTCGTTGACCTCGACGCTGCCGTCGATGAGCTCGATCGGCCGGACCGTGACGCCGGGCGTCGTCATGTCGATGAGGAGGAACGAGATGCCGGCCTGCTTCTTCACGGTCGGGTCCGTGCGGACCAGCATGAAGATCCAGTCGCCGTACTGTCCCAGCGTCGTCCAGGTCTTCTGGCCGTTCACGATGTAGACGTCGCCCTTGCGGACAGCGGACGTCTTCAGCGACGCGAGGTCCGAACCGGCGTCCGGCTCGGAGAAGCCCTGCGACCACCAGATGTCGATGTTGGCCGTGGCCGGGAGGAAGCGCTCCTTGATCTCCTGGCTGCCGAATGCCGCGATGACGGGGCCGACCATGGAGGCGTTGAATGCGAGCGGCTGGGGGACGCATGCCAGCTGCATCTCCTCGAGCCAGATGTGACGCTGCACGGGCGTCCAGTCCTGACCGCCCCATTCGACGGGCCAGTTGGGCACGGCGTACCCGTGCTTGTTGAGGATGCGCTGGGTCGTGACGAGGTCGTCCTTGCCCATCTCCTGTCCGGTGGCGACCTTGTACCGGATCGCCTCAGGGATCTCGGTGCGGTAGAAGTCGCGCATGTGCTGAGCGAACTCCCGCTCTTCCTGATTCAGTAACTGATCCATGAACACTCCTGTGTGGGAATCGGGGCGCTCCGGCGCATGCCGGATGCCGATCGTCGCAGTGATTCTACCAATTAACTGGACGATCGTTCAGCCGACAGCGACCCGGATTGTGACCGACGCAACGTCCAGAAGAGCAGAAGGCCCGCGATCAGCACCAGCGCGATGCCCAGAGCACCTGCCCGCTGGTACCCCAGGAGCGCGATGAACGTCGCGAACATGACGGGCCCCAGGAAGCTGACCGCGCGACCCGTGGTCGCGTAGAGGCCGAAGTTCTCACCGGCCTCCTCGGGGGGCGTGATCCGTGCGAGGTAGGCGCGTGAGGAGGACTGGACCGGACCGACGAACAGGCACATGAACACCGCGGTGGTCCAGAAGACGGCGGGCGAGTCGGAGATCGCGATGGGGACGGTTCCAGCGATGAGGCAGACGAGTCCGGTGATGATGACCGCGGAGGATCCCACCCTGTCATCGATCCAGCCCGCGGCGATCGCGCCGATCCCGGCGGAGACGTTCGCCGCGACACCCAGCATGATCACCTCGGACGCGGAGAGGCCGTAGGAGCCGGCGGCCAAAACCCCGGCGAACGCGAAGATCGCCGCGAGGCCGTCGCGGAAGACCGCGGAGGCGATGAGGAAGCGCAGAGTCAGGCGATCCTCGCGCCACATCCTGACGATGCGACGGATGAGGCGGCGGTAGTCGGCCAGGAAGAGTCGGATGCTGCTGAACAGTCCCGACTGCCCGCGCGCCGCGGCCTGGCCTGAGTCTTCGGATCCGGACGGGACGGGCGAACGAGGAGCGAAGAAGAGGACGGGCAGTGCGAAGACCGCGAACCACGCCGCGGCGAGCACCGCCACGATGCGGTAGCGCAGCCCGTCCTCGTCGACCGCGCCGAACCAGCCGACCTCCGGGTTGATGACGGTGAAGAGGAGGAGGACGAGGAGGGCCAGGCCGCCGAGGTAGCCCATGCCCCAGCCGATCCCGGAGATCCGACCGACGGTGCTGGGGGTGGACACCGACAGGAGGATGCTGTTGTACGAGACTTCGGCGAACTCGAAGAACACATTGCCGAGCGCCAGGAGGACCAGACCCAGCCACAGGTGCCCCGGGGTGTCCTTCACGAAGAACATGGCGGCCATGCAGGCGACGACGACGAACGTGTGGAAGCCCAGCCAGAATCGGTGCCGGCCGCCGGCGTCGGCACGGGTGCCGGCAGCGGGAGCGACGAGGGCGATGACGAGGCCAGCGGCGGCGGTGGCCCAGCCCAGCGCCTGGGAGCCCGCCTCCTCCGTCGCCGCGACGCCCGTGGTCAGGTACGGCGCGAAGACGAACGTCACGATCACCGCGTTGAAGGATGCGGAGCCCCAGTCCCAGAGCGCCCACGAGGCCACGGCCCGACGGCCTCCAGTTCTCACCATGCCTCCAGAGTAGTGCGCCCCAGCTCATCCCATTCAGAAGACCGCGGCGGAAGCGCCGCTTCTGTCAACCGAGAGTTCTCACCCGATTTCGTGACAGGACGCTGGATTCTTGTTTGACTGGGGGCAACTGCAACGAATGATCGAGCCGCTCGAATCCGTCGCAACGTCCCCGGTCTCGCGGCAGGACGGGTGCGGTGCCGGAGCATCGGGCGAGGGGAGGAACCATGTCCACACCGGACGAAGAGCGCGAGGCGACGGGACAGGGAGTGCATTCCCCTGGGAGCGGGGACCCCTCGGGCCCTCCTGCCACGCCGGAGGAGCAGGCTCACGCCGACGTCGCAGTCACTGCGGATCCGGCTCCCGCCCCGATCTCGGATACGGACTCGGACGAGGAGATCACGGAGAAGCTCAAGCGCCAGGGAGTGCGGCTGGGCAAGGGGAGCATCGCTCCGGCCGTGTTCTGGCCGTCGCTGATCATCGTCCTCGCCTTCGCGCTCTTCGCCATCGTCTTCCCGCAGGCCGCAGACACGGCGCTCACGGGGACGCAGAATTGGATCGTCGGCAATCTGGGCTGGTTCTACCAGATCGTCATCGCCGTCTTCATCGTCTTCGCGATCTTCATCGCGTTCTCCCGGTTCGGCAATATCACGCTGGGCAAGGACGGTGAGAAGCCCGAATTCGGCGTGTTCTCCTGGTTCGCCATGCTCTTCGCGGCAGGTATGGGCATCGGCCTGGTCTTCTACAGCGTCGGCGAGCCGCTGACCTTCGCGACCAGCGGTCCGAAGCCCGGGTGGCCGGGCACCGAGACCACTGCAGAGGGCATCACCTCGGTCATCCCGGGGATGGAGATCGACGTGGCCCAGCTGGCCATGGCACAGACCTTCGTGCACTGGGGGCTGCACCCGTGGGCCGCCTACGCCGTCATCGGCCTCGCCCTCGCGTACGCGATCCATCGCCGCGGCCGCCCGGTCTCGATCCGCTGGGCGCTCGAGCCGATCTTCGGTGAGCGGGTCAAGGGCTGGATCGGCGACGTGGTCGACGTCCTGGCGATCTTCGGCACGCTGTTCGGCATCGCCACATCCCTGGGCCTCGGCGTGCAGCAGATCTCGTCCGGGATGATGGCGATGGGCGTGGTCGACTCCGCGAGCAACGCGCTGCTGGTCACCCTCGTCGTCATCATCACCTTCCTCGCGACCGCTTCGGTCGTCACCGGTCTGGGTGCAGGCATCAGGTGGCTGTCCAACATCAACCTGTCCATGGCGGGTCTGCTGCTGATCTCCGTGCTGCTGCTGGGACCCACTCTCTTCCTGTTCCAGAACTTCGCGCAGTCACTGGGCGTCTACTTCTCCGAGGTCCTCGGCATGACGCTGGACGCGGGAGCCTACACGGGCGACGCCGGTGCCGCCTGGGCATCGAGCTGGACGATCTTCTACTGGGGCTGGTGGATGGCCTGGGCGCCGTTCGTCGGCGTCTTCATCGCCCGCATCTCGCGCGGCCGCACGGTCCGCCAGTTCATCGCCGGCGTGCTGCTGGTGCCCACCACCGTCGGCTTCTTCTGGTTCTCGGTGATCGGCGGAGCCGGGCTCTACCGCCAGCTGTTCGGCGCAGGTGACCTGGTGGGCGAAGAAGGCGTCGTCCCCGAGGCGGCCCTCTTCGACATGCTCGGTGGCCTCCCCCTGGGCGGAATCCTGTCGGTGATCGCGATCATCCTCGTGGCGATCTTCTTCATCACGTCATCCGATTCGGGTTCGCTGGTGGTCGACATGCTGGCCTCCGGCGGACACCCGAACCCCCCGACGTGGTCCCGCGTGATGTTCGCGCTGCTCGAGGGACTGCTGGCGATCGGCCTCCTGATGTCGGGAGGACTGACCGCGCTGCAGGCAGGATCCCTGATCACCGCGCTTCCCTTCAGCGTGATCCTGCTCCTGATGTGCTGGGCGACATTCCGCAGTCTGAATGCCGATCAGAAGCGCAGGGACGAGCTGGAGAGGCAGGCCCGCTACGAGTGGTTCAGCGAACAGCTCGCAGAGGACTTCGACGACACACTCGGATACCAGGTCGATTCGCGGATCGACAGCCGGATCGACTACCGCCTCTCGCGCACGACGGGTGCCTTCGACCGCAGCCCGCAGGGATCCGGAGCCGCGCCGGGGTCCGGGACCCCGCAACAGACGGACGAGCGGGGTCGAGGGCTCTTCGGCCGTCGCAAGCGTGACTGATCCGCCCCGCGCGCCGGGCGTTCGGTCCGGCGCGCGGCGCGGTGCCGCCGCAGTGGAGGATTCCGCGATGGAATGACAGCATGAAGCAGGTCAGCACCACATAGAAGGAGTCGTCATGCCTATCGCCACCCCTGAGGTCTACTCCGAGCTCATCGATCGAGCGAAGGAGAACGGATTCGCGTACCCGGCGGTCAACTGCACGTCGTCGCAGACGATCAACGCGGCGATCCGGGGATTCGCGGAGGCGGAGTCCGACGGCATCATCCAGGTCTCCACCGGCGGTTCGGAGTACCTCTCCGGCCCCACGGTGAAGGACCGGGTGCGCGGTGCGATCGCGTTCGCGGTGTACGCCCACGAAGTCGCGAAGTCCTTCGACGTGAACATCGCACTCCATACCGACCACGCCCCCAAGGACGCGGTCGAGGACTGGGTGAAGCCTCTGCTCGAGGTCTCCAGGGAGCGTGCGAAGCGCGGCGAGGGACCGCTCTTCGGATCGCACATGTGGGACGGCTCGGCCGTGCCGCTGCAGGAGAACCTCACGATCGCGGAGGAGCTCCTGGAGCTGTCGAACCAGGCGAACACGCTGCTCGAGATCGAGATCGGCGTGGTCGGCGGTGAAGAGGACGGCGTGGAGAACGCGATCAACGAGAAGCTCTACACGACCGTCGATGACGCGCGGGCGACGATCCAGGCGCTCGGTGCGGGCGAGAAGGGCCGCTATCTCACCGCCCTCACGTTCGGCAATGTGCACGGCGTGTACAAGCCGGGGCACGTGAAGCTCCGTCCCGAACTCCTGGGCGAGATCCAGGAGGCGATCGGCGCCGAGGTCGGGAAGGACCGGCCGTTCGACCTCGTCTTCCACGGCGGGTCGGGATCCTCGGAAGAGGACATCGCGACGGCGGTGCGCCACGGCGTGGTGAAGATGAACATCGACACGGACACGCAGTACGCCTTCACGCGTCCGGTCGTCGACCACGTCATGAAGAACTACGATGGCATCCTCAAGATCGACGGAGATGTGGGCGACAAGAAGATGTACGACCCCCGCGCATGGGGGAAGGCCGCCGAGGCCTCGATGGCCGACCGCATCGCCGAAGCGTGCCGGCACCTCGGCTCTGCCGGCAACCGTATGGCCTGAGGATCAGGCCCGCGCCCGCGCGACCGCGCGGAGGACCTCGTCGATCTCATCGGCGGTCCGTACCGCCTCGGGGGACCCCAGGCGGTACGGATCCGCGATGTCGTCCCTCCGCGTGAGCGCGGGGCGATCAGCGGACGGCGACGGCGCGCTCCACAGCGGGGACCTCGGCGCCGCCGCACGATCCCGGGCGTACGCCTTCATGACGAACGTCCGGTCGGCGAGGTCGGGCCACGCATTTACGACGAACGCGCGGTGCTCGCGCGTGGCGCAGAGGATCAGCCCTGAGGCGTAGGCGATCGGCTCCGTCAGCTGCCGTGCGCTGAACCCGTCAGCCGTGCCGCCGCGCTCGATCAGCACCTCTGCGAGGCTCTCATCCACGCCCCACCCCCGCATCGCGTGGGTGCCGGCGCTGGCGATGGCCGATCCGGGGAACAGCTGCTGCGCACGGCGCTCGGCATAGGCGGATCGGCAGATGTTCCCGGTGCAGAGGAAGAGGACGTCGACCATGTCGCCGATCCTAGCGGCCGCCCTCGACGGGGTGAACCGAGCGTGTCCGCAGGGACGATGCGCTCCGTGGACCCCGGTCGGCGGTAGGCTTGGCCCGCATAGTCCGTCTTCCGCGTGAGGTGATCGCAGTGCCAGCATTAGTCGTCGTCGGCGCCCAGTGGGGCGATGAGGGCAAGGGGAAGACGACGGACATCCTCGGCACCCGAGTCGATTACGTCGTCAAGCCGAACGGCGGCAACAACGCCGGGCACACCGTCGTCGTCGGCGGTGAGAAGTACGAGCTGAAGCTCCTTCCCGCCGGCATCCTGTCTCCCAACGTCACACCGGTGATCGGCAACGGCGTCGTCGTCAACCTCGAGGCGCTGTTCGAGGAGATCGACATGCTCGAGTCCCGCGGCGCCGACACGTCGAAGCTGCGCGTGTCTGCGGACGCGCACCTCGTGGCCCCCTACCACCAGGTGATCGACAAGGTCACGGAGCGCTTCCTGGGGAAGCGCGCGATCGGGACGACGGGTCGGGGGATCGGCCCCACGTACTCGGACAAGTCGGGCCGCCTGGGCATCCGCGTCCAGGACCTCTTCGACGAGTCGATCCTCCGCCAGAAGGTCGAGGGCGCGCTGCGGCAGAAGAACGAGCTGCTCGTGAAGGTCTACAACCGGCGGGCGATCCTCACCGATGAGATCGTCGACTACTTCCTGTCCTTCGCAGACCGCCTGCAGCCGTACGTCACGGACACCTCGCGCCTGGTGAACGAGGCGCTGGACCGTGACGAGCTGGTCGTCATGGAGGGCGGCCAGGCGACCATGCTCGACGTGGACCACGGCACCTACCCCTTCGTGACCTCGTCCAACCCCACCGCGGGCGGAGCCTGCGTCGGAGCGGGGATCGGCCCGACGCGGATCGATCGCGTCGTCGGCATCGTCAAGGCGTACACCACCCGCGTGGGTGCGGGCCCCTTCCCCACGGAGCTCTTCGATGAGATGGGCGAGCACCTGCAGAAGAAGGGCGGGGAGTTCGGCGTCAACACGGGCCGTCCCCGCCGGTGCGGCTGGTACGACGCGGTCGTCGCCCGCTACGCGGCGCGCGTGAATGGCTTCACCGACTACGTGCTCACGAAGCTCGACGTCCTGTCCGAGCTCGAGACCATCCCGGTGTGCGTCGCCTACGACGTCGACGGCGAGCGCGTGGACGAGATGCCGATGACGCAGACCGGCTTCCACCACGCGAAGCCGATCTTCGAGCACTTCGCCGGCTGGCAGTCGGACATCACCGGGGCCAGGACCTTCGAGGACCTGCCTCCGAACGCCCAGGCGTACGTGGAGGCGCTCGAGCGCCTGTCGGGCTGCCGGATCTCCGTGATCGGCGTCGGCCCCGATCGTGAGCAGTCGATCGTGCGCCACGACCTCATCGACTGACGAGAGCGGCCACGGGCATCGGTCCCGTCGCGGCGCACCACAGCACGCAGCGCTCCGCCTGCGCGGATGAGTGAAGCCCCCGGCACCTGCCGGGGGCTTCACTGCTGGGTCCGAGGACGTATCAGCCGAAGTGGCGGGGGAGCGGCGCACCGTGCGCGGCGGCCAGCTCATCCAGCGTCAGCGTGAAATGGTCGACGAACTCGAGCGCGTTCGGGTGCGACTCATCGCCCGTATCGGTCATGCCGATCCGCACGAACGGGAAGCGGCGAGCCGTGCACATGTCGGAGAAGCGCACCTCTTCGCTGCGCGGCACCGCGACGATCGCACGCGCCGTCGATTCGGAGAACAGCGCCGTGAAGAGGTCGATCCCGTCGCGCTCGAGCAGCTCCGTGAGCCAGACCCGCGCGCCGGCGCCCCACCGCAGCGAGGACTCCACGAGCGCCTGGGCGAGACCGCCCTCGGACAGGTCGTGCGCGGCATCGATCATGCCGTCGCGCGATGCGTTGATGAGGATCTCCGCGAGGCCGCGCTCGGCGTCAGGACGGTACTGCGGCGGGACTCCGCCCAGGTGGCCGTGGACCACGTCCGCCCATGCGGATCCGTCCAACTCGTCCGCCGTGGTGCCCAGCAGGTAGATCGTCTGGCCCGGCAGGCGCCAGCCGCTGGGGGTGGCGCGTCCGACGTCGTCGAACACACCGAGCACGCCCACGACCGGGGTCGGGTGGATGGCGGTGGTCCCCGTCTGGTTGTACATGGAGACATTGCCGCCGGTGACGGGGATGCCGAAGTCCACGCAGGCGGAGGACAGGCCCTCCACGGTCTGCCCGAACTGCCACATGATCTCCGGGTCCTCGGGGGATCCGAAGTTGAGGCAGTCGGTCACGGCCAGGGGGCGGGCGCCGGACGTCGCGACGTTCCGGTAGGCCTCTGACAGGGCGAGCTTGGCGCCGACCGACGGGTCGAGGAAGCTGTACCGGCCGTTCGCATCGGTGGCCAGGGCGATCCCGCGCCCCGTCTGCTCGTCCACGCGGATCACCCCTGCGTCGTCCGGGAACGACAGGGCGGTGTTGCCCTGCACGTACCGGTCGTACTGCTGCGTGATCCAGTCCTTCGACGCCAGGTTCGGGGAGCCGACCAGTGCGAGCAGGGTGTCGCGGATCTCCTGGTCGCTCTGCGGCGTGGCGAGTCCCGCGGCGGACACCGTGTCCTGCCGCGTCGCGTCGGTCCACGAGGGGACCTCCATCGGACGGTCGTAGACGGGGCCGTCGTGGGCGACGGAGCGCGGCGGCACGTCGACGATGACGTCGCCGTGCCATTCGATGACCAGGCGCTCGGTGTCCGTCACCTCGCCCAGCACGCTCGCCTCGACCTCCCACTTGCCGGTGATCGCGAGGAACTCGTCGAGCCGGTCCGGGCGGACGACCGCCATCATCCGCTCCTGGGACTCGGACATGAGGATCTCTTCGGGTGTGAGCGTCGGATCGCGGAGGAGGACGTCCTCGAGGGTGATGTGCATGCCGCCGTCGCCGTTGGAGGCGAGTTCGGACGTCGCGCAGCTGATGCCGGCGGCGCCGAGGTCCTGGATGCCTTCGACGGTGCCCGCGCGGAAGAGCTCGAGGCAGCATTCGATGAGCACCTTCTCCGCGAAGGGGTCGCCGACCTGGACTGCCGGCCGCTTGGAGGGCTTCGTGTCGTCGAACGATTCCGACGCGAGGATCGAGGCGCCGCCGATCCCGTCGCCGCCCGTGCGGGCGCCGAAGAGGACGACCTTGTTGCCGGTGCCGGAGGCGTTGGCCAGGCGGATGTCCTCGTGGCGGAGGACTCCCACGGCCAGTGCGTTGACGAGCGGGTTGCCCTGGTAGCTGGCGTCGAAGACCGTCTCACCGCCGATGTTCGGCAGGCCGAGGCTGTTGCCGTAGCCGCTGATGCCGCCCACGACGCCGGGGAGGACCCGGGCGGTGTCCGGGTGGTCGATCTCGCCGAAGCGCAGCTGGTCCATGACGGCCACGGGGCGTGCGCCCATGGAGATGATGTCGCGCACGATCCCGCCGACGCCGGTCGCGGCGCCCTGGTAGGGCTCGACGTAGCTGGGGCTGTTGTGGCTCTCCACCTTGAAGGTGACGGCCCAGCCGTCGCCGATGTCGACGACGCCCGCGTTCTCTCCGATCCCGACCAGCAGGTCCTTCTTCATGTCGTCCGTGACGTTGTCGCCGAACTTGCGGAGGTGGACCTTCGAGGACTTGTAGGAGCAGTGCTCGGACCACATGACGGAGTACATCGCGAGCTCCGCCGACGTCGGGCGGCGCCCGAGCACCTCGCGGATCTTCTGGTACTCGTCGGTCTTCAGTCCCAGATCCGTGTACGGCTGGTCGACATCCGGGTGCTGTGCGGCGAACTCGACGGTCTCCTTGACCCTCTTCTCCGCGTCGTCCGAAGCGGGTGCCGCTGTGCGTGCCGGTGCGGAATCCGCGGGGGTCGAGTGGGTATGGGTCATGATCCTCAGGAGATCCTTTCGTGAAGACTGCGCCGGTGTCATCCTACCGCCGCCCCGAGTCCGCCGAGCGTCCGCCCGCGGGGTACGGTCGGGGCAGGCGGTCGCCCGCGATCCGGGCCCGCCGACTGTCGGAAGCCGTCACCCGGTCACGAACCGAAGGAGCCTTCGTGAAACTCTTCGATCACCCAGAATTCGACCACCACGAGCAGGTCGTCTTCTGCCACGATCCCGCCACTGGTCTGCGCGCGATCATCGCTGTGCACGACCGCTCGCTGGGACCTGCCGCCGGCGGCTGCCGGATGCACCCTTACGCCAGTGAGGAGGAGGCGCTCACCGATGTGCTGCGCCTGTCCCGCGGCATGAGCTATAAGAACGCCGTCGCCGGTCTGCCCCTGGGCGGGGGCAAGTGCGTGATCATCGCGGATCCCGCCCGCCCGGACAAGGCGGATGTGCTCCGTGCCTTCTCCCGTCACGTGCAGTCGCTCGGCGGTCGCTACTGGACCGCGATCGACGTGGGAGTGGGGCCGGAGGACGCTGACGTCCTCGCGGAGGAGTGCGACTTCGTCTTCGCCCGCGCCAGCCAGTTCCCGCCCGGCGTCAGCGCGAGCACCTTCACCGCGCTCGGAGCCTTCACCTCGATGCGCGCGGGCATCGCCCACGTCTGGGGCCGCGGTGACCGGGACACCAGTGATCTGCAGGGCATGCGGGTCGCGGTGCAGGGCCTCGGCGGCACCGGCCGTGAGCTGTGCCGACTCCTGCACGAGGCCGGCGCGCAGCTCGTCGTCGCGGACGTGGCCCAGGCCGCGGTCGACTCCGTCGTCGCGGATTTCGGAGCCGAGGCGGTGGCACCGGATCGCATCCATGCCGCCGACGTCGACGTGTTCGCCCCCTGCGCCCTGGGCGGGGTCGTGAACGACGACACGATCGAGGAGATCACCGCGAAGCTGGTGAGCGGGATCGCCAACAACCAGCTCGCGGCCCCGGCGCACGGACGCAGGCTGCTGGAGAAGGGCATCACCTTCGTCCCGGACTTCGTCGCGAATGCCGGCGGAATGATGGCGGCGGGCGTCTCGATCTACGACGAGCTCTCGATCGATTCGGCGCGTGCGACCGTGCTCTCGCTCTTCGACTCGATCACCGAGGTGCTCACCGAAGCCGAGCGCGAGGGTCTGCCGACTGCGGAGGTGGCCGAGCGGATCGGACGCGACCGCATGGCGGCGGCGCTCTAGGATACTGCCCATGTCCGTCGCCAAGATCGTCCTCTTCTACGTCTTCACCCCGCTGTCCGATCCGGAGGCCGTGCGCCTGTGGCAGCACGCGCTCGCGGAGCGCCACGGGCTCACCGGTCGGGTCATCGTGTCCTCCCAGGGGATCAACGCGACCCTGGGCGGTGACGTCGCGGATCTCAAGCAGCACATGAAGGTGACGAAGTCCTACGCGCCGTTCCGCGGGGCGGACGTCAAGTGGTCGACGGGGACGGGGAACGACTTCCCGCGTCTGAGCGTGAAGGTGCGGGATGAGCTCGTGACCTTCAACGCGCCGGACGACATCGTCGTGACGCAGGAGGGTGTGCAGGGCGGCGGGGAGCACCTCAAGCCCGGCGCCCTGCACAAGCTCGTCGACTCACGGGGCGACGACGTCGTCTTCTTCGACGGGCGCAATGCCATGGAGGCGGAGATCGGCCGCTTCCGCGATGCGGTCGTCCCGCAGACGGACACCACGCGGGATTTCCTGGACGAGTTGGACTCCGGGAAGTACGACCATCTGAAGGACAAGGCGGTCGTCACGTACTGCACCGGCGGGATCCGCTGCGAGGTGCTGAGCGTGCTCATGAAGAACCGCGGGTTCCAGGAGGTCTACCAGCTGGACGGCGGGGTCGTCCGCTACGGCGAGACGTTCGGCTCCGCGGGACTGTGGGACGGGTCGCTGTACGTCTTCGACAACCGGATGCACATGGAGTTCGGCGAGGGCGTCGAATCGCTCGGCACGTGCGTGGAGTGCGGTGAGAGCACTCCGCTGTTCGTGAACTGCGCGAACGAGGCGTGCCGGTCCCTGTTCCTGCGGTGCGAGGCGTGCACCGCGGCCGGCCTGCACCGGACCTGCGGGACCTGCGAGCCGGCACCCGCCTGACGACCCCGTTCGGTCAGCGGCCGAACAAGCGGCGCAGCAGTCCCTTCTTCTCCTTCTGCGGACGCTCGGTGCCCTGTGGCGCGGCCGGCTCGTCCGGCGTCGCGGCGGCGGGCTCCGGCTGGTCGTCGGTCGCCGGCTGGTCGTCGGCTGCAGCAGGCTCTGCAGGTGCCTGCGGCGCTGCGGCGGACGGGGCGGGCTGCTCTGCAGCCGGTTCCTGTGCTGCCGGCTCTTCTGCCGCAGCCTGCTCGCCGGTCGGGGCGACTGCCTCTGCAGGCGACGCCTCGTCTGAGGCTGCCGGAGCAGCTGTCGGGGTCGGTGCAGTCGCCGGAGCCGGCTCTGCAGCGGCGGGTTCGTCCACCGGTGCGTCGGTGACCGGCGCCCGCTCCTCGGGCGCGGCCTCGACCGGAGCGGGGAGTCCTGCGGCTGCGCCGCCGAAGATCGCAGTGCCGGTCACAGCTCCGACCTGCGCGAACTGCTCCGCCGCCTCGCCCTCGAGGGTCTGATGCGCCTGGCAGGACGCGATGCGCTCCTGCTCGTCGAAGGTGACGTCCGCAGAGCCGTCAGCGCAGAGGATCCGCACGCCGCCGTCCGGCAGCGGTGCCGTGCGCAGGCCGCGCAGCTGCGCGTAGGACGCGAGCGCGGTCCGGTGATCTGAGACCTCCAGCCCCGTGATGCCCGAGGCCAGCGCCTTGACGACGGGCTTGAGCTCCGGCTCGCCGAGCGCGAGCCGTTCGTCATCGATCAGCACCCACACGGTCGTGCCGCCGCCCGCCGCGACGGGATAGTGTGCCCACGCGCCGGTGAGGGCCTTCGACGCGAGCGTGAGGGCGAGGGGGAGGTCCTCCGGCTCCAGGGGCAGCTCTGCGTCGATGAGCTCTGCGACCCCGTGCGCGGAACCGTGCTCGCGCGCACGCGCGGACAGGGCCACGACCTGCTCCGGGAACTCGTTGACGTTGTCCCAGGCCCAGTGCCACGACTTCTCCCCGGGCCGGCTCACGGCGGTGCCCAGCATGTGGGGGCGGAAGTCGATCGGCTGGTCGCCGGTGAAGCGCAGTCGCGGAGCAGAGGAGAAGTCGATCTCGAACTCCCGCTCCGCGATGACGGCGCCGAACCTCTGCTGGACCTCTGCGGAGAGGAACGCGGCACGGTCGACCAGGCTCTGGAGGGAATCGCTCATGTCCTCCACCCTAGTGGAGGAGGAGCGCCCGCCCGCAGGTCAGGCGAGGAGGCTCCGCAGCACGGACGTGAAGAACCCCTGCCCGTCGACGCCCGCACGCATGCCGTCCGCCGAATCGGTGCCGAAGCCCGCTTCCACCGCATGCTCCGGGTGGGGCATGAGGCCCACGACGTTGCCCGCCGCATTCGTGATGCCGGCGATGTCCCGCTGCGACCCGTTCGGGTTGAACCCGCTGTAGCGGGCCACGACGCGGCCCTCGCCCTCGAGCTCATCGAGTGTCGCCGGATCCGCGACGAACCCGCCCTCGCCGTTCTTCAGCGGGATGGTGATCGTCTCGCCTGCCGTGTAGTCGCGCGTCCACACAGTGTCCACGTTCTCCATGGCCAGGTCCTGATCGCGGCAGATGAAGTGCTGGTGGTCGTTGCGGATGAGCGCACCGGGCAGCAGGTGCGATTCGCAGAGGACCTGGAAGCCGTTGCAGATGCCGAGGACGGGCATGCCGCCCTTCGCCGCATCGACGACCGCCGTCATGAGCGGAGCGAAGCGGGCGATCGCGCCGCACCGCAGGTAGTCGCCGTAGGAGAAGCCGCCGGGCAGGATGACGGCGTCGACGTCGGACAGCGAATCGTCGCCGTGCCACAGCGGGACCGCCTGGGCTCCGGACAGCGTGACCGCTCGCTGCGCGTCGCGCTCGTCGAGCGATCCCGGGAACTGCACGACGCCCACGCGCAGGGCGTCTGCGCCGGGGATCGCTCCGCCGTCGCCGCGCGCGCCGATCAGGGGCGCTGCCGTCGCCATCGCGGTGCGGCTGCTCATCGGGAGGCCTCCGCGTCATCCGCCTCACGCACGGAGACGACGTCCTCGATGACGGGGTTGGACAGAAGCGAGGCCGCGGCCTCGCGCGCCTGCGCGAGCGCGTCGGCGGTCACCTCGCCCTCGACGGTCAGGTGGAAGAGCTTGCCCTGACGGACACCGGTGAAGCCGGACAGCCCCAGTCGCTCCAGCCCGGTGCCGATCGCCTTGCCCTGGGGGTCGAGGATCTCTGGCTTGGGCATGACTTCGACGACGATGCGACCCATGCGCGCGTGCTCCTTATGCGGTGGAAGAAGAGTGTGGACTCGGTGAAGAAGAGTGTGGGATCAGTCTAGTCCGTCGTCACCCGGGGAACTGCTGGCCCGTGAGTCGTGCGAACGCGTCGATGTAGCGCTGGCGGGTGCGCTCGACGACAGCGGCCGGCAGCGGCGGGGGAGGAGTGTCCCCGGACCGGTCCCAGCCGGAGTCCTCCGACGTGAGCCAGTCGCGGACGAACTGCTTGTCGAAGCTGTCCTGCGGCTGTCCCGGCACGAACGACTCCGCGTCCCAGAAGCGGGAGGAGTCCGGTGTGAGGGCCTCGTCCCCCAGCACGACTGCACCGTTCGCGTCGCGGCCGAACTCGAACTTCGTGTCCGCGAGGACGATGCCCCTCTCTGCGGCGATCGTGCGCGCACGCTCGAAGACCTCGAGCGTGAGGTCGCGCAGGATGGCGGCGTCGACTGCGCCCAGCATCTCCGCAGTCCGGTCGAAGTCGATGTTCTCGTCGTGCTCGCCGACCGCGGCCTTCGTCGCGGGCGTGTAGATCGCGGGCTCGAGCGGGCTCGATTCGCCCAGCCCCTCGGGCAGCGCGTTCCCGCCCACGGTGCCCGCAGCGCGGTAGTCGGCCAGGCCGGATCCCGTGAGGTGGCCGCGGGCCACGCACTCGACGGGGAACATCTCCAGGCGCGTGCAGATCATCGCGCGCCCTGCGACGACGTCCGGCACGTCGACGCTCACGACGTGGTTGCCGACGAGGTCGGCGAGCTGGTCGAACCACCACAGGGTCAGCCCTGTGAGGACCTTCCCCTTGTCGGGAATCTCCGTGGGCAGCACCCAGTCATAGGCGCTGATGCGGTCCGAGGCGACCATGAGGATCTCCTCGGCCGTCTCCAGCGACCCGACACCCTCGCGGATGTAGAGGTCGCGCACCTTGCCGGAGTACGCGTGCGTCCAGCCGGGGACGGCGGGGGCCGCGGGCTGGGAGCCGGCGGCGGCCTCGGCGGCGGTCGGGTTCGACGGGGCCCGGGCGGGCCCGGCTGTCGCAGCCGTTCCGAGTGCGGCCTCGGGAACGGTGATCGCGTCCTCTGCGGCCAGGAGCGCGATGTCCGTGCGCTTCTGCACGCCCTCCCAGTCGATGAGGTCGGCCGCCGCGTAGGCGCGGGAGCGGGCCGCGGCGATCCCGTCGCCCAGCCCGACGACGGACAGGACGCGTCCGCCGGAGGTGATGAATTCGCCCTGCTCGCCCAGCGCGGTCCCGGCATGGAGGACGTCGACGCCGTCCAGCGCGAGCGCCTCCTCGAGACCCGCGATCGGGTCGCCGGTGCGGGGAGCGCCCGGGTAGTTCTGTGCCGCGAGGACCACGGTGATCGCGGTGCGCTCGTCCCATTCCAACGGCGGATGCTGCGCGAGCGTGCCCTGCGCCGCGGCGAGCAGGAGGCCCGCCAGCGGGGTGCGCAGGCGGGCGAGCACCGACTGGGTCTCCGGATCGCCGAACCGCACGTTGAACTCGATGACGCGCATGCCCTGGGACGTGAGCGCCAGGCCGCAGTACAGGAGGCCCACGAAGGGGCTGCCGCGGCGGGCCATCTCGTCGACCACCGGCTGCGCGACGCGGGCGACGACGTCGTCCACCATCCCCTCCGGGGCCCAGGGCAGCGGCGAGTACGCGCCCATGCCGCCCGTGTTGGGGCCGGTGTCGCCGTCGCCGATCCGCTTGAAGTCCTGCGCGGGGGACAGCGGCACGGCGGTGGTGCCGTCGCAGACGACGAAGAGGGAGACCTCGGGGCCGTCCAGGTAGGCCTCGATGACGACGCGGTCGGCGACTGCGAGGCAGCTCTCCGCATGGGACAGCGCGGCGGCGCGGTCGTCCGTGACGACGACGCCCTTGCCCGCCGCCAGCCCGTCCGCCTTGACGACGTAGGGGGCGCCGAACCGGTCGAGCGCCTCCGCCGCCTCCGCCGAGGTCGTGGCCGCCACCGCCTGCGCGGTCGGCACGCCGGAGGCCTCCATGACCTCCTTCGCGTAGGTCTTGGAGCCCTCGAGTGTCGCGGCCTCCTGGCCCGGGCCGAACACCGGGAACGAGGCTTCCCGCAGCGCGTCCGCGACGCCGGCGACCAGCGGTGCTTCGGGGCCGACCACCACGAGGTCGACGTCGAGCTCCTGGGCCAGGTCCACCGCCGCGGCGGGATCCGTCTGGTCGAGGGGTCGCGTGTCGCAGAGGAGGTCGATCCCGGGGTTCCCCGGGGCGGCGATGACCGCCTCGACCTGAGGATCGCGGGAGAGTGCGGAGACGAGTGCGTGTTCCCGGGCGCCGGGACCGATGACGAGTACCTTCACGCCACCCAGAGTAGTCGGTGCGACGCGCCGGTGAGAGGGCACAGGGTTCGAGGGCTAGAATCGCGGTGTCCGTGTCCCTGATGAGAGCAATCCACTCGATGAGCAAGAGTTCCGAACTGGCGGAGAAGGCGGAGAGATTCGGCCTGACCCGCGTCGGTGCCCGACCACCCCTCCCGTCGTACCTCAAGCAGGTCTGGGAGCGCCGGGACTTCACCCTGTCACTGGCCCGCTACCGGATCCAGAGCGAGAACGAGCGCAATCGCCTGGGCATGGCGTGGGTGCTCCTGCGACCCAGTTTCCAGGCGCTGGTCTACGGGACCGTGTTCGGCTTCATCATGACCGGGAGCAGCCGGCCGGACAATTTCGTGTCGTTCCTCATCATCGGCGTGTTCTCGCTGGAGTTCTTCAACTCCTCGATGAACGGCGGCGCGAAGGCGATCATCTCCAACACGAGCCTCGTGCAGTCCCTGCCCTTCCCCCGCATGGTGCTGCCGGTGGCGAAGGTCCTGGAGAACCTCATGAACTTCATGCCCACGCTGGCACTGATGTTCATCCTCGCGATCATCTTCGGTTCGCGCCCCGACTGGTCGTGGTTCCTCTTCATCCCGCTGGTCATGCTCTTCACGATCTTCAACCTGGGCATCGCGTTCATCTTCTCGCGGCTGACGGTCCACTTCCGCGACCTCAGCCAGCTGATCCCCTTCGTGTCGAGGATGATCTTCTACACCTCCGGGGTGTTCTTCGACTCCAGCCGCCTGCTCGATGGACGTCCGCAGATCCTGGCGGACATCTACGACTGGCATCCGCTGCACAACGTCCTGTCGATCTCGCGCGGGATCCTGCTCGAGAACCAGGAGATCCCCGTCGAGTACTGGTTCAACTTCAGCGTGTGGGCGGTCGTCATGGTGTCCGTCGGCACGGTCTTCTTCTGGAAGGCGGAGGAGCGCTATGGCCGAGACCACTGACAAGTGCGCGCGCGACGGCGCGACCGTCGAGGACCCCGTCGTCATCTGCGACGACGTGCACGTCGAGTACCGCACGCTGGCCACCGGGAAGAAGGCGACGCCGGGCAGCACGTCCGGACTGCTGAACCGCGGCCGCTCGCTGCAGACGGTGCACGCGCTCAAGGGCATCTCCTTCACCGCGCACGCCAACGAATCGATCGGCATCATCGGGACCAACGGGTCCGGCAAGTCGACGCTCATGCGGACGATCACCGGACTCACGCCGGCGACGCGCGGAGCCGTGTACGCGAAGAGCCGCCCGAACCTCCTGGGCATCGGTGCAGCCCTGCTGAACGACCTCTCCGGCAGCCGGAACATCATCCTGGGCGGTCAGGCGCTGGGGATGAGCCGCAAGGAGATCGAGGAGAAGTACGACGACATCGTCGAGTTCACCGGTCTGCGCGATTTCATCGACATGCCGATGCGCACCTACTCCTCCGGGATGACCGCCCGCCTGAAGTTCGGCATCGCGACGGCGAAGCACCACGAGATCCTGATCGTGGACGAAGCGCTGAGCGTGGGCGACCGCGAATTCCGCAAGCGCTCCGAGCAGCGCATCCGGAACATCCGCGAGTCCGCCGGCACCGTCTTCCTCGTGTCGCACTCGATGCGGTCGATCCGCGACACGTGCAACCGCACGATCTGGATCGAGAAGGGCGTGCTCCGCGCGGACGGGGATACGGCGGACGTCGTCAAGGAATACGAGAAGCACAAGTGAGCGGCGCACGGCGCGGGGCGGGAACCGGTCTCGGACCGGAAGCCCTTCCTCCGCTGGACGCCCTGCCGGGCGTGTCCTACATCATGCCGATCCTCAACGAGGCGGGCCACGTCGAGGAGGCCGTGTCGACGATCCTCGCCCAGGACTACCCGGGGCAGAAGGAGATCGTGGTCGCACTGGGGCCGTCGACCGACGGGACCACGGAGATCGTCCGCCGGATGGCCGCGGCGGACCCCCGGATCATCACGGTCGACAACCCCGCCGGCGACACCCCGATCGGCCTGAATCTGGCCGTCGCGCAGACGACGCACCCCGTCGTCATCCGCGTCGACGCGCATTCGGAGCTCACCGCGGACTACACCGCCCGCGGCGTGGCCGTCCTGCGGAAGACGCGTGCGGCGAACGCGGGAGGGCTCATGCGGGCCCGAGGCCGCACGGCCTTCCAGCGCGCCGTCGCACGGGCGTACATGTCGCGGATCGGGCTGGGCGGCCCCGCCTACCATGCGGGCGATGAGGCCCAGGAGGCGGAATCCGCGTACCTGGGCGTCTTCCGCCGCGAGGTGTTCGAGGCACTGGGCGGCTTCGACGGGACGCTGCGCCGCGGACAGGACTGGGAGCTCAACCTGCGCGTCCGCGAAGCCGGGGGCCTCGTCTGGTTCGCCCCGGAGCTGCAGGTCACCTACTGGCCGCGGGCCACGTGGTCGAACCTCGTCAAGCAGTTCTACGCCACCGGGGTGTGGCGTGCGGAGATCGTCCGCCGGTACGGTGCGCGGAACTCCGCGCGGTACTTCGCACCGCCCCTCCTGGTGCTGGGCGTGACCGCCTCGCTCGTCGAGGCGGTGCTGCAGCTGACCGGATCCACCCGGCGGTGGCCGCGGTTCGTGCGCGGCTTCACGTCGCTGGTGCACGTGCCCAGCGCCGCCTACGCGGCGGGCATCGTCACAGCGGTGTGGCGAGCCGACGACGCGGGGATCCGCGAACGGCTGTGGTTCGGACTGGTGCTCCCCTCCATGCACGTGAGCTGGGGAGCCGGGTTCCTGCGGGGACTGGCGACCGGTGCGGCGACCAACAGGGACAGGAGCAGGTGAGCAGGGTGGCGAAGAAGAAGCGCGATCGTCGCGACGACGACCGCATCGAGTCCCTGGCGGACCTGACCCCGGAGCGCGTGAAGGGCAGCAGGCGCAGCGGGACCGAACGCGCGAAGCCGGTGTCCGCGGAGGAACGGGCCGCGTGGGAGGAGCGCGTCGCAGAGGCGGAGGCGGCGAAGGCCGGACGCCGGACGTTCGCCCCGCTCATCGTCGCCGGCGTCGCCGCAGCGGCAGTGGTCGGCCTCATCGGCTGGTCCATCCTGTCCGCCGAGGAGCCGCCGACGGCGGAGTCGCTGCCCGCGCCCGTCATCGCCGCCGACGGCGGGGGAGCCGCGGTGTATCCGGAGAATTCGGCGGAAGCCGTCCGGGAGAACGTGCGGTTCGGCTTCATGCCGGCGGTCGACCTCGTCGAGCTGGGTGACGGGACGATCGCCCTGGGAGCGGGCGGACCGGAGGCCGGCGAGGACGTGTACGGGAAGCCGTATGCGGACCTGACCGCTGAGGAGTTCGCAGACGGCACGATCCCCGCCCCCCGGGAAGAGACGAACTCAGGCTCCCCGGCGACGTGGGACGAGGTCTACGAGGACTTCAGCACCGACACGGTGTTCATGCCGTCGGTCGATTCCGACGCGGCGCTCGACGCGGTGCTCACCTCCGCCGAGGATGCGGAGCGCATCGACGCACTCATCGTGCGGACCGACGATGCGGCGCTCGCGGAGCGGACCGCCGACGCCGGAGCGGTGGCGCTCTTCGACGGCGACCCGGAGGGGACATCGCCCGCTGACCTCGCTGCGTCGGGATTCGGCATGGCGGCCGTGAGCGCCGATGCCGAGGACGTGGACGAATGGCTGGCATCGGACGTGGGCGTGTGGCTCACCGGTGTGGGGTCGGCACAGCAGCTGACCGAGCTGGGGGACGCGGGCGCACTGGGCGCGCTGACCGAGGATCCCTTCGCACTCCAGCCCGCCGAGGACGAGGACGGTGCCGAGGGCTGACCGCACGCTGAGGCGCGTGTCCTATTGTGAGGGCATGAGCCAGAACCTCGGTCACCCCTCGCACATCGGCAACCTCGACGCAGCGCAGCTGGGCCCGCAGCCCACCTACCTCCCCGACGACCACCCGGACGTCGATGCGAAGCGCCGCCTGGACGCGGGCGACGAGCCGATCGACGTCGCGAGCGTCCTCCCCTCGTCCTCCCTCGCCTGGGCCGAACTGTCGGACGAGGCCTTCGATGAGGGCCGCACCGTCGACTCCTACGCGTATGCGCGAGTCGGCTACCACCGCGGTCTCGACGCCCTGCGTGGTGCGGGCTGGCGCGGTGCGGGACCGATCCCCTGGACGCACGAGATCAACCGCGGGTTCCTCCGCTCGCTCTACGCGCTGGGACGCGCAGCTGCGAGCATCGGCGAATCGGAGGAGGCCGCACGGGTGGAGAAGTTCCTGAACGACTCCGATCCGACGGCGATGGAGCAGATCGCCGGACACCGGGGCTGACACCCGTGCAGACGGCTGAGACCTTCACCGCGGACGCCGCCGTCGAACTGGCGATCGTCGAGCGCTCGGGCTTCATCGAGTCCCGGCACATCGGCTCCGCCGTGCTCCTCGACCCGTCCGGAACGCCCGCCGCGACCCTCGGAGCAGTGGACGCACCGGTCTTCGTGCGCTCGACGCTCAAGCCGCTGCAGGCGATCGCGAGCATGCGGATGGGAGCGGAGCTCACAGGGCCGGCACTGGGACTCGCGACCGCCTCGCACCGGGCAGAGCAGCGGCACATCGATGTCGTGGCCGACATGCTGGCCTCCGCCGGTCTGGACGAGTCGCACCTGCGCTGCCCGGCCGTCGCGCCCGCCGACCGCGTGACGCGGGACGCACGAGCCGCCGCAGGACACCCCACCTCACGGCTGCACTTCAACTGCTCCGGGAAGCACGCCGCATTCCTCCTGGCCGCCGTCGCGGGCGGTCACCCCACGGACACCTATCTGGATCCGAACCACCCCGTGCAGCAGGAGGTCGAACGGGTGGTCGAGGAGCTCACCGGTGCCCCGCCCCTGGCGATCGGGGTCGACGGGTGCGGCGCGCCCGTCCACGCGCTCACGCTCACCGCGCTCGCCACCGCGATCTCGCACGTGGCGAGAGGGGCCGATGAGCTGAGCTCCCGGCTCATGGACGGCGTCTTCGCACATCCCTGGACGGTCGAGGGCCGCGGCCGGCCCAACACCACCGTCCTCGAGGAGCTGGGGGTCTTCGCGAAGTTCGGGGCGGAGGGCGTCATGGTCATGGCGACCCGCACGGGGTGGTCCGTCGCTGCGAAGTGCCTCGACGGCTCCTCGCGCCCCACCACCCTGACCGCGCTGCGCCTGCTGGAGGCGAGCGGCGACGTGCCCGCGGAGGCGGCCCAGCGGGTGCTCGAGGAACTGACCCAGCCCGTCACCGGCGGCATCGACGACGACGGGCGGACGGTCCACGTGGGCCGTCTGCGCGAGGGTGCGGCGCTGCGGACGTTCGGAGGAGGAGCACGATGAGCACGAAGCGCAGGACGGATCCCGCTGTCGGGCAGCAGGCCCTGGCCGCCTGGTGCACCGCCCGGACGTGCTCCGCGTCCGGCGTCGACCGCAGAACGCTCGCCACCGCAGTGCGCTACGCGCTCGAGGAGTTCGCAGCCCGTCATCCGGGCGGCAGCGTGGAGGTGCGGGTGCCGCCATTCGGTGTGACGCAGGCGGTCGAGGGCCCCCGGCACACGCGGGGCACCCCGCCCAACACCGTCGAGTCCGACCCGGACACGTGGTTGGCGCTCGCCACCGGTGCTGCTGACTTCGCCGAGGCCGTCGGACGGAACTCCGTCGCCGCGTCGGGCGTCCGGTCGGACATCGGCCATCTGCTGCCGCTCTTCGACGAGCAGGGCCGTTCCCTGAGCTGACGGTTCCCCGAGCTGACGGTTCCTTGAGCTAGCCGCCGCGGGCCGCTCACCGGATCCACTCACCGGATCCACTCACCGGACGTGCACTGGGGTTCAGCAGGTCCGTGGTGTTCAATGGCCTCATGACCGCTCCCACTCTGCAGACCACGTCATTCATCGGCGGCCGGCACCTCCCGACGCTGAAGACCTACGCCAACATCGACCCCGCCACCGGGGACGTGATCGGCGATGTCTCCCGCGCGAGCGCCGATGAGGTCGATCAGGCCGTGGCGGCGGCGGCGAAGGCGCAGCGCGAATGGCGTCGCAGCTCGCCGGAGCAGCGCTCGACGCTCCTCGTCGCGGCGGGGAGCCGCATCCGCGCGAACCGCGAGGAGCTGGCGCGCCTGGAGTCGGAGGACACGGGCAAGCCGCTCACCCAGGCCTACGCGGACGTCGACGTCTGCGCCCGCTACTTCGAGTACTACGGCCACACGATCGAGGCGTACTACGGGCACCAGATCCCGATGGCCGACGACATGCACGTCTACACGCGCCGTGAGCCCTACGGCGTGACCGGACACATCGTGGCCTGGAACTACCCGCTCCAGCTCATCGGCCGTGCCGCGGCGACGTCGCTGGCGACAGGGAACTGCGCCGTCGCGAAGCCGGCCGACGAGACCCCGCGCACCACGGTCCGGCTCGCGGAGATCATCCAGGAGGCGGGCTTCCCCCGCGGAGCCTTCAACGTGGTCGTCGGGCTCGGGGCGGAGGCAGGCGATGCGCTGGCGAAGCACCCCGGCGTCGCGCACCTCGGATTCGTGGGCTCGACCGCGACCGGTTCGCTCATCGCGCACGCCGCAGCGGACCGCGTCATCCCCACCGTGCTCGAACTGGGCGGGAAGTCCGCGAACGTCGTCTTCCCGGATGCGGACATCGACGGTGCGGTGCCCAGCCTGGTCCGCTCCTTCATCCAGAACGCAGGTCAGACCTGCTCTGCGGGCGCCCGCCTCCTCGTCCACGCGTCAGTGCACGACGAGGTCATCGAGAAGATGCGTCGGGCGGTGGGGGAGATCACCGTGGGCCGCGGCACCGACGATCCGGGCCTGGGCCCGCTCGTGTCGGCCAAGCAGATGGACCGCGTGCAGGGGTTCCTGGACGAGCTCGACCCGTCGCAGGTCGCAGTCGGCGGAGGTCGGCCCGCGGGGCTGGGCGGTGCGTTGGAGAACGGCGCGTTCGTCTCCCCGACGATCGTCACGGGGGTGGACCCGTCCCAGCGGATCTTCCACGAAGAGGTGTTCGGTCCCGTCGTCGCCGTGTCGACCTTCGAGGACGACGAGGAGGCCCTCGCACTGGCCAACGGCACGGAGTACGGACTGGTGTCGGCCGTCTGGACCCAGAACCTGTCGCGTGCCCACCGGATGGCGCATGAGATCGAGGCGGGCCAGGTGTTCGTGAACACCTACGGTGCCGGCGGCGGCGTCGAGCTGCCGTTCGGCGGATACAAGAAGTCCGGCTACGGGCGCGAGAAGTCCATCGAGGCGTTCGACGAGTACACGCAGACGAAGACCGTCGTCATCAAGCTGTGAACCGGAACTGCGGCGACGACTAGAATGGTGGCGTCCAGTCACCCCCCGTCACTGAGCAGGAGCCGATGAGCGACCCCGATATCCGGATGACAGACGACGTCGACGTAGTCGTCCGCCGCACGCCCCGCTTCGGGACCTTCCTCCTGCTGGGGGTGCTCCTCGGCTTCATCGCCGCGGGTGTGCTGGTCGTCCTGCCCGTGGACACATCGGTGCTCACGAGCGACTACTCGCTCGGTGCGACGATGGCACTCCTCATGCTGCTGCTGGGCCTGGTCGGCGCGGCGCTCGGGCTGTCGGTGGCCCTCATCCTCGATCGCGTCAATGCGAAGAGGGCCCGCACCTACACGGTGCGGGGCGAATACGTCGCCAGGAAGGCCCCGGCCGCGCCGGAATTCGGGGAGAACGGCAATGCCGCCGCGGCCTCGGCGGATGACCGGACCGCGGACGGCGCGGACGGTTCCGCACCGGCGGCGGACGGCGAGCAGGAGCCGAACGGCGATGTGGAACAATGACGACGTGCCAGCCGTGAACCTGTCCCGCGTCGCCCGCGACGCGAGCACCCCCACGCCCACGCAGTCCTCCGAACGGCCCGACGGCCCCGAAGCGCCCGACGGCCTCGAACCGCCACCAGGGGAGGAGTGCGGCGTCTTCGGCGTCTGGGCCCCCGGCGAGGAAGTGGCCCGGCTGACGTACTTCGCCCTGTATGCCCTGCAGCACCGCGGCCAGGAGTCCGCGGGGATCGCGGCGAGCAACGGCGAGCAGATCCTCATCTACCGGGACATGGGGCTCGTGTCCTCCGTCTTCAAGGAGTCCGACCTCGGGACCCTGCCCGGCCACATCGCGCTGGGCCACACGCGGTACGCGACGCACGGCGCCTCCTCCTGGGAGAACGCCCAGCCCACACTGGGACCCACGCCGTTCGGCACGCTCGCACTCGCGCACAACGGCAACCTCACGAACGTCGAGACGCTCGAGGAGATGGCCGAGGACGCCCACGCGAACCACCAGCAGACCGTGGCGCGCGCGACGAACAAGACCCTGCGCACCCGCGGCCACCGGGACTCCTCGAGCGATACCTCGCTCATCACGAAGCTGCTCGGGTCCTCGGAGAAGGAATCGCTGCACGATGCGGCGATGGAGCTGCTGCCGTCGCTGGAGGGCGCCTTCAGCCTCGCGTTCATGGACGAGGGGACGCTCTACGCCGCTCGCGATCGCCACGGCGTGCGCCCTCTGGTGCTGGGCCGTCTGGACCGCGGCTGGGTCGTCGCATCGGAGACGGCCGCACTGGACATCGTCGGCGCCACGTTCGTCCGCGAGGTGGAGCCGGGCGAGCTCATCGCGATCGATGAGGACGGACTGCGGTCGGAGCGCTTCGCGGAGACGACGCGTGCGCAGTGCGTCTTCGAGTACGTCTACGTCGCCCGGCCGGACAGCGTGCTGGCCGGTCGCACCGTCCACGCCGCCCGTGCGGAGATGGGCCGCGTCCTGGCGCGCGAGCACCCCATCGACGCGGACATGGTCATCGCGACCCCGGAATCCGGAGTGCCCGCAGCGGTCGGTTATGCGGAGGAATCCGGCATCCCGTTCGGTCAGGGACTCATGAAGAACGCCTACGTGGGCCGGACCTTCATCCAGCCCACGCAGTCGCTGCGCCAGCTGGGCATCCGCCTCAAGCTCAACCCGGTGCGCGAGAACATCGAGGGCAAGCGCCTGATCGTCGTCGACGATTCGATCGTGCGCGGCAACACCCAGCGCGCGCTCGTGAAGATGCTGCGCGCCGCAGGGGCGAAGGAGGTGCACGTCCGCATCTCGTCGCCCCCGGTGAAGTGGCCGTGCTTCTACGGGATCGACTTCGCCAGCCGCGCAGAGCTGATCGCCAACGGCCTGGACGTGGACGAGATCGGCCGGAACCTGGGTGCGGACAGCCTGGGCTACATCTCCCTGGACGGAATGATCTCCGCGACCCATCAGCCGCGCGCGGACCTCTGCACTGCGTGCTTCTCCGGCAGCTACCCGATCCCGGTGGAGGGCCCCGGGATGGAATTCACCCACACGAGGACATGACGATGACGCTTCCGCACGACGATTCCCAGCCATCCGGCACCACCTACGCCTCCGCCGGCGTGGACGTGGAGGCCGGTGACCGCGCAGTCGAGCTCATGAAGGCGGCCGTGTCCGCGACCCACACCCCGCAGGTGGTGGGCGGCGTGGGCGGATTCGCCGGGCTCTTCGACGCCACCGCGCTCAAGGACTACCGCTCACCGCAGCTCGCGACCTCCACGGACGGCGTGGGGACGAAGGTCGCACTGGCGCAGCAGCTGGACATCCACGACACGATCGGCCACGACCTGGTCGGGATGGTCGTCGACGACATCGTCGTCATCGGTGCCAAGCCGCTCTTCATGACCGACTACATCGCGTGCGGCAGGGTCGTGCCGGAGCGCATCGCGGCGATCGTGCGCGGCATCGCGGAGGCGTGCCAGAGCGCAGGGGTCGCGCTGATCGGCGGCGAGACCGCTGAGCACCCCGGACTGTTGGGCGAGGACGAGTACGACGTGGCCGGCGCGGCGACGGGCGTCGTCGAGGCGGACGAGGTCCTGGGCGCCCACCGCGTGCAGGCGGGCGACGTGCTGGTGGGCCTCCCGGCCTCGGGCCTGCACTCGAACGGCTACTCGCTGGTGCGCCGCATCATCGCGGACGCAGGCTGGTCGCTGGAGCGCGAGGTCGCGGAGTTCGGCCGGTCGCTGGGCGAAGAGGTCCTCACGCCCACGCGCGTGTATGCGGGGCCGCTGCTGGCGCTCATCTCAGAGCTCCCGGGTGCCGTCCACTCGATCTCCCACGTGACGGGCGGCGGGCTCAGCGCGAACGTCGCACGGGTCCTGCCGCAGGGCACGGTGGGCGTCATGCGCCGCGACTCGTGGACCGTTCCGGCGGTGTTCGATGTGCTCGGCGACCTCGGACGCGTCCCCAGGCTCGACCGCGAGCGCACGTGGAATCAGGGCGTGGGCATGGTGCTCGCGGTCGATCCCGCGCGCGTCGACGACGTGCTGTCCGCGTACCCCGGAGCATGGGCGCTGGGCGATGTGCGCACCGATGATGGTGCCTTCGGGGCGGACGCGGCGTATGTCCAGGGTGCGAAGGGCGTCGACGCCGGCGCTGCGATCCTCGTCGACTGACGGGGGCTGTGAGGCTGCGGGGGCTGCGGGGACTGCAGGGCGGCCCCGCACCACCGCACCACGGCTGAATGCGTGAGGGGCGGGAAGACCGGATGGTCTTCCCGCCCCTCACGTCATCTGGTGACGACGGTGTCCGTCAGCGCTCGTCGCTGCTGTCGTCGTCTTCGTCGTCCTCGTTGTACTTGTCCGCGTACATCGAGAAGTCGTCGTCATCCGACACCGCGGATTCCTTGCCCAGCTCACGCTGCAGTGCGCTGAGGTCCGTTTCCGGGCTGTAGTACTTGAGCTTCCGAGCGACCTTGATCTGCTTCGCCTTGGCGCGACCGCGACCCACTGGCCTGACCCCCTCCGTGCTCATCCAGGGCGGGTGACATGAGGTCCCTGGCCTGTCTTGAATCGTTCTCCGGAGCATCCTACCTCTTCACGGTAACCGTAGCCATTCCGGGTCACGGTCCGAAGCCGGGTTCGAACACCCGCCTTCCATATGGCGGACGGTGTTTCGGACGCTCCCTGGGCGCAGTCCGCCACCCGCGGCGATAGGCTTGTGCCCATGTCATTCACACGTCCGTACGAACTCTGCCTGCGGGTCTTCGAGCCCCTTGCCGCCCATCCTGAGTGGCAGCGCAGCGGCCTGGAGGCCAACAGGGAGCGGATCGAGTCGGCACTGCGGCAGGACGCGGACGACCGACTGGTCGTGCTGCCTCCGGAGCCGATGCCTCCCGCGACGCCGAGCATGCGGATGTACCTGCCTGCCTCGCAGACCTCCGACGGGATCGACAGGGTCTGGCCCGTCCAGCAGGACGTGCTGTCCTGGAGCGCGATCCGGGAGCTGGAGGAGGCCGTTCCCACCGCCCTGCTCGACCCGCTCGTGCCGCGCAGCGTGCGCCGCGAGGCGTCGATGGAGCGGATGGACTGGCTGCGTCGCGAGGACGGCGACCTGGTGTACGCGCAGATGGGCGCGTGGCACGTCCCGTTCCAGTGGTGGCTGGCCTTCGACGAATCGGTCGACCAGGTCATCGAGGAGGAGGGTCCGGACGGATCGACGCACATCCGCATGCGCGCGGAGATCATGAGCGCATCCGCCCGCGTCGACTGGGCCCGCGACATCCTGGTGGGCAGCACCCCGCCCGGCGGCGCGGGGACGATCGTCTCCGAATTCGCCGAGTGGCTGGACGGCTTCGACTTCAACTCGATCCTCGAGCTCGACCTGGGCGGGATGTCCGCGTCCAATTGGGAGAACGACCTGCGCGCACTGGTCGAGGAATGCGTGAATGCGCTGGGTGACGATGACGCGGACCGCGCGGCGGACGCCTTCGGCCGGTACATGCACGGTGTGGAGACACAGCGCCTGCAGTCGCGCGCGAACTGACGTGCGTACGACCGCTGTGCGCGCGACTGACCTGCGTACGACTGCTGTGCACACAGGCACCGCAGTCGCATCGAGGCTGAGGAGTGTGATGTGAGCGGGTCCGGCAGCCGGTGGCTGTGGCTGCTCGTCGGCTCCGCGATCCTCACGCAGACGACGCTCAACCTCGTCCGTCCCACCATCAGCTACCAGCTGCTGGGGATGGGCGCGGACGCGGGAGCGGTCGGAATGGTCACCTCCGCCTACGCGCTGCTCCCGCTCGTGCTGGTGCTGTGGCTGGGGCGGCTCACGGAGAAGACTCCCCGGCTGTCCGTCCTGATCGCCGTGGGCGCCGTGATCTTCGCCGCGTCCTGCCTGCTTCTCTCGATCGCGACCAGTGTCTGGGTCGTGGCCCTGGCCTCCGTCGTGCTGGGCGTCGCCCACATCGTGTTCACGATCGCAGGCCAGGCCGCGATCGCGCGCTACCTGCCGTCCGACGAGCTGGATCGGGGGTTCGGCTGGTTCACGGCCGGGTTCGCGGTCGGTCAGCTGATCGGTCCCGTCCTCGGCGGCATGCTGCTGGGCACCGGTGCGGACCCGGACGAGCGCACCGCGACCATCCGCATGATCATGCTGATCGGTGCGGCGGTGTCGCTGGCGGCGGTCCCCGTGATCGCTCCGCTCATCCTCGGCATGTCACTGCCCGGCTCGCACACTGACGACGCGGCTGAAGACGGTCCGTCGCCGAGGTCCCGGTCGGCTTCCGCTGAGGAGGGGCCCGCCGCAGACCCCGCCGCCCCCACCATGCTGGGGATCCTGCGCGTGCCGTCCGTCCCCTCGCACATGGTCGCCTCCCTCGCCCTGCTGGCGATGGTGGATCTGCTCATCGCGTTCCTCCCGGTCGTGGGGGAACAGCGCGGAGTGTCCCCGGTGTGGGTCGGCGTGTTCCTCGCGGTGCGCGCTGCTGCCACGATCCTGTCGCGGATCTGCCTGCCGTGGCTGTCTGCGCGCTTCAGGCGGTCGGACCTGGTGATCGTCAGCCTGCTGGGAGCGGGCGTCATGATCGTCGCGACGCCGTCGACCCTCACCTGGCCGACTGTCACGATCGTGCTCATGGCGATCGGCGGATTCTTCCTGGGCCTGGGGCAGCCGCTGACCATGACCCTGATCGTGCGGGCGGTGCCGATGACGTGGCGGAGCACCGCGCTGGCGGTGCGGCTCATGGGGAACAGGCTGGGGCAGGTGGCGCTGCCGATGGCGGCGGGCGTCGTCGCCTCGACCGTGGGGCCGGCCGGCGCGATCTGGTTCGCAGGACTGCTGCTGGTCATCAGCGGCGGGGAGAAGACCGTGAGACGGTATCGACGAACGACGTGACCGCGTGTCGATGATCTGGAGCACCGTGGAACGACGGTGCCGTGACGAGAGGATGAGGCGATGAGGCTGGGCAACCAGGATGGACGGGCAGTGCTGCTGCTCGAGGACACGGCAGTGGACGTGGCAGAGCAGTCGGACGGGCGCTTCGGCCCGGACCTGATGGACGTCTACGAGAAGTGGGAGGAGTTCTCCGCCTGGGCGAAGGCGGCGGCGCCGGGCGCCGGCCGACCGGTCTCCGCCGCGCAGCTCGGGACTCCGGTCCCGCGGCCGCGCCAGATCTTCGGCATCGGGCTGAACTACCGGGACCACGCGGATGAGGCGAACCTCGCGCACCCGGAGAACATCGTGGTCTTCACGAAGTTCGCCTCATCGCTCGCGGGACCCGAATCCACCGCGGCGGTGTCATCGGACTCGGTCGACTACGAGGCGGAGCTGGTGGTCGTGGTGGGTCGCGAGGCCCACCGCGTGGGCGTCGACGAAGCGGCCGACGTCATCGCCGGGTACTCGGTGGGGCAGGACATCAGCGATCGGGGAGTGCAGATGCGCCCGCCCGCTCCGCAGTTCTCGCTGGGCAAGTCCTTCCCCGGCTATGCGCCGGTCGGGCCGGCGGTCGTGACGCGGGATGAGCCCGCCGATCCGTCCGCGCTGCGCATCTCGTGCGCGTTCACGGGTCCGACCGCGCAGGCGCAGGGGGCCGACGTCTGGACTGCTCAGGACGGCAGCACCGGCGACATGATCTTCTCCCCGGAGCGGATCATCTCCGATCTGTCGCAGGTCGTCACCCTCTACCCGGGGGATCTCATCTTCACTGGCACTCCCGCCGGTGTCGGCATGGCGCGCGGCATCGCTGTCCAGCCCGGTGATGTCATGACGACGACCATCGAGGGGATCGGGTCGATCACCACGGAGTTCGTGGCCGGCTGACGGGAGGCTCTGCCCTCAGGCCTTCGCGGCCGTGAGCATCTTGTAGGTCAGCCCGGCGATCGCGGCTCCGATGAAGGGGGCGACGATGAACAGCCACACCTGTCCCAGCGCTGCCGGGTTGTACAGGGCCATGGCCAATGACCGCGCCGGGTTGACCGAGGTGTTCGTGACCGGGATGGCGATGAGGTGGATGAGGGTGAGGCTCAGCCCGATGGCCAGGGGAGCGAAGCCGGCCGGCGCCCGGTCGTCGGTGGCTCCGAGGATCACCCACAGGAAGACGGCGGTGAGGACGACCTCGATGACGAGGCAGGCGAGCAGGCTGTAGCCGCCCGGTGACAGGTCACCGAACCCATTCGTCGCGAAGGATCCCGCGGCGGCGGTGTCGATGGCGAAGCCCTCCTGGCCGCTGGCGACGACGTAGATGACGGTGGCGGCGATCGCGCCGCCGATCACCTGGACGAGCATGTAGGGCGCCACAGCGCTGCCCTCGATGCGGCCGCCGCACAGTGCCCCCAGCGTCACCGCGGGGTTGAAGTGTCCTCCGGAGAGGTGGCCCAGAGCGTACGCACCCGTCACGACGGTGAGGCCGAACGCCAGTGCGACGCCGAGGAAGCCGATCCCCATCTGGACGCCGTCGCCGTCGATGACCTTCGCTGCGAGGACCGCGGCGCCGCAGCCGCCCAGCACCAGCCAGAAGGTGCCGAGAAACTCCGCCCACAGGCGGGCGCACATCGGGATCAGGGGAGCGGGTGGAGCGGGAGCTGTGTGGGTGTGTTCCGCGGACATGGCCGTCTCCTCATGCAGGACGAGTGGAATACGGACACTGTATGTCAGCTGCACACGCCTGTGGTAGAGATCACTCCTGCGCGTGTGCGTGTCGAGGGACGCCCGCTCCGCGCTGGCACGGTGCGACTCCGCTGGCGCGGTCGCCGGCGGGCCAGCGGAAGAGGATCGTGTTCCGCAGGGGCACCATCGCGAGTGGGACGAGGAGTCCGGCGATGAGGAGGAGCCCGATGACGGCCCACGGCGCTGTGATCCCCAGTGCATCGATGGACTCGAACGCGACGGTGATCGTCGTCAGATTGACCAGGTAGACGACGATCGATCCTCTGCCGACCCATTCGAGGAATCGGATCCGGGGAAGGCGCGGGGCGAGCCACAGCACCCCGAGCACCCCGACGAGCGAGAGGAGAAACGTCGAGAACCCAAGCGCTGTCCGCAGCTCGCTGTCATGGGCTGCGACGTATCCCCATGCGACGGTGAACGCGAGCATCGCGGCGGGCAGGGCGGGGTGGATCCGCTGCCACGTGCGGAGGTGCCTGCTCACGGTCGCGCCGGCGAAGAAGAACGCTCCGTACCAGAGGACCTTCTGGGCGTAGTCGCTCCATGAGCCGTCGCCGACGATGAACGTCGAGGCGAGAGCCATCGGGAGCGGGAGCGTCCACGCCGGCAGGAGGCGGGTGAGCGGTGCGACGGCATAGCAGACGATGAGCACCGACAGGAACCACAGGTGCTGCCAGCCCATGAGCATCGCGGGGACGTCCTTGAACAGCCACAGCGGATCCTCATCGGTCCAGAGGGCTTCGAAGCAGATGACGACGATGACGGTCCAGAGGGCGAACGGCCACACGAGCCCACGGAGCTTTCCCGCTGCGTAGTCCTTCATCGGCTTCGACAGCGACCGCGGCAGGAGGAGCCCGGAGAGGAAGAAGAGCAGAGGCATGCGGAAGGGCTGCATCGCCTCTCCGAACCGCATCAGCGCTTCGGGGGTTCCGGGGACGCGCTCGCCGACCGGGTACTGGATGTGGAACAGCGCGACAAGCAGCACCGCGAGCCCGCGGAGCATGTCCATCCACCCGGCACGCGTTCGTGCGGGTTCGGTGTCAGCCATCGCCACCAGCGTACGGGAGAGGTGCCGAGCAGCGGATGCGAAGCGGGCCTCGGCGGCGGTGGTGCGGGTCAGCCCCGGCGGTATTCGGCCATCATCGGGCAGTCGAACGGGTCACGTGCGGCGAGGCCCACACGATTGAGGTAGCCGATGACGATGCCATAGGACTGGAGCAGCCCGGTCTCCGTGTACGGGACACCCAGTTCGCGGCACTTCTCGATGACGATCCGGCGGGTCCTCGCGAGATGCCGGCGCGGCATGCTGGGGAAGAGGTGGTGCTCGATCTGGTAATTGAGGCCGCCCATGAACCAGGTCGCCCACCAGCCGCCGCGGATGTTGCGTGACATGCGGACCTGCTTCGAGAAGAAGTCCAGCTTGACGCTGTGGTCGATGACGGGCATCCCCTTGTGGTTCGGTGCGAACGATGCGCCCATGTAGACGCCGAACACCGCCAGCTGGACGCCCAGGAACGCGAAGGCCATGCCCAGCGGCAGGAACATGAAGAGGGGGATGAGGTACGCGGGGAAGCGGATGGCGAGCAGTGTGAGCTCGATCCAGCGGTGCTTGACCTTGCCGCGCGAGCACAGGTGGCGGATCCCCTGCACATGCAGGTTGAGCCCTTCCAGGGTGAGGAGGGGGAAGAAGAGCCAGCCCTGGTAGCTCTGCAGCCACCGGATGGGTCCCTTCGCCTGAGCCGCGTCCGTCGCGACGAAGGACAGGACGCCCGGTGCGATGTCCGGGTCCTTCGAGACCTTGTTCGGGTTCGCGTGGTGGCGCGAGTGCTTCGAGTCCCACCACGAGTAGCTCATCCCGACGACCCCGCCGAAGAAGATCGAGAGGCGGTCGTTCGCGCGGCCGGACGACAGGATGGTGCGGTGCGCCGCCTCGTGCGCGAGGAATGCGACCTGGGTGAAGAGGATTCCCAGTGCCGCAGCGATGAGGAGCTGGAACCAGCTGTCACCGAGGAGGACGAACCCCACGCCGCATGCGACGAATCCGAGGATGAGGCCCGCGCCGATGAGCGCGTAGAACCACGGTGTCCGGGCAAGGAGTCCCTCGGCGCGGACGACCTTCGAGACCTCCAGGTACGACTTCGCCAGAGGGGGGAACGGGCGGGTGCGGACCACACCGGATTCCTTGGCGGGGGAGCTCGTGATGGGGCTGGGGGAGGAGGGACGGGAGATCGTGAGCTTTGAGGGCGCAGATGCAGGCATATGGGTCTACCGCTTCTCGTCGTGGGACGTCATCGTCGATGCCGGGGACGGCGTGGTGAATGGAGAACGGGGGTGGATGGTCGATGACCATCCACCCCCGTTCAGAGCAGATCAGAGAGCCTGGACTCGCGTCGCCTGCATGCCCTTGGGGCTTGACTCTGCGTCGAAGTCGACCGACTGACCCTCTTCGAGGCTGCGGTAGCCGGAGCCCTCGATAGCGCTGAAGTGGGTGAAGACGTCAGCGGACCCATCGCTGGGCTCGATGAAGCCGAAGCCCTTTTCCGCGTTGAACCACTTGACGGTGCCTGTAGCCATACTGCATATCCTTTGTGTACGGGCCACCCACCTGAGTGACCGTGTTTTCCGAGCCGATTGCCGGTCCGGAGATCTGGGGGATGCACACCTGAGAGTGTGCGGTGCATCCGACGCTGCGCGCCGGACGGGTGTGGGTCATCCGCGGTGACGGCTTGGTGTGGCACGCGACGGTGCGTGCAGTGCCTGCCTGCGGACTGTGAGGGGTGAAGCGAGTGAAGAAGATGAAATGTCGTTTCGTCGGGCCTGTGAGGCTGGTCGAATATTCGCCGGGTGCAGATGGGCCTGTCGACCGGAGTGGCTCTCCGACTGACTCAGCGGTGGTGGCTCCTGGCGCCTTGTGAGCGTCCGGCTGCCGCACCGATTGATTTCATCCTAGCACGGCGGATCGGATTCGATGCATCGGCAGGATCCCGAATAATCACGGTCGAACCGGAGGCGCGGAATCGCGCGGCGGAGGAGGATCGGACCGTACTCACCCACGGTGACCACGAGAGGAAGGCACCCCATGAAGCTGTCCCCTGATTCTGAAGCCGTCGTCGCAGCGACGGCGGAGGTCGTCGCCGCGCATGCGGAGGAGATTACGACCGTCTTCTACCGCGACATGTTCGACGCGCACCCGGAGCTGCTCAACGTGTTCAACGTCGCCAATCAGGCGGTCGGGGAGCAGCCCAAGGCGCTCGCGGCCTCTGTGGTGGCCTTCGCGGTGAACCTCATCGATCCGGACGCGCCGGACTTCACCCCGATCATGCAGCGGATCGCGCACAAGCACGTGTCCCTGGGCATCAAGGCGCGCGAGTACACGATCGTGGGCCGCTACCTGCTGGGTGCGGTGGGGAAGGTGCTGGGCGACGCGGTGACGCCGGAGGTCGGCCAGGCGTGGGACGAGGTGTACTGGCTGTTCGCGACGTCGCTCATCGCGGAGGAGGCGAAGCTGTACGCGGAAGCGGGGACCGACCCGGAGGAGCCGTGGCGGCAGTACCGCGTGGTCGAGCGCTTCGAGGAATCCGACGAGGTCTTCTCCCTGCTGCTGGCACCGGTGTCGGGCCAGATCCCCAGCCACCGCACGGGCCAGTACGTCGCGATCGCCGTCGATGTCCCGGGTGGGACGCGGCAGCCGAGGCAGTACACGATCTCGTCCGGGCCGCGCGGCGATTCGATCCGCGTGACGATCAAGCGGGTCCGCGGTGTCGCCGGTGCGCCCGACGGCCAGGTGTCCGGGTGGCTCCACGAGAACGCGGTGCCCGGTACCGTCCTCGACGTGTCGCAGCCTGCCGGCGACGTGATCCTGGATGAGTCCGATTCGCCGGTCGTCCTCGTGTCCGCGGGCATCGGGATCACGCCTGTCGCCGCGATCCTCGAGGACCTGTCCCGCCGGCAGCCGGACCGCACGGTGCGGCTCTTCCATGCGGACAAGTCGCACGGCCAGCACGCCCTGTACGACGGTCTGCGCCGGCAGGTGCTGGCGATGTCCGACGCGAAGGCGCAGAACTGGTACGAGGAGGAGGCGGAGTCCGCCCCGACCCTGCATCCCGCGCGCTCGGGCTTCATGGACCTCACCGACGTGGAGCTGCCGGCCGAGGCGCAGGTGTTCATGTGCGGACCGCTGCCCTTCATGCAGATAGCCCGGCGCACCCTGATCTCGCAGGGCGTTCCCAGCGACAGCATCCACTACGAGGTCTTCGGGCCGGATCTCTGGGTGCGGAACCCGGAGGGTTGATCGAGTCCGCGTGAGCTCCGCGGGTCGATCTGGCCGAGACGCCGGTTACCGGCTCGAAACCCCGCTTCCCGGCGCGGTGTTTCGAGCCGGTAGCCGGCGTCTCGCGTGGGTGATGGTCCTAGGACTGGTCCTGGAGTGAGCGGAGCGCGTTCGCTGCATGCTGTTCGAGTGCGGCGTCGTCCCTGTCGCCGTCGATCCCGCCCGGCCTGTTCGCCCGGGGCGCCTCTCCGGAGAGTCCCAGGACGAGCATGCACCGGTCCGGCCCCACGAAGGGGTGGAGCCTCTTCAGCTCGAGCGGTCCGGAGACCTGTTCGAGCTGGTGGCGGACGAGCTTGGCGTGGACGGAGCACACGAGCGGGCGTTCCTCATCGATGAGCTCCTGGTAGAGGCAGGGGACCAGGCCCACGGTGAGGTCGCGTTCGTCGACCTCCGGTTCGAGGCCGGCGTCGTCCAGATGCTCGTACAGCGCATCGAGCTGGTGGACCGCGTCGTCGCCCAGGTCGTCGCTGTGGTCGAGGTCGGGGTCGATGCGGCGCAGCATCGAGCCGCGTGATCTGGCCTCGCCAGCACGGCGCTGAGCTTCGGGGTTGTGCTCGGCGCGGGTCACGGGGGAGTAGCCCATCGGGGGACGGCCGCGTCTGCCGGTCTCGACGGGAGCGCTCACGACGAGCCCCTCCTCCTCGAGGACGCGCAGGTGATCGCGGGCGGTGTTGATGTGCACGCCGGCATCGTCGGCCAGAGCCGTCAGCTGCTGACCGGGTTTCCGGTGCACGGCCTGCAGCAGTCTCAGGCGGCTCACCTGAGTGAGCCCCCTGTAGTCATCGGTCCGGCGCGGCATGCTGTCAGTGTAGGGATCCGGTGGATTCGGTCGTGGAGTGCGGCTGAGCCCCGGACGTCTGCGTCCCAGTACGTGAGCCGCACTCTCGTCGTCCCCCTCATCGAGTGAGTGCAATCCGGCCCGAGATCTCTCGAACTGGGCCGGATTGCACTTACTCGGCGCGCGCTGCTGAGGTGCGTTTCGTTGCCGCGCTCGGCGCTCGGCGCACAGCGGGCCGGCGATGCGGCGGTCGGCGCGCGGCGAGCGGTAGGTCGGCGATACGGCAATGCGGCACGAAGAAGCCCCCTGGCGGGCCAGGGGGCTTCTTCGTGATGGTGGCTCCGACCGGCGTCGATCCGGTGACCTTTCGATTTTCAGTCGAACGCTCTACCAACTGAGCTACAGAGCCATATTCTGTTGTCGGCCGGATCGGATGAGGGCGATCATCCGGACCGATGAAAGAACAAAGGCTCTTCCTTGAGAGAAGAGCCTTATGCTCCGCGACCCTGACGGGACTCGAACCCGCGACCTCCGCCGTGACAGGGCGGCGCGCTAACCAACTGCGCTACAGGGCCATATTCATTTGTGCGTGCGATGTGCGCAAACGCCTATCGTACACGTACCCCCAACGGGATTCGAACCCGTGTCGCCGCCGTGAAAGGGCGGTGTCCTAGGCCACTAGACGATGGGGGCTTCTAGCGGTCTACCGCCTTTCGGCCTGCGAACCTCCGTAAGCTTAGCCCCATCCTCAGGCGGTTCGCAAATCTTCTGAGCCGTGTGCTCCGTCACAGGGGCCGCCGCTGATCCGGGCGGCAGACTGCCCCTGCTCCCGCCCTCCGTAGACTGGCGCGCATGGACGTGAGTGAGGTCAGCGACGAGCTGTTCGACTCCCTGGTCGACCAGGCGGTGGAGGATCTGCCGCCCGGCGTCGTCGATCATATGGATAACGTCGCGCTCTTCGTCGAGCCGGAGCCGCCGGCGGACACCCCCGGGCTGCTGGGCATCTACGACGGCATCCCCCTGACGGAGAGGGGAGGGGGTTCCTTCAGCTTCGTCCCGCCGGACACCATCACCCTCTTCAAGAACCCGCTGATCGCCTTCGCGGAGGATGTGGAGCATCTGGCCGACGAGATCCTCGTGACGATCGTCCACGAGATCGCTCACCACTACGGCATCGAGGAGGACCGGCTCCACGAGCTGGGGTGGGGCTGAGATACCGGCCCGGATGAGGCGGTGCGCCGTGTGACGCAGGTCGCTCGATTTCGTGTGGGTACAGCGCATCTCGTATCGTGGTCACATCATGTCCCGTCGAACTCAAGTGGTAGCCGCCACGCCCGCTCTGCGCGTCCTCGGATTGGCCGGTATCGAATACACGGTCCACGAGTACGAGCACGACCCTCGCGCTCGCCGCTACGGCAGCGAAGCAGCAGAGAAGCTGGGCGTCATACCGAACAGGATCTTCAAGACACTGCACATCCTCGTCGACTCCCAGCCGGTCAGCGCGCTGGTGCCGGTGTCGGGGCAGCTGGATCTCAAGGCACTCGCCTCCGCCGCGGGCGGCAAGAAGGCGACCCTCGCCGGCGTCGCGGAAGCGGAGCGCCGCACCGGGTACACCGCAGGCGGCATGAGCCCGTTCGGGCAGCGCACCTCCACCCCCGTCTACGTCGACGAATCCGTGGTCGGCCACGACACGGTGTTCATCTCCGCCGGTCGTCGCGGCCTCGAGATCGAGATGCGCCCGAATGACCTGCTGATGCTCACCAACGCAGCCGTCGGCCGCATCGCCCAGCTCGACTGATCGTCCGGCCGATTGACCGTACGGCCAACTGATTGTCCGGCCAACTGACCGTGCGGCCGGCTGGCCGTACGGTCACGTCGACCACCGCGCCCGAGGCCCCAGGCCTCGGGCGCTCTTGTCTTTACTTCCAGCCCGTCGTCGTGCGGATCGCGGCTGCCCTCACGCGGACCACTCCGGTTCGCCGATCGCGGGCTCCGCAGAACCGGCGCTCACATCGGCGAGGCTGTGCAGGCCCGCGTCCAGTTCCGCGGGCGGGATGCGGACGGTGACGACGACCTCGGCGCCGTACTCCGACTCCGTCGTCCAGCCGGCGGCGTGCGCCATCCGATCGATCGCGGCGGCCAGCGCGTAGTCGACCGTCACCGTCACCGGCACGCGCTGGGAGTGCGTGACGATGCGTGCTGCGGCCACTGCCTGCGAGGTCGCGTCGCCGTAGGCGCGCACCAGACCGCCGGCGCCCAGCAGAGTCCCGCCGAAGTAGCGCGTGACGACCGCCAGCACGTAGGTCAGCTCATGGCCGACGAGGACGTCGAGGATGGGTGCGCCCGCAGTGCCGGCGGGTTCGCCGTCATCACTGAAGCGGCGCGTGCGGGAATCCGGGTCCAGGACGAACGCGGTGCAGTGGTGCCGTGCCTTGGGGTGCTCGGCGCGCCGCTGGGCGATGACCTCGCGGGCGCCGTCCTCATCCGCGACGGGAGCGAGGAGGCTCAGGAAGCGGGACCGCTTGATCTCGATCTCCGCCTCCACAGAGCTGGTGAGCGTACGATACGAGGTCGGGGAGGACATGCCGCGACTCTATCCGTCTGCGGGAACGGACCGTAGTGTGGGAAGGGAGGCCGGGGAGGCTGCCCGGCACGTCACTGCGGTGAGGGCCGGCCCCACCCGGAAGCCTGGAGGACGACGATGCTGGATTTCTCGGAGGACGAGTTGGAGGAGCTGCGCGGGGAGTCGCAGCGCGCCTACGACCTGGACCGCGCGCACGTGTTCCATTCGTGGTCAGCGCAGAAGCAGATCACGCCGATGGTCGTGTCCCGCGCCGCGGGATCCTACGTGTACGACGGGGAGGCTCGGCCGCTGCTCGACTTCTCCTCGCAGCTGGTCAACACGAACATCGGCCACCAGCACCCCGCCGTCGTGCAAGCGATCAAGGATCAGGCCGACGTCCTCTGCACGATCAACCCGGCACACGCGAACGACAAGCGCTCCGAGGCCGCCCGGCTGATCGCCGAACGGCTGCCGGAGTCGCTCAACCGGATCTTCTTCACCAACGGCGGTGCGGACGCCGTCGAGCACGCGGTGCGCATGGCCCGCCTGCACACCGGGCGGCGCAAGGTCCTCTCCCGCTACCGCAGCTACCACGGCGGCACGGAGCAGGCCATCAACATCACCGGTGACCCGCGGCGATTCCGCAATGACATGGGCGACGCGGGGACGGTGCACTTCTTCGGCCCCTTCCTCTACCGGTCCGAGTTCCACGCGACGACCGAGGCGGAGGAGACCGAGCGCGCGCTCACGCACCTGCGCCGCACGATCGAGCTGGAGGGCCCGCAGACGATCGCCGCCGTCATCCTCGAATCGATCCCCGGCACCGCGGGCATCATGATCCCGTCGACGGAGTACATGCAGGGCGTGCGCGCACTGTGCGACGAGTTCGGCATCGTCTACATCGCCGATGAGGTCATGGCGGGCTTCGGTCGGTCGGGAAAGTGGTTCTGCTTCGAGCACTTCGACGTCGTTCCGGACCTGGTGGCCTTCGCGAAGGGCGTGAACTCGGGCTACGTGCCGCTGGGCGGCGTGGCGATCAGCGACCCGATCTTCGATACCTTCGCGGACGTCGCCTACCCCGGCGGACTCACCTACTCCGGACATCCCTTGGCCTGCGCCGCCGCCGTCGCGACGATCACAGCGATGGAGGACGAGCGCATGGTGGAGAATGCTGCGCAGCTGGGTGAGGCGGTCGTGGGACCGAGGCTGCGGGAGATCGCCTCGCGGTCGCCGATCGTGGGCGAGGTGCGCGGCACGGGGATGTTCTGGGCGATCGACCTCGTGACGGACAAGGATACGAAAGAGCCGCTTGCACCGTACGGCGGATCGTCGCCGCAGATGAACGAGATCATCGGTCGGATCAAGGCCGGCGGTGTCCTGCCGTTCGCCAACTACAACCGCATCCACGTGGTCCCGCCGCTCAACGTGAGTGAGGCGGAGCTGATGGAAGGCCTCGCCGTCCTCGAGCGCGCGTTCACGGAGCCGGTCTGATGCTCATCTGCGAAGACCTGCTCCTGCTGCTCACCCGCGACGACGGACGGACCGAGGCCTGGGTGAGCTACCGCGACTACGCGCTGGCGGCCGGACTCCTGGCCGATCTGGCGCTGGCCGACTGCGTCGAGTTCGAGGACCGGAAGAATCCGAAGGTATGGCTGGCCGGTGAGGTCGGAGGCGGCGCCGGGCAGGCCCGGAGCGAGGCACGGAGCACGTTCCCGGCGCCGGGCGCCGCACCGGGCGCAGCCGAGGACGCCGGGCCCGGAGCTGTCATGGAGTTCGGCATCCGGGCGCTCGCGGAGCGCTCGAAGCCACCGCGGGTCCAGTCGCTCGTCACCGCGGGCTGGTTCAATCCGCGGGAGGTCGTCTCCCGGAGCCTCGTGGCCCAAGGAGTGCTGGATCTGGAGGAGGCGAAGTACCTCGGGCTGCGACCCGAGCGGTACCCCGCCGTCGATGACGGGCCGGAAGCGCACACCCGTTCTCGCCTGCGAGAGGCACTGGCCGGCCGTGGGGAGATCTCCGTATCGGACGCGATGGTGCTGGGGATCCTGCGGGGCATGGACTCCGCGAAGGTGATCCTCAAGGAGGAGGCCGCGGCCGAGGGGCTGAAGGGCGGTGCACTGAACAAGCGCATCGAGCAGATCACCGACGAGCTGCCGGCTCTCGCCCAGCAGAGCGGCAGGGCCGTCAAGGCGTCCATCGACTCCATCAACGCGGCCATCGCGGCGGGGATCGCCGCGTCCGCCGCGGTGACAGCCTCGACGTAGTCGCTGGGGTCAGTCCCGGGCCTCGTGTTCGTCGCACGGTGCGGGATCTACATCCGTCGCGTGGACCCACAGGGCCGCGTCGAGGACCCGGAGCCGCTCCTTGTCGCTCTTCACGCGGCAGGGCGACGACGAGGCCAGATCCTTGAGGCCGTCGCGGAGGTCGTCGAGCACGTCGTCCACCTGCTCGTCGCGCATGAGCTCGCGGAACACCCGCCAGTCCTTCCCGAAGTCCCGAAGCTCGGCAAGTCCCAGGAAGTCGCAGACCGCAGCATCGCGCACGGGGAAGAGGTCCGGACGCTTGCGTGCCGTCAGCTTGCTGGCCGTCACCCAGGGGTTCGGGTCCGCCGCGCCGGCCTGGCCCAGATTCGCCTTCACGAACTCGTAGAAGTCGCTCATGGGCGCGAAGTGCTTGCCCTTCGCATCCTCGAGTCGGCGGTCCGGCAGAGCCTCGAGCAGACGCCGCACCGTCTTGCGGGTGCCCTTGTCCTCGACGAACAGGCGCACGGAGTGCGCGGGGATCGAGACGGACAGCATGCTCGTCGCGAGGAGGTCTGAGGCGGAGATCGCATCGGACGGGTTCGGGGTGATCCGGGTGAAGCTCGCGCCGGCGTAATCGGTGTCGACGCAGTAGTAGCGCCGCAGGCGCTGCGGGGTCTCCGGACTCGTGAGCGCGGTCAGAGTCTGTTCGCGCGCGTGGTCGATGTACTGCTGCTCCACCTCTGGGAAGCCCTTGCGAGACATGATGTCTCCTCTTCTGCGCCGGAAGGCGTCCTCGTGGATTCGGTGTTCCCCGAGTGTATGCGCTCGCAAGGACCCCTGTGCTTCAGAGCCTCACGTGCGCTCAGCCTCGTGCGCTGCACAGCCTCGCCTCAGGTGCACTCAGCCGTGCATGGGCTCAGCCTCGTGTGACCGTGCGGCAGCCGACCGCGGCGAGTGCGATCGCGCAGTAGCGCTGCGCCAGTTCGGAGCTGCTGAGTGCTCCGTCCGGTCGATACCAGTGGGAGACGGACGTGCACATGGTCACGACCGCACGGCAGGCATCCCGCGGGTGGGCGGCCTCGAAGACGCCGTCGGCGACGCCCTGCTCCACGATCTCCTCCACCAGTCGCTGCTGGCGGTCCCGCTTCGCGATGTGCGCGGCGCGCGCCTCCGCGTCGAGGCTGCGGATCTCCGTCAGCGCGATGAACGCGTCATCTCTGCGCTGGGTGTGGAATTCGAGCAGGCACGTGATCACGTCGGTGAACCGATCGACGGGGCCCTCAGCCGCGGCGTCCGCGGCGGTGGAGCGCTGCCAGAGGTCCTCCATCGCCTGGCTCATGACGGCGACGAGGATCGCATGCTTGGACGGGTAGTGGTGGTAGACACCCGCGACGGACAGGCTGCTCTCCGCGGCGATCATGCGGATGGTCGTGCCGTGGTACCCGTGCAGGGCGAAGCAGCGCAGCGCCCCCTCCAGGACGGGGTGCAGCCGCGAGCGCCCGTAGTCGTGCCACGTGTCCGCGGCGTCGGCGTCAGCGTCGGTGCCGACGCCGGTGCTCACAGAATCGCTCATGGGGCCTCCTTCGCTGCGGGACCTCGGACGGCGGCTCATTGACACGGATCATGATGTGGACCACAGTACTGTGAAAGCTCACCGAGCGCTCGCTCGGTTCACGCTGGCAGCGCAGACGACGGTCGATGAGGACGGAAGAGGTGCGGTGAATGGACGAGCAGTCCGCAGGAACCCAGGTGGACGCCGGTGGCACACAGCCCGGCACGGCACAGCACAGTGATGAGGATCCGTTCGCGCCGGAGGTCGTCGCGACCGCAGCGGACGTGCCGCCGGAGGCGCTGTCGCCCCTGCTGATCCTCGACGTGGTCGAACGGTTCCTCGATGCGCACGGGATCGGGACGGGTCCGGTCACGGCCGCGCGGATCGGCGACGGGCACTCGAACGTGACCTTCCGGGTGACGCGGGACGGCGCCGACGTCGTGCTGCGCCGCGGGCCGCGACCGCCGCTGCCCCGATCCGCGCATGACATGGTGCGCGAGGCGCGGATCCAGCAGGCGCTCGCCGGGAACGGCGTGCCCGTCCCACGGATCCTCGCCGTCTGCGACGACCCGGATCTGCTGGGAGTTCCCTTCTACGTCATGGACCACCTGGACGGCGACGTCATCACGGATGTGGAGCCGCAGCGGATCCAGACGCCGCAGGCCCGCCGCGCGGTCGCGATGAACATGGTCGACACGCTCGTGTCCCTGCACCGCATCGACGTCTCCGCACCGCCCGTTGCAGACATCGGCAGGCCCAGCGGCTACCTCGATCGGCAGGTGGCCACCTTCCGCAGGCTCTGGGACGTGAACACGCAGCGTTCGGTCCCGGACGTGGTGCGGGTGGCGGACCTCCTGGCCGCGGACGTTCCCCGCACCCAGCGCCACGCCGTGGTGCACGGCGACTATCGACTGGGGAACCTCATGATCACCGGTTCCGGTGACCCTGAGGTCAAGGCGATCCTCGACTGGGAGATGGCGACACTGGGGGATCCGCTCGCAGACGTCGGCTATCTGCTGGCGAACTACTCGGAGGCAGGATCGCCGGACTCGGCACTCGATCTGTCGCCGGTCACCCGCCGCGACGGGTACCCCTCGGCGGCAGAGCTCGCGCAGCGGTACGCAGAGGCATCGGGCCTCGACCTCAGCGACCTCGGGTGGTACCGCGCGCTCGCCTATTGGAAGTCCGCTGTCTTCTGCGAGGCGATGTACACCCGCTATCTGGCGGGCGAGCGCCCCGGAGACGACTTCGCACCCCAGCTGGAGGTGGGCGTGCCGGAACTGGCCAAGCGCGCACTGGAGGCATTGGGCCATGGCTGATGAACCGATCTGGACCGCTCTGTACCCGGACGGCCTCAGCGCTGCCCCGCCGCACGTCCCCACCTCCCTCGTCACGGCGTGGAGCGACCGCGTCGCCGCGTCCCCGGAGTCGCCCTGCCTGATCTACTTCGACAGCACGCTCACGGTGCGACGGGTCGATGACGACTCCGACGCGCTGGCCGCCCATCTGCAGGACCGCGGAGTGGGTCGCGGGGACGTGGTGGGCGTCCAGCTGCAGAACATCCCCCAGTTCGCGATCGCGATGCTCGCGCTGTGGAAGGTCGGGGCGACGGTCCTCATCCTCAACCCGATGTACCGGGGCGGCGAGCTCCGTCGCCTCATCGACGACTCCCGCGCGATCGGCTTCATCGGGCTCGACCGGGAGGGCGAGGAGGCGGCTTCGACACTCGCCGGGTCCACGGTGGCGTGGCGCATGACCACCAGTGACCTCGACCTCCAGTCGGAGGACGATCCGCGCCTCTTCGAGGATGCGGCACGTGTGGTCGTCGACGGCGCCGACGACCTCCTCACCGCGGTGCAGGAGAACGCGGGCCGGACCCCCTCCGCCGCCGAGGTCCGGGCTGAGGATGCGGCACTGCTCACCTACACGTCCGGGACCACGGGCCCGCCCAAGGGCGCGCTCAACACGCACCGCAACGTGCTGAGCACTGCGGTCTCCTTCAACGCGTGGCAGGGGATCGGGGCCGGGGACGTGGTGCTCGCCGTCGCCCCGCTCTTCCACATCACCGGCGCCGTCGCCACCGCCGCGGCGACGCTCATCTCCGACGCCCCGCTCGTCTTCATCAACCGCCTGCACCCCGAGGTCATGCTGGAGTCGTTCAACCGGCACCGCGTGAGCGTGACCGTCGGCGCGATCACGGTCTACAATGCCCTCCTCGCCCTGGATCGCGGCGATGCGGCGGACCTCGGCTCCGTCCGGTGGCTGTACTCCGGAGGTGCGCCGATCCCTCCGTCGACCGTGGAGCGGTTCCAGGAGAGGTTCGGCCATTACATCCACAACATCTACGGCATGACGGAGACCGCTTCCGCCGTCATCGGCGTGCCGCCGGGGGCGCGTGCGCCGGTCGATGGCGGCAGCGGAACGCTGTCGATCGGCGTGCCACTGCCGGGCCTCGACGCCCGTGCCGTCGACACCGACGGCCGTGAGGTCGCGGCGGGACAGGAGGGGGAGCTGCAGATGCGCGGCCCCCAGGTCATGCCGGAATACCTGCGCAAGCCCGAGGAAACCGCGCACGTCCTCTCCGCAGACGGCTGGCTGAGCAGCGGAGACGTCGCGATCATCGACGAGGACGGCTGGATCTACCTGGTCGATCGACTGAAGGACCAGATCAACGCGTCCGGCTTCAAGGTCTGGCCCCGCGAGGTCGAGGACGCGCTCTACGAGCACCCCGACGTGTACGAGGCCGCAGTCGTCGGCGCTCCGGATGAGTACCGCGGGGAGACCGTCACCGCCTACGTCTCACTGCGCCCGGGATCGTCCACGACGGCCGCAGCGCTCCAGGAGTTCACGAAGGAGCGGCTGGCGGCGTACAAGTACCCCCGACACGTCCACATCATCGACGAACTGCCCAAGACCCAGACGGGGAAGATCAAGCGCCGCGACCTGCGCGACGCAGTGTGAAAGGCCACCGATCATGCTGAGAGCACTCACCCGGCCCGTCGTCTATCTCGTGGAGAGATGGCTGCCCGGCCCCCTGATCCTCGCGATCATCCTCACGATCATCGCGGCGATCGCCGCCCTGACCATGACCGATACGACGCCGGGCGAACTGGTCATGGGCTGGGGTGAGGGACTCACCGGCCTCCTCGCGTTCATGACCCAGGTCTGCCTCGTGCTGCTCCTGGGCTACACGCTCGCGAACACCAGGCCCGTGCACCGCCTGCTCACCGGCATCGCGTCGGTGCCCAGGACGCCGGTGGCTGCGTACGGCTTCGTCACCGTCGTCGCGGGCCTCGCGTCGCTCATCAGCTTCGGCCTGGGACTCGTGGTGGGCGGCGTCATGGCGATCGAGGTGGCGCGCGCCGCGAAGGAACGGGGCATGAAGCTCCACTACCCGCTGCTCGTGGCATCCGGCTACAGCGGGTTCGTCATCTGGCACATGGGGTATTCGGGGTCGGGACCCCTCAACGCGGCGACGGAGGGCGGCGCCTACACTGACCTGCCCGGCGGGCTCGTCGACATCACGCGCACGACGTTCTCGTGGTGGAACATCACGGCCGCGATCGTCACACTCGCCGTCGTCACGATCGCAATGATGATGCTGGCCCCGAAGAAGGACGAGGAGATCGTGACGGCCCCGGGCCGGGTGTTCGACCGTCCGGGTGACGGTGGTGACGAGGCACGCGCCGGCGACAGCGGCCTCGGCGACCGTGCGGAGGGCGACGCACCCGCAGCGGTCGCCGGACGGACGAAGAGGACGCCGGCGGAGTGGGTGGAGGGCTTCCGCGGCTTCACGACCATCCTGGGCGTGTTCCTGGGCATCTACCTGGTCATGTACTTCGGCAGCAACGGCTTCAACCTCACGCTGGACATCGTCAACTGGACGCTGCTGTGCCTGGTGCTCCTGCTGGTGGGCAACGCCCGCGAACTCGCGAAGCTCGTCGCGGAGGGTGGGCACACCGTCAGCGAGGTGCTGCTGCAGTACCCGCTCTACGCCGGACTGATCGGCATGATGGGCGCCAGCGGACTGACCGTGATCATCAGCGAGTTCTTCATCGACATCTCCACACCGGGGACGCTGGGCTTCTTCGCGTTCCTCGCGGCCGGGCTGCTCAACATGTTCATCCCGTCCGGCGGCGGCCAGTTCGAGGTCATGGCGCCCCTCTTCGCCGCCCCGGCCGATGCGCTGGGCGTCCAGCAGGAGGTCGTCATCATGGCGATCGCGTACGGCGATCAGTGGACGAACATGATCCAGCCGTTCTGGGCGATCCCCCTCCTGGCCGTCGCGGGGATCAAGGTGCGGGAGATCCTCGGGTACACGACCGTCACCCTGGTCCTGTCCGGCATCGTCCTGGGCGCGACGATGCTGCTGGTCGGGGCGGGGTGAGGCGGTCTCGTCACAGGGTCGAGTGCGTGAAGTCCCCGCCTACGAGTGTTGCGACGACGTCGATGTCCTTGATCGTCGTCGGATCGACTGAGAGCGGGTCGTCGCCCAGCACCACCAGGTCGGCGAGCTTGCCGGGTGTGAGAGTCCCCTTCACTGCACCGTGGCCGGAGGCCTCCGCCGCAGTGCGGGTGTAGGCGGTGACCGCCTGCTCCGCGGTGAGGCATTCGTCCGCCGAGCCCATGACATCGCCCGTGCTGGTCAGACGGTCGACGAAGGCCTGGATCCCGCGCAGCGCGTTGCCGTCCGCGCACGGGCGGTCGGAGGACCCGGCGAGCATGACTCCCGCGTCGACGAACGAGCGGGCGCGGTAGAGGAGCCGGCGGCGGTCGGGTCCCGCGGACACATTCATCCCCGCACCGATGTCGCGGGCGAAGGCCGCCTGCGGGGTGACGGCGATCCCGTACTCCGCCAGTGCGGGCAGATGCTCGTCGTGGACCGTTCCCGCGTGCTCGATGCGGTTCGGCACGCTGCGGCGTCCGTACGTGTCCACCGCTTCGATGATGTTGCGCACCGCATGGTCGACCGCGAGGTCGCCGATCGCGTGGACGGCCAGTGACCAGCCGGACCGGTACGCGTCCAGGATCGTCCGGCGGAGCTTCTCCGGGTCGTCCTGCAGGTAGCCGGCGGTGTCGCGGCCGGCGTAGTCCTCCCGCATCGCGGCGGTCTCACCGCTCATCGCTCCGTCCATGAAGATCTTCACGGGGCCGATGCTCAGCCAGTCATCGCCGAATCCTGTCCGCAGGCCCGTGTCCAGACCGATCCCGTAGCCGTCGGCGGAGTGCGATGCGATGGAGTGCAGGCCGTCGGCCATCGGGAGGAGCTGAGCGCGTGCTCGCAGCTTCCCCTGTTCCCGCGCCAACTGATAGGCGTGCACCTCGAGGGGCGAGTGCCCGATCCAGCCGGCGAAGATCCCGCATTCGCCGAAGCTCGTGATCCCCTCCGACGCGTAGCCGGCGGTCGCGCGGTCGACGCAGTCGACCACGGTGTCGAGTGAGTACGGGCGGACGAGGTCCTGGATGAGTTCCTGCGCGGTCTCCTCGACGAGACCGGTCGGCCGGCCCCCGGCATCGCGCACGACTCTTCCGCCCACCGGGTCTGCGAAGCCGGGCGCGAGCATGCCGGCGCGCTCCATCGCTGCGGTGTTGACGATGGCCGAGTGCCCGGACTGCTGACGGAGGAAGAGAGGACGGTCGCCGGTGATGCGGTCCAGCACGTCCAGATCCGGGTACTGGCCGCCGTAGTCCCGGTGACCGTATCCGGTCGCATTGATCCAGTCGCCTTCCGGAGTGGTGCGGGCGGCGTCCTCGATCCGGCGGTAGACCTCGTCGAGGCCGCCGGGCAGCGCGGTGCAGTCGATGCTGGCCAGCGTGAGCCCGTACCACGTGGTGTGGCAGTGCACGTCGTTGAAACCGGGCAGCACCGTCGCCCCGTCGAGGTTGATCCTCCGCTTCGCGTTGAGGCTGCGCACGTCGTCGTCGAAGCCGACGATCCGTCCGCCCCACAGGCCGATCGTCCGCGCGCCGGGGCGGTCGTCGTCCAGGGTGCGGATCCGGGCGTTGTCGAGGATCAGATCGAGCATCGGGGGTCTCCGTTCGACGATCGTGCAGCGGTGACGGTGAGTGTCAGACCCGGGGCAGCCGGACCTCTGGATCCGTCTGGATGTGGAGGAGGGCCGGACCGTCGTACGCGAGCGCCTCCTTCAGCATCGGCACGAAGTCGTCCGTCCGCTTCACGGAGAATCCTCGTCCGCCGTACGCATCGGCCAGTGCGGCGAAGTCCGGGTTGGTCATCGTCGTGCCGGAGGGGCGGCCGGGGTACTCCCGCACCTGGTGTCCGACGATCGTCCCGTAGACGGAGTTGTCATCCACGATGACCGTGATGTTGAGGCGTTCGTGGACGGCGGTCGCGAACTCCTGGCCGTTCATCATGAAGCAGCCGTCACCGGCCAGTGCCACGACGGTGCGATCCGGGAACGTGAGCGCCGCCGCCACGGCGGCGGGCGTCCCCATGCCCATGGCCCCGTTGCGCGGTGCCGCGACGGATCCTGGGCCGTGCAGCGGCCAGTACCGCAGCGCCCAGGCGGAGTAGTTCCCCGCCCCGTACGTGAGGATCACGTCGCGAGGGAGGACGTCCGCCGCACCCCGGTAGGCCCGATCGCGGTCGATGAACGCGTCGCTGCGCTCGCCGCCGACGACACTGGTGCGCCAGTGGACGTACCGGTCCCGGTAGTCCGCGTACCAGGCGGCGCCCGAGGTGCCGGCTGCGCGGGCGCCCGCGGAGACTCCGGCGGGGTTCCCTGCCGACCCGCTGTCTGCGGCAGAGGACGACAGTGCCCGGGACAGGGCCTCCGGGGTCGTGAGGATCTGCCGGTCCAGCGGCCCGAAGTGCCCGTGGGCGTCCGGGTCCGGTCCCGCGACCAGCGTGCTGTCCGGGCTCACGCCGAAGGAGTATCCGCCCGTCATGACGTCGGCGCGCACGCAGCCGATGAACACGTGGAGGTCCGCGTCTTCGAGTGCGTCCCGTGTGCCGGGCCAGCTGGAGTATCCCAGCGGTCCCAGGAAGACCGGCTCGTCGTGATCCACAGCGTCGTGCGCGCGGAAGTCGGCGACGACGCCGACCCCACGGCTGCGGGCCCAGGCGGTGATCTCAGAAGCCGCACCGTCCGTCCAGCCCTGCCCGCCGACGATGAGCAGCGGCTTCTGCGCGGAGGCGACGGCCGATTCGAGGGCGGCGACGTCCTCGGGAGTGGGGGCGGGGGCGGGCCGTGGACGGGGCGCGACCGGCTGGGAGGTCGTCTGCTCGAGCAGCGTCTCCTCCGGCAGCCCCACGATGACCGGACCGGGGCGGCCGGAGGCGGCCGTGTGGAGTGCGTCGGCGACGATCCGTGCCGCGGAATCCGGGTCATCGAGGATGAGCACCTTCTTCGCGGTGGAGCCGAACCATCCCGCGAGGTCGAACTCCTGGAAGGCTTCCCGACCGCGCTGCGCAGTGGGGATGAGCCCGACGAAGAGGACGAGCGGTGTCGCATCCTGGTACGCCGTGTGGACGGAGATCATCGCGTTCGAGGCGCCCGGCCCGCGGGTGACCATGGCGATCCCGGGACGGCTGGTGAGGCGGGCCTCCGCGAGTGCGGCGTAGCCCACTCCGCCCTCCTGGCGGCACACCACCGTGTGGATGGGGGAGTCGTAGAGCCCGTCGAGCACGTCGAGGAACGATTCGCCCGGAACGTTGTAGATCCGCTGGACCCCCTCCGCCTCCAGCTGACGGACGATGAGATGACCTGCGGACATGGTGGCTCCGGCGGCGGCGGCGGCGGCGGTGGCGGAGGCTGTGGCGTCGCTCATGTCCACAGTCCTATCACGCGGCCCGGACGCGGTGCAGTCCCCGTCTCGCTCGCAGGACAGGAGCCGGGACGGGGACTGCAGGGCGGGGGAGCGCAGGGCAGCGAGCGGCTCAGCCGTCGACGGTGCCGTCCGGGTGGAGGACGCGGGCCAGGAACGACTGCGTGCGCTCGTGCTGGGGGTTGCCGATGACCTCGCGCGCGGGCCCCTGCTCGACGAGGACGCCGCCGTCCATGAAGAGGACGCGGTCAGCCACGTCGCGGGCGAAGCCCATCTCGTGGGTGACGACGACCATCGTCATGCCGGCCTCCGCCAGCTGGCGCATGACGCCCAGCACGTCGCCCACGGTCTCCGGGTCCAGCGCGGAGGTGGGCTCGTCGAAGAGCATGAGGGACGGCTGCATCGACAGGGCGCGGGCGATCGCGACACGCTGCTGCTGACCGCCGGACAGCTGATCCGGGAACCGGTCGGCCAGGTGCGCGAGCCCCACCTGCTCCAGGTGCTCCCGCGACTGGGCATCCGCCTCGTCCTTGCTCCGCTTGAGGACGCGCCGCTGAGCGATCGAGCAGTTGTCCAGCGCGCTCATGTGCGGGAAGAGGTTGAAGCTCTGGAAGACCATGCCGACGTGCGCCCGCATGTCGTCGAGCTGCACATCCGGGTCCGTCGCGTCGAAGCCCGCCACGGTGATCGTGCCGTCGTTCGGCTGCTCCAGGAGGTTGATGCAGCGCAGCAGCGTCGACTTGCCGGAGCCCGACGGGCCGATGAGGCAGACGACCTCTCCCGGCTTCACATCGACGCTGATCCCCTTGAGGACCTCGACGTCACCGTAGGACTTGTGGAGGTTCGTGATCGTGCAGCCCTGTGCTGCGGGCGCGTGAGGGGTGGCGGGGGTGCTCATGGGCGCTCCTTGTGCGGGTTCGGGACGGCGGTGCTCATCGACCCGGCCCTACGTTCTCGACAGCTTGGCGGTGCGCGATTCGAACCTGCGGGCCAGCATGCCCAGCGGCACGGTGATGACGAGGTACGCGGCGCCCGCGATGACGAGGGGGGTGAGGCCCGCGTTCGGCGACGAGATCGCCTCGCGGCCGAACTTCGCCAGCTCGTATTGGCTGGCAGTGAGTCCCAGCAGGTAGATGAGCGAGGAGTCCTTCGTCATCATGATGATCTCGTTGGTGAGCGGGGGCAGGATGATGCGGATCGCCTGCGGGATGACGATGGTGATCATCGCGCGAGTGTGGCTCATGCCCAGCGAACGAGCGGCCTCGTACTGGCCCTTCGGGACCGCCTGCAGACCCGCTCGCAGGGTCTCCGCGATGTAGGCGGACTCCACCATGCCCAGCGACAGCATGACGGTGGTGTAGGTGTCGAGCCGGATGCCGAAGGCGAACGGGACCGCATAGCCGAAGGCGATGAAGACGAGCAGCGCGGGGACGCCGCGGAAGAACTCGATGTAGAGCGTCGCGAGCCACCGGTACGGTCCCACGGAGGAGATCTTCATGAGCGCCAGGAGGAGGCCCAGCGCTAGGGCGAGGACGAAGCCCAGCGCGGTGTAGATGATCGTGTTCTTCAGGGCGACCGTGACGACGCCGGGGAACTGCTGGAGTGCGATCTCCGGGTTGAAGAACTTCTCTCCGACCGTCTGCCAATCGGTGACGAAGGCGGCTGCAGCGGCAGCGACGATGAGGATCGCGTACTGCACGATCCTGGACGTTTGTGCGCGCTTGCGCGGACTCATTGCCACGGGGGCTCTCCTCGATCAGAGGTGGGTGTGCAGAGGCGGGTGTGCGGGCTGCGCCCCGCTGCGTGAGGGGGGGCGCAGCATCGTGCGGGGGCCAACGGGTGATCGTAGCCGACCCGGTGGCCCCCTGGATGCGTCACTCGGGACGGGTCACTCGGAGGCGGACCCCGCGTCGGCCTCTTCAGCGCTCAGCCGAGCCGCGTCCGCGACCTCGCCGAACCACTGGTCGACGATGTCGTCGTACTCCCCGGACTCGCGCAGCTCCGTCACCGTCGTCTCGAACTGCTCGAGCATCGCGGAGTTGTCCTGCTTGACCGCGGCGCCGATGACCTCGCCGGTGTCGAACTCCTCGACCAGGTGGAGGGTGTCGTCGGATTCCGTGGCCGCGAAGATCGTGGAGATGTTCGCGATGACCGCGTCGACCTGTCCGGACTGGATGCCCTGGGTCATGAGGCCCGCGTCTTCGAACTGGACGGGAGTGACGCCGTTGTCCGTGGCGTACGCCTCGCCGGTCGTCGCCTGCTGGACACCGGCCTCCTCGCCCTGGATGTCCTCGATGCTCTCGACGTCCGAGTCCTTCTTCGTCATGAGGGCGAGGTTGTCCTTGAGGTACGGCTTGGAGAAGTCCATCTGCGTCTGGCGCTCCTCCGTGATCGTCATGCCGGACAGGGCGATGTCGCACTGGCCGGTGTCCAGCGCGGATCCGGACTGGATCGCTTCGAAGGCGGTCGTGATGACTTCGAGTTCGACGCCCATGCTGTCAGCCGTCGCCTGCGCGAGGTCGATGTCGAAGCCGACGTTCTCGCCGTCCTGGACGAACTCGAAGGGCTCATAGGGGATGTCGGAGCAGAGCGTCAGCTTCCCCGCGCTGACCAGCTGGACTCCGTTGACCTCCTCCGCCGCATCGGGATCATCCCCTCCGCAGCCGGACAGTGCGAGGAGCGCTGCGGCGCTCGCCGCGATGGCAGGCAGGATCTTCTTCACGTGGTGCCTCCTGGGACCGAGTGTGCGGCGGGTGGAGGAGGCGGGATGGCCGACCTGCCCGGTCCGCGGACATACAGGTGAAATATACCTGTGGTTCACGTCACTCGTCACGTGATGGGTATGGATGCGGCGCGGGCCGACGCTTCTGCGGGATCGGTGCCAGCGATGTCAGCAGCGTCAGGCGATGCGCTGGCGGTGGCGCCGGCGGCCCATCCCGAAGGCGATGAGCAGGACGGCGGTGCCGGCGATCGAGCAGAGGACGCCCACTGCGGCAGGAGCCCGGTAGCCCAGACCGGCGGCGACGACCACGCCGCCCAGATAGGCGCCCAGCGCGTTCGCGGCGTTGAACGCGGCGTGGTTCATCGCCGCTGACATGTTCGGGGCCTCGGGGGACTCGCGCAGCAGGCGCGCCTGCAGGCCGTTCGTGAAGAGGCTCATCGCGATGCCGTTGAGGAACAGCAGTGGCAGGGCGATCCACCAGATGTGGGCCAGCAGGGCGAAGAGTGCGAGGATCACGCCCATGCCCGCGACGCCGGCCAGTGCGGACTTGTCGATGGACCGGTCCAGGCACGGTCCTGCGACGAGTGAGCCCGCCGTCATGCCGCAGCCGTAGAGGACGAGGACCCACGGCAGGAGTCCGCCCGGGATGCCCGTCACCTGTGTGACGGTCGGCGTGATGTACGTGTAGAGCGCGAACGAGCCGCCGAATCCGACGGCTCCTGCGAGCAGTGGCAGCCAGACCTGAGGGCGGGTCATGGTCTTCAGCTCCGCCCTCGCAGACGACGTGGGCCGTGCGGGGACCGCCGGCAGGAACGTCAGCAGTCCGACGATCGTCGCGAGGCCGATCACTGCGATGACCACGTAGGCGGCTCTCCAGCCGGCAGCGCTTCCCAGCGCCGTCGCCGCGGGGACGCCCACGATGTTCGCGATCGTGAGACCCAGCATCGTCCGCGAGATCGCGGTGCCGGACCGTTCGGGCGGCACCAGGCCCGCCGCGACGATCGCTGCGATGCCCAGGGTGATGCCGTGGGGCAGTCCGGTGAGGAACCGGACGCCCAGGAGCATCGGCAGATTCACCGCGAGGATCGTGAGCAGGTTGCCGAGCGTGAAGGCGGAGGCGGCGAGGATGAGCAGCAGCTTGCGGTCCATCCGCGGCGTGAGTGCGGTGAGCAGCGGGGCGCCCACGACCACTCCGATCGCGTATGCGCTGACGGCCATTCCGGCCTGGGGGATCGTGATGCCCAGGTCCTCGGCGATCCAGGGCAGCAGCGTCATGGACGCGAACTCGGTGGTGCCGACTGCGAAGCCGCCCGTTGCCAGGGCGGTGAGCGCCATGCTGGGGGAGCGGGGAGCGGAGGGGCGATCTCCGAGGGGACGGCCGCGGGCCATGGGATTCCAATCGGGCAGGCGGTGCGCCGGGCTGCGGCTCCGCGCACGAAGACTCGATTCTAGGCCTCCTCACCGGCGGGGCGACAGGCGAGAAGGGCCGAGGTGACCGTTCTCACCGGATCGGAGCCGAGGAGGTTCGGCGAGGCGGTTCGGCGAGGCTGTTGTGCGGCGCGCGTGCGGCCGGTGGTTACGATGTTCCTAGCATTCAGTCAGGAAGACGGCGTCGCGGCACCCGAGGGGCTGTGCCCGTGCGGGAGGACAGCAGTCAGGACATGAGTCACGAGATGGATGACGGTACGGCGGAGCGCCCGGGCGAGCACGAGGCGACCGGATCGGAGATCGAGCGAGCGGCCGACGAGGGCGGCAGCAGCGGTCTTCCGGCGGGTGTCGGCGACGAGCAGCTCTCGTTCAAGTACAGGGCCATGCGCTCGATGTTCCGCGGATCCATCCGAGCCGCGCACCGGCCGACGGTCACGGGCATCACGAACGTCCCCAAGACGGGGCCCGTGATCATCGCGAGCAACCACCGCTCCTTCGCGGATTCGATCTACCTGTCCGCTCTGTCGCCACGGCGCGTGAGCTTCATGGCGAAGGCCGAGTACTTCGAGCGCAGGAACACCGTGAACAAGATGGTGGGTGGCTTCATGAGCGCGGTGGGGGCGTTCCCGGTGGAGCGCGGATCCGCTGCGGCGGCGGTCAAGGCGTTGGAGACGGGTGAGGAGATCCTGCGCGCGGGCGGCGTGTTCGGCATCTACCCGGAGGGCACGCGCAGCCGTGACGGCTCGATCGGCGAGGGGAAGACCGGGGCTGCGGAGCTGGCGATCCGGACGGGTGCGACGATCGTGCCCGTCGGCATCGTCGGCACGGAGGACGTCATGCCCGTCGACGCGAACGCACCCCAGCCCAAGACGTTCTCCATGACGTTCGGCAAGGCGATCCCCGCCCCGCCGCGCGCGCATCCCGCCGGGCCGCAACGCCGTGAGGTCACGGAGCAGATCATGTCCGCGATCCGCGCTCTGGTCGAAGAGGCCGAAGCGGAACGGGACGCCAAGCGCCGACGCTGACGTGCGGGTGCGTGCCGCTGACGCGCGAGCTCGAACCGCTGACGCGCGCCGTCGCTGACGAATCCTGAGAATCGGGAATGAAACGTTGTAGTTGAAGGTTGTACGAGATGGAGGGGCTGATCGTCCTTCTGACTGCCGGGCGGAGGCCCGGTCCGTACGACGAGGAGTGGTTCTCACATGGCACGTTTCTCTGGCAAGACCGTCATCATCACGGGCGCAGGCTCCGGGCTGGGGCAGGCGACAGCACTGCGCCTGGCGCAGGAGGACGCGAATCTCGTCCTGGTGGACATGAGCGCCGAAGGTCTCGAGGAGACCGGGAAGCTGGTCGAGACCGCAGGCGCAGGCGGCGTCGAGCTCGTCACGGCGAACGTCACGAAGTCCGAGGACGTCCAGAAGTACGTGGACACCGCTGTGAACGCGTTCGGCTCGATCGACGGCTTCTTCAACAACGCGGGCATCGAGGGCCGGCAGAACCTCACCGAGGAGTTCGGCGACGATGAGTTCGCCAAGGTGCTCGCCGTCAACCTCACAGGTGTCTTCGCCGGCATGGCGGCCGTCCTCAAGCAGATGCGGACACAGGGCTCCGGTTCGATCGTCAACACGGCGTCGGTGGGTGGCATCCGCGGCGTCGGCAACCAGTCCGGCTACGCCGCGTCGAAGCACGGAGTCGTGGGCCTGACTCGCAACTCCGCCCGCGAGTACGGCGAGCACGGCATCAGCATCAACGCGATCGCTCCGGGTGCCATCATGACCGCGATGGTCGAGGGCTCGCTGCGCCAGCTGGGCGGTGAGGACTGGGAGGCCGCCGGCAAGGAGTTCGTGTCGGTGAATCCCATGAAGCGCTTCGGCAGGCCGGAGGAGGTCGCGGCACTCGTCGCGTTCCTGCTCTCCGAGGAGTCTGGCTTCATCAACGGCACGATCGTCCCGATCGACGGCGGCCAGCACGCGATGTACTGAGTCGCAGCCAGCGTCACCGGACGACCGAGTCACCGGACGACCGAGTCGGTGGACGACTGAGGCGGTGGACTACTGACTCAGCGGGGGAGACTGGGAGGCATGGCAGCCTCGCAGTCTCCCCTCTCCGCGTCTGACCCCGTCTACGCCGACTACAACGGCACCACGCCCGTCGACCCCCGCGTCGTCTCAGCGATGGGCCCGTACCTGTCCGCGCACTTCGGCAACCCCTCCAGCTCCCACGGGTTCGGAACAGCGCCCGCCGAGGCGGTGGCGCGCGCCCGATCCCAGGTCGCCTCGCTCATCGGTGCGGCCTCGCACCACGAGATCATCTTCACCGGCAGCGGCACCGAAGCCGACCACCTCGCGATCCGAGGCGTGCTGCGGGCGGCGCGGGCGGCCTCGGCGGCGGGTGCGGGAGCCCCGACCCACGCTGCCGGTTCCGGCGCCGGCGCGGCCCGTCCCCACCTGGTGATCCAGGAGACGGAGCACCCTGCGGTGCTGGCCGCCGCCGAGGTCCTGGCTGAGGACGGCGTCGAGGTCACCGCCCTGCCGGTCGACTCGGAGGGACTCGTCGACCCCGCGTCGCTCGCCCGCGCTCTGCGACCGGACACGGTCCTCGTGTCGATCATGCACGCGAACAACGAGACCGGGGCGATCCAGCCGATCTCCGCACTGTCGCGGATCGCTCGGGACGCAGGGGTGCTGTTCCACACGGACGCCGCGCAGAGTGTCGGCAAGGTGCCCGTCGACGTCGACGCGCTGGGCGTCGACCTGCTGACGGTGGTGGGCCACAAGCTCTACGCGCCCAAGGGCGTGGGTGCCCTGTATGTGCGCGCGGGTACATCGATCGCGGCGCTGCTGCCCGGCGGCGGGCAGGAGGCAGGACTGCGAGGCGGGACGGAGAACGTCGCCGGGATCGTGGCGTTCGGTGAGGCGGCGCGGCTGGCGGCGGACGACCTCGAGGCGGGCTCGGGGGAGCGCATGCGGGCTCTGCGGGATGCGCTGGAGTCCAGGCTCGTCGACCTGCTGCCGGGACGGGTGCATCTGAACGGTCCCCGGGAGGCGCGGCTGCCGCAGACGCTCAACGTGAGCATCGCGGGAGCCCGCGGTGTCGACGTGCTGGCGGGAGCGCCGGGTGTATCTGCGTCCACGGGGTCTGCCTGCCACGCGGGCACGGATGCGCCCTCGCCGGTGCTGACCGCGATGGGAGCGGACGCGACGCGGGCGATGGGTGCGCTGCGCCTGTCGCTGGGTCGGTGGACGACCGAGGCCGACGTGGCGCGGCTCGCCGAGGAGATCGCAGCACAGATCTGAGTGCGGCTGACACCTGACGGCCGCTGGCCCCTGAGGGCCCCGCCGATCTCAGTCGTTGCTCAGCCTCTCGCCACATCGGCGACACGTGGAGGGCGGACACTGAGTGCATGGCACAGGAATCCGATACGCCCGACAGCTCCGCCGCCGCCCCGAACTCCGACCCGACCTCCGACTCGAGCTCCGACCCGCGAGCCGTCTCGACGCCGCGGCTCGAGCGCATCCGCGCGTGGATCCGACGGTACGGGCGCCACTACCTGGACGATCCGAACGTCACGTCCGTGGGCGTCGGGTACAAGGAGAAGGACGGGGCGCGCACCGATCAGCTGAGCCTGCAGTTCACAGTGCGGACGAAGGCCGCCGGCGCGCAGCTCGAGCAGATGGACACGAGGGCCATCCCGGAGACGCTGGAGATCGACAGCGACCCCGTCGTCACCGATGTGGTCGAGCGCGCCTTCGTCCCCGCGTACCGCGTCGTCCCGGAGGCGGAGCGCAGCGAGCGCAAGACGCGCAGGGATCCGCTGGAGCCCGGTGTGAGCATCTCCCATCCCGTCGTCTCCGCGGGGACGCTCGGAGCGATCGTGCACGATCGGACGACCGGCAGGCCCGCGGTGCTGTCGAACTGGCATGTGCTGCACGGGCCGACCGGCGCCATCGGCGATCCCGCGCTGCAGCCGGGCAGCCACGACGACAACTCCGGCGACCCCCGCAACGAGTTCGGCCGTCTGCTCCGCTCCCACCTGGGCGCAGCGGGAGACGCCGCGCTCGCCTCCGTAGGGTCCCGCCGGGTCGATCCTGCGATCATGGGCCTGGGCGTCGTGCCGGAGGAGATCGCGGACCCTGATCTGGGCGATCGCGTCGTGAAGTCGGGCCGCACCACCGGCGTGAGCCATGGCGTGGTCAGCCGCATCGAGACGATCGTGTCGCTGGACTACGGCGAGGGCGTCGGTGAGACGTCCATCGGCGGGTTCGAGATCGAGCCCGATGAGCGCCGGGACAACGAGGACGACCCCGCCGGCACCGGGATGCTGAGCGACGGCGGGGATTCGGGCGCCGTGTGGATGCTCAAGGCCGGCAACGGCCACACCTCGCGCGTGATGGCGGGGCTGCACTTCGCGGGAGCGGACTCGCTGAGCGGCGACGAGCGGGCGATCGCATGCCTCGCGTCGTCGGTCCGTGACGTGCTCGACTTCTCGCTGGACGGTTCCGTCGCGCAGGAGACCGCCGCCGAGGCCGCGGTCGGCTCCGGCTTCGACGAGGACTTCCTTGCCGTGCCGGTGGCGGTGCCGACGTTCGCCTCCACCGCGTCGCAGGCGGACGAAGAGCTCGGCGCTGATGACGCTGTCGAGGTCGACGGGTCGACCGTCGTGCCGTACACCCACTTCAGCCTGACGATGAGCCGGGCGCGGCGGTTCGCCCGCTGGGTCGCGTGGAACGTGGACGGCGACGACATGCGCCGCCTCTCGCGTGACGGCATCGACTTCCGCCTGGACGAGCGGCTGCCGGCCGATGTGCAGGCGGGGGAGGACCTCTACGCGACGAATGACCTGGATCGGGGCCACATCGCGCGGCGGGCCGACCTCCTGTGGGGTCCTCGTGCGGAGGCGGAGCGGGCGAACGAGGACTCGTTCCACTTCACGAATATCGTCCCGCAGATGAACACCTTCAACCAGGCCGGACGATCCGGGGTGTGGGGAGAGCTGGAAGACGCCCTCTTCGACGCCGTCGATGTCGCCTCGCTGCGCATCAGCGTCGTCGCCGGGCCCGTCTTCAAGGCCGCTGACCGCGAGTACCGGGGATTCCGCATCCCGCGGGAGTTCTTCAAGGTCGTCTACTACGTCGTCGACGACGAGCTGCGCGCCGCGGCGTTCGTGCTGACGCAGGACCTCGACGACCTTGAGATCGTCGACGGGCTGAAGGACTTCTCCACCTATCAGGTGACGCTCGCGGAGCTGACCGAGAAGACCGGGCTGGAGTTCGCCGAGGCCGTGGAGGCGGAGGTCGGCGCGGAGGCCCGCGCGGAGGCGCGTGCTGGTGCCGGGAGTCCCCGCCGGGTCGGATCGGCGTCCGACATCAGGTGGTGAGGCGCCCCCGCGTCAGAGCGCGCCGTGCTTCTTCATGCCGTCCCGGCCCACCAGCCAGAGGATGAGCCCCAGCAGTGTGACCGCGCCGAATCCCAGGGCACCGAACACACCCACGAGCACGCCGCCGACCCCACTGAGGATTCCACCGACGTTCGTGGGCGGCGCCACGACCACGTCGATGCCTGCATCGGGGCTGCATGTGACGGTGTAGGTGCCCGCCTCCTCTGCGGTGAACCCGCCGTCGCTCACGCGGGTGCCGCCGCTGCTGGACGAGGTGTGCTTCGTCCCTCCGGGCCTGATCTCCACGACGGCGGGGCCGGTCGCAGAGCAGCCAGCGGATCCGGCGGCGACGTAGTCGGGCGAATCGGAGTCGTCGTCGGAGCCGTATCCTGAACCGTTCGTCGACCCCTGTGTCGTCGGGTCGATGACGCCGGGCACGTAGTACAGCATCTGGTCACCGGCCTCGAGGTCGATCTGCGTGGGGCCATCGACGGGATGCGAGATCGAGGCGGTCTCCGCGAGACGGGTGAAGCCGGAGACGGCGAGGATGATTCCTCCTGCGATGCAGATGACGGTGAGGACTCCGCCGATCCAGAAGAGCAGGCGCCCGATGCCGCGCATCCGTGTGCCGGGAATGGGCGTCGGTCTGTAAGGTCCTGCTGCGTGCATGGTGTCTTCCGTTCGTCGTCGCATCTCCAGTCTGACGGGTGAGGAACCTGTCCGTGTGTCCGCGCGGTGGCGGATCAGCCACACGGCCGTGACTCCGCCAAGCGGCGGTGCATCGTCAAGGGGCGGTGCATCGGATCAGGATCGGATGCACAGGTCCCGGGCCGGGCGCGGGACGTAGGGTGGAGACATGACTGAGTACAGCGGACAGCAGCTCACGCACGCACTGCAGGAAGCCCAGCTCACCGACTGGCATGCGGCCGAGGACGGCCTGCGCACCCGCTTCAGCACGGGTGACTTCATGGCCGGACTGGAACTCGTCCAGCGGATCGCCGCCGTCGCGGAGGACGCGGGGCATCACCCGGATCTCCTGCTCACCTTCCCTCACGTCGAGGTCCGTCTCATCAGCCACGATGTCGAAGCCGTGACGGACCGGGATCTGCAGCTCGCACGGCAGATCAGCGAGCTCGCGGCCAGTGCGGAGATCGAAGTCGCCCCGACTGACTGACTGGACGAGCTGGGCTGGTTGGACGGACTGACCCGACCAGCCGCCTCGGCGGTGGTTCGCCAGCGCAGGCTGGGTCAGGGGCCGGACTGTGACTGTGTGCGCTCGATGGACGGAAGGTCCAGCAGGTCGACGGTCGTCGCTCCGTTCCGCAGCTGGTCCATGAACGCTGCTTCCTTCGCGACTCGTTCATCCGCACTCTCGAGTGCCTCTCGTGCGTGCTCGGCCGAGATGATGACGACCCCATCGGCGTCCGCGACCACGAGATCGCCTGATCGCACGGCCGCGCCACCCACTCTGATGGTTCCACCGAACTGTCCGAACCAGTCTTTCCGCGTACCGACTACGGAGGTTCCCGAGGAGAAGACCGGGAAGCCCATCTGGCTCATCGCCTCAGTGTCGCGCACGCTGCCGTCGATGATGAGGCCCGCGATGCCGCGCGTTCGGGCGGCGACGGCGAGCACTTCGCCCCAGTGCCCGTACTCGGCTCCCTGGACGTCGACCGTGAGGACGGTGCCGGACGGCGCCTGGAGCACGGCGTGGTGGAGAGCGAGGTTGTCGCCGCCGCGACCTCGGACAGTGAACGCGCGACCCGACACTTCCGCTCCCGGCCAGGCAGGCCGTAACGACGCGCTGCAGGCGAGGCTGTGCGTGGAGGCTTCGTACAGCGTTGCCGCGGAGTGTCCACGAGCCGCTGTGCCCTGCCGGTCGTCCACACGGCCGCAATCGTCCATGCTCCAAGAATGGCTCGACACGACGCGGGTGGGAAGAGCTGACGCTGAAGAATCGCTCATCGACCGGCTCGTCGCGTGTGCGCTAGCCTGACGGCGACCCAGCTCACGCCGCTGTGACGTCGTCGTGCGGTGCAGTACATCGTCGGCGGTTCCGCTTCGAAAGGCCACGCATGCTCTCGCGCTCCGATGTCCTCTCCGCCCACGAACGGGTGCGCGCCCACGTGCGTCGAACCCCCATGCTCGAGGTGGAGGGTGCCCACGGACGATTCCTCCTCAAGTGCGAGTACCTCCAGCACACGGGATCCTTCAAGGCGCGCGGTGCGTTCAACCGCGTGTTCGCGACCCTGGAGCGCGGAGAGCTGGACCCGGAGATCGGCATCGTGGTGGCCTCCGGCGGGAACGCGGGGATGGCGAACGCGTACGCCGCCCGCCGGGCGGGGGTCCCCGCGACGGTGTTCGTGCCGGAGACCGCCCCGCCGGTGAAGGTCGCGCGACTCGAGTCCTACGGTGCGGATGTGCGCCAGGTGGGAACGGAGTACGCGCAGGCCTTCACCGCCGCGATGGAACACACCGGACGCACCGGCGCCGTCTACTGCCACGCGTACGACCAGCTGGAGATCACCGCGGGTGCGGGCACGATGACGGAGGAGATCCTCGAGGACGATCCGGAAGTCGACACGATCATCGTCGCCGTGGGCGGCGGCGGACTGCTCGCCGGCACGCTCGCCGCGGCGGAGGGCCGGGCGAACGTCGTGGGCGTCGAACCGGAGACCGCCGCGACCCTCGCGACGGCTCTCGCGCAGGGTGAGCCGACGGACGTCGAGGTGGCGGGGATCGCAGCCGATTCCCTCGGTGCACGACGGATCGGCGACATCGGCTTCGACACCGCGCAGCGCGTCGGGGTGACGAGTCTGCTCGTCGATGACGAGGCGATCGTCGCGGCGCGCGCTGGACTGTGGGAGGACTTCCGGATCGCGGCGGAGCACGGAGCTGCCGCCGCATACGCTGCCCTGCTGTCCGGCGCGTACGTGCCGGCGGACGACGAGCGGGTCGCGATCGTGGTGTGCGGGGCGAACACGGACACCACGACGCTCTGAGTCGGGTCGCTGACACGAGCCAGCACGGCCGACTTCTGTCCTTCACACCCGCAGGTAGCGGCCTGTCACGCTGTCCGGGTCGGCGGCGATCTGCTCCGGCGTGCCGGTCGCGATGATCCGGCCGCCCGCGTCGCCGCCGCCGGGCCCCATGTCGATGACGTGGTCGGCGTTCGCGATGAGGTCGAGGTCGTGCTCGATGACGACGACGGTCCCACCCTGATCGACCAATCGCTGGAGCACTCCGACGAGCACGCGGACGTCCAGCGGGTGCAGCCCCACCGTCGGCTCGTCGAACACGAAGAGCGTCTGCTCCTGCCTGCGGTTCAGCTCGGAGACCAGCTTGAGCCGCTGAGCCTCGCCGCCGGACAGGGCAGGCGTCGATTCGCCCAGGGTCAGGTAGCCCAGGCCGACTTCGCGCAGACCCTCGAGTCGCGTCCGGACACGGGGCAGGTCGCCGACGTGCTCGAGCGCCTCCTCCACGGTCATCGCCAGCAGCTGCGGCAGCGACACGTCGTCTCCGTCCGCGCCCTCCGGCCCGCCGTCCTCGGCGCTCGTCGCTGACCGCCGCCTGTGCTCCTGCGCGTCCTGCCCGTAGCGGGTGCCATCGCAGTCGGGGCAGACGACGTCGATGTCCGGCAGGAACTGCACGTCCAAGGAGATCTGCCCGGTCCCGTCGCAGCGCGGGCACCGCAGCGAACCCGTGTTGTACGAGAAGTCTCCGGCCTTCAGGCCGGCGGCTTTCGCAGAACCCAGCCGCGCGAACACCTTGCGCAGCTCGTCGAGAGCGCCAGAGTACGTCGCGACCGTCGACCGCACGTTGATCCCGATCGGAGTCGCATCGACGACGTCGACCCGCTCGACGCCGGACGCGTCCAGCCGGGTGACGTGGGCGGGGGAGCCGGCCGGGGCCTCGGCGGCGGTTCCAGCGGATTCCTCCGCGTGCGCGGCTCCTACCGCGGCGGAGAGCGCGGGCACCAGGCTCTCGAGCACCAGCGTCGTCTTGCCGGACCCGGACACGCCGGTGACGGCCGTGAGGCGACCGCGGGGGATCGTGACGTCCAGCGCGTGGACCGTGTGGATCGGGTCGGTGCGCAGTCGGATGCGGCCGCGTGCGAACGTCTCCGCGGCAGGAGTGCGGGGGCGGGTGATGGCGTCCTCGACTCCTGTGAGGAACCCGCCGATCCGCGAGTCCGGATGCGCGCCCACCTGCTCGACGGTGCCCTGCGCGACGACCGTGCCGCCGTGCCGGCCTGACCCGGGACCGATCTCCACGAGGTGGTGGGCGCGCCGCAGCACGTCGACGTCGTGATCGACCATGACGACGGAGTTCCCGCCGGACAGCAGGTCCTCGACGACGCCCACCAGGCCCTCGAGGTTGGTCGGGTGTAGGCCGATCGACGGCTCGTCCAGGACGTACAGGACGCCGGTCGTCTCATTGCGGACGGCCCGCGCGAGCTGGACTCGCTGCCGCTCGCCGGTCGACAGGGTCGACCCGGCCCGGTCCAGCGCGAGATAGCCGAGACCCAGTTCGAGCAGTCGTCCGGCCATTCCGACGAAGGTGTCCGCGAGTCCGTCCGCCAGCGGGCGCATCTCATCGGGCACCCTGTCGGGCAGTCCGCGGACCCATGCGACCGTGTCCGTCAGCGGCTGGGCCGTCACGTCGCCGAGGCCGTCGTCGCTGATCCGCGGCGCCCTGGCCTGCGAGGACAGCCGGGTTCCGTCGCAGTCGGTGCACCGGTGGGCGGTGAGGAACCGGCTGACGCGGGACAGGCGCTTCTCATCGGTGGCGCGCTCGAGCTCCTTCGTGACCGTGAGGCGGGCGTTGCGGAAGGTGAAGTCGAGCTCGTGGAGGCCCTTCTTCGTCGAGACCTCGATGTGCTTCTTCTCCTCCGGGCCGTCGAGCACGATGTCGCGCTCGTCGTCCGTGAGGTCGCGCCAGGGGACGTCCGTGCGGACGCCGAACTCGCGCACGATCTGCGGCTGCACGTTGAAGCCGAACATCTGCCACGGGATCACGGTCCCGTCGTCGATGGTGAGCGCCGGGTCGCGGATGAGGGAGTCGTCGTCGACGCGGCGGACGGTGCCCGTGCCCTCGCAGGTGGGGCAGGCGCCGCCGGAGTTGAACGCGAGGTCCTCCGCTCCCGGGGCGTCGAATCGGATGCCGCAGGTCTCGCAGGTGAGCGTCTGCTCCGCCGCGACGGCGAGGGTGGGGCGGTGGTAGTGGCCGTTGGGGCAGGCGTGGGATCCCAGCCGGGAGAAGATCAGGCGCAGGACGTTCAGCAGCTCCGTCGATGTGCCGAAGGTCGAGCGCACACCGGGGATCCCGGGTCGCTGCCGCAGCGCGAGCGCGGCCGGTACGTGCGTCACCCGGTCGACGTCCGCGCGGGCCGACTGCCCCATCCGCCGCCGCGTGTAGGTGGATAGCGCCTCGATGTAGCGGCGCGAGCCCTCTGCGTAGAGCACCCCCATCGCCAGTGACGACTTCCCGGAGCCGGAGACTCCGGCGATCCCCACGAGCGTGTGCAGCGGGATGTCGACATCGACATCCCGGAGGTTGTGGACGCGGGCACCCCGGACTGCGATGACGTCCGGCTGTGCGGGGCGGCTGCTCATATGGACTCCTTCCGCCGCCACCGTACGCCGAGACCGGCGCCTCCGTACGCTGAGCCCGGCGCTGCGCGCGCCGGACCGTCGTCACACCCCTGCGGAGTCGAACGCGATCTGATCGGCCTCCCGCAGGATGCGGGCGCTCTCGTCGAGCAGCGACTGCTCCTCATCGGTGAGCTCAGGCTCGAGGATGCGCACGGCTCCGTCATGGCCCAGCACCGTCGGGAGACCCACGAACGTGCCGTACGTCGACTGGTAGGAGGCGACGGCCATGATCGCATGGCTGTTGTCGACGATCGCCTCCGCGATCTGCGCGACGACCGCGCCGATGCCGTGCTGGCTGGCTCCGATGCCCTCGATGATGGAGATGTTCGAGTACTTCACGGCCTCGCGGATGCGGTCCTGGACGACGGCGACGTCCTCGCCGGTCTCCTCGATGAGGTCCAGGACGCGCCTGCCGCCCACGCGGGCGGTCGACCAGGCGTACACCGCCGAGGTGCCGTGCTCTCCCAGCACCACCGCGTCGACCTCGCTGGCGGGCACGCCCAGCTCCTGCCCGACCCGGTAGCGGAACCGGATGGTGTCGATCGTCGTGCCGGAGGACAGGATCGTCATCTCCGGGGCGAGGCGGCGGGCCAGCGCGGCCAGCGGGTCCGGCGGATCCGTGACGACGAGGACCGTCGCGGTCGGATCGACCTCCTTCAGCTGTCCGATCATGTCCGCATACGCGCGGGCGTTCGCGGGGATGAGCACGCGGCGCCCTGCATCATCGGAGCGATCCGTGGCTCCGCCGTCCTTCTCGTTCACCCCGGCGGTGATGATGACGAGGTCCGCGCCCTTCAGATCCTCGTAGTCACCCGCGCGCACGCGGGCGCGAGAGGTCGCCGCCGCAGCATAGGTGAAGTCCTCCGCGAGGCCCACGGCCTTCGCATGGGTGCGATTGACGAGGATGATCTCCGGGTCCAGGCCCGTCGGTGCGATGAGGGAGGCGACGGTGGCCGCCGTGACGGCGCCTGCGCCGATGATGCCGATGCGCTTCAAGAGGTGACTCCTCGTCGTCGGGGGGGGGGTGACGTTCTGGGAACAGCCTATACGTCGTGCATTCCGGTGAGCGAATGCACGATTCTGCACAGTGAAATCGAAGAGCATGTCTTGTGACTGATATGATGAATCCATCATGCCATCAATAGACGCGCAGAAGCCCCTCTACGAGATCAAGGCGAATCTCTTCAAGGGCCTGGCCCACCCGTTCCGCATCCGCATCCTCGAACTGCTCTCCGAGGCCCACCATGTCGCAGTGCTCCAGGGCGACGGGTCCGTCGACGGGCCAGGCTCTGACGCGGTGATCGTCGAAGGTGCGAGTGCGGCCACGGGTGAGATGAACGTGACCGACCTGCTGCGCGCCACCGGGCTCGAGGCCTCGCATCTCTCCCAGCATCTCGCAGTCCTGAGGCGGCACCGGCTCGTCGAGTCGCAGCGCCGCGGCAGCCACGTCTACTACCGGCTGGCGCACGTGCGCGTCTCACGCATGCTCGCGGTCGCGCGGCAGCTGCTCTTCGACACCCTCGCGTCGGACGAGAAGCTGCTCTCCGATGCCGGTGACCTCCCTGTGGTGCATGGTCTGGAGCCCCGCGCCGATGAGAACAGCGATGAGAACACCGATGAGAGCGCCGAGCAGGTGGGCCGGTGACCGCCCAGGCTGTGTCGGCAGGGTCCTCGGTGTTCGCCCGCATGCGCGGGCACCTGCGCAGCCTGCGCCCGGGCCGGCGGGACTACGCGGACCTGCGCGCGACCTGGCGGGCGGATCTGGTGGCCGGCGTGACGGTCGGCATCGTCGCGCTCCCGCTGGCCCTCGGCTTCGGCGTGAGCTCTGGGCTCAGCGCGAGCGAGGGTCTCATCACCGCGATCGTCGCGGGCTTCCTCGCCGCCGTGTTCGGTGGGTCGAACGTGCAGGTGTCAGGCCCGACCGGCGCGATGGTCGTCGTGCTCCTGCCGATCGTCGCCTCCCATGGGGCGGGGGCGGTCGCGGTGGTGTCGATCCTCGCCGGGGTGCTCGTGGCACTCGCCGGACTGCTGAAGCTGGGGCGGACCGTGGGCGTCATCCCGTGGCCCGTCATCGAAGGATTCACCCTGGGGATCGGCGTCATCATCTTCCTGCAGCAGATCCCCTCGGTCACGTCGCCCGAGGGTGTGGGCGCCGGTGGCCACAGCACGAACGCGCTCGTCGCGGCTCTGCAGTCGATCGCGGAGGCGGACTGGGGCTACGTCGCGTGGGCCGTGGGCATCGCGGTCGTCGTCATCGCGTGCATGCTCGTGGCGGGACGCATCCATCCGTCCGTGCCCGGGTCGCTGCTGGGCATCGTCGTGGCGACCCTCCTCTGCCTCGCGCTTCCCACACCGCTGGCCGTCATCGGTGCGCTGCCGTCGGGGCTGCCCGCGCCGTCGCTGCCGACGTTCGACGTTGCTGCCCTGCCGGACCTCGCGGGGCCGGTCGTCGCAGTCGCGGCGCTGGCCGCGATCGAATCGCTGCTGTCCGCCCGCGTCGCCGCGTCGATGGCGAACACCGGTCCGTACAACGCGGACCGGGAGCTCGTGGGGCAGGGCATCGCGTCCGTGGGCGCGGGGCTGTTCGGCGGCATGCCGGCGACGGGGGCGATCGCCCGCACCGCGGTCAACATCCGTGCGGGCGCCCGCACGCGGCTCGCGTCCGTCGTCCACGCGGTCGTCCTGCTCTGCGTCGTGCTCTTCGCGGCAGGACCCGTCGGCATGATCCCGCTGGCGGCGCTGGCGGGGATCCTCATGCTGACCGCCTGGCGGATGGTGAACTGGGCGACGGCCGCGTCGATCATGCGGTCGACCCGGGCGGATGCCGCAGCCTTCCTGCTGACCGCGATCGTGACGGTGGCGTTCGACCTGATCATCGCGGTGGTCATCGGGGTCGTCGTCGCGGCGTTCTTCGCGCTTCGGAACCTGGCGCGGGTCACGCGGGTGACGCGCGAGGCCGTGCCCGGCGAGCCGGAGCCCGGGGACGAGAGGATCGCGATCGTCCGCTTCGACGGACCGCTGATCTTCGCGTCCGGCGACAGGATCTTCGACGAGGTGATGGCGTTCGACGACATCCACGTGGTCATCCTGCGCATGTCCTCCGTCGAGGTCATCGACGCGACGGGCGCGCATGTGCTGGAGGACATCGTGAAGTCGCTCGAGAGGCGCGGTGTCACGGTGCTCATCAAGGGTGTGCAAGCACGGCATGAGGAGCTCTTCCGCACCGTGGGCGTTCTGCGGGCGCTGCGGCACTCCCGTCACCTGTTCGACGACCTCGGTGACGCGGTCGTCCATGCGCGCAGCCACATCGAGCGGGCCGGTCTGCGGGGAGGCCCCGCACAGAGCGGAGGCTGAACGACCTCACCCCACCGGCGCCTCCCACACACGCTCGCCGCGCAGGCTCGCGATGACGATCGAGTCGCCGGAGACCGCGAGTCCGGACGGGCTTGCCTCCGCTGGCTCCCGCTGCTTGACGGGATCGACGAACTCATCGTCCCCGCCGATGCCCTCCACATCCGGCCACCCGTAGTTCGCTCCGGGTTCGATGATGTTGAGCTCGTCCCACGTGTCCTGCCCGAATTCGCTCGGGTAGAGGGTCCCGTCGTCCGCCCAGTCGAGCCCCTGCGGGTTGCGGTGGCCCAGGCTGTAGACGAGGGAGTCTGCGAACGGGCTGTCCTCCGGAACGCCGCCATCGGGCGTGAGGCGCAGGATCTTGCCTGCGGGCGACTCCAGGTCCTGGCCACCGCCCGTGAACGGTTCCGCACGAAATGGTGACGTGCGTAACATGGCGGGTGACCGATCGGCGCCGTCACGGAAGGTGCATATGACCACGATCGCGAATCTGAGTGTCTCGCTCGACGGCTTCTACACCGGGGCGGACCCGAGCGCGCACAATCCATTGGGCGAGGCCGGGGGGTGCTGCACCGGTGGTTCGGCCGCGACGTCGGGGATCGGGCGCAGCTCACCGCCGATGACATCCTGCGCCCCGAGTTCGAGCGGATGGGTGCGCTGGTCATGGGGCGGGACAGCTACGAGCACGCGCAGGCCTCGTGGGGGCCTCGGCCGCCGTTCGAGGTGCCGCTGTTCGTCGTGACCCACAGACCGCGGGCGGACGACGTGCGGGAGGGGTCGACGTTCCACTTCGTCGAGTCGTTCGAGGAGGCGTGGGCGCTGGCGCGCTACGAGGCGGACGACAGGGCGGTCGGACTCCACGGCGGAGGCGCGATCCGGCAGGGGCTGCGCGGTGGCCACCTGGATGAACTGCAGCTGCACCTCGTGCCGGTGCTGCTGGGGCGCGGTCGGAGGCTGTTCGACGATGTGGTCGAGGCGCCTGTGGGGCTGGAGATCCTCCGTGTGGCGGAAGGCCCAGGAGTGACGCATGTGAAGTATCGGGTGCGGCCTGGTGGGTGAGGGTCGTGCCCATCGACGGGGAGGGGCGCATCATGAGTGGTCGAATCGAGTGGAACAGCAGTCTCCGGGATCAGTTCACGTGGCATTGGGATCACCTGCTCCGTGAGCGCCTGAGCGGCCTGACGGATGACGAGTACTTCTGGGAGCCCGTCCCTGCACCGTTCACGACCATCGCATGGCGGCTGGGCCACGTGATCGTGGGAGTGTTGGCGATGCGGAACGCCTCGCACTTCGGACGCGAACCGGTGGACTACTTCACCTTCGACTATGCGGCGACGGCGGACGGTGCACTCGCGCAGCTGGACGAGGAGCTCGCGCGGTGGCTGGCCGGAGTCGAGGCTCTGGGCGAGGACGGACTGGCCCGACCGTGCGGAGAGGCGGAGGGGCCGTTCGCGGAGGATCCGATGTCGCAGCTGGTGCTCCACATCCATCGCGAACTCATCCATCACCTGTCGGAGGTGTGCCTGCTGAGGGATCTGTATCTGCACTCGCGGGGAGACGCCGCAGGGTCCGGAGGAGGTGGCGGAGCATGAGCCGAACCGTGCAGGTCACGTTCGACGCGCGCGACCCGCGTGGGCTCTCCGCCTTCTGGGGCGAGGCGCTGGGGTACGCGCATCCGGCGCCGCCGGGAGTGGAGCTCTCACCCGGCGCGGATGCCATGGCCGCGTGGGATGAGTTCCTCGAGCAGGCCGGTGTCCCGCAGGACCAGTGGAACAGCTCATCCGCGCTGGAGGACCCGGACGGAGCAGGCCCGCGGATCTTCTTCCAGCAGGTGCCGGAGGGCAAGACCGCGAAGAACCGGGTGCATCTGGACGTGCGCGCCGCGCCCGGACTTGAGGGGGAAGAGCGGATGGAGGCGTTCGAGCGCGAGTGTGACCGCCTGGTGGCGCTCGGTGCGACGCGGCTGGAGCGCTTCGACCCCGCACCGCCGTTCAGCCACGGCTTCATCGTCATGGCCGATCCGGAGGGCAACGAGTTCTGCCTGGACTGAGGTCTCACACGGTGGCGTCGTCCGCTTCGCGCGGCTGATTGCAGATCCTCAGGGCCTCTGCCCTGTCGTGGATCGCCCGGCGCAGCGACGCGGGTTCGAGCACCTCGACTCCTGGTACTGCCATGAGCTGGGAGCTCGCGATCGCCACAGATTCCATCCGCAGGCGGATCTCCACGCGCTCGCCTCCTCTGTCCGCTCCTCCGATCGCCGTTCGGGTGCCCGCGCCGGGCACGGCCGCGACCAGGGCCTCGGCGGAGGCCGTCGGCAGCGACAGGCGCACCGGAAGCCTGGCGAGGGACGCTTCGAAGGCCCCGCGCGATTCTCGCCAGTACTCAGCCAGCGAGAAGTCCGCCGGCCTTGCAGCAGGCTCCGGGTGGACCTCGACGTGGGACATCCTGGAGAGCCGATACGTGCGCGGGGTGCCGCGCCGTGCGGCGACGAGGTACCAGCGATCGGTCTTGAGGACGAGGCCGAGCGGATCCACTGCACGATGTCGTGGAGAGACCTCCGCTGGCGGGGACCCGCTCGCGGCTGCGTCGACGGGTGGACGGGAGGTGTAGTCGAATGAGAGGCGTCGACCCTCCCAGACGCTGCGCGCCACCTCCGCCAGGGACGTGGGCCGGTCGGTCGGGGTGAACCACGCCTCGTTGTCGAGGAGGAAGCGCTCGTGGGTGTGCTCGGGGCTCGGCCCCAGTGTCGACCCGGCGGCCAGCATCTTGAGCCGTGCGGCGGTGAAATCGTCGTGCAGCCCGAGGTCCCGTGAGCCCGCCTCCCCGATGATCAGCGTCTGCAGTTCGACGGCTGTCATTCCGGTGACGGGTGAACGCCATCCCTCCACCAGTCCGACGCCGCCTGCTGGCCCGGTGCGGGTCCACACCGGCACGCCGATCTGCTGCAGCGAGGCGATATCGCGCTGGATCGTGCGTGTCGACACCTCGTGCCGATCTGCCAGTGCCTGTGCGGTGGTGGGACGTGCGTTCCCGAGCTCCAGCAGGATGGCGAGCATCCGTGAGGTCCTCATGAGCGAATCCTAGGCCATTCTCGACAGAGGGTGTCCGGAATGGCTGAGACGGTGGGTGGGCACTGGAGGAATCGATTTGGAGGGATCGACATGGAGGGACTCACTGTGGATGCATCACCACTGGACGACCGGATCGCACTGGTGACGGGTGCGACGCGCGGGGCGGGCCGCACGATCGCCCGAGAACTCGCCGCCGCTGGTGCGCACGTGTACTGCACCGGACGCTCCACGCGGGCGCACGCCTCGGACTATGACCGCGAGGAGACGATCGAGGAGACTGCGGCACTCATCACCGATGCCGGTGGGACGGCTACCGCGATCGCTGTGGACCATCGGGACCACGAGCAGGTCGAGTCGCTCATCGAACGGATCGAATCCGAGCAGGGGCGCCTCGACATCCTCGTGAACGACATCGGGGGAGAGGCATACGTCGATTTCGACGTCCCGCTCTGGTCCTTCGACTGGGAACGCGGGATGAAGCTGTTCGAGACCGGCTTCATGACCCACCTCATCACCAGTCATGCTGCTCTCGGTCTGCTCAGCCGGACCACGGGTGGGCTCGTCGTGGAGGTCACCGACGGCACTCGGGAGTACAACGCCCACCAGTACCGATCCACGGTCTTCCTCGACCTCACCAAGACGGCCGTCGACCGGCTGGCGTTCACCGAGGGGCACGATCTGGAGGCCCGTGGCGGTACGGCGGTCTCCGTGACACCGGGCTGGCTGCGCTCGGAGATGATGCTCGATGCATTCGGGGTCACCGAAGAGACCTGGAGGACGGCTGCCGAGGCGAACCGCGGTCGCGCCGATGCCGTGCCGCCGTACGACTTCGTCATCTCCGAGACCCCCATGCTGCTGGCGCGAGGAATCGCGGCGCTGGCCGCAGATCCGCAGCGGGCACTGTGGAACACCCGTTCGACGAGCTCCTTCGAGCTGGCTGAGCACTACGGGCTCTACGACGTCGATGGCTCACGGCCGGATGCGTGGTCGTTCATCGCGGCTCTGGGCTCGTCTTCCGCCGATGAGGTCGAGGTCTCCGACTTCCGTTAGGGGCATTGACCTGCGGACGCGTGACGACTCAGGGTGGAACGATGCTCATCGGATCGATCGTTGCCGCCGAGATCGCCTTCTGGGCGTTCCTCGTCGGAGGTCTGGCCATCAGATACCTCCTCGGTGCGCCCCGGGTGGGAATCGTGTTCCTGATCGCGACCCCGTTGATCGATCTCGCCCTCCTCGTCCTCACCTACATCGATCTGAGCAGCGGGAGCGATTCGAACTTCGCGCATGGTCTCTCCGCGACCTACATCGGCTTCACCGTGGTCTTCGGACCCTCCGCGATCAGAGCCATGGATGCGAAGTTCGCAGGGAAGGACCAGGAGGGGCCCAATGCCGAAACTGATCGGTCCTCGGTCGATGAGCAGCAGAGGATCTGGCGGCGTTGCTGCCTGGCCTCGGGAATCACCGGTGCCCTCCTCTTCGCCGGAATCGCGGTCGTTGGTCTCGCCGGCGCCTTCTGGTTGATCTACTGGTTGGTGGTCGTGGTCTCGATCGTCATCGTCTGGTGGTTCGTCGGGCCCGGTGTCGCCCGACGGCGAGCGAAGCAGCGCGGGTCGAGGATGGACGGCGACGAGAGGCCCGACGGCACCACCTGACCGAAGCGAAAGGTCTTGGAGGTTCAGAGGATCCGAGGCTGTCCTCGGTGGTTCATGAGCCCAACCGCGACATATCGGTCAGCACCATCCGCTCCGAGGTGTTCACCCTTACGACCCCCGGCAGCCTGCTCAGCTCGTGGTCCGGCGTGGAGTGGAAGGCGGTCATGCTGTCCGACTTCGGGACGTTGCGACTCTTCCCACTGCGAGTTCACTCGGGCGTCATTGATCCTGGTCACGGGTCGTACATAGCGTCGTAGCCATGAGTATCCCCACGAAGAACTCAGCAGTGACCCGACGCAGACTCTTCATGACCGGAGGTGCAGGAGCCGCCGCGCTGGGGGCCACCCTGGTCTTCGGCGCGAGCGCGGCCCAGGCCTCGGACCGCGACTTCACTCAGTTCCGCACCACCGACGGCGACGGTGGGGAGATGTCCAACCCCGCGAACCTGACCGGCTGCCCACTGGGCCGCGGAGAGGGTGAGTGAGCATGGCCCTCTGGAAGGGAAGCCCGAACTTCAACACCGGTCGCAACGGCAGCAGCGTCGACCGCATCGTCATCCACTACATCGTCGGCACGCTCGCCGCTGCGGACGCGACGTTCGCCGACCCCAACGCGCAGGTGAGCGCCCATTACGGCATCGGTGAGGGCGCGGTGCACCAGTACGTGAATGAGATGGACACCTCCTGGCATGCCGGCGATCTGGCGATGAATCGCCGCAGCATCGGCATCGAGCACTCCGCGGACCAGTCGCGGCCGCCGGACGCCACGACCTACGCGGCCTCCGCCGAGCTGTGCGCCCGCATCTGCCGCGACTTCGGCATCGACCCGAACACGCAGATCATCGGCCACAGCGACGTCGTGTCCACGGCGTGCCCCGGCACGGTGGATCTCCAGCGGATCATCTCGGAGACCGCCGCGCTGGTCTGATCGTCGCTCGACCTGGCTCGGTGGGTCGGCCCACCACGGCGTTCCCTGCTCAGACTGAGCAGGGAACGCCGTTCGTCGTGAGCTCGAACTCTGCGCGAGTCGTTTCAACTCCGTTGACCTGCAGGGAGAGCGCGTGGGCGCCCGGGTAGTAGCGCCGAGTGCTGATGGGACGGAACGAATGCGAGCGCCGCAGCTCCGTCATCTGACCAGGACGCAGAGTCATCGTCGTGAGCTTGAAGGTCTTGGGCGACTGCCGTCCGTTCGCCTTGAGGTGGTGCACGACGTAGTCGATGGTGAGGCGGACGTCGTCCTCACTGATGTTGCGGATCGCGGCGTGGAACTCGACGGCTTCGCCCACCGCGACGCTCTGCCGGTCGACGGCGGGCCCCTCGATCTGAAGTGCCTGTCCGACGGAGGGGAACCCCAGCAGCGCGAGCGCATCGGGATCGCCTCTCTTGATGAGGGTGCGCAGTCCGTGGCGCACCACCCGTTCCGTGCTGCCATCCGGTTCAGCGAGCCAGCGCTCGGCCGTTCCGATGACGAGGGCCGCGTGGTCGCGGCTCAGGTCGTTGAAGTGATTGGCGACGGAACGGCGGACGTATTCGGCGGGATCTCGATAGAGGTCCTCGAGGAGGGGGACGGTCGCCCCAGGCGTTTGCGAGAGCTCTGGGATCCGCTTTGCCCAGGGCAGGTGGGGGCGGGTGCCCTCGGACGCGAGCCGGCGGACATGGACGTCCGAGGACGCAGTCCATGTCCGGATGATCGCCAGCGCTCGATCGGGATCGTGCGTGATGAGAGAGCGGATGGCGAACTCCGCGGTGAGGAGCCCCGTGAGCTCCGCGAGCAGGGCCATCGCATCGTCGAACGCCTCTGTCCCGCCGTCCGCGACTGCCTTCGACGCGATCACCTCCGTGACCGGCCAGATCATCCAGCCGGTGAAAGTCGGGTTGGTGCCGTGCGCACTCCTGACGACACGCGCCAGCGCGGCGTAGTCGCCCGGCACGTCGGCCAGGAGTGCTGATTCCAGCTGTTCGACCCGTGCACGCAGGGGCAGTCCCTCGAGCTGCGCCGCGGCCGCGTGCAGGCGGGTGAGGGGGAGGTCCGGGACGACGGTCCGGAGCGCGTGTGCCAGTGCCTCGGCTGTCTGAGAGCTGATCAGTTCGTCGGCTGTCGGCATGATCCGCACCTTCTTCCTCACGGGTGCCGCCGGCGGTCCCGGCACGGAACGCGGAAGCGCCCTGAACGAGTGGGTCCAGGGCGCCTCCGCTGTGCACTGACGCCACAGGCTGTGCTGTGACACCTGTGCCACCGCAGACGGACTGCGACATCAGACGGGTGGGCCCAGTGGGGATCGAACCCACGACCCACGGATTAAAAGTCCGTTGCTCTGCCAACTGAGCTATAGGCCCACGCAGAGTCTACCGTCCCAGCGCGGCTGCGCATCCAGCAGCTGCGCAGCCATCCGCACACACGTGTGGCGAGCCCTCGTGGGGCCGCCGCCGCGTCGCGAGTGAGTGCAAACCGGCCCCTCGAGCGCCGAATCTGGGCCAGGTTGTACTCACTCGCGGCGAGGTGGGCTGTGCGTGGGCCGCACGATGCGCAGCTGCGCGGTCCACGCGTCGCGCGGTCCACGCGTCGCGCGGCCCACGCATCGCCCACCCCTCAGGGCATCGGCGTGCCCGGATAGGTGCCGAAGGACCAGAGGTTGCCCTCCGGGTCCTTCACCGTGAACTCGCGACTGCCGTAGTCGGTGTCGACGAGCGCAGCGATGATCTCCGCCCCCGACCGCCGTGCCCGCTCGTGCAGCGCATCGACATCCCGCACGACGATGTACGTGCCCGCGGTGCCGGGCCTGCGCGACCACTCGCGGCCCTCCCGGTACGACCCGAGCATCAGGCCGCCCGCGCCCTCGGGCCACAGCAGCTCTGCGTGGGCGACCATGTCGCCGTCGTCATACCGGGCCGTGAGCCGGAAGCCGAACGTCTCCGTCAGGTAGATGATCAGTGCGTTCGCGTCCTGCGCCTGCAGAGTCGCCCAGACGGTCGGCGTGCCCGATGCCTGTCCGGCGCCGCCGCCCTGTCCAGCGCTGTCGATGTCCGAGGGGTCGCGAGGTTCCGTTGCTCCAGTCATGCCTCCAGCGTGCTCGCTCGAAGCCGTCCGCGAAAGTGCCGCGGCACACTCCGAAGACGATTCACACCGCGCAGTGATCTGCCGATGCGCTCCTGCCCTGACCTGCCGCACATCGCCCACGGCCGCCCCTGCACTTCAGCGGCGCGCCGGGCTAGTCTCGTAGATGGACACACGCCGCAGATCCGTCAGGAGAACGTCATGCCCACCGCAGCACAGCACATCGTCGACACACTGGCAGCGAGCGGCGTGAGCCGCGTCTACGGGATCGCGGGCGATTCCCTCAACGGATTCACCGATGCACTGCGGGACACGGAGGGCATCAGCTGGTTCAGCACCCGGCACGAGGAGGCCGCCGCCTTCGCCGCCTCCGCCGAGGCCGGGCTCACCGGTTCCCTCGCGGCCTGCGCGGGCTCCTGCGGACCGGGCAACACGCACCTCGTGAACGGGCTGTACGACGCGATGCGCTCCCGCGTCCCGGTGCTGGCGATCGCCGCCCAGATCCCCAGCGAGGAGATCGGCACGGGGTACTTCCAGGAGACCCATCCGCAGGAGCTCTTCCGCGAGTCCAGCGTCTACATCGAGCACGTCAGCAGTGCGGAGCAGCTGCCTCGGCTGCTGCGCATCGCGATGCGCGAGGCTCTGTCCCAGCGCGGTCCCGCGGTGCTCGTCATCCCCGGTGACGTGCTGCTCACGCGGATCGACACCGCCGCCGAGGCCGTCCTCCCCGCCGACTCCGCCACCGTCCCAGCCGGGCCGGGGCTGGCGGGCGCCGCGCAGGCGCTCAACGACTGCACGAAGGTGACGATCCTCGCAGGCGCGGGCGTCGCAGACGCGCGCGAACAGGTGATCGAGTTGGCGGAGAGGCTGCAGGCGCCCATCGTCCACGCGCTGCGCGGCAAGGAGTTCATCGAGCACGACAACCCCTATGACGTGGGGATGTCGGGGCTGCTGGGCTTCGCGTCCGGCTACCACGCGATGATGCAGGCGGAGACGCTCGTGATGCTCGGCACGGACTTCCCCTACCCGCAGTTCCTCCCGCGGGATGCGACCGTCATCCAGGTCGACATCCGCGGCGGCCAGATCGGGCGCCGCACCCGGGTCGACCACCCCCTGGTCGGCGATGTGCGCTCGACCGTCGACGCGCTCCTGCCGATGCTCACACAGAAGAAGGACTCGAAGCACCTCTCCCGGATGGTGAAGCACTACGGCAGGACCCGGAAGGAGCTCGACGAACTCGCGACCCCGGCCCGCCGGCGGATCCACCCGCAGTACCTCACCCGGCTGCTCGACGAGGGGGCGACGGACGATGCGGTCTTCCTGCCGGACGTCGGCTCCCCCGTGATGTGGGCGGCCCGCCACCTCACGATGAACGGGAAGCGCAGGCTGATCGGGTCCTTCACCCACGGCTCCATGGCGAACGCCCTGTCCCAGGCGATCGGTGCGCAGGCCAGCCACCCGGATCGCCAGGTGGTCGCGATGGCCGGCGATGGCGGACTGTCGATGCTCCTGGGGGAGCTGCTCACTGTCAACCAGCACGACCTGCCGGTCAAGACCGTCGTCTACAACAACGACTCCCTCAACTTCGTGGAACTGGAGATGAAGGCCGCCGGGTTCGTCACGCACGCGACGGACCTGGGCCGCACGGACTTCGCGGCGATCGCGGATGCGGTCGGGATCAAGGGATTCCGCGTCGAGAAGCCCAAGGAGCTCGAAGAGGCGGTGAGGGAATTCCTCGCACACGACGGTCCTGCACTGCTGGACGTAGTGGTGGAGCGGCAGGAGCTCTCCATGCCGCCCTCCATCAAGGCGGAGCAGGCGGCAGGCTTCGCGCTCTTCGCCGTCCGCACCGTCCTGTCCGGTCGCGGCGATGAGCTGATCGACCTGGCGAAGGCGAACCTGCGCCAGCTGCTGTGATGCGACTGCGGCCCGCCGCCGCACCTCGCGCTGAGCGCGGCAGGTGCGGCGGCGGGCCGCAGCGTGCTCCGGGAGCCCCGGTCCCTCAGAGGCGAGGGTCCGGCCGCCAGGTGCGGGGGGCCTCGGGCGCGTCGCCGTTCTCGCCCGTCGCCTCGTCGATGCCGGGCAGTCCCAGCTGGTCGACCGTCTCACCCTCGATGTCCTTCTTCCCCCTACGCCGCGACGCGGCCGCCATGAGATGGCGCAGGCCTGCGGTGATGTCCGCATCGCGCAGCGGCGAGCTGGACGCGGGGTCGAGGTCAGGGGAGAAGTGGTTCGGCATGTCGCCGAAGGCGTTCTGCGCGTTCTTCACGACGGTGCCCGCCATGATGCGGTTGGCGGTGCCGCCGACGACGGCGCCCACGCCGAACGGCAGCGCGCGCCCGATGACCGATCCGCCGGTGCGTGCGGCGTAGGTGCGGATGAGCTTCTTCCGCAGCTTCTTCACCACCGAGTCCATGACGACGGAGGGGATCTGCTTCGTCACGAGCGCGCCGAAGTTCGAATGGACGGGCGCGCCGCCGTCGACCTGGTCGGAGAACTGGCGGACGAGGTCCTTGCCGGATCCGCCCAGCATGAGCCCCATGACGAGCGCGTTCGCGCGCTTGGGCTCGCGCACCTGCATGCCGTGCAGCTCTGCGAGCGACTGCGAGTACAGGGCTGACAGCTCGAGGAAGCCGCCCGTCTCGACGGCAGCCAGCCCGAGCGCCGCACCGGTGCCGATGCCGGGGACGACGGCGGTCGCGCCCACTGCCGCGCCGCCGCCCATCGCCAGGGTCACGTAGTGCTTGCGGAGGATCTCCGCGATCTCCGCCGGCGAGGCGTGCGGATGGCGCCGGCGCACGCTGCGGATGTAGGCGAGCACGACCGGCCGCTGGACGGACAGTGCCTTCTCGAACAGGCCCTTCGCCTGCGGGCGGAGCTCGCCGTTCTTGTCGAACGCGAGCTTCGTGGCCGCGCCCAGTCCCTTCGTCGCAGTGGAGTTCGTCGTCATAGGTCCTCCTCAGGTCCTTGCCGGAGCCCGCGCCGTGTGGGGGCGTCGTCTCGTGGGGTGCCCGGGCCAGCCGCAGGATCGCTGCGGAGGGGACTCCACCCACGACAGTACAAACGTCGCCTGAGTGCTTCCCGATTCCTGTGAGTCTCCAGAGTCGGAGAGTAGCCTGGAGCATGATGCGCAGACACCACAAGCCCCTCCCGAAAGCGGATCTCGAGGGCTACGCCACCCACCCGGACCCCGCCCAGCTGGCCGAACTCGCGCACGCCGCGGCCTCGCTGCTGGTCTACGGGAACACCGACGGCGCGCCCGCAGCCGCCGATGACGCGGACCGCGCTGCGCGTGACGACGAGGCGACCGCCCGCTTCGTCCACCTGTCCGATGAGATCGGCCTCGAGGCGATCGCGGAGATCTGGGCCACAGCGCCGGCCGTCTCGCTGCCCGGCGTCCTCTGGCGGCTCTACGCCCTGCGCGAATGGATCGTGCGCAGCCCCCGACGCGCGGCGGAGGAGTACACGACCGGCCGCAACGTGTCCCGCGCCGACGGTCTGGGCGGTCGCATCCGCGTCGACGCGTATCTGGCGGAGCTGGTGGCGGGGATCGAGGATCCTCCCGGCCCCGACGAGGTCGCGCGCGCCGCGGACGAGATCCTCGCCGGCGCCTTCCGGGGTGACTTCACCATGGCCCTGCTGCGGGCGGCCGCCTTCGCCGAGGTCGCCGCCGCCGGCCGCTGGGAACTGGGCCGGCGCGACGATTCCCGCGCGTTCGAGCAGCTGGCGACCGACCTCGCCTCATCTGCGCGTTCGCATCGCGCGAACGAACTGGCGTGAGCCCGCCGGGTGATGAGTGGGGTGCTGCCTGGGGTGTGAGTCGTTAGACTGGTGCCGTGGCCCTCGGGCCACACCGGGTGTCGGGCTGCTGAAGCCCCGGGCTCCAACACACGCCGCTTCGAGCGGCCTATCGCCGAGAGGCGCTCTCAGTCCGGCACCCGCCTACTCTTCTGAAGCAGTGAGGATGGTGTTCCTGTGCGCCTTCGCCGTTTGTCTCACGAGGCGGAGTACTTCACGCACCTCACAGGCCTCTCCTCGAGCCTGCGGCAGAGCAGTCTGATCCTCGCGGAGCTGTCCGGCATCCCCGTCGAGGAGCGCCGCGAAGCGGCGGGTCGCCTCGCAGCCGTCTCCGACGAGGCGGATGCCGCGGAATCAGCGGTGCTGCGGGCACTGCGGGAGAACTACGCCACGCCGATCGACCGCGACGCGCTCTATCGACTCACCAACGCACTGTGCCAGACCACCCACAGGCTGGAATCCGTGGGATTCGCGCTGTCGTCCTCCGCCTTCGAACAGCTCCCCGTGGGTGTCCTCGAGATGCTCGCCGTGCTGTCGAACGCGACGGACCAGACGCACAGCATGCTCAAGCGGCTGCCGGGCAAACCGGATCAGTGGCAGTACGTGGAATCGATGTCACGGCTCTTCTACCGGGCGGAGGCGCTGCACCTCCAGGTGTCCGACGCGGTGCCCGCCGCGCGGAGGGGCCTCGCGTATCTGGCCGCCGCGACCCTGCTGGGGCAGACGTTCTACGAGGCCGCCCGCTCCTTCACATCCATCGGCACAGTCGTCGCCGAAGTCGCCGTCCGCGAATCCTGAGCGGGGAACGTGGAGCTGCTCTTCGTCGTCGCGGTCCTCTCCGTCACCGCCTTCGCCTTCGTCAACGGCTTCCATGATGCCGGCGTCACGGTCGGCAACGCCGTCGCGAACCGAGCGCTGAACCCGCGCGTCGCACTGTGGCTGTCGGGGACGTTCAACTTCATCGGTGCGCTCCTGGGCCAGGGGGTCGCACTGGTGATCGCGGAGAACACGGTGTCTCTGCCGCATGACCCGCACGGCATCCTCTCCGTCATCGTCGCGGGGATGATCGCGGCGACGGCCTGGGGGATCGTGACGTACATGCTGGCAGTGCCGGTGTCGTCGTCCTACAGCCTCGTCGGGGGAGTGCTGGGCGCCGGGCTGGTCTACGGGGCGGTCGCTGACTTCGAGGGCATGCTGATGCGGCTCATCCTGCCGCTGCTGATCGCCCCGCTGGTCGTCCTCGGCCTGTCCGCTCTGGTCACAGCCGTCGTCACCAGGCTGGCCGCCACCTCTGCGCCCAAGCCGCTGTTCCGCACTGCGCGCGCCGCGGACGCGGTGATGACGGGGCTCCTGTCGCTGGGGCACGGTGTGCAGGACGCCCAGAAGTCCGCCGCAGTGCTCGCGATGGCCGTCCTCGCCTACGAGGGGATCGACTTCGTGGCGGGGGAGGACACCACCGTGGGCTGGCCCGTGAGGCTCCTCGTCGCGACGGCACTGGCGGTCGGCACCGTCACCTCCGGCTGGCGCGTCGCCCGGACTGTCGCGGTGCGGATGGTGAAGCTCGATCCGCTCAAGTCCGTCATCGCGAACGGCGTCGCGGCGACCACCACGCTCGTGTCGGCCTTCGCCGTCGCGGTGCCCGTCTCGATCGTCTACACGGTGTCCGCCGCGAACGTCGGCACCCAGTTCTCCGGGCGGCGCGGACATATCCGCACGCGCTTCCTCTACCCCGTCATCGGCTCGGCCCTGCTGGGGATCCCCGTGCCGGCGGTCCTGGGCGCGGCGCTCGCCGGGCTGCTCGTCTTCATGGGTGTGTGAGGTGATCGAAAGCAGCCTGCTGGGAGCCAGACGGCGCCCGGGGTGAGTTCGAAAGCTCAACATGCGGACGAAATCGGCTGCCGACCTGTGCGAGTGTTGAGCATTCGAACTGGGTGTGAGCCCGGGTGGGGCTGAGCCCCGGTGGGGTCTCGCGACGGTGATGAATGCAGGAGGGGCCCGGACGGATCGTCCGAGCCCCTCCTGCGCACATAGGGTGCGGTCACATCATCGGATCATCCGAAGCGACCGGAGATGTAGTTGAGCGTCTGCTCGTTCTCCGGGTTCTGGAAGATCGTCTTGGTGTCCGCGTACTCGATGAGCTGGCCGGGCTTGCCGGTGCCCTGGATGTTGAAGAACGCGGTCTTGTCCGCCACGCGCGCAGCCTGCTGCATGTTGTGCGTGACGATGACGACCGTGTAGTCCTCCTTGAGCTGGTTGATGAGGTCCTCGACGGCCAGCGTGGAGATCGGGTCGAGCGCGGAGCACGGCTCGTCCATGAGGATGACGGACGGCTCGACGGCGACGGTGCGGGCGATGCAGAGGCGCTGCTGCTGACCGCCGGACAGTCCGGAGCCCGGCTTGTCGAGTCGGTCCTTCACCTCGTTCCAGAGGTTCGCACCGCGCAGCGACTTCTCCAGGATCGCATCCGCGTCGGACTTCGACAGGCGCGTGCCGTTGAGCTTGTAGCCGGCGAGCACGTTCTCACGGATCGACATCGTGGGGAACGGGTTGGGGCGCTGGAAGACCATGCCCACCTCCGCCCGGATGTTCACCGGGTCCACGCCCGGGTCGTAGATGTTGTCGCCGTCCAGGAGGATCTTGCCGTCGGCATATGCGCCGGGCAGCACCTCATGCATGCGGTTGATCGTGCGGAGGAAGGTGGTCTTGCCGCAGCCGGACGGACCGATGAAGGCCGTGACCGACCGGGGCTCGATGCGGATGTTCACATCTTCGACGGCGAGGAAGCTGCCGTAGTAGACGTTGAGGTCGACGGTGTCGATGCGCTTTGCCATGGGTCTTCGTTCCTTTGCTTCTGTGCCTGCTCGTGCGTGGCTCGCGCCTGGGTCAGCGTCCGGTCTTCGCCGGCGCGAACGCCTGGGCGACGATGCGGGCGATGAGGTTGAGCAGCATCACGATGACGATGAGCACGAGCGCGGCGGCCCATGCACGCAGCTCCGACGGCAGTGGAGCGCCGGGAGCCGTCGGGTTGATGAGCTGACGATAGATGTAGACCGGCAGCGCCGTCATCCATCCGTTGAACGGGTTCCACGTGGTGGTGGCGAGGAAGCCTGCCGTCACGAGGATCGGGGCGGTCTCACCGGCGACGCGCGCGATCGCGAGCGTCACACCGGAGGCAATGCCGGAGATCGACGTGGGGAGGACGACCTTCATGATCGTCTTCCACTTGCGGACGCCCAGTGCGTAGGACGCTTCGCGCAGCTCGTTCGGCACGACGCGGAGCATCTCCTCCGTCGACCGAACGACCACCGGGATCATGAGCACGGACAGGGCGATCGACGCGGTGAGGCCCATCTTCACCATCTGGAGATGAGCGGGGCTGGTGCCGAGGAACGTCGTGACGAACAGATTGACCGCGGCGAACGCGAACAGACCGGCGACGATCGAGGGGATGCCCGTCATGACGTCGACGAAGAACGTGATGGACCGCGCGAACAGGCCGCCCCGGCTGTATTCGGTCAGGTAGATCGATGCCATGAGGCCGATCGGCACGGAGATGACCGTGGCGAGCACGGTGATCATGAGCGTGCCGATGAGTCCGTGGACGAATCCGCCGGCCAGTGGTGCGCCCTCGTCGACGGTGGCCTGGTCCGTGGCTCCGTTGGTCGTGCTCATGTCCTCGGTGAGCAGGCTCGGATTCGAGAGGAGCGTCGGCAGTCCCTGTGCGAACACGGTCCACAGGAGCGAAATCAGCGGGATGAGTGCGATGAAGAACGCCGCCCACACCAGATTGCGCCACAGGCCGTCGGTCGCACGGCGCTTGTTCTCCATCACACGGGTCGTCACGTACATGCCGATGACGAACACGATCGCGGAGAAGATGAGCCAGCCGGTGACGGAGAAGCCCTCCCCGCCGAGCAGGACGGTGATGCCCGCACCGATGATGAGCGCGCCGGCGAGGACGACGGCCCACACCCAGCGCGGCTTCTGACCGGCGGTGAAGGCGTTGCCCTTCTTGGCGGACGTGCCGTTCTTCGACGGCTGCGGTTCGGGGGCGGCCCCCTCGTCTGTCTTCTTCACTGCTGTCGACATCAGTTGGCCCCCGAGAATTCCTTGTTGCGGTTGACGATCGCGCGGGCGACCATGTTCACCGCCAGCGTGATGATGAAGAGCATGAGGCCGGCCGCGATGAGTTCGGACTGGCGCATGCCGAACGCCTCAGGGAAGTTGAGCGCGATCTCAGACGGGATCGTCTGGTTGCCCGACGAGATGAGGCTGAGGTTGAACACGCCGCCGGACAGGACGAGCGTGACGGCCATGGTCTCACCCAGGGCGCGGCCCAGTCCCAGCATGATGGAGGAGATGATGCCCGCGCGTGCGAACGGGAAGACGGTCATCCTGATCATCTCCCACTGCGTCGCACCCAGGGCCAGGGCGGCCTCTTCGTGCAGCTTGGGCGTCTGGAGGAAGATCTCGCGGCAGAGCGACGTGATGATCGGCAGGATCATGACGGCGAGCACGACCCCGGAGGTGAGCAGGGTGCGGCCGGTCGTGGACGGGTCGCCGGCGAAGAAGGGGATGAAGCCGAGCGTGTCGTGCAGCCAGCCGTAGATCGGCACCATCGCGGTGGAGAGCGTGAGCATGCCCCACGCGCCGTAGACGACCGACGGGATCGCGGCCAGCAGGTCGATCACGTAGCCGACCGGCGTCGAGATGCGCCGCGGCGCGTAGTGCGAGATGTACAGTGCGATCCCGATCGCGACCGGCGTCGCGATGAGGATCGCGATGAGCGAGGCCATGACCGTGCCGCCGATCAGCGGGAGGACGTAGACCCAGAAGTTGTCTGCGCTGTTGATCGAATCCTGGTTGGAGAACACCGTGGGCGCCAACGCGGGCAGCGATTCGGTGACGAGGAAGACTGCGACGAACGCGAGCACCACGAGGATGAGGGCGCCAGCGCCGTACGACAGACCGGCGAAGATCTTGTCCCCGGAGGCGTTCCCCGCTGACTTCGTGGTGGGCGAGGGATTGTTCTTCCTCGCTTCGGTGACCTGCTCAGTCACGATGACTCCCCTCGGAGTTCGACTGTCCGGAACGGAATGCCGGATCCATGGTGGTACTCAGTGGCGTGCGCATCAATGGTCGGACACGACGGTGCCGCCGATCCACTGGGTGAGTGGACCGGCGGCAGTGCCGTGGCCTGTCCGGAGAGCGTATATCAGCCCTGGACGGTGATGTTGTCGATGCGCTCGGTGGCCGCGGTGCGTGCGTCCTCCGAGATCGGCGCGGAGCCGGCCGATTCCTCAGCGGCAGCCTGGCCCTCCTCGGAGATGACGTACTGGCCGAACGCCTTCGCGAGGTCAGCGGTCTCCTGATCCTGGTACTGCTGGCAGAAGATGTGGTAGGAGACGAGGACGATCGGGTAGACGCCGGCCTCCTCCGTGGAGCGGTCGAGCTCGACTGATCCGTCGTCGTTGGCCTCGGATGCGTCGACGGCCTTGGCCGCTGCGTCCGAGGAGTACTCGACGTACTCGTCGCCGACGCCCACTGCGACGGTGCCGAGCTCGCCGACCTGCGAGGCGTCCGCGTAGGTGATCGCACCGTCGGTGCTGCCCGCGAGGGACACGACGCCGGAGGTCTGCTGAGCGGACTCGGCAGCGATCTCGGACGGCCAGGTCTCGACCTCGTCGTACTCCCAGGCGTCACCGGCGGCCTCGTTGAGGTACGCGGTGAAGTTCTCCGTGGTGCCGGAGTCGTCGGAGCGGTGCACGACGGTGATCGGCGTGTCGGGCAGCTCGGTGCCCTCGTTCTGCTCTGCGATCGCCTCGTCGTTCCACTCGGTGATCTCACCGGCGAAGACCTGAGCGATGGTCTCTGCATCCATGTTCACCGTGTCGACGCCCTCGAGGTTGAAGGCGACTGCGACGGGGGAGATGTAGGACGGGACGTGGAAGACGCCCTCGGGGCCGCAGACTGAGGCGGCCTGTTCCTGCTCCTCCTCGTCCATCGCGGCGTCGGAGCCGGCGAACGAGTACTGGCCGGCGAGGAAGCCCTCACGGCCCGCGCCGGATCCGACCGGGTCGTAGTTCACGGTGAGGTCGGGGGAGACCTCCGTGACGCCCTGGGTCCAGGCGGTCATCGCGGCCTCCTGCGACGACGCGCCGCCGCCGATCAGGGTGCCGGAGACCGAGCCGGCGTCAGCTGCGGGCTCGCCGCCTTCGCCGCCGCCGGATCCGCCGCCGCAGGCGGAGAGGGTGAGTGCGCCTGCTGCGAGGACTGCTGCAGCCGTGCCGAAACGCTTGAGCTTCACGTGGGTGCCTTTCGCTCCATGTGTAAGGGGTATCCAGGGGGTGTCCCCAGGTGCAGGGGATACCCCCGTGTGCGGACCCCACGTTACGAGTGCAGTATGACCCGTAGGAGAGTCGAATGTGAACGGCCGGTGAATGGGGCGCGGGAGGCTTGGGATCCTCATCACACCCGGGTATCTTCGCCGCGGGCGCGCGTGTCGCAGGTCACGTGTCGATCGGCCGATAGCGCTCGAACTCGACGATGCGCGGGATCGTTCCGGGACGCACGTAGGCGACCAAGATCTCGCCCGGATTCATGTAGGGGTCGCGCGGGGGAAGGCATTTCGCGAGGCCTTCGGGCGAGTGGTCCGCGAGCACTTCGAGGACGGTCGGCAGGACCGGACGGTGCGTGCACAGCGCTGTCGGCACCCCCTTCACGAGGATCTTCTCCAGCACGGCGCGGGTCTTCTGCGGGTTCTGCGCATTCGCCTTCTCGCTGAGCGCCGTGCGCTTGCGGATGCTCTTCCCCGCCGCGGCGGACATCGGTGCGAGTGTGGCGACGCAGCGCTTCCACGGGCTGGAGACGAGCTTCTTGAGCTGCCACGCGGACAGCAGACCTGTGAGCGCCAGGGACTGTCGGGTGCCGATCGCCAGCAGGGGGCGCTCATGTTCGATCTCGTGCCACTTGGCGCGGGGGAAGGCCTTGCCGTGCCTCACGATGATGAACGGCCACGCTCGCAGGGTGCCGGTCGAATGGGCATGGATGACCTTGTCGAGCTGATCGCGATCGGCGAAGCGCGTGAGCATGGCCTTCGCCCGCTCCGCGGTCACCCATCGGACCTCGTCGATCTCCCGGGGGTTGTGCACGGAACCGGTGGGCTTTGCGGTGACCTCTGCGGCCCAGTAGGACACGTGCTTGCGCAGATTCTTGCCCACGGTGTAGCGGGAGCTGGGCAGGGGCAGCCCGAGGGTGACCGTGTACCCGGTCTCCTCGAGTACCTCGCGGACGGCGGCCTCGGGCAGGGTCTCGCCCTTGTCGACCTTGCCCTTGGGCCAGGACCAGTCCCGGTAGCGGGGACGGTGGACCAGCAGCACCTCGAGCTCCCCGGTGCGGTCCCGCCACGGCACGCAGCCGGCGGCGAGGACATCCGCGTGCAGGCGCGCCGACTCGCCGGCGTTGCTCACCGATGAGGGGCTCATCCGCGCTGCCTCGACCAGCGGCGACGGTGGATTCGGTGGAGTGCGGTCTGATAGTCGGCGAGCGGAGCGCCGTGCGCATCGACGGACGTGCGCGTCCACAGGCCCTCGCCGTCGAGGTCGAAGCGTGCGGTGTCGTCGGCGAATGCGAGCTCGAAGAGATCCCGCGCCTCGCTGATGTGCCGCGGGTCCTGCAGCTGCACGAGCGCCTCGACCCGGCGGTCCAGGTTGCGGTGCATGAGGTCCGCGGAGCCGATGTACGCCTCCGTGTGCTCGTAGTCCTCGCCGGACTCGAAGACGAACACCCGCGAGTGCTCGAGGAACCTGCCCAGGATCGACCGCACCTGGATGTTCTCGCTCAGCCCCGGGATGCCGGGGCGGATCGCGCAGATCCCCCGGACGAACAGCTGGACGCTCACCCCCGCGCGGGAGGCCAGGTAGAGGTGGTCGATGATCCGCTCATCGACGATCGAGTTCACCTTGATGCGGATGCGGGCGCGCTCACCGGCACGAGCGCGCGCGGCGGCTTCGTCGATGTGCTCGAGCAGTCCGTCGCGCACGCGCGCAGGCGCCACGAGCAGGCGTGAGTAGGTGGTGCCAGGCGCCAGGCCGGACAGCTGGTTGAACAGCTTCGCGATGTCCGCGCCCAGCTGCGGATCGGCGGTGAGCAGGCCCATGTCCTCATAGCCGCGCGCGGTCTTCGGGTGGTAGTTGCCGGTGCCCACGTGGCAGTAGCGGCGCAGACCGCCCGCTTCGTGACGGACGACGAGGCAGAGCTTCGCGTGCGTCTTGAGCCCCACGATGCCGTAGACGACGTGGACCCCCGCCCGTTCGAGCTTGCGGGCCCACGTGATGTTGTTCGCCTCGTCGAACCGGGCCTTGATCTCCACGACCGCCAGCACCTGCTTGCCGGCCTGGGCCGCCTCGATCAGGGCGTCGACGATGGGGGAGTCTCCGCTGGTGCGGTAGAGCGACTGCTTGATCGCGACGACGTGCGGGTCGGCAGCGGCCTGTTCGATGAACGCCTGCACGCTCGTGGAGAAGGATTCGTAGGGATGCTGCACGAGGATCTCGCGGTCCCTGAGGGCGCCGAAGACGTCCGGCTGATCCGACGATTCGGCCTCCGCCAGGTCGCGGCTGACGATCGGCACGGCCTTCCTGAAGTGGAGGTCCTCCCGCGGGATGTCGGCGATGATGTCGAGCCCGCGCAGGTCGAGCGGGGTCGGCAGCTCGTAGATCTCCGATTCGTCGATCGCCAGCTCGTTCACGAGCAGCTCGCGCACGCGCGGGTGCATGTCCTCGGTGATCTCGAGGCGGACGGCGGGTCCGAAACGGCGCCGCTCCAGCTCCTTCTCGAGCGCCTTGAGGAGGTTCTCCGCGTCGTCCTCCTCGACCTCGAGGTCCTCGTTGCGCGTGATCCGGAAGCATGCGGCGGACACGATCTCCATGCCCTCGAACAGGGAGTCGAGGTGTGCGGTGATGACGTCCTCGATCGGCAGGAACCGGGCGGGCGTCTCCGGGCTGACCGGGGTCTCCGCGCCGGGTGCGAGTGCGGCCGAGGCGCCGGGGCCCACGAACTCCGACACGTTGATGAACCGCGGCAGGACCGGCGGCACCTTGACGCGTGCGAAGTGCTCTGCGCCGGAGCGCGGGTGCCGCAGCACGACGCCCAGGTTGAGGGAGAGCCCGGACACGTACGGGAAGGGGTGGGCGGGATCGACCGCGAGGGGTGTGAGGACGGGGAACACCCGTTCGCTGAAGAGCTCTGAGACCCCGTCGAGCTCCGACTCCGTGAGGTCCTCGAGACCGACGACGTAGATCCCCTCCGCCTCGAGGCGGGGCATGATGTCGTCGCGGTAGAGCTCCGCATGGCGACGCACGAGGCCGCGGGCGGTCTTCGTGATCGAGCGCATCGCGGTGCGCGGCTGCGTGCCGGTGACCGACGGAACGGCGAGCCCGGTCGAGATCCGCCGCTTGAGCCCCGCGACGCGGACCATGAAGAACTCGTCGAGGTTGGACGCGAAGATCGACAGGAAGTTCGTGCGCTCGAGCAACGGCAGAGTGGTGTCCGCGGCCATGTCCAGGACGCGCTCGTTGAAGGCCAGCCAGGACAGCTCGCGGTCCAGGAACCGGTCTGCCGCGGCGGGGAGATCGTGCTCCACGCCGAAGGTCGTCACGTCATACGTCGTCTGCGACTCATCAGTCATGGGGGCTCTCCGGCGGCTCGTAGCTCACATGGACAACCGTACGTGAGAATCCGACGTCCCTGTACAGCGGCAGGGCCTTCTCGTTGTCGCTCTCGACGTACAGTTCGATCGCCTCCGCGCCGTCCGCGATCATCCTCGCCATGCCCTCGACGAGCAGCGCGCGGCCCAGGCCCCGCGCATGCACCTCGGGGTCGACGCCGATCACGTGGACCTCGCCCATCGCGAGGCCGGACGGGTGCTCGGCGTGCCGCTTCGTCTCGTGGAAGCCGAGGACCCGTCCGTCGTCGGTCCGCTCCGCGATGACGACCGTCCTGGGGTCGAAGTCGCTCTCGCCGGTCCGCCGGCGGTAGTCCGCGGGATCCTGGCCGCCCTGTTCGGGGTGCCAGCTGAACGCGGCGTTGTTCACCGCCGCCCAGGCGTCTGCGTCATCGGGCCGCACGTCGCGCAGCACCACGCCGTCGGGCACGGTCGCAGCCGGCAGCGTGGGGGCCCCGTCCGTCGTGAGCTGCAGCAGCTCACGGGCCCGGCGGCGCCCGGACTCCTCTGCGAGGTGGGATGCTGCGGGGTGGTCGCCGTGGGACCAGAACCACGGGTCCCCGCCCGAGGCCCGGGCCGCCTCGGTGAGAGCGGCGACGAGGGCCCGGCCCAGGCCTCGGCGGCGGTGTTCCGGGGTCACGACGGCCTCCGCGGCCCAGCGCTCGCCCTGCAGGGCGGCGACGCCGACGCCGGCCAGCGGGACGTCGGGTGAGTCCGGCCCGCCTGCGGTGGCCGTGTCTGACGGGACGTCGACGATCCCGAGGATCACGGCGCTGCCGTCGGCCGCCGCCTCGAGGAGGCCGTCGGAGATCGGCGCGATGCCGTCGGCCTGCGTCGCAGCTGCGAGGACCTCCTGCGCGGCATCCAGGGAGGTCAGGGTGATCGTGCGGGGTGCGGCGGCGGGCGTCGGGGCGTTCGTGTGGGTCATCTGCGTCCTCCAAGTCGTCGTGTGCACGAATCGTCGTGCGCGTTCACCGCGCGGGGGTGAGCCGTTCTCTAGCTCCCAGCTTGGCCCTCGGCCGCCCGATATGCACGTCGCCGTCCCGGCGGGAACATCGGTGTGAACATGCGCGCGGGCGTGGGGATTCCCTGTGCGCGGAGCGCGCCGATGCGACGTTGAGCGCTGGGTGTTGCAGGATGGAGGGGTGTTGAGATGGATGCGAGTCGCGATCGCCGTGTGCCTGACCCTGGTGCTCGGCGCCTCGACCTTCGTGGGCGAATACCTGCTGAAGCCGTCGATGGCCTTCGCCCCGGGGGCGCTGCTCGTCATGCTGGTCTTCGCCTACGGCTGGCCCCGGCTGACGGACTCGCCGCAGCCGCGGGCGACCTCGATCATGCTCGCGGTCTTCGGCGGAGCAGGCGTCGTGGCGACCGTGCTCGCGGAGGAGGGCCCCTTCCTCGAATGGCTGCCCATCCTGGTCGGGATGGGACTCCTGTGGGCGTTCGTGCAGAACCTGACGCGCGGGCTCGGCGCGTCCCACGCGACCGTGAACGTGTCGGCCCAGGTCGCCGGACTCGCCATCATCCTGTCCGCGGCCACGTGGGTGGCGGCGTTCCGACTCACGAACGACCACACGACGATCCTGTCCGGCCTCGTCGCGGTCGTCCTCGCGCTCGCCGCCACCGCGCTTCCCTGGCCGGCCCGCTACACCTCGCCGCTCGCCATCGTCGCCGGAACCGTGGGCGGTCTGATCGCGGCCGTCGCCGTCGGCGGGGAGTCGGCCGTGCTCGTGCTGGCCGGCGGTCTGGGTGCGGTCATGGGCGTCCTCGCCGCGGCCGTGGACCGGCTCCTGGGCCTCATCGCCGAATCGAAGTACCAGGCCGCTGCGCTGACCGAGGCGCGCCGTCGGGACAAGGCGAGGCTCTTCGCGGTGCACGCCTCTCTGGGTGCGGCGCCCATCGCCCTGGGCGGCGTGGTCGTCTACGTCCTGACCCGCGTCGCCGGCCCGGTCTGAGAAGGAGCACCCGGATCGTCGCGGATCGTCAGGGGCGCGCACTCCCGATGTGAGCGTGTCCCGGTGCTGGGATAGACTGCCGCGCATGGAGGAATTTACCGGACTTGTCCTGTTCTTTGAAGCTCTCGTCGCGATCGTCGGCCTGGGTGCCCTGGCTGTGGGCGTGAAGGTCGTGACCAGCCTGTTCAAGGTGAAGCGCTGACCGATGCCCGTCGAGATCCCGGTCGATCTGCAGCCTGAGCTCGTTCCGCTCGCGTGGCTGATCGGCACGTGGGAGGGCCACGGTGCGGTCGTCTACACCGATGCGGATGAACGGCGCGTGTTCCAGCGCGCCGAATTCTCGATCGAGGGCGATCAGCCGTACCTGCTCTACACCTGCCGCACGTGGTTCGACGACGCTGATGCGACCCCCGGCGCTCTGCTGGGCGTGGAGACCGGTATCTGGCAGCTGGCCCGTCCCCGCGGTGACCACGACACCGGACCCGGCCTCATGCCGCCCACCGCTGACACGCCGTACACCAGTGCCGCTGCGGTCGAAGAGCTCCGCACGGAGCGCAACGACTTCGACATCGAAGTGGCGCTCGCCTATCCCCACGGGCTCATGGAGCACTACGCGGGACGGATCGCGGGACCGCGCGTCGACCTCGTCTCCGACGGTGGGGTGAAGACCCCGAACGCCCTCGACTACCGGGCCTCCAGCCGCATGTACGGACTGGTCGAGGGCCGCCTCATGTGGGTGTGGGAGATGGCCGCCAACGGCTATGAGCCCGCCTCCCACGTCTCTGCTGACCTGCAGCGCACCACTCCTTCAGTCCTGGGCTGACGCGCAGGTGCTCCCGTGAACGGGCTCTGGTGAACGAGCCGACCGCCGTGCTGGGGTCTGCCGGGTCCGGCTCTCCCGCGGGCACCGCCCCTCGTCCGGCCGACCGCCGTCGCCGCTGGCCCGGCCTGGTCGTGTCGGCGGGGATCATCGTCCTCACGCTGGGACTGGTCGCCGCAGCGTGCGCGGTCACCGTGATGAATCGGGTCGACCGCCTGTCGACCGCCCTGGATGCGGCCACGGACAGCTCCGAGACGCTCTTCGAGACACTCCTCACCGATCCCACCACCGCCGAGGCGGAACTCGCCGCCGTGCGGACCGCCCTGGATGACGCGCAGGAGGAGTTCGCCGCCTTCCCGATGCCCCAGCTGGGCTGGATCCCGGGTCTGCGCGATGATCTCGCGGCCGCAGATGAAGCGCTCACCGTCGCGGACACGCTGGTCGAGGAGGCCGCGCCCACGCTCATCGACGTCGCCACAGTCGTCGACCTGGAGACGGGCTCGCTGCGGAACCCCGCGTCGGTGGGATGGGGAGATTCGTTCAGCTCGATCGGCGACATCGCGACGCAGGGCGCGGACGCGCTCGACTCGCTGTGCGCCGGTGCGGACACCCTCGACGCGATCGATCTGACCGGCGTCATGGACTCCGTCTCCCAGCCGATCGACGACTTCCGCACCGCGGTGCGCGGGGCGTGCGACGACGCGTCGGAATACGGACCGGTGCTCGGGGCATTGGACTCAGGGGGAGACCTGCTGAACCAGCTGGTCGATGACATGAGGGATGAAGTGTCAGGGCTCGAGGACGCCCTCCGCGACATCATCGGATGAACGGGCGGACCTCGCCGCCACGACGAAGGAGCCGCACAATGACCACACCCAAGAATTCTCTGATATTCCCGCGGTCCTCCGCCGTCTTCGGCATGGAGGAGCACGCGGGCGAGGTCGCGCACTTCGGGATGCCCCTGCGCGAGCAGCGGCAGCTGGCGGATGGGACTGCGCTGGCGGACCTGTCCGCGACGCGCGTCTTCCGCTTCGAGGGGGCGGACCGCCTGACCTTCCTCAACACGCTGACGACGCAGAAGGTCGATGCGCTCGCGCCGCACGTCTCGACGGAGACCCTCGTGCTCTCGCCCACCGGGCACATCGAGGGGTGGCTGCGGCTGATCGACGACGGCGAGGTCCTTTGGGCGCTCTCCGACGTCCGCACCGACGAGGCGATCGACTTCCTCGACCGCATGCGGTTCATGATGCGCGTCGAGATCATCGATGTGACCGACTCCTATCAGGCCGTGGGCTTCATCGGCGCACCGCCGGAGGACCTCGCCACTGCGATCGTGTGGAACGACCCCTGGCCGGCGATCGGGGCGGGGTCCACCTCCTACGCCGCGGTCGACCTGGGTGCGCGGGTCGCCTCCGAGGATCACCCCGGTGCTGACATCGACTTCCGCATCGCCGTCGTCGACCGCGCCGTGCTGCGCGAGTGGCAGCACGACGGCCTGGCAGTCGCCGGCCGCGACGCGTGGGACGCGCTGCGGGTGGAGGCCTGGCGCCCTGCCGCACCGGAGGTCGACCACCGCGCGCTCGTGGGAGAGCTCGACGTGCTGCGGACCGCGGTCCACCTCGCGAAGGGCTGCTACCGCGGGCAGGAGGCCGTCGCCCGGGTGCACAACCTGGGCCAGCCGCCCCGCCGGATCGTGTTCCTCCACCTCGACGGGTCGGGCCACATCGTGCCGGAATCCGGCGCCGAGGTCCGGGCCGAGGTCCGCGGCCAGATGCGGTCCGTGGGCTCAGTGACGACATCGGCGCTCCACTGGGAGCTGGGACCCGTCGCCCTGGCCGTCATCAAGCGCAGCGTGGACCCGGAGGCCCAGCTGCACGTCGTGGTGAAGGGTGCCGAAGGGCAGCCGGCGGGGGAAGCTGAGGGGACGGCTGGCACTGAGGGCCAGTCCGAGCCCACGGGACCGGAGGAACTGGTCGTCGCCGCGCAGGACCAGATCGTCGTGTCGAAGAGGGAGCCGTCGGGACCGCGCGTCCAGCGGAACCCCGTCGTCGACCAACGTCGTCTCTGACCGGCACGGTTTCTGACAGACGTCGTCTCAGACCGGCACCGTCTCTGCCCAACGGCGTCTCGGACCAGCGGCAGGTGGGGTCCTGCCGGTCAGCCGTGGGCGGCGGGAGCCGGCGGCCGGGAAGTGGTGACAGGGGCCTCGGCGGGGGATAGGTTCGTCCTATGACACAGCTGGAGAAGGGCGGCCCCTCGCTGCCGCAGGAACGCAGGATCGTCACAGCCATCCCCGGGCCCAGGTCGCAGGAGATCGAGGAGCGCCGCAAGAAGGCGGTCGCCCCCGGTGTGGCCTCGGGCATGCCCGCCTACGTCGTCGCAGCCGGCGGCGGCATCCTCAAGGACGCGGACGGCAACCAGATCATCGATCTGGGCTCCGGCATCGCGGTGACGACCGTCGGCAACTCGAACGAGCGGGTGGTGGCGCGCGCGAAGGAGCAGCTCGACGCCTTCACCCACACGTGCTTCATGGTGAACCCGTACGAGTCGTACGTCGAGGTCGCAGAGGCACTCAATCGTCTGACCCCCGGTGACCACGAGAAGCGGACCGTGCTGCTGAATTCCGGCGCGGAAGCGGTGGAGAACGCGGTGAAGATCGCGCGCGTCCACACGAAGCGCAACGCCGTCGTCGTGTTCGATCACGCCTACCACGGCCGCACCAACCTCACGATGGCGATGACCTCGAAGGTCGCGCCGTACAAGAAGGGCTTCGGCCCGTTCGCGGGCGAGGTCTACCGCGCGCCCATGTCGTACCCGTACCGCGATGACGCGGCAGCGGGCACGAAGGTGTCCGGCGAGGACGCGGCGCAGCGCGTGATCAGCATGATCGACAAGCAGGTCGGGGCGGACGACGTCGCTGCGATCGTCATCGAGCCGATCCAGGGCGAGGGCGGCTTCATCGTGCCGGCGGAGGGCTTCCTGCCCGCGCTCGTCGAGTACGCGCGTGAGAACGGCATCGTCTTCGTCGCGGATGAGGTACAGGCGGGCTTCGCGCGGACGGGGAGGATGTTCGCGTCGGAGCACGAGGGCATCGTGCCGGACATCGTCACGACGGCGAAGGGCATCGCGGGCGGGTTGCCGCTCGCCGCGGTGACCGGTCGCGCGGAAATCATGGACGCGGTGGGCGGCGGTGGTCTGGGCGGCACGTACGGCGGCAACCCCGCCGCGGTCGCCGCAGCGCTGGGTGCCATCGAGTCCTATGAGCAGGACGGTCTGGTCGAGCGGGCCGTCGAGATCGGCGAGATCCTGGTGCGCCGCGTGGAGGCGCTGCAGGCGAAGCACCCGGAGATCGGCGATGTGCGCGGTCGGGGCGCGATGCAGGCCATCGAGCTGGTGCAGCGCGACTCGATCGATCCCAACCCGGGACTGGCGAAGGCGATCGCTGACCATGCTGCTGCGAATGCGGTGCTCGTGCTGGTGACCGGCACGTTCGGGAACGTTCTGCGCTTCCTCCCGCCGCTGTCCATCAGCGATGAGCTGCTGAACGAGGCGTTCGACGTGCTCGAGGAGGGCTTCGCGAACGCACTGGGCTGAGGTCAGTGCCTTCGCACCAGCTGCAGCCGTATGCACCAGCTTTCATCAGGCCGCACGACTTCTTTCCTGTGCGGTCTGATGAAAGTTGGTGTCTATCGCTGTGTCATGCGCTGAGTCTGGCGCAGCCCCTCAGCCCTTCAGCGGACGACGGGCGAAGAACGCCGCGAGGATTGCACCGGACACGTTGTGCCACACGGAGAACACCGCGCCGGGCAGCGCCGCGGTGGGTTCGGTCGGGAAGTGGGTCGCCGCCAGTGACGATGCGAGCCCGGAGTTCTGCAGACCGACCTCGAACGACAGTGCACGTCGGGCGGCCCCGTCCAGGCCCGCGGCCCGTGCTGCGAGGTAACCCAGCGCCAGTCCGACGACGTTGTGCAGCACGACCGCCAGGAGCACCAGTGCGCCGGCCTGCAGGAGGGACCCCGCCGACCCTGCGACGACGACCGCCACGACGTAGGCGATCGCGACCGTGGACAGCCACGGCAGGATCGGTCCCAGGACATCGATGAGGCGGGAGAAGAGCGCCCGCACGATGACGCCGCCGATCACCGGCAGCAGCACGGTCTGGACGATCGAGACCATCATCGAGCTCGCGGACACGTCCATGTACGAGCCCGCGAGCCACAGCGTGAGGACCGGTGTGAGGAGGGGCGCGAGCAGCGTCGACACGGTCGTGATGGAGACGGACAGTGCGACGTCGCCCTTCGCGAGGTAGGTGACGACGTTCGACGCGGTCCCGCCCGGAGCGCAGCCGACCAGGATGACGCCGATCGCCAGGGCGGGCGGCAGTCCGAGCACCTGCGCGATGGCCCAGCCGGCCAGCGGCATGACGATGAACTGGCTGCCGGTGCCCAGCAGGACGACCCAGGGGCGCTTCGCGATGCGGGTGAAGTCAGGCAGCGTGAGCGTGACGCCCATGAAGAACATGATGACGCCGAGGCCCCACGGGATCGTCGGCCCCAGTGGGCTGATCGAGTCGGAGCCGAAGAAGCCGATCAGTCCGCCTGCAATGACGAGCAGCGGGAAGATGGTCACGGCGATCCGGGCGTTGCGCTCCGTCCGTCGTTCCGCCACAGGATCGGTCGGCGTCGTCGCGTGCTCGTCCCGCATGGTGCATGTCCTCCATCGACTGTGTGCGTGCACGACTCGCGCGTGCATCAAGCGCACAGGCTATAGCAGCGGACGGAGCGCGTGCGGGCTGTTCCAGCGGGCGATACCGGACACTCGAGCCGCGTGGGAAGAACCCCGCGCACCTCGGTGTTGCCACGGACATGACGACTACGCCTGCCCTTTCGCTCCTCGACCTCATCCCCGTCAGACAGGGCCAGACGACCGGCCAGGCCCTCGTGGCATCGAAGGAGCTGGTCGAGGTCGCGGACCGGCTGGGCTTCACCCGCTACTGGGTCGCGGAGCACCACAATATGCCCGCAGTAGCCTCGACCACCCCGGCGACGGAGCTCATGCACCTCGGGCAGAACACCTCGCGCATCCGACTGGGATCCGGCGGAGTGATGCTGCCCAACCACGCGCCGCTCGCCGTTGCAGAGCAGTTCTCCCTGCTCAGCGCTGTGTACGGAGACCGCGTCGATCTGGGCATCGGCCGCGCGCCCGGCACGGACCCGTACACGTCCGCCGCGATGCGCGGGCACCTGGGGGAGGGGCGGTTCGTCGACCGGGACGGGAAGCAGATCGATCCGGTCGAGCAGTTCCCGCAGCACATCGTCGACATCCTCGCCCTCCTGTCGCCGGCCGGCGCAGCATTCCCCGTGCCCGGAGGCCGGCAGCACCTCATGCACGCCACTCCTCGCGTCGATGAGGCGGCGCAGGTGTGGCTGCTGGGCTCGAGCGGCTATTCGGCACAGCTCGCTGCGGCGCTCGGCCTGCCGTACGTCTTCGCCAACCACTTCGCCGGCCGGGGCGCCTCCGCTGCGATGGAGCTCTACCGCGACTCGTTCACGCCGACGGAGCACGGCCAGGAGCCGCGCACCTTCATGACGGTGAACGCGGCCGTCGGCGCGACGACCCAGGAGGCGTGGGACCTCGTGCAGCCGTTCGTCTATCAGATGGGACAGCTGCGGATCGGCCCTGAGCTCCAGGCGCAGCGCCTCGTCGGAGACGATGTGGAGTCCGTCATGACGGACGGGCACCGACGGATCGGCGAATCGATGTGGGACTCCTGGGCCGTGGGAACGGCCACCGAGGTCGCGGATCGGCTGCGCGGGATCGCCGATGAGTTCGGGGTGGACGAGATCATGATCCAGCCGATCGCGGGAGCGGGCCCGGACGACCCGATCGACAGGGTCCCCGCCCGCGTGCGGACGGTGGAGGCGCTCGCAGCGGAGTTCGGCCTCGAGCGGTCCTGAGGTCGCTGGACGGTTTACTCAGCGGGTGTCCAGCCGCTACCCTCGGAGGTGAAACGGTGTCTTCCCCCATGCACCATGACCGACCGCTGTCTGGTCGGTGCTGACCGAAAAGAGAATTCTGTGAAAGCGAAAGCACTTCTGCCCGTCCTCGGGCTGTGCGTGACCGCGCTCATCGCACAGCCCGCCCTTGCGAGTCCCGGCCCGGACATGTCCGGCGGCGCCGATGACGGCGTTGCCCTGCGTGCCGAATCCAGCGGGAAGATCGCGAAGGGCGACACGGCGTTCGTCAATGTGACGTCCGCGACCGTCTGGACCTCGCCCGACTCTCCCCGCTCTGTCGATTCCCCCGCGACGCAGGCGCCCGTCGACCTCGACGCCTGGAACGAGGCGCTGTCGTCGACGGAGACCCGACGCGGACTCACCGGCCTCGTGCAGACTCAGGCGCCCTATGGTGCAGAGCTGACTGTGCTCGAGGTGCAGGGGAAGTGGGCGAAGGTCGCTGTCGCGGACCAGTCGAGCCCCAAGGAGGACCGCGGGTACCCGGGCTGGGTGCCGAAGAAGCAGATCGTGGAGAACGACCGGTTCGTCGAGTTCCGCGAGGACCAGCCGACCGCCGTCGTCACCGCCCGCACCGCAGACCTCGAAGGCGTCCAGTACGCCGATCTGCCGGGCGATGAGACGCCGGAGGCGACGATCAACGTCGAACTGCCGCTCCTCTCGCAGGACGTGGACGACGTCCGAGTGGCGCTGCCCGGTGGCGGCGCCGCCTGGATCGACTACGACGACGTCCGCATCGATGATCCGGAGCACGACTTCACCGTTCCGGAGCCCTCGCGCTCCGACATCGTGGAGACGGCAGAGCAGTTCGAGGGCCTGCGCTACCTGTGGGGCGGCGTGAGCCCCTACGGCTTCGACTGCTCGGGCTTCACCTACACGGTGTTCCGCGCGCACGGCATCGACATCGCACGCGATGCCGGCGACCAGCAGAAGCAGGGCAAGGCCGTGAAGCAGTCGGATCTTGAGAAGGGCGATCTGCTCTTCTTCGCCTCGGGCGGATCGGGACGCGCGCACCATGTCGGCGTGTACGTGGGCGACGGCAAGATGATCCATGCGCCCAACGCATCGAAGTCCGTCGAGGTCGTCGACTGGAAGTCCTGGGACAGCGGCGGCCAGTACGTCGAGTCCCGCCGCGTCCTCTGACAGCGACCTCAGTCAGAGCCCTCTGACAGAGACCACTGACCCACTCACCGCTCGATGAAGCTCCGGCCCCTCAGGGGGTCGGAGCTTCATCCGTTCTCGTTGCACTCGCCCGCGCGGACGCGCCGTCAGTCACCGCCCGCCGACCGTCAGTCGCGCACGGTCTCACCGCGCAGCCGCATCGCGCGCTGCAGGTCGTCCAGGGCTTCGATGAGCAGGCGGCGCTGTGCCGCGGGGGCGTCGGGGTGCTGCCGCAGCCAGTCCTCGGTACGCGATGCGACGCGCCGCGGCCGTGAGGACCAGTCGGGGTAGAGCCCGACGACCAGGCGGCGGGAGATCTCGATGGGACGCGTCGACCAGAACTCCTCGAGCAGTGAGAAGTAGTCGTCGACGCAGTCCTCCATCATGGGGTGCGGCACCGGCGCATTGAGCCCGCCGATCCGAGCCGACAGCATGTCGTTGCTCAGCGAAATGTCCCGCGTGGCCTCGTCCCAGGCCCGCCGGCGGGCGACCGCCAGGGGACGGGCAGCGCGGACCATCGCGGCGTTCACCGCGCCGGACCCCGTGCGGTCCAGCTGCGCCTCCGCGTCGATGTCCTCGACGTCCGCCCAGCCCAGCACCACAAGCGCCCGCAGCGCCATCCAGCGCAGCGCGTGGTCGACGACCAGGCCGGGGGCGACATCCGGGAGCGCTTCGCCGGGCTGGGTCTGCAGCACGAGCGACGCGAATCCGCGCCCCGCGGCCACCGTGCGATCCGATCCGCGAGCGCCCGCTGTCCGCGCGCACATCCCCATGGCGAACCGCGCGAGGCTCAGCTGCCGGTCCGATCCCGCGGGCTCCGCCTGCATCGCCGCGAGTGCGGCATCGAGCACTGCCGCGACCGCATCGACGCGTTCTGCGACGGGCAGCCACAGATCGAGCGCGGTGCTGAGCGTCGTCATGACGGAGGACAGGATCCCGGGGTGCTCCTCCGTCATGAGCAGGCCCGTGGCCGCCTGGAGGTACGTGGGGACGGGCATGACGCCGTCGCGCACTGCGTTCGCGAACGCGGAGATGACGATCGCCCGGTCCAGGGGCTCGAGGTCTGCCGTGCGGCTCATCGCCGTCTGCTCGGAGACCTCGTCCAGACGTACCTTCGCGTAGTCCTGGTCGCCGTGATTGAGCAGGAGCAGCGCCGGCCGTGCACGCCCGACGAGCTGGGGCAGGTCGGTCGACGCACCGGTCACCTCGACATCCCACGTCTGCGTGAGGCGAAGACCGCCGCCGAGGCCGTCGTCGCCTCCCGTGCCCTCCTCGAACGCTGCGAGGGTGAGACGGTGCGGGCGCAGGACGCCCGGCTCACCCTCGGGGGCGAAGCCGTCGCGCTGGATAAGCCGCGCGGAGGTGATCGTCCCCTCCTGGTCCGCGATCTCCAGGCGGAGCTCGGACGTGCCGCGGGTCTGCAGCCAGGCAGCCGCCCACGCGCGGACATCGCGGTCCGGCGCAGCCTCATCGAGTGCGCTCAGGAAGTCCTCCAGGCGCGCGTTGCCGTAGGCGTGCGCGTCGAAGTACGCGTTCGAACCGGAGAGGAACGCCTCCTCGCCGACGTACTCGACGAGTGCCTTGAGGACGGACGCCCCCTTCGCGTACGTGATGCCGTCGAAGTTCAGCTTCGCGGCCTCGACGTCCGGGATGTCCGCGACGATCGGATGCGACGTGGGGTGCTGGTCCTGGCGGTAGGCCCAGTCCTTGCGACGGAGTGCGAAGCTCACCCAGCCGTCGGAGTACTCCGTGGCAGAGGCCAGCGCGTGGCCGCCCATGTAGTCCGCGAACGATTCCTTGAGCCACAGATCGTCCCACCACGTCATCGTGACGAGGTCGCCGAACCACATGTGCGCCATCTCGTGGAGGATCGTGTTCGCGCGGGCCTCGCGATCTGCGCGGGTGGCGCGATCGCGGTGGATGTAGTGGTCCGTGAACGTCACGAGGCCGGGGTTCTCCATCGCGCCGAGGTTGTACTCCGGCACGAAGATCTGGTCGTACTTCCCCCACGGGTACGCGGTGCGGAAGATGCTGTGGAAGAAGTCCAGGCCCTGCCCCGTGACGCGCAGGATGTCCTCCGCATCGACATACGGGGCGAGCGACTTCCGGACGTGGACGCCCAGCGGAATGACCTCACCCGTCCGAGCGACGCGGTGCTCGCGGGTCGCCGCCGCATAGGGTCCAGCGCACACGCACGTGAGGTAGGAGGACATCGGCAGGGTGCGGGCGAACCGGTGCATGCGGACCGCGCCGTGGTCCGGGCGGGTGCCCGCGGCCTCGGCGGACAGGTCTGTCACTGTGTCCGCGGCGGTGTTGCTGAGCACCGTCCACGCGGCGGGCGCCAGCACCTGGAAGGTGTACGCGGCCTTGAGGTCGGGCTGGTCGAAGACGGCGGCGACGCGGCGGGCGTCCGTGGGCTCGTACTGGGTGTAGAGGTAGGTGAGCCCGTCGGCGGGGTCGACGAACCGGTGCATCCCCTCGCCGGACCGGGAGTAGGCGGCATCGGCCAGGACGATCAGCCGGTTCGCCCCCTGCTGGACGGGGAAGCGGATGCGGGAGCCGTCGAAGGCCTCGGCGGGGTCGAGCGCCGTCCCGTTGATCGACACCGCCCGCACGGACGGGGCGATGAGGTCGATGAACGTGGAGCCGTCCGCGCGGGCGGTCATGTCCACGGTCGTGCGGCTGCCGAACGTCGCGACCCGGGGGTCAGCGGCGCCGGAGAGGTCGAGGTCGACGGCGTAGTGCTCGACGGTGAGCAGCGCGCTGCGGGCTTCGGCTTCGTCCCTGGTCAGGTTGGTCGTCATAGTCGTCACGGTGGTGTGTTTCCCCTCTCCTCCCCGGTGCCGAAAGCATGTCACACCCCCCGCCGTCGGTCATGCACCGCGACGAGGTGTCCTGGTGTCCGCTCAGCACCGGCTGAAGGGGTGCTCCGGAACAGGCGTGACCGCGTGCCGGACGCAGGCGACCTGGATAGAGTGGCCGCGTGGGTGCGAAAGGGCGTATGCGCAGATGGACCGCCACAGGGGGGCTGGTCCTGCGCAACCGTGTGCGCATGGGCACGCGCCGCCTGCGCCTGAACATCAGCCAGGTGCTCCAGCTGACGGTCGCCGCGACGTTCGCGTACGGATTCTGCGTCTACGTCCTGGGCCACAGCGCCCCGTTCTTCGCGGCGGTCGCGGCGGTCGTGGGGATCGGTCCGATGATGGATCGGCGGCTGCGCCGGTCGATGGAGATCGGCTGCGGCGCGGTCCTGGGCGTGCTGTTCGGCGACCTGTTCGTCCATATCTTCGGAAGTGGCCTCTGGCAGCTGACCGTCATGCTGTTCACCGCGGTGTGCCTGGGCATGTTTATGAATTCCGGTGCCATCTTCGTCACCCAGCTGGGTGTCCAGTCGATCTACATCGTCACCGTTCCAGCGGACCTGTCTCCCGGCACGTTCTCCCGGACGACGGACGCCCTCGTGGGGGCCTCGACCGCGGTGCTCCTGGCGTTCATCACCCCGTCCGATGCACGCAAGCGTCCCCGCAACCAGGCGGCGAACCTGCTCGAGGAGATCACAATCCTCCTGCGGGAGGCCGCGGACGCCCTGCGCAGGTCTGATCCGGATGCCGCCCGCCGTGCCCTGTCGCGAGCGCGGGACTCCCAGCAGTACGTCGACTCGTGGCGGGCAGCCCTGCGCATCTCCGAGGAGGCGGCGCGCATCAACGCCCGCTCCCGCCGCTACGTCGCCGAGGTGTCCCGCCTGGCCCGCGCGTGCGAGTTCGCGGACCGGTCGATGCGCATGATCCGCGTGGTCCTCCGCAGAGCCGTCTCCGTGTCAGAGAACGGGCCATCGGATCCGGTCCTGTCAAACGCGATCGAGCAGATGGCCGACGCGTCGTGGACGCTGCGCGCAGCGCTGCTGGAGGGGAAGGACCGGGCCGAGGCCGAACGCGCGTTCGGGGAGGTGGCCGGCACCCTGCGTCCGACCGTCGCCATGCACGAGGACATCGAGCAGACCACGATGCTGCTCCTGCTGCGGCCGCTGGTGGTCGACCTGCTCCAGGCGGCCGGTGCCTCTGCGGCGGAGGCCAACGAGACGCTGCCGACCCTCGAGGTCGAACCGGAGACCGGCACCCTCCGCGTCGTCGAGGACGATGCGAAGCCCAAGGGTGCGGCGGGCACGGCTGCGGCGACGGCGATCGCGGACACGTCCGGTGCGATGGGTGCCGACGGTCCCGCACTCGACGCGGCGGAGGGGCACGAGGCCCATCAGGCGCGCCTCGCCGGGAACCGCCGCAGGCCGGGGCAGACCCCGGACACGGACGACCCCGCGCCCGAGGTCGCAGTCCTGCCCGTCGTCGCCGACCCTTCCCGGCGGGGTCGGGGAGAGGCCGAGGCGGTCGGTGATTCCGACAGCGCTGATCGCGACGGCGACTCCGGCGGGGCCGGCCGCGGCGAAGCGACCGCCGAGGACCGCGACGACACCGACGATCCGCGCCCGCAGAAGGACTGACGGAGAAGCCGGCGGGTCCGCTGTCTCAGACGATCGGTGTCAGGACGCTTCGACGATGCAGACCGCCATCGTGTCGGGGGTCAGCGCCTCGTACGCGTGGACGGAGTCCCCGGCGTGGCGAGCATAGTCGCCCGGGTCGAGGTCGATCGATTCCCCGTCGATGGTGAGGCGGAGACTGCCCGCCGAGACGACGAGGTGCTCGATCGTGCCGACGGGATGGGGCTGGGCGACGCGGGCAGAGCCCGGCTCGAGCTGCACGAGGAAGACGTCGCGGCGCGCGTGCGGAGGGCAGGCGGACAGCAGGGCGGCGGAGTAGTCGGCATCGGTGGAGGGCAGCGGCATCGCCTCGCCGCGGCGGATCACGGACAGCGGAGGGCGGTCCGTCTCGAGCAGGCGTGAGATCTGGACTCCCAGTGCTGTCGCGATGGCCCAGAGGGTCTCGACGCTGGGGTTGCCTCCGCCGCTCTCCAGCTGCGACAGCGTCGACTTGCCGATGCCGGCGCGCTTGGCGGTCTCGGACAGGCTGAGGCCCTGCCGTTCCCGCTCGCGCTTCAACCCGCCGGCGAGCCGATCCATGGGGGTGTCCCCCCGCGATGTCTCCGTTCCTCCGTCCATGGTTTCAGCATAGCGGTCGTTCTCTATAAAGTCCGACTGTTCTGTTGACGGAACGCTCCGTCACTGGGCACGATGGGCGCATGCGCGCACTGAGAGGAGTTCCCGGGACGGTCTGGCGCGACGCCGTGCTCATGAACGTCATGATCCTGCTCGTGTCCATCTCCTACGGTGCGATCGCCCACGCCGCGGGGTTCCCCCTCTGGCAGACGGTGCTGCTCGCAGCGGTGGCCACCGGTGGAGCAGCGGAGCTCACCTTCGTAGGCGTCATCGCGGCAGGTGGGCTCCCGATCTTCGCCGTGATGGGCGGCCTCCTGGTGAATGCCCGCAACTTCGCCTTCGGGCTGAGCATCGGCCAGTACGCGCCGCCGGGCTGGAGGACGTACCTCGCCGCGCATCTGGCGAACGACGAGGCGACGGCATTCGGCCGCGCGGGACGCACAGATCGCGAGAAGTGGTCGCGGTTCTCGATCTCCGCGGTCATGCTCTTCATCGCCTGGGTGGGCGGTGCCACTCTGGGCCAGCTGCTGGGCTCCGTGGTCGACGCGAACTCCCTGGGCCTGGACACCGCACTGCCGATCCTGCTGTTCTGCCTGGTCGTCAACGATCTGAGGGACAGGCTCCTCGGCATCACTGCGGTGGGCGGAGCGGTGCTGGCGCTCGCCCTCACGCCGGTCGCGCCGCTGGGCATGGCATCCGTCGCGGCACTGGTGGCGCTGCTGCCGGCAGCGGGATACCTGCATATGCGCAGGAGACCTGTCGATGGAGAGGGGGTCTGAGATGGACACCGTCCCCTTCCTCCTCGCGCTCGCCGGTCTGGCGGGCGGCACGTACTTCCTGCGTTTGCTGGGCGTGCGTCTGGGCGCACGTGCGCGTGCGGGCGGGGAATCGACCGAGGCCTCGGGCGGTCGGCTCTGGATGGATCGCGCGGTCGTCGTGCTGGTGCTCGCGGTGGCTGTGACCGGCGGCTTCTTCGATGGTCAGGAGCCTGCCGATGCCGGTCGTGTCCTGGGGGTGTCTGCGGGCATGGTGGCGGGTGTGCTGCGTGTGCCGATGCTCGTGTGCGTCCTCATCGGGATGGTCGTCTGTGCGGTCGTGCGTGCAACCGGGTTCGGCTGGTAGAACAGGTCGGCTGGTGGACCGAGTGCGGCCGGGAGACCGGATCGGTCGGTGGGCAGGTCGGTTAGTGGACCAGGTCGGTTGGTGGACCGGGTCGGTTGGTGGGCCGGGTCGGTCAAGAGTCCACGTGCGGCTGGTGGAAACGGACGGTGCTCTCCTGAGGGAGCTGTTCAGGCGCACCCGTTACGCTGGAGTGCATGCAGGCCCTCGCATCCATTCAGAGCACCGTCTTCCTCGTCATCATCGTGGCGATCTTCGTGTTCACGGTGGTGGGTCTCGTCTCGTCCCTGCTGTACTCGGATGAGATGTACCGGGCCGCTGACAAGCGGACGAAGAAGTTCTGGTGCCTGATCCTGGGCGCGTCCGCGCTCGTGGGCTTCCTCGCGGTTCCTCCGCTGAGCGCGATGCCCATGTTCGTGACGATCATCGCGCTCATCGCCGTCGCGGTGTACTGGGTGGACGTGCGCCCCGCGCTGCGCAGCGTGGACCCGCGTCGCCGCAACAAGCGCTGAACGACCCGCCGGGACGCCCATGCCGTGGGACCGCCCATGCCGCCAGCCTGCCCATGCCACAGAACCGGCCATGACATGGGGCCGATCGGTCCCTACGCGCGAACCAGCCTGATCTCCTTCAGCCCGTCCACCTCGGCGTCGAGTCCGGGTCTCCCATACCTACCAGCTTTCATCAGACCGCACAGGAAAGAAGTTGTGCGGTCTGATGAAAGCTGGTGGGTGGCGGGTCGCCCCGCAGCGGCTCTCTAGACTGTGGACCATGACGGATCCCTCCTCGTCGGGCACCGCGGGCGACGGTCCCGCACGCATTCGCGCTACTGGCCACAATCGCCCCGTCTCCGACCGCAACCGCCCGGGTGCGGACACCGACTGGATCTCGACGTTCGGCTCCGGCGACCCCGTCACGCTCTTCGCCCACGGCTTCTCCGGCCAGATCCGCGACACCCGCCCCTTCGCCGCAGGAATCGACGGCACCCGCGCGCTCGTCCACCTGGGCGGACACGGCGGTCGACCATCGCCGGGCACAGGGTGGGACTACGGCACGATCGCCTCCCAGCTGTCCACCGCGCTCGCCACCACGGGTGCGACCCGCGCACTCGGCGTCTCCATGAGCGCGGGAGGCCTCGCCCGCCTCCTCACCTCCGGCGACACCCACACCGCAGCGCTCACGAAGGTCGCATTCGTCCTCCCCGCCTCCTGGGCAGGGTTCTCGCCGACACTCAGCGACGCGATCGACGACAGCCTGACCCGTATCCGCAGGCTGCTCGCCGACGGTGACCGCGACGGCCTCGTCGACTACTTCCTCTCCCGCGAGCCCGCCGAGGTCCAGACCCTGGAACCCGCCCGCGCCTGGGCCCGCCAGAAGGTCGACGCGCTGGTCGAGACCGACATGTCCGACGGTGTGGGCCTCGCCGCGAAGATCGCCGTGGACCAGCCCGAGGCCGCAGGCGACTTCGCCGGTGACGTCCTGGTCCTCACCCATGAGGACGATGCGTCCCACCCCGTGGAGGTCGCCCGTGAGTACGCTGCGGCCTTCCCGCGTGCCCAGCTCGAGGTCCTCCCGCCCGGATCGATCCTGTGGCGCGGCCGCACCCGCATCCGCCAGATCCTCACCGACTTCTTCAACGGCTGACCCCATGCCAGACAAGCAGCTGCCCGACATGACGCCCGGAGCCGGACCCGAGACCACACCGCGGACCATGCCCGAGGCGCCAGCCCAGCAGCCGTCAGCCGACCCCTGGCGCGTACTCATCGACACGAGCGTGCTGGCACCGGAGCCGCTGTGGCTCTGGACTCTCGCCCTCACGGATGGGATCCCGGACGGCCTCCGCCCGCACCTGGGCGTCTCCCGCGGCGTCCTGCATGAACTGCGGCACGCGCTGCGCCGCATCGACCCGCAGTTCACCCGCGCACAGGCGGATCGAGCGGCGCGTCTGCGCACGGACTCGCTCACGCGCATCGACGACGCCCCCGCCGCTCCGCCCCTGCATCAGCCGACGGGCCAGCCCGCCCACCCATCACTCCACCAACCACCTCGCTCCCACGTGCTGGACCCGGACGACGCCCACCTGGACGCCGCAGCGCTGGCCTGGGGAGCAGACCTGCTCGTCACGGATGACGTCCACGCCTTCGCCCCGATCCCCACCGAGCAGCGGGGCTACTCGCTGCTCACCGCCGATGAGTTCCTCTGCACCCTCGTCGACACCCACACCCTGTCCGTCGCCGAGGCCCTGCCCCGCTACCAGCACCGACTCACCCGGGTGCTGGAGGAGACGAGCGTCGCGGCGTCCGCCGGCTCGCCCAGCCATCGCCTGCGCCGCTCCCGTGCCCATCGCTTCGCCAGGCGCGTCGTCCGAGCGCAGCGTGCGGCGGGGGACGCGGCCGTCTCGCCGCGCCGCGCCGCCGGATAGACTTCGCCCGTGCGTATCGTCGTCCTCTCCCTCCACACCTCACCGGCGGCGCAGCCGGGCACCGGGGATGCCGGTGGGCTGAACGTCTACGTGGCCCACACCGCTGCCCACCTGGTCCGAGCAGGGCACGCCGTGGACATCCTCACAGCGGACCCCGGGATCGCCGATGCCCCCGCCGCGGTCGACCTCGGTGAGGGAGTGCGCCTCCACACCGTCGCGGTGCAGGCGACGTCTAAGGACGAGATGGGCGCCGAGGCCGCGCAGATCGCCCGCCGGATCGCAGACGACCCGGACCTGAGCACGCTGCTCCGGCAGGCCGATGTCGTGTGGGCGCACTACTGGGTGTCGGGCCTCGTCGCGTGCGAGCTGCGCGAGATCGCTGCGGCTGCCACAGCGGATTCCGTCACGGACCCCACCACGAACCCCACCACGAGCCACGCCACGGACCCCACCCCGACGAGGCCGGCGCTGGCGATGTCGTTCCACACGATCGCGGCGGTGAAGGACCGCGATCTGGGGGAGGCGCGGGAACCTGCCGCCCGGCTCGCGGCGGAGGACCGTATCGCCGCGACGGCGGACGTCCTGCTGGCCAACACCGCGTCCGAGGCGCACGACATGGCCGCACTCCTGCACGCACCCCCGGCCCGCATCAGGATCGTCGCGCCCGGAGTCGACACCGACACCTTCCGCCCCGGCCCCGTCCAGGTGGCGCGGCGCGCGATCGGGATGGAATCCGCGGATCTCCTCGTCCTCTGCGTGGGCCGCATGCAGTACGTCAAGGGCACGGACATCCTCCTCGACGCGCTGTCCGACATCGCCGTGACCGAGCCCGTCCTCGCGGGCCGCACCCGCGTCGTCATGCTGGGCGGCGCCTCGGGCGAGGCCGACGAGAGCGGGATGCAGGAGGCGGCCAGGACCTCGGCGGCGGGCAGTCTGGTCGAGTTCCGCGAGCCGGTCCCGGCGCGCGTGCTCGCCGACTGGTACCGGGCCGCGGACCTCGTCGTGGTCCCGTCCCGCTCGGAATCCTTCGGGTTCGTCGCCGCCGAGGCCGTCGCCAGCGGCACCCCGGTCCTCGCCTCACAGGTGGGCGGGCTGACCCACATCGTGCGGCCCGGGGAGTCGGGCGTCCTCGTCGCTGACCGCAGTCGGTACACGTGGGCGCACGCGATCGTGACGCTGCTCGCGGACCCGCTCGGACGGACGCGGCTGGCCGCCGGTGCCGTCGCGATGCGGGAGGAACTCAGCTGGGAGACAGCGGAAGCAGGCATGCTGGACGTGCTGATGGAGCTCGCTGCCCCGTCCGGTGCAGTGGGCGAGGACGAAGGGAGAAGCGCATGACTGACGTCATCGAGCTGGTCCGTCGCTGGGCGGACGACAACGAGGTCGAGGTCGAATCGGTGAGTGCTGAGCAGGCAGTGGTCATCCTGCCGGGTGAGAAGAAGCTCAAGACGAACGTGTCGATCCGAGCGGGCGCGCATGCGGTCGACTTCCAGGCGTTCATCGTGCGGAAGCCGGATGAGAACCGGGAGCGCTTCTTCCAATGGCTCCTCCAGCAGAACGGGAGGCTGGGCGGACTGTCGTTTTCCGTCGACGGCCACGACGACGTCTACCTCAACGCGAGCCTGCCTCCGGAGGCGTTCGCCGCGGACAGCGCGGAGGACGTGCTGGATTCGTACCTGGGTCGGTTCCTGGGGATCGCGGACAAGTCGTTCAACGAGCTGCTGGTGCTCGGGTTCCTCACGAGCATGAAGCGCGAATGGGCGTGGAGGATCGCGCGCGGGGAGTCGACGCGCAATCTCTCTGCGTTCGAGCATCTGGTGTCCGGGGAGGACAACGAGTTCATCGGCACGTTCACGGACCTGGGACCGGGGCCGGAGGACGCGTCCGGCAGCTGACGGCTGCAGGCCGGAGAGTGCAGGTGAGGCCGCCGATGGCTGGTCACAAGTGACCGACTGCCGGCGCGTGAGCGGACCGGAATCCGACCGTCGGATCCCGGCGAACAGCGGTCCGGCGGGGCCGCAGTGGGGAGGTCGCAATGGGGCGACTCGTGTATTCGATGATCATGTCCGCGGACGGATTCGTGCGGGACGATGACGGGGTCTTCGACTGGGGAGAGCCCGACGAGGAGGTGCTGGCGGCCGTCAACGAGGTGACCGCCGGCGTGGGAACGTATCTCTACGGCAGACGCATGTATGAGCTCATGCACGTGTGGGAGACGGACCCCTCCGCGACCACCCAGTCGCCGGAGTCGGCGGAATTCGCGATGATCTGGCAGCGCGCCCAGAAGGTCGTCTACTCCACGACCCTCGACGAGGTGCGGACGGAGAGGACTCAGCTGCGCCGGGAGTTCGACCCGGAGGAGGTCCGGGCGCTGGTGGAGGCCGCGCCGGGTGACGTGACGATCGAGGGGCCCACGCTCGCGGCGCATGCGCTGCGCGAGGGTCTCGTCGACGCAGTGCACGTCTGGGTGCAGCCGCTCGTGCTGGGGAGCGGGCTGTCGTTCTGGCCGGATTCCCGCATCGATCTCACGCTGCTCCGCGAGCGGTCGTTCGCGAGCGGCACCGTGGAGCTGGTGTACTCGCTGCGGTGAGGGGCCCCGGTGCGTGCCGCCGGTGCATGTCCGCTGGCCCCCGGTGAGACGCGCTGCGGGCGCTGGGCCGGGGCCGTGCCAGAATGTGAGCATGACGTACAACCTTGTGCTGCTCCGCCACGGGGAGAGCGAATGGAACCAGAAGAACCTCTTCACCGGGTGGGTCGATGTGCCGCTCACGGAGAAGGGCCGCGCGGAGGGGGTGCGCGCGGGCGACCTCCTGCGTGAGCACGACCTCCTGCCCGACGTGCTCCACACGTCGCTGCTCAAGCGCGCGATCCTCACGGCGCAGATCGCGATGGAGACGGCTGATCGCCCGTGGGTCGACACGGTCCGCTCCTGGCGCCTCAACGAGCGCCACTACGGTGCGCTCCAGGGCAAGGACAAGAAGGCGATCCGCGACGAGTACGGCGAGGAGCAGTTCATGGAGTGGCGACGCTCCTTCGACACCCCGCCCCCGCCGCTGGACGACTCCTCCGAGTGGTCGCAGGTGGGCGAGGCCCGCTACGGCAACCTGGGTGCGGCACTGCCGCGCACCGAATGCCTGGCCGACGTCATCGTGCGGCTCCTGCCGTACTGGTACGACTCGATCGTTCCGGACCTGCAGCTGCGGAAGACCGTGCTGATCGCCGCGCACGGCAACTCGCTGCGCGCGCTCATCAAGCACCTCGAGGGCATCTCCGATGACGCGATCACCGGACTCAACGTGCCCACCGGCATTCCGCTGCACTACGAGCTGGACGAGCAGACGCTCACTCCCGTGGGCGGCAGGGGCCGCTACCTGGACCCCGAGGCCGCAGAGGCCGCGATCGGCGCGGTGGCGAACCAGGGCCGCTGACCACCGACTGCATGCACGAGGCCCCTCTCCGGAGCGATCCGGGAAGGGGCCTCGTGCGCACGGCGACGGCCGTGCTGGTGGCGAGTGTGCGACTCAGCCGTGGTCGCCGGGAATGAGCTCCGACTTCCACTCGCCCGTGAGCAGGTACTCGATGCGCTGGGCGATCGACACCGCGTGGTCGCCGAACCGCTCGAGGTAGCGCGACAGCAGCGTGACGTCCGCGACCTGCGAGGGGTTCAGGTTGGAGCCGGCGATCTTGGTGAACACCGCGAGGTGCAGGGTGTCGATCGACTCGTCGAGGTCGTCGATCGTCGGGACGGCCTCGAGTCCCGGCTCGGACACGAGTTCACGGATCGCGTGCGAGATGCGCACCGCCGCCGTCGTCATGTCCTTGAAGATCTGCTCGAAGCCCTCGGGCACAGCCGATTCGGGGAAGCGGATGCGCACCTGCTGGGCGACGTGGCGGGCGAGGTCGCCCATCCGCTCGATCGACGCGCTCATGCGCAGCGATGAGATGACCACGCGCAGGTCGTGTGCGACGGGGGCCTGGAGTGCGAGGATCTCTGCTGCAGACTTGTCGAGCTGCAGCTGAAGGCGGTCGATCTCCACGTCACCGGCGATGACCTCCTCTGCGAGTTCGAGGTCGTTGGTCCGCAGCGCCTCCTTGGACTTCTCCATGGCGGCGCTGACCTTCTCGGTCATCTCGACGAGCATGTCGGCGAGTGAATCGAGTTCGTTCTGGAAGACTTCGCGCATTCGGGGGATTTCCTTTCCACAGGGTTCGCGCCGGGGCGGGCACAGATCCATCGGATACTCTCGCACCGCTGCGTGAACCGCTCCTGGCCTGTCGGTGAACCTTTGCCATCATTCTAGGCGTTGGCCGCTCCCATGACGCCCGCGCCCCCGCCATCGGTCTAGGCTGGGAGCGTGGACCTGCTCATCGTCGCCGTGCTCACGGGAACCGTGGGGCTGGGGCTCGGCATCGCCGGGATCCTGGCCTTCCGCTTCTCCGAGCACAGTCGCAGCGCCGCGGACCTCCATTCGGACAACGAGCTCCCGGACGGCATCGCGGAAGTGCTCGCCGTGCTGCCCAGCGCCGCGATCGTCGTGGACGCGGGGGACGACGTCGTGAAGGCCTCGCCCGCCGCCTATACCTTCGGGCTGGTCCGCGGGCATTCGCTCGTGGCCGACACCCTCGCCGAGGTCGTCGAGCGCGTCCGTGCGCGCGGGCTCATCGAGGAGCTCGACTTCGAGCACGCGATCGCGTCGTCCGCGACGCCCCGCTTCCTCCATGCCCGCGTGGCCGCGCTGGGCTCCGCGTTCGTCGTCGTGCTCTGCGATGATCAGACCGAGGCCCGTCGCGTCGACGCGGTGCGCCGCGACTTCATCGCGAACGTCTCCCACGAGCTCAAGACCCCGATCGGCGCGGTCTCCCTCCTCGCGGAGGCCGTCACCGAATTCGCCGACGATCCCGAGGCCGTGGCCCGGTTCGGCTCGAAGATGCAGCGGGAGTCGATCCGGCTCACGCAACTCGTCAAGGAGATCATCGACCTCTCCCGCGTGCAGGACCACGAAGTGCCGGCGAGCCCGGAGCGCGTCCCCGTCGCCCGGGTCGTCGAAGAGGCGGTGGACCGCGCCCGCACCGTGGCCGACGGCAAGAACATCGAGCTGTCCGTGCTGCACGGCGGCGACTGGTACATCGAGGGCAGCTTCGAGCTGCTGGTCAACGCAGTGCGGAACCTGGTCGACAACGCGATCCACTACTCCAATGAGGGAACACGGGTGGGCGTGGGCGCCAAGCTCGAGGACGAGCGCGTCGCGATCGCCGTGACGGATCAGGGGATCGGCCTCAGCACCGAAGACACGGAGCGCGTGTTCGAGCGCTTCTACCGAGTCGATCCGGCCCGCTCGCGCATGACCGGCGGGACCGGGCTGGGACTCAGCATCGTCAAGCACATCGTCGCCACCCATGGCGGTGAGGTGCGCGTATGGTCGAGACTGGGTCAGGGGTCGACCTTCACGATCCTGCTCCCGCAGGCGCACGCAGAGGACATCACCCCGGGTCTCGCGGAAGCCGCGCGGCAGGGGATCCTGATCGACTCCAGCGCGGACGACGCGGCGCAGCATGCCGTCGACTCCGCCGCGGATGGAGAGTACACACATGGAAGAGGAGCATCGTGACGCGCATTCTGCTAGTCGAGGACGAGGAATCGTTCTCCGACCCGCTGTCGTACCTGCTGGGCAAGGAAGGGTACGAGGTGACCGTCGCGGCCGACGGGCTGCAGGCGATCAGCGAGTTCGACCGGGCGGGAGCGGACCTCGTCCTGCTCGACCTCATGCTGCCGGGGGCATCCGGGACGGAGGTCTGCCGACAGCTGCGCGCACGGTCGACCGTGCCGATCATCATGCTGACCGCGAAGGATTCGGAGATCGACAAGGTCGTGGGGCTGGAGCTGGGCGCCGATGACTACGTCACGAAGCCGTACTCGTCGCGCGAGCTGCTCGCCCGCGTGCGTGCGGTGATGCGACGCAACGCGGAGCAGACGGACCTCACCGACTCCGTGATCGAGGCGGGCGGTGTCCGCATCGACGTCGACCGGCACGTCGCATCCGTCCGCGGCGAGGAGATGTCGCTCCCGCTCAAGGAGTTCGAGCTGCTGGAGATGCTGGTGCGCAATGCCGGCCGCGTCATGACGCGCGGTCAGCTCATCGACCGCATCTGGGGCCAGGACTACGTGGGCGACACGAAGACGCTGGACGTGCACATCAAGCGTCTGCGGGCGAAGGTCGAGGAGGAGCCGTCCTCGCCGAGCCTGCTCGTCACCGTCCGCGGCCTCGGCTACAAGTTCGAGGCCTGAGAGCCGACCCGCGGCACCCGCAGCCTCACGAGACCCCGCAGCCTCACGACGAAGGGCTCGGAAGGAGTGATCCTTCCGAGCCCTTCCTCATGCGTGGCGTCTGGTTCAGCCTCCGGCCGTCGCAGCTCCTTCGGTGCCTTCGGCGCCCTCTGCAGCTGCGCCTTCCTCCGTCGGATCCGTCGTGGGCTCTTCCGCGCCGCTCGTGGGGACGAGGTCCGCGTACTCGGGGAGCGAGCCGTCGAGCACCTGCACGGCGATCGTCTCGGATTCGCTGCCGACCGTCACCTCGACGTCGAACAGGGAGCCGACCTCTTCATCGAGACCGCTGATGATCGCCGGTTCGGCGTCCGATGCGGGGTTCTCCGGGTTCTGGCTCACGACCTCGTCCGGCTCCACCGTGTGGTTGTAGGTCTCCGGACCGACTTCGAGCGTCACGTCGCGGGGCTCATCGGCGCCGTTGATGACGGTGTAGAAGACCTGGGCGTCGCCCTCCTCGCTCTGGAGGAGGAGCAGTCCCCGGATGTCGACGCCCTCGAGGTCCTCGCGGGACCAAGCGCCGTCACCACCGTGGTACTCATAGTTCGCTGTCTGATCTGCGGACAGCATGTTGGCACAGCCGCTGAGGGGTGCGATGGCTGCGATCGCGGCTGCGGCCACAGTCAGGCGCGCGGTCCTCTTCTTCACGATCCGGGCTCCTTGGACGGTACGACGACACGGAACTTCGCAGTCATCCTATCGCTCTTTCGACCTGACGTAGAACTCGCTGCGATTCCGCTGGCAGAACCATGGATTCCGCAGGTCACAGGGGTGCTCCGCCGGACGAGGGCGGCGATCGCGCGCGTGTCCGCATGGCGAGAAACGCCGGACCTTATCATTCTGTTCATGTGAACCGCATCATTTCTGCGGCGCGTCACATGTTAGACTTGGGTACTGCGAAAGGGGTTCACAGAATATGGCATTTCAGGTCGGCGACACCGTCGTCTACCCCCATCACGGGGCTGCGACTGTCCAGGAGATCAAGACTCGCGCGATCAAGGGAGTGGAGAAGCTCTATCTGAAGCTGCAGGTGTCACACGGCGACCTCGTCATCGAGGTCCCCGCTGAGAACTGCGACCTCGTGGGTGTGCGGGACGTCGTCGGTGAGGAGGGCCTGGAGAAGGTATTCCAGGTCCTTCGTGCGGAAGTCACGGAAGAACCCACGAACTGGTCCCGCCGCTACAAGGCGAACCTGGAGAAGTTCCAGTCCGGCGATGTCATCAAGGTAGCAGAGGTCGTCCGCGACCTCTGGCGCCGCGAGCAGGACCGCGGACTGTCCACCGGTGAGAAGCGCATGCTCGCGAAGGCACGGCAGGTGCTCGTGTCCGAACTCGCACTGGCGGAGAAGAAGGAAGAGGAGGAGGCAGAGGCGATGCTCGACGAAGTCCTCGCCTCCTGACGTCCCCCCATCCGCCCCCGCGGCGGAGCGCACCGGCCGATCACCCCACCAGGTGGTCGGCCGTTCGCATGCCGCACCCGCACCGACCCCCGCACTGACACCGAGGACCACATGACGCCGTCACCCATCGCCCCGTTCACGGAACTCACCGCGCGGCTCAGCCGTGAGCTCATGACCGCACTCGTCACCGAAGACGACACGGACGCACTCGCCCGGCAGGTCGCCGGCATCGCGGAGCAGCTGACGCGGGCGGCCGCAGCGCCGCACGCCGTCACCGTCGAGGACCCGCACACCACGCCCAACCACATCACGGGCGACATCACCCCCGCGTCGTCCGCGCGCAATCCGATCGCGCCGCCCATGAGCATCGTGCCGGACGGGGACGACTACCGGTGCGACCTCATACTGCCGCTCCAGTACCAGGGCCCTCCCGGCCGTGTGCACGGAGGAATCGTGGCCCTGCTCATCGATCACATACTGGGCCATGCTGCGAACTGGAACGCGGAGAAGCGCTCCTTCACCCGCTCACTGACGCTGAACTACGACGCAGGCACGCCTGTGGGGGAGCCGCTCACCGTGCGCGGCCGCATCGCCCGGGTGGAGGGTCGCAAGAAGTTCATGGAGGCGGAGATCCTCTGCGACGACGTCGTGCGCGTGCGAGCAGAGGGTCTCTGGATCTCCCCGCGTGAGACCTGATCCCGTGTCTACGGTGCTCCTCATCCCCGCCGCGGGGTCCGGCACCCGGCTGGCTGCCGGGGTGCCCAAGGCGTTCGTGCCGCTGGCCGGACGGTCACTGCTCGCCCACGCGGTCGAAGGCGCCGTGCGCTCAGGCGTGATCGACGCGATCGTCATCGCCGCTCCGTCCTCGCTGGTCGAGGACGCACGACGGATCGCGGAGACCGCCGCCGAGGCCCCCGCCGGCTCAGCGGACGACGCGGACGACCCGGACGGCTCCGGTGCGCACTCAGTCCCGGTCTCAGGCTCAGCCCCGGTCTCAGGCTCAGCCTCGGTCCCCATCAGCGTCGTCGTGGGCGGTGCCGACAGAGTGGTGTCCGTCGCCGCAGCACTGGCGGTCGTGCCGGAGGCGGACCTGGTGCTCGTCCACGATGCCGCGCGCTGCCTCACCCCTGCGTCTGTCTACCACCGCGTCGTCGCGGCACTGGCGGAGGGTGCCGCGGCCGTCGTCCCCGTGCTGCCGATGACTGACACCGTGAAGACCGCGACGGATGCGGGTACCGTCGTCGGCGACCTCGATCGCACCGCCCTGCGCCGGGTCCAGACCCCTCAGGGCTTCGTCCGGGACGTCTTGGTGGCCGCACACGATCTCCAGCGCACGGACCCGGATGCCTCCGCCACCGATGATGCGGGGCTGGTCGAGCGCCTCGACATCGCCGTCGTCGGCGTGCCCGGTGACGAGGCCGCACTCAAGATCACCCACCCCATCGACCTGCGCATCGCAGAGCTGTACGTGACGGGTGATCTCGACGCGACACCGGACACTGCCGCAGCCCGCACTCCAGATCATGCACGAAGGAGAATCGAATGACCGATGCACCTGTCCCGGCGCCCGGGGTCCCCTCACCGCAGGGCCCCTCTCCGGAGGTCCCTTCGGCCGTGCGGCTGCCCCGGGTGGGAGCGGGGGTGGACGTGCATGCGTTCTCGACCGACCCGCAGCGGCCCATGTGGATGGCCGGACTGCTCTGGGAGGGGCAGGCAGGGCTGGAGGGCCACTCGGACTCCGACGTCGTGGCCCACGCCTGCTGCGATGCGCTGTTCGCGGCTGCCGGCATCGGTGACCTGGGGGCGCACTTCGGGACGGACCGTCCGGAGCTGTCGGGGGCCTCGGGCGCGGTGCTGCTGGCAGAGGCGGCCCGGCTGGTCCGGGCGGCAGGCTTCGAGATCGGCAACGTGTCCGTCCAGGCCGTCTGCGTGCGGCCGAAGATCGGCACCCGCCGCGACGAGGCCCAGCGGGTGCTGAGCGAGGCCGTGGGCGCTCCGGTGTCCGTGTCGGGCACGACGTCCGACGGACTGGGACTCACCGGCAGGGGAGAGGGCGCCGCCGCGATCGCGACGGCACTCGTCGTGCCGATGGGCTGAGGCGCGGAGTGGCTCAGCCCTCGTCGACGTCCAGCCGCGAGCGCTTGGGGCTGCTCACCGCATGGTCGGCAGACTGCACTCCCCGTCGGGTCGCGAAGCGTCCGAGGACCAGGAGCGCGGCGAAGAGGGCGAACGTGAGGAGCAGCTGCGTGCGGACGTCGGGGACCGTGAAGCCCAGCACGATGATCACGACGAGCCCCGCGAGCGTCGCCCACGACAGGTACGGGAACAGCCACATCTTCAGCGGGAGCTCCTCACCGGCCTTCTCCGCGCGGGTGCGCAGGATCAGGTGGGCGATGATCGCGGACAGCCACGTGACGATGAGTGTGGAGCCGACGATGTTGAGGAGGAGCCCCAGCACCGCCTCGGCCCAGAAGTAGTTCAGCAGCACGGCGACGAAGCCGAACGCGACGGACATCCACACGCCCAGCGACGGCACCGCGCGCTCATTGAGGCCGCCCATGCGGCGGGGCGCCATCCCGCGCTGCGCCAGCGAGTAGAACATGCGCGAGGCGCCGTACATGTTGGCGTTGAGCGAGCTCAGCAGCGCGGCGACGATGATCATGCCGATGATCGCGGCGAGCACGGGGAGTCCGGCGCGGTTGAGGACGGCGACGAACGGGCTCTCGAGCAGGGACGGGTCGTCCCACGGCAGTGCGAGCACCATGATGCCCACGGAGCCCATGTAGAAGAGCAGGATCCGCCAGAGGATCGTGCGGGTCGCGGAGCGGATGGATCGCTGGGGCTCCGCGGTCTCCGCCGCGGCGACGGCCACGATCTCGATGCCGCCGAACGCGAACACCACCACCAGCAGGCCCGCAGCGATCCCGCCTATCCCGTTGGGCATGAACGAGGTCTCCGTGATGTTCGTGAGGCCGGGGCTGTCCGCGGGCGTCCACCCCAGCAGGAACGCCACTCCCAGGGCGAGGAACAGGAAGACGAACGCGACCTTGATGAAGGAGAACCAGAACTCGAACTCGCCGAAGTTCCTCACGCCCCACAGGTTGATCCATGTGAAGAGCACCATGAACGCGAGCGCGTAGCCCCACTGCGGGAACAGGGGCACGACGCCCGCCATGATCTGCGCGGCGGCGGTCGCCTCCGCGGCGACGACGAGGCAGAGGGTGATCCACCACAGCCAGCCGACCGCGAACGCGGCGGACGGGCCCAGTGCCTTGCCCACGTAGTAGGAGAACGCGCCGGGGTTCGGGTCCGCTGCGACCATCTCCCCGAGCATCCGCATCACCGCGATGACGATGAGGCCGGCGATGGCGTAGGACACGAGCACGGCCGGTCCCGCGGCGGCGATGCCGGCGCCGGACCCCACGAAGAGTCCGGCGCCGATCGCGGATCCCAGACTCATCATGATGAGATGCCGAGGACGCATCGCGGCGCGGAGTCCGCCGCCCGACGCGCCGGGTGACGACGTCTGGTCGTCCGCTGGCGCCGAGGAGCCGGTCGGTTCGCTGTTCGCAGGCTGGTTCTTCACAGCCCTGATCCTAGGGCAGGGGAGCTTCCCGGACACGGTGCGCCCCGTGAATCACCGCGCCCCCTCCTCCAGTGGACGGATCCACCGGAGAAGGGGGCGCAGCGTCCGCTGACCGGAGCCGGCAGGTCGGAGCCCGCAGGTCGGAGTCAGCAGTTCACAACCCGCACGTCACTCTCCGCGGTCCAGCCATTCCTGCAGGTGCGGCATCTCGCTGCCGATCGTCGTCGCGTCACCGTGACCGGTGAGGACGACTGTGGTGCCGGGCAGTTCGAAGAGCGTCTCGGAGATTGACGCCACGATCGTCTCGAAGCTCGAGTACGAACGGCCCGTCGCGCCGGGACCTCCCTGGAACAGCGTGTCCCCGGAGAACAGGACGGGACTCGAATCCGTTGCGCCCTGCGGCAGGACGTCCTCCGGGATGCGCAGGGATTCGCTCACGTAGAAGCAGGTGGACCCGGGGGAGTGCCCTGGGGTGTGGAGTGCGTTGAGGTGCACTCCCGCCACGATGTACTCCGAGCCCGGCTCGATGACCTTGTCGGGACTCTGGTCGGGGAAGACCATGTCCCACAGCACGCGGTCGTCGGAGTTGAGGTGGATCGCCGGACCACCCAGCGCCTCCTGCGTCTCGTAGACCGCGCGGATGTGGTCGTCGTGCCCGTGGGTCAGGAGGATGGCCTTGACCTTCCGCTCTCCCACGGCGGCCGCGACGGCCTGCGCGTCGTGCGCGGGGTCGATGACGATGACCTCGGAGTCGTCGCCGATGATCCACACGTTGTTGTCGACGTCGAATGTGCCGCCGTCCAGGGAGAACGTGCCGGACGTGACGATCCGCTCGATGCGTGCACTCATCAGAACTCCACCACCGATCGCAGGACGTCACCCTGCTTCATCTTCGAGAACGCCTCTTCCACCCCGTCTACTCCGATCCTCTCCGTCACGAAGCCGTCCAGGGGCAGCCTGCCCTGCTCGTACAGATCCACGAGCATCGGGAAGTCGCGCTCCGGCAGGCAGTCGCCGTACCAGGAGGACTTGAGGCTGCCACCGCGGCCGAACACGTCGAGCAGCGGTACGGACAGCTCCATGTCCGGGGTCGGCACGCCCACGAGCACCACGGTGCCCGCGAGGTCGCGCGAGTAGAACGCCTGGCGCCAGGTCTCCGGTCGTCCGACGGCGTCGATGACGACGTCCGCGCCGAATCCGCCCGTGAGCTCCTGGACCGCGCTCACGACGCCGTCCTCGTCGAGGTCCGACGAATCGATCGTGTGCGTGGCCCCGCGCTCCTTCGCCCAGTCGAGCTTCTTCGGGTCGCGGTCGATCGCGATGATCGTGCCGGCGCCTGCAAGCCTCGAGCCGACGATCGATGCCATGCCCACACCGCCGCAGCCGATCACGGCGACCGACTGGCCGCGCGTGACGCCGCCGGTGTTGATCGCCGCGCCGATGCCGGCCATCACGCCGCAGCCCAGGAGGCCCACGACGGCTGGGTCTGATTCCTGCACCTTCGTGCACTGCCCGGCGGCGACCAGTGTCTTCTCCGCGAACGATCCGATGCCCAGAGCTGCCTCGAGCTCTGCGCCGTCCTCGGCCAGGGTCATCTTCTGCGTGGCGTTGTGGGTGTCGAAGCAGTACCAGGGCTCACCGCGCTTGCACGCACGGCAGATGCCGCAGATCGCGCGCCAGTTGAGGATGACGAAATCGCCCACCTCGACGTCGGTGACGCCTTCGCCGATCTCGGAGACGACACCCGCGGATTCGTGCCCGAGCAGGAACGGGAAGTTGTCGCTCACCCCGCCATCGCGGAAGAGCAGATCGGTGTGGCACACTCCGCAGGACTTCACGTCGACGACGACCTCACCGGGACCGGGGTCCGGGATGACGATGTCGACAAGCTCTACGGGAGCGCCCTTCGAGCGGGAGATGACTCCCTTGACCGTTGACGGCATGAGGCTCCTTTCGACCACACCCCAGGTGGGGTGTGCGGGAACGGGTCACCGCCAGCCTATCGACGGCGGCTGGGATTGGACAGTGAGGGGCGGGGGTGGCGCGGGAGACGGGCCGGAATGCGCCGAGGCCGGGGCCGGCACCGCGGATGCGGCACCCGGCCCCGGCCTCGGGCGCGGTCGTCCGGCGATCGCCGGGCGGTGGGGAGAGGTCAGTCGACCTCGCCCGTGGTTGGATCCGGGTGGCGACGCAGGTGCAGGATCGACCACACCAGACCTCCCCAGACAGTGCCCAGTGACAGGACCATCATGATGACGGCTGCTGCGCTCATGCCTTCTCACCTCCAGTGGATGCGGCTGGGTTCCCTTCGCCGGTCGCAGTGGTGTCGCCCCCGGTCCCGGATTCAGCTTCGAACTCTGCCCGCGCCTGCTCGACGCGTGCCAGACTCTTCTTCGGCCACGGGATGATGCTGATGAGGAAGGACACGTATGCGAGTGCCGCGATGAGGCCCCAGCCGAACAGCAGCAGGTGCCATGTCGGGTACCCCTCGTATCCTTCCTGCGCGAACGTGATGATCTGCTGGATGAGCATGAAGCCCAGGACGATCGGAGTGACGACGGAGACGAAGACGATCCACGTGCGGCCGACCTTGAACGACGAGACGCCGTTGAGGTGATCCCGCAGCTGCGGCAGGCCGACCAGCAGCCAGCCCACCGCGATGATGGCGGTGAGCGCGACGCCGACGATGCCGATATTGTTGGTGAACGCGTCGATTGTGTCCAACACGCTGAGGCCGGTGGCCGTGGGCATGATGAGGATCGAGACGACGGCCATGAGGCCACCCACGATCACCGTCGAGGTCCGCTCGCTGATGCCGGTCTTGTCCGCGATCGCGGCGATTGGGACCTGGATGATCGAAACGAGCGAGGTGAGCCCGGCGAAGATCAGCGTGAGGAAGAACAGGACGCCGAAGATCGCGCCGCCGGGCATCTGGCTGATGATCGTCGGGAACGCGATGAAGGCCAGGCCCACGCCGTTGCTGACGACCTCGTCCACACCCGTGCCCGCAGTGTGGGCCATGAACCCGAGTGCGGCGAACACGCCGACTCCGGCGAGCATCTCGAAGCCGGAGTTCGCGAAGCCCACGACCAGGCCGGAGCCTGTGAGGTTCGTCTTCCGCTTCAGGTACGAGGCATAGGTGAGCATGATGCCGAACATGATCGACAGGGAGAAGAAGATCTGTCCGTAGGCGGCGACCCAGACCGACGGGTCGAAGAGTGCGGACCAGTCCGGAGTGAACAGCGCGTCGAGTCCTGCGGCGGCTCCCGGGAGGAACAGCGCGCGGACGACCATGATCGCGAAGACGACGACGAGGAGCGGCACGAAGATCTTGGAGAACCGCGCGATGCCGCTCTGCACACCCGCGTAGAGGATGACGAGGCAGATGACCCACACGATGATGAGCGGGATCATCACGCCGGGGACGAAGTCGCCTGACAGTCCGGCTTCGCCGTTCTGCTGGAGGTACTCCGCGATGAAGAAGCCCTCGGCGTCGTCGCCCCACGCCTGCGTGAAGGAGAAGCCGGTGTACGACACCGCCCAGCCGACGATCACGGCGTAGTAGATGCCGATGAGGGTCGCGATGCCGGTCTTGAACCAGCCGATCGGCTCTGCGGCCCGGTGCAGGGACCGGTACGCCAGCGGAGCCGAGGAGCGCGACCGGTGGCCGATCGCGTAGACCACGAACAGGAGCGGGATGCCTGCCGTCAGGAGTGCGATGAGGTAGGGGATGATGAAGGCGCCGCCGCCGCTGTCATAGGCCACGTAGGGGAAGCGCCAGATGTTCCCCAGTCCGATCGCGGATCCGATCGCGGCCAATATGAAGGCTGAGCGGCTGACGAACACCTGGCGTTCAGGTGCCTGCTGTGCCGACGACATGAAGTGTGATCCTTTCGTCTGAGTGCGACTTTGCACTGAGGTGTGAAGTGTAAGTCGCGACCGGGCACTCACTGTGAATAGTGCCTCAAGTGTGGCGCAGATCACCGCGAATGGTGTAAGTTTCGCACGCTGGGTGCGCCTGGGTCCGTCGGGAAGCGCTCTCGGCGCTGATGAGTGCACGCGAGGCAAGCCCCGTGTGCGGTCCTCTCGGTACACTTACGGACGTGATACGACTGCACAGCACTGCCACCGGAGATCTGATCCCCCTCGAGCCCGTCCGTGACGGCGAGGTGGGGATCTACGTCTGTGGTGCCACAGTGCAGGGAGCGCCCCACATCGGGCACATGCGCTCTGCGGTCGTCTTCGATCAGCTGCGTCGCTGGCTCACCTACCGCGGTCTGCGCGTGACGCTCGTGCGCAACACGACGGACGTCGACGACAAGATCCTCACGAAGTCCGTCGAGGAGGAGCGCGAGTGGTGGGCCCACGCCTATCACTACGAGCGGGTGTTCACCCGGGCCTATGAGGCGATGAACGTCCTGCCGCCCACGTACGAACCGCGTGCGACAGGGCACATCACGGAGATGATCGCGCTGATCGGCCGGCTCATCGAGGCAGGGCACGCCTACGCGGCGGACGACGGGTCCGGGGACGTGTATTTCGATGTGCGGTCGTGGGCGGACTACGGAGCACTGACCCACCAGAGCGTCGACGACATGGCGGACGCCGCTGACGCGGATCCCCGCGGCAAGCGCGACGTCCGCGACTTCGCGCTGTGGAAGGGGCACAAGGAGGGCGAGCCGGACACCGCGTCGTGGGGGGCTCCCTGGGGACGCGGCCGGCCCGGCTGGCACATCGAGTGCTCCGCGATGTCGACGAAGTATCTGGGTGCGGAGTTCGACATCCACGGCGGTGGGCTCGACCTGCGCTTCCCGCACCACGAGAACGAGATGGCCCAGTCCAATGCCGCCGGCGATGCCTTCGCCCGCATCTGGATGCATTCCGGGCTGCTCAACGTGGGCGGCGACAAGATGTCGAAGTCGTTGGGCAACTCCGTGTTCGCGCACGACCTGCTCGAGGCGTTCCCGGCGGCCGTTCTGCGCTACTTCCTGTCCACGGCCCATTACCGGTCGACGCTCGAATTCTCGCCGCAACTCATCGAGAAGCAGCGGACCGCCTACGACAAGCTCGCCGGATTCGTGGCGCGTGCCCGGGAGGTGCTGGGTGCGGAGGCACCCGCCGCGCCCGAGGCCGCGGTCGGCTACGACTCCCGCGTCGCGGATGTGCCCGACGAGTTCGCGGTGGCGATGGATGAGGACCTGTCGATCCCACGGGCCCTGTCCGTCGTGTTCTCGACCGTGCGCGACGGGTCGAAGCTGGTCGCCGCGGCGAAGGTCGGCGGACTCGGCGACGCCGACCGCGCGCAGCTGGTGCAGCTGCTCGCGCAGGTCGAGCTGATGCTCGACATCCTCGGGGTGAACCCCACCGACCCGGCGTGGGCCGGTCAGGCGGACGGGGCCTCGGCGACGGAGGGTTCCGGCGACGACGATCCGGTGCGGGCGGCGCTCGACAGCCTGGTCGACCTCGTCGCGCACCAGCGGCTCGACGCGAAGGCGGTGAAGGACTTCGCGACCGCGGACGCCCTCCGTGACCGACTTCGGGAGGCTGGCGTCCTCATCGAGGACACCCCGGATGGCTACCGCTACGACCTGGCTCGGGACTGACGCGGCCGCGCGCCGCTCGAGCCGCCATGACGACTTTCTCAATCAACCCTCGGAAGAGGAGACACCATGCCACCTAAGCCACGCAGCGGAGCAGTCCGCAAGTCCAAGAAGGGCCCCCAGAAGGGGACCGGCGGCCTGGGCCGCCGCAAGCTCGAGGGGAAGGGCCCCACTCCGAAGGCGGAGGACCGGGTCTACCACAAGGCCTTCAAGAACGAGCACGAGAAGGAGAAGGAGCAGCGTGCCCGGCAGTCCCGCCGGCGCAAGCGCGAGTCCGGACCGGACACGGTCGCGGGCCGCAACTCCGTCGTCGAGGCGCTGCGCGAGGGGGTGCCGGCGACGGCTCTCTACGTCTCGTCGCGCACAGAGGCCGATGACCGTGTGAAGGAGTCCATCTCCCTCGCGGCGGACCGTGGGATCGCGATGCTCGAGGCGAGCAAGCAGGACCTCGACCGGCTGACGAACGATGCGATCCACCAGGGCATCGCCCTGCAGGTGCCGCCGTACGAGTACGCGCAGCCGGAGGATCTCCTGCACACGGCGAAGAGCCGGCTGGAGACGCCGCTGCTCGTGGCGCTCGACGAGATCACCGACCCCCGCAACCTGGGTGCGATCGTGCGATCGACCGCAGCGTTCGGCGGGCACGGCGTCATCGTGACGGAGCGCAGGGCGGCGTCGATGACGGCGGCGGCGTGGAAGACATCCGCCGGTGCGGCGGCCCGCATCCCGGTCGCGCAGGTGGTCAACCTGGTGCGCACGCTGCAGAGCCTCAAGAAGCAGGGCGTGTTCGTGCTGGGCCTCGACATGGAAGGCGATGTCTCGCTGCCGGGCCTGGCACTGGCGGACTCGCCGGTCTGCATCGTCGTCGGCTCCGAGGGGAAGGGCCTGTCCCGCCTGGTGCGCGAGGCGTGCGACCAGATCGTGTCGATCCCGATCGTGTCGTCCACGGAGTCGCTCAACGCCGGTGTCGCGGCTGCGGTGAGCCTGTACGAGATCGCCCGTGCGCGGGGTGAGAAGAAGCGCTGAGAAGGCGTGGATGTCTTCTTTCAAATGCCGATGTGTGTTTTGGAAGGTGAGTTGTGACTGACGAGAGGCAGGCATCACAGGTTCCGATATGGCCACACTTCCTTGTGCCGGTACTCGAGGTGCTGGTTGACGGTCAACCACGAAAGCGCCGCGAGATTCTAGCTGCTGCGCAGGACCGACTGGGACTTTCTGAAGGTGCGCGCGCGGAGACGATCTCCTTTGGAGAATCTCGTGCTGATAACCGGGCCGGCTGGGCCGTCTCCCACATGTTCAAAGCAGGGTGGCTCGAACGACCTGTACGCGCGACGTATGCGATCACGGAGCGTGGAAAGTCGTGGCTCGCACAGAATCCGAACGCGAAGCTGTCGTTTTCTGAAGCGAATCAGCTGTTCAAGGATTACTGGCCCGACACGTCGGCCAGTGGCGGCCAGATTCTCTCCGACGTGACTGTGTCCTCAGCGGAGGAGGTGGAGACGTCGCCCGAGGAACAGATCCAGGGTGGCATCGATCTGATCCATGCGACGGTCGCGGGCGATCTGCTCGAACGCTTGCGCGCTTCCGAACCTGCGTTCTTTGAAGAAGCGGTGGTAAGACTCCTGCTTGCGATGGGCTACGGGGGCGCTGAACAGCGCGGCATGCGGATCGGTGGGACCGGAGATGGCGGGGTGGATGGGGTTATCGATCAGGATCCCTTGGGTCTTGATCAGATCTACGTGCAGGCGAAGCGATACGCGGCGGGAAACAACATCGGTCGCGAGACGATACAGGCGTTCATCGGTGCGCTGGCTGGAAGGGTGGCGACACGTGGAGTGTTCATCACGACGAGTGATTTCACCCCGAACGCCCGGGCCTATGCTCAGTCGATTTCGACGAACATCGTGCTGATCAACGCAAAGCGCCTCACGGATCTCATGATCAAGTACAAGGTGGGTGTTCAGGTTGCTCGAACGTATGAGCTGGTGGATGTAGACGAGGACTTCTTCGAGTAGGTCACGTGTTAAGTCCACTCGTTAAGTGAGCGGACACGTTTTCGCGGCGGGTTGAGGACGCTCGTGCGCGGGGTGAGAAGAAGCGCTGACCGCGGCTCGGGCGTGCGCTACGATCGTCAGATACTGAACGATCGATCACTAGGAGTCGGTGCGTGAGCATTCGCGGCCAGGCGATGATCGCGGGGGCGTTCGAGCACCCCCTGCGGAAGATCCCCGATACGTCCATCCAGCGCATCCACGCAGAGGTCGCCGCGGGCGCCCTTGCGGACGCAGGTCTCACCTTCGCGGACGTCGACGCGTATTTCTGCGCGGGCGACGCTCCCGGCTTCGGCCCGCTGTCGATGGCCGACTACATGGGGCTGAACCTGAAGTACGTCGATTCGACGGACATCGGCGGCTCGTCCTACGTGGCGCACATCGGCCACGCGGCCGCAGCGATCGCGGCGGGCAAGTGCGAGGTCGCACTCGTGACGCTCGCGGGCCTTCCGCTCCAGGGTCTCGCAGCGGGCGCGGTGACCGACCGTGCACCGGAGTTCGCGTTCGAGAACGTCTTCGGCACGACGACCCCTGCGATGTACGCGCTCGCCGCGCAGCGTCACATGCACGAGTACGGGACCACGGCGGAGCAGCTCGCGGAGGTCAAGGTCGCGGCCTCCCACCACGCGCAGCACAACCCGAACGCGCTGCTGCAGAAGGTCGTCACGGTCGAGGACGTCCTGAACTCACCGCTCATCGCAGACCCGCTGCACCGGCTGGACTGCTGCGTCATCACCGACGGCGGCGGCGCAGTGGTCGTCGTGAGCCCTGCGGTCGCGAAGCGGCTGGAGCGGCAGTCCGTTCCGGTGCTGGGCCACGGTGAGGCGCCCAAGACGGCGGCAGGCGGCAGGATCGACCTCACGCACACCGGCGCAGTGTGGTCCGGACCGGCGGCCTTCGCCGAGGCCGGGGTCACCCACGCGGACATCGACTACGCCTCGATCTACGATTCGTTCACGATCACCGTCATCGAGACTCTCGAGGACCTGGGCTTCTGCCCCAAGGGGCAGGGCGGTGCGTTCGTCGCCTCCGGCGCTCTGCGCGCACCTGACGGCGGTCTGCCGTTCAACACCGACGGCGGTGGGCTGTGCAATAACCACCCGGTCAACCGCGGCGGCATGACGAAGATCCTCGAAGCCGTCCGCCAGCTGCGCGGCGAGGCCCACCCAGCGGTGCAGGTCCCTGACTGCGACATCGCACTGGCCCACGGCACGGGCGGATCACTGGGAACCCGGATGGGCTCTGCGACGCTCATCCTCGGACGGGAGGCATGATGACCGACGCGACGACGACCTCGGCGGCGGGGGCTGCTGCACGGATCGGCAGCGAGCTGCCGGCGCCCACCCCACCCATCAGCGCGGAGACCGCAGGCTTCTGGAAGGCGACGACCCAGGGGCGGCTCCTCTTCACGCGCTGCGACGCCTGCAGCGAGCCCACCTGGTACCCGCGCGAGTTCTGCCCCCACTGCGGCACGCTCGACGTGACGTGGGAGGAGGCCTCCGGCAGGGGAGAGATCCACAGTTTCACCGTCGTGCGCCGCGGCGGACTGGGCGCCTACGCCGGCGGCCCGCCCTACGTGCTTGCGTACGTCGAGCTCGTGGAGGGCGTGCGGATGATGACGAACATCGTCGACGTCGACGAGGCCGACCTGCGGATCGGGCTGCCCGTCACGGTCGTCTTCCACGAGACGGACGGCGAGGCGGCACTGCCGAGGTTCGCTCCGGCGAAGAGCTGACGCTGGCTCCAGCCCTGGGATAACCGTCAGCCACCAGCTTTCGTCAGACCGCATGACTTCTTTCATATGCGGTCTGATGAAAGCTGGTGGCTCGACACGTGGGAGGGGTGGCTGCTGTGACCGGGTGCTGGTCACCTCCGCCGTGACAGCTCCCAGCTGGCAGCGCCCACGGCGAGGAGCAGCCCACCGGTCGTCCACGTCATGAGCACTGAGTGCATCGACTCGGAGAGCGCGAAGACCATGAGCGCGGCTCCAAGCGCTCCGATCACGGCGTAGGACCACCGGAGGCCCCAGCAGAGCGCCGCGCACACGAGGATCCACGGGATGCCGACCGCCCACGGCGTCCACCACAGCGGGTAGGACGGCGGCAGCGTCAGGGGCAGACCCACGAGGAATGGCAGCGCGAGCGCGACTCCCGTGAGGACCCGAACGACGATGACCCACACGGGTGGGCGCGTGCTGACGGCGGTGGGAGCCGCGCGCGCGGTTATCTCTGAGGCGACCACCGCGGTCCAGCACATCAGCGCGAGCATCAGGGCCAGCACGCCCGCCTCCGCGACCGCGAGCGACGGCACGACCGCTGTGAGGAACAGCAGGGTGGCGGCGACGGCAGCGACCAGGCGTCTCGTCGTCCTGACCATTCGCGTCCACCGCTGCGGCAGGAGCACCGCAGCGGCCGGCGCCAGCGCGAAGACCGACACCACAGCCGGGAAGGCGTTGACGAAGGTCTGCGGGGCGTCCATGACGGGCATGTCGTAGAACAGTGGGCCGATGACGGTGAGAACGGCCACGATGACGATCGCGAGGTCGAGGGCCCGGAGCACGGGTTCCCTGTGTCTGAGCCTCGTCGCTGTCATCCCCGCTCCTCCGATCGCGTCCGGATCACGCGTGGCTCACGTCCGGTCCCCGCCCGCTCACTTCCAGGCGGTCTCACACCCGCGGGGTGAACCGCCCGTCCTGCGCCATCCAGCCGCCGTCCACCAGCAGCGAATGGCCCGTCACGTACGAGGACGCGTCCGATGCGAGGAACAGGACCGGTCCCGCGATCTCGTGCAGGACGCCCCAGCGGCCCAGGGTGCCCTTCTCCGCGTAGGCGTCCCACCATTCGCGGTCGGCCTTGATCTGCTCGGTGAGCGGTGTCTCGAAGGGTCCGGGCAGGATGGAGTTCACGCGCACGCCGGATCCGCCCAGTTCGCTGGCTAGTGTCTTCGTCAGCTGGACGACTCCCGCCTTCGCCGCGGCGTACAGACCCTGGCCGGGCTCGATGACGAGCGCGCGGAAGCTTGCGAATGTGACGATCGAACCCCGTCCTCGCTCCGCCATCCGAGTGCCGAACGCACGCATGAGCCGGTAGGTGCCCTTGAGGTTGATGTCGATGACGCGGTCGAACTCCTCGTCCGTCGTCGCGGCCATCTTCTTCCGCACGTTGAAGCCCGGGGTCATGACCAGCACGTGGGCGTCGGCGAACTGCTCCGCAACGGCCTCGACGTTCTCCGTCGACGTGATGTCGAGGGCGACCGCCTCGCCCCGGCCGCCGCGATCGGCGATGATCTGCGCCGTCTCCTGGGCGCCGTGCGTGTTGAGGTCCGCGCACACGACGTGCGCACCCGCGTCGGCGAGCCCCACCGCGGTGGCACGGCCCAGGCCGGACGCGGAGCCGACCACGACGGCGGTGCGATCGGCGAGGTCGAAGAGGGACGGGATGTTCGGCAGATCTGACACGGTTGGGGCCCTTTCTGAACGGAGGCGTCCGGGGTGCGGACACCTCGATCATCCGCCATCCCGGACCATCCGCGCGACTCCGGTCCGCATGCCGGTAGGAGTGCTCCGCGCCCTAGGATGGCGGTATGAGCGTCACGGTCGAGGACATCGCGGAGCGGGCGGGGGTCTCCCTGTCGACCGTGTCGCGCGTCCTCAACGACCGCGGCCCGGTGGCGGAGTCCACAGCTGCCCGCGTCCGCACCGCGATGACCGACCTGGGGTATTCGCGCTCGACCCTGCTGCGCAGCACGGAGCACCCGCTGGCAGCGGTGTGCGTCCCCGCACGCCCCGAGCACTGGCAGCTCGACGTGCTCAGCCGCGTGGACTCCGCTCTGCAGCAGCGCGGAGTCCTCACCGCGACCCCGGCGATCGGTGCGGACCTGTCGGAGGTCTTGGCGGTCGTCGACGCGGGTGCGGCGCTCGTCATCACCCCCATGCTCACGCCGCTGGAGATGGACATCCCCGTGGTGCGCTTCGCCGGTGCCAGCCACACCGACGACCGCCGGCCCCACCCCAACGAGCTCGTCGCAGCCCGCATCGATCTCACCGGTGCGCTGTCTCTCGCGTTCGACCACCTGTCCGCGATCGGACACCGGCGGATCGGCCTCATCTGCAACGATTCCGGAGTGCTCGCCGATCAGCTGCGCGCCCGGTTCCTCGCGGAGCATCCGATGGCGCGGTTCAACGACTCGCTCGAGGACTGGATCGCACCGGTCCCCAAATCGGTCTCCGGCGGTGCCGACGCCGCGCTGCGCCTCAAGGACCTCACGTGCACGGCTGTCATCGTGCAGTCCGGGCTGCAGCTCTACGGGGTGTTCCAGGGCATCCGGCAGCGCAGCCTCGCGGTTCCCCGCGACCTGTCCGCGGTGGGTCTGGGCGACTCGCTCACCGTCCGCTACACCCGTCCTCCCGCCACGGTGCTGGGCTTCGACGCCGAGGCCATGGCCGAGGCGCTGGTCGCCGGCGCACGCACCGTGCTGGGGATGCCGGGCGACGGGCTCCCCGCGGTCCCTCCCACCTTCCGACCGATGCTCGTGGCGCGCCGCTCGACGACGGCGGTGCTGCGATGAGCCGCCCCACGCTCGCCCGCATCGCGGAGGCCTCCGGGCTCTCCCTCTCCACGGTGTCGCGCGTCCTGCGCGACCGGCCAGGAGTGTCCGAGGACGCGCGCAGAGCGGTGTCGATCGCACTGCGCAGCCTGGGCGTCGAACCGCCGCCGGCGACGAACCCGGATACGGCGAGCGGCGCCCGGCTCATCGCCGTCGTCTCGAACGCGCTCGTGGGTCCGGACGTCGACCCCTACGCCACGCTCGCGCTCGCACTCAACCGCCGCATCTTCGAGCTGGGGGACATCGCGGTGACCGCTGCGGCGGGCGATGGGCTGGACCCCGCCACGGCGTTCGCGTCGCGCGGAGTCGCCGGAGCGATCGTCCTGGGCGGGGCTGACGCAGGCAGTGAATCGCAGCGGCTCGCCGCAGCGGGGATGCCCGTCGTGCGCATCTCCAACGCGCCGCACTCCGGCCTGCCGCAGTTCGTGCTGGATGCGTCGAGCGGCATCGAGACCGCGGTGCGCCACCTCGCGCACATGGGCCACCGCCGGATCGGGTTCGCCGTCGTCCAGAACTCCGCGGCGGAATCGCGCGCGAACGTGTTCCGGCAGGCGGTCGCCCAGACGCTCCACGTGCAGGCGACCCGCGCCGAGGCCCCCGTCGAGATCACGCGCGAGGGCCAGCTCGCGGGCGCCCACGCCGCCGAGGTCCTGCTCGCCCAGGGCATCACCGCCGCCATCAGCTCGTCGCCCGCGATCACCCTGGGCTTCCTTGAGGCCACAGCGCGTGCACGGCTGCACATGCCGGAGGACCTGTCGCTGCTCACGGTGGGCGATCTGCCGGACGCCGATGTGCTCGACCCACCGATGTCGCAGGTCACCTACGACTGGACGCAGCTCGCGGAATCAGCGGTGTCCGAGCTGCGGCGGATCATCGGCCAGCGCGATGCGGGGCACTCGCCGTCGGTGCCCGCGCACTACCGGGTGGTGCCGGAGCTCGTGCTCCGCGCGTCCGTCCGTCCGGTCACGAAGCGCTGACGGGACCGGAGGTCCCCGTGGAACCACCGCCGAGGTGCCGGCCGCGGTCCGCGGCGAGCCGGGCGAGGAAGGTGGAGACGGCCTCGGGATCGGCGACGCGGAACGGCGCGCACGTGGCCTGCGTGCCCACCTTGACCGGCAGCGACGCGATGTCGGTGCGGTCGTTCAGGTAGGCGAACGCGTCCTCGTCGGTGGTGTCGTCGCCCAGGAAGACGACGGCGTCCGCGCCCGTCGCCTCGAGCATGCGCGCCAGGCCATGGCCCTTCGTCTCCATGCGCACCGCGAATTCGGTCATCGCGTGTCCCGCGAAGCTGCGCAGCTGCGGCATCCGCGCCGCGAGGGCGGTGAGCTCCGCCTCGAAGAAGGCCGCTCGCTCCGCACTCGTGCCGCGGGTGTGCGCCGTGCGGCCCAGCGGCTTCCGCTCGATCCGCAGCTCGCCGTGCCCGGCTTCGGGGGTCCGGGAACGGATCGACTCGAACGCGGCGTCCAGCTGCGCGAGCGTGTCCGCCTCCGCTGCGGTGAGGGGAGTGGAGTACCGGGGGAGACCGTCCGCGGCGGGTGCGGTCGCGGATGTGCTCCCGTTCGGTGTGCTCCCGTTCGACGGATCGAGTGCGGAGAAATCCGTCTCCAGGCCGTGGGAGCCGATGAAGATCGCGCCGGTGGGGGCATTCGACAGGTCCTGCAGCACGTCGATGTTCCGCCCGGAGATGTACCCGACCGGGGTGTGCGGCAGCGCCGCCAGCGCCACGACCGCGTCCGCGGAGGCCGGCAGGGGAGCGGACGAGTCCGGATCGTCCTGCAGCGGGGCGATGACCCCGTCGAAGTCGAGGGCGACCAGCAGAGTGTGCGCGGAGCTGATCGCGGTGATGTCGAGGGCGTCCGGCGGGATGACGGGCGGGCGGAGGGCGAGGGTCACTGAGCGGTCTCCGAGGATGTGGGGTGATCAGGGACGACTGGCCGCTGCATGACGGCCGGCGCGGTTCCCTGGCGCGCGGCGGCCAGCCCGCGGAGCGTGCCGAGGAAGTCAGCGGACCAGCGTCGCACGTCTTCGGTGCGCAGCTTGCGGCGCATCGCGCGCATGCGGCGACGGCGCTCCGCGTCGGGCATGCGCACCGCCATGAGGATGCGGGCCTTGAGTCCGGAGATGTCGTAGGGGTTCACGGTGACCGCCTGGGTGAGCTGTTCGGCGGCACCGGCGAACTCGCTGAGCACGAGCACCCCGTCGTCGTCCGTTCGGCATGCGACGTACTCCTTCGCGACGAGGTTCATGCCGTCGCGCAGCGCTGTCACCAGCATGACGTCCGCGGCGAGGTAGTACGCAGCCATCTCATCGCGGGGGTAGGAATGGTGGAAGTAGTGCACCGCCTGGTGATCGAGCGTCGAGTGCTCGCCGTTGATGCGGCCGACCGCCAGCTCGACGTCGTCGCGGATCTGCCGGTACTGCTCGATCCGTTCACGGCTGGGCGTCGCGATCTGCACGAGTGTGGCTTCGCCGGGCAGGATGCTGCCGTCGTTGAGCAGCTCGCCGAACGCCTTGATGCGATGGCGGATGCCCTTCGTGTAGTCGAGCCGGTCGACGCCGAGCATGAGCACGTCGGGATCACCCAGCTCGGACCGGATCTCCCGGGCCCGCGCCACGATCCGCTCCTCCCGTGCGAGCTGGTCCAGCTCCTCCGTGTCGATCGAGATGGGGAAGGCACGGGCGTGGGCGACGTGTGACTCGCGCTCGCCGTCAGCGGTCGGCACCGTGATCGCGGTGTCCTTCGTGGAGCGGTTGAGGTTGATGCGCACGGCACGGCGGAAGTTCGCGGCGTCCGCGGCCCGCTGGAAGCCGATGAGGTCCGCGCCCAGCAGGCCCTCGAGGACCTGGGACCGCCAGGGCAGCTGCGCGAAGAGCTCCCAGCCGGGGAACGGGATGTGGTTGAAGAACCCGATCGCGAGGTCCGGGCGGGCCTCACGCAGCAGCGCCGGCACCAGCTGCAGCTGGTAGTCGTGCACCCAGACCGTCGCACCCGGAGACGCGACGCGTGCGGCGCGCTCCGCGAACCGCTCGTTCACCCGCACGTAGTCGTCCCACCAGGTGCGGTGGTACTCCGGATGCACGATGAGGTCGTGGTAGAGCGGCCAGAGCGTGGCGTTGGAGAACCCCTCGTAGTACCGCACGATCTCCTCGGAGCTCAGCGGGACCGGCACCAGGTGCATGTCGTCGAGGTCGAACGGATCGAACTCCTGGTCGGTCGCACCGGCCCACCCCACCCACGCGCCGCGGTTCTGCTGCATGACCGGGGCGACAGCGGTGACGAGCCCGCCGGGGGACGTGCGCCAGGTGGGCGGCTCCGTCGACATGTCCCGGTCGACGGGGAGGCGGTTGGCGATGACGACGAAGTCGAACGTCTCATCCTGAGTCCCGTCGATGGTCATGCGGTGCACTCCTCCCGAGCTCCTGCTGAACGCCGGCCGAACGGCCCGGCCGGGTGCTTTCAGGTCTCTCCTCTAAGCTTAGCCGCGTGGGAATGGAGGAACTGGGCGGATACCGCCTGATCGAGGAGCTCGGTGCGGGCGGCATGGGCGTCGTGCACCTGGGGATCGACGGCGGCAACAGCCCCGTCGCGGTCAAAGTGCTCCACCCGCACATCTCCAGTGATGAGACGGCGCGCCGCAGGCTCGCCCGCGAGGTGCGGACGCTGCGGCGCATCAAGCACCCGCGGATCGCAGAGGTGCTGGATGCAGAGCTCGAGTCCGACCGTCCCTTCATCATCACCGAATTCGTCGACGGCACGACGCTGTCCGAGGATGTGCGCGAGAATGGGCCGTTCCAGGAGGACGAACTCGTCCACTTCGGCCACGCCCTGCTGGACGCCCTCAACGCGGTCCACGACGCAGGCGTCATCCACCGCGACCTCAAACCCGCGAACGTCATGATCATGGACGGCGAACCGATGGTCATCGACTTCGGCATCGCGCAGGTCGCTGACGAGGTCAAGGTCACCGCGACGGGGCTCGTCATGGGGACTCCCGGCTATCTCAGCCCGGAGATCGCCGACGGCAAGCCGTCCAGCGAGAAGACGGACTGGTGGGGCTGGGCGGCGACGATGGTGTTCGCCGCGACCGGCCGGAACCCGTTCGGCTCCGGTCCGCTCGAAGCAGTGCTGGGGCGCGTCGCGATGGGACGGGCGGACCTCGACGACGTGCCGCCGCGGTTCGTGCCGCTCCTGCGCGCCTGCCTGGAGCCCAAGCCGGAGCGCCGCCCGTCGGGAGCGATGATCCTGCAGGCGCTCGTCGACATCGAGTCGGGACGCGTGCCGGAGCTGGGCGGCGGGACGAGCGCGCAGATCCCCCGCGCGGATGCGATAGGGGCCGCCGGCGCCTATCCGGGACAGCCGCGCGCGCACCACGGTCCACCGCAGACCGCCGTGGGCCTGCCCGCAGTCGCCCAGCAGGCCGCCGGACCTCCCGGGCAGTACGGAGCCGGAGGCCCGCAGCACGGAGCCGCGGTCGGCTCGGCCGGCCCGCCGATGGCAGGTCCTCCGGTCGGTTCGCCTCCCGCCCCGCCGCAGCACGGTCAGGGATATGGACTGCAGCCGGGTGAGCGCCCCTACGGCGCCCTCACACTCGACGAGGCCGCGCGTCAGCGGCAGGGACAGTCCTCGCCGAACGGATACGTGGGAGCTGCCTACGCCGGTGGTCCCCACGGTCCCGGGCAGCCGGGACCGCACGGACAGATGCAGCCGTACGGCCAAGCCCGGCCTGTCGACGCGCAGGGCTACTCGCCGTACTCCGCGCAGGGCCGACGGCTGCCGGGCGCCGCCTGGTTCCTGCTGGCGCTCAACCTGTTCGCGATCGCCTTCACCGCGCTGGGACCGCTGCTCGTGGCCATCGTCATGCTGCTGTGGCAGGTCGTGGCCCGCACCGCCGGGCGCCTCCACGCCGCGCAGCGGCGCCGATTCGTGGAGTACGGGCCGCAGTCGGCGTCAGGCTGGTCAGCGGTCGCCCGCGCTCCCGGCTCCGCTCTCGCGTCGATCCTCACCTCGACCCTCAGCCTCATCCTCCCGACCGTCGCCGCAGCCGCAGCGGCTGTGCTGGCGTGGCTGGATGTCGTGGGGATCGTACCGGAGGGGCGCAATGAGGAATGGGCCCTCTGGACTGCGGCACTGGTGTTCGGCGTGGTCCTGTGGCTGGGCCCCGGGTCGCAGAACCTGCGTCTGGGCTCACGGGTGCTCGTGGCGCCCCTGGTGCGGAGTCCGCGCGCGGAGGGGATATGGGCGATCGCGCTCGTCGTCCTCGCCGCCCTCGCACTCACGACGGCGCTGAGCGGGGCGTCCGCCGTGTGGTGGCCATCGTCGGAGAACCCGTTCGATGTCCTTCCGGAGCCGGGACTGTGAGACCACTCGTTCTGTGAGCGACCTGACAGTGGTCGACTGACTCCGGGCTGTAGCCTCGTACTGTAAAAATTCAAATGTCAACGATCATGAGGGCCCATGGCGAATCATCCGTCACCCAAGGACCGGCGCAACACCGCGCGGGAGCAGGCACGCCAGATCGCCGCAGCGCAGGCGAAGAAGGAGAAGACGGTCAAGACCATTCTCTACGCCGGCATCGCCGTGGTAGTAGTGGCAGTGGTAGCCGTCGTCGGAACGCTGGTCTGGCAGTCATCGCGACCCGTGGCGCCTCCGCAGGCGATGGTGTCCGGCACCGTCGCGTTCGCGGCGGGTGAGGACGGGATCCAGGCAGTGCAGCCCTCGGGTGAGGAGGAGGGCGCTGACGTGTCCGACCTCCCGACGGCAGCGGACTCCGGTGCCGCCGAGGGCGCGGCCGTGGTCAAGGTGTACCTGGACTTCCAGTGCCCTGGCTGCAAGGCCTTCGAGGAGACGAACGGCGAGACGCTCAGCACCCTGGCCGAAGACGGCTCGATCGTGCTCGAGTACGAGCCCGTCGCGATCCTCGACCGCCAGTCCGGCGGCAACGAGTACTCGACGCGGTCGGCGAACATGGCCTCCTGCATCGCGGACTCCGGCCAGTCGGAGCTGCTCCCCGATGTGATGCTCGAGCTCTTCGCGCAGCAGCCGGGCGAGGGCCAGACGGGCATGGAGGACGAGCAGCTGCTGTCGATCGCCGAATCGGCAGGTGTGGACGTCGACGCGGAGGTCGCCAACGAGGATTCCGCGACCGTCCGCGACTGCGTGACGGAGGTCGCCTTCGACCGCTACGTCGAGAGCAGCACGCAGGATGCGCTGAACGACGAGGGCCTGCAGGGCACCCCGCACATCACCATCGACGGTGAGCCGTACCAGGGCGACTGGTCGAACCGCGAGACCTTCGCGGCGGACCTCATCCGCGCCTCCGGCCAGAGCTGAGTCTCCGGCCAAGCTATCGCGGCGGTCGGCGGGAACGCCCGCCGACCGCCGCGGCATGCGGCGCACCGCCCCATCGTCTACACTGGGTCGCCGTACGCCTCCTTAGCTCAGCTGGCCAGAGCATCTGTCTTGTAAACAGAGGGTCATCGGTTCGAATCCGATAGGAGGCTCCGAATCCGCAGAGCGCCTCTCCCATCCTGGGCGAGGCGCTCTGCGCGTCAGCGGGAGTTGTCGATCTCGCACCGATCGGCGATGCTGATGCGCATGACGCATGAGAGCGGCGGAACGGAGCACACGCCTCGTTCGTCGTCGACGGTGCTGCCCGGGCGTCGCACCGTCCGCGGACGGGTCCTCGCGATGATGCTGGCATTCATGCTCGTGGGACTCGCCGCCGCCGGCGCAGTCACCTACACCTCGCAGTTCGAGACGCTCGAGGATCGCGTCGATCTGGAGCTGCGGCAGGAGATCGATGAGCTCACACTGCTCGCCCAGCAGTCGATGGACCAGTCGCCCGCAGGTCTCGAAGAGCTCCTGAAGTCCGCCACAGCGGCGGTCGTTCCGGGCCAGTACGAATCCGTCCTCGCGCTGGTGGACGGAGCACCGCGCTACCAGCCGGAGGACCTGCCCTACTCCCTCTCCGACCAAGCGGTGCTCGAGCAGATCCGCCGTCACCGCGTTCCCGGTCGGACGGTCTTCGTCGACCTCACCGTCGACGGTGAGGTGCATCGTGCCGCGGTGGCCTCCGTATCCGTCGGCGGAGACGACCGGGAGGGGACGTTCGTCGTCGCCAACCGGATCTCCGTGCAGCGGGAGGAGATCTGGACGTCGGCCGGGATCTTCGCGGCCACGTCGTTCGGCGTCCTGCTCCTCGCCGCGGTCGCCGGATACCTGGTGAGCGGACGGCTCATGCGCCCGCTGGGGGAACTGCGGGAGGCGACGGAGTCCATCACCCCCGACGACCTCGAGATGCGGGTCACGGTCCCGGAGACCGACGATGACGTCGCCGCCCTGGCCCGCACGTTCAACACGATGCTGGATCGGATCGACGACGGATTCATCGAGCAGCGGCGCTTCATGAGCGATGTGAGCCACGAGCTGCGCACGCCTCTCACCATCATCCGCGGGACGTTCGAGACCACAGACGCGACGGACCCCGACGACGTGGCGGAGAGCCGGCAGATCGCGCTCGAGGAGGTCGAGCGGATGGACAAGCTGGTGACCGACCTGTCGACGCTGGCGAAGTCGCGGAGGCCCGATTTCATCCGCACCGCACCCGTCGACCTGGAGCAGTTCGGATCGCGGGTGCTGGCCCGCATCGAGCATCTGGGAACGCGGGACTGGACGCTGGAGTCCGATGCGCGCGGCACCGTGCTGGCGGACAGCGATCGCCTCATCCAGGCGGTCGTCCAGCTCGCGGCGAATGCCGTGCGGTTCAGCGCGGAGGGCTCCCGCATCCGCCTGCGCGTCACGACGATCGGCCGTCGACCGCTCCCCGGGACCGCTGATGCGGGGTCTCGCAGCATCCTCATCAGCCTGCGGGATGAGGGCGCGGGGATCCCGACCGACAGGCTCGATACGATCTTCGAGAGGTTCGTGCAGGTGGACTCCGGGAGTTCCGTGTCCGGAAGCGGTCTGGGCCTGTCGATCGTCCGGGCGATCGCGGAGGGGCACGGCGGGCGCGTCCACGTCGATTCCCAACCGGGGGTCGGCTCGGACTTCTCGCTCATCCTCCCGCTGCTGGAGGTGCCGCCTGTCCCATCGAGCCCACCCCAGTTCCCGAACCAGCCCCCACCCGATGCCAGGAGGCATGCATGAGGATCCTCGTCGCGGAGGACGAACCGCGCATCTCACGATTCGTCGCGCGCGGTCTCAAGGCCAGCGGATACACGCCGACCGTGGTCGACGACGGCATCACGGCACTGGACTATGCGAGCAGCGGAGATTTCGACCTCCTCGTGCTCGACGTCGGCCTGCCGCGGATGGACGGCTTCACCGTCCTGCGCAACCTGCGCGAACTCGGATCGACGATCCCCGTCATCATCGTCACGGCGCGGGACTCCGTCGAGGACACCGTGCACGGGCTGGAGGGCGGGGCGGACGACTACCTCTCGAAGCCCTTCCGCTTCGAGGAGCTGCTCGCGCGCATCCGGCTGCGGGCCAGAGCCGTCGGTGCGAACGGAGCGGCGTCCGCGGAGACCGCCTCGGACGTGCTGGAGGCGGGCGATCTGTCGCTGGACGTGCGCACCCGCACCATCGCGGTCGCGACCGATACCGGCACCCGGCAGGTCGAGCTGAGTGCACGCGAGTACTCGATGGCACTCATGTTCTTCGAGCACCCGGGGCAGGTCCTCAGCCGCGAGCAGCTCCTGTCGCGCGTGTGGGGCTACGACTACGACGGCGCGTCCAATGTGGTCGATGTCTACGTGGGGTATCTGCGCAGGAAGCTCGGGGCCGAATCGATCGCGACCGTCCGAGGCTCCGGGTACCGCCTCGTCGCGTGAATGAGAGATCTCTCATCACCGCTTCACTGCCGATTCACACACGGTTGGAACAGTAGGTGGCATGAAGTCGGTGCAGGCCCCCATTCTGGTCGGCGTCGTCGGTCTGGTCGCCGCCGCCGCCTTCGTCATCGTGCCCCTGACCGATGACAACGGCGCCACGAGCCCGGGTATCAGCGTCGGTGAGACCACCGCACCCGCAGTGGATGACCCCGAGTCCAGCGATGGAGGCTCGATCCTCATCCGGAACGAGGACGGCACCGTCACCCGCCGCGATGCCGAGGACCTGCCGACGAGCAGCGCCTCACTCCAGGAGAAGCCCGCGCCCGTCCCTGCGGCTCGAGATTCGGGTGGCAGCTCCGGCGGAGGCACCGGCGGCGGTTCCGGAGAGGTCTGCGAGTGGGACGACGGCGAGTGGGAGTGCGACGACGATGACGACGACTACGACTACGACGACTACGACGACGACGATGACGACGATGACGACGATGATGACGATGATGACGATGACTGAGGGGTTCTCCGCGCGAAGCGGCCGGACGCTAGCATAGAGCGGTGATTCCTCAGAGCACTCCCAGCGAGCACGCGGCCGACAGCGCGAAGACCACCGGATTCCTCGATCGCTTCTTCGAGATCTCCACTCGCCATTCGAGCGTGGGACGGGAAGTGCGCGGCGGTGTCGCGACCTTCTTCTCGATGGCCTACATCGTCGTTCTCAACCCTCTGATCCTCGGCACCGTCGCCGATTCCGCGGGTGAGTTCCTGGGCGGAGGCGACGTCCCGAACCTGCCGGCGATCGCCGCGGCGACCTCGCTGGTGTCCGGCCTGCTGACGATCCTCATGGGACTCGTGGGCAACTTCCCGATGGCGGTGTCCTCGAGCCTCGGCCTGTCCGCTCTGCTCACCTACGGCATCGTCGCGCTTCCGGGCATGACGTGGGCGGACGCGATGGGGCTCGTCGTGATCGAGGGCATCATCCTGCTCATCCTCGTGCTCACCGGCTTTCGCACCGCGATCTTCAACGCCGTGCCGCCGGAGCTCAAGACCGCGATCAGCGTGGGCATCGGACTCTTCATCGCCATGATCGGCATGATCAACGCGGGCTTCATCTCCTACGACGGCGGCCCGGGCTTCCAGCTGGGCATGGGCGGCTACATCTCCGGCTGGCCGCTCGTCATCTTCCTCGTCGCGCTCTTCGCACTCTTCGTCATGTGGGCGTCGGGACTGCGCGGCGCGATCCTGCTGTCCATCGTGGGCGCCACGGTCCTCGCCCTGGTGCTCGAGGCGATCTTCCACGTGGGACCCAAGACCGGCGACGACGGTGAACCCGCGAACGAGCACGGCTGGGGCCTCTCCGTCCCCACACTGGATCAGCAGTGGCTGTCGCTTCCGGACTTCTCCGTCCTGGGCTCCTTCAACCTCCTGGGCTCATGGCAGCACATCGGCATCATCGCCGCGACGCTCGCGGTCTTCACGATGCTGCTGGCGAACTTCTTCGATCTGCTCGGCACGATGGTGGCAGTCGCGAAGACCGGTGGAATCGAGGACGTGGACGGCGAGATCCCCCATTCCCGGCGGATCATGGTCGCGGACGCACTGGGTGCGATCGGCGGCGGCATGGGCGGCACCTCGTCGAACTCCGGCTTCATCGAGTCGACCGTGGGTGCCGGCGACGGTGCGCGGACCGGACTGGCGAACGTCGTCACCGGCGTGCTGTTCCTCGTGACGATCCTCCTGGCCCCGCTGGCCGCGGTCATCCCGACGGAGGCGGCGGCGCCCACCCTGGTGCTCGTGGGCTTCCTCATGATGCAGCAGATCACGGACATCGACTGGAAGGATCTGGAGCTCGCGATCCCGGCCTACATGACGATCGTCATGATGCCGTTCTCCTACTCGATCACGAACGGGATCGGGGCGGGGTTCCTCACCTACGCGATCATCAAGATCGTCCGCGGGCGGATCCGCGAGGTGCACCCCCTCATGCTGCTCACGAGCGCGCTCTTCCTCGTCTACTTCGTGTCGGGCCCGCTGCAGGACCTCCTGGGCGCGGCCTGACGGCCAGCCCTGCCCACGCCAGTCCCACCCACGCCGGACCTGCCCCGGCAAGCCCTGCCCCAGCCAACACCGCCCAAGCCAGTCCCGCCCGGGTCAGTCCTGCCCCGGATCCTGCCCGTCCGCGCCGCGCACGCGCGTGAGGGTGGGCAGCTTCGGTTCCAGCCCGTCGCCGCTGGACACGCCACGCAGCCGGCGCGATACCCAAGGGGCGAGGTGGGTCCGCACCCACGTCGTCTCCTCGGCCACCGCCTGCCGCACGGGACGCCCTGGCCGCTCCGGCATCGCGAAGCCGCGGCGCGTGGCCGCCGTGCCCTCGAGCGTCGCGAGTGCCTGCCGTGACACGAGCTCGTGCCCCAGTGCGCTCAGGTGGATGCGGTCGTCGGCCCACATCTCAGAGCTGTAGAGGTCGCGCAGGCCCCACAGGTCGAGCATGTGGCAGCCGTGCCGCTGGGCGATCGTCCAGAGGTGGCTGTTGAAGATGGCGACGCGGGACCGCACCGCACGCAGCAGGGGCGACGCGGTCTCCGTGTCGTAGCCGGTGGCCATGAGGACCTCGACCCCGGCCTCGCGCAGCCGGACGACAGCGGATTCGATCTCTCCCGCCAGCGCGTCGATGTCCGTGTATGGACGCAGGCAGTCGTTGCCGCCGGCGACGATGCTCACGAGGTCCGGTGCCAGTTCGAGGGCTCTCGGCAGCTGCTCGGTCAGCACCTGGTCGGCCAGGCGGCCGCGGATCGCGAGGTTCGCGTATGCGAGGTCGGGTGAGCCAGCCGGCGAGGTGACGAGCTGCTCGGCGAGCCGGTCCGCCCATCCGCGGAACCCGTCGCCGGGGTCGGTGTGCTCGGAATCGGCGGCGAAGTCCATGAGTCCTTCCGTGAAGGAATCGCCGATCGCGACGTAGCGTGAGAAGCGTGCTGCCACTGTGATCTGCCTCCTGATCGAGGTGGTGAGGGGAGCCATCGGGCCACTCCGGACGATACCGTTGAGGTACCACCGGATCGTTGGGTCACCACCGATCCAGTCCAGCGCAGCATCGCCACACAGGAGGCGCCGTGTATCGATCCGTACCCGTTCCGACCGTGCGAGACCTGGCCGTCGTGGGTGCCCGCATCCTTCCCGTCGCGGATGCCGCGGGCCGTCGGGCCGCGCCCATCGACGACGGCGTGCTGATCGTGCGCGCCGGCCGCATCGCTGCCGTGGGCACCGCCGCCGAGGTCCCGGTCCCGGACGGCATCGACGTCGTGGACGGTGCCGGGATGGTGCTGACCCCGGGCCTCGTGGAGGCCCACGGGCACCTGGGCGTGCACGAGGACGGCGAGGGCTGGTCCGGTGATGACACGAACGAGATGACGGTCGTCAATGGTGCCGCGCTGCGTGCGCTCGATGCGATCAATCCCGCGGAGCTCGGCTTCAAGGATGCGCTGCGCGGCGGAGTGACGAGTGCTGTCATCAAGCCGGGCTCGGGCAACCCGATCGGCGGTCGCACGACGGCGATCAAGACATGGGGCCGCGTGGTCGACGAGATGGTGATCCGTGAGGACGTGTCCGTGAAGTCCGCGCTGGGGGAGAACCCCAAGCGCGTCCACGGCGACCAGGGCCGTCTGCCGTCCGTCCGCATGGGGGTGGCTGCGGCGCTGCGCGAGGCGTTCGTCGGCGCGCAGAACTACGTGGCGGCGCGGGCCCATGCTGAGGCGGAGGGGAAGCCCTTCGACCGCGATCTGGGCAAGGAGACGCTCGCCGCAGTGCTCGCGGGCGACCTCGTGTGGGACCAGCACTGCCACCGTGCCGATGACATGGCGACGGCCATCCGGCTGTCCGAGGAGTTCGGCTACCGCCTCGTCATCAACCACGGCACGGAGGGGCACGTCCTCGCGGACTTCGTGGCGGAGAAGGGGATCGACGTGATCGTCGGGCCGCTCATGACGAGCCGGTCGAAGGTGGAGCTGCGCGAGCGCACCCTGGCGACTCCGGCGGCACTGGCGAATGCGGGCGTGCGCATCGCGCTCACGACCGACCATCCCGTCATCCCCATCAACTTCCTCATCCATGAGGCATCGCTGGCGGTGAAGGAGGGCCTGGACCCGGTGGTCGCACTCGAATCCCTCACGATCAATCCTGCTGTCATGATGGGGCTGGATGATCGCGTCGGCGCCCTGGCACCGGGCCTCGACGCGGACTTCGCGCTCTGGACGCAGGACCCGCTCGAGCTGGACGCGCGTGCCGCACGCGTGTTCGTCGACGGGCGCGAGGTCTTCCACTACGACGAATCGACGGGGATGGGAGAGGTCGCCGACCCGTTCGGCACCACTCGCATCGCAGAGCCAGGAGGCAGCACACCGCAGTGATCGAGGACGACGGCCCCCGCAGCACCTCACACTCGAGGCGCGTGGACCCTGAGCAGGGCTCAGGGTCCCCTGAGGCGATTCCTCCCACCGGCCCCATCGATCCCACCGGTCACAGCGGTGAGGCGGGCACCGCTCCGACGGGCGGGCGCCTGCCGCAGTCGGAGGCCGGCACGGCGCCCACCGGCGGTCACCTCCCGCCCTCCGAAGCCGGGACGGCAGCCACGCGCAGGGTGGGCTCGCAGCGGGCGCGGTCCGGGACCTCGGGCGCGGATGCGCAGGGGTCGCAGCGGGCACGGGTCAGCGGACTGCTGGGCCGATCGAAGCGGTCGGGGTCGGGGAACGCCACGAGCGCGGCGCGCGCCGCCCAGCGGATCGCGCGGCGGGCGGTGGAGAAGATCGTCGAGGACCCGTCACCCACGACCCAGCCGATCCCGATCGTCGCGGTGCTGCGGGGCACGCCGTACTCCGCACCCGTCCAGGCGGCGGCCAAGAGCGAGGACGAGGCGCGGATGATCCTCGACCTCGCGGTCGACATGGGGCAGATGATGCTGCGCGCGGGCGCCTCGTCGCAGGACGTCGAGGTGTCCGTCATCGCGACGTGCACCGCGTGCGGACTGTCGACCGCGGAGGTGGATCTGACATCGAACTCACTGACGGTGCACTACACCGATCCTGAGGGCCGGATGGTCACCGTCATGCGCGTCAATCGCGAGGACTCCGTCCACTTCGCGAAGCTCTCCGCGTTCCACGCGCTCGTGACAGACCTGGTCGACGGGAAGATCGACTACGAGCGCGCCCGTGAACGGCTCGACGCGATCCGCAAGCAGAAGCGCCCCTACCCGGAATGGCTGGTCGACATCGCCTGGGGCGGGCTGGTCGCCGGGGTCGTGAACCTGGTGGGCGGTTCGCTCATGTCGTCTCTGCTGGGCTTCTTCATCGCGATCGCCAATCAGCGGTTCGGCGCGCTGCTGAAGCGCACGGGTATGCCCGGCTTCTTCATCACCGTCATCCAGGCGACCGCCATCACCGTTCTGTCGATGGGCGCTGCGACGCTCGACGTCATCGCCAGACCCCAGTTCCTGGTCGCAGCGGGCATCATCCTCCTGCTGCCCACCATGGCACTGGTGTCAGCGGTGCAGGACGCGCTCACGGAGTTCCCGCTCACCGCCTCGGGGAGGGCGATCTCCGTGGGCCTGACGTTCTCCGCCATCGTGGCGGGCATCGCCGCGGGCATCATGATCGGTCGGGCCGCCGGTCTGCGCACGATCGAGGTGATCCTGCCGGGCACCGGCACCCAGTTCCTCACGACCCTCTTGTCGCTGGTCGCCGCGCTGCTGGTCGCCGCCGGCGGTGCGATCGGCATGCAGGCGCAGAAGCGCCTCATCATCCCCGCGAGCCTCATCGGCCTGGCGGGCTTCGCGGTCATGGTGGCCTGTCTGGTCGCCGGGGTGAACGGCATCCTCACGAGCTTCGTGTCCTCGACTCTGGTGGGCCTCCTCGCCCGTCCGGTGGCCCTGCGGTTCGGCGCACCGGCGATCGCGCTCGTGGTCCCCGGCATCTACCCGCTGCTGTCCGGCCTGTCGATCTTCAACGCGGCCTTCCTCATCGTGCAGCCGGAGGAGGCCGTCGGGCTCGCCCACGGGCTCTCGTCGCTGTTCACCGCGGTGACGGTGAACGCGGCACTGGCGGTGGGTGCTGTGTTCGGCACGTACCTAGCGACGTGGATGCCGTACGGGCAGGGCCGTCGTGCGAAGGCGGTCGACACGGCCGTGGACAAGGCGGAGTCCATGGATTCGACGAGCTTCGACCGCAACGCCCCCACCGGGGGCGAGGACCGGCACTGAGAAGCTGTAGGCAGGTGCGGGGAGCAGCGCGCCGTCTGCAGCGAGCCTCAGCCCTCGAGTCGCCAGTCGACCGGCGGTGCTCCCATCTGCTCGAGCAGCGTGTTCGCGCGCGAGAACGGCCGTGAACCGAAGAATCCGCGCGAGGCGGACAACGGGGACGGGTGCGGGGACTCGATGCACGGGATGTCCGTGAGCCGCGGCTTCAGGGACTGGGCGTCCCTGCCCCAGAGGACCGCGACGAGCGGTGCGGCCTTCTCCGCACGCCTCTCGACGAGCGCTTCGATGGCGCGGTCGGTCACCTCTTCCCAGCCTCGGCGGCGGTGGGAGGCGGGCGATCCGGGGGCGACGGTGAGGCAGCGGTTGAGCAGCATGACCCCTTGGCGCGACCAGGGACGCAGGTCGCCGTTCGCGGCCGGCGGGATGCCGAGGTCATCGTGCAGTTCCCGGTAGATGTTCGTGAGCGACCGGGGCAGCGGTCGGACATCGGGGGCGACGGAGAACGACAGCCCGATCGGGTGGCCGGGGGTCGGATACGGGTCCTGTCCGACGATGAGCACCCGGACCTCGGCGAGGGGTTCGCGGAACGCGGCGAGGATGTCCTCACCCGCCGGGAGGTACCCGCGGCCGGCCCGTGTCTCCTCGCGCAGGAACTCTCCCATGCGGTGGATCGTGGGTTCGACGGGGGCCAGCGCCTGCGCCCAGTCCGGGGCCATGAGGGTGTCCAGAGGTGCGGATGAGCTCATGCGGCCAGCGTACGGCGGCGGCGCGGCTGGTGTGGAACGCCTCGGTCAGCCGCCCGGTCAGCAGTCCGGTCAGCAGTCCGGTCAGCCCGGTCCGCAGTCCGAGAGGCCCCCGCCGCACACCCGGTGTGCGGCCCTGTGCACCGGAGGGGGATCGCGTCCGCGCGCCTGCGTGGATATGCTCGAACAGGTTCAGTGACGAATGCTCGAAGCGATCGCTTTCAAGGAGGCGCAATGACCGGGTTCCCGGAGAAGAAGCACTATCCGATGCTCATCGGTGGCGAATGGGTCGACGCGATCGACGGGGAGACGTCGGACGTCATCACCCCGATCGACCGCAACGTGGTGATCGCGACCATCCCCCGCGGCAAGGAGGCGGATGCGGACCGTGCCGTCGAAGCGGCGCAGAAGGCGTTCCCCGCATGGGCTGGGATGCACTTCAAGGAGCGTCAGAAGCTCATCCTCCGTGCCGCGGACGCGCTCGAGGCGAAGATCGAGGACCTCGCGCAGCTCACCGCGCTGGACACGGGCAACGCGCTGCGCACGCAGGCGCGCCCCGAAGCGCAGACGCTCGTCGACCTCTTCCGCTACATGGGCGGCATTGCCGGTGAGGTCAAGGGCGTCGTCCTGCCCGCCGGGGACGATCAGCTGCAGTACACCCGTCGTGAGCCGCTGGGCGTCGTCGCGGGCATCCTGCCGTGGAACTCGCCGCTCATGATCGCCGGGTACAAGACCCCCGCATCGCTGGCGGCCGGCAACACGCTGGTGCTGAAGTGCGCAGAGGACGCTCCGCTCACGATCCTCGAGATGGGCCGCATCATCGCGGACATCCTCCCGGCAGGCGTGCTCAACATTGTCACCGGCAAGGGATCCGTCATCGGTGAGCGCCTGGCTGTCCACCCGGACGTCGCGAAGGTCTCGTTCACCGGGTCCACTCTGGTGGGCCGTCACATCAACGAGGTCGCCGGTCGCCGACTGGCCCACACGTCGATGGAGCTGGGCGGCAAGTCGCCCACGATCGTGTTCCCCGATTCGGACCTGGACGAGGTCGCGGACCAGGTGGTGCTGTCCACCCGCTTCGCGCGTCAGGGCCAGTCGTGCACGTCCGGTTCGCGTCTGTTCCTCCATGAGGACATCTACGACTCGTTCCTGCAGAAGATCGTGGACCGCGTCTCGACGATGAAGGTCGGCGACCCGCGGGATGAGGCCAGCGACATCGGTGCGGTGAACTCGCAGAAGCAGTTCGACACGATCCAGAGCTACATCGAGATCGGTGAGTCGATGGACGGCGTCGAGATCGCTTACGACGGCCGCAAGACGCTCGAGGTCGGCGAGCCCGGCTTCTACCACGCGCCGGTGATCTTCTCGAAGGCCCGCAACGACTGGCAGACCAGCCAGGAGGAGATCTTCGGCCCCGTCCTCTCCGTCATCCCGTGGAAGGACGTCGACGACGTCGTGGACATGGCGAACGACAGCGAGTACGGCCTGGCGGCGTTCATCTTCTCGAAGGACATCGACCGCGCGCTGTCGACCGGCAACCGCATCCAGTCGGGCTGGGTCCAGATCAACCAGGGCGGTGCCCAGATGGTCGGCCAGTCCTACGGCGGCTTCAAGCAGTCCGGCCTGGGCCGCGAGGCGTCGCTCGAAGGCATGCTCGAGGGCTTCACGCAGATCAAGCAGATCAACGTCAAGCTGCGCTGACGCAGTCCTGCCCCCGCCGAGGCGCCGGTCACTCCACAGGTGACCGGCGCCTCGGCGTCTGGGCGGGGGTGGGGAAATCACAGCGGTGTTCTCCGCAGGTAGACTCTGCGACGGAGGAGGTGTCCATTGACTCAGAAGGCAGACGCGCAGGACGCGCACGGTGGTGACGGCGACGGGCTCAACGAGCTCGATGCGGCGATCCTCGACTTCGAGCGCACGTGGTACTCCTACGGCGGTGCGAAGGACCACGCGATCCGGGAGCGCTTCGACCTGTCCGCAGGCGCCTACTTCCAGCGGCTGGCCGTCCTCTTGGACGACCCGCACGCCTATTCGCACGACCCCATTCTCATCAAGCGTCTGCGCCGAATCCGCGACTCCCGGCAGCGCAGCCGGTCGGACGCACGCATCGCACGCTGAGGAGCTGGCCCGTGGCCTCATACCCTGAAGACGAATTCGACCGCCTCCCTCCCACCGGGCGCCGTGGTGCGCACCGGAAGGAGACGGGCGGGGGCATGCGCGGTGCCTATGTGGTGATCGCGGTGATCGCCGTCGTCGCCGTGCTGCTGGTGATCGGCGTCTTCAACATCATCCGCTCATCGTTCTCGGGTCCCGAGGAGCAGGTGGCGCAGCCGCCTGCTGCGGAGGAGACGGAGTCTCCCGGCGAGGAGCCGGCGGAGGAGACCGAAGAGGCGGTGCCGGAGGTCGACAAGACCGAGGTCTCCGTCGCGATCTACAACGGCTCCGGTGTGAACGGTGCGGGTGCGGAGTACTCCGAGGCGGTGGAGTCGAACGGCTGGACGCTCGCGGAGACGACGACGTATGCGACCCCGGACACGACGTCGACCGTCTTCTACGCGGACCCCGCCCACGAGGACCACGCGACGGCCCTGGCCGCGGAGCTGGGCATCGAGCAGGTCGAGGAGTCGGCGGAGTTCACGTCCGACCTCACCGCGGTCATCACCTCCGACATCGCCGAGCAGGGGCCTCCCGGTTCCGAGGGTGGAGCGGCGGAGTCCGAGGGCGAGGGCGCCGCAGTCCCGGATGAGGGCGCTGGCGGCGAGGGCGCGGAGGGCGCACAGCCCTGACCGTTCGCCGACGGCGGAACTTTTTTGCACTCTCGAGTGCCGAGTGCTAAAAGTAGAGCGTGAGCCTCTCTCGACACTGAGGGTCCCGGCCCCTGCGGAATGGAGCAGTGGACGGAGCCCCGCCGTCGCGGGCATGTCGACGTGAGGAGCACATCCACCCCGAAAAGGGAGGCAGCAAGCCACTATGGCAAAGCTCATCGCATTCGACGAAGAGGCCCGTCGCGGCCTTGAAACCGGCCTCAACACGCTGGCCGACGCAGTCAAGGTGACGCTGGGGCCTCGCGGTCGCAACGTCGTCCTGGAGAAGAAGTGGGGCGCACCCACGATCACGAACGACGGCGTCTCCATCGCCAAGGAGATCGAACTCGACGATCCATACGAGAAGATCGGTGCGGAACTCGTCAAGGAGGTCGCCAAGAAGACGGACGACGTCGCGGGTGACGGAACGACGACGGCGACCGTGCTCGCACAGGCGCTCGTCCGCGAAGGCCTGCGCAACGTCGCAGCCGGCGCGGATCCGCTGAGCCTCAAGCGCGGCATCGAGAAGGCCGTTCGCGCCGTCTCCGACGTGCTGCTCGCTTCGGCCACCGAGGTCGAGACGAAGGAGCAGATCGCTGCGACCGCCGGCATCTCCGCCGGTGACCCTGCGATCGGCGAGCTCATCGCGGAAGCGATCGACAAGGTCGGCAAGGAAGGCGTCGTCACCGTCGAGGAGTCGAACACCTTCGGCCTGGAGCTCGAGCTCACGGAGGGCATGCGCTTCGACAAGGGCTACATCTCCGGATACTTCGTGACTGACACGGAGCGCCAGGAGACGGTGCTCGAGGATCCCTACATCCTCATCGCCAACTCCAAGATCTCGAACGTGAAGGACCTGCTCCCGGTCCTCGAGAAGGTGCAGCAGTCAGGCAAGCCGCTGTTCATCATCGCCGAGGACGTCGAGGGCGAGGCCCTGGCCGTGCTGGTCGTCAACAAGATGCGCGGCACCTTCAAGTCCGTCGCCGTCAAGGCTCCGGGCTTCGGCGACCGCCGCAAGGCGCAGCTGGCCGACATCGCGATCCTGACCGGCGGTCAGGTCATCGCGGAAGAGGTGGGCCTCAAGCTCGAGAACGCCACGGTCGACCTCCTGGGCACGGCGCGCAAGGTCGTCGTGACGAAGGACGAGACCACGATCGTCGAGGGCGCCGGCGACTCCGAGGAGATCGCGGGACGCGTTTCGCAGATCCGTGCGGAGATCGAGGCATCGGACTCCGACTACGACCGCGAGAAGCTCCAGGAGCGCCTCGCGAAGCTGGCCGGCGGCGTGGCCGTCATCAAGGCCGGCGCGGCGACGGAGGTCGAGCTCAAGGAGCGCAAGCACCGCATCGAGGATGCAGTGCGCAACGCGAAGGCAGCAGTGGACGAGGGCATCGTCGCCGGCGGCGGCGTGGCTCTCATCCAGGCGGGCCTCTCCGCGTTCGACTCGCTGTCCCTCGAGGGCGACGAGGCGACCGGCGCATCGATCGTGAAGGTTGCGATCGACGCTCCGCTCAAGCAGATCGCCTTCAACGCCGGGCTCGAGCCGGGCGTCGTGGCGGAGAAGGTGCGCGGCCTCACCGCCGGGCACGGCCTCAACGCCGCGACCGGGAACTATGAGGACCTGCTGGCCGCGGGCATCAACGACCCGGTCAAGGTGACTCGTTCGGCACTGGAGAACGCCGGATCGATCGCCGGCCTGTTCCTCACGACCGAAGCGGTCGTCGCGGACAAGCCGGAGCCGGCTGCTCCGATGGCCGATCCCTCGGGCGGCATGGGAGACATGGGCGGCATGGGCTTCTGATCCCCTGCAGCGGACCGGCTGAACGCCGGGCCGCACGTCGTCAGGGCTGATCGGCCAGAAGCTGATCGCCCGGACGAAGGGCGGGAGCGGTTCCACACGGAACCGCTCCCGCCCTTCGTCATTCAGCCGCGCTCGTCGGAGTCGTCGAGGTCCTGCTCGCCGGGGTCCTGGTCGTCTGCACGAGTCCGCTTCCGGCGGATCTCGCGGCGCTCATCGCTGCGTGAGCGCGGGCCGCTTCCGCCGCCGTACGTGCCGGGGCCCGCGTCGAGTTCTCGCTGCTTCCGGGCCTGCCGCGTGAGCTTCCGTCGACGGTCCTCGATGGTCCGTCGTCGCGAGCTGATCGTGGAGATGACGTTGATGCCGGTGCCCAGCATGACGAAGATCGGCCAGAAGAGGGAGAATCCTCCGCTGAAGAGTCCCACCGCCAGCCAGACGAGCGTCGTGATCGCGCTGGCTCCGACGAAGCTGCTGAGACTCGCGCGGAGCATCTTCGCATAGTGCTCGCGTGATGCGATGTCGATCTCGTCATAGGTCTGGGGCAGAGGGGGCGACAGCGGGTCGTGGGATGCGCCGCGCGACAGAGTGCCGCTGGCACCGGGAGCGGCACCGGTGCGCACCATGCCGGTCTCCGGCGCTGTGCCCCGGTCCAGCGCCCTGCCCTCGTCCGAGTCGGGGTCGATCGGGCGGGCGTCCAGGACCAGATCGGACAGGGAGTCCAGCAGGTCGCCCAGCAGCCGGGCCTCGCCCACGGCCGCGAGCCGTTCGTCGAACTCGTCGCGGTCCAGGCGTCCGTCGGCGAAGGCCTCGCCCAGGCACTCCCGGACGATGTCACGGTCCTCATCCGCTGCGCGCAGGCGTGTGTGCAGTCGTGGATCGAGGCGGAAGCGCGACCAGATGTTCTCCTGCGGCATACAAGAACCATAGACCGCCCGGCGTGGGACGCGTGCGCGTCCCCTCGATTCCCCGTCTAGTCTGAGGGGATGGGCTCCGTCATCATCCTCATCCTCCTCGCCGTCTTCGTCGGTGCATTGGCGCAGCGGGTGACGGGCATGGGGTTCGCCATGGTGTCGGGCCCCTTCCTCGTCCTGCTCCTCGATCCCCTCTCCGGCGTCGTCCTCGTGAATCTCTGCGGTCTCACGTCCTCTCTCATCGTCCTGTGGCGCACGTACCGGGAGGTCGACTGGAGGCTCGCCGCGGGCCTGATCGTCACCTGCGTGCTCGGGACCCTCCCCGGTGCGCTGTTCGCGGTCGTCATGCCGGCGCGCGGTCTGGAGATCTTCATCGGATCACTCATCGTCGTGACGTTGACGCTGTCGCTCGTCCTCAACCGCTTCGCTCCTCCCATGCGCCGCAGCTGGACGGCCGTGGGCGTCACGGGTCTGATCTCCGGCGCGATGAGTTCCTCCGCGGGAGTGGGCGGACCGGCGCTGTCGACCCTCGCCCTGCTGTCCCGGTGGGAGCAGCGCTCCTTCGCCGCGACGATCCAGCCCGTCTTCGTGGCGACCTCGTCCGCCGCCGTCATGTCGAAGCTGCTGTTCGACCCGTCCGGATGGCCCGACCTGGACGGAGTGACGTGGGCACTGCTGCTGGGCGCCCTGGTCGGCGGGCAGGTGCTGGGGGAGTGGCTGTCGAAGATCACGCCGGTGCAGGCGGCGCGCGCCGGGATGCTCACGCTCGCGTTCCTCGGCGGGCTGCTCACGATCGGCCGCGGGCTCGGAGTGCTCTGAGACGAGTCGCGGAGGCTTCTTCGGGGTCGTTGCTCAGAGCGCTTCCAGGATGGACTGCGATACTTGAAGACGGAATGACGCCGGTCCGCACTCCCGTTCGGGAGGACCGTGACCCTCGCGCACACCATCGGAAAGGTGACTCGGCATGACCTTCGTGTTCCTCCTGCTGCTGGCGGCGATCGCCGCAGCGTTCCTCATCGGCTCCCGCAGGCAGAAGGCCCGCGAACTCGAGGAGAAGGCGGAAGAGCTCGAGCGTGTGAAGACGACCGTCGAAGAAGATGTCGTCGCCTTCGGCGAAGAGGTCGCCGATCTGGACGTCATCACCGGCGGCGTCGAGCTCGATGAGGGCGGCCGCCAGGACTACTCTCGGGCGATCGATGAGTACGATCGCGCCAAGGACCTGCTCGACCGCATCTCGTCTGCAGATGAGATCAGCCACGTGACGGAGGCGATCGAGGACGGTCGGTACGCCGCGAAGTGCGTGCGCGCCCGTGTCGAGGGCGAGCCTCTCCCCGTGCGACGTCCCCCCTGCTTCTTCAACCCGCAGCACGGACCGTCCGTCGAGGACGTGGATTGGGCTCCCGCGGGCGGTCAGCCGCGTCCCGTTCCGGTCTGCGCTGCGGACGCGGAGCGCGTGAGCTGCGGCGCCGAGCCCGCTGTGCGCACCGTGCCCGTGGGCAACGGCCTGCACCGGCGCGCCTACTGGGAGGCCGGTCCCGCCTACGCGGAGTACAACCGCGGCTACTTCAACTCCTACGCGGGCTCCGGCCTGCTCCCCGGTGTCCTCATGGGTGCCATGATGTTCGGCGGCTTCGGCGGAGGCTGGGACGGCGGCGGCATGGACGGTGGTATGGACGGCGGCGGCATGGACGGCGCCGATGCCGGCGGTGACATGGGCGGCGACATGGGCGGAGGCTTCGGTGACTTCGGCGGTGGCGACGGCGGAGGCTTCGACTTCGGCGGCTTCGACTTCTGACATGGAACGCATCGAGATCAGAGACGAAGCCATCACCCTGGGACAGCTCCTCAAGCTCCAGGGGGTCGCCGGCACCGGCGCAGACGCGAAGGACATGCTCGCGGCAGAGGCCGTGAGCGTCAACGATGCGGTCGAGACCAGACGGGGTGCGAAGGTGCGCCCCGGGGACGTCGTCGACGCCGCCGGTGAAGTGTTCACCGTGGTGGCGCGCGAAGCCTGACGCCTCCGGCCTCCGGCCTGCGGCAGGTCGGTCGGGCCGGCAGCTGCGTGAGCTGACCGGTGACTGGTCGAGCAGGCGCGCGGCTACTCGAGCAGGTCGACCTCGCCCACCACGTCGCGGGTGAACGCTCGGACTCGCTGCACGAACTCCCGCGGCCGCTCGATGTGGAATCCGTGGCCGGCCGCCACCCTCTCCGCACGGACGTCGGGGATCAGCATCTCCGCGCGCGCCGCGTCCGCATCATCCATCGCCCCCAGCAGGATTCCGTCCCGCGTCTGCCAGTCGCAGTGGATGAGCAGCGTCGGGCGGGAGATCGCGGACAGGGTGTCTGCGTGGTCGAACAGGTCGTGGAACGCGCCGTCGAAGAACGCCAGGCCGAACATCGGGTCGTATGAGTCGAGTGCACGGTAGACCTCGTTCATCGCCGGCGGCATGTACGGCAGTGTCGGGGGCCTGTCGCGATGCGCGCGTCGTCTGCGCAGCGCATCCGTGCGGATCCGTTCGCCTGCGGGTCCGAAGAGGTCGAAGAGTCGGCTGTGCTCGAGCAGGAACTCGGTGAAGTCCGCAGCGTCGGATGCGAGGAAGTCGCGGCACGGCTGCGCGAGCTCGACGTGGTTCCACGTCGCTTCGGAGCGGGGCGGCACGGAGGAGAAGAGGGGCGGGTCCTCGAGGATGGCTGCGACCACCTCGTCCGGCCGTGCCGCGGCCATCCACGCGGCGATGAGGCCGCCTGAGGAGTGACCGGCGATGATCGTCTGCTCGCCGATGACGCCCGCGATGAAGTCGGCGAAGAGCTCTCCGAGCACCGGACCGTTGTAGAGCTCCGGATCCCAGTCGGAGGCTCCGTGGCCGGGGACATCGATCGCGAAGACGTGGAAATCGCGTGCGAGTGCGGGCATGACGGGTGCCCACGACCACAGATCCGTGCTCTGGGCGTGGATGAGGAGCAGCGGCGGACCGGACGCAGGGCCCTCCACGAAGCGCAGGCCGTGGCCGTTCACCATCGTCGTGCGGTCGACGAAGCCTGCGCGCTCGCAGGCCGTGCGGGCGATGCGAGCGTGGAAAGTGTTCCGCGCGGTCCAGAGGGCGGCGGCGCCTGCGGCCGCGCCGGTGAGGACGGCAGCGGTGAGCCCCAGCGTGCGGAGCGGTGATGGTCGCGATGAGGAGTGGATCGACGGGGTCGTTCGGTCTGCAGCCGGCATGCGGTGCCCTTCACGAGAGGTCGTTCGCGGCCAGGCTATCGCACAGACCGGTCGACTTTCCGGAGGAGAGGCCGACTACCCGGAGGAGACAACGGCGGTCCGCAGGTGAGGGACAGCTGCCCGGAAGCGGAAGCGGAGAACGGGCCTCAGCGGTCCATGCCAGGGGCGTCCCACAGCGGTGACCACTTCGTCATGTCCTCCTCGACCGGGAGGTCCTCGTCGAGCACACCGCGCAGCTGGATCGCGAAGGCGCTGTCGCGCTGGTGCTTCGCGCGCTGGACGAACGGGTAGAACGTCCCGCGCTTGTAGAGGTACACCACCGCGATCGTGCGCCCGTCGGGTGCCCGGAAGTACACGTTCGAGCACAGCAGCATCGGGCCGAACCCCTGGGCTTCGAGCGCGGCGTTCACCGCGTGGAGGCTGGTCACGAGGTCCGAGGTGCTCGCCGCCTGCTGCTCGACGACCTGCCACGTGTATCCGTAGCCGTCGTTCACCTGCGTGACGTCCGTGTTGGGATCGGCGGAGATGAGAGCCCGCGCCTCCTGCTCCGCGCGGTCGAACGCACCGCCTTCGACCTCACGGAACGCCACGGCCCCCACCCCGGTCGGAGTGATCCCGGATCGGGCTTCGAGCGTGAGTGCCGCGGACGGCACGGCGAAGAGGTCGTCGAGGTTCGGTTCCTTCGGCTTGGTGCGGCCGAAGAGTGCGTCGAAGAATCCCATCGCTGTGGCTTTCGTGTCGAGGACGGCGGGACGAGCGGAGGACGAGCAGGCGTGAGCTGACGCGGTGTCGCCACGGCCCGCAGTCGTCAGAGCTCGGTGGAGAGCTGGTTGCTGATCTTGTCGAGCTGGGCGAGGCGCTTCTCCAGGCTGGGGTGCGTGGAGAACAGGCTGCCGACGTTGAAGAACGCCAGGTGGGATGCACCGGCGGTCTGCCGGAGGTCCTGCTGCGGCATCTTCTGCGTCTGGCCGCTGATCTTCACGAGCGCGGAGGCCAGCGTCGACGGGCTGCCGGTCAGCAGCGCGGCGGCGCGGTCGGCGGCGAGTTCCCGGTAGCGCGACAGGACGCGGATGAGCAGGAAGCTGAGCGCGTAGACGACGACTCCGACGAGCATGAGGAGCAGCTGGATCGGCACGCCGTTGTTGTTGCGGCCGCCGCGGGCGAAGAGGAACGACCGCATCATGAGGCTCGCGACGATGCCGGTCACTCCTGCGACGGTCATGACGGTCACGTCGCGGTGCGCGACGTGGGAGAGCTCGTGCGCGAGCACCGCCTCGACCTCCTTGGGCTCCAGCTCGTCGAGCAGACCGCGGGTGACGGCGATGACGGAGTGCTCGGGGGAGCGCCCCGTCGCGAACGCGTTGGGGACCCGGGTGTCGGCGAACGCCACCTGGGGCTTCGGCATGTCAGCCTGCTGGCAGAGCCGGTCGACCAGGCTGTGCAGCTCCGGGGCCTGCTGCGGGCTGACGACGCGTGCGCCCATCGCCTTGATCGCGACCTTGTCGGAGAAGTACCACTGGAACCAGAAGATGCCGACGGACAGGAGGACTGCGATGACGACGCCGCCGGTGCTGCCGCCGAGGATCCACCAGATGGCGGCGATGAGGACCACGTAGATGAGCCCGTTCAAGAACATCGTGAGGCCCATGCGGGCAGACAGCCCCGCGTCCTTCGTGAAGCGCGTGCGCGCCATCAGCGGCTCCTTTCGCGTGTGCCGGTGAGTCTGTCGTATGCGGTGCGGTCAGCGGACGGAGACAGCTGGGCCGGGCTCCGAAGAGCCCGGCCCAGCATCCGTCAGACCCCGTTGGGGATGAAGCCCTCGCCGCTGAGCATCTCTCGTATCTCTGCGAGCGTCGCGTCCTCGCCGGGCACCAGGATGTCGGAGGTGCCCAGGTAGTCGTCGGCCACCCGCGCCCCCTTCGAGGTGATGAAGTCGTGCAGTCGGTGCAGTGCGTCGCGCACAGTGGACTCATCGCCCACGTCGACGGCTCGCTCCACTTCGTCGTCGAAGCTCTGCAGGGCAGTCTGCTCGACGTCGGACAGATCGAACTGGCCTTCTCCCATGATGCGGATGATCATGCCTGTGCACCTCCCTGTCCGGTCTGCTCGCCTGCGTCGGTGACATCAGCGTCCTCCGCTTCCAGCGCGGCGCGCGGGCCGCCTGCGGAGCCGCCGGGGAGCGCCTCGCGCATCCGCTGCAGCTCGATCTCGACGTCCTGGTCGGATGACAGGGCATCCAGCTGTGAGCCGATGTCGTCCCGGGGGGTGCCGGACAGGTCGTCCAGTGCGCCGGACGCGAGGAGCTCGTCCACCGCACCCGCACGTGCCTGCAGGCTGGCGGTCTTGTCCTCGGCCCGCTGGATCGCCATGCCCACGTCGCCGAACTCCTCGGAGATGCCGCTGAAGGCCTCGCCGATCTTCGTCTGGGCCTCTGCGGCGTTGTACGTCGCCTTGAGGGTCTCCTTGCGGGTCCGGAACGAGTCGACCTTCGCCTGCAGGCGCTGGGAGGCCGTGGTGAGCTTCTGCTCCTCCTGCACGAGGTTCTGGTGCTGTGCCTGCAGATCGTTGATCTGCTGCGTGAGGCCCGATCGGCGGCTCAGGGCTTCGCGCGCGAGATCCTCGCGGTTGACCTCCATCGCCTTCTGGGCCTGGCCCTGCAGCTTGCCCTGCTGCTGCTCCAGCTGGCCCATCTGCAGTTCGAGCCGCTTGCGGCTCGTTGCGACGTCCGCGACACCGCGGCGTACCTTCTGGAGGAGTTCGAGCTGCTTCTTGTACGAATAGTCCAGGGTCTCGTTCGGGTCCTCCATCCGGTCGAGGGCCTTGTCCGTCTTCGCGCCGAATATTGTCTTGATGCGCTGGAAGATGCTCATGTGCGTGGGGTCTCCGTTCTGACGTCTCGCAACTCCGCGACGGAGGAGCCGCGTGCAAGCGCGTGTGCAGCTTGTCCCCCACACTAGTCGGTGTGCCTGGCAATTTCTGTGGCCGGTCCATCACTCAGGGTGAGAACATCCGCGTGTTCGCCGCTTCGACCTCCTGATACTGCTGACCGGCCATCCTGAGCGCTTCGTTGATGGAGCGGAGTGAGTCGTGGACGCTCGTCTGCACGCTCCGCCACTCCTCGGCCGCCGACTGGAAGCTCGACGCCGCGGTGCCCTGCCACGTGTCAGCGAGCGATGCGAGGTCGTGCATGAGCGCATCGACGCTCGTGGCGATCTCATCGGATCTGGTCTGGGCGGATGACGCGGTGGCGAGCACTCGGTCGGAGTCGACGTGGAACAGGGACATGGGGCCTCCTCGAGGACAGGAACCCTCCCGGCCCTGCATGCCGCATCAGCAGGACCGGGAGGATCCGCGGCGACGATCGCCGTGGGACCCATGCTCGGAGACCGGCGACCGGTGCGGAACCGCCGGTGGCCGCCTGTGGACGGCGCGTGCTCGTCCACAGGAGGAGTGTGCGCGTGTCCGACCGCGCGCGGTCACCGCTGTGACGCACTGCCGGCCGGCCGGCGCCTCATCGAGCTTCGAGAGTCGCCTGCAGCGTCTGCTCCTGGCCATCGCGGATGACGGTGAAGTCGACGGGCTCACCGGGCGCGGTCGACCGGACCAGCGCCTGCAGGGCCACGCCGTTGTTCACCGGCTTGTCGCCCATCGCGATGATCTCGTCGCCCTCCTCGAACCCCGCAGCGGCGGCGGGGGTCCCGTCGTTGACGGATTCGACCCGGGCGGACCCGCGGGAGACGCCCTGGGCGTCGACGGTCGAGTTCACCATCGTCACGCCGAGGAACGGATGCTTCGCCTCACCGGTCTGGATCAGCTGGTCGGCGATGTACGTGGCCTGCTCGACGGTGATCGCGAAACCGATGCCGATCGAACCGCTCTGGGCCTCGCTGGAGGACGGGTCCGACAGGGTGGCGGCGGAGGAGTTGACGCCGATGACCTCCCCGTTGCCGTTGACCAGCGGACCGCCGGAGTTGCCCGGGTTGATGGCGGCATCGGTCTGGATGGCGTTGGTGATCGTCATCTCGACCTCCTGCTCGCTCACATCGCCGATGTTCTGCGTCGACACGGGGCGGTCCAGTGCCGACACGATCCCCGTCGTCACGCTGTCGGCGAGTCCCAGCGGGTTGCCGAGGGCCATGACCGGGTCGCCCACGAACATGTCTTCGGACGATCCGATGGGCAGGGGGGTGAGGTCCTCCGGGACGGTCTCGAGCTTCAGGACTGCGACGTCCGTCTCCGCGTCACGCCCCACGAGGGCGGCGGGGATCATCGAACCGTCGGTCATGACGACCTGCACTTCGCCGCCCTCGGTGTCTGCGGGGGCCACGACGTGGTTGTTCGTGATGACGTGGCCCTGGTCGTCGTAGACGAAACCGGAGCCGAGGCCGGAGACCTCGCCGTCCACGCCCACCTGGATCGCGGCGACGCCGGGGGTGGTCTGGTCTGCGATCTGCGCCCAGTCCGGCGTCTCCGTCGACTGGCTGATCGAGCGGTCCGACTGCCCCGGCGAGTCCTGGGACGGCTGGGACGCGACCGGGGAGGCGTCACCGGACAGGAGCCATGCGCCCCCTCCGCCCAGCGCCCCGCCGACGATCGCCGCAGCGACGGCGGCGGCGATGAGCGCGCCCCAGCCGGGACCTCGGCGGCGGGGCCTCTGTGCAGACGGGGGAGGTCCGCCCGGAGGCATCTGGCCGGAGTGGTGAGCGGGGGCCCCTGCGAAGGCCGCGGTCTGGCCCTCGCCGCCTGTGGTGGGCTGTGCTCCGGCGGGCTGTCCGCCGGCGGGTGCCGCGGGACCGGCGTGGGGGACCGGACCCGTGACCGGAGCGGACCCATCGTGCCCCGTGTGACCGGGTCCTGAGTGGCCGGGTTCTGGGTGTCCGGGTCCAGAGTGTCCGGGTCCCATGCGACCGTCAGCGGCGCTGCTGTGACCACTGTGCAGTCCACTGCCGTGATCACTGCTCTGTCCGGGTCCCTGTGCAGGGTTCACGCGAGGGATCGCTCCGGTCGCCAGTCCGGCGGCCGGGGGAGGAGTCTGCGAGGAGTAGCGTGCACCTGCCGCGCCGTACGGGTTCTGTGCGCTGCCACCGGACCCTCCGTCGTCGGGCGAGCCGATCTGCGGGACGAGCGGCGAGGTCTGCCCGTCCGGGGCGTGTACCGACTGTCCCGGATGCGCCGGCCGGTCCGAGGACGCGGACGGCGGGGGTGCCGACGGCGGTGCCGGGGCGTCCGCCGGGAACGTGTGCCGCGAGTCGCTCACCCGCCGACCCGGCGGAGGGGTCGGCGCACCCGGATCGCGCGGGACGGAGGGGCGCGTGGGATCCGTGGGCTGACTCATGGGATGTCCTTTCGGGGTGTGGCCTGAGATGTGGCCCGGCTGGCCTGTCGGCGGACCGAATCAGGGCCGGGCACCGGCATGTCGACGCGGAACGTCGCGCCGCCGCCGGGGGTGGGGTGGACGGAGATCGCACCGGAGTGGGAGTCGACGATCGCCTTGACGATCGACAGCCCCAGACCGGACCCGCCCGTGTCCCGTCCGCGGGAGGAGTCGAGCCGGTAGAACCGCTCGAAGATCCGTGAGACCTGGTCGGGGGCGATGCCCTCGCCGTGGTCGCGCAGTTCGAATCTGACGCGTCCGTAGGGGAAGCCGGACAGGTCCTCGCCCAGTTCCAGCGGTCCGGTGACGAAGGGGTTCGAATGCGTGACGCCGCTGGTCGGGATCGCCTGCGACGGTGCGTCGCCGGACGGCACCGACGCCGAGGCGGTGGTGCCGTGGGGCCCCGTCGGTGACGGACCCGCGGACTGCGCGGACGGTGGCGTGTCCTGCTGGGAGGAGGCCGCGGCGTCGGGGGAGGGGGCCTCGGCGGGGGGCTTCTGCCCCCACGATGTGGGGAGGCGCAGGAAGTTCGGGACGGGAAGCCCCCGCTTCCGTGCCTCCGGGCGCCGTGCCTCCGCCGGTGCCTGCGGAGCCTGCTGCTGGTGCGGGACATCGACGACGCCCACGGCGAATTCGATCTCGGTGCCCTCCGTCGTGTGCCTCACGGCGTTGCCTGCGAGGTTCACGATGACCTGCCGCAGACGTGCTTCGGATCCCAGGATCATCGGTGTCTGCTGGGCGTCCTCCCCGTCCAGACCGATGAAGCTGATGTCGCGGTCCGGGGCCTGGGCGAGTGCGTCCGCGGCACCGTCGCGGACCAGCCGCGTCATGTCGACCGGGCCGATCTCCGTGGGACGGCGCTCGTCCAGCCGTGCCAGCTGCACGAGGTCCTCGACGAGCACGGTCATCCGCTTCGCCTCCGACTCCATGCGCCCCATCGCCTGACCGATCTGATCCGGGTCCGTGAGCGCCCCCTGCCGGTACAGCTCTGCGTACCCGCGGATGGTCACGAGCGGGGTGCGCAGCTCGTGGGAGGCGTCGGACACGAACTGCCGGATGCGCTTCTCCGACTGCTTGCGGCCGTCGAAGGAGTCCTCGATGTGGCCGAGCATCGTGTTGAGAGCGGCGGACAGCCTGCCGAGCTCCGTGTTCGACGGGTACGTCGACACCCGCTGGGAGAGGTCGCCGGCTGCGATCTTCGACGCCGTGTTCTCGATGTCGTGCAGCGGACGGAAGGTGTTCGTGATCGCGAAGTAGCCCACGCCGGCGACCAGGGCGAGGGCGAGCATGCCGATCCCCAGCACGGTGTTGCGGGCGCGCTCGCCCACCGCATCGATGTCCTGGTCGAACGGGACCGCGATCGCCACGAGCAGCTGCGAGTTCTCCACGCGCAGCGCGCGGACGCGCCACTGGGACTGCGAGCCGTCGGTGGTGAAGGGTGCGCCCTGCATCGTCGTGACGGTCTGCTTGTCGATGACGGGCAGCTGCGGCTCGTTCCCGTCGAGCGGGGCGACGGGGCTGTAGACCTCGCTGCCCTCGCTGTCGTAGAACTGCACGTAGTACGTTCCGGGCAGCAGCTGTCGCAGCGAGTCCTCCGTGGGGGACCGGTCCTCGGAGCTGGCCAGCGGAGAGGGTGCGAGGACGGTCTCCGCCGCCTGGATCGCGAGTGCCTCCGATGCCTGGATGAGCTGGGCGTCAGTGCGCTCGATGAGGCTGGACCGGAGGTTCTCCAGCACCCACGCACTCGTGCCGGACAGCACGACGAGCATGAGCGTCATCATGATCGTGAGGAGCTTCGCGGTGAGCGACCACTCCTCCCAGATCACGCGACGGCGGCGCTTGGTGTGTCGGGTCACGTGCACGGGTGCTCGCGGAGAGCAGTGATCACTTGGAGTCCGGGGTGCGCAGCATGTAGCCGACGCCGCGCTTGGTCTGGATCATCGGGGTCCAGTCGACATCGATGGGGTTGCCCGCCTCGTCCGATGTGGGGGCGACGTCGATCTTGCGGCGCAGGTACGAGATGTAGGACTCGACGATGCCTGTGTCGCCGCCGAAGTCATACTCCCACACGTGGTCGAGGATCTGCGACTTCGACAGCACGCGGTTTGCGTTGAGCATGAGGTAGCGGAGCAGCTTGAACTCCGTGGGGGACAGGTCGATCAGGATGCCGCCGCGGCGCACTTCGTGCGTGTCGTCGTCGAGCTCGAGTTCGCTGACCTCGATGACCGCCGTCTCCTCGTCCTCTGCACTGTGGGTGCGGCGGAGGACGGCGCGGATGCGGGCGACGACCTCTTCGAGGCTGAACGGCTTCGTGACGTAGTCATCGCCGCCCACCGTGAGTCCGGTGATCTTGTCGGAGGTGTCGTCGCGGGCAGTGAGGAACACGACGGGGATGTGCTTGCCGGCCTGGCGGAGGCGGCGCGTCACGGCGAATCCGTCCATGTCGGGGAGCATGACGTCGAGGACCAGCAGGTCCGGCTCCTTCTGCTCCGCGATGCGCAGGGCATCGGTCCCGTTCGCGGCGGACAGCACGTCGAAGCCCGCGAAGCGGAGGCTCGTGGACAGGAGCTCGCGGATGTTGGGTTCGTCGTCGACGACAAGGAGTGTTGCCTCGACCTCTGCGGGGGTGTTCTGCTGGGGGCTTTTCATGGTATCCAGTGTGACGTTCGAGTCTGGGAGTCTCCTGGATCAAGGCTGGACGTGAGTGTGCGCCTCGTCACATTCTCCCGGAGGGCGTGATGGGTTCCGGGATGGCGCCGAAGCGGTCGGCGTCCGCACGCTCCCAGTCGCCGGCCCAGCCCCGCGGCGGGGCGTTGAGGAGCTCGTCGGGCGCGAGCCAGTTGTAGAGGGATGCGTAGGAGACGACCTCGGTCTGTGAGATGCGTCGCCGGAGCATCGTGGGCGAGAGCTCCTGCGGTCCGCGGGCGCCGAGCGTCGCGATCATCTGTGCGACCTCCTTGACGGCCGCCTGGTGGTAGCGGAAGACGCGCTCGCCCTTGGTGGCCGGGTCGAGGCCGCGGTAGTAGCGGGGATTCTGCGTCGCGACGCCGGTGGGGCAGCGATCGGTGTGGCACTTCTGCGCCTGGATGCAGCCGACGGCCATCATCATCGCGCGGGCCGACATGGTGAAGTCGGCGCCCTGGATGAGCCGGCGGACCACATCGTGCCCGCTGCTGATCTTGCCGGCCGCGCCGATCCTGATCTCTTCGCGCAGTCCTGCGCCCACCAGCGCGTTGTGCAGGATGTGGAGCCCTTCGATCAGCGGCGTGCCCATGTGGTCCTGGTACTCGAGCGGGGCGGCGCCGGTGCCGCCCTCCGATCCGTCGACGATGATGAAGTCCGGGCGGATGCCGGTGTCGATCATCGCCTTGCACATGGCGAGGACATCGATCCGTGTGCCGACGCAGAGCTTGAAGCCGACGGGCTTCCCGTCGGACAGCTCGCGCAGTCGGCCGATGAACTGCATGAGCTCGCGCGGTGTGGAGAAGGCCGTGTGTCCCGGGGGAGAGATGCAGTCCTGGAAGGCGGGGACTCCGCGGATCTGCGCGATCTCCTCCGTCACCTTGGGCGCCGGGAGGACGCCGCCGAGGCCGGGCTTGGCTCCCTGCGACAGCTTCACGTTGATCATCTTCACGTGCGGGTGCAGGGCCTTCTCACGGAACGCGTCCGGATCGAAGTCGCCTTCGCGGGTGCGGCATCCGAAGTAGCCGCTGCCGAACTCCCAGAGGAGGTCGGCTCCGCTGTCCAGGTGGTAGGAGGTGAGTCCGCCCTCCCCGGTCTCGTGGAGGAAGCCTCCCTTCGCGGCTCCGGCGCTCATTGCGCGGACTGCATTCACGGACAGCGAGCCGTAGCTCATCGCGGAGATGTTGAGGAGGCTGGCGTCGTAGGGCTGTGCGCACTGGGGGCCGCCGATCGTCACGCGGTGCTCCTGGGCGGCCGGGGGCGCGGGGAGGGTGGCGTGGGTGAGGTACTCGTACCCCGGCTGGCGGACCTCGAGCTCCGTGCCGAAGCTCTTGACCGATGCTCTGCCCTCTGCCCGGTCGTAGATGAGGGCGCGCGCATCGCGGTCGAAGGGCTTGCCGTCCCAGTTCCGCTCGATGAAGTACTGCTGGATCATCGGCCTCACCTCTTCGAGCATGAAGCGGCCGTGCCCCAGGAGCGGGAAGTTCCGCAGGATCGAGTTCTTCGGCTGGGCGTAGTCGATGATCGCGACGATGAGGAGCGCTGCGCCGACGGCGGCGAGGATCCACCACCACGGACTGATCGTCAGAGCGAGCACCGCTCCGGCGAGGGTGAGAAGGGCCGGCAGCGCTGCGAATCCCAGGAGTGACATGGGTCCAGCGTAACGATCGGAGGGCGTCGTGGTCGGAGGGCGTGACGGTCGGCCTGCCGACGCAGAGTGCTCGTCGTGCTGGGGCGGCGTCCGCTATAGCTGCACCTATAGCTGCACCCGCTACGACGTGAGGCGCGCGCGGTACGCGGCGACGTGGGTGCGGTTCGCGCAGTTGCCGCGATCGCAGAACCGCTTGGACCGATTGCGCGACAGGTCCACGAAGAGGGCGCTGCAGTCGTCGGCGGCGCAGCGGCCGATGCGGGAGACCTCCCCGTCGATCACGGCGTCCGCCAGGGCGATCGCGATGTCCGCGGCGGTGCGGACTGCGATCCCCGCTTCGTTCGGCACGGCGTGGAGGTGCCAGCCCCACCCGTCATGGCGCTGCAGCTGCGGCAGCGTGTTCGTCTCCTGGAAGAGGGCGTTCGCCAGATCCGCGGCGCGGGCGACGGTGGCGCTGGCGGCGGCCTCGTGCGCGTCGGTCGCCTTATGCGCGTCGGTCGCTTCATCGATCTCTGCGGTCCCTGTCGCTTCGGCGGCTGGGGCCTCCGCAGCGAAGGCGGCGCGGAGGCGCTCACGCAGGGCGTGCAACCCGGAGGCGTCATCGGCGGTGACGCGGACCGGGGGAGAGAAGCCGTGGGTCAGCGCGAAGTCGCGGACGTCCGCCTGCGTCACGAGCGTCTCGCGGTCCAGGGCGGAGTTCGCGAGTGCGGCGATCAGTCGCAGGATCGACTGCGTGTGGACGGAGAGGGGCATGCCGACGATGGTGGCACAGAATGCGCGCGAAGTCAGGACCGTCACGCATTTGACTCATGACGGTCGGCTCGTGTTCGATGTGGGTGCACTGACCGTTCGACGTGTGTCGTGCGATGTGCGCGCATCGCCGCAGGGCTCCCGAGGAGGACTTCGCCGTGAACCGCACTGCTGTGGGCTTCGGGCTCGTGCTCCTGTCCGCGTTCTTCTTCGCCGCGTCCGGTCCGTACGCGAAGGCGATGTACGCGTCCGGCTGGTCCCCCGGCGCGGTCGTCCTGCTGCGCCTGCTGGGGTGTGCGCTGGTGCTCCTGATCCCGACGATCATCAGTCTGCGCGGTCGGTGGCGCGAGGTGGTGCGGGGGTGGCGGACCGTCGTCTCGTACGGCGTGGTGTCGATGGCGGGAGTCCAGCTGCTGTACTTCCTCGCGGTCGAGCACCTGGCGGTGGCGGTCGCACTGCTGCTCGAGATGACTGCGCCCCTCCTCATCGTGTTCTGGCTGTGGGCGACGACGCGGATACGTCCCGCGACCGTCACCTTCATCGGGATGGCGGTGTCACTCGTCGGGCTGGTGCTCGTCCTGGACCCGGGCGGCTCGGAGCTGTCCCTGGCGGGAATCGTGTTCGCGCTGGGCGCGGCCGTGTGCCTGGCAAGCTATTTCATGGTGTCCGCGAAGGTCGAGGTGGACGTCCCACCCGTCGCGCTCACCGGTCTGGGGATGCTCGTCGGCACTCTCGTGGTCGCAGGTCTCGTGCTGCTAGGGGTCCTCTCGGCGGACTTCTCCACGGCGGAGGTGACGCTGGGGGCGTCGCCGTTCAGCTGGGTCGTCCCGATCCTCATCATCGTCTTCACGACGGTGGGCGCCTACGTCTGCGGGATCCTCGGCCTGCGGATGGTCGGCGCGACCGTCGGGTCGTTCGTGAATCTCACCGAGGTGCCCTTCTCCGTCATCGTCGCGTGGTTGGTCGTCGCGGAGCTGCCGTCGGTGATCCAGATGTACGGCGGGATCGGCATCGTCGTAGGCGTCGTCTTCATCAAGTGGGGCGAGGTGCGGCAGGAACGCCGGATCCAGCGGCGAGCGGTGCTGCTGTCCGACCCCGCGACGGGACCACTGTCGATCGTCGAGGTGCCGGACAGCCGCACAGCGGACTGACGCGATCCGTCGCACACCGCTGACTCCGCAGACGCCGAATCGCCGCTCGCGTGCTCCAGACGCCGCGCTAGGACACGGCGTCTCGAACACGGAAGTGGCGAGTCCGAGGATCGGCTCCGGCCGGCGGCGGGTGTTCGAGGCGTCAGATGGTCGTATGGAGCGAGTCGGCGTCAGATGGTCGTGTGGTGCTCGAGCGGCGAGTCGACGTGCGATGAGTCCACGTGCGGCGCGCCACTCACCGCAAGACGTCCGGGTCATCCCAGCCGAACGGTCGCGCATGCCGTGGCAGGGACTCGACGACGAGCCGGTAGGAGTCCGTCACGAGTTCCCGGATGAGGTCCGCGTCGATCGAGGAGCCGGTCGCCACGCTGACCCAGTGGCGCTTGTTCAAGTGATAGCCGGGCGCGACCGAGGGGTGCTGCCTCTGCAGGGCCTCCCCGTCCTCCGGTTCCGCCTTGAGGGTGATGACGGGCTGACCGCGCTGGGTGTCGTCGACGCCGTACCCTTTGCTGGACGCCGGCACGGTCGTGAGCATGAGGAAGACCTTCTCGCGGACCTTCATCACCTCGTGGTTCGGTCCGAACGGCCACCCGGCCCAGGCACCCGGCAGTTCCAGCGCATACCCGCGCGCGATGTCGTGCAACTCGTCACCGTCCACGTGCGGCTCCTCTCCTCGCTCGCCATCCCCCCCCACGGTAAGCACCCCGAGGTAACCACCCCACGGTAACCATCCCGCGGTGACGGCGACGGACTCTCCGAGACGGGCTCTCCGCCGTTCGTCACGGAGGCCCGATCCGGACGGACCGGCGGATGAGAGGCTACCGCTGGGACCGTCGACGGATCCCCTGCAACGGCGGGGCGCCGTCCATGCTGCACCTCTACCGCACAGCGGTGCTGCACCCCTACTGCACGGCGACGCTGCACCCCTACTGCACGGCGACGCTGTGCCTCTACTGCACGGCGACGTCCACGATGGCACGTGCGGCATTCTCCGCGCCGACCGGTTGGGCGTCCGGCTGCAGGCGCCGTGCTGCGGCCCGCATGCCTTCATCGGTGAGAAGCCGCGACAGCACGTCAGGGAGTCGACCGTGCCGGACGTCGGCAGGGGTGAAGCGCACCGCATTGCCGTACCGTGCGCATTCGTCGACGTTGAACCGCTGCTCGGTCTGGAGCCCGATCCCGGCGAATGGCGCCCCCGAGGCGCACGCCGTCTGCACCGTTCCCTCACCTCCGTGGATGATCGAGGCATCGATGAGTCCGGCCAGCCGGTGTGCCGGGAGGAAGTCGAAGACCTGCACGGTGGCGGGCAGACCAGCGCGATCAGCCTCGCTGAGGTACCTTCCGGCACTCGAGACGACCTCGATGTCCAGCCCCGCCAGCTGCCGGAGCACATCGAGGGCCAACCGCCGTCCAGCCGACGATCCGAGCCCCACGTAGACGACCGGTCGAGGTGAACCTGCGAGTCCACTCACGCTGGCCGGCAGTTCGTCATCGTGCTGGGCGTAGATGGGTCCGACCGCGAGCTCGCGAGGTGCCAGCGGCCGCCGGTCCAGGTGCGGGAACAGGGAGGCGATGAGATTGAGATCAGCATCGATCGCCTCCAGCGTGCGGGAGGGCAGCGCAACACGGTGCTCAGCGGCAGCGCGCCGGAAGGAGGCGGGCTGCCAGCGGATCAGCGGGGTCACAGCCCGGACCAGTTGACCAGCCGCCCTATCCAGCTGCTCCCCGCACCACGAGCTCCCGTCCGATACCGGGAACGTCTCCATGCGGGCGAGGTGTCCTCGGCTCATCGCATACGGGCGCACGTAGACGAGCGGCACCGCGGCGGCCCGGGCGGAGATGAACAGCGACAGCGTGCTGCCGATGACCACGCAGTCCGGCCGCCAGCGCAGCATCAGCGCGAGCTCGCTCGCGACCCTGCGCCGCACCATCGCCGTCGAGAACGGATGGCGCAGACTGCGGCCCTGGTCGACTGCGATCAGCTGATCAGCCTGCTCCTCGCTGAGCGCGGGATCCAGGAGCCTGAGCGTGAACCCCGCACGGCGGATATAGGAGGCGAAGCGATCCGAATAGCCCATGAACAGCACCTCGTGCCCCATGCGCCGGACCTGCTCCGCGACTTCGACCGCTCGTGAGGTCTCACCCAGGTTGAACGTCTCCGGAGCGAACAGGATCCGGAGTCTGTCAGGCCGCCCGGTCCCACCAGGTCTCGCCGTCCCACCCGGACCCTCCGCTGCGGGACCCACGACTCACCGGTTCTCGATCGTGTACGAGTAGCCCTGTTCGGTGAGGAACCGGCGCCGGTGCTCCGCGAACCGCTCATCGACGGTATCGGCGGTGACGACCGTGTAGAAGGTCGCCGCCTGGGAATCTGCCTTGGGCCGGAGGATCCGACCCAGCCGCTGAGCCTCCTCCTGGCGCGATCCGAAGGCTCCGGACACCTGCACGGCGACCGATGCCTCCGGGAGATCGACGGAGAAGTTCGCGACCTTGGACACGACGAGCACGCGCACGGAGCCATCGCGGAACCCGGCGTAGAGCTCCTCGCGCTCCTTCTCCGGCGTCTTGCCGGTCAGTACGGGTGCGTCCAGCGCCTCACCGAGCTCCTCGAGCTGATCGATGTACTGCCCGATGACCAGGATCTGCGCATCGGGGTGGCCCTCCACCAGGTCGCGGACGACCGGCACCTTCGTGTCCGCGGTCGCCGCCAGCCGGTACCGGTCCTCGCCCTCCGCGGAGCCGTATGCGCGGCGCATGTCCGCACCGAGCGGCACCCGCACCTCGTGGCAGCTGGCGGAGGCGATGAACCCGTCGCGCTCGATCTCCTTCCACGGCAGCTCGAAGCTCTTCGGCCCGATCAGTGAGAACACCTCGTCCTCGCGGCCGTCCTCGCGCACCAGCGTCGCGGTCAGCCCCAGCCGGCGCCGGGCCTGCAGGCTCGCCGTCAGGCGGAACACGGGTGCCGGCAGCAGGTGGACCTCGTCGTAGATCACGAGGCCCCAGTCGCGGGCATCCAGCAGCTCGAGATGCAGGTAGGAGCCCTTCCTGCGGGTCGTGAGCACCTGGTACGTCGCGATCGTCACCGGGCGGATCTCCTTTGTCGTCCCGGAGTACTCGCCGATCTCGTCCTCGGTGAGGGAGGTGCGCCGCAGCAGCTCCGCCTTCCACTGCTTCGCGGCGACGGAGTTCGTCACGAGGATGAGGGTCGTCGTCGACACCTTCGCCATCGCCGCCGCACCGACGATCGTCTTCCCCGCGCCGCAGGGCAGGACGACGACGCCGGACTCACCGGCGAGGTACGTGTCGACCGCCCGCTGCTGATACGGCCGCAGCGACCACGTGGACTCCTGCTCCGCCTCCACATGCGCTTCGTGCGCCAGTGCGATCTCGTGGGCCTCGCCGTCGACGTAGCCCGCCCGGTCTGCGACGGGGTGCCCCAGCTTGAGCAGGACGTGCTTGAGCTCGCCCCTCTCCGACGGGTGCACCGCCACGGTCGAGTCGTCGATCCGCGCGCCGGCCTTCCCCGCGAGGTCGGGCTGCTGCAGCAGGTGCTCCAATAGGGCGGTGTCCGTGGTCTCGAGGACCAGGCCGTGGACGGGGGAGCGGGTGAGCGAGAGGACGCCCCACCGGTCCATGACGTCGACGATGTCGAGCAGCAGTTCGTGCGGGACGGGGTGCTTCGCGTAGTCGAGCAGCACGTCGACGACGGATTCCGCGTCGTGCCCCGACGCCCGCGCGTTCCACAGCCCCAGCGGCGTGATGGCGTAGGTGTGGACGTGCTCCGGGGTCTTCGACAGCTGGGCGAAGGGCGCGATCGCGATCGCGGCCTCTGCCGCGTCCGGATGGTCGGATTCGAGCAGGACCGTCCTGTCGGACTGCACGATGAGGGGTCCCCTCGTCGTCACGTCGCCGTGCCCGTCGATCGTCATCCGCGTGTGCTCCCTTCGTCGTCCCTGCTGCCGGAGCGCCGCACCCTCACGATGCGCGCCACCGATATCCGCAGAGCCTTCCCCGCGTCCGTGCGACCCAGGACGCGTCCGCCGCTCACAGACTGCGGGACCATGCGCACAGTCCGCTGGGTCCCGTCGGTGGTCGTGAGGATCACGTCGACCGGCGCCGACACCGCCGCGGCCTCGCCCAGTTCCGCGAGCACCGTCTGCGGGTCGCCGTCCGCACTCGCGGCAGCATCCTGCCCAACGGCCGTGCCGGTGCCGGTATTCCCCGCCCCCTCGCCCGCCGCAGTGCCCGAGGCCCCTGCCGCCCCTGCTGCACCGGTGGTGCTGGTGGTACTGGTGGTGCCGGACGACCCTGCGGTCGTGCCGCGCCCCGCGGCCGAGGCCCCTGCCGCACTGGGGGAGGTCGCTCGCCTGGCCGGGGAGCTGGTGCGCGGGGGCTGCGCTCGAGCAGCGGCGAGATCGTTGATGTGCGCCTCGATCCGCGCGGCCGGCACGCGCGTCGTCCGCGTCGTGGGAGGCGCGGCACGGGCGGGGACGGGCGCGCGGGTGCCGGCCGGGTCCTCGGCGTCGGGGTCGATCCGGAGGATCGGACGGTCCTCGGTCTCCAGCAGCGCGCTCACCCGGTCGGAGGAGGCATCCGCGACCGCGACCGTGGGCGCGAGCCTGCGCAGCCCGATCGCGGAGGCGACGGGGTCATCGAGCAGGATGTCCAGATCCGTCGGGTCGTCCACGACGACGACCGACCGCGCACGTGCCACACGGATCCTGTGGAGCCGGGCGCCGGCCGCGTGCACGAGGTGCTCGAGCGTCGTGGGGACCTCGGTCGCGGAGACGTCCTCCAGGACGGCGAGGATCGACTCGACGGATTCGCCGGTCCGCAGCGCGCGGGTCACCGAGTCGTCCGTGAACCGGTAGACGGTGCCCTGCCCGCGGGTGTCCACGTCCGCGATCCGCTCGAGGCGCAGGCTGACCGTGTGGTCGAGCGGCCCGAACGCCACTCCGGTCAGATCGGACTGGAGTGTCACCGCGGTCTCCAGCGGGGGCAGCAGCGCCGCGATCTGCTCGCGTAGGGCCGCCGGCGGTCCGCTCGCCAGCTCCTGCGCATTCACCGGACTCGATCCGAGCAGGTCGAACGGATCGTCGACCGCCGCGATCCACTCCGCGAGCACCCGGCCGATCGGCGTGAGCGCGTGCGCGTCCGGATGGCCCAGCGGCGAGGCGGTGAGGCCGAACGACTCCGCCTCGTCGAGCACCTGCGCCACCTCATCCGTGCGCACGGCGGCCAGCAGCGGGTGGGTGAACGACAGGAGGGCCACGACGTCCTCCTCGCTCAGCGCGCGGCCCCCACCTTCGCGCAGCAGTGCGACGAGCACCAGCCGCCGCAGCGTGAGGATCTGCGGACGCGCGGAGGGGAAGCCCCCGAACGCAGTGCGCGCGTGCTCATCGCGGCCCAGGAGGTGGATGCGCTCGCCCGCAGGGGTGGTCCCCGCGAGCACGTGCGCGATGTCGACGGGATGCGTGAGCCACGCGGTGACGAGGTCGGTCCACACCTGCTCCCGCGGCGAGGCGGCTGCGGTGTCGAACTCTGCCGTGGGCCTCCACTGCGGGTCGGCGGGATCACGCGTCGTGGACAGCCACCCCAGGTACGAGGCGAGCTCGACGAGCAGCGCGAAGCGGGCGGTGTCCGTTCCCGCGGCGCGGGCGAGGGTCTGCGCATCGCGCTTGCCGACGCCGCCGCTCACCAGCTGCGAGACCTCGTGGTCGGAGAACTCGGCGACGACGGTGAGGGCACGGGAGACGGCTCCGGCCACGCCGGCACCCTGCGCGTTCTCCAGCAGCGCGTCCGACACCGCGGCGGTTCGCAGCGGTCGCGGATCCGCTGCGGACTGCCACGGCTGGGGCGTCGCGCGAGCGGCTGCGGTGACGGGCAGCAGCGCACCGGCCTCCGGCTGGACGCGGTACGCCGAGGCCGCGGCCGGGTCGCCCGAACCCGTCGCCGGCCACAGGAGTCCGGCCGTGATCGCGGAGGTGAGGGCGGCCTCGGGAGCGGGGTCCTCTGCCGCGGCGAGCAGCTCGGAGCGGTCGACGGCAGGGGCGATGCGGGCCAGCACAGCAGCGCGGTGGACGACGCGCAGGGCCGGCGCGTCGAGGGACTCCAGACCTCGGGCGACCGCCGCCTGCGAGGCCGCGAGCGCGGCCAGACGGGCGACGTCGGTCACATCGGTGCGGAGCAGATCGGTGCGGTATGCGGCGAAGGCCCGGAACCAGGGTTCCGGCGCGGTGCGCAGCCAGGCGGCGAAGGACGGCGACTCGGGCATCCTCCCCATCCTAGTCGGGGCTATCATGGTGGGGGCCCACGGTCAGCGGAAGAAGGAGGTGCCCGATGGCAGAAGACACGCAGAGACCCCCGGGTGCCGTCCTCGGCACGGCTGCCGCAGTGATCGCACTGCTCGGCCTGGCCTGCCTCACCCTGGTGGTGATCGTCGGACTGCTCGGATCGTCGGTGTCACCGGTGTTCACCTGGACGGGAATGGTACTGCTGCCGCTTGCGTTCGTCCTGATGCTGGTGGTGCTCGTCCAGGGCATCGTCCGCCGCCGCTCCGTCTGAGTCCCGGACGGATCCGGCCTGCGGGCCCCACATCTCACTGCGCCGCATGGCGCGACCCGGCGCGGCACCGTCGACACGCGACCTCGCCGCCCACACAGTGCGCCTCGCGCACAGCCCCAGTGCGCACCGCGCACTCCCACACGTGCGCACCGCGCACCACATCGACCGGCCGCGCCGCCGCGCGGTCGTGAAAGGACTGACATGCCCACAGGACGCGTGAAGTGGTTCGACGCAGACAAGGGATTCGGCTTCGTCACCGCAGAGGACGGCGAGCAGATCTTCCTCCACGGCTCGTCGCTGCCGAACGGGGTCACCGCGACCCCCGGAATGCGGCTGGAGTTCGACATCGTCGACGGCCGCAAGGGCAAGCAGGTGCTCAAGGCCCGTGTCCACGAGTCTCCTGCCCGCGTGCGCCGGAACCCGGAGAAGACCGCATCGATGATCGAGGACGTCATCAGGATGCTGGACGACACGTCGAACGGCCTGCGCCGCGGGCGGTACCCTGATGCTGGGCACTCCCACCGCGTGGCGGAAGTGCTCCGCGCAATCGCAGACGACCTGGAGGGCTGATGTCCGGACTGTTCGACCGCTGGCTGGCGTCCATGGAAGCCGCCCCGCCGACGGCGACGACCGAGGCGGCTGGTGCCGCTGAGTCGGCTGATACAGCTGAGGCGGCGTCTGCAGAGGCGACCGTGCCTGCTGAGGCGACCACCGCCTCGGCGTCGGATGCGCCGACCGCACGGGAGCGCCGTCAGCCGCGCAGGCCGGCCGCGATCGTCCTGGACACCGTCCTGGCCGAGGCCGTCGACGTGGCCCGTGCCGCCATCACCGAGGTCGCAGGCGAGTCCGAGGTCGGCGCCCACCTGGGCGCTGTCGCCGAGGACACCCGGCTCGTGACCCACAGCTTCGAGTGCACCAACCCGGCCTACCGCGGATGGCACTGGGTGGCCGTGCTGGCGCGTGCACCGCGTGCCAAGAAGGCCACCGTGTGCGAGACCGCACTGCTGCCGGGCGCGGACGCCCTCGTCGCGCCCGCGTGGGAGCCGTGGGAGGAGCGCGTGCGCCCCGGCGACATGCGGCCCAAGGACGTCCTGCCGAAGGCGGAGGACGATCCGAACCTGGACCTCGGCCTCGAGCAGGTCGACCTGCGCCCGGGCGATGACATCGACCAGGTGCCGAACTTCGAGTACGGGCTGGGCCGGACCCGCGTGCTGTCCCGCGAGGGGATCGCGAACGCCGCGCAGCGGTGGGTCGAATCCGACGCCGGACCGGACGGTGAGTTCGCCCGCGAGGCCCGCAGCCAGTGCTCGACCTGCGGCTTCCTCCTGCCCATCGCCGGCAGCATGCGCACCCGCTTCGGCGTGTGCGCGAACAAGTGGGCGCCCTTCGACGGGCGCATCGTGGCGCTCGACGCCGGGTGCGGTGCTCATTCGGAGACGGATGTGCAGCGCCGCTCCTCGGAGCCCGTGAAGTCCGTCGTCGACGACTTCGACGAATCGCTCGACCTCGTCGAGAATGTGGGAGCACGGACTGCGGGAGCACTGCCTGAGGAGGCGCACTCCCGCGGATGACGTCGATGTTCCGGTCGCTGGCCGAGCCCAATTACCGGAAGTGGTTCGGCGGTGCACTGGTGTCGAACACCGGCACCTGGATGCAGAGGACCGCCCAGGACTGGATCGTCCTCACCCAGCTCACCGATGAGGACGCCACTGCTCTGGGCATCACGATGGCCCTGCAGCTGGGGCCGCAGCTCGTCCTCTTCCCTGTGGCCGGCACGATCGCGGATCGGTTCCAGCGGCGCAGGCTGCTCCTCATCACCCAGATCCTCATGGGCACGATGGGGCTGGTCCTCTTCGTCCTCACCGTCACCGGGGCGATCCAGCTGTGGCACGTCTACCTGCTCGCCCTGGCGCTGGGCATCGTCGCGACCGTCGACAACCCCGCTCGGCAGACGTTCGTCTCAGAGCTCGTGGGCGACTCGCTCGTCGCCAACGCCGTGTCGCTGAACTCCGCATCGTTCAACACCGCGCGGATGCTGGGCCCCGCGGTCGCCGGCGTGCTGACCGCGGCGATCGGTGCGTCTACCGTGTTCCTGCTGTCCGGACTGGCGTTCGCCGGGACCGTCGGGGTGCTGCTGTCGCTGGACCGCAGCCGCCTGCAGTCGCCGGACGCCCGCACCCGCCGAGCTCCCGGTCGGGGGATCATGGGCGGCTTCCGCTACCTGCGCACAAGGCCTGACATCATCGTCGTCCTGGCGGTGATCTTCGTGGTCTCGACCTTCGGCATCAAGTTCAACATCTTCACGGCGACGATGGCGCGCGTGGAGTTCGGCCGGGACGCCAGCGCGTTCGGGCTGCTGAACTCCATCCTGGCAGTCGGCTCCCTGACCGGTGCTCTGCTGGCCGCGAGGCGGGACCGGCCGCGCCTGCGCACCGTCTTCTGGGCGGCGGGAGCGTTCGGTGCGGCGTGTGCGGCAGCGTCCGTCATGCCGAACTACTGGACGTTCGCGCTGACGCTCACCACGCTCGGCCTGTCGTCCATCACGATGCTCACGGCCGCGAACGCGTATGTGCAGACGACCACTCCGTCAGGCGTGCGCGGTCGGATCATGTCGATCTACGCGGCCGTGGTCCTGGGCGGGGCGCCGCTGGGGGCGCCGTTCGCCGGGTGGATCGCCGATCAGTTCGGTCCGCGGGCCGCGCTGGGGGTCGGAGCCGCCGCGGGTGCGGTGGGGATCCTCATCGGGGTGGTCTGGATGGTGTCCGCGAAGCACATGCGCGTGCACTACGTGCGCCGGTCGCGGCGGTTCATCCGGCTGAGCTACGACGGGCGGAAGTCGAAGGGGCGTGGGTCGGCGAGTCCGGTGCGGCCGGAGCCGGAGGGCTGAGAGTCCGACGGCTGAGAGTCGGAGTGCTGAGAGTCCGACGGCTGGGAGTCCGTGGGCTGGGAGCCCGACGGCTGAGCGATCACAGCTCCATCACAGTGTGAGTCCCGGCCCCTTCTGCACTGTTCGCGTGTTCAGCCCCGCCCGTAGACTGCGGACCGGACGGATGCGCCAGGACCGATCCTCCTGTCGGCGTCCCTCCGCACCCCGATCCGAATGGAGCTCTTCACCGTGACCGCAGACGTCATCGTCACCGTGCTCGCTGGACTCGCGATGTTCGTGGGCATCGTGGGAATCGTCGTCCCGGTGCTGCCGGGCTCCGCCACGATCGCGGTCGCCGCGCTGGTGTGGGCGATCGTCGCGGGGACCGGCCCCGGCTGGTCGGCGTTCGCAGCGATCACGGTGCTCGTGGCCCTGGGGATGGCAGCCGGCTGGGTGCTGACGGGTCGACGGCTGAAGGAGCGGGGGATCCCGAACCGTTCGCTGCTCATCGGCGGGATCCTGGCCGTCGTCGGATTCTTCGTCGTGCCAGTGATCGGTCTGCTGCTGGGCTTCGTGGGCGGACTCTGGGCCGCGGAATGGCAGCGGCTGGGCGACGCGCGGAAGGCCTGGGACACGAGCTGGGCGGCGATCAAGGCCGCGGGCATCGGCATCCTCATCGAGTTCGGCTGCGCAGCACTGGCCCTCGCGGTCTTCAGCGGGACGGTCATCCACCACTTCGTCACCGCCTGAGGCCACCACGTCGCCGCCTGAGGTGGGCGGGACTTCTCGCACGCCGCAGGCCGCACTCCTCCCACCCCACACGCCACACCTCGCACCCCGCACGCTGGACGCCGCACCCCGTACGCCGCAACGACGAAAGCGCAACATCCGAACGATTCGCCCCCTCGGAGGGCTCGGATGTTGCGCTTTCGACGTGTGTACTGTGATCGGTCCGCGGTGCCGGTTCGGCTCAGCCCTGTGCTGCCACGCCCCAGCCTCGTGCTGACATGCCCCAGCCCTGTGCCGGCGGGCCTCAGCCCTGTGCGGTGGCGGAGGCCCCCCACTGCTCGAGGACGTGATCGATGCAGGCGAGCAGCGCACGGACGTCATCCGGGTCCACGGCGGTGAACGTCGCGATGCGCAGCTGGTTGCGGCCCAGCTTCCGGTACGGCTCGACATCGACGATGCCGTTGGCGCGCAGGACGGATGCCAGGCGCGCGGCATCGATCGACTCGTCGAAGTCGATGGTGCAGACGACCGGCGAGCGGTCGGCCGGGTCGGCGACGTACGGACGAGCCACCGGGGACGATTCTGCCCACGTGTAGATGAGCGCGGAGGATTCCTCCGTCCGGGCACCTGCCCAGGCGAGTCCGCCATTGGCGTTCATCCACTCGATCTGCTCCGCGAGCAGGATGAGCGTGCCGACGGCCGGAGTGTTGTACGTCTGGTCCTTGCGGGAATTGTCCAGCGCCGTCGCGAGGCTGAGCGATTCGGGGATCCAGCGGTCCGACCCGGCGATCTCCTCGATCCGCGCGATGGCCCGGGGGGAGACGAGGGCGACCCACAGGCCGCCGTCCGATGCGAAGTTCTTCTGCGGGGCGAAGTAGTAGACGTCGGTCTCGCGGATGTCGACGGGGATGCCGCCGGCCGCGGACGTCGCGTCGATGACGACCAGTGCGTCGTCGGCGATGCCGGACGGGCGCTGGATCGACGTGGCGACACCGGTGGACGTCTCGTTGTGGGGCCACGCGTAGACGTCCACGGAGGCATCGGTCTGCGGCACGGCCGAGGTGCCCGGTTCGGCATCCACGACGAGAGACTCCTCGAGGAACGGCGAGGTCGTCGTCGCCTTGGTGAACTTCGACCCGAACTCACCGAACTGGGCGTGCGAGGCGCGCGTGCGGACCAGCCCGAACGCGGCGGCGTCCCAGAACACGGTCGAGCCGCCGTTTCCGAGGATCACCTCGTAGCCGTCTGGCAGGGAGAACAGCTCAGCCAGTCCGGTGCGCACGCGACGGACGATCTCCTTCACCGGCTTCTGGCGGTGGGAGGTGCCCATGACGGTGGAGCCGGCGGCGGAGAGCGCGGCCATCTGCTCGGGGCGCACGCGCGAGGGACCTGCGCCGAAGCGTCCGTCGGCGGGCTTGAGGTGTGCGGGGATCACGATGTCTGCGGGGGTGTCTGTACTCACGCGAGCGATCCTACTGCGAGGCCGCTGGTCGCGCGCACCGAGGGAGGGCCGGCCGCGGGCACCGTACGCCCGTGGGCTTGCCGAGAGTAGCGTGGAGCCATGGACGAACAGACTGACGCCACTCCCGCGGCTGCGCAGGACGCGATCGCCGCACTGGCGCGGCAGCGGGTCGAGTACGACGATGTGGACATCGACCTGCCTGCGGATACGCCCCACGGCATCTTCTCGCGCTGGTACGAAGAGGCGGGAGAGGCCCTGGGGGAGCCGAACGCGATGGTCGTGGCGACGGACGACGACGCCGGCCCCGCTGCGCGCATCGTCCTCCTCAAGGGCTTCGACGCGCGCGGCTTCGTGTTCTACACCAACTACCAGTCCGCGAAGGGCCGCCAGATCGAGGCCCATCCGCTCGTGGCGCTCGTCTTCCCCTGGCATGACATGCAGCGCCAGGTGCGGGTCCGAGGCCTCGTGTCGAAGGTGATGCCGGAAGAGTCGGATGCCTACTTCGCGCTGCGGCCCCGCGGCTCGCAGATCGGGGCGGCGGCCTCGGCGCAGTCGCAGCCGGTGCGAGGCCGGGATGCCTTCGCGCAGACGGTGGAAGAGCTCGAGGCCCGGTGGGAGGGGAAGGACGTCGAGCGGCCGGCCCACTGGGGCGGCTATCGAGTGCAGCCCTACGAGATCGAGTTCTGGCAGGGGCGGCTCAACCGCATGCATGATCGGTTCCTCTTCACCAGCCGGGATGGCCGTCCGGCACCCCTCGACGACGCGGCGACGTGGTCTGCGGTGCGCCTCCAGCCATGACGCCGCGGTGTGCGCCGATCCGGCTGAGTATCAGTTCCCCGCCGCACCACGTAAAATGACCGCGGGTGCTTCCGCCCTGTCCAGACGGATGCGATGGCTCCCCGACACTGCGTCGGGACTGCGTAGAGAGAGCGTGAGACGTGAACGACCTCATCGACACGACCGAGATGTACCTCAAGTCGATCATCGAGCTTGAGGAGCAGGGGATCGTGCCGCTGCGAGCGCGGATCGCTGAGCGTCTCGAGCATTCCGGCCCGACGGTCTCTCAGACCGTGGCGCGCATGGAGCGGGACGGTCTGGTCGTCGTGGACGCGGACCGTCACCTCGCTCTGACCGACGAGGGACGCGAGCTCGCGACGCGCGTGATGCGCAAGCATCGTCTTGCCGAAAGGCTCCTGTCCGACGTGATCGGTCTCGAGTGGTCACTCGTCCACGACGAGGCATGCCGGTGGGAGCACGTCATGAGCGAGCAGGTCGAGACGCGACTCCTCTCGATGCTCCCGGAGCACACGACGGGTCCGTACGGGAATCCGATCCCCGCCCTCGAGGATCTGGGTGCGGATCCCGCTGCCGTTCCGGAGACGACCTCGCTCACGCGCGCGGTGAAGTCCGGTGAGAAGCGGACCGTGGGCATCGCGTGGCTCGCGGAGCCGCTCCAGGTCGACATCGAGCTGCTGGCGCAGCTGCAGGAGACCGGGATCGTGCCCGGCACGGTGGTGACCGTGGAATCGGACGGCGACTACGTGAGCATCCGTGCCGAGGGGTCCTCCGATGTGCTGGATCTTCCGTCCGAGACCGCGGCGTTCGTGTTCGTGACACGCTGACACATCACCTCGTTACATCCGTTTCATCCCGTTACTTGGCGCTCTGACCTGCATCGATGATGACCCGCCGGGGCAGAGGATCACGATATGAGATCTGATCCGTGATCCAAATGTGACATGACGTTGCTGATCGTTTACAGTTGTCGAGGCGCCTTCGGAAGAAGGCCATCCGACCCGGGTTCCGCACGCCGCACCCGCACGATCGGATCGAAGAGACAGCAACAGGACCTGAGCGGCGGCGAGGGGCCGGGAAACCGGCAGCACAGTCCGGAAGGACAGGGCGTCTCCAGCTCGACGTGCGTCGCCTCGTAGGAAATGGAGAGGACATCGTGGCTACAAGGAAGCATGGTCGCCGCGCGGCCGAAACCCGCGTCAAGACCCCGCTCACAGAACTCACCGACGCGCTGGGTGCCAACTACGGCGTCGTCGGTCGTCGCGCGGCGGTCGTCGCCGCAGCAGGCGGACTCGTCGTCACCGCCACTCTGCCCGCAATGGGCCAGGGCGAAGACGAGGCGGCAGCGGTCACCGCTGAGGCGGAGAACAAGCCCAGCACTGATTTCGTGAACCAGGCGAAGACGGTCATCCCGGAGCAGGGCGAGGACAGCGAGGACGCAGACGTCGTCGGTGCCGCCTCGGTCTCCAACGTGACCGCGACCGAGGCTCCGGAGCCTGAGCCGGAGCCCGAGCCGGCTCCCTCCGAGTCGGTCGAGTCGAACGCCGGTTCGGCTGACTCCGAGTCGGACTCCTCCGAGTCGGACTCCTCTGAGTCGGGCTCGTCCGACTCCGGTTCGTCTGATTCCGAGTCCTCGGATTCGGGCTCCTCTGACGGTGGCGGCGACGCTGCGCTTCCGGACGGCTCGAAGGCCGAGCAGGTCCTCGCGATCGCCAAGCAGTACACGGGCGTTCCCTACGTCTTCGGCGGCACCACCACCTCCGGCTGGGACTGCTCCGGCTACACCTCCTTCGTGTACAACAAGGTCGGGGTGAACCTGCCCCGCAACTCCGGCGGCCAGGCGGCAGCCGGCCAGACCGTCTCCCCTTCCGAAGCGAAGCCCGGCGACCTCGTCTACAAGCCCGGACACGTGGGCATCTACGCGGGCGACGGCATGATGTACGACGCGGGCTCGCCATCATCCGGCACCTCGTACCGCAGCCACTCGTGGATGGGAAGCGTCACGTACATCCGCGTTCTCTGATCACGCGCAGCATAGAGACACCCGCACTCCGTCCCCAGGTCCGGACGGAGTGCGGGTGTCTTCGTGTGTGCGCCTGCGAGTGACTGAGGTCCGCACCGCTCGATGATGAGTATCACAGTCGGGGGAGACTGCGCCTTTGATTCATACCCCATAGGGGTATAGGGTATGAGGTGACGGGGCGGCCCCGTCCCGCAGATTCGCAGCGAAAGGGTTCCATCATGGCGACAGCGACGAAGAACTACACGGTCGAGGGTATGACCTGCGGCCACTGCAAGGCCTCCGTTGAGGAGGAAGTGCGCGAGGTCGCGGGCGTGACCTCCGTCGAAGCCACTGTGGACGGCGGCCGGGTCGCTGTGAGCGGTGAGGGATTCACTGACGAGGACATCGTCGGCGCAGTCGAAGAGGCCGGCTACACGGTCAAGCTGTGAACCCCTCCCGGCCTCGCCGCAGCGTGCCGGCCGAACCCCCATCGTCTTCATCTGCTCGAAGGAATGATCCCTGATGACTCAGACTCCACCATCGGTAGACCTGCTCGAGATCGACTTGGGCGTCACCGGGATGACGTGCACATCGTGCTCGTCGCGAGTCGAGCGCAAGCTCAACAAGCTCGACGGCGTGGACGCGAGCGTCAACTTCTCCACCGAGACCGCGACGGTGAAGTACGAAGCGGGCACGACAGACACCGATCAGCTCATCGAGGTCGTCCGCGGTGCGGGCTATGACGCTTTCGCTCTGAGAAGTGATGCTGATTCCGGGGGTGACGAGTCCGGTGACTCCACTGGAGGGGCAGTGGGTCCGCAGGACCAGATCGGGGCTGCCCGTGAGCGGGAGGCCGCTGATCTGAAGCAGCGGGTGATCGGCTCGGCGATCCTGACGGTGCCGATCACCGGGCTGAGCATGGTCCCGGCGCTGCAGTTCACCAACTGGCAGTGGGCGGTACTGGCGATGACCACCCTCGTCTACGTCTGGGGCGGCGCACCCTTCCATCGAGCCACCTTCGTGAACCTCCGCCACGGTGCGGTCACGATGGACACCCTGATCACGATGGGGACGACTGCCGCCTACGCCTGGTCCCTGTGGGCGCTGTTCGTGGGCAACGCCGGTGTCGCCGGGATGACCATGGAGATGCATCTGCTGCCGACGAACTCCACGATGGATGAGATCTATCTGGAGACGGCGGCTGTGGTCATCACCTTCCTGCTGCTGGGCCGCTGGTTCGAGACGAAGGCCAAGGGGAGCTCGTCGGAAGCGCTGCGCACCCTGCTGGACATGGGCGCCAAGGACGCCGCTGTGCTCCGTGACGGTGCCGAGGTCCGGGTGCCCGTCACACAGCTGCAGATCGGTGATGTCTTCATCGTCCGTCCGGGTGAGAAGATCGCGATCGACGGCCGGGTGGTCGAGGGCTCGTCGGCCATCGACGAGTCCATGCTCACCGGTGAGTCCGTGCCGGTCGAGGCGACCGTGGGAACGAAGGTCACCGGCGCGACCCTGAACACGTCGGGCCGTCTGCTGGTGGAGGTCACCCGCGTCGGTGCGGACACGACGCTGTCCCAGATGGCGAAGCTGGTCACTGATGCGCAGGCGAAGAAGGCGCCGGTGGAGCGTCTGGTGGATCGGATCTCCCAGATCTTCGTGCCCGCGGTCGTCGTCATCGCGCTCGTCGCACTCATCGTGCACATCATGCTGGGTCATGGCGTGGCCACGGCTTTCACCGCCGCCGTCGCGGTGCTGATCATCGCTTGCCCGTGCGCCCTGGGTCTGGCGACGCCGACGGCGATCCTCGTCGGCACCGGGCGCGGCGCCCAGATGGGGCTGCTGATCAAGGGGCCGGAGATCCTGGAGTCGACCAAGAAGGTCGACACGATCGTCATGGACAAGACCGGTACCGTGACCTCCGGCGTCATGTCCGTCCGCGACGTCACCCCCGCCACTGGATTCGACCCCACCGAGGTGCTGGCCATGGCGGCGGCAGTGGAGTCAGCCTCCGAGCATCCCATCGCCCAGGCCATCGTCCGCGAGGCCGAGCGCTCTGCGCCGCTCGTCGAGGTCACCGACTTCAGCAGCACCGCAGGCCATGGCGTGACCGGCACCGTCGAGGGAGCGCGAGTGACTGTCGGCCGTCCCGCCGGTGACCTCTCCACGGACCTGCAGGACGCGTTCACCGGAGCTCAGGACCAGGGCGGCACCCCCGTCGTGGTGCAGATCGACGGCGTCAGCGCCGGCGTCATCGCGGTGCGCGACACCGTCAAGCCGACCTCCGCCGAGGCCGTGCGCGGGCTCAAGGACCTGGGCCTGACTCCGTGGCTGCTGACGGGTGACAATGCCGGGGCTGCCCGGGCCGTGGCCGCAGAGGTCGGCATCGACGCGGAGCACGTCATCGCAGGCGTGATGCCCGAGGACAAGGTATCCGAAGTCGAGCGCCTGCAGGACACTGGGCGCAATGTCGCGATGGTCGGCGACGGTGTCAATGACGCCGCCGCACTGGCCCGCGCCGATCTGGGCCTGGCCATGGGCGCGGGCACGGATGTGGCGATCGAGGCCAGCGACATCACGTTGATGAACAATGACCTGCTCTCTGCCGTCGACGCGATCCGCCTCTCCCGGAAGACCCTCGGTACCATCAAGGGCAACCTGTTCTGGGCGTTCGCCTACAACGCAGCACTCATTCCGGTCGCAGCGTTCGCGCTGCTCAACCCGATGCTCGCCGGAGTGGCGATGGCCTTCTCCAGCGTCTTCGTGGTCGGCAACAGCCTGCGACTGCGCCGCTTCCGCAGCTGGGCGGGCACCACATCCCGCGAAAGGACATCCGCATGAGCACTCATACCGGGGAGCACGACGCGTCCCACGAGCCCGCCGATGGCGAACCGACCGACGCCGACCAGCACGGTCACCACGGCTACATCACCGACAAGAAGCGGTACCTGACCCGCCTGAAGCGCATCGAGGGTCAGGCCCGCGGCGTCCACCGCATGGTCGACGATGAGCAGTACTGCATCGACATCCTCACCCAGATCTCTGCTCAGATCTCCGCACTGCGCAATGTCGGCCTCGGGCTGCTCGACGACCACCTCAAGCACTGCGTCGTCGATGCCGCCGCAGTCGGAGGCGAGGCGGCCGACGCCAAGATGCAGGAGGCCTCGGACGCGATCGCCCGTCTCCTGCGCTCCTGACGACTGCGCGTGAGTCCCGCCCCGGCAGGTGAACGAAGCGGGAACGCAGACGGCACGGTCGATGACACAAGGGCCGCAGTACTCCACATCGAGCCCGGATGGGCCTACCCTTGGTGAAGTGAGTCCAGGAGGGGTCATGGGTGAGAGGCACGCACTGCCAACGGCGACGACGCCGGTGATGCGCACGCGCCGCACACTGTGCGCGCGTGGCTTCGCAGTGCTGTCTGCGCTCGCCGGCATCCGACGCGCCGTGACCGGCGCGGAGGAGATACGCCCTCATCTCATACCTGTCGAGGGGATATGCCCAGAGGCGATATCCCCTCTCTTCGGCCCAGGGTCGGTCCACCACGAACGGTGTCACACGCATGTGTGGCGCCGTTCCGTCATTCACGCGCATCCGCGCAGTCCCGGAGGTGTGTCGTGAAGACCCTCGTCCTGAACGCCGGCTACGAGCCGATGTCCGTCGTGTCCTTCAAGCGCGCAGTGGTGCTCGTGCTGACGGGCAAGGCGGCAGTGGTGCAGTCGGACGACGCCGTCCCGATCCGCAGCGAATCCCTCGAGCTGGACCGGCCGTCGGTCATCATCCTCACGCGGTACGTGAAGCCGCCCCGCAACCGGCGGGTCATGCTGTCCCGCAGGGGCGTGCTGCGACGGGACGGCCATCTGTGCGCGTACTGCGGCGCGCACGCGACGACGATCGATCACGTGCTGCCGCGTTCGCGCGGCGGGCAGAACACGTGGACGAACCTGGTGGCCTGCTGCCGGGCGTGCAACTGCCGCAAGAGCAATCGGACGCCGGAGGAGATGCGGTGGAAACTGCGCTTCACCCCGGCGCCGCCGCGGGTGGGGCGGTTCTGGCTGCGCGAGATCGACGAGCCCGTCGAGGAGTGGCGTCCCTTCCTCGTGCCCGACGGCCAGCGGAGTGGGAGAGCTGCGGTGACGACGACCTCGGCGGCAGTGTCAGCGCCGGCTGCCTGAGGCTGAACAGTCTGCCTGAGGCTGCACAGTCTGGAGCGGCCGGTCGCTGTGTGGCGCCGTGAGCACATGACAGAGGCGCGCCGGAGTGTTCCCACTCCGACGCGCCCCTGTGCGTCAGCTGTGCTCGCGCTGCTGCGCGAGCGGCGTCACTTCCGGCTGATGGCGCGGGAGATGAAGCCCCACACGACCAGCACGATGAGGGCGCCCAGGATTGCCAGCAGCCATGAGCTGAGCGACCAGAACTCGGACACGCCAGTGCCGAACACTGCGCCGCCGATCCAGCCGCCGACCACAGCACCCAGCGCACCGCAGATGAGTGCGCCGATCCAGCCGCCGCCCTGACGACCCGGAAGGATCGCCTTGGCGATGGCGCCTGCGATGAGTCCCAAGAGCAGGAACGCGAGGATTCCCATATTGCCTCCTTGTAGTTCGGATCTTCAGCTTACAAGGAGACTTGCAAGAGTCAGTGCATTGGCCGCCGCGCGGCGGTCCAGGATGCGGGTGCGGGTCGATCACATGGTGGTGAGTCGGCCAGTAGGACGGCTTCGCCGGTAATGTGAGCTGTGACGCACCCGCACATGGGGTGAGCGAGGCACGGACCGCCCAGTGCGGCACGTGGTGACACGGAGGAGGAGACATGGCAGACAACCAGACCTCGGAGGTTGCGGACCCCGATGCGATCGTCGTCGGCGTCGACGGGTCGAATGCCAGCCGCAACGCGCTCCGCTTCGCGATCGGTGAGGCGAAGTCCCTGGGCCGTTCCATCCGCGTGGTCGGTGCGTACACGGTGCCGAGCGTCGCCGCAGCGACCATCGACGTGTCGTACGTGCCCATCGATGATTCTGCAGTGCGCTCCTCTGTCACGACTGTGCTCAAGGAGGCGGCGGCGGAGGTGAAGGCGGCGGATGTCCCCGTCGAGGCGATCATCGAGATCGGCGATGCTGCGGGTGTCCTCGTGGAGGAGTCGAAGCAGGCCAGCCTCACGGTGGTCGGGTCGCGCGGCAAGGGCGGTTTCGCCGGGCGACTCCTGGGCACGGTGTCCTCGGCGCTGCCGGCGCACTCCGCATGTCCCACGATCGTCGTGCCGGTCGGGTGGACGCCGGAGGGCACGGGCGAGGCCAGGCCCAGTTCGTCCCGTCCGGTCCACAGCAGCGCGGAGGGCCCCATCGAGCGGTCGGAGGAGACGGACACGGTTCCGGGCATCGACTACTCCGGTCAGGTGGTCGTGGGCGTCGACTCGCTGGGGAAGGAATCCCCGGCGCTCTGGGAGGCGGCGCACATCGCGATGCGCCGGAAGTCTCCGCTCCACATCCAGGCCGTCATCACGACGACTGTGATCGGCCCGGAATGGATCCCGTCCCAGGGCGATCTGGAGCGGCTGATCCAGGAGGGCACTGACAAGCTCGAGGCGGCCCGCGCGGCGCTGCTCGAGAAGCACCCCGACCTCGACGTGCGCTGGACGCTGTTCGACGGTCAGCCGGCCGAAGTGCTTGTGCGTGCGTCGGACACGTGCGACATCCTCGTCATCGGCTCCCGAGGCCGCGGCGGGTTCGCGGGGCTCCTCCTGGGCTCGACCTCGCAGTCGGTCCTGCCCTACTCCGCCGCTCCCACGATGGTGGTGCGCGTCAAGCGCTGAGCATGCCGCGCGGGGAAGCTGCCGCGCGGGGAAGGGGCGACGCGGTCGCGCATCACCCCTTCTGCTCGTCTGCCCGTTCGGTTGCGAGGACGGTCCGACCACCCACGGTCAGCGTCCCGGCCCCCTTCTCAGTCACGAGGTCGGGGACGGCGACGGGGCCTTCGCCGTCCTGTGCATAGGCCTGCGCGACGCGTCCGGTGACGCCGTTGTGGACGCGCACGGAGCTGCCGTCGCGCAGGTAGACGAGTGCCCCGACGACAGCCTCGAGCGTCGTCCCTTCCCGGACTGACATCGCCAGCTGCTGTTCTCCGTGGGCGTCGCGCACAGTGAGGCCGTCAGCGTCGAGGAATGCAGTGATGCCGGCCCCCGCGTCGTGGGCTGCGTCGTGCACCGTTTCACCGAGCACCTCACCGGAATCGAGGTCGAGCAGCGGGCCCGTGCCGTCGCCGGTGTCGAGCAGCGCGAGTCCGTCCGCTGCCGAGGCCGCGGCATGGGCCTCCAGCGACGACGCGCCACCGCCGATCTCGCTGAGCGGCGTCGACCACGCATCGTCGGAGCCCGTCTCGGCGGTCACGTCGTCGCCCTCGACTCGCAGGACGGTGCCGTCGAACTCGCCGATCACTCTGCCGTCGTCGCCGAGCGGCTCGCCGGTCGTCGGGTCGAGCGCCACAGACTCACCGCTCTCGCCCATGAATCCCTCGGGCGGTGCTGCGAACACGAGACCCGGACCGGTGTGGGGTCCGGGCACCTCGACCGGTCCCCACACCTGCTCGCCGCTGCCGAGGTCGTAGGCGCTGGCCGTGGTGATCGACAGGCTGCTGTCGGAGGTCTCCGCATCGGTGAGCACCGCGAGGTTGCGGCCCTCCGAATCCTGGGTGACGACGAAGCCCGCGCAGGCGAGGGGGCGCTGCGCGGTCCAGAGCACGGTGCCGGTGGAGTCGACGGCGCGATACACGAGCGCCCGGTCGGTCTCCTCGGCAGACAGGAAGACGTCCCCGCCGCGCTGCACGGGCAGATCCCACGTGGGTTCGACGGTCACGAGCTGATCGAACTGGGTCGGCAGGCGCACGTCGGAGGTGTCGGCCGCGGGCAGATGCTCCGAGGATGCGTTGGGCACACGATCGAGCCCCTCGACCTCGGCGGGGTCCTGACCCTCGGTCACTCCGTGGGATGTGCACGCGGTGAGGGTCAGGGCGGCGGCCACGGAAACCGCAACGACCGCTGGACGGCGGCGGAATCCTGTGCGGGTCCGGGCGGGCTTCGCGAACGGGCGTATATCGACCGGGCTGCTATCGATGCGTCTGATGATCCGCTCCTTCCGTCTGGGAGGCGGAAGCGTCCGCCCGCCTGTTCCGGCGGTCACGAGCGAACCACAGTGCGAGGATGAGAGCCGCGACGACGAGGATCGCGGTGATGTCTGCCGCGGCGCTCGTGAGGAATGCGGACGACTGGAGCTCCGCGAGAAGGTCCGGGGGGACGAATGACGGTATGGACGCGAGCCCGTTCGTGGTCCAGAACATGATCCCCACGACGACCATGAGTGCTCCGGTGAGCATGGAGATCGTGTGCAGTCGCATGCCGAGGATCGAGACCTCGCGCCCGCGCAGCAGCGCCCGCCCGCGTCCGCCCAGGCGGTGCCACAGGGCCGCGACGACGAGGAGCGGGACGACCATGCCGGCCCCGTAGACCGCGAGCATGATGACGGATCCCACCAGGTCGCCGCGAGCGGCTGCGAGAGTGAGCACTGCGCCGAGGATCGGGCCGGCGCACATCCCCGCGACACCGCTCGTGGCTCCCAGCAGGAATGTCTTGGGCATCCCGCTCATCTGCGCCGTGCGCGTGCGCGCCGCGTCACCGCCCGGCACGAGCTTCGCCGGGTCGAAGCCGAGTCCTGCGAACTGGGCGACGCCCAGCACGATGAGGATGATCGCCGCACCGATGACGATCTGCGTGCGGTAGGCGGTGAAGAGGGACCCCAGCGCCCCTGCACCGATCCCCAGCGGGACGAGCACCAGCAGCATCCCGATGTAGAAGACGGTGCCGTGGAGCAGCAGGCGGGTTCCCGCTCCCACCGTCGAGGCGAAGAACGCCGGCAGGAGGAGAGCGGCACACGGACTCAGCAGGGCCAGGATCCCGCCGACGAACGCGCTGACGAAGCCGATGTCCACGAGTGCGCTTCAGCCCTGGGCCGCGAGCGCGGAGTCGACGGCCTCGACGAACACGTCCGTGGGCTGGGCGCCGACGATCGGCTCGCCGCCCACGAGGAAGGCGGGAGTGGAGAACGCACCGAGGTCCAGCCCCATCTGCGCGTAGGCGTCCACCTTCTCCTGTGTCTCGTCGGATCCCATGTCCTGCTGGAACTGGTCGGCGTCGAGGCCCAGATCGTTCGCGGTCTCCGTGAGTGCTTCTGCGGTCAGTCCGCTTGCGGGGCGATGCTCTCCGCCGGCGAAGAGCTCGTCGTGGAACTCCCAGTACGAGTCCTGGAGGCCTGCGGCATGCGCACCTTTGGCTGCCTGCTCGGAGGCGTCGCCGAACACGTTGACGTCCCGCCACTCGATGCGCATGTCCCCACTGTCCACGTGCTCCATCATCACCGGCAGCGTGTCGTTCGCCCACGTCGCGCAGTAGGGGCACTGGTAGTCGGAGAAGACGACCAGCACGACCGGTGCGTCGACCGGACCGATCGCCTGGATGTCGCCCTCGTCGCGCGTCTCCGCCTCGGTGAAAGCGGCCTGCTCCGGCCCCTGGACGTCGGTGGCGGCGTCGTGGGCCTGTGTGCCGGAGGTCTCCGTGGTCTGCGCCGAGGGAGCCGCCGCGTCGCCGTCGCGGTCGACGACGAGAACCGCTGTCACGAGGGCGGCCGCAGCGACGACGACGGTCGCGGGGATCCACCACCTGCGGCGGCGGTGGCGCGTTGAGCGTGCGGTCATGGAGACCTCCTGGGATCTGTGCCGAGTCCATGTGGGCGAGACCGACTACTACTATGACGCATAGTCGACTAATGTGCATAGTCATACCGCTGACGCCGCACATGGCGGCGTGAGCCGAAGCCGACTGAGGGAGCCCGCCGTGTCCGCACCGCAGCAGTCGAAGGGCGGTCCGTCGGTGGCGACGGACCGCACGAGCTCGCCGTCAGCACGCCCAGCCGGTCGGAAGCCCCGGGGGCGGATGCCCTGGCGGATCGATGGGCGGACGGTGCTTCTGGGCCTGCGGACCTGGACGCTGCGGCGGACTCTTGTGGCCTGTGCCGTGGCGGTGCTGGTCGGGAGCCTCATCGGTGTGGCGACAGTCCTCATCCCGAACCCCGTCTTCGCGCGCGACATCCCGCCCGTGTGGTGGAATGCGCCCGTCCTCGTCCTCATGGCCGGTCTCACGGGCATGCTCTCTGCGACCTATGTGCGCATCGACTCACCGGTGCGACGGGACAGGACGCCCGGAGAGGAACCGAGCGCGAGCGACAGCGGACACGAGGGCGGAGGCAGCAGCGGTTCGCGCGGCGGCCGCATGGGTATCCTCGGGACTGTGCTCGCGTGGTTCGCCGTCGGATGCCCGGTCTGCAACAAGATCGCGCTCCTGGCGCTGGGCTACACGGGAGCGCTGACGTACTTCGCGCCGCTGCAGCCCATCCTCGCGGTCCTGGCGCTCGCCCTCACCGGGTATGCGCTGCTGTGGCGGCTGCAGGGCCTGGTCGCCTGCCCCGTGCCGCGACTGCGGACATCGGTATGAGCCGTGCGGGCAGCGACGCGCGACACCCGACGACGACTATGGAAGGGGATCCGGTGGATCGACAGCCGAAGGCGCTCGGCCCGCTCGAGCGGCAGGTCCTCGAGATCCTCTGGGACCACGGCCCACTCACGGTGCGGCAGGTCATCGACCAGTTGCCCACCGACCCCGCCTACACGACGATCGCGACTGTGCTCACGAACCTCAAGCGCAAGCGGTATGTGCGGTCTCAGCGTGAGGGCAGTTCGACCCGGTACGTGCCGGTCACCAGCCGGGCCGACCACGACGCCGCGGTGATGGGCGGAGTGCTTGCCGCCAGCCGGGACCGGTCGGCGACGATCCTCCGCTTCGCGGACTCGATGTCCCAGGAGGATCTCGATCTGCTCCGGGAGCATCTGCGCGCGCCGGGCGAGGAGCATTGACATGACTGGTGCGCTCGCCCTCGCTGCGGCCCTGCTCGCCGCCCTCGTCTGCGTCGCGTTCGCAGGACCCGTGGCGCTCGGCGCGGTGCGGCCCCAGCTCTCCGCGCGCCCGAAGGCATCGATCGCCGCCGTCGCCGCGGGAGGCACGGCATGGGTGCTGGCGCTGATCGCTGTGGGCCCCGTCCTCACGTGGTCGGTGACCGGCCCCGGCCTGGTCCCGGGTGCAGTGGGTGCGGTCTGTCAGCAGTGCCTCGCAGCGACCAACCCGTTCTCCGAGCAGCCGGTTCCGGCGGGTATACCGAGCGCGGTCCTCGTCGGAGCCTCCGCGCTCACCATCGGTGTGATCGCCGTCTCCGTGCTGCGGGAGTCCATGTTCCTGATCCCGCGGGTGTGCCGCATCGGTCGAGCCGACCTCCGCGCGGCCGTATCAGTGTCCGGAGTGCGGGTGCGGATAGACGAAGACCGGGAGGCCTTCGCCTATGCCCTGCCGGCGCGCTGCGGCGGGATCGTGGTCTCCCGTGGTGCCATCGATCTCTTCGACGAGGACGAGCTGCGCGCCGTCGTCGCTCACGAGGCGATCCACGTGAAGCACCGGCACCACCTCATCGCCGCCCTCGCGATGGGAATTGCAGCCCCGCTGCGCTGGGTCCCCTTCATCGCGACGTGCGAACGGACGGTGCTGGACCTGCTGGAGATCGACGCGGACACGGGCGCACTGCGCACGTCCAGGACGAGCGCGCTCGTGAGTGCGCTCGTGAAGCTGCAGGACGCCGAGGGGCGCCGGGCTCACGAGGCGGCCGGCGCCTCGGCGATGGAAGCGGTCTCGAGCGCGAAGCCGGAGGCCCGCGCTGCGGGAGCCCTGTTCGTCCTGGGGGTGTCAGGAGGGGGGCCTGGCGAAGGCCCGCCGGTGCGAGGGGGTGCCCGCGGAGGTGGCGGCCCGAGTGCCCGGGTGGCGTCCCTCGTGGGCCGGCGACAGCGCCCCCGGCGCTGGTCGGGTGCCGGCCTCGCGGCGCTCATCGCGCCGGTGTCCGCGGCGGGGGTGGGAGTCCATGCCGCCGGTGCCGTCGCGCTGCTGAGCGGGTGCGCCGTCCTGTGAACGCGCAGACCGCTGGCCTGGGTGATCGGAGCGACCCGATAGCGTGGCAGGCATGGTGCCACCGTCCTCGACCAGCGCGACTGAGTCCTTCCACCGCCTCACGCTTGAGCAGTTGGAGACTCTGTGCGAGGCCGCTGTCCTGAGAGACGGCGGGTCGGAGGCCACCGCGAGGGCACTCGCGCGGGCCACCGTCGCCGCCGAGGCGCGGCGGAACACCGCCGTAGGGGCCGCGCACCTGCTCGACTACCTCGACGCGCTGCGCCACGGCCGCCTGGACGGCGCCGCAGAGCCGCGCATCACCGTCGCGCGGGCGGCCACGCTCACAGTGGATGCGGCGAACGGCACAGCTCAGCGCGCGTTCGACTCCGTCGCGGAGGACCTGGTGCGCCGTGCGCGTGACTGCGGTGTCGCGGTGCTGAGCATCCACCGGTCGTTCCCCGCCGGGGAGCCGTGAGCGTCATCAACGAACAGCGCGCGTAGCCTGTCGCTCCGCTTGTCGGTGAGCAGGTCCGCGCCGGTGTGCAGCGTGCGCCGCGACTTGTAGAGCGGGTCGTCCCTGAACCCACGGTGCCCGTGGATCGCGAGTTGGACCCGGCGCGGGCACCTGTCGAGGGCGTCACCGGCCAGGCGCACGACGTGGAAGGGATCCATCACCGTGACCGCGTCCGGGATCTCCTCTGCAGCGGCGGTCTTGAACCCGGTGAAGCCGTCCATCGCGACCACCTCGACCGCGTCACGGAAGGCGTCGTCGCGGTCGGCGAGCCAGGTCTTGAACGCCGCCTTCGACCGGCCCTCGACCATGTCCAGCAGCCTTGCTGGGCCGGCGCCATCGCGGACCGGGGTGAGGTCGATGATCACGGTGACGTACTTGTCGCCACGCCTGGTGTGGCGCCAGACGTGCTCATCGACGCCAATGACCTTCACGCCCTCAAACCGCGTGGGGTCGTTGATCAGCAGCCGCTTGCCTTCAGCCAGGACCGCGTTGTTGGCGGTGTCCCACGCGACCCCGAGTCCCTCGGCGACACGGGCGACGGTGAGGTGTGCGACCACGATCCCTTCCAGCGCCCACCGCAGCCCGGTGCGCGAGAGCTTCGCGCGTGGCTCCGCCGCGGCGCTGGTGTCTTGGCGCCACACGTGTCCGCAGTCGGCACAGCGGTAGCGGCGCACTACAACTTCCAGCACGGTCGGTCGCCAGCCCAGCGGCTCGTGGGCCAACCGCCGGATCACGGTGTCACGAGCAGCGCCTTCGCTGCCGCACCGTCGGCACCACTGATCTGGTTCCACCACGCGGCACGCGAGGACCGCACGATCCGGTTCAAGTCGTTGTCCGGTCACGCTCAGACCGAGGCCGTCGAGTCGAGCGAAGGCGGTCAGGTCAGGGCGGCCGAAGCCGGCCGGCGGGGTAGCGTCGGACACGTCGAGGTCTTTCGGATGGATGGCGTAGGAACCTCCGTCGTCGGGAGACCTCGACGTCTATCTGCGGACCGACGCGCCCGGCCGACCTACACCGTCATCTGAGAAGACCCCTGAAACGTCTTCGACGATGACGGGACCGGCGAGGAGGAGGGCGCGGTGAGCTAAAGGAATGGAGCTTGCTCGGCTTCGACGCCGCCGCAAGCTCCGGTGAAACGGTCGGTACTGGTCGGTCGTCGTCGGTCACCACCGGATGGCGGCGTCCGCCACGCTCGGCGTTTGCGCAGGTCAGCGGCTCGTTCGCCCAGTGGGCGCATCAAGCGATAGACGCAAAGCCGACGTGATTAGGTCGTCGGTTCGATTCCGACAGGCGGTTCGGTTCTGGTGGTCGCGCGATGCGCTGGCCTCACGGCTCTGCCCGACACCGACGTCGCTCTCCTCTGCGACGGACCCCTCGCCGGCTGAGCGCTCGCGGCCGGCATCCTGTCCGTGTGCCGATAGGCCTCGCACCGCTCGGCAACGCAGTATGGCGTTGCGTCGCGACCTGGCGACGGCTCGGCGGGGCGCGATCGTCTCGTGCGTTGGCGGACTACGGGAGCTTGGACGCGAGGACGTCGGCCGCCAGGATCTCGGGTGCTGCGCTGAGGAGGTGCTGGTTGGCCATCAGGGCTGCGACGATGGCGCCGTTGGCGTGGGCGTCGCGAGCGGCCTCGTCGGGGAATGCGTCGAAGATCCAGAAGGTGTCGGCGTGGGTCCTGACCGCGAACCAGACAATCGTTCCTGCTTCTTCGTTGGCGAGTGCGACAGCGCCGGCGAGCAGATCGGCGAGCGCGTCGTGCTGTCCATCGGCCGCGACGATCTTGGCGACGAAGGCATACGGAAGTGATGCGGGTGTGGACATGAGGGACTCTCCTAGGTGTCGGGGTTCTTCGTGGGACGAGTTCAGCGTATGACGAGCGAGGGCCGGTGGGGAGTGGCGTATACGGCAGTATTGCTATTGTTTACGTCATGCGTATCGGACTGATCGCGATCGACGGCTGCTTCGGTTCGGCTATCGCGTCGATCATCGACATCGTGCGGGTGGCCGACGGAGCTCGCGGCGATGTCGACCCGCGGATCGACCCGATCGAACTCGCCATCCTCGGACCGAAACGGCGAGTGACCACGACGGCATCGATGACCCTGTCGGTGGACCAGCCGCTGTCGGTGTCCGGAGAGTTCGACGTGGTCGTCGTCCCTGCGCTTGGAACCCTTACGGCCGCCGCTACCAACGACGTCCTCCAGAGCCGAGATGCTCGTTCGGTCATCGCCTCGCTCGGGCGCCTCGACGAGGCGACCACCCGGATCGCCGCGGCGTGCACCGGCGTGTTCGCTGTCGCCGAGACCGGACGGATGCATCATCGGCGGGCGACGACCAGCTGGTTCCTGGGGCCGGAGTTCCTGAAGCGCTATCCGACCGTCGCCCTCGATCTCGACACCATGGTCGTGGTCGACGGGAACCTCGTCACCGCCGGCGCCGCGTTCGCCCACATCGACCTCGCGCTCTCACTCGTGCGATCGATCAGCCCCGACCTGGCCCAACATGTCGCCAAGCTCCTCATCATCGACGAGCGCCCGTCGCAGGCGGCCTTCGTCGCCTACGAACATCTCCGGCACGAGGACCCGATCGTCGTCGAGTTCGAACGCTTCGTGCGCGCCCGCCTGGACGAACCGTTCAACGTCGCCTTCGTCGCGCAGTCGCTCGGCACCAGCCGGCGCACCCTTGAACGACGAGTCCGTGCGGCGCTCAACCTCACTCCGCTCGGCTTCGTCCAACGGCTTCGCATCGAGCGAGCTCGGCACCTCTCAGCAACCACGGACCTCACCTCCGCCGAGATCGCGCTACGGGTCGGCTACGCGAACGCCGAGACTCTGCGCTCCCTCCTGCGTAGGGAGCGACGCCGTTCCTGACCTATCGCCATGCCTGTAGCCGGTGTGCTAGTGCTCGACTGGAACCACCTCTCAGCACGTCGCGTCGACGCTCCCGCGTCGCCCCTGGACGACCCACTCGACACGCCCGCAGCACAGGCCATGTGACGTGTCCCGGCTTCGCGGACGGTCGGGGTTGGGCGGCTGTGATGTCGCTGCGTTCTCGTCGAGAGGATCAGCAGACCCGATCAGAGCCGATTGGGATAAGACGCGAAGGCGGTCAGGTCAGGGCGGCCGAAGCCGGCCGGCGGGGTAGCGTCGGTCACGTCGAGGTCTTTCGGATGGATGGCGTAGGAACCTCCATCGTCGGGAGATCTCGACGTCTATCTGCGGACCGACGCGCCCGGCCGACCTACACTCTCTTCTGGGAAGAGCCGGTAAACCACCCCAGGAGGTGCGTCGTGTTCGGTCGTCTCTGGCGCGCAGGCGCAGTGGTCGCAGCGCTCGCCGTCATCGCGGTCGTCATCTGGGTCGACGTGATGACCCCCGTCTGGCAGAACCTCGTGATCGTCTCTGGACTGGTCGCCGGTGTCGTGACGTTCCTGTTCACGACGCTCTTCATCGACCGATTCATCCAGCGTGCGGCACGACGACGATGGGCGCCGGTGACTCGTCTGGCGCTCACGGAGATGCTCAACCAGCTGGCTGACGAGGGGCAGTGCCGTGAAGGCCAGAGCTCTGCTCAGGGGGCTGCCGAGCCGCGTCTACTCCCGATCCCGGACGCGTCACACGGTCAGGGCGCTCTGCTGGCCGGGACCGAGGAGCTGCGCAGTGCGGTCGTGCGCGAGCGCAGGCGCCTATCCACAGCACTGGTGACCTGGTGGAATCTGCTGTCGTCGGTGCCGGATACGGAGGAGATCATCCGGCACACGGCGGACGTCGCCCTGCTGTTCGACGGAGTCCGGGACGCGTCATGGGAGCTGGACGATGCGGTGAGAAGCAGCAACGACGACGCGGTGAGGGCCGCGTACGACACGCTGCGAGCCCGGACCATGGCGTGCAACGGCTCCATCGCCGGAATCGTCGAGGAGATCTCTGCCCGACTGGCTGCGGATGAGGTCGAACTGAGTGACAAGGCCCAGCGGACGCTCGCGGCTATGCATCGGCGGGTCGCCCGCGAACGGTGAGGGGAGTGTTGCATCGACTGGGCGTCGATGGGTGTTACGTGGTGGGTCCGAGTGGGGTGACCTGCGCAAGTGTCTACGACTGTGCCGCGTTGTGTGGTTCCGAGTGGTGTTCCGACCATGAAGCTCAATGAGCCATGAGCCCCTGCTCTCCACGGTTCGTGACCGCAGAACCTGTAGGTTCTAAGCCGAGGGCATGTGGAGTGTGGACATCGAGCTGATCTCTGGGTGGCTCGCGTCACTGGATGGTGACTCACGTGAGCAGGTCGTTGCCGCCGTGGAGTTGCTTGAGGATCGAGGTCCGCATCTGGGTCGCTCGCTGGTGGACACCGTGGTCGCATCCCGATACAAGAATATGAAGGAGCTTCGGCCCGGTTCTTCAGGAAGGTCCGAGCTTCGTGTGCTCTTTGCGTTTGACCCCGTGAGGAGTGCGATCCTCCTTGTGGCCGGAGACAAGGGGGGGGG
>NZ_FWFF01000006.1 GCF_900163715.1 Brevibacterium yomogidense | reverse complement strand
CCTCCGTCATCGCCCCTCGCCTCCCCCTCGAAGCCTCAACCACCCTGCAGAACACAGCCACCGTGGATCGCTCATCTCACCGTTCACGGTGAGTGACAGATCATCTTTATTGCTGTTCTACATACTATTCGAAGGCGCGGACATAACTTCCGCGCGCACTTCCCCAGCCCCCGAAAACGCAGGCACCACCGCACGCGCCCATGCCGTTCAGGCGGCCTTGAACCGCAGCATCGTCGTCACCGGCGCAGAATCCGGCATCAACGCCGTGGGCTCCGGCCAGGCGATATTCGCAGCCGGTGGATTCGACGCAGAGAGTCGCAGGGATGACATCTGGCGGCCACCAAAAGCGTGATACGGGTCGGCCAACCTGTGGATGCGGTCGGGCGACTCTGTGAAACCGGCCCGACAGCCCTGCGAAACGAACCGAGGGACCGAGGAGACGCGTCCGCACCCAGCGCGCCCGCGACATCCTGCGCCGCCAGGCCCGCGAATCCTCGTCTAGGTCCGCGAATCCTCCTCCTCGTCATCCGTGTCCCGCTGGACATGGATGGAGCGCACTCCGTCCACCTCGTGGAGGTGCGGCACGAGGTCCCGCAACGGCATGCGCCCCTTGAAGCGCCCGTCGAGCTGGACCAGATCCGTCTGGTCCAGCCGACGGGCTGACAGGATGAAGGCGGAGAAGCCGACCTCCGTCGCCTCGGCGAGGAGTCGGCGGAGCACACCTTCACCATCGGCGTAGACGATCCGCAGCACCCGATTCGTGTCGCGCGTCGGGATCTTCGCGACGATGGGCCCCATGACCACCAGCGCGAAGAGATGGGCCACGGTGAGGCCGACCGCCAGCGACACCATGCCCGCGCCCGCCGCCATGCCGACGGCCGCGGAGACCCAGATCGTCGCCGCAGTGGTGAGGCCCCGCACCGCGTCGCGGCGCGTGAAGATGACTCCGGCGCCCAGGAAGCCGATCCCCGTGACGATCTGCGCCGCGATGCGCGACGGGTCGAGAGTGACATCATCCCCCAGCACGTGGGCGAAGCCGAAGCTGGACACCAGGGTGAAGCCCGCTGAACCCGTACCGACGAGCACGTGCGTGCGGAACCCCGCAGCCTTCTGGCGCACCTGCCGCTCGATCCCGATGAACGCGCACAGCACGAACGCAAGAGCCAGGTAGCCCAGCTCCAACCCCGAAGACTCAGTCCACAGGTCCATGCCCCTATTATCTCCCCAACCGCCCACGCAGGAGTGGCTGGTCGATCGCCCGATCGTTACTCGAACGTGATGCACAGCACATGTTTCGGCACTACGCTCGGACTCAGTCTTCGTCGGTGTCAACGGCGACTCGGCGAAGACGGCCCGTTGTGCGGCCGCGGTCATGCCCCGACGCAGTCAAGACGGGAGCGCTCCACATCTGCCCGGCGACCTGGCCGACGAGACTGCGGGTCCATCGGCATCCGAGCACGCACCAAGCACGAATGCGAGAATGCGATGCTGAATGTGAAGAAGCCCCCGGCGAACCGGGGGCTTCCTGCGGCGGAGGATAGGGGATTTGAACCCCTGAGGGCGTTAACCCAACACGCGTTCCAGGCGTGCGCCATAGGCCGCTAGGCGAATCCTCCGCAGGTGACTCTACCGGACTCGCACGCTCAGGTGAAATCGAAGTGTCGCGCACAGCAGGGAGGCGCTCCGCCGCCCCTCACACCGGCACCCTGACGCGTATTCCGTTCATTCTGATCACATCGCGGCAGTTACGATTCGGCAACACGCAGCGCCGCCAGATCACGGCGTCTCCGCAGGTCAGAGACGCTCAGGCGCGTGACGTTGCACATCTGCAACCGCACAGGACGGCATGACCGTGCGCGCGGTCACACTCCATCCAGGATCGCTTCCATGGACAGACGTACGATTCCAGAAGTCCCTTTCCCCTTCGGAGGTCTTCCGTGCGTCGTCGTGCCCTGTCCGCTGTCGCCACCGCGGGTCTTGCCGCGCTCGTCCTCTCCGCGTGCACCGCGGGTCCGACGAACCCGACTGACCCGTCCTCCGACGGCAGCACCGCGCAGAGCGATCCCGCACCCGTGGTCTCCGTCGTGAACGAGACGATCGCGGGCGACGAGGCCGCCGATGACGGCACCTCTGCTCAGAACACCGCCGCCGAGGCCCCAGCCGGCACCGCATCCGCCTCGCCTGCCGCTGACGCAGGCTCGGAGGCCTCCGCCCCGCCCTCTGATGCGGTGACGATCGAGGCTGGCGAAGAGCTCGCACTCACCGTCGACGGCGGCGAATTCACCGAAGTCACACTCGTCGACGCCGACCACGACTCCGTCCCCGCCGACGCAGGAACATTCGACGCGGACCAGAACACGGCCGACGACGCAGCGGACGACACAGCAGAGACAGACGGCTCAGACGACGCAGCTGAGGCCGAGGGAACCGACAGCACCGACGAGCAGGCGATGGCCGGCGGAACGACGGACCCGACCCACGGACTCATGGAAGTGGGCCCCTCCAGCTCCGCAGCCACCTCGGAATCCGACGAGTCCTCTGAGACGGACGGGACGTCGGAGCAGGACTCGGCCGGTGCCTCGGGCTCGGAGGATTCCAGCGCCGCCGCAGGCGACGCCTCCGCCGCCTCACAGGGCACGGAATGGGAGTCCTCGACCGCACTGGTGACCGGCGCGACGTACACGTGGGAGGCGACCACCGTCTCCCCCGACGGCGCCGAGCACACCGCGACCGGCACCGTCACGACGCCGGACACGACGGCCCAAGAAGAGCTCACCGCCAACACGATCATCGCGGACGACCAGACGGTGGGCGTGGGCGCACCGATCGCGGTGACGTTCAATTCGACGGTCCCGGAAGAGGCCCGCGCGGCGATCGAGGCGCGCCTCAGCGTCGAGGTCACCGACGCCGACGGCGAACCGGTCGACGTCCAGGGTTCGTGGGGCTGGCTCTACGACACGGCGGACGGGATCAGCCGCGTCCACTACCGACCCCAGGAGTTCTGGCCCTCCGACGTGAGCGTCGACGTGAGCCTCCCGCTGGAAGGCGTCGAGTACTCGCCGCGCTGGTACGGGAAGGAGGACATCGAGCTGTCCTTCGACGTCGGCCGCGACCAGCGCGTCGTCGCGGACGCCCAGTCCCACCGCATGACGATCGAGCGGGACGGCGAGCAGATCGCAGACTGGCCGGCCTCGCTGGGCACCCCACAGGCCCCGTCCTACAACGGCACCCACGTCGTCATGGCGAAGCACGAGTTCTACACGATGACCTCAGAGCGCTGGGACTACGAGACGGACGTCAGCTGGGCCGTCCGCATCCACAACAACGGCGAGTTCATCCATGCCGCGCCGTGGTCCGTGGGCGTCCAGGGCAGCGCCAACGTGTCCCATGGCTGCATCAACCTGTCGACGGAGCGCGCCAAGGAGTACTACGACATGGCGCTCTACGGGGACCCCGTCGAGATCACCGGGTCGTCGGTCGACCTCAACACGGAGCACAGCGACATCTCCGACTGGGTGTACTCGTGGGAGGACTGGCAGGACCTGTCCGCGCTGGACTGATTGCCCGCGCTGGACTGAGGGTACTGACTTCCCGCGCCGGACTCAGGGAGCTGGTACTGGCCGCCCCGCTGCCTCAGCCCATCAGAACAGCCGCGACCGGGTGAGGAAGCGCTTGCCCTCCGGCCCTTCGAGGCTGAAGCCGGATCCGCGCCCGTCCACGACGTCGATCGTCAGGTGGGTGTGCTTCCAGTACTCGAACTGCTCCACGGACATCCAGAACTCGACCTCGCTGTTCTGCCCGTCCGCCAGCGGCACGTCGAACACACCCAGCAGGATGTCCGCGTCCCCGGTGAGGAAGTCCCCTGCCGGGTAGCACATCGGCGATGAGCCGTCGCAGCACCCGCCCGACTGGTGGAACATGACCGGACCGTTGCGATCGATGAGTCGGACCAGCAGGTCGACCGCGTCCTGGGTGAAGGCGACCCGGGAGAAATCCTCTCCCTCGATCGTGGGGGCTGCTTCGATTGCGGCTGCGTGGACGGTCATGGCTCCTCCTCGGCGCTGACGTCGACACGGCCCTCGTCGCCGTCGACGTGGATATCCAGACTACGCGCACGTGAGGTGCACGACAACGGGTGATGCACGACAACGAACGGGCCCAGTCGGTGGTCGGGGCCGTCTCACCGACAGCAACGGTCTGCAGGACCTCGGCGAGTGCGGGACGATGGTCCCCATGCCGCCCGTCCCCCCTGTTCCCCGCCTCCTGGGCCGGTCCGTCGACCGCCAGGGCCGGCCCCTCGATCGCCGTGCCCTGCTGCGGGCCGGCGGCGCGCTGCTGAGCGTCGCCGCACTCGCCCCCGTCCTCGCGTCCTGCTCCCGCGAGGCCGAGGTGCCCGTCACCGACGCGGGCAGTCCCCTCCCCATCCCGCCCCTCCTCGAGCCGGACGCGGACGGCCGCTTCGCGCTCACGGCCGGCCGAGGCACGACGGAGTTCCTCCCGGACGTCGCCACCGACACGTGGGGCTACAACGGGCAGACATACCTGGGCCCGACCATCCGCATGCAGCGGGGTCGTCCCATCGAGGCCGTCATCACGAACGACACGGACGAGGAGACGACCGTCCACTGGCACGGCATGCTCGTGCCCGCGCACGCGGACGGCGGGCCGCACGACCCGATCCAGCCCGGCGAGACGCGCACGGTCGCCTTCACCCCGGACCAGCCGGCCGCCACCCTCTGGTACCACCCGCATCCGCACGAGGCCACGGCCCAGCAGGTGCGCCGCGGCCTCGCCGGGATGCTGATCCTCGACGACGCGGACGGACACACGCCGGGGACCGTCTCGGGGGACTCCGTCCCCTCCGCCGCCGAGGCCCCCTCGCCATCCGCGGAGGTCCTCGCCGCCCTGCCCCACGGGTACGGGGTCGACGACCTCCCCGTCGTCATCCAGGACATGCGGATCACCGAGGACGGCGAACTGCTGGGCCACAACTTCAACTCCGAGGTGGGGCTGCTGGGGCGCACCGTCGTGACGAACGGCGTCGTCGGTGCCGTCCATACGACGGACCGGCGGGTCCTGCGGCTGCGGCTGCTGAACGGTTCGCAGGCCCGCTCGTACGGTCTGCGGCTCGATTCCGGCGCTCCGCTCACCGTCATCGGATCCGACGGGGGCCTGCTCCCGGAGCCCGTCGAGGTCGAATCGATCAGCCTGTCGCCGGCGGAGCGCGCCGAGGTGCTCGTCGAGGTCCCTGACGAGGGAGTGACGCTCATGTCGTCCGAGCCGGACCTGGGCAACGTCGCCGACTACGAGGCGGTGGGCGGTGAGGACGAGTTCACGATCCTCCGCCTCGAGCACGCAGGCGGCGGAGGTGCCGACGGTTCCGGTGGTTCAGTTAGCGCCGACGATTCGACTGGTCCCGCATCGATCGCCGACCTCGGACTGCCCGCGCAGCTGGCCGCTCTCCCCGCCCCGACAGACGGCGGTCAGGAGCGGCAGATGACGCTGCGCGGCCGCCAGATCAACGGCAGGTCGATGGACATGGGCCGCATCGACCTGGTCTCGTCCTCGCACCAGCCCGAGGTGTGGCAGGTGAGCAACCTCGATTCGTCCCCGCACAACTTCCACATCCACAACGTGCAGTTCCGGATCCTCGACATCAGCGGGGACCCGCCGCCGCCGGAGATGGCCGGCTGGAAGGACACGATCTACACGCCGCCGCAGCGCGACGTGCGCATCGCCGTGGCCTTCCCCGCGCACGAGGACGACCACTCGCAGCTGCCGTACATGTACCACTGCCACCTCATGCTCCACGAGGACGACGGCATGATGGGACACTTCACCGTCGATGTGACGGAACAGGAGGCGCTCGATGCGCTCCAGGGCACGGGCCACGAGCACTGAGCACTGAGCACTGAGCACTGAGCACTGAGCACTGAGCACTGAGCACTGAGCAGGATCATCGTCCGCTGGTCATGAACGCCGACTCCTGAGCGTCGAGAACGCGACTCAGCGCATCGCATCTCAGCGCATCGCATCTCAGCGCACCGCACCTCGGCGCACGACGTGTCAGCGCACGATGCCGATCAGCACTCCGAGGAGTCCGAACAGCAGGACGAGCCCGCCGAAGACGGATCCGACGACGACCAGCAGGATCCCCAGGCGGCTCTGCCCGGGCACCGTGGAGGCCACCGGATTCATCGGATCGACGAGCACGTCGAGCGGCATCCCGATGAACTGCTCCCCCGACCAGCTCGTCTTCCAGAACCCCTTCGTCTTCAGCGCGTGCCTCCCCAGCGACGGAGTGGACTCCCACATCCTGCCGTGCAGCTCGTACCGCACGGTGGGGTGGTAGACGAAGGAGGAGTCGACCGACTGGGTCCTGACGTGGACCACAGTGGAACGCACGGGGATCCCACTGCGGACCAGTTCCCGATTGCGACGGATCAGGACGATCCCGATGACGACCACGACAGCGAACAGCGCGACCACCAGCAGGAGACCGAACAGTCGGAGCAGAAACGCGAGCATCAGCGGATCCCTCCTCAGAAGAACCAGACAGGGATCATGACGAGGGCGAGCAGCGCGCAGAGGACCATCCCGCCGATCTGCATCCACCGCGGATAGCGCCGGTGCTCCCCCGTCTGGGTCAGCGCCGCCGCGTTCGCGATGAAGTAGTAGACGAGCACGAACACGCTCGACACCGCGATCGCGAGCGTCAGATCGCCGATGACGATGAGCAGCGCACCGCCGATGGACGTGAGCACCTGTGCGCGCAGCGGCACACCGGACCGTTCGTGGATGTGGGCGAGCGGACCGAACCACCGCGTGTGATCGCGCGCCATCGCGAAGGCCGTGCGCGACAGTCCCGCAGTGAGGCCCAGCAGCGCGCCCAGGGCTGCGAGCACCGCCGCGATCCTCGCCAGCAGGGACACGACCGGCACCTCGGCGACCAGCCGCGCCACCGGCGCCTCCGAATCCGCCAGCACCTGTGCGCCCAGGCTCCCCAGGAGGACCAGTCCGAGCACCGCGTACAGGACGACCGTCACGCCCAGCGCCACGACGATGGCGCGAGGGATCGTCCGCGCAGGATCGCGGACCTCCTCCCCCAGCGTGGCGATGCGGGCATAGCCCGCGAAGGCGAAGAACAGGATCCCTGCGGACTGCAGAACGCCGATGAGGGTGAACGGTGGCCCGGCCGCAGCCGGTGACGCCAGGACACCCAGATTGAACTCCTCACGCGCGAAGACAGTGCCGACCACGACGGCGAGCACGATGAGCACCACCGTGAGGAGCACTGCTGTGACCTGCACCGTGCGGTTCACTCCGAGCGCGTTCACTGCAGTCACGAGCCCGAGCAGCAGGAGCGCGACGAGGGTGACCCAGACGGACCCGGACAGGGAGGCAGGCAGCAGATACGTCGCGGCGACGAGCGCCATCGCGGCTGTCGAGGCGATCTTCCCGAGGACGAACCCCCACCCGGCGACGAGGCCGGGCACGGGTCCCAGCTGCGCAGTCCCGTACGCGTACACGCCCCCGGAGACCGGGTGCTGCGCTGCGAGCTGCGCAGTGGACGTCGCATTGAGGAAGGCTACGCAGACGGCGATCGCGAGGCCCAGCAGCAGCCACGAGCCCGCGGCAGCGGCAGCGGGGCCGAACGCGGCGAAGGCTCCGGCCCCCACCATCGATCCGACTCCGACGATCACCGCTCCGGGCAGCCCGAGCACGCGACGCAGTCCGGTCGCGCCGGGACCCACACCACCTTCCTTCACGCTGACGCGTCCTGGTTCATCTCGATGTCCTCGATCTTCACGGCAGGACCCTTCTCAGTGACGGCATGAGCCTCAGCCCGCACGGAAGCGGGCTCAGGCAGACTCATCGTCGCACACCGTGCGGCCCCTACCGGACGAGCGGCCGGCTGCGCGCGAGCAGCACGGAGATGACGAACGCAGTCCCCATGAACACGAGGCTCAGCATGGTGACCCCGCTCCACCCCTGCAGCTCCCACGCGAGCGGCGCGAGGTTCCCGTTGATGGATGACCCCGCGTAGTACACCAGCATGTACATCGACGCGGCCTGCGCAGGCACCCCCACGGATGCGCTGGCCCGCTGCGCGACCCAGGTGGAGGCCAGGGAGTGGCTCATGAAGAAGCCCACGGACAGGATCGCGATGCCGAGCACGATCCAGAACAGATGAGTGAGCCCCATGAGCAGGATCCCGATCACGGCGACCAGCGGGCCGTACGGCATGACCGCGCGCAGGCTGTACCGACCGCCTAGCCGCCCCGCAACGATCGATCCGACCCCGGCGATCGGGTAGACGAAGTAGATGAGGCCCATCGCCCCCACGGACAGCAGGTACGGCGCAGCCTCGAGCCGGAACGCCAGTGAGTTGAAGGCCCCCACGAATGTGCCCATCCCCAGCCCGCCGATCGCGTAGAGCCCCAGCAGCACCGGATCGCGGAACGCACGGCCGAACTTCCGCATCAGCTCCCGCGGCGCATCGAAGTGCGGGACGAAGCCGCGCGATTCGGGCAGCAGGACCCAGCAGCCCACCGCGCATCCCAGCGCCAGGAGCGCCGTGACGAACAGCGCCAGGTGGGACTCGCTCAGCACACCCGTGCCCGCGTATCCCCACTGGTTCGCGACCTCGATCGTCAGTGCGGACAGCACGCGACCGGACAGTCCGCCCAGTGTCGTGCCGAAGATGTAGATGCCGGTCGCCGCCGACACGTACGTGCGGTGGATCTCCTCCTTCAGGTACACGGCGGCCGTCGCGGGAAGCCCTGCGAGGACGAATCCCATGATGAACCGAGCCCACAGGAAGAGCGGCCACGACGGGAGGAACGCGACCACCAGCGCCAGGAGGGAGGCGAGGATGAGCGACCAGCGGATGAGGCGCACGCGTCCGATCCGCTCCGATACGGGCACCGCGAAGATGAGGCCGACGCCCAGCCCCGCAGTGGCCATCGAGACCGACAAGGCGGCTTCTGCCGGCGAGATGCCGTAGTCGCGGGTGAAATACGGCAGAATCGCCTGTGTGGCGTAGAGCAGGGTGAAAGTTGCGAGACCGGCCATGAGGAGCCCGACCTCAATGCGTTTAGCCTGCGGGTCCCCGCGCAGGTAGCCTTCGAAGTCGCTCACGCGCCAAGCCTAGACCGGCGTCCGCACTGTCGGACGACGGGGTGGGTGCAGCCGTCGTCGACACAGGAGAACCAGTGACCCAGCCCCCGACAGTCCCCTCCGCGCCGAACCCGGCGTGGGAGTTCGTGAGCAGCACCCCTGACCTCGCGCTGCCCGACTTCGCGGGCATCACCCCGTCCCACCTCACGGAGGCGGCGACGCTGGCGGTGGGCTTCGCGCAGGACGCGGTGGCGGACATCCTGGCCTCGTCCGAGGAGGCCTCCTTCCAGACCGTCACCCTGGCACTGGAGCGGGCGTTGCAGCCCGCGGACGCGCTGAGCGCGCTGGTGCGGGTGTACGAATCGAACGTCCAGACCGATGCCGTCGCCGAGGCCGCGGCCGGGGTGTGGGCCCAGCTCACCTCCCTGCGCCTGGGCATCGAGCTCGACACAGAGCTCTTCGAGCGCCTGCAGGCGGTGCCCACCTCGGACCTCATCCCGGAGGATCGCCGACTCCACGAGTTCATGGTGAGCGACTTCGTCCGCGCCGGGGTGCGCCTCCCGGCAGACGACCGGCAGCGCGTGTCCGCCATCGCGACGGAGATCGACCGGATCGAGACGGAGTTCGGCCAGGTCCTCCTCCGTGAGGCGACCTCGCGCGCGCTCGTCGTCGACGACGAGGCCGCGCTGGCGGGCCTGAGCGAGGACGCACTCCAGGCAGCCCGCGACGATGCCCGGGACAACAGTGTCACGGGCCTCCGACTGCCGCTCACGAACACCACGCAGCAGGACGCGCTGGCGGAGCTGACGGACCCCGCGACCCGTGCCCGCCTGCTCGACCTGTCGCTGGGTCGGGGATCGTCGGGCGGTCCCGGGGACACGCGCGAGATGATCACCGACCTCACCGCGCTGCGGGCCGCGCTGGCAGGACACCTGGGCTTCCACAGCTACGCCCAGTACGCCGTCGATGACCAGGTCGCCCCGGACGTCGAGTCCACGGGCGGGCTGCTGCGGTCGCTCATCGGCCCCGCGCTCAAGCAGTTCGCCCGCGAATCGCGGAGGGTCCGCGAATACTTCGGGATGGATGAAGCGCAGCCGCTGCAGCGCGCGGATGTCACCCACCTGTGGGAGCGCTACCGCGCCGAGGCGTTCGAGCTGGACGCCGCGCAGGCCTCGGCCTACTTCGAGTTCGAGCGGGTGCTCATCGACGGCGTCTTCGCGACGGCGGGGACCCTCTTCGGCCTCGCCTTCACCTCGCGGCCGGACCTGTCGGGCTGGCACGAGGACGTCCGGGTGTACGAAGCACTCGACGGAACACGCCACCTGGGATTCGTCCTCGTCGATCCGTATGCCCGCGCGGGCAAGGAGGGCGGAGCATGGATGGACGAGCTCGTCCCCGGCTCGCGGCTCACCGGGCTGCACCCCGTCACCACGCTCAGCCTCAACGTGCCGAAGCCGCCGCCGGGTCGCCCGGCGCTGCTGACCGTCGACGAGACTGTCACGCTCTTCCACGAGTTCGGGCACGTGCTCCACGGGCTCTTCGCCGACTCCGTGCACCCGTCGCAGGCTGGGACCTCCGTGCCGCGGGACTACGTCGAGTTCCCCTCGCAGCAGTTCGAGATGTGGGCGCTCCACCCACAGGTCCTGCCCGCGTACGCACTCCACTGGGAGACCGACGAGCGGATCCCGCAGAGCCTCGTGGAGACGCTGCTCGACGCCCAGGGGTTCGGCCAGGGCCTTTCCACGCTCGAATACCTCGCCGCGGCGATGCTCGACCTGGGCTGGCACTCGCTCGAGGACGGCGAGGCGATCGAGGACGTCCTCACCTTCGAATCCGAGGTCCTCTCCGCCGCGGGCTTCGACCCCGTCGTGCCGCCGCGGTACCGGTCCACGTACTTCGCCCACACCTTCACGGGCGGCTATGCGGCCGGCTACTACTCCTACCTCTGGTCGGAGCAGTACGCGGCTGCGGTGTCCGAGATGTTCGAGGACCACGGCGGGCTCGATCCGGAGCTCGGCGCACGCTACCGGTCGGAGGTCCTGTCTCTCGGGTTCTCCGTCGACCCGCTGAGTGCTCTGCGGAGGTTCCTGGACGAGGACGTGGCCGTCGAGCCGCTGCTGCGTCGCCGCGGCCTGGCTCCGCTGCGCCCCGCGGGGCCCGCACACCCGACGCATGCGAAGCTCGAGCGCGATCTGCGCGCGGCGGGCATCGACACGAAGGTCATCACGCACGCGGAGCCGCTCCCCACCGCCGCAGCCGCGGCAGAGCACCACGGGGTGGAGCTCGGGGCCATCGCGAACTCGCTCGTCTTCATCGCGGAGTTCGAGGTGGAGGATGATGCCTCGTCCGGCGACGGGACCGCCGCGGACGACGGCAGGACGGACGCAGCAGCGGATGATCCCGCCTCCGAGTCCGCTCCGGAGCTCCCTGTCCAGGACGAGCCCGTCCTCATCATGACCTCCGGGGCGCACCGCGTCGACACGACGTTCACCGCGGCGGCGATCGGCGCCCGGCGGCTCAAGCGCGCCAAGCCCGAGCAGGTGCTCGCCGCGACCGGCCAGGTCGTCGGCGGCGTCGCTCCCGCAGGACACCCCAGACCCCTGCGCACCTTCATCGACCGCGATCTGCGGATGCACGAGAAGCTGTGGGCCGGCGGCGGCACCATCGAGGCGATGTTGCCACTCACCTATTCGGAACTCGTCGACCTGACGGGTGGACAGGAGATCGATGTCGAACAGACGTGACGCCCCCCGGGGCGCGGACGCACCCGCATCTGGGCAGCCGGATCGGGACACGGGAGTGAACGGCGCAGGAGCCGCACCCCGACAGTCCGGTCCGGCGGAGAACCCAGAGCAGCATCCGACCCACGCATCATCACCCCACAACGACGCTGCAGACCGCACCGACTCTGCGGGCCATACCCACGCGGCACGCCACGACGACGCTGCGGGCCTCACCGCGTTCGCGAGCACGCGAGGCCGCTTCTACGCGTACATCTTCGCGCTCATGTGCTGCGTCTTCCTCATCTCCAACATCTCTGCGACGAAGGTCATCGAGATCGGCCCGTTCGTGACGGACGGCGGAGCGTTCCTCTTCCCGCTGGCCTATATCCTGGGCGACGTCATCAGCGAGGTCTACGGCTTCAAGGCTGCGAAGCGGGCAGTCCTCATGGGCTTCGCGATGCAGGCCCTGGCGGTCCTCGTCTTCTTCGTGGTCCAGATCGCGCCCCCGGGCCCCGGTTACGAGAACCAGTCCGCGTTCGAAGCGGTCCTGGGCTTCTACCCGCGCATCGCGCTCGCGTCTCTGTGCGGCTATCTCGTCGGACAGCTGCTGAACGCGTACATCCTGGTCAAGGTGAAGCGGCGCATGGGCGAGAAGCACCTCTGGATACGGCTCCTCACGTCCACCGGCGTGGGAGAGTTCGCGGACACGCTCATCTTCTGCGTCGTAGCGTTCGCCGGTGTCATCCCGGGGTGGGACTTCGTGAACTACATCATCGTCGGCTTCCTCTACAAGGTCGCCGTCGAAGTGCTCTTCATGCCGGTGACCTACCGCGTGATCCAGGCGGTCAAGAAGCGTGAGTCGACCTATGCGCCCGGCGGAGCAGAATGAGGTCCTGAGCCTCGGTGTCCTGGGCCTCAGTGTCCTGAGCCTCAGTGGCGCTCGCCGGTGAGCATCGTCAGCAGGAGGACGTTCGCATCCGGCGCGTCATCGGAGCAGTCGACTCGGTGCAGCACTCGCTCCCGGCAGTGCACGACGGTGCCGGGGGTGAGGCGGATCGTCTCGCCCCCGCACCCGAACGTGAGCTCCCCCGACAGGCACTGCACGGTGATCGGGTGCGCGACGGAGTGGTCCGGGAACGACTGCCCCGGCGCGAAGGTGAAGGCGATGAGGTTCGCCCCGTCGCCCTGCAGCAGGCGCTTCACGGCGGGGCGTCCGCGCGGGTGACCGGGCTGCGGCGGCGCGGCGAGCGCCAGCACGTCGAGCGTCGTCGCGCTGCCGTCCTCGCCCTCGCCGACGGTCCGGCCGTCGTCGCCCGCGGTGTCGTCGTCCTGCATGTCGTCCATCTCGTCCTCTCACGTCGACGTGCACCAATTGCCGAGACGCCGGTCGCGTGCTCGAGACGCCGCGCCCTGCACCGGTGTCTCGGACACTCAGACGGTGTTTCGGCCCCAGGTCACCGGTGGTGTTCTCACCAGCTGATGGAGACCTCGATCTCGGACTTCCCGCCGGGCTCCACCTCGACCTCCAGTTCGTACTCGACGGTGTCCGCGACCCGGACCGTCACGTCGCGTCCGGTCTGGACGACTCGCACGTCGTTCTGGCGCTCCAGCGAGTCCGCGAGCTCTCGCAGCTTCGCGGCCGCCTGCTCGCGCGTCATCGTGGACTCGGTCTCGTGCTCGAAGAGTTCATCGCTCATGACGCCATTCAACCAGGTAGCCGGCGCTCAGTGTCACCTCTTCGCGGTCACCTCTTCGCGTAGTAGCGCCCCATGACCTCCGCCTCGAGCTCGTCATAGCGCCCGTCCTCGATCGCCCCTCTGATCTCTGCGACGAGCTGCACGATGAAGTGCTCGTTGTGGATCGTGCAGAGGGTGGAGAACAGCATCTCCTTCGCCTTCCACAGGTGGTGCAGGTACGCCCGCGAATGGTGGGCGCACGTGTAGCAGGAGCACTCGGGGTCGATCGGCTGCCAGTCCCTCTTGTAGCGGCTGCCGGAGATGTTGTAGCGGCCGTCCCGGGAGTACACGGCGGCATTCCGCGCGACCCGCGACGGGGAGACGCAGTCGAACGTGTCGGCGCCCCGACGGATCGCTGCGAACAGGTCATCCGGCTCGCCGATGCCCAGCAGGTGCCGCGGCTTCTCCTCCGGCAGCTCCTCGCACACCCAGCCGACGATGGTGCCCAGGTTCTCCTTCTCCAGCGCACCGCCGATCCCGAACCCGTCGAAGTCCATCGCTCCGAGGTCGCGGGCGGCCGTCCGCCGCAGGTCCTCGTACTGTGCGCCCTGGAGCACGCCGAACAGCGCCTGGTAGGGCCTGTGCGTACGCTCCTGGGTGAGCCGGACGTGCTCCGTCACGCAGCGCTCCGCCCAGCGGCGGGTCCGCTCGAGGGACTCCTCCTGGTACGCCCGCGTGTTCGTGAGCATTGTCAGTTCGTCGAACGCGAAGATGATGTCCGCGCCCAGCTGGTGCTGGACCTGCATCGACACCTCCGGGGTGAACCGGTGGATGTCGCCGTTGAGGTGCGAGCGGAAGGTGACTCCGTCCTCGTCGACGTTCGCCATGCGGCGCTCCTTGTCGACGGTCTGCAGGTCGGAGCGGTCCTTCCCCGCGAACTCCGTGGTGAGCACCTTCTTGGAGCCGACGCCCAGGCTCATCACCTGGAAGCCGCCGGAGTCGGTGTAGGTGGGGCCGGGCCAGTTCATGAACGCGCCCAGCCCGCCTGCTTCGTCGACGATGTCCGCGCCCGGCTGCAGGAACAGGTGGTAGGCGTTCGCCAGGACCGCGTCCGCACCCAGCGCGTCGACGTCCTCCGGCTTCACCGCCTTGACCGTCGCCTTCGTGCCGACGGGGATGAAGGCGGGCGTCGCGATGGTGCCGTGCGGCGTGCGGATCGTCCCCGTCCGGCCGCCGGACGACATGGTCGTCCCCACGTCGAAGCCGAACTGCGTGCGGTCCGCAGCAGTGTCTCCGCCGGCGGTGTCTCCACCAGCAGCGTCCCCGCCAGCCGGGGCACCGGCAGCATGAGCTCCGCCGGCATTCGCTCGGGCAGCGTCCGCCGCCGAGGTCGTCGTCTCAGTCATCCCGCCAGCTCTCCCAGCATCTTGCCGGGGCTGAGGATGCCCCGCGGATCGAATTCCCTCTTGATCGCGACGTGGAGCCGCTGCGCGACCGGATCGAGCTCCTTCGCCAGCCACCTGTTCTTCAGCACTCCCACACCGTGCTCTCCCGTGATCGTCCCGCCGAGCTCCAGGCCCGTCGCCATGATCGCGTCGAATGCGGCATAGGCACGGGCGACGGACGGCGGATCCTGCGCGTCGAAGAGCACGTTCGGGTGCATGTTCCCGTCACCGGCGTGCCCGGCCACGGCGATCAGCACATCGTGCTCCTCCGCGATGCCCTGTATCCGCGTGAAGAACTCCGCCAGTGCCGCACGCGGCAGGCACACGTCGTCGACGAGCTCGCCCCCGCCGTTCGCCATCGCGTACTTCTCCAGCGCGTGGCCCACAGATCTGCGCGCGGCGATGAACATCTCCGAGTCGGCGGGGTCGTCGGAGATCGTGACCTCGGTGGCTCCCTGGGATTCCGCGATCCGCTCGAACACCGCGAGGTCCGCAGCCGCGCGCTCGAGCGATCCGTCACCGTTCGCCTGGACCAGCAGCATGGCCGCAGCGCCCTCCGGCAGACCGAAGTCGCCGTAGTCGTTGATGCACGCGATCGACTGCCCGTCGAGGATCTCCAGCAGCGAGGGCGTCACTCCGGACGACATGAACTCCGTGATGGTGCGCGCAGCGTCGCGGATGTCGTCGAAGAGCGCCACTCCCGTGATGGGGTCTGGGATCGCGGGGATCAGTTCGACGACGATCTCGACGACGACGCCCAGCGTCCCCTCCGACCCGACGAAGAGGCCGGCGAGGTCCAGCCCCGCCACCCCCTTGGCCGTGGGCCGCCCCACCGTCGTGATCGAACCGTCGGCCAGGACGACCGTCAGACGGCGGACGTAGTCCTTCGTGACGCCGTACTTCACACAGCACAGACCGCCCGCGTTCGTTGCGACGTTCCCGCCCAGCGTGGAGATGTCGACCGATCCCGGATCAGGCGGATAGGACAGTCCGTGCTCGACGAGCGCGTCCTTGAGGGTCCGGTTGAGGACACCCGGCTCCACCGTCGCGGTCTGCTCGACCGTGTCGATGTCGAGGATGCCGCCCATCCCGGCCACATTCAGGAGGATGGCGCCATCGACACCGTTCGCTCCGCCGGACAGTCCTGTGAGCGCTCCCTGCGGGATGACGGGCACACGGCGCTCATGCGCGAAGCGCAGGGTGGCCTGCACGTCCCCGGTGCTGCGTGCGCGGACGAGGACCCGCGGGGTGCCGATCGGCGCGAACACCGCGCGGTCCTTCGAGTGCGCTGCGATGACATCCGGGTCGTCGACGACGGCGCCCGGGCTGAGAGCCTCGACGAGGGGCGCGAGGTCGACCGGGACCTCGGGCGCGGTCAGACCGAGGGCGGCGGGCTCGGTGAGGACAGCTGGATCCGTGCCGCCGGTGTGCGCCGCCGTCATGCGTCGCGACCCTGCATGAACTCCTGTGCGACGGCCACGAGCCTCTCCATCGCCTCCGGCGGACCGACGGTGATCCGGACGCCCGAGCCCAGATTGCGCACGGCGAGGCCGTGGGCCATGCACACCTCGGAGAACGCAGCGGAATCGTGCTGGCCCAGCGGCACCCACACGAAGTTCCCGCCGCTGGGGGGAACGGCCAGGCCGATCTCGCGCAGCCGGGCGGCGAGCTCGTCACGCGCGGCGCCGACCTCCTTCGCCCGCACGAGCACCTCGTCGCGCAGGGCGAGCGACACGAGACCCGCCGCCTGGCCCGCCGCGCCCACGCTGAACGGAGCGATCGATTTGCGCATCTCGTGGATGATCGCGGGGTGCGCGACGGCATAGCCGACCCGCAGCCCCGCCAGTCCGTGCGCCTTCGAGAACGTCCTCAGCACCACGAGGTTCGAGTACGTGGCGAGCGCCTGCTCCGCATCGACCGGTGCGTCGAGGTTGCCCTCCGGCGTGCGGATGCGCGCGGCGGCCTCGCTGCCGTCCGCGAACTCCACGTACGCCTCGTCGAGGACGACGATGAGGTCTTCGGGCACCTGCGACATGAAGGTGTCGAACTCCGCGTCGCCGAGCACCGCGCCGGTGGGGTTGTTGGGCGAGCAGAGGAGGACCAGCCGGGTGTGCTCGGTGATCGCCTCCGCCATGCCCGGCAGGTCGTGGCGGCCGTCGGCGGTGAGCGGCACGGCGATGCGGTCCGCGCCCGCGAAGCTGGTGAGCTGCGGGTACATCTCGAACGACGGCCACGGGTAGACCGCCCGCGCGCCGGGCTCCAGGGTGATCCCGACGAGCGCGGAGAGGCTCTCCGACGATCCCGCCGACAGCACGACCTGGTCCGTCCCCACATCGTGGAACTGGGCCAGCGCTGCGGTGAGGTCCGTCCCCGCGGGGTCCGGGTAGAGGGCGGGGGTGTCGGCCGCCCCGGTGATCGCGTCGACCACCGCGGGCAGCGGTCCGAGGTGGCTCTCGTTCGACGACAGCTTGTAGCTGGTCATCCCCTCCACCGCGGCGGGAGGACGACCCGGGATATAGGCGGGAGTGTCGGCCAGGGAGCGGCGCACGCGGAAGTTCGTCATGCATAGATTCTGCCACCTCACCCTGACCCGGGGGCCGGGGCCTGCCGATGGCATGGCTGATACGGCACGGCTGATACGGCATTGGCTGATACTGGGAGGTATGGATGCTGAGCCCACCGCACCTGACGCCCACCACCCTCCGCGCGGATACGGCGCCACGCATGCGTGGCGGCCCGACGTGCTGGGAGGGGGCTTCCGCTCCCTCGACCTGCCGCTGCCGGATGACGAGCAGGCCACACTCGTCGCGTACGACCCTGCCTCCGGGGCACCCCGCGCGGCGATCGACCGGGACACCTGGGCGACGCTGGAGGACTCGATGCCCCGCGACCTCCTGGACGACGTCGCGATCCTCTACCTGCACGGCTGGTCGGACTACTTCTACCACGCGCACCTCGCCCGATTCTGGTCGCACATGGGCGCGGACTTCTACGCACTGGACCTGCGCGGCTACGGCCGGAACCTCGACCCCGAACGCGTCGAGAAGGCGCACTCGCCCCGACCGGACGACGACGAGCACGTGCAGCGACCGGGGTACATCACGGACCTCGCGGAGTACGACGCGGACCTCGAGGCCGCACTCACAGTCATCGAGGAGACCTCTCCCGGGCGCAGGATCATCGTGTCGGGACACTCCACCGGGGGACTCATCGCCGTCCTGTGGGCGGACCGCAATCCCGGACGCCTGAGCGGGATCACGCTCAATTCCCCGTGGCTCGAGTTCCAGTACTCGACCACGATCCGCAAGATCCTCCAGCCGTTCCTGGGCCGCGGACGGTCCGCCACGACTGCGCTGCGCCTCCACATGCCGAACTACTCCGTCGTGGCGACGTCCGCGACGCACGGCCGCCTGCCGTATGACGCCCGGCTCAAGCCCACGGACTCCTTCCCCGTGTACGCCGGCTGGATCCGCGCGATCTTCGCGGGCCACGCGGCCGTCGAGGATGGGCTGGAGATCGACGCGCCGGTCCTCGTCCAGACATCGACGAAGAGCCTGCGGAAGATCGGATACGACCCGGAGATGGAGGCGACGGACATCGTCCTCGACGTCGACGCGATCGCCCGCCGGTCCATCCACCTGGGCAGGACCGTGGCGCTCAACCGCATCCCCGGCGCGATGCACGACCTCTTCCTCTCCCACCCCGCAGCGCAGGTCGACGCCTTCTCCGGCCTCCTGCGGTTCGCCCGCGGATTCCTGACTGCGGACGTCCTGCCGCGGGGGACCTCGGCGGCGGGCACCTCGACGGCAGCACCCACCGCGGGCCCTAGGATGCGGTCATGACTGAGATCACCCACGATGAGTGGTACCCCAGACTCGCCGCACGTGCGCAGGGCGGCCCCAGCGACCTGTCCGCCATCCTGGCGCTGGCATCGGCCGGCGGCGACCTCGTCGACTTCTCCGGCGGCTTCCCGGACCCCAGCCTCTACGACACTCAGCTGCTGGGCGAGACCGCGTCGAAGGCCATCGCGTCGAAGCCCGAGGTCGCACTCCAGTACGCGCCCAACTACGGCATCGCGTCGCTGCGCGAGGTGCTGCGCGGGCAGGTCACCCGCACGCAGGGCGTCACTCCGGGTGCGGATGATCTGATCGTCACGTCCGGCGGCGTCGATGCGATCACGCTGGTGTCGAAGTCGATGCTCGACCACGGCGACGCGGTGCTCGTCGAGGCCCCGTCGTACCTGGGAGCGTTCAGCGTGTTCCGGTCGCACGACGGCGTCTGCTTCTCGATGCGCAACGACGAGGACGGGCTGATCCCGGCCAGCATCGAGGAGGCGTACGAGCAGGCGCGCGCGGCTGGCCACCCGCCCAAGGTCGTCTACGTCATCCCCGACTTCCAGAACCCGTCCGGGCTCCGCCTGTCGCTCGAGCGGCGCCGCGAGGTCGTGGAGATCGCCCGGCGGCTGGGCCTGCTCGTGCTCGAGGACGTCGCATACCGCGACCTCGCGTTCGACGGCTCGTACATCGATTCGCTCTACGCACTGGGCCCGGACGTCACGGTGCAGATGGGCACGTTCTCGAAGACCTTCACACCGGGCACGAGGATGGGCTGGGCCTGCGGACCCGCGACCGTCATCGACGCGATGGCGCAGGCGAAGACGAACACGGACCAGTGCGCGGGCGCCCTGGGGCAGACGATCCTCGAGTCCTACATCGCGGAGGGCCACTACGCGGCGTCCCTGCCGGTGCTGCGCGGCGCCTACGCGGCACGCTGCGCGGGACTCATGGATGCGCTCACGGACGGGCTGGGCGAGCGGGCCTCGTGGACGCGCCCCGGCGGAGGGTTCTTCACCTGGCTGGAGATCCCGGGCGTCGACTCGAAGCAGCTGGCGGCCTCCGCGGTCGAGGAGGGCGTCGCATTCGTGCCCGGCGGTCCGTTCTTCGCGGACTCACGGCCCAACACGAACATCCGGCTGAGCTTCTCCCGCACGACAGTCGACCGGATGGGTGAGGGGATCGCGCGCCTGCGGAGGTCGATCGAGCGCCTGGACGGGTGAACGCGAGAACGCCGGGTCTCAATATTTGAGACCCGGCGTTTCACATGGCGGTAGCGGTGGGATTTGAACCCACGGTAGGGGGTTGCCCTACACGACATTTCGAGTGTCGCACCTTCGGCCGCTCGGACACGCTACCGCGGATAACTGTACACACGCGGCGGCTCGTCACCCAAATCGGTCGCCGTGAGCTGCGGCACGCACCTGGAACACGCCGCTGCGACGGCAGTCAGCAGTGCCAGTCAGCACACTCAGCGAGCCGGATCAGTCAGCGGCCCGGTTCGCGGCGAAGAAGTCGGTGAGCAGCGCAGCGCATTCGTCAGCCAGGATGCCGGCGAAGACGGTCGGGCGATGCAGTGACGCACGGTCGCGCGCCAGATCCCACACCGATCCGCAGGCTCCGGCCTTGTCATCCCAGGCCCCGAACACGATCCCGTCGACACGCGCGGCCACCGCCGCACCCGTGCACATGACGCACGGCTCGAGCGTGACCACGAGGACCGTGCCGTCCAGCCGCCAGCGACCCAGGTCCGCGGCTGCGGCCCGCAGGGCGACGACCTCGGCGTGCCCGGTGGGGTCGTGGACGGCCTCCCGCACGTTGTGCCCGAGCCCTCGCACGGCACCGTCCGAGTCGACCACCACGGCACCGACGGGCACATCGGATGAGGCGGCGGCCTCGGCGGCGACGGCGAGCGCCATCCTCATCCACGCCTCGTGCTCGGGCAGCGGCGCCAGGCCCGCGCGCGGCACCGGCCCGGCCGACAGCCCGGGAGCACTGTCCGATGACGTCATGGAGGTCAGCGCGATGCTTCCAGGACCTCCGCGAACCCCACAGCCTCGCCCACGTGCGCGACGATGCGCGCAGGGTCGGAGCTGTGGCGCTCGAGCTGGTCCAGCAGCTCGGCGGCCTGCACCCCGTCCCCCGCGAACAGGCTGGCATCGCCGCTCCACAGCGGAGGCGCCTCGAAGTCGAGCATCTGCGGCTCGTCCTCATCCTCGTCGTCGGAATCCTCCTCGAGCTCCTCGTCCGGATCGACGACGTCATCCTCCTCGTACTCGTCCGGCTGGGAGTCGAGGTAGTCCGCGAACAGGTCCGCATACGGGCTATGCGCTGCAGCCCGCACGTCGGACAGGAACACGGTCGCCTCCTCCCCCACCACGCGGACGAACGCGAACCACTCGTCCTCATGCTCGATCACCGCGATCGCGTCGCCGTCTGCGGAGCCGTCACCGGCACCGTCGATGAGATCGGCGAGCTCCGCGAGGTCCGCCACGTCCTCGACCACGAGGTCGAGCAGACGGAAGCCGTCATCGGTCCGGGACATCACTGCAGTGAAGTACGACATGCCTCCATTGTCGCCGATTCGCCGCGGATGTCACTGCCGGATCGAGCGCCCTCCGGTAGATTCGCACCCATGGACCTCCACGTCGCAGATCACCCCCTCATCGCCCACAAGCTCACCGTCCTGCGGGACGAGCAGACCGATTCGTCCCGGTTCCGCACGCTCACCGACGAACTCGTCATGCTGCTGTCCTACGAGGCGACTCGTGGGATCCGCACGGAGCCCAAGGAGGTCACCACTCCGGTGAGCACGACGACCGGCACGGCGCTGACCGCTCCCCGCCCCGTGGTCGTCCCGATCCTGCGCGCCGGCCTGGGCATGCTCGAGGGCATGCTCAAGATGCTGCCCACCGCCGAGGTCGGGTTCCTGGGGATGGTCCGGGACGACGAGACGTTCGACGTCCACACCTATGCGGAGCGCCTTCCGGCGGACCTCACCGACCGGCAGGTGTTCGTCCTCGACCCGATGCTCGCGACCGGGGGCACCCTGGCCATGGCGATCGACTTCCTGCTGGAGCGCGGCGTCTCCAGCGTCACGGCAGTCTGCCTGGTCAGCGCCCCCGAGGGCGTCGAGGCGATCGCGGACAAGTACCGGGGCGTCACCGAGGTCACCGTCCACACCGCCGCGCTGGACGAGCGCCTCAATGAAAAGGGGTACATCGTCCCCGGGCTCGGCGACGCCGGCGACCGCCTCTACGGCATCGTCTGAGGAGCACAGCCCAGCCACTCGCCGAAGACGCCCCAGAGTCGCCTCTGGGGCGTCTTCGGCATTCATAGGGCGGCATACGGGCGACTCCACGCGTCATACTGCGTCATATAACGTCACAAATGTCTTGCTTCTTCACCGAGTCGCGATGACAATGGCAGTCATGCAGTCAGTCTCCACACGATGCGGGATCGCGCGATCCCCCGTTCCCAGAATGGCGATGCCATGCGTTCGCGGCGCCCACTGACAGCTGCTGTGCCGGTCGCGAACGAGGTCTTCCACAGCGCACACCGCGGATGCCCATTTGTCCGCCGCACAGATCCCGTCGTTCCAGGAGAACCATGAGCGCCGCCGCACCCCAGCCCACCCCCATCCACCCGCGCAGTGCCCGCGCCGCACGCCGAACCGGAGCTCGTTTGACCCCCATCGACCCGCAGACGGCCCCCCGCACCTACGGACCGTCAGGAGTGTCCGCCGGCCCGCGCGCGGCACGTGGCATCGTCCTCTACGTCGGTCTCGACGAAGCGAAGGCGGCGGCAGAGGGCACGAACCTCACGGAGATCGCACAGGCACTCAAGGACCAGGTGACCGAGCTGGCCGCAGCGGCGGAGACGCAGGCCATCATCGCTCTCGCCCCCGACGGCCTCGGCAGCGACATCGACGCTGTGCGCGCCGTGTCCAACGGGTCCCAGGCCGCCACCGGCAGCCCCGCCGGAATGCACGGCCCGGTCCGCCAGCGCATCCCCTCCCGACTCAGCCCTCCGGCCCACCGCGAGGACCTGCCGGCTCCTGCGCACCAGGGCTCTCCCGCACCCTTCACCGCTGTCGCCTCACCTGCGAAGCCCGCCATCCGGTCCAAGTCGCATCCGAATGAGCACGCTCCCGTGCGCATCGACATCCCCCGCCGCGAGGTCCACACCGACGGGGCTCTCGTGACCGTCACCAACAAGGAGTTCGACCTGCTCGCGACCCTCGTCGCGAACACCGGACGCACGCTGTCCCGCGAAGACCTCATCGATGCGCTGTGGACCGAAGGCGGCGAACGGCCGGACGTGAGGACCGTCGACGTGCACGTGCGTCGCCTCCGCCGCCGGCTGGGCGGCTACTCGTCGATCGTCCGCACGATCCGCGGAACGGGCTACCGCTACGACGAACACCCCGACGTCGCGGTCTGGCAGGCGCGCGCCAGCTACTGACCTTCTGTGCGCGGCTGGCTGGTGGCGGCTGGCTGGTCGGCCCCGGTCGCGGCTGACCGGTAGAGAGCCCGTACGGCCAGCAGGCATCGAGCGCCCAGCATCACTCCAGAATCGCGACATAGAATCTCCGGGTGACTTCGCCGCGCCGTTCCCCCTACAGAGGGGTACTCATCCTTGCGAGCGGGATCGTCCTGGCAGCCATGCTCGCCATGCACAGTCTTGTGCCGACGACCCGTGGGCTCGCCCTCATCGTCGACAGCATGCTGCCGTGGTCGTGGGTGCTGATCGCATTCCTGCTCCTCATCGCCCTCTTCCGACTCTCACTGCTGTCGATCGCCGGAGTCCTGATCCCCGTCGTCGTGTGGGCGTCGATGTTCTGGCCGTTCCTCCGCCCCTCGAGCGATCCGGTCGACCCGGACTTCACGATCGCGACGCAAAACGTGGGAGCCCGCCTTCCCGAACCGTCCGCGACCGCGCTCAACATCATCGAGCAGGATCCGGAGATCGTCACGATCCAGGAGATCGAGTCGGTGTCCGGGCAGATCATCCAGGACCAGATGGACTCCCACTACGCCCACTCGCAGGTCGAGGGATCCGTCGGCGTCTGGTCGGACTGGCCGATGAGCGAGGCTGAGGAGGTCGACCTCGGCCTCTCGTGGACCCGCGCGTTCGCGACCACCATCAGCACCGACCAGGGTGACGTCCGCTTCTACGCCGTGCACCTGCCGTCCGTGCGGCCCGGTCAGGAAGCACTGCGCAACGCGGCGCTCACGACGATGGCAGACCGCGTCGAGAACGACTCGGCGGAGCGCGTGATCGTCGCCGGCGACTTCAATGCGTCGTCCACGGACCGGTACTTCTCCGAGCTCACCGACGATCTCACCGATTCCCGCAAGGCCACGGGCGGCGGTTTCGGCTTCACCTGGCCGTCGAAGTTCCCCCTCACGCGGCTGGACCACTCCCTGAGCCGAGGCCTCGAACCGGTCGGCGACGAGGTCCAGGACCGCGGGACGAGCGATCACCGGGCCCTTCTCGTCTCCTACGACTTCTGAGCGCGCAGCACGGCTCCGAGACGACTCGCCGGTGCCGGCTCAGCGCCACTGGTGCCACAGCACTGCTCACGCCACAGCACCGCCGACTCATTGCGTGGTGCAGCCGCCTCACTGCGTCGTGCAGCCGCCCACCGGCACGCGCTCCTCAGCGCTGCGGCCCTCGGCAAGCGCCTCTTCCATCTCTGAGAGCGTGAGCGCGTACCCGGTCTCCGGATCCTCCCCCGATCGTGCGAAGACCATGCCGACGGCCCTGCCTTCGTCATCGAGAAGCGGACCCCCCGAGTTCCCCGAGCGGACGACCGCACGCAGCGCATACACGTCGCGCAGGACCGTGTCCTCGTCGTAGATGTCGAGGCCCTGCGCAGTCACTGCTTCACGCACGCGCGCCGGTGAGATCGTGTACGGCCCGTTCTCCGGATACCCGACGACCACCGCGTCGTCGTCGGCGGCGAGCGGGTCTCCCAGCTCCAGCGGCTGCGCGTCCAGTCCCGGGACCCTCAGGACAGCGATGTCGCGCGCGGCATCCAGCACGACGAGTTCGGCCTTGTACGGCTGTCCGGCACCGCCCACCTGGACGATCCGCCCGGTCGACCCCGACACCACGTGCGCATTGGTCATGACCAGGTCATCGTCGAAGACCCAACCGGACCCGGACTGCAGCGCAGGGCACTGCGACGCCGTCGTCGTCACCCGCACTGTCCGGTCCTCCATCTCCCGCCCCACGTCGATCATGGCCGGGTCAGGTTCTCCCACGGACCGGATGCGCTCCGATTCCCCAGCGAACACCTGGGGGAACCCATTCGTGGCGAGTGCCTGCGAGATGGCGCCGACGGCCTCGGCGGATGTGACGGGAGCGATCCGGTCCAGGAGGGACACGATGTGCGATTCCGCCACGGCCTCGTTCGCGGCCACCAGCGGCGTCGTGCGCACCCAACCGGCGACCAGCCACACGATGAGGAAGAACGCGACAGCCCCCGTGAGCGCACCGCCCACAGCATCGACGACGCGGCCCAGGCCATCCCCCAGCGCGGTCTTGAGAGTCGCCCCGGTCCACCCCCCGCCGCAGGCGAAGGCGATCCCGAGGATCAGCGGCAGCAGCGTCGCCAGTCCTGAGGCCCCGGCCTCGGACGCGATCCCCTGCTCGACCGCGAGATCCGCGAGCGGCGGACCGGCCAGACGCCCGATGACAGCACCCACGACGAAGCCGACCAGCGTGCTCGCCCCGGCGACGAGACCCTGAGACCACCCCGCCGCCCCCGCGAGGACGGCGAAGACGATCAGGGCGACGTCGAATGCGGTCATTGTGCGGGCAGCCCCATCGCCCTCATCATCGACCTGCGCTCGGCGACGAGGCGGTTGAGGAGGAAGACCTCGTACTCCTTCTCCGCGGGACCACCCACCCCGGCTTCGACCCTGTCACGGACGGAGGGGAGGCTCGCGGCGACGCGGATCATCGCCTTCATGTGGCCGCGTGCCGGGCCCTGCGCCCATCGGCGACCTGCACGGCGGCCGCTCCACGTGCCGAGCATCCTGGCCTCCTCTTCGGTGAGCCAGCCGGCGCCGGCGTAGCGCATGAGCGACTCGCGGGCGGTCTTCGTCTCCCGGTACCAGAGGAAGAACGCGGTCGACCACCAGAGCACGGCGATGATGAGCGACATCGCCAGCATGACGATCAGGCTCATGACTCCCGACAGGGGCAGGCTCGCCGCGCCGTTCCAGGCCGCGTGGAGGAGCATGCCGGCGATGAGCCCCGGGACCCACATGAGGAGAGCCATCCACCACTTGCCGCGGCGAGCGGCGAAGCCGATGCTGAGTCCCGCGAGCGCCGTGAAGCTCGAGTGGAGCAGCGGGCTCATCACGCAGCGGACGAAGAAGAGGGCGATGAGGCCGCCGGCCTGGGCGTCTGCGTATGCGCTGTTGAGGTAGAGCAGGTTCTCCGTGAAGGCGAAGCCCGCACCGATGAGCGAGCCGTACATGAAGCCGTCCAGCGGGCCTTCGAAGAACTTCCGAGCGGCGAGGACGATCACGACGAGGAACACCGTCTTGGCGGTCTCCTCGAAGACCGGTGCCATCACGACCGCGCTGATGACCGGGCTCGAGGTGTCGATCCCGGTCAGTGCGAATGCGGCGACGCCGAAGATCAGCTGTCCCACGAGGGTGATGACCACAGACGCGACCGCGCCCCAGAGGACGCACGAGGCCATGAGGAGGAACGGCTGCGGCTTCCATCTGTCGAGCAGGAGCACGGTGCCGATGATCGCCACGAGCGGGATCCCGGACAGCAGGAGGATGACGAATCCGACGCCGCTGAAGGCGATCGACTGGAAGAGGATGATGAAGAAGAGCGCGATGCCCAGCGCCGCGGTGAGCAGGATCCCCGCGATCAGGAGGATGATGTTCCGCGTCTTGTGGGGGTTCACATCATTCGAACGCACCGTGAACTGCGTGGTCCACGAGGCGTTGGCGGGTCCCCCGGGGTGCTGCTGGATCACATGCGGCTGCGCATGGGGGTGACCAGGCGCCATAGCAGAGCCGAACTGCGGACCACCCATCTGCTGCCGCATGGCAGGTTGCTGCACAACGGGTTGCTGCACAGGAGGTCGCTGCTGGTAGCCGGGTTGCATCGGCGCGTGCTGCATCGGCGCGTGCTGGGCCGCGGGTCGCTGCTGCACCGGGGGCTGCTGGGCGGGAGGCTGGAACCGTGCCTGCTGAGGGTGCGGGCCGGGGCCCGGCTGAGCAGGGTGGCCCGGCTGACCAGGCTGGACGGGCTGACCATGCTGGACAGGCCCGGGAGCACCTGGACCTGGCTGGCCCGGCCCCTGCTGCATGGCGGGATGCTGTTGGCCGGGAACATGCTGCGCAGAGCCCGGCTGACCCGGACCCGGCTGCGAGCCGTGCTGCTGGTTCACCTGCTGCACGGGAGGCGGCTGCACGACAGGCTGCCGGGGAGCTCCCCCGGCACCCGGAGGCGGTCCCTGTTCGCTCCCCGGCTGCTGCGTGCGGGGGTCGTTCCACCCGTTCGTCATCCTCTGTCCTTCGGGCCGTCTCGCCACCCGACGAACGCTCGCCGGGCTCTGGTCAGTCGCAAGTCTACGGTCGCCGCCTGACACGGCGCTCCGCACCACGTGCCGGTTCAGCAACGTCGAGGCCCCGCCGTCCTGTCGGACGACGGGGCCTCGGGCGGGTGAGCGCGACCTCCAGCTGATCAGCCGATCTGCAGAGTGCCCGCCGAGTAGTCGGAGATCTCCTTGAGGAGCGATTCGTCCTCGTGCAGCTGGCGACCGAGCGACGGGACCATGTCCTTGAGGCGGGGCTCCCAGCTCGCGTACTGCTGCGGGAAGCAGCGCTCGAGCAGGCCCAGCATGATCGACGTGACGGTCGAGGCACCCGGCGAGGCGCCCAGCAGCGCGGCGATCGAGCCGTCGGCTGCGGAGACGACCTCCGTGCCGAAGCCCAGGACACCGCCCTTCTGCGGATCGCGCTTCATGACCTGCACTCGCTGTCCGGCGGTGATGAGGTCCCACTTCTCCGGATCGACCTCGGGAGTGAACTCCTCGAGCGCCTGGAAGCGTCCCTTCTTCGACTCCGCCAGCTGGCTCATGAGGTAGGTGACGAGGTCGAAGTTGTCCTTCGCCACATTGAGCATGACCGGGAGGTTGTTCCCGCGCACGGAGGTCGGGAGGTCAAGGAGGCTTCCGCCCTTGAGGAACTTGGGCGAGAAGCCGGCGTAGGGGCCGAACAGCAGGTAGCTCTTGCCGTCGATGACGCGGGTGTCCAGGTGGGGCACCGACATCGGCGGAGCACCCGTCGCGGCCTGGCCGTACACCTTCGCGTGGTGGCGGTCCACCAGCTCCGGATCGGAGGTGCGGAGGAAGAGTCCGGACACGGGGAAGCCGCCGTAGCCGCGACCTTCCGCGATGCCGGACTTCTGGAGGAGGTGGAGCGCTCCGCCACCGGCACCGACGAACACGAACTTCGCGTTGACCTCTGTCGTCTCGCGTGCACGGTCATCGCGCACGGAGACCTTCCACCCGTCGGCTGAGCGCTCGAGGTCCGTCACGGTGTGAGCCGTGCGGATCTGCACCCCGTTGTCCTCGACGTGGCCCAGCAGCTGGCGCGTCAGCGAACCGAAGTCCACATCTGTGCCGAGGCTGACCTTCGACACACCGTTGACCTGACCGGGTCCGCGGTTGTCGAACATGAGCGGCAGCCATTCGGCCTGCTTCGCTGCGTCGTCGGTGTACTCCATGTCCGCGAAGAGCGGGTTCCTGACCATCGTCTCGTAGCGATCGCGGATGTAGTCGCGGCCCTTGTCCCCGCGTGCATACGACATGTGGGGAACGGGACTGATGAACGTCGACGGATCCGCGATGATCCCTTCCTTCACGAGGAAGGACCAGTACTGGCGCGACTGATGGAACTGCTCGTTGATCGTGACGGCCTTGGTGATGTCGATGTCACCGTTCGCGCCCCGCGGAGAGTAGTTGAGCTCGCACAGCGCCGCGTGTCCGGTGCCCGCGTTGTTCCACGCGTGGGAGCTCTCACGGGCGACGTAGTCGAGCTTCTCGTAGACGCGGATGTCCCAGTCGGGCTGCAGGTCGTTGAGCAGCGCACCGAGCGTTGCACTCATGATGCCGCCGCCGATCAGTACGACGTCAGCGTTGTCCGTGGGTGTGGTCATCGAAACCCTCGCCTCTTCACATGCAGGTCGGTTCTGGGGGCACGTCGCGAGCACGGGGGTGCCGCACGTACCGCAACACTCCGACTGTACTCCCGAGCGTGTTCCCGCACTGAATCGGCCCTGCGCGACGACGTCGCAGCGCTCTTCCGCCCGAACTCTTCCGCCCGACTCGAGGTCACAGCACCCGGTCGCGACGGCTCCACGGTGCGCACGTCGACTTGTGGACGACGACCGCTCTGTCCACAGCCCCGCAGCGAGTCTGTCCCCGATGGCTCCGGGCCAGTCGAATGGCGTCATGACACCACGCATGCACCTCAGTCCGACTGCCCGCACCGCCTGTGCAGCACTGCTCACCGGTCTTCTCGTCGCCTCCCCCGCCGTCGCTCCGGCTGCGGCCCACTCACCCCATCAGCTGAACAGCACATCTCACCTCGCCGGCGATTCCGACCCGCAGCTCGCCGGGTCGCAGGAGGGGACATGGATGCTCGGCCGGTCCGTCGACAGCATCCTGGGGCCGGGCCAGTGGTACACCGCTGAGGAGGGACGCACCTGGTACGGCGCGTATCGGACGTTCCCCGACGAGTTCGCCTACTGCGTGGACGCGGGTCTCAAGACACCCCACACCCGGCACTTCGACGACGACCAGGAGGGAGAGGCGATCACATCCGCCCAGTCCGCATGGGCGCTCGACGAGCACGCGCAGTCCGAATCCGGACACGTCCAGGCGGCGCTGTCCGCACTGGTCCGACTCGATGAGGACATCCCCCACCGCCACCAGATCCCACCGGGCCACCCGTCCGACCTGGGCGCCGATTTCGCGGACACCGCCGCGGAGTTCGCAGCGATCGAGGAGGATGCAGAGCTGTTCGCAGGGCCCTACACCCTGTCCGTGGACATCCGCGTGCGCACGTTCCGAGCCCTCGACCGGCAGGCCGATCCGCCACTGCACGATGAGGCGATGGGGTCTGAGGCGGGCAGCGCGACGAAGGTCGCTGCCGACGAGGCCGATGCGCCGTCCACTGACGACGCGAGCCCGCTGACGTCCGAATTCCCGGTGGAGGCCGTCGTGTCGCTCACCAGCGCATCGGGTGAGCCGATGACCGGCCACCGCGTGGACGTGAGCGCAACCGGCGCACGCACCGCTGTGGACAGCGTCGTCACAGCCGAGCAGCCGACGGTCGTCGCCCTCACCGACCTCGACGCGGACAGCGTCACCGTCGACGCGTCGGCGGGTGACCTGCCGGCGACGACGGTCGAACTGCACCGCCCCCGAGGCCTCGGCTCCGACCGCGTGCAGGCCGTCGTCACAGCCGGGGAACCGACGAGCGCCACCGCTCAGGCGGTCTACGACCGCCCGCCGCAGCCCGAGGAGACGGAGCCGCCCCGCGTCGAGGTCCCGAAGCCTCGGCCGACGACGCTGCCCACACCCTCGCCGACACCGGAGCCGCCCGCCCCCACCAGCGAGCCCGAACCCTCGGAGGAACCTGCTGAAGAGCCCTCCGAAGAACCATCGGATGAGCCGTCCGAGGAGCCCGAGGAGCCTCCGACCACCGCACCGCCGGCACCGACCGAGGCCCCGGAGACACCCCCGGCACCAGACGCACCAGAGACCCCCGACGCACCCGAATCGCCGGACGGCACACCCGACGCGACAGAGGTCCCCGACGAGACCACGGCTCCCGGAACTCCCGATGCGACTGAGGCTCCCCCACAGACGGAGACCCCGGTTACGCCGCATGATGCACCGCGTGACACAGCCGAGGACGAGCCCGTCCCCACGTCGCTGCCCCGCACCGGCGCGGACTCCGTGATGGCGCTCGGGCTGGCGATCACGCTGATCGCCGTCGGGGTCGCCGCACTCACCTTCACACGACGCGGCTGACACAGGAGGCCGATACAGAAGGCTGACACACGCAGCGCCCCGGACTCATCGTCCGGGGCGCTGCGCGGTCACCGTCGTCTCACGGTCCGGCGGTTGCGCCGAGCTTCTTGAGCGAGGCCTCCAGGTCATCGTGGGAGATCACTGGCATTCCCAGTTTCTGCGCCAGCTTCGGATCCATCGCCGACCAGTCGTAGGAGAGAGTCACCTCCGTCGTCGAGGAGTCCGTCGCGTTCAGCTCCCACACCCACTGCCAGCCCGGCGGCTCTTCGCCCGCCGGAGCGGTCTTCCACGCGATGAGCTTGTTCTGGTCGAAGCCGATCACGTGGTTGTCGGTCTGGTAGTCGCCCATCGCCTCCGTGGACATATTCATGCGGAAGACGTCGCCGACGGCCTGGACCCGATCGGTGTGGTCATCGGAGACGACCGTTCCCGAACCGTCGATCTCGTGATGGCGCTCCGGGTTGGACAGGACGTCGAAGATCGCATCCGGGGTCGCATCCAGTATCCGGGTGACGGCGATCGATGTGTCTGACATGGCACTCTCCTTCTGCAGGTGGTGGCGTTGTCCCCGACGCTACACATGACAAGCCTTCCTGTTAAGTGGCGCGCCCCTCCACCTGCAGCCATCGAGTCACCACACCCGCAGCCATCGAGTCATCCCCGATTCGTGGCGAAGTCGATGTACCAGTCGAGCACGACCGTGTCCGCGGCGGCATCCCGGTTCACAGACTGCGGATCGCCGCCCTGGAGCAGACGCTTGATGGGGATCTCCAGCAGCTTCCCGGTGCGGGTGGTCGGCACCCCCGGTGCCGCGATGATCTCGTCCGGGACGTACCGCGGCGAGAGCTGCTCCCGGATGGCCGTGACGATCCGCTCCTGCAGTCCGTCATCCACCGCCAGTCCGTCATCCACCGCGCCACCACTGCTCGGCACGACGAAGAGCGGCATGTAGTACTCGCCGCCCGGCAGCTCCGCCCCGATGACCATGGAGGCGGCGACTCCGTCGACCCGATCGACGATCTGCGTGATGTCGGCAGAGCCCATGCGGATCCCACCGCGGTTGATCGTCGAATCGGACCGACCGTGGATGACGTAGCTCTCGTCCTCGTGCCGCGTCACCCAGTCCCCGTGGCGCCACGCTCCGGGGAAGGCGTCGAAGTACGCCTCGCGGTACCGGGAGCCGTCCGTGTCATTCCAGAACCCCACGGGCATCGACGGCATCGGGGCGGTGACGACGAACTCGCCCAGCTCCCCCGTCACCGACTCGCCGCTGGTGTTCCACGAATCCGCCGCCACGCCCAGGTACGGCCCCTGCAGCCGGCCGCGGACCACGGGCGCAGTCGGGTTCGATCCGATGAAGCCGCTCGCGATGTCCGTGCCCCCGGAATCCGAACCCAGCTTCACCGTCTCGCTCATGTGCTCGTACACCCAGTCCCACGTGGGGTCCGGCAGCGGTGAGCCGGTCGACAGGATCGACTTCAGCCCGGAGAGGTCGTAGTCCGCCTTGGGCGAGTACCCCAGCCGCTGAGCGGTCGACAGGACCGCGGCACCGGTCCCGAAGTGCGTGACGTTCTCCGACGCGAGGAGGTCGAACTGCCGGTGCGGTCCACCCGCGAACGGCGCTCCGTCGTACGTGACGATCGTGACGCCGCGGCTCAGCGCGTTGACGATGAGGTTCCAGACCACCCAGGTCGTGGCCACGGCCGAGTACTGGATGTCGCCCGGGCGCGCGTCGTACTGGAGGATGTTCGCGCGATTCGCCTCGACCACGACTCCGCCGTGTCCGTGGACGATGCCCTTGGGCTTGCCCGTCGTGCCCGAGGAGTAGAGGACCCACAGGGGGTGGGAGAACTCGACCCGCTCGAACTCCGGCTCCTGCGGCGAGGCGACGATGGTGGAGTACAGCGCCGACGGCACGCGCAGCTCTTCCAGGAGCCCGTGCTGAGCGCTCGCATCCTCCGCCGGGCCGTCCCCAGCCGGCACCTGCTCAGCGGACTCCTGCTCCGCAGACTCCTGCTCGACAGGCGCCTGGTCGATCAGCACGTGGTGGGTGACGGTCGGGAGCACGTCGAGCAGCTCGTCCACGCTCGGGAGCAGGTCGATGGTCTTGCCGTTGAAGAGGACGGAATCCGCGGTGACGAGCACCGTCGGCTCGATCTGCGCGAACCTCTCCGCCACGCCCTGCTGCCCGAAGTCGGTGTTGACGACCGACCAGACCGCACCGACCGTGGCCGTCGCGAGCAGCGCGACGACTGTCTGGGGCAGGTTCGGCAGGACTGCACAGACCGTGTCCCCCGGTCCGACGCCCCAGTCCCGCAGGCGGGCGGCGAACGCACCGACCTGTCCGCGCACCTCGTTCCACGTGAGCACCTCGCGGCGGTCGTCCTCGTGGCGGCCGATGATCGCCGGCTCGTCGCCCCGTTCGTGGGACCACCGCAGCAGGTTCTCCGCGTAGTTGATGCGGGCGCCGGGGAACCAGCGGACATCAGGCATGGTGTCGCCGTCGCGCACCGATCCGTCTCCGCGGTCCCACACGACGCCGGCGTACTCGATGATCTCCTCCCAGAAGACGTCGAGCCGATCGATCGTCCACCGCCAGAACTCTGCGTAGTCGCCCTGGGGCGCGTCGTGGCGCTCCCCCATGAGCCTCTGGAACTCCCGCATCTGCGAGGCTTCGACGGTCGCGGGATCGGGGCGCCACAGCACTGTGGGGGATTCGGGCATCAGGACCTGCTTCCTTGCTCGGGTCTGCGCGCCGGAGGACGGGGCCGCGACGCGCGTGAAGTGTATTCCGCATCACATCCTAGGTGCCGCGCGCGCACCTCTCACACCGAGGGGAGCGTCGCCTCACACCAGGGGGAGCAAGCGCCTCACACCGAGGGGAACAGACGCCCCACAGAGCGGTGAACCGACTACTCACAGCGCGGTGAGCAGGCGCCACAGCCCAACGTCGAACGCCGCGTGACGCGCGCGTCCGTGCATGTGGCGGACGGCCGCATCGGTCTTCCGATGCCACGCCCGCACCGCCCCGTCCGGGTCCCCCGCCACCAGCGCCGCGAGGATCCGCCTGTCGTCCGCCAGGATGCTGTGCGCCGTGCGCGCGTAGTCCATGCGCAGGACTGCGATGAGCATGCGCACGCGCACCGTCGAGGATTCGAAGAGCCTCACCGTCTGCTCGAGGCCCGAGGCCCGGGCCACCTCCTGCTGGAACCGCAGGTCCGCGTCGCCCACGTTGGCGCCGGTGGCCGCCCCCTCCGCGATGGCGTCGAGCACGCGCCGCGCCCGGAGCAGATGGCGGCGGGGCCGCGACGAGGCCGCGCGGAGCAGCACGTCGCCCAGGAGCATGCGTGCGGCGTAGAGCTCGATGACGTCGTTCGCGGATGCCAGGGGGATCCGCACGTCCCCACGACTGCCGTCCAGCAGTTCGTCGTCGACCATCCTCCGGAGCACGTCGGCGGCCACGGATCGGGGGACATCCAGCAGGCGTGCGGCGTAGGCGCCGGTCAGAGGGTCCCCTGGGCGCAGGTCGGAGGCGATGATCGCGTCGCGCAGTCGCACCGCGAGCATCTCCGTCACAGACACCCCTGCACGGGGCATCCAGGCACCCAGATCCCTCCGTGAGTCAGAAGTCCGCCGGACCTCGGAAGTCTCCTCGCCGTCCCGCGTCGGATCCAGCACCCCACCCCGGTCGGCCGCCTCAGCAGCGTCCGGCAGCGGCCTCCACGACACCCAGCGACCCGCATCGCCCGATCCCACCGCGTCCGCCAGAGCCGCGAGTGCACCCAGCGGCACCTCGACCGCATCCACGAGGTCCTCCCCCAGCCCAGGCGGCTCAGAGACGCCGAGCACGTGGAGCGCCGCACGGAAGGCTGCGCGCCGACGCCTGTGCACACGCGGACCGGACGAGGAGACGGCCTGCTCCGCTCCTGGGTCGATGTCGAAGGTCGTCCTGCACGCATGGCCGTCGACCTCGACGGCGGTGAGGATGAGGCGGCGGCCCGCCGACGCACGAGCGGGCGAACCCGCGGACCGCGGTCCGGCAGTCGCGGATGCCCCGTTCCCGGCCTCGGCCGCGCCGTCCGCCAACCGCCGCACCGCACGGGACACGATCGTCTGGCTCAACCCGATGCGCTCCGCCAGCGACCTCGTCGACCAGGCGGGACCATCCACGGACTCACCCGCCCCGGCCAGCATCCGTGCCACTGCAGTGTCCGCGGTCTCCTGGATCCGGGGCCGACCGCGCGCCGCCCCCACCGCATCCGTCGCCATGCGATCAATTATGACTCATTCACGGCAGGTCGCGCCCGCGCACCGTGACCGACGCACGGCATCGCGCCCACACTGGAGTCACACGCGGACCGCGGCTCAGCGCGGATCCGGCTCGGACAGCTGACGAGGACGCAGCAGAGGAGAGCACCATGCAGACACGCACCCCCACCACACGGCCCACGACCGGCTCCGACACTGCCGGCCCCGCAGTCACCAGTGCCACTGTCACCAGCGCCGCGACCACCAGCACCCCAGTCACCAGTTCCGCGACCACCGACGCAGACCGCTCGCCGACCGCCCGGATCGCGGAGCTGACCGAGATCGCCGATCGCGCCGTCGACACCTCGCGCCGCTGGCTGCGCGTCGCCTCCGGCCTGCAGGTCAAGGACCCGGGCGCGGACCGGCTCGCCGCGGTCCTCGGCGACGAGGGGGGCGTCGACTTCACCGTGGGATTCGTCGACCGGGTGATCCGCACGGAGGACCCTCACGCCGCAGGTGCCGCGCTCGTCGACATCGCGGAGGACGCACCCGCGTCCCTCCCCGCACTGGACCGCGCGCAGATCCGCGCGGGCGCGGCACTCGCCCCCGTCATCCCCCAGGTCGTCGTGCCCGCCGCCCGGGCGCGGATGCGCCAGATGCTCAGCCACATGATCGTCGACGCCCGGCCGGGTCCGTTCGGCAGAGCGGTCGGTACCCTGCGCGCCGACGGATCCAAGCTCAACGTCAACCTGCTGGGCGAGGCGGTGCTCGGCGAGGCCGAGGCTCAGCACCACACCGACGAGGTCCAGCGCCTCCTCCACCGCGACGACGTCGACTACGTGTCCGTGAAGGTGTCGTCGATCGCGTCCCAGATCGACCTGTGGGCATTCGAGGAGTCCACGGACATGGTGTGCGAGCGCCTGCGCCCGCTGCTGCGCTTCGCCGCCTCCCAGCCCGCCGGCACCGCCTTCGTCAACCTCGACATGGAGGAGTACCAGGACCTCGAGCTCACGATCGCGGTCTTCACCCGCCTGCTGAGCGAGCCGGAGCTGCTCCACTACGAGGCCGGCATCGTCATCCAGGCGTACCTGCCGGACGCGCTGGATGCCGTCCAGCGGCTCTCCGCCTTCGCCGCCGAGCGCGTCGCCCGCGGCGGTGCGGGCATCAAGATCCGCCTCGTCAAGGGCGCGAACCTGCCGATGGAACAGGTGCACGGCGAGCTCGCGGGATGGCCCGTGACGGTGTGCCCGTCGAAGGAGGACACCGACGCGAACTACAAGCGGGTCCTCGACTGGGTCCTGCGGCGCGAGCACCTGGACGGCCTGCGCATGGGCGTGGCCAGCCACAACATCTTCGACATCGCCTTCGCCCACGAACTCACGCGTGCCCGCGGCGTGGACGACGCCGTCGAATTCGAGATGCTCCAGGGCATGGCGCGTGCGGAGGCCGCCGCGATCGGACGCGACGTGGGCGACATCCGCCTCTACGTGCCCGCCGTCCACCCGGACCACTTCGACGCGGCTGTGTCGTACCTGGTCAGGCGCCTGGACGAGAACTCGTCCCCGGAGAACTTCATGTCCGGGATCACGGAGCTGCGCAACGGCAACCACATCTTCCGGCGGGAGGAGGACCGGTTCCGCACGGCGATCGGCATCCTCACCGACACGATCGCCACGGACGACGACGCACCTCCCCGCAGGCGTCGCACACAGGACCGCGCGCAGGAAGCCGCCGCCGAGGCCGCTCGCACCTCCTCCACCACCGGCACCGCCCAGCCGGGCGGCTCCCCCACCACCGGCACCGCCCAGCCGGGCGGCTCCCCCGCCGCCGGCACCGTCCAGCCGGGCGACGGCCAGTCCTCCTCGGCCGGGGCCTCGGCGGCGGTCCTTCCGGTCCTGCCGGACGTGTTCCGGAACGAGCCGGACACGGATCCGGCCCTGCCCGCGAACCGTGCGTGGTGGACCGACCACCGCGACGGAGCCACGCGCTCCTCCCCCGCGGCCATCTCCCTGCCGAACGCAGACGCGGTCGACGAGGTCGTCGCACGCGCCCGCACCGCATCCACCGCGTGGCAGGAGGCCGGCGCCCAGCACCGCGGACGCGTCCTGCTGCGGGCGGCGGACATCATGGGGGCGCGCCGCGGCGACTTCCTCGCGGTCATGGCCGACGAGGTCGGCAAGACACCCGACCAGTCCGACCCGGAGGTCTCCGAGGCGATCGACTTCCTCCGCTACTACGCGCTGCGCGCACAGGAGCTCGAGCAGATCGACGGTGCCCGGTTCGCGCCGGACCGCGTCGTCGTGATCACTCCGCCGTGGAACTTCCCCGTCGCGATCCCCACCGGATCGACGGTCGCGGCACTGGCCGTCGGAGCGTCGGCGATCCACAAGCCGTCCTCTCCCACGCCGCGCTGCTCCGCGCTCATCATCGAGTGCCTGCACGATGCGGGTGTGCCCGCGGACGTCCTGCAGCTGGTCCGGCCCACGGAGGGTGGAGTGGGCAGGGCCCTCGTCTCCCATCCCGACGTCGACCGGGTCATCCTCACCGGCGCGTCCGAGACCGCGATGCTCTTCAAGTCGTTCCGCGCCGATCTGCCGATCGCGGCGGAGACGTCCGGCAAGAACGCGCTCGTCATCACTCCGTCCGCGGACCGCGATCTGGCCGTCGCAGACCTCGTGGCCTCGGCCTTCGGCCACGCGGGGCAGAAGTGCTCGGCAGCCTCATTGGGAATCCTCGTCGGGTCCGTCGCGGATTCCCGCAGGTTCCGGGACCAGCTGATCGATGCCGCCTCCTCGCTGATCGTCGGCTGGCCAGCGTCCGGGCCTCAGGGCGCGGACCGCACGCAGGAGCACGCGGCGAGCATGGGGCCGCTCACGATCGAGCCGGAGGACAAGCTGCTCCGCGCGCTCACCACGCTGGAACCGGGCGAGGAGTGGCTGCTGGAGCCCCAGCGCCTCGATGACACGGGCCGCCTGTGGTCGCCGGGCATCAAGACGGGGGTGGCACCGGGGTCGCACTTCCACCTCACCGAGGTGTTCGGGCCCGTGCTCGGCCTCATGCGGGCGGATTCCCTGGAGGAGGCCATCGAGCTGCAGAACGCGGTCGACTTCGGGCTGACCGCCGGCATCCACTCGCTCGATGCGGACGAGGCGGCCCAGTGGCTCGACGAGGTCCAGGCGGGCAACGCCTACGTGAACCGCGGCATCACCGGCGCGATCGTCCAGCGGCAGCCGTTCGGCGGCTGGAAGAAGTCGAGCGTCGGGCTGGGTTCGAAGGCCGGCGGTCCCCGCTACCTCATGCAGTTCGGCACGTGGCACGATGCGGCGGGTGCGCCGAAGGACGCGGGAGCCTGGCTCACGGCCGCGCAGGAATCGGACCGGCGTGCGTGGGCGACGATGGGCAAGCCGACGGACCCCACGGGCCTGGAATCGGAGGCGAACATCCTCCGCCTGCTGCCCCGCCCCGTGACCGTCCGGGTGACGGACCCCGTGGCGCCCGAGGTCCTCGCACGACTGGCGCACGCCGCAGCGACCGCGGGCGCTCCCCTCGCGTGGAGCCTGTCGGAGCAGGCGGTGCACGCGGGCGCCGCGAACGTCGACGCCACCGCCGAGGCCGTCGTCGAGTCCGCGGACGCGTTCGCGGCCCGCGTGGCCGGCGGCGACGTGGATGACACGGTCGGTGCGCGAATCCGGGTGGTCGGTGAGGTGGAGGATGCGCTGCGGCAGGCCACCATCGAACGGCCGGAGGTCGCGATCCTGGAGGGTCCCGTCACCGGTTCCGGTGAGGTCGAACTGCGGCACTACGTCCACGAGCAGGCCGTCTCGATGACACTGCACCGGTTCGGCACCGCCAGCCGGTCGTTCCACGCCCTGGCCGACCGTCTGCGCGGCTGAGCGTCAGTAGAAGCCGGAGCCGTCAGGGTCGACGTTGACGACGACCTTTCCATCGACGATCTCCGCGGTGCCGCTGATGTCGAACGTCACCGTCTCGTCGAACGTCTCGGTATCGTCGAAATAGTCCGTGTAGGTGCCGGTCACAAGCGCTTCGCCCGGCGATTCGCTGGTGACCCACCACGCGGCCTGTTCGCCGTCGTAGTCCCCGAAGCCGTAGTAGTCGTCACCGGTCACTGTGACCGTCGGGTACGACTCGATGGACCAGACGATGTCGCCCAGATCGTCCATGTACGTGGATCCGTACGATGCGAACGGGCAGCCGTCCGGCTCCGCGTCCGTCTTCGCGGCGCACGTGTCGATGAGCGTCTTCACCTGAGACTCGACCTCGCTGCGGAAAGCGTCCGTCGGTTCCGCCGCGAGGACCGTGGCTTCGCCGTCGCCGTCGGCACCGGTGAAGAACACCCGGGACTGGACGGCCGCGGCTTCCACGAACTCCGACTCCTCAGCCAGGCCGACCGTGTAGAGCGCGGGGAACGCGGGAAGCTCGACGCCTCCCCCGCTGGTGGGGACATCGACGCCGTTCACCTTCACGGTGTCGAGTCCCGGTGCCCCCACGGACAGGTTGTAGAGGTCCGGGGACTCCAGCTTCCAGTCATCGAAGAACATCGCCTTCTTACCTGCCTTGCGCAGGCTCAGCGTCACGGAGTTCTTGCTTCCGCCGATGTCGTAGCTGACATCCACAGTGGCACTGCCATCGCTGACCTGGGAGTCCTCGATGGTGACGTCCTGTGGGAGCGCCTCTGCGGCACGCAGGACATCGTTCGTGAGAAGCGTGCGCTGCTCCGCGGGCACATTCACGTCGGCGACGCGGAGGGCACCGTCCGCATCGCCGTCGGACAGCTCGGAGAAGTACTTCTCCGCCACCGCCTCCGGTCCGAACATGCGGCCGTTGAGCTGGGTGACGACGATGATCCCGCCCACGAGCGCGACGACGAGTGCACCGGCGACGACCCCGATGATCGTCGCCTTCCGCTTGTCGAAGGGCTGGGCGGGGGCACCGTGCCCCGCGGGGTTCGGTCCCGGTGCGGGGTACCCCGGCGGAGGAGGGCTGTCGTAGGTGGGAGCCGTACCAGGAGCAGCGGGAGCAGCGGGAGCCTGCACGGGAGGTGCGGCCTGTGCGCGCGCTGCCATCTCCGCGGCGATGTCCGGATGGATCAGTGCGCCGCGCGGTTCATCCATGCCGAGGGTCTGCCCCCAGTACGGGTGGATCGCACGTCCGGCGAGGAACTTGGTGAGCGCGGGAAGGCTCATGACGAGGCGGGGGCCCACGGTCCGCGACAGCACCTCGATGATCACGCCCCACACGGCGAAGAGGAGGAACGACCAGGGCAGTGCACCGACCCCCGCACGGAGCCCGCCGCTGCCCCCGAACTCCTCCATCAGCTCACCGGAGCCCACCATCGTCACCCGGATCGGGAGGACGAGGAGCGACAGGAGTCCCCACAGCACGAGCAGCGCGACGGGTGCGCGCCACGCCGACGACCACTGCTGCGGATCACCGGCCGCGACGGTCCAGTGCGGACGGCGGGTCACCGTCGACACCAGGGCTGCCAGGAGCACGGACAGTACGACGACCAGGAGACCCAGCCAGAGGATCCCCGGCGTGTGCTCGCTGAAGAGCGTCACCGATGACGACACACCGTCCGTGAAATCGGCCAGTGCGCCCTCTGCCGCCACGGATACACCGCCCAGGTGGACGATCGAGGTGAGGACCGCACCCGCATTCACGAACAGGAGCGGGACGGTCTGCCACGGCATGTCCAACGAGAGCGGCAGGACGAAGAGCGCGATGACTGCGAAGACGGCGACAGCGATCGCAGTGTGGACGAGGGCCACGAGCCCGGCGGGGACCACCCAGCGCAGGAACGGGGCACCGATCGCCTCGGTGCCCTTGAAGTGCCCGGCCACTCGCGCCCAGGCAGTCGTGACGAGGACGACGAGGAGGGGCAGGAAGAAGGTCCTCGCCGTCACGGCGGAGAATTCGAGGGCGGCGGTCCCGCCCGACTCCGAGATCGACAGGCGCGCGGCGAAGATGAGCTGGAGCAGGAAGACTACGAGGGTGAAGGCCAGCGACGTGATGCCGATCCGCAGCCAGGTCGCGGCCCTGTGGGGCGACGGGAATCTCGCCTCACTGCGCTTGGTCAGCCACCACAGCAGTCCCACGGTCACGATGCTGATGAGGAGAGGGGCGCCTGCGATGTGCATCGCCCCGTCCAGCCCCACGACGCCGTCGAAGTCGGCGTTCACACGGACGACCCCTGAACCTCCGAGGGCCAGGGCCAGAAGGACGAACGGCAGGGTGTACCCGACCGACCCTCCGCTCATCCCGAACTCCTCCGTCATGGAGGACAGGTCCGCCATGGACGTCAGCAGCGCGGAGACGATGATCGAGACGACGATGCCTGTGAGCAGCGCGATGCCAGCGGGGACCAGTGCGGTCCGCCAGGTCACCCCGTGGGCCAGGACGCCCAGCGGACCCTGGGAGAAGGGTCGCTGCGCCGGCTGGGTCTGCTGGGGATAGCCGCCCACCGGCGGCTGCATGCCGGGGTGCTGCGATCCGGGATGGAAGGGCAGCCCACCGGGGTGGACGGGCGGCGGTTGCACTCCCGGGTGGGCGCTCTGCGGCCGGCTGCCGTAGGAGGAAGCTCCTGGCTGGCTGCCATAGGCACCTGCGCCCGGGTACTGATCTGGATGGCGACCGGGCTGCTGGCCCGAGTACTGACCCGACTGCTGGTTGGGCTCGTGGCCCGGAGCATGTCCCGGAGGCGGCGGTGTCGGCGGTGCACTGCCGGGGCGCGGAGGCACGGGGCCCGGGCCGGCAGTCTCTCCTGTGGCACCTCCGCCGGCTGCGGCGCCCCGCTCGTCAGGTTCGTCGCTCGGCTTCGGCTCTCCGGGAGAGGTCGTCATCGCAGTCCTTCATCACACGCACGTGCAGTGACGTGCTCGCCTCAGCACTAGGTCAAGTGCCTCATCAGCCATATACTATGGCCGAAAGCCATCCTGAATGTGGACTTTTCACAGTCGCGAAGGACTCTCGAGCGGAAGTGACGCAGACATGAGCCAGCCCCCTCCTCCCTCCGGCGGCGGCCAGTGGGGCTGGGAGGGTTCAGGTCCCTCACAGGGGCACTGGCCCACCCCTCAGACC
>NZ_FWFF01000017.1 GCF_900163715.1 Brevibacterium yomogidense | reverse complement strand
AAACCGATCCAACCAGACACAAACAACGCCCAGCCCTCACCGAAAGGTGCTCTCCATATAATCGTTACAACCAAACCGCTCACCCGGATATTCACGCACCGTTTCCGCTGCGTTCTCCCTGACGAACGAGTTGTAACTCTATCCCCACCCGAACCAGCTCCGCAAATCACCTTTACGTGATCCGCGTCACACCCCCGGAGACGCTGCGAAACCGCCGCGATCCAGAACCTCGAGTGGATGTTGCCGACTGCCGTTCCAGTGGTACCAGGCGACTGCGGTTCGTATGCGACCGGCCATCCTGTTCTCTTCGGTGTTCCCGTCGAGCAACAGATGTAAATCTATGCCACGACCAGCGGACAGCGCAACTCGGAACGCGGTGTCACCGGTCACACCTGCGTCTTCAGGCGCCGGGAGCGCATCAGAGTCCCGCACAGGACCGCGCCGGCGAGCCCGAAGACGACCCATCCCGCGACGCCCAACGGACCAGCAGTCGCACCGTCGACGTCAGGACTGGCAGACACGAGCAGGTACAGGCCGGCCGCCGCATTCAGCGCGCCGTGCGCGACGATCGCAGGCCAGACGGAGCCTCCGCGGATCCGCAGCCAGGAGAACCAGGCGCCGACGCAGATGCTGCCGGTGATCATGAGGAGCAGTCCGTCGATCCCTGGACGCGAGAAGTTGTAACCCAGGAGGATGACAGGAGCGTGCCACAGTCCCCAGACCGCGCCGGACAGGGCGACTGCGGCGGGGATCCCGGTCAGCCGGACGAGACGGGGAAGCATGTATCCGCGCCACCCGATCTCCTCCCCTGCCGCGAACAGACCGTTCGGCATGACGGCGGCGACCGGTATCGCCACCACCTGGATGAGGACCAGCACCGCTGCCGGAATGCCTGCCGCGGTCGCGGACTCCGCGAGCAGGGGGAAGGACCAGTCCGGTTCGAGCAGGCCGAAGAGGATCGCGACCGCCACGCTGAGCATCACGAGCAGCACGGTCACGACGATCGCCGCGGCGCTCCAGAGGAGAGCGGTGACGGCAGGGTGTCGCCTCTGCTCCGCTCCCCGCCGCGGGGCGAGTCCGAGCTCCGCGAACATCGGCCGGAAGCGGATCCCGTCGACCCACCGCACTGCGATCCACGCAGCGAGCGCCGGGGTGAGCATCATCGCGGACGGGAAGACCTGGAGCATGAGCTGCCGCATGAGCTGCTCCGGCGAGGGAGCAGCGGTGGGGTCCGCCCCGAGCGAGTCCGACCCTGCGGCCTCACCGGCAGTGCGGGAACCGTAGACGGGTTCTCCGCCGACGACGATCCACAACGGGATCATCACGGCCCACCCGAGTACCAGAGCCGTGGTCGTGAAGACGAGGAGTCCGCGCAGGTCGGTCCTCTTCGACGCCACCGTCGACTCCGCTCAGCTGTTGACGATCGACAGCGCGCCCAGCGTCTTCTTGCCGCGGCGCAGGACGATGACGCCGGAGCCGCCGGCGTCAAGGACATCAGCCTGGGTGACGACGGCGTCCTCGCCCTCCACCTTCGCGTTGTTGACGTAGGCCCCGCCCTCACGCACGGCACGGCGTCCGTCCGACTTGGACTTGACGATCCCTGCCAGTGCCAGAGCGTCCGCGACGGGCACTCCGTCTTCCAGCTGCGCCGCCGTCACCTCTCCGCGCGGCAGCTCCGCCGTCGCCGCGGCCAGCGCCGATCCGTCGATGCCGCGCAGCTCACCGCCGCGGAACAGCGCGTCTGCGGCGGCGAATGCCTGCTTCGCCTGCTCGTCACCGTGGACCATCGCCGTGATCTCTTCAGCGAGTGCCTTCTGGGCGATCCGAGTGTGCGGTGCCTCCTCGAAGCGGACACGGATGTCCTCGATCTCCTCGAGCGACCGGAAGGAGAACACATGGAGGTACTTCACGACGTCGCGGTCATCCGCGTTGAGCCAGAACTGGCTGAACGCGTACGGGCTGGTGAGTGCCGGGTCCAGCCACACGGTGCCGGATTCGGTCTTGCCGAACTTGGTGCCGTCCGCCTTCGTGATGAGGGGCGTCGCCAGTGCATGGACGGTCTTGTGCTCCACGCGGCGGATCAGATCCGCGCCGGATGTCAGGTTGCCCCACTGGTCCGATCCGCCAGTCTGCAGTGTGATGCCGTGGCGGCGGTTCAGCTCGAGGAAGTCATTGCCCTGGAGGATCTGGTAGGAGAACTCCGTGAAGGAGATCCCGTGCTCGCTGTTCAGCCGGGTGGCGACCGTCTCCTTGGCCAGCATCCGGTTGAGCGAGAAGTGCTTGCCGATGTCCCGGAGGAAGTCCAGCGCCGTGAGGCTGCCGGTCCAGTCCAGGTTGTTGACCATCTGCGCGGCGACCGGGCCGTCGAAGTCGAGGAACCGTTCGATCTGCCCGCGGATGCTGTCGACCCAGCCGTCGACGACCTCGCGCGGGTTGAGCGTCCGCTCCCCCGACATCCGCGGGTCGCCGATGAGTCCCGTCGCGCCGCCCACCAGCGCGAACGGCTGATGTCCGGCCTCCTGCAGGCGCTTCGCGGTGAGGATCTGGACGAGATTGCCCATGTGCAGGCTGGGGGCGGTGGGATCGAAGCCCACATAGAACCGGACCGTCTCCTCGGTGAGCGCCCTGCGCAGCGCGTCTTCGTCGGTGGACAGCGCCACGAGATTCCTGGCCTGCAGCTCGCTGAGGATGTCAGTCACAGCATTCCTTCCTTCACAGTCGCCTTCCGCCCCTGCAGCCGATTCCCGGCCGGGTCGCAGTCGCGCGCCGCCCAACAGTGTAACCGTCCCGCACGCATCCGCCGGTCACCATCCTGCCCCTCGCCGTGCGGCCCGGCGCAGGCGAACGAAGCAGGCGAACGGCGCAGACGAACGAGGCTGCCGTCGAGGGCAGACGGACGAGGGCCGACCACGGCCGAGGTCGTCGTCACCGCTGCGGTGCGATCCCCGGCCGTGGTCGGCCCCGTGCCTGCCACCAGGCGGACGCTGCTCCCTGCTCAGCGGAGTCGCTGACCGGCGAACTCCCGCAGGCGAGCCGCCTCGGTCCGCGCGTTCTCCAGCTGACGGGCGACGGCGCTGCGAGCCGTCCCGCCCTTGGCGCTGCGGGAGTCGATCGAGCCGTGCGTCGTGAGCACATCGCGCACTGCCGGGGTGAAGTGCTCGGAGATCCCCGCGTAGTCGTCGTCGGTGAGATCCCACAGCTCGACCCCGCGGCCCTCCGCGAGGCGGACGGCCTCGCCGGACAGCTCGTGCGCGACGCGGAACGGCACGCCCTCGCGGACCAGCCACTCTGCCACATCGGTCGCGAGCGCGAATCCCCGCGGCGCCAGATGCTCCATCCGCTCGACGTCGAACACCAGGGTGGAGACCATCCCGGTGAACGCGGGCAGGAGCAGTTCGAGCGTGTCCGTCGCGTCGAACACCGGCTCCTTGTCCTCCTGGAGATCCCGGTTGTAGGCCAGCGGCATCGCCTTGAGCGTCGCGAGCAGGCCCGTGAGATCACCGATGAGGCGACCCGACTTCCCTCGCGTGAGCTCCGCGACGTCGGGGTTCTTCTTCTGCGGCATGATCGACGAGCCCGTGGAGAAGGCGTCGTCGAGGGTGACGAACGAGAACTCCTTCGTCGCCCACAGGATGATCTCCTCGCTCAGGCGCGACAGGTCGACGCCGATCATCGCGGCGACGAACGCATACTCCGCGAACACGTCGCGGGAGGCCGTCCCGTCGATCGAGTTCTCGACCGAGTCGACGAAGCCCAGCTCCTCCGCGACCGCCTGCGGGTCGAGGCCCAGCGACGACCCGGCGAGCGCTCCCGACCCGTACGGAGACACGGCGAGGCGCTGATCGAGGTCGACCAGTCGGGCGACGTCCCGCAGCAGCGGCCACGCATGCGCGAGCAGGTGGTGGGCCAGCAGGACCGGCTGTGCGTGCTGGAGGTGCGTCCGGCCGGGCATGGACGCCTCGGGGTGTGACGCGGCCTGCGCGATCAGGGCCTCGACCGTGTCCAGGAGCAGTCCCGCGACGACCCGCGAGTGGTCGCGCAGGTACATCCGCCCGAACGTCGCGATCTGGTCGTTGCGCGATCGGCCCGCACGCAGGCGACCGCCCAGCTCCGGCCCCGCGATCTCCATGAGACCGCGCTCCATCGCGGAGTGCACGTCCTCGTCGTCCTGCGCGGGCAGGAACTCACCCGCGACGACCCGGCGCTCGAGCTCGTCGAGCGCCTCGATCATCCCGGTGAGGTCCCCCTCGCCCAGCAGCCCCGCGCGGGACAGCACGCGGGCGTGGGCGCGGGAGGCGGCGAGGTCGTAGCGGGCCAGCCGCCAGTCGAAGTCCGTCGACTTCGACAGCTGGGCCAGTGCATCCGCAGGCCCGGTCGCGAACCGGCCGCCCCACAGGGCGACCCGTTCGCCGTCGCCCTGCCCCGCACCGGCGCCGGTGTGCGAGACGTTCTGCTCCTCGCTCACTTCAGCTTGTCCTGGCCGAACCGCACGTCGCGGGCCGCAGCCTGCTTGGACGAGAGGCCGTAGATGTCGATGAAGCCGCGGGCCGCGGACTGGTCGAAGGTCTGGCCCTCGTCGTAGGTGGCGAGGCCGAAGTCGTAGAGCGACGAATCGGAGCGGCGGCCCTCGACGGTCGCGCGACCGCCGTGCAGCACCATCCGGATCTCTCCGCTGACGTACTGCTGCGAGTCCTCGATGAACGAGTCGAGGTTCTGCTTGAGCGGGGAGAACCACTGGCCGTCGTACACCAGCTCGGTCCACCGCTGCTCGACCGTCTTCTTGAAGCGGGCCTGCTCGCGCTCGAGCGTGATGTTCTCCAGCTCGCGGTGCGCGGCGATGAGGGTCATCGCGCCCGGGGCCTCGTACACCTCGCGCGACTTGATGCCCACGAGGCGGTCCTCGACGATGTCGATGCGTCCGATGCCCTGTGCGCCTGCGCGCTGGTTCAGTTCCACGATCGCCTCGAGCGGCGTGACCGCGCGGCCGTCGATCTTCACCGGGATGCCCTTCTCGAAGGTGATCGTCACCTCGTCCGCCGGCGGCGGGAAGGCCGGGTCGTCGGTGTACTCGTAGACGTCCTTCGTGGGGCTGTTCCAGATGTCCTCGAGGAAGCCGGTCTCCACGGCGCGTCCCCACACGTTCTGGTCGACGGAGAAGGGGTTCGTCTTGGTCGTGACGATCGGCAGCTGGTTGCGCTCCGCGTACTCGATCGCGGCTTCGCGCGTGAGCGCCAGGTCGCGGACCGGGGCGATGCACTTGAGGTCCGGGGCGAGCGAGGTCAGGGAGACCTCGAAGCGGACCTGGTCGTTGCCCTTGCCCGTGCAGCCGTGGGCCACGGTCGTGGCACCGAACTGGCGGGCTGCGCGGACCAGGTGCTTCGCGATGATCGGGCGGGACAGCGCGGACACGTTGGGGTAGGCGTCCATGTACAGCGTGTTGGCCTTGAGGCCCGCCATGCAGTACTCCTCCGCGAACTCATCGCGGGCGTCCGCCACGTACGCCTCGACGGCACCGCAGTCCAGGGCGCGCTGGCGGATGGTCTCGAGGTCCTCTCCGTCCTGGCCGACGTCGACGGCCATGGCCACGACCTCGGCGCCGGTGGCTTCGTGGATCCAGCCGATCGCGACAGAGGTGTCGAGTCCGCCCGAGTAGGCGAGGACGATCCGTTCGGTCATGAGGGTTCTCCTTGTGTCTCGTGTGCGCCGCCCGCGGGCGGCGTGCTGTGGTTGAAGTCTGCGGCATCGTGGGCGCGTGCGCGCGCCCGGGTGGTCAGTTCAGTGTGCCTGGGTCGCGGCGGGTCCCGCGACCTCGTGCCCGGCCAGTTCGAGGAAGAGCCGGGCGATCCGCTCTCCGCCCGCCTCCGCGGATGCGATGACGAGCACGGTGTCGTCCCCCGCGATCGTCCCGAGGACGCCCGTGAGGACGGATCGGTCGATGGCACTCGCCAGGTACTGGGCCGCGCCGGGAGGCGTGCGGAGGACGACGAGGCTGTCTGAGTGGACGGCACTCACGAGCACCTCCTCCAGCAGCCGCTGCAGGCGGGCGTCGAAGACGTCCTCCCCCTGCGCGGAGAAGAGGGTGCCCCTGTCGCCGCCTTCGCCGGGCACGGCGTACACCGCGCCCGAGGCCCCCCGCACCTTGACGGCCCCGATCTCCCCCAGGTCGCGGGAGAGGGTGGCCTGCGTGACCGTCACGCCCATCGCGGCCAGGCGGGTGGCGAGCTCGGACTGCGACGCGATCGTCTGCCGCTCGATGAGCGAGACGATGAGCTGCTGGCGCGCAGTCTTCGTGGTCAGTTGCTCAGCAGCCACGTGAGCAGCGCCTTCTGTGCGTGGAGCCGGTTCTCGGCCTCATCGAACACGACGGAGGCCGGTCCGTCGATCACGGACGCCGCGACCTCCTTGCCCCGGTAGGCCGGCAGGCAGTGGAGGAAGATCGGGTCGCGGCCCAGGCTCATGAGCTCATCCGTCACCTGGAACCGTGCAAACGGCGAACCGCTGTCGTCGCGCCCGGTGGAATCCTGTCCCATCGACACCCAGGTGTCGGTGACCAGGACGTCCGCATCCTGAGCGGCGGCGAGCGGGTCCTCCGTGACCGTGAGCGTCCCGCCCGTGCGCCGGCCCAGGGCCCGGGCCTCGGCGACGACGTGGTCCGCCGGCTGGTAGCCGGCGGGGGCGGCGATGCGCACGTGCATGCCCGCATTCACACCGCCCAGCGCATACGAGTTGGCCATGTTGTTCGCGCCGTCCCCGTAGTAGCTCATCGTCAGGCCTGCGAGTCCGTTGCCCTCTCCCGTGCCGCGGTGCTCGCGGATGGTCACGAGGTCGGCCAGGATCTGGCAGGGGTGGTAGTCGTCGGACAGGGCGTTGATGACGGGCACCGACGCGTGCTCAGCCATCTGCTCGAGGCCGGACTGCGCGAACGTGCGCCACACGATCGCGGACACCATGCGGTCGAGCACGCGTGCGGTGTCCGGGATGGACTCCTTGTGCCCCAGCTGGCTCTCCCCGGGGTTGATGATGAGCGGGGACCCTCCCAGCTGGCTCACGCCCGCCGCGAAGCTCACCCGGGTGCGGGTCGAGGTCTTGTCGAAGAACACCGCGACGGTCTGCGGACCCTCGAGGGGCCGCATCGAGTACGGAGCGGCCTTGAGCTCCTCCGCGAGGTCGAGGACCTCGGTGAGCTCGTCCGGCGAGAGGTCCGTGTCCTTGAGGAAGTGGCGGGTCATGCTGCTCCTTCGGCACCCGCGCCGCTGTGGGCGGCGGAGGCGATGATGCCGGGCAGCGCGTCCGCGAAGCCCAGCAGCTGGTCGTCGGTGATGATGAGGGGCGGTGCGAGGCGCAGGCGGGTCGGGGTCACGGGATTCACGATCCAGCCCGCTTCCAGCGCCGCGTCTGCGACGGCCTTCGCGTTCCCGTCGCGCAGCTCCATGCCGATGAGCAGGCCCGCGCCCGTCACCTCGGTGATCTGGGGCAGTGCGGCGAGCGCGCTCCGCGCCCGTGCTCCCAGGTCCGCCGCGTGTGCGAGCAGTTCCTGCTCCTGGACGGTGGTGAGGACTGCCAGGCCGACCGCGGTGGCGAGCGGGTTGCCGGAGAATGTCGAGCCGTGCTGCCCGGGCTGCAGGAGCTGGGTGATCCGCTCCCCGAACGTGAGTGTCGCACCGATCGGCATGCCGCCGCCCAGGCCCTTGGCGAGCGTGACGACATCGGGGGTGATGCCCTCGCCGATCTCCGACTGCTGGAAGGCGAACCACGATCCGGTCCGTCCGATCCCCGTCTGCACCTCGTCGAGCACGAGCAGCGCGCCGACGGCGTCCGTCGCCTCACGCGCGGCGCGCATGTACCCCGCAGGGTGGCGGCGCACGCCCGACTCCCCCTGGATCGGCTCGAGGACGACGGCCGCCGTGTCCGCGTCGACCGCCGCGCGCAGTGCCGCCTCGTCGCCGAACGGGACGTGGACGACGCCGGGCACCCCGGGGTCGAACGGTTCGCGGTAGGCGGCCTTCGCCGTGAGCGCGAGAGCGCCCATCGTCCGGCCGTGGAACGACCCCTCGACCGCGACGATCTTCGACCGCCCGGTGCGCCGGGTGATCTTGAGTGCCGCTTCGTTCGCCTCGGCTCCCGAGTTGGAGAAGTAGACGCTCGAGCCCGACGGGGCCTGCGCGAGTGCGAGGACCCGTTCGGCCAGCGCGATCTGGGGCGGGGACGCGAAGAAGTTCGAGATGTGCCCCAGCGTGGACGCCTGGTCGGTGAGTGCCCCGACGACAGCGGAGTGCGCATGGCCGAGCGCATTCACGGCGATGCCGGCGAGCAGGTCGACGTACTCCCTGCCCGCCTCGTCCCAGACGCGGACGCCCTCTCCGCGGACCAGCAGCCGCTGGGGCCTCCCCAGTGCGGGGAGGATCGCCGCTTCGTGGTGCGAGCGCCACTCGCTCGTGTCGGTCATCATGCCCGTGCCCTTCGTCTCAGTCATGCGTGGCCTCCGATGGACTTCTCCAGTGCGTCCAGATCCGCGCTCACCATCGTGCCGATCCCCTCGGTCGTGAAGACCTCGAGGAGGATCGAGTGCGCGACCCGGCCGTCGACGATGTGGGCGTGTCCCACACCGGCCTCCACGGCTTCGAGCGCTGCGGTCATCTTGGGGATCATCCCGGAGTCCAGGCGGGGCAGCAGGTCCCGCAGCTCGTCGGTCGAGATCTGCGAGATGAGGCTGTCCGTGTCCGGCCAGTTCCGGTAGAGGCCCGCCACGTCGGTGAGCATGACGAGCTTGTCAGCCTGCATGTGCCGGGCGATGGCGGCCGCGGCGAGGTCCGCGTTGATGTTGAGCGGCTTCCCCGGCTCTCCCCCCACCTCACCGGCGATCGAGCACACGACGGGCACCCGTCCGGCATCGAGCAGCTCGTGGAGGAGATCGGTCGATACCTTCTCGATCGTCCCGACCCGGCCCAGCTCGACGGGTTCGCCGTCGATGAGCACCTGCGCGGGCCGGGCGAGCAGGAGGTCCCCGTCCTCACCGGACAGCCCGACGGCCGAGCTGCCGTTCTGGTTGATGCGCGCGACGATGTCGCGGTTCACGTGCCCCGACAGGACCATGCGCGCCACGTGGGCGGCCTCGTCGCTGGTGACCCGCTGGCCGGCGCGGAACTCGCTCTCGATGCCCAGTCGGTCGAGCATCGCGGAGATCTGCGGGCCCCCGCCGTGGACGACGATCGGACGGAGCCCGGCGAACCGCAGGAACGCGATGTCGTCGGCGAAGGCCTGCTGCAGCTCCGGGCTGACCATGGCGTTGCCGCCGTACTTGATGACGATCGTCGCACCCGCGAACGTCTTGATCCAGGGCAGCGCCTCTGTGAGCACGTCGGCCTTGGCCTGCGCCTGGGCGAGCCGCTGTGCGGGTGTGGTGCTCGGTGCGGTGGGTTCCGGTGTCGTATCGCTCATGTCGAGTATGCGCTGTTCTCTTCGACGTAGTCGTGGGTGAGGTCGGAGGTCCACACGGTTCCCGTGTGGGGGCCGGACTTCAGGTCGATGTCGACGCTCACCTCGCGGGTGAAGACGACAGAGTCCGGATCCGCGTCCGGTGTCGAGTCGGTGCAGACCCGCACGCCGTTGATGGTCACATCGATGCGTGCGGGGTCGAACTCCGCATCGGTCGTCCCCACCTGGGCGACGACACGACCCCAGTTGGGGTCCTCACCGAAGATCGCGGCCTTGAAGAGGTTGGACCGGGCGACGGAGCGGCTCACGGTGACGGCGTCGGCCACACTCGCCGCGCCGCTCGTCGTGATCGCGATGTCGTGGTGGGCCCCCTCCGCGTCGACGTGCAGCTGACGCATGAGATCAAGGCACGCATCGGTGAGGAGCGCGGTGAAGGACTCCTCGTCCGGCGTCACCCCCGATGCACCGGAGCCCATGAGGACGACGGTGTCGTTCGTCGACATGCAGCCATCCGTGTCCAGGCGGTCGAAGCTGTGCGCGGTCGCGTGGCGCAGTGCGCGGTCGAGCACGGACGCAGGCAGGTCGGCATCGGTCGTGAGGATCACCAGCATCGTCGCGAGACCGGGCGCGAGCATGCCCGCGCCCTTCGCCATGCCGCCCAGGCGGTACTCCCCCGCACCGGCGGCCGCGGTCCGCTCGATGGTCTTCGCCACGGTGTCGGTGGTCATGATCGCCTCTGCGGCAGCGCGTCCGTCGTCAACGCCAGCGTGCGCCGCCTCGACGAGTGCCGGGAGACCGTCGACGATCCGATCGCGGAAGTCCTGTCCGCCCACTCCGATCAGTCCGGTCGAGCAGATGAGCACGTCCTCGGGGGTCGTCTCGAGCAGCTCGCCCGTCCGCTCTGCGGTGAGGCGGGACGTCTCGAATCCGAATGCTCCCGTGTAGCAGTTCGCGCCTCCGGAGTTCAGCACGACGGCGCGTGCGCGACCGTCGGCACTCGCCTGCTGCGACCAGAGGACGGGGTTCGCCTTGCAGCGGTTCGACGTGTAGACAGCGGCCACAGCATCGGAGGGACCGTCGTTCACGACGAGCGACAGATCGGGCCTGCCGGAGTCCTTGAGTCCGACTGTGAGGCCTGCGGCACGGAAGCCGGATGCGTGGGTGACGGTCATGGTGCGACTCCATTCATGGGGAGGGCGAGAGCTTCATCGAGGCCGAGCGCGAGGTGAGCGGACTGGAGCGCCTGGCCCGCCGTGCCGCGCACGAGGTTGTCGAGGGCCACCGACACGAGGACGCTTCCCGCCCGCTCGTCGAACGCCCACTGGACGTGGGCACTGTTCGAGCCGGTGACCGAGGAGGTGCGGGGCCACTGGCCGGCGGGCAGCACGGTGATGAATGGTTCGTCGGCGTAGGCGGATTCGAAGGCCCGCCCGATGGCGGCAGGGATGTCGGCGACGGGTGCAGCCGAAGCCAGAGGCGCGGAGAGGGTCGCGTGGATGCCGCGCACGACGGGGACGAGAGTGGGGGTGAACGCGATGCGGACGCCGCCGGCGTGCTGGTCCTCTGCGCCGATGCCGAGCACTCCCGCGAGGTTCTGCTCGATCTCCGGCACGTGTCGATGAGTCCCGGCCTGACCGTACGAGCTCACGTCGCCGATGGTCTCGCCGCCCAGGAGGTGCGGCTTCATCGCCTTCCCGGCTCCGGACACGCCGTTCGCCAGCGTCGCCGTGAGCCGGGCTGAATCGATGAGTCCCGCCTGCACGAGCGGCTGGAAGCCCAGCGTGACCGCGGTGACGTTGCACCCGGGCACGGCGATGCGCGTCGCATCGCGAAGGACCTCCCGCTGCTTCGACCCGTCCGCGAGCAGGAGTTCCGGCAGCCCGTAGCTCCAGCTGCCCTGGTGCTCACTGCCGTAGAACTCCTCCCATGCCGCGGCATCCGTGAGGCGGTGGTCGGCTGCGAGGTCGAGGATCAGGGTCCCCGGGCTGGTCGCCTCCAGTTCGGCTGCGATCGCACCGGACGCGCCGTGCGGCAGCGCGAGGACGACGACGTCGTGACCGGCGAGCACCTCGGCCGTGGACGCCTGGATCTCCATCTGCGCGTAGGAGCCGAGATGCGGCTGGTGGCGTCCCAGAAGATCACCCGCAGTCGAATGGCCCGCGACCGTCGTCACACGCAGCTGCGGATGGCCGGTCAGCAGCCGGAGGACCTCGCCGCCGGCGTAGCCGGTCGCACCGGAGACCGCGACAGTGTATTCACTCATGCGAATAATCATACGCCCTCGGGTGGCATGCTGCACAGCCCTCGCCCCATCTTCACAGAAGGCGCCATTCCAGTCGATCGTCCGGTTGGCGGATGCCCGGACTCAGGCACGTCCCCGCGCGCTACGATCGCCGGGACAGAGCAGTCATGGTGCGCGCACGCGCACGAACGACCCGCGCGGACGACGCGCAGGAGGGGGACGACGATGGTCGCAGCGCACGGCGTGAGGGCGATGCAGGCAGGTGGACCCGAGGTCCTGGAATTCGGTGAGATCGAGGTCGCGGCCCCTGGCCCGGGGGAGATCCTCGTCGAGGTGAAGGCCGCCGGCATCAATTTCATCGACACCTACCGGCGCTCCGGCGTCTACCCCATGGAGTACCCCCACACGGTGGGCGTCGAGGGATCGGGCATCGTCGCCGAGGTCGGCGAGGGCGTGACCGCCTGGAGTGTGGGCGACCGAGTCGCCTGGCACGACGGGCCGGGCTCATATGCCACCCGGGCGATCGTGCGCGCCGATATGGCGATGCGCGTGCCGGAGGGGATCGACTTCGACGTCGCAGCCGCGATTCCGCTGCAGGGGCTCACCGCGCAGTACCTGGTGACCGACTCCCACCGGATCGAGGCTGGGCAGACCGCTCTCGTCCACGCCGCAGCCGGAGGCGTGGGCCTTCTCCTCATCCAGCTGATCAAGCATCTCGGCGGCCGTGTCATCGGCACCGTGTCGACGGAGGAGAAGGCAGAGCTCGCGCGCACCGCGGGAGCAGATGACGTGTTCCTCTACGGCGAGGGCGTCGACGTCGCCCAGACGGTGCTGGACCTGACGGACGGCCGCGGCGTGGACGTGGCCTACGACGGCGTCGGCAGGGACACGTTCGACGCGTCCCTCAGGGCGACGGCTGTGCGCGGCTCGCTCGTGCTGTTCGGCGGAGCCTCAGGCCAGGTGCCCCAGTTCGACATCCAGCGGCTCAACGGCGAGGGCGGAGTCTTCCTGTCCCGCCCCTCCCTCGTCTGGTTCGTCCGCACACCGGCTGAGCTCGCGAAGCGGTCGGAGATGCTGTTCGCAGGCCTGACCGACGGCTGGCTCGACTTCCGCGTCGGTGAGACCTTCGGCCTCGCGGAGGCGGAGGAGGCGCACCGTGCGCTCGAGGGCCGCCGGACCACGGGGAAGGTCGTCCTCACGACCTGAGGAACGAGAGAGCGGGACAGCGGCCGGGCGCGTGCAGGCACGTGTCCGGCCGCTGCGTGTGGGAGCTCACTGCCCCTGTGTTGCGCTTTATGACACCGGGTGACCTCGGACGTCTGCGGATCGTCCACAGTGTGGACGATCGTCGGCGACGCCGACACACTCCCGACCCCGCGAGGACCCCGTGATCGAATTGCAAGAGCTCCGCAAGGAGTTCGCAGGCAGCACAGCACTCGCAGGCATCTCCCTGTCCGTCGCAGAGGGCGAGATCCATGGGATCGTCGGCCGGTCCGGTGCGGGGAAGTCCACTCTCATCCGCTGCCTGACGGGGCTCGAGTCCGCCACATCCGGGCACGCTCGCATCGACGGGGTCGACATCACCGCCCTGAGCGGCGCCCGCCTGCGTGCCTCGCGCCGCAGCATCGGGATGGTCTTCCAGCACGCGAATCTCCTCGATTCGCGCACCGCGCTGGAGAACGTCGAGCATCCGCTGCAGGTGGCAGGTGTCCCGCGCGCTGCACGCCGCGCCCGAGCGCTCGAACTGCTCGAGCTCGTCGGGCTCACCGACCGCGCCGGCAACCACCCCGCCCAGCTGTCCGGCGGTCAGCAGCAGCGCGTGGGGATCGCCCGCGCCCTCGCGAGCGAGCCCAAGATCCTGCTCTGCGACGAACCCACCAGCGCACTCGACACGCAGACGACCGGGCAGATCCTCAGCCTCATCGCCTCTCTGCGCGACCGACTGGGCATCACGGTCCTCATCATCACCCACGAGATGTCCGTCGTCCGCGAGATCTGCGATTCCGCGACACTGCTTGAGCACGGTCGCGTGACGCAGACCGGAATGCTGGGCGAGATCCTCGCCGACCCCTCGTCGCCCCTCGCCAGAGACCTCGTTCCGCTCCCCCGCGCTTCCGACGATCCTCATCGGCGCACGCTTGAGGTCGCGCTCGCAGGAACGCCCCTCGGCACGGTCTTCGACATCGCGGAGAGCACCGGGACTCCGATCAGTGCGGTGGAGTCGGGAACGCTCGAGACGATCGACGGCACGCAGGTCGGCCGCCTGCGCCTCGTGTGCGCGGACACACTGCAGCGGGAACGCCTGAGCACAGCCCTCCGTGCGCGCGGAATCCACGTCGAGGAGGCCGCATGACCGCCGACCGTCCTCTCTGGTTCGACAACCCCGCGATCCGGATCGAACTGTGGCCCGCACTCGGCGAGACGCTGCTCATGACCGTCTTCGCGACGGCCTTCGCGATCATCGTCGGACTGCCGCTCGGTGTGTGGCTCTACATGACGGCGAAGGGCTCCCTCACCGACAACCGCATGGTCTACCGGATCGTGTCCACGGTCGTCGACATCGGTCGCTCGATCCCGTTCATCATCCTCATGATCGCCCTCATCCCGTTCGCCCGCTTCGTCACCGGGTCCGCACTGGGCTGGCAGGCGACCGTCGTCTCCCTGACGGTCAGCGCCATCCCGTTCTACGCGCGGCTGGTCGAAGCAGCGCTCCGCGAGGTCGCCGCCGGCAAGATCGAGGCGGTCCAGATGATGGGTGCCGACTCCTGGCAGCTCATCCGCCAGGTGCTCGTGCCGGAAGCGCTGCCGGGCCTGCTGTCGGGCGCCACGGTGACGGCGGTGGCGCTGGTGAGCTACACCGCGATGGCGGGCGCAGTGGGCGGCGGGGGCCTGGGGGCACTCGCGATCTCCTATGGATATCAGCGGTACCAGACCGACACCATGATCGCCTGCATCGTGCTGCTCGTCGCCTGTGTAGCGCTGCTGCAGCTCGCGGGCGACCTCCTCGCCCGCAGCGTCGACCACCGGCAGTGACGGCTCCGGTCGCCCTCTGACCACACTCATCAGCACGAAGCATCTCTGAAGGAGAACCATGCGCAAGACCCTCATCCTCTCGTCCGCAGTCGCAGCGACCGCCCTCACCCTGTCCGCGTGCGGCGCGGGCGGCGGCGAGGATCAGACCGTGGGCACTGAGGCGGACGGAGTCACCACACTCACCGTCGGCGTCTCCCCCGTACCGCACGGCGACATCCTCACGTTCGTGGACGAGAACCTCGCCGAAGACGCGGGGCTCGACCTGGAGATCACGGAGTACACGGACTACACCGCCCCCAACAAGGCACTCGTCGACGGGGACCTCGACGCGAACTACTTCCAGCACCTGCCGTACTTCGAGTCCGAGGTCGCGGGCCAGGGCTACGAGCTCGCACACTTCGAGGGGATCCACATCGAGCCGTTCGCGCTCTTCTCCGAGTCGATCGACAGCGTCGACGACCTGCCCGACGGTGCGGCGATCGGCATCAACAACGATCCGTCCAACCAGGGCCGAGCGCTCGATCTACTGGCCCAGGCAGGTGTCATCGGACTGAACGACGGTGTCGATGCGGCGTCTGCGACGATCCACGACGTCGCGGACAATCCGAAGAACCTCGAGTTCGTCGAGGCCGACGCAGCGCAGCTCGCCCGGACCCTGGCGGACGTCGACGCAGCCGTCATCAACGGGAACAACGCGCTGGAGGCAGGTCTCTCACCCACCGAGGACGGTATCCTCGTCGAAGACGGCGAGGGCAACCCCTACGCGAACTTCCTGGCCGTCCGCGCCGGCGATGAGACGAATGAGGCTCTCGTGGCCCTCGACGGGCTCCTGCGCTCCGATGAGGTCTCGCAGTACATCGAGGAGAACTGGTCGGACGGCGCCGTGCTGCCTGCCTTCTGACCGACGGACGCGCACCCGGGCGTGCACGCCTTCAGCACAGATCGCAACTCATCGCGGTTGCATATCAGATCGCAACCTGTGCAGTCGGCACACGTCCGGCTGCGGTCCGACTCCGTCAGAGCTCGGCCCGTCTGTCTCTCAGGGCCGGAGCCAGCACGATGGCGGCGAGCACCATGCCGCCCAGCAGCAGCCACGCGCCGAAGTACGTGAAGATCGTGAACCCCGTCGCCAGCGGCGGCCCGAAGTCGAACGCCATCATGATGACTCCCCCGAGCACCAGCGCGGTCGCCAGGACCACCTGGACCAGCTGGTCCACGACCGTGCGCACGAGGTTCCTGATGAGGTCGATGTTGAGCCCGCTCGTCCCGATGTCGAGCGTTCCGTCCTGCAGGTGCTTCACGACGCGGGACAGTTCGACGGGGAAGTTCGCGAGGACCGGTGCCGTCGCTCCCGCGTAGAGCGCGGCGTCCTGCGCGCTCCCGCGCACGTCACGGGTGCCGGCGAGCAGATCCCGGCCGTGCTCGCGGACGAGCCCCAGGAGGTCGGCGTGCGGATCGAGTCGACGCAGGCTGTCCTCCAGCGTCGTGATCGCCCGGAACGCCTGGGCGACGGCGGACGGCATCGTGAACCCGTGGGACAGGATGAATGACAGCAGCTCGCGGAAGAACCCCGATGCCGCACCGCCGAAGCCGTCCGCCGTGCCGGCCGCTGCCGACGCCACTCCCCCGTCGTAGCGCAGCATGATCTGCCCGATCTCCCGCTGCACCTGGCGCAGGTCGAGCCCAGGCGGCATGCCGAAGAGGTCGATGACCGCGTTCGTGGCCGCCAGTGAGTTCTGGCGCTCGAAGGCCAGCAGCAGCTGGAGGACGTCGCGACGGTCCCGCGAGTCCAGGCGACCCACCGCGCCGAAGTCGATGAGGCCCACGCGCGCTGCGTCCGACACCATGATGTTGCCGGCGTGGAGGTCCGCGTGGAAGACCCCGGACTCGAGCATCTGCCGCGCGACGACGACGAACAGCTGCTCCGCCGCCTCGCGACGGGCGATCATCGACAGGCCGCCGAGGACGTCCTCGCCCCGGGTGAGGGGGCGGCCCGGCATCCGCTCCATCACGATGATCTGCCGCCCCGACAGTTCGACGAACACCTCCGGGATGCGCACCAGCGAACCCGGCTGTGCGCCCAGGTCCTCCCGCATGGCGAGCGTCTGCCGGATCTCTCCGCGGTAGTCGAGCTCCTCCGACAGCGAGTCGAGGAAGCCGCGGGCGATGTCGGTGAGGCCGATCGTCTGCGCCCAGGACGCCGTCTTCTCGAACCGCTCCGCCAACGACATGATGATGTCGGAGTCCGCGCGGACCTGCCGGCGCAGGTTGGGCCGCTGCACCTTGACGACGACTTCCTCCCCCGAACGCAGCACCGCACGATGGACCTGCGCCACGGAGGCGGCGGCGAGCGGCTTCTCGTCGAACTCGCGGCAGACGTCCTCGATCGGACGTCCCCACTGGCGTTCGATCTCCGGCCGGATCTCCGCGAACGCGACAGCTGGCACCTCTGACTGCAGTCGCGAGAACTCCTCGACGAACTCAGCGGGGATCATGTCCGCCCGCGTCGCGACGAACTGGCCCAGCTTGACGAAGGTGACGCCGGCCGCCGCGAGCGCCTGGGCGGCCGCCTGCGCGATCTCCGTCATCGACACTCGCAGGCTGGGGATGCGGGGACGCAGGTAGCGGCGCAGGCCGAAGCGGATGAGGAGGTTCTGGATCTCTCCGATCCTCCGCAGGCGGCGATACCAGGTGGGCAGTCGCGACACGGTGCGCGCCGCCTGCGAGAACGATCCGGACGGCAGGACCAGTTCGATCGCCAGCATGACGAACAGCTGGATCGCGACGAACCAGGCGAAGATGAGCAGGAACACCATGACGGCGGGGAAGCTCATCCCCAGGAACGGGACGTCGCCGCGCTGCACGATCTCGAGCATCTCGAACGCCTGGAGCGACACGGGCCAGATCGACAGGCCCATGACGAGGGAGACCAGCGTGTTGCGCAGCGCCCCCGTGCCCACGTTGATGAGTCGACGCACGAACACGCCGACGATGACGGCATTGACGAGGCCGAGCACGATCGTCCACAGGACGTCCACGGTGCCCCCTTCCCCAGGGTCGGTCCACTCCCTGCCCGGTGCCCGCGTCCGAGGCACCGGCGGCAACGCTACTGCATGCGCACGGCCAGCGTGCGGAAGCCGTCGCCGAGGTCCCCCGGCGTCAGCGTGTCCGCGGCACTCTCGAGCGACTCGGGTGTGTCGACACCCGCCCGGACGTAGCGTCCGGTCCACGCGTCGAGGCGTCCCGACGCGAGGGCGAGGGCGAGCTGAACCACTGCCTGCGGCGGGGTCCAGTCGTCCCCTGTCCGGTGATCGTGCATCGGCATCGATCTCGTCATGTCGGATGCGACGACCCCGGGCGCCATCTCGAAGACGCGCAGGCCCCGGTCGTGGCCGTGGTCGACGAGCGACTGGGCCAGCCGGAACAGTCCGGCCTTGGACGCCGAGTACGCGGCGTGCGCCGTCGTGCCGGAAGCGCCCGAACCGGAGTTCAGGTCGATGATCCGCACGGGCTCGCCCGACTGCGCGGCGCTCTCCAGGAGCGTGGGCACGAGCGCACGGACCACGCGGAAGACCCCGATGAGGTTCGTCTCGATGACCGATGCCATGTCCTCTGCATCGACCTCCCAGATCGGACCTTCGCTCGCCTCCACAGTGCCGGCGTTGTTCACCAGCGTGCGCAGGGGCGCGTCCCATTCAGCGGCGACGCGGGAGACCTCGTCGGTGAAGGCGGCCACCGAGTCGGGCGCTGTGACGTCGAGCGCGATGCCCCGCACGCGCGGGGTCACCTCTGCGCCGTCGACGTGCACGCAGGATCTGTCGACGATCCCCACTGCCGCGGCCCGTGCGGAGTCTGCGGAGCGCGCGGTGACGAGGACCGGGTGCCCCGCGGCGGCGAACCCCTCCGCGAGCGCTCGTCCGATCCCGCGCGACGCGCCGGTCACGACGACGAGGCTCGAGGTGGGATCGACCGCCGGAGCGTGCTCGGTCGGTGCGGTCACGAGCGGACCTCCGCGCTGTGCTTCGTCGCCGCCGCCGTCGTCGCCGCCTCGCGCAGTCGGGAGGCCTCGTCCGCCGTCAGAGTGCGGTCCGTCGCACGGAACGTCATGCGCAGCGCCAGTGACTTGGCACCAGCGGGCACCTGGTCGCCGGTGTACACGTCGAAGACTTCGAGCGACTCGAGCTCCTCACCGGCGGCCGAGCGCAGGGTGTCCATGAGCTCAGCTGCCGGCAGTGCCTCGTCCACGACGAGCGCGACGTCCTGACGGGACACGGGGTATGTCGACAGTGCGCCCGTCCAGTCCCGTTCGTCGGGCTGGGCGAGCAGCGCATCGAGGTCGATCTCGAAGGCCACGGTCCGCACCGGCAGACCGAGGTTCTCGCAGACCTTCGGGTGCAGTTCGCCGGCCCAGCCGAAGACCGATCCGTCGGCCAGGGTGAACCGCGCGCACCGGCCCGGATGCCACGGAGCCCGCGCGTCGGCCTCCGCCCGGACGGTCTGGCCGTTCACAGCTGCGATCCGGTGGACCAGGTCGATCGCGTCGTGGGCGTCTGCGCGCCGTCCCCCGCCGAGCACACCGGGCAGCACGGCGTGACCGGCGATGACGCCCGCGATGTGGTGCGGCTGTGCGGGCACGGAGCCGCGGACCCGGTTCAGTTCGAGAGCGGTGGGGTGGTAGCCGGGGGCGAATCGCGGACCAGGCTCATCCGTGGGACGGCCCCCGTGCGTCACGAGGCCGGCTTCGAACACCGCCACGTCCTTGAAGCCGCGACCGGTGTTGCGCACCACTGCGTCGACGAGGGTGGAGAGGAGCGTCGACCGCATCAGCGGGCGATCCTCGCCGAGCGGATTGGCGAGCTTCACCAGCGTCCGCCGTTCGTCGTCCTCGGGATACAGCAGGTCGTCGGCTCGTGCCTGCGAGGTGAACGGGTAGGTGAGGACCTCGGTCAGTCCGCTCGCCGCGAGCATGTTCGAGACGCGGCGGCGCGCACGCTGGGACTCGGTGAGTCCGGCACCGCCGGGAGCCTGGGGCTCGACGGAGGGGATCCGTTCGTATCCCCCGGCCCGGGCGACCTCTTCGACGAGGTCGACCGCATGGGTGAGGTCTGAGCGCCAGGTCGGGACCGTGACGCGCAGCGTGGGCGCTTCGTCGGAGGTGTCCGAGGCACGCACGGCCTCTGCGCCCACCGCGGCGAGCAGCCGGGTGACGTCGTCGACCGAGTAGTCGACTCCCACCCGCGCGGAGGGCAGATCCGCTGCGAGTTCGATGACGCGCGGCTCCGGCGCATCCCCCGCCTGCGTGGTGTCCGTGCTGAGGACGCCTCCCGCCAGCTCGACCAGGAGGTCGGCGGCCCGACGTGCGGCCGCAGGGCCTACGGCGGGGTCGACCCCGCGCTCGAATCGCTTCGCCGCTTCGCTCGGCAGCCTGTGCCGGCGTGCCGTCCGCGCGATCGACACGGGGTCGAAATGGGCGGCCTCGAGGATGACCTCGCGCGTCGTATCGGTGACCTCCAGCTCTGCCGAGCCCATGACGCCGGCGAGGCCGACGATTCGGCTGCCCTCTGCGCCGTCGCCGGCATCGGTGATGAGGAGGTCCTCCGGGTCGAGTGTCCGCGTCGCGTCGTCCAGCGTCACGAGCGTCTCCCCCGCTCTCGCCCTGCGCACGGTGAGGGGCGCCGTGAGCTTCTGCGCGTCATACGCGTGGAGCGGCTGGCCGAGCTCAAGCATCACGTAGTTCGTGATGTCCACCGTGAGGCTGATCGGCCGCATCCCGGCCTCGAGCAGGCGGCGGGCCATCCAGAACGGGGTGCGCGCCGTCGGGTCGATGCCCGTGACGGTGAGCGCCGTGAAGCGGCTGCACCCGGGTTCTCCGTGGATCGGCGACGAGTCGTCCAGGACGACGGGGAAGCCCCTGTCCGTCGGCGCATCCGTCGGGATGTCTGCGGGGTCCGTGAACGCCTGGTCCTTGAGCATCGCGTACTCGCGTGCGATCCCGCGCATGCTCAGCTGATAGCCGCGGTCCGGAGTCACGTTGACGTCGAGGGTCACCCGGTCGAGTCCCAGCAGCGCGATCGCGTCGTCTCCGGGCGCCCCGTCGAGTCCGAGCTCGGACAGCACGATGATGCCGTCGTGGTCATCGCCCAGCCCCAGTTCCCGGGATGAGCAGATCATGCCGTCGGACACGTGGCCGTACGTCTTGCGCGCCGCGATGGCGAAGTCTCCCGGGAGGACCGCACCCGGCAGCGCGGCGACGACGAGGTCGCCGGGACCGAAGTTGTGAGCGCCGCACACGATCCCCTGCGGCTGGGGCCTCCCGACGTCGACCGTGCACCAGTTGACGGTCTTGCCGTTCGAGTGCTCCTCCGGTTCGGCGGTCAGCACACGGCCCACGACCAGCGGCCCGGTCACGGACGGACCGATGTACTCCTCCTCCTCGAGCCCGATCCCGGCGAACTCGGCCGCGAGCTCGTGCGGATCGTCGACCACGGAGAGGTCGACGTGGTCGGACAGCCATTCGAGTGGAACGCGCATCAGGCATCCACCCCGAACCGTGCGGAGAAGCGGAGATCGCCCTCGACCATGTCGTGCATATCGTTGATGCCCTCCCTGAGCATGAGTGTGCGTTCGATGCCCATCCCGAAGGCGAAGCCCTGGTACTCGTCGGGGTCGATGCCCGCCGCCGCCAGCACGTTCGGATGCACCATGCCGCAGCCGCCCCACTCGATCCAGCCGGGACCGCCGACCTTCTGCGGGAACCAGAAGTCCATCTCTGCGCTGGGCTCCGTGAACGGGAAGAACGAGGGACGCAGGCGGGTCCGCGAATCCGGGCCGAACATCGCGCGCGCGAACGCATCGAGCGTGCCCTTCAGATGCGCCATCGTGAGGCCCTTGTCGATCGCGATGCCCTCGACCTGATGGAACACGGGCGTGTGCGTCGCATCCAGCTCATCGGTGCGGAAGACCTTGCCGGGGCAGACGACGTAGAGCGGGACCCCCCGCTCCAGCAGGCTGCGCGACTGGACCGGTGAGGTGTGCGTGCGCAGGACGAGGCCCGCATCGGGAGGGTCCACGAAGAAGGTGTCCTGCATCTGCCGCGCGGGGTGGTCGGGACCGAAGTTGAGTGAGTCGAAGTTGAGCCATTCGGCCTCGATCTCCGGTCCTTCGGCCACTTCCCATCCGTGCCCCACGAAGTGATCCGCGATCTGCTCCTGCAGCAGCTGGAGCGGATGACGGGCGCCCTGGGAGGTCCGAGCGGACGGGAGCGTGACGTCGATGGCCTCAGCGACCAGCACCTCGGCCTCGCGCTTCGCCTCGAGCTGCGACTGACGTTCTGCGAGCGCGCGGGACACGCGCCCGCGGGACTGACCCACGAGCTTGCCGGCGACCGCCTTGTCCGCCTTGTCCAGGGCGCCGATCCCCCGGTTGGCGAGGGCAAGCGGAGACTTGTCCCCCGTGTGCGCGATCTTCGCCGTCTTGAGCTCCTCGAGGTCACCGGCGGCGCGAAACGCCTGGAGCGCGGCGTCGACGGCCGCGGTGACCGCGGCCTCGTCGCGGGGGTCGATGGTGGTCGGATCGACGGCACTGGGCTCGGACATCGGCCTTCTCTCATGAGTGCGTGACGGACAGGACGGGCGCACACGACGCCGTGGAACAGTCTAGCCCCGCAGGTCAGTGCGCAGCACGGGGACCGGGTCTGCTCCGGTGGGGTCCCCGCAGAGGTGCCGGCGCGGTTCCCGCAGAGGTGCGGGCGCGGCCCCCACAGAGACCGCAGGAGCGTGCCTCAGAGGTGGGCGTGGCTCAGAGATGTGCGTGTCTCAGAGATGGATTGTGCGGGCGGACTCGTAGATGCAGATGCTCGCGGCGGATGCGAGGTTGAGGCTCTCCGCCCGTCCGTAGAGCGGGATGGCCACGGCTGCGTCGCACTCCGCCCGATCAGCCTCCGGCAGGCCCCACGCCTCGTTGCCGAACACCCACGCAGTGGGACGCGACATGTCGAGTCCCGTGTCCCAGGGCGCGTGCAGATCGTGCGCGGGCGGATGGGCGTCGGCGGCCAGGACCTGCAGGCCCCGTGCGCGTGCGAGCTCCGCGACCTCCGGCAGGCCGACCCCCGTCACCACGGGGACGTGGAACAGCGAGCCGGCCGTCGATCGGACGGTCTTCGGGTTGTACAGATCCACGCTGGACGAGGTGACCACCACGGCGTCCGCCCCCGCCGCATCCGCCACTCGGAGCACGGTGCCCGCGTTGCCCGGGTCGCGCACCTGGGACAGCACGACGATCAGGCGGGCATCACGGTTCACGACATCCGTCAGCGACACGTCGAGGCGCTCGACCACGGCCACCACGCCCTGCGAGACGACGGTGTCCGTGAGGATCCCCAGGACCTCGGCGGTGGCCTGGCGGATGCGGACTCCCGCAGTGCGAGCGGCATCGAGGAGGTCCTCGTTGCGGTCTGCCGCCTCTGCGGTGGCCCAGACGTCCAGGATCGCGCCCGCAGGCACCAGCTGGGGTAAGTCCTCGTGCGACGGCAGCGTCGCCGGTGCGGGCCTCAACTCGCCGTGCCTGACCAGCGCCTCCCGCAGCGCCTGCGGCCCCTCCACGAGGAACCGACCGGCCTTCGTCCTCCAGGATCGCTTCGAGAGCTTCGCCGCCTCCTTGATCCGCGGAGCATCGGGACGGGTGACGACGGGGCCGGTCAGGCGCGGGTGAAGGTCCATACAGGAAGAGTACCCAGCCACGGCCACCTGCGGCACGCTGCGTCACTGCGCCCGCACAGCACGAACGGGACCGAAGACCCGGTGGGTCTTCGGCCCCGTTCGTGGGACGTCCCTCAGAGAGGGAAGCGGCTCAGGCCGCTGAAGTCTTCGGCGCGTTGACGTCCGAGGGGAGCGCGTCCTTGGCGACCTTGACGAGCGTGGCGAACGTCGCCTGGTCGTTGACGGCGAGCTCAGCCAGCATGCGACGGTCGACCTCGACGCCTGCGGCCTTGAGACCCTGGATGAAGCGGTTGTAGGTCATGCCGTTCGCGCGCGCACCGGCGTTGATGCGCTGGATCCAGAGGCGACGGAAGTCACCCTTCCGGGCGCGACGGTCGCGGTAGCTGTAGACCAGCGAGTGGATGACCTGTTCCTTGGCCTTGCGGTACAGACGCGAACGCTGTCCGCGGTATCCGCTCGCCCGGTCGAGGATGACCCGGCGCTTCTTCTTGGCGTTGAGCGCCCTCTTCACACGTGCCACGTGTACTCCTTGTGAATATCGCCACTGCGGCGGCAGTGGTCGCGCGCATCCGTCAGACCATCGGTCTGCTCGTGATGCGCAGTGCTGTCTGCGTTGTCAGGGACTCAGCGCTTGCCGAGGAGCTTCAGGCCCTTGGCCCGATCGCCCTTCGTGAGCACCTGGTCCATCGAGATCCGGCGCTTGCGCCGCGAGGACTTGTGCTCCGCGAGGTGGCGCTTGTTGACGCCCTCACGCATGACCTTGCCGCTGCCTGTGAGGCGCAGACGCTTCTTGGCGCCGCTGTGGGTCTTCTGCTTCGGCATGGTGCCGTTCTCCTTCACATCTCGTTATCGGCGTCGGCGGGTCAGGATTCCGCTGCGGAGGGCTTCTCCGAGCGAGCCTCAGCCTTGGCCTGTGCTTCGCGGTCGCGGCGGGACTTGACCTCCGCCTGCGATCCCTTCGATCCAGCGGTCGACTTGCGCGATTCCGCCTTCGCATCGGACTTGGACTTCGCCGGAGCGATGACCATGACCATGTTTCGCCCGTCCACGCGGGGCGAGGACTCGACCGAACCGAGTTCGGACACATCCTCCGCGAGCCGGTTGAGGAGCCTGACGCCCATCTCCGGTCGCGACTGCTCACGGCCGCGGAACATGATCATGACCTTGACCTTGTCCCCGCCGTCGAGGAACCGCGTGACGTGCCCCTTCTTGGTCTCATAATCGTGTTCGTCGATCTTGAGTCGGAAGCGGATCTCCTTCAGAGCCGTATTGGCCTGATTCTTCCGTGCCTCACGTGCCTTCTGAGCGGACTCGTACTTGAATTTGCCGTAGTCCATGAGCTTGGCGACAGGGGGCTTGGCCTGCGGCGCCACCTCGACCAGATCGAGGTCCGCTTCACGGGCGAGATCGAGGGCCTTCCGCATTGCGACGATGCCCACCTGCTCCCCGTTCGGTCCGACGAGGCGGACTTCCGGGACTCTGATCTTGTCGTTGATACGCGGCTCGCTGATGTGCTGCTCCTTCTCGGCTCTGAAGACGACTCTCCGACGGTCGGGAATGCAAAAGGCCCCGACTGCCGATGCAGAGGGGGCCTGAAGATACACCACAGGGACGCACGGCAAGAGCCTGCGTAACTGTAAAGTACGACCAGAAGGCCGTACTGGAGTACCCGATCACCAGAAGCGATCCAGGTGGGAGCCCGAAGCCCCGCTTTGCACTCCCACCACGATACTCCACTTCCGGCAGGAGTGCACATCGACCCGCGCGGGCGTGTGGGAGACTGGTCCTATGACCCAGTCGCACTCCTTCAGCTTCGACGCATCCGCCGGCGCACAGACCACGGCCGATGCCACTACTCCATCCTCCTCCTCGGATCAGCACGCTGCGGATGCCGCCGCCCAGGCTGTCCGCGACATCGCAGAGGTGCCCGCAGTGGAAGTGATCTCCACTGCCGCCGTCCACCTCATGAGCGCATCGGCGGTCAAGCTCGGCCTCAGCGAGGACACGGACGCGGAGAAGGCTGCGGATCTCGTCGACCTCGACGAGGCGCGCAAGCTCATCACGGCGCTCGCCGGACTGGTCACCGCCGGCGCGACGGAGATCGGGGATCACCATGCGCGACCGCTGCGCGACGGCCTCCGCTCTCTTCAGCTGGCGTTCCGCGAGGCCTCCTCAGTCCCGGATGAGCCGGGGAAGGGACCCGGGGAGAAGTACACCGGTCCAGTGCGCTAGCCGCGGCAGCCGCACTCCTGCGGCACGGCAGGCAAAGGCCGCCCGATGACTCTCAGCGTCCCCTTCCCGCGCATGGTGCCCGGCACCGCGCGTCGACGCTGAGGAAAGGGCCGGGGCCCGGAGCAGATGCTCCGGGCCCCGGTCCTTTCCGCTGGGTGCTCTCGTCAGCGCCGCACGAAGCCGAGCGTGAGGGAGTCGATGCGATCGGTCACTGTGGGATCCGCGGCCAGGGCCCGGCGGAACGCCGTCCTGTCGTCGTCGGTGGATGCTCCGTCCACTTCGTCCACCCGCACCTCGACCCGGACCTCCGGCCCCTCCGCGTGCACCGCTGGGGTCGCGGGCCCCATGCCCACTCCCCCGATCCAGGCGAAGTCCGTCGCGACGGAGCGCAGCGCTGATGCCACGACGGCATCTGCCCAGGCCGGCAGCCAGGGCTTCCGCTGGAGGAACGACCACAGCGCGGGTCGCCTCAGGAGGAATGTGTGCGGGGTGCCCGGATCGACCACGACCAGCTGGGCTCCCTCCTCGACCGCGGCGGCGCCCAGCCGCTCCGCTTCGATCGGCACGGGGCGGGCTTCCCGGTGCCAAGCGGTCAGCGACGGGATGTCGGTGAAGGCGGGCGTCGCCTCGCGCCCGTCGCCGGAGCGCAGCCGCACCATCGACATCTCAGACGAGTTGTCGTGGATGAGGCCCCGCTCGTCGACGGACTGCGTGAGCACCGACGGCAGGACCGGCGCATAGAGCCGCGCGTCCACGAGGGCCTCGACGACCGCGCGGTGACGCTGCGGATCGAGGGGCTCTGCGGCCACGGCCACCAGTGCCTCGCGCAGTGCGGGCTCGGCCTCGCCCGAATCGCCGGCGAAGGGATTCGAATGGAGTTCCCGCCCGCCCCAGGGCACACCGGCAGAGTCGGCCGGGCCGCCGATCGCGCCCCGCAGGTGTGCGGGGATCTGCGGCTCGCCCGGCACGCGGTCCTCCGATGAGTCCGGCATGTCAGCGTCCTGCGACGTCCAGCGCCTCGGCGAGGGTGAAGCGACCCGCGTAGAGCGCCTTGCCCACGATCGCCGCATCGACGCCTTCCGGCACCAGCGCGCGGAGCGCGGCGATGTCGTCCAGGGTCGAGATCCCACCGGAGGCCACGATCGGACGGTCCGTGCGTGACGCCAGCTCGGCCAGCAGCTGCGTGTTCGGCCCCTTGAGGGTCCCGTCCTTCGTCACGTCCGTGACGACGTAGCGGGTGCAGCCTGCGGCCTCGAGTTGGTCGAAGACCTCGTAGAGGTCACCGCCGTCCTTCGTCCACCCGCGCGCTGCGAGGGTTTGTCCCCGCACGTCCAGGCCGATCGCGATCTTGTCGCCGTAGTGCGCGATGACCTCTGCTGTCCACTCCGGATTCTCCAGGGCCGCGGTGCCGATGTTGACGCGCTCCGCGCCGGTGTCCAGCGCGCGCTCGAGGCTCTCCGTGTCCCGGATCCCGCCGGACAGCTCGACCTTGATCGACAGCGACTTCGTGACCTTGCTGAGCAGGTCGTAGTTCGAACCGCGTCCGAATGCGGCGTCGAGGTCCACGAGGTGGATCCATTCGGCGCCCTGATCCTCGAATGATCCGGCCGCCTCGAGCGGCGAGCCGTACATCGTCTCCGTGCCGGCCTCGCCCTGGACGAGCCTCACTGCCTGTCCGTCTGACACATCGACGGCCGGCAGCAGGGTGAGTGCGGGGGTCTCCACTAGCGGGGTCATTGCTGTTCCTCCGAGTTCGGATGAGTGTGTGATCGAGTCTTCAGCGTGCGCAGCCAGTTCTCCAGCAGGGCCCGGCCCGCGTCCCCGGACTTCTCCGGGTGGAACTGGGTCGCCCAGGTCGCACCGTCTTCGACGGCCGCGACGAAGGGTGCGCCGTGGTCGGAGACAGTGGTGAGTGCGTGGTCGGGCCCGTGCGGCGCGGCGTACGAATGGACGAAGTAGAAGTGCTGGTCGCGGATCCCCTCGAACATGCGGGAACCCTCCGGCGTCCTGACCCGCGACCATCCCATGTGCGGAACGATCGGGGCGTCGAGGCGCGTCACCTCCCCCGCCCACAGCCCGATGCCGTCGGTCCGTTCACCGTGCTCGGAACCGGCGGCGAACAGCACCTGCAGGCCGACGCAGATGCCCAGTGTCGGGAGTCCCGCCGCGTGGCGCTCCCGGACGAGCGCACCGCCGTCGACGGTGTCCAGCCCCTCCACAACGGAGGCGAACGCACCCACTCCGGGGACCACGAGACCGTCGGCTTCCGCGATCACCGCATGGTCGTCGGTGAGGCTCACGCGAGCGCCCGCATGCTCGAGCGCGCGGACGACCGAGTGGATGTTGCCGGACCCGTAGTCCAGGACGGCCACGAGCGGTGCGGTCACCGCGCCGCCCCGGGATTGAGCACGCGTCGCACCCGCAGCAGGGACGCGCCCAGGACGAGCGCACCGAACACGGCCACGACCCAGCCCATCACGGATCCGCCGACGCCCTGCACGACGCCGAAGACCACGACCACCAGTGCGAGGAGGGCGGCGATCAGCCACAGCATCGCGGTCCGGGCCAGGGCGGCCCGCTGCGGGGTCATCGTGGCGCGCGATGCCTCGAGCTTCGACATGGATGAGGTGTCGATCCACCCGTCGACGTCACGCGGGTCCGTCACCTCGAGGAGGAGCTGCTCGAGCTCGCTCGGCAGGTTCGACAGCGCGAGCCCGGCCGGGACGTCCGCCTCCCGGTCGCCGCCGCGGTAGTGGGCAGCGTCGATCTGCTCCTCGCTGCGCACCATGAGGAGCACTTCGTGCTTCCCCGTCAGCTTCGAGATCGCGGCCGCCGCGCGGTTGCCCGCCTCGATGTCCGTCCCGCTCTGCACGATCGCGGAGAAGTCGCCGATCGGCACGACGTCGCCGGGGATCTCCGACAGCACGCACGCGGCCGCCAGCTGATCGGGACGGCCGAACGGCGTGACGATGACGGTCCTGCTCACAGAGCCCCCTTCGTCGACGGCACGCCGTGCGCCCGCGGATCAGGCTCCACCGCAGTGCGGAGCGCCCGCGCGAACGCCTTGAACTGGGCTTCGGCGATGTGATGCGCATCGCGACCGGCCAGCAGTCTCAGGTGCACGGTGAGACCGGCCTGGAAGGCCAGCGATTCGAGTGCGTGCCCCGTCATGGAGCCGGTGAAGTGCCCACCGATGAGGTGGTAGCGCTGCGCATCGGATTCGCCCTCGTGGACGAAGTACGGGCGTCCCGAGATGTCCACGACGGCCTGCGCGAGCGCTTCGTCGAGCGGGACCATCGCGTCACCGTATCGACGGATCCCGGCCTTGTCGCCGAGTGCGTCCCTCAGCGCCCATCCGAGGGTGATCGCAGTGTCCTCGACCGTGTGGTGCACGTCGATGTGGACGTCCCCCTGCGCGCGTATCTCCATGTCGATGAGCGAATGCTTCGACAGGGCCGTGAGCATGTGGTCGTAGAACGGGACACCGGTGTCGATCGTCGATGCGCCGGTCCCGTCCAGGTCGATCGAGACGGAGACGTCGGATTCGCTCGTCGTCCGCTGCGCGCTCGCGGTGCGTTGCGTCACTGCGGGCTCCTTCCAAGGGTGTCGGGGTGGGTGGAGAGGATCTCTGCCATGGCGGTGAGGAACGCGGTCGTCTCCGCGTCCGTCCCCGCGTTCACGCGGAGGGATCCGGGGATGCCGACATCGCGGATGAGGACCCCCTTCTCGACGAGGCGCGTCCAGAGAAGCGCGGGGTCTGCGACTCCTCGGAACAGGACGAAGTTCGCGTCGGACGCCACCACGTCGAACCCGTGCTCGCGCAGGCCCGCGACCATGCGATCGCGCTGGCGGGACAGCTCCTGGACTCCTGCGAGCAGGGAGTCCGGGTGCGCGAGCGCGGCCTCTGCCGCGGCCTGCGTGAGTGACGAGAGGTGATACGGCATGCGGACCAGCCGCAGACCGTCCACGAGTCCAGGGTCGGCGGCCGCGTATCCCAGACGGGCTCCGGCGAACGCGAATGCCTTGCTCATCGTGCGCGACACGACGAGGCGGGGTCGCCCGGGCAGCAGGCTCAGGGCCGTCCGGAAGTCAGGGCCCGCGAACTCCGCGTACGCCTCGTCGACGATGACGATCCCGTCTGTCGCGTCGTACACGGCCTCGATGACCTCGAGCGGAGTGCTGTTGCCCGTCGGGTTGTTGGGAGTGCAGAGGAAGACGACATCGGGCGAGTGCGTCCGCACCGCGTCCACCGCATGGTCGACCGTGATCGCGAAGTCCGCACCGCGGGGGACTTCGATCCAGTCCGCACCGGTGGACTGCGCGATGAGGGGGTGCATCGAATAGCTGGGCCCGAAGCCCAGGGCCGAGCGACCGGGCCCCGCATACGCCTGCAGGATGTGGAACAGGACTTCGTTCGAGCCGTTGGCGGCCCAGATCATGTCCGGGGAGATCGAGGAGGGCACCGGAGCCTGCAGAGCAGTGGGCCGACCCTCACGCCGCAGAACGCCGCTCAGGTAGTCGGCGAGCAGATTCCGCAGCGCGGTGAATTCCCGATCGGGATAGCGATTCAGGGTCGAGCTGATCGCCGCGACCCGTTCCTGCAAGGCCGCTGTGACGTCCGCAGGGACGTCGAACGCATTCTCATTGACGTTGAGGCGGACGGGCACATCGATGACGGGTGCACCGTAAGGAGAGCGCCCGCGGAGGTCGTCCCGCAGCGGGAGGGAGCCGAGTGAAGTCACGCATGGAGTTTAGCGCGCGGGGAGTACGAGCCTCTGCCCGGGGTGGACCACGCTCGACTCCATGCCGTTGAGGGTGTGGACCTCATCGATCACGACCCGCGGGTCGCGGTCGTACGCGCGGTCCCCGACCACGGACCAGAGGCTCTCGCCCTCCGACACCACGACCGTGACGGTGCCGGCTGCGGCCCCCTCATCGTCGGCCGCCGCACTGGGCGACCACGCGGCCGCGAACACACCGGCGAGCACCGCGATGAGCACGATGCCCAGCAGCACCGTCCGCGCGAGCCGGACGCGCCGCGGCACCCCGGCGCTGCGCGGGACCTCACGGGTCGTCGTGGACGACGACGTCCGCGACGCGACCTGACGCGAGCGTGCACCGGTGCCCCCGGCGCCGATGGCTGCCGCGCCGCCTTCGAGGACACGCAGCAGATCGCGCGGGACGACAGCAGGGACACGGTCTGTCGAGCGGGTGAGAGCGGGAGCGCTCATGTCTGCACCTCCGTGGGGGATCCGGTCCGGCTGACGCCCGACCACATGCTTTCGAACACGTGTACTATTGAACACGCCGTTCGAAGATTTGTCCAGCCTGTATCGAACGGATATGCGATGATGGGAATCGAACGTCGATGGTGCGGTCATGTGGATGAGTCGATCACGAGGCACGGACACAGCCCCGCAGCACAGCGTTCATGCAGGTGAGAAGCGAATGATTACGGCAGCCGTCAGGCTCGGGAGGGGAACGCCGATGACTCCGGAACAGCAGCAGCGTCGCAGGGGGCGTCCGCGCAAGAGCGGACTCGACGAAGAGATCGAAGTGGTGCGCAGGGCGCAGAGCGAAGAGGTGGAGCTGCCGGGCGGCTCAGCGGCGGAGGGCGACAGCCGGCTCACGCAGCGCCAGCGCCTGGTGCTCGAGACGATCGAGCGTGCCGTGTACGTCAACGGCTATCCGCCGAGCATGCGGGAGATCGGAAAGGCCGTGGGACTCGCGTCCCTGTCGTCGGTCGCCCATCAGCTCTCCCAGCTCGAGCGGCTCGGATATCTCCGCCGGGACCCCAAGCGCCCGCGGGCGATCGAGGTCGTCACTCCACCGGAAGAGGTGCGCAAGGGCATCGATCCGTCCCCCAACACCGCGATGGTGCCCGTCGTCGGACGCATCGCCGCGGGCGGTCCCATCCTCGCGGAGCAGGACGTGGACGATGTCTTCGCCCTCCCCCGCCAGGTCGTCGGGTCCGGAGAGCTGTTCCTCCTGAATGTCGTCGGCGACTCGATGCAGGACGCCGCGATCTGCGATGGCGACTTCGTCGTCGTCCGCCGGCAGCCGGATGCGGAGAACGGACAGATCGTCGCCGCCCTGCTGGACGATGAGGCGACCGTCAAGACCCTCAAGCGCGTCGACGGGAAGCAGTGGCTCCTGCCGCAGAACCGCTTCTACGATCCGATCGACGGCGACTTCGCCTCGATCATGGGCGTGGTCGTCGCAGTGATCCGCAAGGTGGACTGATCCGCACCGGGAGCCGCACCGCAGTGACGCGGGGCGGCTCCTGACGGCGCGCCTCCGTCAGGCGTCGGTTCGACGGAGGCGCTCGAGGGCCCCGCGCACCAGCGCGGGGTCCTCCGTCTTCCACATGGGCGGAAGGGAGGCGAGCAGGAATCCGCTGTAGCGCGCGTTCCTCAGCCGTTCGTCGAGGACGGCCACGACTCCCCGGTCCGCCGTCGAGCGGACCAGTCGTCCGGCACCCTGAGCCAGCAGGAGGGCCGCGTGCGTGGCGCTGACGGACATGAAGCCGTTGGCCCCCGCCCGCTGCGCGGATTCCGTCCGTGCCCGCACGAGTGGATCATCGGGGCGCGGGAACGGGATCCGGTCGATCACGACGAGCCGGCACGTGCGCCCCGGAACGTCGACGCCCTGCCACAGGGAGAGGGTCCCGAACAGCGACGATTCGTCGTCGGAGGCGAACCGGGAGACGAGAGAGCCCAGCCCGTCCTCTCCCTGCAGGAGTATCGGCAGGTCTGTGCGCGCCCGCATCTCCTCGGCAGCCCGAGTCGCGGCGGCTCGAGACGAGAAGAGGCAGAGCGCGCCGCCGCCCGATGCCCGCAGCAGCTGCTCCAGCTCGTCCAGCGATTCCTCGCTGGCACCGCTCCGACCGGGCCGCGGCAGGTGCGATGCGACGTAGAGGATCCCCTGACGCGTGTAGTCGAACGGTGAGCCCACGTCGATCGCGTCATAGCGCGGAGCACTGGGTCCGCCCAGCCCCAGCGCTCCTGCGACGGTCTCGAACCGTCCGCCCAGCGCCAGGGTGGCGGACGTAGCGACGACGGTCGACTTCTCGAAGATCCCCGACCGCATCGTCCCGGCCACCGACAGCGGAGCGACGACGAGCGAGGTCGTGGTCCGTTCGCGGAAGGTCGAGCGCGAGACCCACGCGACGTCGTTGTCCGCATCGTCGGCGAGACGCGACGCGACCTCGAACACCTCGAGCGCACGCGCCCGTGCGAGCTGCCGACCCGCGTCGGGGTCCGCATCACCGCCGGATGCACCGGAGCCGAGGTCGGCGATGAGCTGGCGAGACGCGTCGCGCACCTGGGCCACGCCCACGGCGAGGGCCTCCGGCCACCGCTCGATGAGTCCCTCCTCGGCCACCTCCAGTGCCTTCTCCAGCCGTGTGCCCGCTGACTCGAGCAGGCCGATCACACCGTCCTGCACGAGACCGCTCCTCCGCACCGACGAGGCGGCGTGGTCGATCATCGCGGCGGTGAGGGTCCCGGACAGCGCGTTCGTCACACGATCCCGCAGTTCGTGCGCCTCATCCACGATGACGGCTGAGTGCTCCGGGAGCACTGCGTGGTCCCCGAACGCGTCGATCGCCAGCAGCGCGTGGTTCGTGACGACGACGTCAGCGCCCCCCGCGCGGATCTTCGCCATCTCCGCGAAGCACTCCTCGAACGCCGGACACTTCGATCCGAGGCAGTCGAAGGCGTTGACCGATGCCTGCGACCATGCGCGGTCGGAGACCCCCGGGGTCAGGTCGTCCCGGTCACCCGTCTCCGTCGTGCGCACCCACGAGCGGATGCGCTGGATCTCCTCCCCCAGCGCACTCGCAGAGGCGCTCCCGTCGCCGGCGCGCCGCGAGGCCGCCTCGTCGGCGCCGAAGTCGAAGAGCATCCCCGCCCCGTCCTCCGGATAGCCGCCGTCCAGCTTGTGCCGGCAGGCGTAGTTCCGACGGCCTTTGAGGACTGCGAACGAGGGCTTCCTGGTGAGCTCGTCCTTGACCGCGCGGACCAGTCGGGGCAGGTCCCGATCGACGATCTGCGCCTGCAGCGCGAGAGTCGCCGTGGAGACGATCACCCGATCGCCGGTGCGGGTCGCGTGGTCGAGCGCCGGCACCAGGTACGCGAGGGATTTGCCCGTGCCCGTCCCCGCCTGCACCAGCAGGTGGCTGCCGCGGTCCAGGGAGCTCGCGACGGCCTCGGCCATGGTCCTCTGACCTTCGCGCTCACTGCCGCCCACCGCGTGGACGGCGGATGCGAGAAGGTCCGGAGTGTCGCTCACCCCTCGTCTTCCTGCGTCGTGCTCCGCTCTCCGTCGTCCTCCGGCTGCGGAGCGGTACCCCCACCCGCGTACATGTCGGGCTGGAGGTACGGCTCGAGCTCCGCTGCGAGTGCCTCGTCGACCCGGGCCTGCAGCAGAGTGCCCTCCGGGAGGAACCGTTCGTCGAGGACGGTGCCCCGGTCGTAGACGCGGCTCACCAGCTCTCCGCGGTCGAACGGCACGAGGACGGTGAGCTCGTGCGCCATCGCCGGGAGCATCCGCGCGATCGCCGCACGCAGCTCGTCCAGTCCGGCTCCCGTCTGCGCCGACACTGCGAGCGACCCCGGGTGATCCAGCAGCAGCCCCGCCAGCGCGGCGGGCTCCGCGGCGTCGGCCTTGTTGAAGACGAGGAGCTCCGGCAGCTCTGCGGCAGACGCGTCCGCGAGCACTTCGCGCACGGCTGAGATCTGCCCGCCGGGGTCCGGGTGCGATCCGTCCACGATGTGCACGACCAGGTCCGCGCCGGCCGCTTCCTCGAGTGTCGAGCGGAATGCCTCGACGAGCTGGTGCGGGAGGTTCCGCACGAACCCGACGGTGTCCGTGAGCGTGTACACGCGGCCTTCGTCCGTCTCCGCTCTGCGGACTGTGGGGTCGAGGGTCGCGAAGAGCTGGTTCTGCACCATCACGCCCGCGTCCGTGAGGCGGTTGAGCAGTGAGGACTTGCCCGCGTTGGTGTAGCCGACGATGGCGACCGACGGGATGGAGTGCCGGGTGCGGTCAGCGCGCTTTGTCTCCCGCGCAGGCGCCATCGCCCGGATCTGCTTGCGCAGCCTGGACATCCGCGTGCGGATGCGACGGCGATCGAGCTCGATCTTCGTCTCGCCGGGACCGCGCGAGCCGATGCCCTCGCCGCCGGCGACACGACCGCCCGCCTGCCGCGACATCGATTCGCCCCAGCCGCGCAGGCGCGGCAGGAGGTACTCGAGCTGGGCCAGTTCGACCTGTGCCTTGCCCTCGCGCGACTTCGCATGCTGCGCGAAGATGTCGAGGATGAGGGCGACCCGATCGATGACCTTGACCTTCACGACGTCCTCGAGGCCGCGTCGCTGGCTGGGCGCGAGCTCCGTGTCCACGACGACCGTGTCCGCCCCGACCGCTTCGACGATGTCGCGCAGCTCGCGGGCCTTGCCGCTGCCCAGGTAGGTCCCGGGATCGGGCTTGTCGCGCTTCTGCAGGACGCCGTCGAGGACTGTGGAGCCTGCGGTCTCCGCCAGCGCGGCGAGTTCGCGGAGGCTCGTCTCCGCATGCGCGGATCGCCCCTGACCGTAGAGTCCTGCGAGCACGACCTGCTCGAGGCGCAGCTGTCGGTACTCGACTTCGGTGACGTCCTCGAGCTCGGTCGACAGGCCGCTCACCCTCGTGAGCGCGGATCTGTCGAGGACGTCCAGCTGCGACGCCTCATCGTGCGAGACGCCTCCCGCGTCCAGCGCCGAGGCCCGGCCGAGGATGCGGTCGATCACTCGGTCCCCGCCCTCGTCGCTCCGACCGGTGGAGTCCGGTTCGGCCGCGTCGGGGTGGGTCGCCCCGTCATCGATCTGCGTCATGTACTCCCTCTCTGCAATGGATGACCATTCTCCCACAGCGCCTACACTTCCCCCATGGCCGATCACTACTTCTCCGCGGCACCCGCCAGTGCAGCCGAACGCCGGGACCGCTCCGTGCGGCTGGGAGGTCGTGACGTCGACGTCACGACCGCCGGCGGAGTCTTCTCTCCCGAGCACGTGGACACCGGCACGCGTGTCCTGCTGGATCACGTCCCGGAGCCGCCGAGCGGTGATCTGCTCGATCTGGGATGCGGCTGGGGTCCCATCTCCCTGGACGCCGCTCTCCGAGCGCGCGAGGCCGGTACGGCTGTGCGGGTGTGGGCGCTCGACGTCAACGAGCGGGCGCTCGGGCTCACCGCCGACAACGCGGCTGCGCTGGGTCTCACGAACGTGAACGCGGTGACGGACGCCGATGTTCCCGCAGACCTCGGCTTCTCCGCGATCTGGTCGAATCCCCCCATCAGGGTGGGCAAGGCGGCGCTGCACGACATGCTCCTGACGTGGCTGCCACGTCTGCTCCCGGATGCGAGCGCCCACCTCGTCGTCGCGAAGAAGCTTGGCGCCGATTCGCTCCTGCGGTGGCTGGACACCGAACCGGGAGCGGAGTTCTCAGCCGAGCGGATCGCCACGGCGAAGGGATTCCGCGTCCTCCGCGTCGATCGTTCCGCCTGAACCGCGCGTCACTCGAGCCGGTCCGCCCGTCGCGTCACGCGACAGAGAGCTCAGTCCAGCAGGGTCACGTCGGCAACGAGGACTGCGGGCCCGGACAGGAACACCCGGTCGGCTTCGATCTCGACCCGCACGGGTCCACCCGGCTGGTCCACCGTCCAGTCGACGGGTCCGTCGTGACCTGCCCAGAAGCGGGCGGCCAGCGCGGCGGCGCACGCACCCGTGCCGCATGCCATCGTCTCCCCCACTCCGCGCTCGTGCACCCGCATCCGGAGGCGACCGGTGCGCGGATCGTCGTCGCCATCGGCGTCGACGACGATGAACTCGACGTTCGTCCCGTGCGGCGGGACGGGGTCCACGTCCGGGACGGCTCCCAGATCGGCGCTGATCAGTTCGTGCAGGGAGGGCAGGGCCACCACGGTATGGGGATTCCCCATGTCGACGCTCACCGCGGGGCGGGCGACGTCCGTGCCGCGGGTCGTGACGATCGAGTCCGCGCCGCGCTCCACATCCCCCGTCCGCGCCGCGGGCAGGTCCCAGGCTCCCATGTCGACCCGGTACCAGGGTGCGGGTCCGCCGGCGGGATCCGGAACGACGGTGACGGTCTTCACGCCGCCGCGCGTGCCCACGAGGATGGGCGCAGAGGCGTCGACGAGCCCGTTCTCCACGAGGTAGTGCGCGAAGACGCGGACACCGTTCCCGCACATCTCCGCGATCGACCCGTCGGCGTTCCGGTAGTCCATGAACCACTCCGCCCCGGCAGCAGCGGCATCACCGGCACGATGCGCGGTCTGGTCGCCGTGCATGAGCGCGCTCGACCGGACGACGCGGATGAGCCCGTCACCACCGATCCCCCGTCGCCGGTCGGTCAGCTCGCGCACGGCTTCCGCGTCGAGCCGCTCGCCGGCGTCCGGATCGTCGATGAGGACGAAATCGTTGGCTGTTCCGTGTCCCTTGGTCACCCTGGCTGTGCTCACGCGCGCAGTCTACGACGTGAGGCTCAGGGCTCGCTCCACGAGGTCGGGGGCGTCTGCGGGCAGGAGGTGGACGCGGGCATCACGGCGGAACCACGTCACCTGGCGCTTCGCGAACTGCCGCGTGCGGATGATGGTCCGGTCGATCGCCTCCGCGCGCGTCATGGTGCCGTCGAGGTGTGCCGCGATCTCCGCATAGCCGATCGCCTGACCGGCCGTCGATGAGGCGCGCAGCCCCAGGGCGCGGAGCCCGACGACCTCGTCGACCCACCCCGCTTCCCACATGCGATGCACGCGATCCTCGATCCGGCGGTGCAGGACATCCCGGTCGAGGACGAGCCCGATCTGCACTGTGGGGCGCACATACGTGTAGTCCGGGAGGTGGGCGGTGAACGGCGAACCGGTGATCTCGATGACTTCGAGTGCGCGGACGATCCTGCGCGAGTCCCCCGGCGCGATCGTGTCCGCAGCCGGCGGATCGAGCGCGCGCAGCCGGCTGTGGAGGGAGGCGGCTCCCTGCGACGCGACCTCCGCCTCCAGACGCGCGCGCACGTCCGGATCGGTCCCGGGGAAGCGGATGTCGTCGGTGACCGCACGGACGTACAGTCCGGAGCCGCCGACCATCACCGGCTGTCCGCTCCGTGCCTCGATGTCGCCGATCGCCTCCCGCGCGAGCCGCTGGAACTCCGAGACGCTCGCCGATTCGTGGATGTCCAGGACATCGATGAGGCGATGGGTGATCCCGCCGCGCTCGTGAGGCGGGAGCTTCGCCGTGCCGATGTCCATCCCGCGGTACAGCTGCAGTGCATCGGCATTCACGATCTCTCCGCCGAGCTGCCGGCTGAGTGCGATCGCGAGGTCGGACTTCCCCGTTGCCGTCGGGCCGACCACCGTGATGAGAGGACGGGTCATGCGCGCTGCTTCGCGGACTGCGCCATCCGGCCCACCCGCGTACCGGAGGCTTCCGGGACCGCCTCTGCGGGGTCCACTGCGATGAGTCGATACCGCACGTGGTGCACGTCGACGGCCGCGACAGCCGTCCCGTGCGCGCCTGCGAGGTCCACCGCCGCCAGCGCGTCCGTGCACGCAGCCGCAGCGTCAGTCTCGCCGTGGAGTATCGCCAGGACGGAAGTGTCGATGGGCCCGGTCAGCGCGCGCTCCAGCCGGTCGTCGAACTCCGCTGCTCCGGGGCGACGCTCCAGCGGGGCGTCGGGGTGGGCCGCCCCGGAGAAGTCGATGGGGACGAGCAGCGGCTCCGTCTGACCCGCTGTCAGGGGCAAGCGGGCTGGGGACGTCGGCACGAGGCGTACGGTGCGCGACGCCTCCAGCGCGACGAGCACGGCGACCGCGACACCGATCGGGATCTCGCAGTCACGGGCTGCCGCGGTGGACCCGTCCGCGCGCAGCCTCCGGACCTCGACGGCGAGGTCCTCGCCCGTCAGAACGGACGAGGGGTCCACGACGCATCCGCCTTCGGTGCGGTCGATTCGGACTCCGACCCCGATCCCGAGGCCGCCCAGGCTCAGCAGTGGCGGAACCGGGCCGTTGGGAACCGCGACCCGCCACGTCTGCGCGCGGCCGAGCCGGCGGTGCAGCGCCGTGCGGAACTCCCGCATCGCGGTCGGTTCGCGATGGTCGACGCCCTCCAGCAGGAGGGCGGTGCCGGGGATCACGAGCACGGTCAGGTCACCCGTCCAGGCCCGCACGCAGAGTCGGCATCCCGAGTGCGGTGGTCGCGGGGGCCTGTCCCGGACCCGCTGCGGGGGCACCGCAGGAATCCGCCTGCGCACGGTCGTATGCATCGCCCGCACCGGTCCTCCGGAGCGCATACCCGGAGTCGCTTAAGAGGAAGTAGGGCTTGGCGTCGTCGATGACGACGGAGACCACGTCGCCGGGACGGGGCACGGGTGCGCCCTCCGACACTCCGACGTGCACGAGGCGGTGGTCCTCGGCACGGCCGGAGAACCGCCCGTGCTGCGCATCGGGCAGCGAGTGCACCAGCACGTCCTGCCGGGTGCCGATGAGCTCTCGGTTCAGGTCGTGGGAGATCTCATCCTGCAGCGCGACGAGTCTCTCGAACCGCTCCTGCACGATCTCCTTGGGCACCTGATCGGGCATGGTGGCCGCGGGGGTGCCCGGACGGATCGAGTACTGGAAGGTGAAGGCCTGGGAGAAGCGGGCGGCGCGCACGACGTCGAGTGTGGCGTCGAAGTCCTCCTCCGTCTCTCCGGGGAAGCCGACGATGATGTCCGTCGTGATGGCCGCGTGGGGGATGCGCTCCCGCACCTGCTCGAGGATGCGGAGGAACCGTGAGGAGCGGTACGACCGTCGCATCGACCTGAGGATCGTGTCGGAGCCGGACTGCAGGGGCATGTGCAGCTGCGGCATCACGGTGGGCGTCTCCGCCATCGCATCGATCACGTCGGTGGAGAAGGCGGCGGGGTGCGGACTGGTGAAGCGCACCCGCTCGATTCCCTTCACACGGCCGACCGCGCGCAGCAGCTTCGCGAACGCCCCCTTGTCGCGGAACTCCGCTCCGTAGGAGTTGACGTTCTGGCCCAGGAGGGTCACTTCGACCACGCCGTCCGCCGCGAGCGCCTCGACTTCGGCGAGGATGTCCCCCGGCCGCCGGTCCTTCTCCTTGCCCCGCAGCGATGGGACGATGCAGAACGTGCAGGTGTTGTTGCACCCCACGCTGATGGAGACCCACCCGGAGTGGGTCGACTCACGGCGGGTCGGGAGCGTCGAGGGGAACACATCGAGTGAGTCGAGGATCTCCACCTGCGCTTCCGCGTTGTGCCGGGCACGCTCGAGAAGAGCGGGCAGGGACCCCATGTTGTGGGTACCGAAGACGACATCGACCCACGGCGCCCGCTTCACGATCTCGTCGCGATCCTTCTGCGCCATGCACCCGCCCACGGCGATCTGCATGCCCGGTCGCTGCTCCTTCACGTGGGACAGCCTGCCGAGGTTGCCGTAGAGGCGGTTGTCCGCGTTCTCGCGCACCGCGCACGTGTTGAAGACGACGATGTCCGCCTGCTCTCCGACCACCGCAGGCTCATACCCTGCGCCATCGAGCAGGCCCGACAGTCGTTCAGAATCGTGGACGTTCATCTGACAGCCGTACGTCTTCACTTCGTACGTCTGCGGGTTCGCAGGAGCAGGTGCGAGGGCGGTGGGAGAGATCTCAGTCATGGCGGGACCATCCTACCGATGGAGGACGCAGGTGCTCGCGCGCACAGGTGCGGCGATCAGGCGGGGTGATCACTCACATGCCGAGGCAGCTCAAGCGCCCGCCGTCCGACCACCCGACCGCGGCGAGGACGTCATCCGCCACCGCGCGAGCCGCCGCGTGGTCGAGGGGGCCGTTGACACCTCTGAAGGCCACCGCGAGGGTCGCGGTGCCGTCGATCTTCACGAACCGCGTCACCGCACCGCCGATGAACAGCGATCCGGCGTCGACGATCGCGGAGTACGCATAGGTCCAGCCCGGGGAGTCGAGGGGCACGATGCGCACGCCGGGGTGGTCATACTCCTCACGGACGGCGTCCAGCGAGTGATCGCGCGGTTCCGTATCGGAGGAGACGACGGAGACGAACACGTGGTCTGCACGGCCGGTCCTCTGCTGGTGCGCGCCCCCTGCGGGGTCGGTCCCGAACGAGAGGATCGCGCCGCTGCCGTCGGCGTAGACGCTCACCTGTGTGACGAGCAGGGCAGACTCCGGCAGGCCGAAGTAGGCGGCTGCTCGGGGTGTGAGGAGCTCTGCGGAGTCAGGAGGCAGCAAGTCGTCGACGTGCCTGCGTGAGTGCGCGGCACGGACATGGTCTGCGGACATCGTCGTTCCTGTTCCTCGCGGACGCACAGACCGAACGCCATCGTCGATCCGTGGAAGGACCAGCCTACGAGCGACGATCTCTCCTGCTGCGGCTGATGCACGATCTGTCACCAATCCGTTACAGGACGCGTCTCGTCACTGAGCTTCGCCGGGCTCCTCTGCGAGCGCCTGCTCAGCCGCCCGGCGTCCGACGGAACCGCCGAAGCCGCGACGCGCCAGCAGTCCGAGGGTCCGCCGCAGGCGCACCTCATGAGCGAGTCCGCGAGTCCCGGCCGCCTTCTTCCTGGCTGCGGCCAGGGCCAGGGGGAAGTCGTCCCCCAGGTCGTCCAGTGCGTCGCGCGCGTCGTCGTCCGACACGCCCTTGTCCCGCAGAGCGCGGCTGATGGCGGAGAGCGACTTTCCCCTGCCATCCCGCTGCGACCTCACGAACTGCTCCGCGAAGCGCGCGTCGTTCAGGAGACCGGCCTCTTCGAGACTCACGAGCAGCCGGTCGACGATGGGCTCCTCACACCCCTTGCGGATGAGCTTCTGCCTGAGCTCCGTGCGACTGTGGTCGCGCAGCGCGAGGATCGCGTAGGCCCGCTTCGTCGCCTCGCCGAAAGCCTGGTCGTCGTCCTCCGCTGCGTCCGCGGAGCCGGCAGCGCTGTATGCGTCGCCGGCCCCGACCGGATCGGCACGGGGGGCATCAGGCACCGCGTCGATCGCCCGCTGGAGGGAGTCGAGCAGCGACGTGCGGTCGTCCGGCTCCCCCATCGGGTCAGAACTCCGCGTCGGCCGGAGCCGGAACGGCATCGACGGGTGCGTCGGCTGCGTCTTCCTCCACGGAATCAGCAGCATCTGCCGCGGGCTCCATGATGAGGCCGAGCTTGTGCTTGATCTTCAGCTCGATCTCCTCCGCGAGACCCGGGTTGTCACGGAGGAAGTTGCGCACGTTCTCCTTGCCCTGCCCCAGCTGATCGCCGTCGTAGGTGAACCACGAACCGGATTTGCGGACGATCCCGTTGTCGACGCCCATATCGATGAGGCTGCCTTCGCGGGAGATCCCCTGGCCGTAGATGATGTCGAACTCCGCCTGCTTGAAGGGCGGGGCGATCTTGTTCTTGACGACCTTGACGCGCGTGCGGTTGCCCACCGCGTCGCCGCCCTCCTTCAGCGTCTCGATGCGGCGGACGTCCAGACGCACGGATGCGTAGAACTTCAGTGCCTTGCCGCCCGACGTGGTCTCCGGAGACCCGAAGAAGACGCCCACCTTCTCACGCAGCTGGTTGATGAAGATCGCGGTCGTCTTCGAGCTGGCGAGAGCACCGGTGATCTTGCGCAGGGCCTGTGACATGAGCCGTGCCTGGAGGCCCACGTGCGAGTCGCCCATCTCCCCCTCGATCTCCGCCTTGGGCACGAGCGCGGCCACGGAGTCGATGACGATGACGTCCAGAGCACCGGAGCGGATCAGCATGTCCATGATCTCCAGTGCCTGCTCACCCGTGTCCGGCTGCGACACGAGCAGCTGATCGGTGTCCACACCGAGCTTCTTCGCGTACTCCGGGTCCAGCGCGTGCTCGGCATCGACGAATGCGGCGATGCCGCCCGCCTTCTGGGCGCTCGCGACGGCATGGAGCGCCACGGTCGTCTTGCCGGATGATTCCGGGCCGTAGATCTCGACCACGCGACCGCGCGGAAGACCGCCGATCCCCAGCGCGATGTCCAGTGCGACGGACCCGGTGGGGATCGCTTCGATGGGTGCGCGCGTCTCCTCGCCCAGTCGCATGATCGCGCCCTTGCCGTACTGACGGTCGATCTGACCCATCGCGGCTTCGAGCGCCTTCGCCTTGTCCGCACCTGCTGTGCGCGGCGTGCGGGTGTTCTTCCCTGCCATGTCTCCTCCTCCAGCGGATCTGCCGTGGTTGTCGGTACCAGCGTAGGCACCTGCACGGACACGGCACCGCGAGCGCTTCGAATCTGTGCACGGCCGCGCCCTTCGTCCCCAGGCGGATCGACGCATCGCGGCCGGTTCAAGAGTAACCCAATGGGAACACGTGTTCGAACGTCAAAGCGGGCGTGTCGCCCCCGGACCACGGCTGCGCGCCGCCCCAGTGGGACGGCGCGCAGCAGGTGAGGCCGTTCGTGCTCCCGCCTCTGGTCAGCGACCCCGGGTCACAGGGGTGCGGAGTTGGGCTTGTCCCGGCCCAGTCGGCGCTCTTCCGGCACACCGGCCGCATCGCAGACCGCGGCCCACACCTCGCGTGGACCGCTGCCGGCTTCGAAGGCCTGTGCGGGGGTGCGGGAGCCCAGGGTGCTGAGAGCGAGGTCCGTATGGAGCGACGAGGCCCGGACACGGCCGAACTCATCTTCCATGAGCTCCCAGTAGAGCGCGTGACGCACGGTGCGGGATCAGACCCGGCTCGCCATGGCGCGGCCGTCCGCCAGCGGGTCCTCGGACAGCACGCGGCGGGAGAGCTCGACCGGCACCGTGTCCGGGATCGCGACGCCTTCGTCGAGCGCGAAGCGATCACTCACATCCCGCAGGAGGATCGAGACCGGCATGTCGAGGGCTCCGCAGATCGATGCGAGGAGCTCCGAGGAGGCCTCCTTCTGACCGCGTTCGACCTCACTGAGGTAGCCGAGCGACACCCGGGCATCGGACGACACTTCACGCAGCGTCCGGCCCTGGCGTCGGCGTGCAGTGCGGAGCGCATCGCCTAGCTCGATTCGCAGAAGAGTCATGCGGATCCTTTCTCGCCGAACATCCGACCGGACTCGTCGCCGCGGTGGTTGACAGAGTGCATAACCGATGCGGTCCGGATTCTGTTCCCACAACTCTACAGGCGACCCCTGACACATCCCTCAGAGCGACCTGCCGATCGGGTGGACTCACGATCCGAAGTCCGCCGCAGCACCTGGAGCACGGTGGACAGGCATTCCTCGACGGTCGCCGTCCGGATCCGCTCGCGGTCGCCCTCGAGCGCGAGCTCTCGCACTGCTCCCGGATCGGTGCCGGCGTCCACCGCGATGAACACCCGCCCCACCGGATGACCGTCCTGGGAGTCCGGGCCCGCCACTCCGGTGCAGGCGACTCCGACGGTCGCGCCGCAGGCCGTGCGGGCTCCTGCCGCCATCTGGCGCGCCACCTCCGGATGCACGGGTCCGTGCTCGCGCAGCAGGGACTCGTCCACGCCCGCGAGAGATGCCTTGAGATCAGTGGCGTAGGTGATGAGGCCCCCGCGCAGCACTGCCGAAGCGCCCGGCACGGAGGCGACCGCAGCGCCGAGGAGTCCAGCGGTGAGGGATTCGCAGGTCGCGAGGGTCGCACCGCGGTCTGCGAGCGCCCGCACCACGTCCTCAGCCGTCACTGCCCGAACCCTGCCGTCACGACCCCTTCGCCTCACGGACCAGGCGGTAGGACTTCACGCAGTAGTCGATGCCGGTCACCAGCGTGACGACGATCGCTGCCGTCATCGCGATCCACGCGACGACGGTCCACACGACGAAGAGCGCGGGCACCCACGCCAGGACGGGAATCCACAGCAGCATGAGTCCGATCGCCAGCGTCTGGAGGACGGTCTTGAGCTTGCCGCCCTTCGACGCGGGGAGCACCACCCAGCGGATGATGACGAAGCGCAGCACCGTGATGCCGAACTCGCGGACGAGGATGACGATCGGCACCCAGAGGGGCAGAGTCCCCACGACCCAGAGGCCGATGAGCGCCGCGGCCATGAGTGCCTTGTCCGCGATGGGATCCGCGATCTTGCCGAAATCGGTGATCATGTCCCACCGTCGGGCCAGCGTCCCGTCGATCCAGTCCGTGAGCATCGCCACGACGAAGACGACGAAGGCCCAGACGCGCCACGTCGGATCCACGCCGTCCTGCCCCACGAGGAGCACGAGGAAGACCGGGACCAGCAGGATCCTCACCACGGTGAGGACGTTCGGCAGGTTCCAGTTGCTGGGTGCGGGCGTCGCGCGGCTGTCGTTCACGCCCACAAGCCTAGCCCTCTCCCATCGCGGTCGACCGGCCCGCAGGGATCCGCCGTGCGGACCGGGGCGATCATGGTCCTCCGGCTCACCGGCCGGTCAGCTCCCACGCGTCGTCCGACGTCTCCTCGACGACCTCGAGGCCTGTCGCGTCGTCGTACATGCGGTCGCCTCCTCCGCCGTCGGGTCGGTGATCGTGGGGGGCGGACCCCTCGTCGCCGTCGTCACCGTGTCCGTGGGCTGCGGATGCCCCCGCAGGTCCGGACGAGTCGTCGCCCGCCGGTTCGTCACCGCGGATGACCGCGAGGATCGACGGCAGGTCCTCGGGGCGCACGAGCACGTCGCGTGCCTTCGATCCCTCCGAAGCCGCGACGATCCCGCGCGATTCCATGAGGTCCATGAGTCGACCGGCCTTCGCGAAGCCCACGCGCAGCTTCCGCTGGAGCATCGAGGTCGAGCCGAACTGGGTCGTGATCACGAGTTCGGCAGCCTGCAGCAGCAGGTCGAGGTCGTCGCCGATCTCCTCGTCGATCTGCTTCTTGGGCGCTTCGACGGCGACGTCTTCGCGATAGTTGGGAGCGAGCTGCGACTTGACGTGCTCGACGACCTCTTCGATCTCCGACTCGTTCACCCACGCGCCCTGCACGCGGATCGGCTTCGCAGTGCCCATCGGGAGGAACAGCGCATCGCCCTGCCCGATCAGCTTCTCCGCACCGGGCTGGTCGAGGACGACCCGCGAATCCGCGAGCGATGAGGTCGCGAACGCCAGGCGGGACGGGACGTTGGCCTTGATCAGACCTGTCACGACGTCCACGGACGGACGCTGGGTCGCGAGCACCAGGTGGATGCCCGCGGCGCGCGCCAGCTGGGTGATGCGCTGGATGCTCGCCTCGACGTCGCGCGGTGCGACCATCATGAGGTCTGCGAGCTCGTCGACGATCACGAGCAGGTAGGGGTACGGGTTCAGCTCTCGCTCGGAGCCCGGCGGCACCTCGATGCGGCCCTCGCGCACCGCCTTGTTGAACTCCTTGACGTGCTTGAAGCCGAAGTACGCGAGGTCGTCGTACCGCGCATCCATCTCCCGCACGACCCATTCGAGCGCCTCCGCGGCCTTCTTGGGGCTCGTGATGATCGGGGTGATGAGGTGCGGGATGCCCTCGTAGATCGTGAGCTCGACGCGCTTCGGATCCACGAGGATCATGCGGACCTCATCCGGCGTCGCACGCATCATGATCGACGTGATCATGGAGTTCACGAAGCTGGACTTGCCGGCGCCGGTCGCACCCGCGACCAGGAGGTGCGGCATCTTGGAGAGGTCCGCGACGACGAAGCCGCCCTCGACGTCCTTGCCCACGCCCATGACCATCGGATGCTCGGTCTTCCGCGCCGCGTTGGACCGCAGCACGTCGCCGAGCGAGACCGTCTCACGGTCCGCATTGGGGATCTCGATGCCGATCGCCTTCTTGCCGGGGATCGGCGAGAGGATGCGGACATCAGCGCTCGCGACGGCGTACGAGATGTTCTTCGACAGCGCGGTGACCTTCTCGACCTTCGTGCCGGGCGAGAGCTCCACCTCGTACCGCGTGACGGTCGGTCCGCGGGAGAAGCCGGTGACCTCCGCATCGATCTTGAACTGCTGCATGACATCGCGCAGCGCTTCGACGACGCGGTCATTGGCCTCGGAGCGCTCCTTGGGCGGCGGCCCCGGGGTCAGCGCGTCCGACGACGGCAGCGTGTACGTGACATCGCCGTTGAGCTCCAGCTGCGTGACGCGCTGCGGGAGCTCGCCGGTCGCCTGCGGGACCGGTGTCGAGACGGTCGGCACCTGTGCGGTGTCGTCCTCGCTGCCCGCCGACGGATCGGTGGGCTTCCCCGCCGCGCTGCGGCTGTCGAGCACCCGCGTCTCGTCCTCCATGCCGACGTCGCGGCGGAGCTTCTGGGCTTCCTTCTCCGCCTTCGTCGGACGGCGCTCACCCGGACGGTAGGCGGGCTCGGACGTCGCATCGACGTCGTAGACGTCCGCATCCTTCTTCGGCTCGCCCTCGACGTCGGCCTCGTGGATGTACGCCTTGTCGTAGGCGACGTCCTTCTCCTCTTCGTGCGACGGGGTCGAGGCGTCGTCCTGATCGGCCTTCTTCCGCGAACCGCGCTTACGGCCCATCGGCTTGAGGGTCGACGTGGTCTTCCCGGACGCGATGAGGTCGTCCTCACCCGCGTCGCCCGCGCCCCCCTCACTCGGCGCTCCGTCGACCAGACGGTGGTACGCGCCGACGAGTCGCGAGGGGATCTCGCGGACCGGCGTCGCTGTGAGCACGAGCAGCGAGAACAGGCCGAGGAGCACCAGCAGCGGGACCGTCACGTAGACGGTCGTGGCCGCGATGAGCGGAGAGGAGATGATGTATCCCACAGCGCCGCCGCCGTTGGCCATCGCCTCACGCGTGTTCACGAAGCTCGGATTCCCCGCAGCGACATGGGCCAGCCCGGCAGCCGCGACGATGAGTGCGATCACGCCGATGAGGATGCGGTTGTTGCCGCGCGTGTCGTCGCCCCGCAGGAACAGGCGGATCGCGTATCCCACCAGGATGATCGGCAGTGCCAGGGCGACCCTGCCGAACGTGCCCTCGACGACGGAGCGGACGCCGTCGCCGAATGCTCCGGGGATGTGCCACCACTCGAAGGCCGCGATGAGGATCGCCAGCGCGACGAGCGCGAAGCCCGTCCCATCGCGGCGGGTCGGCTCGTCGGCCGCCTCGTTCGGGTCGAGGTTCCTGCGTGTCCGGTCGCCGGCCATGTGAGCCACTCCCATCCATGCGCCGGTGAGGATGTTCCCACTCCGGGCAGCCTTGTCGGCATCGGGGCCCCCGGCGTTCCGGTTCGCGTTCGGTGTCCGCTTGCTGCCGCGAGGCGCCTGTGAGGCGCCCCCTGAGCGCGGGGACGTGCGAGCGCGACCGTTCTTGGCGGGGGAAGTCGTACGGGTCGCCATGGTCCCCATGGTATTCCCAGGAGACGCTGTGCCCTCGGATCAGCCGGACGTCGGCGTGTGAGGGCACGGGACGCGCTGCACAGGTGCTGTCCGCGGATCAGCGCGGAAGACCGATAGGCTTCACCGCAGTCCTGTCATCCGCGATGAGCAAAGGGTCCCCCATGTCCCACGCCCCGTCCCCCACCGACTCCGCCGCTCTCAGCGCCTCACCGCGGCGGGAGGGCGGGCCTCCCGTCGGCTTCGACCGGGACCGGTACATCGCCCTCCAGTCCGAGCACATCCGCGAACGGCAGCGCAGGATCGGCGGTCGCCTCTACCTCGAGATGGGCGGCAAGCTCTTCGACGACATGCATGCGGCTCGGGTCCTGCCCGGGTTCGATCCGGACACGAAGATCGCGATGCTCGAGGAGCTGCGGGCCGAGCTGGAGATCGTCATCGCGGTGAACGCGCGCGATCTCCAGCGGCACAAGGTCCGCGCCGACCTCGGGATCACCTACGAGGAGGAGGTCCTCCGCCTCGTCGACGCGTTCCGGTCACGGGGGTTCCTCGTCGAGAACGTCGTGCTGACCCAGCTCGACGACGACGACCAGTCGGGGCACGGATTCCGGAATCGTCTGGAGCGCCTGGGGCTCCGCACCGTGCGGCACCGGACCATCCCGGGCTATCCCACAGACGTCGCCCGCATCGTCGGCGATGACGGCTTCGGCCGGAACGAGGCGTTCTCACCCTCCCGCGACCTCATCGTGCTCACCGCGCCCGGCCCCGGATCCGGGAAGCTCGCGACGTGCCTGTCGCAGATCTACCACGACCATCGCCGCGGCGTGTCGTCCGGATACGCGAAGTTCGAGACCTTCCCCGTGTGGGACCTGCCGCTCGAGCATCCCGTCAACCTCGCCTACGAGGCCGCGACCGCGGACCTCGACGATCTCAACGTCATCGATCCCTTCCACCTGCGCGCCTACGGGGAGCAGGCGACGTCCTACAACCGCGACGTCGAGGTCTTCCCGCTGCTCACGGCACTGCTGGAGCGGATCGACGGGAGCAGCCCCTACCGGTCGCCCACGGACATGGGCGTCAACCTCGTGGGCAGGTGCATCTCGGACGACGCCGCGTGCCGTGACGCCGCGGGGCAGGAGATCATCCGCCGCTGGTTCCAGGCCCAGGTCGCCGAGCATCGCGAGGGGGCGGCGGAGGACGTCTCCAGCCGGGTGGGCCTCGTGATGAGCCGAGCCGGCATCGACGTCGGCGACCGGACCGTCGTCGCGCCCGCGCGCGGACTCGCGCAGCAGACCGACGCGCCCGCCTCCGCGATGCGCCTGCACGACGGCACCCTCATCACGGGGAAGACGTCCGCGCTCCTCGGGTGCTCGGCCGCGATGCTGCTCAATGCGCTCAAGCACCTCGCCGGCATCGACGAGGAGGAGCACCTCCTGTCCCCGGAGTCCATCGAGCCGATCCAGACGCTCAAGACTTCGCACCTGGGCAGCCGCAATCCGCGGCTGCACACCGACGAGGTCCTCATCGCCCTGTCCGTGTCCGCGGGATCCTCCGAGACGAGTCGCCTGGCGCTGTCCCGCCTCGCCGATCTCACGGACACCGACGCGCACACGACGACGATCCTCGGCTCCGTCGATGAGGGGATCTTCCGGAGCCTCGGCATCCGCGTGACGAGCGACCCCCAGTACCAGCGGAAGGCGGACCTCTACCACAAGAGGTGACCGCGGCCTCGGCGGCGGTCGCCTCATCCCAGTCGCCCACAGGCAGGCTGCGCCCTCGCGAAGCCCCTGCTCTGCGGAAGCCCCTGCTCCGAACGACGAAGCGCCGGGTGCACCGTACGGTGCACCCGGCGCTCACGCGTCGGCGCTGAGACTCAGCCGAGCATCGCTCAGCCCAGCAGCTCGTACGCGGGGATCGTGAGGAAGTCCGCGTAGTCCTCCTGCGTCGCCATCGTCGCGAACAGATCGCGCGAGGTGGCCCAGTCGGACTCCTCGCCCGGCAGGTTCGCGACCTCTTCGGCGATGAGGCGGTCGACGAGCTCCTTCGAGACGCTCTCACCGGTGTCCGCGAGCTTCACGCCGAAGTGCAGCCACTGCCACACCTGCGAGCGGGAGATCTCCGCGGTCGCCGCGTCCTCCATGAGGCCGTTGATCGCCGCCGCGCCGTTGCCGCTCAGCCACGCCTGGACGTACTGGATGCCCACGGCGATGTTCGCCCGCAGGCCCGTCTCCGTCACGTCACCGGGGGTGTCCTTGACGTTGAGGAGGTCCGCCGCCGTCACGGAGACGTCCTCGCGCTTCTTCGCAATCTGGTTCGGCTCATCGCCCAGCACCTTGTTGAACTCGGTGCGGCAGGCCTCGACCATGCCCGGGTGCGCGACCCAGGAACCGTCGAACCCGTCGCCCGCCTCACGCGACTTGTCGTTCTCGACCTGCTTGAACGCCTTGGTGTTCGCCTCCTCGTCCTTGGACGGGATGAACGCGCTCATGCCGCCGATCGCGTGTGCGCCGCGCTTGTGGCAGGTGCGGACCAGGAGCTCCGTGTACGCGCGCATGAACGGCACGGTCATCGTCACGAGGCCGCGGTCTGGGAGGATCCAGTCCTCGCCCTTCGCACGGTGCGTCTTGATGACGGAGAAGATGTAGTCCCAGCGGCCGGCGTTCAGGCCCGCGGAGTGGTCGCGCAGCTCGTAGAGGATCTCCTCCATCTCGAACACGGCCGGGTAGGTCTCGATGAGGCAGGTCGCGCGGATCGTGCCCTGGGGCACGCCCAGCTCGTCCTGCGCGTGGACGAACACGTCGTTCCACAGACGCGCCTCGAGGTGCGACTCCATCTTCGGGATGTAGAAGTACGGGCCACGGCCCTTCGCCAGCTGCTCGCGGCCCGCGGTCGCGAAGTAGAGGGCGAAGTCGACGAGCGAGCCCGACGCGATCTGCCCATCGATCTTCATGTGCTTCTCCTCGAGGTGCCAGCCGCGCGGGCGGACCACGATGGTCGGCAGCTCCTCGTCGGGGCGGAGGGTGTACGACTTGCCCTGCTCGGAGACGAAGTCGATCTCACGACGCGTGGCGTCCAGCAGGTTGAGCTGACCGCCGATGACGGAGTCCCATGCCGGGGTGTTCGCGTCCTCCTGGTCGGCCAGCCACACCTTCGCACCGGAGTTCAGCGCGTTGATCGTCATCTTCTTGTAGGTGGGCCCGGTGACCTCGACGCGGCGGTCCTCGAGTCCCGGTGCCGGAGCGGCGACCTGCCATGAGTCGTCCTCGCGGATGGCGCGGGTCTCCTCGAGGAAGTCGAGCTCCTCTCCGGCGTCCAGGCGCGCCTGGCGGTCGACGCGCGCTGCGAGGCGCTCCTTGCGGGTCGCGGCGAACTTGCGGTGCAGCGAGACGATGAGGGACAGCGCGTCGGGCGTGAGGACCTTCTCAGCGCCCTCCGGCAGTGCGGTCGTGATCTCGAGGCCTTCCGGCAGCTCGACGGTGGATGCGGTCATGTCCTGCTCCTCTGGTGGTGTGTTCGTGGATGGACTGGCTGGTGTTTCGCTGTGGAGTGAGACGCGCTCAGGACGCGGTCTCTGCGGGATCTGCTCCCAGTGCGGCGAGGACCGCGTCCGCGATGGCCGCGTCCTCGGGCGGCTTGCCGCCGGCCACGCCGAGGCCGCCGACGACGACTCCGTCGAACGCGATCGGGACTCCGCCGGCGATGCTCGTGAGCAGGCCGCCGGTGCCGTGCTCGAGCTTCTGCGCGAGCTCCGGGAGGATGAGCGCGCTGGGGCGCCGGGTCGAGGCGGCGGTCTGCGCCTTCCGGCGGCTCGTCTCGACGCTGTGCGGGGTCATGCCGTCGGTGCGGCCGTAGGCCACCAGCTGGAGGGCCGGATCGACGATCGTCGCGCAGGTGCGCACGCCCACCTTCTTCCCCTCCTCGATGGTGAGCGCGACGGCCCGCGCTGCGAGGTCGTACGTGATCGTCGGGGTCGAGAAGCTCACGGGTTCTCCTGTGGTCGAGGTCATGGGTGCGGGAGCATCAGTCTGCACCGCGGCCGAGGCTGCGGCGCCTCCTGCTGGGGCCGCCGCCGCAGCAGCTGCGCCGGCGGGTGCCTCCGCAGTCACGGGATCCGATTCCGGACGGGCGTCGAAGACGACGCCGGGGTTGAGGATCCCCTGGGGATCGAGCGCATCCTTGACGCGCTGGTTGATGTCCAGGACGTCCTCGCCCAGGTAGCCGGCCAGCCACGGCTGCTTGAGGCGCCCCACTCCGTGCTCGCCGGTGATCGTGCCGCCCAGCGAGACCGCCAGGTCCATGATCTCCCCATACGCCGTGTGGGCGCGCTCCCGCTGTTCCGCGTCCGTCGGGTCGAAGACGACCAGGGGGTGCGTGTTGCCGTCGCCGGCGTGGGCCATGACGGCCACGAGCACGTCGTGGCGCTGAGAGATCTCCTCGATGCCGCTCACGAGGGCGCCGAGCTTCGGAAGCGGCACGCCCACGTCCTCGAGCAGGATCGTGCCCTTCTTCTCCACAGCGGGGATCGCGATCCGGCGGGCGGCGATGAAGGCCTCGCCCTCGTCCGGGTCCTCTGTGGAGAAGACCTCGGAGGCGCCGTTCGACTCGCACAGCTCCGTCACGTCCGCGATCTCCACGCCCGCGTGGCCCGCCGGCTCGTCCGACTGCACGATGATCATGGCCGCCGCTTCGCGGTCCAGCCCCATCTTCGTCTCGTCCTCGACCGCGTTGATGGTCGGACGGTCCATGAACTCGAGCATCGAGGGGCGCATGCGCTGCGTGATCGCGAGCACTGCCGCCGTCGCCGAATCGAGTGTGGGGAACGTCGCCACGAGAGTGTGCGGCGGACGCTGTGCCGGTACGAGCCGGAGCGTCACCTCCGTGATGATCCCGAGGGTGCCCTCGCTGCCGACGAACAGCTTCGTGAGCGACAGACCGGCGACGTCCTTGAGTCGGGGACCGCCCAGTTCGATGGCGCGACCGTCAGCCAGTACGACCTTCATACCGAGCACGTAGTCGGTCGTGACGCCGTACTTCACACAGCACAGGCCGCCGGCATTCGTCGCGATGTTGCCGCCGATCGAGCAGAACGTGAAGGAGGCGGGGTCCGGCGGATACCAGAGGTCATGCTCGCCGGCAGCCTCCTTGACCTCGACGTTGAAGGCACCCGGCTGCGTGACGGCGGTGCGGGTCACCGGATCGATCGTGATGTCGCGCATGCGCTCGAGCGAGAGCACGATGCCGCCGTCGATCGCGGTGGAACCGCCGGACAGGCTCGTCCCGGCGCCGCGCGGGACGACCGGGGTCCCCGTGGACGCGGCGAAGCGGACGACGGCCTGGACGTCCTCCGTCGACGTCGCACGGACGACGGCCGCGGGCGTGCCCGCGTTCGGGTCCTCAGCGCGGTCGCGACGATAGGCCTCCGTCTTCACGGGGTCGGTGATGACTGCGCCTTCGGGCAGCTGGGCGACGAGCTCGTCGAGAGTCGCCGCGGCCTGGCGTCCCATGGCGGAGGATGGTGCGGTGGAAGTCAACTCTGGCCTTTCGTGGTCGGTCCGACCGGACTGCATGCCGATCGTCACGTCTCTGCCTGCACGCTAGCACCCGCGACCATCGTCAATGAAATCACGATTCCACCAAGCGAAACGCCGACCGATCTCGCCGGTCGGAATCACGGTTTCATTGCGATCGGGTCCACTGTGCAAGATTTTCGCCAGCCGCTCACGGCAAACGAGCAGGAACGTGATAGACAACTCACAGTGACCGAACTCTCAGCACAGCGCTGGGTCCGGTCTGCACCCAACCTTGAACACTCGACGGGACACCCTCATGGACAACATCGCAGTCGCAGCCCTGCTGGCGGCTTCACCCATCCTCGTAGCGGGCATACTGCTGCTCGTCTTCCGAGCCCCCGCCACAGTCGCGATGCCTGCGGCGCTGGTCGTCGCAGCCCTCGTGGCGTTCTTCGGCTGGGGCATCTCCGTCGTCACGATCAGCGCATCGGTGATCCAGGGGATCATCGTGGCCCTCGGCCTCCTCTGGATCGTCTTCGGAGCGCTCCTGCTCCTCTCCACGCTCACGAAATCCGGGGCGATCGACTCGATCAAGGCCGGTTTCGTCTCCATCTCGCCTGACCGCCGCATCCAGGTCGTCATCATCGCGTTCCTGTTCGGCAGCTTCATCGAGGGCGCCGCCGGCTTCGGAGCCCCCGCAGCCGTCGTCGCGCCGCTGCTGCTCGCACTCGGGTTCCCCGCGGTCGCCGCGGTACTCGCGGGCCTCATCATCCAGTCGGTGCCGGTGAGCTTCGGTGCAGTCGGCACCCCGATGCTCACAGGCATCGGACAGGGACTGCTGGCCGGTGACACGGGACGCTTCCCCCAGCCGATCCTGGACCGGATGGCGGAGCTCGGGATCACGGAGCAGTCGGCATTCGTCGCACACACCGCTGTACAGGTCGCCACCCTCCACGCGATCTGCGGCCTCATGATCCCGCTGATCCTCGTATGCTTCATGACGCGCTTCTTCGGTGAGCAGAAGAGCTTCCGCGCCGGTCTCGCCGTCGCCCCGTTCGCCTTCTTCGCCGCAGTGTCCTTCGTGGTCCCCTACCTGCTGGTCGCCATCTTCCTCGGCCCCGAGTTCCCGTCGCTCCTGGGCGGCATCATCGGCCTCCTGATCGTCGTGTCCGCCGCTCGTGCCGGCTTCCTCCAGCCCAAGGACACCTGGGACTTCGCTCCCCGCCACCGCTGGCCCGACAACTGGATGGGCAAAGTCGACCCGCGCACCGAGGAGGTCATCCTCGAGAAGAAGATGCCGCTCGTCCTCGCATGGTCGCCCTACCTCATCATCGTCGCGCTGCTGCTCCTGACGAGGAACATCCCGCCGCTCAAGGAGCTCCTCGGCACGACGCTGGCCATCGACTTCTCGAACCTCCTCGGAACCGGCGTCAGCCAGACGTCCGACCTGCTGTACTCCCCCGGCTTCCTCTTCGTCATCGCCGCACTGCTCACGATCCCTCTGCAGCGCATGACCAGGAACCAGGTCGCAGGAGCCTGGCGGGTCGCGGGCAAGCAGATCGCCGGAGCCGCGTTCGCGCTGCTGTGCTCCGTGCCGATGGTCCGCGTGTTCATCAACTCCGGCGCGGACTTCAACTCGTCCGGCATGGACTCCATGCCTCTCACCCTGGCGGAGGCGGCGGCGAACTCGATGGGCAGCGCGTGGCCGCTCGTCGCACCGTTCGTCGGAGCATTGGGAGCGTTCGTGGCCGGGTCGAACACGGTCTCCAACCTCATGTTCTCGCAGTTCCAGTTCGCGACCGGTGTGAATCTCGGCGTGGAGTCGCCGGAGACGATCGTCGCGGCCCAGGCCGTCGGCGGTGCCGCCGGCAACATGGTGGCGGTCCACAACGTCGTCGCAGCCGCCGCGACGGTGGGCCTGCTGGGACGCGAGGGCGAGATCCTGCGGAAGACCGCGCTGCCGATGGTCGTCTACAGCCTCTTGGCCGGTTCGATCGCGTTCATGATGGTGTTCGGCGGTGGGCTGAACCTCGGCACGATCGTGTTCGCGCTGCTCGTCATCGGACTCGTCACAGCGTTCTTCACGCTGCGCAGGACGAACGACGTTCCGAACGGCGACCTGCTCCCCGACCGGCCCAGCGGGTCTGTCGAGGACGCGCCGGTGAGTCGCTGACGCACACCGCACGTAGCCGCCGCGGGGCCTCCCCGCGGCGGCTACGCTGGTGAACACGATGACTTCCCAGACCTCCCCCTCCCGCCCCACCCGCGTCCAGTCGGTCGATCGCACGATCGACGTCCTCGAAGCCCTCGCCGAAGTCGGGGGCATCGCGCGGTCCAAGGAGATCGCCCAGGCGGTCGGGCTCCCGGTCCCCACGGTGCACCGTCTGCTCGCAACCCTGAACGTCCGCGGATATGTGCTCCAGCTCCCGGACCGTCGATATGCGCTCGGAGCACGCCTGGTGCGACTGGGAACAGTCGCGGCGCAGCAGTCGGGCGCCCAGGTCCAACCGGCACTCGACCGGCTGGTGACGCGGCTCGAGGAGACGGTGAATCTGGCATTCCTCACGCAGGACACGATGACCTATGTCGCACAGGCCTCGTCGCACCGCTCGATGCGCATGTTCACAGAGGTTGGGCGACGCGTGGCCCTGCACGCGTCCGGAGTCGGCAAGGCGGTTCTCACGACGCTGCCGGAGTCCCAGGTCCGCGACGTCCTCACGACAGCAGGCACACAGGATCTCGACGCGGTGCTCGCGGAGGTCGGCGCCAGCCGCGAGCGCGGCTACGCGATCGACGATGAGGAGCAGGAGGTGGGAGTGAGGTGCCTCGCGGTCGCGGTGCCGGGTGGCCCCGCACCCGCTGGGCTGTCCGTGTCCGGTCCCAGTTCCCGACTGGGACCGCTCGTGTACGAGCAGGTGGCCGCGCAGCTGCACGCGACTGCGAAGGAGCTCGCACAGGGCTGGGCGCTCGACACGGGCTTCTGACCTCGACGAGCATCACCAGCGCACGTCACCGTGGCGTACACGTCACCGCGCGCCGCGCATCGTCGCTGATCACCCGGAGACGCAGACAGGGGGCCCTGGAGAACCTTTCGGTTCTCCAGGGCCCCCTGTCTGTGTCCGGCGACCGTCAGAGCACGACGACCATCGGGACGATCATCGGCTTGCGACGCAGCTTCGATGAGATCCAGCGTCCGATCGTGCGGCGGATGATCTGCTGGAGCTGGTGCCGGTCCTTCGTCCCGTTCCGCAGCGCGTCCAGGACCGCTGCCTCCAGCTTGGGCGCGATCGAGGCGAACACCTTCGCCTCCTCTGCGACTCCGCGCGTATGGATCTCCGGTCCCGCGATCACTTCCCTGCGGGATGCGTCGACCGCCATGAAGACGGAGACGAAGCCCTCCCCCGCGAGTGTGAGGCGATCCTTGAGGTCCGCCTCCGTGATCGCTCCGACGGACGATCCGTCGACGAAGAGGTCCTGCGTCGGATAGGCCCCCGCGACGGTCGGTACGCCGTCGACCAGGTCGACCGCATAGCCGTTCTCCGCCAGGATGATCCGATCCTCCGGCACACCCGTCTGAGCCGCCAGTTCGCCGTTCGCCAGGAGGTGGCGCCATTCGCCGTGCACCGGCATGACGCCCTTCGGCTGGACGATGTTGTACGTGTACAGGAGCTCTGCCGCGGACGCGTGACCCGACACGTGGATGTTGGCGGACCCTTTGTGCACGACCTTCGCGCCCAGCTTCATGAGTCCGTTGATGACGCGGAAGACGGCGTTCTCGTTGCCGGGGACCAGCGAGGACGCGAGGATGACCATGTCATCCTCGCCCACATCGATGGGGTGGTTGCGGTTGGCCATGCGTCCCAGCGCGGCCATGGGCTCGCCCTGGCTGCCGGTGCTCATGAGCACGATCTGGTCATCCGGGTAGTCGCCCACCCGCTTCATGTCGATGACGGTCCCCGGAGGTGCCGTGAGGTACCCCAGATCCTGTGCGATCTTCATGTTGCGGACCATCGACCGCCCGACGAAGGCGACCTTGCGGCCGTGCGCGCTCGCCGCATCGAGCACCTGCTGGACGCGGTGCATGTGCGAGGCGAACGAGGCCACGATGATGCGGCGGGGCGCCTGCGCGAACAGGTTCACGAGGACCGGTCCGATGTCCTTCTCGAACGGAGTGAAGCCCGGGACCTCTGCGTTCGTGGAGTCCGTGAGGAAGAGATCGACGCCCTCCTCCCCCAGCCGGGCGAACGCGCGCAGGTCCGTGATGCGTCCGTCGAGCGGCAGCTGGTCCATCTTGTAGTCGCCCGTGTGCAGGACGTTCCCCGCGCCGGTCCGGATCATGACGGCCAGGGCATCGGGGATCGAGTGGTTCACCGCGATGAACTCGAGGTCGAACGGACCCAGCTGGTCCTTGTCGTTCTCCTTGACCACCCGAGTGGTCGGCTTGATGCGGTGCTCCTTGAGCTTCGCCTCGATCAGCGCGAGCGTCAGCGTGGATCCCAGCAGCGGGATATCGGCACGCTTGCGCAGCAGGTAGGGCACAGCACCGATGTGGTCCTCGTGCCCGTGGGTGAGCACCATGCCGACGATCTTGTCGTACCGACCCTCGAGGTAGGTGAGGTCCGGGAGGATCAGGTCCACGCCCGGCTGCTCCTCTTCCGGGAACAGCACGCCGCAGTCCACGATCAGGATCTTGTCGTGGTATTCGAAGACGGTCATATTGCGGCCGACTTCTCCGAGTCCGCCGAGTGCTACGATTCTCAGAGCATCGCGGGAGGCCTTTTTCGGCTCCGCGATCTCTGTCTGATAAGTCAACACGTGAGGTATTCGCTCCTTTGCAGGGCCAGGCGCACCGCCTCCACCTGCTGGGCGTCAGCCGGCAGCAGAGGGAGGCGCGTCGTGCGCGTCGGGATCACACCCAGGAGTTCGAGCGCCGCCTTCGCGGCGACGACACCGGGCATGTGGTTCATGATCGCGTCCACCAGTGGTGCCAGGTCCGCCGCGATCCGGCGGGCCGCCGCGACATCATTCGACGCGACGAGGGAGACGAGGGTGCTGATGCGGTCCGCGGCGACATGGCCAACGACGGACACGACGCCGGAGGCGCCGATCGCGAGCAGCGGGAGGTTGAGTGCGTCCTCACCGGAGTAGACGGCGATCGCTCCGTGCCCCAGGACATCCTGGGACGCGCCCAGCGCGCCCTTCGCATCCTTGACCGCCAGGATGCGCGGATGCTCCGCCAGGGACAGGATCGTCGGGGTGGTGAGGGGGACGGCCGAACGGCCGGGGATGTCGTAGAGCATGACGGGCAGCTGTGTGGAGTCGGCGATCGCACGCGTGTGGGCGATGATCCCGTCCTGCGTGGGGCGCGAATAGTACGGGGTGACGACGAGGAGGCCGTCGGCTCCGCACTCCTCTGCGCTGCGCGACAGCGCGATCGACTGGGCCGTGTGGTTCGTGCCGACTCCGGCGACGACCTTCGCACGCCCTGACGTGGCGGAGATCACGGCGCGGAGGATCTCCGCCTTCTCCAGATCCGTCGTCGTGGACGCCTCCCCCGTCGTGCCGGACACGACCAGGAGGTCGTTTCCGAGCCGCACGAGATAGTCCGCCGTCGCTTCGAGCGCGGCGTAGTCGACAGCGCCGTCCGCGGTGAACGGGGTGATCATCGCAGTACCGACGCGGCCGAAGGCCTTTCGCGCCTCGATGCCTGCTGCGTCATCTATCATGGCCATGCTCCGATCCTACCCGCCGTGCGCGGGCGAACCCGCGAAGGCTTGCCGTGCCCCCCACTCCCGCATCGCACGATCCGCAGACACCGCGACCGCCCCTGCGTGCGCGGATCCTCGGCATCGACATCGCCCGCGGTCTCGCCCTCTTCGGCATGATGGCCACGCACGTCCTGCCCCGCATGGACGAGACCGGCGACCTCACGGCCGTCGCACTGCTCCAGGGGCGCGCGTCGGCACTGTTCGCCATCCTGGCCGGCTTCTCCATCATCCTGTCGACGCGCAGCGCGCTGGCGCACACCGGCGGTCGCGGGTGGGCCGCGGCGTCCGCAGGACTCGTGATCCGCGGCGCACTCATCGCGCTCATCGGATTCGCACTGGGCGAGCTGCCCTCCGGCATCGCGATCATCCTCGTCAACTACGGCGTGCTGTTCGTCATAGCCCCGCTGTTCCTGCGCCTGCCCACCTGGCTGCTGGGCGTGAGCGCGTGGGCCTGGTTCCTCGTCACCCCGCAGCTGTCCCACGCCATACGGTCCAGCGTCGATTCCGGCTTCGCCGATTCGGGGTTGACGGTGCCGGCGTTCTCCAACATGCACATGGCGGACACATGGGTCGGGCTGTTCCTGACCGGCTACTACCCCTTGCTGCAGTGGGTCGGATACATCCTGCTGGGCATGTGGCTCGCACGGATCGACTGGTCCGATCTCCATCGCCGGATCACGCTCCTCATCGCGGGCGGAGCGCTCACCACGCTCGCACTGTCCGCCTCGGCCCTCCTCATGAACATGCGCGGACGCTGGGAGCTGGATTCGCTCTACGGTGAGGAGTCCGTGACCGGGGTCCACACATACGTCGACCGCGTCATCATGCTGGGCGCCTACGGGGTCACTCCTGCGGACTCCCCCTGGTGGCTCGTCACCGCGGGCCCGCATTCGGGCACGACGTTCGACCTCGTGCAGACCGCCGGGGTCGCGATGGCGGTGCTCGCCCTCTGCCTCCTGCTGGGCCCGCTCCTGGGCCGCGGCCCGGCACTCGTGCACGCGTGGCTGTCGCGTCCGGGCTCGATGCCCCTGAGCATGTACACGCTCCACATCTGCCTCCTGGCGCTCGGAGAGATGACCGCGCTGAGGACCGTGCCCTGGCTCGACACGCAGACGGAGTGGTTCTGGGTCAACGTCGTCGCGGTCATCGTCGCCGGACTGGTGTGGACCGGCCTCGTCTCGAGACGGGGCCCGCTGGAGGCGGTGCTCACCGCGGCCGTGCGAGCGGTGCAACGTTCGGTGCTCGGCGACGGTCTGGATCCGTCCGGGGGCCAGACTCCTGCCGACGATCGGTCACCGCCCGACTGTCAGAATCCCCCCGACGGTGCGCGCGTCAGCGGGCCGAGGCGGCCGCAGCCTCCCCCATCTGCGTGACGGCCTCCGCGAGGATCTCCGGTCGTGTCGCGAAGTTCAGGCGCACCGCGTTCTCCCCGCCTCTCCCGAACACGTGCCCGGAGCTCAGCGCCACCTGAGCCTCGTCGAGGAAGAACTTCGCCGGTCCGGCGAGATCGGAGACCACTGCGAGCGCGTCTGCGGAGGCGGATGCCTCCAGACCCAGCGCCGAGGCGTCCAGCCAGGCGAGGTACGTGGCCTGCGGAGGCGTCCACGCCACCTGGGGAAGATGGGTCGACAGCAGATCGCCCAGGAGCGATCGGTTCTCCTCGAGTCCCGCGAGCAGGGCATCGAGCCAGTCCGCGCTGTGGGCGAACCCGGCGGTGTGCGCGAGGATGCCGAGGTGGCTGGGCCCGTGGCCGACCTCCTCCGGCAGGCGCGCGAGGTCGGACGCCGCATCGGGTCCGGCCATCAGCAGCGCCGCCTTGAGCCCTGCGAGGTTGAAGGCCTTCGAGCCGCTCGTGAGCGCGAACGCGTTCTCCGCACCCGCGACCGACAGCAGGGGCACGAAGGACGCGTCGGAGTAGACGAGCGGCGCGTGGATCTCGTCGGAGATGATCCGCGCGCCGTGGCGGCGTGCGACCTCTGCCGTCGCCTCGAGCTCCGTCCGCGAGTGCACCGTGCCCGTGGGATTGTGCGGGTTCGACAGGAGGACCACGGGATGTGCGGAGCCGAGCGAACGTGCGCGCACCAGTGCGTCTTCGATCGCGGCGGGGTTGAGCCTGCCGTCGGCCGTGAGCGGCGTCTCCACCACCTGCCGGTCCGCGTGCGTGACGAAGGCGAAGAACGGTGCGTAGACCGGCGAGGTGACGACCACGGCGTCCCCCGGTGCGGTCAGCAGGCGGAGCGTCTCGACGATCCCCATCATCACGTCCGGCACGAGTGCGGCGCGCGACGGATCCAGCCCGTCCCATCCCCAGCGCTCCGATGCGAAGCGGGCCACGGCCTCGGCGTAGTCCGTGCCGTACGGATAGCCGGTGTCACCGGATTCCGCCGCGCGGATGATCGCCTGGGACACGGCGGGCGCGAGCGTCACGTCCATCTCCGCGACCCACAGCGGCAGGACGGTGTCCGGATACAGGCGCCATTTCATACTCGTGCGCGCTCTGAGGTCTGCGCGCGTGGGACCGAGGAGCGGGTTGGAGATCATGCGCTCACGCTATCGCGCTTCTCCATCCGGATGGCTCGTCGCATCGATTCCCGCGCGCGCTTGCGATCCCCCGCGGCGTCGTACGCGCACGACAGCCGGAACCAGGAGCGCCAGTCATCGGGCGCCGTATCGGTCTCCGCGCGGTAGCGCTCGAACTCCGCATCCGCCGCTTCCCGCACGATGCGGCCGCCGGGCGTGCGCGGGAGGTTGTCCGGGGGCAGTCCGCCCTCGCTGGCGAGCACATCGGCGATGCGCTCCGTCTGGGCACCGAACATCAGCTCGCGCACGAGCGTCCAGGCACCGACGATCGGCAGCGCGAAGAGCGCCAGGCCGAGTCCCTTCGCGAGCAGCGACTCGTCCGTCACCATGATCCAGGCCCGCTGATACGTGAACCAGAAGTAGAGCAGCAGCGCGATCGAGACGATCGCGACCCCCACCTTCGCCCGGGTCATGCGAGGTCCAGGTAGGACTCGAGCCCCACGTCCAGGCCGCTGCGCTCACCGATCGTGCGCACGGCGGTGAGGATCCCCGGCATGAAGGCACTGGTGGAGAAGGTGTCCGTGCGCAGGGTGAGCGCTTCGCCGTCGGAGCCGAACATGATCTCCTCGTGGGCGTTCATCCCCTGCTGGCGTACCGCGTGGACGTGGACGCCGTCGATCGCCGCACCGCGGGCGCCGTGGGGATCCGAGTCGGTGGCATCCGGCATGTCGGGCAGCCCGGCGTCCGCACGCGCCCGCGCGATGCGCTGTGCCGTGTGCACGGCGGTTCCCGACGGCGCGTCCAGCTTGCGCGTGTGGTGGATCTCGAGGATCTCCGCCGAATCGAAGTACGGAGCCGCGAGCTCTGCGAAGCGCATCGCGAGCACGGCACCGATCGAGAAGTTCGGAGCGATGAGCACGGCGGTCTGCGGCTGATCGGCGAGGCGGGTCCGGAGTCCGTCGAGGCGCTCCGCAGTCCACCCTGTCGTCCCGACGACTGTGTCGATGCCGTGATCGACCAGGAACGCCACGTTGGCCTCCGTCGCGCCGGGGACCGTGAGCTCGACGGCGACGTCGACCTTCGCGTCGAGGATCTGCTCGATCGGATCCGAGCTGCCGAGCGCGGCGGTGAGGACGAACCCGTCTGCGGCTTCGATCGCCTCGACGGCATGCGACCCCATGCGCCCCTGTGCTCCGATGACGCCCACTCGGATGTCGCTCACGTGTCACTCCCTGTTCCCCGATCCCGGTGGATCGGCCTGTGCTTCGCGGTCGTGACCGATTCTACGGGCCGGCGCCGAACGACGAAGCGCCCCCGCTCCGAAGAGCGGGGGCGCTGTCGCACTGGCAGTGGTGCGTCAGGCGATGAGGCCCGGCGTCTGCGTGCGTGCGCGCTCGAAGCGTGCCTGCACGTCCTCCCAGTTGACGATGTTCCACCAGGCCTTGACGTAGTCCGGCTTCACGTTCTGGTAGTCGAGGTAGAAGGCGTGCTCCCACATGTCGAGCTGCAGCAGCGGGATGTAGCCCACCTGCACGTTGCCCTGCTGATCGTAGAGCTGCTCGAGGGTGAGGCGCTGACCCAGCGTGTCCCACCCGAGGATGGCCCAGCCGGAGCCCTGGATCGACGTCGCCGCGGCCGTGAAGTGGCCCTGGAACGCATCGAATCCGCCGAACTGGTCGTCGATCGCCGCTGCGAGCTCTCCGGTGGGCTTGTCGCCGCCGTCCGGGCTCATGTTGTTCCAGAAGATCGTGTGGTTGATGTGGCCGCCGAGGTTGAAGGAGAGGTCCTTCGACAGCTTGCTCACCGTGCCGAATTCGCCCTTCTCACGGGCCTCCGCCAGCTGTTCGAGCGCGGTGTTCGCACCCTTCACGTAGGTCGCATGGTGCTTGTCGTGGTGCAGCTCCATGATGCGACCGGAGATGTGCGGCTCCAGCGCTGCGTAATCGTACGGAAGGTCGGGAAGGCTGTACTCAGCCATGTGATGCCTCCTTGTGTTCGTCGGGTGGGCGGAACGCCCCTCCACATTCATCGACCCTATCCCGGGCCGCTATCAGGGACAACGGCACCGGGACCTGCGGATATTCCCCCACGGCGGGACCTTCTGGAATCAGCGAAGCGAGGGCATCGGCAGATCGCCCCGCGGGCCGACTGCTGCGAGCGCCCATTCCTGGGAGAGCAACCCTACCGCGTGCGCACGGATCTGCTCCGGCGTCACGGAGCGGACCCGGTCGATGAGCACCTCGGCGCTCAGCAGGGGCACTGCCGTCAGTTCGTGGCGGGCGATCCGATTCATGCGCACCGCAGTCGATTCGAGTCCCAGAACGGTGCCGCCCGCCAGCTGCGACACGACGTCGTCCACCTCGTCCGCGCCCGGTGCGCGGTCCGCGATGCGGAGCAGCTCCTCCCGCACGAGCGCGAGGACCTGGTCCGAGGATTCCGGCGCGCACCCTGCGTACACGCCGAACAGTCCGGCGTCCGAGTACTGGCTGAGCACGGTCTGGACGGAATACGCGAGACCATGCTCTTCCCGTATCCGCTGGAACAGCCGTGACGCCATGCCTCCGCCCAGCAGGTTCGACAGGACGAGGTGCACGAAGCGGTCATCATGCCCTTCGGGCAGGCCTGCTGTGCCCAGGATGATCCCCTGCTGCTCGGTCGCACGTTCCCGCACATGGATGCCGGGGGTGAAGAGAGCGGGGGTCAGAGCGTCGGCAGCGGTGTCCCGGGCTTTCGCGCTCTGTGCGAGAGGCCGGACTGCGCGGGTACCGGCGATGTGCGCCGTGACCTGCTCGACGACCTCGGCATGGGATGCTCCCCCGGCGGCGGCGAACACCAGTCCGGGACCGGCGTACGCGTCCTCGTAGTGCTCACGCAGGACGCTGTGCTCGAGCACACGGATCTGCCGGCGCGTCGCCCCGACGGGGCGCCCGAGCGGCTGATCGGCGAACGCGAGCTGCTCGAAGTCCTCGAACAGCTGGTCCGTCGGATCGTCCGCGGCCATCGCGAGCTCCTCCACGATGACGCCGCGTTCGCGCTCGAACTCCGCTTCGTCGAGCGTGGACCGCAGGACCATGTCCCACAGCAGCTCGCCCACGCCGTCGAGGTCGCTCACGAGGCACCGCGCGTAGTAGCAGGTGTACTCCTTCGCCGTCACGGCGTTGGAATCACCGCCGGTGCGCTCGAGGCCGCGTGCGATGTCCCGCGGGCTGCGGGTCGCCGTTCCCTTGAAGAGCATGTGCTCCAGGAAATGCGTGGATCCCGCGGCGACGTGGGACTCGTGGCGTGAGCCCGAGCCCACCCAGACGCCGACGGTCTCCGACTGCAGGCCGGGAACGGTCTCGGTGATGATGCGAATGCCGCCGGGGAGGACGGTGCGCTCGATGCGACCGCCCTCCCCCGCTGAGAGGAGCTCACTCACGTGTGCGGATCAGGCCTCCTCGGCCGTCTCCGCGGCCGCGTCGTCGTCCGAATCGTCCGTCACCGGCACGAGCGACAGCTTTCCGCGATCATCGATCTTGGTGATCTCGACCTGGACCTTCTGGCCCACGCTGAGAACGTCCTCGACCTCTTCCACGCGCTTGCCCTCGTTCAGCTTCCGCAGCTCCGAGATGTGGAGCAGGCCGTCGCGGCCCGGGCTCAGCGACACGAACGCGCCGAAGCTCATGAGCTTGACGACGGTGCCGAGGTAGCGCTCTCCGACCTCAGGGACCTGCGGGTTCGCGATCGCGTTGATCGCACTGCGGGCGGCTTCCGCCGCGACGCCGTCCGAGGCACCGATGAGGACGGTGCCGTCGTCCTCGATGCTGATCTGCGCGCCGGTGTCCTCCTGGATCTGATTGATCATCTTGCCCTTGGGCCCGATGACCTCACCGATCTTGTCGACGGGAATGTTCACGGAGATGATCCGCGGTGCAGTCGGAGCCATCTCCGCCGGAGCGTCGATCTCCTCCTTCATCACGTCGAGGATCGCGAGGCGCGCTTCGCGCGCCTGCTTGAGCGCGGCGCTGAGCACGGTGGCCGGAAGGCCGTTGAGCTTCGTGTCGAGCTGGATCGCGGTGATGAACTCACCGGTGCCCGCCACCTTGAAGTCCATGTCGCCGAACGCGTCCTCTGCACCCAGGATGTCCGTGAGCGCGGCGTAGGCGGTCTGAGGTCCGTCCGGCGTGTCGACCAGGTCGGAGACGAGGCCCATCGCGATTCCGGCGACGGGAGCGCGCAGCGGCACACCCGCGTGGAGCATCGCCAGCGTCGAGGCGCAGACCGAGCCCATCGAGGTCGAGCCGTTGGAGCTCAGTGCCTCGGAGACCTGGCGGATGGCGTAGGGGAACTCCTCGCGCGTCGGCAGGACGGGCATGAGCGCGCGCTCAGCGAGGGCACCGTGACCGATCTCGCGGCGCTTGGGGCTGCCCACGCGACCGGTCTCACCGGTGGAGTACGGCGGGAAGTTGTAGTGGTGCATGTAGCGCTTCGACTTCACCGGCGACAGCGAGTCGATCTGCTGCTCCATCTTGAGCATGTTGAGCGTCGTGACGCCGAGGATCTGCGTCTCGCCGCGCTCGAAGAGGGCCGATCCGTGGACACGCGGCAGCACACCGGTCTCCGCGGACAGGGGACGGATGTCCTTGAGCCCACGGCCGTCGATCCGGACCTGCTCGGTGAGGATGCGCTTGCGGATGACCTGCTTGGTGAGCGCATTGAGCGCTCCCGCGATCTCTCCCTCGCGTCCCTCGAAGCGCTCTGCGAGCTGCTCGTAGAGGGAGGTGAGCAGCACGTCGCCGGCGGCTTCGCGCTCCTGCTTGTCCGCGATCTGGAAGTTCTTCGTCTGCTGCTCGAGTGCGAGCTCCTCGACGGCCGCGTAGACGTCGTCCTGGAATTCGCTGAAGACGGGGTAGTCGGCCGTGGGCTTCGCCGCACGGGCAGCGAGCTCGCTCTGTGCGCGGACGAGCTCACGGATGAAGGGCTTCGCCGCTTCGAGGCCGCTCGCGACGACGTCTTCGGTCGGCGCGGTGGCGCCGCCGCGGACCAGATCGATGACCCGATCCGACGACTCCGCCTCGACCATCATGATCGCGACGTCGTCACCGACGACGCGACCGGCGATGGCCATGTCGAAGACTGCGTCCTCGAGCTGCTCGTGGGTCGGGAACGCGACCCACTGGTCATCGATCAGTGCGATGCGCACACCGCCGATCGGACCGTTGAAGGGCAGACCGGACAGCTGGGTCGACATCGACGCGGCGTTGATCGCCAGCGTGTCGTAGAGGACGCCGGGCGCCACCGACATGACGGTGACGACGACCTGGACCTCGTTGCGCAGACCCTTGACGAAGGTGGGGCGCAGCGGGCGGTCGATGAGGCGGCAGGTGAGGATGGCGTCCGTGGACGGACGGCCCTCACGGCGGAAGAACGAGCCGGGGATCCGGCCGTCCGCGTACATGCGCTCCTCGACGTCGACGGTCAGCGGGAAGAAGTCGAAGTGCTCCTTCGGCTTCTTGCTGGCGGTCGTGGCCGACAGGAGCATCGTCTCGTCATCGAGGTAGGCGCAGACGCTGCCCGCGGCCTGCTGGGCGATGCGACCGGTCTCGAAGCGGACTGTGTGTGTACCGAAGCGCCCGTTGTCGATATGGGCGACGGTTGACTCGGGGTTGATCCCCACGGTGTCTCCGTTCTGCCGCCGCGCACGTCGAACGAGCGGGCGGCGGGATGGTTGCGCCGCGTCCCCGTGTGGGACCGGCGCGCTGTGGCCGACGGCAGTGCGCTGCGCGTTCGCGCGGCACGTCGTGTTTTCGGCGGCCTTCGATCGAAGCCCACGCACATCGTATTGCGGAGGCCACTGTCGAGGACCGACGACGCTGCCATCGGGTACTGGACTCGCCCATCGTAGCAAGTGGACCGGACCTCTCCGGCCACACGCTCCCGGCGGATGAGGGAAGCCCCCTCCCACCGCACGGTGGAAGGGGGCTTCGAAACGCTCAGCGACCGGCTCAGGCGCCGGGAGCGCTGGGCGGCGAGCAGGCGGACTCAGCGGCGCAGGCCGAGGCGGCCGATGAGCTCGCGGTAGCGGTTGATGTCCGTGTTCTGCAGGTACTTGAGCATCCGGCGGCGCTGTCCGACGAGCAGGAGCAGGCCACGACGCGAGTGGTGGTCGTGCTTGTGCTCCTTGAAGTGCTCCGTCAGATCGGCGATGCGGCGAGACATGACAGCGATCTGAACCTCCGGAGAACCGGTGTCGCCTTCGTGTGTCGCGTACTCCTTGATGATCTCCTGCTTGACCGTGGGGTCGAGAGCCATATGAGTCCTCCGTGGTGTCGCTGCGCGGCGCCCGGACCTTCTGTCCGAGCACTGTGGAACCGCGGCCGATGATAGAACGGCGACTAAGAGACTAGCACAGAGCGGGCACGGTCCACGTCCTCGTGCATCTGCGCGATGAGCGGCTCCATCCCCCGGAAGGCGACCTGGCCGCGGATGCGCTCGACGAAGGAGACCTCCATCGTGTCCCCGTACACGTCGAGATCCGCGAACCGGACGTCGAGCGCATGCCCCTCGACGGTCCGCACGCTGCCGTGGAACGTCGGGTTCGTCCCGACGGAGATCGCGGTGGGCAGCCGCAGCCCGCGGGAGGGGAAGTGCATCCACCCGGCGTAGACCCCGTCCGCCGGGACCAGGCCCTCGGCCTCCAGGTCCAGATTCGCCGTGGGGAAGCCCATCTCGCGCCCGCGCTTCTCTCCGTGCACGACGGTGCCCGTGAGCGTGTGGTTGTATCCGAGCTGGTCTGCGGCGGAGCGCACGTCGCCCTCTTCGAGCAGCCGACGGATGGCGCTCGAGGAGTACCGCGTCCCCTCCCCCACCTCGTCGATGACGACGACGTCGAAGCCGTGGCGACGGCCGAGCGCGGTGAGCGCCTCCAGATCGCCCGAGTTCCCCCGGCCGAAGCGGACGTCGTGACCGACCACGACGGCGCTGGCGCGGAGCTTCCCCACGAGGTAGTCGAGCACGAACTCCTCCGCTGACTGGTCCGCGAAGGCGAGCGTGTACGGCTGGACGAGGACGGCATCGACTCCGGATCGCGCGATCCGCCCGAGGCGCTGGTCGAGGCTGCAGATCAGCTCCACCGGCGAATCCGACTGGTGCACGATCCTGGGATGCGGATCGAACGTCACGACGACCGACCGGAGGCCGCGGGAATCCGCCGCTGCTCGGAGCTCGTCGAGCACGACCGCATGACCGCGGTGCACACCATCGAAGTTGCCGATGGTGATCACTGTGCGGCCGTAGTCCGCGGGTATGTCCTCAGGCCTTCGGAAGATGTCCACCTGCGTCCTCTCAGTGAGCTCGGTTCAGTGCGGACCGCGCCGGCGACCGGCGCGGAGACGTCGCCTCCGCACATGCGCGAGGCACCCGGTCCAGGGTAGCGCAGGGTCTCACCCGACGAGCGCGCGGCCGATGACGCCGATGGCCAGCGCGACTCCGAGCGACGCCAGCGAGCCGATGATGAACCGTTCCCCGGCCGTGGGGCTGCGGAGGAGCTCCGGGACTCGCCCCAGCCCCTTGATCGCGACGACCACGGCGAGGATCGACGGCTCCCCCAGAGCGATCCCTCCTGCGACGAACCCCCGCTCCAGCAGTCCGATCCACAGCCCTCCGCGCAGGAGCCCGTCGTCGTCGACATCGGCGGCAGGCTCGACCTCGTCAGCGACAGTGGGCCGCCCGACGGTCTCGACATCCTCCGCGACCGCCTCCTCTGCGACCGCGCAGTCCTCTGCGACGTCCGCCTCAGCGTGCGCAGCCCGCGCGCGGTCCCGGCCGCCGGCCACCCGGAGCACCAGCCGCGTGAGCGGCCAGCCCAGCAGCGCGGCGACGATCCCGACCCCGAGCGCCGCGATGGTCGTGACGACGTCTCCGCCCATCACAGCTCCTCCTCCGCTCCACGAGTCGTGGCGGCTGTCATGCTCACGCCCGTGGGACACAGCTCGAGAGTGCGGGCGAGCAGGCGCGCCGCCGTGCGCAGGCCCTCGTCGACCGTGACCGCGTCGTGCGTGCGCAGGGCCTTCGAGACGGCCTGACGGGTGATGCCCAGCTGATCCGCGAGCTGCGCCTGCGTGGCATCCGGAGCCGCACGCGCCGCGTCGATGACTCGCCATCCGGCGTCGGTCCGCTCGTCGATGACGATCGAGAGCAGGCGGAGCACTGTCTGCGCGTCGCGCGCCGCAGCGCTCGCATCGCTGCCGCGGCTCTCGCTTTGGGAACTCTGGGAACTCTGGGAACTCTGGGAACTCTGGGACGCATCATCGACCGAGGGCGACACACGCACGGCGACCCGATCAGGATGTCCCTTCGCCTCGTCGACGGCGTCCCGCGCTCCGAGGAACGGCCCCCCGCGCGAGGCTCTGCTCGAGTCGGCGAGCTCCACATCGTGACCGATCCCGATGCCCACCCTCCACCGCCCGTCGCGGACGATGGCCTCCCACGCGTCGACGACCGCACGAGGGTCCTCGAGGACTGCCTGGACCTCGTCGCCCGCGGTGCGCTCGAAGGGAAGCCGCACCGGCACGCCCTGCAGAGTCGCCAGCAGCGCCGGCACAGCGTCTGCGTGAGCCCGGGAATCGACCTGGTCGACGGTCATGACGAACATGCTCCCAGTGAAGCGCAGATCACAGCTCGTGTCAATCTTTTTCGGTTGCATCGTAAAATGCAACTACATTAAGTTGCTTCCAGCCTCAGCGGGCGGCGTACTCAGGCAGGGAAGACGACTCTGGACTTGAACGAATCGTCGCGCCGATCGAGCACGGCCACCAGTTCGCAATGCTCCCCTCTCTCTGCACCGCTGATCGCGGCGTACGGCTCCGGAGCCGCGGGAGCGCTGAGCGCGGACTGTGCGAGGAACCGACCCTGCCGCAGCTGCACGGCCTGCTCGGCGGACACCTCGATGGTCGGCAGCAGTGCGGCCGCGGCGGCGGCCGGCGTGATGAGCTCCGGAACCGGAGCATGCGCGTCGAAGTCGGGGACGGTGAGCGCCTCGTCGATCGGGAAGTCGCCGACGCGCGTGCGACGGAGTGCGGTGAGGTGGCCGAAGGCGCCGAGCGCATTGCCGAGGTCCCGCGCCAGCGCGCGGACATAGGTCCCGGATGAGCAGTCGACGACGACGTCGACGTCCACGACACCGTGCTCAGCCCCGTCCTCGGCGACGGCAGTCGAGCTGCGGAGAGCGGAGACGACGTCGAAACGGGAGACCGTCACGGGGCGGGCGTCGAGCTCGACGTCTTCGCCGGCCCGCACACGGGCGTAGGCCCTGCGGCCGTCCACCTTGATGGCCGACACGGCGCTGGGCCGCTGCAGGATGTCTCCGCGCAGGGACCCGAGGGCGCCCTCGATCCGCTCCAGATCCAGTGCTGCCAGGCGGTCGGCCTGGGCGAAGCGGTCCGGGGCGGAATCGGCGTCGTCGGTGGGCGTCGACGCGCCCAGCCGGATGGTGGCGGTGTAGGTCTTGCCGAGGCCCACGGCGAATGTGAGAAGCCGGGTGGAGGGCCCGACCCCGACGACCAGGACGCCCGTGGCCATCGGGTCGAGCGTGCCCGCATGCCCGACCTTGCGCGTCCCCAGCCACTTCCTGACGCGGGAGACGACACGGTGGCTCGACCATCCGGCGGGCTTGTCGAGCAGCAGGAACCCGTTCGGCGCAGCGGCCACGGCAGGCCGGATCAGTTCACCGAGACGTGGACGTGGTCGTAGTGGTTGGCGGTGACCGAACCGCGGTCCTCCATCGCACGACCGGACCAGCCCGTGTAGGAGGCGTAGATCTTCTGCTCCCAGATCACGTACTTGACGTTGAGCTTGTCCTTGTTCTGGATCAGGTAGTCCTTGATGGAGTCGCCCGTCGAACCGGAGATCATGATGTCGACGGCGTTGCCGCTGTTGTGATCCGAGCCCGGATCGGCACGGCGCCCGCCGTACGAAGAGACCTCGGGGAATTCGGCGCACACCGCGCGGTACGCCGCGGTGCCGCCAGGAGTGAGACCGGATTCGATCTCCGACGATACGGAGCAGGGCGCCTCGGACACTCCGCCCCCGGAGCCTCCGGACCCGGAGGAATCAGACTCGGAGGATTCGGACCCAGAACCCGATTCTGCGTCTGCACCGGCACTGCCGGCCGCCGAGCTCACGCTGCGGTCAGCCGACGGCGAGCTCGGGGTCGGCGTGGGTGTCGGGACGGCGGTCATGCTCGAATCGCCGCCACCGCCGTACCGGTCGTCGTCCTTGAGGGACTCGGCGTAGTCCTCGCGCTCGCGATCGAGCTCCTCCTGCTGCTCCTCCTCAGAGGGAGCCGAGGCCTCCGCGTCGGCCGACTGCGTGTCGACGTCGCTCACCTGCGCGGTGTCCTCAGCAGTGACGGTCCCGCCGGACTCCGCCTGACCCATGGCGAAGGTCGAGGCGACGATGCCGACGGTCGCGGCGGCGGGAAGGGCGATCGCGGCGACCATGGGACGCTGGCGAACCGTGTGGAGGACACCCGTTGCGGTCATCTCCCGGTCCTGTGCGGGGCCGCCGTGCCTGCCCTGGGGCTTGCGGTGCAGCGTTGCCACCGCGCCCGCAAAATCGCGTGCGGTCGTGACCCAGGACTGCTGAGGTGTCGAGTGCTTACCCAATCGGATGTTCCTTCACAGATTCGTGATCGTTCCGTTACCTCGAGCAAGTGTACTCATCTCACGGGCGAGCACAAGTCTTCCCGTGATACGCCTGGTCACACGCGTGGAGGGCGGCCTCTGCGGCCGCCCTCCACGGGTGTGATCTTCTGTAACGTGACCGTGACAGTCACGGTCGAACCATCAGTTCGAGTCAGTCATGAGACCGATCCTGCGCACCGGAGTCGGCACCGGACTCCGCGTCCGATGCCTCCTCGTCCGGACCGCGACGATACGGGTCGGGGTCCCCCACGGGGTCAGCATCACGCGCCAGTTCCGCGATCTCCGCGTCACGGGCCTTCGCCCGTGCCAGGAGCTCATCGAGCTCTGCCGCAGCGGCGGGGACCGCGTCAGCCACGAACTCGATCGTCGGAGTCAGACGGATCGTCAGGCCCTTGCCGACCTCAGAGCGGATGAGCCCGCGGGCCGATTCGAGTGCGGCGCGGGTCGCCTCGAGGTCCGTGTCCGTCCCGAACACCGTGTAGAAGACGGTGGCGTTCTGGAGATCACCCGTCAGTCGGACGTCGGTCACCGTCACGAAGCCGAGCCGCGGGTCCTTGACCCGCTTCTCGAGCGTACTGGCGACGATCACCTTGATCCGGTCGGCGACCTTCCGTGCTCGTGTCGAATCTGCCATGGGGGCTCCCTGTCATGGATGGATGTGTGCGAGGACGCCCGTGGGCGGCTGCGATGACGCGGTCTGCGCCACCGCAGCCGCCCCCGGACGGTCATGCGAGTCAGTCGCGCGGCTTCTCGCGCATCTCGAATGTCTCGATGAGGTCGCCCTCGCGGACGTTGTTGAAGCTGCCCAGGCCGATACCGCATTCGAAGCCCTCGCGGACCTCGGTGGCATCGTCCTTGAACCGTCGCAGCGATTCGATCGTGAGGTTGTCGCCCACGACCACGCCATCGCGCGTGAGACGCGCCTTGGCGTTCCGCTTGATGGTCCCGTCCCTGACGATGGAACCGGCGATATTGCCCCACTTGGACGAGCGGAAGACCTCGCGGATCTCCGCGGAGCCCGTGTGGGCCTCCTCGAACTCCGGCTTGAGCATGCCCTTGAGCGAGCCCTCGATGTCGTCGATCGCGTCGTAGATCACCGAGTAGTACCGGACGTCGACGCCCTCGGCCTCTGCCAGGTCGCGCGCCTTCGCCTCCGGGCGGACGTTGAAGCCGACGACGATCGCGTTGTCGACCGTCGCGAGGTTGATGTCGTTCTCCGTGATCGCACCGACACCGCGGTGGATGATCCGGATGTCGACATCGTCGCCCACGTCGATCTTGAGGAGCGAGTCCTCGAGTGCTTCGACCGCACCGGACACATCGCCCTTGAGGATGAGGTTGAGCATGTCGACCTTGCCCTCTTCGAGCGCCTGCGTGAACGATTCGAGGCTGATCCGCTTCCGGCTGCGTGCCTGCTGAGCGTTCCGCTCGATCGCATCGCGCTTCTCCGCGATCTGTCGAGCAGTCCGGTCATCGCCAGTCGCGAGGAACGTATCGCCGGCGCGCGGCACGGACGACAGGCCGAGCACCTGCACGGGGCGGGACGGACCCGCCTCCTCGACCAGGTTGCCGTTCTCGTCGAACATCGCACGGACGCGTCCGTGCGCGGTGCCGCAGACGATGGCATCGCCCTGACGCAGAGTGCCGGAGTCGACGAGCACGGTCGCGACGGCGCCGCGGCCCTTGTCGAGCTTGGCCTCGATCGCGATGCCCTGTGCACGACGGTTCGGGTTCGCCTCGAGCACGAGTGCCGCATCCGTCGTGAGGAGCACGGATTCGAGCAGCTTGTCGATGCCCTCGCGCTTGAGTGCGGAGATCGGGACGAACATCGTCTCGCCGCCGTACTCCTCCGCCACGAGGTTGTACTCGGTCAGCTGCTGCATGACCTTCTGCGGGTTGGCGCCCTCCTTGTCGACCTTGTTCACCGCCACCACGATCGGCACATCGGCCGCCTGCGCGTGGTTCAGCGCCTCGATCGTCTGCGGCATGACGCCGTCGTCCGCTGCGACCACGAGGATCGCGACGTCCGTCGCCTTCGCACCGCGGGCTCGCATCGCCGTGAACGCTTCGTGGCCCGGGGTGTCCAGGAACGTGATCGCACGCTCCGCGCCCTCGTGCTCGACGTTCACCTGGTACGCACCGATGTGCTGTGTGATGCCGCCGGCCTCGCCGCCGGCCACGTTGGCGGACCGCACCGCGTCGAGCGTCTTGGTCTTGCCGTGGTCGACGTGGCCCATGACGGTGACGACCGGCGGGCGGGGGCGCATGTCCTCTTCGTCGCCCTCCTCCGTCAGATCGATGTCGAAGGTCTCGAGGAGCTCGCGGTCCTCGTCCTCCGGGGACACCATCTCGATCTTGTAGCCGAGCTCGTCCGCGAGGACACCGAAGGTGGCCTCATCGAGCGACGCGGTGATCGTCGCCATCTCGCCCAGGTGGAAGAGGATCGTGACGAGGTTCGTCGGATCGGTGTTGATCTTGTCCGCGAAGTCCGCGAGCGACGAACCGCGGCGCAGGCGCAGCGGCGTGCTGCCGTCTCCGCGAGGGACCGAGACGCCGCCGACCGACGGAGCCTGCATCTGCTCGAGCTCTGCGCGCTTCGCCCGCTTCGACTTGCGTCCGCGTGCCGGACGTCCACCGCCGCGGCCGAATGCGCCCTGCGTGTTGCCGCGACCGCGACCGGAGCCGCGACCGGGAGGGCCGCCACCGGGACGCCCCCTGTTCGCCGGTGCTCCGGGGGCACCGCCCGGCGCGCCGCCGGGACCGCCGCCGGGTCGGCCCCGACCGCCGGTGCCGGGCTTGGCGAGTGCCGAGTTCTTGAGCATCCCCGGGTTGGGGCGCGGAACTCCGGGGCGGGGTCCGCCGCCGCCGGGCTTCGGCGCTGCGCCGGGACGAGGTCCCGCAGCGCCGGCACCGGGCTTGGGGCCCGGCTTCGCACCCGGCTTGGGCATGCCCTGGGACGGAGCGAACGGATTGTTGCCAGGACGGCCGCCGCCGGCACCGCGCGGAGCACGGGGCCCCGGCTTGGGGCCTGGCTTCGCGCCCGGCTTGGGCATGCCCTGGGACGGAGCGAACGGATTGTTGCCGGGACGGCCGCCGCCGGGCTTCGGCGATGCGGAGTCCTGCTCAGCCGCCGGCGCCTCGGGAGCGGGCTTGGGACCCGGCTTCGCAGCGGGACCCGGCTTCGCGGCCGGTGCGGCGACGGGATCCGTCTTCTCCGCAGGTGCCTCGCTCTGCGCGGGGGCAGCCGGCTCTGCAGCCGGTGCGGGTTTCGCAGCGGGCGCGTTCTTGGCCGCCGGCGCGGGCTTGGTCGCGCCGGGCTTCGGAGCGGAACCGGGCTTCGGCGCGGGTGCCTTGGGGCCGGGCTTCGCAGCCGGTGCCGGCTTCGCGGCTCCGGGCTTCGGAGCGGCACCCGGCTTGGGCGCCGATGCCTTCGTCTCCGACTTCGCGGAATCGGCGGTCCTGCCCTGCGCCTCGTACGCCTCTGTCAGGCGACGGACGATCGGGGCTTCGACCGTGGATGATGCGGAGCGGACGTATTCGCCCATCTCCTGAAGTGTGCTGAGCACTTCCTTGCTTGTTGTGCCGAGCTGCTTCGCAAGCTCATGGACACGGGGCTTGGCCACTTTTCTCCTGTCCGGGTCCTCCCGGGCAGGAAGGACCGCATCAGGGTCGTGCAGTCCTCATCTCACTGCTCACGACCGTTGTTTCGAGTCATCATCGGGCGACACTCATCTACACGGAATCCATCCGAGATACCTGCTTCCTGTGGTCCCATCCCTCGTCGCACGGCAGGTCCGGACCGGGTGCACCGGGTGACCTGAGCGCCGTGGCGAAGGCTCTCTTCGCGCGTGCCTTCTTCCAGCACGCGGCCGAATCATGGATCCATGCGCCCCGTCCGGGGAGCACGCGATCCGCGTCGACGACGATTCGGGGTTCGTCCGTCCCGCGCACGACCATCCGCAGGAGCTGCGTCTGGGGGGCGCGACGGCGGCAGGCGATGCACATCCGGGTCGGTACCCGGTGGGACTGCACTGCCATCGACACCAGAGCAGTCTACAGCACCGAGGCCTGGGCCCCTGCTCGCGCACGTGTGTCGTGCGCGACGGGCGGGCGTGCGGTGAGCGCCGTCAGCCTGCGACGATGTCGATCTTCCAGTTGGTGAGGCGCGCGGCCAGTCGGGCGTTCTGGCCCTCCTTGCCGATCGCGAGCGACAGCTGGTCCGCGGGGACCGTGGCCCGTGCGGATCGCTGCGCGGCGTCCAGCACCTCGACGCTCTTCACCTTCGCGGGCGAGAGTGCCTGTGCGATGAAGGCGGCGGGGTCCGTGGACCAGTCGACGATGTCGATCTTCTCCTGGCCGAGCTCAGCCATGACGGAGCGGACGCGCGATCCGAGTTCGCCGATGCACGCGCCCTTGGCGTTGACGCCCGCCGCCGTGGCATGGACCGCCATCTTCGTGCGGTGCCCGGCCTCCCGCGCCAGCGCCGTGATCTCCACGGTCCCGTCCGCGATCTCCGGCGCCTCGTGCGCGAAGAGTCGGCGCACCAGGTCGGGGTGGCTGCGCGACACGGTGATCGCGGGGCCCCTCGTCCCCTTCCGCACGTCGACGATCAGCACGCGGATGCGTTCGCCGTGGTCGTAGCTCTCGCCCGGCACCTGCTCGTGCGGCGGGAGGACGCCTTCGACGTCGCCCAGATCCACCTGCACCATCTGCGGATCCCGTCCCTGCTGGATGCGACCGGAGACCAGCTCCCCCTCGCGATCCTTGAATGACCCCAGCACGGAATCATCCGCGACATCGCGCAGACGCTGGTGGATGACGTTGCGGGCGGTCATCGCCGCGATGCGGCCGAAGTCCTCCGGAGTGTCGTCGAACTCACCGATCGGGATGTCGTCGTTGTCGAACTCCACCGCCCAGATGGTTGCCGTGCCCGTCTTCGTGTCGATCTGGGCACGGGCGTCCTGCCATGCTCCCGGCGTGCGCTGATAGGCCAGCAGCAGCGCCTGTTCGATGAGCTCGACGAGGGTATCGAACGGGATCTCCTTGTCCGTTTCGATCATCCTCAGGGCGCTGAGGTCGATGTCCATCTCTTCCCGTCCTTCTCAGTGGTGCGCTCAGTGGTGCTGCGCGGCGCGGCGTGTCCCGGGATGTCCGCCCCGCACTGCAGGGCCCGTCCCGGGCTCACCACTATAGGCGAACGTCCGCCCCGGTCAGCGCAGGGAGACGACGACTCGGGCCGCCGCGACCTCCGCGAAGGGGATCCGATCGCCGTCCCGGACGCCGTCCAGCACGATCCCGGCTGCGTCCGCGTCCGCGAGGACGCCCTCGACGGTCTCGCCGCTGTTCGGGGCCCCTTCCTCCGCCCGGAGTTCCGCGTGCACGCGCCGTCCACGGGCGCGCCGGAAGTGACGGGGCTCGGTCAGCGGACGCTCGGCGCCCGGGGAAGTGACCTCGAGCGTGTAGGGGTGCTCTCCCCAGACCTCGATCCCGTCGAGGACCTCGGAGACCGTGCGGGTCGCCTCCGTGACCGTGTCGAACGGCACGGGATCCGAGTGATCCGCATCGAGGTCGATGACGACGGTGAGCGTCCGATGCCGACCGGCGGCGTGGGCGCGGACCTCCTCGACGACCAGCCCCGCCTCGGCGAGTGGACCCGCGAGCTCGTCGCGGATGCTGTCTGTGTGGAGTGCCATGTATCCCTTTCGCGTGCGTTCGGGCGACCCGTCGGACGCCTCCACGGAAGCCTAGCGACCTGCGGCTACGATTGTCCCCATGCGCAGGCGAGGGAGTGTTCGAGGACCCGTTCGTCGAACGGTGCTCGTCGCGGCCCTCGGCCTCGTCACAGCGGGCGCCACCGGCTGCGGGATACGCCTCGATCGGGATCCGCGGATGCCCGACCTCTCCCCCGTGGACGTGCTGCGCGACGCTGTGGCGCGCACGCTCGCGGCCACGGAGGCGGACGACGAGGCGGCAGACGCGATCACTGCGTTCGCCGCCGCGGTCGGACCTCCGTGGAACCCGCCCGAGGGCCTCGCCGAACCGGTGCCGCCGCCCAATCCGGAACCCTCCCCGCTCACCGCGGCGGACGGGCTCGCCGATGCGGCCCGGCGCTTCGTCGACGCCTCGCCCGGACTGGGCCGCGGCACGGACCTCACCGCCGTGGTCCTCGCGGATGTGGCCGCAGGTGCCCTGCTGCACCTCAGCGATCTGGACCCCGAGGCCGCGGGATCGATCCGCGACGACCTCGCCGGTGCGGTGCGTACCGCGCTCGACGGTGGGCGCACCGATGGCGACGCGACCGGCGCACCCGTCGACCCGAGCGGATCCTCGTCCGCCGCCGACGGCGCGGGAGTGCACCCGCTCGTCGCCCTCATCACCGCGGCGCACATAGCGGAGTACGTGTACGAGCGGGCGTCGGTGCACCTGCCCGCCGACGCGCCCGCGCGGCAGGAGTCGCACTCCAGGATCGCGGGGCTCAGCGGGATCACGGCGATCGCACCGTCGCTCGCGGAGAACGTGTCCGTCCCCTCCAGCTCCCCCGCCTGGGACGTGGCCGAACCGCCCGAGGACGCTCAGACCGCGCTCGCGGCGATACGCGACGCGGAGGACTCCCTGGTCGGGCGGCTGTGGAGCGCACGCAGCACCGTTCCGCCCGCGGTCTTCCTGTCGTGGTTGGACGACAGCGCACGCGCGCGCCGCCGCGCCGACGGCTTCCAGGACCTGCGCTTCGAGGTCACCCAGCGGACTCCCGAGGAGGACGGATGAGAGTTCCGAACGTGCTGTATGAGACGGCGCGGGAGATCAACGGGGAGCATCACACCCACGCGTGGACCCGGGCGCTCGACTTCATGGTCATCGAGCTCGTCGATCGCTGGGGCCTCACCCTCGACCCGCAGCCCACGAGTCCGTGGGCTGGCTGCGAATCGCTGGTCCTCCCCGTCCTGACCCAGGAGCGTCGCCCCGCGATCATCCGCTTCGCGGCGCCGAACGTGGACAACCCGCGCGTCCACGCGCAGATCCTCGACGCGCTCCGCGCGTGGAACGGTCGCGGGGCCGTGCAGGTGCTGGCGGATGACTCGAGCTTCCGGGCGACGCTCCAGGAGCGGCTGCGGACGGAGACGAACCTCTCAGCACTCCCCCTGGACCAGGTGCCGGCGACGTGGGGGCAGCTCGCCCAGGCGCTGCGGGTGCCCGGGGTGCCGGGTCTGGTCCGCGTCCAGGACATCGCCGCAGGGTGGCTCGATCGCTTCGAGACCGACTCCGCCCTGCTAAGGGATTTCCCCGACTTCACCTTGGCGGACTGGTCCGTCGTGAACGCTGCGCGGATGTGGATCGAACGGCTCGCACGCTCGGAGGAGTCGTGGCTGCTCCACGCGGACCTCCATTACTACAACATCCTCGCCGGGCACCCCGACGCCTCGGGGATCGCGACGTGGAAGGCCATCGACCCGCAGCCGCTCACCGGGCCCGCCGAATACATGATCGCGCCCCTCCTCTGGAACCGGATGGCGGAGATCCCCGCGGTGGACCCGGAGGGGCAGGCCGCGTGGCTGCGCGAGTTCGCCGCGGAGCTGTGCAGATGTGCAGCCGTCGACCCCGCGCTGGGCGTCGGCGCCGCCGTCGCACGCGAGGTGGAGAACATGTTCTGGTACCTGCGCTCCGCACTGGGCGGCACGCAGAAGGCCTGGGGCGATGCGGCCCGTTCGCTGTGGGTCGCCCGAGCGCTCTCGCACGTCAGCGTGCACGGCGTGAGTGCCCACCGGCTCAAGCCGCTGGGCTGAGCCTCAGCGCCCGAGTGCCCCGGAGAGCATGGACCATCCCATGCTCAGCACCATCGCACCCACGACCACGATGAAGACGACGCGGACGAACCCGCTGCCCAGGCGGATCGCCGTCCGCGCTCCGATGTAGCCGCCCGTCAGGTTGCCCAGCGCCATCGCCAGGCCCAGGGACCACACGACGTGGCCTGCGGGGATGAAGAACAGCAGCGCACCGAGGTTCGTGGCCCAGTTGATGACCTTGCTCGAGGCGGACGCCTGCAGGAAGCTGAAGCCGATCAGTGCGACGAAGCCGATCACGAGGAATGACCCCGTCCCCGGCCCGAGCGCGCCGTCGTAGACACCGACGAAGAAGCCCAGCGCCCATGCCGAGGTGTGGTGGGCCGCGGAGTCCGGCGGGAACCGCAGACGCGCCTCAGCCCCCAGGCTGGGCTTCATGAGTGTGAAGACCGCGACTGCCACGAGCACGGCGAGGATCGCCGGGCGCAGCACCGCCTCGGGCATGAGCGCGGCGAGCATCGCGCCCAGCACCGATCCGACGAGCGCGAGGCCCGCGGCGGGGAACGTCGCGGACCGATCCGGGGTGACGCGTCGCAGGTACGTCAGGGACGAGACCGTCGTCCCGGCGATCGACCCCACCTTGTTGGTCGCGAGTGCCTGGACGGCGGTGATCCCGGGCACCAGCAGCAGCGCGGGGAGCTGGACGAGGCCTCCGCCTCCCACCACCGCATCGATCCACCCGGCGAGCAGTCCGACGGCGAACAGGAGCAGGATGAGCCCCAGCGTCACCTCGATGGCCGAGCCTGCCGCAGCGGTCACACGAGGTAGGTGGTGCGGGAATCGCCGACGAGCGCGTAGCCGGCGTCGACCTGGTCCACGACCGCCGCGACCGCGTCTGCGACTGCGACGTCAGCGGACGTGCCGTCTGCACGATTCCGCAGCTCGACGTTCCCGTCCTTGAGACCACGGCCCACCACGAGGACCGTGGGGATCCCCAGGAGCTCCGCATCGCCGAACTTCACACCCGGGCTCGTCTTGGGCCTGTCGTCGAGCAGCACGCGGAGGCCGCGGGTCTCGAGCTCAGCGGTCAGTGCTTCTGCGGTCTCGAAGATCGAGGCGTCCTTGCCGGTGGCGACGATGTGGACATCCGCGGGCGCGAGGTGCTGCGGCCAGATGAGACCGCGGTCGTCGTGGTACTCCTCCGCGATGCACGCCATGACGCGGGACACGCCCACACCGTAGGAGCCCATCGTCACGACGCGGGACTTGCCGTTCTCGTCGAGGACCGTCAGCCCCAGCGCCTCGGCGTACTTGCGGCCCAGCTTGAAGACCTGGCCGATCTCCACACCGCGGGCGAGCTCCAGCGGACCGGAGCCGTCCGGTGCCTCGTCGCCGGGACGGATCTCAGAGGCCTCGATCGTGCCGTCCGCCACGAAGTCGCGTCCGAAGACGAGGTCGAAGACATGGTGCCCGTGCTGGTTCGCACCGGTGACCCACCGGGTACCGTCCGCGATCCGCGGATCGACGAGATAGCGGAGACCTGACGCGCCCTCGAGTCCCAGGAAGGGCTCCTCCAGCGAGATTCCGGGTCCGATGTAGCCCTTGACCAGCTGAGGCAGGCCCGCGAGGTCGGCCTCGGTCGCGGGCTCCACGGCGATCTCGCCGTCGCCCAGTCGTCCCGTGCCCTCGGCGCGGTCCAGGTCGACGTCGCGGTCGCCTGGCAGACCGATGACCATCACCTCGCGCTCACCGTTCGCATGGGTGACCGCGACGACGACGTTCTTCAGCGTGTCTGCAGCGGTCCAGGGCCGATCCTCGCGCGGCTGCTGCGCGTTGGCCGCGTCGACGAGCGTTGCGATCGTCGGAGTGTCCGGGGTCGGCTCGATGTGCGCCTGCGGGGTGTCCGTCCAGGCGACGGGCTCCGGAGCCACCGTCGTGACGGCTTCGACGTTCGCCGCGTAGCCGCCCGCGGTGCGCACGTAGGTGTCCTCGCCGACGGCGGACGGGTAGAGGAACTCCTCTGTGCCGGCGCCGCCCATAGCACCCGGAGTCGCCTCGACGATCACATACGGCAGGCGCAGCCGGTCGTAGATGCGGACGTACGCCTCCCGCATCGCATGGTAGGACGCGTCGAGGCCCTCGTCATCGAGGTCGAAGGAGTACGCGTCCTTCATGATGAATTCGCGACCGCGCAGCAGACCCGCACGCGGGCGGGCCTCATCGCGGTACTTCGTCTGGATCTGGTAGAGGCTGAGCGGCAGGTCCTTGTAGGAGCCGTAGAGGTCCTTGACGAGAAGCGTGAAGACCTCTTCATGGGTGGGCGCGAGCAGGTAGTCGCCCTCCCTGCGGTCCTTGAGCTCGAAGAGGAGGTCGCCGAACGCCTCCCAGCGGCCCGATGCCTTGTACGGCTCCGCCGGAAGCAGCGCGGGGAAGTGCACCTCCTGCGATCCCGCCCGCTCGATCTCCTGCCGCACGACCGTCTCGATGCGCCGCAGCACTGCGAGGCCCAGCGGCAGCCACGTGTAGATGCCCGGGGCGGAGCGGCGGATGTAGCCGGCGCGGTGGAGGAGCTTGTGGCTCGCGACCTCGGCGTCTGCCGGGTCCTCCTTGAGAGAACGCACAAACAGACTGGACATGCGCAGGGGCACAGGCACTCCTCGAAGGACGGATCGACGACGGGACGGACGCTGGAACTCTATCACCGGGCCGGTGACCGGACCGAGGAATCGCAGAGCCCCCGTGCCGAGGCGAACGCACGGGGCCTGGACCTTCCGCCGCAACAGTGAGTGCACTAACGTTCTGGATGGAAGCCCACCATCCCGAGGAGCACAGCATGAGCACGACGACCGTCGCCGTCATCCAGTCCGGACCCATCCCCTTCGACTCCCCTGCGACCGCACGGAAGGTCGCGGACCTCATCGCCGATGCGGCCGGACGGGGCGCACGTCTCGCGGTGCTGCCCGAGGCGATGATCGGCACGTATCCGAAGGGCCTCACCTTCGGCGCGCCCCTGGGGAAGCGCACCGAGCAGGGGCGCGATGAGTACGCGCGGTACGCCGCCGCGGCCGTCTCGCTCGACGGGGAGGAGATCGCCACGGTCGCGGAGGCCGCAGCGAGACACGATGTGTTCGTGGTCGTGGGCATCATCGAGAAGGACGGCGGGACCCTCTACTGCACCTCCGTCCACATCAGTCCCGAGGCCGGGGTCGTCGGACACCATCGCAAACTCATGCCGACCGGAGCCGAGCGGCTGGTGTGGGGCTTCGGGGACGGCTCGACGCTGCCCGTCGACGACACGGGCTTCGGACGCGTGGGATCGGTCATCTGCTGGGAGAACTACATGCCGCTGATGCGGCAGGCGATGTATGCGAAGGGAGTCGAGATCTACTGCGCACCCACCGTCGACGACCGCGACTCCTGGCAGTCGACGATGCAGCACATCGCACTCGAGGGACGGTGCTTCGTCCTCGGGTCGTGCCAGGCGATCCGACGGGATGCATTCGCCGACGACTACGACTCCGTGCTGGAGGGGGACGACGCGGGCTACCTGATCCGCGGCGGCAGCGTCATCATCGGGCCGTCCGGCGATGTGCTGGCCGGGCCCGTGTACGACCGCGAGGCGATCCTCACCGCCGACATCGACGTGGCCGAGCGCTCCCGCTTCACCTTCGACTTCGACCCGACCGGTCACTACGCACGACCCGACGTGTTCTCCCTGACCGTCGATGAGCGGCCCAAGCCCTCCGTCCGATTCGACGCCTGAGACGGCCTGAGACGGCCTGAGACGGCCCCAGACTGCCCGAGGCGGCATCGCAGGACGCGCGAACGCCCGGCCCCATCATTCATGGGTGCCGGGCGTTCGCGCGTCCTGCGGACGGGGCTGAGGAGACCGCTCCCGTCAGCGGCTCACCTTGCCGAACATGTTGGCGATGGGGGTGAGGAAGATCGGCCGCGCCAGGAACCAGGCTGCGACCATGACGACGATCGAGAGCGCGAACATGATGAACGCGAACCACGGTGCGTCGGGGGACGCCGCATACATGTGCTGGAGGTTGCCGAAGATCCCGTGGCCGCCCACGACCGCACCGACGAACACGAGGAAGACGTGGATCACGATGAAGACGAGGAAGAACACCATCGTCGGGAAGTGGAGTGCGCGTGCCACCGGAGCCGGGAAGATCTTGTTGATCCCCGAGTCCTCCGGCCAGGCGTTCGACATCCGCAGGCCGGTGATGAGCGAGATCGGCGCAGCGATGAAGATGACCGTGAAGTAGGCGAGCAGCTGGAGGGCGTTGTAGTTCGTCCAGCCCATCTCCGCCGGCCAGTCCAGGGACGCGTACTGCAGCGCCGAGGAGATCGCATGCGGGAAGATGTCCCAGCTGAGCGGGACCACGCGCTTCCACTGGTCCGTCGCGAAGAGCAGCACGAAGAACACGATGCCGTTGAGGACCCACAGTGCGTCGACCATGTAGTGCGTCCAGAGGTTCATCGTGATCTTCGCAGGAGCCTTCTTCGTCTTGATGAGGCCCTTGTTGTTCCGGGTCCAGTGGCCCTTGGGCCGCTCCGTGATCCGCACGAGGATGCCGGTGCGGATGATGAGGAGCATGAAGAACGCGTTGAGGAAGTGCTGCCAGCCGAGCCATGCGGGCAGACCCGACTCGACCTCATTCACCGGGTCCTGCCCCGGGTACTTCTCGATGAAGGCCTCGACCGACGGGATCGTGCGCAACCAGATCGCGATGAGCACGATGATTGCGAGCACGACGATCGCGCCGCCGGCGATGAGGGCGGGCTTGATGAAGGGCTGGACGTCGAAGCCGCCCTTCTTCTTGTTCTTGGAGGACGTGTTCACGCGCGCCTTCCTGGTCCAGCGGCGGGAGCACGGACGGCCGCCGAGGGCGGTTGCCGACTCCACACCGGAAATGGGATGCAGATGTTCGTGACTGAGCATAGCGTGAGAGTTCTAACGACCGTTAAGCGACCCCTCTCGCCTGCGCCGTCGAACTCAATCGGCAGGGGTCGCTCGGCAGCGGTCAGCCAGCAGGGGTCAGCCAGCAGGGGTCAGCTGGCCCTCAGTCTCCCCTGTGCTCTGGTCATTCACGGTGACCAGCGTCGGGTAGTGCTCGGAGAGCTCTGCGTGCATCGCCCCGGCCGCGGCCTCGAGCTCGTGCGGATCCCCACCCGCGTGCGTGAGATCGATGCCGACGGTGCACTCTGCACCCGCATAGGCCGCAACCTCGGCGTTCCGCCCGCTGCACACGACCCCGACGAAAGCGGCCTCCTCGAACTCACGGCTGTCCACGGCGGCCAGGACAGAGCCCACGAGCCCCCCCTGCGGTTCCATAGCCGGGTCCCTCGACCGTGGCGTGGACCTCGGGCATCTCCTGCGCATTCGTGCTTCCCGTGACGGTCGTCGCGTCGAGCCCCGCCTGCTCCGTGGCGGACACCGTCGCGTCGAAGGCATCGACGAGCTCGGCCTGCGCCTCGGACGTCACACCGGCGCTGAGCTCGCCCGTCGGTGCGATGTCCAGTCTCACGCGTGTGGCCGGTTCGGCGTCCGTCACCAGCGGTGCGATGCGATCGTCCAGGAGGATCCCGACCGCAGCGGCGAGATGCTCCTGGGAGTCGGCGCCCTCGCGGAGGACGGAGAGTGACGCACCCTCCGGCGACTCGAGGTCGACTGTCCCCAGCTCGTCGTCGATGAACCGCCACGCGTGTTCGGACACCGACACCGCATCGGCGCCCTCGGCCACGACTCCGTGGAAGCCGTTCGCCCCGGCTTCGGCTTCTGAGAAGAGTCCGTCGGGCAGCTCACTGACGAATTCCTGACGCATCCGCTCAGCGTCCTCCGGGCTGGGCGGTCCGCAGCCGATCAGCCCGATCACAGCGACGGCGAGTATCGCCGCGGTCTGGAGCGCTCGTCGTCCGACGCACTGAGATACCACGGGGATGTCCCTCTCCTCGAGCCACTCGGTTTCATCCACACGATATCCCCCGCGGGTAGTCTGCATGCATGCCGGAACCGGATGTCACCCCAGGAGCCTCGATGCGGGTCGACGTGTGGCTGTGGGCAGTGCGCATGTTCCGCGCACGCTCCGCCGCCACCGCCGCGGCGAAGGGCGGTCACGTCCACGTCGACGGAGCCCGGGTCAAGCCTGCTTCGAAGATCACGGCCGGGCAGACGATCCGTGCGCGCACTCCGGGCGGGGAGCGCATCCTCGTCGTCCGCGCGATGCTGTCCACGCGCGCCGGGGCACCGATCGCGCGGCAGTGCTACGAGGACCGCACGCCTCCCCCGGACCCCGCACTGCGCGCTCCTGTGCCGCGCCGGGACAAGGGGATGGGGCGGCCCACGAAGAAGGACAGACGGGACATGGACAGGCTGCGGGGACGGTCGTCCAGGTAGACGGGCACTCGTCAGTACATGACGGTCGCGAAGGTGCCGCGCTGGACGTAGCCGGCCTTCTCGTACACGCGCAGCGCAGGAGCGTTGTAGGAGTTCGCGTACAGGCTCACCGTCGGGGCGACATGCTGCATCGTGTGGGCCGAGACGGCCACCATCGCGGCACTCGCGATCCCCCGCCCGCGGAAGTCCGGGTGGGTCCACACCCCCTGCACCTGGACCGCGGAAGCGGACCGGATCCCCAGATCCGCCTTGAAGACCACCTGCTGCCAGCTGCCGGCTGCGGGCCATTCGCGGATCGGGCCGCCGTCGGGTCCCCGCTCCGACATGACGAGCAGAGTGCTGCGGTGGTCGAGCAGGCTGCGCACTCGCGCACGGTACTCGCGCTGCCCGTGCTCGATCGGAGAGAAGCCCACCTCCTCCGTGAACATCTCCACGGACGCGGCGAAGACCGGGGCGAAGTCTGCGGCGACACCCAGTCGCACACCGGGGTGGGCGAACACATCCGGGTCCCGTTCGCAGACGAGGAGGGGCTGCGCGGGCCGTACTCCCCGCGCCTCTCCCCAGTTCAGCTGATCCGTGAGGTCGAGGACCCATGAGGCGTCGCCGATGAACGAGGTCGACCAGCGTCCCCGCGCATTGAGCAGGGTGGCGATCGGCCTGTTCGTCTCCGGTGTCGCGTCGACGGCGACGACGCTCCCTCCCAGCCAGTACGCGGCGATCGGTCCGAACTCGTCGAACACTCCGTAGAGCGTGCCGGAGGGGCCGGAGATGTCCGCTGAGCCCCGCGCGTTCACGAGTGCCAGCAGATAGCAGTTCCGCGCCGGGTCCGCCTGCAGGACGTGCATGAGCCAGTCCGTGTACCGGTGTGTGAGCGGTTGGATCCTCACCGAGCGTGCGGGGTCATCCGACGACGACCTCGGCAGCGCCCTGGGCCAGGCCGCTCTCGTCCGCGATCCGCATGGCCTCTTCGATGAGCGTCTCGACGATCGCGGATTCCGGCACCGTCTTGATGACCTCGCCCTTGACGAAGATCTGTCCCTTGCCGTTGCCGCTCGCGACTCCCAGGTCGGCTTCCCGCGCTTCGCCGGGTCCGTTGACGACGCAGCCCATGACGGCGACGCGCAGCGGCACCTCGAGCCCTTCGAGGCCTGCTGTCACCTTGTCCGCGAGCGAGTAGACGTCCACCTGGGCGCGGCCGCAGGACGGGCAGGACACGATCTCCAGCTTGCGCGGGCGCAGATTCAGCGATTCGAGGATCTGATTGCCGACCTTGATCTCCTCGACCGGGGGTGCGGACAGGGACACGCGGATGGTGTCGCCGATCCCCTGGCTGAGCAGCGTGCCGAATGCGGTGGCGGACTTGATCGTCCCCTGGAACGCAGGTCCTGCCTCCGTCACGCCCAGGTGCAGCGGCCAGTCGCCGCGCTCTGCGAGCAGTTCGTACGCACGGACCATGATGACGGGGTCATTGTGCTTCACGGAGATCTTGAAGTCGTTGAAGCCGTGCTCCTCGAAGAGCGATGCCTCCCAGACCGCGGACTCGACGAGCGCCTCCGGCGTCGCCTTGCCGTACTTCTCCATCAGCCGCTTGTCCAGGGAACCGGCGTTCACGCCGATGCGGATGGAAACGCCGGCGTCGGCCGCCTCCTTCGAGATCTGCTTGACCTGATCATCGAACTTGCGGATGTTGCCCGGGTTCACGCGCACCGCCGCACAGCCGGCCTCGATCGCCTTGTAGACGTACTTGGGCTGGAAGTGGATGTCCGCGATGACCGGGATCTGGGACTTCTGCGCGATCGCCGGGAGCGCCTCAGCGTCCTCTGTCGCGGGGCAGGCCACGCGCACGATGTCGCAGCCGGCCGCCGTGAGTTCTGCGATCTGCTGCAGAGTGCCGTTGATGTCGGTGGTCTTCGTCGTCGTCATGGACTGGACGGAGACCTGATGGTCGGACCCGACACCCACCTTGCCGACCTTGATCTGCCGCGTCTTCCTGCGCGGCGAGAGGACGGGTGGAGGAGGTGCGGGCATACCCAGGTTCACTGCGGTCACAGATGTGGTTCCCTTCGAGCAGGTCGGGTCCGGACGTCGTCCACCATGGTACTCCGCGGCCCCGGGAACACCCTGGACGCCGGGGGTGAGGCGGGGCACGCCGCTAGGCGCCGAACAGGCGCACGGGTTTGACGATGTCGACGTACAGGAGCAGCGCCGTCATCGCCAGGAAGCACGCGACGACGACGTAGGTCAGCGGCAGCAGCCGCGCAGTGTCGAACGGGCCGACGATCCCCCGGCCCCGCCACGTGCTGATCCTCCGGCGGGCACCCTCGTAGAGCGCGACGGCGATGTGCCCGCCGTCCAGGGGCAGGAGCGGCACCATGTTGAAGGCGAAGAGGAACAGGTTGAGGGAGGCGAAGAGCCCGACGCCGGTCTGCGCCTTGTCGACCATGTCGAGCGTGATGACCTCGCCGCTGGCGGTCTCGACCTCGTCCGTCGACGCGATCTCACCGGCGACCCGGCCCACTCCCACCATGCCCATCGGGCCCTCCGGATCACGCGGCTCGTCCGAGAAGGCGACGTGCGCGATCTCCACGAGCTTCTGCGGGAGAGTGGCGAGCGCGTAGAACGTGTCGCCGACCGCCTGCGCGGCCTCCACGGGGAACTCGACCACCGGGATCGGCTGGTACTCCTGCGTCGGGCCCACGCCCAGGAACCCTGCGGACACCGTCCTCGTGGTGCCGTCGGCTTCCACGATCGGCTCACCGTCGTCGTCGAGCGCAGGGCGCTCCGTCTCGATGATCGGCACGTCGAGGGTGCGCTCCTCGCCCGCGCGCTCGATCGTGACGGGCACGGTCTGCCCGGCGGCGTCGCGGATCAGCTCCGTCATCGTGTCCCAATCCGTCGCGGGACTCCCGTCGACGGCGAGGATCTCATCCCCCGGTTCGATGCCGAGCTCCCACGCGGGGGTGAGCTGGTCGTCGGGCTGGCACTCCGCCTGCTCCTCCGCTGAACGCTCCGCTGCGACCTGCGCGGGCACGGCGCATTCGACGACGGTCTGCACCGTGGTCGTGGGGGCGGGCACACCGATGGCCAGGAGGCTCACGGCGAGCGCGAGGATCCCCAGGACCAGGTTGACGAAGGGACCGCCGAACATGACGGCGAGTCGCTTCGGCACGCTCAGCGCGTAGAACGCGCGGTGTTCCTCCCCCGGTTCCAGCTCCTCGTTCGAGAACGCGCGTGCGTCCTCCATCGCCCCGGCGAACAGTCGGGGCCTCCTGCGGCGGGCGCGGCGGCCGCTGCCGTCCAGTCGGGTGTTCGACTTGTCCTCCGGCGGGTACATGCCGGGCATCGCGATGAAGCCGCCCAGCGGCAGCGCCTTGACCCCGTACACGGTCTCGCCCCGGCGCTTCGCCCACAGGGTGGGGCCGAATCCGATCATGTACCGGGTGACCTTCACCCCGAACCGCTTGGCCGGGACGAGGTGCCCGAGCTCGTGCAGCGCGATGGAGGCGGAGATGCCGACGAGGAAGAGGACGACGCCGATCGTGTAGAGCAGCGCGGTCATGCGGTGGCGGCTCCCTCACCGGTGCGGCGGGCTATCCACTCGCTGGCAAACACGCGCGCACGTTCGTCCGCCGCAAGCACCGCCTCGCGGGTGAGCGGTGTGGCCGCATCTGATCTCCCAACGTCAGAGCGGGCGGCCCCCTCCGCAGCGGTGAAGCCGTCCCCGTCGGTCTCGTGTCCGCGGCCGTGCTCCGCGAGTGCCGCGGCGATGCCGTCCGCGATCCCGGTGAAGGGGATGCGGCGGTCGTGGAAGGCGTCGACGAGCACTTCGTTCGCCGCGTTGTAGACGGCGGGGAAGGTCCCGCCGCGACGGCCCGCGTCCACTGCCAGCCCGAGTGCGGGGAACGCCTCGTGATCGACGGGTTCGAAGGTCCACGTGCTCGCTCGCGTCCAGTCGTTGGCGGGGGCACCGGAGCTGATCCGCTCCCCCGCTCCCAGCGCGTAGGCGATGGGCAGGCGCATGTCCGGGGGCGACACCTGGGCGATCGTCGAGCCGTCGGTGAACTCGACCATCGAGTGCACCTGGCTCTGCGGGTGGACGACGACCTCGATCCGCTCGTAGGGGATGCCGAACAGCAGGTGGGCCTCGATGACCTCGAGGCCCTTGTTGACCAGACCGGCGGAGTTCGTCGTGACGACGCGTCCCATGTCCCACGTGGGGTGGGCGAGAGCCTGCTCCGGCGTCACGGCCATCAGCTGCTCGCGGGTGAACCCGCGGAAGGGCCCCCCGGATGCTGTCACGATGAGCTTCGACACCTCGTCCGCACGACCCGCGCGCAGCGCCTGGGCGATCGCCGAGTGCTCGCTGTCGACAGGGATGAGCTTCGCTCCCGAGGCCGCAGCGGCCCCCAGCACCACGTCGCCTCCGATGATGAGGGACTCCTTGTTCGCCAGTGCGACGTCCGTGCTGGCCTCCAGCGCCGCCAGGGTCCCGTCGAGGCCCGCGGCACCCGTCACGGCGTTGAGCACGACGTCGGTGGGCAGCGCGGCGATCGCCGCAGGGGCCTCCGGGCCGATCTCAATCACCTCGACCGGGTCCGGCAGAGACTGGCGGGCGGCTTCGGAGGCGAGGGCGGAGCGGATGGCGGCCCGGGCCTCGGCGGCGGTGCCGGCAGGCGGGAGCGCCAGACCGATCGCGGGGACGGAGAACTCCACGGCCTGGGCCGCGAGCTCCGCCAGGTTCCCGCCGGCGGCGAGCCCCGTCACGCGGAAGCGTCCCCGATGCAGCCGGAGCACGTCGCGGGCCTGGGTGCCGATCGAGCCTGTGGCTCCGATTACACTGAGTCGTCGTACAGTCACAGTCCCCGATCATCGCATCGTTCCTGAAGAGTTCGCTGATCGGGGGAACCCCACTGCGGCACCGCGAGGCGGCTTCCCGCAGTGATCGAGAGGAAGGACGCGCACATGGCCGTCACCAAGGGGAAGACCCAGACTCCGGATCAGATCCTGCAGGTCGATGAGATCTTCGAGAAGGAGGACCTGGAGTGGGCGGGGGTCGTCCGCAGCTGGCTGGACGAGCACGTCCGCGACAGCATCGGTGACTGGTACCTCGACGGCACCATCCCCGCTCGTGAGCTGGCCGAGGGCCTCGGCGAGCTGGGTGTGCTCGGCATGCACCTCGAGGGGTACGAGTGCGCAGGCTCCACGGCGACGCAGTACGGCCTGGCCTGCCGCGAGCTGGAGGCCGTGGACTCAGGTCTGCGCTCGCTCGTGAGCGTCCAGGGCTCGCTCGCGATGTTCTCGATCCACCACTGGGGCTCCGAGGAGCAGAAGCAGGAGTGGCTGCCGCGGATGGCCGCCGGCAAGGCGATCGGCTGCTTCGGCCTCACGGAGCCGGACGTCGGCTCCGACCCCGCGGGCATGAAGACCCGCGCGACGAAGGACGGGTCCGACTGGATCCTCAACGGCGCGAAGATGTGGATCACGAACTCGCCGGTCTCCGATGTCATGGTCGTCTGGGCCAAGACGGACGAGGTCAACGAGAAGACCGGCGAGAAGGGTGTCGTCCGCGGCTTCGTGGTGCCCTCGGACACCCCCGGTGTGGAGACCCCCGAGGTCCAGCGGAAGCTGTCGCTGCGCGCGTCGATCACCGGTGAGATCGTGCTCGACAACGTGCGCCTGCCGGAATCCGCCATGCTGCCGAAGGCGTCCGGCCTCAAGGGCCCGCTGTCCGCGCTGTCCGAGGCCCGTTACGGCATCGTGTTCGGCGTGACCGGCGCCGCGCGCGACTCCCTGGAGGAGGCGCTGCGCTACACCGACACGCGCATCCAGTTCGATCGCCCGCTGTCGTCGTTCCAGATCTCGCAGCAGAAGCTCGCGAAGGCGTTCGGGCAGTACTCCGCGATCACGCTCACGGCCGCCCACATCGGCCGCCTCAAGGACTCCCCCGCCGGGGTGCGTCCCGAGCAGATCAGCCTGGGCAAGATGGTGAACGTCGACACCGCCATGAACATCGCGCGCGACCTGCGCGCCCTGTTCGGCGGATCCGGCATCACCAGCGAGTACTCGCCGCTGCGGCACGCGATCAACCTCGAGACCGTCCTCACCTACGAGGGCACCCATGAGGTCCACCAGCTCACGCTGGGCCGTGCGATGACCGGCATCAACGCCTTCGCGAACTGAGAACTGAGGAGGACGACACTGTGGAGACGTGGAAGACGGAGCTCACGCCACTGACCTTCCTCGCGAGGTCGGCGGCGGTGTACCCGGACAGGACCGCCCTGGTCTACGGCGACGACACCTGGACCTACGCGCAGCTGCACGCGGCGGTCGAGCACCGCGCGCGTGCCCTGCGCGCCGCGGGGATCCAGCCCGGCGACCGAGTCGCCTACATGATGCCGAACCTGCCGGAGATGCTCATCGCGCAGTTCGCGGTGCCGCTCATCGATGCCGTGCTGGTGTCCATCAACACCCGCCTCGCTCCCGAGGAGGTCCGCTACATCTGCGACCACTCCGGCGCGAAGGCACTGGTCCTGGACACCGTCTACTGGCCGGACATCACGCAGGTCGCCCCTGAGCTCGAGTCGGTCCTCACCATCGTGCTGGCCGAGGACACCCAGCACGCGGACCAGCCCGCGGGCCGTGCGCACCCCGCGGGCACCCGCGTCCTGACGCTGGACGACTTCCTGGCGGGGGCCGACCAGGACGACACCGACCTCGTCTGGGCCGTCGCGGATGAGGACCAGACCCTGTCGATCAACTACACCTCGGGGACCACCGGGCGGCCCAAGGGCGTCATGTACTCCCACCGCGGCGCCTACCTCAACGCGCTGTCGGAGATCGTGCACTCCGGGTTCGGCAAGGACTCCGTCTACCTGTGGACGCTGCCCATGTTCCACTGCAGCGGCTGGTGCACCGGATGGGCGCTCGCAGCCGCGGGCGGCGTCCAGGTCTGCCTGCGCGAGGTCCGGGGCCCGGTCATCTGGAACCTCATCGACACGCACGGCGTCACGCACCTCAACGGAGCCCCGACCGTCGTCTCCACGATCATGGACGCGGCCGAGGCACATGATCTCGAGCACCGCCTCGTCATCACGACCGCGGCCGCACCGCCCAGCCCGTCGATGCTGTCGCGCATGGCCGCCATGGGCTTCGAGATCGTCCACGTGTACGGGCTCACGGAGACCTACGGGCCCTACACGGTGTGCGAGTGGCAGGAGACGTGGAGCGACCTGGACGGGGAGGCGCGCTCCGCGAAGCTCGCCCGCCAGGGCGTCGGCATGCTCACCGCCGACCGCGTCCGTGTGGTCCGCACCGACGTCGAGGGCGAGGAGCTGGTCGACGTGCCGGCCGACGCGACGACGATGGGCGAGGTCGTGATGCGGGGCAACAACGTCATGAAGGGCTACTACAACGACGAAGCTGCCACAGCCACCGCGTTCGCCGGCGGCTGGTTCCACTCCGGCGACCTGGGGGTCATGCACCCGGACGGGTACGTCGAGCTGCGCGACCGTGCGAAGGACGTCGTCGTGTCCGGCGGGGAGAACATCTCGACCATCGAGGTCGAGCAGGCGATCGCCGCGCACCCGGACGTCGACGACGTCGCGGTCGTGGGGATCCCCGACGACAAGTGGGGAGAGCGCCCCAAGGCGTTCGTCGTGCTCAAGGAAGGCTCGAGCGTCGCGGAGGAGGACATGTCCGAGTTCCTCCGCGACCGCCTCGCGCGCTACAAGACCCCTCGAGCGTTCGAGTTCCTCCCGGTCCTGCCCAAGACCTCCACCGGCAAGATCCAGAAGTACACGCTGCGTGAGAAGGAGTGGGAGGGCCACGGCTCGCGCATCAAGGGCTGAGTGGGTCGCTGGCTGGGTGAGGCGCGGGCTGAGTGGGTTGCAGACTGAGCGAGGCGCGGGCTGAGTGAGGCTCCGGTCGAACGGCGCCCGAGTAGTGTGAACTCCATGTCGAACGACCTCAGCTTCGCACTCCCCGGGCTCCACGTCCGCGACCTCACGATCGAGGTCCCGCTCGATCGCTCCCGCCCGCAGCGGGGCACGATCGAGGTGTTCGCCCGTGTCGTCACCGGCCATGGCGGCGAGGCTCGCCCATTCGCCGTGTACCTGCAGGGCGGACCCGGGGTCGAGGCGCCCAGGCCCTCGCTGGAGCCGGCGTCGCCGTCGTGGCTGCCGCGCGTACTCGAGGACTACCGTCTCATCCTGCTCGACCAGCGCGGCACCGGGCGATCGACACCGCTGGGCCTCGACACACCGGCCCCGGGGCTGCTGCCCGGGACCCCCGCCGAGGTGCCGGCTGTGCAGCAGCCGACCAGCACCTCGGCGGAGGTATCCGAGACCTCGGCCGGAGTGTTCGAGACCCCGGCCGGAGTGTTCGAGACCCCGGCAGGGGTGTCCGGCACGTCTGCGGATGCAGCCGGCACGACGCTGCGCACGGCGGACCCCGCCTCCGCCGCGGAGTATCTCACCCACTTCCGCGCGGACGCGATCGTCGACGACGCCCTGGACGTGCTGCACCGTCTGGGCGCAGAGACCGTCACGCCCATCGGGCAGTCGTTCGGCGGGTTCACGACCCTGCACTGGATGTCCACGCGCCCGGAGACGCTCGCCGGTGCGATCATGACGGGCGGCCTGCCCGCGGTGGGTCGGACTCCCGACGAGGTCTACTCCGCGACCTGGGAGATCATGCGCAGGAAGTCCCTCGCGTTCTACCGCCGCTTCCCCGATGACCGGGCGCGGATGGAGGAGCTGGCGGGGCTCGCCGCCGCGGGCGCGATCCGACTGCCGAACGGCGATGCGGTCACTCCCGCACGGCTGCGCTCCGTGGGGCACCGCCTGGGCGCGACGGGCGGTGCGGAGCAGCTGCACTGGCTGCTGCACCTCGATCATCGCGGCCCGGCGTTCCAGCACGACCTCGCCGCCGCACTGCCCTACGGGGGCCGCAATCCGCTCTATGCGGTCATCCATGAGTCCTCGATGGCCGACGGTCACGCCACCCGCTGGGCCGCCGAACGGACGATGCCCGACGACGTCCGCTCCGACCCCACGCTACTGGGCGGCGAGCACGTCCACTCCGGGCTCTTCGACGAGGACGCGGAGCTGGCGCCGTGGAAGGACATCGCGCACCGCGTCGCCGATGTCCCGTGGCCGTCGCTGTACGATCCGGACGCCCTCGCCGAGGTCCGGGCCCCGTCCGCTGCGATCGTCTACTTCGACGATGCGTACGTGCCGACCCGGTTCTCGCTGGAGACCGCGGACCTCGTCCCGTCCCTCACGCCGTGGGTGACGAACGAGTGGGAGCACAACGGGATCCGCGCGTCCGGGACCGAGGTCATCGACCGGCTGATCGGCCTGGTCACCGGTCGCAGGCTCCCGTAGACGGAAGCGGTCCGAGATAGCGGACCGGTACAGATATAGGTACAGGAGCAGGTGCAGGCACCCGTCGCAGGCGGTCCGCACCGCCGAGCATCAGTCCGTCTGCAGGAGGCTCAGCAGGTACGACGCGGCGTCTGCGAGGAGCACGTCCTCGCCCGCGACGACCAGCGCGCGACGGGTCCCGTCGCGCAGGCGCGAGGGTGCGGGCTGGATCCGCGAGTCGCGCACCAGACGATCCAGGTCGCGTGCCCGTCCCCCGCCCTCGACGGCCACGCCCTCGAAGTGCGAGCGCACGGTGCGGATGGCGGTCTTGAAGGCGTGGGCGCCCTCCTCCGCTGTGTCCTCGCCGTCGCGATGCGGGCGGATCGTGAGGGTCTCTGCGTCGGCGACCGGCGCCGTGGCGGATGATGCGCCGTCAGCGGCTGCGGAGGGGACCTCGACGAGCAGACCGATGCGGACTCCGGCCAGCACCGCGAACGTGCGGGACGGTTCCGGCACGTCGGAGGCGACGATCAGCTTCGACGCGCCGTCGCCGCCCAGCACCCGGAGCACTCCCCCGAGCTTCGCCACACGGTCGAGCACATCGGCGCGGGTGAACTCCTGCGGGACGGACAGCGCCTCGATCAGCCGCGGGTCCTCGACGGGACGCCCGTCGACCGTCGGGGCGTCCGGCGCAGGAGCGGTGAGGACGATGTCGTCGGCACTCTCCAGCGCCACAGGGCGGTCGAGCAGATCGAAGGTCGGATCGACCTGCACGGGAGGCGTCGTGGCATCCGCGGATGCGTCGTGCACGTCAGTCACGCTCAGTCCACACTCGCCATCACTTCGACGACCCGGTCGATGAACGCATCGACCTGGTCCTCGCTGTACGCACCATCGCCCTTGCGGGTGCGGAACAGCACGCGCCGCACCTCGTCGACGCTCATCGCCTTGCCCTGGGTGAAGTAGCCGTGGATGCGGTCGCACAGATCGTCGACCTCGCCCACGTCGTAGCCGACCTCGCCCTTCTCCGCCCGGTTGAAGCGCTCACCCGTCGAGCGCTCGAGCCGTCCCCTGAGGGAGCCGGCCGCGCGGGTGAGCTCCTTGATCCAGGCGTCATGGCCGGCCTGGGAGACCATGCGGTCGCGGGCCTGCTTCGCGAAGGCGTCCTCGAGCCGATCGAGTGCGGCGTCGACGACACCCACGTGGTAGCCCTTGCGGACCAGGTCGAAGCCGACGGTGCGCACGGCGCGCGCATCCAGGTCGCCCGGCTGCGGGGCCTCCCTGTTGTACGACTCCCGCGCTCGTCGGAAGAAGCTGTCGACCTGGGCCGGATCGTAGCCGGACTTCCAGCCCGTCATCCGGGGAAAGTTTGCGTCCATCCCTCTCCTCAGTCTCCTCAGTCCGCCGTGACAGCGTCGTCGTTCTGCTGCGAGGTGGCGAGCTGGCCGCACGCACCGTCGATGTCCTTGCCGCGGGTGTCGCGGATCGTCGTGGGCACGCCCGCGTCGCGGAGGACGCGGACGAACTCCGCTGCGACGTCCGGTTCGCTCGCGGTCCACACCGACCCCGGGGTCGGGTTGAGCGGAATGGGGTTGACGTGGACCCAGCCGCGCCCGCGCGCGTTGAGCTTCTTCGCGAGCAGTCCCGCACGCCACGCGTGATCGTTCATGTCCTTGATGAGCGCGTACTCGATGCTGACCCGCCGGCCCGACGTCTTGTAGTACGCGTAGGCCGCGTCGATCGCCTCATCCGCGTTCCAGCGAGTGTTCACCGGGATCATCTCGTTCCGCAGCCCGTCGTCCGGAGCGTGCAGCGACAGTGCGAACGTCACCGGGATCTCCTCCATCGCGAGCTTGTTGATGCCGGGCACCAGGCCCACCGTCGAGATCGTGATCCGGCGCGCGGACATGCCCAGTCCGGACGGACCCGGCTCCACGAAGCGGCGCACCGCGTTCATGACCCGCTTGTAGTTGGCCAGCGGCTCGCCCATCCCCATGAAGACGATGTTCGTGACCCGCTCCGCCGCACCGCCGGAGGCGGTCGCATGCGCACCGGCCGAGGTGCCGGTCGGCGCGGTCTCCGAGACGGCCTCGCCGCCGGACTCGTCTCCCACGCCCGCTGCGGCCTCACCGAGCAGATTGCGGTCCTCGTCGGAGGTGTCGGCGAGTTCTCCTGCGGCGATCACCTGGTTCGCGCGGACCACCTGGTCGACGATCTCTGCGGCGGACATGTTGCGGGTGAGGCCCTGCTGCCCGGTCGCGCAGAACGGGCAGTTCATCCCGCATCCGCACTGGGAGGACACGCACAGGGTGATCCGGTTGCGGTACCGCATGAGGACCGATTCGACGAGGGATCCGTCGAACAGCCGCCAGAGGAACTTGATCGTGTCGCCGTTGCCGGTCTTCAGACGATGTACCTCCGTGAGCAGCGTCGGGAAGAACCTCTCCCCCAGCTCTGCACGGCTGTCCTTCGGCAGATCGGTCATCTGGTCCACGTCCGACGAGTGGTGGACGAAGTAGTGGGTGGACAGCTGCTTCGCCCGGAAGGCGGGCAGGCCCATCTCCTTCACTGCGGCGATCCGCTCGTCCATCGACATGTCCGCGAGGTGCTGCGGGGGCTGAGAGACGCGGGGACCGCGGAAGTCGAGGAGGGGTCGTCCACTGCGGGTCGGCGTGCTCGACGTCGTCCCGTCTTCGTGTTCGACGATGGGACGGACCTGCTTCCGCGAGGAGGTCCGCCTGGGCACCGAGGAGGGAGTGGTCTCAGACATATGCGTTGATTATCTCATGCTCATGGGCTTCTGACGGGGAACGTCGCCTGACGCGCGCCTGGGAGGTGTCCGTCAGTCCACGAAGCCGGGCAGGAAGCTGAAGAGGACCAGGACGACCGGAGCGGTCGGCAGGATCGAGTCGAGGCGGTCCATGATCCCGCCGTGCCCGGGCAGGAGCGAGCCCATGTCCTTGAGCTCGAGGTCTCGCTTGATCATGGACTCGGAGAAGTCGCCCAGTGTGGCGAATGCGGGCACCAGCACCCCCAGAGCGATCCCGGTCCACATCGGCGCGTCGAAGGCCCAGATCGCCATCGCGACGCCCACCGCGGTGGACAGGAGCGCCGACCCCGCGTAGCCCTCCCACGACTTCTTGGGCGAGATCGACGGCGCGATGGGGTGCTTGCCGAAGAGGACCCCTGCGATGTACCCGCCGATGTCGCTCGCGACGACGAGTGCGAGGAAGCAGATGACCAGCAGATTCCCGTCCGGCAGCGTGAGCAGGTAGACGATGAGGCTGGCCATGAGGCCCACGTATGTGAGTGCGAAGAGGCTCAGGCAGACGTCCTTGACGGCGTTCCCGGTGCGCCTCTCCAGCAGAGCGAAGAGCAGGACGGCGCCGGCTCCCGCGGTGAAGGCGACCCACAGGGCCTCACGGCCACCAGCGTAGGTCGCGAGGACCATGCAGGCGCTCGCGACGATCACCGGGATGCGCGACACGTGAGCACCGGAGCGGGACAGCGCCTCCGCCAGTTCCCACATGGCGAGGCACACGCCGACCAGCACGATGATGAGGAATGAGGGGGGATAGAAGATGAGCGACGCGAGGACGGAACCGCCCAGCACGACGCCCACGCCGATCGCCGCGGGCAGGTTGCGGCCGGCCTTCCCGTAGTCCCTGGGCGCGACCGGCTCCTCCGCCGGCTGTCCACGGGTCCCGCTCGGTGCGGCCGGGGTCACGAAGCCGTGGCCGATCGGGATCCCCGCGGTCGACGGGTCGGTCGGGATCCCCGCGGTAGACGGGTCGGTCGGGGTTACGCCCTCCGCCGCGTCACGGGACGCGACGGCGCGCCGCAGGAGCTCGTCCTGCGGCAGCGGCCCCTCGCCGCGCGCTTCCGCCTCCTCCGCGATCCGGCGCAGCTCTCGCCGTGATGGGAGCGGGGAGTCAGCGGTGTGCGCGGCGTCCTGAGTCTCTGCCACGTCCGGTCAGACCTCGAGGAGTTCGGCTTCCTTGGCATCGAGCAGGCGGTCGACCTCGTCCGCCTTCGACTTCGTGATCTCGTCGAGCTCCTTGATGCCGCGGTCCGCCTCGTCCTCGCCCACGTCGCCGTCCTTGGACATGCGCTCGAGGGTCTCCTTCGCCTTGCGGCGGATGTTGCGGATGGACACCTTGCCGTCCTCCGCCTTCGTCTTCACGAGCTTGACGTACTCCTTACGGCGCTCCTCGGTGAGCTGCGGCAGCACCACACGGATGACGTTTCCGTCGTTCGCCGGGTTCGCCCCCAGATCGGAGTTGCGCAGGGCGTTCTCGATGTCGCCCATCGCGCTGCGGTCGTACGGGGTGATGAGGACGGTACGGGCCTCCGGCACCTGGAACGATGCGAGCTGCTGCATCGGGGTGGGCGAACCGTAGTACTCGACGGTGAGGTTCGCGAAGAGCGCCGGGTTCGCGCGTCCGGTGCGCACGGCTCCGAACTCCTCCTGCGTCACCTCGACCGCCTTGTCCATCTTCTGACGAGCCTCTGTCAGAGTCTCTTTGATCACGGTGTCCTCGATTCCTCGATCATGCCGGGACCCCGGGTGCGTCTCATGCTGGTCCGGCCGGCAGGGGTGTGGTCAGTGCTGGTGTCGATTCTACGGTCTCAGTGCCGTCCGGGTGGTCAGGCGGTGACGAGTGTGCCGATCGGGTCGCCCGCGATGGCCCGGCCGAGGTTCCCGTCGCCCTCCATGCCGAACACGCGCATCGGCAGCGCATTGTCCATGCAGAGGGAGAACGCCGTCGCGTCGACCACCTTGAGGCCGCGCACCAGCGCATCCTGGTAGGTGAGGGTGTCGAGCTTGACCGCGTCGGGGTTGCTCCGAGGATCGTCGTCGTAGACACCGTCGACACCGTTCTTGGCGATCAGGACCTCGTCCGCGCTGATCTCCAGCGCCCGCTGCGCGGCGACGGTGTCCGTCGAGAAGAACGGCATCCCCGCTCCCGCGCCGAAGATGACGATCCGGTCCTTCTCCATGTGGCGGATCGCCCGGCGCGGAATGTACGTCTCCGCGACCTGCGACATCGGGATCGCGGTCTGCACACGGGTGTCCACGCCCGCCTGCTCGAGGAAGTCCTGCAGGGCGAGGCAGTTCATCACCGTGCCGAGCATCCCCATGTAGTCCGCGCGCGTGCGGTCCATGCCGCGCTGTGACAGTTCGGCGCCCCGGAAGAAGTTGCCGCCGCCCACGACGATGCTCACCTCGACCTCGGGGATGGTCGTCGCGATCTGACGAGCCACCTGCGACACGACGTCCGGGTTCACACCGACGGACCCGCCGCCGAACACCTCACCGGACAGCTTGAGCAGTACGCGCCTCTTGTGCGTCCTCAGCGACGGGGCGTTGTCGCGGGATGAGGTGTGGACCGGCGTGTGGTTCATTGTCGTATCTCCTGCGAGCTCGGGGGCCACCATTCCGCTGGCAGTCCGCTCGAGCGGATCATCGCCCAGCGGACCGCCGCCGATTCTACCGGTCGCCGATCGCGCGCACGCACGCGCCACCGGTGAGCCCGGAGAACGAGCCCGGAATGCCGACAGGGCGGCACCCGTCGGGTGCCGCCCTGTCGTGGCGGAGTGAGTCCGCCGATGCTACCTCAGTGAGGAGATTCCCGTCAGAGACGAGGCTCCCTCAGAGAGGAGGCTCCCTCAGAGAGGGATCGGGTTCCGTATCAGGAGCCCACGCGGAAGCGCACGAAGCCCGTGGCCTTGACGCCGGCCTCCTCCAGGACGGAGGCGACAGACTTCTTCGGCTCCTTGGCGAAGCCCTGATCCAGCAGGACGTTCTCCTTGAAGAAGCCGTTCACGCGACCTTCGATGATCTTCGGCATGGCCTGCTCGGGCTTGCCCTCGTTGCGAGCAGTCTCCTCAGCGATCGCACGCTCCTTCTCGACCAGTTCGGCCGGCACCTCTTCGCGCGAGAAGTAGGTGGGCGTGAGAGCGGCGATGTGGACTGCCACATCATGTGCGGCAGTCGCGTCGTCACCCTCGTACGCGAGGAGCACGCCGACCTGCGGGGGCAGGTCCTTGTTCGTGCGGTGCAGGTACGACTCGACCTTGGCGCCCTCGACGCGGACGACGCGCTTGAGCTCGACCTTCTCGCCCAGCGATGCGCCGCCCTCGGTGATGATCTGCGAGACCGGCTTGCCGTCGATCTCCAGAGCGGAGAAGGACTCCGCGTCCGTTGCGCCGTGCTCGACTGCGAGAGCGAGGATGCTGTCCGCGAGTTCGATGAACTTGTCCGACTTCGCGACGAAGTCCGTCTCGGAGTTGAACTCGATCATCGTGCCGACGCCGCCTTCGACGTGCGTCGCGACGAGTCCGTCCGAGGTCGAGCGGCCCTCACGCTTGGTCGCGCCCTTGAGGCCCTTCACGCGGAGGATCTCGATCGCCTTCGCGTGATCGCCGTCGGACTCGTCGAGAGCCTTCTTGACGTCCATCATGCCCGCGCCGGTCTTCTCGCGGAGCTCCTTGATGTCAGCTGCGGTGTAGTTGGCCATACGCACTCCTTCTTCTGGGAGGTCTGTGCCCGCAGCCGGCCGGTGGGCCGGCTGCGGGCGGGAACGATCAGGCTTCGGTCGACTCGGCGTCAGCCGCAGCGGCTTCGGTGGTCGCCTCAGCAGCGGGGGCCTCGGCGGCCTCGGCGGCGGGGGCTTCAGCTGCGGGTGCCTCTGCAGCAGGTGTCTCAGCAGCAGGTGTTGCTGCCTCAGCGGCCGGTGCCTCGTCGGACGATCCCTCGAGGAGCTCGCGCTCCCACTCCGGCATCGGCTCGACGGCGGAGACGTTCTTCTCGCCGCCCTCGTCGACACCGTGGCGGGTGATGAGGCCCTCCGCGACTGCATCCGCGATGACGCGGGTCAGCAGGCCGACGGAGCGGATCGAGTCGTCGTTGCCGGGAACCGGGTAGTTGACCTGGTCCGGGTCGCAGTTCGTGTCGAGGATCGCGATGATCGGGATGCCGAGCTTGCGCGCCTCATCGACTGCGAGGTGCTCCTTGTTCGTGTCGACGATCCACACGGCGGACGGGGTCCGCTGCATGTCACGGATGCCGCCGAGCGTGCGCTCGAGCTTGTCCTTCTCGCGACGGAGGATGAGGAGTTCCTTCTTCGTGTACATCGACGATGCGACGTCGTCGAAGTCGACCTCCTCGAGCTCCTTCAGACGCGCGAGGCGTCCGGAGATCGTCTGGAAGTTCGTGAGCATACCGCCCAGCCAGCGCTGGTTGACGAAGGGCTGGCCGACGCGCTTCGCCTGCTCGGCGATGGCCTCCTGGCCCTGCTTCTTCGTGCCGACGAAGAGGATCGAACCGCCGTGTGCGACGGTCTCCTTCACGAAGTCGTACGCGGAATCGATGTAGCCCAGCGTCTGCTGGAGGTCCACGATGTAGATGCCGTTGCGCTCGGTGAAGATGAAGCGCTTCATCTTCGGGTTCCAACGGCGGGTCTGGTGTCCGAAGTGGACGCCGCTGTCGAGCAGCTGGCGCATGGTGACGACGGCCATGCCGACGACTCCTTCCACGTGCGCCCCGCTTCCGCGGCTGCGCACGTCTGTCAGGCTGAGTGCACGGACGCCCGCGCGCACACCCGGATGTGGAAGCCATATCTGGGGGTGAGCGGAAGGGTCCGTTTCAGCGTTTCCGGTTTGTGCCTGGCATCCGCGATCCCCACCGGCGAGCAGTTGCTCGCACCGTCGGCCGGGATCGTAGAGATCGGATGCGCGAAGTCAGTCCGTGACCGTGCTTCCGGGAGCCGGCCGCGCGACCGGAGTCGCACGGCGAGAGCCTGAGAGCAGACGGACACAGTACTGCTGTCCGTATCGTACTGCCGTCCGCACGGCGAACCAAACGGCGAGGTCGGGGCGCGCACTGCGGCTGTGGGTCGCACACGTATCCGTGCGCACGCGCGGCTGTGCAGGAGCGGTGATCCGTCCACAGCTGTCGCGGCGCTCTGGTCGCGCCGCGGCGTCAGGGCTTTCCTGTGCACATGGACACGCGTCGGCACCCCGCACCAGGATCACCGCCTCCCGCACTGGGACGGTCATCCCCTCTGGGACGCAGCACCCGACGGCTCGTCGCAGCGGTGTGCTTCGTCCTGACCATGGTGATCGGTCCAGCTGTGGCGGCCGGGCAGGTGCTCGCCGCAGCGCCGCCCGCTCCAGCCGCCGATCAGTCGAGCCTGGATCCGGCAGCGCATCCCACCGACTGGATCGCACCGGTCCCGTCGCCGACCGTCGTGCGCGGATTCGATCCCCCGGACGCCGACTGGCACACGGGCCATCGCGGCGTCGACCTCGCGGCGCTCCCCGGAGAATCGATCCGCGCACCCGCCGCCGGCACGGTCCGCTTCGCGGGCGTGGTGGGCGGGAAGCCGGTCGTGAGCGTGGCAGTGGGTGCATGGGTCCTCAGCGTCGAGAACGTCGATGCCACGGTCAGCACAGGCGATCAGGTGCATCCCGGGCATCCGATAGGCGCCGTGGCCACTCCCGCGCACTGCTCGGACGGGTGTGTGCACGTCGGTGTCTGGCCCCAGGACAGGAAGACCGAGTACGTCGATCCCATGCCGTTCTTCGGCCGGGGCGACATCATCCTGCTCCCGGAGGCGGAGGCGCCGGAAGAGCTCCCCGAGGTCCCTTCCGATTCAGGTCACTCCGGTGCAGGCCCGTGGGGCGGGCATCGCAACGGCCGGATCCCCGCCGTCGCACTCTGCGCGGTGCAGACTGCACCGGGACACCTCCTGCGCTGCGACGCGGCACGTGCCTTCGACGAGATGAGTCACGCGTATGCACAGCGATTCGGCGCGCCGATCTCTGTCACGGACTCGTATCGCGACTACGACACGCAGGTGATCCTGAAGCGGAGGAAGGGACGCATGGCGGCCGCCCCGGGAACGTCGAACCACGGGTGGGGACTGGCCATGGATCTGGGCGGTGGGATCAACCGCTTCGGTGCGGAGACCCACATCTGGATGCAGACGAATGGGCCGCGCTTCGGGTGGATCCACCCGTCATGGGCACGGCAGAACGGATCGCTGCCGGAGGCGTGGCACTGGGAGTTCGCGGGCGGATGACGCGTCAGGCCCGGGGATGCGCTCGGTCGTACACCGCGGCGAGCCGGCCCAGCGACACGTGGGTGTAGATCTGGGTCGAGCTGAGTGCCGCATGCCCCAGATACTCCTGGACCTGACGGATGTCAGCGCCGTTCTCGACCATGTGGGTCGCAGCCGAATGACGCAGGCCGTGGGGAGACAGGTGGGGCGTACCGGGAACCGCATCAGTCGCCGCCTTCACGACGCGACGCACCTGTCGGACATCGAGGCGGGCCCCGCGCACACCGAGGAACAGGGCGGGGCCGGAGTCCTCGTGGGCGAGCGCGGGACGTCCTGCCTCGCGCCACGCGTCGACGGCTCGGGCCGCGGGAGCGCCGAACGGCACTCGTCGCACCTTGCCGCCCTTGCCCAGCACCGTGACGAGGCCCGCCGCCCCATCGACGTCGTCGAGGTCGAGGCCCACGAGCTCCGACACCCGCAGTCCCGTCGCGTACAGCAGCTCGAGCAGCGCCGCATCGCGCAGGCCCACCGCGCTCCTCGTCGGATCAGACGGCTCGGACGCCTTCGTCGCTTCCGGCACCTCCATCGCATCCGAGACGTCGGACAGTACCGCGGACGCAGGCGGCCTGTCTGTCCGCGCGCTGTCCGTCCGTCCATCGGCACCGTCCAGGACGCGCGCCGCGTGCTCCTGCTGGAGCACGGTGGGGAGCCGTGACGGCTTCTTCGGTGTGCGGAGCCGAGTCGAGGGATCCTGCGCGATCCTCCCCGACCGGAGGCACTGGCCGAAGAACCTCCGCACAGAGGCGATCCGCCGGGCGGTGGTCGCCGGTGACGACCCGGTGCGCGACATCGTCAGCACCCACTCCCGCAGATTGCCCGCCTCGATGTCGGTGAGCGGCAGCCCTCTGCCGTCCGGCCCCTCGAACGTCGCGAGCAGCCGACAGACGTCGCCGACGTACGCGCGGCGCGTGTGCTCGGATGCTCCGCGCTCAAGCCTCAGGTGCGCGTCGAAAGCCTCCACCGCGTCGATGTACGCGGGATCGTGCAGTGAACGGCCGATGAGATCGCCCGTGGGGGAAGCAGGCATGCTCCCAGGGTAGCCCCGTCACCCGGGGCACTTCACCCAGCCGTGATCCGTCCGCCGCGCATGGCCGGCGAGCTCCAGCATCCCCAGGGCCGCCATGGCCGCCCCGACGCCGAGCCCCGCACGAGCGGCCAGCGTCGGCACATCCACGCCCCTGCGGACAGGCAGCGCCGAATACAGCTGCAGCTCGTGAGGCTGCATCGCATCGGTGATCCGCAGGGCGGTCTGCACGTCGCCTCCCTCGTCCACCGTCTCCGTGAGCGGCGCGGCGAGCTCGATCACGTCCTGCGCATCCGTCACGAGCACCGCGGAGCCCTCTCGGATGAGCCGGTGGCAGCCGGCGGACTGGTCGCTCATGACCGATCCGGGAACGGCGCCCACGGGACGGAGGAGTTCCGCTGCTCGGTTCGCGGTGTTCAACGCCCCGGACCGGTGACCCGCAGCCGTCACGACGGTCGTGCGCGATGCGGCCGCGATGAGCCGGTTCCTCAGCAGGAAGCGGTGTCGCATCGCCGTCTGACCGGGTGCGGCCTCGGAGACGATCGCGCCTGACCTGAGGACATCGGTGAGCAGCTGGTCGTTGCCGCGGGGGTAGAGCGCGTCGGCACCGCCGGCCATGAATGCCACGGTCGACGCATCCGCGGCGAGCGCCGTGCGGTGGGCGGCGGCATCGACCCCGTAGGCGCCGCCGGAGACGATCGTCCATCCGTCACCCGCGAGGTCCCACGCGAGCATCTTCGTGACCGTCAGCCCGTACGAGTCCGCGGCACGTGCGCCCACGATCGCCACCGATCGCTGGAGCACGGTTCTCAGCCGTGCCGGTCCGCGCACCCACAGCGCGATCGGAGCGTGGGTCCCCAGATCGTCGAGGCCGATCGGCCATTCGTCATCGGTGGGGATCACCAGGCGTCCGTCGAGCCGTGCCATGATCCGCAGATCGCGGGCGCCGTCCAGCTCGTCGACGCGTACGGCCCACCGTGCGAACGCCTCCTCCATCCGCGTTCCGAGGCCGGCGGCATCCGCTCCTCCGCCGCGTCCGCCCAGCTCCTCGACCACCGCCTCCACTGCGCGTCGTCGATCCCCGCCGGCGCCGCTGACTGCCAGACCGCGTGCATCGACTAAGCCGACGGCACGGACGAGTGCGGCCAGCAGCACATCGCCGGGCTCCGCCATCCGCACGAGGTCTGCCGCCGCCGCGCGCTCGCGCTGTGTTCCCCGGTCGCTCTGCAGTTCCTGGGCGTCCGGCGGTTCCTGGGCGTCCATCCCCGTCTGATCCGCATCATCCATGTGTGCGTCCACGTCTCAGGCCTCCTGTGTGCGCATGAGCAGGGCCGTGCCCAGTTCGTCGGCGCCGGGACGTTCCCGGCCGGCAAGATCTGCGATGGTCGTCGCGACGCGCAGCACCCGGTCATAGCCGCGCATCGTGAGGACTCCGGTCTCCAGCGCACGGTCGAGCACACGGGTCTCGCGTGCGGCGAACCGGAACTCCCCGCGCAGCCAGCCGCCGGGGGCCTGGCCGTTGGTGGACCATCCCATCCCCGCATAGCGATCCGCCTGCACGGTGCGTGCGGCGATCACACGACGCCGGACCTCCGCAGACGACTCACGCGGTTCAGCCGCGTGCACGTCGACTGCTGTGACCGGGAGCATCTCGAGTCGCATGTCGATGCGGTCCAGCAGCGGACCCGACAGTCGCCCCCGGTAGCGCAGCCGGTCACGCGGCGTGCAGCGACACCCTGCGGATCCGGTCGCGCCCATCCCGCACGGACAGGGATTCGCCGCCATCACGAGTTGGAATCGACTGGGCAGGTCGACAGACCCCCAGCTGCGGGACACGCGGCACCATCCCGACTCCAGCGGTTCGCGCAGTGCTTCGAGCACGTCGCGTGAGAATTCTGGAGCCTCGTCCATGAACAGGACTCCGTGATGCGCACGCGAGAAGACCCCGACGCTGTTCGGCCGTGAGCTGCCGAGCATCGCGGCCGTCGTCGTGCGATGGTGCGGCGTCTCGAACGGCGGCAGGGGCGGCACGTCCCGGGTGGAGAGGGTCCCCGCCAGCGAGGCCAGGGCGAGCACCTCGACAGCGGCGTCCTCGTCCAGGGGCGGCAGGATCCCCGGCAGGCACCCGGCCAGGAGCGTCTTCCCCGCGCCGGGTGCACCGGTCATCAGCAGATGATGCCGCCCCGCCGCTGCGATCTCCAGCGCCTGGCGGGCGTCGTCCTGGCCCTGCACCTGAGCCAGGTCATGGACCTCCGGCCGCTGTGCGTGGGCCGTGCTGCGGTCACGAGCGATCTCGACCGGGTGCGGGACCATGTCCGCACCGAACCATGCGGCGCATTCGGCCAGGCTCGCGACCGGGATGATCTGCGCACCGGGGACCACGTGGGCCTCCTCCGCGCAGCCCGCGGGGACGACGAAGTGCGTGAAGCCGGACCGCAGGCCAGACACGATGGTCGGCAGCACTCCCGGCACGGGCAGTATCCTCCCGTCCAGTCCCAGCTCGCCGCAGAACACTACTCCGCGCGTCCGGTCCGGATCCACCACCTGTTCGGCTCCGAGAACGGCGGTCGCGATCGCGAGGTCGAATCCGCTTCCGATCTTCCGGACGCTGCCGGGAGACAGGGAGACCGTGTACCGCATCGCCTTGAGCCGCACCCCCAGGTTGCTGAGTGCCGCGCGGATCCGCTTGCGGGATTCGCTCACGGAGGCGTCCGGCAGGCCCACGACGTCGATGCCGGGGATCCCGGGGTTCACACTCGCCTCGACCACGACGGGCGTGCCGTCGAGCCCGGAAAGGGCGATCGCATCGGTCTGGCCCAGGGTCACCGGCGGTGGCGCGGTGGGCGGTCGCTCCGCCCCGGTGCGGCTCATTCCAGCCCCTCGAGGTGCGTGAGCTCCGGCTGCGTTCCGGCCCAGATGAGTCCGATCACGTCGATCCGGAACCGCGGGACGAACTCATCCTGCGCGGACAGCCACGCTCCCGCGGTGCGGCGCATCCTCGCGGCCTTGCGCACTCCGATCGTCTCCAGGGGATGTCCCGCGTTCACCGATGAGCGTGTCCGCACCTCGACGAAGACGACTGTCGTCCCGTCCGGTGTGATCGCGATGATGTCGATCTCGCCGTGGCGACAGCGCCAGTTCCGCTGGTGGATGGTCCATCCGTGCGCTTCGAGGTGCTGGACCGCGAAGTCCTCGCCTCGTCTTCCCAAAGTCTGTCTGGACATGCCCCCATGGCACGCTCACGAGGCTGCGGATGGAAGGCCCGTCGGCACCTGTGGACGGACGAGCGGCTGCCCACAGTCCGCTGTGCGCGCCGTGGCATCGCTGCGCGCGAGCCTGTGACCGTGAGTCACATGCTCGCGCGGATCACCACCGGAGCGACATCACCGCCGGAGCAACATCACCGCCGCAGCGACGAGGGCGGCTCCAGATCGGATTTCGCGAGCTCCTCGATGTTCACGTCCTTGAAGGTCAGCACGTGGACGTGCTTGACGAAGCGTGCGGAGCGGAAGGTGTCCCACACCCACGCGTCCTTGAGAGTGAGCTCGAAGTAGACGTCCGTGCCCGCCTCGTGGGCCTTCAGATCCACCGAATTGGCCAGATAGAAGCGTCGATCGGTCTCCACCACATAGGAGAAGAGTCCGACCACATCCCGGTACTCCCGGTAGAGCTGGAGCTCCTGGTCCGCTTCGTAGTCCTCAAGATCCTCGGCGCTCATAGGGGCCATCCTAGCCATGCAGCGCTCATAGGGCCCAGGACCTCCGGTGATGGTGTGTGACGCCCAGCGAGGCGATCGCCTCGCGATGGGCGGCCGAGCCGTACCCCATGTTCGACTCCCAGCCGTAGGACGGCACCTCACGGTGGAGGGTCCGCATCCTCGCGTCGCGATCGACCTTCGCGAGCACGCTCGCAGCCGCGATCGTCGCCACGGACCCGTCGCCCTTCACGATCGTGCGCACGCGCGGCACCTCGACATCGACGGCGTCTCCGAAGACGAGCGCCGCATCGAGGGTCAGGGGTGTGGACAGCCAGTCGTGGCTGCCGTCCAGCAGGACGAGATCTGCAGGGCCGAACGGCGTGAGCGCAGCCAGAGCCCGGCGACCTGCCAGGCACAGCGCCAGAGTGATCCCCACCGCGTCGATCTCCTCCGCGCTCGCGTACGCGACCGCGTGCTCGGGCCGCCATGCTCCGACGGCCTCTGCGAGAGCGGTGCGACGGGAGACGGGAACCTGCTTCGAATCCCGCAGCCCCTCCGGGACCCGGCACACATCGTCGTCGACGCCCGCAGCCAGCGCTTCCACGTCCACGCGGACGGCGCCGACTCCGACGGGGCCCGCGAGCGCGCCGCGGCCCACTTCGTCCATGCCGATGACGAACCGTGCACCCTCACGGTGACATGCGATCTCCACCGTGTGCTCGGTGATCGCCGGGACGGGCACTCAGCCCTCCCCCGCGTCGGGCACACCGTCGAACGCGGGCTCGTCGCCGCCCATCCACCGCAGGCGGTCCATCGGCCAGTTGATGACGAACACCTCGCCCACCACGTTGTCGTCGGAGACGAAGGGGCCCCCCTCCGCATCCGTGTTGTAGCGGGAGTCCAGCGAATTGCTGCGGTTGTCGCCCATCACCCAGTAGTGGTCCTCGGGGACTTCGACGGAGAACGGCACGTCGGACGGAGTGACCCCCGGCTGCAGGTACGCGGATTCGTCGATCGGCTCGCCGTTGACCATCAGCGTGCCGGCATCGTCACAGCATTCGATGGTGTCGCCCCCGACCCCGATCACGCGCTTGATGAGCTGAGTCCCCGCATCTGCGGGCTGGAGTCCCACGAACACGAGCACCGGATTCGGCTCGTACTGCGCGGCGACTCCCGGCTCCAGCCATCCGCCCGGATCGTCGAAGACCACGACATCGCCGCGCTCGACGTCGTTGAAGAAGAGCTGATTGACCATCACGCGGTCACCGACCTGGAGCGTCTGCTCCATCGACGCGGACGGGATGTGGAAGCTGCGCACGACGAAGGTCTTCAGTGCCCAGGACACGATGAGGGCGATGACGATGATGATCGCGAATTCGCGGAGGGTGCCCCACAGGGACTTCTTGTCACCGGGCTCGCCGTCTCTTCCACTCACGATCGCCAAGTCTAGCCGCGCGCAGCCTCCGGGCCGTCATCCGACGCTGGTGACGGTCCCGATGACCCGGTCGTCACGGATCATGCCGCCGCCCGGTCGACCCAGCAGCGCGCGCGAATCGGTCGAGTCGTAGCGGTTGTCGCCCAGGACCCAGAGCCTGTCGGCGGGGACTTCGACGGCGAACTCCACGCCCGAGGCCGCCCGGGGCCGCTCCTTGAGATAGGGCTCGTCGAGGGGCCGGTCATTGACCAGCAGTCGGCCGTCGTCGTCGCAGCACTGCACCGTGTCGCCGCCGACCCCGATGACCCTCTTCACGTAGTAGACGTCGCGCGGGCCGATCCCGAACCAGGCGCCCATCTGGGCGAACGTGTCCGGCGGAAGGCTGCCGACGAAGGAGCCCCGACCGTCGAAGACGATGACGTCGCCGCGCTCGACGGTATCGAACAGCGCCGGCGCCCGCAGCGCGACGATCCGGTCACCGGGTTCCAGCGCAGGTGACATCGACGCGCTGGGGACGGTGAAGCTCTGGACGCCCACTCCTCGGATGAGGCCCGCGGCCACGACTGCGATCAGGACGACGATCCCGCCCACCCTCAGCCAGCGGCGCCACCCGCCGGACGACGCACGAGGGCGCGAACCGGTCGACCGGTTCGCGCCCTCGTGAGCAGCGTGCGAATGGTGCACTGCGGCGGAGTCCGCCGGGTCAGCGCTTCTCGCGGATGCGTGCGGCCTTGCCGCGGAGGTTGCGCAGGTAGTACAGCTTCGCGCGGCGGACGTCACCGCGGATGTTGACCTCGATCGTCTCGATGCTGGGCGCGTGCAGCGGGAAGGTGCGCTCGACGCCCACCCCGAAGCTGATCTTGCGAACGGTGAAGGTCTCGCCGACGCCGTGTCCCTGACGACGGATGACGACGCCCTTGAAGACCTGGATACGCGAGCGGCTGCCCTCGATGACGCGGACGTCAACGGAGACGGTGTCGCCTGCGCGGAACTCCGGGACGTCGGTCTTGATCGACTTCTGGTCGACGAAATCAAGCTTCTGCATGATGTCTCTCCTGATCGCGCGCCTCGGGTCGTGGGATCGTGGTTCTGCCCGCGGCCAAGCCGTGGGAGCGGTGGATTCGTCCGCCCGGTGCGGGCCCCGTGAGGGGTGACCCGTGCACCGCGTGCGTCGTCTCCCCCGAGGCAGAGCGACCGCAGCGAACGCAATCGCCTATTGTGCCAGATCCGGCCCGTCACGTTCAACACGGGCCTCATCCAGGACGGCGCGGTCCCTGTCGTCCAGAGATTCAGGCGGCAGCGCGGCGAGCAGGTCGGGTCGGGTCTCCGCGGTGCGACGCAGTCGCTGGTCGCGCCGCCAGCGAGCGACCTTCCCGTGGTCGCCGGAGAGCAGGACGGCCGGCACCTCATGCCCCCGCCAGACGGAGGGCTTCGTGAAGACGGGGTATTCGAGGAGTCCGTCCTCGTGGCTCTCCTCGTCGAGCGACTCCGGATTCCCGATGACGCCGGGGAGCAGGCGTGCTATCGCCTCGACCATGGCGAGCACCGCCACCTCTCCCCCGTTGAGGACATAGTCGCCGATGCTCATGGGGCGGACGTCCATCCGCTCCGACGCCCAGTCGACGACCCGCTGGTCGATGCCCTCGTAGCGTCCGCATGCGAACACCAGGTGCTCGCGGCCCGCCAGCTCCCGCGCGGTCTGCTGCGTGAAGACCTCACCGGCAGGGCTCGGCACGATGAGGACCGGCCTCCCGCCGGCATCAGCGGCCGGCTGGTCGGCGGCGTCGGCCGCGTCGGCCGGCGCCCCGGAGGCTCCGAGCACCGCGTCGAGGGCCTCGCCCCACGGTTCGGGCTTCATGACCATTCCGGCACCGCCGCCGTAGGGAGTGTCGTCCACTGTCCGGTGGCGGTCATGGGTCCAGTCGCGCAGGTCGTGGACCGTCAGCTCCAGCAGGCCCTTCTCCCGTGCCCGGCCGATCAGGCTGAGCTCCAGCGGCGCGAGGTACTCCGGGAAGATGCTCAGGACGTCGAGCCGCATCACGGCGCCGTGCCCTCCGCGGACTCGGCAGTCTCGTCACTGTCCGCAGTCTCGTCGTCCTCATCGTCCACCGCTTCGATCAGCCCGGGCGGCGGGGTCAGCAGGACGCGGCGGTCGTCGAGGTCGACCTCCGGCACGATCTCCTCGACGAAGGGGACGAGCACGTCCTCACCGGCGAGCGTCCGGACGTGGAGGAGGTCCTGCATCGCACCGACGGTGAGGTCCGTGACCGTCCCGACGCGCGTGCCGTCCTCCAGGTGCACTGCGAGGTCCACGAGCTCTTCGACCCTCCATGCGTCGTCCTCGACCTCGTCGTCGGCGCCGTCGATCAGGATCTCCGTGTTGCGGACCTCCTCTGCACGGGACCGGTCCCCGACCTCCTCGAATGTGAGCAGGAGGCGATCACGGTGCCAGCGGGCGCGCTCGAGCGTGAGCGCGCCGATGTCCGGCTCCGTCGTGAAGACGGCCCCCGGCACGAACCGCGACTCCGGATCGTCGGTGCGGACCTGGACGGTGACCTCTCCGCGGATGCCGTGCGGCTTGCCCAGACGGGCGACGACCTGGCTCATGCTCCTCCTGGTTTCGTGCACGTGCGCGTGCATGTGCGTGTGCGGCGTGGTGACTGCCGCGCGTCGTCCTCATGGTGCCACAGGAGCGCCCGGGGTCTCCCTCCCGACGAGAGCCTCCTTGCACCCCCTGGCACCGCAGACAGGAGGAAGGGCGGGCACGGGGTGATCCCGTGCCCGCCCTTCACCTGCGCCGTGCTCGTCCGGAGGCGTCCTCCGGCGAGCACGGATGCTCAGCTGCCGGTGTGCTCAGTCGTCGACGAGGTCGACGCGCACGCGTTCGCGTCCGGCCAGCGCACCGATGACGGTCCGCAGGGCCTTCGCGGTGCGACCGGCACGCCCGATCACACGACCGAGGTCGTCGGGGTGGACCCGGACCTCGAGCGTCGTCCCGCGCCCGCCTCCGCGCGTACGCACGGACACGTCGTCGGGATGGTCCACGATTCCGCGGACCAGGTGGTCGAGTGCGTCAGAGAGCATGATCAGGCCTCGGCCTGGTCGGTGTCCTCAGCCGGGGTCTCTGCCGGAGCGTCTGCCTCAGCCTCAGCGGGCTTCTCAGCCTCTGCGGGCTTCTCGACGATGACCGACTTCGCTGCGGGCGCTTCGAAGGATTCCTTCGCAGCGCGGCCGCGCACGGTGTTGACGGCTTCGCCCTCACCGGTGAACTTCTGCCAGTCGCCGGTGAGCTTGAGGAGGGCCTTCACCTGATCCGTGGGCTGTGCGCCCACGGAGAGCCAGTACTGAGCGCGCTCCGAGTTGATCTCGACGAACGAGGGCTCCTCGAGGGGGTGGTACAGACCGATCTGCTCGATCGCAGGGCCGTCCCGGCGGGTGCGGGAATCGGCGACGACGACACGGTAGGACGGTGCATGGACCTTGCCCAGGCGGGTGAGACGGATCTTGACTGCCACGAGAGTGGTGTCTCCTTCTGATGAGGTGTGAGGGTCCGGGCCCGTCCGTGGGGACAGACGGTGTGCGGACACTGCATGTAGTCGAGCGTCCGCGGTTGAGAGGGTCCGCGCACGCCCGGGTACAGCGACTGATTATGCCAGAGAAAGCGCGAGGATCGGAAACCGGGGCGTCAGAAGCCGCCGAAGCCCTTCGGCAGCTTCGAGAGGTCGAAGTCGTCATCGCCCATGTCGATCCCGCCGAACGCTGCGCCCTTCTGCTCGGGAGCCTTGCCCTGGCGCCGCAGTTCGGCCGCCTGGGCCTCCTGCGCCCGCTTCGCGGGATTGCCGGACTTGCCGGCGGGCTTCTTCTTGCCCTTCTTCCGCTTCGACGATGCTCCACCGCCGCCGTGACCGCCCATCCCCGGCATCGCGGGCATGCCCGGTGCGGCCTGGGGGCCTCGGGAGCGGCCGCCGCCCATCCCCGGCATGCCGCCGCCGTTGCGCATCTGCCGCATCATCTTCTGCGCCTGCCCGAACCGCTCCATGAGCTGGTTCACCTGGGTGACGGTCGTGCCGGCACCGCGCGCGATGCGCTGTCGGCGGGATCCGTTCAGCAGCTTGGGGTTCGCACGCTCCTGCGGGGTCATCGACCGCACGATCGCCTCGATGCGGTCGACCTCGCGCTCGTCGAATGACTCGAGCTGCTCCTTGTGCTCGCTCATCCCCGGCATCATGCCGAGCATCTTCTTGAGCGAGCCCATCTTCTTCAGCGACGCCATCTGCGTGAGGAAGTCGTTGAGGTCGAAGTCCTCGCCGGACTCGACCTTCTTCGCGAGCCGTTCGGTCTCCTTCTCATCGAAGGTCCGCTCCGCCTGCTCGATGAGCGTGAGGATGTCGCCCATGTCGAGGATCCGGTCCGCCATGCGGTCGGGGTGGAAGAGCTCGAAGTCCGTCATCGACTCGCCGGTCGAGGCGAACATGATCGGCTTGCCCGTCACCTGGGCGACGGAGAGCGCCGCGCCGCCGCGCGAATCGCCGTCGAGCTTGGAGAGCACGACGCCGGAGAAGTCGACGCCCTCGTTGAAGGCGTTGGCCGTTGCGACCGCGTCCTGACCGATCATCGCGTCGATGACGAAGAGGATCTCGTCCGGCTGGACTGCGTCGCGGATGTCCCGCGCCTGCTGCATGAGCTCCTCGTCGATGCCGAGGCGACCCGCGGTGTCGACGATGACGACGTCGTGCAGCTTGGACTTGGCGACGTCCATCGCGTCGGTCGCCACCTGGACGGGATCGCCCACGCCGTTGCCCGGTTCCGGCGCGTACACGTAGGCGCCTGCGCGCTCACCGACGATCTGGAGCTGATTCACCGCGTTCGGGCGCTGGAGGTCCGCCGCGACGAGCATGGGGCGGTGCCCCTCCTGCTTGAGCCAGTGCGAGAGCTTGCCGGCGAGCGTCGTCTTGCCCGCACCCTGCAGGCCCGCGAGCATGATGACGGTGGGCGGACGCTTCGCGAAGGCGATGCGGCGGGTCTGTCCACCGAGGATGCCCACGAGCTCCGCGTTGACGATCTTGACGATCTGCTGGCCGGGGTTGAGCGCCTGCGACACCTCTTCGGACAGCGCGCGTTCCCGCACGCTGCCGGTGAAGGCGCGCACGACAGGCAGCGCGACGTCCGCGTCCAGCAGGGCACGGCGGATCTCGCGGATGGTCTGGTCGACATCGGCCTCAGACAGGCGGCCCTTGCCGCGCAGGTTCTTGAAGGTCGTTGTCAGCCTGTCGGACAGTGAGTTGAACACAGCACTCCTCGCAGGAATCGGTCATGAGCTCCCCCGCAGGGTCAGCAGTCCAGCGTACCAAGCGTCCATGGGGACGCCGTCACGTCACCCGTCGACGATCGCGTCCACGAACTCGTGTGCGTCGAAGGGCGCCAGGTCGTCCGCGCCCTCGCCCAGACCGATGAGCTTCACGGGCACGCCCAGCGTCCGCTGGACAGCGACGACGATACCGCCCTTCGCGGTGCCGTCGAGCTTCGTGAGGACGATCCCGGTGATGTTCACCGCTTCAGAGAACACCTTCGCCTGCTGCAGCCCGTTCTGCCCGGTCGTGGCGTCGAGGACCAGCAGGACCTCGTCGATCTCACGCTCGTCGCCCAGCGGTCGGGCGGCGACGCGCTTGACCTTGCCGAGCTCGTCCATGAGCCCCTTCTTGTTCTGCAGCCGGCCCGCGGTGTCGATCATGACGACGTCGACGCCCTCGTCGATCCCCCGCTCCACAGCGGTGTACGCGACGGAGGCCGGGTCCGCGCCCTCCTCCTTGCGGACGGTCTCCACGCCCACGCGGGATCCCCAGGTGCTCAGCTGCTCTGCGGCGGCCGCGCGGAAGGTGTCCGCCGCACCCAGGAGCACCGACCGGTCCTGTGCGACGAGGACGCGCGCGATCTTCCCGACGGTGGTCGTCTTGCCCGCACCGTTGACGCCGACGACGAGCACGACGCGAGGCGAGCCGTCGATCGGTTCGACCGCAAGCGCCCTCTCCATCGTCGGGTCGACCGCGCGCACGAGCTCCTCACGGAGCAGCTCCGTGAGCGCCTGCGGATCGCGCGTGCCGAGTACCCGCACCCTCTCGCGCAGCGAGTCGACGATCTCCGTCGTCGGGTCGACGCCGATGTCCGCCATGATGAGGAGGTCCTCGACCTCTTCCCACGTCTGCTCGTCCAGCGTCTCGCGCGACAGGAGGGTCAGGAGTCCGCGGCCCAGCGTCGTGTTCGACTTGGCCAGGCGGTCCCGCAGCCGCGCCAGGCGCGATGTGGGTTCCGTGGGGGTCTCGAGGACCGGCGCCGAGGCCCCGGCCGGCTCCTCCTCCCCCTCGCCCGGAGCCGTCTCCCCCGGGCCGGTGCCGACGCCCGTGCCCGGTGCCCCGGGCGTGGTGACGGGTGCCGACTGGTCCCTGCGACGGCGTCGCGAGGGCGCCAGCAGGAACACCCCGCCGATGACGACGAGCAGAACGAGCAGGCCGATGCCCGCATAGATCAGGGATTCCATGACTCAACTCCCGGAAGACGAAGTGGTGGCGCGGGAAGCACGCCGGCTCAGCCCGCTCCCCGACCGAACAGCAGGCCCATCGAGGTGCGGAGTCCGGTGCCGGACTCCGGCTCCTTCCAGTGGCGCGTCCGCGGACGCAGGGAGCTCCACGGCGGCGCCGCGTGGCGTGCGGGCTGCGGACGCAGTGCGTAGGAGTGCTCGCGCATCGCGGTGACGGCGGCCTGTTCGCGTGTGACGAGAGAGGCCGTCTCGTCATCGCCGAAGTAGCCGTGGACCTCTGATTCGTAGCCGGTCCAGGCCTGCGGCAGGCGGAAGCGGTCGTTCTCGTGGGAGCCGAACCGACCGTCGCGGCGCAGGCCGGGCAGTGCGACGAGCATGACGATCACGAGGCCGATCACGAAGGTGACGGCGAGCCCGATGATCACGACGAGGAAGCCGCCAGAGGCCATCAGGCGGCTCCCTTCATCATGAGTGCGGGCATGGGGAAGATCTCCTCGCGGTCATCACGGTCGTTCGACCCGGGCTCCGCAGCGCAGCGGTTCCGGCCGATCATCGTGCGACAGTCTATACGCGCCGTCCGCGCGACCGGTCGACCACACGACGTTGTCGTGCAGATCTCAGTCTCCTCAGAGGAAGTGCTCCCGCGGTGCGGATCGCTCATGCGTCGACTGCCGCGGGACGCGCCGCGGACTCTGCGGTCTCCGCATCGCCGGGAGTGTCCGCCTCACCGGCACGCGCCTCCAGGCGCTGGGAGATCACACGGGAGATGCCGTCGCCGTGCATCGTCACGCCGTAGAGCGCGTCGGCGATCTCCATCGTGCGCTTCTGGTGGGTGATGACGATGAGCTGGCTGGTCTCCTGCAGCTCGCGGAAGATCGTCAGCAGGCGGGACAGGTTGACGTCGTCCAGCGCCGCCTCGACCTCGTCCATGACGTAGAACGGACTGGGCCTCGCCTTGAAGATGGCCACGAGCATCGCCACTGCGACGAGCGACCGCTCGCCGCCGGACAGCAGGGACAGCCGCTTGACCCGCTTGCCCGCGGGCCGAGCGCTCACCTCGACGCCGGTCGTGAGCATGTCATACGGATCCGTGAGGTCGAGAGAGCCCTCGCCACCGGGGAAGACGCGGGAGAAGATGTCCGCGAACTCTCGCTGGGTGTCGTAGAAGGCGGATTCGAAGACCTCCTGCACGTGGCGGTCGACGTCCTCGACGAGCCCCATCAACTCCTCGCGGGTCCGCTCCACGTCCGTGATCTGCTTCTCGAGGTAGTCGTGCCTCTCCTGCAGCGCCGCGAACTCCTCGAGCGCCAGCGGGTTGACCTGTCCGATCGAGGAGCGCTCCTTCTTCGCCTTCGCCAGGGTCCTCTCCACGTCCGCGCGCACGTACGGCTGGGAGGGGACCTCGTCGGCCTCGCCCACTTCGTCTGCCTCGTCTGACTGGGCTGCAGCGGCTGACTGGCCCGCAGCCGCGCCGCCGTCTCCGGGCCGTGGGTCGAGGACCGGCACCGGGAGATGCGGGCCGAACTGCTCGATGAGGTTCTCCGCGGACAGGCCGACGTCGTCGACGGCACGCCGCTCGAGCTCCTCGAGGTGGAGGAGGTGACGCTCGCGGGCGAGCCGGGCCTCGTGCTCCGCATCCGCCGCCTTCGCGAGGTCGTCCGCGGCCTCCGCTCGGCGTGCGCGGAGTCCTGCCACGGCCTCCTCGAGGCGCCGGCGCTCGCCGGAGCGCTCCGCGAGAGCGGCCTCGGCCTCCTGCTGCCACACGCCCACGCGTTCGGCCACGGCCGCTGCGATCCTCGCGATCTCCCCCGCCGCATCGGCCTGGCGCCTGCGCGCCTCCGCCGTGCGCGCGGCCTGTGCGCGGGCCGCCTCCTCCTGGTCCGCCTGGCGGCGCAGCGAGCGGATGCGGTCCGCCAGGAAGGTCACCCGGTCCTCGGCGCTCCGCAGTCCGACCCGTGCGTCGACGGTCCGCTCGCCCATCGCGACGCGCGCGTCCGCCAGCTCGTCGCGCACGGCGGTGTCCGGCTCATCCTGATCGTCGCCGTCGGCCTCGTCGTCCGCGACCGCCCTGCGGGCACCCTCGAGTTCCGCGACCGCGGCCTCCCTGCGCTTCGCCGCCTGCGTGAGTGAGTCCGCCGTCGCCGAGGCCCGCGCTCCGAGCCGTTCGAGCTCACCGGTCGCGCGGGCGAGCTCCTCGCCGGCGGCCATGATCGCGGCGTCGGATTCGTGGAGCGCCGCCATCGCGGTCCTCTCCCGTTCCCGCGCGGCGGCCAGCGGTTCGTCGAACGCCGCGATCCGCTCGTCCAGGTCGCTGATGCGCGTCTCAGCCTCATCCATCGCGGCGAGCGTCTCGTCGAGAGCGGCGCGGGCGGCGATCTGGCCGGCCTCCGGCGACCCGGCACGCGCTGCGCGGCCGTCCGCGTACACGGTGCCGTCGAGTGCGATGACGGTCTCCCGCGGATGCTCATCGAGCCGTGCGAGCGCCGCATCGCGGGACCCGGCGAGCGTGATGTCGGTCAGCAGTCCGGCGAGGGCCTCTGCGAGGTCAGGAGCGGAGGCAGTGACGGCCGAGGCTGCGGGGAGGGTCGCATCCGGCTGGGGAGCCGCCTCTGCGGTGGGCACAGGGGCCGCGGATCGAACGGATGCCTGCTGCCCCGCTTCTGAGCGGGAGGACGCTGCGGTCGACTGCGATGCGCCGGCTCGCGGATGGAGGACATCGACGAGGCCCTCCTCCCCCACGTAGTCGAGCAGGGCCAGAGCGGACGCGCGGTCCTCCGTGAGCACGGCGCTGGAGAGCGTGCCGATAGCCGCCGTGACCGCCACCTCGCAGCCGGGAACGATCCGCAGGTGCTGCGCGACGGCGCCGCGCAGACCCGGCAGTCCCGCATCGACGAGATCGGTCAGTTCGGCGGTGAGGCGACTGCTGGCGCGCTGTCCCTCGGCCTTCGCACGCAGGCCGACGAGCTCAGCCTGGCAGGCAGACCGGTCGTCGACGAGCGCCGTGCGCTCCTCCTCGAGGCCGGCGACCGCCTTCGCTGCGGCGGTGTGGTCCTCGTCCAGCGAGGATTCGCCCGCCTCCGTCGCAGTGAGCCGATCTCGTGCGGCTGCGACTGCGGCCTCGGCTCGCTCGATCTGCTCGTCCGACCCGGACGACTCCGCCTCGAGTGAGCTGATCGCAGACTCCGCGTGGGCGAGCGTGCGCTGGGCGACGGCGACGGCGGATGCCAGCTCCGCCCGGTGCTTCATGCGTGCGGCGATCCGGGCGCGCTCAGCGGCGAGTTCGCGCTCTGCGGCGGCGAGTCGCGCGTCGACGTCCTCCTTCTCCGCGGTGAGGTCGGCGAGGGTCGTGCGGCGCTGCTCGGCGTCGGACTCCGCCTCGCCGTGCTCCGCCTCGAAGCGCTCCGCCCGGCCGCGCAGTGCGTCCGGGGATTCGCCGGCGGGCCGCTGCTGCTCTGCCGCGGACCGGAGCATGCTGACGCGGTCGCCCGCGCGCTGGGCGAGTGCCCCTGCCCTGGTGTGCTGCGCCGCGATCGTCGTGCGCCGCTCATGCACCGCGTCCGTCTGGGTATCGAAGGAGCGACGAGCCGCCTCCGCCTCCCCGATCTCCTCATCGAGCAGTCGGACGCGCTCCTCCTGGGCCCGCCTGCGCTCTGCGGGATCGTGGTCCGGCGTCGTCGCGGCGATCCGCGCCTGGGTCTGGACCAGGTCATCCGCGAGCAGTCGGGCGGTCGCGTCGCGCAGCACGGCCTGCACGATCTGGGCGCGCTGCGCGGCCTTCGCCTGCCTGCCCAGCGGGCCCAGCTGACGCGCGAGCTCGGAGCGCAGGTCGGAGAGCCGATCGAGGTTCGTCTGCAGTCCCGTGAGCTTCCGGAGCGCCTTCTCCTTCCGCTTGCGGTGCTTGAGCACGCCCGCTGCCTCTTCGATGAAGCCGCGGCGCTCGAACGGGTCCGCGTGGAGGATCGCGTCGAGGCGGCCCTGGCCGACGATGACGTGCATCTCCTTGCCCAGACCGGAATCGCTCAGCAGCTCCTGGATGTCCAGCAGGCGAGCAGGCTCGCCGTTCACCCTGTACTCGCTGCCGCCGGAACGGAACAGGGTCCGGGAGATCGTGACCTCCGTGTAGTCGATCGGCAGCGCACCGTCGGTGTTGTCGATCGTCAGTGCGACCTCTGCGCGTCCCAGCGCCTGCTTCTTCACGGTGCCGGCGAAGATGACGTCCTCCATCTTGCCGCCGCGCAGGTTCTTCGCGCCCTGCTCGCCCATCACCCACGCGAGCGCATCGACGACGTTCGACTTGCCCGATCCGTTCGGGCCCACCACACAGGTGATGCCGGGCTCGAGCTCGAGCTTCGTCGCCGACGCGAACGATTTGAATCCGCGCAGGGTGAGGGTCTTCAGATGCATGGTGAGTCGAGTCTAGCGAGACGGGACGCCGGTCGTGGTGGTTCGGGAGCGGCCGTCATGGGCGACGCGGACGCTGGGCCGGTTGGCACCGCGGACAGAAGTGCGTGCCGCGGGCGCCCACCACGATGCGGCGCACAGTCTCGCCGCAGTCGCCGCAGGGTCGCCCCACCCGTCCGTACACGCGCAGCGAGCGCTCGAAGTAGCCGGATTCGCCGTTCACATGGACGTAGAGCTCATCGAAGCTGGTGCCGCCCTGCGCGAGCGCTTCGAGCATCACGATGCGCGATTCCTCAAGGACGCGGCGGATGCGGGAGATCCTCATGCGCGACGGGATCGACTGGGGGTGCACGCGGGCTCGATGGAGCGCTTCGTCCGCATAGATGTTGCCGATCCCGCTCACCACGGCCTGGTTCATGAGCACCGACTTGAGTGCGGAGCCGGACCGCTGGACGACCCGTGCCGTCGCTTCAGCGTCCCAGTGGACGTCGAGGGGGTCGCGGGCGATGTGGGAGCTGCCGCGGGGCACTGCGTCCGGGCCGTCCTGCACCAGATCATCCACCCCGATGTGGCCGAAGATCCGCTGATCGAGGAAGCGCAGTTCGCGCAGGCCTTCTGCACGCTCCAGTGTGAGCACGGCGCGGGTATGGCGGTGGAGCTCATCCTGGGGCGCGTGGACGCGGAGCTGTCCGCTCATCCCCAGATGCAGCGTCAGCGCCGATGACGGGAGCTGCGACCGAGTCTCGGAACGGTCGGGCCGGTCGAACGGCACCCAGAGGAACTTGCCGCGGCGCTCAGGCGCCCGTAGGGAGATGCCGGCGACGGCCTCGGCGAAGGCACCGACGGCCTCGGGCGGGATGCGGCGCTGGGAGGTGGTGCCGAGGATCCGCGGGTCCAACACGCGGGCGGCCGTCACACGCGTCCCGGTGACCCAGTCCTCGAGTCCGCGGCGGACGGATTCGACTTCGGGAAGCTCAGGCACGTCGGGAGTAGTCGGGATGCGCGGCGGAGATGGCCTGCATGGCTGCCTCCGCGGCGACCGCCTCCGCAGCCTTCTTCGAGGACCCGTCTCCGCGTCCCCACACCGTGCCGCCCGTGCTGGCGACCGCGGTGAACACGCGAGCGTGCGCGGGGCCGTCCCCGGTCACCTCGTAGTGGACTGTGCCCAGCGACAGGTCGGCGGAAGCCTCCTGCAAGGTCGTCTTGTAGTCCATGCCCGCGCCCAGGGTGACGGCGTCGGTGAGCATGGAGTCGATGAGGCGGTGCACCAGCGCGAAGGCGGGCTCCGGGCCGCAGCTCACGTAGCAGGCGCCGATGAGCGCTTCGACGGTGTCGGCGAGGATCGAGTCCTTGTCGCGCCCACCGGTCGCGTCCTCGCCCTTGCCCAGCAGCAGCACCGACCCCACGTCGTGGCGGCGGGCGATGGATGCGAGCGCGCGGGTGTTGACCACCGCAGCGCGCATCTTCGCGAGTCGACCTTCGGGCAGGTCCGGGTTGTCCAGGTACAGCGACTCAGTGGCGACCAGCTGCAGCACGGAGTCCCCCAGGAACTCGAGTCGTTCGTTCGTGGGGATGCCGCCCTGCTCGAACGCGAACGAGCGGTGTGTGAGGGCAAGACGAAGCGTCTCGGGGTCGATATCGACCCCGAGACGCTCAGTGAGACCCGTGAGTCTCTCGTCAGTCATGCTGAGATCAGACGTCAGCGACCTTGCGACCCTTGTACTCGAGGAACAGCGGCGTACCGGCCGAATCCTCGACCACCTTGGCCTGGTGGGGGCGCGAGTACACGACGCGGCCGTTCTCGACGGTCTTGACCAGCGCCGGAGCCTTGGCCTTCCATGCCGAGCGACGGTGGCGCGTGTTGCTGCGCGACAGCTTGCGCTTTGGAACAGCCATGATCAGCTCTCCTTCTCTTCGTTCAGAACACTCTTGAGTGCCGCCCACCGAGGATCCTCCTCGGGTTCGTCCTCGGTGATGTCCTCACCCAGCGTGTAGTGGAACTCTCCGTCGTCCCCATCCTTGAGCGGACGGAACGGCAGAGACATCACCACAGCGTCTCGGACGGCGGGCTCGAGGTCCAGCAGACCGGCTTGCACCAGCTGCGATTCCTCGTCCTGCGGATCCGCTTCGTAGACGAAGAGCTCCTCGATGGCGGCATCGAGGGGCATCTCCAAGTCGTCGAGTGTCCGGGCGTCCTGTCCCTTGGCCGTGGCGCGCACGGTGCCGGAGACGAAGATCCCTTCGACGACGCTCTCGAGTCGGAGGTCGAGGTCGACCGGATCGCCTTGCGGCACACCGATCAGCTCGACCCGCAGGTCCTCAGGTGCTCTGACTGTCGTCGCGATGGACTCCCACGAACCCGGGGAGCCGGCGAGGCCCAGCTTCCTCACGTCGATGACGAATTCCGACGATCGTTCCACTGTCCACCTCCACCCGGTCTCGTTCGAACACAGCGCACCCTGAGATGACACGCAAGGACCCATCTTAGACCTTCTGCAGACCCCGCACAAACTGCGGCGCAGCACGTCCGCGGGGCGTCCTCGCGGGCGCGCGAGCGACCTTCGGGTGAGTGCTGCGGATGAGTGCTGCGGGTGACTCCGGGAACGGTCGACCTCGGGAGCGGGCAACCCCGGGAGTGCGCCTGCGTCCAGGTCTGCGCCCAGGTCGTCGCCCAGGCCTGCACCTCAAGTTCGAGATCAGCCCTGCGAGAAGTCCGGGATCAGCCCTGCGAGCGCGCCGCCCGCAGGTCGTCGAGGGCGGTGAGCACCGCGGTCGGGACGAGGCCCTCGACATCGCCGCCGAGCGTGTGCACCTCGCGGATCAGGGACGAGGACACGTGCTCGAACCGCGGGTCGCCCGGGATGAACACGGTCTCCAGCTCCGTGAGGTGGCGGTTCATGTGCGCCATCGGCAGCTCGTACGCGAAGTCCGTGGCGGACCGGAGGCCCTTGAGGACTGCGGTGGCGCCGATCCGGGTGCAGTAGTCGACCAGCAGGCCGCCGGCGACGTCGTCGATGATCAGCCGCCCGTCCGCGAGCGCCTGAGCCGTGCGGGGATCCTCCTCGAGTCCTGCGCGGATCAGCTCGACGCGCTGCTGGACCGGGAAGGCTCCGGACTTGTTGGGATTGTGGACGACGGCGGCGACGATCTGGTCCGCGAACCGCAGGCCGCGGGCGAAGACATCGATGTGGCCGCTCGTCACGGGGTCGTATGAGCCCGGGCAGACGATCTTCATGGGATCGATCGTATCGGTGACGCGCCCTGCCGCGAACACCCCTCCTCACAGCCACAGACCTGCTGCTCCACGCCACAGACCTGCTGCTCCACGAGGTGCACCTGCTGTCTTCCGGACAGTCCGCTCAAAGTCACGAACCTGTAACCATCAGGGCCTCCTCCCTGAATGTTCGGAGGATTCACATAGCGTGATGTGAAGTCGGTCATAGCGGACCGTCCTCACAGGACGACGAAACACGGAGGAACCAGGTCATGAGAACCACACGCATCGCACGCATCGCCGGATCGGCAGTCGCAGTCACAGCGCTCGCCCTGACCGCAGGCTGCGGCGGCGGCGACAGCGGTGGTGGCGGCGGCGAGGGCGGCGGCGAGGCCAGCACTCTGCAGGACGCGATCGACGCCGGGACCATCACCGTCGGGTTCGCGGGCGAGGTTCCGTACAGCTTCGAGGAGGGCGGCGAACTCACCGGAGCCACCGTCGCACTGCACCGGGAGATCTTCTCCGAACTGGGCATCGACGAGGTCGAGGGCGTCAACGCCGACTTCGGCGCGCTCATCCCGGGGCTCACGGCAGACAGGTTCGACGCGGTGTCCGCCGGCATGTCGATCCTGCCGGAACGCTGCGAGCAGGCCGCGTTCTCGAACCCCGAGTTCATGTACACGACCGCGCTCATGACCCCGGAGGGCAATCCGGAGGACCTCGCGACCATGGACGACCTGGTCGACACGGACCTCAACGTCGCCACCATGACCGGCGCGATCGAGTCCGACTACGCGACCAGCCTGGGCCTCAGCAACCACAGCGAGGTCTCCACCCCGCAGGACGGCATGGACGCCGTGAGCACCGGCCGCGCAGACGTGTTCGCACTCACCGGCATCTCGCTGAACTCGATGGCGGACAACAACCCGGACGCCGGCGTCGAGGTGACCGAGTCCTTCGTGCAGGAGATCGACGGCGTCCCGCAGGTGGGTGCCGGCGGCACCGTCTTCCGCACCGATGACTCGGAGCTGCTCGAGGCCTACAACGAGAAGCTCGACGAGATCGTCGCCGATGAGGAGCGCTACCTGGGCATCGTCGGCGACTTCGGCTTCACCGCGGAGGAGCGCCCCGACGGTTCGCTGACGACCGAGATGCTGTGCGAGGGCGACCTCCCCACCGGTGACGAGTGATCGGTTCCACCACCGCACTCTTCCCGCGCACACGCTCGGTCGGCCGGAGGTCCCGCACTGCGGAGTCTCCGGTCGACCGGGCGTGTGCGTGACTGAGAACGGATTCCCATGGGTGACAATCTCACACTTCTCATAGACTCCCTCCCCCAGCTCTGGGACGGACTCCTCATCACGCTGCAGCTCACCGTGGGCGGCGCGATCGGCACGGTGCTCATCGCGATCGTGCTGGGCCTCGGCATGCTGGCGCCTACGGGATGGATCTCCGTTCCGTGCCGCGTCATCGTCGAGTTCTTCCGCGGCACCTCTCTGCTCGTGCAGCTGTTCTGGTTCTTCTACGTGCTGCCGATCGTGCTGGACATCGACCTGGGGCCGCTCACCTGCGGCATCCTCGCGCTGGCGCTGAACTACGGCGCGTATTCGGCCGAGGTCGTCCGCTCGTCGATCGTCCACGTCCCGAAGGGCCAGTGGGAGGCGTCGATGGCACTGAGCCTGTCGCCTGCCCGCCGGATGTTCCGGGTGATCTTCCCGCAGGGCTGGGCGCTCATGATCCCGTCGCTCGCAACGCTGCAGATCCAGCTGCTCAAGGGGACGGCAGTCGCCTCCTTCATCACGCTGCAGGACCTCAACGACCGCATCGACATCCTCCGGCAGGCGACGGGCGACACGATGTTCTCCTACACCGTGGGGCTCCTCATCTACTTCGTCCTGGCCTGGCTCATCCAGGTCGGCATGGACGCGCTGGAGCGCAGCGCCAAACGGCGACTGGGCCGCGGCGACGGGAAGAAGGGGCTGTTCTCCCGACTCACCGGACGTCCTGAAGCGAAGGTGGTGACGGCATGAGCTGGTGGAACTGGCAGAGCGCGCTGGACGCGCTCCCCCTCCTGCTGCAGGGCTTCGGCACCACGCTCGTGGCCACCATCGGCGGTACGGTGATCGCGGTCTTCCTGGGCCTGCTCATCGCAGTGCTGCTGCGCACCCTTCCCGCCTGGGTGAACTGGCTGCCGAAGCTCGTCGTGGCGTTCATCCGCAATACACCGCTGATCGTGCAGCTCGTCTTCATCTACACGCTGTTCTCGATGAACGAGGCCCTGATCCAGGTCCCCGCGCTCACCGTGGGCATCCTCGTGATCGGCATCCACTACTCGACCTACATGTCGGAGAGCTATCGCGCGGGGATCGACGCGGTGCCGCAGGGGCAGTGGGAGGCGATCAGCGCACTGTCGCTGCCGCCCGTCCGGTCCTTCCGGTCGATCGTGCTGCCGCAGGCGCTGCGCGCCACAGTCCCCTCACTGGGCAACTACGCGGTCGCGATGTTCAAGGACACCCCGTTCCTCATGGCGATCTACGTGACGGAGCTCGTGCGCACGGCCGAGCAGATCGGCGGCCGCACCTTCGCCTACACCGAGGCCTTCACGCTGGCGGGTCTGATCTTCCTCGCCGCGAGCTACCCGACCTCGCTCTTGATCCGACGATTGGAGAAGTCTCTTGCCACCTACTGAGTCCGGCGGAACGCCCGCCATCGAATTCCGCGATGTGGTGAAGCGGTTCGGCGACCACACGGTCCTCAAGGGTCTGAACTTCACCGTCAGCCCAGGTGAGCGCGTCACCCTCATCGGCCCCAGCGGGTCCGGGAAGACGACGATCCTGCGTCTCATCATGACGCTGGAGAGTCTGACCGGCGGATACATCGACGTCCACGGGGAGCCGCTGACCCACGAGCAGCGCGGCGGAAAACGAGTCGCCCTGCCCAGCAAGCGGGTGCGTGCGAACACCAAGCGGATCGGCATGGTCTTCCAGCACTTCAACCTCTTCCCGAACATGACCGTGATCGAGAACCTCGTCGAGGCGCCGATCCATGTGCTCGGGATGGCGAAGGCCGACGCCGTGGAGAAGGCTCGGGGCCTGCTGCAGAAGGTCGGGCTGTCCGACAAGGAGAACGAGCATCCGTCGCGGCTGTCCGGTGGTCAGCAGCAGCGCGTCGCGATCGCCCGTGCGCTCGCGATGGATCCGGACATCCTCCTGCTGGACGAGGTGACGAGTGCGCTGGACCCGGAGCTCGTCGATGACGTGCTGCAGGTGCTGCGCGACATCGCGGAGGAGACTGACATCACGATGCTGATCGTCACCCACGAGATGCAGTTCGCCCGCGATGTCTCGCAGCGGGTCATGATGTTCGACGGCGGTGTGATCCTCGAGGAGGGGCACCCGGACGACATCTTCACGAATCCTCGTGAGGAGCGCACCCGGAAGTTCCTGTCAGCCGTCCTCGACTGACCGCGCCTCAGCCTTCTCTGTCGCCCACAAGGTCGCCGCCTTCGCCCATCAGGTCGTCTCCTTCGCCCTTCTGGTCGTCTCCGTCGCCCACCAGCTGGAGCAGCCACATCCGCGTCTCCCCGTACGTGCGGTCGCGGTAGAGCTCGAGTCGTTCCGGCAGAGTGGGCTGGGGAGAGCGGACCGACCGTTCGACGACCGCCAGCGCGCTCAGATCCCGCAGCAGTCCGGCGACGGTCTTGAGCAGACGACCCACCTCGTCCTCCCCCATGGGGTACGGAGGATCCGCGAAGACCACGTCGAACCGCTGGTCGTCCTCGAGCAGCCTGTCCACGGCTGTCTGCGCGCGCTGGGACAGGACCTGGGTGCGGCCCTCCTCCCCCAGGTCTGCGATGCTGCGCGTCAGCGCGCTCACCGGCCCGGACGCCTGGTCCACGAACACCACGTCGTGCGCTCCGCGGCTCAGTGCTTCGAGCCCCAGCGACCCCGACCCCGCGAAGAGGTCCAGGACCCGGGCGTCCTCGAGGACGCCCATCCCATCCAGCGACGCGAACAGGGATTCCCTCACCCGGTCCGGAGTCGGCCGGGTGTCACGGCCCTTCGGTGCGTGGAGAGGACGCCCGCGGTGGCGGCCGGCGATGATCCTCATGCCAGCGCCCACGTATCGAGTGCACCGTTCGGCAGTCTGCTTCTCGTCGGCATGTTTCTCGTCGGCCTGCTTCTCTTCGGCCCGCTTCTCGTCAATCCGCGTCTCCTCGTCGGCCCGCGTCTCATCAGCCCGCCTCGATGAGGTCTTCGTCGGCGGTCGAGAAGATCTGGGCGATGAGCCGGGCGAGTGCGCGATTCTCGTCCAGCGCGGGGTCCGCCTCCAGCAGCCATGCCGCGTCCTCCCGCGCATCCTTGATGATCGCCTCGTCCCGGAGCACCGACAGGTGGCGGAGGCTCGACGTGCCGCCCCACTGCGCACGGCCCAGGACGTCGCCCTCACGACGGGAGCGGATGTCGTACTCTGCGAGTTCGAAGCCGTCCAGAGTCGACGCGACCGTCTGCAGCCGCTCGTACGCCTCCGATTCCTCGGACGCGTACGACAGGAGGAAGCAGAGGGAGGAATCGCCGGCACGTCCGACGCGACCGCGCAGCTGGTGGAGCTGCGCGACGCCGAACCGGTCCGCGTCGACGATCACCATGACTCGTGCGTTGGGGACGTCGATCCCCACCTCGATGACCGTCGTCGACACGAGGACATCGATGTCCCCCGCCGCGAACGCCTTCATCCGATCGTCCTTGTCCTGGGAAGGCATCTGTCCGTGGAGGACCTCGATCCGGGCGCCTTCCAGTGCCGACGCCCCGCGGAGGTGCTCCGCGTAGTCCTCGACGCCGGGCTGAGGAGCGCCCGTCGCCTCGTCCGGGGAGCTCGTCTCGATGCGGGGCAGCACCACGAAGGCCTGCTGGGAGCGTGCGGTGTGCTCCGCGATCACTTCGACGACGCGATCCGCCCAGTGGGGGTGCTGCGCCAGCGGCACGAGGTGCGTGGTGATCTCCCTGCGTCCTGACGGCATGTGGTTGAGCGTGGACACGTCGAGGTCGCCGAACACGGTCATCGCCGCGGTGCGCGGGATCGGTGTGGCCGTCATGACCAGTGTGTGAGGGGTCCTGCCCCCTGCCTTCTGCCGCAGCGCCTCGCGCTGCTCCACTCCGAAGCGGTGCTGCTCGTCGACGACGACCATCCCCAGGTTCGCGAAGATCGTCGTCTTCGACAGCAGGGCGTGGGTGCCGACGACCAGGTCGATGTCTCCGATCGCCAGGTCGATGAGGATCCGTCTGCGTTCGGCCGTCGACAGCGATCCGGTCAGCAGTGCGACGACCACGCCGTTCTCCTGGCGCAGGAGTGCGGATTCAGCGGCGAACTCGCCCAGGGCCGCGGTGATCGAGCGGTAGTGCTGAGCGGCGAGCACCTCCGTCGGCGCGAGCAGCGCGGCCTGTGCGCCGGAGTCGATGGCCTGGAGCATGCCCCGCACCGCGACGAGGGTCTTGCCCGACCCCACGTCGCCCTGCAGCAGGCGGTTCATCGGCACATTGCCCGTCAGCTCGCCGCCGATGTCTATGCCCGCATGCTTCTGCGACAGCGTGAGAGCGAAGGGCAGTGCCTCGTCGAATGCGGCGAGCACGCCGTGCTCCTTCCCCGCGAGCGCCGACGCGCTGAGTGCTTCGTGCTCCCTGCGGCGCTGCAGGAGCACCGTCTGGAGCGCGAGCGCTTCCTCGTAGGCCCACCGTGATGAGGCGCGCTTCACCTCATCCATGGTGGTCGGCCGATGCATCGCGTCATAACCCTCCCGCAGGCCGACGAGTTTCCGCTCGCGTCGCAGGGGTGCGGGGATCGTGTCCACGAACCATTCGTCGGAGACCGTGTCGAGCGCCGTCGTGATGAGAGTGTGCATCCGCGTGCTCGTCACCTTGCCGACCGTGGGATAGACCGGTACCGGCCGGGAAGGTGAGAGCATCGAGGTGTCCCCGGTGCGCTCGTCGTCCGCGATCCTCCCGTCGCCCGTGAGCAGTGTGGGCGACGAGAGCTGCACGCGACCCCGGTAGTACTTGATCCGGGCGCTGACGAGGATCCGCGTCTCTGCGGTCAGCACTCTGCCGATCCACGGCTGATTGAAGAAGACCACGTCGACGAAGCCTCCCGCGCTGTCGGTGACCGACACCGTGGAGATCGTGCCCCGCCGGTTCTTCATCCGCCGCGATGCGACGTCCGCGACCGTCACGTGGAGGACGACGTCGGTGCCCTCCTCGAGCGTCCCGAGTGCGCGGATGTCGGTGAACTGGCCCGGGTCGACCCAGCGACGGGGGAAGTGGCGCAGCAACGAGTCGACGTCGGTGATCCCGCCCTTCGCGAGCTTCGTCCGATCGGCCTGCCGCGGGAGGATCGTGCGGAACTCCTCGTCCCTGCGGAACCAGTCCGGCTCCGGGACGACGATGTCCTCCCCGGTGTCGTCGTCACTCAACACCGACCACCACCCAGGAGCCGCTCTGCCCCCCGTCGACGACCACGACTTCCGCGTCGGCGTGCTGGGCGTCGATGTGGGTGCGCAGCCGTCCGATCGCGGCCGCGGGAGCATCCGCGCCGGTGAGCAGGGTGACGAGGTCTCCACCCGCACCCAGCAGTCGATCGACGAGAGCGAGGGCCGCTGCCTCTGCGTCACTCTCCACTGCGCGGACACGACCGTCGATGACCGTCAGCGCATCGCCGGCCGCGTACATGAGCGGCCCTTCGCCGTGGTCCTCTCCTGCGGTCACGACCGCGCCCACGCGGGTGCCCGCGGCCGCTTCGGCCATGTCGGCGTGGAGGTCGTCCCCTTCCGCCCAGGGATCGAACACGGCCGCTGCCGCCACGACCGAGGCGACATCGCGCGTCCTCAGCGCCTTCGCGCCCGGGAGTCCGGCGACGGCGTCTGCGGCGGCGGCGGAGTCCGGGAGGATGAACACGGGGCCCTCCGCCAGCGCGACGAGGTCGGCGACGACCTCCCGCAGATCAGCGCGTCCGGAGTGGACGGCGACGGCTTCCGTCAGGGCGAGCGACAGCAGGAGGCCGGGTCCATCGGCCAGTGCGATGAGGCCCGACGGATCCCCGTCGGGTCGGCGCACGGACAGGTCTTCGACGCGCAGATCCACGACGCCGTGGGTGTCCATGACGTCGAGCAGCCTCCGCGCGTCATCGATGCCGCCGCCCTCCGCCGTGTGGACGTGCACCATCGGCCAGTTCACGACGATGCTCGTGCCGCCGGCGCGGGCCAGGGCGCGCTTGAGCGGACGGGTCCGATCCTTCGACTCGCCCAGGTGCGCCACCAGTTCGAGTCCCGTCTCCCCGCCTCCCAGGTGGAGCGTCTCGAGCGGGCCGCGGTCGGCAGGCGCGTCGCCGCCGTCGTCAGCTGAGTCGTCAGTCCCGCTGTCGCGGCCCGTGGGATCGCTGCCGGTGACCGTGAGGTAGAGCAGATCGAAGAGTTCGACGATGCCGGAGGACCCGGCGTCGACGACGCTGTTCTCCCGGAGGACGGGCAGCTGGCCGGTCGTCTCGCGCAGTGCTGTGCGGGAGCGATCGCGCACGGCACTCACGAGCCTGATCAGGTCGTCGCCGGCGTCCGCCCGCTCACGTGCCTCCTCCGCCATCGCATCGAGCACCGTCACCATCGTGCCGTCCACGGGTGCGACGATCGCTTCGCGCGCACGGGACGCGGCGAGCTCGAGCGCCGCGGCGAACGCGGGAGAGTCCGGCACTTCGACTCCCACCAGTGCGTCCGCGACACCGCGCAGCGCCACAGAGAGGATGAGGCCGGAGTTGCCGCGCGCCCCGCGCTGGGCGCCGGTCGCCATCGCGTCGATGACATCCGGAAGCGTCACCGCCCCGTCGAGCGATTCGACGGCGCGGTAGGCGGAGCGCACCGTGTGATAGAGGTTCGTGCCCGTGTCCCCGTCCGGGACAGGGAACACGTTGATCGCGTTGATGCCGCCGCGCTCGCGCCGCAGGCGGTCGACGGTGCGCTTCGCCCAGCGGGCGGCGAGGCGTCCATTGATGCGGACGTCTGCCCGCGGGTCACGCCCGGACCCGTTCCTCCTGCGCACTCATCCCTCCACACCACTGAAATGTCGGAAGCCGCCGTCAGGGTCCGCACGGACGAATCCCGAGTCCGCCAGTGGGACTCCGTCCACGCACACTCCTGGTGAGCCGAGCGCGTCGTCGCCTGATCCGGTGACCGATCGCACTCGTCCGATCGACGTCCACCCTAGCGGATCCGCACCTGCGGGCACCGCCGTGAGGAAGCCGTGGTCCTCGCCTCCTGTCAGCACCCATCGGCGCGCCAGGGCCAGCGCCCGGTCCTCGCCGGTCGCCGCGTCGTCACCCGAAGACTCCGGTGCCCCTCGCCTCGCGAGCACGTCCGCCGCGAGCGGTATGAGGTCCTGGGCAAGCGCATCGAGCGCCGTCCCGTCGAGGTCGATCACCACGCCCGAGGCCCGTGCCATCCTGCCGGCGTCCGATGCCAGGCCATCCGAGAGATCGATGAGAGCGGCACGGGTCGCGTCCGCTGCCCAACCAGCCGCGGAGTCTTCGCCGACTGCCCCGAACGCGTCGAGGCTGGTGCGGAGCACGTCCACGGACTCATACTCCGGTCGCGGGGCGCGCTGGGCCTCGATGGCGCGGGCGTGCAGCGGAGGGACGCTATCGGGGAGGACGCCTCCGGACGCGAGGAGGAGGTCGAGTCCGGCAGCCGCCCAGCCCGTCTGCCCACCCAGCAGGACGTCGTACCCTGCTTCCGCCGCGGTGCGGGTGAAGGGCAGCGCGTCGACGGGGAGGCTTCCGAGCGCGGTCACGGCGATGACGATCTGGGGTGCTTCGGAGAGGTCGCCCCCGAGCACCGATGCCCCCGCCCGCGCCGCTTCTTCGACGAGCCCGTCCACCAGTCCGTCCACGAACGCGGCAGACGTGCTCCCCGGTGCGGCCAACGACAGCAGCAGACCGGTGGGCCGAGCACCCATGGCGCAGACATCCGCGAGGTTCTGCGCGGCGGCTTTGACCCCGAGCCTGCGGGGGTCGAGCCAGCCGTGCAGGAAGTCCTCCCCCTCCACCAGCATGTCCGCAGTGCTCACGAGCCGTCCCGGCGCCTCCGACACCGCCGCGTCGTCACCCGGTCCGATGAGGACCTGTTCCGCGGCGGGGATGCGTGCGAGGATCCGGGCGACGATGCGGTCCTCGCCGAGGTCCGCGAAGGTGGGCTCTGTGCTCATTCCCCCAGTATGCCTGCAGGCACGGACTCGGGATCGACCACCGGCACGCGCAGTGCGTGCGCGGGGCGTGCGCAGTGCGTGCGTGAGGCGTGCGCAGTGCGTGCGTGAGGCGTGCGCGAGGCGTGCGCGAGGCACGCGCAGTGCGTGCGCGGGATCATCGGTCCCGTGCCGCGACACGACGGAACGGGTCTCCGCCACGACCAGTACCCTGAGCACTATGCGCTTCCGTCCCCTCCGCTCGCCGTCCCGCCGCACGCTCTTCCGGACTTCCGCCGGGGTCGCTGCGGCCGCGGCCCTCGTGACGCTGGCAGGCTGCACGAGCATGCTGGTGGTCGATCCCGCGGAGGACGCGGCGGACCCCGACTGCGCGCTGCCGATGCTCCTCATGCCGGATGAGCTCAATGAGCTGCAGCAGCGGACCACGTCGTCCCAGGGCACGACCGCATGGGGCGAGCCCGCGAGTGTGATCGTGCGCTGCGGGGTCGCACCGCCGGCACCCACGACGGACCCCTGCGTCAACGTCGACGGCGTCGACTGGGTGCAGGTGCGCGCGGACGAGGACACCTGGCAGTTCGTCACCTACGGCCGCACCCCCGCTGTCGAGGTGCTGGTCACCCCCACAGAGGTCTCCGGTGCCACGGCTCTCGCGTCGGTGTCCTCCGCAGTGAGCGACATCGAGCAGACGGCGGAGTGCGTGTCCGTCGAGGACGCGGAGCAGGTGGACGGCGAGGCTCCCGCAGGAGCCTGAGCCCGGTCGGATCTGCCGGACTCAGCCCGCCGCGCGGTGGTCGCGCAGTGCGATGTCCACAAGCGCCTCGACGAGCTCCTCGTAGCGCATGCCGCTGTGCTCCCAGAGCACCGGGAACATCGAGGTGGGGGTGAAGCCGGGCAGTGTGTTGATCTCGTTGACGAGGACCTCACCGGACTCCGTGACGAAGGTGTCGACGCGTGCGAGGCCCGAGCAGTCGAACGCGTCGAACGTCCGGCACGCGAGATCCTGCACCCGTGCCGATGCCGCCGCGTCGATGTCCGCCGGGCAGCTGATCCTCACGGCGTCCGCATTCATGTACTTCGTGTCGAAGTCGTAGAAGTCCGCGCCGGTCACCTCGATCTCTCCGGGCACGGAGGCCCGCGGACCCTCGTGGAAGCGCGTGCCGATCACTCCGCATTCGATCTCACGGCCGACGATCATCGGTTCGACGATCGCTGCGGAGTCGTGGGCGAATGCCTCTGCGAGTGCGGCGTCCAGTGCCGCGTCATCCGACGGATCCGACACCTTCGTCACGCCCATGGAAGATCCCGCGTTCGCGGGCTTCACGAACAGCGTGGATCCCAGCGTGCGGATCCGTTCGACGACTGACGCGCGATCAGTGCGCAGCTGGCGCACGGTGACGGGCTCCCACGGGCTCGTGGGAACCCCCGCATCGCGGAGCACGGCCTTCATGAACCGCTTGTCCATGCCGATCGCAGAGCTCAGGACGCCGCTGCCCACGTACGGCACGTCCATGAGCTCGAAGACGCCCTGCACGGTCCCGTCCTCACCGAACGGACCGTGGAGGACCGGGAAGAAGACGTCGACGACGGCGAGGTCCTCTACCATTCCGTCCGCGCCCCTGACACGCAGCGGGCTGCGCCGCACGTCGAGGGGGAAGATGATCTCCGTCCCATCGTCGACGACCTCCGGCATCAGCTCCGGATCGAAGCGGAAGCCCTCAGCATCCTCGACGATCCGACAGACGCCGTCGCGGGTCATCCCGATCGGCAGCACCCTATAGCGCTCGTCGTCCAGCGCCTTGAGGACGCCGGCTGCCGTGACGCAGCTGACGGAGTGCTCGGACGAGCGTCCGCCGAACAGGACGGCGACGACGGGACGGGGATCAGGTGAGTTCATGCGCTGGTGTCACTTCGCTTCGTAGGTGGTCTCGATCCACGCACGGCCGATCGAGTGGAAGAACAGGTTGAAGCCGACGAATGCCGGCGTCGCGTCCGCGTCGACGTCCAGTGGCTCGTCGAGCGCGTGGACGATGAAGAAGTACCGGTGCGGTCCGTGCCCGGCGGGCGGTGCCGCACCCACGAACTCGTGCGCGCCGGCGTCGTTGCGGACGGTGATCGCGCCTTCCGGCAGCAGGCCGCTGTCCGGGGCACCCGCACCGGACGGAAGCTCGGTCACATCCGCGGGGAGATTCGTGACCGTCCAGTGCCAGAATCCCGAACCGGTGGGGGCATCCGGGTCGAAGCTCGTGACGGCGAACGCCTTCGTGCCCTCGGGGAATCCCGACCACGACAGCTGGGGTGAGACGTCCTCGCCGCCGGGGACGCCCATCTTCCCGGATGTCTGCGGTGCGGCGAGCTCCTGGCCCTCCGCGATGTCCGTGCTGGTCACGTCGAAGCGGGGAAGATCGTTGAGCTTGTGGAATGGGGAGTTCACAGGTGGTCCTCTCGTGTGCGTCGCGCCGGACCGCTCAGCGGACCGGACCTTCGTGCTTGCGCTTTCGAGCCAACAGGAGAGGTCCCAGTTCGTCAACCCGCAGACGACCGTCGATGACGGCGCTCACGGCCTGCGTGATCGGCAGTTCGACTCCGTTCGCCTCCCCGATCGCCAGGACCGCGCTCGCCGACTTCACACCCTCGGCGACCTGCTTCGTCCGCTCCGCGGCCTCCTCGACCGTGAGACCGGTGCCCAGCAGCCCCCCGAAGCTGCGGTTGCGCGACAGCGGTGAGGCGCAGGTGGCGACCAGGTCGCCCAGTCCGGCCAGGCCGGACAGTGTGTGGGCCTCGGCGCCCATCGCCAGCGCCAGGCGCGTCGTCTCCGCGAGCCCGCGCGTGATGATCGAGGCCTTCGAATTGTCGCCCAGTCCCTGACCGTCGCACATGCCGACGGCCAGTGCGATGACGTTCTTGACCGCACCGCCCAGCTCGACGCCCACCACGTCCGTGTTCGTGTAGGGACGGAAGTAGGAGTTCGCGGACAGTTCAGCGACGATCTCCGCGGTCCGGACGTCCGGTGCGGCGACGACTGTCGCGGTGGGCTGCTCCTGCGCGATCTCCTTCGCGAGGTTCGGACCGGACACCACGGCGATGCGCGACGGATCGTGGCCGGTCGACTCCGCGATCACCTCGCTCATCCTCTTGCCCGTCGTCCGCTCGATGCCCTTCATGAGGCTCACGATGACCGCTTCCGGCGGGAGCGACGCGGCCACCGCTTCGAGGTTGTCCCGCAGCGACTGCGCAGGCACGGCGAGCACGACGACGTCGGAATCGGCGAGTGCTGCGGCGGCGTCGGTCTGCGCGGAGACGTTGTGCCCCAGCGGGATGTCACCGAGGTAGGCGCTGTTCGTCCCCTTCTCCGTGATCTCGCGCGCGACCTCGTCGCGGCGGGCCCACACCGTGACCGGATTGCCCGCGTCACCGACGACCTTGGCGAACGTCGTGCCCCAAGAGCCTGCTCCCAGCACTGCAGTCCTCATCGTGTCTCCTCATCATCCGCTGTAGCGGTATGCGCGTCTGTGCGGTTCTGAGCATCTGTGCGGGCCCGGGCGTCTGTTCGGTCGTCCGCGTCTGTGCGGTCGTCCGCGTCCCAGGCGTCGATCGTGTCCTGGAAGCGCTGCGGGAGGGGGACCCCGCGCAGCGCGGCGACATCCGCCGCGATGCCAGCCGTCACCCGATCGGCGAAGCCGCGGGCCAGAGCGGACGAGGTGTGCCCGTCGCCGCCGGCCGGCGGCATGAGCGGATCACCGAAGTGCACGCGCACAGCGCTGAACGGACGCGGGGTGAGCTTCTTCGCGCCTACCGGCATGACGCGATCCAGTCCCCAGTGGGCGATGGGGACCACCGGTGCCCCGGTCTCGATCGCCAGCCGGGAGACGCCCGTCTTCGCCGCCTGCGGCCACAGCTGCGGATCCTTCGTCAGCGTGCCCTGCGGGTAGATGACGACGGTCTGACCCGCCGCCAGCGCGCGCTTCGCATGGACGAGTGAGTCCCCGGCCCTGGTCGATGCGCGCAGCACCGGGATCTGCCCCATCGTCACCAGCGCACGCCCCATGAAGCCGCCGAAGAGGCTGGACTTCGCGAGGAAGTGCGGCAGGATGCCCTCGCGCCAGATCGCCATCGCGACGACCAGTGGATCGAGGGCGCTCGCGTGGAACGGCGCGAGGATGACCGGACCCTTCCCGATCTTCTCCTGTCCCGTCACGGACAGCCGGGTGACCAGGCGGAGGAGGAGGCGGATCGATTCCGCCGTGGGTCGTGCCCAGAACAGGCTCCGCCTGAGTGATGCTGCGTCGAACTCCGGGTAGCGGACCTCCGACGAGGGGACCGATCCCTTCGCTGCCTCATCTGTCACGCCGACGCCACCAGCTCTGTCCGGGCGCCGAGGCCGTCGAGCTTCTCGGAGAAGCGCTCGTAGCCGCGGTTGATGACGTCGATCCCGGAGACGCGCGAGGTGCCCTCCGCTGCGAGGGCGGCGACGATGTGGGAGAAGCCGCCGCGCAGGTCCGGGACGGTGAAGTCCGCTGCGGTGAGCGGCGTCGGACCCGACACGATCGCGGAGTGCAGGAAGTTGCGGCGTCCGAACCTGCACGGGGTGCCGCCGAGGCACTCGCGGTAGACCTGGATCTTCGCACCCATCGTACGCAGCGCGTCCGTGAAGCCGAACCGATTCTCATACACCGTCTCGTGGATGATCGACATCCCGGATGCGCGGGTGAGCGCCACGGCGAGCGGCTGCTGCCAATCGGTCATGAAACCCGGGTGGACGTCCGTCTCGAGGACGATGGACTGGAGCTCGCCGCCCGGATGCCGGAAGCGGATGCCGTCCTCCAGCACGTCGAACTCGCCGCCGATCTGCCGGAAGACGTTGAGAAACGTGATCATGTCCTGCTGGCGGGCTCCGGCGACCGTGATGTCGCCGCCCGTCGCCAGCGCCGCCGAGGCCCAGGATGCCGCCTCGTTCCGGTCCGGCAGGCTGCGGTGCACGTACCCCTGGAGGCGATCGACGCCCTCGATCCGCAGGACCCGGGCCGGGTCCACGGTGATCGATGCGCCCATCTTCTGCAGGACCATGACGAGATCGATGATCTCCGGTTCGATCGCTGCGTTCCGCAGCTCTGTCACGCCCTCTGCGCGCACTGCGGTGAGCAGCACCTGCTCCGTCGCACCCACAGACGGGTACGGCAGCTTCACCTTGGTGCCGCGCAGGCGCTGAGGCGCCGACAGTCGGATGCCCCCGGGCGTCTTGTCCACGACCGCACCGAACTTGCGGAGCACCTCGAGGTGGAAGTCGATCGGCCGGTCCCCGATCCGGCATCCGCCGAGGTCGGGGATGAAGGCCTCGCCCAACCGGTGCAGCAGCGGTCCGCAGAGGAGGATGGGGATGCGCGATGAGCCGGCGTGCGCATCGATGTCGACGATCGATCCCTGTTCGACGTCCGCGGGGTCGAGGACCAGCTCGCCGTCGGGCTCACCCTGGTCGGGGCCCTGCGTCACACGCACTCCGTGGAGCTCGAGCAGACCGGTGACGATCTCCACGTCGCTGATGGCCGGAACACCGCGCAGGATCGAGGGGGTGTCCCCGAGCAGGGACGCGACCATGGCCTTCGGGACGAGGTTCTTCGCACCACGCACCTGCACGGTCCCGTTCAGCGGCACTCCACCGTGGACGTTGAGCATTCAGGCTCCTCTGCTGTCAGGAACTGGCGTACGGACGGACACCGTATGCACACGGCCGCCCTGAGGACGACCGTGTGCATGGTATCGGATCTGAGTCAGAGGAGCGGGGACGCGAGGCTTCCTGCGGTCAGAGGACGGGCAGCGTCTTCGGCTTGTGCTCGGGACGCGAACCCTCGAACTCCTCGATGGCATCCGCGTGCTGGAGGGTGAGGCCGATGTCGTCCAGACCCTCGAGCAGGCGCCAGCGGGTGTAGTCGTCGATCTGGAAGGGCACCGTGAGGGTGTCGACGGACACGGTGCGTGCGACGAGGTCGACCGTGATCTCCGTACCCGGATGGTTCTCGATCACCTTCCAGATCAGCTCGATGTCCGACTGCTCGACCTGTGCCGCCAGCAGTCCGCCCTTGCCCGCGTTCCCGCGGAAGATGTCGCCGAAGCGACTCGAGAGGACTGCGCGGAAGCCGTAGTCGTGCAGCGCCCAGACGGCGTGCTCACGGGAGGACCCGGTGCCGAAGTCCGGGCCGGCCACCAGGACTGACCCGTTCGCGTACACCTCGTGGTTGAGGACGAAGTCGGGCTCGTTCCGCCAGCGGGCGAAGAGCGCGTCCTCGAATCCCGTGCGGGTGACCCTCTTGAGGTAGACCGCCGGGATGATCTGGTCCGTGTCGATATTGGACCGGCGCAGCGGCACACCGACTCCGGTGTGGACTGACAGCTTCTCCATGGTCATGCCTCCTTGCCTGCGGATGCCGTGGGACGGACGGCGCCCGGGGTGACGCTGAGCGGGATCTGCGCGGGGCGCGCCTGCGCCTCGGCAGCGGCGGCGGCCTCCGCCTCGCGGGAGGCGGCCACGGCCTCGGGATCGGCAGGCGGCAGGTCCCCCGGTGCGGACAGGGTGCCGAGCACCGCAGTCGCCGCGGCGACCAGCGGGCTCACGAGGTGCGTGCGACCGCCCTTGCCCTGCCGTCCCTCGAAGTTGCGGTTGGAGGTCGACGCGCAGCGTTCGCCCTCCGCCAGCTGGTCGGGGTTCATGCCGAGGCACATCGAGCAGCCCGCGAAGCGCCAATCGCCGCCGGCGGCCTTGAACACCTGGTCGAGGCCCTCCTCCTCAGCCTGGAGGCGCACGCGGGCGGACCCGGGCACCACCATGAAGCGGATGCCGTCCTTCGCCCGACGACCGCGCAGCACGTCGGCCGCAGCGCGCAGGTCCTCGATGCGGGAGTTCGTGCAGGAGCCCAGGAAGACGGTGTCGATGTCGATCTCGCGCAGCGGGGTCCCCGGTGTGAGCCCCATGTAGGCCAGTGCGTTCTCCGCCGACTCGCGCTCGGATTCGTCGACGAAGTCCGCCGGATCCGGGACGTCGGCCGACAGGGGCAGGCCCTGCCCGGGGTTCGTGCCCCAGGTGACGAACGGCTCCAGGTCGGATGCCTCGAGGACGACCTCGGCATCGAATTCGGCGTCGTCATCCGTGCGCAGCGACTTCCAGTACTCGACCGCGGAGTCCCACTCCTCGCCATGGGGCGCGTGGTCGCGGCCCTCGAGGTAGTCGAAGGTCGTCTGGTCCGGCGCGATCATGCCTGCGCGGGCGCCCGCCTCGATGGACATGTTGCAGATGGTCATCCGCGCCTCCATCGAGAGGCTCCGGATCGCTTCGCCGCGGTACTCGAGCACGTAGCCCTGTCCCCCGCCCGTGCCGATCTTCGCGATGACGGCGAGGATGATGTCCTTCGCAGTCGAGCCCTCGGGCAGCGTCCCGTCGACGGTGATCGCCATCGTCTTGAACGGCTTGAGGCTGAGCGACTGGGTGGCGAGCACGTGCTCGACCTCGCTCGTGCCGATGCCGAACGCCAGCGCACCGAACGCTCCGTGCGTCGAGGTGTGCGAATCGCCGCAGACGACCGTGGTCCCCGGCTGCGTGAGTCCCAGCTGGGGGCCCACGACGTGGACGATCCCCTGCTCCGCATCACCCAGGGAGTGCAGGCGGATGCCGAACTCCTCCGCATTGGTCCGCAGCGTCTCGATCTGCGTGCGCGACGTCGGGTCGGCGATCGGCTTGTCGATGTCCTGCGTCGGGGTGTTGTGGTCCTCCGTCGCGACGGTGAGGTCCGGCCGGCGGACAGGGCGTCCCGCGAGCCGCAGGCCCTCGAACGCCTGGGGACTCGTCACCTCGTGCACGAGGTGCAGGTCGATGTAGATGAGGTCCGGCGCGCCGTCCTCGCCCTTGCGGACGACATGGTCGGCCCACACCTTCTCCGCGAGTGTCCTGCCCACAGTCGGGCCTCCTCTGTTCAGTAGCCGCTCCTGCTCACTGGCGGTGCGAGCTGTGGCCCGCACGCGTCGCGATGAGCAGGTGCGCGCCTGCAGTCCCATGCCGCTGTCTCACGCTTCAGGACGTGCGGGGCGCGCTGTTCGTCCGGCAAGGATAGCTCCGGAATCCTGCATATCGGACTTGCATCTCGAATGGCAAGACGTCTAGATTGTGAGACATGACATCCACGAACAGCAGCAGCGGGGTCGGCGTCATCGACAAGGCCGCGCTCGTCCTCTCCGCCCTCGAGGCAGGGCCCGCGTCACTCGCGGAACTCGTGTCGCTCACCGGACTCGCCCGTCCGACGGCCCACCGACTGGCCGTCGCGCTGGAGTTCCACCGGTTCGTCAACCGCGACCTCCAGGGCCGGTTCGTGCTGGGGCCGCGGCTGGCCGAACTGTCGTCCGCCGCCGGCGAGGATCGCCTCCTGGCGGCAGCGGGCCCCGTGCTCGCGCACCTGCGCGATCGCACCGGCGAGTCCGCTCAGCTCTTCCGGAGGCAGGGCGACCTGCGGCTGTGCGTGGCCGCGGCGGAGAGGCCTGTGGGTCTTCGCGATTCCGTGCCGGTGGGAGCGACGCTCAGCATGCGGGCAGGGTCCGCCGCCCAGGTGCTCCTCGCATGGGAAGAGCCCGATCGGCTGCACACGGGGCTGCGCGGCGCGCGCTTCTCCGCCACGATGCTGTCCGGCGTGCGCCGTCGCGGGTGGGCCCAGTCGATCGCGGAGCGCGAGCGGGGCGTCGCCTCCGTGTCCGCGCCCGTCCGAGGCCCCAGCAACCGCGTCGTGGCAGCCGTCTCGATCAGCGGACCGGTCGATCGCCTCACCCGGCAGCCGGGCCGCCTGCACGCAGAATCCGTCATCGAGGCCGCGCGCGTGCTGACAGACGCCCTCATCCGCGGCTGAGCACGCCGCTTGCGGGGCTGGTGCTGGTGGCCGGGCAGATGATCCGGCAGCAGGGCTGATCAACTCCGGTCTGGTCGCGTCTGGCGCGATCGCGTCCGGCCTGGTCACGTCCGGCCCCGGGACCCCACCGCAACAGCATCGAGAGCTCGCAATCCGTACAGATCCAGTCAATGATCTGTGCGGATTGTGAGCTCTCGGCGGCATGCGGGTAGGACGCCGCGGGACGGGGGCACCGGAGCCCCGCAGCGCCGAACCCTCAGAGCTCGCGCCCACAGCAACCGGCCACCGGGACCCAGCACCGGCCACCGCCCCAGCCACCGCTTCGCCGAGTGAGTGCAAACCGGTCCCCGAACAGCCTGCAGGGACCAGGTTGCACTCACTCGCGGGATGTGGCGGGACGCGGGACCCCGGGATGTCGTAGGCCCCGGGATTTCCCGGGACGTCGCGGGATGTGAATGAGAAGGAGCCCGGTTCTTCGTGATGAAGAACCGGGCTCCTGACTGTACCCCCGAGCAGGTTCGAACTGCCGTTTCCGCCTTGAGAGGGCGGCGTCCTAGGCCACTAGACGACGGGGGCGCACTGAAGTGCATCAACTTCATGAGAGACTCGTGAGTCACTCGCTGGGGTACCAGGACTCGAACCTAGACCAAATGAACCAGAATCACACGTGCTGCCGATTACACCATACCCCAATGCCTGGAAGCTCCGGAGAACTCCTGGCAACGAGAGATAACACTACACGGACCCGCGCGCCGGTGCAAAGCGAGAGGGCGCCCCGGTGCGTGATGGTGGTCACGCAATCCGGGGCGCCCTCTCGGAACACGCAGAACCCGCAGGGTCACGCCCCGGCGAGGTGCTCCTGGAGTGCTCGCAGGCGCACCAGCGTCGAGTCCTTCCCCAGGATCTCCATCGACTCGAAGAGCGGGGGCGAGATCCGACGACCTGAAACGGCCACGCGCAGCGGCCCGTAGGCGAATCGCGGCTTGATCTCCATGCGCTCGACGAGAGTCTCCTTGAGCACCTCCTCGAGGCGAGCGGTCGCCCACTCCCCCTCGCCCACGGATTCGAGAGCCGACAGCGAGGCCCGGAGGACCTCGGAGGCAGTGTCCTTCAGTGTCTTGAGGCCGTCCTCCGTGAGCTCGAGGTCCGCGTCTGCGGTGAAGAGGAACGACACCAGATCGGGGGCCTCCCCCAGCAGGTTCATGCGGGTCTGAACGAGCGGAGCCGCCTGCTCCAGGATCCGCGCCTCCTCCTCCGTCACCGGATCGGACACGACCCCGGCCGCCTGCAGGTACGGCACCATGCGGTCGCGGAAGTCCGACTCGTCGAGCAGGCGGATGTGGTCGGCGTTGATCGCCGTCGCCTTCTTCACGTCGAACCGCGCCGGGTTCGGGTTCACATCCGCGACGTCGAACGCCTTGACGAACTCCTCTACGGAGAAGACATCGCGGTCCGGACCGATCGACCAGCCCAGCAGTGCGAGGTAGTTGATGAGGCCCTCGCGGATGAAGCCGCGTTCGCGGTGGTGGAAGAGGTTCGACTCCGGATCGCGCTTCGACAGCTTCTTGTTGCCCTCGCCCATGACGTAGGGCAGGTGGCCGAACTGCGGCGTCTGCACTGCGACGCCGATCGCCTTGAGCGCTTCATAGAGCACGATCTGGCGGGGTGTCGACGACAGGATGTCCTCGCCGCGCAGCACGTGCGTGATGCCCATGAGGGCGTCGTCGACCGGGTTGACGAGCGTGTAGAGCGGCTGGCCGTTCGCGCGCACCACGACGAAGTCCGGGATCGAGCCCGCCTTGAAGGTGATGTCGCCGCGCACCACGTCTGTGAACGTGATGTCCTCATCCGGCATCCTCACGCGCAGCACCGGCTCACGGCCTTCGGCGCGGAACGCGGCCTTCTGCTCATCCGTGAGGTCGCGGTCGAATCCATCGTAGCCCAGCTTCGGGTCGCGGCCTGCGGCGCGGTGCCGCTCCTCGACTTCCTCGTTGGTGGAGAAGGACTCGTAGACGTGGCCGCCCGCGACGAGCTTCTGGATGACGTCCTGGTAGACGTCACCGCGCTCCGACTGGCGATAGGGGCCGTGTGGGCCGCCGACCTCGATGCCCTCATCCCAGTCGAGGCCCAGCCAGCGCATCGCGTCGAGCACCTGCTGGAAGCTCTCCTCTGAATCGCGCTGGGCGTCCGTGTCCTCGATGCGGAAGACGAACGTCCCACCGGTGTGGCGGGCGTACGCCCAGTTGAAGAGGGCCGTGCGGATCATGCCGACGTGCGGGGTGCCGGTGGGCGAGGGGCAGAAGCGAACCTTGGTGGTCACGAGGACGTGGTTCCTTTCGGGTCTGTGTGAGGGGATGCGTGTGGAGGGGTGCAGCGAGGCTCTGCGAGGTGCTGCGCTCAGGCGTCCATGACGGGGTTCTCGAGGACTCCCAGCCCGTCGATGGCGATGGTCATGCGATTGCCCGCTTCGACCCTTCCGACCCCGGCCGGCGTCCCGGTGAGGATGACGTCGCCGGGCAGCAGCGTGATGGTCTCCGTGATGTGCTCGATGAGGGTGGGGATGTCGAAGACGAAGTCCTCCGTCGTCCCGTCCTGGCGGGGGTCCCCGTCGATCCAGCTGCGCAGCCGCACGGCCTCCGGGTCGTACTCCGTCTCGATCCAGGGGCCCAGCGGGCAGGACGTGTCGAAGCCCTTCGCCCGCGTCCACTGCCCGTCGGATCGCTGGAGGTCGCGCAGGGTCACGTCGTTCGCCGCGACGTAGCCGAGGACGTGGTCGTACGCCTTGTCCGCGCTCACGCCCTTCGCGACCCGGCCGATGACGACTCCGAGCTCCGCCTCATAGGACACGTTCTCGCTGACCGCCGGCAGACGCACGGGTTCGCCGGGGCCCACGACCGCCGTGTTCGGCTTGATGAAGGTCAGCGGCGAGACCGGCACGTCGTTGCCCATCTCCGCTGCGTGGTCAGCGAAGTTCCGGCCCACGCCCACGACCTTGGAGCGGGGGATGATGGGGGCGAGCAGCCTCACGTCGTCGTACGTGAGGCGCTCCCCCGTCGACTGTGCGGGGGTGAAGAAGGGATCGGAGTCGAGGACCGCGATCGACAGCCCGGAGGTGTCGACGCTGCCGTCGTCGCCGAGTTCCGGCAGGTCGCCTTCGACGACTCCGTACGTGGGTGCGTCCTTGTGGACGAATCGAACGATGCGCATGCGGACAGTCTAGGTCCGGGCACGGACACACGCCCGTTCGCACGGAACTTCCGTTGGCAGAGTACGCCTGCTCGCAGAGCAGGCCCGCTCGCAGAGCACTCCCGCTCGCACGGCACTTCAGTCCGCGGTGTCCGTGCCGAGTGGCACACTGATGCACGTGACCGTGCACCCCGTCTTCGACCTCGACCGGATCGGCGCCGGGCTGCCCGCGGGAGGCCTGGTGGATCGCATCGCTGTGCTCGCGACGCCGCAGCGCGGACTGCGTGCGGTCATCGAGGCCCCGCCGGGGTCGGGGAAGACGACCGTCATCCCGCCCGCTCTCGCCGTGGCGCTTGCACCACAGACCACCGCTGCCGAGGCCCCAGGCACCCGCGCCCGCATCCTCGTCTCTCAGCCCCGCCGGGTCGCGGCCCGCGCCGCGGCCCACCGGCTGGCGCACCTGTCGGGCCAGGAAGTGGGCGGGGCCGTCGGCTACACCGTGCGCGGCGACCGCCGCACGGGCAGGGACACGCAGATCGAGTTCGCGACGACCGGGGTGATCCTGCGCCGGCTGCTGAACGATCCGGAGCTCTCCGGTGTCGACGCGGTCGTGCTGGACGAGGTGCACGAGCGCAGCCTCGAGACCGACCTGTCGTTCGCGATGCTGCGCGAACTGGTCGACCTGAGAGACGACCTGTCCCTCCTCGTCATGTCCGCCACACTCGATGCCGAAGACTGGGCGCGGCGACTCGCAGGCACAGAGTCTGCCTCCAGCCTCGGCTCCAGTGCCTCAGGCGACTCCGGCGACACAGGCGACTCAGGCGCCCGCAGTGCCGAAGAACCACATGCCGAAGAGGGCAGTGCCGATGGTGGCAGTGCGCCGATCCTGCGCGTCGCAGCGCAGCCGCACCCGCTCACCGTGCGGTGGTCGCCGCCGCCCCGCCGTGCTGTGGATGAACGAGGAGTGCGCCCGGACTTCCTCACCCATGTCGCAGCGACCGTGGACGATGCGCTGGCGGCGGGTCCCGGCGATGTCCTCGTCTTCGCCCCGGGGCACCGCGAGGTCGACCGGATCGCAGCCCAAGTGCGATCGCGCTGCGCGGACGTCGATGTCCTCACGCTCACGGGATCCACCCCGCGCCGGGAGCAGAGCGCCGTCCTCGCAGGCGGCGCCCCTGAAGGCATGAGCCACGCAGGCGGGACCCCTGCAGGGAGGATCCCCGCAGGCGGGGTCCTCCCAGGTGGCGATCGCACAGATCGCGACCACACAGATGGCGACCGCACAGGCGGAGACTACGCAGGCACGAAGACGTCGGGATTCGTCAGACGTCGGGTCGTCGTCGCCACCTCCGTCGCGGAATCGGCGCTCACGGTGCCCGGGGTGCGGATCGTCGTGGATTCCTGCCTGGCGCGAGTCCCGCACTTCGACACGGGCAGGGGGATCGGAGGCCTCACCACTGTGCGCGTGTCGAAGGCCTCCGGCGACCAGCGTGCGGGGCGTGCGGCTCGCGAAGCACCGGGAACGGTCTGGCGCTGCAGCTCTGAGGCCGAATGGGCAGCGTTCCCAGCCCACACGTCACCGGAGATCCTCACCGCTGATCTCACAGGTGCGGTGCTCGACCTCGCAGTGTGGGGGTCGCCCGGCGGTCAGGGCCTGCCTCTCCCCACTCCGCTGCCGGACCTGCCGCTCCGAGCCGCCGCACGCACTCTGCACGGACTGGGCGCGCTCGAATCACCGGATACCGCGGCGCGTGCGACGGCATTCGGGCGAGCGCTCGCAGCCGTCCCTGCGGATCCGCGGACCGCACGGGGGCTGCTCCTCGCGGCTCCTGTGATCGGTGCACGGCAGGCGGCGGAATGCGCCGCGCTCCTGTCCCTCGATGTCCGCGCTGACGGCGGCGACCTCACCGCACTGCTCAGACGTGCGCGCAACTCGCACGACGCCGCCCCTGCCGGCTGGCGGCGAGAGGTGCAGAGGCTCGAGCGCATTGCCCGCGCGCAGGCGGACACAACGCAGCCGGACACACGCGGGAGCTCAGCGTCCACCGCGGGATCGTCCGCGGCTCGCGACCTCGGCATCGTGCTCGCCCTGTCGCGACCGGACCTGATCGCGCAGCTGCGTGCCGGGTCGGACTCCGACTACCTCCTGGCCTCCGGCACCGGCGCGCAGCTGCAGCGCGGGTCAGCGCTGCACGGTGAGGACTGGATCGTCGTCGCGGACGCCGCGGTCGTCGGCGGTCGCACCCTCATCCGCGCCGGTGTGGGCATCGACGAGGAGACCGCTCTGTGGGCGGGGTCGGCTCTGCGCAGCGTCCGTGACTCCGCAGAATGGCGTGACGGCAGGCTGCGCGGCCGCAGGATCGACTCGCTGGGAGCGATCACGCTGACGTCGACTCCGGTCGGCGTGACAGAGGAGTCGGCGAGCGCCGGCATCGCAGACGCAGTGCGGACCGCACTGGGGCGCCTGGGCGACGGCGACTCTCCGGGAGCTGCGTTCGCGGGCCTCGCCGGTGAGGGAGAGGCGGACTCGTTCGCGCTTCTGCGCGGGCGACTGGGCCTGCTTCATCAGGTGCTCGGTGTCCCCTGGCCGGATGTCCGCTCCGCCTCGCTCGCGGACACCCTCGACGACTGGCTGGGACTGGAGATCCGACGTGCTGCCAGGATGCTCGCGTCCGGGAACGCCCGAGCCGCCGGCCCCAAGCGCACCGTGCGACTGCGTCTCCACGACGCACTCCAAGGGCTCCTCCCCTGGCCCGAGGCCGTGGACCTCGACCGTCTGGTGCCACTCCGGGTCGCGGTGCCGTCGGGCTCCTCCGTGCGCCTCGACTATCCGCGGCCGGAGGAGCACACGACCGATGACGGGCCACGCACGTCACCGCCCGTTCTCGCGGTGAAGCTCCAGGAGATGTTCGGAGCGTCGGAGGGGCCTGCCGTCATCGACGGTCGCGTGCCCGTCCTCGTCCATCTCCTGTCGCCCGCGCGCAGACCGCTGGCGGTCACTGCGGACCTCGCGAGCTTCTGGAGCGGCGCCTACGCACACGTCCGCGCGGAGAACCGCGGCAGGTACCCCAAGCATCCCTGGCCCGAAGACCCGCGTTCCGCCCCTCCCACCAAGCACACGTCGAAGCGCTCATCGCGCACATAAGCCCGCGCAGATGAGCCCGCGCACGTGAGTCCACCACCGCGAAGAGAAGGACACCTCCTCCGTGAAGAACTGCCTCTCCATCATCCTCGGTGGACTGTTCCTGCTGTCCAACCTCCTCGTCGTCCTCGCGGGAATCATCGTCGCCACCGACTTCGGCCACCCCGGCAAGTGGGGGTTCCTGGTGGGCACGCTCGTGCTCGCTGTCGTGCTCGGGCTGCTCTTCCGCCTCACCGGCCACCGCGTCCGCGACGCCTACGGCATTCTCGACCTGTTCAGCTGGTGACGAGCTGTCACGCTCCGGCACAGCGTCACCGCACGACACGCCGTCTCCGCACGACGCAGCCTCCCCACACGACGACACAGCCTCACCACACGCCACAGCGTCACACGTGAACAGACCTCGCGAGCACGTGATCGCGGAGCCGTCGTGCGGGCACACTCAGCGCCCCCGACGGCCACGCGAGCGCCACGACCCGTGACAGCCCGCCGCTGATCGGCACCTCACACGTGCCATCGACCGGATCGCGCCTGCGCGGCAGGAGCGCGCACCCAAGATCGAGTGCGACGAGCCTGCGCATCGTCCCGAACTCTGCCGCTTCGACAGCGATGGCCGGCACCTCGTCCACGCGGCGGAAGAGCTCGTCGGTGAGCGCACGCAGATGGAACTGCGGCGGGTTCGCGATGAGCGGCTCGCCCACAAGATCCTCCACATCGACCTCACTGCGTCCGGCCAGTCGGTGGCCGTTCGGCAGCACCGCGACGATCTCCTGCTCCGCAACAACGGTGTGGGGCAGCTGCGCCGGCGGTGGGATGACGAGTGCGAGGTCAAGCGAACCGGTGACCAGGCGCTCGACCAGCGATGCCCCGTGTTCCTGCACGAGGTGGAGCTCCACACCCGGGAAGGCACGCCTGAAGCCTGCGATGACTCCGGGAACAGGTTCCTCGCCGAGGGTGAGCGGGAATCCGAAGCGCACCGTGCCGTGCTCCGCGTCCGTCTCCGCTGCCGCCTCGATGAGTGCACGGTCGATCTCCGCGAGAGGCTCCCCGAGACGGCCCGTGAGCGTTCTGGCACGCGGGGTGAGTGCGACGCGGCGGCCCTGCCGCACGACGAGCGGCACTCCCAGCGCATCCTCGAGTCCCCTGATCCGTCGGCTCATCGTCGACTGCGGCACCCCCAGGGCCGCCGCCGCACCCGTCATGTGCCCGTCCTCACGCGCCAGTGCCACCAGCGCACGCAGATCCGGGGCGAAGCGCAGCGTCCATTCATCCATGAACGGATCATATCGACTAGATCATTCATTGGACGGCGCACAGGGCCGGGGCGGAGGATGCAGGCAACGCCACTCACACAGGAGGACCGCCATGACTCGCACGATCGCCGTCACCGGAGCCGCAGGAAGCATCGCCTACTCGTTGCTCTTCCGGCTGGCCGCCGGAGCCGTCTACGGGGCGGAGCCCGTCCGACTGCGGCTGCTCGAGGTCCCCCAGGCCGTCGACCGGCTGGAGGGCGTCCTCATGGAGCTCGCCGACTGCGCGTACCCGACACTCCTCGAGGCGACCGCGACAGATGATCCGGACGAGGCCTTCGCCGAGGCCGACGCCGCTCTGCTGATCGGCGCCGCACCGCGGACACAGGGGATGGACCGTGCCGACCTGCTGCGCGCCAACGGCGAGGTGTTCCGCGCGCATGGCGCCGCCCTGGGGCGCAGCGCGAAGGCGGACGTGCGGGTCGTCGTCGTGGGGAACCCCGCGAACACCAATGCGCTCATCGCCGCCCATCATGCGTCCCACCAGCAACGTGCCGACGGGCAGAGGATCGACCCGTCGCGCTTCACGGCGCTCACCCGGCTCGACCACAACAGGGCCCTGGGCATGCTCGCGCAGAAGGTCCAGGCACCGGTCGAGTCGATCGAGCGTGTGGCCATCTGGGGCAACCACTCCAACACGCAGGTGCCGGACCTCGCCGATGCGCTCATCGACGGCCGCCCGGCACCCGCGGTGCTCTCCGAGGTCTGCGGAGGTGCGGCGAACGCGCGTGCGTGGGTGAGAGATGAGTTCATCCCTCAGGTGGCGAACCGCGGTGCGGCGATCATCTCCGCACGAGGCGCCTCGTCGGCGGCATCCGCTGCATCGGCCGCGCTCGACCACCTGCGCGACTGGACATTCGGCACGAACGGAGCACGCGTGTCGATGGCGGTGCGCTCCGGCGGCGAGTACGGGGTGCCGGAGGGGCTCGTCTCGTCCTTCCCCTGCACCGTCGATGCTGACGGCGCTCATCGGATCGTCGACGGGCTGGACCTCGACGACGACCGACGCGCACGCATCGGAGCCTCCGTCGCAGAGCTCGCCGCAGAGCGCGACGAGGCGGCGGCTCTGGGCTTCGTCTGATCGGTGTGCTGGACTCCGTGAGAACTGCGAGTTGCCGCATCACGTGTGCGACGAACGTCGGGCACCACCGCCCGCCTTTGCCACCCACCCCTGTCGTCCTGCCACCCACCCCTCGCCGCCTGCCCGCGCCTACACTTGAGCCGTGTCCACACCCGCAGTCCTGACGTCGACAGTCCTCTCCGCCTCCGCCGCCGCGCAGCTGGCCGCCGACCACGCCGCCGCCGTGCACGAACGCACGGCCGCGCACCTCGCGCGCCGCGCCCGCGGGGAGAAGCACCCTGTCGAGGACTTCCTCCACACCTACTACCCCTTCACCCCCGGGCAGCTGTCGACATGGCACCCGGGCGCGGGCGTCGTGGTCCAGGCAGACGACCACGGCTCCGCGTTCCTCTCCGAGCTCGCCGGCCGGAAGTGGTACCGCGCAGTCGACCCGGCCCGGGCCTCGGCGGCGGTTCCGCTTGTCCGCGCCAGCCCGACCTCGGAAGCGGGCTCACCTCCGCAGGCCGCCCCGGCCTCGGCGGCGCCAGTCACCGTCGACCTCGCAAGCTGGCGGACCGCCCGCGGCGACGGCGCGCTGTTCATCCGCGATCTGCTGGCACGGACGCTGGAGCGGGAGGGGACCTTCGGCTGCTTCGGGCTCCACGAATGGGCGATGGTCTACAAGCAGTCCCCCGACGAGGTCCGCCACGACCAGGTGCCGCTGCGGCTCACCCACGCGCAGACCGACACCGTCGTGGAATCGCACCGCGTCCGCTGCTCCCACTTCGACGCGTTCCGGTTCTTCACCCCGGAGGCCCGACCGCTCAACGAGCTCGCCCCCACCAGGGACACGATGCAGGAGATGGAGCAGCCCGGCTGCCTGCACGGCGGCATGGACCTCTACAAGTGGGCGATGAAACTGGGCCCGATCGTCCCGTCCGACGTCACCCTCGCCGCATTCGACCTCGCGCGCGACATCCGGACCCTCGACATGGAGGCGAGCCCGTATGACGTGCGCGACTGGGGATACGGAGTCGTCGCCATCGAGACCACGGCGGGCAAGGCGGAGTACGTCCGCCGCCAGCGCGGCTTCGCGGACCGCGGCAACGAGATCCGCCGCCGTCTCATCACAGCGATCGATACCGCCCTGGCTGACGAGGCCGCCGCGCTGGACACCGGATGCTGACGGGCGCACCACCCTCTAGACTCCGCTCCATGCGCGCAGTCGTCTACGAATCCTTCGGCCAGACTCCGTCCGTCCAGGACGTCGAATCGCCCTCCGCACCCGCACACGGCGTCGTCATCGCCGTCGAGGCCACCGGCGTGTGCCGGTCGGACTGGCACGCGTGGGCCGGGCACGACGATTCGGTGTCCGTCCCCCACGTCCCCGGCCACGAGCTCGTGGGCCGCGTCGCCCGAGCAGGTGAGGCCGTCACCCGCTTCACCATCGGGGACCGTGTGACCGTCCCCTTCGTCTGCGGATGCGGGACCTGCGAGTTCTGCAGATCCGGGAATGCGCAGGTCTGCCCCACCCAGACGCAGCCGGGCTTCACCCACTGGGGCTCCTGGGCCGACGAGGTCGTCATCCACCACGCGGACACGAACCTGGTGACGGCCCCGGAGGACCTGCCCGCCGAGGCCGTCCTCCCCCTGGGCTGCCGGTTCGCCACCGCGTTCCGCGGGCTCCACGACCGTGCCCGGCTGAGCGCCGGCGAGGTCGTCGCCGTGTTCGGGTGCGGCGGTGTCGGCCTGTCCGCGATCATGATCGCCAAAGCGATCGGCGCAGACGTCGTCGCCGTCGACATCTCCCGGGACGCGCTCGAACTGGCGCGGACGATGGGGGCCGGCGCCTGCGTCGACTCGACCGGGCTCACCGAGGCCGAGGTCGCCGCCGCCGTCCGCGACGCCGCTGCCGGACTCGGCACGGACGTCGGCCCGCATGTGACGGTCGAGGCGCTGGGCCTCGAGACCACGCTCAACGCGGCACTCCAGTCGCTGCGGCCGCTGGGTCGCCACGTGCAGATCGGGCTGCTCTCCGGTCGTCCCACCACCGCGGTGCCGCAGGTGATCGGCCAGGAGCTCAGCCTGCTGGGATCCCACGGGATGGCGGCTGCGGATTACGGGCCGCTGGTCGCGCTCGTCGTCGAGGGGCGCCTGCGTCCCCAGGACCTCGTGACGCGCACGATCAGTCTCGAGGAGGCGCCCGCGGCGATGGAAGAGATGGCGCGGGGAAGCTCCACCGGACTCACGATCATCAGGCCGTGAGGCTCATCGGGCCGTGAGGCTCATCGGGATGTGAGGCTCATCAGGCCGTGAGGCTCATCGGGATGTGAGGCTCATCGGGCGTGAACCCAGTCGCGCCCTCTTAGGACCGCGGCAGGTCACACGACGATGCGCGCGAGCGTCACCGGCGGCTTCTGACCATCCCATGTGGCGACGAGCTGTCCGGCATCGACCGACCACCCGCCGGGAACGCCTTCTCCCTCTGCCGACGGGCTCCCGAGGTCCAGCACGTCGTAGACCTCCAGAGCGGTACCGCGCATGCTGATGAGCGTCCTGTCTCCCGCGTACCCGACTTCGGGCAGCGAAGCGGCGAGGGTCGGATCCGCAGAGCGCGCACCCTCGGCGCCGGCTGCTTCGTCCGCGTCCACGGCCGCTCGGGAGGGGTCGATCCCCGGGCCCGTTCCGTTCACGTTCGCAAGCCCCTCCGTGATGCGCGACTTGCTGCCGTCGTCCTCGACCAGGAACTGCTCCGCCGCACCGTCGGCGTCGGTGATCGCGAGCAGCAGCTCCGTCACGTAGACCGGGTCGTGCGCCGCCTCGTACACCCACCGCTCGCCCAGCACCGAATGATCCATGGTGGTCACGAGCGCCTCATCGGGAGCTTCGTCGAGCGGCGCACCGCGGTAGGTCAGCGGCACCTGCACGACGACCTCTCCAGCATCCGGCAGCGTCACCGCGACGATGTGCGTCTCGCAGCCGACCTCGCCGGCTGGATCGTCGAAGCGGAATGAGGTGAGCATCCGCAGGTCGGCTGCGGTGAGCTCCGTTCCGAACCGCGCGGAGAGCCGTCGTGCGACGACCTCCGTCTTCCGCGGGTGCAGGTCTGCGGCGAAGATGTCGGACATGATGGATCAGGCCTTTCTGGTCCCCGGGACCCAGGCGCCGTCCTCCACCGAGTAGTCGGCGAAGACTGCGGGCGCCTCGTCCTTCATGATCTCTGCGAGCTTGCCGAACACGAGGCGGATCTCCTCTTCGGCGCCCGGCGCGGTGCGCATCTCGATGACGTGGCGCAGCGAGCGCAGGTTGGCGGTGTAGACGATGCCGGTCCCCAGCCCTTCCGGTGCGAAGCGGCGCATGAACGAGGTCATGTGCTTCTTGTGCGCGAACTTCGTCCCCTCCTCATCGAGGCCGAAGTGGGACGCCATCCACGCCTGGTGCTCCTCCAGCGTGTCGAGGACCTTGAGCGAGCGCTCCATGAGCTCCTCGTCCTCGCGCGCCCATTCGGGGAACCAGAAGGGAAGCTCGTCCAGACGGACGTACCGCAGTGATTCCTGGGAGAAGGCGCAGCCCGCGCGGTGGCGGATGAGCTCGTGTGTCAGCACGCGGGACACGTTGTGGAGGATGAACGTGTAGTTCGCGTGCTCGAGCACCGATCCGTGCTGCGAGCGGATGACGTTGCCGACGTATTCGGAGGAGTCCGTGCGCACGCGGGAGACGTTCGGGTTGAGGCCGGGCTCCCACGAGCGATAGCACATGCGACCGGAGAACTCGACGAGGTCCTCGCCATCGGGCGACTCGGACGGCTGGACGCGGTCCGACCATGCACGGCCTCCCACCTCATCGAGGTAGGCGTTGACCGACTCCCAGTCGATCTGGGGCTTGGCGATGAGCGAGACTTCCGGTTCGACGTGGCGCACTTCTGTCCTTCTTCGCGGTTTCCGGGACGAGGTGGAGCGCGGCGATGACGCCGCGTCCCACGGGTGTCGCCAGTCTCCCACATCGCGGGGCGCCTCACCCACCGTCGTCACGGCACGCGGCGGGTCCATTTCTCCGTGCCGAACTTCTCCTCCACGAGCTCCTGGGCCGCCGCCATCTCCTGGCCCGTGACCTCGCCGGTGCGCGCACCGTACTTCGCGGTGAAGGTCTCGATCATCGTGCGGATGATCTCCTCCCGCGACACGCCCGTCTGACTGCGCACCGGATCGACGCGCTTCTTCGCACTCGCGATTCCCTTGTCGGAGATCTTCGCCTTCCCGATCCGCAGGACGTCGGTCATCTTGTCCGCATCGATGTCGTAGCTCATCGTCGCGTGGTGGATGACGGCGTTCCTCGTCCGCTTCTGGGCGGCTCCGCCGATCTTCCCCTTCGACGAGGTGATGTCGTTGATCGGCACGTACCAGGCGTTCACGCCGTGCTTCGCGAGCGCTTCGATCACCCATCGGTCCAGGTACGCGTACGACTCCGTGTAGTCGAGCCCTGCGACGATCTCCCGCGGCGCATAGAGGGAGTAGGTGATGCAGTTGCCGCCCTCCATGAACATCGCGCCGCCCCCGGTCACACGTCGGACGACTTCCACACCGTGCTCCTCGACGCCTTCGGGGTGCAGTTCGTTCATGTACGACTGGAAGGCCCCGATCACCACTGCGCGGTCGTCCCACTCCCAGATCCGGAGTGTGGGCCCGCGCCGGCCGGCTTCGACCTCCGCCAGGAGCAGCTGGTCGAGCGCGACATTGAGCCGCGTGGGCAGCACCGGGGTGTGGATGACCTCCCACGGGTAGTCCGCGAACTCACGCGCGCCCGCCAGTGCGCGGCGCACGACCGTCACGACGTCGTCGAGGCTGAAGCCCTGCAGGTCGAGGTCCTCGTCGAACGGCGCGAGTGCCGCTTCGAGGCGCTGCACCAGCGCCTCCGGGCCCTCCGTCGCCGAGGCCCCCACAAGTGCCGGTGCCAGCGCATCGAAGGCGTCCTCCGGGTCGAGGAAGAAGTCCCCGGAGATCTTCGCCTCCACGATCCGACCGTCCGCGGTCGTGAGGTCCGCGACGACGAGCTTGCCGCCGGGCACCTTGTACTCGCCGTGGTGCTGCTGCCTGTGCGTGCTGGAGTGTTCTGCCTTCGAGTGATCCATGCTCGTCATGCCTCCAACCTACTCGGTGCACACCGTTCGGCTGGGTGCACATCGTTCTGCTGGGTGCAGATCGTGCACCGACCCTTGACTCGACCCTCGGTTGAATGGTTACCTAGTCGAGTAACTAACCGATCCACCAGGGCAGGAGCTCGGATGTTCGATCAGGGTCGCCCCCTCTTCCTCCAGATCGCGGAATCGATCGAGGACTCGATCGTCGACGGCAGTCTCGAGGAGGAGTCCAAGGCGCCTTCCACGAACGAGCTCTCGACCTTCCATCGCATCAATCCGGCGACAGCGGCGAAGGGTGTCTCCGAACTCGTGGACCGGGGAATCCTCTACAAGAAGCGAGGAATCGGAATGTTCGTCGCCACCGGAGCCCGCACGCGACTCGTCGACGAGCGCACCCAGGGGTTCGCGCACGCCTACATCTCCCCTCTGCTCGCCGAGGCCCGCCGACTGCGACTGGGACCGGATGACGTCATCCGCCTCATCACAGAGCACCGGGACGACTCGGAGCGGACCGAACGGGCCGCAGAGCAGACAGACCCCACCGACCAGGCGGGCTCCACCGACCAGGCAGACCCCGCAGACCAGGCAGCCCACCGTGCACCACAGGAGGCATGATGACCGCCGTCATCGACGTCCAGAACCTCACCAAGCGCTACCGCAGCACCACCGCAGTCGACGACCTGAGTTTCCGCATCGAAGAGCATGCGATCTACGGGTTCCTCGGCAGCAACGGCGCCGGCAAGACCACGACGATGTCCATGCTCACGGCGCAGAACTTCCCCACATCGGGCAGCATCCGCGTGTTCGGGGAGCAGCCCTACGAGAACGCCCGCGTCCTGTCCCGGATGTGCTTCGTCCGCGAGAGCCAGAAGTACCCGGACGACTTCACCCCGCAGCACGCCTTCCGCTCCGCACGCCTGTTCTTTCCGCACTGGGACGAGGACTTCGCGCAAGAGCTCATCTCCGACTTCCGCCTGCCCCTGAAGACCACGATCAAGAAGCTGTCCCGCGGGCAGCTGTCCGCTGTCGGCGTCATCATCGGATTGGCAGCGCGGGCGGAGATCACGTTCTTCGATGAGCCGTACCTGGGACTCGATGCAGTGGCACGCGCGCTCTTCTACGACAGGCTCATGGAGGACTACGCGGAGCACCCGCGCACGATCGTCCTGTCGTCGCACCTCATCGATGAGATCGCGGACCTCATCGAGCGGGTCCTCATCATCGACGACGGGCACCTGCTGGTCGACGCGACGACTGATGACCTGCGCGGCCAGGCCGTGACGCTCACCGGCAGCGCCGACCAGGTGAACCGTTTCGTCGTGGGCCGCGAGGTCCTGCACCGTCAGTCGCTCGGCAACGTCTCATCCGCCACGGTGTTCGGCACGCTGAGCGATGCGGAGCTGACGGATGTGCGGGAGGCGGGCCTCGAGCGCACGCCCGTCCCGCTGCAGCAGCTCGTCGTCCACCTCACCCAGAAGAACCGGAACGGATCGTCCGAGGCACGACCCGGCGCACAGGCCGGTTCACAGGCCGGTTCACAGGTCGGCTCACAGGCCGGCACGGGATCCCGCTCCACTGATCCATCGGAGGCACGCACATGACCACCGCATCCACGACCACCACCTCGACCAGTACCTCGGCCAGCACAGGAGGCACGACCGTGACCACGACCGGCGACGCCGCCAGGGCGACAGGACCGATCCGCGCCCGTGCCGCTGATCCCCCGACGAGCGGCACCGCTTCGACCGGCTCACGCATCCTCAGCGTGGTACGGCTGCAGTTCGTCAATCGGTACACGTTCCTCTGGATCCCGCTCCTCATCATCGTCTCCGCCGTCCTCCTCTCCCTGGCGATCTACTGGATGGTCGACTCGGACTCCCCGGTGTACGGCGGCGGCGGTCAGGCTCCGCTCTGGTACTACCTGGCCGTGGGCGTCCAGGCGATGAGCCTCACGTTCCCGTTCTCCCAGGCGATGAGCCTCACGCGGCGCGAGTTCTTCCTCGGCACGGTCCTCGCCGCAGCGATCTCCGCCCTTGTGCTCGCCGCGTTCTACGTCCTCCTGGGACTCTTCGAGCAGGCGACCGACGGATACGGGATCAACGGCTACATCGCCTACCTCCCGTGGGTCTGGGAGAACGGTTGGGTGGGCACGGCAGCCGTCGTCGCCGCACTCACGATGTTCTTCTTCCTCACCGGGTTCTGGTTCGCCACGATCTACCGGCGCGCGGGGACGATCGCCGTCACGATCGCCGTCATAGGACTGGCCCTCGTGCTCCTCGCAGCGATCTTCATCATCACGCGGATGGAGGCGTGGTCGTCCGTGCTGGAGTTCTTCGCAACGATGGGACCGCTGGGGCTGGCAGGCATACTCGCTGGACTGGCAGTCGTCGTCGGGACAGGCTCCTGGGTCACCCTGCGCCGCTCGATGCACTGACGACTCGATGCAGTGAGGACTCGAAGCGCTGAGGACTCGAAGCGCTGAGGCCCGGCACGGCCCTCGAGCAGCACCCGGCCTCGAGCAGCACCCTCCCTGGAGTAGCAACCGACCTGGAGCAGCACCCTCCCTGGAGTCGAGTGAGTGCAATATGGCCCAGAATCGCCGATTCCGGGCCATATTGCACTCACTCGATCGGGTGTTGAGGGGGGCGGGTCACGCTCGGTGTCTCCGCGGCTCCGTCACTCCCGTACTCAGCCGTCCAGCCGCTCCGTCACTCAACCGCCCAGCCGTTTAACCATCCAGCCGCCCAGCCGTCCAGCCGTCCAGTCACTCAGCCGTTCAGCTGTCGCATGAGGAACGCGTAGGACAGCGCGCGGGTCTTGGCGGCCTGCTCGTTGTCCGACGCGGCGGAGTGGCCGCCCTCCCGGTCTTCGAAGAACCACACATGCTCCGCGCCGGCCTTCTGCATCCTCGCCGCCATCTTCCGCGCCTGCACCGGGCCGACGCGGTCGTCCGAGGTCGCCGTCCAGAAGAGGACGGGAGGATACGTCGTCCCTCCCTCCTCGTCGACGAGGTGGTACGGCGAGAAAGTCCGGATGAAGTTCCAGTCCGCGGGGTCGTCCGGGTCGCCGTACTCGGCGGCCCAGGAGGCTCCGGCGGACAGCTTCGTGTAGCGGCGCATGTCCAGGAGCGGGACTCCGCAGGAGACCGCGCCGAAGTCGTCGGGGAACTGCGTGAGCATGTTGCCGACCAGCAGGCCTCCGTTGGAGCCGCCGGAGCACGCGAGCTTCTGCGGCACCGTCACGCCCCGGGCGACGAGGTCGCGTGCGACGGCCACGAAGTCCTCGTAGGCACGCTGGCGGTTCTCCCGCAGCGCTGCCGTGTGCCAGCCGGGGCCGTACTCCCCGCCGCCGCGGATGTTCGCGATGACGTACGTGCCGCCCTTCTCCAGCCAGCCCAGCCCGATCGTCGGCGCGTAGCCGGGCAGCCGGCTGAGCTCGAAGCCGCCGTATCCGTCGAGCATGACGGGGGCGGGTTCGCCGTCTCCGCCTCCGTCTGCGGGACCCACCTGGAAGTACGGCACGCGGGTGCCGTCCGCGCTGCGGGTGAAGTGCTGGGTGACGGTGAGCCCCGTCGCGTCGAAGAGCTCAGGAGCCTGCTTGACCGCAGTCAGATCGGCATCGGGTTCCCCCGCGGTTCCGAGCGCGCCTCTTTGCAGCGTCGTGGGCGTGAGAAATCCGCTCACCGTCATCCACACGTCATTCGCCGTCGCCGGATCATCCGGGTCGACGGCCCCCAGGCCGACCGACAGCATCGGGTCCACACCCGGCAGCGCACGACCGGGCAGCGCACCGGGCCTCCCCGCAGGGACGTCTCCTGACGCAGCACCACCCTCGGACACAGCACCACCTTGGGACGCGGGCACGCCCCCGGAGACGAGGACCTCGCGGTCCACGACCCGCAGCTCCGCGCGCACATCGGTGAGGAAGGACAGCACCAGATGGTCCCGGGTGAGCGACCAGCCCTGCAGCGAGGTCCGCGGCTGGGGACCCTCCTCCGGGGCGAAGAGGACCATCGGCGCAGCGGACGCGGCTCCCCCGCCGTGGACGAATGTGTCATACGGCGCGACGGCGAGCGCCCCCGCCGGCACGGTGAAGGGAACGCCGTTCGGACCGGTGCCCGACCAGTCCGTGCGCGGCCGGAGGAGCAGGAGGTCCCGATCGACGTCGACGGAGACGTCCGTCGGGACGTCGATGAGCGTCCAGCTCACGGTGAGGTCATCCGCCTCTGCGATGCCGTCGTCGGTGACCGGGAGCTCTCGCATCCAGGTGCGGGAGTTGTAGAAGTCGATCGCCTCGACGATGACGGCCCGCTCGAATCCCGGTGTGCGGTCGACGCCGGTGAAGATGGACAGGAGCTCGACCGGCACGGACATGATCTCGCGGGCGTCCTCGAGCGCCTCTCCGCGTCGCAGCAGACGGGCGCTGCGCGGGTAGGTCGAATCGGTGAGCGATCCGGGTCCGAAGTCCGTCGCGATGAGCAGGGTGTCGTCATCGATCCAGCTCGCCTGCGCCTTCGCGGTGGGCAGCACGAAGCCGTCCGCCGGGTCGACGAACTCCTTCGTCTCGAGGTCGAACTCCCGGATCATATGGGCGTCGCCGCCGTCCGGGGACAGCGAGACGAGCGCACGACGGCGGTCGGTGCGGCGGACCCGGACGCCGTGGAACACCCACTCCGTCTCGTCGGCCGCGGCCAGCGCGTCGACGTCGAGCAGCAGCTCCCACTCCGGGCTGTCCGTCACGTAGGACTCCCAGGTGGTGCGGCGCCACAGGCCCTTGGGGTGGTCCCGGTCGCGCCAGAAGTTGTAGTAGAGGTCGCCCAGCTTGCTCACGCCGGGGATGCGGTCCTCCGAATCGAGGGCCCCGCGGATCGCGTCCGAAGTCGCCTTCGCATCGTCATCGAAGAACTCCGCGAGAGTCGCCTGGTTCTGCTCGTCCACCCAGGTGAGCGCATCTGCTCCCTCGATCTCCTCGAGCCAGAGGAACTCGTCGTGGGGCATGGGGGCGGCACCGGACTGCGCAGACGTTTCGACCATGGGCCCACCCTACGCACAGCCCACCTGCGCACAGCTCCTCAGCTCTCTGCCCCGATCCTTTCTGCTCCGCTCCTTTCCACCCCGATTCGCTCCGGCCGCAGGTCGAGCCGGCGCAGCAGCTGCGCGTTGAGTGCGACGACAACGGTCGACAGCGACATGAGGATCGCTCCGACGCTCATCGGCAGGACGAAGCCCACCGGCGCCAGGACGCCTGCGGCCAGGGGCACGGACAGCAGGTTGTAGCCGGCGGCCCACCAGAGGTTCTGCACCATCTTCCGGTACGTCGCCCGCGACAGGTCGATGACGGACAGGACGCTGCGCGGATCCGAGCTTGCGAGCACCACCCCCGCGGAGCCGATCGCCACATCCGTGCCGGCGCCGATCGCCAGCCCCACGTCCGCGCGGGCGAGCGCGGGAGCGTCGTTCACGCCGTCACCCACCATCGCGGTGATGCGGCCCTCCTGCTGGAGGCGTTCGACGGCGGCCGCCTTATCCTCCGGGCGCACGTCGGCGAAGACGCGGTCGATGCCCAGTTCTGCGGCCACCGTCCGTGCGACGGACTCCGCATCGCCGGTGATCATCGCGACGTCGACCCCGCGATCGTGGAGCGCGTCGATCGTCGCTCGCGACTCCGGGCGCACCTCGTCCTCGACGCGCAGTGCGCCGACGACGACGCCGTCTGCGAACACGTGCAGGACGGTCGCCCCTGCGTCCCGCCACGGAGCCGTCGCGTCGAGCGACTCACCTCCCAGCCTCGTGAGCAGGTGCGGGCCGCCCACGTGGACGTCGATGCCGTCGGTGCCGTCGGTGCCATCGGTGCCATCGGTGCCGTCGGTGCTTTCGACGCGAGCGTGCACTCCCTCCGCGGGATGCGAGGAGAAGTCGGTGGCCCGGGGCACGGTGAGTCCCCGCTGCTCGGCCGCCCGGACGATCGCCCGGGCCAGCGGGTGCTCGCTGTCGGCCTCCGCTGCCGCGGCGAGCCGCAGCACCCAGTCCTCCCCCGCGCCCGAGGCTGAGGTCCGGACCTTCCCCGCGCCCGAGGCTGAAGTCCGGTCCTCCCCCGCGCCCGAGGCAGGAGCCGGGTCCCGCTGGACCCCCTCGGCCGGGCCGTTCGGCTGGGTCTCGACCACGACCTCGGCGGCGGGGTTCTCCCCAGCAGTGCGGTTCTCCGCAGTGATGGGGTTCTCTGCAGCAGTGAGGTCCTCAGCGACTGTGGGGCGAGCCGTCACGACCACGTCGGTGACGGCGGGTTCGCCCTTGGTGAGCGTCCCGGTCTTGTCGAAGAGGACCACGTCGACGCGGCGCATCGACTCGAGCGCCAGCCGGTCCGCCACGAGCACGCCCGCGCGGGCGGCCCGCTCCGTGGCAATCGACACGACGAGCGGGATCGCCAGCCCCAGTGCATGCGGACACGCGATGACGAGCACGGTGATCGTGCGGACAACGGCGTCATCGGGTGTGCCGAGCAGCCCCCACACGATCGCGGTGACGATGGCAGCGACGAAGGCGAACCAGAAGAGCCAGGCCGCGGCACGATCAGCGAGCCGCTGGGCGCGGGAGCTGGAGGACTGGGCCTCCTCGACCAGACGGCTGATGCCGGCGAGGGTGGTGTCGTCCCCCACCGCCGTCACCTCGACGCGCAGACCGGAGTCAGTGGCGATGGTGCCGGCGATGACGAGATCGCCCTCGGCTCGGCGGACGGTCGTGGACTCGCCGGTGACCATCGACTCGTCCATGCTCGCGGAACCCTCGGCGACGCGGCCGTCGGCCGGCACGGACGCACCGGGGCGGACGACGACGAGGTCGCCCACCACCAGCTCGGCGGGATCCACCTGGACGGTCTCGCCCTCGCGGACCACCTCTGCGGTGTCCGGCAGGAGGGCAGCGAGCGCGGTGAGGGCGGAGGCCGTCTGCGCGGTGGAGCGCATCTCCACCCAGTGGCCCAGCAGCATGATGACGACGAGGAGCGCCAGCTCCCACCAGAAGTCCAGTTCAGCACTCAGCACGCCCAGGGTGGAGCCCCAGGACGAGAGGAACGCGACGGTGATCGCGAGCCCGATGAGGAGCATCATCCCGGGACGAAGGGCCCGGATCTCGTCGACCGCGCCGGTGAGGAAGGGGCGGCCGCCCCACACGTACATGACGGTGCCGAGGACCGGAGCGACCCACGTCAGCCAGCCGGACTCGGGGAGCGGATAGCCGACGAGTCGCGCGAACATCGGGTCGAGGGCGACGGTGGGCACCGCGAGGACCAGCATGATCCAGAAGAGGCGCCGGAACTGCTCCGCGTGGGCGGAGTGGTCGTGGTGACCGTGGCCTCCGGCGTGCTCGTGCTCGTGCTCGTGCTCGTGACCAGCATGGCTGTGGCCATGGGAACCGTGCTCGTGGTGGCCGTCCTGGTGATCGCCGGGTCCGTCCCGGTGATCGCCGTCGCCAGCTGGGTGCTCGCCATGGCTACCCGCATGCTCGCGGTGGTCCGCGTCAGAGTTATGAGGGGGATGGCGCCGAGAGTCAGTCATACTCCATATATACCCCCAGGGGGTATATATGGCAAGCCGCTCACAGGTGGTCCAGGGCGTCCACCTCCCGCGCCAGACCGCCCGTCACTCCAGTTCGCGACCCGTGGTGTCGTGGGCGAGCACCGCCATGAGGATGACTGCGATGACGACCAGCACTCCCGTCAGCGCGAAGGTCCACGTCAGCCCGAGGACTGGCCACAGGAACGACCCGAACGCCAGCGGCGCGATGCCCGTCGCCCAGCGCGATGCGCTCGACGCCCAGCCGAAGCCGGAGGCGCGCAGCTTCGTCGGGTAGAGCTCGGAGACGTACGTGTAGAGGGTGGGGATCGCGATCTGGATGACGAACCCGAACACGAGGATGAGGGCCTGCGCCGTCGCACTCAGGTTGGCGCCGGACGATTCCAGCGCCCATGCGAAGCCCACCAGGGCAGCGACGCCCGCGAGCGACGACAGGGCCAGCTGCCAGCGCCGACCGATGTACTCGATCAGCAGCGCGGACGCGATGACGCCGACGATGCCCACCGCCGTCATCTGCCCCGTCACGATGAAGGCGGCCTCGTCGCCCAGGCCCTGCTCGCGCAGGATCTTCGGCAACCAGGTGAGCGCCGCGTAGTACAGGAGCAGGATCGAGACGAACAGCGACCACGCCACGAGCGTGATCGGAGTCGACCACTTCCACAGATCTGCGACCTGCCCGGTGACGGCCGCGACCTTGCCCGCCCATGTGCCGGGCGCCGCCGCGGGAGGCTCGACCTCCGCACGGCGCCACTCCGTCACGTCGGACCCTGTCGCCTTCACGAGCCGGTGGACGATCACGTCGGCTTCGTCGTGGCGGCCGACGCTCGCCAGGTACATCGGGGATTCGGGGACGAAGAGGCGGATGCCGAACACCAGGAAGGCGGGGACGATCATGATGAGCATGACGGCGCGCCAGTCAGTGAACGAGATGAGCCATGCGGAGACGAACGCGCACAGGGTCGCGCCGATCGGCCACCAGCCGTCCAGTGCCGTGAGCACCCGGCCGCGGTGCTTCGCCGGCGAGAACTCGCCCACCAGCGCGTAGTCGACCGGGATGCAGCCGCCCAGGCCGAATCCGGCGAAGAACCGGAAGAGGCAGAAGATCCAGATGCTGGGGCTCATCGCACCCAGTGCAGTGAAGACCGAGAAGCACAGCAGCGTCAGGGTGAACGCCTTCTTCCGCCCGATCCGGTCAGCGATGCCGCCCCAGACGAACGCGCCGATCGCCATGCCGATCAGATTGACCGTCGCGATCCAGGCGGCCTCACCGACCGTCAGGCTCCAGTGGTCGCTCAGCAGCGGGATGAGGAAGCCGTTGAGCGCGACGTCCCAGGCGTCGAACATGAAGCCCAGGCCACCCACCAGGAAGATCGCACCCTGGGTTCTCCACCTCCAGGGGAGGCCGGCGATGACGTCTGAGGTCGTCGGAAGCTCAGCGCGCTGCGCGAGCGTTCCCGCATCACTGCGGGAGTCTGAAGAAGACATGGGGAGACAGTACACCGGCTTTTTCGCTCTTCTGCGAAAAAGGGGTGACACCGAGAATCATCGTGACCGTTTCGTAATATTCTTGGGTCAGCGGCGGCGCGGCAGCAGCCGGTCGGCCGCCAGCTGCGCCCGGATCGTGCTCCCGAGCATCGACGACGGCCCGCCGCCCTTCGACAGCCCCTCGAGCCGCACCTCCGACGAACCGCCGGCACCAGCATCTGCGCCGCGCAGCTCATCGGCCCCGTCAGCGTCGCCCTCCCCCATAGGTGCGACCGTTCCCTCCTGTGCGACCGTCCCCACCTGCGTGACCGTCCCGATACGTGCGACCGCCAGGCGGATCGACGCGAACAGCGCTTCGACGTGAGTATCCAGGGCACTGTGGCCGTGGTCCGGCACCGTGGCCAGCACACCGCGAGGCGACAGCTCCACGATCCGCTCTGCGACAGGACGCGGCGTGCGCAGGTCCCGGTCCCCTGACAGCGCGATGACCGGAACGGTGAGCGATGGAAGCGCCCCCGCGAGGTGGAAGGGCTCAGCGCTGAATGGCGAGAATCCCTTCGAGACGTCGTGGAACGATGCGCCCGTGTCGAAGAACGCCTCCGGGTCCGAATCGGCGAAGTCGAGTTCCCGGAACGCGATCTCGCCGACCAGGTCGAACTCCATGTAGTACGGGAGCGATTCGTCGGTGTCCGACCGGCCGAGCTTCGCAAGCGTCGCGAGAGTCGTCCGAGCTCGTCCCACCGCGATCTGGTTGAGCAGCGCGTCGAGGGTGCCGGGCCCGGCGAACTCGTAGACGATGCGGACTGCATGAGACAGCTGCTCCGCCGTGACCACCCCGTCCAGCGCGAGGTCGCGCACCTTGCGGGCCAGCAAGCGGTGCTCGTCGTCGCCGTGGGTCCCGTCGTAGAGCAGACCGTCCGCCCACGCGCGGCTCTCCGCCCTGCTCGCCTCCAGCATCGGAGAGTCCAGCACGATCGCCGCCACCCGATGAGGCAGGGTCACGGCGAACGCCAGCGCGACGTACGAGCCGTAGGACGAGCCCACGATGGTCACCCGGTCGATGCCCTCGGCATCGAGCACGGCGCGGATGTCGTCGACGACGAGAGAGATGCGCATCGCCTCCAGCGGCAGATCCGACCCGTCGGCGGAACGGCGAGAGAGCCCGACTCCGCGGTGCTCGAGCATGAGGACGTCCAGGCCCTGCTTGACGGCCTTCTGCCGCAGCGCCCGGTACGGCACTGCAGACGCCAGCCCGGGTCCACCCGGGATGATGAGGACGGGAGGACCGGAGTCATCCGCCGCCCGCGGTGCATCATCGCCCAGTCCGGGCGTCGTGCGGACATAGGCCAGGGAGAACGTCGCCGAATCCCGCTCATCCGTGACCGGTCGTTCGATCCGATGCAGTCCGGGGGTGGCCTCAGCGGCCGTGCGCAGTCGCTTGCTCATATGCGGTCATCGTATGCGCCCGACACCCACGCCGCATATCGGTCCGCCGACTCTGCGATGGCACGCGCCCCGCCGTGCATGAGCCGCTGCCCGAAGCTGCCGTAGATCCTCTCCACGTCCAGGTCCGCGACGCGCTCCGCGATCATCCGGACCGCTCGTGCGGACAGTGGCAGGTAGTTCGGGAACGACCGCATGAAGGTGACCCAGCCGGCGCGGGCCACGGGCGACACGGAGTCGCTGCCGAGCATCACCAGCGCACCGTCGCTCGGCGCGCGCCACAGCGCCACGGAGCTGCCGGGGAAGTGCCCGCCCACCTGGCGCACGCGGATGCCGGGCAGGGGCTCCGCCTCCTCGTCGTAGAGCTCGATCGCGGGTCCATGGCACTGCACCCAGCCCGAGTCCTTCCGCGACACGAGGATCGGGGCATCGTCGAAGGCACGGCTCCACTCGAGCTGCAGTCCGTACATGTGCGGGTGGCTCGCCACGATCGCGCCCACTCCCCCGCGCGCCGCCACCGCCTGGACCGCGGCGTCGTCGATGAAGGGCGGGACGTCGAAGAGCAGCCCGCCGGTGCGATCCGCTCCCGAGGCCGCCGCCAGATAGCAGGTCTGTCCGATTCCCGTGCGGGGCTGGGTCCGCAGTGAGTGGAGGCCCGGCTCGACCTCGGCTACCTCGATCGATCGCCCCGAGTCAGCGAGCTCTCCCACCGTCGTCCACACCTGGCCGACGGCGGGGACGAACTGGCGCTCGTCCTCGCAGATCGGGCAGACGGCGGGCGGCGGATCCGCCGCCTCCACGCCGCAGGTCGCGCACAGCGTCACGCGCGCGACGGAGCGCGCTCCGTCATGGCTGGGGACGGCACTGCCTGCAGAGACAGCAGAGGGGGCCGGGGCACCTTCGTCTTCGGGCATCCCGACCCCCTCCTCGTCGAACAGAGCGTGCATGGATCAGCGCGTGTGTGGACCAGCGCGTGCGGTCGATGCGGTCTGTGCTCGCTCAGGCGAGCTTGACCATCCAGCCCTCCGGCGCCTCGGCCCGGCCGTACTGGATGTCCAGCAGAGTCCGCCGCATCGCCATCGTCGTCTCGCCGGGCGTCTCACCGTGGTCGACGGTCCAGTCGTCCGTGACGAGCTTCCCGATCGGGGTGATCGCCGCGGCGGTGCCGCAGGCGAATGCCTCCACGATCGTGCCGTCGGCGGCACCGGTGCGCCATTCCTCCACAGTGATGGGGCGCTCCTCCGGGGTCAGCCCCAGACCCGATGCCAGGTCGAGCACCGACCGGCGGGTCACACCGTCGAGGATCGTCTCCGACACCGGTGGGGTCAGCAGCTTCCCGTCCGAGGTGACGAGCATGAGGTTCATGCCGCCCAGCTCTTCGAGGTGGGTGCCGTCCACAGCGTCCGTGAACATGACCTGCTGGCAGCCCTTCGAGCTCGCCTCGATCATCGCGGCCGTCGACGCGGCGTAGTTGCCGCCGGTCTTCGCGAAGCCGGTCCCGCCGGCACCCGAGCGCTTGAGGTTCTGCGACAGCCAGATGCTCACCGGCTTGATACCGCCGGAGAAGTACGCGGCGGCTGGAGACGCGATGACGTAGTAGTCGGCCTGCTGCGTGGGGCGCAGCCCCAGGAAGCGCTCTGCGGAGATCATGAAGGGGCGCAGGTAGAGGCTCACCTCGTCGGCGTCGTCCTTCGGGGTGGGCACCCACGCCGCATCCTGCTCGACCAGCGCGCGCAGCGAGTCGACGAAGTCATCTCCGTCCATCGGGGGCAGCGCCATGCGGGCAGCGGAGGAGTTCATGCGGTCTGCGTTGCGGTCCGGGCGGAACGTCCAGACGGATCCGTCGGCGTGGCGGTAGGCCTTGAGCCCCTCGAAGATCTCCTGCGCGTAGTGCAGGACCGCGGCGGCCGGATCCAGGGCGAGAGGACCGTAGGAGACCACCTCATGGTTGTGCCATCCCTGCTCCTCGGTGAACCGGATGTGGGCCATGTGGTCCGTGAACTGCGTCCCGAACACGGGGGCACCCAGAATCGCGTTCCGCACGGTCTCGCTCTGCGGCTGCGGATTCTTCTGGAGTGCGAACGTCGTCATTGCATACTTCTCTCTGATGAGGAATCGGTTGTGTCTGCGGTCACTCTAACGCAGGGACGACGAACGCCCCCACCCGGTGGGCGCACCCGACTCCGGAGTGCTGGGAAGGGGGTTCGACGGCCTCGGCGAACCGCTGGTCAGTCAGTCAGCCGACCAGCCGGCCCGGCGTCCAGCCGGCCCGGCGTTCAGCCGGCCCGGCGTTCAGCCGGCCCGGCGTTCAGCCGGCCCGGCCCGTCAGGCCAGGCGTGCTGCGATGGCGTCTCCGACCTCGGCGGTGGTCCGGGGTGCCGTACCGCGGTCCGCGAGGTCGGCCTCGACGGCTGTCTGGATGGCCTCGGCGACAGCGGTCAGACCCAGGTTCTCCGCCATGAGCGCTCCGGAGAGGATGCAGGCGGTGGGGTCCGCCTTGCCCTGGCCCGCGATGTCCGGGGCCGATCCGTGGATGGGCTCGAACAGGCTGGGTGCCGTGCCCGCGACGTTGATGTTGCCGCTGGCGGCCAGGCCGATCCCGCCGGTGACGACGGCCGCGAGGTCCGTCACGAGGTCGCCGAACAGGTTGTCGGTGACGATGACGTCGTACTGCGACGGGTTCGCGACCATGTAGATCATGGCGGCGTCAGTGTGCTGGTAGGCCACCTCGACGTCGGGGTACTCCTCGCCGACCGATTCCACCACGCGGCGCCACAGGTGGCCCGCGTGGACCATGACGTTCGTCTTGTGGAGGTACGTGAGCTTCTTCCGGCGGGCGCGCGCCTGCTCGAAGGCGAAGCGGACTGTGCGCTCGACGCCGTAGCGGGTGTTGACGGAGACCTCGGTGGCCAGTTCGTTCGGGGTGCCTTCGCGCAGCGTCCCGCCCTGTCCGGTGTAGGAGCCCTCCGTGCCTTCGCGGACGACCACGAAGTCGATGTCGCCGGGGTTGGCGAGCGGTGAGGTGGCGCCCGGGTACAGCTTCGACGGGCGGAGGTTCACCGCGTGCTCGAAGCCGAAGCGCATCTTGAGGATGATGCCGCGCTCCAGGACGCCCGACGGCACCGACGGATCGCCGCATGCGCCGAAGAAGATGGCGTCGAAGGCGCGCAGGCGCTCCATCTCCTCGTCGGTGAGGGTCTCCCCCGTCTCGTGCCAGCGACGGGCGCTGGCATCGAACTGCTCGGTGTCGAGGACGGCATCCGAACCGGTGGCCTCGATCGCGCGGGTGAGGACCTTGAGGCCTTCGGGGACGACTTCCGTGCCGATGCCGTCACCGGGCATCACAGCGATCTTGAACGTTGTCATGGGGATGACAGTAGCGCGCGGGTCTCACCATTCGACTGCTCATCTTGAGAAATGAGACTCGGACAGGCGAGGGGTGTCTTCGCGTCGTTCAGGCCGGTCGATTCCGCGTGCCACGACGCATCGCCGCCGGGTGCATTCCGGCGACAGCGCCGGGTGCATTCCAGTGACAGACGGCAATAGACTCGGAGCATGTCGACGACTCCCATTCGCAATGCTCGCGCCGCGGCGCTGCCCGCCAAGCTGTCCCGGACCTGGCTGCTCGTGAACGCCGCCAAGCCAGAACTGTTCGAACCCGGTCAGCGGTCCGAGGCGGACTCGGTGATCTTCGACATGGAGGCCGCCGTCGCGGAGGACCAGAAGGATACGGCGCGCGCGCACGTCGTCGAGGCCCTGTCCGGCCGCGACTCTGACACCGGCGAACCCAAGATGACCGCATGGGTGCGGATCAACGGGACGCGGACCCCTCACTGGGAGGACGACCTCGCAGCGCTCAACGGGCTGGCCGGTCTGCGCGGCGTCATGCTTCCGAACACGGAGGCGCCCGAACAGGTCAGCTGGACCTCGATGAAGGCGGGGGCCGGAGTGCCGGTGCTTGCGCTCGTCGAGACCGCGATCGGTGTCGAGCACGCGACGCAGATCGCGAACGCCCCCGGCACGTTCCGCCTGGCGCTGGGCACGAACGATCTCCGCAAGGACACCGGCATGTCCGACGATCCGCTGGCGCTGGCGTACGTGCGCTCGCGGCTCGTCATCGCATCCCGCGTGGGCGGACTGCCGGGCGCCATCGACGGGCCCTCGCCCGCCGGCGCCTCGGAGGATCGCGTCCGTGAGGACTGCGAGTGGACCATCAAGATGGGTATGGCCGGGAAGCTCACGCTCACGCCCTCGATGACGCCGATCATCAACGATTCCCTGGCCCCGTCCGAGGACGAGCGCCGCTGGGCGCGCGAACTGATCGAGGGCGCGCAGAGCAGCGGCGGGGAGATCACGGACGGCTCGTACCTGCCGCGCCTGGCCCGCGCGAAGAAGATCGTGGAGCTCGCAGACTCCTACGGTCTCTGGAACGCCTGACGGAAGTCGCACGCGCTTCCCACCGAGTGAGTGCAAACCGGCCCAGAATCTAAGGTTCTGGGCCGGTTTGCACTCACTCGGTATGGGGTGACTGTAGATACGGGGTGACTGTCGGTGTGGGGTGGGCGTCGGTATGGGGTGGCTGTGAGGCACGCGACCGCGCGGGCACGGGCCGCGCGGCGGGACAGAGTGCCAGCGCCGCGATGAGTCCGCCCTACGCCCGGATCAGCCCAGACCTGTCCGGAGACCCTACGCCCCGATCAGCCCTGAGACTGTCTCCACGACCTGGACGCCTGCCAGCACTGTGAAGAGCACGAGGCACACGGTGAGCACGGTGTTCGACAGCCATCCGTTGCGCAGCTGCGGCGCGACCGACTTCCGGTTGAGCAGCAGGAGCAGCACGATCGCGAGTACCGGCAGGATGAACGAGCTGATCGCCGCGTAGACCAGCACCAGCGTGACAGGGCGGTCGAAGCCCAGCACCTGCTCCACGGTCAGCAGACCCAGCGTGCACACCGTCAGCCAGATGAGCGCCGCCTTGAACTCCACCGCATCCGATGACATCGCGTGGGCAGGATCGTCCTGGTGCGGGTACCGGCGGAGCACGCGCAGGCAGTCACCGGTCACGTACGCGATGCCCTGGAATCCTCCGAGCAGGCTCGTGTAGGTCACGGCGAAGAACGACAGCAGGAACAGGATCCACGCCCAGCCGCCCAGCCGCTCTCCGATGAGCTCGCCTACCATGAATACCGCGTCGTTGCTCTCGATCGAGTGCCCCTGGCCGTAGAGCCAGAAGGCTCCGACGACGGTCATCGAGACCGCGAAGAGCCCCACGAGCAGGTAGCTGAATGCCAGGTCGACGCGCACGACGCTCTTCCACGCCGCCCCGCTCCAGCGCTTCTCCTGCACGAAGAACGTGTAGGCCATGATCCCGGTCGCACCGCCCACTCCGCCGACCAGCGACAGCACCGTGATGAGCGACGTGTGCGGGTAGATCGGCATGATCGTCTGCGCCGCGGTCGCCTGCGCGTCGCCGTCACCGGCCGACCCGATCGCCAGGGACACGATGCCGAGGAACATGAGGATCGCGAAGCCCATCATCGCCTTCTCGACGATGCCGTAGCGGCCCACCCAGAGGAGGACGACGGCGGACAGGAGGATCACGACCAGCGTCGGCCAGAACGGCAGGGCGGGGAACAGCGCCTGGGCGATGAGCGTGGTGATCGCGGCGACTCCCGCGCCGAAGAACAGCCCCACCAGGAGTTCCGCGATGAGCAGGACGACGGGGAACAGCCGTCCGCCCACATCCGTGATGTGTGAGAAGAGCGAACGGTCCGCGGTGAGCTGGAGGCGGGTGATCGCCTCGGACAGCCCGAACTTCAGCAGCAGCCCCAGGGTGAACACCCAGATGAGCGCGAGGCCGTACTCGGCTCCCGAGTTCAGCGTCGTCACCATGTCCGACGCGCCGACGCTCGCAAGTGCCAGCACGACGCCCGGGCCGAGCAGCCTCAGGTGGCCCGCCCAGGAGCGCGGCGCGACAGGGCCGGCCTCCCCCGGGGCGCCGGCCTCGCGTGCCGCAGCACCGACTGGCTGAGTTGCCCCGGCAGACTGAGCCGCACCCGTCCCGCGTGCAGCCCCGGCCTCGCGCGCAGCACCGGCCTCGCGTGCCGCGCCCGTCCCGCGTGCCGCGCCGGTCCCGCTGTTCTGTTCCATCGTGCTCGTCCTTCCGGAGGATGGTCTCGTACACACGAGGAGCGGCCGGGCTGCGAAACCCGACCGCTCCTCGCGGTGATGCCCGTGGTGGTGCGGAGGTCAGACCTCCGCGAGGTCAGTCCTCCGTGAGGTTGACCGCTGCGGCGTGCTCCGCATCGGCCGCCGCCGCGACGGTCTGCACGATCTCCGTCGTGACCGCGGTGTCGACGGCGAGCACGGACAGCGCGCGGCCGCCCTCCCCCGCACGCGACACCTGCATGCCGGCGATGTTCACGTTGTTGCGGCCCAGAGCCTGGCCGAAGACGCCGATGACGCCTGGACGGTCCACGTACTCGAAGATCAGCAGGTGGTCGGTCAGCGAGATCTCCAACTCGAAGCCGTTCACCTCGACCAGCTTCTGCACCTGCTTGGGTCCGGTGAGCGTGCCGGACACGGACACCTGTGCCCCTGCCGAGGTCGTCGCCACCAGGGTGATGACGTTGCGGAATCCGTCTGCGACGTCGCTGGTCTCGACCGCGACGTCCACGCCCCGCTCGTCCGCGAGCACGGGGGCGTTCACGTAGGAGACGGGCACGTCGACCCGGTCCTTGAAGAGCCCCTTGAGAGCCGCGAGCTTGAGTGCGCCCACGTCCTTCGATGCGATCTCGCCCTTCACCTCGAGCTTGAAGTGGGTGACGGTGTCCGTGAGTGCTGCGATGATCCGGCCCAGTCGCTCCGTGAGCGGGATGCCGGGGCGGACGTCCTCGTCGATCTTGCCGCCGGCCACGTTCACGGCGTCCGGGACGAGCTCTCCGGCGAGCGCGAGGCGCACGGACTTCGCGACGGCGACTCCGGCCTTCTCCTGCGCCTCGTCGGTCGATGCGCCGAGGTGCGGAGTGACGTTCACCGCGTCGAGCTCCATGAGCTCCGAGTGCTCAGGCGGCTCCTGGGACCACACGTCGATGCCGGCGCCGCCCACGCGACCGGAGGCCACGGCCTCGGCGAGTGCCTCTTCATCGACGATCCCGCCGCGGGCCACGTTCACGATGCGCACGCCCTGCTTCGCCTTCGCGAGCTGCTCACGGCCGATCATGCCGACCGTCTCCGGAGTCTTCGGCATGTGGACGGTGAGGAAGTCCGCCTGCTCGACGAGCTCGTCGAGTTCCATGACCTTCACACCCATCTGCGCTGCGCGCGATGCGGAGATGTAGGGGTCGTACCCGATGAGGTTCATGCCGAACGACTTGGCGCGCTCTGCGACGAGCCCGCCGATCCGGCCCAGGCCGATGATCCCGAGCGTCTTGTCGTAGAGCTCCACGCCCGTGAGGCGCTTGCGCTCCCAGCGGCCCTCCTTGAGGGAGGCGTGGCCGGCGCCGAAGAAGCGGGCCGAGGCCAGCAGGTGCGTCATCGTGAGCTCTGCGGCGGAGATGATGTTCGAGGTCGGTGCGTTCACGACCATGACGCCCGCAGTCGTCGCAGCGGGCACATCGACGTTGTCGAGTCCCACCCCGGCGCGGGCGATCACCTTGAGGCGCGGCGCGGCGGCGATGGCCTCGGCGTCCATGTGGGTGGCGGAGCGGACGAGCACGGCGTCCGCCTCTGCCAGGGCGGTCAGCAGTGCCGGGCGGTCGGTCCCGTCGGCCTGACGGACATCGAAGTCGGGACCGAGGGCCTCGACGGTGGCCGGTGAAAGGTTCTCAGCAAGCAGCACGACGGGCTTGGGCACAGTTCTCCTCCTGGGGAGCGTCTTCGCGGATCGTGCCCACTGTAGTGACCGCAACGGGGATGTGCGCGGCCGGGTTCACATCGTGAGCAGTGCCGGGTCGTCGCACGATACGTCGCCTCTTGTCATACTGTGTGCCACACAGTATTGTGTACGCCATGATTCCAGCCGACTCCCCCGACCCCCTCGCCCTGCATCTCCAGGAGGTGCGGCGCGGCACTGTGGTGCTTGCATGCCTCACCGCGTGCAGGGAGCCCCAGTACGGCTACTCGCTGCTGGACACGCTCGCTCAGGCGGGCGTCCAGGTCGAGGCCAACACCCTCTATCCGCTTCTGCGCAGGCTCGACAAGCAGGGGCTGCTGACCGCCGAATGGAACACCGATGAACCGCGTCCGCGGAAGTACTACACGCTCACAGACGCCGGTGCCCGGATCGCCGACGACCTCCGCACCGAATGGCTCGCACTCACCGCGAGCCTCACAGCTCTCTGGAAGGACATCTGACATGCGCACGCTCACCGACAGGTATGTGCACGCCGTCGTCCGCCGCGTCCCGGATGCCATGCGGCCCGAGGTCACAGCGGACGTCACCGCGATGATCGCGGACATGACCGAGGCCCGCATGGCCGACGCTCGCATGACCGAGGCCCGGCACGACGAGATCGCGGCCGCCACTGAGGCCGACGTCGAGGCCGCCGTCGAGATCGCCGTGCTCGAGGAACTGGGCGATCCGGCGGTGCTGGCGCGGGAGTACTCGGACTCGCCGCAGCACCTCATCGGCCCGCAGTACTTCCCCGTCTACACATGGCTGCTCACCTGGGTACTGCCGGTGGCCCTGGTCGCCGCGCTGGTCTCGAACGGGCTCTCCTACACTCTCAGCACTGCGGACGCGCACATCGGAGGACTGCTCGGCACTGCGATCGGCAAGTCCATACCCGCGGTCTTCATAGCCTTCGCGGCGGTGACCATCCTCTTCGCGATCATCGAACGCGCCACCCCCATGGGCACGCAGGCGGGCACGGATAATGCCGCCGAACAGGTCGGTGAGAAGCTGCGTCCCGTCGCCGCGCGTCGTCCCCGGTGGACGGTCGACAGCCTCAAAGAGGTCCCGCCCGGAGGCACATCCGTCCGCGCGGACGCGATCCTCTCACTGGTCTTCCTCGTGCTGCTGGCACTCGTGCCGTTCGTGCCCACGACTGCCGTCTACGTCGGCCACCTCAATGACGGGGAGACGTTCATCAACCCGGATCTGGGTCTCTTCTGGCTCATCGGGTACTGGGTGCTGCTCGCGGTCACCGCGGTCGGTGCGGTGCTGAGGATCCGCCGCAGGCGCCTGAGCACGGGTCTGGTCGCGCTGGACATGATCACCGACCTCGTCATGGCGGTGTTCCTCACGATCGCGCTCCTCACGCAGGACGTGCTCCATCCCGCGATCGAGGCTCTGACGTCCCTGCCCGTGGAGCTCTGGGCGATCCCCCTCATCTGGGCGATCACGATCTGGGACCAGGTGAGCACGGTCCGCGGCTACCGCACCCACCTCGCCGCGCACGGCCGGTCATGACGAGGCGGAATGCTGCGGGGTGGAATAGCGCCGGGCCGAACGTGATGAGCTGGAACGTGAACAGCAGGACTGTGACCAGCCCAGCCCACCCCCTGCCGAGGATCATCCCTGAGGACGATGTCCGACCGCTCCCCCACCGCTAGCGTGGCACGCATGTCCTTCTCCTCCACCGCCTCTCGCGCCCGATCCGTCCTCCGCGCTCATCCGTGGATCACCGACGGTCTGCTGTGGGCGGCGCCGGTGGCCTGGTTGAGTGTGAGCTCTGTTCAGGGCCGCGTGTGGGTCGATACGACGAGCACCACGCCGCAGTGGGTGCACTTCGCGGTCGCTCTGCTCATGACGGCGCCGCTCGCGCTGCGGCGACGGGCTCCGCTCGTGAGCTCAGTCCTCATCGCGACCGGCTGCGCGCTCTCATTGCTGACCGGGGCCGGTCCGTCCATGGCGGTCATCGCGGTGCCCCTCACGGTCTTCTCCTCTGCCAAGTGGGGGTCGCGGACGGACTCGCGGATCGTGCTCGGGCTGGGTCTGGTCGGTTCCCTCGCCATGGGCCTCTGGGCGTATATGGCTGCTCTGCAGAGTTCGATGGGACCCGGTGGCCGACCGATCGACGGCAGTGAGTACTCCGCGCTGAGCGCGCTGATCATCCTGTGCGCGGCGATCGTGCTCTCCGCGTGGCTCCTGGGGATACTCGCCCACCGCCGGCGCACCGCCGTCGAGGACATCCGCGAGCGCAACCGCCTCCTGGAGAAGGAGCGGGAGTCGGAATCTCGACTGGCCGCGGACGCCGAGCGCATGCGGATCGCCCGGGAGATGCACGACATCATCGCCCACTCGCTGTCGGTCGTCATCGCGCAGGCGGACGGGGGCCGCTATGCGGCGAAGAGCAATCCGGCCGCCGCCGAGGACGCGCTCACGACCATCGCGGCGACCGGACGCGACGCCCTCGCGCAGACGCGGAATCTGCTGGGCGTCCTCCGGACCGATTCGCTCACGGATGCGGCGACCTCGCCGATGCCGGGGCTGGCGGCCGTCCCCTCCCTTGTCGACGACCTGCGGGCCACCGGACTCGCTGTGAGCATCGACGGCTTCGACGCTCCAGAGAAGGTGGGGCACCTGTCGGAGGGCGCGGGACTCGCGGTCTATCGGATCGTGCAGGAGGCGCTCACGAATGTCCTCAAGCACGCGGGGTCGGGGGCTCGGGCGCAGGTGGCGCTCTCGACGACGGACCAGGGACTCATCGTCCGCGTCAGCGACGACGGCGGCCCGGTGCGCTCGCACGCTGGCCGCGCGGGTGCTGCTGAGGCAGGAGTTTCTGAGGCAGGAGTTTCTGGGGCAGGAGTTTCTGGGGCAGGAGTGTCTGGGGCAGGAGTGTCTGGGGCAGGAGTGTCTGGGGCGGGCGTTTCTGAGGCGGGTGCTGCTGGGGCTGGAATATCTGCAGCTGGAGCGTCCGGGAAGGACACCTCCGTGCTGGGGGGAGCCGGCAGCGGGATCATCGGAATGCGCGAGCGCGCCACGCTGTACGGCGGGTCACTCGAAGCGGGACCCCGTCGCGGAGGCGAACGCGGGTTCACGGTGACAGCCCGGTTCCCGTCCGCGGGCCGCCCGGCGTCGGAGCCCACAGCAGGCGGTCGTCCTGCAGGCAGTTCCCCAGCAGCCGGTCCTCCAGCATCCGATCCGCCAGAAGCCAGGCCTCCAGAAGCCACGCCCCCAGCACAGACTGCTCTCGCACCCTCCGCGACCGAGGCGCCGGAGGCGAGCGCGGACCCGGCTCCTGCTGGAGCGACGAACAACGGAGGGGCGAGCGCTGAACTGGCGAGCGCTGGGGTGCCGAGCGCTGGGGTGCCGAGCGCTGAACAGGCGAGCGCGGGGATGACTGCCGAGGACCCTCGTGCAGACAAACCGCATGCTGAGGAATACCAGCAGAGGAGCGCACACCATGACTGACCCGATGGCCTCCTCAGCAGATGGGACAAAGGCTCCACGCGACGTGCCTATCCATGGAGAGTCCCCCGACGCCGCTCCCGAAACCACTCCCAGCGACTCCTCCGCACCCATCCGTGTGGTGCTGGTCGACGATCAGGCGCTCGTGCGCGCGGGGTTCTCGATGGTCATCGACTCGCAGGACGACCTGGAGGTCGTGGGGCAGGCCGGCGACGGCGAGGAGGCGGTCGCGATCATCGCCCGCGTCCAGCCGGACGTCGTGCTCATGGACGTGCGCATGCCGCGGCTGAACGGGATCCAGGCGACGGGTCGGGTCCTCGCCCTCGCCGATGAGGGAGCGATCCGCGCACCGCGGATCATCGTCCTCACCACGTTCGACGAGGACGAGTACGCACTCGCGGCGCTGCGCGGCGGGGCATCCGGGTTCCTGCTCAAGGACGTCCTGCCGGAGATCCTGCTGGACTCGATCCGCACGGTCGTCAGGGGAGGTGCTGTGATCGCGCCGACGACGACCCGCCGGCTGCTCGACACGCAGCTGTTCCAGGCCACTCAGGGAGTCGGCGCTGACGACGCACACGCGGCGACCTCGGCGGCTGTGCCCTCAGACGCTGCGACCGCAGCCGGTGCGCCCGCAGCTGCTGCGACCTCGGCGGCTTCATCCTCACCCGCGGCACCCACGTCCACCCCACCCAGCGCCCCGCCGGCCCCACCCGCACTCGACCCTGAACGGGCCCGGATGCTCGCCTCGCTCACGCCGCGCGAGCGAGAGGTGCTCGCACTCGTGGGGCAGGGCATGAGCAACGCTGAGATCGTCGACTCCCTGGTCCTCGCCGAACCCACCGTGAAGACCCACGTGGGGCGCATCCTCATGAAGCTGGAGGCGAGGGACCGCGTCCAGGCCGTCGTCTTCGCCTACGACGCCGGGATCGTCACGCCCGGGCACTAACCCACTCCCCTGCAGCAGGTCGTGCTAGCAGCACGTCGCCCGCCGAGTAGTACTCCGGTATGACGCGGATCGTGCATCGTCGCACCGCACCGTGCTCCGCGCCACATCCAGGACCATCCTCCAGTCCGATGTGCGCACGGCCGTCGGCGACGAGGCTGGAGTCATGCACACACCACAGCAGCCACCTGCACGAACATCCACTCACGCAGCATCCGCCGCTCCGGCCACCGCGTCGGCCTTCCCAACGTCCCAGGCACCGACCCACACACCGACCACAACCACCGCCCCAGAAGTCGCCCCTTCCTCCGCGCCCACCGCCGCACCTGCCATCCGTGCGATCGGCCTCGTGAAGACGTACGGCGAAGGTGACGCGCGCGTCCGGCCGCTGGACGGGCTCACGCTCGACATCGCTGCGGGGAGCTTCACCGCGATCATGGGGCCCTCCGGCTCCGGCAAGTCCACCCTGCTGAACATGCTCGCCGGCCTCGACGTCCCCGATGCGGGTGATGTCATCCTGGCCGGCACGCCGATCACCGGCCTGAAGGACTCCCAGCTCACGGCCCTGCGACGCGACCGGATCGGGTTCGTCTTCCAGGCATTCAACCTCGTGCCCGCGATGACGGCGGAGGAGAACATCCTCCTGCCCTCCCAGCTGGCCGGGCGGAAGGTTGACCGTCGGTTCTTCCACCGGATCGTCGACCTCCTGGGGCTCACGGACCGCCTGCGGCATCGTCCGCACGAGCTGTCCGGCGGCCAGCAGCAGCGCGTGGCCGTCGCTCGTGCGCTCGTCACGAGCCCCGAGGTCATCGTCGCCGACGAGCCCACCGGCAACCTCGACTCCGCGAGCGGTGCGGAGGTGCTGGGGCTGCTCCGGGCCTCAGTCGACGAGTTCGGCCAGACCGTCGTCATGGTGACCCATGACCCGCAGGCCGCCGCGCGGGCGGATCGCGTCGTCATGCTGGCCGACGGTCGGCTGGCCGGCGAGCTCCGGTCCCCCACCGCCGAGGCCGTCGCCACCGCACTCGCCCACATCACCACCCAGCCCGGCACCACCAAGGCAAGCACCACCCAGACAAGCTCTACTCAGCCCAGCGCCACCCAGGTCAGCCCTACTCAGCCCAGCGCCACCCAGCCCAGCCCTACCCAGCCCAGCCCCACTCAGGCCGGTGGTGCACGATGATCCGCATCGCATTGTCGAACCTCCGCAGCGCGTCGGGCAGGCTCGTCGCGGCCGGCATCGCGGTCGCGGTGTCCGTCGCGTTCATGGTCGCCGCGCTGCTCTTCGCACAGGGCTTCGGCGATACGCTCGCGAACCAGGTCAGATCGTCCTGGGCCGGGGCGGATGTCGCAATCCTCGCCGACGAGCGTGAGGATCCGGCGGATGCGGCCGAGGTCCTCACCGACGACCTCCTCGACGAGGTCGCAGCGGTCGACGGCGTCGAAGCCGCTCACATCGAGGAGACCGGCTACCTCATGGCGAGCGCGGGCACCTCGAGCGTCTCCGCGGCTGTCACGGGACTGCCGACGAACGGCCAGGATCCCGTTGACGGGACGCTGCCGGCAGCCGCCGACGAGCTCGCCCTCAACGAGACGGACGCAGAGGCGCTCGGGGTCACAGTCGGCGATACCGTGACGCTCGAGGCGTACGCGGCCACCCCGGGGACGGAGGAGACCGACTACACGGTCTCCGGCCTGCTGCCGGATTCCTCATCCCTCCAGCTGACCCTCCACCTCACCGATGACGGCCTCGAGGGCGCTCCGGCAGAGATCATTCCCGCCGCGATCCGTGTGAGCGCCGCGGACGGCACGGACCCGGCGACGCTGTCGACGGCGATCGACGAGGCGATCGGTGAGAGAGAGTCAGGCAGCGGGGCAGGGTCGGCCGGCGAGGCAGAGTCGGCCGGCGAGGCAGAGTCGGCTGGCGAGGCACCTGTCGACGTGTCCACCGTCGAGGAGGTCGTCGAGCAGCAGATCCAGGACCTGTCCGGATCGACGAACATGCTCGCGACCGTGGGGATCGCGTTCGGGCTGCTGTCCGTCGGCGTTGCGTCCCTCGTCATCTCGAACACGTTCCAGGTGCTCGTCGCCTCCCGTGCCCGCGTGCTCGCCCTCTACCGAGCGGTGGGAGCCACGGCGCGACAGCTGCGCGGCGCGACCCTGCTCGAGGGGCTCGTCCTGGGAGTCGTCGGCGCGGCGGCGGGCGTGGTGCTGGGACTGCTGATCGGCTGGGGACTGTCAGGGCTGGTCCGCGCACTGTGGATGCCCGACTTCGCGCAGATCTCCCCCACCCCGGCGGCACTGCTCGTGGGTCCGCTCGTCGGCATCGCCGTCACGGTGCTCGCGGGGATGGTCCCGGCGTTCCGGGCGGGAAGCGTCTCCCCCATCGAAGCGCTGCGTCCCGCCGATGTCCGCCCTGCTCAGGCACGTTTCCCCTGGGTCCGCATGATCATCGGCGGACTGCTGGGGGCGGGCGGGCTCGCGCTCTGCCTCCTCGCGGTATCCACCCAGTCCGTACTGATCGGCATCGTGGGTTGCTTCACGCTCTTCATCGCTGTGCTCGTCGCGGCGCGCGTCTTCGTGCCGCCGCTCATCGGCGTCATGGGCCGCGCGCTGTCCGCTCTCACCGGTCGGTCGCCGTCCATCCTGCTGGCGGGCCGGTCCGCGAGCTCCGCGCCCGGGCGCACCTCGTCGACGACTGCGGCGCTGCTCATCGGTGTCACCCTCGTGTCCGCCGTGCTCGTGGGCGCGGCGAGCCTCCAGCGCACGATCGAGCTGTCGACGGCGGAGGACACTCCGGTCGACCTGGTGGTGGACGGGTCCGGCGACCAGGTCGCGGCGGCGCTCGACGAGTCCACTGTCGTCGAGGAGCGCGCGGTCGTCCCCGCGGTCCGTGCAGAGGTGACGGTCACGGATACGCCGGCCGGGGCCTCGGGCTCGGATTCCGACGCCGAGGCGGCGGGAGCCCTGACAGGTGACCTCACCATCGCGAGTGCGCAGGACGCCGAGGACTCCGTGCTTCGGAGCGACGGCTTCGAGGTCGAGCCGGGGACGGTTCGCCTGGCGCCGGGTGAGCTCGGGGGCGACGGTGCGACGGCCGACTACGAGGGACTCGAGACGACGATCGCCGTGGGCGGCGAGACCTTCACGCTCACCGTGGATCCGACGCTGGACGTGCCCGCCGGCACGGCGCTCGTGAGTGGCGCGGACGCGGAACGGATCGCGGAGGCGGCTGATCCAGCGAGTTCAGCTGAGGCAGCTGACGCCGCGACTGCAGCTGAGACGGCCGAGCAGACGTGGGTGCGGCTCGCGGATGATGCGACGATCGCGCAGATCGAGTCGCTGACCTCGCAGCTGTCGGCGCTGGACGTCACGGCGGACGCGGATCCGTCGCTCATGCGCGCTCAGTACGCGGACATCTTCCAGGTCGCGATCACCGTGGTCCTGGGGCTGCTCGCCGCGGCCGTCGTCATCGCCGTCATCGGGGTGAGCAACACGCTCACGCTGTCGGTCATCGACCGGAGGAGGGAAGGTGCGCTGCTGCGTGCGCTCGGTTTCAGCCGTGGCGCGCTGGGCCGGATGATCACGGTCGAGTCGCTGCTCATGACGGTGATCGCGCTGGTCGTCGGCGTGGGTCTGGGGACGTTCTTCGGGTGGGTGGGCACGGCCTCGCTCATCGGGGAGACGATCGATCCCACCCTGAGCGTGCCGCCTCTGCCCCTGGCACTCATCGGGGTCGCGGCGGTCGCCGCTGCGGTCCTCGCGTCCGCGCTGCCGGCACGGACGATGTCCCGCGTGGTGCCTGCGGAGGGCATGAGCGAGGAGTGACGGGAGTCGGAGAGGTGGGAGGACGCGTGCATGAGCGCCTGCGGTCCCACCTCTCCAGCTCCGGGCACGTCTGCCGACTCCCCGGTTCCAGACACGTGTGTCGACCATGAGAACGTCGACCGCGCCCGGGTCGATGATCGTGCCCGGGTCGACGATCGTGCCCGGGTCTCCTCAGTACGTCCCCTCGCCGTCTGCGGCCTCTCGATTCGTCGCGTCTGCCTGCTGCGGCCCCTCAATTCGTCGCGTCTGCCTTCCGCGCGAAGGCGAGCGCGAACTCCTTCCTACTGTCGGCGAGGGCGACCTGCTCGTGGGTGTTGCGCCATGTGCGGATGAGGCGCTTCTGCTGGGCGATAACCGCACGGTCGGATTCCATTGTGTCGCGCAGGTAGCTCAACGCTGTCTCACGGACCTCGGCGGGCTCGACCAGCGCATTGAGGAAGCCGCAGCGGTCCATGTCCTGCGCGGAGAACCTGTTGGCGGTCAGGATGAGCTCCGTCGCCTTCGTCCATCCCATAAGTCTCCAGAGGTTCGCTGCGTCGAGGACGGAGGGGATGCCGATGCGCACCTCCGGCATCGAGTACCACGAATCCGTGGCGGCGACGCGGTAATCCGCGGCCGCAGCGATCTCGAGCGCTCCGCCGATGCAGTACCCGTGGATGGCTGCGGCGACGGGCAGGTCGCAGTTCTTCACCGCTTCGCACACCTCGCCGAGGTGGCTGATCGTGGCGTATGCGCGTTCCGAGTCCTGGTGCTCGAACTGGGCGGTGTCCATTCCGGCGGAGAACCCCCGATCCCCTGCGGAGGTGAGGAGGATCGCTCGCAGCGACTCGTCTGCGGACGCGATGGTGAACGCGTCGATCAGCTGCGTGAGCATCTCCGCGTTGAGGCTGTTCGCCCTCCGCTCGTTGTCGATCGCGATCGTGAGGATGCCGGCGTCGCGGGTCTGAGTGATCACAGAGGGTCCTTCCGGATGGTGTGGTGGCATGAGCCCACCGTCGGGCGTGGGTCCACGACCACACTGGCACAGCACCATGCACTTCGCACCGCATCATGCGGACGGGTCCGGGCCTGGTCGCTCAGACTCCCAGTTCAGAAGGGTGGAGGAACATCACCTGGTTCATTCACCTCCTCTGGCTCATCCGACTCGGCTGGCTCATCAGAATCGTCTGACTCAACCGCGCGGGTCAGAAGAGTTCCCGCTTCAACGGTTCGATCGCTCACAGCCACCGGAGGTGCCGTCCGCATCGCGCGCACCCCCATGGGCAGCACCCAGCACGCCTCATTCGGACCGAGCTTCTCGAGCCGAATCACGCCCTCCGTCTTGAGACCGTGGTGATGCTTGCACATCGGGTGCAGGTTCTCCATGACAGTCAGCCCGCCAGTGGCAGGGTCCATCTTCGAGAACCGGCAGCAGTGCTCCATCTCGCACCACTGCGCCGGCTGACTGCATCCGGGAACGGTGCAGGTCCGCCACTTCTGTCGGACCGTGCGCCGCATCGCCGCAGTCGGCTCGTACGTGTGCGCGACGTGATCGGTCACGATGCTCGTCGCCGGATCCGTGAGAACCCGGAACCAGGACGTCGCATGCGCGGCCGCCTCACGGCACTGCTCGGCAGCGAGCGGCACATCGCCGTTGACCATGCCCGGGCTGTCATCCAGCGACAGCACCGTGGTGATCGGAACCGTGATGGTGACCGCAGCCTGTTTCCGCAGCCAATCACCATCGGTCGGGCAGAACACATCGATCAGTTCTTCCTGCTCTGCACCGTCCTGTGGCGAAGCACTCCCCTGTCCCGCTTCGGAACCCGGACTCTTCACTCGCACCTGCGTGTGCAGACGCGACGAGGCCAGCAGATCGAACATCAGCTGCGCGACGGTCCGCTCGTCGACAGTGCCGAGTTCGACACGGCTCGGGTCAACAGCCCGCCCGAACGAGTCCGACTCCATCGACTCGAGCTGATTGCGACGTATCGATCGCGCCATCGCACATAGACGCTGATACAGCCCTTCGACCACGAGGATCGGCCCGTGCAGCTCCAAGCGCGCAGTGCCGTCATCGAACCGCTCGTAGCGCACGCAGCGCTGCTTGCGCGGCGCCTCAGGATCAGCCGGCACGGGCGCGAGCGAACGGATGTGCCGGCGTGCGAGCTTCTCGAACTGATCCAACGACAGCTGCGGACTCAGCTCCGCGAGGAAACCGTCCAGCTTCCTCACCTCATCCACTGGGAGCAGTGAATCATCGATACGACGATGGAGCCGCTCAACCCGTTCGAACCTCACGCGACCAGTCGCCGCTGATTCGAGCAGGCCGTGCAGACCGATGAACGCGACGACCGCGCTCGCCGCGGCACGGCGGGCGAAGTCCAAGCGAGTGTTCAGCTTCGCCGCGACGAGGATCGCATCGGCCGGATCGAGCAGTGCCCGAGCCCGCGTCGACAAGCGATCGTCCTCGAAGACCTCGACGCCCGAACCCGAGGCCGAGGCGGCCGACGAACCGGACGCGGAGGCTGCCGACGAACCATCGTCTCGGCCTGCAGTGCCCCTGGCCGGAGTCGCCAGGAAGTCGCTCAGCTCAACGTCCCCATCCCTGCGCGCGAGGACACGTGCGAGCACGAACGCCCCCAGCCGAGCGGTTTCAGCCGCCCGCATCCGGTCCGCGGCGCGAGAGCTCTCCGCCCACTCCTCCAGCAGTGCGAACGATGAGACAGCCTCGCGTTCGCCTGACGACGGTTCCTTGGCGGATCCACCCGTAGTCGCATGCGAGGGACTCCGATCACCGCACACATCCAGAGCGTCGAACTCACCACGAGCGACCCGAGCGATCGCCGTACGGACGTTTTCAACAGTCCACGGCTGCACCGCCGGGTCCGGTGGCTCCGGTCCAGCATCGCTGCTGGGAGCCGACTCAGTCCTATCAGTCACGTCCCACACCTCCTCCCGTGTCGAACATGTGACCTATCGGTCACATCGAAAGGGCATCTTTACCCATCGATGTTCTACACAGTATTCGGAGGCACAGACATAACTCCGCGAAGCACGAGATCGAGGTGGTTCGGGTGCGTCGACTCGAGCAGAATGAACCGGCCGGCCACCAGACCGGCAGAGGTCATAGCAACAACCGCAACCTCGGCCGTGGCTACGGCTACGGCTACGGCTACGGCTACGGCTACGGCTACGGTCTCAGCAACGACCTCGGCCTCGGGCCCGGAAACGGTCCAAGTCCCGACTGAAGTCTGGGTCCCGCCCTAGGCCTCCGGCCGCGCGGCCGCAGTCGCGCTCTCACGAGCCTGGGTCTCGGACCCGGCTGCGACCTCGGCATCGGGAACCGCACCCGCCGCCTCACTCGCACGGGCACCTTCTCCAGCCATCTCACCCACGCTGGCACTCGCACCCGCACCGGCCCTCTCACCAGCGCCGGCACTCTCCGCAGCCTCGGCCGTCTCACCAGCCCCAGCGCCGCCACCAACCGGCACCGTCACCAGCAGCACCACCGTGAACAGCGCCGCCACGACGAGGAACAGCGCCAGCCCCGTGAGCCCGTACCCGGCTGCCCACTCCCAGTTGGCGACCAGCAGCACCCCGAGGACGACCGCCGCACCCGCGGCAGCTCCCCCGCGCGCACGCCGCCGCGCATCGCCGGTCAGCCGCCAGCCTCCCCCGAGCAGGCTCACCGACACCAGCGCGACCATGTTCACGATCATGCCGACCCACACGGGGTGGGTGCCCAGGTAGAACTCCGTGGCGCTGAAGCCGGACAGCGCGTACCATCCGAACCCGGCGCTGAACCCGCCCAGCAGCGATGCCATCGCCCCGGACCGCGTGGCCACCGGCCAGAAGAACGCCGCGAGCACCGGCGCGAAGGTCGCACCGTTGCGCAGGGTCCAGGCCATGATGTTCCACCACGCCGATTCCTCGGCCCGCAGGATGCTGAACCCGATCATCACGACCGTGAGGACCACGAGCGCCACGCGGGTGTACCGGACCAGCTGCTCCTGGCTCGCCCGCGGACGCAGCGCACCGCCCAGGTCGCGCCCCAGCGACGTCGCCCCGGAGAACTGGCACGGACCCGCCCAGCCCAGCGCGCACGCCCACATGCCCAGGAAGAACACGGCCGCGGCCCACGGCGGCACGGTCTGGGTGATGTACTCGGAGATCGCGATGAGCGGCAGGCCGTCCCCGGGCATGACGCTCGCGGCACCGATCCCGACGACCACGCCCAGGATGATGAGCGGCGCACCGATCACCGCGGCGAGGAACAGGCCGCGCTGGCCGTCCTCCGGGGTACGGGCGGACATCGACATCTGGAACGCGGCCTGCGCGAGCGGCACGTTCACGATGAAGGTTCCGAACCAGGCGACGATGAGCGACACCCCGGCGCTCGCGGGCGCGGTCATCTGTGGGTTGGCTGCCGTGAACTCCCTCATCCCGTCGATTCCGGGCGACACCATCAGCGCCCACACGCCCACCACGAACATCGCACCGATCACGATCACGTTCATCGTCTGGCTGAAGGCGACCGACCGCATCCCGCCGAACACCAGGAACGCGAAGAGCACCACGGCTGTCAGCGCGATCGACTGCCACAGCGACACGTCCGTGATGACGGTGAGTGCGGATGCGAAGGCGATCGCCGTCGCGAGCGAGTACATGGGGAACGTGAAGCCCGTGATGACAGCGCTCACCCCCTGCGCCGCGCGGCCGAACCGGTCGCCGATGATCCCCGTGACCGTCACGACCAGCTTCCGGCGCAGCGGCTTCACGAGCAGCAGCGCGATGAGGATGATCTGGACCGTCTCTGCGACGCCGTACCAGATCGCGGAGACACCGGTCCGATAGCTCAGCTCCACGATCGCGATGTACGACGACCCGGAGAACAGGCCGGTGATGCAGAACGCCACCGTCCACGGGCTGAACGACCGGCCGCTGACGAAGAAGTTCGCACCCTTCTCCTGCCGCGCGACGACCCACCGGCCGCCGACCACCAGCCACACGGTGTAAGCAAGGGCCAGACCCAGCGTCCACAGCCCCACAGTCGTCATGCGCGGGCTCCTGCTCCATCGGCGTTCACCACGGTGAGGAACGGGCGAGGGTCCGTGACGCCCTGCGTCGAGTAGCCCCACGCGGAGTTGCTGAGCGCCTCCGCCGCGCGGTCAGACGCCTCCTCCGTGAAGGACCACACCACCTCGAGCCCTGTGCGCGCATCGCGCAGCAGGTTGATCGCGGGGCAGATGTGCTCGGCGTTCGCGGCGAAGCCGATGAGCTCCACCTCGTCGCGCTGCTCGGTCGCCACGACGATCTGCAGCCGGTAGGAATAGAAGTAGGGCTGGACGTCGGCGGAGCCGCCGAGCCCCCTCGTGTCCTGCTTGGCGAGCGTGTAGGTCTGCACCGCGGACACGGGGAGCCCCCGCCGCTCCGCGAGCTGGTCGATGACCACCGTGATGCAGCTGTTCACCGCGCCGGCGAGGTACTCCATCGGCGTCGGTCCCTGGTCACGGCCGCCGATCTTCGCCGGCTCGTCGGACACGAACGTGAAGTCCCGGATCCGGACCTCGGTCTGCTGCGAACCGGTACCGACCCCCGCTGCGCGCAGCGTCTTCGCGTGCGCGGGCGAGGTCGCCTCGCGGAAGCGCGGGTTCGCGGAACGACCCGCGGCCGAGGCGGCAGAGGCACTCGCTGCCGAGGCTGCGGAGGGATTCGCGGACGGAGCACCGGACGAGGTCGCGGAGGGCGTGGGTGTCGACATGGAACCGAGGCTAGGGGGTGACGTGACCGCGTTCGTAAACTCGTGTCACATTCGTTCACGGACCGACACAGATCACACCCGAGTCAGGTCACACCCGAGTCAGCCTCGGCGGCGTCGGCACCTGCGTTCGCACGCCGCCGGGTTCGGCACGAGCCCGTCGGTGATCGCGACGGGCACGGGCGTGCGGCAGACCTCGGGCTCCCGTGACACCGGTGCGGAGCAGTCCGGAGTCGTGGGCCCGCCGGACCGGCGCACGCACGAACTGACGCGGGAGGTGTCCTCCCGCTGCAGGAGCGGCCACGCCCGGATGCAGCGGGCGCTTGCGACGAACGATTCGAGAAGAGGAGAGCGTCCCATGACGATCGCCTCAGAAGTCGTTCGGCGCGTACGGTGCGCGCTCGAGCGAGAAGAGGGCCCGCGCTCTGATCGCGGCGTCCTCCGATCGTTTGGAGATCCGCCCCGCCCTGCTCAGCACGACGGGATCGGCACCGCCCAGGTACAGCGACCCCAGCTCCGGAACGCCGAGGCTCAGATCCGCCGCCCTGCCCTCCGCGGAGTCCGAAGACTCTGCGAGGCGCTCCACCGTACCGTTCGCCCCGTCGGAGGTGAGCCGGAAGACGCCCTCCGCATAGTCCATGTCATCGTGGACGGCGAGCGTGATCGACCCCGCCACGGAGTACGGCCTGGCCTCCAGCGACTTCTTGACGTCGAGGATCCGCAGCCACATGCCATCGCTCTGAGCCTGCACCCGCACGCGCCGCGGATCGGTCAGCAGCCACGGCAGCGGCGACTGCTGCGAGGCGTATCCGAACTGCACGCGTTCCACGAGGTCGACCGCGCCGAGGAACGCCCACAGGGAGGAGTACGCCGCATCGCTCGCCGCGATGAGGTCGAGCACTTCGAGCGTCGCGGGCTTCACGTCCCAGCCGGCGAACCGGTAGCTCACATACCCGTCGGGCCTGCCGTCCTCGTCGTAGTGGAGCGCCGCGCGCGTCGCGAGGTCCTCCTCATCCGTCGACAGATTCAGGTCACCGGACGCGACGTCGACGTACACGCGCTGCCTGCCGGTGGCGCCGGGCGTCATCTGCTGGAAGCGGTCGTAGAGCTCCGGGCCCAGCTCACGCAGCACGTGCGGGTCGACCATCTCGACCCGACGATCCGGCTCCACCGCCATCTGGAAACCTGCACGGGTGTCGACTTCCACCTCGTTGTACCAGGTGGCAGCGCCGAAGCCGAAGCGCCGGTAGATGCTGCCCTCTGTCACGGTCAGCGCGGCGAACGGGTACCCGTTCTCTGCGGCACGGGCCAGGTTCCCCGTCATCATGCTGCGCAGCAGCCCGCGCCGACGATGTGTGGGCCGCACGGTCACCCACGTGATGAGGTGGGCGGGGATCAGTCGTCCTCCGCCCACGTTCACGGTCTTCTCGAAGTGGGCGAACGTCGCCACGGGGATCTCCGGCGGCAATGCCAGCTGCGGTGCGTTGTCCGCGTACACGGATGTGAACACCCGCTCGTCCGCCATCGCCCGTTCTGTCCTGCGGAGGAGCTTCTTCCCCTCGACGCGCTTGTCGTGGAACCCCGCGCGCACTGCCTGCATGTACGCCGTCGTACGCGCATCAGGTGCGCCGTTCTCCAGGGCCGGTTCAAATGTCTCGAAGCGGTATTCGGTCACGCTTCAACCCTATAGCACTCGACTCCCACCGCTGGGGGGTCTGGCTCTGGGATCGTCCGGGCGCCTGCTTCGGGATCGCTCCGGCATCCGGCTCGAGATCGTCCGGGCACCCGGCTCGAGATCGTTCGGGCATCCGGCTCGAGATCGTCCGGGCACCCGGCTCAAGATCGTTCGGGCATCCGGCTCGGGCCGCGAGCGTCTAGCGCGCCGCGCGGTCCTCACGCCTGCGCCGCCGCATCCAGCGAGGCGCCCACGGAGCGGGGAGCGGCACTCCCAGTGTCCCCAGGAAGCCCACCAGCAGCAGGACGAAGAGTACGACGGCGAGCGGATCGAACACCTCCCCCGGCAACGGGACACCCAGCGCAGTCAGCATCGACTGAGCTGCCACGAGCAGGCCGAGAACGGCGAACGACGGGATGAGGTAGAGGAAGACGCGGGAGGTCCATGTGCCGTACCAGCTCTCCCCCACCCAGTAAGCCGGGTAGAACCAGGACCACCACACGGCAGCGACCGCAGCACAGACGCCGATCGCACCGGGCACGGCTTCCACTCGGACCTCCTCTGCTCGCCCGTCTACCACTCCACCCTCGACGATCGACGATCCTCCGCGACGATCTTCCGCGACGCCCCCCAGAGGATCCCACAGACAAGTGGGGCGGGGAGAGGGCTGCTGCCCTCTCCCCGCCCCACTTGTCAGCCGACTGCGCTCCTGCGGACCGTCGTCAGCACGACGACCTGTTCAGCGCTGAGAACCGCTCAGCGCCTCAGCGATCAGCGTGCTGCGGTGCCCTCGACGTAGTCGTCGTCCGAGTCCTTGAGCCATGCGAACATCTGGCGCAGCTCACGGCCGGTCGCCTCGATCGGGTGCTTCTCCTCCTTGGCGCGCAGCTCCTTGAACTCCGGAGCGCCGGCGGCCTGGTCATCCATGAAGCGCTTCGCGAACGCACCGTTCTGGATGTCGTCCAGGACGGCCTTCATGTTCTCCTTGACCTCCGGCGTGATCACGCGGGGGCCGGAGACATAGTCGCCGTACTCGGCCGTGTCGGAGCAGGACCAACGCTGCTTCGCGATGCCGCCCTCCACCATGAGGTCGACGATCAGCTTGAGCTCGTGCAGGACCTCGAAGTACGCGATCTCCGGCTGGTAGCCGGCCTCCGTCAGGACCTCGAAGCCGTACTGGACGAGGTGCGAGGCACCGCCGCACAGGACCGTCTGCTCACCGAACAGGTCGGTCTCGGTCTCCTCCGTGAAGGTCGTCTTGATGCCGCCGGCGCGCAGGCCGCCGATCGCCTTCGCGTAGGCCAGAGCCGTGGCCCACGCCGAACCGGATGCGTCCACCTCGACTGCGACGAGCACCGGCACACCGCGGCCGTCGACGTACTCACGACGCACGACGTGGCCCGGGCCCTTGGGCGCGACCATGACGACGTCCACGCCTTCCGGCGCCTGGATGTAGTCGTAGCGGATGTTGAAGCCGTGGATGAAGACGAGCGTCTTGCCCTCGGCCAGGTTGTCCTTGACGGACTCGTTGAAGATCTGCGCCTGGACCTGGTCCGGAGCGGCGATCGTGATGACGTCGGCCCATGCGGCGACCTCGGCCGGCGTGCCGACCGTCAGGCCCTCTGCCTCAGCCTTGTCGCGGCTCGTCGAGCCCTCCTTGAGGCCGATGCGGACCTCGACGCCGGAATCGCGCAGGCTCAGCGAGTGAGCGTGGCCCTGCGAGCCGTAGCCGATGACGGCGACCTTCTTGCCCTGGAGGACGGACAGGTCTGCGTCATCGTCGTAGAAGCGCTCTGCTGCCATGGGATTTCTCCTTCTCGAAAGGTGGGATGCGGATGCCCGCATCCCAGCGTAGTACGGGCCGAAGCGACCCGGAACTCTGTCTCAGATGTGTGGTTCAGCGCCCGGATGCTGTGATTCAGCGCCCAGCGCGGTCGGTCATCGACTTCGAGCCGCGACCGATCGCGAGCGTCCCGGACTGGACGATCTCCTTGATGCCGAACGGCTCGAGCACCCGGTGGAGCGCATCGACCTTGTCCTGCTCGCCGGTCGCCTCGACGCTCACCGCGTCGACGGCGACATCGACGATGCGGGCGTCGAACATCTCCACGACGGCCTGGACCTGCACCCGGACCGCGGCATCGGCCCGGACCTTGAAGATCATGTGGGCGCGGCGGACCGAGGTCTCCGGTTCCAGCTCCACGATCTTGATGACGTTGATCAGCTTGTTGAGCTGCTTCGTCACCTGTTCCAGCGGTGTGTCCTCGACATCCACGACGACTGTGATCCGCGACAGCCCCTCGAGCTCCGTGGTGCCCACGGCGAGCGAGTGGATGTTGAACCCGCGGCGGGCGATGAGGCCGGTGAAGCGCGTCAGCACACCGGGCTTGTCCTCGACGAGGACGGACAGCGTATGGCGGCTCATGCCTCTTCACCTTCCTCGGATTCGCCGGAGAAGTCCGGGCGGATGTCACGGGCGTACTGGATGTGGTCGTTGCTCACGCCGGCGGCCACCATCGGCCACACCATCGCGTCCGCGGGGACGACGAAGTCGATGACGACCGGACGGTCGTTGATGTCCAGCGCGCGCTGGACCGCCTCGTCGACCTCCTCGTTGCGGGTGACGCGGATGCCCTCGCAGCCGTACGCCTCCGCGAGCTTGACGAAGTCCGGCACCCGCACGGACTCGTGGCCCGTGTTGAGGTCGGAGTGCGAGTAGCGGCCGTCGTAGAACAGCGTCTGCCACTGGCGGACCATGCCCAGCGACGAGTTGTTGATGATAGCGACCTTGATCGGGATCTTGTTGATGACGCAGGTCGCGAGCTCCTGGTTGGTCATCTGGAAGCATCCGTCGCCGTCGATCGCCCAGACCTGGCGGTCCGGCTCGCCGACCTTCGCACCCATCGCGGCGGGCACGGAGTAGCCCATGGTGCCCAGACCGCCGGAGTTCAGCCATGCCTTCGGACGCTCGTACTCCACGAACTGCGCGGCCCACATCTGGTGCTGGCCGACGCCCGCGGCGTAGACGCCCTCGGGGCCGGTGAGCGCGGAGATCCGCTGGATGACGTACTGCGGATCGCACAGTCCGTCGTCGTTCTTCTCGAAGCCCAGTGGGAAGCTCTGCTTCCACCCATTGACCAGGCCCCACCAGGAGGGCCTCTCCGCGGCCAGAGCCGCAGAGTGGTTCGTCCGCAGCTCGGTCAGCAGGGCATCGAGCACCTCCGCGGCATCGCCCACGATCGGCACGTCCGCGATGCGGTTCTTGCCGATCTCTGCGGGGTCGATGTCGGCATGGATGACCCGGGCTCCGGGCGCGAAGCTCTCGAGCTCACCGGTGACCCGGTCGTCGAAGCGGGAGCCGATCGCGATGAGCAGGTCGGACTTCTGGATGGCGGCGACCGCCGGGACCGTCCCGTGCATGCCGGGCATGCCCAGGTGCTGCGGGTGGGAGTCCGGGAACGCGCCGCGGGCCATGAGGGTCGTGGTGACTGGGATGTTCGTCGCCTCGGCGAGCGCGAGGAGCTCCTTGTGGGCGCCCGAGCGGATCACGCCACCGCCCACGTAGAAGACCGGACGCTCGGCCTCCGCCATGAGCACTGCCGCTTCGCGGATCTGCTTGGCGTGCGGGCGGTTCACCGGACGGTAGCCCGGCAGGTCGAGCTCGTCGTCCCAGCGGAACTCGAGCTCCGCCTGCTGGGCGTCCTTCGTGACGTCGACCAGGACCGGTCCGGGGCGACCGGTGCTCGCGATGTGGTGCGCGGAGCGGATCACCTGCGGGATGTCCTGGGCGTTGGTCACGAGGAACGAGTGCTTCGTGACGGGCATCGTCATGCCCACGATGTCCGCCTCCTGGAAGGCGTCGGTGCCCAGCAGCTTGGACGACTGCTGGCCCGTGATCGCGAGCAGCGGGACGGAGTCCATGTGCGCGTCCGCGATCGGGGTGACGAGGTTCGTCGCGCCCGGACCGGAGGTTGCCATGCAGACGCCCACGCGGCCGGTCGCCGCCGCGTAACCGGTCGCCGCGTGTCCGGCGCCCTGCTCGTGGCGGACCAGCACGTGGTTGATCTGCTCCGAGTCGAGCAGCGGATCGTATGTGGGGAGGATCGTGCCGCCGGGGAGGCCGAAGACGGTGTCGACGCCCAGCTGCTCGAGAGTGCGGATGATCGCCTGAGCGCCGGTCATCACCTCCGGCTGCGAGCGCGAGCCGCGGACTGCGGCACCGCCCGGAGCGGGCACGGGACTGGGAGTGGGGGTGGCGCGGGGTGTCTGCGCCGGTGCTGGGCCTGCCACGATGGGCTCCTTCGTGTGATCGATTCCCTGATGGACGCCTTGCGCGGCGTCCTCATGCCCCGCTTCCTCTTCACGCTCAGCGCCCCGGGATGGAGCACCTCGCATAAAAAAACGCCCTTCCGTTCTGGAAAGGGCGCGCGGGACGTCGTCAGTCGACAGCTACGGGGTCACCGCGCGCTGGGTAATGACGACGAGAAGGACGTTCATGTGTGAGAGGCTACAAGCACGATCGTCCGCGTGTCGAATCTCGGCTCGTCGCGTCTCGTACGGTGAGACATAGGTGTCTCGCGTGTCCGGTGTAGACGGAGTCTGCCGCGTATCCTGGAGCGCGATGGCCACACACTCTGTTGATCGCGCCGACGATCGCGCAGCCGATCGCACTGTTGATCACTCAGCCGATCACCCTGTCGATCACGCTGTCGTCGCGGATCCGCCCCCACTCCCCTGCGCGCACTTCGATGCGGGCCGGTGCCGTTCGTGCACCCTGCTGCCCGTCCCCACCCTGCGGCGCCTCGACGATATGCAGAGTGAGATCGCGGCGCTGCTCGATCCACACGCGGCGAGCCACACCGATGTGCACGCGGCCGGCCCCGCCGATTCGCACGCGGCCAGTCCGACCGATCCACACGCGGCCGGCCCCGCCTATTGGCAGTCGCCCGCCTATTGGCAGCCGCCCGTCCGCAGTCCCGAGGCCGGGTTCCGGAACAAGGCGAAGATGGTCGCCGGCGGCACCGCCGAGGCTCCCACGCTGGGACTCGTCGACGTCGAGGGCCACGGGATCGACCTCTCCGACTGCCCTCTCTATCCCCCGGCGATCCACGCGGCACTGGCCGCACTCCCCGCCCTCATCCGACGGGCGCAGGTCTCCCCGTACGACGTCGCCCGCCGTCGCGGCGAACTCAAGCACGTCCTCATCACCGCGTCCCCCGACGGCGAGCTCATGGTCCGCTTCGTCCTGCGCACCGCACGACCGGCCCCTCGCCTCCAGGAGCACATCGCCCTGCTCACGGACCCCGTCGCCGCGAACGGCTTCCAGGTGCGGGTCGTCACCGCGAACATCCAGCCCGAGCACGCCGCCGTCCTCGAGGGCCCCGACGAGATCCACCTCCACGGGGACGAAGCGCTCACCGTCCGCCAGGGCCGCATCCCTCTGCGGGTGCGCCCGCAGTCCTTCCTGCAGACCAACACGCACGTCGCCTCCCAGCTGTACGAGCAGGTCGCCTCCTGGGTCGACGACTGCGCGCCTGCTGAGGCAGCCGCCGCCGAGGCGCTGGCCGCCACCCAGCGCGACTCCCCCTTCGTCGTGTGGGACCTCTTCTGCGGTGTGGGCGGCTTCGCACTGCACTGCGCGAAGCCCATCGGTGACGCCTCCCGGAAGGTGCTCGGTGTCGAGGTCTCCGAGCAGGCCATCGACTCCGCGACCCGCACGGCACAGGACCTGGGCCTCGACGTGGAGTTCACGACCGCCGACGCCGCTCTGTTCGCCACCGGGGACGAAGACGGGGGTGCCGCCAGGGACGAGCATGCGCACCGCCCCGACCTCCTCATCGTGAATCCCCCGCGGCGGGGCCTCGGCCGGGATCTCGCCGCGTGGGTCGAGGGCTCCCGCGTCCGCGACGTCATCTACTCCAGCTGCAATCCGACGACGCTCGCCCACGACCTGCAGACGATGTCGTCGTACCGCATCACCGCCGCCCGGCTGCTCGACATGTTCCCGCACACCGCCCACGCCGAGGTCGTCGTCCGCCTGCGACGCGGCTGACGGGTGCCGCCGGTTCAGGCAGCAGCCGGGCCGGTCAGCACCCCCGGCACAGCACTCGGCATAGGATTGGCCCACCATGCGTGATCTCCTCAGGTTCTGGCCGGACATCCGTCCCCGGGCATGGCGCTACGCGGTGAGCATCCTGCTCGCGCTCTTCTCCACGGGCATCGGATTCCTCATCCCCGTCCTCACCGGTCGCGCCGTCGACGGGCCGATCGCCGACCACGATTACCGCCGCCTCGTCCTCATCGCCCTCCTGGTCGTCGCCGTGGGCTTCGCGGAGTCCCTCGCCCAGCTCATCCGCCGCATGATCACCGCCGGCATGACCGCCGACTGGGAAGTGCTGTGGCGCCGCCGCCTCTTCTCCCACCTGCAGCGCCTCGACATCACCCACCACGACGAGTGGGACTCCGGCCAGATGCTGTCGCGCGCCACCAACGACCTCACCCAGCTGCGCCGCTTCACCGCGTTCGGCCTGCCGTTCCTGGTGATCACCCCGTGCCTGGTCGTGCTCGGCGGCGTGATCCTGTCCTTCATCCAGCCGGTGTTCGTCGTCCTCCTCGTGCTCATGAGCCTGCCGACGATGGCCGGCGTCGCGTGGTTCAACTCCCGCTACAAGATCGCCGCCCGCGCCGCACAGGACACGATGGGCGAGGTCTCCACCTCCGTCGAGGAATCGGTCCAGGGCATCCGCGTCCTACTGGCTTTCGGGCGCAGCCCCTGGGCCGCGCAGCGATTCCGCCTCATCGTCGAACGCCTGCGCGGCCACGAGCTGGAGAAGGTCCGGCTCGACGCGTGGCTGTTCGGCGCGATCATGCTGCTGCCGCAGCTGGCGCTGGTCGCCTTCGCCGCCGTCGGCGCGTGGGGCGTCGTGACCGGCTGGGCGACGCTCGGCCAGACGGTCGCCGCGATCACGCTCATGATGTACCTCCGCATGCCCATCGAGATGTTCGGGTTCCTCCTGGCCGACGCGCTCATGGCCGCGACCGCCGCCACCCGCTACTGGGAGCTCATGGATCTGGAGCCTCGGATCACCGATCCCAAGGCGGCGGAGGCCGCCGCTGTCACCTCGGCAGCCGCTTCCTCGTCTGACCCCGCTACTGGCGTGCTCGAGTTCGACCGCGTCGTCTTCCAGCACGAGGATGCGGAGACTCCCCTGCTCGCAGGCGTGGACCTGCGGATCGCACCCGGTGAGACGCTCGCCCTGGTCGGAACGACCGGCACCGGGAAGACCGCGATGACGGCACTCGTGCCCCGCCTCTTCGACGTCACGGAAGGCGCCGTGCGCGTGGACGGCCACGACGTCCGGGACCTCGCGCTCGCGGACCTGCGCTCCCGCATGGGCGTCGCGTTCGAGGAGCCCATCCTGTTCTCCGCGTCTGTCAAGGAGAACGTCGCGATGGGCACGCAGTCCGTCGACGGCGGCACCGCGATCGACGAGAACGGGGTGTGGGAGGCGCTCGAGATCGCCCAGGCTGCCGATTTCGTCCGCGCGCTGCCGGACGGCCTCGACACCGAGGTCGGCGAGCAGGGCCTTTCGCTGTCCGGCGGGCAGCGGCAGCGCATCGCGCTGGCACGGGCTGTCGCGGGCCGACCGCGGTTCCTCGTCCTCGACGATCCCCTCTCCGCCGTCGACGTCGACACCGAGGACCGCGTGCAGAATCGCCTGCGCACCGTGCTCGCTGAGACCACCGCGCTCATCGTCGCCCACCGCCCCTCGACGGCGGCGCTGGCCGACCGCGTCGCCGTCATGGACGACGGACGGATCCTCGCGGTGGGCGGCCACGAGGAGCTGCTGGGGACCTCGGCGGTCTACCGCACCCTCATGGGGGTGAAGGTATGAGCGACCACTCAGACCAGGAGCGGCGCAGCCCGCACGAACCGGACACCCTGCCGCCGGACATCGCGCAGCGCGCCCGCAGGCTGCTGTTCGATCTGGCGCGGCCGGAGCGCACGGGCTACCTCGTGCTCGTCGTGATCCTGCTGCTGTTCGGGATCGGCAACGCGATCGGCCCCGCCCTCATCGCGCAGGCGATGGACCGCGGCATCCCCGCTGCGATCGACGGCGACACGACCGCACTGGTGATCCCACTGGCTGCGTTCCTGCTGGTCACCCTCGCCACGGGTGTCGCAGACTTCTTCGGCACGAGACTGACCGGCACGCTCGCGCAGCGCCTCATGGTCTCGCTGCGCCGGCGCCTGTTCGACCATGTCCAGCGCCTGGGCATCGCGTACCACGAGCGGTCGACCTCCGGCAGGCTCGTGTCCCGCCAGACATCCGACATGGAGAACATCCAGGTCTTCCTCACGGGCTCGCTGCAGGAGACGGCGATCGGACTGGCCGCGATGGGCGCGATCGCCGTGACGCTGATCGTCATGGACTGGCGGATGGCGATCGTCGTGTTCCTGGGCTTCATCCCGCTGCTGTGGGTGTCGATCGTGTCGAACCGCGCCCAGCGCCGGAATCAGCGCCGCACCCGCACGGCGATCGCGAAGGTCATCGTCCACATCGTCGAGACGCTGGGCGGCATCCGCGCCGTCCAGTCGTTCCGCCGGGAGGACGTCAATGACCGACGCATCGTCGAGGAGGACAGGGAGTTCCGCAACGCCACTGCGGCCAGCCTCCGCAACACCGCGTGGTTCGCCGCCGGCACGCGGCTGATCGGCAACCTGTCGATGGCGGCGGTGCTGCTGGTGGGCGGCTGGCTGGTGATCGGCGATGCACTGCAGGTCGGCATGCTCACCGCCTTCCTGCTGTACGTGCGCCGGTTCTACGGACCGCTCGACGAGCTGGTCCAGGCGTTCACGATGTACCAGTCCGCGTCCGCCGCGCTGGAGAAGATCACCGCCGTCATCGACGCCGTGCCCGAGGTCGTCGAGCCCACCAGCCCCACCCCGCTGCCGGCGGTGCGGGCCGGGGGTCGCCGGGTCGAGTTCGACGACGTCGCGTTCTCCTACGGCGACGGTGTTCCGGTGCTGCCGCGGTTCGACCTGGAGATCCCGGCGGGGCAGACCGTTGCGCTCGTCGGGATGACAGGTGCGGGGAAGTCAACGCTCGTGAAGCTGCTGACCCGGTTCTACGATCCGACGGCCGGCCGGGTCCTGATGGACGGGGTGGACCTGCGAGAGGTCGCGGACGACGACCTGCGCAGGGCGGTCGTCATGGTGACGCAGGAGTCGTACCAGTTCGGCGGATCGATCGCGGACAACATCCGCATCGGCAGGCCCGGGGCGACGGATCAGCAGGTCAGGGACGCGGCGGATGCGGTGGGGCTCACCCCGTTCATCCGACGGATGCCCGACGGCTTCGACACGGACGTGCGCAAGCGCGGCGGGCGGCTGTCATCCGGCCAGCGGCAGCTGGTGAGCTTCGCACGCGCGTTCCTCGCGGACCCGGACGTCCTGGTGCTCGATGAGGCCACCGCGCACCTCGACATCCCCTCGGAGCGGCAGGTCCAGGAGGCACTCGCGACGGTGCTGGAGGGGCGGACTGCGGTGATCATCGCCCACCGCCTGTCCACCGTGGAGATCGCGGACCGGGTCCTCGTCATGGACGACGGCCGGCTCGTGGAGGATGACACTCCCGCCGCGCTCATCGCGTCCGGCGGACGGTTCGCGAAGCTGCACGGGGCGTGGGAGGAGTCGCGGGCTTAGGCCTGCTCCTCGCTGGCCTTCTCTGCGCGGACGATGAGTGCGGTGAGCCTGTCCCGCAGCGACGCCAGTTCGTCGATGTCCATGTCGAGGTCGGCGAGGATCGCACCGGGGATCGTCTCCGCGCGCTTCCGGACGTCCCTCCCCTCATCGGTCAGCCCGACCAGGCGGACGCGGGCGTCCGCGGGCGACGCGACCCGCTGGACGTAGCCGACCTTCTCCAGCCTCGTGAGCAGCGGAGAGAGCGTGGCCGGCTCCAGGTGCACCGCCCGGGCGAGGTCGCCCTGGTGACGGGGAGACTCCTCCCACAGCGCCAGCATGACGAGGTACTGCGGGTGGGTGATGCCCAGAGGAGCCAGATGCGGCCCGTACATCGCCACGACCGTGCGCGACGCGACGGCGAGAGCGAAGCACACCTGCTCGTCGAGGCGCAGCAGGTCGCGCGCAGGGGCGTCGGCGGGTGCGGAAGGGTCGGGATCAATGGTCACGCGTCGAGGGTACACCGCCCGTCAGCGCACGGTCCTCCTGCTATACTTAGTGCACGAAACAGTTGTGTGCCGCGTAGACTCGCCGGACCACACCGCGCCCGCCATCCGCACCGAGGAGATCCCACTCATGCCAGACGACAAGCACCCGCCACTCAGCTCGAGCAGCACGGGCGGCGGCGATCCGGCAGAGCCCAGCGCGATCCACGATCCGGAGGGCACTCCCGCGCCCGAAACACCGATGACGAAGCCGAAGGGCGACGACGGGTTCGGCCTCGGGTACCGCTTCTTCTTCCGGTTCCAGTACGCGCTCCTCCACGTCATCGGACCGCCGCGCCTGACCGCCAGCATGGACCCGCGCACGAAGCTCAAGCAGGACTACGACCGCCGCAGGGCACTGAACGAGCAGTGGAAGGCCGCCAAGGCGAAGGGCTGAGCAGCACGGGCCAGGCCCCGTACAAGCCCGTCCGCACAGGCCCATCGGAGCCACACGCGCTCCCCGGGATGATGACCCCTGCCGCCGGTGTTGTCGAAGGAGACGGACACACCCTCGGAAGGAGTGGGGTCATCATGGACAGCACAGGCACGGGTGCACACAGCACGTACGACTACGTGATCGTCGGCGCAGGAGTCGCGGCGGCCTCGGCGGCGAAGGCGATCCGGGAGCACGACGCGGACGGCACCCTGGCGATCCTCGGTCGCGAACCGGACGGCCCCTACTACCGCCCCGACCTGTCGAAGACGCTGTGGCTGGATGGCGAGGCGCAGCTCGACAACGGATGGCTGCTCGACGGCGAGGCCGGCACCGGATCGCAGGACGGCGCAGACGTGCGGACCGGGGCGTCCGTGACGGCGATCGACACGAGCGCCAAGACACTCACGCTGGCAGACACCTCCACGGTCGGCTACGAGTACCTGCTGCTGGCGACGGGCTCGCAGCCGCGGGAGCTCGACCTGCCCGCATCCGACCGCATCATCCACTTCCGCACCGTCGAGGACTACCGGCACCTGCGCGCCCAAGCGAAGCCTGGCAGCCGTGCTGTCGTCGTGGGCGGCGGGTACATCGGCGCGGAGATCTCCTCCGCACTGGCGCAGAACGACGTGTCGGTGACCATGCTCATGCGCGGAGCGACGGTGCAGGGGCACATGTTCCCCGCGCGCCTGGCCGAGACGGTGACGCAGACGTATCGCGACCGCGGTGTGACCGTGGTCGGCGAGTCCGCCGCCTACGGCGCGAGCGAGCGCGACGATCACCTCATCGTCGCGGATGCCTCCGGCGAAACCCACACCGCCGAGGTCGTGGTGGTCGGCGTCGGCGTCACACCGAACGATCAGGTCGCGCGAGCAGCCGGCATCACCGTCGACGACGGGATCATCGTCGATCGCCGCCTCGCGACGAATGCACCGGACGTGTGGGCCGCGGGAGACGTCGCCCGCTACGAGGACGCGCTCCTGGGTGACCGGCGTGTCGAGCATGTGGACAGCGCGGAGCACATGGGCGCCGTCGCCGGCCGCAACATGGCAGTCGCCCGCACGCGGAAGGGCGATCCGGAGAGCTACACGTACACCCCGATCTTCTGGTCCGACCTCTTCGACTACGGCTACGAGGCGGTCGGAGACCTCGATTCCTCGCTCGAGACCGTCGAGGACTTCACCGACGACGGCAGCGCCGGAGTGGTCTATTACCTCGACACCGGCCGCGTGCGCGGTGTCCTGCTGTGGAACGTGTGGGATTCGACGGACAAGGCGAAGCAGATCATCGAGCAGTCGACCGCGGAACCGCTGGACGCGGCGGAGCTGAAGGGTCGGATCAGCCTGGGGTGACGTCCTCCCTGCCCACCTGGTGAACACAGGTCGCCAGTCAAGGCTGACCGGATTATGGTGTGCTGAGTCACAGTTCGCATCGGTGCAGCTGCTTTCGCTCGCTGCCCGCCATGTTCCAGGAGAGGCCGCCTGTGTTCACCACCCCGGCAGAGATCTACGAGCACTCGTTCCGCATCCACAGCGCGCTCACCGCGATCCGCGAGGACGACCGCGAGTTCACCTACAGGGACTTGTGGCTGTGGTCGGACGCCGTCATGGAGCAGCTGCGCCAGCACGGCGCCTCCACCGGTGATGTCGTCGGCATGTTCGCCGGCAACCGCGCCGAATGGCTGGTCGTCGAATCCGCCGTCGCCCGCATGGGCCTCGTGCGCACGCCGGCTAACTACATGTCCGCCCTGGAGACCGTCGCGTACCAGCTGGCATACGCGAAGGCCGCGTTCCTCGTCACCGGCTACGACCTCGGCGCCGCACTTCTGCCCTACCTCGACCCGGACGACCGACCCGTCCTCCTGCAGGTGGAGGACCCCGCCGGCAGGATGCTCCCGGATGCGATCCCCCTGGCGCCCCTGCCGCCTGGTGGCACGGAACCCGACCGCACGGAGCACTCCGTCGATCCGGAATCGCGCGCAGGAATCTATTTCACCGGCGGGACGACGGGACGGCCGAAGGCGGTCTCCCACTCCGCACGATCGGTCGCAGCGGCCCTGTACATCCAGATGATCGAGGCGGAGATCCGCCCCGGCGAGCGCATGCTCATCATGACGCCGCTCGCGCACGCGGGCGGTTCCCTCGCGGCAGCCGCGATCGGACGTGGGGCGAACGTGCGCGTGCTCGACAGCTTCGATGCGCACCGCACCGTCGACCTGCTCCTCCACGATCGGATCACCTGGACCTTCATGGTGCCCACGATGATCTATCGCGTGCTCGACCTCCTCGACGGGCGCCTGGCCGACGGGGGGTCAGGATCAGAGGGATCAGGAGGATCGGGAGACCGCTCTGCGGATCTGGCCCTGAACACGATCGTCTACGGCGCCGCGCCGATGTCACCGACCAGGCTGGTCGACGGACTCCGCCTGCTGGGCCCGGTCTTCCTCCAACTCTTCGGTCAGACAGAGGCACCTCAGTTCTGCACGCGCCTCTCGAAGCTCGACCACGATCCGAACCGACCCGAACTGCTGGCCTCCTGCGGCAACGCCACGCTCTTCACCGACGTCGCGGTCACCGACGACACGGGCGCGCACCTGCCCCCGGGAGAGTTCGGCGAGATCACGGTGCGCACACCCTTCGCTCTCACCGAGTACATCGGCAATGCGGAAGCGACGGCGGAGAAGTTCTGGGACGGCTGGGTCCGCACCGGCGACATGGGGATCATCGACGACGCCGGGTACGTCTTCCTCAAGGACCGGAAGAACGACATGATCATCTCCGGCGGCTTCAACGTCTACTCCCGCGAGGTCGAGGACGCGCTCTCGTCCCATCCGCTCGTCGCGCAGGTCGCAGTGATCGGCGTCCCGCACCCGGACTGGGGCGAGGCGGTCCACGCGGTCGTGGTCACGCGCGGCGTCGGTGCCGACGACGAAGACGGGAGCAGTGCCGACGGCGACGAAGTCCGTGGCGATGGCGCTGACCGTGACGATGATGGCAGCGGTGACACTGACGGCCTCACAGACCAGGCACTCAAGGACCACGCGTCCATCGGACTCGCGCGGTATGCGCGCCCCAAGAGCTTCGAGTTCGTCGACTCCCTCCCGCTGACGCCGTTCGGGAAGATCGACAAGAAGGCGCTGCGCGCACCCCACTGGGAGGGCGCGGCCCGCCAGATCGGGTGATGCTGCCCCAGGTCGGGTGATGCCGCCCCAGATCGGGTGACGCACCCGCCATGCCTGTCAGACCAGCAACCGCTGCGCCTTGTTCACCCTCACCAACGTCGCCCTCACCAAGGAGTCAACGATGACATCTGCTCGCCCACTCACCTTCGCAGCGGCGGCCGTCTGCGCCGCACTCACGCTGTCCTCCTGCGCCGGATCCGCGGGAGCCGGAGGCTCGTCCGGCGGTGAAGCCGGCGCTGGCTTCGAATACGACGCCGACCAGGCAGCCGTCGACGAAGCGCTGGCCGATCTGGACCCGGTCACACTGACCTACCAGCCCGCCGCGGCCTCACCGGAATCGATCATGGCGCCGGCCGCCTACGCGTACCAGGACTACATCGAAGAGCGGTCCGGCGGGAAGATCACTCTGGAGATGGTCTGGGGACAGGCGATCGCAGGCTACGCGGAGGTCGACGACGCTCTGGCGGACGGGCGCCTCGACCTGTCCTACTCGCTGCCCATCTACAACCCCAGCGACTACCCGTCGTTCGACGCGACCGCATCCGCCCTCTCCGGGCTGCCGATCTCCCCCGTGCGCGGAGAGGCGATCTACAACGCGGTCGCAGGCGATCTCGGGTGGCAGACCGAGAGCCTCCTCGACGAGTACGAAGCGAAGGGCGTCACGCCGCTGACCCCGATGGTCGCGTCGGGAGGCTACTACCCGATCTGCAACGAGGAGGGGAGCGAACCGGACGACTGGGAGGGACGCCAGATCCGCGTGGCGAGCACCTCGCACCTGAACGTGACGCAGGAGCTGGGGGCGTCCCCCGTGTCGATGGAGTACGTCGAGGTGTTCGAGGCCCTGCAGCGCGGCACCGTCGACTGCACGTTCGCACAGCTCCTCCCGTCTGCGGAGAGCCAGCTGTTCGACGTGGCCCCGCACCTGTCCTACAGCACGGACGAGGCGAGCATGGCTTCGCGGGCCGTGGGCGCGGAGCTCGCAGGCAGTTCGTTCGAGACGCTGCCGCTGGCCTACCAGCAGATCATCTTCGACGCGGCCCAGTCATCGTTCGCGGGCTTCGTCAACATCGTGGCCGACGGCAACACGGAGAGCGTGCGCCAGGTGAAGGAGGCCGACGGCACGATCGAGCAGATCGACGAGGAGACGGAGAAGATCATCAGCGACGCGAACGCCGCAGAGCTGGAGAGGATCCTCGACGACGGGCTGCTCAGCGACGACGTGCCCGCGAAGATCGATGAGTCCACGGAGAAGTGGACGTCCGTCGCGGACGAACTGGGGATCGAGGACAAGGGCGATTTCGAGGACCTCGACGAGTGGTGGGAAGAGGGCGTCCTGGACTTCGCCCCGATGGGCAAGCGCGTCTACGAGGAGACCGGGCTCGCCCACCGACCGTCCTGACTCTCGTCCAGCAGCAGAGGGCACGGGGCGCGATACAGCGGACTGAAGCACACGGGCGCGACTCAGCTGCCCGAAGAGCGCGGTTCGGCTGACGGCGACCCGACGGTCACCTCGCGACTGAATGTTGAGTTTCCTTGACATCCATGTGTTAACTCTGCTTAACATGTAGATGTCAAGGAAACTCAACATCAAGGGGTGGATATGCCGATCACCGGACAGACCGGGGGCTCCACCGAAGCAGGTCCTCGCCCATCCGACGGCGGCACCGAGTCCATCCGGACTCTGCGCAGAGCCGTGGGACTCACACAGGGCGAGCTCGGCAAGCACGTCGGCGTGACCCGCCAGACGATCGCTGCCGTGGAGAAGGGCGACTACGCACCCAGCGTCTACCTCGCACTGCGCATCAGCCGCCGCCTGGGCTCGACCGTCGAAGCCCTCTTCCCGCTGGACAAGGAGCCGTCATGACAACGCATACCCCACGCCGCTTCACCACGACCGCAGACAGACTCGCAGGGATCGCCGATCCCTCGATGGGCGATGAGCGCGAACGGGACATCGCCCTGCGCGCCGGCACCGTCGCGATGGTCGTCTCGATCTTCACCATCCAGCTGATCGGCGTCGCCCTCGCCGTGATCGGCGTGGGGATGTGGTCCGGCATCGTCATCGTCGCGGCCCTCATCCCGAGCGGCGCCTACAGTTGGTACTGCCGCAGCGCCGGACTCGATATGAACCGCGTCTACTCGAAGATCGCCCCGCGACGCAGGCGACTGGCGACGCTCGCCGGACTCGCCGTGGCAGCCGCGTGGATCGCAGCGCTCTCGTTCCATATGTTCACGGGGGCGCCGCTCATCGACGTGGGCCTCAGTGATGCAGTCAGCACCGACAGCAGCACCGCGGCCGGCCTCGTCACCGGCGGCATCGTGGGCGGTGGGGCAGCGATGATCGCCCTTGCGTACTCCGCTCGCCGTGGACGCAGGCGCCTCGCCGCCGAAGACGACGCGGATGAAGACGCGGACGACGAGTACTGAAAACAGACAGTGGCAACGGGGAGTCGCCGCGCACGATGCTCAGACATCACGCGCAGCGCTTTCCGCACACGCAGGGGCTCCGGTCCTCCTCGACGGGAGGACCGGGGCCCCTGCGTGGATGTCTCACCGCGGGGGACGGAGACCCGCCCCTCGCACGCTCAGCTTGCTGCTCGGGCGTGCACGCTCAGCCTGCGACTCAGGCTTGCGCACTCGAACGGTCGCTCAGACCGTCGTCGCGCCCACGGCCGCAGACTTCACGAGCTTCGCGTACTTGCCCAGCACACCGGTCAGGCGGTGGTTCTCCGGGATCGTCCACTCCTTGCGGCGCTCCTCCAGCTCAGCCTCCGACACCTCGAGCTCGATCGTCCGGGCCGCGATGTCGATGCTGATCTTGTCGCCGTCCTTCACGAGCGCGATCGGGCCTCCGTCGACGGCCTCCGGCGCCACGTGGCCGATGCACAGACCTGTCGAGCCGCCGGAGAACCGGCCGTCCGTGATGAGCAGGACGTCCTTGCCGATGCCCGCGCCCTTGATCGCACCGGTGATCGCGAGCATCTCGCGCATGCCCGGTCCGCCCTTGGGACCCTCGTAGCGGATGACGACGACGTCGCCGGCCTTCAGCTCACCGTTCAGCACGGCGTCCATCGCGGGCTGCTCACGGTCGAACACGCGCGCAGTGCCCTCGAAGACGTCCGCGTCGAAGCCTGCCGACTTCACGACTGCGCCCTCCGGGGCGAGCGAGCCCTTCAGCACCGTCAGACCGCCCGTCGGGTGGATCGGGTCGTTCATCGCCCGGAGGATCTTGCCGTCCGGGTCCGGCGGATTGATCTTCTCGAGGTTCTCCGCGACCGTCTTGCCGGTGACCGTCATGCAGTCGCCGTGCAGCAGGCCCGCATCCAGCAGCGCGCGCATGACGACCGGCACGCCGCCGATCTTGAAGACGTCGTTCATGACGTAGTCGCCGAACGGCTTCACGTTGCCCAGGTGGGGCACCTGATCGCCGATCCGGTTGAAGTCGTCGAGGCTCAGGTCCACGCCCGCCTCGTGCGCGATCGCCATCATGTGCAGGACCGCGTTGGTCGAACCGCCGAACGCCATCGTCACGGCGATCGCGTTCTCCAGCGACTCCTTCGTGATGATGTCCTTCGTCGTGATGCCGCGGCGCAGCAGGTTCACGACCGCGTCGCCGGACATGCGGGCGAACACGTTGCGGTTGCGGTGGATCGCCGGCGGAGCGGCGGAGCCGGGCAGGGACATGCCCATCGCCTCGGCCGCAGAGGCCATCGTGTTCGCGGTGTACATACCGCCGCACGCACCCTCACCGGGGCAGACTGCGCGCTCGATCGCGTCGACGTCCGCCTCCGTCATCTTGCCGGCTCGGCAGGCGCCCACGGCTTCGAAGGCGTCGATGAGTGTGACCTCCTTCTCCGTGCCGTCGGAGAGCTTCGCCGTGCCCGGCATGATGGAGCCGTTGTAGAGGAACACGCTGGAGAGCTCCAGACGGGCCGCCGCCATGAGCATGCCCGGGATCGACTTGTCGCAGCCGGCCAGCAGGACGGAGCCGTCCAGGCGCTCGCCGCCGAACACCGTCTCCACCGAGTCCGCGATGACCTCACGGGAGACGAGCGAGTAGTGCATGCCCTCGTGGCCCATGGAGATGCCGTCGGACACGGAGATCGTGCCGAACTCCAGCGGGTAGCCGCCGGCCGCGTGGACGCCTTCCTTGGCGAATCCGGCCAGGCGCTGGAGCGACAGGTTGCACGGGGTGATCTCGTTCCACGACGAGGCGACGCCGACCTGCGGCTTCTGCCAGTCACCGTCGCCCATGCCGACCGCACGGAGCATTCCGCGGGCCGCGGCGCGCTCGATGCCGTCGGTGACGTCGCGCGAACGCGGCTTGATGTCGACGCCCGGATCGGGCTGGGCTGGTGACGAGGCGACTGCTGGGTCCGGTTCCACAATGCTCATGTCCCGCATCTTAGGACCGCCGTCACACTGCACCGCCATCGGCTCACATGGCGGACCGGACCACCGTCGCCGAGGTGCCGGTCACCCCTGCGGGCAACCGGCACCCAGGCGACGGTGCGGCTCGGGTCCCAGCGCGCTCACCTGCGCAGATGACTCTCTTCGGTCTCCGTGACCGCGTGAGGGACGTCACGTCCCGCGCGAGTCACCAGTCGCCGTTCGTCTCATCGGCGACGATGCGAGGGCCGCAGAGACCAATACCGAACGCTTGTGTGCGCATAGTCGAGCGCCGCTGCGCGTGGGTCACTCCTCCGGCAGGTCGACGATGTTCAGCAGCTCCTTGCCAACCTGCAGGCGGTGCAGCTGTTCCACGAGCAGCCGCTCGATGCGCGGGTGGAAGGCCGATGCGTCTCCGCCCACGTGCGGGGTGAGCAGCGTGTTCGGGGCCTCCCACAGCGGGTGCTTCGCAGGCAGCGGCTCCGGGTCGACGACGTCGAGGGCCGCATGGATCCGACCGGTCTGCAGTTCAGTGAGCAGCGCGTCCGTGTCAACCACTCCCCCGCGCGCCACGTTCACGACGAGCGCTCCGTCCGGCAGCGCGGCGAGGAAGTCCTTGTCGACCAGCTTCGCCGTGCGGTCGGTGAGCGGGGTGATGAGGACGACGACCTCTGCATCCGGCAGCAGCGAGGGCAGCTCGTCGATCGCGTGGATGTGGCCGCGATCGTCGTCGCGCGCGGTCGTGGCGACACGCGCCTGCTCGACCTCGAACGGCGCGAAGCGGTCGTAGATCGCGTTGCCGATCCCGCCTGCCCCCACGATGAGGATCTTCCGGTCCGCGAGCGACGGCAGCTGCTGGTGGTCCCATGTCTGGCGCGTCATGTCGCGGGCCGCGACGTCGATGCCGCGCAGCCGCGCGAGCGTGAGCGCCACGGCGAGCTCTGCGGTCGCCGCCGCGTGCACGCCCGAGGCCGTCGCCACCTGCACCTCCGGGCCGACCTTCCCGATCAGCGCGTCGTATCCGGTGGTCTGCAGCTGCACGAACTTGAGGTTGGGCAGCTCGTGGAGTCGGTCGATCGTCGGACCGTGGTCGGGGTACGGGAGGATGACCGCGTCGATGTCGGACTTCCTGAGTCCGCGCGACTCTTCCTCCGCCGACCACACGACGAAGTCCACGCGGGACTGCTGGTGGTCCACGATGCGGGAGTCGACCTTCGACCGCAGGGCGCTGGTGGGGAATGCGACGGTCTTCACGAGTCCGGCCGGGGGCGTCTGGGCACCCGCAGTGCCCGTGCGTGCTTCTTCGCTCATGCGACCAGTCTGGCATGAGGCTCGGACATGACCCTCAGACGTCGATGGCATTCCTCATCTTGCCCATGATGCGCGCCAGGTCGTCGATGTCCTCGGCGTCCAGCTGCGCGTCGAACACCTCATGGATCTGCGCGCGATGATCGCGACCGGCGGCGATGAGGGCCGCCGTGCCGGCTTCGGTGAGGATTATGTTGTGAGCGCGGCGGTCCTCGGTGCAGGACTCCTTCAGCACCCAGCCCCGGTCGACCAGCACTCCGATGCGATAGCTGAGCCGCGGGACGGAGAAGACGATCTTCTCCGCGAGCACCGTCATCCGCAGCGTGCGCTGCGGCGCCTCCGCGAGCACCATGAGGAGGTTGTAGTCCGCGAGATCCATCCCCGCGTCGTCCTTGAGAGCCGCTCCCAGCTGGGCCATCACCCGCTGCGAGGTCTCGAAGTAGAGCCGCCATGCCTCCATCGTGCGGGCGTCGCCCAGCAGGTCGCGGCGAGGCTCCGGCGCCAGCAGGCCGGCACCGGGCTGGCTGCCCAGGAGCTGGGGTCGAGGCTCACTGGGGTGGAGACGCTCTTCGCCGGCTGGTCCGTCGGCCACGCCGCTCACTGTCCCAGGAGGAGCGAGAACGGAGTCACCGACGCGGGGTCGAACTCGTCTCGGGCGCGCTCGTCGCGCGCCCGGTCGCCCAGGCCGCGCGGGGTGATGGCCGACTTGCCCGATTCGTCCGCAGGCCCCGCATATGGGATGTCCCGGGCATAGTCATCGGACTCCGTCGTCGAGGCGTCGGTCGGATGGCTGTCGGTCGACTGGGCTCCAGCCACCGAAGCTCCGACCGCCGGGGTTCCGGTCGGCTGGGTGCCGGGGTCGGCCTCGGCGGCGGTGTCCTCACGCGTGCCGACCGAGGCCGGGTTGAGGGCGAGCGCGAGCTCCGCCAGCTCATCCGTCGCCTGGGTGATGCGGCGGTCGAGGCCGGCCTGCTCGCCCCCGCCCCAGTCGTCGGTGGCAGCGAACACGGAGGTGGGCAGCGCAAACCCCTTGAGGTAGGCGATCATCGGGCGCAGCGTGGACTCCGCTGCGAGCGAGTGACGGGGCGTGCCGCCGGTCCCGCCCAGCAGCACCGGGGTGCCCGCCAGCGACGCATCGTCGATGAGCTGCCAGAACAGGGTGTGGATGCCGGCCGGCGCCGCCTTGTAGACGGGCGCCACCGTGATGACCGCCGAGGCCCGCTTGACTGCGGCGAACGCCTCGTCCAGCTCACGGGCGGGGAAACCGGAGACGGTGAGGTCGACGAGCGCCTTCGCCAGGGTGCGCACGTTGATGTGGGTGGTTGTGACCTCCGCACCTCGGGCTGCGAACGCGCCCTCTGCGGAGGAGAGCATGCGCTGGGCCAGCCGCGTGGTGGTGGAGTCCTCGCTGAGGCCGGTCGACACTGCGACGATCTCGATCATGGTGAAATCCTCTCTGGAATGACGTGGGGCGGCTCGATCACCTGGAGCCGGAGTCGGCCTTCGCGCGCTCTGCTTCCTGGGCGGCGAGGCGGTCCTCGTGCGCGCGGGTGCCGGGAGCACCGCCGGGGACCGGGGCGTTGCCTGCGCGCTGGCGGGCGACGAGCCACTCATGCGTGGGAGCCTCGGGGATGTCCGCCGGACGGTTGGCCGCGAACTCCTTCCGGAGTTCGGGGACGACCTGCTCGCCGAGGATGTCGATCTGCTCGAGCACCGTCTTGAGCGGCAGCCCTGCGTGGTCCATGAGGAAGAGCTGGCGCTGGTAGTCGCCGGCCCACTCGCGGAAGCCCGCGTAGCGCTCGATGACCTCCTGGGGCGAACCGACCGTGAGCGGCGTCTGCTCCGTGAAGTCTTCCATGCTGGGGCCGTGGCCGTAGACGGGCGCGTTGTCGAAGTACGGGCGGAATCTCCGCTTCGCCTCCTGCGAATCCTTGTCCATGAAGACCTGACCGCCCAGACCGACGAACGCCTGGTCGGCGCGACCGTGGCCGTAGTACTCGTAGCGCTGGCGGTAGAGGTTCACCATGCGCGCGGTGTGGCTGGTGGGCCAGAAGATGTTGTTGTGGAAGAACCCGTCGCCGTAGTAGGCGGCCTGCTCCGCGATCTCCGGGCTGCGGATCGAGCCGTGCCACACGAACGGCGGCACCTCGTCCAGGGGCCACGGCGTGACGGTGAAGGAGTTGAGCGGTGTGCGGAAGTTTCCGTCCCAGTCGAGGTTCTTCTCGCGCCACAGGCGGTAGAGCAGGTTGTAGTTCTCCACTGCGAGCGGGATGCCCTGGCGGATGTCCTTGCCGAACCACGGGTAGACGGGACCGGTGTTGCCGCGGCCCATCGTGAGATCGACGCGGCCGCCGGCCAGGTGCTGCAGGTAGGAGTAGTCCTCCGCGATGCGCACGGGGTCCGTCGTCGTGATGAGCGTCGTGGCGGTCGAGAGCTGGATGCGCTCCGTCTGCGCCGCGATGTTCGCGAGCAGCACCGGCGGGTTCGCGGGTGCGGTGAACGGCGGGTTGTGGTGCTGGCCCGTCGCGAAGACGTCCAGGCCCGCCTCTTCCGCGTGCTTGGCGATCGTGACGGTCGCCTTGATCCGCTCGCCCTCTGTGGGCGTCGTGCCGTTGGTCGGGTCGGTCGTGACGTCGCCGATCGTGAAGATGCCGAATTCCATCGCTGCCTCCAGGCTCATGGTCCAGTTGAGTTGTTCACTCCTCAACTACTTACTGAAAACTTTAACCTATAGGAGGCGAGTTTTGTTCCCGGGGGTGCGTGCGGTGGGTCACCGAGGACGTCGGCGAAGGTGTCGGCGAAGACGCCCACGGCCGTCCGTCCCTGTCGGAATCGGACGGCCGCGGGCCGTGTCTCTGAGAACTAGGCCTCTGCGACGACCGGTTCGCTGCCCGCGATCGCGGTCCATCCCAGGTAGCTGCCATCGAGCTCTGCGATGTCATACCCCTGCCGGCGCAGCGCGCTCGCCGCCACGCTGCTGCGGACCCCGCTCTGGCAGTAGGTGACGATCGTGCCGTCCTGCGGGAGTGCATCCATGTGCCACAGGACGCGACCGCCCGACAGCTGCTGCGCACCCGGAAGGTGTCCTGACGCGTACTCCGTCTTGTTCCGCACGTCGAGCAGCATGACCCGCTCGAGATCGTCCAGGTCCTGCGGCGCGACGAGGCGCGGCGGCACCAGATCCAGCCCCTCAAGCGAGCCGATCCACCCCTGGACCGTGTCGATGCCGACCCGCACAAGATGATCGCGCATGCGCTCGGCGTCCTCCGCCGAATCTGCCAGCAGCACGAGCGCCCGTGTCTCGGCCTCCGGGTTGTAGGCCCAGGCACCGAAGCTCGCGGTCTTCGCGGCACCCGGGATGTTGAGCGATCCGGGCACGGTGCCTTCGTGCACGAGGCTGTTGTGCCGGGTGTCGACCAGGATCATCCGGTCGGCCTCCAGCTCTGGTCGCAGGTCGTCGGCGGAGTACTCGACGAGGTCCGGTACGGCACCCAGCACTGCCGGCCCCTCCCGGTTCTGCCGCTTCATGCGACCGAAATACGCGTGCGCGTCCGGCTGTCCGTCCAGCAGTTCGTCGAGGAACCCCTGCTCGTCGTCCTCGCGGAGGTACGGCGCCCACCAGGCGAAGGTCCGCTCGTACCCGACGGTCGTCGTCGGGATCGCACCCAGCGCCTTGCCGCACGCGCTGCCCGCACCGTGGGCCGGGAGCACCTGCACGTAGTCCGGCAGGGCGAGGAAGCGGTCGCGCAGGCTGGCGAAGAGCTGCTTCCCGCCCCCGAAGCGTGTGTCCACTCCCCCGGCAGCCTCATCCAGGAGGTCAGGCCGGCCCAGGTCGCCGACGAAGACGAAGTCGCCCGTGAGCATGAAGCCCGGCGCATCGGCCTGCGCACCGTCCGTCACCAGCAGGGACATATGCTCCGGTGTGTGCCCGGGAGTGTGCACGGCCCGCACGGTGATCTTGCCGAACCGGATCTCGTGGCCGTCCTTCATCCGCACCGCGCCATCGAAATCGGACCCGTACGTCCAGTCCGGGCCGCCCTCGTCCGACACGTACACCGTCGCCCCGGTCGCCGCGGCGAGCTCACGGGTGCCGGAGAGGTAGTCGGCGTGGATGTGCGTCTCCGTGACGCCGACGATCCGCATGCCGTTCGCCTCTGCGATGCGGAGGTAGTCGCCGAGGTCCCGGCGAGGATCGATGACGAGCGCCTCGCCTTCCGCCTGGCAGCCGATGATGTAGCTCGCGTGCGCGAGGTCTTCGTCGTAGATGCGTTCCAAGAGCATGGGAGTCTCCCTGAGATCGGCGGTACGAGTTCAGTCTCGGTGTTCAGTCTCGGTGTTCAGTCGCGGCAGTGGCAGCGGTCCGCCTGCGGCACCCCGGCGAGCGCGTCTTCGATGTGGTCTCCGCATCCCATCCAGGTGGGCTTCTCACACGTGCGGCAGGTGACTCGTCGGCACATAGTTTCTCCTCTTCTCCTATTCCTCTACCCAGTGTGACCGCCGGACACCCCGTGGTCACCTCACAGCGACGACTGTCAGCGATTGAAGAGGCGCGCGAAGAGCCCGCCCCGCTCCGCTCGCGCCGCGGACATCTCTGCGGGCGAGTGCTTCCCGCCGCACCATTCAGCCGTCGGGACGACCTTCTTGACCTGGGCAACGTGCTGTCCGCACCCAGCCCACGTCGTCTTTCCGCAGGTGCGACACTTCGCAGCTCGGCACATCACGACACCTCTTCTCTCCGCATGACACATACCCCCACGGGTATCCAGCTGGAAGCACTATACCCCCACAGGTATGCTGAGAGCTACCCCCGACCCCTCCAACGAGCATAAGGACACAGGATGACTGCAGCCCGCGAGAACATGGCATTGCCAGAATCGATCGCTCACGATCCGGAGGCGAAGAAGAAGATTCTCAACCGCCTCAAGCGCGCGCAGGGTCAGCTGGCCGCGGTGATCGATTCGGTCGAAGACGATTCCCACTGCCGCGAAGTCGTCCAGCAGCTGTCCGCAGTGTCGAAGGCGCTCGATCGGGCAGGGTTCCTCGTGATCTCACACGCGATGCGGCAGTGCATGACGGACCCCGACGGAGACGGCGCAGAAAGCCCGGAGGAGCTCGAGAAGCTGTTCCTCTCCCTCGCCTGATCCAGCCTCACGCACGCCAACCGGATCCTCATGCCGTTACCAGCCGGCGCCTGCGTCCGGCGAGGAATGGTGCCGTCCCACCGGCAGCACGAGCGGCTTGCCCGAGACCGGGTCCTCGATGACCCGGGACGTGAGGCCGAAGACCCTCTGCACCGTCTCCTCGGTCAGCACCTCCTCCGGCAGACCGCGTGCGAACACTCCACCGTCGTGCACGGCGACCAGCCGGTCCGCATACCGGGCCGCCATGTTCAGATCGTGCAGCACCATCGCGATCGTCGTGCCCGACCTGCGGTTCAGATCCGTGAGGAGGTCGAGCACCTCGACCTGGTTCGCGACGTCGAGGAACGTGGTGGGCTCGTCGAGCAGCAGCAGATCCGCCCTCTGCGCGAGCACCATCGCGATCCAGACGCGCTGACGCTGACCTCCGGACAGCTCATCGACCGGGCGCTCCGCCAGATCAGCGGTGTTCGTCACCATGAGCGCCTCTGCGACCGCGCGGTCGTCCTCCGCGGACCAGCGGGCGAACATCCCCTGATGCGGGTGCCGCCCCCGGCCCACGAGGTCGGCCACGATGATGCCCTCCGGCGCGATCGGCGACTGCGCGAGCAGACCCAGTACCCGTGCGACTTCCTTGGTCGGCATCGTGTGGATGTCCCTGCCGTCGAGCACGACGCGTCCGGCCTGCGGCGTGAGCAGCCGTGCCATCGCCTTGAGCAGCGTCGACTTCCCACAGCCGTTCGAGCCGACGATCGCGGTGATCTCCCCGGGCACCAGCTCGATGTCGAGCCCCTCGATGACAGCCCTATCGCCGTATCCGAGCGTGACGTCCTGGGCTGAGAGCTGATGGTCGGTGGTCACTGCGAGCCTCCGGAACGGGTCGAGCGGACGAGGAGATAGATGAGGTACGGGGCGCCGAGCACACCCGTGATCACTCCGACCGGGTAGCGGGTGCCGAACGCGTACTGACCGGCGAAGTCCGCGACGAGGATGAGGAGGGCACCCACTAAGGCTGCGGGGATGAGCGGTGATCCAGCGGATCCCGCCCTGCCCAGCAGTCGCACGGAGATGGGGCCGGACAGGAACGCGACGAACGCCACCGGCCCGGCCGCCGCGGTCGCGAACGCCAGGAGCGTGACGGCGAAGAGGATGAGGAGCAGCCGCGTGCGCTCGACGCTCACGCCCAGCGCGGCCGACGTCTCCTCCCCCAGTCGCAGCGTGTCGAGGCCCTTCGACAGCATCGTGAGGAATACCGCCCCGATCACCACCGCCACGATGAGAGGGGCGGCCTGCTCCATCGTCGCGCCGTTGAGGTTGCCGTTGAGCCATCGCATCGCAGTCTGCAGGTCCCACTGCGCGGCCCGTGAGATCACGTACGAGACGACGGACTGGAGCATCGCGGCGATGCCGATGCCGATGAGGATCAGCCGCGTGCCCGACAGCCCGCCCTTGAAGGACAGGAGGTAGATGACCCCCGCGGTCACGAGCGCGGCGAGGGTCGCGACGACCGACACGGCGGTCTCCGATACGGACAGCATGACGATGCTGAACACCGCCGCGGCCGAGGCCCCGGAGCTGATCCCGATGATGTCCGGGCTGGCGAGGGGGTTGCGCAGCATCGTCTGGAAGGTGATGCCTGCCATGCCGAATGCGATGCCCGCCAGCATGCCCACCAGTGCACGCGGCAGCCGCAGCACGCCGACCGTGAACGAGGCGCCGGGCACCTCGTCGCCCAGGATCACCCGGACCACGTCGCCGGGGCCGTAGAACTGGCGACCGAACATGAGGGAGACAGCGAGCATCGCAAGCACGAGGACCGTGAGCGCTGCGCACACGAGGAGGTAGCGGCGCCGCCGCGACCGGCGGCCCGCGGTGACGCGCTCGATGACCGACCCGACCCGGGCCTCGGCGCCGGAGTGGGCCTCGGCGGTCTGTTTCACAGTGCGCGCACCTTCATGCGGCGGACGATGAGGATGAAGAAGGGTGCGCCGACGAGCGCGGTGACGATGCCGACCTCGAGCTCCTCCGGACGGGCGATGATCCGGCCGATGACGTCCGAGGCGGTGAGCAGCACTGCACCGGTGCACGCCGACAGCGGGAGCAGCCACCGGTGGTCGGGGCCGAAGAGCATGCGGCACACGTGGGGCACGACGAGGCCGATGAACGCGATGGGACCGGCGACCGCAGTCGCGCCGCCGCACAGCAGGACGGCGCCCACGCCGGCGATGATGCGGGTGCGCTCGACGTGGACGCCCAGCCCGCGCGCCATCTCATCGCCGAGCGCCAGCGAGTTGAGCCCGCGCGCGCTCACGAGCGCCAGCACGAAGCCGACGAGGAGGAACGGGGCGACCCGGGAGATCGTGTCGAACGCGGCGCCGCCCACGCCGCCGATCTGCCAGAAGCGGAACGAGTCCATCACCTCGACGCGCGGAAGGATGACGGCGGACACGAGCGAGCTCAGCGCGATCGACGTCGCGGCGCCGGCGAGGGCGAGCTTGAGCGGGGTCGTGCCCCCGCGGCCCAGGGAGCCGACCAGGTAGACGAAGACCGCGGTCACGGCGGCTCCGGCCAGTGCGACCCAGATGAAGGCGTACTGGTCCGTCATGTTGAAGAAGGTCATGCCGATGACGACGAAGAGCGCGGCGCCGTTGTTGATGCCGAAGATGCCGGGGTCGGCCAGCGGATTGCGGCTGACGCCCTGCATCAGCGCCCCGGAGACGCCCAGCGCCGCTCCGACGACCGCGGCGAGCAGGGTGCGGGGGACGCGCTGCGAGACGGCGGCCTCGGCGAGGGTCTCCTGCGATCCGGACACACCGGCGACGATGTCCGCCCAGGTCACCCCGCGTGCGCCGAAGGCGACGGACGCGGCGGCGACGAGGACGAGAGCGACCGCGAGCGCGACGAGCGCGACCGCCCGCACCGACCACGACCGCCTCCGCCCGGTCAGGGCAGGCGGGGCAGGGGCGATGACTGGCGGCGCGATCGGCTGGGCGGTGAGGGAGCTCATGGTGCATCCGCGGCTGGGAGGCCGGATCAGTCCTGTGCGGCCTTCGCAGCGGCCGCGTCGAGGGTCTCGAGGTAGCTGTCCATGTACTCAGTATCGATGTTGAGCGGCGACGGGTTGGACGCGGCGGCTTCCGGGGCGTTCTCCGGCAGCCAGGCGATGGAGTCGCGTTCGACCGCGGGGATCTTCGACAGCAGCGGGTCGTCCTGGAGGGTGGCCTTCTGGTCGTTGTCCTCCGCGACGATGAGGATGTCCGCGTCCGCGAAGGTGTCCGCGGCGGTCTCCGAGCTCTCCGAGCCCATGAACGCCTCGTTGCCCTCGGATGCCGTCGTCACGGATTCGGGGATCTCCATGCCGATCTCCGGGAGGAACTGCACGCGGGGGTCACTGACCGTGAAGAAGCCGAACGTGCTGGCGTCCTGCGGATCCGCGTATCCCCACATCGCGGAGGTCCCGGCGAGGTTGTCGTAGTCGGCCACCTTCTCCTCGAGGACGCCCTCGTTCTCCTCGATGAGCGCCTGGCCCTCCGCCTCGAGGCCCAGTCCCTTCGCGTCCTGCGCGATGGTCTCCTGCCAGGTGGAGCCCCACGGGGTCTCCGGGTAGGCGACGACGGGTGCGATCTGGGACAGGGTGTCGTACTCCTCCTGCGTGAGGCCCGAGTAGCCGGCGAGGATGACGTCCGGCTCCGAGTTCGCGATCGCCTCGAAGTCGATGCCGTCGGTGAAGTCGTAGGTCTCCGGCAGCTCCTCGCCCATCTCCTCGACTGCGTCCTCGACCCACGGCAGGACGCCGTTTCCGTCGTCGTCCCCGTATGTCGCCTGCTCCATGATGACGGGAACGACGCCCAGCGCGAGCGCGGCCTCGTGGTTTCCCCATGCGACCGCTGCGACGCGCTCCGGCTTCTGCTCGATGACGGTCTCGCCGAACGCGTGCTCGACGGTGAGGGGGAAGGAGCCGTCGCCGGATCCTTCGGCCGCCGCACCGGAGTCGGAATCGGTATCGCCGCCTCCGCCGCAGGCGGAGAGGACTAGGGCGGCGGTGGCGGTGACGGCGGCGAGCGCAGAGCGCGTGGTGCGCATGGGCGGTGACTCCTCATGGACGGAATGCGACAGTGGGGACGGACCGAGCGGGCCGGTCCGTCAGGTGTCGGCACGTGCTCGCGCACGCTCGACTCGGGAAGCATACCGCAATGAGATAGGAAGTCCTTACCTAATTCAGGTGATGCTGACCTGACATGGATGCGGGCTGCGGTCGGCGCCTCTACGGTCAGCGCATGACGGAGCTGAGCAGCAGGCTCGATTCGCTGTTGACGATGCCGTCGATCCCGCGGATCCGTCGCAGCATGTCGTCGAAGGCGACCAGGTCGGGGCACGAGGATTCGACGACGAGGTCCCATCCCCCATTCGTCGTGTGCAGCGCCTGGATCTCCGGGAAGCCGCGCAGCTCCCGGATGACGTGGTCCGTCGTGCGGCCCTCGACCTCGACGACGGAGATCGCGCGGACCTGGTCGATCTCCGCCTGATCGCGGACGCGCACGGTGAAGCCGACGATGACGCCGGACGCCGTGAGCCGGTCGATCCGCTTGGTCACCGTCGCGCGCGAGACCCCCAGCATCTGGGCGAGCGTCGCGATCGGCTCCCGGCCGTTGTTGCGCAGCGCGGACAGCAGACGCTTGTCGAGGTCGGTGAGGCGCTCCATGAGCAGAATGCTATATCCGCCCCATCAGACTGTACAGAGAATGGACAGAAGTCGCGCACTTCTCCTCTATCGTGCGCACATCGTTCTCCGTAGCGTGATTCCCGTACCCCACACGACCGATGAGAGAAGGAGTGGCCGATGACCCAGTTCCTCGATGTCGCACACACCGCACGGTGGATCCACCGGGATGGCGCGGAGCGGATCCTCGCCCGCATGACCGAGTACCTCGAGGAGGACTTCCTGCGGTGGGAGCAGTTCGACAAGATCCCGCGCGTGGCGAGCCACACCCCCTTCGGCGTCATCGAGCTCATGCCGACCTCGGACCAGGAGCTGTACTCGTTCAAGTACGTGAACGGGCACCCGTCGAACCCGGCCCGCGGGTTCCAGACGGTCACGGCGTTCGGCGTGCTCGCGGATGTCGACAACGGCTACCCCGTGTTCCTGTCCGAGATGACGCTCATCACCGCGCTGCGGACCGCGGCGACCTCCGCACTGACCGCGCGGGTGCTCGCCCGCGCGGATTCGACGACGATGGCGCTCGTGGGTGCAGGATCGCAGGCGGAGTTCCAGGCCCTGGCCTTCCGCGCGGCGCTGGGCATCGAGGACCTGCGGGTCCGCGATACGGATCCGGCCGCGGTCGCGAAGCTGCGCCGGAACCTGGAGCCGCTGGGCTTCCGGATCACGGAGGCCGCGTCGTCCGCCGAGGCCGTCGAAGGTGCCGACATCATCACGACGTGCATCGCGGACAAGGCGCACAACGCCGTGGTCACGCGCGACATGATCGCCCCGGGCGTCCACGTCAACGCGGTGGGCGGTGACTGCCCCGGCAAGACGGAGCTGGATCCCGGGGTCCTGGAGGCCGGAAAGGTCTTTGTCGAGTTCCCACCGCAGACGCGCATCGAGGGCGAGATCCAGCAGATGGCTCCCGACTTCCCCGTCACGGAGTTCTGGAAGGTGCTTAGCGGGACGGAGACCGGACGGACGTCGGCAGACGACATCACGGTCTTCGACTCCGTCGGGTTCGCGATCGCGGACTTCGCCGCGCTGCGGTGCGCCCGTGACACGACAGCGGGTTCGGACCTGCAGTCCACGATCGACCTCGTCGCGGATCCCGAGGATCCGAAGGACCTCTTCTCACTCGTCACCACTCTGTCTCCTGTGAGGTGAATATGACGTACCAGGCACCCTCCCGGGTCATCCTCATCCGGCCCCACTTCTTCTCCCCCAATCCTGCGACGGCGTCGGACAACGCGTTCCAGACCCCGGCCTCGGGCGATCCTGCCGTCCTCGCCCGCGCAGCGCGCGACGAGGTCACGGGGCTGGCGCGGGCGCTGGCCGACGTGGGCGTCGAGGCGACCGTCTTCGACGACTTCACGACCACGACGCCGGACAGCGTGTTCCCCAACAACTGGTTCTCGACGCATTCCGACGGCAGCGTGGTCCTCTACCCAATGTACGCGCCCAACCGCCGAGCGGAGCGGCGCTCGGACGTCCTCGCACGACTGACGGACGAGTTCCGGGTGCGGCGCGTCATCGACTACTCCGTGGCGGAGCGCGAGGAGAAGTTCCTCGAGGGCACCGGCGCGATGGTGCTCGATCACGACGCCCGGGTCGCGTATGCGTGCCGGTCACGCAGGCTCTCGCCCGAGGTCTTCCGGGACTTCTGCCGCGAGCGCGGCTACCAGCCGGTGCTCTTCGATGCCGCTGACCACCGCGGTGTGCCCGTCTACCACACGAACGTGCTGATGAGCGTGGGGACCAAGCTCGCGGTCGTGGGCAGCGAGATGATCCGTGACGAGCGGCAGAGGGCCGAGGTCCTGGGCCGCCTGCGCGATGCGGGCAAGACGATCGTGGAGATCACCGAGGAGCAGGTGGGCAGGTTCGCAGGGAACTGCATCGAGCTGACGGGTGGTGGGCTGGCAGGCAGTGGGCTGGCAGGCAGTGGGCTGGCGGGCAGTGGGCTGGCGGGCAGTGGGCTGGCCAGCGCTCAGGCGCAGCCTGGCGGCCATACGCAGCACCTTGCGATGTCCTCGACTGCGCACGCGGCACTGTCCGAGGAGCAGCTGGCGCGGATCGCGGAGCATGCGAACGTGCTGGCGGTTCCGGTGCCGACAATCGAACGCGCAGGCGGATCCGTGCGCTGCATGATCGCGGGCAACCACCTCGAGCGGCGGGGAGCGGCTGCGGCGCCGTCGATGGCCGCGTCCTCCGCCGGAAGCCTCATCGCGGTCGGGTGAGTGCGTGGCACATCGCGGTGGGTCGACGTCGCCTCATCGCGCTGAGGAGAGGACGAGTGCCGCTACTGTGGCGGACAGCACCGACGAACGGAGTTCTGCATGACACCCACAGTCGTCCTCACAGGAGGCAGCGACGGGATCGGCGCCGCGGCCGCGCGGATCCTCTCGACCCGGGACGTGAACCTGGTGATCGTCGGCAGATCGGCGGAGAAGACGCGGGCCGTCGCAGCCGAGACCGGCGCGAGTTTCCACATCGCCGATTTCGCGCGTTTGGCGGACGTGGACCGGATCGCCGCTCAGATCGCGGCGGACCACGAGCGGATCGATGTGCTGGCGAACAACGCGGGCGGGATCTTCCCCGGTCCCCAGATCACGGAGGACGGGTTCGAGAAGACGTTCCAGGTCGACCACCTCGCCCCGTTCCTCCTCACCCACCGGCTCCTGGATCCGCTGCTGAAGTGTGGAGGGACGGTCGTGAACACCGCGAGCATCGGCGCGAAGATCTTCGGTCGACTCGACCTGGAGGACATCCAGACACTCGCGACGTTCACGCCCAACCGGGCCTACGGCAACGCGAAGCTCGCGAACATCCTCTTCACCAAGGGGCTGCACGAACGATTCGGGGCACAGGGACTGTCGTCGGTCGCGTTCCATCCGGGAGTCGTCGCGACGAGCTTCGCGTCCGACGGCGGCACCCTGATGAACCGGCTGTACCAGGGAGCGGCGAAACACCTGCTCACCTCACCCGAACAGGGCGGCGGGACGCTGACGCACTTCATCTCCGGCACCCCGGGCGCGGAGTGGGTCTCCGGCGAGTACTACTCCGACCAGTTGAAGGTGGCGCGGACGAACCGTGCGGCGTACGACCCGGAGGTGGTGAGGCGCCACTGGGAGATCGGCGAGGAGCTGCTGCGGCGCCGGGACTGGCTGTGACACGCAGCAGCTGCGACATTCGAGGGGCCGAGCACTCGCTCGGCCCCTCGCTGCCTTCTCTGCTCGTATGCCCGGCGAGCGAAGGATGTCAGAGGAAGGTCGCCGACGCCTCGTCGAGCGCTGTGACCTCGTCGGCAGAAAGCGTCAGCTCCGTGGCGGCGAAGAGCTGGTCGAGCTGAGCCGTGCTTGTCGCTGCTGCGAGCGGAGCGGTGATCTTCCCATCGGCCATCGCCCACGCGAGCGCCACTGAGGCTGCGTCCGTGCTGTGCGCGGCCGCGACCACGTCCAGCGCGGAGACGACCGCCAGCCCTTCCGGGTTGAGGTAGCGCTCGACGGCACCGGCACGCGCACGGCCTTCGAGGTCCGCCTCCGTCCGGTACTTGCCCGTCAGGAATCCACCGGCCAGCACCTGGTACGGGAAGACGGACATGCCGTGCTTGCGAGCCGAGGCCGCCATCTCACCCTCGTACTCCCGTGCCACCAGCGAGTACCGCGGCTGCAGTGCGACCGGCAGCGCGAAGCCGTTCTCCTCCGACACACGGAACCACTCGTCGATCGCATCCGGCGATAGGTTCGACAGCGCGATCGCGCGCACCTTGCCGGCAGTCACGAGGTCGTTGAAGGCCGCCGCGCTCTCGACGATCGGGGTCTCGTCGTCCTGGTAGTGCGCGTAGTACAGGTCGATGTAGTCAGTCTGCAGACGCTGAAGAGATTCGTCCGCGGCGAGTGCGACGTTCTTCGGCGACAGGCCCTCGCGCCCCGGCTTCGCAGCGACCTTCGTCGCGACCACGATGTCGTCGCGCTTGCCGCGCGATGCGAGCCACTGCCCGATCACGGTCTCGGATTCTCCGCCGGAATTGCCGTCGACCCAGAACGAGTACATGTCCGCGGTGTCGAGGAAGTTCCCGCCGCGTTCGACGAAGCCGTCGAGGACGGCGTGGTATTCGGCCGGTGCCTCAGGATTGTTGAAGGTGTTGGTACCCAGTCCCAGCGGGTAGACGTGCAGGTCGGAGGACCCGATGGCTACGGATGTGCTGTTCGCGCTCGATGTCACGAATCGTCCCTTCGCAGTGTCGTATGTGCCTGTTCCCCAGACTAGTCCGGAGTTGCTGTGTCAGCCCTGATCGGCCGTGGGAGCGACCCCTGCCCGCACGCCCCTTGACCTTGACGCAGCGTCAAGGTGTTCCATGGAGGCATGAGAATCGGAGAAGTCGCTCAGCTGGTGGGTGTCACGACGCGGACGGTGCGCCACTACCACCGCATCGGAGTGATTCCGGAACCCGCCAGGCGGGACAACGGCTACCGCGACTACGGTCTGCGGGACGCGATCCTCCTCATGCGTGCGGTCAGGCTCGCAGAGCTGGGCCTCTCCCTCGACGAGGTGGCGGCTGCCCTCCGGGACGATGACATGCGCGAACTTCCCGACATCCTGCAGGACCTCGATGACGACCTGGCTAGGCAGGAGCGCGAACTGCGCACCAAGCGCGATGCTCTCCGAAACCTCCGGCACCGCATCCAGTCCGCATCCGACGACCACAGCTCCGATGCGTTCCTACCGGATCATGCCCGCACACTGTTCGCCTCGCTGCAGATGCACGGAGCAGGCACGAAGAGCCTCGAGGTCGACCGCCAGATCATGAGCGTCCTGCCCGAGGACGCGGTGCAGGAGTGGGCGGACGCAATGTCGGGTGTCGCAGACGACCCAGCCGCAGCCGCACAGATGGCGGATATCTATCGGAGGTTCGACGACCTCGGTCAGGGGGACGCGGCCGAACAGACAGATGATCCCCGAGTCCGGCGTCTTGCTCGCGATCTCCTCGCAGCTGTGCCGGAACCACTCCGCCGGCAGTTCCATGAGGCTCCAGAGGGCGAGGTTCCCGTCCTGGATGCCGTGGCGGACGAACTATCCGCCGCGCAGGCTTCCGTGATCCGGCACCTCCTCGCACTCAGGAGCCCGGAATGAGCACGACACGGTCCACGTCCGGCGCAGAGGTGGCGTCGAATCCCCTCGCGCGAGGACGCGGCACCGCGATCCTCCATGCCGCTCTTCTCGTCCTCGCACCGCTCGAGATCGCCACCGCGATCCTCATCGTTGCCGATGTGCCGGTGGCCGTGTGGATCCCGGTGATCATCGGCGGTCTCCTCGTCACCACCGTGGCCGCCGAGGTCGTCCTCGCCACCCGCGTCTTCCTCCGGGCCCGCCGTGCCGGCTCGCCGAGGAGGGAAGTTGCCAGAACCCTCGTGCGCGAATCCGTTCCGGCGCCGATGGTTCGATTCGCAAGGTTCGAAATCCTGCTGTGGGTCAGCGCCGCGCGGTGGGTAGCACGGCGACCGCTCGTGCCGGCAGGCGGGCGGGGCTTCACCTTCCACTGTCACGAGAGGCCGATCCTCCTCGCCTTCGCCGGCCTGGGACTCGTCGAGATCGCGCTGGTCCACTGGCTGCTGCCGTGGCCGGTCGCGCAGATCATCGCTCTTGTGCTGGGTGTCATGGGAGTGCTCTGGGTGCTGGGGTTCCTCGCGTCATTGTCGACACGGCCCCACTACGTGACCGATGGGACCCTCGCCGTGCGCGTGGACGCCCACACGATGATCCACCTGGACCGGTCGCGTATCGCGACCGCGACACCAGCTCTGAACCACAGCACCGAGGACGGGGTGCGGATCGGCCGGTCCCCCGATGGTGAGGGCGAGGCCGTCTCGATCGTCCGCCACGGTCAGACGAACGTGAGCGTCTCACTGGAACACGGAACGGCGCTCGACGTTCCCGGCCACGGCGTCCTGAACATCAAGAGACTCTCGTTCTGGGTCGATGGGGCGGAGGCGCTGTGTGCGTTGCTCCAGCGGAACTCGCACAGCATCACTGGTTCGGGCACATGACCGTCGACCGGCCATGGCGTCAGCGTGTGGTCACTGCCGCTGAGACGCGCGTTCACGAACTCGCACACGGAGGACCATGGCGAAGATCGACACGACGATGAGCGCAGCTCCACCGAAGCACGCCACGGCAGCAGGAGCGTTGAGCGTCGTGGTCTCTACGTAGCCGCTGGTTTCTGGCCCTGTCCAGCTGAGGCTGCAATGCACCAGCGGCGGGTACAGGGCACTGCTCCACACGCTCCCTCCCGACACTTCTGTTCCCGCAGGTATGACCGGGCAATAGGGACTGGGGTCGTTCAGGTACGTTCTGGAGAGCAGCTGTATCGTCCCCCACTGGTAGACGACCGACAGCAGACTCAGAATCAGTCCTGCGACGAGCAGCAGGCCCCTCCAGCGTTCACGCATGAAATCTGCCATGGATACCCGTTCCTTCCGCAGGTGACAGTGTCACACACAGACCTTCACGAGTTGCTCATCCCTGGGGTGAGCAACGGATAGTGGAACCGAACGATGAAGGGCACCCGTGACATCACAGGTGCCCTTCATCAGATGCTGACGTTGCCGAGGTTCGGCGTCCTCAGATCCACAGCGCCGGGTCGGTGAGCACACCGTCTGGCGTCGGGTGGCCCTCCGCGTCCAGCGGGCGCGACTTGGGGAACTTCACCGTCGCGGGCACGCCCACGGCGGTCCCGCCGGCGGCCACGTCCTTGACGACGACGGCGTTGGCTCCGACAGCGGCGTCCTCGCCGACCTCCACCGGCCCGATCAGCTTCGCCCCCGTGCCGACCACGACGTTGTCGCGCAGCGTGGGGTGGCGCTTCTCCTGCGCCATCGACCGGCCGCCCAGCGTCACCTGGTGGTACAGCATCACGTCGTCGCCGATCTCCGACGTCTCCCCGATCACCACACCGTTCGCGTGGTCGATGAAGAAGCGCTTGCCGATCTTCGCGCCCGGGTGGATCTCCACACCGGTGAGCGTCCGCACCGCCTGCGACAACAGACGGGCGGGCGCCTTCCCCGCGTCGTACTGGTTCAGCTTGTACAGGCCCCGATGCGCCCAGATCGCATGGAGACCCGGGTAAGACAGGGCGATCACCAGATCATTGCGAGCCGCAGGATCACGGCGACGAGCAGTGTCGAGGTCTTCTCGCAGGGTGGCGCGCACAGCCGGACGCGTCAGCCCGAAGGCTGCCGCGCCGACCGCGGCGGCGGCTCCGATCAGTCCGAGGCGTCCACGCATCAGGAATCCATGTACTCCGCGAACAGCGGCGTGGTGAGGTAGCGCTCTCCGAAGTCCGGGAGGATGACGACCACGCGCTTGCCCTGGTTCTCCGGGCGGGCGCCCACAGCCTCGGCGGCGGAGATCGCAGCACCGGACGAGATGCCCACGAGCAGCCCCTCGTCCTTCGCGACCTGGCGCGCGACGTCGAACGAGACCTCGTTCTCGACGGTGACGACCTCGTCGTAGATGTCGCGATCCAGCACCTCGGGGATGAAGTTCGCACCCAGCCCCTGGATCATGTGCGGACCAGCCTCGCCGGTGGACAGGATGGGCGAAGCGGCCGGCTCGACGGCGACGATCTTCGCCTCGATACCCTCCTTCTTAAAGGCACGGCCTACACCGGTGATGGTGCCGCCGGTGCCGATCCCGGAGACGAACACGTCGACCTTGCCGTCCGTGTCGCGGATGATCTCCGGACCGGTCGTCGACTCGTGGATCGCGGCGTTGGCCTCGTTGGCGAACTGGCGGACCAGCACCGCGCCCTCATCTGCGAGTGCTTCGGCCTTCTCCACTGCGCCGCGCATGCCATCGGCCTTGGCGGTGAGCTCGAGCGTCGCCCCGAACGCGCGCAGCAGTGCGCGACGCTCCTTCGACATGGATTCCGGCATCGTGAGGACGACTTTGTAGCCGCGTGCGGCGCCCACCATCGCGAGCGCGATGCCGGTGTTGCCGGACGTCGCCTCCACGATCGTGCCGCCGGGCTTCAGCTGACCCGACTTCTCAGCAGCCTCGATCATCGCGACGCCGATCCGGTCCTTGACCGAGTTCGCCGGGTTCGCACCTTCGAGCTTGGCGACGATCTCTGCGCCGCTGCGCTCGCTCGCCTTGTTGAGTCGCACCAGCGGCGTGCCGCCGACGATCTTCGTGACATCGGAGTGAATGGTCATGTGTGCCCTTTCCGTTCTTCGGTTCCAGTTGCGAGGAACGGCCGGCAGCCGGATGGTGCACACCCGGGCGTCGAGCTCCTCGCTCACACACCAGCCAATGGCTTCAGCTGCTGATTCGTTGCGGTATCAACGATCTTAACCGGGCTGAGGGGCGATTTTGTTCCCGCCGTCCGGAAGGCGGACGGGCGGGTGTGCGCGGCGGGGCGGCCGGTGGCAGGACAGGGCGGGGGCGTTCTGCGCGAGAGACGGGCCAGAGGTTCGAGGGACAGCCGCAGGCGCGTGTCCCTCGAGCGGTCCACCCGTCCCTCGCGAAACAAGCCGGGAGGCGAGGAGGACCGCCACGAGTTCCCCTCATGTCACACGATCACGTCGACGATCACCACTGCGCCCAGCACGCTCATGAGGATCCCAGACGCCGCCGTGACGACGGTCGCCGCGCGCGGTCGTGCGATGAGAATCGCACCCGCGCCCAGCGAGACTGCAAGGTAGATGAGTCCACAGGTGAGGACGTGCACCATGCCCAGGACAATCAGCTGCGCGGCGTCGGACATCGGCGCTGCATCCGACACGAACTGGGGAACCAGCGCCAAGAACATCAGGTACACCTTGGGATTCAGCAGACTGACGCTCAGCCCCTGCAGTGCGACGGCTCGCTTCGAGGGCCGGACGCGCACGCGCTGCTTCACTGCGACTGCGGAGTCGCACTCGCCCACGTGGCCACCGGGCATCATGCACGCGCTGCCCACAGCGTCGAGGGAGCCGCCCCCCTCGTAGCCGAGCGGCATCGGGGAGGCGACCGGCGCCTCGGCGGCACTGCTGCCCGCGGCAGGCGCCGCGGTCCTGCGCTCCTTGAGGAGCGACTGCAGCGCCGAGGTCCCCAGCCAGAGGAGGTAGAGGCCACCGGCGACGCTGATGACGGTGAGCATCCAGGCGTGCTCGGCGACGAGGGCCGCCAGACCCAGTGCCACGGCCAGCGCGATCGCGAAGTGCCCCACGACCATGCCGAGCACGGCCTGGACTCCGCGACCGCGCAGGCCCGCAGTGATGAGGTAGGCCCAGTCGGCACCCGGGGTGCAGATCAGCAGAGTGGTGAGCCCCCAGAAGGCGAAGAGCAGCATGACGTCCATGCGGGCAGACTATTGAGGAAGCGCTCGAATGTGCTTCGCAATCTGTTGCCATTCGCGGATTCTGGCGGGAGACTTATCGCTATGGACGCGATTGACCGGGAGATTCTTTCACTGCTGCAAGACGACGGGCGAGCGACGATGACGCAGGTAGCGGGAAAGGTCGGGCTGAGCCTCTCCGCGTGCCACAGGCGTTTCCGCGATCTGGAGACCAGTGGCGTCATCCAGGGGTTTCGCGCGGAATTGGATTTCGAGAAGCTCGGCAAGCCGTTCGAGGCTCTGGTGTTCGTCACGATGGAGGCTGGGAACCACTCCGCGATGACGGCTTTCGAAGAGGCCGCCGTGCAGGTCCCCCAGATCGTGCAGGCGCAGCGCCTCTTCGGTGCTCCGGACTATCAGCTCTATGTAGCGACGGAGTCGAAGCAGACATACCAGGAGCTCTACGACTCGACGCTCTCGCAGCTGCCGGGTGTGCGGCGCATGACGTCGACTCTCATCATGAAGACCGTGGTCGCCCACCGCGCGCCGCTGTAGAGCTGTGTGCCGATAAGATTCTGCGCATGACCATTCACCCCATCGTCGTCTATGGAGAGCCCGTCCTGCACCGCGCTGCGGACAGGGTGACGGAGTTCGACGACGAGCTGCGCACGCTCGTCGCTGACATGTTCGAAACGCTTGCCGCGTCCAACGGCGTGGGGCTGGCCGCCCCGCAGATCGGCGTCGGCAAGCAGATCTTCGTGTACGACGCGGAGGACGATGTCGCACAGGTGCGGCGCCGCGGCGTGTTCATCAACCCGGTGCTCGTGGGCTCCAAGGTGCCCGACGGCCGTCCGGATCCCGATGACGAATCGGAGGGCTGCCTGTCCGTCCCCGTCCTGGACTTCCCGCTCAAGCGCAGCGAGAAGGTGACGATCAACGGCAAGGACGAGAACGGGGAGACGATCTCACTGGTCGTCGAGGGCTGGTTCGCCCGGATCATGCAGCACGAGTACGACCACCTGCAGGGCACCCTCTACGTCGATCGCCTGCAGGACAAGTGGAAGCGCCGCTGGAAGCGGGCGCAGAAGGCAGAGGGGTACAACGTCCCCGGGGTCTCGTGGCTGCCCGGCACGGATCCGGACCCGTTCGGTCACGGCGAGGACGACGAAGAGGACTGAGGCGGGGCAGACTCAGGCCTCCCGATCACCCCCACCACCAGCACCCTCTCCTGCTACGCTCAGCACACCGAGCCATAAACCACGGGGCAAGGAGCGTTGCACAGGTTTCTTGTCTCCGACCTGACCGCGGAAGGTGCGGAACATGTTGAACCGCCTCCATGACGGCCTGCGACTGAGGACTACCCCAGCGGTGTTCTTCGGGGCTGCAGGCGTCATCATCCTCTTCGTCATCGCTACAATCCTCTTCACGGACCCGCTGTCAACGGCGACGGGCGTCGCGTCCCAGTGGCTCATGGAGAACTTCGGCTGGTTCTACATCCTGGGCGTCACCATCTTCCTCGTCTTCCTCATCTACATCGCAGCCAGCAGGTTCGGCCGTGTGAAGCTGGGACCCGACGACGAGGCTCCCGAGCACTCCAACCTCACGTGGTTCGGCATGCTGTTCGCCGCCGGCATCGGCTCCATCCTCATGTTCTGGGGCGTCGCCGAGCCCGTCAGCCACTTCGGCGACCCCCCGCGGGGTGACGCCCTCGGCATCGAGGCCGAGTCCGTGGCTGCCGCCATGGACGCGATGAACTTCTCGATGTACCACTTCACGTTCCACACGTGGGCGATCTTCACGCTGCCTGCATTAGGCTTCGCATACTTCATCCACAAGCGGAACCTTCCGCCGCGCGTCTCCTCGATCTTCCAACCCATCCTCGGCCGGAGGATCCACGGCCCCATCGGCAAGTTCATCGACATCGTCGCCATCATCGGAACCGTGTTCGGCGTCGCAGTCTCGATCGGCCTCGGCGTCCTGCAGATCAACGGCGGGCTCGAACAGCTCTTCGGTGTGCCGCAGAACGCTGGCTGGCAGCTCATCATCATCGCCGTCGTCACCGGCATCGCAATGATCTCCGTCGGCCTGGGACTCGAGAAGGGCATCAAGGTCCTCTCGAACATCAACATCATCGCCGCTGTCGGCCTGCTGCTCTTCGTGCTCGTCTTCGGCGGCTCGATGCTCTTCCTCCTGAAGGGCACGTTCGAGTCGTTCGGCTCCTACGTGGTGAACCTGCCGGAGCTCGCGCTGTGGAACGACACCTTCGCGAACACCGGGTGGCAGAACACCTGGACCGTCTTCTACTGGGCATGGACCATCACCTGGTCGCCGTTCGTCGGTATCTTCATCGCCCGGATCTCCCGCGGCCGCACCATTCGCCAGTTCGTGGTGGGCGTGCTCGCCGTTCCCTCCCTGTTCTCCGTCATCTGGTTCGGCATCTTCGGCTACGCCGCGCTGGACATCGAACTCAACGGCGACGGCGGACTCGTCGAGCGCGTGGTCGACGACGGCGATATCCCCGGAGCCCTCTTCGAGCTCCTGTCCCACTACCCGGCGGCGTGGATCGTCTCCGTCATCGCGATCGTGGTCGTGGTCATCTTCTTCATCACATCGTTGGACTCCGCGGCCCTGGTGGTCGACACGATGTCCAACGGGCACGAGGACTTCAATCCGCTGGGCCAGCGTCTGTTCTGGGCCGTCGCGGTCGGCCTCATCACCGCGACGCTGCTGGTGTTCTCCGGAGAGGGCGGACTCGAGGCCCTCCAGTCGATCTCCATCCTGATCGGACTGCCGTTCTTCATCATCGCGTTCTTCCAGATGTACTCGGTGCATCGGGCGCTGCGCGAGGATGCCGGCGAGCTGCCCGACATGCGCACCCGCGAGTGGCGCAAGGTGCTGCCGCCGGAGGAGACCATCCGCCGCATGCGGACGGATGACGACAAGTACGATTACGAGGATCCTGCTGACACGACCACGCGGCCACAGCCGGCCACCGAGGTCCCTGTCATGCAGGACCCCTACCTCCGTCCCCCGACGGACCGGGACGTCGACCGCCCCAAGCGCACCGGCACCCTCGCCGGGCGCACGGGCAGCAAGCGGCTGCCGAGGCGGGACCCAGACTCGAACTCCTGAGCGAGCCGATCCCACACCACAACCGCCGCCGAGATCGCAGCTGGGTTCCAGCTGCAGCCTCGGCGGCGGTGTCGGTTGAGGAGGAGTGACGCAGGCGCAGTGTGGCGCAGGCGCCTCGAGAGGTGCTCCTGCTCAGTCGCCCAGGGTGGCGGTCGAGGCCGCACGCACCCGCTTCGCAGTCATGAGCAGGCCGATCGCGGACAGTGCGCCACCGATCGCGATGTACAGCGAGATGCCCGCACTGCCGTCGAAGGTGCCCAGCAGGGCTGTCGCGATCGAGGGTGAGAGCCCGCCGCCCAGCACCGCGCCCAGGTTGTAGGACAGTGCGACGCCGGAGTAGCGGTGCTCGGGCTTGAAGAGACTCACGTAGAAGGCGGCCATGGGGCCGAACACGAAGCTCAGGCCGATGTAGGCGACGATCACCGCGAGGTAGATGAGCTCCACACTGCGGCTGTCGAACAGCCAGAAGTAGGGGAACGCCCAGACGATCTGGAAGAGCGCACCCGCCATCATGACGCGCAGCAGTCCATACCTGTCCGCCAGCCAACCCGCGACGAACACGGCGATGAGCATGCCGACGGACCCTGCCATGCCGCTCAGCAGGATGACGTTGCGGTCCATCCCCAGCTGCTCCGTGCCGTAGGACATGCTGAACGAGTTGATGATGAAGATGAAGAGGTTGAAGCCCAGGTTCACCAGCACACCGCCGATGATCAGCGGCATCGCCGTGGCCAGCACTCCCGCCAGCGGCAGACGCGACGGCTTGGGCTCACTGGCCATCTTCTTGAAGACCGGGCTCTCCGAGATCCCCAGACGCACGTAGATGCCGACCGCGATGAGGATGGCGGAGGCGAGGAACGGCACGCGCCAGCCCCAGTCGGTGAACGCGGGACCGGTCGCGACGGCGACGAGGTTGAAGACGCCGATGCCCAGGATGCTGCCGATGGGCGAGCCAGCGGTGACGAACGCACCGAAGAAGGACTTGCGGCCGACGGGCGCGTGCTCGGTGACCATGAGGAAGGCGCCGGACTGCTCACCGCCCATGAAGAACCCCTGCAGCACGCGGAGCCCCACCAGCAGGATCGGAGCGAGGACGCCGACCGTGGCGTAGGTGGGCAGCAGGCCCATCGCGACCGTGCAGGCGCCCGTGGCCACGAGCGAGACGACGAGCATCGTCTTGCGCGAGAACCGGTCGCCGAAGTGACCGAACACGATGCCGCCCAGCGGCCGCGACAGGAAGCCCGCCCCGAACGTCATGAACGACAGGAGCGTGCCGATCAGCGGGTCGGACTCCGGGAAGAACAGCTTGGGGAACACGAGGCCCGCGGCGAGTCCGAAGATCAGGAAGTCGTAGAGCTCGATGCCGGTGCCGAAGGCACTCGCTCCGGCGACGCGTCGCATCTCCCGCGGGGAGGTGGTCGTGGGTGCGTGCGCAGTCGGCTGGGTGGGTGCGGGTTCGGGGGAACCGGGTGCCGTCGCGGTCATGGAGTCTCCTCTGGTCATCGCCGGGTGCGGTCGGCGCCCGGGAATTCTCTCAGGGAGTGTTAAGAGTCCACGAGAGAGTTCTCCTGGTGAGACGGGAGCGGCCCCGGATGCGCGGGATTCCTACGCATCCGGGGCCGCCGCTCAGACCTCACACGGTGAGGCACCGCGCGGTGAGACGGAGGGTCAGCTCTGCCTGCGCGCCAGCCTCGTCACGACGAGACCGGCGACCACGAGGATGGTGCCCAATGCGAGGGCGAGGCCCACCTGAGCTCCTGTCCGGGGAAGGGTGCCATCGTCGCCGGAGCCACGGTCGTCCTCATCTCCGTGCTCGGCGCCTCCGTCACCGGATCCGTCGTCACCAGATCCGTCGTCACCGGATCCGTCGTCGCCGGAGCCGTTGTCGTCCGATCCGTCGTCGTCTGACCCATCGTGCGGATCATCCGACTCATCGGGACGCGGGGCGTCCGGGGATTCGGACTCGGTCGGGTCGTCGGACGGCTCCCCTGTCGGCTCACCGGTGGGATCACCCGTCGGATCGTCCGTGGGATCGTCAGTGGGATCGTCCGTCGGGTCCTGAGACGGCTCCCCTGTCGGCTCACCGGTCGGCTCCCCCGTCGGATCCTCCGTGGGCTCGCCTGTCGGCTCCTCGCTCGGACCCTCTGTCGGGTCGTCAGACGGGTTGTCCGTCGGGTCATCTGTCGGGTTCGGCTCGGGCTCCTCGTCACCTGCCACGACGACCGTCGTTTCCGCAGTCCGACCATTCACCGTGACACTCACGGTCGCCGTTCCCGGCTGCACCGCGGTGATCTCCCCGGTCCGCGGGTTCACGCGGACTACGTCGGCACCGGCCTCCAGCGCCTCGGCGCCGCCGGCCGCACCCGCAGCACCCGCAGCACCCGCAGCGCCAGCACCCGCAGCACCGCCCGCCTGCGCATCGCGCGCCACAGCCGCTGCGGACGAACCACCCATTGCCTGGTCGCCGCCGTCCACGACGACCCCGTCGCCACCCCACTGCGAGGTCACCGGCCAGCCGACGGGCACGGTGCGGTCGTCCTGTGTGAACTCGGCAGAGACCTCGCCGGTCTGTCCGGGGGTCATCGCCTGCGGAGCGTCGACGCTGATCTCGTCGACCCACGGTCGGGTCTCCGCCGCGAACCACGCGACGCGGTCGGTCGTCGTGGGATTGCCGCCCACATCGCCGAGACCCGGGTCCACACCCAGCATCGTCCACCCGGTGAATCCGCCGTTCGCGGGCGTGCCCGACGGGTTCTTCCCGGAGTTGCCGTTGATCATGTAGCTGACGCCGTCGACGGCGGAGCCGTGGAAGACGCCCACGTGCCCGTTCACCACGGCGGCGGACTTGCCCGTCTCCTCACGGAAGTCACCCAGCAGTGCTTCAAGTTCCTCCGCCTCGCGCCGGTCCGACAGCTGGCTGGACTTCGACGGCAGCGGGTCCTGCGGCGGATGGTGGAAGAACACGGCGGCACCGGTGAGGTGATCGCTCTTGCCCACCTCCTCGAGTGCGTCCTCGAGCATCTGCAGCTGATCCGTATCGCCGTCTCGCAGAGAACCCGACGCGGTGTTCAGCGTGATCGCCTTGGTCCGGCCCAGCGAGCGCTCCGTCGATGCCGGTCCGAAGGCGTCCTCGAAGTTCGAGATCTCCCCGCCCATCACCTCGTGGTTGCCGGGGACGTAGACGTAGGGGATGTCCGACGTCCACTCCTCATCGAGGATCTGCTGTGCGAGCGCGAAGTCCTCCTCCGCCGCCTCGTCGACGAAGTCGCCGTTGATGACGAGCATGTCCGGTTCTGCGGCCTGGATCTCCTGCAGCGTCCGACGGGCACCGGCGACCGCATCGCTGTCCGGGTTCGCCGCGACGAACTGCGCATCGCTCATGACCGCGATGTTCTGCGGCCGGTCCTCGACGCTGCCCGTCGCCAGCAGGGCCGGGTCGTGGACGGGCGCGTCCTCGGTGGGTGCGGCTTCCGGAGTGGCGATCGCCTGGAGTCCGGCCACCGCGATGTCACCCGTGTACTGGGCATCCGGGCGGGTCTCCATCATGCGGATCCGCTCGAACGACAGCGGCTGCGCGAGGCCGGCCGGCACCTCGAAGCGGACCTTCTGCCAGCCGTCGAACGTGAGGTGGTCGCCGTCCAGGTTCGTCACGACGCCGTCCGCTCCGCGCACCTGCAGACGGGGCCACGCGCCGGACCCGTCGCCGCGCACCTGCAGCTCGAAGGCCAGCGTGTTGCCCTCGACCTCCACGGGATCGTTGCTGATGAGGTAGTAGCCGCGGGTCGCGGACGACTGCGTGAAGTCGTAGTCCAGTTCCAGCGACGGCTGCCCGTCCTCGGTGGGCTCGCCGGCGGAGAACGAACCGGTCGCCCGGGCGGTTTCATCGGAGAAGGCGTCCAGGTCGCCGAAGTCCACGACGTCCGTCACGTCCGTGCCCACGGTGACGGGGACGGACGCCGTCACATCCGCCGAGGTCGTCGCGCCTGCCGTGCGGAAGGTCACCGAGCCGCCCGCGGTCTCGTCCGTCGCCGTCACGACGTAGGTGCCGAAGTCGTCGACGCTCACGTCGATGCCGTCACTCGCCTCGACCTCCAGGTCGCGGGATTCGACCCGGGCGGAGTGGCCGTCGGAATCGAAGCCCTCGACCGTCAGCTCCGCGGAGTCGCCCACCTCTGCGAGGTTGAGGGCGCGGTCGCTGGGGCGCAGGCCGATCGCCTCGCCCAGGACGCGCAGATCCTTCCGCGCGGTGTGGCCCTCTGCGGAGTAGGACACGCGCGAGGTGCCGGTCTCGTCACCGCGGACGGATGCGGAGGCGCCGTCCGCCTCGGCGAGGGTCAGCCCGTCCTCGGCCTCGAAGGTGCCGGCCACCGCGAGCGGGTCGAGGTTCTCCCCCAGCCCGGTCCCGCGGTACGAGCGGTGCATGCCGCGCAGGACGGTGTCCTCGCCCTCCAGCTGCGTGTCGAGCTGCACGTCGCTCAGCTGCTCGGCCGGTGCGTCGGAGTAGAAGACGAGTGCGTTGGGCACGTTGCGCTCCGCACCGTCGGACGGCGCGTTCTGGACGGTGGGTGCCTGCGCACCGGCAGGGCGGGCCACCATCGTCGTGGAACCGCCGCCGTCCAGGTTCACCGCGTTGTGCGCGCCGAGGTCCTGGAAGAACTCGCCCATCTCCGGAAGCGTCATGCCGCGGGAGGCTCCGCTGCGCCCGTCGATCGTCGTGACGAACAGCTCCGTGCCGTCCCTGCTGATGCCCACCGCGGTGCGGGGATGGATCCCCGTCGCCAGATCGCCGCTCATGTCCGGCACCGTGCCGTCGGTGAGGATCTGGTTGCTGCCGGCGATCGCGGCGTCGACGTCCTGGGAGGGGCCGATCTCCACGTCGACCGCGTCTCCCACCTCGAGCTCGGCCAGTGCGTGTGCGCCGTCCTCCCGGCCCAGCAGCACCTGGCCGCCTGCGGGGACGTCCGGGTCACCAGCTTCCTCGACGAGGCCCGATGCGTCGACGACTTCCCCGTCGACGACGCTCACACGGGCGATGTCATCGGCGAGCGCGTCCGGTCCGCCTGCGGGGCGGTCCAGCGTGTAGTCGCCCCACGCGGCGGTGTAGACGCCGATCGCGTCGGCCGACAGCTGGGGGTTGTTGAGGCCGCCCAGCTCAAGCTCCTCGCCGTCGGCTGTGAGTGTGCCGGAGGCGGACAGCATCTGCACGGCGGCCTGCTGGCCCGTGATCGTGAGGCTGGGCATGGGCGTCTGCGTGCCGACGCGCAATTCGTCCCGGGACACCGTCGAGTAGATCGGTGCATCGGAGTGGTTGATGTCGAAGAAGGTGCCGTTCACGGCTGCGACAGCCTGGCCGCCCTGCTCGCCGGATGCCATGACCTCACTGGTGGGGGCGCTGCCGCCGGAGACCACGCCGGTGTCTGCGACGTCGACGGAGAGGCTGTCCTCCGTGAGGTCCGCGGTGAGCACATTGCCGTTGTTCCAGCCGCCGTCCTCCATGCGGGAGAAGTTTGTAAGTTCCAGGCCGGGAGCCACCCGGGTGGTCTCCGAGGAGCGCAGGACGGAGCCGTCCGCTCCCAACTGGTCGTCGGTGGGGGCCGCGTGCGCCGGCGCCGAGGTCCCGGGCAGTCCCGGGACGAGCACGGCTCCCGGCGCCACGAGGGCGGTGGCGAGTGCCACCGTCGTGAGGAGTGAGCGTGTGGGTGAGGGTGACATGTTCTCTTTCCGGAGAGTCGCGTCGTCACTCGGTGAGTGACTCGTAGGAGTGCCGCGGAGACTGTGTCATCCCTGATCAGACGTTGTGCGAACACCGAGTAACCCTGAGTGAACCCTGACCGACGGGGGCGTGTCTGTAGCATCGAGGACGGACGTTCCCGCAGAGATGGGTGCAGTCGTCGAAGGAGGCCTGGCGATGGGTGGCGCATTCTTCACGATCGGGCATTCGAACCGGTCGCTCGAGGAGTTTCTGGCGCTGCTCGAGGAGAGCGCAGTGGAGCTCGTCGTCGATGTGCGCCGTCTGCCGGGATCGTCGAAGCACCCACAGTTCGATGAGGACGCGCTGGGCGGGTCCTTGGACACGGCAGAGGTCGAGCTGGTCCCCTCCCCCGCTCTCACCGGCCGGCGCCCCGTGAGCAGGACGGCGCCCTTCGAGGTGAACGCGTGGTGGCAGAACCGGAGCTTCCACAACTACGCGGATCACGCACTGTCCGATGAGTTCGCCGACGCGCTGGACGAGCTGCGCGCGTGGGGATCGGAGAAGCGTGTGGCCGTCATGTGTGCGGAGGCGGTGTGGTGGCGGTGCCACCGGAGGATCATCGCCGATCACCTGCTGGCGCACGGCGAGTCCGTTCAGCACATCATGGGTGCGGAGAAGACCATGGATGCGAAGCTGAGCGACGGAGCCCGCGTGGGCGAGGACGGTCGGGTGACGTATCCGGCGACGGCGCAGGGCTGACGCTGCGGCCGATCCGGAACGGTCACGGTCAGCTCACGCTGCGGCTGGCTCGCTGACCAGTCAGCACAGTGGTCGACGTGGAGACAGACGTCGCCGTGGCGCCAGTCCTCGCCGTGGTGTCAGTCGGCGCTGCGCAGCACGACCCCGTCGACCAGCTGGTGGAGGTGCGCACGGAAGCGGTCCGTCATCGCGGGGCTCGACGCGACCCTGCGCGCGCCGGAGGAGTCGACGAACCCCGCACGGCTGAAGGAGTGGGTCGACCACACGATCGAGTAGGCGAGCATCTCCAGGTCGACGCGCGCCCCGATCCCCGCACGGTCGAGTGCTCCACCGACCCCCTCGGCCACGCGTGCGACGAGCGGCCCTGCGAAATCCTTCACGATCTCATCGACGTCGCTGCCGCGTTCGCCCCGGCTCGCGTCCTCGCCGGCCGGATCCTCCCTGCCGTCCCGATCCGCTCCCTCATCCAGTCCCTCGCCGTCGTCCAGCCAGCGGCGCATCCACAGCGCCGGGACCTCGGGGTGGCTCAGGCAGAAGTCCAGGTAGGCGTCGACGAAGTGGTGGAGCGCCGCGACTGTGGACTCGGCGGTGGGCTCCGCCTCCATCACGTCGCCCAGTGCTGCCATCACCGCAGCACCCTGCGCGGCGTGGGCACGGCGCATCACTTCGCGGTACAGATCCGGCTTGCCGCCCACGTGGTAGGCCACCGTGCCGATATTGAGACCGGCCGCATCGCCGATCGCCCGAGTGCTGGTGGCCTGATATCCGCGCTGCGAGAACAGCTGCGTCGCCGCGGCTATGATCCGCTCGCGGCTGCCGTTCGACTCCTCGGATGCTGTCACGGCCCCACCCTATAGTCACGGGCCCCTCCTCCTTGAGTCACGGTGCCGCACCCCTTGACTTCCTCTCAATCGATCGATTGAATGAGGCGCACGCATCGCTCCGAAGGAGAAGCATGAAGCGCTCACCCACTGTCGTCGTCATCGGCGCCGGCGCAGCCGGACTCGCGACCGCCAAGTCGCTGCTGGACGACGGCATCGACGTCACCGTCCTGGAGAAGGGCGACCGCCCCGGCGGGCTCTGGGCCATCGACAACGCAAGCGGCCTCTCCCCCGCCTACGATTCGCTCCACCTCAACACGAGCAGGAGACGCACCGAGTTCGTCGATTTCCCGATGCCCTCGGACTGGCCCGACTACCCCTCTGCCGCATCGATCGAGGGATACCTGCGGGACTATGCGGATACGTTCGGGGTCACCGACGTCATCCGCTTCGGTGCCGAGGTCACCGACCTCGTGCGCACAGGCGACGCGTGGCGCGTCACCTACCGCGACCTCGGCGACGGCGCAGACTCCGACGCCAGTGCCGACACCGACCGCGGTGCACGTACCGGCCGCGGCGCACCCGCCGGTGCGGACGACAGCACCGACACCCTCGTCGCGGACGCCGTTATCGTGGCCAACGGGCACAACTGGTGCCCGCGCTGGCCGGACCCGGGACCGCCCGGCGACTTCACCGGCCTGCAGATGCATGCACGCGATCACCGCGCTGCGCAGCGGTTCGCGGGCGAGCGCGTGCTGGTGGTCGGGATGGGCAACTCCGCGATGGACATCGCGGTGGATGCGTCCTACGTCGCGGCGGCCCCGGTGCTCCTGTCGGCCCGTCGAGGCGTGCACGTGGTGCCGAAGTACCTCTTCGGCCGACCCTCCGACGCCACCGGCGCACGTCTGGCCACGCTGCCGTGGCGCATGCGCCAGCGGATCGCCCAGACGATGCTGCGGATCGCCGTCGGCACGCCGCAGTCCTACGGTCTGCCGGAGCCCAGCGGCGGACTGTTCCAGAACCACCCGACGATCAGCGACACGATCCACCACCGCCTCACGCACGGCGAGGTCGTCCCGCGGCCCGGCATCGTGCGGTTCGACGGTCGCACCGTCCACTTCGCCGACGGGTCTGCGGACGAGGTCGACACGCTCGTGTGGGCGACCGGGTACCGGGTGAGCATCCCGTTCCTCGGCAGTGAGTGGACCGGTGGGGATCCGGAGCGCATGCCGCTCTACCAGAGGGTGTTCCACCTCGAGGATCCGTCGCTCATGTTCGTCGGCCTCATGCAGTCGACGGGGGCCGCGCTGCCCGTCGTGGAGCAGCAGGCGAAGCTCGCCGCCGCCCACCTCGCCGGCCGCTACGCGCTGCCGGCGCGCACCGAGCAGCAGCGCGCGGTCGCCCGCAGCCGTGCTGCCGCGATCGACCGCTGGGGCGATTCCCGCCCCATGATGCGCATCGACTTCGACGAGTACGTGAACGCTCTGCCGAAGGAGGTCGCCGCAGGCATGGAGCGAGCTCGCCGCGGTTCCAGCGTCTACGCCGTCGCGACGCGCCCCACCCCGACGACGCCCCGCACATCCGCCCAGACGCACGCCCCGCTCGAGGCCGGCACCACGCCCGCGACTCGCACTCTGACCGAGGAGACCGCCCCATGAGCCGCACCCCGCGCACCCCGCGCACGCTGAACGGCATGCGCGTGCTCATCACGGGAGCCTCCGGCACGATCGGCATGGCTCTGGGCCAGCACCTGGCAGCGCAGGGCGCGCGCGTCATCGGACTCGATCTGAGACCGCGTGGCGATGAGGGCTTCGAGGTGCTCGCCTGCGACCTCACCGATGACGCGTCCGTGGCGGCCGGGACCCAGCAGGTGCTCGCGCGGCTGGGCGGGCTCGATGCGCTCGTGAACAACGCCGGCATCGGCGGCCCCGCACCCGCGGAGCTGGCACCGGGCGCGGAGGTCCGCCGCCAGCTGGAGATCAACCTCCTGGGGGCGTGGCGGGTCACGGCGGCCTGCGTCGACGCACTCGTCGCCTCCCGCGGTCGCGTCGTCATGGTCGCCTCGCGCATGGCGGTCATGCAGCTGCCCCTGGCCGCCGCGTACGGCGCCTCGAAGCGCGCACTGACCGCGTACGCGGATGCGCTGCGCCTGGAGGTGGGCACCCACGTGGGCGTCACGTGCGTGTACCCGTCCTCGATCCGCAGCCCGATCCACGATTCGACCGCCGCGGCAGGGCTCTCCCTCGAGGGCATGAGCAGGTACGAGCCGATCAGCGGAGTCCTCACCGCGATCGAATCGGCACTGGTCAGGGCGCGTCCCCGCCGTGATGTGCCGACCACCCGCCGAGGCGCGGTCGAGTTCTTCCTCGCCCGCCACCTCCCAGCAGTGACGGATGTGATCGTGCAGCGCACTCTCGCCGGCCGCGCCCGGTCGGGCGCGTTCGACGGCGCTGCGCTGGCAGCGGGCGTCGTGGCGAGACTGGGAAGCGGGTCCGGCCGATGACCGCCGCCGAGGTCCCGTCCCCCGGCCGTCCCTCCGCCGGTCCGCGTGTGTCGGGCCCGCGCGCCTCCGCCGGCGCACTGTCCGCCTTCGCGACCGGGTCGCTGGGCATGGGCGTGTGGGTGACCGTGCCGGGGCTGCTGCTCCTGTACTTCCTCACCGACGTGCTGGGCGTGGCGGCCGCGCTGGCAGGACTCACACTGCTGGTGCCGAAGGTCATCGATGTGGTCGTCCATCCGCTCATCGGGTCGAGGTCGGATGCGCAGGCCCGCCGGGTCGGGCACCGGCGCCGGATGATGTACGGCGGTCTGCTGCTGGGGCTCGCGATGGTCGCGATGTTCACCGTGCCGTCCGGGCTGGTGGGCACGACGGCCGCCCTCTGGGTGGGTGCCTGGTACATCGTGGGCAACCTGCTCTTCGCGATGTTCCAGGTGCCGTACCTGACCACTCCGTCGGACCTCGTCATCGGCTACGACGAGCGCACGCGCGTCTTCATGTTCCGGATGCTGTTCCTGACGGTCGGTCTGCTGGGCGCCGGCGTCGCGGCTCCCGCACTCGTGACGAGCGGGCAGCGGGGCGACTACACCGTGATGGCTGCGACCCTGTGCGTCGTCATGGTGGTCTCCGCGCTGGTGGCGATCCGGGGCGTCCGCGCGCTGACGTCGTCGTGCGGGTTCCGCACGCCCGCGGAGGGGTCCGGCCGGTCTGCGATCGCCGATGTGCGGGCGGCATGGGCCGACCGTGACTTCCGCGTACTCGTCCTGTCCTACCTGTTCACCGGCACGACGACGCACCTCTTCATGGCCGCCCTGCCGTACTTCGCCCGCTACGTGTACGGCGACGCGGGCCTCACCGCGGTCTTCATGGGTTCGTTCCTGGCACCTGCGGTGGCCGCGGGTCCGGCCTGGATGCTCATCTCCCGCCGCATCGGCAAGCAGCGCGGTCTGCTGATCTCGCAGGCGATCTTCGTCGTCGGCTCCATCGCCCTGCTGGGGACCTCCCACGTGGGTGTGGGGGCCTCGGTCGCGGTCGTGGTGGTCATGGGGACCGCGTTCGCCGGCCTGCAGCTGTTCTCCTTCTCGATGGTGCCGGATGCGGTCGCCGCGGCCGATCGCGACGGTGAGGGCCAGGCCGGGGGCTACACCGGCGTGTGGACGGCGACCGAGGCGCTGGGCACCGCCATCGGCCCGTACGTCTACTCCGCGGCGCTGGCGGTGGGCGGGTTCGTCTCCAGCACCGCGGGTGAGGCGACGGTGCAGCCGGATTCGGCGATCACCGCACTCACGGTCGGCTTCACCCTGGTCCCCGCCGCCCTCATGATCGCCGCGATGGTGTTCCAGCAGCAGTACCGGCTGGACGAGGCGAGGGACGAGGAGACGGGGGTCGAGGAGGCGAGCGCGCACGAGGCAGGCCAGCCGACGGATTGAGAGCGGTCGTACCCCTGGTGGAGTCCGCCGTCCGCGCCTACCGTGGAGCGCAGGACGCACGATCCTGTGCGGGCGCACACACCACGGAGGCAGCCATGGCAGACATCACGGAGACCGCTCGGAGATTCGCGGAGGCCCATGCGTCAGGGGATCTGCTCGTCCTGCCCACTGCATGGGACGCCTGGTCGGCGCGCCTGGTGGAATCCGCGGGCTTCTCCGGGCTGACGATCGGCAGTCACCCCGTGGGCGATGCGCTGGGTCCGGGTGACGGCGAGGCGATGGACTTCGCCGACTACATGCAGGCCACCCGCCGCATCGTCGAGGCGGTCGACCTCCCCGCGAGCGTCGACGTCGAATCCGGGTACGGGCTCGCACCCGAAGAACTGGTGGAGCGGGTGCTGGAGACCGGCGCAGTCGGCATCAACGTGGAGGACACCGTCAGGCGCGAGGGTGGGCGTCTGCGTGAGCGGGCCGAGCATGCGGACTACATCGCCGGGGCCCGGGCCGCCGCCGATGCCGCCGGGGTCGACCTCGTCATCAACGGCCGCACCGATGCGCTGGTCCACGGCACTGCGCTGTTCGAGGACCCGCTCGCCGAGGCCGTCGCACGCATCGAGCTGCTGGAGGAGGCGGGCGCACGCAGTGTCTACCCCGTGGGTCTGCCCGACGGGGATGCAGCGCGAAGCGTTGTCGCCGCGGTGAGCGTTCCGGTCAACGTCACGGCGCACCCGGTCGACGGTGCGAAGGCGGGAAGCCTGGAGGAGCTGCGCGCGATCGGCGTGCGTCGGATCAGCTTCGGCCCGCTGTGGCAGGCTGCGCTCGCAGAGACCAGTGCTCAGCAGCTCGCTGCGTGGAGAGGCTGATCACCAGGCGGGCGCACGGTGCCGTCTTCGCGCGCGTGGTGACACTGACTGCTGAATGATGTGTGCCCCGGTCCAGCTGGACCGGGGCACACGTCGTACTGCTCGAAGCGGAGCGGACGACGGGGTTCGAACCCGCGACCTTCTGCTTGGGAAGCAGATGCTCTACCAGCTGAGCTACGTCCGCGAACGAGGATCACTATACCCCGTCCCCGCGGGGACGTGTGCCGTAACCTCCAGGACCTGTGCCGTGCCCGCGGGGACGCGAGCCGTGACCCGGTTGCCTCAGCTCTTCGGATTGCCCGCGCCCGCCTCACGGGCCTCGCGCGCTGAGGCCACGTCATCGACGACGCGTGCGATGTGCCGCAGGCTGGTGATGAGTGAGCCGTACAGCGGCCAGGAACGCGTCGGCAGGTCTGCGTCGTCGGACAGGTCGGCGGACAGCTGCACCAGCCGGTCGTCGATGGGTTCGACCTCGCGATCGGGATCCGCGATCGCGTACCCGATGTCGTGCAGGATGGTCACCCACCCTTCGCGGAAGCGTGTGTCCCATTCACCCGGCGCGTACGAGGCCTCGCGGAGCGTGCGCACAAGGTGCCGCTGATGCGAGATCCCCTCATCCACCCGCTGGAGGATCTCCCCATAGTCCGCCTGGTCCGGTTTCCCCTGCACACGCTGAAGACGCCGGCGCAGACGCGGATTCGCCCGACGGCTCTCCTGCGCGGTGCGCACCGACTGCCACGCGGAGCGCAGGTCCTCGCCCATCGACTCGATCTCGCGGCTCCACTCGTCTTCGTCGTCCGTGGTCCACGATGATTCGAGCTCGTCGGCCATCATGACGAACACGCGGCCCATGCGCCGATTGATGTGATCGACGTAGCGTGCCGCCTGCCGGTCCCGCAGGGGCGGGATCAGCAGGAGATTCACCAGCAGGCCCACTGCTGCGCCCACCGCCACCTCGATGATGCGGTCGAACAGCATCGGCTGCTGCTCCGTGAACCCGTCGCTCAGCACGAAGACGGCGGTGGTCGCGATCGCCACCCCCTCGTTCCTGATTCCGGGGATCCGGGATGCAGCCAGGCCGACCAGGATCGCCAGCGCGAAGGTCCACACCTCGACACCCAGGAACTGCCCGATCAGGAAGGACACTCCCACTCCCGCCCAGGACGCGATGGTCGTCTGCGCGCCGCGCTTCAGGGACTGATAGACAGTGGGATACACGGTCAGGAGCGCCACCCATGGTGCGAGGAACGGCATCGACGATTCCAGCACGACGACCGCCAACCACCATGCGGCGGTTGCGGCGACGACTGATTTGAGGATCTGCAGGATGTCCGTCGTGAACTCCGGGCGGGTGACGGCCAGCCTCAGCCGCTTCTGCCACGACAGCGTTCCGTCCCCGACTGCGTCATGGGATCCAGTGGTCACGTCGGCCTCCTCGGCTGGTCAGTCCCCTGGCACCCATCATTGCAAGCCTCCTTGCGGTCTGTCGTCCCGACGCTCCCGCGCCAGCGCACCCGGCTCCCGGCCGCCTCCGGTAGCGTGGTCCCCGCCCACCCATGCAGTACCGTCCCGCGCACCCCTGCAGGAGCCGCACGATGAGCGACGATCGCCCCCTCGGCGACGAGGCCACCCCCTCGAACCCAACGGACGCAGCGGATGAGAAGCCGTCCGAGGAGGACCCCTGGGCCGCGGTCAAGCCGTGGCAGGGAAAGGCCGCGCGGCTCGACAAGGTCCTTCTCGTCATCATCATCGGCGTCCCCTTCATCTACCTGGGGCTCATGCCGTTCCGGCCGTGGATGCTCGCCAATGCACCCGTGCTGCAGGAGTTCATCAACGGGGCGAAGACCGCCATCGTCGCAGGGGCAGCGTACGCGCGCGTCGGAGAGATCCCGCTGTGGCTGGTGGTGTTCGCGGGCTTCTTCGGCATGGCGAAGCTCGACTGGGCGTTCTGGCTGGCCGGCCGCAGATGGGGCGACGGGATCCTGCGCCTGTTCGCGCAGAACGAACGCCAGCTCAAGCGCGTGCAGAAGCTCAAGGAGATCCCCGGCTGGGCGCTCTTCCTCATGACCGTCATCGCGCGCTGTCCAGGCATCCCCGGAACCCTCGTCTACCTGACCGCGGGCTGGACTCGGATGCGCCTGGCCCCGTTCCTCATCGCGGACCTGCTGGGCTGCCTCATCTTCACGCTCATCTGGACGACGCTGGGCTACCAGCTGGGCGAGGCCGCCGTGGACATCCTCGAGGTCATCGACAGGTACGCCCTCTGGCTCACCCTCGCGTTCATCGTCGGCATCTTCGTGTGGACGTTCGCGAAGGAGTGGCGCAAGCAGCAGAAGCCGGGGTGAATGAGGCATGCGGCAAGCGATACGAAGTTGACCCTGGTCGAACTTGCTCCTCGGCCAGCCACGCGCAAGTCACACATCGCGCTGTCTGTACGGAGTAGAGCACTCAGGCAACAACCTATGCTGGTGTCAAGGATCATGAGACGAGGGACATATGACGATGTGGGGCATTCACAACGACACCCTGACGGAGGAGCTCGTTGATGAAGGTTTCGTCAGCCTGGGGTGGCAAGAGGTAGGCGACCTCAAAGTGCTTCCGAACGGGCGCGACGGGATCAGAGCCGCACTGGCGGAAGCGAGCCCCGACAGCAAACCGCAGTCCATCGCTAGCCAGGCAGGCGTTCTCTACCGCTTCTGTCATGACATCCAGATCGGCGATGTGATCGTCGCGCCCTACAAGCCCGATAGCACGATAAACATTGGGATCGTGTCGGGCGACTACTACTTCGAACCGACTGCAGCGGAGCATCAGCACCGACGCCGTGTCGAGTGGAAAAGGACCGGGCTACCGAGAACAGTCTTCACTCAACCGGCTCTGTATGAGATCGGAGCCTTCATCACCGTGTTCCGTATTCGAAAGCACACCAGCGAGTTCCTCACCGCACTCAACTCAGGCGTGACGAACGTTGACACTCTCTCCGTAAAGGTGGACCGAGCCGCTGACGACACTGAGGACGTGGATGCCACAGATGAGCCTCGTGCATCACGCATTGAGCGGCATACTCGCGATTTCATTCTGGAGACGCTGCACCGCAATATCCGCCACGACGAGTTCGAGGAGTTCAGCGCAGCGCTTCTGCGGGCCGTCGGATACCAAGCACGGGTAACGCAGTACTCACAAGACGGCGGAGTCGATGTCATCGCCCACAAGGACCCCCTGGGCATTGAACCGCCACAGATCAAAGTGCAGTGCAAGCATCAGACGAGCACCGTCGGCGCCCCTGAGGTGCAGCAGCTCGTCGGGACACAGGGGTCGGGGGACCTTTCCCTATTCATCACCCTGGGGAACTACAGCAGAGACGCACGAACAATTGAGCGCCAACGACCTGGTCTGCGCTTACTCAGCGGCGAGGACATCGTCAGTCTTGTTCTCGATAACTACACCCAGCTCAGCACCAGGTGGCGGGAGATCATCCCCCTGACGAACCTCCTCGTAGTCGCCGACGCTGCAGAACGGTAGATTCCTCGGCCACAATCTTTGCCGGCCCATCATGACTGCCAGCGGCGCTCTCAGCAGAAGGCCGGGCGAGCCCTCATGCTGCTGCGCCCCAGCCCGGCGCCTCAGCGGCGGCGGAACCTGGCCATCAGACGGCGGGCCTTCTCCTGATTCTGCGGTTTCGACGCCTCGCGGCGGACCACACGGATCGCCGAACGAGCCGCCCTGCCCCTGATCAGTCTTCCCAGGAATCCCATGACCATCCTCCTTCGTGGTGATGTGGACGGCCACTATCGCAGACTGAGCCGGGAGTGAGCTGGATCGACGCCAACCCACCGGCCTGACGGAACCCGGCGCCACTCCGCCGACGGTATTCGACCGGTCACGTGAGCACACGATTCGTCGACTTCCTGTGCTCACGTGACCGGTCAGATCCGGCATTGACGGCTCACCCGCGACCAGACGCGTCTCTCGCTCCTTCTTGCCGCTGCCTCTTGTGACCTGAGAATTTGCCGGTAGCATCCTCGGTATGCACGGTAGGGATGCTCCCGCAGGACGCCTGTGCAGAACACGGGCACAGGACCTCGGCAGCCGTGTGTCTTCTCTGAACCGTCATTCCGCCGTCATCGCGCCGCGGCCGACCATCGGCTACGCGAACGATTCCTGGTCTGCTGCCGCCATCGGCTGGTGGGGCGGCGAGCCCTGACGAGCCGGCGGGACGAGCCGACGGATCCTGCCCGGCACGCCCTCACCGCCCGCCCCACCCCCATCTCCGCTCTCACGCGCATCTGAGCTCTCACGCGCATCTGACCACCGACTCCTCTCCGACGACCGACAGGAGCTGCATCAGCAATGGCTGACGACCAGCAGTCGACGAACGACGACGCGACCACCTCCCCCGACGAACCCACCTCGGACTCCCGCACCTCGCACTCCCGCGACACCGCACCCCGCCGCATCAAGGACGACGCCAAGCGCGCGGGCCGCAGGGCCGGCGAGCAGCTGGGCCGCTTCGACTACCGGCGCCCCCGCTATCCGCACAACGACTACCCGCACGACATCCACCCGGCGCTGGTCCCCGGCATCTCCATCGACGAGCAGCGCCGCCGCTACAGCCTCGGCAAGACGGTCTTCGTCATCGCCGGTGCGCTCACGGTCGCGTTCGTCATCTGGGGCATCGTCAACACGGAGAGCGTCAGTGTCGTCTCCGGCGCCGCCTACGACTGGGCGACCCGCAACCTCGGCTGGCTGTTCAACCTCGTGGCGATCGTCGTCCTCGTCGCGCTGCTGGGCATCGCGCTGTCCCCCTACGGCCGGATCGTCCTGGGCAAAGACGGCGAGAAGCCGGAGTTCTCCACCTTCTCCTGGGTCGCGATGCTCTTCGCCGCCGGGATCGGGATCGGCGTGCTGTTCTTCGGCCCGTCGGAGCCGCTCACCTATTTCGTCACCCCACCTCCGCTGACGAACGAGGCGGAGTCCACGCAGGCCCTCCACCACGCGATGGCGCAGACGTACCTGCACTGGGGCTTCCACGCCTGGGCGATGTACGCGCTGGTGGGCGGTGCCGTCGCCTACGCCGCCTACCGACGCGGTCGCGCCCTGCTCATGTCCTCGATCTTCCGCACACTGTTCGGCGACCGCCACACCGACGGGTTCGCGGGCAAGCTCGTCGACATCTTCGCGATCATCGCGACCCTCTTCGGCACCGCTGCAGCCCTGGGCATCGCAGCGATGCAGATCGGCACCGGCGTGAGCCTGGTGGCGGACACGGGCCCGCTGTCGAACAACATGACGGTGATCGTCATCCTCGTCCTCACGGTGGGCTTCGTGATCTCCGCGGTGTCCGGCGTGTCCCGCGGCATCCGCTACCTCTCCAGCATCAACATCGTCCTGACCGTCGGCATCGTGGCCATCGTGCTGTTCGTCGGTCCCACGCTGTTCCTGCTGAACCTGCTGCCGTCAGGCCTCATGGAGTACCTGGGCTCAATGTTCGACATGCTGGGCCGCTCCCTGTCATGGGGTGAGGAGACCGTCGCATTCCAATCCGCCTGGACCATCTACTACTGGGCATGGTGGATCTCCTGGTCGCCGTTCGTCGGCATCTTCATCGCCCGCATCTCGCGCGGCCGCACGATCCGCCAGTTCCTGCTGGGCACGATCTTCATCCCGTCGACGCTGCTGCTGGTCGCCTACGGCATCATGGGCGGCACCTCGATCTGGCTGTACATGAACGGGGCGGAGGGCTTCTCGAACGACATGGCCCCGCCCCAGGTCTTCTTCACCATGCTCGACAGCCTCCCCAACCTGGGCTGGCTGTCCGTGGTGAGCATCGGCGTGCTCGCGATCTTCTTCATCACCTCCGCGGACTCCGCCTCCGTCGTCATGGGCATGCTCACCTCCCGCGGCGACCAGGAGCCCCGCCGCTGGATCGTCGTCTTCTGGGGCCTCGTGATGTCCGGCATCGCCGTGGTCATGCTGCTGCTGGGCGATGCGACGGCGCTCGAGGGTCTGCAGCAGCTGGTCATCGTCACGGCGGTGCCGTTCGCCATCATCATGCTGATGGCGATCGTCGCGTGGCTGCGCGACCTGCGCACGGACCCGCACACCCTGCGCCACACCTACGCGCAGACCGTCATGAGCAACGCTGTGGTCGACGGGGTGGACCGCTACGGCGACGATTTCGCCCTGCAGGTCATCAAGACCGAACCCGGTCAGGGCGCAGGTGCGTCCGTCGATTCGGAGGACGAGGACTACACCGGCTGGTATCAGCGCACGGACGAGGACGGCAATCCGGTGGGCTACGACTACGAGACCGGCGAATGGGAGGACGGCTGGACGCCGGCGGACCCGAACGGCGACTCTTCCGACACGGATGACTCGGACGATACCGCCGCCGAGGTTCCCACAACCGGTGCCGACCCGGAACCCGCCGAGGACGCGGGCCGGTGAGCCGGCGATGCGCAGCCCGGCCACGCTGGCTCCAGGAGCGCGCGCCTCAGCCGTGCGCGTCCGCTCAGTCCGTCGTCACCGCGAGCCGGAACCCCGTGTGCCCCAGCGAGGTGTCCGCGCTCGCGGCGGTGCGGGCCGACGTGCGGTAGCGACGGCAGTAGGAGGCGTGGCACATGTACGAGCCGCCGCGCAGAACGGGTCGAGGGTCGTCGTCGCCGAACGTGCTGACCGTCCACTCCCACACGTTGCCGGTCGTGTTGTGGAGGCCGTATCCGTTGGGCGGGAACGCGTCGGCGGCCACTGTGCCGACGGGCCCGGTGGGGCCGTCGGGGAACTGTCCGGGGAATGTGCTCATGCGCACCTCGCCGCCGGGTTCGCGCTGCGCGCCCCACGGGTAGGGCTGCTGGTCGAGGCCGCCGCGGGATGCGTACTCCCATTCGGTCTCCGTGGGCAGGCGGGCGCCCACCCACTCCGCGTAGGCGAGCGCATCCCGCTGGGACACGTGCGTGACGGGGTGCGCGGCGCGGTCTGCGGACGGCCCGCACGAGTCGGTGACCTCGATAGCCGCTCCAGACCGGGCCTCGGCATCGGTAGCAGCGACCACGCTCGATCCAGGACCCTCCGGCTGGAACCACGTCGCACCGGCGACCTCTCGCCACCACGGGGTGGCGAGGACGGCTGGGGCGGCGGCCCGGACCTCGGCGGGCAGGAGGCCGGAGAAGACGAGCGAGGTGCCCAGGACCTCGGCGTCGGTGCGGTGGCCGGTCTCCTTCACGAAGGCAGCGAACTGGGCGGTGGTGACCGTCGTCGTCGCGATCGCGAAGGGTGCGACGCGGGCGGAGCGGACGGGGCCCTCGCCGTCGGCCGGGTAGGCGAGAGCGTCCTCGGCACCCATGCGGAAGCTGCCACCGGGCAGCCCGGCGAAGCGCAGATCGCTGCCGGCCGCCGCGGTCAGCCGTTCCAGCAGCGCGGCAGGCGGGCCGGCCGTCTCTCCCGCAGCGGGCACGCCGCCGGGCGGAGGCCTCGACTCGCTTCGATCCGGTCCGCAGCACGCACCCACAGAACTCACCTCGTACGTAATCTCCCGAAAGGACGTGACGCATCATGACGCCACCCAACATCGTAGTGATCCAGGCAGACCAGATGGCGGCGCAAGCGCTGGGCGCGTACGGCGATGCGGCCGCGCGCACTCCGCACATGGACGCGCTGGCGGCCGAGGGCGCGGTGTTCGACCGGGCGTACTGCACCACTCCCCTGTGTGCGCCGTCGCGCGCGTCGATGATGACGGGGAAGCTGCCGTCGGATCTGGGCTGCTTCGACAACGGCGATGACTTCGCGGCATCGGAACCGACGTTCGCGCACCGGCTGCGGGCCCGGGGCTACCACACCGCGCTCGTGGGGCGGATGCACTTCATCGGGCCGGACCAGCACCACGGGTTCGAGCAGCGGCTCACGACGGACGTGTATCCGGCGGACATGGACATGGTGCCGGACTGGGAGCGGCCGCTGAAGGATCGTCTGCAGTGGTACCACAACGCGGATCCCGTCTACGAGGCCGGAGTGTCCACCGCCAGCGTCCAGCAGGACTTCGATGACGAGGTGGGCTTCCATGCGCTGCGGCACCTGAACGACCGGGTGCGGGCGAATCAGGCGGCGGGTGAGGACCAGCCGTTCCTCATGGTCACGTCGTTCATCCACCCGCATGATCCGTACGAGCCGCCGCGCGAGCACTGGGACCGCTTCTTCGAGGGGCAGATCCCGGACCCGGCGCATCCGGAGGTGCCTGATGTCGCGCAGGATCCGCATTCGCACCGGCTGCGGACGATGTGCGGGTTCGATGAGCGGGAGCCGACGATCGAGGAGGTCCGCCGGGCGCGGCATGCGTACTACGCGGCGGTGGCGTACATCGACGACCACGTGGGGCGGATCCGCGCGCGCCTGGAGGAGCTGGGCCTGGCGGAGAACACCGTTGTGATTGTGACGAGCGATCACGGAGACATGCTGGGCGAGAAGGGGCTCTGGTACAAGATGTCGCCGTATGAGCAGTCGGCGCGGGTGCCGCTGATCATGTGGGGGCCGGAGGGTCTGGTGCCTAATGGGCGGTTCGCGAACCCGGTGAGCCTGCTGGATCTGGGGGCAACGCTGGAGGAGCTGGCGGGTGCGGGTGCGAGGACCGGAACCGCCGCCGAGGCCGTGGCGGATGCCGGCGCCGGTTCGGCTGCCGAGGCCGCGGCGGCTGCCAGCGGTTCGGTTGCCGGCGCTGCTGAGCAGGCGGTCGCCGAGGGGCGTGCGGGGTTGTCGCTGCTCGAGTCGATGCGACGGGAGACGTCCGGAACGAGTGGTCCCGACGATCGTGCGGTCGTCATCGAGTATCTGGCGGAGGGCACGTACCGGCCGCAGCTCACGCTGGTGCGCGGGCAGCACAAGTTCGTGCTGTGCCCCGGTGATCCCGATCAGCTGTTCGACCTGGAGGCTGACCCGGATGAGCTGGTAAACAAGGCGGAGGATCTGGCGTACGCCGAGGTTGCTGACAGGATGCGCACGGAGCTGGAGGGGCGCTACGACCTCGGTGAGCTCGAATCCTCCGTCCTGGCGAGCCAGGACCGGCGCCGTCTGGTGGCAGGCGCGCTGCAGTCGGGGACGTCGAGGCCGTGGGACTTCGCTCCGGAGCCTCAGCAACGATATGTGCGAGGCGACTTCTGGGGTGCGCTGTCGTACGGGCAGATCAAGGATGGTTCGCGGTAGGAGGGGCTGGCTGACGCTGGTCACCGCGGCCTCGGATGAACCGAGAGTGTAGGACACGGTATTTACCGATCCACACCGTCTCGCGGTCGCCGGTTGGATCAGTAACGCTCACTGGAGTGCGTCGCGCAATCCCGGGGCGACGGATAGAAGTTCTGCAGTCGTCGTCATCTTGTACCGCTCGTCGAGAATCGTCAGCAGACCGGATGCTGTCAGCTTCGGACCGTGCCGTCCGCTGCGCTCGCATATCGCGATCACGGCCCTACATGCCTGCGTGAGGTGCTGTTGCACGGTGTCATAGACGAAGTCCCTCGCCGGTACCGCACGGATCGACGCGGGGAGCTTCGCCTCTGGGAAGTGCTTGAGATTCTCGGTGACGATGACTTCGGCGTTTCCCATCACAGCCGCGGCAACGACGTGCTCGTCGTCGGGGTCCGGCAATCCGTAGGTGCCGTCCAGCGGCCCCCAGTCGGTGACAAGCGCATCGTCGAACGCCCCCGACATCTGGTCGATTAATCTCCGAGCAGCTCGCTCGGCTTCGTTCTCCGGGGCTCCTCGCTCGATCAGCTTCTTCGCCTCGTGATAGACGAGCTCATCGAGGATCGCTGAACTCCACCTCGCTCTGTAACTGCCTTCGGCTGCCAGTGACAGTAGGAAGTCCCGCTGCAGGCTGGGCCACAGCACACTGGTGTCGAGAACGGCGGCAAACACACAGCCAGCCTATGTCAGCACGTTCAGCCAGCCCGCCGCTTCGCCGCGACGGCCTTTCGCGCTGCTTTCAAGTCCGCCAGCGTCTGATCGATGTCTGTCGCCTCATCGACATCGACCGCCAGCGCATCGATCGCCGCATACTGCTCCCGCCGCCGCCTCTCGCGGTAGTCGAGGACATCGGTGAGGGCAATCCGCCGGTGCGAGCCGGAACGCGTGTACGGCAGCTTGCCACCGTCGAGCGCCTTGATCAGCGTCGGCCGGCTGATTCCTAGGAGGTCGGCGGCCTGCTGGGTGGTCAGCGTCTGCGAGGTAGGCGAGACGGTCACCGACAGGCCCTTCTGCATCGCGTCCACGACACGGTGCAGCACCTGGTAGACCTCCTCCGGGAGCTCGACCGGATCCTCTTTCGCAGAGCCGACGAGGTAATAGCGCGGCACGGGATTGAGCTCTTCGTCAGCAGTGAGCATGTCGTAGACGCGGCCCAGCTGCTGCGTATCGCTCGCACTATAGGTCGATGACGCAAGCGTTTCTTGTGCGGTCATGGCGGCGCTCCTCAACTGCTCAACTCGCAAATGCCTTGCGATTGGTTCGTTTAGTGTAGCCCCCAACAACTCTCACCCCAACATCCAGGCACAAGGCTGCTAGACGCCCCGCCCGTCAACCCACTTTCAACGACCCGCGCTGACTCCCGCTGTCATCAAAGTTCGCCGGGTCCAGCCACTCTTCGAATCCGTCCCGATTACGCAGCCACTCGTTGTCGATCATCGAGAACCACGCAGTGTCCCGGCTGCGCCCCTTGTAGACGACGGCCTGACGGAATGTCCCCTCGTACGTGAAGCCCAGCCGTGCCGCCGCCCGGCGCGAAGGCTTGTTGAGGTTGTCGCACTTCCACTCGTACCTGCGGTTGCCGAGCTCGTCGAAGACGTACCTCATGAGCAGATACTGGACTTCAGTGGAGATCGGCGTGCGCTGCACCCGCTTCGAGTACATGATGTTGCCGACCTCGATCACGCCGTTCGCCAGGTCTTGCCGCATGAGCGACACCGTCCCCAGCGCCCCACCGGACACCCCATTGACCACCGCATAGAACCGCGGATCGGTGCTCGCAGCAGCAGACTCGACCCACTCCCTGTACGCCTCCCGCGCAGAGAACGGCCCCACAGACATGTACGTCCAGTCAGCAGGGTCCGTGTCCACGTACTCCTCGAAGAGCTGATCTGCATGCCTGCCCGCATCGAGCGGCTCGAGTCTGCAGTAGCGACCTTCCAACGTCACAGGCCCGGGCGCATCGACCGGGGCCCAGTCGGCCACCGTCGGGCCCACTGGTCGCCCGTATTCGTTCGTGCGCTGCTCTGATGACTTCTCGGCTTCAGTCATGGCGGATCCCCTCGTCGCGTTCCTCCACCATCATGCACGGCCAGGAGCACGAACGGGATGGGTAGCCCGCCATGAATCCACCGTCCACTGAACCGTTCATGTCCCCATATGACGTTTCATGTTGTTCGGTTGCACGCCCGCACGCGGTCTCCGAGTCCGTTCCGTAGCGTGCATCACACGGTCGAGATGGCACGTTCCGAACGATTGGACTCAACGATGACCACAGCAGTAGCCCAGTCCTCACTGACTGACAGCTTTGTCACGGCATTCCGCAATCATCCTGCCGGCGTCGCCGTGGTCACTGCTGACCCCGGCGACGGTCCCGTCGCTATGACTGCAACTTCGGTCTGCTCCGTCGACGCGAACCCGCCGACCGTCGCGTTCTCCGCTTCGAAGAACTCCTCGAGCACGCCCGCGCTCCTCCGGTCCTCGAGCGTCGTGGTGCACCTGCTGAGCGCGCATCAGCTCCACCTCGCCAAGCTCGGCGCGACGAGCGGCATCGATCGCTTTGCAGACACCAGCCTCTGGGATCGCCTGCCCACGGGTGAGGTCGTCTTCCGCGAGGCGGCCGCATGGATCCGCGGCAGCATCATCGGCACGCTGCCGGCCAAGGGCGCCACGCTCTTCATGGTCGAGGGCGACGAGATCGGTGGACACCACGCGGACCCGCACAGGGACGCGGAGCCGCCGCTCGTCTATCACAGCCGCGGGTGGCACACCCTCGGCCCCACCACCCAGATCGCCGGGTGACAGTGGAGCGGGGCCCTCCCATCGGAAGGCCCCGCTCCACTGCCCTGCACCACCAGAAACGCTGGGCTACTTCCCCTGCCACTCCATCGGAGTCTTCGACAGGAACGCCTCGACGGCTGTCGCGAAGTCCTCGCTGCCGTACACCGTGGACACGACGTCCGAATCGTCGACCTCTCCCCCGGCATTCAGACGGCGCAGATTCTCCTTGATCGACCACTGCGTCAGCGGAGCACCACTCGCGACTCGCTCGATGACCCGGTCCGCCGCCTCATTTAGGTCCTCGGCGATCTCCATGAGGAATCCGCTCAGCAGCGCCTCCTGCGCATCGACCCGCCTGGCCGTCAGCAGCATCGACGCCGCCCGCGGCTCACCGAACGCCCGCACAAGCCGGCGCAGGGTATTGGCCGACAGTGTGTTGCCCAGCGTCTTCGCGATCGGCACGGAGAACGACGCAGCGGGCGACGCGACGCGCACATCAGCACAGCTGGCGATCCCCAGTCCACCGCCCACGCAATGCCCGTCGATCACTGCGATGACCGGCTTGTTCACCGCGGCCAGTGCGCCCAGCACCGCGTCGATCTTCTTCTCGTATTCGACGCCGTCCTCGCCGGTGAAGCCTCTGAACTGCGCGATGTCAGTCCCCGCGACGAACGCACGACCGCCCGCGCCGCGCAGCACCAGCACGCGCAGCGACGGGTCCGCATCGACGCGCTCGCAGGCCTCGGCCAGACCCTGGTACATCTCGAAAGTCATCGCGTTGCGCGCATCGGGACGGTTGAACGTCACGTGGAGGGCCGCACCGCGGACCTCTGTGAGCAGATGATCGGTCATGGTCAGCCTTCCTTCGAGTTCATCGCGATCTCTGCGAGCACCCGTTCGGTGTCCGCGCCCAGTGCCGGGCCAGCGTTCCCCTGTGTCATCGCCGACCGCGAGAAGCGCATCGGGTTCCCCAGCTGCGCCACCTCTCCCAGCTCGGGATGCTGCGAGGTCCAGAAGTAGCCACGCGCGTTCAGGTGCTCGTCGTGGAAGACCTGCTCGTAGTCGTTGATGGGGGCGACTGGCACGCCCACACGGTTCATCTCCTCGACGACCTCGTCGATGGTCCGCGTGCGGAAGCGATCCTCGATGACGGCGATGAGTGCGTCCCGGTTCTCCATCCGCGAGGCAGGCTCCGCGTACTTGGGGTGGTCTTCAAGGTCCGCGAGGTCGAACGCCTGGCAGAACCGCTTCCACGTCGCCGGAGCGTTCGCCCCGATCGTCACGTACCCGTCCTTGGCCATGACTGCCTGGTACGGGGCCTGCGCTTGGTGGGCGGAACCGTTCGGGCGGCTCACGACGCCTGCACCGAAGTAGCTTCCGGCTTCCCACACCGCCAGTGACACCGCTGATTCGAAGAGGGACACGTCGAGGTACTGCCCCAGCCCCGATTCCTTCCGCTCGTAGAGCGCGGACACGATGCCCAGCGCCATGTACAGAGCCGTTGTGAGGTCGGAGATCGGCACACCGACCTTTGCCGGCGGCTGGTCCGGGAACCCGGTGATGCTCATGAGGCCGGAGCGCGCCTGCGCCATGATGTCCAGACCTGCCAGTGGTGAGAGCGGGCCGTCCTGACCCCACCCCGATGCCGAGGCGTACACCAGTCCCGGGAACGCCTCCCTGAGGTCGTCGTAGCCGAAACCCATCTTCTTCAGCGAACCGGGGCGAAGGTTCTCCACCAGCACGTCTGCCTCGTTGAGCAGAGCGCGCAGCGTGGCTCGTCCGTCGTCGGACTTCAGGTCGAGGACGATGGATTCCTTGTTGCGGTTGAGCCGGATGAACGGGCTCGAATGTCCGTCGATCATCGGGCCTGAGGCGCGCAGTGAGTCACCGGTGCCCGGCGTCTCGATCTTGATGACGCGCGCGCCCATGTCAGCCAGCTGCATCGTGGCGTAGGGGCCGGCGATGAAGACGCCGATCTCCAGGACCGTGATGCCGGACAGAGGTCCGGCCGAGGTGCCGGTTGAACCATCCGCGCGCGAGGCCGTCGTCCGTGCCAGCCCCTCCGTCGGTTGCGTATTCGCTGCGTCTGCGGACATCTTCCACCTCACTGTGCGTCACATCACTGTCGATTGTCTACAATAGACCAGACGGTGCACGTGTGTACATGCAGGGAGGACTCCAGGGATGACGACAGCAGACGCGTTCCAATCGGATGCGCGCATCGAGAGTCCCAGTCTGGCGGAGCTCGCAGCAGATCGGATCAGCGAACTCGTGTTCCGCGGGGAGCTGGGTCCGGGCGACCGTCTGGTCGAAGAGCACCTCTGTGAACGGCTGGGGGTCTCCCGTGCCCCGGTGCGCGAAGGACTGCGCATCCTCGAGGGCTCGGGACTGGTCGTTCGTCGCCCACGAGCGGGTGTCCGAGTCGCCGAGCTCTCCCAGAACGACGTCTTCGAGATCCTCACCTTCCGCGAGGGTCTCGAACGGATGGCGGTCGATCACTTGTACCGGTTCACGGAGGACGTGACGACCGTCGACACCGCACGGCTGGATGACGCGCTGGAGGACTTGGCGCGGGAGTTCGAGGACGGCACTGACGCCTATCGCCGCGTCGAAGCGAGCTACGCCTTCCACACAGAACTGGTCCGACTCTGCGGCAGTTCACGGATCGTCGCGAGCTACACGCAGATCACGATGCAGGTGAAGCTCTGCATGTCGCTGAACCTGCGGACACTCGAAGCCGAAGAGACACCCGCAGAGAACGTCGCCCGCCACCGGAACCTGCGCACTGCCGTCCTCTCCGGCGAACTCAGCCGCGCGCTGCAGGCGATCGACGAGCACGGCCATGACTCTTTCGCTCGGGAGTTCCTCGAAGAACTCGACGGCGGGACCACACGATCCACCCGGTGGCTGCGGTGCCGAGCTGCCGGCTGAGACACCGTCATCCCTGTACTGCTGCGTCTACCGATAGGACCAGCTGCCTGAACCACTCTCGCGCCGATTCGATGCCCTCTTTCACCGCGGCGCCTCCGTCGACTTCTGTCTCTTCGCGGGCGACGTCATACGCGACTGCCCAATCACCCATGGGGCGCACGGGCAATGGCGGCCAAGACTGTGCACCGCGGAAAGCGAACGTGCGCGTGCAGAACTCCCGCACTGCAATCAGGTCGGGATTCGCAGTGCACAGCAGCTGCAGGTCAACCAAGTCATGCGCACGCGTGTAGTCCAGATCAGTCACTGCATGGATCTTCTGTGCGATCTGGTGCTCCAGGTCGATAAGCTCCACCGGTCGCAACTCTCCGAAGGCGAAGACCGAAGTGAACACAGCGAGGTCGCCATCGATCTTTCGCGGCGAGTGCGCGTGCGCCTCGATTTCCGGATCGGAGACTTCAACGTCCAGCGCAGACCATTCCCGACCGAGGAACGATATCGTCACGCGGTAGGGATGCATCACGTACTGGGGCTGGCTGAGCCCGGGATCGTGCAGCGGCCTTGGCTTCAATGCGGCGGTGAATGCCACGCGATTCGGTGCGGCAGGGTCTTTGCGCAATGCACCTCGAGACGCGGGAACCTCACCCCAGCCCTGCGCCAACATCGTGCGAAACTTCTTCTCGAAGTCGTCGCCGCGCCGGTGCGTCGAAACGTCCAGATCAGCCGTGGCCCTGGTCCCACGCTCCCCCAGCCGGAGCTTCACTCCCATCCCGCCTTTCACCGCAACGGAGTCGGGCAGCATCTGCGACACGATGAGAGTGCAGAGCATCCGGCGCGCGCGTGCGACGGGCACCCCGAACTCGCGCGCCACCTCCTCGAGACGTTCGTTGAGCTGCGCGATCGTGGTCGGCGGAGCAACCGCGCTCATGTGGTGTGCCGTTCGCTCATCAGAGCGCCCCGCGCCTGCTCGTCGAGCAGTTCACGGCGCAGGGCCTCCTCGACCAGAGAGTTCCAGCGCTCCCGCGGCATGCGGTCGCGCATGTCCGCCAACGCACGGCCAACCGTGGTGGCCGGAATGCCCTCGTAGTGCGTCAGGTCGTCGTCGGCCACATCGCTCCGCGCCTCGAGGTCCATCCAGTCGGGCAGAGTTCGCCGCACTCGGCGACGAGTTCCGACCCGAATCCGCGACGGGTTGAGCTGCCCCAGGCCCAGCAGATCCAGCACCGCATCACGGTGCAGGAAGGAGGACTGTCCCGCGAGCGCTGTCGCCACCGCCGGCTGAGTCAGTTCGGTCACGGGAACGTCCCGGTGCACGTACACCCCCTTGCCGTAGGAACGCAGAGCGCCTCGATGAGCGAGCTTTCGCACCTCCACCGGCGGCACCCCCGCGTCCTCGGCGCCAGGAACGGTCACAACCCCATGATGCTCGACTGCGATCTCCCACAGGTCTCGTCGATATCCCATCACGCCACCCCTCCCAGCAGGCCAATACCGTACCACATTTGGTACGGTATTGGCGGTCATCGAGTGGCTTCAGCGACACCCGATCATGGGGCCCTCCCCCACACCTGTCGTCAGTGCCAGCTGGGCGCGAATGCGCAGTCCCGCCCTCACACCCCAGCAGCCTCCGCGACCCGCGCCGTCTCCGCGATCTTCGGCGAGTCCGGCAGCTTCGTCGCCCGCGCCGTGTACCCGCCCTCAGCACCCACACCCGTGAGCAGCTGCGCCAGCGTCACACCCTGCACGTTCGTCAGATCGCTCGCCTGCGTCCGGCAGGAATACCCGTCCGCCAGATAGATCGAGTCCTCCGGCGCATCGCGCAGCGCCGGCAGCAGAGCGTTCTCCGCAACGGCGACGGACACCTCGTAGTGCCCGGCCTCCATCCCGAAGTTGCCCGCCAGACCACAGCAGCCGGACAACTGACGTACGGTCGCGCCCGTGCGCTCCAGCAACTCGCTGTCCGCGCCGAAGCCCATCACCGAGTACTGGTGGCAGTGCGGCTGCACCACGATCGTCTTGCCCGTCAGATCCGGCACCGACACCTCGGCCTCGACCAGGACCTCGGCGACGGTCCGGGTGCGAGCCGCAATGGCCTTCGCCCGCGCGTCCTCCGGGAACAGATCCACCAGGTCGCTGCGCAGCACGGCGGTGCAGCTGGGTTCGACCCCCACGATCGGGATCCCCTTCTGCGCGTACGGCGCCAGCACCTCCATCGTGTTCGTCAGCCGCGACCGCGCCGCATCCAGCTGGCCCGTGGATATCAGCGTCAGTCCGCAGCACGCCTGCGACGGCGGCAGCAGGACTTCGAAGCCGGACGCCTCGAGCACCTCCACCGTCGCCCGCGCACCCGCATCGTCCAGGTACTCGGAGAACGAGTCCGCCCACAGCAGCACCTGCGGCTTCTCGCCGCGCCGCACATCGCCGGTCTTCACGTACTCGTCGCGCATCAGCTCATCCCGACGCACTGCACCGCTGCCCACGTTCTTCTTCGCCCACCGGGAGAAGCGCCGCGTGTTGAACTCGACCATCCCGCGCCGGGTGTCCATCCCGCCGCCGGCCAGCACCAGCTTCGCCAGCGGCCGGAACGACAGCGCGGCGTTCGCCAGCGTCGTCACTCCCGGCACCGCCGTCAGAGCGCGCCCCCACAGGGGCAGCCAGCCCAGGGAGTAGTGCGTGATCGGCCGCACCTTTCCCTTATACGTGCGATGGAGGACCTCCGACTTGTACTGCGCCATGTCCACACCGGCCGGGCAGTCGCTGCCACACGCCTTGCAGCTGAGGCACATGTCCAGCGATTCGTGCACCGCGGCACTGTTGAAGTCGTCGATCAGGCCGCCGTTGGTGACCTCCTGCAGGACGCGCGCCCGCCCGCGCGTCGAATCCTTCTCGTCCTGCGTCGCCATGTACGACGGGCACATGAACCCGCCGGATCCGGAGATGTCCGCCCGGCACTTGCCCACGCCCACGCAGCGGTGGACGGCGTTGGTGAAGCTGCCCTTGTCGTGGGAGAAGGAGAAGCCTCCGGGCGTCGCCCCGATGGAGATCGCCTGCGGACGGCGCAGGTCCTGATCCAGCGGCAGCGGGTCGACGATGACGCCGGGGTTGAGCAGGTTCTGCGGGTCGAAGAGCTGCTTGACCTCCTGCAGAGCGGTGATCGCCTCGTCCGAGTGCTGCAGGGACAGCAGTTCGGAGCGCGCGCGGCCGTCACCGTGCTCGCCGGAAGCCGATCCCCCGAACTTGGCGACCAGGCGGCCCGCGTCCATGAGGAAGTCGCGGAAGACCTGCGTGCCGTTCGGCTGGTCGAACGGGAAGTCGGTGCGCATGTGCACGCAGCCGTCGCCGAAGTGGCCGTACGGCAGGCCCTGTACCCCGTAGCTGTCCATGAGGTCGTCCTGCTCGCGCAGGTAGTCGCCCAGGACCTCGGGCGGCACGGCGGCATCCTCCCAGCCGGTCCAGGCGGGGTCGCCCGTCACGGTCCGGCCCGCCAGACCACCGGCGTCGGCGCGGATGCCCCACAGGGTGGAGGCCTCCTTGCCGGCGGGGATGATGCGGTAGGAATCGGTGCCGGAATCGGCCGCGATCGCCTGCGCGTTCGCGACTGCCTCCGCCGCCGAGGCCCCACCCACCTCGATCAGCAGCCAGCCGGCTCCTGCCGGCAGCTCCGGGACCGCGTCCGCACCCTTGTGGGCGCGGACCATGTCCATGAGGCGGGAGTCGATGCCCTCGACGGCCAGCGGCTTGTGCGGCAGGACGCGCGGCACCGCATCCGCGGCCTCGAACATGTCCGGGTAGCCCAGGGCGAGCACGGTCGGTGAGTTCGGCACATCGCCCAGGGAGACGACCGCTTCCGTGATGGTGGTGAGTGTGCCCTCGCTGCCCACGAGGAACTTCGCGAGGTTCGGCTTGTTCTCCGTCAGCAGGTGCTGCAGCGCATAAGCGGATGCCTGGCGGCTGAAGCGGCCGAACTCCGTGCGGATGACAGCGAGGTTGCGTGCCGCGAGGTCGGCCAGGCCGGGGACGGGGGCCAGCCCCTCCCCCGCTGTGAACTGGCGCCCCATCCCGTCGATGACGTCCATCTGCACAGTGACGTCGACGGTGCGGCCGTAGGAGATGGCATGCGGGCCGCAGGAGTTGTTCCCGATCATGCCGGCGATCGTCGCGCGGTTCTTCGTCGAGGGGTCGGGTCCGAATCGCAGGCTGTGCGGGGCACCGGCCTTCTGCAGCTCGCTCATGAGGACGCCGGGCTGCACCCGTGCGGTCTTCGTGGTGGGGTCGACGTCCAGCACCTTGTTGAGGTGACGGGAGAAGTCGATGACGATGCCCGTGCCGATCGCGTTGCCCGCCTGCGAGGTGCCGCCGCCGCGCGAGGTGATCGGCACCTTGTGGCTGCGGGCCACGTCGAGGATGGACACGACGTCCGCGGTGGTCTTGGGGAACGCGACCACCTGCGGGACGACGCGGTAGTTCGAGGCGTCCACCGCATACTCGGCGCGTCGGCGATCAGACGTGTCGACGGTGCCTTCGATGCTGGTCGTGAGGTCTGCGATGAAGCCGCTCATCAGGGGGTCACTTGTCCTTGAGGACGTCGAGGGCCGCCTCGAGGCCGCCCTGCTTGATCGGGACGCCGGCCAGCTGGAGGCCCATCTGGACACCGGCGAGGGTGCCGGCGAGCGTGAGGTCGCTCAGGTCACCCAGGTGGCCGATGCGGAAGACCGTGCCCTTGAGGTTGGACAGGCCGGCGCCCAGCGACATGTTGAACTTGTCGAGGATGATCTTCCGCAGCTCGTCCGCGTCATGGCCCTCCGGCATGATGACGGCGGTGAGGACGGGCGAGTGCTCGTCCTCGTTGGTGCAGAGCACCTCGAGGCCCCAGGCCTCGACCGCGGCGCGGGTGGCCTTGGCGAAGCGCTGGTGGCGGGCGAAGACGTTGTCCATGCCCTCCTCGTTCAGCATCCGCAGGGCTTCCTTGAGCCCGTAGAGCAGGTTGGTGTTCGGTGTGTACGGCGTCTGGCCGTTCTTCCCGGAGGCGAGCATCTCCGTCCAGTCCCAGAAGGACTTGGGCAGCGTGGAGTGCTTGTGGGCGTCGAGCGCCTTCTGGCTGACGGCGTTGAAGGAGATGCCGGGCGGGAGCATGAGGCCCTTCTGCGACCCGGACACGGTGACGTCGACCTTCCACTCGTCGTGGCGGTAGTCGACGGAGCCCAGCGAGGAGATCGTGTCGACCATGAAGAGTGCCGGATGGCCGGATTCGTCGATCGCGCGGCGGATCTCCGGGATGCGGCTCGTGACGCCGGTCGAGGTCTCGTTGTGGACGACGCAGATGGCCTTGAAGCGGTGGTCGGTGTCCGCGGCGAGCACCTCGCGGACCTTGTCCGGGTCTGCGCCCGTGCGCCAGTCACCGGGGATGACCGTGGGCTTCAGCCCCCACTTCTCCGCCAGTCCGGTCCAGAGGGTGGAGAAGTGTCCGGTCTCGAAGAAGAGGACCTCATCGCCTGCGTTCAGCGTATTGACCAGCGCGGCTTCCCACGCGCCGGTGCCCGTCGCCGGGTAGATGACGACCTGGTTGGCAGTGCCGAAGATGTCGCCCATGCCGGCGAGGACGTGGGAGAAGAGCTCCTGGAACTCCGGTCCGCGGTGATCGATCGTGGGATAGGAGATCGCACGCAGCACAGAATCCGGAACATTGCTGGGGCCGGGGATCTGCAGGAAGTGCCGTCCGCTGTGAGTCATGGTCGTGTCCCTTTCGTGCGCTCGCGGGCGCGGAAAGACGTGGGGTAAGAGATGAACCGGAAAAGAATCTTCACTGATTCCACGATGCGATATCAAGGTTTCAAGTTCTCATCACGTTACCACGCAGAAGTGGCGCACGGCACACGCTATCCGCAGTCCGGACAGCGCTCGAATTCCGCGAGAACTCGCGGAACAGATGTCCCGAAACTCGGCGAAGATCGCCACGCGAGACCCACTTGACGTGACCTGCCTCACCGATGCAAGATTTCACGATGAGCAATACGTGATTTCAATGGGTGAAATCAACCCCGTTCTTCTTCCCACATCGCATCGGAGCGAATTGTGTCTCTAGAAGTCTTATCCATACTCGTCCTAGTGGCGTTGTTCGTCGTCGCCACCTTCACGTCCGTCCATATGGGCGCCCTGGCGCTCATGGCGACGTTCCTGTTCGGCACCTTCGTGCTGGGCGAGGACGTCGACACTCTCTTATCCGGCTTCCCTGCCGACCTCTTCCTCATCCTCGTAGGCGTCACCTACCTCTTCGCCTTGGCGAAGGACAACGGAACCGTGGACTGGATGGTCCATGCGATGGTCAAGGCGGTGGGCGGCAGAGTCGCGCTCATCCCCTGGGTGTTCTTCATCGTCACCGCAATCCTCACCGGCTTCGGTGCCGTCGTGCCCGCCGCGATCGCGATCATCGCCCCGATGAGCATGGGCTTCGCCCGGCGCTACGGCATCAAGCCCCTGCTCATGGGCCTCATGGTCATCAACGGCGGCACCGCCGGCGGGTTCTCCCCCCTGAGCATCTTCGGCACGATCACCAACCAGGTCGTCGAGCGCAACGACCTGCCCGGCAGCCCCGTGCTGCTGTTCCTCATGTCGTTCCTCTTCAACGTCATCCTGGGCCTGATCTGCTTCTACCTGTTCGGCGGACGCGATCTGCTGGGCAAGCGCGACCGCGGACACGGCCTGGAGGATTCCAGTGCCGGCGGGTCCACCACCCGTGGAGCGAAGATGCCCGACGCGCCCCGCGATGATCCGGAGCGCCGTGCGGCCCGTCGATCCGTGCAGACCACGATGGTCAAGGATGAAGACGCGGACGAACAGGTCACCACCCTGGACCGCAACCGCATCATCACGCTCATCGGCCTCATCGTGCTGGCCGTCATGGTCGTCCCGCCGCTCAACCAGGACGTGGGCTTCACCGCGATCTGCATCGCCGTGATCATCTCGCTGTTCTCCCCCAAGGTGAGCAAGGGCGCGGTCAGCAAGGTCGCCTGGCCGACCGTGCTGCTCATCTGCGGCATCGTCACCTACGTGGGACTGCTGCAGCGACTCGGCACCATCGACTGGCTCGGAGATCAGGTCGCAGGCATGGGCGCGCCGCTGTTCGCCGCTCTCATCATCTGCTTCATCGGCGCGGTCGTCTCCGCGTTCGCGTCGACCACCGGCATCCTGGGTGCACTCATCCCGCTGGCCGTGCCGTTCCTGATGACCGGCAGCGTGAGCGAGATCGGGCTCATCATCGCCCTGGCGATCTCGTCCTCCGTCGTGGACTCCAGCCCGTTCTCCACGTCCGGTGCTCTGGTCGTGGCGAACTCGCCCGAGCAGGAACGCGACAAGGTGTTCAAGCAGCTCATGCGATGGGGCTTCTCCATGGTCCTCATCGCACCGATCGTCACGTGGCTGATCTTCGTCGTCCCCGGATGGTGATGATGGACGGTGTCATGTGAGTGACCGACGAAGCGCCCGGCTGAGGACTCTCAGCCGGGCGCTTTGCTGCCTGTCAGCGGATACGCTCGCATACATGTTCACCGTCGGCGTCGACCTCGCGGCAGAGCCGAAGAAGACGGCGCTGGCCACCATTTCGTGGCACGCAGGCGGTGCCTCACTCGACCACCTCCAGGTGGACGTGGACGATGAGACAGTCATCGACCGCTCCCGAGGCGCCGGTTCCGTCGGCATCGACTGTGCCTTCGGCTGGCCGATCGAGTTCGTAGAGTTCCTCACCGCCCATGCCGCAGGGCAACTGCCAGAACGCGACGAGTCGGGACTCGACTGGCGTAGGCGACTCGCTTACCGGCACACTGACCGGTTCGTCCGTGAGCTCACCGGCCAGCGTCCGCTGAGCGTCGCGACGGACCGGCTCGGCCTCACCGCTATGCGGTGCGCCGAACTAATCGACGTGTTCGCCCGCGATGATGAGCCGGTGGACCGCTCCGGTGCCGGCCGAGTCGTGGAGGTGTACCCGGCCGTGGCTCTACGGCAGTGGGAGGTCGTAGTACGCGGCTACAAGACGACTGCAGCACTCCGTCGCCGCGCGCTCGAGAAACTCACCGCACGCGCTCCCTGGTTCGACGTCAGCGACGAACACATGCGACTCATAGAACGATCCGATGATGCGTTCGACGCTTCGGTCTCAGCCCTCATCGCGCGGGCGCACTACCTGGGACTCACGCACGCGCCGCCGCCAGAGGCACGTTCAGCAGCCCGGGTCGAAGGGTGGATCGCAGTCCCGTCGACGTCATTGGACGATCTGCTTCTCAGCGGTGCTGGTGACTCCTGACCATGTTGCGAATCGTCTTCTAAGAGGTCCTATACGCGTCGTATGCCGAGCTGAACGAGACAGCGCGAGCATTGTGTAGCACCTGGCTGCAATATATGCATGTGCTACACATATAGATATGGACACCAAGGATCTGCATTCGCTTGACGACGCGATACACAGCTTTCGGATCGCGACTCAGCGCCCGTCGTATCACAGGTGGATCCTGGACGGCCTGGGCTTTGACGGCGGAATCGCTTCGGTGCGAGTGCTCCGTGCGGTCGCGCGATTGACAACCGACGACGGCGGCCCGTCGATCGGGCAGGTGGCCGCGGAACTCGGCGTGAAGCACTCGACTGCGAGCCGGTTGATAGACAACACGGTCAAGGGATCCCTGCTCGTGAAGTCAGTGTGCGGTGATGACAAACGCCACACGCGGCTAAGCCTCAGTGCGCAAGGTGACGCGGTCCTCGAGCAGGCGACCGTCCGCCGACGACAAGTCATCGCAGAAGCCACCGTTGACTGGGACGATCACGATGTCACGAAACTCGCCGAGCTGCTGCACCGGCTGAGCTTCAGCATCGACGAGCGGTTCGTCCAGGCATGAGAGGCGTCCCAGAGAACTCCGCTGCAGGGGACCAGACTCCTCCGCGCGGTGCGGTGCGCCTGACCCTCGATAGGCAGTTCGGAGCGCTCTTCTGGGGCAAGCTGATCAGCGGGGTGGGAATCTGGATCCACAGCATCGTGGCTGCAGTCGTGGTCTATGCGGCCACTGGATCGGCGCTGTGGGTCGGTCTTGTCTCCGTCGTCCAGTTCGCACCGCAGATCTTCCTCACACCACTCAGCGGCACCTGGGCCGATCGCGGCAACATCGGTCGACAGATCGTCCTGGGACGAGTGCTCTGCTTTCTGGGATCGGGGTCGTTGGCAGCCTTCTGCTTTGTCCGCGGTGACCTCGAAGGTCAGCTCGACGCCGTCATTGTGCTCGCGGCGACTCTGATCACCGGGCTCGGGTTCGTGGTGGGAGGGCCAGCACAGCAGTCGATCATCCCCTTGCTCATTCGCCGCGACGAGTTCCCGACAGCGATGGCGTTGAACTCCCTCCCTATGACCCTCGCCCGGGTGGCTGGTCCTGCCGGAGGGACCTTCGTTGCCGCCCAGTACAGCCCGGCCCTCGCGTTCGCACTCGCGGGGTTGGCCCATGCGCTGTTCGTCGTGATGACTATGCTTGCTGCGTTACCTGCTGGAACGGAGCAAGCAGCCGGCACCGACTTCCGGGTCCGTGCTGCGCTGAGCTATGTACGCCGTGATCGCACAATGCTCCTCCTGCTGATCGTGGTGGCTGCAGTCGGATTCGGATCCGAACCCTCGATCACCCTCGCCCCGGTCATCGCCGACGAGCTCGGCGGCGGGACTCACGTGGTCGGTCAGCTCACCGGCGCGTTCGGCCTCGGGGCCGTCGTCGGATTCTTCGCGTACCGACTCCTCAGCTGGCCGGCGCGGCAACCACGAGTCCTCCAGGTTGGCCTTGCCGCTATGATCCTCGGCACGACTCTTGTAGCACTGGCACCCACTCCGGTGACAGCGATGTGCGCATTCGCTGTCGCAGGTGTCGGGTTCATGATTGCCAACACCGCGGCGATGAACCTGGTTCAGCTGCGTGTCCCCCAGGTGATGCGTGGACGAGTGATGGCGCTGTGGATGGTCGGCTTCGTCGGTTCCCGACCGCTGGCCTCGATCCTCGAAGGGATCCTTGCGGATGCGGTGTCCCTGGAAGCCGCACTTCTCGTGACTGCAGGCGTCATCCTCACGGTGTTCATCGCCTTTCGCCCGAAGCGCCTGGACTTCACTGCGGACGGCCCCTGAGGTCAAGACCCGTCGCGCTTCATGAGCATCTCCTGCATCATCTCGACTACGCGTGGAACGAGTTCGGGGTGCACCTGCGACTCGATCGCCTCGAGGTGGAGCTCCGCGGTCATCGCCACGAACTCGTCGGTCAACGAGGCGTGACGACGCGGCGAAGGACCCTTCGCCGACACGACCTCGACCGGCACGGCCGGTGCGTGGACGGGCACGGCCGGAGCGGGGATGTCGAGGTGCGGCTGCAGTGCAGCCGGCATTCGACCGTCCACCATGACGAGGTCCAGCCGGGACGTCGTGCGAGTCAGCGCAATGTAGAGAAGTCGTGCACCCGCGTCACCTTCGTAGATCTGCTGAGGGTCGACGATGACGACTGCATCGAACTCCAGGCCTTTCGCCGCTTCGGGCGTGACCACGTTGACGCCGTCGCCGAGCTCGCCGTCGCGTGCGAAGACGAACGAGACGTCAGCCTCCGTGAGTGCTGGTCCGATCGCAGCATGCAGAGACAGTGGCGCGATGATGCCGATCATGAGTCCATCGGCGACATGAGGCTCAACCGTCTTCAGAACTGCATCCGCCACGTCGCTGCGCTCGGCCCGCGTCACTCTCGGGACGTAGCCCGCATCGCGCATCGACTGCGGGACATCGAGATCGGGCGCGACCTCATCCTGCAGCGAATTCGCAAGCACCTGAGCTTCGCGAGGCACTCGGTACACGTACCTGAGAGTCTTCCGCGTCACCGCCTCCGCACTCCACAGCTGACCGGGCGGTCGTCGGGTGAGAAGGTCCATGACGGATTTCCACGAATCGCGGCGGTTGGCGCCCGTTGACTGAGCAACGTCACCGGCGAGCGTCAACGCCCCGTTGCGCGAACTGCGCTTGATCGCCTGCAGCTGCATACCCGCAAGGTCCTGAGCTTCGTCGACGATGATGTGGCCGTATCTGCGGATCTTCGCGGGATCGAGCTGCGCCTGGACCTCGTGGAGTAGGAACGCGTCGGAATCGGTCCAGCCCTCCTCGGAGATCGATGGAGCGGACGCCCGGTAGAGGAGGTTGGTCTCCTCGTCGGAGAGGATCCCCTCGCTCGCAGCTGCGAGCTGGCGCTTCGATGAGAAGAGGTCACGGAGGAACTGCTGTGGGGACAGCGCCGGCCACACGCGGTCGACCTGGCTGTTGAACGATTGGGCGTCGAACGACTGCTCGAACGTACTCCTCCTCGGAAGCGGGTACCGATCGACCAGCTCCTGCCGCAGCTTCTCCGCAAGTGCCGTACGGCCCGCGAGGTACGGCATGTGGCTGTATCGCTTCGCCGCGGCATTCACCGCAGGTGCAGGGAGAACCGCAACTTCCCGTGTCGCAGGCATCCGCACTGTGAGCTCGTCTCCGGACAGGCCGACCCTGTTCTGGAGCCCACGGTGCAGGACTGCGACCATTCTTGCGTCGGCCTTCAGTACTCCGACACTCGAATACTCGTGGCGCGGCTTCCGCACGAATCGTTGTCCCAGTTCGGAGATCGCGATCTGCCTGATGCCCTCGTCACCGAGGGCCGGCAGGACATTGCGGATATAGGCCGTCAGGGTCGAGTTGGGCGTGACGACCAGGACGTCATCCGCATCCTGAGCACCCGCCTGGTTGTACAGCAGCCACGACAGACGGTGCAGGGCGACCGCCGTCTTGCCCGTTCCGGGGCCGCCCTGGATGAGCAGGATGTCGTCGGGATCGTGTGACAGGATCCTGTACTGGTCCGCCTGGATCGTCGCGACGATGTCGTGCATCGACGAGTCGCGATGCGCGTCCATGGCAGCGAGCACAGCATCGTCGAGGGCGAATCCTGACCCGTCGGCGTCAGTCTGATCCTCGACCGGAGGTTCGCCTCCACCCTCATGCGCAGACGTTCGGAAGTGGCTGTCAGAGTACGACCTGATCGTGTTCTTGGCTGTCGTGAATGACCTCTTCGACCGGAGGCCCTGGCTGTCACCGGGCATCGCCGCGAGGAACTTCCCGCCGATCGGTGTCTTCCAGTTGACGACGAGCGGGGTCTTCTCCTCGTCCAGGATCGTCGTCTTGCCGATGTAGTACCGACGACCGGTTGCGTCTTCCATCCACCCGACTGACGCCGGGTCGTTGGGTCCCAGCCGTGCTTCACCCGACAGTGTCGCGCTCTTCGCGCGGTGGTCCGCTGGTGTGGCTGACGGGGTAGCGCGTACCTTCTGCGTCGCGAGAGCTGCTTGCCGATGCGTCTCATACGCATGATCGACATATGCCTGCTCTTCGGCGAGGTCCGGCAAGGGTGCAGACTGCGACTTCTTGACCGCTGTCGTGCGGACCGTCGCACTCTTCGAGTCACGCGCGATACTCATATGCTGTCCGATCTTCTCTTCCGTCCCCGCAGATCGTGAGGACCGATCCATCAGTTCTACATCCGTAACACTGCCATTCGGTACGGACACAGACCTTCGAGGGCACACGCCCTCCCCGTCATACGGCATCTACATCCCACGGAACTCGGGCGGCGACAGGTCGATCTTCAAGTGCTCCGCGTGCGGACCCAGATAGCGGATGAGCTCCTCCTGTCGAGGCTGACCCATCACATAGCGGTAGGCACCGACCGTTCGCACAAGTGACGAGTACCGCCGGCTCTCCATACTCAGCGGCATCGCCGGCACGTAGCGCTCGATCGCGGCGTCACCGGTCCTGACCCAGTACGGGTCCAGGAGCGAATCGCCTGCGGGACGGTCGGCCTCGGCGGAGTCGAACATCCTCCGCCACGGATCACCCACCTCCCCCACCGCAGCGGGACCGTACTCATCGGCGATGTTCCTCCGCACAGCGTGGCCCTTGAACCGGTGGACGCGGCCCTCGCGTTGTTCGAGGTCGACGGGGTTGGATGGAAGGTTCCAGTGCACGACCGCGTGGCTGTACGTGTGGAAGTCCAAGCCTTCCTGCCCCACGGACGTACTCGCGAGGACGAACGGCCAGAACGGGGAGTTGAAACCTTCCCGCACCGTCGCCTCGCGCTCGGAGGCCTCGTCACTCGTCGCAGCACGGCCGAACCGGGCTGCGATGTGGGACTTGAGGTGGTGCACGTCCACCTGGGCCTTCCCACGTGCGACGTCGAAGTGGTGGACGGCGTTCTGTGCCGTGCGAATCGATGCAGAACCATGGATGCGCTCTGCGAGCGTCCCGGCCTGCACCGCGGGCGACGCGGTCTCCAGGCCAGCATCCATGAGCATGTGGCAGTACTCGTCGAGCACTGCCTGGAGATTGCCGTCGAAGCAGTAGCGGAGCACCTGTCGCCAGTACGAATCCGCATCTGCCCCGGCATCGTCTGTCGCACCGCGGACGATGGACACGACCGTCGGCCGGTTGAAGAGATTCCGCAGACCGATCGCCGCATGGAGCGCGTGCGCTCGGACCTCGGCGTCGTAGAGCGCACCCGGATCGTCTGCGGATCGGGTGAGCGCGCGCAGAGCGCAGACCCCGGGGCTCGCGGCCGCGATGACCGTCAGAACCAGAGCGAGATCCTCCGGTGGAGGACCGAGCACCTCCTCCAGCTCGTCGATGTCCTTCTTAGCCCATCGTGCGTGGTCCGCAAGACGCGAGCCCTCATGGCGATCAGACCAGGCCCTCATCGGAAGATCGGCGACCCACCCCTCATCCTCCGCGACGAGACGGTCGAGGAGCATCGGTGCCAGCCCATACCAGCGACGGCGGGAACCGTCGCCGCCACGCTGTGGTTCTACGCCCGCTCGCGCGAGCATCTCTTCGATGCGTTGATGCACGTGCCCTCCGTACATCTCAGGATCCAGCGGCAACGATTCGCCCGTCTCCTGCGCGACCCTCAGAGGGTCTCCCGCCCGGGCAAGCGTCGCAGAGGGGTAGATCACGGACAGGTTGGGGAGGTTTCTCGGGGAATCGCGCTCCGAGTCCCATCCGAACGCCAACGGTGTCGCTGGCGAGCCGCTCCCGTACGTCTTCTCCCGCGCAGCTGCGGAAGGGTCGGACCGGACGGCACGCCGCTCCATGTCGTAGCTCACAAGCGAGGCGATCGTCTTGGGCACGACGTTCCACGCGGAGAAGATCAGCTTCTTCGTGAAGCGGCGGGCGCCGTCGCTCGCGTAGACGCCTGCGGGTTCGAGGTACGGCAGGGACGGGCTGATCCAGACCAGCCGCCATGCGTCTTGCGATACCAAGTCGTCGATGAGTGCTCGGAGTTTGGCGTTGGCAGGGTCGACTTCCCCGTATGCGCGGATCGTCGGCCATGGCAGCAGCGCGTCTCGATGCACCCGGAGCTTCTGGACCAGACCCCTGTCTCCGCGCTCCAGACGGTCGAGCAGCTTCTCCTGCAGCTTGTAGCCCCACGAATCCATCATGTTGTGTGTATAGGGCCCTGCACGCCAGAACTCGAAGGGACTTCCCACGCCCAGTTCCTGTCCGATGTCGTCGAGCGCTCGCCAACCCCTCACGTCGGAGGGATCGAGTCTGAGAGTTCCGAGCTCTTTGGTCGTCAGCATCCCGTTCCGGTCCGCTGTGGCCGCCAACCGCTCAGTGCGGGACATTACTGAACGCAGTGCGTCCTCCGCCTGCTCGCGGGCGGCGTCGGCACCGGCGACACTGTCGGGTGTCCCCGTCATGATCCCGCGGCGCATCGTGCTCAGCCATCGGGTGATCTGCTGGGCGGGCTGCCTCCCGGCGAGGAATGCGATCGTGCTCGTGAAGTCGCGATAATGGTCTTCGCCGTCGACGTCGTCGGACAGCGTGTACATCTTGTACGGCGTAGCCGACAGCACCAGAGTCTTCGCACCGTCTGTGCTGATGACCTGCTGAGCGAGCTTCTGCGCGTCGGTAAGAGTGATCGTGCTGTCATCAGCGAAGAGGTCTTTGAATCGCTGGAACTCATCGAGGATCACGAGGTCCGGTCTCAGCAGATCGATGGACGCGTGGGCCATGGCGATCCGCATCTGGGAGATGAGCATCTTCCGCAGTGCTACCGCCTCGTCGTCCGGCACCGAGCCCTCAGCCCATGCCCGCTGGTTCTGCAGCAGCTCCGCGAGGAGCCCCTCACCTCCGGGACCAGACTGCGCGAGCAGGTGATCCCGGAACTGCCGAACGAGGCCTTCGGGCAGATCGCGCTCTTTCTCGAACTCGGCCACTCTCGCGGCGAAGCGCTCTTCCGAAGCCCCCACCGCCAGATAGCTGATCCACGACGGATCCGTGAAGTCATCGGCGGGGAACGCCTGTGTGAGCATCCGCTTGAGGAGCGCCCGCTCTTCCAACTTCCCCGTCGCACGGCCCAGCTCCAGCGACGTTCCGGGGGTGAAGGCGATGACCTGCACGCGCCTGCCTTCGACCTCGCGCAGGGACAGTGGAAGAAGCGTGAGGCGGTCGGCATTGGACTGGACGACACCGTCGGTCAGCTGCGCGAGGCGGGCGAGGTTCTGCCGCGCGATCTGGTGGTTCGAGCAGATGTAGACGATCGTGATTGGTCGGCCGGCGTCCTCAGCGCTCCCCCACAGGTGATCGATCGCCTTCGCCGCGACGCCTTTGGCCACGAGCGTCTTCCCCAGTCCGACCTCGTCCGCGACGAGGAAGCGGTCGACGGTGTCACCGTCGCCCCAGAGCCGCGCAAAGACGTGCTCGACGGTCGCCAGCTGAAAGGGTTTCAGTCCGCTGAGGATCTGCCCGAGGTCGGGACGTTCGTCTGTCATGGCGCACCTTTCGGGCGGACTGTTGCGAGGACGACGTCCCACATGTCGAGGAACTCTTGCGGAAGGCGCTCTTCCGCACCGGGCATGGCACGCAGTTCGTCGATCTGACCTGCAACCGTCGCCAGCTGCTTCGGATCCCTCGTCGCGTGCATGAGGGGTTCGAAGAGGACGATGGGAGGAAGCCCCGCACCTGGCGGCTCGCCGCTCGCCGCGGTCAGGGAGGCGTCTGCTGAACCGTCCCCCTGAGCGTCTGCGGCGAGGACTGCATCGTTCGGATCAAGACCCAGGAGCATCGCGAGATAGAGCAGGACGCTTCGAGGACTGGAGAGGATCGCTGCTAGAGCAGCACGACGCCGATCGATCGGGTCTCCTGAGAGCGCGCAGGTGAGGATACAGCGCCGCGTCACCGCAGCCCCGTCGACGTCTTCGGTCGTCTCCACAGCGAGGAACCTCGTGACGTTCACCGGTGCGACTGTCCAGACTCCCTCGCTCTCCATTCCTCGCGCCGTGGCCGCCACGGACTGCAGCCAGACGGTGGTGTTCGCAGTGAGTGCGTCGTCCGGCACGTCGAGGTCCAACCTGACCGAGACCGTGTTGTCGTCGAGAATCGTCACATCGAGGACGGGCTGTCGGCGCGCCAGCTCACGGTGGAAGTGCTCGATACGGTAACGCACGGCACGTTCGGTGTCCGTCTCCGGCTCCTCATGCTCTGGTGTGAATGGCTCGGTGATGGATCGGAGACCGATGGGGGCGCCCCCTCCACCCAGGACTGCGTCGACTCCGGTCGTCGCCGTCGGTCCCCGGAGGATCACGTCGAACTCGACATTCCGAGTCCATGCTGACTGCGTGATGTTCGCGCTGCCGGTCACGGTGATGGATTCTCCGTCCGCGCCGTCCAGAACGACGGTCTTCGCGTGCAGACCGGTCTCCATAAGTACTGGAGACGTTCCATCGCTGTCCATCTCTGCGTCGTCGTCGGTCCCTTCCGCCGCGGCGTGGAGAACTCGGGTGTCCCATGCGCGCAGTGCATGCCCACCGAGCGCATTCATCGAGTCCGCCCGTGAGATGAGTGTCGCGTCCTCCGCACTCGATCGGACTGCGTCCAGCTGACCCGCCGCGAGGAACGGGCTGATGACGAGCGCCTTCTCCGCACTCTGGGGAAAGGGCCACTCAGCTTCCCCGAGCCCCATCGGCAGCAAGGAGCCATCTGTATACGGAGCGGGCAAGGCGAACCTGGCGGTCGCAAGCGAATCCGCGAGGCCTTCCACCCGCCGGGCTCGTTCCCCGCCGTTCTCATCCGTGGGCCGGGTCGCCAGATCGGGGAGCCTCCGGACGAAGTCGGCGGCGGGTCGCCCCTCGATCGGTCCGTCCGCAGATTCGTCGAGGACCAGGATCGTGTCCCAGGACGAGTCCTGCGTGAGGTTTCGGCTCGTGATGATGAGGCGGTGGTGCGGCGGGAGGTCATCGGCACCGTAGCGAACCGCCCACACCTTGGGGTGGAACGATCCCGTCCGCTCCGGTGGCTCCACTTCGACGATGCTGTCTTCGAGGAACGTCAGGATGCGGCTGTGGGACGCAGGGAGATGTATGCCACCGGACTGGACGAACACGGTTGTGAGGTCGATATACCTCTGGACGGCATCCAACACTCCGACGGTGTCTCCCTCGGATCCCTGAGGAAGAACGTCGCCGTGGGACATCGCGAACGACATCGGTGCGACGAGAACGGACTCGACGGTGAGTGAGTACGTGGTCGCGACCGCGCACTCGATATCGAAGCCGACCGGTGGCCGCAGTGCGTCGGTGAGGAGCAGCTGGTCGTCGGGGCCGAGCATCAGGAGGCGGCCTCCGCGTCGTAGAGGTCCTGCAGATGGTCGCGGACGATGCCCCAGCGGAACGTGTTGCGGCCGGTGCCGGCGGCACCGGTCCATGCGTCCAGCGCCTGGCGGTTGCTCGGGTTGAGCCGCGCCCGAGGCCCCTTCTTCTCCTGCTCCCGGTTCGCCACTCGCGTCGCGAGACTCTGACTGTGAATGAGGTCTTCGGCCGAGGTCGAGTCCGCGACGGACGCGCACCAACCCTCGACGAAGGTCCTTGTCGACGGGGACAGCGCGCGCCCTGTCGACGTGACCATCATCCAGATTCGGCGGAGGTCTTCGCTGTCCGGCACCCCGACGGATCTGGCCTCGTCGAACCATTCGCGTATCCACGCCTCATAGTGCTCGCCGTACGTGCTCCCATCGTCACGCTCGCGGTGTGTCCGGCGGGCCAGGACGAGGTTGTAGAGCAGGTTCGCCCCGTGGGTGGCGACGGAGTATCTGTACGCGCGATCGACCTCGCTGTGGAGCTCGGGCGGCAGATCGCGCATGACCTCTGGGGAGGCGAACGACTCTGGGGCCGAGTCCCGATCGGTCCATCCGTCCGGCTGGTTCTGCACCAGATGCGCCAGCAACGAATCAGGGGCGCTGTAGGTGATCGACTCACGCAGGAACCGCGCGTCCTCTGGCCGCAGAGTGAAGTCCGTCGACGTGAGCAGGTCAGGAGGAGCAGACGGCAGTCCTTCGTGGAGACCGGTCGGAGTCAGCTCCCACACGGCTTCGGGGTCGTCCGTCCGAGGCTGTGTGCGCGCTTGCATCCGGCGCAGGAGGACCCGCTCGAAGTACTGGCGCAGGGTGAATCCTCGCGAGATCACACCCCAGGAGGAGAGCATCCCCCAGTACACGACGGAAGCGGTCCGCTTGAGGTCGGCGCCTGCGACTCTGCCGATTACCCCTGTGACTTCGCGGCCCTCCAGTAATGCCGTGGTCAGCTGGAATTCGCTGCGCGCGAATGCCGCTGACATCTCAGTGACGCTCGACCGACGATCGGCGGCCAGCTGCATGAGCCACGGGACGAAGAGGGCGTAGCGGATGCGGGTGTGCAATGTGGACGTGCCGGGGAAGAGGGCGTCTGCGAACGCATCGCGTATGCCACCGAGGCCCAGGTCGTCGATGGTCGTCGAGTCCCGGAACTGATCGACGAGCTCCGTCATCCGCCGACGCTGCTCCGCGTCCGTGGCCACCCATCCGAAAACCGAGGTCATGGAACCATCCTCGCTGATGAGAACTTCTCTCTTCATCCAGACGCGCGGAGACCGCATATTTTCGCTTGCACCGCCTGAAAGGTTCGAGGGCGGTCGCTGAGTCAGTAGTGTATGCGACACTCACAAACATAGAAGAAAAGGATGGTCACGTTGCGAATCGAAGACAGCAACCCTGAAGCGCATGCGAAGCTACTACAGCTGAAGTCATCGTTGGCCGGAAACACCCCAAAACGCGGCAAGAGAGCGACCGTGCCAGCCCCCGCCCCCAGGAACAAGCCACAACCAATATCCCACACCCGACCTGCGGAAACTCGCCGTACCTCCGCAAAAGAAAATCCGAAGAAGTTCCGCATTGCGCACGCGAAGCTAGACCCAGCGCAAAAGACTTTCGCGACTCAGATAACAAATCGAGTCAGACCGCGTCTTGGAAAGATGAACCCCGTCTTGCTCGAAAAGGCGATTGTACGGACTCTCATCAAAGGCGACCCTCTACCAGAAGATGCTAAACGCTTCTTTGACGCCGTTGAGCAGGATCTCCAACCGAGATTGGGCCCGACTCGCGCTTCTACAGCACGTCGACGTGCCGAACAAGTGCACCGCGAATGGACAGCGACCGAGAGGACCCAGCCATCCAACCCAATGCCACTGCGAAAGACAGCTCCCAGCAAACCCATCATTCACGTACCGCAGTCTCGCCGTAGAACCGCAAGCAAGCAGTCCACCCCGGCTGAGATCCACGGCGCGCTTCAAGCAACGGACGCCAGCATCGACTTCGCCACCGTCCTCGATGCGCTTGAAGATCTCTTCAGGAAGTTGGCAACTATACGCCAAGAACGCGCCTCAGCGGTTTTTCTGCAAGCGATAGACAACCGCTTCGCTCTGGTCGTGCCAGACGATACACGAACTCACGCGCTGCACAATTCTCCGCTATCAGCGCGGTGGGACGACCTGACAGCGCTACCTACAACTCGCGGGCTGGCTTTGTTCAGAAACAAGCCAGAAATCTTTGCCTGGGACATGAGCCTGAACCACTGCTTCATCGCAAAGACAACCGTCTCTGATCTTGAAGGTTTCCTGATAACCGGGTCCCTGCCCCAGCTCGAGATGGAGGACGTTTCCCCGAGGGACCTCAACGCTGGTGTCCTCGCGCGCTTCCTTGCGGGACTCGCAAGAGGGCTCTCAGATCCCGCGGTGAAAAACTTTCCCCTCTCCGCGGACCGCGCACGAAATACATCGCGGCTTTGGAACGATAAGCATTTGAAACGAATGAAGCGACCAGAGTCGCATCGTGTGCGCGAACATCTTCGTCGTCTGCCTTCTGGCGAAATCACCTCAGTTCGCGCGCATAGTCGCTATGGAGACCAAGACTGGCTTGACGGCCATATCCGAGTCCAAGTCCTGCCTCGCAGACGACAGGCACCGGAATAGCAGACAACTGCCGCTGTCAGGTTCAATACCCGACCCACGTTTCCGGTCAGGCCCTGTCACTCTCTGAGAGCCACACGGCGTGGTCGAAGTGCATCAGTGATTCGCCCAGTCCTGTTTGTCCATGGGCTTCAACCACCAGAGACCTTGCCTCTCCAGGTGTGACGTGCTGCAGACCGTTCGCTTCCAGCGCGCGGTTCACGAACCTCACAATCATCGTGTCAGCCTTCACCCCCGGGACCCCCAGATGCATCGAGAAGTATTCGAAAGTCACCCAGCCAAGCCCTCTCACGCTGGTATAAACCTTCTTCATCTCCGCGATATCCTTGCTCCGGAAGTCATTCGCCGTCACGACACCGCTTTCGACAAAGCGTCTCGCCGCCTCGATTGCGACGACGCTTTTCAGCCGCTGCGCCGACTTCGTGCTCCCCATGATCCTTTCGATCTCTCGTTCCCCGACTGCATGGAGAAGCGTGAGATCGTTCTTAGCCTCGCTGTGAGCGTCACGAAACGTCGACAGCCGCCCGCTGACGCCCACACCGGGCCTCTCCGATCGGTAGATTGCACGCATGGAAAAGACCGCGTCCAACAACGCAGTAGAAATTTCCTCTGGCCATCCGCCACCATAGGCATTGAAGTTCTCGGCCGGTATCGCGCGCACTGCATCGACTACTGCGTTGAGTTTCGGGTCAGTTTGCGAAGTCATTCGAAGGGCTCCCCGTGATATCTGATGAAGAAGGACATTCTTCAGTCGCCTTTCCACAGCCTACCCTCATACGGACGCCCCGAGAGCCTCATTCTCGGATTTCCACTCCCACCACCTCACCGCGCAGCGGCAGGTGAACCAGGATCTCCCGCGGCCGCTCCCCCGTCGTGGCCTCCAGCGCGGCCGCGTACGCCGCCAACTGCCCCACGTAGTTCTCTCGCACGTGCCCCACCGGGTCTACGCCCGGGTATGACTTGTGGTCGACGAGCACGTGACCCCCATCGGCCAGCATGATGCGCGTATCGATCCACCCCTCCATCTCCTGATGGAGCTCGTTCCGCCACGCGATCGGCTGCTCCGTGAGGATCTCTGCGCCGGGATACGTCGCTTCCACCCACCGAGCCCATCGCGCACCGGCTTCAACCAGCACGTCCGCGCCCACCACGTCGCCCACGACCCACCGATCCACGATCCGCTGGGCTGCTTCACGCGCCATCGCGGGAGGCAGCACCTGGTGCGGGATGCCCAAGTACGCATGGACAGCATCGCCCACAACGTCCCAGTCGACCCCGCCCTTCGCGATCAGCGGCTCACCCAGCTGCGCGACCACACGGATGTCCGCGTCGATCCCCTCTGACCGCGCGCTGCTCGCCGTGAAACGCGCAGGGATCAGGTCGTCGCGATCAGGCGGCCTGCGCAGCGGAACATCGGTGTACGCATACGCCGACATTGCCCGCTCCCGTTCCAGCACTCGCGGCTCGTCACCGATCGCACTCATCCGCATCGTCACTGCGAGATTCGTCCCCGCAAGCCCAATGCCCTCCGCTGCACCGACCCGCAGGTCGTTCACCCGAACCTCACCAGCAGCGGTCCCTGGTTCGGGCATATCCCACTCCAGCAGCGGCACATCACTGTCGATCGCCTCCGCCAGCGCATTCCCCTGCCCGTCGGGATACGCGAACGCGGCGATGCTGTACAGCTCCGCTCGCGTGAGACCCACGTAGTACAGCCGCGCCGACTCCCGACGCTCCGCGACCTTCCCCGCACTCACCACCGCGCTGCCGTCCAACCGCTCCTTCAGCTCGTCATACCCATCCAGCACCCGCGGCAGGAACCGGATCGACCGACCATCCAGCGGCTTCAGCACGTCGAACGCCTCGGCCTTCTGCACGCTCACCACCTTGTGCCCCCAGTCGCGGCTCTGCGGGATCCCGGTCACCACCACGGGCCACTGCAGTCCCTTCGACTGGTGCATCGTCGTCACGAGCACCGCATCGTGCGCCGTCGCATCGCTGTATTCGTCACCCACGTCCGTGAGGTGCGCCAGCAGACCTGCCGCACTCACAGGAGTCCGTGTCGACCGCGCGGACTCCTCGTACTCGAGTGCCAGCTGCCGCAATCCGTCGAGGTTCGCCAACCGCGTCTCCGGCGCCGACCACCCCTTGATCCGCTGCGGCAGATCCAGCGCATCGATGACCTCCACGAGCAGCTGGGACGGCGAAACATCGGAGACCCTCCCCCGCAGGGAGGCGAGCGCGTGCAGCGTCTCGTCCTCCCACCACGTGTGCGGATGCGCCCTGCGCTCGTCACGGTCAACGATTCGCACCGCGTCGTCGAACCACGTCTCGCGCCGTGCGTGATCCGGAAGGAGCGTCACGAGTTCCGTGAGCGCCACGGTGTCGTTCGAGTCGACGACGGCGGCGAAGCCCGCCCGCACGTACTGCCCCTCCCGGGTCTGCAGCAGTGCGACCGCGGACCCGGTCGCGGGCACACTGCGCTCCAGCAGTCCGTCCACCACGCGGGCGACCTCGCTGTTCGACCGCACGAGAACGGCGATGTCCCCCGGCTCCACCGCCCGATGCGCCACCGGGGCCGCTTCCGAGGCCGCACCCCCGCCAGTGCCAGCCTCACCTGACGAGACGGGCAGCTGAGGTGCCCGCTTGAGGAAGTCGACGATTCCGTCGGCGATCGTCGTCGTCAATCGCGATCCGGCCCGCGCGTCCTTCCCCTTGTCCGTGTCAGGAACCCAGACCTCCCGTCCGCCCTCGTAGCGTCGGGCCTCTCGCTGCGGCGGGATCTCCAGGACCACCTCGTCCTCGGGTTGGTCGGCGAAGATGGATCGGAAGAGCGTGTTCGACAGATCCAGCGGGGCCTGCGAGGACCGCCACGAGTAGCCGAGGTTCTCCGTCTGCGCCGTACCCAACCCGCTCGTACCGTCGACCAGCGAGGCGAAGACATCACTCATGAGCTCCGGGTCGGCTCCGCGGAACCCGTAGATCGCTTGCTTCCGATCCCCGACCCAGATGACGTCGTCGACCAGCTGGGCGAGCTCCATGAAGAGCGCCAATTGGATCGGTGAGGTGTCCTGAAACTCGTCGACCGCCAGCAGCCGGTACCGGGAGGCGACGGACGACCGCACGCGCGCGTTCGACCGCAGCAGGTCGAGCGCGCGCACCTCCTGGTCGACGAAGTCCATGACGCCCAGATCGTTCTTGTACTTCTCATACTCGGCGAGCGACTCGATCGCCGTGTCGAATACGAGGCGAATGAGGTCGATGACGTCTCGTTGGAACGCGCTGTTGGCCAGCAGTTGGCGTGACACGCGTGCAGCGCTCGATCCCGTCAAGACGCCCAGCGGCACCTTCCCCGGCTTCTTCCCGCCTTCCGCAGCGCCGTACCCCGCCGAGGCGATCGTCGCCCAGGTCTTCCACGGCACCCGGGCGAACCGGTCACCGGTCGACCCCTCGCGGGACACCTCAGCATCCGCTCCCCCACTCGACTCGTCGAACTGTCGGAGGAACTTCTCCAGCGAGATGATGCTGCCTTCGACGTTGCCGCGGCTGCGCCCGTCGATGCGCACCCCTTCAAAGTCAACAGGGGCGGCGCCCGGCTCCACATCCCCGTCGTGCACGCGCAGCGCCCACCGGAGCACATCGACATCGGTCCTCAGCTGTTCCAGCCACTGCGACCGTCCGTCGTCGCCCGCGGCGGGCAGCACGCTGAGAAACTCCTGGACCGAGGCCTCGGCGGAGTGACGAAGGTCATCCGCACCGAGCTGGTTCTCCCGTGCCTCCTCGACGACGGTGTTGACGATCTGCGCCCACGCGATGCTCGACGCGAACCGCGATTCGTCCGCAGCCTCACCGTCGTGGCCGGTGCGGATGAGCAGGTCGCGATGCTCGGCCTCGGCGGAGGCGATGACCTCGTCCACGGCCGTGTGGAAAGCCTTCTTCTGCTCCGCTTCGTCCAGAACGCGCAGCTGCGGCGAGTAACCGGCGTCGATCGCATACTCGGAGACGAGTCGACCGGACACGGAGTGGATCGTGCCGATCAGGGCGGTCTGGATCTCCTCGGCGGCGGTGATGTTGCCGTCGTCCAGCAGTCGTTGCTGGGTCTTCTCCACGAGGTCCGCGGCGGCACGCACGGTGAACGTCGTCGCGATGACTTCGCTCGCCTGCAGCGGAGTGCCGGATTCGCCAGGTGTGGACAGTCGCTCGGAGAGCACCTGCGTGAGGCGGTAGGTCTTCCCGGAGCCGGCGGAAGCGGTGATGACGGTGAAAGTCACGAGTAGTCCCCTGTCAGCCCGTAGATGAGCGTGAAGTCGCTGTAAGCCTGATTCGCGTCGATGAAGAGGCGTCCATCGACGGCAGCGTCGTCACTGATCGCAGCGATGGCGTCCTTGTACGGCTTCTTCTCACCGCCCAACAGCGTGCCGGTCTCCAGGTACGCGTCGGCGGCGAGGGCTTCGAAGCGACCCGTGGAGAGACCCGTGAGGGCGTGTTCCACGGACCGTTGGATCCGCGGCCACAGATGGGCGGGGTCGCCCTCGGCCTGCGAATCCGGGTCCAGGTCGCGGTCGGCGGAGACGAACTGTCCCTGCTTGAGCATGTAGAAGGCCGTCAGCGGCGGTTCTCCCCCGCCCGAGGTCCCCACCACCTGTCCGTACACGCTCAGCTGGACGGCCTCGCCGTCGGTGACCATCCGCCGGTAGCGGGTCGTCGAGAACGTCCACTTCAGGTCGAGCACTGCGCGCCGGCCGTCGGTGGTCTCCCCATCGAGGTCCCTGAACCCGCGTAGCTCAGAGTCGTGGCGCATACCGCCGATGGTGAGGGTGAAGGGTTCGATGAACTCCGTCTCTGCTCCGGTGATCCGCACCCCGCGGTCTCTCAGCGCGGTGAAGAGGCGGGTGAGTGAACCGATCGTTGTCGTGCGGAGGGCGTTGTGCCGCGAGCTCTGGCCCGGCAATAGCAGTTCGGACGCGAACCGCGGGACGAACTGCTCGAAGGTCCTCGCGATCATCTGCGGTGAGGGGACCGCGTCGTCGGCGACAGCTCCTGTACGCACGAGGTGTTCGACGACCGCGTGGACAAGCGTGCCGATCATCCGATTGCCGGTGGGCACCTGGACGCCGTAGCCCGAGGAGAGACTCAGGCCGCGTTCCAGGGTCCACGCCAGCGGGGAGTTCAGCAGGGTCGATCTGCGAGTAGGACAGCCGATGCGGCAGCAGGTGCGCGAAGTCGCCGTCGACGGTCCGCGAGACCCGCTCCGGCACGGCGATCTCCTCCGGAAGGACCCGACGGATGCTGAGGCTCTGATCCCAGAGTGACCACCGCTCGCCACCGCCGTGACACGCCACCGGGTGAGCGATCGCGGGGTGGACGAGCACGTCATCGACCGCGGGCGGTGGACTGCTGAAGAGATCCGGACGGTGCTGCGCGTACTGTTCGGCGATCTGAATGAGCGCAGGGTGGAGCCGGCGTTCGGCGCCGCCGACGACACCGGGACAGAAGGCGATGAGGTTCGTCGCGTGGGACAGGCCGCGCAGGGACGCCGCCTGGACGAGTCGATCGCGCTGCGCCGCAGTTGGGATGGTCGCCCCGGCCGTTTCGAGCGCGACGGCCTCGTCGTCGTCCCAGATGTGGGGCTGGGAAGTCTCCGGGCTGTGGGCCGACCACCAGAGAACGGTCTCCGCCCCGGGTGGGACATGCGCGGGATCGGTGACGACAGTCCAGGGCGCAGCGTGAGCCGGACTTGCGGGCGTGATCGCGCTCGGCGCACACACCTCGACGATGTCGAACAGTTCGCGGATGAGGAGAGTCTGCGATCCGATGAGACGGAGGGTATCGAGGAATGTGCTGATGTGAGCGGTGGCGATGTCGATGAACCGGGTGGGTTCGCCTCCTCCCAGTGCGCGCACCCGCTGAGCAAGCCAGCCCACAGCCGCCGTGATGCTGTCGACGTCGACGGAGTTGTCCGCGACGGTCGGAGGATCCGTCCGGAGGAATCCATCGAGCGACTGCGCGATCGACCACGCCGATACCGCCCGCCGGTCATCGTCGGTCTGGGCGGCGGCCCGCAGCGCGAACAATGCGTGCACCCAGGCGGAGTCGTCATCGCCAGAGATGCCCGGTTCGGCGACGAGAGCTCCGAGCAGTGCGTTCCGCACCGCGTGAGGCACGATCCCCGCTGATCGGGACTCAGCCTGGTGGGGGTCGCGTTGCACAGTCACGCGGAAGGAGAGGAACTCGGCGACACGGTGGACATCGACCGGTGGGACGAGTGCGGAGAGGAACAGCGGCAGCAGCTGGCACGCCGGGTCCGTCGATGATGCAGGCTGTCCGAGCGTCGGCATTCCGCGCCTTCGAAGCTGCTGGTCGAGAACGGCGGTGTCGTCGCCCGCGATGATGACTAGGGATTCGTGATGCGCGGTGCTCGACAAGAAGCGAGCTGCGCTCTCTGCGGTCGACCATTCGTCCTCACCGCGGACGATCGCGAGGCTGTCTGGAACTCTCTCGCTGGTCCCTTCATGCGCCACGACACTGACGCCACACCGTTCGAGGAGGTCGAGGAGCTCCCTCCACTCATACGGGAGCACGGCAACGTCGTCCATGACGTCGATGGAGCTGACGCCTAATTGTTGTGGGTCATGACGTTGTAGTCACCGAGCGGGGATGAAGGAACGGGCCCCTGGACTGCACGATGGGTGGTGTCTAAGCAACCATCCAGCAGAAAGAGACCCGCTCCGATGACCCACGCTAACGCCCCACTGACCCCGGAAGGAAGACAGCGCCTCGTCACCCGCGTCCTCGCAGGCGGCCGGCCCATCGCTCACGTCGCCGCTGAAGCCGGCATCGCCCGCTCCACACTCACGAAATGGGTGGCCCGCTATCGGGCTGAAGGCGCCGGCGGGCTTGAATACCGCTCCAGCGCACCAGCAGCCCGCCCCACACGAATCCCCCTGGAGATGCTGGAGCTAATCGATCGCTGGCGTCGCGATCACAAGTGGTCGGCCCGCCGCATCCACCACGAACTGGCCCACCTCGGCCACCACTGCTGCCTGCGCACGGTATCCCGCTGGCTGAAACGACTCGGGATCAGCCGACGTCGTGACCTCGACCCGACAGGAGAGAACAACCGGCACGCCGGGAAGATCACCACCAGGTTCCCCGGCCACATTCTCCACATGGACGTTTAAGAAAGTCGGAAAGATCCCCGACGGGGGCGGCTGGTGGGTACACGGCCGCGGCAGCAGCAAAGCACTGGCGTCCAAGCGCGCGCACAAGCAGCGCGTCGGCTACACCTGAGTTGCGCCACTTTAGTGCACACCCTCCCCGGGGATGTTCTCGAGCATCGCGGCAGCCTCGTCAGGAATGACGGGATGGATCGTGTGCCGCTGCTCACCGGTACGGAGTACCGCCGATCGTAGAGGCGCCAGCCTCGCGGAACTTCTTGATGCTCACCCCCGTCCGCGCCTGGACCACGCGGGATACCGCAAGAGCAGCGAACACGATCGTCAGGTGCGCCTCGATCGAGTCCCGCGTCCGATGAAAGATCGGACGCGCTTTCACATCTGACTTCGACATACGAAACGACTGCTCTACCGTCCACAGATCGTGATACGCCGCCACGACCACGTGACCACTCATCAGCGACATCGGAATGTTCGTGACGTAGCCCTTGATCCTCGTCAACTGTCGGGCTCGCTCGACCAGCGCCCAGTCCACCGCAGGCTGTTTCCCCTTGAGCGACACGAACCGGTCCTTCTTCATCGGTCGCGTTCCTGCGGCGATCTTCTCGGCCTTCTCGATCATCTTGTTGATGTTCCGGTCATCCCGCTTGGCCCGCTTGAACGAGTATTGATACACAATCCTGCGGGACCGGGCTTGCGTTCCGGTGCCCATCACACGCTGGGACTCAGCGATCTCGCCGTCTTCGAAGTACGTGCCCTTCTTCTCGAACCTGTCCGCCAGGTCATACGGCGCTTTCGTGATGAGGGACCCGACGATGAACCGTTGTCCGGCTTCTTCCAACGCCAACAGGTTCGCAGCTGAGAGCATGCCGGCATCAGCGACGATGACGAGGTCATCAATGCCGTGTCGCTCCTTGAACGCGGTCACCACGGGGATCAGTGTCTTCGTTTCGGCTTTGTTGCCCTCGAAGCACTGGACTTCCAGCGGGAACCCCGACCGATCGACCAGCAGACCCACAGTGATCTGGGGGTCGACTTTCCGTTCCTTGCTCATCCCGACTTTCCGTAGCTCATCCTCGTCATCAGCTTCGAAGTACAAGGTCGTCACGTCATAGAGCACGAGCGCGAGCCCGCCGGTGGCTGTTGCATAGTCGAAACAGGCCTGGGACACGACGCCACGGACGCCGTCGGCTTGGATGCGCTGCAATGTCCGTGTGATCGTGCGCAGACTCGGCGGGCTGATGCCGAAATTTTCCATCACGCGGATCGCTTCTGTCTTCGATGTCGGTTCCACGATCCGGGCAAGGACGAGCTTCTTGAAGTGCTCGTCACCGACGGCGTCGAAGCCCAGGTACGCGTAGACGCGTTCGAGGGCTTGCCACAACACGATCGACTGCGTCGACTCGACGACCAGTCCGTGTTCTGGCCGTCCCAGACCGGGAGCATCAAGACCGAGGTCGAGTTCGGGCTGATCGCCGGCAAGTCGGCGGTGCGCGGTGGCGAGAAGGACGTGAAGGTCAGCGTCGGTGTGTGCGGATCCGATGTGCTCGATACCGTCACGGCGGCTGCCGGTCTTGTGCACGATCTGGACAGCGGTAGCGCCGGAGCCGGTCTTGACCTTCCGCACGAACGATCCCATGCGCCTGAGGCTACTCACCCCGAATTAATAGTGCACACCCTCAACCATGAACCCGCAGGTCACAGCCTCACCCACCACAAATCTCAGACTAGGTGGCGCAACTCAGGTCCGAGGACCGTGCCGAGGGGGTCGCCGCCTTCCTGGAGAAGCGCGACCCTCAGTGGCGCGGCCGCTGACACCGCACGGTCCGTTCAACAGCAGCATTCCCACACTTCCTGCGAAAGGCACCACACATGCGAAAGATCATCTGCACCGAGTACGGCAAGCCCGATCTGCTGGCCCTCGTCGAAGAGCCTCAACCCACGCCAGGCCCCGGTGAGGTCCTGGTCCGGGTCGAGGCCGCGGGCGTCAGCTTCGTCGACTCGCTCATCGTGCGCGGCGCCTACCAGGTGGAGCCGCCGCTGCCGTTCACGCCGGGGAACTGCTCCGTGGGAGTGGTGACCCAGGTGGGCGAGGGCGTCGATGAGTCGTACGCGGGCGGCGGGTCGCGTCCGTCATGGCCGGTATCGGCGGTGCGTACACGACGGATCTGGTCGTGCCGGTCGTGGCGCTGGCAGTCGTGCCGGAGGGAGTGTCCCCGCAGATCGCGGCGGCCAGCATCGAGAGCTACCTGACCTTCCTGTTCGGCGTGACGCAGCGGGTGACGATCCGTGAGGGCGAAAAGGTCGTGGTGCTGGGTGCCGGTGGCGGGATCGGACTGGCCGCGGTCGATGTGGCACGCAGCCAGGGTGCCGAGGTGCTGGCGGTTGCGTCGTCGGAGGAGAAGCGGGCGCTCGCGTTGCAGCACGGAGCAACCCATGCGATCGGGTACGACAACCTCAAGGACGAGATCCGTGCACACACGGGCGGCGGCGCGGATGTCGTCATCGACCCGGTGGGCGGCCCTGCGGCGGAGAGCGCCCTGCGCGCGCTGGGCGCTGGTGGACGGTTCTGCGTCATCGGGTTCGCCTCCGGCGAGACCCCCCGGCTGCCGGCGAACATCGTGCTGTTGCGTAACCGGATGATCGTGGGCATCGACTGGGGCGACTGGTCACGCGAGGAGGCGGCCCTGTCAGGGAACGCCCGCCTGCTGGACGAGCTCTACCGTCGGATCGCCGCGGGAGAGCTGCACCCGCCCGAGCCCGCCGTCGCCCCACTGGCCGACGCCGGGAGGATCCTCACTACGATCAGCGAACGCAAGGCAGTGGGCAAGTACGTCCTCGTGCCGTGAGTGGGCGGTCGGCCGCGACAGATCTCCCGTGCACACCATACTCGCGGCATAGACTGAAAATTAGGCCCAACAGCCAGGAAACGATGCCTCGCCGCGACTAGGCGTACACTACAAGAACAGCCCGCGCAGCCTCGGAAGGGACTCAGCACCGCTTCACCACCAACCGAGGAACTGGGAAGCTCAGGACTAGGTGGCCGCTAAACAAGCTGACCCCTGGCACATACCTAGACAAGCGGAGCCAAAGGCGCTGGAAGGGCGGCAAAGCACCTCCCCACACTCGGCTAGCAGCTCGCCCTCGAGCACAAAAGCAGACGATCACGGCCAGCCGCTCACTCCCCCAGCGCCAAGTGGCGGGGCACCCGGCGCAACCGCGCCTTACGGTACCAATGTTGAATAACGTTGAGCATTGATGGCGTCACGGCTGAGGTACGCTGGACGCATGTATCAACAATCGAACCTTGTTGGCGTATCAGCCGCCGCTCGCATCCTCGGAGTAAGTAACTCGACCGTCTACCGGATGGTGGACTCGGGCATCCTGACACCCACTAAGACACCAGGCGGCCAACGTCGGTTCGACACCAACCAACTAGGAGAGTACTTAGCAAAGAGCCGAACCATCGCCGCGCCCCAGAATCCTTCACGGGCACTGGCCGCAGAGGAACCCGCCGAAAAGCCGCCATCAAAAATCGACGCCAGGAACAAACTCAATGACCTAACTGGCGCAGAGTGGATGCCCCTGACGAAGAGCTTCACGTATCAGAAGGGACTTGGGTCGAAACACCCCCATGCGCAAATCGAGAGGCAACATCCTGCTCCATTCTCATTCCAAGATGTATCGCAACTGATTTCCTTCTTCACCAAGGAAGGAATGGTTGTACTAGACCCCTTTGGTGGCGTGGGATCGACCGCAAAGGCCGCAGCCGTCACTGGACGAAAATCAATCAGTATTGAGCTTCAGAAGCATTGGAACGAATTGGCGATTGAAAGATTAGAGACTGAAGTCGCCCCGGGAGACTCCTCCAAACACACATTCATCAACGATGATTCACGTGAAGCCCTACTCAAATTTGAGCCTGAATCAGTAGATTTTGTTATCACAAGCCCTCCTTACTGGTCGATTCTGAATAAGAAGGCAGACCACAAGGTCAAGCAAGAACGCCTCGCCAACGATCTTGCCACCAACTACTCAGACAGCGACCCAAAGGATCTAGCGAACATCGCGGATTATTCCACATTCCTTAAAGTGCTCGCGTCTGACTTCATTGTACCCTCTGCGCGCGCCCTCAAATCTGGCAAATATTTGTGCATGATCGTCTCCGACTTCCGTAATAAGTCCAAGTTCGTCAGCTTTCATTCAGACTTAATCCAGGAACTAGATAACGCCAACACCGAAGATGGCGCCACCCTTGCGCTGCAGGGAGTTAAGGTACTTCTCCAGAATCACAAGTCATTATTACCATACGGCTATCCCTTTGCCTACGTGGAGAATATTCATCATCAATACATTCTCATCTTCCGCAAGGTGGCAAAGCCATGAACGTTACGCAAGAGGTAATAGTTGGCGATTCGGACAAGATCCTCCCGCAATTTATCGCTGAAGGACGGAAATTCGATCTCATACTTACGGATCCACCATACAATTTGAACAAAGACTTCGGCAACGACTCCGACTCGTTGCCTCTGGCTGAGTTCCTAGAGGTGTCGCGAGACCGAATCCAAAACTGTCGGGATCTCCTGACGAATGAAGGCAGCCTTCTCTGGTTCGGCATCCACCACTACATCGGATTCCTGCAGGCAATTATGTACGAGGCTGGACTACATTACCGGAGAATGAACATATGGCGCTACAACAACGGATTCAGTCGGTCAAAAAGAGTTCCCAGAGGTGAATACGAGCCATTCCTATGGTTCACAAACTCTGACCGCAGATGGACCTACAATACCGACGACGTACGAATTCCATACAGAAGCGAGGAGCGTCTAAAGACTCCTGTCTGGTACAGAAACTCAAAGGGGGAGCGCGTAAAGTGGGCTCCTGATCCTCGCGGCGCTATGCGAGGAGATATATGGGAGTTTCCAACTCTGGCGGGCAAACGGTTCGCCAAGGAACGAACCTCGCATCCTACACAAAAGCCTGTAGCCTTGTTTGTGGAGCTATTGAAAGCCTATTGCCCCAAAGACTCAGAGGGGCGTTACGTCGGGGCAGTGTTGGACCCTTTCCTGGGTTCGGGGACCACAGCAGTAGCATGTGAAATACTGAATAGCGAAGGGCACAAGATCAAATGGGTTGGCATTGAGCTAGAGGAGCGATGGGCAACTATCGCACTAGATCGAGTTGATAGGCTCGTCCAACAGCAACGTCTGCTGTAATCTACTTCTCCGGTTCCAGAATCCCCCCAAGCCCACGCGGAATATCCACCGGCCGCCCAAGCGCAGCTTCTATCTGGCTTCTAATTGAAGTAGAGCCGAAATGAGGTGTCAACTGGTCCAGGACCTGAGCAGTAAATGGCTTTCTATTCCAAACGAGCAACAGCATTGCACCAGCGGTCGCCGTCCTAATTTTAAGCTCCAGCACCCGATCAATATCAAGAACCACCTGCCAATAGCCCTGCCGCTCGCGGGGCAAGCCACCACATACGACCAAAGGCACCTGGTCTGCTATCGGAATACCATAACGACTTTCAAGTACCGCAACATCGTCAAGGCTTGCTCGCAACGCTTCCAATGAATCGAACCCGAACTCAACCTCAAGCGAGCCGAGGGCTCCACCCTTCGTCGCGTACGTTCCATCCATCCTTGTATGTACGTCACCTTTTCGACTCAGTGATACAGAGCCTCCAGCGGCCACCAAAAGCGAACGAACTGCCGCCTTCTGAACTGCTTCGGAGGAATTTTCCAGTACTTCCGTAACGCCAACAACACCGATGTCTTTAGCGATAGGCTCTGCCGATTCAAGCGTGGGGAGCTCTGCGATCTGATCCTGCTGCTCAAGTTGGCCCGCCGAAAGCGGCATAGTCTTGGTTCGAGGAGTACTTTCCTGTGATTGATCAGTCGCGACTGTCGCAATCCCTTCAAGGACCGAGATCGCACCAACCGGGCATCGTGCGACGCAGAGACCACAACCAATGCACGTATCAGGGTCAATTTTCGGAGTCTCTAACGTGGCATCCCAGCCGATGGCGTTAACCGGGCAGAGCACACTACTCAGGTCACCAGCTAACGCATCTATACCAGGGACGCTTTGTTCGGATTCTCCAATTTTCCGGCACGGCTCGTCCGCGCACGCAATGCAGCTACTAACGCAATCAGGGCCATTTGGAAAGATCCATTTTGCGGGCGCTGATGCACACTCCTTGACGACTCGCTGTGGGACTTCAGTTAAGAGCCGAAGATTCTTGCGGTCTCCTTTGTGTTCAAAGATCGACATTTACTATTCCTTTCGAACGGCCAATTTCAGATAGATCAATCTTATAGTTTCCGCGGGTTGCGCTCACCGCCAGCTGAAATAGTGATTCCAATCCAATTACGCCTATCCTAAGTCTATACGTTGAATAGATGTCATCTATAATTTTTGCAACCTCTGCCCGCGCGTTCGGCAGGTTGTACCCAACAACGAGGGAAGAAGTGTTCCGCTGGGTGGGATGAGTCTCTCTCGACAGTAATATTACCTTGTTCTCCAGGGCTTGACGTACTGCTTTGAGGGAGAGGTAGAGTTCTTCGGTTGGAGACTTGATTTCAATCGGAATAGATTCTTCCGAGTCCTTAATCAGCGCATCCCATCGCGCTCCATTATCGCCTTCTCGCGATTCTCTGCAATCAAGTCCAAGTAGCGTGAACAGGTCGGCCACCAAAGGGTAGAATTGATTTTGCTTGTCGTTTACTCGCGAGTTGAATAGTAGACGCGAAGCATCTGCAATCGTACTCGTTTTTGCTACGGCATCTTCTATGAGGCCTCTGAGTTCGATTAGGCTGGGTCGTTCAGCAACGGGTAATTTCTCAGAGGTGTGTGCAAAAGCAGATGCACCTAGAATTGTGCCTTCGAAAGTAGATTCAATGCTCGACTCTCGTTTGTCGGAATGCGTCTCGTGTTTCGCTGTTTCCTGGACCACTTCCTGATTTCTGATATCGGGAGTAAGGCCAAGAGCCTCATTCACCGTGTCTGGCCACAGTGTTTGATAGGGAGAGAAGTTCAGCTCCCTGCCTTTCAGCAGCGGCGCAAGTGCATCAGAGTCCGATTTTCTCCTAGCTCTTACTGAATCCACATTAAATCCAGCGCGTTCGAGCATTGAATAGACGCCGGCCCTGATTGCAGGCGCTTTTAAGTTCGGCTCCAGTGCATTGAAATCGCTCAGGCGCAGATCGACCATTGATAGATATTCACGGAGCTTTGTGGCTCCTTTGTCCGTAATCTTAATGCAGCTTAGAGAGCGGTTGTACAACGTCCTGTCTCTTATTCCGGTTTCAATCCAACCATGTCCGCTCAGTTGGCCGATAGGTAGTCGGGTACTATTGTCCACTGATGTAGGTTTCATATTCAAACGTTGGCATAAGTCATTAAAAGCGTCTGATAGTCGAGAATAGTCACCCCTAAGGCTTTTGATCTTTTCAATCATGCCGTCGTATGAGCTCTCGTCGATGTCGTCGCATGACATCGGGCCGAGGCACAGCTCGTGCTTATACATAGTGCCACCGAGATCCCGTAAGGCGCGAAGCACTAGTGGGTAAAACCGTACATTTTCCGTATATTTGACGTTTTGACTGTTTTCTGTCGGGTTCACAAAGCCCAGCAAGGATTCCTCAGCAAGTGCCAAGGCTCCCGCGAAAGTGCTGTTTCCAGCACAGGATCCGATGAACGTGAAAGCTAACGGATACGAGGCCGATCGATCTGCAGGCGCGACCCATCCGAGCATTCGGAACACTTCGGCATACATCTTCATGTTCATTTTGGTGGAGTTCAGAGAATCACTTCGTGAGGAAGTAATTTCAAGTGCCTTATCCCCCGTGTATCCGTATGCGGTGAAGAGATTAGCTTCTGCCATGACATGGCCCATGTCACTCGTGGTAAAGCGCTTTGCATCTTTCAAAGCGCGATACAATACCTGGAAGCTTCCGACCTGTGTCTCAATGTTGGACCCGGGATTCCTGAATCGTAGCATCTGCTTTCCTTTCATCACCGCGCAAAACGCTTATTCAACAATCTTCTAGAAGGATTTCTCGGTGATACGTTCGAGGGTGGTGGCAACGTTTTTCAACAGGCTTTTCCGGACCGGTTCTCCCTTACCTGATGTGGCTCGCGGGTCACTGCGGTATCCTGCTGTGTTTCGGAGTTGCATTTCGCCTAATTCTCTTTAATGCGAATATTTGACAATAGAGGCTCTTCTCGTACGAGGGTGTAGTCCGTTGAGCGCGTCGCTGTCCGTGTAGGAGTCGAGGTCTCCCTGAAGATGGAAGTTCCTACACTGCCCATCCGGAAGACCTCGACATGTCCCACCCTACTTTTGATGCGCCCTGCCTGACCACGTTCTGCCGCCTCGACGAGCTCGGTCTCCAAGCCGTCGGACAACACCTGGAACCCGACCGAGCGATGTTCCAATGCCGAGTCGTTGAACCAGACCAGTGGTGCCAGCACTGCGGATGTGAGGGGACGCCACGGGACACGGTGGTGCGCAGGCTCGCGCACGAACCCTTCGGACACCGACCCACGACGCTGCTGATCCGCGTGCGTCGTTACAAGTGCTCAGGATGCGGCCGGGTGTGGCGCCAGGACACGACCGCAGCGGCGCCGCCGCGGGCAAAGATCTCCCGCGGCGGTCTGCGATGGGGACTGGAAGGACTCGTGGTGGACCATCTGTCCATCTCCCGCGTCGCGGCAGGACTGGCCGTGTCATGGTCGGCCGCGAACGACGCGATCCTCGCTGAAGGCACACGACAACTGATCGATGACCCCCACCGCTTCGACGGTGTCACCACGATCGGTGTCGACGAGCACGTGTGGCGCCACACGAAGCGTGGCGACAAGTACGTGACCGTGATCATCGATCTGACCCCGGTGCGTGAGAAGACCGGACCTGCCCGGCTGCTGGACATGGTCGAAGGCCGCTCCAAAGCAGTCTTCAAGCGGTGGCTGGCTGCACGCTCGCAGCAGTGGCAGAACGGGATCGAGGTCGTTGCGATGGACGGATTCACTGGGTTCAAGACCGCCGCCGCCGAAGAGCTTCCCGACGCTGCTCCGATCATGGATCCATTCCATGTGATCCGGCTTACCGGGGACGCGCTGGAGAACTGTCGGCGCCGTGTTCAGCGCGATGTGTTCGGTCGTCGGGGTAGGACTGGTGATCCGCTCTACCGGGTCCGCCGGACTCTGCTGACAGGAGCGGGTATTCTCATCGAGAAGCAGCATGCGCGACTCGAGGAGGTGTTCGCCGACCAGCGCCATGTCGAGGTTGAAGCGACCTGGGGTGTGTATCAGGACATGATCACCGCGTATCGGGAGACGGACCGCGGGCTGGGGAGGTTCTTCCTGCAGCACACGATCGACCGGATCTCCACGGGGGTGCCCGTGCAGCTGGTCGAGGTCCGCAAGCTCGCTCGTACGCTCAAGCAACGAGCCGCTGACGTCCTCGGCTATTTCGATCGGCCCGGGACCAGCAACGGCCCGACGGAGGCGATCAATGGCCGACTCGAGCATCTGCGCGGGATCGCGCTTGGGTTCCGGAACCTGAGGCACTACATCGACAGGAGTCTGCTCGAAGCCGGCGGTTTCAGACCTCGACTACACCCTCGTTCGTGAAGAGCCACAATAGATCGTGTTGGGCTTGAATTTTTAGTTCAGCTACCACAGTGTCACCGACATCACCTCGCCTCGCAGCGGCAGGTGTACCAGTACTTCTTGCGGCGCCTCCTCCGTCGTCGCTTCGAGCGCAGCGGCGTACACGGCCAGCTGCCCCACGTAGTTCTTCCGCACATGTCCCAGCGGATCTGTTCCCGGGTACGACTTGTGGTCGACCAGGACGTGACCGCCACCCGCCAACAGGATCCGCGTATCGATCCAGCCGTCCATGACCTGGTGGTGCTCGTTGCGCCAGGCGATCGGTTGCTCCGTCAGGAGCTGAGAACCGGGATACGTCTCCTCCACCCACCGCGCCCAGCGCGCGCCCGCTTCGCACAGCACGTCTGGCTGCACCACATCGCCCACGCCCCAGCGGTCGATGATCCGGATCGCGGCCTCCCGCGCCATCGACTCCGGCATCGCTTGATGTGGGATCGCCAAGTACGCGTGCACTGCATCGCCCACGACGTCCCAGTCAACGCCCCCGCGTGCGATGAGCGGCTCCCCCAGCGTCGCGACGACCCGGATCTCCGCATCGATGCCGTCTGAGACCGCGCTGCTGGCCGTGAACCGCGCGGGCACGCGTTCGTCGCCGTCCTGCGGCCTGCGTATCGGCACGTCGGTCCGCGCGAAGAACGACCGAGGCACCTCCCGATCCCACGCGCCAGTATCCCCAGCGGTCGCGTAGTTCCGGATCGTGATGGGCAGGTCAGTGAAGGCTGACCCGTCCTCACTCCGTCGCAGGTCGTGCACGCGCACGATGCCAGGCCCGTCCTCAGCTGGCTCGTCCCATTCGATGACCGGGACGTCGCCAACGACCGCATCGTTGAGCGCGTTGCCCTGTCCATCAGGGCTGGATGCCGCGATGATCCCGTGGAACCGGGCCCGCGTGAGACCCACGTACAGCAGTCGGGCCGTCTCCCGCTTCTCGACCTCAGTCCCCGCGGCCACCACGCGACTGCCCTGCCAGGCCTCCTGCATCGCGGGGAAGGACGCGAGCACGTGCGGCAGGAAGCTGATGGTCCGGCCCGCCAGCGGCTCCTCCACCCGGAAGTCCTCTGCCTTCTGCACGCTCACGGCCCGGTGCCTCCGGTCCTTCGCCTGCGGGATGCCGGTCACGACAACCGGCCACTGGAGGCCCTTCGATCCGTGCAGCGTCAGGACCATGACCTCGTCGTGCGGTTGCGCGCCAGTGCTCGTGCTGGCCTCGTCGACGATGTGAGCGAGCATCCCCATTGCGCTCATCGGGGTGCGCGTCGACCGGGCGCGCTCCTCGTACTCGACTGCCAGCTGCCGCAGCCCGTCCAGGGTGGCGAGTCGGGCCTCGGGCGCGGTCCACCCCTTGATCCGCTGGGGCAGGTCCAGAGCATCGATCACCTCGAGCAGCAGCTGCGCAGGCGCCAGGTCGGAGACCCGCCCGCGCAGATCCGCCAGCGCTCGCAGAGTCTCGTCCTCCCACCACGTCCGGGAGTGTGCTCGCCGCTGCTCCACGTCGACGATCCGTGCGGCGTCCTCGAACCACGAGGTGTGCGCGGCGTGATCCGGCAGCAGGGTGACGAGCTCGGCGAGGGACACCGTGTCCGCCGGGTCCACGACGGCCGCCAGCCCCGCCCGGACCAGCTGTCCCTCGCGCGTCTCCAGCAGCGGCACAGCGGCACCTGTGGCGGGCACTCCGCGGTCCCGGAGCTCGCTCACGACCCGCGTGACCTCAGTGTTCGACCGGACGAGGACGGCGATGTCGCCGGGCACCACCGTCCGGTGCCCGCCGCCCATCGCGGGCACCTGCGGCTCCCGTTCCAGGAGATCGACGATCCCCTGCGCGATCGTGACCGCCAACCGGGAGCCGGCCTGAGGGCTACCGCCCTTGGCGCTGTCGGCCACCCACAGCTCGCGACTGCCCTCATTCCGCAGGTGCTCACGCTGCGGCGGTATGGACAGGACGACCTGGTCCTCCGGCTGATCCGCGAACACGGAGCGGAACACCGTGTTGCTCAGTTCCAGCGGGGGCAGCGAGGACCGCCACGAGAATCCCAGGGTGTCCGTCTGCGCCGGAGCCAGCGTGTCCGTGCCTGCGAGCATCGCGTCGAAGACGTCGTCCATGAGCTGTGGGTCCGCGCCGCGGAAGCTGTAGATCGCCTGCTTCCGGTCGCCCACCCAGATGACGTCGTCGACCAGCTGGGCCAGCTCCATGAAGAGTGCCAGCTGGAGCGGCGAGGTGTCCTGGAACTCGTCGACGGCCAGCAGCCGGTACCGGGCCGCGACGGAATCCCGCACCCGCGCATCCGTCCGCAGCAGGTCCAGCGCCCGGACCTCCTGGTCGACGAAGTCCATGACGCCCAGCTGCTCCTTGAAGTCCCGGTAGGCGTCCAGCGTCTGCACCGCCGTGTCGAACACCAGCCGGATGAGGCCCACGACATCGTCCTGGAAAGCGGGGTTCGCCAGCAGTCCGTGCGTCACGGATGCGCCGCTGGAGTCTGCGAGCACCGCCTTCGGCACCGTGCCGGGAGCCTTGCCGCCACCGGCCGCGGCGAACTCCCCGCGGGCGATCCTCGCCCAGTCGTCCCACGGCACCGCTGCCAGGTCCTCCGCCGTGCCCGAGGCCCCGCCCAGCTTCCGCACGAAGGCGTCCAGCGTGAGGATGCTGCCTTCCACATTGCCGCGGCTGCGACCGATGGTCACGGTCTGCGCGCGGGTCTCGATGCGCTCTCCGGGAGAATCCGTACCCGCGTCCCCGTCCAGCATCCGCAGTGCGTGTCGCAGCACGTCCACGTCCTCGACCAGCAGGTCGCGCCACCGGCTGCGGTCGTCGCTGCCGGTCGCGGGGACGAGGCGGAGAAACTCCCGCACTGAGGCCTCGGCGGAGGTTCGCAGGTCCTCCGCATCCAGGTGGTTCGTGCGTGCGGCCGTCACGATGTCGTTGACGAGGTCCGCCCACGCAATCGGGCCGCCCCATGCCGGGCCTCCCCCGGCGTCTCCGTTGTGGCCGGTGCGCAGCAGGAGGTCGCGGTGGGTGACCTCGGCCTGGGCGATGACATGGTCCGCGGCCGTGCGGAACACCCTCTGCTGCTCCTCCTCGTCGAGCACGCGCACCTGCGGCGAGAAGCCCGCGTCGATCGCGTAGTCAGTGACGATGCGACCGGCCACCGAGTTGACGGTGCCGATGAGGGCGGTGCGGATCTCCTCGGCGGCGACGATGTTCCCGTCGTCCAGGAGGCGCTGCTGGGTCTTCTCGACGAGGTCGGCTGCGGCCCGGACTGTGAAGGTCGTCGCGATGATCTGGTTCGCGCGCAGCGGCGTCTGGGCTGTGGCATACAGGCGGCGTGAGAGTTCCTCGGTGAGACGGTGGGTCTTCCCGGAGCCCGCCGAGGCCGTGATGATCGTGACGGTCATGAGTAGTCCCCCAGCAGTCCGTAGAGTCTCGTGAAGTCGCTGTACTGCTGCCTCTCCTGGATGAGCAGCCGGCCATCAACCTGAGCCGCGTCGCGCAGGGCGGCGAGTGCCTTGTTGAAGGGCTTCTTCTCGTGTCCCACGCCCGTGTCCGTCGCGAGGTATGTGTCCGCAGCCGGTGCGTCGAACGTGCCCTGGGAGATGTGCGTGAGCGTGTGCGCGACCGACTTCCGGATGCGCGGCCAGAGGTGCGCGGGGTCGCCGGGGGCGCGCGATTCGCGGTCCAGCTCCTGGTCCGCAGAGACGAACACTGCCTGCTTGAGCATGTAGTACGCGGTGAGCGGCGCGGTGTCCGGCCGGTCGAGGGCCTGACTGTAGATGCTCAGCTGGACGGCCTCTCCCTCGTTCACAGCCTCCCGGTACGTGCGCGGTGAATAGGTCCACTTGAGGTCGATGACGGCGGGGCGGCCATCAGTCAGCTGCGCGTCCAGATCCCGGAAGCCCGTGAGCTCGATCGTCCGTGGGACGCCGGCGATGTCGAGGGTGATCTCTGAGCGGAACTCCGACTCGGCGCCGGTGACGTGCAGGCCGCGATCGGCGAGCGTGCGGAACAGCTCCGTGAGCGAGTCCAGCGTCGTCGTGCGGACGGACTCAAGCCGGGCGCGCGAGCCCGGCAGCAGGAGTTCGGATGCGAAGCGGGGGACGAAGCGATCGAATACCTCCTGGACGTCCGACCGGGTGGGGACCGCGCCGTCGTCTGCGGCACCGGAGACCACGAGGTGTTCGACGACCGCGTGGACCAGCAGGCCCAGCATCCGGTTGTCGGTGGGTACCAGCGCGCCGAGTCCGGCGGAGAGATTCAGCCCGTACCGCAGCGTCCAGCTCAGCGGGTCGCGGAGCAGCCGGTCGATCTGCGTGAACGAGAGGCGCTCCGGCAGCAGGTGCGTGAAGTCCCCGCTCAGTGAGCGAGAGACGCGAGTGGGCGGAGCCGGGATCTGCTGCGGGACGACAGCAACGTCCAGGCTCCGGTCCCGCAGCGACCACGTCTGGCCCTGCGTCTGGGTCGGGATCGGGTGGGCGAGCGCGGGTGAGGAGAGCACGTCGTGGACAGCCCGGGCGGTCTCGCCGAAGAGGTCGGTGCGGGTCTGTGCGAAGCGACCGGCCAGGTGCACAAGGGCGGGGTGGAGGTGGCGCTCCTGGCCGCCGACGGTCTCGGCATGGAATGCACAGACGTGCGTGGCGCGGGACAGACCGCGCAAGGCCGCTGCCTGTGCGAGGCGCTCGTGCTGCGCGGCGGGCGTCACGGTGGCACCGGTGGCCGACAGGGCTGCGATCTCGTGGGGATCCCAGAGCTCCCGTGCGGATGCCCCGTTGTTGTGCGCCGACCACCACAGAACCGTGTCTGCTCCAACTGGCACCTGCGAGGGTGCGGTGACGACCGTCCAGGGGGCGGCCTCGGCGGGGGCGGCGGCTGCCGTCGCGGCAGGGGCGCAGGCTTCGACGATGTCGTCGAGCTCGCGCACCACGAGTGTGTCGGTGCCGACCAGGTCGATGGTCTGGAGGAACGAGGACACGTGCGCGGCCGCCGCCGTGAGGTAGCGCGAAGGCCGGGCGCCGCCCAGCCGGCGCAGGCGATCGCCCAGCCAGTCGACGGCGGTGATGAGCCGGTCGAGGTGCACTCCCGCGTCGGTGACGCGCACCGGGTCCGTGCGGAGGAACTCGTCGAGCGTCTGGGCGATGGCCCAGGCGGACTGGGCGCGGGGATCTGGGGCGGTGGCTGCGACTGCAGGAGGCTCAGTCTCTGTCGGTTCGGTGGCGAGCGGAGCCTCGGCAGCGGTCCGCAGGTCCTCGAGGGCGCGCATCCATGCGGACTCCGGGTCGCTGGAGATCCCCGCCTCCTGGCCGAGTGCCTGGAGGAGCGCATTTCGCGCCGCGGATGGGACGAGGCCCACTGACCGGGTGGCGGTGGGCTGGGTGCCAGCCTCGGCCTCGGCGTCGGTGGTGATGCGGAGCGCGAGGAGCTCTGCGATGCGGTGGACGTCCAGCGGCGGGATGAGCGCGGTGAGGAACAGCGGGAGCAGCTGCGCGGCGGGGTCGGCAGCGGTGGTGGGAGTGGCGCCCACAGTGGGGAGGCCTCGGCGGCGGAGCTGCTGGTCGAGGACAGCGGTGTCGTCGCCGGCGATGATGACGACGGCGCTGGGGTCCGGCGCGGTCGCGAGGAAGCGTGCGGCGGATTCGGCCGTCGACCACTCGTCCCGTCCGCGGGAAACGGTCAGGTCAGCGAGCGCGAGGGGTGCCTCCTCCGTCCAGGCGATGTCGACGCCGCAGTCGGCGAGCAGGTCCAGGAGCGTGCGCCAGAGCGAGGGAAGGTCGCCGCGGGCATCGGCGACGTCGACGCGTTCGATCCCCAGCGGCCAGGACGAGGCGTGTCCACCGTCGACTAGGCGGCGGAGGTGGTCGAGGACATCGCGGAGATGGTCCGCCGGGCCGGGAGCCAGCGTGGCGCGGGTCTGGCGCGGGGACCCGACCACCACGAGCTCTTCGACCGCCGCGAGTGCCGCGAGCCGCGGCTGCGCGGCGGCACCTTCTGTTGGCGCGGCATGAGGGTCGTGGGGCCAGCCTGCGGCGATCGCGTCGTCGCGCAGGTTCAGGACCGTGCGGGCGGTGTTCCACGGGTCCAGGGCGAAGGAGTCGCGGTACCAGGGGTGCCCCACAGTGGCCATGAGTGCGCGGTACTGCGCGGTGCGTTGGGGACTGCCGGCGTCAGGTCCGGTGAGGCCGAGCCGTGTGCGGAGCAGGGCGAGGAAGGCGGACGAGGAGAGTGCGGTCTGATCCGGGTGGGATGCGGCGTTCGGGGCCGCCGCGTGCCCGACTCCGTGGCTGAGAATGATGCGCATGACGTCCTTCCCCTGAGGAAACGCGCGTGCGAGATCGCACGTCGACACTGGTGCTCACATTAGCGCGGGTGGCAGCAGTTGTGAGCGAGAGATTTCATGCCCTCCGAACGTCTGCGTGGACGCGTTCGTCAGGCTGTTGCCAACAGGCGCCGGCGCACCTGACTCACCCCTGGGGCGAGGTGTTCTTCTCCTCCAGTTTCGTGCCGCCGCTGAGGCACCACTTCTTCCCAGCTGAATCTGCGAACGCAACTTCTGTAATCATCGTCTGACCTTTGCCCTTAACAAGGAAGTCTGCGGCCTCGTTCGACCGGTCAAGATCAATGAGGGCTCCCCAGCCGTACTCGGGGTGGCTTGGCACAACGAACCTACCGGGAGGAAGCGCTCCTAGCTCAAGAGACGGGTTCTCGGAACTGCCGTTCAATCGCTGGCTATCGACCTTGACATTGTAAATTGGCTTGGTCGAGCCGTTGTACAGGAAGATGGCCCATTCCTCTTCCTTCCCGCGTTGAGTCAGCCTCGCCCCGAGCACGAAGACAAGTTCTGCCTGCTCGCGCTCAATTGCCTTCTTCCTATCGTCATCTGCCTTCTTCCTATCTTCATCACGTTTTTGCTCAACCGTCAGCAACCGCGAGCTCACGCGCCACGCGACAAACGCAGCAATCACCGCCAAGATGCCCCCGATTGATCCAACCCACTCGGCAAGCGACCCCACATCGTTCAATGCTTTCACCACCGTGATCCAAACCGCCCGACTAGCACTCTGCCAGTAGTATCAAATCAGGAAGGTCGGCGGGCAACACGTGTCGAATAGCGGCTGGTGCCTGCTGACCCCCTCACTTCACCGCGCCCGTCGTCAGCCCGTCGACCAGGTAGCGCTGGAGCAGCACCGCAATGGTGAAGACCGGGAATACCGCCACCAGTGAGGACACCGCGATCCGGCCGAAGTCCTGGATCCGCTCGCTGAGCATTCCCGCCAGCAGCACTGGGACGGTCTGCACGTCCTCGCTCTGGGTGAGGAACGTGGCGAAGAGGAACTCGTTGTAGTTGAGGATCGCGACGATGACGCCCACCGCGATGAGCGCCGGGGCCAGCATCGGGGCCACCACACGGACGAGCAGTTGGAAGTCCCTTGCCCCATCGAGCCGGCCGGCTTCCTCGATGTCCACCGGAATGCGGCGGATGAAACCGTCCAGCAGCCAGATCGCGACCGGGATGTTGACGAGCGCATAGACGATCGTGAGGCCCACGAGGGTGTTCGTGAGGCCCAGCATCCGCAGGAGCGTGAGCAGCGGAATGATCGCGACGACCGGCGGCAGCAGCCACGGGCTGAGGATGAGCCCGTTCAGCGCCCTGCCGCCGGTGCGGAAGCGCGCGATCGCCCACGCGCCGGGTAGTGCGAACACGAGCGTGAGTACCGCTCCCGAGGCCGCCGCGAGCAGCGAGTTGACCACGCCCTGCGGCACCGGCGAGTTCCAGGCCTTCGCCCAGTTGCCCCAGGCCAGCTCCGTGGGGACGAGGATTCCGGCGGAGATCTGCGCCTGTGTCATGAAGGAGATGGACACGAGGTAGAGCAGGGGCACGAGCACGACGGCGATGCTCAGGAGGACCCAGCCCTCGGCGATCCAGGACCTCTTCGCGCGTTCAGCCATGGCGCAGCCTCCTGACGATGAGGAACACGGGAAGGGTGACGACCGTGACGATGACGGCCAGCAGCAGGGTGATCGTCGCGGCCATGCCCACGTCGAAGCTCTGGAGCGCTGTGCGCCAGATGAGGTAGGCGGGCACCAGCGTCGACGAGCCGGGACCTCCCGACGTCATGACGTACACGAGGTCGAAGACCTTGAAGGCGAGGATGAGCCGGATGAGGAACGCCGCGGCGATCGTGCCGGCGACGGCCGGCAGGGTGATGTGCCCGAACAGCCGGACACCGCGGGCACCGTCGAGCCGAGCGGCCTCGGTGATCTCCGGGTCCTGGCCCAGCAGTGCGGTGAACACGAGGAGGACGACCAGCGGTGTCCACTCCCAGACATCCGCGATCCCCACGCCCACGATCGCCCACGTCGTGTCCGACAGAATCGCGTACGTTCCCGAGGCGGGCGTGAACCGGCTGATGAGCGTGTCCAGTAGCCCGCCGGAGGGACTGAAGACGAAGCTGAAGAGGATGCCCACGACCACGGGCGGGACAATCATCGGCAGAAGGAGCGCCGTGCGCACCACCGGCCCGGAATGCAGGGACCGGTGGAGCGCCACCGCCGTGATGACACCCAGCAGTGTGCTGGCCAGCGCGACTGCGAAGGCGTAGCCGGTCCCCAGCAGCAGCGACCCGCGGATGCCTGCCGAGGCGAGCGCCGTCTCGACGTTCGCCGTCCCGACGAACTCCTGGAAGGGCTTGCCCAGACTCGACTCAGTGAAGGCGGCCGAGGCAATGAAGACGAGTGGATAGGCGGCAAGCACCAGCAAAGTGAGCACGCTGGGGCTCACGAAGAGCGCCCGCTGCACCCGGCCGGGCACTGTCCTGCCCCGTGACTTCCGTCCGGACGTGGTCCGGCCGGAGGCGGGGGCGGTACCAGCAGGTCCGGAGTCTCTCGACTCCTTTCCGGCGTCGTGCTGTGGCCCGCCCGTCACCTCCTCCAGGACTTTGTCCGTGCGCACGGCCGGATCAGCCGTTGCCAAGGAGGCTCTCCCACTCCTGCTGCACCCCGTCCAGCGTCTCCTGCGCAGTACCGCGCTGGCCGGCCAGGTAGGCGGCGAGCTCGTCTGTGAGAATCTGGGCGGCCTCGGTCGCGTTCTCTCCTGTGGGCCAGGCGAGCGCACCGTCGAGGGTGGAGCGGTTGACCTCCTGGAGCTCCGGGAACTCCTCACCGTAGGTCTCATCCTCCAGCGAGGACACCCGGTTGGGGTCGATCCCCGTGGGCGGCAGCGCGGTGAGCAGATCCGCGTTCACCTGGCTGGACGCCGCCCATTCGATGAACTGCTGGGCCAGTTCCGTCTTCTCCGTGTTGCCGGTGACGACCCAGCTGAACCCGGCGACCAGCGAGGCCCGCGGGTCCTCCCCGGCCTCCGCCCGCGGCAGGTAGGTCACGCCCCAGTTGTCGACGACCTCGGACCCGGACTCCGGATCCTGCGAGCGGACGCCCAGGTCCGTCCAGTTCTCGATGAAGGCGACCTTCCCGGCGAACCAGGCGGAGTTGCCGGCTCCGAAGTCCGTCTCCGCCGGCGTGGGCAGGGCGTCGTCCCAGATGTCCTCGAGCGCCTCGAGTGAGGCGACGGCCTCCGGGGAGTTGACCACCGGTGCGCCGTTCTCGTCGAGGAACTCCCCGCCGAAGCCGGCCAGCCGGTTCGCGAAGCTGGCACCCAGGATCATGGGCGACTGCTCGCCGAAGACCGCGGCGCCGTAGACACCGTCCGAGGACTCGTTCTCCGTGATCGTCGCGACCTGCTCCGCGTACTCGTCCCACGTCTCAGGCGGCGCGTCGAAACCGTTCCGCTCGAGAATCTCCGTGTTGTAGAAGAGCGCGTGGATGTCGCCGTCGAACGGCAGCCCGTAGGTCTCCCCGTCCACCTGGGAGTACGGCTCCCAGATCGAGGGGATGAAGTCGTCGACGTCGATGTCGTCATTCGCCTCGACGTACTCGGTGAGCGGCTGGATGGTGCCGTCGGCCGCGAGGTCGCCCAGCGACACGTACCAGGGTGCCGAGACGTCGTAGACGTTCGCGCCGGACTGCTGGTCGAGGGTGAGCTGCGAGGCGATCTCGTCATACGGCACCGTCGTGACGTTGACGGTCACGCCGGTCTCCTCCTTGAACTGCTCGGACAGCCATTCGCCAGCGCCCTCGTGCGAGGCGTTCATGAGGAGGTTGAGCTCCTCCCCCTCAAAGTCGGAGGCGAAGGCGTCGCCACCTGAGCCTCCCGAGCCGCCCTGCCCGCACGCGGACAGGGTGAGTGCGGCAACGGCTGCCAGGGCGAGCACGGAACGTCCACGGGTGCGGGCGAGTCGGCGAGTGCGGGAGGGTGGCGTGCTGGTCATGTGAGTGTCCTCGGGTGGGGCCGGCGTCCTTCGCCGGTCGGCGATGAATGGAGAGTGGTGCGAGTGGTCAGGGCTGGCGGCTGAGGAGCGGGGTCCTCAGGCGCTGCGGGAGGCGAGCAGTTCGGCGCGGGGCGTCTCAGTGGCTTCCGCGCTCAGGTGGGCGAAGGCGCCGCGGTGGGCAGCGGCCGGGTGGGTCGCAGGCAGCCGGTCGGCACCCGTGAGCCGGCCGCGCAGCGTGGCCGGGCCGTCGCTGCCTGCCTGGGGCTCCACTGGGGTGCGAGCCAGGCCGCGCTCGCGCAGCACCGGCAGCACGTGGTCGATGAACTCGTCGTAGCTGCCGGGCAGCGTCGCGTTGATGACGTTGACGCCGTCGATCCCGGCGTCCTGCCACGCCTCGAGCTCGTCGGCGATCTGCTCCGGAGTCCCGACGATGCGGGTCGCCTGTGCGCGGAAGTGCGCGAGGTCGCGGAGCGTGACCTGTCCGTTCGGCGCCATCGCGCGCAGTTCGGAGAGGTGCCCCTGGGCGCCCTCCGTGTGCTCGAGCTCCTCGAGCGGGGTGTCGATCGGCAGGTGGCCGACATCGACGCCCAGGCTTCCGGCGGTGTGGGCGATGAGTGCGTGGACGTCGAGGGATTCGTCGAGGTCCGCCGCACGGGCCCGCGCCTCGGTCTCGGTCGATCCGATGACGAAGGACAGCCCCTGGATGAAGGCCACATCCTCTCGGCGCCGGCCCAGGCGCTCCGCACGGTCCCGGACGTCCCGGGCGTGCGCGGCGGCGATGTCGCGGCGGGGCGCCATCGAGAAGGTGGCCTCAGCATGGCGGGCGGCGACCTCGCGTCCGCGATCCGAGGATCCCGCCTGGAACAGGTACGGCGTGCGCTGCGGCGACGGCGAGGACAGGTGCGGCCCCTCGACGCTGTACCGCGGGCCCACGTGGTTGATCTTCGCCACCCCGGCCGGGTCGCCGTGCAGGCCGGTGCCGCGCTCGTGGTCCCGGGTCTTGTCCTGGAGCAGCGCGTCGTCGTCCCACGAGCCCTCCCACAGCTTGTAGCAGACGTCGAGGTACTCCTCCGCCCAGTCGTACCGGTCGGAGTGGAGGGCCAGATCCTCGCCACCGAAGTTCCGGTGCGCGTTCGCCGAGGCACTCGTCACCACGTTCCATCCGACCCGGCCGCCGGAGAGGTGGTCGAGCGTGGACAGCTGGCGGGCGAAGGCGAAGGGATGCGCCTGGATGACCGACGAGGTCAGCGCCAGGCCGATCCGATCCGTCACCGCGGCGAGGGCGGAGACCAGGACGAGCGGGTCGTTGGCCGGGATCTGCAACCCGCGCCGCACGTGGGAGGCCCAGCCGCCCTCGTGGTTGCCGTAGAGACCGACGACGTCCGCGAAGAAGGCGATGTCGAAGCCCTCGGATTCGAGCTTCTGGACGAGGGACACCCAGTGACCGAGCTCGTTGAAGCGGTGCTGTTCGGCCTCCGGGCGGCGCCAGGCGCCGCCGATGATGTGGCTCGTCGTGTTCATGAGGAAGGCCGAGAGGATCAGCGGCTTACGGGTCATGGTTCTCCCAGAGGTGCGGCAGGGTCGATAGCTGACTGAGGTGGGGCGGGGTGCTGCGGGCGGGCAGTCCCCGGATGGGGGCCTCGGGCGCGGGTCAGAGGTCGGAGGACACGGACCAGATGTTGATGCCGGACTCGCCCTGGGTGATCTCGTCGATCTCCGCGAGCTCCGCGTCGTCGAACGCGGTCGAGGACAGCGCACCGAGGTTCTCGTCCAGCTGGGCGGTCGAGGAGGCTCCGAGCAGGACCGAAGTCACTCCGCCCTCGCGCAGCAGCCAGGCGATCGCGAGCTGCGCGAGTGTCTGTCCGCGACGCTGCGCAACGGCGTTGAGGCGGCGGAGGCGGTCGAGGTTGTCCTCGCTCAGGTGGTGGTCGAGCAGCGAGGAGCGGCCGCCGGAGGGCCGTGCCTTCGGGTCGCCGAGGTACTTGTCGGTCAGCAGTCCCTGCGCCAGTGGGGTGAAGGCGATGGAGCCCAGCCCGGTGTCAGTCAGCGTGTCGAGCAGGCCGTCCTCGACCCAGCGGTTGAGGAGGGAGTAGGCGGGCTGGTGGATGACCAGCGGCGTGCCGAGGTCCTGCGCGATGCTCGCCGCCTGCTGGGTCCGCTCGGCGGAGTAGGAGGAGATTCCCACATAGCGTGCGCGGCCCGAGCGGACGGCGGTGTCGAGCGCACCGATCGTCTCCTCGAGGGGAGTGTCCGGGTCCACGCGGTGGGAGTAAAAGATGTCGAAGTGGTCGACGCCCAGGCGTCCCAGGGACTCGTCGAGGCTGGCGAGCAGGTACTGCCGGGAGCCGAAGTTCCCGTAGGGTCCGCGCCACTGATCCCAGCCGGCCTTCGAGGAGATGATGAGCTCATCGCGGTAGGGCCGGAGGTCCTTGGCGAGGACGCGGCCGAAGTTCTCCTCCGCTGCGCCGGCGGGAGGGCCGTAGTTGTTGGCCAGGTCGAAGTGTGTGATGCCGGAGTCGAAGGCGTGGCGGATGATCTCTCGCTGGGACGCGAAGGGCGTGGTGTCCCCGAAGTTCCACCACAGGCCCAGTGAGATCGGGGGCAGGAGGAGGCCGCTGCGACCCACCCGGCGGTAGCCGAACTGGTCGTAGCGATCCGCGGAGGCCGCGTACGGAGTGTGGGTCTCCGTGCCCCAGGTGGACACGTCGACGGGGCTGCTGCTCTGCGGGCTGGGGGAATCCTGGGCGGGCTGGTTCGTGGGCACGGTGGGTCCTTCGCGGTCTGGTGCATGGGTCCCGGGCGGTGTGAGAGTCCGGGCGGTGCGCGGGCGGCTGGGGCCTCGGGCGGTGTTGGTGCGGACGGTGGTCAGGTGTAGAGCGAGAGGGGCTGGGTCTCGCCGTTGAGGAAGTGGGCTCCGACCTCGAGCTTCTTGTAGTCGACCGGATCGTGGAGGGAGTGCGTGCGGATGTTGCGCCAGTACAGGTCGAAGCCGATCCCGGACGCGGTCGACGAGGTGCCGGTCGCCTCGAATATGCGGTGGGTGAGGTCGGTGGCGACGTCCGAGGAAACGACCTTGAGCTCAGCGATCTCGACGGCCAGCTCTCCGCGGATCTCAGTCGTGACATCGGCACCGAATGCGACGACCTCGTCGAATCGCTGGCCGACCTTCTCTGCGAGCGCGGCGACCGCCGTGGTGCGGGCCTTGAGCTCGCCGTAGAGGCGCTGGACGAAGGGGTCGTGCCGATACTGCTGGGCCTGAGAGAGGAACCAAGCGTTCGGTCGCCGGTTCGTGAGCTCCCGGCCTCGCGCCAGCGCGCCTTCCGCGATGCCCAGGTAGAGGTGGCCGAACGACAGCTGGATGCCCGGCGTCACGAGTGTGGAGAACGGCTCCTCGCCCAGGGCGCCCAGCACGTCCTCGGGTCGGACGAGCACGTCGTGGTACTTCACGGTGTTCGACGACGAGAGTCGCTGCCCGAGGAAGTCCCAGTCGTCGACGTACTCGACGCCCTCCCGTCCGTTCTCCAGCACGAAGGCGAGCACGGTGCCCGCCTCCGGGCCGTCAGCGATCGTCGCGTTGACGACGAGCACATCACCCACGGCCGAGCCCGTGGAGTAGCGCTTGGTGCCGGTGAGCCGGTAGCCGCCGTCGACGGGCGTGAGGACGAGGTCGGGGTCTGTGGGGTTGACGGAGTCTCCCCAGATCCAGCGACCCTCGATGGTGGCCCGGTGCCAGCGCTCGCGCTGGGCGGGGTCGACGACGGAGAAGACGATGTTCGCCGAGTTGATGTAGTGGTACGCGAGGACCTGGGCGATCGAGGCGTCGGCCCGGGCGATGATGCGGACGGCCTCGAACGCGGTGCTCCAGTGGCCGCCTCCCCCGCCCAGCTCTGCCGGCTCGAGGAGGGTGACGAGTCCGGAGTCCTTGAGCAGTCGCACCTCAGCGTGGGGCACGGCGTTCGCGCGGTCCCGCTCAAGGGCATCAGCGGCCAGGGTCTGTGCGACGTCCTGGGCGATCTGCGACCAGTGGCTGCGCTCCTCGGCCGGGGCGGTGGGTGTCCAGTGCGTCCGGCCGGGGGCGGTGCCGATGCTGCTGATCGTCATGGTGTCGTCCTCCGTCTGTGTGCGGTTCTGCGTCTGCGTGCGGTTCGTTGACCGCGCTGTTCGGGCCTCACTGTGCAGTGACGAGCGTCATGAGACGGGCGAGATCGTCACGAATGATTACGCAGCGTCATGCGTCGTCATGCACCGTCATCCCTGGTCACAGGGATTGTCGATGAATCGTGCGGTCGCTATAGGTTCAGTGCGCTACGACGAAGGAGGTCAGGGAATGGGCGCGGTCAGCTTCAAGGACGTGACGCTGCGATACGCAGGCACTGGGCGGCGGCGCCGTCGGCGTGCAGCACGGGGTGGTGCGGAGGTGGCCGGGACGGCTGCTGAGAGTACAGGTGCAACGGGCACAGGCGCACAGAGCGCTTCTGCGGCTGAGCGGCCGGCGCTGGCAGGACTGGACCTGGAGATCGCCGACGGGGAGTTCCTCGTGCTCGTCGGACCCTCCGGGTCTGGCAAGTCGACCGCTCTGCGGATCCTGGCCGGACTCGAGCAGCCGACGTCCGGCGCCGTCCTCATCGACGGGGAGGACATCACCGGGGTCGACCCGGCTGAGCGCGATGTCGCGATGGTCTTCCAGACCTACGCCCTGTACCCGCACAAGACCGTCGAGCAGAACATGAGCTTCGCGCTCCAGCTGGCCAAGGTGCCGCGTGAGGAGATCAGCCGCCGCGTGCGCCGGGCCGCCGAGCAGCTGGGACTCACCGAGCTGCTCGACCGCCGTCCCCGTCAGCTCTCCGGCGGCCAGCGGCAGCGTGTGGCGATGGGTCGCGCGATCGTGCGCGAACCCACCGTCTTCCTCATGGACGAGCCGCTGTCGAACCTCGATGCCCGCCTGCGGGTGCAGACGCGGGCGCAGATCGCCGAGCTGCAGAACCGTCTGGGCACGACGACCGTCTATGTCACCCACGACCAGTCCGAGGCGATGACCTTGGGAGACCGGGTGGCAGTGCTCCACGAGGGCGTGCTCCATCAGGTCGCCCCGCCGCGCGAGCTCTACGATCGGCCGGCAGACATCTTCGTGGCAGGGTTCATCGGCTCCCCTGCGATGAACCTGCTCACCATCACGGACGACGAGTTCGACCGGCTGGCGCCGGGCGGCACGCGTGGTGGCACCCGCGCAGATGACGTCGTCTTCGGTGTTCGACCGGAGCACCTCGTCATCACCCCCGACGATGCCGGGCTGCTCCTGCACATCGATCATGTCGAGGAGTTCGGCGCTGAGGCGTACGCCCATGGACGCCTGGTCGATTCCGCACACACGGAGCGGGTCATCACGCGCCTGCGCACCGATGATCGGCCTGCGCTGGGCGAGACGGTGCGCGTCGTTGCCGACCCCGAGCGCATCCACACCTTCGACCGCGCAACCGGCCAGCGCATCGAGGCGAACGTGACGGTGTCAGCCAGCGCAGTGTGATCGGCCGGGTCGGTCCGAATGGGCTCGCAGCGAGGCACGAGAACGCCGGCCAGCGGCACGCACAGAGACCTCCATCACATGTCCTTATGCGCATGGGGCGATGTTCCTAGAGTGAGAGGTGCACGGCGGGCTTCCGCCGGATCTCTCGTCGAAAGGACGTGCCATGCGCGCAATCGTGTTCGAGAACTTCAAGACCTTCCCCACTCTCACTGACGTCCAGAAGCCCACCCCCGGACCCGGCGAGGTCCTCCTCAAGGTCGCGGGAGCCGGCGCCTGCCACTCCGACGTCGCCATCTACGACGACTTCGAAGAGGGCGCTCCCGGCGCACAGAAGCCCCCGTTCGTGCTGGGCCACGAGAACTCCGGCTGGGTCGAAGAGGTGGGCGAGGGCGTCGACGGCTTCACGAAGGGCGACGCCTACCTGGTCTACGGCCCCATCGGCTGCCAGCACTGCCGCGCCTGCTCGCGCGGACAGGACACCTACTGCGAGAACGCCGCGACCAACCCCTACATGGGTGTCGGCCTGGGCCGCGACGGCGGCATGGCCGAGTACGTGACCGTCCCCGCGCGCAACCTCGTGCCGCTGGGCGACGCTGATCCCATCGATGCAGCACCGCTGTCGGATGCCGGCCTCACCCCGTACCACGCGATTAAGCTGGCGCTCCCCCACCTGGCTGGCGGCGGACGCTTCGCGCTGGTCATCGGACTGGGCGGGCTGGGCCAGCTGGGCGTCCAGATCCTCACGGCCCTCACCGGCGCCACCGTCATCGCGACGGACATGAAGGAGGACGCGATGGCGAAGGCCGAGGCCGCCGGCGCCATCACCGTCCCCGGCGGGCCCGATCAGGTCGCCCGCATCCGCGAGATCACCGGCGGCAAGGGCGTCGACGCGGCTTTCGACTTCGTGGGGGCCGCTGGCACCGTCAAGGTCGCGATGGAATCCATGGCGGTCAAGGGCCGCTGCACGATCGTCGGCATCGCCGGTGGGTCCTTCGAGTGGTCGTTCTTCACCAACCCCTACGAGGCAACGATCACGAACACCTACTGGGGCACGATCGAGGAGCTCCACGAGGTCGTCGACATGTACAGGGCCGGCCAGATCACGCCTGAGGTCGAGCGCTTCACCCTGGACAACGGCCTCGACGCCTACCGGAAGCTGCAGGCCGGCGAGCTGTCTGCTCGCGCCGTGGTGGTTCCGCACGGGGAGTGACAGTGCACCGCACACAAGCGCGAGCCGCCTGAGCTCTCAGCGTGAGTGGACGAACGTGGGGCCATGATCCGCATCGATCATGGCCCCACACTTCCGTTCTGCTGTCAGAACGTGTGGTCGGTCCAGCTGAGTGCCTCCCCGCGGTATTTCGCGGCCCGCACATCGCCGGAGCGCGCATGACCCTCGAACCGCTCGACCCGCGCCGCACGCCCAGTCAGCTCACCGAAGAACGCGGACGACTCCGTGTCCGTGACCTCCTGATAGGTGACGGTGCGCAGGAACTTCCCCACCCACAGTCCGCCCGTGTAGCGCGCCGCACCCCGCGTGGGCAGCACGTGATTGGTGCCGATCGACTTGTCGCCGTAGGAGACGCAGGTCCCCTCCCCCAGGAATAGCGCACCGTAGTGCGTCATCTCATCGAGCGCCCGGCGCGGCTCTGCCGTGAGAATCTGCACGTGCTCGAACGCGTGCTCGTCAGCCAGGGCAAACGCATCCTCGGTCGTGCGGACGACGTGCACCTCGCCCCACTCCCGCCACGACTGCTCCGCGTAATCCCGCGTCGGCATCCCCGGCAGCAGCTCCTCGACGTGCTCCATCGCCTTCCGCGCCATCGCCTCATCTGTGGCGATGAGCACCGCCGGCGACTCCGGCCCGTGCTCCGCCTGCGACAGCAGGTCCACCGCGACGATGAACGGGTCCGCCGTCTCATCCGCGACGATGAGCACCTCCGTGGGACCCGCAACCAGGTCGATCCCGACCTCGCCGAACAGCTGCCGCTTCGCCTCCGCGACGAACGCGTTGCCGGGGCCCGCCAGCATCGAGACTGGCGCGATCGTCTCCGTGCCGACCGCCAGCGCGGCGATCGCCTGGATGCCGCCCAGCAGGTAGATCTCGTCTGCGCCGGCCAGATGCATCGCCACGATCGTCGCGTCCGGCATCTCCCCCTGGATCAGCGGGGTGCACGCGGCGACGCGACGCACGCCCGCGACCTTGGCCGTGAGGATCGTCATGTGCGCGCTGGCCAGCAGCGGGTACTTGCCGCCGGGCACATACGCGCCCACCGCGTCGATCGGCACGTTCTTCTGCCCCAGCTTCACGCCCGGCAGCGTCTCGATCTCGAACTCGCCCAGCGAGGCCAACTGTGCCTCTGCCATCCTGCGCACCTGGTCCTGCACGAAGCGGATGTCGTCGATCACCTGCTGGGGCACCCGCGCCATGACCTCCTCGATCTGCTCCGCGGTGAGCAGGAACGAGTCCGGCCCGTAGTCATCGAACTTCAGCGAGTACTCGCGCACCGCCTCGTCGCCGCGAGCGCGGACGTCCGCGATCACATCCGCGACCGCCTGTTGGACTGTGGGGTCCGCACTGCGCTGGACCTCCGTCTGGGTGCGCGCTTTCAGCACGGTCGACTGGACTGCGGTCATGGTGAGCTCCTTCTGCGGGCATTTCGGTGTACTGGGATACGCTGAATGTATACGTATACATTCGTGTCCGCAACGGCCGCGCAGAGGTGACAGGATGATGTGATGGTCACGAGCAGAGACGTCGCCCAGCACGCCGGGGTGTCCCAAGCGACGGTATCCCGCGTCCTCAACGGCTCGCCCCGCGTCTCCGCCGCCACCGTCGCCCGGGTCCAGGACGCGATCGCCGCGCTGGACTACCACCCGAACGCGGCCGCGGCCTCGATGAAGACCCGTCGCACGGGCACGATCGGCATCATCATCGACCAGTTGAGCAACCCGTTCTTCGTCGAGGTCCTCGAGTCTCTGGCGCAGGTCTTCGCGGATGCCGGGCAGCGCGTCCTGGTCTGGGACCCCTCCCATCACGAGGACGCGGCGATCCACGCCCTGCGCGATCGGACGGTGGACGGAGTCGTCATCGCCGCCTGGCAGGACGACTCCCCCGCCATGCAGGCAGCGCTGGCCTCCGGCCGCCCCGTGGTCATGCTCAACCGCCGCCCCTCTGGCACCGGCTTCGACTCCGTCACCAGTGAGAACCGCGCCGGCGGCCGCCTGGTCGCCCACTACCTTGCCGCGCACCGGCCCGGGCCCGCGCTCTTCGTCGCGGGGCGTCCGGGGACCAGCACCGCCCAGGACCGGGCGGAGGGGTTCCTCGCGGGCCTCTCCGAAGCGGGAGCCCCGCCCCCGGCCATCGTCGACGGGGACTACAGAGCAGAGACCGCCCAGCAAGCGGTCCGCGCGCACATCGCCGACCACGGCGTGCCGCGCTCCGTGTTCTGCGCGAACGACCTCATGGCGTTCGGCGCACTCAACGCTCTGGCCGTCGACGGCGTCCGCGTCCCCGACGACACCTGGGTCGTGGGCTTCGACGATGTCGCGATGGCCGGCTGGCCGGTCATCGGGCTCACCACCGTGAGCCAGCACAGCCGTGACATGGCGCGCGCCGGCGCGGACATGCTGCTGCGGCGCATCACTGAAGGCGGCTCCGACTGCGAGCACCGCACGTTCCCGGCACAGCTCGTCGTCCGCACCAGCACTGCTGGCGTCCCCGCCCAGGGTTCCTGAACCCGGCCGCACGCGGAAGGCGCCGCTGCCAGTCCATGGCAGCGGCGCCTCGGTGGCGGTGTGCCCGTGCAGTCCCACCCACGGGACAGCACGGGCACTTGCTCAGCCTCCGGAGATCAGGTTCGGCAGCCACAGCGACAGCTGCGGGACACCGGACACGATCGCGATGCTGATGAGCAGCACCAGGATGAACGGGATGACGGCCTTCGACAGCGCCGAGAGCGACATCTTCGCCAGGTCCGAAGCCACGAACAGGTTGAGGCCCACCGGAGGCGTCACCAGCCCCACGGACAGGTTCACGACCATGATCATGCCGAAGTGGACCGGATCGATGCCCAGCCCCACTGCCATGGGCAGCAGGATCGGGACGAAGATGAGGATCGCGGCGGCCGCCTCGATGAACATACCGGCGATCAGCAGCAGCAGATTGGCCAGGATGAGGAAGCCGACGACACCCAGGTTGATCGACTCCATGAAGGCGAGGATCTGGTCTGGGAAACCCAGCACATTGATGTAGAAGGCGAACAGACCCGCCGCCGCGATGACGATCATGACGATCGCGGACGTGACGGACGAGTCCGCAAAGGCATCCGCCAGCTTCTTCAGGGTGAACCGCTTGTAGACGAATCCGACGATCAGCGCATACAACACCGCGACGACCGCGGCCTCCGTGGGCGTGAAGATGCCGCCGTAGATTCCGCCCAAGACGATCACGGGCATGAGCAGTGCCAGGATCGACCGCCGGAACGCGATCAGCAGCTCCTTGCCCGTCGCTTTCTGCACTCCCTTGTATCCGCGCTTGCGCGAGTAGAAATACGCCATGAGCAGCAGCGACATCGTCACGATGATGCCCGGCAGAATGCCGGCGAGGAACATGTCACCGGCGGACTCATTAGCCGCGACGGCGAAGAGGATGAGCGGGATGCTGGGCGGAATGATGACACCCAGGGCACCGGAGACCGCCTGGTTCGCAGCGGTGAAGCCTCGCCCATAGCCGTGCGCCAGCATGGCTGGGATGAGGATCGATCCGATCGCCGCCACCGTCGCCGCACCGGATCCGGAGATCGCGGCGAAGAACATCGACGTGAGAACCGCCGCCATGGCGAGACCACCGGTCAGGTGACCGATGAGCGCACTGCCGAAGTCGATGAGGCGCTCGGAGATCCCGCCCACCTGCATGAGATGGCCCGCAAGGATGAAGAACGGGATCGCCATGAGGGGGAACGAGTTGAGCGCGATGAACATCTGCTGGGGAACGACTTCCAGCCCGAAGATGCCCGACGTGCCGATGGCCACCGTCGTCGAACCTGCGATCGCGACAGCGATCGGCGCACCGACGAACAGCAGGACGACAGCACAGATGATGAGGATCATCATGAGCGATCACCGCCCTTCTGCGAACCGTTCGAATCGGTCGCATCCGCGTCATCGGCGTCGCTCAGTCGTGTCGCATCGATCTCTGCTTCTGCCTCCGTCTCGGCCACGAGCTCCTCGACCTCTGATTCCTCTTCAACACCCAGCGCCACACCGAACATCTGGTGGATCGTGTTGATGATGAGGAGGAGTCCACCCACCGGCAGGGCCGCCATCGGGATGCTCATGCTCACCTCGGTCGCCGGTGTCATCTGGTACGAAACCGCGCTGACGATGAAGAACCCGAACACGACGAGAACCAGGTAGAACACGATCGACAGCACACCGGCGACCATGATGACGGTGGACTTCGCCTTACCACTCAGCATGTGCTCCACGATGTCGACCTTCATGAGACGGCCGTTCTTCGCCGCATACGCAGCACCCAGAAGCACCAGCCACACCATGACGAAGCGCGACACCTCCTCGGAGAAGGTGAGGGACTCCCCCACGATGAAGCGGGCGATGACCTGCCACCCGATCAACACCGTCATGACGAGCATGAGTGCCGCGAGAATCCAGCGGACGGCGAGATTCAGTCCGTCCACCACTCGCCTGTACTGCTCCATGAACGCGGTCATTCGTCAGCCTCCTCGGAACGAGCGCTGGGGGCTTCCTCCAAGACCCGACCGATGAGATCGCGAGGGATCTCGTCCTGCCAGGCCTCCAGAACAGGTCGGGTCGCGTCCACGAACGCATCGCGGTCGATCTCCGTCTTCTCCATACCCTCGTCGAGCATGAGCTGAAGAGCCTCGTCCTCCTGAATGGCACTGGCCTCTCGCTGGATATCGGTCGCATACTCACCGGCCTCGAGGATGGCCTGCTGGTCAGCCTCGGAGAACGACTGGAAGTACTTCTCGGAGATCATCATCGGAGCGGGCGAGTACACGTGCTGCGTCATCGCGATGTAGTCCTGCACTTCGAAGAAGCGCACGTCCGCGATCGTCGCGATGGGATTCTCCTGGCTGTCGATGACTCCCTGCTGCAGGGCCGTGTACACCTCCGGCCACGCCATGGGGATCGCGTCGGTACCCAGCGCAGACCATGTCTGAATCTGCGCGGTGCTCTCCTGCGTCCGGTGCTTGATGCCCTGCAGATCCTCCGGAGTCTCGACCGGCTGCTTCGAGTTCGTCTCGTACCGGAAGCCGTTCTCCGTCCACGACAGGATGCGGACATTCGTCGTGTCCAGGAACTCGTCCGCGAGCTCCTGGCCGATCTCTCCATCGAGCACGCCGTAGACGTGATCCAGATCCTCGAAGAGGTACGGCATGTCGAAGAGCATGAACGAGCGGACGAAACCGCCCATAGGGCCGGTCGACGCCATGCCCATCTGGATGGAGTTGATCGACATGCCCTCGACGACCTCGCGCTCACCGCCCAGCGCGTTGTTGTAGTAGAACTTCACTCCGATGCGGCCGGCCGTGAGCTCCGAGAGCTTCTCCGCGAACGCCTTCCCACCTTCGTGGTGGTGGGAATCCGGGCCCAGCGCCAGGCTGAAGTTGATGGTGCCCTCGTAGTCGTCATCCTTGCTGACGATCGCACCGCACGATGACAGCAGCAGACTCGCCGCCGCAGCCATCGCGATGACTCTCAGCTTCTTCCATCCCCGCATTGCGGCCCCTCCTTTCTGAATCGGTAGTCCGTCGCCACGCCCTCGTGGCGAGGAATCTCAGATCGAGATGTTCTCCTTGCCCTTGAGGCCCAGGATCTCCCGCGCCTCATCCGGCGTCGCGACCTCCATGCCCAGCGCTTCCACGAGCTGGACGGCGCGCTCCACCTGCTGCGCGTTCGACTGCGCGAGCTCGCCGCGACCGATCCACAGCGAGTCCTCGAGACCCACACGGATGTGGCCGCCGGATGCGAGGGCGACCGCGCCCAGCGGCATCTGGTGGCGGCCCGCCCCCAGCACCGACCACTCGTAATCCGAGCCCAGCAGCTCATTCGCGATGCGGCGCATGTGCATGAGGTTCTCCGTCGATGCGCCGGTTCCGCCCAGCAGCCCCAGCACCGTCTGGACGAACGGACGATCCGGCGCCAGACCCTCATCGACGAAGTGCTTGAGGTTGTAGAGGTGCGAGGTGTCGTAGCACTCGAACTCGAACTTCGTGCCGTTCGCAGTGCCGCGCGTCAGGATCGTCTCGATGTCCGAGTACGTGTTCTTGAAGATCAGGTCGCGGCTGTTCTCCAAGTGGTCGCGCTCCCACTGGTGCTCGAACTCCGTGAAGCGCTTGAGCATGGGGAACAGGCCGAAGTTCATCGACCCCATGTTGAGGGACGCGAGTTCCGGCTCGAACGTCATCGCCGGCTGCATGCGCTCCTCGACGCTCATGTGCGGCGATCCGCCGCTAGTGAGGTTGATGACTGCATCGGTCGACGCGTTGATCTTCTCGATCATGGGCGCGAAGTCCTCGGGATCCTGCGAGGGACGACCGTCCTCCGGCTTGCGCGCATGCAGGTGGACGATCGATGCGCCAGCCTGCGCCGCCTGGATCGACGCGTCTGAGATCTCATCCGAGGTCGCCGGCAGGTGCGGGGACATGCTGGGGGTGTGTATCGATCCGGTGACAGCACAGGTGATGATGATCTTGCGCTTGGGCGCCATGGTGGGTTCCTTTCGAAGAGCGGTGTGGGTCAGAAGGGAGTTCGGAGCCGGAGTCCGCGGGTTCCGTTCAGTAGAGCTTCTGGGTGAAGCCGTCGACGGAGAGCATCTGGCCGTTGATCTGGCGAGCGTCGGGGCCCACCAGGAAGCTGACCATCCCCGCGACGGATGCGGGATCGATGAACTCGCCGAGCGCGCTCTGGTTGCGGTAGTCGGCGGCGACCTCCTCCACCGAAGAGCCCAGGACTGCGGCCTTCGCCTCGATGACGCCCTCGATCCGGGGGCCGCCCACCGCGCCGGGGCAGATCGCGTTCGTCGTGATGCCCTCCGGCCCCAGTTCGATCGCCAGGGACTTCGTGAACCCGAAGACGGCGGACTTCGAGGCGGAGTACACGGACCGGCCGAACATACCCAGCACACCAGCGGCGGACGACATGTTGAGGATGCGACCCGCCTCGGATTCCCGCAGCAGCGGCAGCAGCGCCTTGACGTGGAGGAACTGGGCGGTGAGGTTGATGGACACGGTCCGCTCCCAGTCCGTCAGCTCGATGTCCTCGACACGGGCGGTGGGGCCGGCGACGCCCGCGTTGTTCACCAGCACATCGAGCCAGCCGAACGTCTCCCGCACCAGATCTGCCAGGGCGGCCGCGTCCTCGGGCTTGGAAGCATCGGCGACCACAGCGTGCAGTCCGGCGCGCTGGGCGTCGTCGACAGCCTCGGCGGACACGTCCGTCACCAGAACGGTGAAGCCGTCTGCGACCAGCCGGTCCGCGATGGCGCGGCCGATCCCTGCGGCTCCGGCGGTGACGACTGCGATGCGCTGACCCATGTCAGGTGTCCTTTCGAGTGAAATGCGTGGTGGTGCGGGGGCAGCCGCAGGTGCGGCCGATGTGCAGCGTGTGCGGAAAGATCACCGTGCGGTGCTCGTCGTACGTGCCGGAACGGAGACGGTGGAGGAGCTGGTGGGCAGCGGCGCTGCCCATCTCCTTGAGCGGCTGGATGACGGTCGTCAGTCCGATGAGGGGTGACGTTGTGTGCCGGAGCCCGTCGAACCCGGTGACGATCATGTCGCGGCCTGCTTCGATCCCGTCCTCGGCGAGCGCTTCCATGACGCCCAGACTGATCTCGTCACTCCCGCACAAGATCGCGTCCGGACGCTCTGGAAGTTCCATGAGGTGCCTTGCGGCGCGGTGACCGCCGGCCCGCGAGAGGTCAGTGGCGATCCTCCTCTCGGTCGGGACGTGCAGACGCGCATTCGACAGTGCGTCGTTCATGCCCTTCTCCCGTTGAGCGGACGCAGTGCTGAATCGCGGGCCGACGACCGTTGCGGGGCGCTGCGGCTGATGACTCACGACGTGCTGCGCCAGTTGTCGCGACGCCGTGTAGTCGTCGATCCCCACGAAGTCGGCGGACACGTACTCGGAACGCCGCGACAGGAACGTGAAGGGGATCCGCTCCTCTCGCAGCGTCAGGAGCGCCGTCGCGTCCTCGCGATGGGACGCAAGGACGATCGCCCCATCGATGTTCCGATTCACCAGGGTCCGTGCCGCAGCTTCCAGACGCGCAGGGTCGTCGTCCGTCGCGACGACGAGGACTTCGAACCCTTCTGCCGCCGCGACCTCGAGGATCTCGTGCGACCAGTACGGAAACATGGGGTTGGTGAGATTCGGGACGATCAGCGCGATCACTCGCGTCAACGCGGAGGCTGCGGACCCGGTCGCGCTGGGGCGCAGCCCCCGAGCATTGGCGAGCTTAAGGATCCGCCGCCGCATCTGGTCGGAAACCCCGGACTTCCCGTTGAGCGCGTACGAGACAGTGGCGGCGGACACACCCAGCTCGCGCGCGATGCTCGCTGCCGAAACCTCCGTCGGATCTGAAGGATCAGCGTCATCCAGGCGCTGTTGCACCACTGGGCCACCTCCTCGTGCTCCCGAAACTCGTGAATGCTGATAAATCTAGACCCCGAGTCTCGCGTTAAGTGATGTTAAGTCCAATGGCTACTGTTACTTAACACGGCCGCCGTGAAGCGGCACAGATGTTGACCACCGGCGATCATTCGAAGCGCAGACCGCCGATGTTGCGACACCCGAAGGAGTCGAGGATGACTGGATCGATCACACGCGCCGCCGTCGTGGGCGGGGGATACATGGGCGGCGGGATCGCCGCGACGATCGCCGGGGCCGGCGTGCCCTGCGTGCTCATCGACATCGATGCGGCGACCAGCCAGCGCCGTGTGGGCGAGCTCCTCGCAGAGTCCCGCGACTGGGTGGACAAGGGCCTCCTCGACGCGGCGGAGGCGGAGGTCGTCGCCGAGAACCTGATCGCGGGCGTCAGCATCGACGAGTCGCTGGCCGGAGTGGGCTTCATCATCGAGGCAGTGCCGGAGGTGCTGGAGCTCAAGCACTCGACGCTGGCCCGCGTCTCCGCCGCCGCGCACCCGCAGGCGATCATCGCCTCGAACACGTCCACCCTGCCCATCGGCACGCTCGCGGAGTCCGTCACCGGGCCGGAGCGCTTCCTGGGCTGCCACTGGATGAACCCGTCCCGGCTGATCCCGGGCGTGGAGATCATCCCCAGCGACCGCACCGTGGAGTCCGCAACGGCCACGGCCACCGACTTCCACCGCCAGGTGGGCAAGCGGCCCACCACGATCAGCGATGTCCCCGCCTTCATCGCGAACCGCCTGCAGCACGCCCTGTTCGCGGAGGCGCTCAAGCTGGTCGACGAGGGCGTCGCCACCCCCGAGGTCGTCGACGAGGTCTCCCGCAACTCCTTCGGCTACCGCCTGGCCGCGTTCGGCCCGTTCGAGGTCGCGGACATGGCAGGACTGGACGTCTACCAGGCGTGCCTGCAGACGGAGTCCGGCGCTTACGGCGACCGCTTCGCCTCCACCCCACTGCTGGAGGAACGGGTCGACGCGGGCGACCTGGGACTGAAAAGTGGCAACGGTATCACCCCGCTGGCCTCCCACGACCCGCAGCGGGTCAGCGCGATCCGCAACCAGTACTTCCGCGGTCTCACCGCACTGCTCGACTCGATCGAGGGACTCGAGGACCTCCGCAGCACACCAGCGGACTCCGTGCCGACTACGGCCAAGGACGACACCAGCGCCTGAGCCAGTACGCGCCCGCTCCTCTCCGACCTCCACCGTCGACCCTGACCCTCCGACTCGAAGGATCCCCATGAACCCCTCCCCCGGCCACGCATCACCGCAGTCGTTCGACCTGACCGGTCGCCATGTGCTGGTCACCGGTGCCGGCCGCGGGCTGGGCCAGTCCATGGCCCTCACCGCCGCCGCCTTCGGCGCGACGGTCACCGCCGTGTCCCGGTCCGCTGACCAGCTGGCCACCACCGCCAAGGCCGCAGCCGGCCTGCCCGGTGAGGTCCGGATCGCGCCCGCAGACGTCGCGGACCTCGACGGCTTGGACTCCCTGGCCTCGGATGCGCACGCGCACGCTCCCCTCTATGGGGTCATCCATGCAGCGGGCGTGCAACGCCGCCTCGACGCGGAGGACGTGACGCCGCAGATCTGGCGGGAGGTCATGACACTCAACTTGGACGCCCCGTTCTTCCTCAGCCAGGCGATCACGAAGCGGCAGATCAACGACGGCCTTGCCGGGTCCCACGTGTTCATCGGCTCGCTCAACAGCAGCATCGGACTGCCACGAAACGTCCCGTATGCGACATCGAAGACGGGGCTGCTGGGCATGACACGTGCACTGTCGAGTGAATGGTCGGGTCGCGGGATTCGAGCGAACGCGATCGGCCCGGGTTACTACCGGACCGCCCTGACGGAGGACCTGCTGAGCTCGCAGGCGGACCACGATCGCATCATGGCTCGCATCCCCATGAAGCGCCTCGGCCTCCCGGAGGAGCTGGGCGGCGCAATCGCCTTCCTCCTGTCGGATGCGTCGTCCTACGTGTCGGGGCAGATCCTCAACGTGGACGGCGGCTGGCTGGGTTCGTGAACCACTTCGAAGACCTCCCTCACATGCTCCGGTAAACATGTGACGCCGGCCACGCCCCGTACCACGCGATCAAACTCGCCCCCAGCTGCCAGGCGGCGGCCAGGGCGTCGACGCGGCGTTCGACTTCGTCGGCGTGAAGAGCACTGTGGATGCGGCGATGAAGTCGATGGCAGTCCAGGGCCGCTGCACCATCGTCGGCATCGCAGGTGGCACCTATGAGTGGTCGTTCTTCACGAACCCCTACGAAGCGACACTCACGAACACCTACTGGGGCACCATCGAAGAGCTCCACGAGGTCGTCGACCTCTACCGCGTAGGCCAGATCGAGCCCGAGGTCGAACGCTTCAGCCTGGAGAACGGTCTGGATGCATACCGCAAGATGGAAGCCGGAGAGCTGTCCGGCCGCGCAGTCGTCGTTCCGCACGGCGAGTAACACCCGCATAGCAGTGCCTCGGTGGAGGCGCCGTCACTCAACGGGTCACAGCGCCTCCGTGGTTGGACGAAGTCTTGTCTGACCAGATCCATCTCCACATCGCACTGGGCGTGCACTTCTCCGCCTTGCTGCCCATCGGCTGCATGGCATACCGCACGCTGACAGTGCATGTGCGGAGACGCAGCCGCTTCAAACTTATTGAACGTTCGTATTGTGGCCTTCGCCTGATTGATCTACCGTGAAAAGTGACCCTCGGCCCTTCCTACGATGCTGCAGGATCCGGGGCGCCACCGTTCGCATACATCACAGGAGATCTCCATGCTCAGAACCCGATTCACCGAACTGCTCGGTATCGACCACCCCGTCGTCCAGGGCGGCATGCAGTGGGTGGGCCGCGCTCCGCTCGCCGCAGCCGTCTCGAACGCCGGCGGTCTGGGCATCCTCACGGCACTCACCCAGCCCACGCCTGAAGACCTCCGCACGGAGATCCGCAAGACGCGGGAACTGACAAGCAAGCCGATCGGTGTGAACCTCACGATCCTCCCGACGATCAGCCCGGTCCCCTATGACGAGTACGTCAAGGTCGCTGTGGAAGAGGGGATCACCGTCATCGAGACCGCCGGCGCCAACCCGGAACCGTACATGCCCCTGTTCAAGGAGCACGGCGTCAAGGTGGTCCACAAGTGCACGGCCGTGCGTCACGCGCTGAAGGCCGAAAAGGTCGGGGTCGATGCTGTGAGCATCGACGGCTTCGAATGCGCCGGCCACCCCGGTGAGGACGACATTCCCGGACTGGTGCTGATCCCGGCAGCGGCGGACAAGCTGTCGATCCCCTTCATCGCATCCGGCGGGTTCGGCGACGGCCGCGGACTGGCCGCGGCACTGGCACTGGGCGCGGACGGCATCAACATGGGATCACGCTTCATGGCGACACAGGAAGCACCCATCCACGACAAGGTGAAGCAGGCGATCGTCGACGGCACCGAACTCGACACGATCCTGAACTTCCGCCCGCTGCGCAACACCGTGCGCGTACGCAAGAACGGCGTCTCCAGCGAAGCGGTCGACATCCTGGACAAGGGCGGGAAGTTCGAAGACGTCCAGCACCTGGTCGCAGGGGCACGTGGCCGCACAGTCTTCGAAGACGGCGACATCGAAGCGGGCCAGTGGACCGTCGGCATGGTGCAGGGCATCATCAACGACGTCCCGTCCGCAGCCGACCTCGTCAACCGCATCGTCGCAGATGCGGAGGAGATCATCACCGGACGGCTGGCGGGGCTGGTGCAGCAGTCAGTCAACGCGTGACACCCCGGAGTTCGTCGGCATCCTGAGCCGCGCTGCGCCGCACGCCGCTGGATCGCCGAAGGAGAAACGACAGGTGGGGCCCGGACATCGTCCGGGCCCCACCTGTCGTCGGTTCAGCCGCCCGGTGCCGCAGTGGCCGGTCTCAACCCCTGCGTCCGGAGCGCTTCTTCAGCCGCGCCTCCATCTGCCGACCGTCCGTGCGGTGGTCCAGGTACGGCTGCTCGGCAACGAGATCGCTGAGCTTGCTGTGACCGAAGTCCCGCGGATCGAAGTCCGCATGCGTCCGGCTCAAGTGCTGGCCCAGCAGGCTGAGATTGGCCCACCCGTCGTCCCCACTGGTGGCGTTGATCGCCTTGGTAAGAGCGCTCTGCAGGTTGATGCGGGAGGCAGGCTCGTTCGCGACGGCATCGGAGAACGTCACAGCAGTCTGGACCGTTGCGGCAGGGGCCGGCTCCGACGGGGGCTTGGTCGCCTCCGGAGCGGGGGCCGCGCTTTCAGCGGGAGCATCGCCTTCCTTGGACGGCGTGCCTTCGCTGTGGTCGTCGCCGCCGAGCAGTTCGAGGTAGATGAACTGGTCTACGGCGTTGCGCAGTGAGATGGGCGTCTTGCGCCTGCCCAGACCGATGACCTTCTTCCCCGACTCGCGCAGGCGCGTGGCCAGGCGGGTGAAGTCGGAGTCCGAGGACACGATCGCGAAGGACTCCACGTTGCCCATCCACATCAGGTCCATCGCGTCGATGATGAGTGCGGAATCCGTGGAGTTCTTGCCCACGGTGTAGGCGAACTGCTGCACCGGCTGGATCGCCCACCGGTTCAGCTCCTTCTTCCATCCGTTGAGCTGTGACGTCGTCCAGTCGCCGTAGGCGCGCTTGATGGTGGGGGTGCCGTAGGAGGCGAGCTCCTCGAGCACTGCTCCAGCGTGGGTGGGTGAGACGTTGTCGCAGTCGATGAGGACAGCGATCCGCGTGTCGTCCTGAGATGAAGTGCTGTGAGGGGCCATGTGCTCAGCGTACTGTCGATCGGTCTACGGAGGGCTCAGCCTGGCGTGGTGCGCGCCTCTGCCACCGGCGTGCACACGCATCCTGCCGACCACGGTGTTGAACGATCGTTCAAACTGCGCTAGAACTGTGTGCGGAACCACAGACGACGGCATGAGCCGGAGAAGAGGACATACGCATGCAGTTCCAGGACAAGACCTTCATCGTCACGGGTGGGGCCTCCGGGCTGGGCGCCGCCACCACCGCAGCGCTCATCGAGCGCGGCGCCACGGTGGTCGTCGCCGACGTCAAGGGCGAGGCGCCCGCTGGCGCGACCTTCATGCAGACTGACGTCACCGACGAGGCCAGCGTCTCCGCGATGGTCGAGCAGGCGAACGCGGACGGCACTCTGGCGGGCGTCGTCAACTGCGCCGGGATCGGCGTCGCGCAGAAGACGGCGGGCAAGCAGGGCCCGCACGACCTCGGCGACTTCACGAAGGTCGTCGGCGTCAACCTCATCGGCTCGTTCAACGTCATCCGCCTGGCAGCTGCCGCGATGCAGAAGAACGAGCCGGGCGAGGACGGCGAGCGCGGCGTCATCATCAACACCGCCTCCGTCGCTGCATACGACGGCCAGATCGGCCAGGCCGCGTATTCCGCCTCCAAGGGCGGCATCGTCGGCATGACTCTGCCGATCGCGCGCGACCTGGCAAGCTCCGGCATCCGCGTCATGACCATCGCACCCGGCCTGTTCCTCACCCCTATGATGTCCGGACTGCCGGAGAAGGCACAGGAGTCGCTGGGCCAGCAGGTCCCGTTCCCGTCGCGCCTGGGCCAGCCGTCGGAGTACGCAGAGCTCGTCACCTCCATCGTGTCGAACCGCATGCTCAACGGCGAGGTCATCCGCCTGGATGGAGCGATCCGCATGGCGCCGCGCTGATCGCGGAGCCCTTACTCGCAGCGCACTGAACTCGCGTGAGCGCGAAGCCGCCCCGGTGGGTCCAGCATTCGCTGGATTCACCGGGGCGGTTCTGTGTCCGAGGGTCAGCTGCCGCGGTCGTGGGCGCGCGTCAGCTCGGGCGGCCCCAGAGCCCTCACCTCTCCTGGGGAGGAAACAGCTGTTGACAGCAAGGCTCGGTCGGGGCATGCTCGATGACAGAATCTGACATTGACGTCAAATTCAGTCAGGTGTGGGCTGACCCACTGCTCGTGACCTGACCTCGCATCTAGAACAGAGGCGGCTCTTCCGTGACCAGTGCAACCTCTCGACTCGAGAACTCCGCACAGCTTTCCACCCGTCCTGAGCTTTCATCGAAGGGGCAGCGGACACGCTCCCAGCTGGTGACCGCCGCACGCGAGGTATTCGCTGAACACGGCTACTTCAACAGCCGACTCACCGACATCACAGACCGGGTCGGCTGTTCGAGCGGCACCCTGTACACGTATTTCCGCAATCGCGAAGACATTCTCGCCGCCGTCATCGAACACGCCCAGCAGACCGTCCTCCGCACCTCACATTCGAGCGATACGGGCATCGATCCCGTCGAACGGATCCTCCACGCCAACAAGGAGTACATCGACTCCTACTGCGAGAACGCGGACCTCATGGCGGTCATGGAGCAAGTGGCCCACGTGGACCCGAGCATCAAGAAGGTCCGAAGGGAACGGTCCAACGCCTTCATCGCACGCAACACGCGGTCGATCGCCAAGCTCCAGGCCCGAGGGTTCGTCAACTCCACCCTGGACCCCCAGCTGGTGTCGAAGGCGCTGTCGTCGATGGTGAGCCGACTCTGCTTCAACATCTATGTCGACGAGAAGGACCCCACGTACGCGACCGAGGAAGGACGAGCGGAGCTCATCCGCACCGTCTCCGTCCTCTGGACCGAGGCACTGGGCCTCTCCGCACAGCACGACGCACAAGCATCTGTCTCCGACGACGAGGACATCCGTGAACAGCACTGACAGCCCCGACCTCAACGTCATCGACCCACTCCTCACACTCGCCGCAGAGGACCCTGACGCACCCGCTCTCCGCGGCCCCCGCAACGAGGAGCGGATCGAGCTCTCACGCAGAGACCTCATCGCCGGTGCGACAGCGGCCACCGCACGGTTCTCGGAGGCAGGACTGGTCCACGGCGACCGAATCGTGCTCGTCAGCCCCACATGCCCCGAGTTCCTCCTCGAGTTCTTCGGTGCACAGGCACACGGACTCACCGTGGTCGCGGCCAATCCTCTGTCGACCGCTCGTGAACTCGAGTACTTCATCAACGATTCCGGCGCCCGCCTCATCCTCAGCCACCCCGGCTGTGCAGACGCATCGGAGGCGGCAGCCGCCAGCACCGGCATCACATCCCGCACCATCGAGACGCTCACCCCCGGATCCGCAGCGGCTCTGCCGGACGGCGAACTGTCCCCCGTGCGACGGGCCGGTGACGAGACAGCGGCACTGCTGTACACCTCGGGCACCACCGGCACGCCCAAGGGAGCGATGCTCACCGTCGACAACCTGCTCACAGTCGGCCGGGTAGGCGGCCAGATCTCCGGCGCCACCAGCAGCGACCGCTTCGGCACTGCCCTGCCACTCTTCCACGTCTTCGGGTTGGCGTCCGTGTCGATCCTGGCGCTGTCCGCCGGCGCCAGCATCACGCTGCTCCCCCGCTTCCACGCGGAGACACTGTTCGACACCCTCATCGAGGACGAACTCACGGTTGTCGCCGGCGTCCCGACGATGTGGAACGCGCTGCTCCAGGTGGAATCCGACCGGAAGCCCACCTCCCTGCGCCTGGCGCTGTCCGGCGGGGCATCGATCGCGGTGCCGATCATGCGGAAGTTCAAGGAGCGCTTCGACGCCACCATCGCGGAAGGGTACGGGCTCACGGAAACCACCGCGTTCGGCACGTTCAACCCGTGGAACGGTCGGATCGTCCCCGGGTCCGTGGGGCTCGAAGTCCCGTCCCTGGACGTTCGGGTCAAATCGCTGGAAGGCGAGCCCGTCCCCGACAACGAGGTCGGCGAGATCTGCATCCGCGGGGATCTGGTGATGAAGGGGTACTGGAACAACACCTCGGCGACGGAGGCCGCATTCGATGCCGAAGGGTTCTTCCGCACCGGCGACCTCGGGTACCGCGACGACGACGGCTACGTGTACATCGTCGACCGGATGAAGGAGATGATCATCCACGGCGGCTACAACGTCTATCCCCGCGAGGTCGAAGAGGTCCTCTACGAGCACCCCGACGTCCTCGAAGCTGCCGTCATCGGCGCCCCCGACGATTACTACGGCCAGAACGTCACTGCCATCATCACGCCCATGCCGGGCACCACCCCCACCGCCGAGGCCGTCGAGGCCTTCTGCCGAGAATCCCTGGCCGCTTACAAGATCCCCCGCATCATCCGCTTCGTCGACGCCCTGCCCAAGGGACCGACCGGGAAGATCCGGAAGCTGGACATCGAGGTCCCAGCTGCTTCCGGGTCGTCGGACGGGTCGCCGACGAAGCGGACGCGAACTCATCCATGAAGAGGAGAGCAGAATGACAACGCCCCGCCGCAGGATCCCGATCGCGTTCACTGCAATCGGCGTCCTCGCCCTCACTGCTGGCTGCGCTGGAAGCATCGGTGCTTCCGCATCCGGCCCCGCGGGAGAAGGCTTCGCTTACGGTGCAGACCAGGACGAGGTCAACGAGGCCATCGCAGAGCTCGAGCCAGTGAAGCTCACGTACCAGCCTGCGTCGAGTTCACCGGATGACACTGGTGCGCCTTCTGCGCTCGCATATAAGGAAGCAATCGAAGAGCGTTCCAACGGTCAGATCGAGATCGAGATCGTTTACGGCCAGGCCATCGCGTCATATACCGAAGTTGTCGATGCGTTGGCGGACGGGCGGGTCGACATCGCCCACACCGTGCCGGCTTACCTCCCGTCGGAGTTCCCGGCCTACAACGACCTCATGAGCTTTTCGCAGCTGGCCCCTACGTCACCGCTCGTCGGAGAGATGGCCACGAATGCCATGCTCAACCAGCTGGCGTGGGAGAACGAAGCCGTGCTCCAGGAGTTCGAGGACAAGGGCCTTGTGCCCCTCACTCCGCAGGTGAACAGCGGTGAGTTCTTCTTCGTCTGCAACTCGCAGAACGCGGAGAACTCCACGGCGAGCGCCTGGGAAAGCCGGCAGATCCGGATCGGCACACAGGACAGCGAAGGTGCGGTGCGCGACATCGGTGCCAACCCGGTCTCGCTCGAATATGCCGAAGCCTTCGAAGCGTTGCAGCGGAACACAATCGATTGCACCATGACGCAGCTTGGCTCCGCCGCAATCTTCGGTGTCACCGCGGTGGCGCCAAACATCAGCTACCTCACGGAGGGATCGTTCGCGGGTCGCGGTGCCGCCTCCCACCTGGGAGGAACCGGGTTCTCCAACCTTCCGTTGGCCTACCAGCAGATCGTCTTCGACGCGCAGCCCGACTACTTCGCGCTGTGGAACCAGCACCTGGCGGATTCCAATGTAGACGCTGTGCAGCAGGCGACGGAGAACGGCGGGACCATCTCCGCGTTGCCGGACGAGGTGCAGGAAACGATCCGCGACTCACAGGCGGCAGCAATCGTTGACGACGGAGAGTCAGAGGCCACATCCCAGGCGATCGCGAGCGACCCTGCTGCGATCGGGGAATCGTGGGTGTCGGTCGCCGAGGAGCTGGGCTACTCCGACGGCGGGAACCTGCAGGAGATCGGCGACTGGTACTCGGCCGACGACTACGACTTCCTTCCGTACGCGACCCAGCTGTACGAAGACGTCTTCCTGCCGCACCGCCCTGAGTGAGCAGTCTCCCGGTGTGAGCAGTCACCCGTCTGACGCGTATCGTGTGGTCATCCACCCGGTGCGCGTCAGTCGTGTGCCATGCAAGGAGCACACCCCGTGATCGAGTTCTTCGTCATCGGATTCGTGGTGCTCTGCGCTTCCTGTCTGCAGGGGTCGATCGGGTTCGGCCTGGGAATGATCGCCGCTCCCCTGCTGGTCATACTGAAGCCAGACCTCATCCCGTCGACGATCATCCTGCTGGCGATCAACATCTCCATCTTCGCGTTCCTCAGGGAGCGCCGCAATGTCGACTGGTCAATCGTGCTCTGGGGATCGATCGGGCGGATCCCCGGGATCGTCGCGGGCACCTTCGCGGTCGCCACGTTCTCCCGCACAGGGCTGTCGCTGACACTGGCCGCCATCGTCCTCATCGGTGTGGCGTTCAGCCTCATCGGATGGAAGCCTGCGCCGCATCGCAGGAACGTGCTGGTAGCGGGCGGGCTCTCCGGCATGTTCGGTACCTCGACGGGGATCGGCGGCCCACCGATCGCGCTCATCATGCGATCAGTCGACACCTCCACGGCACGTGCCACGATCAGCGCCTACTTCGTCATCGGCAGCCTCATGTCGCTGACCGGCCTGGCGATCGGCCGCCAGCTGACCCTCACCCACCTCGCGTATGCCGCGGCATGGGCGCCGTTCATGATCGTAGGATTCGCGCTGTCGTCCGTCGTCATCAAGAAGGCGAACACCCGTATCCTGCACGCGATCGCCGCCGGGGTGGCAGTCCTGGGGTCCCTATTCGTCGTCGGTCAGGCGCTCTTGAGCTGAAGAGCCGGCGACAGGCCAGGCTGAGTGTCGATCAGGACGGTTGCGCTTCGGTCAGGCCAGATCGCTACGTCAGGCGGTGCCTCAATCGTTTCTACGCATCTCCACGACGAGCTCAGGAGTAGAAAAAGGCTTCTGACTGGGTGGCAGGACGTCGATGACCTGATCAACCATCGGCTGCAGGAAAAGCGTGCCCAGCTGCCGCACCATCGCGGCCACCACCTGATCGGTGCGGTCACGGCTCGACGATGCGAAGCCACGGGCCCGCATGTCATCCACACTGTCGGCGATGAGTTCGGTCAGCTGCTTCAGCAGGGTTCCGCCCGGATGGGGGTGGAGGAACTCCCTGCGCATGTAGTCCTTGATGAAAGGGTTCTGCTCCAGCATGGCGTTCACGTGTGCCTGACGCTCCTGCGCGTTCGCGCCCTGCTCCCCCGCTGCCGCATTGGCTTGCGCCAGCGCATCGGCGAACTGTGCGACGATCCAGCGCTCCAAGCCGTCTCGCAACCCGTTCTTGGACCCGAAGTGGTGAGGGATGAGGCCGACGGTGACTCGGGCCTCGGCGGCGATGGCCCGCAGGGGCGTCGACGAGACGCCCTGAGTCGCGAACAGGCGAAGTGCGGCCTGGCGGATCCTGGCCACGCTGGCCAGATCACCCTCGTGCGGCGCGTCCTCGTGCGAGTTCTCGACCACTGTGCGTCCCTTCGTCTGTCGCCCAATGCTCCGAGCGATTCTGCCACGAGCACCGGGGCTGACCGTCGAGTATTGCACGCGCGTTCAGTGATTGTGGTGAAGAACGCGGAATCGGGTAACGCACGACGTCGTGCTGAGGCGCCTCCCGCCGTATGCCTGAGGTACACGGCGGAAGGAGCCTCTGCGCATCACGTCAGCATGACGATGATCGCGACGATGATGATCAGTCCGACGATGCCGCCGGGGATCCAGATCTTCATATCGACCTCCTTCAGAAGTCCTGCGCGTCCACGAGAGTGGCCGCCTGCGGCCACGTTACCGAAAATCAAGCCGACTTGCGCAAACTCGCCGACGGCGGGCGCTCGGGGAGCAGCTCAGCGGTCGGAGGGCGATTCGTCGGTGGCGACCAGTTCTATGTTCGCCTTCTCGACAGTGCTGACCGGTTCGAGCAGGCGGATGACGAGGTGCACGACGAAGCCCACGCAGAGAGCCGCTGCGACGGTGCCCTCACGCACTCCTGCGAGGCCGCCGGTGAAGATCAGTGCGATGACGACGGACAGCAGGACGAGGGAGGTGTCGAACTGGATCTTCACCGAGCTGAAGAGGAACGGCCGCTTCACTCCGAACTTTCGGATCAGCTCGTTGCTGAGCGCGAGGATGAGCCCCTCGCCGGCAAGCGGGGTCGTCTGCGCCTTCACCTGGAACGCGACGCCGATCCCCACGAGCACGATGCCGATAGCGACGAGGATCCACTGCTGCCAGTAGGCGGAGTGGGAGACATCGCGCACCAGCCACAGCGCCACATCGTTGAGGAGACCGAACACCACGACGACGGGGATCTGCAGCAGCTGCACCGGCTTGAAGCGCTTGCGCAGGATGAGCGCCTGGAGCGCGACGAACACCAGGTTCATGAGGATCATGAGCGCGCCGAGCGTCAGTGGCATGAGTTCGCTGAGAACGTAGGGCAGGCTCGAGATCGGCGTCGTGCCCAGATCGCTGCGGATCGAGAAGGCGATGCCCAGTGACATGAGGCTGAGGCCGAACACCAGCATCACGTAGCGCAGAGCGATGTCGACCACTCGATTCCTGCAGAACAATGAACCCCCGAAGATCTTCAGACGTGCCAGCATGCAGCGGCAAAGAAAAATCGCCGACCGGAGTCGGCGAACACAAGAGTGAGGTTCAAACCTCAACTACGTCAGAATATCAGGAGGCTCCACGCGCGTATCGAGCGGGGCCCTTCGTACTCAGCCCCCTTCCGCCGCATGCCTGAGGCACGCGGCGGAAGGAGCCCGTGACTCACACCAGGATGGCGATGAGCGCCACGATGATGATCAGACCGACGACCCCGCCGGGAATCCAGAGCTTCATAGCTGTCTCCTTCGAAGGTCTTGCGCGCCCACGGGAGTGGCCGCCTCCGAACACTCTACGGAACATCAGGGCGGCTTGCTTGAAATCGGCGACGGTGGAATGTTGCGGATACCATCACACCACTTTCGAGCGGCCCTTCGACAGCCACACCAGCACCATGCACGCCAGTGCCGCGATAGCACCGAACGCGAAGGTGGTGAGGAAGCCTGCGAGGACCGGGACCTCGGCGCCGTCGACCGTGACGACCTGGGAGGCGAGCACCATCCCGGTGACCGTCGCACCGGAACTGGTGCCGACACTGCGCATGAGCGCGTTCACCCCCACGGCGGAACCGGTCGCGGTCCGTGGGACCTCCGCCATGATGAGCGTGGGGATCGCCGCGTACGCGATGGCCACACCGATGCTGGAGATCGTGCTGGCGAGGATGAAGTGCCAGACCTCGTCGTACCAGAGGAGGGTCACTCCGTAGCCCGCCGCGCCGATTAACGCGCCCAGGCAGGCGGAGATGCGCGCTCCGTACCGGTTGGTGATGCGTGCGCCCACGGGCGCGGCGGCCATCATCGCGAGCGACGCCGGCACCAGCGCCATGCTCGCATCGATCATGGAGAGCCCAAGACCCGCCTCCGTGTGCGCGGGCAGCTCGAGGATCTGGAGGTAGGCGACCTCCATGACGAAGAAGGAGAAGCCCAGTGCTGTGGCGCCCAGGTTCGTCAGCAGCACGGGACGCAGGGTGAACTGCCGCAGATCGACGATTGGCTCATCGACGCGCAGCTCGAAGAGTACCCACACCCCGAGGACGAGGACTCCTCCCAGCACCACGAGGAGTGTGGTCGGGGAGACCCACCCCCAGACGGGGCCCTGGGAGATCGCGATGAGGATGCCGGACAGACCGACGCCGAGGCCCAGGGCGCCGATGACGTCGACGTGCCTGCCTGTGCCCGGGGAGTGCGGGACGGTCACCCACACGACGACAAGGTTCACCACGCCGAGTGCCATAGTCGACCAGAACAGCGTCTTCCAGTCCCCCACCTGGACGATCCACGCCGCCAGCGGCAGCCCCAGCGCGCCGCCGAATCCCAGGCTGGCGCTGACGAACGCGATGCCGGTGACGCTGAGCTTCCGATCCGGCAGATCGCCGAGGATCGAGATCCCCACCGCGATCACACCCATGCTCACGCCCTGGAGTGCACGTCCGAGGAGCAGCCACCAGAGCCCTTGGGAGAGCGCGGCGATGAGCGAACCGAGGATGAGGAGGGTGACGAGAACGAGGAGGACTCGGCGCTTGCCCCAGAGGTCGGCGAGCCGGCCGGAGATCGGCGTGGTGACGGCGGCGGCGACGAGGGAGACGGTGAGCACCCAGGCGGTGGCGCTGCGGGTGGAGTCCAGCAGCTCCGGCAGGTGGTTCTGGATGGGGACGACCAGGGTCTGCATGAACGAGACACTGGTCGCGGCGACGCTGAGCGCGACGACGATGGCCCAGGGGCTGGGTGACCTGGGAGCGTCGGGGGCGGTTCGGGGTTCACGCACGAGGCATCGTCACCTGCACGTATATGACTCCCATACGAGGAGCCTATCGGGATTGCTCGCGGCTCCCGGACACAGGAGACCCTCCGCGCCGGTATGACACGGAGGGTTGGAGCTCTCGCGACCCATCGCGAGCGAGCAGCTGTCTCTTCTCAGCCCATGTACTTGCTGAGGTCGGGGTAGCCGGTGATCTCCCAGCCGCCGTCGACCACCAGCGAGGTGCCAGTGATGTACGAGGCGTCGTCGCTGGCCAGGAACAGCATCGGCTTGGCGATCTCCTCAGGAGCTGCCGGACGCGACAGGACGATCGACTCCTCGAACTCCTTCGACAGTGCCTCGTTCTCGCTGAAGGCACTGGTCAACGGGGTCGAGACGAGTCCCGGGAGGATCGCGTTGACGCGGATTCCCTTGCCGCCCAGCTCGAGGGCCGCATTCTTGGTGAAGCCCTCGGCGCCCGCCTTGCCGGCCACATAGGCCGCACCGAACCACATAGGCACGTGCGCGTTCAGGCTCGCGACGTTCACGATGGCACCGCCGCCGGTCATAGCACGCGCCTCGTGCTTGACGGACAGGAAGATCCCCTTGAGCACGAGGTCGACGGTGAAGTCCCAGTCTCCCTCGGACATCTCCTCGATGGGGGCTGACTTGGACGCGCCAGCGACATTGAAAGCCAGATCCAGTGATCCGAACCGGTCGACGGCAGTCTGCACCGCAGCCTGGACCTGATCTTCCTGGGTGACGTCTGTGATGACGGGGACGTAGTTCTCGGTGGCGTCGCCGGGGTTGAGGTCGGCGCCGATGACCTTCGCGCCCTCGGCGATGAGCTGGTCGACAGTCGCCTTGCCGATCCCGGATCCCGAACCGGTGACCAGGGCGATCTTGTCCGTAAAGCGTGGCATGTGAGCATCTCCGTTCTGTGGTGGAGGTGTTCACTCAGCACAACGGTTGAAGTTTGGACTAAATTCCGAGAGAGGCGGCACGGCAGGCTTCATGTGCTCAATCACCCAGGAAGATCGACTTGAGGCTGAAGTAGGCCTCCAGCCCTTCCGGTCCCAGCTCTCTACCCAGACCGCTGCTCTTCACACCGCCGAACGGCGCGCCCCAGTCGAGGTCGTAGCGGTTGACGCCGAACGATCCGGAGACCACTCGGCGTGCGACGCCCAGTCCACGGTCCTTATCGGCCGTCCACACCGTGCCGCCCAGTCCGTATTCGGAGTCGTTTGCCAATGCGACGGCCTCGTCTTCGTCGGAATAGGGGATCACCGACAGGACCGGGCCGAAGATCTCCTCCCGCGCGATCACGGAGTTGTTGTCGACATCGCTGAAGACGGTCGGTTCGACGTACCAGCCTTTGTCGATGCCCTTGGGCTTTCCGCCTCCGGTCGTCAGCGTCGCACCTTCAGCCTTGCCCATCTCGATATAGCCGAGCACCCGCTCCTGCTGCGTCTTGCTCACCACCGGGCCGACGAACGTGTTCGGATCGAGCGGATCGCCCACGGGCAGGGACGACGCCATTGCGGTAATCGCTTCGACGAACTCCGCGTACCGCGACTTCGGAGCAAGGATCCGGGTCGACATGTAGCAGGTCTGTCCGGTGTTGAGCAGCGAGGCGGTCGCCAGGCCCGCCACGGTCTCCTCCACAGAGGCGTCTTCGAGGATGATCCCCGCCGACTTCCCTCCGAGCTCCAGCGTCACCGGCCTCAGCAGCTCACCGCAGACCTTGCCGATCTGCCGTCCCGCCCGCGTCGAACCGGTGAACGCGACCTTGTCGACACCCGGGTGCGCGACGAGATATTTCCCCGTCTCGGCTCCACCTGGAACCACGTTGATGACGCCGGCAGGAATCCCCGCTTCCTGTGCCGCCTCAGCCAGCATGAACGAATCGAGCGTGGTCTCCGGTGACGGCTTGAAGACGACGGTCGACCCGGAGGCGAGGACCGGCGCGAGCTTGAACATCGACAGCACAGCGGGGAAGTTCCACGGCGCGATTGCGCCGACCACTCCGACCGGCGTCCGCTGGACGACGGTCGTGCCTGTTCCGTCCAAGCGTGGGCGCACTTCCTCGAGCTCCACCGTCTTCGCCAAGTCGGCGTAGTAGCGCAGCAGTGCGACGACGCCGTCACCTTCCGCGAAGTTCGCCACGGAGATCGGCATGCCGTTCTGCATGCTCACCGTGCGAGCGCGATCCGTCTTGTGGGAGTCGAGCACATCGGCGAAGCGGTGCATGAGTGCAGACCGCTCCGCCTGGCTGATCTCCGCCCATTCTGGTGAGGTGAGAGCCGCACGTGCGGCGTGCACGGCACTGTCGATATCCGCCGGTGAGGCTTCGGGGAAGGATCCGATCTGCTCCTCGGTCGCGGCGGAGTATGCGTTGATGGTTTCGGTCCCCTGCGGGGCGACCCAGTCGCCACCGATGAAGAGTTCAGAACGGCTATTCACGATCAGGCTCCTTTGCCATTGCTGCGAATCACTGCGATCGTCTGGCCTGCAGCGCTCGCGCGCTGCGTCACTGTCAGGGTTGGCCGACGAACGTGACGGCCTCGTCGACACTCGCACGTGTGGTGCGGAAGTCGTTCGCCGGATGCCCGGCATCGGCGTAGCCGAAGGACACCGCGCAGACGATCTGCCGGTCGTCCGGAATGTCGAAGTACGCGCGCACCGGATCCGGGTGCATGGCGATCGCCGCCTGCGGGATCGTCGCGACGCCCAGTGAGGTCGCCGCATTCAGCAGGTTCGTCACGTAGCCACCGCAGTCGATCGCACCGTAAGCCCCCTGCAGACGATCCGTCGTGATGATCGCGACGTGCGGTGCATTGAAGAACTCGAAGTTCTTCAGCATCTGCTGCGCTCGCCCCTCACGGTCCTCGCGTTCGATGCCGAGGCTCCGGTACAGAGCGAAGCCGGCCTCCCGACGCCGCTCGCGGTACACGCCCACGTATTTCTCCGGCGGTGCGATGTCGGGGTTTCCCGTGGAGGTCTGGGCACTGTCGACCAGCCGCGATGCGAGGTCCCGCACCGGACCGCCGGTGGCGACATAGACATGCCATGGCTGGGTGTTGCACCACGACGCCGTGCGCTGCGCCATGTCGAACATGCGACGGAGCACGTCTGTGGGGACGGGCTCCGGCAGGAACGCACGGCAGCTCCACCTATCAGCGAGCACCTCAGTGAACGCGTCAGCGCGCTCCTCAGACGCCACATCGTCAGTCCCCACAACCGCTGCAGTCATAACCGTCGGTCTCCCCTCACCACGTCACTGTGTGTCAGCTCACGACACAACATACCCCAAGGTATGGTCTACGGGAACGGATCCGGAGCCTCAAGGCCGGCGACGTGTCCCGAAACCCCACCGAGAGGAGGTCACGTGGCGTCGTTGAAGACGGATCAGTTCCTCAAGCAGGGTCTCCAGGTCTTGGCCGAGTCAGGCAGCGGCGACCTTTCCATCACCTCACTGTGCAGGGACCTCGGCGTGACGAAGGGGTCGTTCTACCACCACTTCCGCAGCCTCGCCGACTACACGGATGCTCTCCTCACCTACTGGGAGGAGGAGTGCAACTATCGACCGATCGAGCTGTCGCGGAAGGCTCCGAACGAATTCGACCGCGTCGAAGCGCTGTCGGACTGGGCAGCCTCACTGCCCCACGAGACCGAGGCGGCTCTGCGGGCATGGGGCTCCAGCAATGGACAGGTCGCCGCCGTGCAGGCGCGCGTCGATGCTGCCCGCGAATCGCGGATCCACGAGCTCGTGCGGTCACTCGGAGTGGAGGATGCGAGGGCCCGCGTCCTCGCACAGATGGGAGTGACCCTGCTGATCGGCTTCCAGCATCGCGAACGACCGCTGGAGCCGCGTCAGCTGCGCCGCATGTTCGCTGAGGTGAACACCATCATCTTCCGCGAATCTCAGAAGCCATCGGCCTGAACACCTACACGGAGGTATCGACATGTCTGAACCCACCGAAGAGGCGACCCTGGACCACCGGATCGTGGTTGAGCGGCACGACCACGTGCTCGTCATCCGCCTGGACCGCGAGGACAAGCGCAACGCCATCGACTCGCACATGACCAGTGCCCTGGACGAGGCACTCAATGAGGCAGACGACGACCCCGAGGTCCGGTGCATCGTCCTCGCAGGCGGCGAGCGCGCGTTCTCCGCCGGCACGGATCTGGCCGACGGCGCAGGAACCCCGACAGAACGGGGCGGCCCGTACGGTGTCATCCGTCGCACCCGCCGCACGCCTCTCATCGCCGCCGTCGAGGGCATCGCATACGGAGGCGGGTTCGAGATCGTACTGGCCTGCGACATGGTCGTCGCACACAAGGCGGCGCGCTTCGGTCTGCCCGAGGTCGCCCGCGGAGTGATCCCGACCTGCGGCGGCCTGTTCCGCGGATGGCACAGTCTCCCCGTCACCGTCGCGAAGCAGATGGTCCTGACCGGCAGGCCGCTCACCGCGCAGCGCGCGTACGAACTGGGCATCGTGAACGAACTCGCCGATGACGGCCAAGTGCTCGCCACCGCCCTGGACCTGGCCGCGCAGGTCAGCGAGAACTCGCCCCTGTCCGTGGCGGAGAGCCTCACCGTCATGAACGACGTGCTCGATATCCCTGAAGAACTCGGCTGGACACGCACGGACGAGGCGACCGCCACGGTGAAGTCCTCCGAGGACTACCGGGAAGGGGTCAGCGCGTTCCTGGAGAAGCGTTCCCCGCAGTGGCGAGGACGCTGATCCCACGGACCTGATCGCCACCGACCTGATCGCCCCCCACCCCAGGAGCACACCCACATGCGAAGAATCGTCTGCACGGAGTACGGCGCACCGGAGACGCTGCGAGTCGTCGAGGAGGCGACGCCGCACCCATCCGCTGGAGAAGTACTCATCGAGAATCACGCGGCGGGCGTGAGCTTCGTCGACAGCCTGATCGTCCAGGGCGGCTACCAGGTCAAGCCGCCGCTGCCGTTCACACCGGGGAACTGCTTCGTCGGCACGGTGAGCGCCGTGGGTGAAGGTGTGGACGACGCACTTGTGGGACAGCGGGTCGCCGGAGTGGTCGCCGGCATCGGCGGTGCCTACTCGACGCACGTCATCACGACAGCCGACGGCATCACACTCGTACCTGCGGCGGTCTCCTCTGAGCTCGCAGCGGCGAGCATCGAAAGCTACCTCACCGTCGTGTTCGGAGTGACCCACCGCGTCTCGATCGCAGAAGGAGACGACGTGGTCGTCCTCGGTGCGGGCGGCGGAATCGGCCTCGCCGTCGTCGATATGGCGCGCAGCCTGGGCGCGCGAGTCGTCGCAGTCGCCTCGACGGAGGAGAAGCGGGCCCTTGCTGTGCAGACCGGTGCCGCAGTCGCGATCGGCTATGAGGACCTCAAGGATCGGATCCGCGAGGAGACGGGCGATGGCGCAGACATCGTGTTCGACCCCGTCGGCGGGCCAGCGGCGGAGAGTGCCCTGCGCGCGCTGGCGACCGGCGGCCGCCACTGCGTCATCGGATTCGCATCCGGCGACATCCCCCGACTCCCGGCCAACATCGTCCTTCTGAGGAACAGATCCGTCATCGGCATCGACTGGGGCGACTGGTCACGCGAGGAAGGCGGACCGGCAGGGAACGCGGCACTGCTGAAGGACCTCTTCGCACGCATCGCCGCGGGAGACCTGCGCCCACCGGAGCCCACTGTCGCCGACCTCGACGATGCAGGCCGGATCCTCACGCAGATCTCTGAGCGACGAGCTGTGGGGAAGTACGTGCTCACGACCTCGTAGGCCGCCGCTGCGTCAGAGGTTCGTCCTGCGCCGCTTTCCCAGCCGCAGGACGAACCTCACCAACAGACCCGCCAGCAGTGCCCAGAATGCAGCGCTCACTCCCCCGATCGCGATGCCGGACGCCACCACCGCGAACGTGACGACCGCAGGGATGATGTCATCGACATCCTCCAGCGACGCCTTGAGTGACGACGCGAATGTCCCGAAGAGCGCCAGCCCCGCAACCGCCGCGATCACACCTTCTGGCGCGAGCGTCACCAGCGTGCCGAACGCTGCGGCCCCGATGCCGATGACGATCGCGACGAATCCGGACGTCACGCTCGCGATCCAGCGACGGTCCCGGTCGGGTCCTGCCTCCGGTCCGGCGGTGAGTGCGGCGCTGATCGCCGCAAGGTTGATTCCGTGGCCACCCGCAGGCGCGGCGATCACAGAGCCGACGCCGGTGACGACGATGGCTCGCCGCCACGGCACGTCGTAGCCGAGGCCCTTCATGACGGCCATGCCCGGCACGTTCTGCGAGGCCATCGTCACGAGGTAGAGGGGCAGTGAGATCCCGATGATCGCCTGCACGGTGAACTCGGGTGCGACGAACTCCAGACGCGGCACGATCGTCGCCGCGTCGACTTCCACGCCGGACGACACCACGTGCACGACCACGACGAGCGCGGCGACGAGGAATGCCGCCGGCACCGCCCAGCGCGGGAAGAACCGCATGCCCACCAGCCACACGAGCACGACGGGGATGACTCCGGCCGGGTTCGCGACCGCTCCCGTGATGGGCCCCAAACACAGCTGCAGCAGCACCCCGGCGAGCATCGCCTGCGCCACTGACGTCGGGATCCGCGCGATGAGGTCGCCCAACGGCGGCACCAAGCCGGTGACGACGATGAGCAGACCCGTCACGAAGAACGCACCCACCGCAGCGGGCCAACCACCCTCCACCGCACCCGTCGTCACGAGCAGAGCGGCGCCGGGCGTCGACCACGCGACCGTGATCGGCAGGCGCGACCACCACGCGAGCACCACAGTCCCCACTCCCATGAGGATCGTGACGGCCATGAGGCCGCTGGACGCCTGCGCAGGACTCGCGCCCACAGCAGACAGGCCCGCCAGGACGACGACGAATGAACTGGTGAACGCGACGAGTGCGGAGACGAATCCCGCGGAGATCGGCTGCGCAAGGGGCTGAGGTCCCGGAGACGACGAGGGCTCTGACGCATGCTGGCTCGACACGTGCTGAGTCTCCCACAGCGCAGGGTTCCCTTGAGAGTATGGACGCATTCGACGACCTGGAGGCCTCTCCCGTGAACACTGAACCATCCACGACCTCTGAAACTCAGTCCCGCCGCCACGTCGCCGTGATCGGCGGCGGCGTCATCGGCCTGTCCAGCGCCTACCGTCTGGCCCAGTCCGGCCTGGACGTGACGGTGCTGGAACGCGATGAGATCGGCCAGGGCGCCTCGTGGGGCAACGCCGGATGGATCGTGCCGACACTCATCCAGCCCTTCAACTCCCCCGGCGCGGCCACCGATGCGTTCAAGACGTTCGTCACCCGCGGCGGCTATGCCGCGCTGCGCCAGTTCCCCACCCCGCGCCTCGCAGCCTGGGGTCTGTCGTTCCTGCGCCACAGCGGTTCGAGCCGCAGCGCCGCGTCGATGCGCACCCTGGCGGCGATGGCCCACGACACCGCCGAGGCCACAGGACAGTTGGCAGACGAGCTCGACTTCGAGGTCCACCGGACGGGCCTGCTCATCCCGTTCCGGTCTGACGAGGCGCTCGAGGGATACACCCACACGCAAGCGCAGGTGCAGGAGCTGGGCTACGAGGGCCGCGTCGAGTGGCTGGACTCCCAGCAAGTCGCGCAGCGCGAACCCTCCCTGAGCGATGACCTTGCCGGCGGCGTCCACCTGCTCGATGAACTCACCGTCCGCCCGGACTCCATGACCAGCGCGCTGGCCCGCGGCTTCCGCGAGGCAGGCGGCGAGCTGCGCGAGCACACGTTCGTGACCGGGCTCGACGAAGAACCGGGCGGCCGCTGGACGGTGGCGACGACCTCGGGCGCGGATCTGCTGGTCGATGCCGTCGTGGTCGCCGCGGGCGAGCACTCCGCGAGCCTGCTGCGGAAGGGACGGGCACGCATCCTGCTGCAGTCCGGCCGCGGATGCAGCGTGACCCTGCCCCCGGTCCTCACGCTGAACCAGGCAGTGAAGATCGCGGAGGTCCAGGTCGCCTGCTCGCCGTTCGACAACGGCCAGGTGCGAGTCTCGGGCACGTTCGACCTGGTGGGTAAGGACGCGCCGACGAATCGCAGCCGCATGCAGCACGTGCTCGACGCGGCGACGCCGTACCTGCCCGGCCTCGCTGAGGTCGACTTGGACGAGCACGAGGTGTGGAGCGGCGCACGCCCCACCACGCCGGACAGCGTGCCGGTCGTGGGTCCGGTCGGACCGGCACCGGGACTCTACGCGGCGACCGGCCACGGCACCCTGGGCATGACGCTGGCCGCGGGCACCGCGAACACCATCCACACGCACGTCACACGACTCATGAGAAGCAGAGGGGTGGCCACAGCATGACACCCGTTCCAACGACTGCATCGCCAACTGGTTCGAGCTGTTCTCAGCGCACGGCTTCGCCGACGTGTCGGTCGACGATGTTGCGCGAGCGGCGGGAGTGACCCGCGGCGCCGTCTATCACCACTACCGCAACAAAGCGGGCCTGTTCGGCGCAGTCGCCAGCACCCTGCAGAGGCAGGTCGCCGGTGCAGTCGTCGCCACGGCAGAGTCAGCGGGAGAGAACCCCGGCGAGCAGCTGAAGGCCGGTTGCCACGCATTCATCGACGCGATCACCGCAGGTCCGGCGACGCGTATCCTGCTGATCGATGGGCCGACGGTTGTCGGGTGGGAGAAGTGGCGACAGCTCGACGCCGAGAATTCGGTGGTGCATCTTCGCGAAGCGCTGACCGCAGTCGGTGTCGAAGACGAGCTGCGTGATGCGATGACTGCGCAGCTGTCGGGAGCGATGGACGAAGCCGCCATATGGATCACGCAGCAGCCTGACGCATCGCACGCGCGAGACCTCGCGCACCGCTCCCTCGAGCGCCTGATCGCCGCACTGATCAGCTGGATACCCGCACCAGCAGCCGCCCACCTCAGATCTCCGCGAGCATCTTCCCGGGGTTGAGGATGTTCTTCGGATCCAGCGCGTCCTTCACCGCTCGCTGCGCCCAGCGGGACCCCTCATCGAGCTCCTTCGCAAGCCACCCCTTCTTCAGGTAGCCGACTCCGTGCTCGCCGGTGATCGTGCCGCCCAGGTCCAGACCGATCTGCATGATCTGCTCGAACGCAGCCTCTGCGGTCGCCGTCTGCTGCGCGTCGGCCGCATCGAAGAAGACGGACGGATGGGTATTGCCGTCGCCCGCGTGCGCGACCAGGGCGATCGTGAGCCCCGTCGACTCGCGCAGCTCGCCGAGCCGGTCACAGAATGCCGGCATCGCCGCCCGGGGGATGCACACGTCGTCCAGCAGCTGTCCCCCACCGTGAGCGTGCGCGAAGTGCTCGTACGCCGGCTGGATCGACCTGCGGGTGGCGACCAGCGCAGCGGAGTCCGCCGGATCGTCGGAGACGGCGACGTCCAAGGCGCCCGCGGCCTCGGCGACGGCACCGAAGGCCCCCAGCATGTCCGCAGCCTCCGCAGGCGACTGGTCGAACTGGACCAGCAGCATCGACCCGGCCTCCTCGTTCAGGCCGAAGTCGCCGTAGGAGTTGAGCATCGTGAGGCTCGCACGGTCGAGGAACTCGAACAGGCTGGGCTGGCCGCCTGCGGCCATGAAGTCCGCGACCGCCTGCAGGCCGGAGCGCTCGTCCGGGAACACGGCCACAGCTGTGACCGGGTCGGGCATGAGCGGGATGAGGCGCAGGGTGGCCTCGACGACGATGCCCAGCGTGCCTTCGGAGCCGATGAAGAGCCCGCGCATGTCCAGACCGGCAACACCCTTCGCCGTCTGGGGACCGAACGTGGTGAGCGTGCCGTCGGCCAGCACGACGTCGATGCTGCGGACGAAGTCACGGGTCACCCCGTACTTCACGCAGCACAGGCCGCCCGCGTTGGTCGCGATGTTCCCGCCGATCGAGGAGATCCCCACGGATCCCGGGTCCGGCGGGTAGGACAGGTTGAACGGACGCAGGTGGTCCTTGAGGTCCTGGTTGATGAGCCCCGGCTGGACGCGGACCGTGCGCTCCGAGGTGTTGACCTCCAGCACGTCCTGCATCGCCGCGACGCTCAGCAGGATGGAGCCCTCCGTCGCGTTCGCCCCGCCGGAGATGCCGCTGCGCGCCCCCTGCGGCACGACCGGGATGGTGTGCGCGTGGGCGAAGCGGACGGTGGCCTGCACGTCTTCGACGCTCTTCGCGCGGACCAGGGCGATCGCCCCGTCGTGCGGGCAGAAGAGCGCCTCGTCCTTCGAATGCGCGGCGACGACATCCGGGTCTGTCGTGAGCGCGCCGTCGGTCAGCTGGGCTGCGAGCGTCTGCAGGTCCATGGGTCTCCTTCGCGTGGGGCTCCCCCATTGTCCACTGTGTGCGGTGGCGGTGTGGCGCGGGAGGTGCCGGCTCGGTGGTGAGGTCGCTTCTACCTTGCGCTTTGTTCGCGTTGTGAGTGCGAGCATTCCCGTACATCGCGAGAATCGCTGCGGAGCCCACACGCGGCAGGCTCACTGGTGGTGGACGGACTCCCGGATCCACTGGAGGTAGTCCTCGCTGCCGTTGATGATGGGCTGGACGATGTACTCCGGCTCGTCGTACGGGTGGTGCTGGGAGATGTGGTCGCGCAGAGTACCGGCGGCGGCCTCGGCGGAGGTCTTGAAGGTGAGCAACCACTCCGGGTCGTCGTGCACCTCGCCCTTCCAGCGGTAGAAGCTGCGGATCTCAGAGACCTGCACGCACGCGGCCAGGCCCCGGTCGATCACGGCGGAGGCGAGCGCCTCTGCCGCCTCCACCGAGTCCACGGTCGTCTGAGCCGTCACGCAGTCGGGTGAGGGGGTCGTCATCGTCGCTCCGTTCGGTCATGGACGGGCATCAGTCGTCATGATGGATGATCTGCCGTGGCGCATCAACCAACGATGAGTTTCAGCCCTCGTCCTTCGGGAAGATGAGGCGCTCCGAGCCGTCCTCGTCGCCCCACTCGACCACCCGCGTCACCTGACCACCACGCACTTCCACGCCCGACCACGTGGGAAGCATGAGGGTCGGAATCACCGAGGGGTGCGTCTGGGTCACCTTCCACGCCGGCACGTACTCGACATCCTCCCGCGGGACCGTCTCCCCGAACTCCCAGTCGACCGGGACGATCATCCAGCCCGAGGCCTGCTCCGCGCTGATGTTCAGCCTCTGGAGCCGGTAGTCCTCGAAGTCCTCCCAGCCCGGCGCCGCCAGGATGTCCTGCCAGAACTCCACCGCCTCCGGCCGTTCCTCACAGATCCCGGCGAGCTGCATCTGCTGCGCGTACGTGTAGAGGGCGATGGTGAGGTCCTGCGTGCGCTCGTTCGCCGCATCCCCCTGGTAGTCGGGAGTGCGGAGTGTGAAGACGCCGTCGTTCTCCTCGCCCGGCAGGTCTTCGACGAAGATCGGCCCCCACCCGTACCGCATGGTGAAGCCGTCGAACAGGCGATCACTCTCCCTCTCGAGCTCGCGGAGGATCGATTCGAGCTGCCAGGCGAACACCTCCGCAGCACTCGCCCGCAGTCGGAACTCGCCCGCCTGCCTCTCAGTCCCGACGTACTCACCGAACTCCATGCGCCACCCTCCTCCGTCTGCTGATACCCGCCGCACACCAGACTACGGAGAGACCGGACCCCTGCGGGCAACAGCACGTGTCGATTCGGAAACATCACGGCGACGCTCCCTCACGGTCTCAGCCCCTCACGGCGTCAGCGTGAGCGTGTCCTCCGCCGCGGCATCGACCGCCTCCGGGCTGAAGCCCCACGCATTCTGCGTCCCGCTCGCCCAGTCCTCTGCCTGATCCCGGTAGTGCTCATGGAAGGCGTGGCCGCTCTGGCCGGTCAGGTTCTGCCACGTCGAGGCGTCCCAGTCCCCCACGTCGAGAACCATGCGGAACGACGGGACGGTCGTCGTCGCGAACCCGTCGTCCAGGTCCCAGCCGGTCGCGTTCACGACGCCCGATCCTCCACCGGTCTCATAGGGTCCGCGGTTGAAGAGTGCCTCGACGGGGGCGATCCCGCTGGTCCCGAACGACTGATGCGTCAGCGGCAGCGCGTGCAGCTCGCCCCAGTTCCAGTCATCCGGGTCGGATCCCTGCAGATCGACGAGCTCGGTGTGCGCATCGACCGCCGCCTGCTGCAGCAGCTCATCGCGACCACCGCCCCACCACGGACTGTCCGCATCCGCGGCCTGCTCCGCGAGGAACACCGCGAAGCGCGACTGGTCGTCTCGCGGGATCGTGGTCCGCGCCGGCGATTCGTCCGCCCCGGCGGGCGGTTCACCTGACTCGGCATCGGTATCGGCCGTCGCACCGTGCGTATTGACCATGCCCGCCGTCACGTGGTCCCACAGCACGTTCGCGTATGCGGCAGCCGCCGAATCCGCGGTGCTCTGCCCGTCCCAGTTCGCCAGCAGTCCGAGCGCCTCCCGCACGTCCTCGTCCTCGACGGAGACCTCCGCGTACAGATCCTGCAGCGTGTCCGCCGCCGGGAACTCGTTGTCCATCTGGATGTCGGCCATGTCCGCCGCCGTCACAGGCCCCGCCTCGATCGCGTTCTCCAGCAGCTCGACGATGCGTGCGCCGCGGTACCCGTAGTCCCAGTCGCGGCTGAGGAAGTATTCGTAGTCGTCATCCACGATCGCGTTGTTCGCCGTGACGATGTAGCCGGAGTCCGGGTTGTAGACGACCGGCTGCTCCTCGAAGGGGATGAAGCCCTGCCAGTCGAATGCACTGTCCCAGCCCGGCTGAGGCAGCCACCCGTCGCCCTCACCGCGGATCGGCAGCCGGCCCGGTGCCTGGTAGCCGATGTTCCCGTCCGTGTCCGCATAGATGAGGTTCTGCGCCGGCACGTCGAACTGCGAGGCCGCGTGCCGGAAGTCGGAGAAGTCCTCGGCCAGGTTGAGCGAGAAGATCGCCTGCGCGGTGGTGCCCGCGTCCAGCGCGGTCCACCGCAGGCTCAGGGCGTAGTCGTCGCCCGACAGCGAAGGATCGTCCGCCGGCTCGCCGTTCGGGATCGGGTCCGTTCCCGAGGCCGGATCCAGCGGCCGCTCCTCCGCACCTCGCGTGGCCCCCACCCGCGGGAAATCGGCGACCGCGGTGAACTCCGGGGTGAGGCCGGAGACGACCGGGCCGTGCGCCGTCGAGCGCACCTCGAGGGCGACGTCCTCTCCCCCGGCGACTTCGATGGTCTCCTGGCGGGTCTCGAATGGGATGGTCTCACCGTCGCGCAGGTGGCCCTCTCCGATGACGCGTTCGACGTAGAGATCCGCGACATCCGTCGTGAGGTTCGTGAAGCCCCACGCCACCTGCTGGTTGTGGCCGATCACGATGCCGGGCAGACCGGAGAAGCTGTACCCGGCCACGTCGAACGGGCATTCGTCCGTCACCTCGGCGCACCGCAGCTGCATCTGCGACCACACGGACGGCAGGGCGGCGCCCAGGTGGGGATCGTTCGCCAGCAGTGGATCGCCGGTGTCCGTGTGCTCACCGCTGACCACCCAGGAATTGGATCCGATCCCCTCGGTCTTCCCGCCGACCAGCGTGTCGACGCGCTCCAGCAAGTCGCTCAGCGCTGAGGTGTCGAAGTTCAGTGAGCCGAGCGCGCCCGCGCTGCCCGGCGCGGCCTCGGCCGCGTCAGGGGTGGCTTCGGCATCCGCGTCCGGCTCATCAGTGGACGCGGCTGCGGGACCGCCGGCAGCCTCGGCGTCGTCCGCAGTCGCAGGTGCGGGGATGCCCGCGTCGACGACGTCCGAACCGTCCGGGTCCTCCGCCATGATGACCGGGTGCTCGTCGAACGGGTAGTCCGGGTACAGGTCGTCCAGGCGCTCGGGTGCGAGGCCCTGACCCAGGATCGCGCGGTTCGTCTCGTCCTCGATGTTGGTGCGCAGGTCCCAGGCCATGGCCTTGAGCCAGGCGACGGAATCGGTGGGCGTCCAGGGTTCCGGCTCGTAGTCGCTGTTCTGCAGCCCGAGCACCGTGTACTCGAGCGCGAGCGCACCGCCCTGCCGCTCCTCGAGGTAGGCGTTCACCCCGTCGGCATAGGCCTCGTAGTAGCTGAGCGCATCCGGAGGCAGCGCCGCGACCTCCTCTTCCGCGATGCGGTGCCATCCCAGGGTGCGCAGGAACGAGTCCGTGCCCACCTGTGCCTCCCCGAACAGCTCGGAGAGGCGACCGCCGGTCATGTGGCGGCGGAAGTCCATCTCCCAGAAGCGGTCCTGGGCGTGGACGAAGCCCTGTGCGCGGAAGAGGTCGTCAGTGGTCTCCGCCGTCAGTGTGGGGATGCCGTGGCCGTCGCGCTGCACGGTCACCTCGCTCTGCAGGCCGGCGACCTCGATCTCGCCGTCAGTCTGCGGGAAGGCGCGCATGACCGACCACGTGAGGAAGGCTGTCACGAGCAGGACGAGGACCAGGAGCCCGGCGAGGATGCTCAGGAGGATCGTACGGAGGCGTGAGCGCGTGGGCTTCGCAGTGTCGCGTGTGGCCTGAGAGTCTGTGATCGACTCGTCCTGCGACGTGCCGCGCTGCGCCATTGACCGGTCCTTCACTCAGAGACGAAGCGCACGGGGAAACCCCGTGCGCTGGGAGGCGATGCCTGTGATCGACCGGCTGCGGCACCGTCACCGAGCGGTCCGAGTCATGGCACCCCACAGTCTCCCACCGTTCTCACAGGTAAGCGACGGATCAGCACAGCTTGTTACCGAGGCGTGACGGTCCGTCAGCCTGGTGACTGTCCGTCAGTCGTGGGTCACGCTCTCAGCGATCCACGCGAGGTAGGAGTCGCTGCCGCCGATGATCGGCAGGATGATGAGCTCCGGTTCGTCGTAGGGGTGCTCGCGATCGAGGAAGTCCTTCAGCGGGCCGTCCGCGGCCGCCGCGGTCGTCTTGAACGTCAGCAGGAACTCGGGGTCGTTCTGCACCTCGCCCTCCCACCGGTAGTAGCTGCGGATCGCGGAGATCTGCACACAGGCGGCGATTCCCCGTTCAACCGCGGCCGACGCAAGGTGCTCCGCGACCTCGCGGGAATCCGTCGTCGTCTCCGCTGTGAGGAGCGCGGGCTGGGTGCCCGGCTGGGAACCGGACTCCGTCGCGCGCTCCGCCTCGGACTCCGTGTCGGACTCAGCCTCGGACTCATTGTCGGGCTGCTGTGGGGTGCCGGTCATGACTCAGTCCTCTCCTCGACGGTCGTGTTCCCGACCTGCGTGCTCCACGTGCGGGTGCGGGGCTCCTGGCGGAAGACCTCGACCCCGCGGTGCAGGGACAGGAGGACGTCCGGATGCTCGCGGACGACCTCGCGATCGGTCTGCGCGTCCAGGACGAGCAGGTCCGCGTGCGCGCCTTCGCGGATCCCGTAGTCCTCGAGCCCGAGGTTGCGGGCCGGGCTCACGGTGATGAAGTCCAGTGCCGCATCGAGGTGGTCCGTCGTGAGCAGGTGGGCCACGTGGAGGCCCGCGTCGAGGTTGCGCACCGGGTCGCCCGCGCCCATCGGGTACCAGGGGTCCTCCATCGAGTCCTGGCAGAAGGCGACGGGCAGCCCCCATTCGACGAGGTCGCGCACGGGGGCGACCCCGCGCGGAGTCGGCGGGCCGAACCCCCGGCCCTGCAGCTGCAGGTTCTCATTCGGCGCGATCGCGAACCCCAGGTCCGCTTCGACGAGCTTGGGCAGCAGCCGGGCCAGGTAGCCCGGGGCGTAGTAGGCCATCGCGACGGCGTGGCTGACGGTCACCCGACCGTGGAGACCACGGGCCCGGGCCTCGGCGGCCATCACATCGACGAACCGCGACTGCGGATCGTCGATCTCATCGCAGTGGATGTCGACCAGCGCCTCGTGCTTCTCCGCGAGATCGAAGAGGAAGGCGACGGAGCGCTCCCCGTCGGACCAGCTGGGTTCCAGATGCGGGATGCCGCCCACGACGTCCGCGCCTTCGGACAGCGCGCGGTCCACCAGTGCGTCACCGCCGTCGAACGCATAGATCCCGTTCTGCGGGAACGCGACGATCTGGAGGCTGCACCACGCGGCGATCTCCTCCTTGAGCTCCCGCAGCGCGTAGAAGGCAGTCAGATCGGGATCCGTCACGTCGACGTGCGTCCGGACGTAACCGACGCCGTGGGAGGCGGCGCTCAGAGCCGCGGCCCGGGCGTTGTCCTTGATCCGGTCGTGGTGCTGGAGCCCCTGCGCCTTGCGGTCGCGCCAGATGTCGATCGCCTCGAAGAGGGTGCCGGACGCGTTGTCGCGTGGCACGCCCGCGGTCTTCGCGTAGTCGAGGTGGATGTGGTTCTCGACGAACTGAGGGCTGACCAGCCGGCCGGCAGCGTCGAAGTCCGCCGAGGCGGTGGTCCGGTCGGACTGGCCCCCGTCGGCAGGTGCGACCGCGGCTGGGCGGATCGACGTGATGCGCCCGTCCCCCACTGCGATGTCGACGAGGCCCTCCCTGCCGCGGAGGCGCGCGTTCCGGATCTGCACTGCGGTCCCCTTCCCTCGTGCGCCCGGGGATCGATCTGCCTGCACCAGGCTGCTCGTCCTCGGGCACCTCCAGTCTGTCAGGATCCGGCCAGGAACTCATCAGATGCAGCGCGATCCGACTTCGCTTGTCGCTCCGGACTCGGTAAGGTGGAGGTGCGGTTCTCGAGCCTCACGTCGCTCTGCGGCGGGCGGCATCCACACGTGTCTGGAAGGAGCGGCTCCATGGGCGACGCCGACATCAACACCATCATCTCCGTGCTCGGTCTTGCGGCACTGATGTTCTCCCCGCTGATCGCGCTCCTGGTGCTGCCGACCGCAGACAGGTCGCACCGCAAGAACCGCCTGACGCAGGCCACACGGGACTGACAGCAGCTCTCAGTCCGTACGGAGAGCGGCGAGCTCAGACGTACAGCTCGTCGATCTCCGGCGCATAGAGGTCCTCGATCACGCGCCGACGCAACTTCATCGTCGGCGTGAGCTCATGTCCGGGCCGCCACGCGTCCGGCAGCAGCGTGAACTTCTTGATCTGCTCGACCCGGGCGAGCGTGGCGTTCGCCTGATCGATCTGCTCCTGGATCCGACCCCGCAGATGCGGATCGTCAAGACCCTTCTCGCCCGCCTGCGCGGGATCCGCGACGACCAGCGCCACGTTGTAGGGGCGTCGGTCCCCGACCACGGCGACCTGCTCCACGAGGTTCCCGGCAGAGCGGATCGCCATCTCGATCGCGGTGGGCGACATGTTCTTGCCGGCCGCGTTGATGATCAGCTCCTTCTTCCGGTCGATGATCCAGAGGAATCCGTCCTCGTCGATCCGGCCGATGTCCCCCGTGCGCAGCCAGCCCGACGCGTCGACGGCGTCCGCGGTCTTCTCCGGAGCTCCGTGGTAGCCCTTCATCACCTGCGGCCCGCCCACCAGGACCTCACCGTCGTCGGCGAGCGCGACCTCCACGGTGTCCAGCGGCCGGCCGACGCTGCCGGCACGCAGCGCATCCGGTGCGTTGACGGCGACGCAGCACGACACCTCGGACATGCCCAGCACCTCGCACAACGGCAGGCCCAGCGCACCGAAGAACTCGACGACCGCGATCGGCGTGGGCGCAGCACCGGTGACCACCCAGGCGGCTTCGTCCAGGCCGAGCTTCACGCGCAGCGCCTCCCCGATCGCCGGGTCCTGGCGCGCATCGCCCAGCAGGTCGCCGGAGTACCCCGCTTCGAACGCGGCCTTGAACTTCTCCCACACCCGCGGAACAGCACCGAACAGGGTGGGCCTGGTGCGCGCCACGGCAGCGGGTACCGCGCTCATGTCCTCGACGCACATCAGCGTGTTCGCATAGGTCATGAAGGCGGAGTAGTGCGACGTCCAGCGGTCCGCGACGTGCGCGGCCGGGAGGAACGAGACCTGCCGCCCCTGCCCCGGCAGCGGAACCGCTGAGTGGACCCCCTGCAGCTGGACCAGCATGCCGCGATGGGTGAGCTCGACTCCCTTGGGCGCCCCGGTGGTGCCGGACGTGTAGATCAGCGTCAGCAGGTCGTCGGGTGCGATATCGGCGGCTGTGGAGAAGTCGAAGTCCGTCGAGGCGGCGGACAGCTCTGCCACCAGGTCGCCGTGGACGGAGGACTCCTGATCGATCAGCAGGATCCGGTCGATGGACGGCACCGCCGCCGTGGCGGCCTCCAGCGAGGCGAGGAAGCCCGATTCCGCGAGGACGACCTCGGCTCCGGAATCCTCGAGCACGAAGGCGATCTGCTCCGGGGAGGATGTGTTGTAGATGCTGAAGGGTACGGCGCCCAGCACCATGATCGCGGCATCGACGACGTGGAACTCCGGGCGGTTGCGCAGCATGAGGGCGACCGGCTGACCACGACGGATACCCTGCGCGCGCAGAGTCTGCGCGACGGCGCCGATCCGATTCAGCGTCTCCTCATACGTCCATTCCAGACCCGTCTCGTAGGAGCGGAGAGCGATCTGGTCAGGGCTGGCCTGCGCCGTCGTGACCAGCAGATCGGCCATGCTGGTCGCGGTGCGGAGTCGATCGGCGATCGCGTCGGCGGTGAAGACGCTCGAGTGCGGCACGTCGATGTGGGTCACTGGGGGAACTCGCTTCCTCGAGAGTGGTGTCTGCCTCCCATCCTGGGCCGCGGGAACGCTGTCGGACACCCCTGGACGTCGTCGGCGAGCACCCGAACGGGTGGTTCGATGCGATTCCCGACTAGATTGATGAGTGTGACCACCTCTGATCGTTCAGCGCTCGACTTCGAGGACCTGCTGGCCCGCTTGGCCGACGTCGTCTACGCCGTCGACGTCGACGGTCGCTTCACCTACGTGAACCCTGCGGGCACGCGTGTGTTCGGCCGTGCTGCGGACGAAGTCGTGGGGCACCACTTCTCACTCGTCATCGAACCGGGCGCGCTCGCTGACACGGCGGAGCACTTCCGCCGCGGGATCGAGGGACCGGAGACGAATCCCTTCTTCGAGACGCGGATCCTCCGCCCGAACGGGGAGGTGCGGGAGCTCGAGATCCACGCCGGCAGCCTGTATCGGCGCGGCCGTCTGGTCGGACGGCAGGGAGTGGGCCGCGACATCACGGAACTGCGCCGACTCCAGGAGGAGCTCGCAGAGAAGACCAGCCGTCTAGCGCTCCTCGAGGACCAGCAGCGTGCGGCCATGGACGTGTACCGCCGGCTCAACCTCGTGGCCGGGCAGGTCGTCAGCGACCCGGCCCGCGCCGGACGTGCGCTGGACGCGGTCGAGGACTCGTTCCAGCTGGAGACCGCGCGCTCACTGGGTCTGCAGGACGATCTGGGGATCATCCGACTGGTGTCCGATGGCTACTCGAACCAGGAGATCGCCGAACGCGTGCATCTGAGCGTGCACACGGTGAAGGACCGGGTGAGCCGCATCGTCACCGCACTGGGCGCGCGCAGCCGGGCCGGCGTCGCCTCCCGGGCGGCCGGCGCCGGCGTGCTCCGCTCGCATTCCCCGGAAACGTAACCCTGGCGGCCCGAGGGGCTAGCCGGGCGCGCTGCGCGAGGGGCACACTGAGGACATGGATTCACGAGAACTCCTCACCGACCTCGCCCGCCGCCCTCTGCAGGAACTCGACCACTTCTGGGACTCCGTCGACGCGGAGCAGCTCAACGGGCACCCGGCCGGTCACCCCAACTCGATCGCGTGGCTCGTGTGGCACACCGGCCGGGAGATCGACGTCCAGGTGGCCGACGCCTCGGGCCGCGAGCAGATCTGGGCGCAGGGCTGGTCCGCGCGGTTCGACCTCGACGTGGAGGACGACGACCTGGGCCTCGGACACACGGAGGACGAGGCGCGCGCGATCGTCGTCGAGAACAAGGACCTGCTGCGCGGGTACCTGTCCGCGGTGACCGACGAATCGCTCGACTACATCAGCACGCTACGCCCCGATGATCTCTCCGCAGTGATCGACGAGAGCTGGGATCCACCCGTCACGCGCGGTGTGCGACTGGTGAGCGTCTACGCGGACGCCCTGCAGCACGTGGGCCAGGCGGCCTACGCGGCGGGGACCCAGCGAACCTGACTCAGGCGCCCACCTCGTCAGGCCTCCACCTCGTTAGGCCTCCACCTCGTCGGGATCGTCCCAGCGCTCCCGCGCGAAGTCGTGGTGACGACGGCGGATCTTGAGCAGCAGCCGCGAATCCCTGGGCTTCGTGAAGAGGCTCACGGCCACGAACACGATGATGTTGAGCAGCAGCGCCAGCAGCTCGACGCCGCCCTCCGCGAACGGACCCGGTGCCCACTGCGGGATCGCGGTGAACACCACCAGGGTCGCGAGGCCGACGATCAGACCGGCGGTCGATCCCGCGACACTGGCGCGCTTCCAGAACAGCGCACCCACGGTGGGGACGATGATCTGGGCGAGCCCACCGAAAGCCACCAGACCGATGGTGACGAGCAGCCCCGGGATGTAGAGGGCCGCGATGTAGGCGAGCGCGGAGAACACCAGGATCGCCCAGCGGCCCACCCAGACCTTCTTCCGCTCTGGCAGGTCCTTCTGGAAGTAGCGGTCGTGGAAGTCGATCGTGTAGCTGGCGCCCATCGCATGGACCTGCGAGTTCGCCGTCGACATCGCCGCACCTGCGCCCGCCGCGACGACGACGAGTGCCAGCAGCATCGGCGCGTACTCGAGCAGCACGAGCGGCAGGACCTGATCGGGATTCTCGATGTCGGGCATGAGGAGCGTGCCGGCATTGCCCACCAGCATCGATCCCAGGTAGGCGATCGCCATGAGCCCCACGAGGAACGGCATCATGTCGAACAGCCGGGGGCTCTTCGTCGCGTACATGCGCGTCCACATCTGCGGCCCCATGAGCGCACCCAGCGGGGTGATGAGGAACATCGTGATCCACGTCATCCAGACGCCGTCTCCCAACAGCAGATGGTCCGGGTTCACCTGTTGGATCTCATCGAACATCGTGCCCATGCCACCGACGTGGCCCACGACGAAGACGCCGGAGAAGATCAGGCCCAGGAAGATCGCGACGCCGTAGAAGATGTCCGTCCACGCGATGGCGCGGACACCGCCGGCCCACACATAGATGATGATGACGACGTAGAAGAGCAGGCCGCCCAGCCAGAACGGGACCGTTCCGCCGGAGGCCACCTCCATGAGGTAGGCGCCGCCGGTCAGCTGGATCTGGAGGTGCGGGACGGTGAAGACCAGCAGGACGATCGCGATGAAGGTCGCGAGCTTGGACGAGCCGAAGAGGTCGGCGAAGAAGTCCCGCGCGGTGAGGTAGTCACCGCGCTTGCCGTGGAACCAGACGCGCTTGCCGATCCAGTAGTACATGACGCCGAAGAAGATGTTCCAGACCAGCGCGGTCCAGAAGAGGGGGCCGTCGAGGTAGAAGCTCGCGTTCGACCCGAGGAACGCGAACGCGCTCCACCACGTGGCGGTGACAGTGAAGAACACCGCCACGGATCCCATCGCCCGCCCTTGGACGAAGTAGTCGGCCGTCGTGGACTTCGAGAACCTCGACGCGATCGTTCCGAGGACGAGCGGGATGAGGAGGAAGAAGCAGATGACCGCGATCCCCAGGATCTCGTCAGTGCTCATGATGCGGCCTCCTCATCGAACTCATCGGCGAGTTCTTCAGGCCGCGGCCGGCCCCACCTCGTTCTGTAGGCGATGAACAGCACCACGCAGAGGATGAGCCAGATCAGTGCGTTGAAGCCGTAGATGAACGGCATCCCGAAGATCCGCGGCTCCGCCACATCGTGGTAGAAGAGGATTCCGGGGAACTGCAGTGCGGCAAGACCGGCGATGATGATCGTCCAGTACGTGATGGTCAGAGGCGTCGGCGTCTTTCTGGCCATGGCAGGAGGTCCTTCGCTGGCAGACAACGCAGTGACGCCTCTGAGAGCCGCAGCCGGATGAGCGCGGACCCGAAGAGCGGACACTGCGCTGTGTTCGTTGACGGGCTACTGCCAGCGTAGATGCTCCGTCAACGAGGGCCCGCGCCACCAGCGGCCCCGGCTCACCAGCGGCCGCGGGCCTCGTACTCATCGACAGCCTGCTTGGCCTCGATCAGTCCGGCTCCCGTGACCGTGCGGTACTCCTTGATCGCCTTGATCTTCTGGCCCTCTCCGACCAGTCGGCGGACCTCCGCTGTGAGCCCGTGATCCGACGCGTCGCGCAGCTCCTCGAGCTCTGAAGCGGGCAGGCCGGACGCTCCCGCGAGTCGCTCGACCAGCGCTTCGAGCGTCGCCACTCTGCGGGTGAGCGCGTCGATGCGTGCGTGGGCTTTCCAATCTCCGAACATGAGCGCGAGTCTACGCACGCATCGACGCTGGCCAGGAGCGTGTCTCAGCCCCGGCCTCGGTCTCGAGCGTCGGTCCCGAGGTCCCCTGGCCCGAGGTGCCGACCGGCGCCTCGGGCCTCGCCGTCAGCCCACCGCCATCGTCCGCAGCTCGTGCTTGAGCAGCTTGCCGGACGGGTTCCGCGGCAGCGCCTCTTCGATGACGACCTCCCGCGGCAGCTTGTAGCGCGCCAGCTTCGATTCGAGGAACTCGCGCAGGCCCTCCGTCGTGAGGCCTGCTCCCGCCTCACCCTCCGCCGGGGTCACGAACGCGACGACCTGCTGGCCCCACTCGGGATCCGGCTTCCCGACCACGGCTACGTCCGCCACGCCTGGATGCAGCGCGATCGCCTCCTCGACCTCGAGGGAGAACACGTTCTCACCGCCCACGATGATGACGTCCTTGAGCCGGTCGACGACGTAGTAGTAGCCGTCCTCATCCACACGCGCGATGTCGCCGGTCTTGTACCAGCGGCCTTCGAACGCGGCCTCGGTCGCGTCGGGGCTCCCCAGGTATCCCTTCATGACGGTGTCCGACAGGAACCAGATCTCTCCCGACTCCCCCGGCCCCGCGTCCGTCCCGTCCGCTGTGACGACGCGCATCTGCACACCGATCATCCCGGATCTCCCGATGCTTCCCGGCTTCTCCAGCTGCTCGTGCGGCCGCAGCACGCTGCCGCTGGGGCCCGTCTCCGACATCCCGAACAGCTGGTAGTGCGCTCCCGGCTGGTAGGCCTCGAGGATCTTGCCGGTCCCCGCGGCGTCGATCGGTGCACCGCCGAACGTCCAGCGCCGCACCGACGAGAAGTCGAAGTCCGCGAAGTCCTTCCCGGAGGCCGCGGCTGCACGAAGGGGCGCCAGGTACGCGACCGTCGGTCCGAAGAACGTCGTGATCCGCTCCGCTCCGATCAGTTCGAGCGTCTCGATCGGGTGGTACTCCCTCTGCAGCACGACCGTGCCGCCCATCAGCAGCACCGGCAGCATGCAGACGTTCAGCGGCGCGGAGTGCCAGATGGGCATCGCGATGAGGATCCGCTCGTCCGATTCGTACCCCAGGTTCAGGGAGAGCTGCGTCGCCAGCCGCACCAGGGAGTCGTGCGTGTGCACGCAGCCCTTGGGCGCGCTCGTCGTCCCGGATGTGTAGAGCACCTCCGCGGGCGCTCGGTCGTCGTCGTGGGTCTCCGTCCAGGGCTCGGCCTCTGCGTGGAGCTCCTCGAACGTTCCGCCCGCTCCGGTCGTCAGCCAGTCGACGTCCGGCGCACCGGCCCGAGCGGTCTCCGCGAGCTCCCCGCTCACCACGCCCACGGTCGCGCCGCTGTGGCCCACCGTGTAGGCGACCTCCGGGACCTGCAGCTTGTGGTTCACCGGCACGAACGTCGCGCCCAGCATCCATGCGCCGAAGGCCGTGAAGACGAAGGCGGGTTCGTTGAATGTCATCGCCGCGACGGTGTCGCCGGACCTCACGCCGCGGTCGGCCAGCAGCCCGGCGGCCTTCTCGGATTCGGCCACGAGCTCCGTGTACGTCCATGTCGTCTCGCCGCTGACCAGTGCCTGCGCCTGGGGAGCCCGCATAGCGGACCCGCGGAGCATCGTGCTGAGCTTCATTGCCCACTCCCTGTGATCGGTGTCATACTCGGCTCATTGAACCACGATTCAAACCTTGGCGGAAATCACGGGCCGACCTAACCGGAACAGGCAGTCAGAGGAGACCACGCAGACGATGTACCGGCAGACAGAGGCCACCCGGCGCAATGCCGCCCAGCGCGAACGCACCATCGCCGAGGCCGCCCGCGCCCTCGTGACCGCCTCCGGATTCGCTGCGGCCACCGTGAAGTCCGTCGCCGCCAGCGCGGGCTGCTCCCCCGGCCTCATCTACTCGTACTTCCCCCACCGGGACGCGCTGCTGTGCGGCACCTTCGCCCACGCCTCGGGCCACGAGCTCGCCGCCGTCACCCGCGCGCTCACGACCGCCCCCACCACCGCCGAGGCCGTCGCCGCCCTCGTCGACACCTTCCTGACCCGCGCGCTGGCCGGTGCGCGGCTGGCCGACGCCCTGCTCTTCGAAGCGCTCCCGCCTGCCGTCGAGGCGGAACGCCTGCGCTTCCGCGCGGACTACGCCGCCGCGATCGCGCAGCGTCTGGATGAGGGGATCGCCGCAGGCGAGGTCCCAGTACAGGACACCTCCGTCACCGCCCGCGCGCTCGTGGGGGCTCTGTCCGGCTGCCTCCAGCAGCCCATCCACGATGAGGGCCGCACGCACTTCACCGGCGCCGAGGCCGCCCGCCTCATCACATCCATGACCACCTTCTGCCTCGCCGCAGTCGGCGCACCCCCGCGAAAGGATCCGCCATGACCCACACCGTCCTCAATCAGTCCGCACCCCGCGTCGAGGTCGACGAGTACTCGTCGCACACCGCACTCGTCGAGGCCGTCGCCGCACTGGCACCGCAGGCGGACACCGATGAGCTGAGCCGCATCGGCCGCCTGGTGGGCAGCGAGTCCTTCCAGCGCGACGCTGCCGTCGCCCACCGGATCACACCGCAGCTGTCCACCCACGACCGGTGGGGCAACCGGGTCGACGACGTCGAGTTCCACCCCGGCTACCACCGCATCATCGACGACGCGCTGACTGCAGGCGCCCATTCCCATGCGTGGGCGCACCCCGGTGCGGGGGCGAACGTCGAGCGCGCCGCACGGTTCATCCTCTTCGGCCAGATCGAGCCCGGCCACGCATGCCCCGTCTCCATGACGCACTCCGCGGCCGCCGCACTCAAGGACACCCCGCACGCCGAGTTCTGGCTGCCGCGCCTGCTCGAGACCTCCTACGACCCGCGCCTCATCGACGCGCATGACAAGCGCGCGGTGACGTTCGGCATGGCGATGACGGAGAAGCAGGGCGGCTCCGACGTCCGCGCGAACACGACCCGGGCGGTGCCGGCGAGCGGTGGCTCCGATACCGAGGCGACGGGTGCCGAGCCGACCGGCACCTCGGCGACGAGAACTCCCCTGGGCTTCGGCGGGGTGACCGACGGCCACCACCTGCTGACGGGCCACAAGTGGTTCTGCTCCGCGCCGCAGTCCGACGCCTTCCTGGTGCTGGCGCAGCGGGAGGAAGGCGTGAGCTGCTTCCTGGTCCCGCGCATCCTGCCCGGCGGCGAGCGCAATCCGTTCCGCATCCAGCGGCTCAAGGACAAGCTGGGCAACAGGTCGAACGCCTCCAGCGAGATCGAGCTGGAGGACACGCACGGGTGGCTGGTCGGCGAACCGGGCCGCGGCGTGCGCACGATCATCGAGATGGTGAATCGGACGCGGCTGGACTGCATCCTCGGCTCTGCTGCCGGCATGCGGCAGGGCGTCGCCGAGGCCGTCTGGCACGCCCAGCACCGGTCCGCCTTCGGCGCCCGCCTGATCGACCAGCCGCTCATGCGTTCTGTGCTCGCGGACCTGCAGCTGGAAGTCGAGGCCGCCGTCTGGACCGCGATGCACCTGGCCCGTGCGCATGACGACGAGAGTGAGGACGACGCGGACTTCCGCCGGATCGCCACCGCGGTCGCGAAGTACTGGATCTGCAAGCGGGGACCGGAGCACGCCTACGAATCACTCGAGTGCCTGGGCGGCAACGGCTACACGGAGGACTTCCCGCTGGCCATGCGGTACCGCGAGCAGCCGGTCATGGCAGTGTGGGAGGGGTCCGGCAACGTCATCGTGCTCGACGTCCTCCGCGCGATGGCGAAGGACCCGGCCAGCGCGAAGGCGTTCCTCGCGTATCTGGAATCCGGGCGCGGGCGGATCGGTGCATACGACAGTGCGTTCGAGCGGCTGGCGGCCGAGCTGACCGAGGCGGAACAGGTGATGGCCACCGGTGAGGCCGGTGCGATGGCCCGCCTGCAGGCGAGTGGGCGTGTGCTCGTCGAGCGGATGGCGCTGCTGCTGCAGGCGGCGGTGCTGCTGGACCATGCGCCGGCCGACGTCGCGGAGTCGTTCGTGCTCGCACGCATCAGCGACGATCGCGGACGCGAGTACGGGGCGCTTCCGGACGGAGTGGCAGTGGATCTGCTGGTGGGACGGGCTGTCGGAGAGTCGGAGTGAGAATCCGGTCCGGTGGCAGGGGACCCTGCTAATGTGCTGACAACGGCGTGTGTGGCGTCACCAGTCGCTTCGAGTCCCCACATGATGGACGCAGGACTCAACGACCTCAAGGGAGGCTGACATGAACGGAACAATGATCGGGATCATCGTCGCGATCGTCGTGATCCTCATCATCGTCGTGGTGCTGTCCTTCGTCCTCCGGAACCGGAAGAAGAAGGCTGACCGCATCAAGGCCGAGGAGAAGCGGGTCGCCGCTCGGGAGCGCGAGCAGCAGCTGGCGCGCGAGGAGGCGCAGGCAGCGGAGAAGGAAGCGTCCGCACGGAAGGCACGCGCCGAGGCCGAGGAGAAGTCGGCCCGCGCCGAGCGACTCGAGATGGATGCCCAAGCCAGCGGCTCGACTGCCGAGCACCTGCGTCACGAGCACCAGGAGGAGCTGCGGGAAGCAGACCGGATCGACCCTGACGTCAAGACCGATCGCCACGGCGAGCGCGTCGCAGGGGCAGCGACACCGGGCGACGGCCACATCGACGATGATCGGCACGTCGCGGGCGACCGCCACGTCGCGGATGACCGTCGTGTCGCCGACGATCGTCACGTGCCGGGCGCTGGCCACACGGTGGACGGGCACCGTTCACCGGAAGGCCGACCGGAGCCTCGGGCGCAGGCGGCTCAGCCGGACCCGCGCACTGTTCCCCCGGCACAGCCCGTCCCGCACGAGCAGCCTGTCGGCCACCAGCCGGCGACGCATGACCCGTCGGTTCAGGGACAGCCCGCACCGTATGACCAGCCCGTCCAGGGACAGCAGCCGGTCCCCGGTCAGTCTGCTCAGGCTCAGCCCGGCGCATACGACCAGCCGGTCCAGGGTCAGCCGGTCCAGGGTCAGCCGGTCCAGGGCCAGCCGGTCCAGGCTCAGCCGGCCCAGCAGGCGCCGTACGGTGAGCCGGTGCCGCAGGATCAGAACGCCGCTCCGCAGGCCCTGCCTCCGGAGGACGTGGATCCCAACGTGCCGCCCTACGACGACACCCGACCGCCCCAGCACTGATTGAGGCGCTCTCCTGAGAAGGCCGGTGCCGCTGCTTCCGACGAAGCAGCGGCACCGGCCTTCTCGTCTGTCTCCACTGGTGACACCGCCGCACACCACCGTGTGAGCCGTGATAGGAAGAAAATGCCGCGCGTGGCGTCACAGGAGAGGCCACGGCTTCCCGGCCCCTCCGACTCACAAGTGAGCTGACCGTGGACCCCCACCACCTGACCAGGCTACGCCTCGGCACCCTGGCATTCGCCCTGTTCGTCGTCGGCACGAACGCCTTCGTCGTCGCGGGCGTCCTGCCGGCGATCGGCGAATCTCTCAGCGTGACGCCCACCCTCGTGGGCTATGCGATCAGCGCATACGCCATCCTCGTCGCGGTCCTCGCCCCCGTCTTCTCGACGCTGCTCGCCCATGTGCCGCCGGAGCGCGTCATGGCCGCCGGCATGATCGTATTCGCGGTGGGAACAGGCGCATCGGCCGTCGCACCGAACTACCCCGTCTTCTTCATCGCGCGAGCGGTCGCCGGCATCGGTGCCGCCGGCCTCGTCCCACTCGCCACGGCCATCGCGCCCCGCCTGGCCGAACCGGGCAAGCAGGGACGCGCGATGGCGGTCGTCGCGCTGGGCTTCACGATGGCGGTGGCTCTCGGATCACCCGTGGGCACCGGCCTTGCGGAGATCACGAGCTGGCGAGTCGCGATCGGCGGTCTGGCGGGCCTCGGCGCCGTTCTGGGTCTCGCGATCGCACCGCTCCTGCGGGACGTGCCGCGCAATCCGAAGGTCGCCCTCGCCGAGCGCATGAGGGTTCTCACCGATCCCCGCGTCATCATGGGCGTCATCGCGATCATGATGATGATCATGTCGTTCAACCTCATCTACGTCTTCAGCAGTGAGGTCACGCTCGGAGTGACGGGCGGCGACGGTGCGATCCTGGCAGTCCTGCTGCTGGTGTTCGGCCTCTCCGGTGCCGTGGGCAACCAGCTCGGCGGCTGGCTGATCGACACGTGGGGCGATGTCCTGACGATGCGGATCGCGCTCGTCATCGAGATCGGCGCGTTCCTTCTCATGCTCATCACCCTCGACTCGCTGGCGGGCACGGCGATGGTCTTCGCGCTCTGGGGCGCGTCCGGATTCTCCTCCGTCGTCGCCCTGCAGCACCGGCTCGCCTCGCTGAAGCCCCAGCATTCCGGGATCATCCTGTCCTGGTATTCGACCGGCATGTACGTCGGCATCTCGCTGGCACCCGTGATCGGTGCGGCGGTCCTGCTGGGACAGGGGCCGGCAGGACTGGCTGTGGCCGCCGCGATCGCCGCGGGCATCGCACTGCTCATGACGGTTCCGGTGCGCGGACGGGCGTAGGCCGGGAACACCGGCTTGACGTTCACTTAACGAACGTTCACACTCTTTTCTGGAAGTGATATCTGCAGGAACACTATTACCGTCACGACATAGATGTAGTGACGGGTTCCACGACCGCCAGGATCAGAGACGCGATGAAGCCCTCACGAATCTCACCTCGCACGACTCGCACGATCGCAGCAGCCGCGGTTCTCGCGGTCACGATGTCCGGATGCGCCGGCGGCGCAGGAGGCGGCACGGGCGGCGGCGACGGAGGCGGCGGTGGCACGGGCTACGAGTACGGGGCGTCGCCGGACGAGATCAAGGCCGCCTTCGCAGACGTCGATCCCCTCACGATCACGTACCAGCCCTCCGCTCAGTCCTCCGAGGGCATCGACGCATACCGCGCAGCGGCCTTCATCGAGAATCTCGAGACGCTGTCCGACGGGAAGATCACCGTCGACACGACGTACGGTCAGGGCATCGCAGGCTATGACGAGCTGCCAGATGCACTGGTCGACGGACGCGTCGACATCGCATACATGCTGCCCATCTACCAGCCGGACCAGTTCCCGGTCTTCCACGCGTGGGTCGGCGGGACGACTCTGACGGGGACCTCTCCCCTGGTTGACGAACTGGCCGCCAGTGCCGCGATCGGTCAGCTGACGTGGGAGGACGAGAACCTTCTGAGCGAGTTCCGGGACCAGGGCATCGAACCGCTCACCCCCTTCAACTCCGCCGGCGCCATCATGGGCTTCTGCGGTGAGCAGCACGTCGACGCGAGTGACTGGGCCGGCGGACAGGTGCGAGCCTCGTCGCAGGCCCAGATCACCCAGCTGAATGCACTGGACGCCTCTCCCGTCTCGCTCGAGTACACGGAGACGTTCGAAGCACTGCAGCGCGGCACGATCGACTGCACGATGTCGGCAGCGCTCGCGGCAGAGACCGCCGGGGTCCTCGAAGTGGCGCCGCACGCAACGTACACGACGGACGTGACGTTCGCCCGCGGCCCGGGCGGCGTCTACGCCGGCAGCGCGTGGGAATCCTGGCCGCTCGCCGTCCAGCAGCTGGTGTTCGACTCCATGGAGGACGAGTTCACGCAGGCACGCCGCGGTGACCTCGACGCGAACTACGTCGCGGCGGAGCAGATCCGCGAGCAGGGCGGGTCCTTCTCGGAGATGGATCCCGATGCGCAGTCGGCGCTGCTCGATGCATCACAGGGGATCGTGCAGGACGCGGCCGCTGAGGGCCACCTGCCCGAAGGCACTGTAGACGCGATCCCCGCAGCGGTCGAGGAATGGCGCGGGACCGTCGAGGAGCTCGGCTACGAGGACCAGGGCACCTTCGCGGACTACGACGAGTGGTACCCGATGGACGACGAGGAGTACCTGGCGCCCGTGGGTTCGACCTACTTCGAAGAGGTCATGCTCCCCCACCGCCCCAGCTGATCGACCTGCCTTCGAGCACCTCGGAGGGCGAGCACCTCAGTCTGCGGGTACCTGAGCACGGGGTGCGTGGGTAGCATCGGAGCATGCACTCACTGTGGAGCCTCCAGCACCCCACAGATCCGGCGATGACGTGCAATATCCATCGCCGGGTCACGGGCGGCGACCTCAACGAGGCCGCCGCCCTGCTGGCTCAGCTTGCGAGCGGTGACGACACCCTCTGGCCCACGTGGCGGTGGCCCGCGCTGATCCTGGACAACGGCCTCGAGGTCGACAGCCTGGGCGGCCACGGATCCGTCCGCTATCGGGTGGCCGACGTGGAATCCCACCGCGTGCGGTTCGTCTTCACCAGCGCGGGCCCCTTCGAGGGCGAGCACACCTTCCTCATCGCGCAGGCGGAGCCCGGGTACGTGGAGTGGATGCACCACCTGGACATCACGTCGTCGCTGCCCCCGCGCGTGATGGACCTGGTCGTCCGTCTGCATGACGGGCTGCTGGAGGATCTCTTCGACAACGCGCAGGCGCGCATGGCCGGGCGGGATGTCCGCCCGCGCCCCTTCACTCCCGGATACTCCGTGCTCCAGCGGGCCTACCGCCTGCTCGAGCGGGAGAGGTGAGTCGGCTCCTGTGTCCGGCGTCACTGCTAGCATCGGGAGCACGCGCTGTTCTGGCAGAGGCAACCATCTGATGTCGTCGAGAGGGCACTGTGGACACTGACGTCGCATATCTGGAGATTTCCGCACTCGCAGAGCTGATCCGCTCGCGTCAGGTCACGTCGACGGAGGTGACGACGGCACTCCTGGAGCGGATCGAGACGCTCGATCCCCGCCTGCAGTCGTATGCGACCGTGACATCCGAGCGCGCTCTGTCCGACGCCGCCGCCGCTGATGCGGAGATCGCCCGCGGTCACTACCGCGGCCCCCTCCACGGCGTGCCGATCGCGCTGAAGGACCTCGTCCACACAGAGGGCATCACCACGACGGCTGGCATGACGATCCACGGTGACTTCGTGCCGGACCAGGACGGCACGATCGCGACCCGGCTGCGCGCCGCCGGTTCGGTCCTGCTGGGCAAGGTCCGCATGACAGAGGGGGCGTTCTCCGCTCACCACCCGGATCTGCCCACTCCGGTGAACCCGTGGGAAGAGGGCACCTGGTCCGGGGTGTCCTCGAGCGGGTCCGGCGTCTCCGTCGCCGCAGGTATGGCCTTCGGCGCCATCGGTTCAGACACCGGCGGTTCCATCCGGCTGCCGTCCGGCGCGAACGGCGTGACCGGAATGAAGCCCACCTGGGGACGGGTGAGCCGCGCGGGGATCTTCGACCTCGCGCCCAGCCTGGACCACCTCGGGCCCATGACGCGCAGCGCGCGGGACGCGGCCATCATGCTGTCCGCCATCGCCGGGTGGGACCCGGCGGACCCCACCACCTCGCCGCAGCCCGTCCCGGACTATGCGGATCAGCTGCGCCTCGACCGGCCACCCGTCATCGGCGTCGACCGCGAGCTGAACTCGCGGTTCGACCCGGAGACGCAGTCGATGCTCGTGTCCGTCGAGTACGTGCTGCGCGACCTGGGCTGGCGGATCGTCGACGTCGACGCCCCGGACTTCCTCACCGTCGCCGCCGACTGGTCCGCGATGTGCGGTGCGGAGACCGCTCTCGTCCACGACGCGACGTACCCGTCGCGCAAGGACGAGTACGGCCCCGTCCTGGGCGGTCTCATCGAGCTGGGTCGCTCACTCAGCGCCGTCGATCTGGAGCGCATGTCGCAGCGCCGTCGGCACTTCACCGGCGCGATGAACCGTCTGATGGAGGACATCGACATCTTCCTGCTGCCGTCCATCGGCAAGGCGGCTCCGACCATCGCAGAGCTGGAGGGCCTATCCGCCGGAACGGAACTGTTCGAGCAGGTCACGGGCCCCACTGCGCCCATCGACATGTGCGGGCTGCCAGCACTGACTCTGCCCTCCGGCTTCACGGTCCGGGACACTCCGCTGGGCGTGCAGTTCGTGGGCCCCGCATTCGCCGAGGCCGCCCTCTTCGCCGCAGGAGACGCCTATCAGCGGGCCACCGACTTCCACCTCCGCCGCCCACCTGTGTGAGGGTCCGGCCTCCCTGTACGGCTCACTGCCGCCCGATGAAGTAGTCGAAGTCGGCTGATTCGACTTCCCCGGAGGCGAACCGCGAGGGTCGGAAATCGGCAAGCAGCTCCGACTCTGTGCCCTCCAGCTCCTCAGCGGTGAGCCTGCCGAACAGCGGGCCCAGCGTCATGCCGGAGTGCGTGACGACCGCATACACCTTCCGCGCGTCGTCCAGGAACCCGACGATCGAGTGCCCGTCCTCGGGGAAGCTGCGGCCGGAGTAGATGACGCGCTCCATCGGCACCTTCTGCCCGAACAGCCTCTCCAGCTCCTCCTCCATCACGGCGGAGACCTCCGCGAGCATCTGCGGGTCCTCCCCCTCGTCGACCCGCTGCTCGACGCGGGCGACCTGCACCCACATCCGGCCGTCGTGACGCGGGCGGACGTTCACCCGGTCGGAGATGATGATCCGCTGGAGCGGCACGTCGACCGGCTCGGTGAGGCCCAGCAGGCTGTGCGTGCGGGTGGACTGCTCGGCCAGGTCGGCGACGGGCACGAACATGCCCGAGGCCGCGGCCAGTTCCCGCGACCACGCACCGGTGGCGACGACCACGGAGTCGGCTACGACCTCGGCGCCGTCTGCCAGGACCACACGAGCACCGGAGTCATCGGAATCAATGCGGACGACCTCGGCGATCTGCGGCTCCACTCCGCGCTCCGCGAGCGCACGCAGCAGCTCCTGGCCCAGCACATCGTTGTCGAGCCAGGCCTCCTCCGGGTACAGCAGTGCCGACTCCAGCTCGTCCGGCCACTGCACAGCAGGCTCGATCTGCCGCAGCCGCGCCAGATCGACGGTCTCGACCGGGTACCCCATGCCGTCCGCGTCAGCGACGCGCTTGGCGTACGTCTCCGGCCGCGTCTCTCCGAAGTCGACCAGCAGATTGCCCGACGGATGGAACCAGGTCCGATCCGACGGCAGATCCGCCTGCAGGCGCTTGTGCTCCTCGATGCCCTCCCGGTTGATCCGGTAGTAGGACTCCGGGAATTTGTTGTTCGCGTTCAGCCACGCGAACGACCGGTGGCTGGCTCCGGCGAAGGGTGCCTCCTTCTCCAGCAGCACCACCTCATGGCCGCGCAGCGACAGGGAGTGCGCAGCGGTCAGCCCCAGGATGCCCGCTCCGATGACGATGGTCTTCATGCCTGCTCACCTTCCGGAGCGCCGACGCGCTCAGTAGATTCCTCTGCCGTGCCGTCGGGTTCCAGCCCGCCGGGGACACGGACCGGCTTCCAGATCGCCATCGCGATGACGTAGGCGACGGCGCTGGCCACGATGCCGAACACGGCGTACGGGATCGTCGTGCCCATGAGGTGGGCGACGCCGCAGCCCACGAGCCCCACGCCCATCGCGGCGAACGCGACCTGGACGGGGATGCGGAAGCGCTTCGCCATGATGATGCCCACCAGCATCGGCACCGCGAGGATCGAGGCGGAGTATGCATATGTAGCCACGAGCCACTCCAGTGCCTTGGGGTAGACGATCGCGAGGACGGCGGCGACTGCTGTGACTCCCACCGTGCACCAGCGCGACAGCGTGATGGTCTGCTTCCCGCTCGTCTTCTCCTTGATGAATGCACCGCGGAGGTCGTTGATGAGGTTCGCGACGACCGACTGCAGCGCCGAGCCCGTGGTGGACACGATCGTCGCCATGAGGAACGCGCCGTACAGCGCCAGCAGCCAGGTGGGCACCTGCGTGAGGAACCAGCCGGCGGCCAGCTCGCGGCCGTCCTCGCCCATCGTCGGGTTCATCGCGCGGATGGAGACGCCGATGAAGAACGCGTACACACCGGCGATCATGACCATGACGGCGCCGAGGTACAGGGAGGTGCGCGCGTCCTTCCCGGAGCGCGACGCGAACACGCGCTGGTAGTACAGCTGATTGGTCAGCGTGCCGGGGACGATCGCGAAGAACCACAGGACGATCGTGCCCGCTCCCGCGAGGGTGAGTCCCTGCGGCATCGTGAAGAAGTCATCAGGGACGCGCTCGACGACCTCACCCCAGCCACCGGCGCTCATGACCGCGTAGATCGCGATCACGATGGAGATGCCGACCATGAAGACGCCGAAGAAGAAGTCCGACCACGCCACGGATGTGAGGCCGCCGGGCAGGACGAACAGCAGGCTGATGATCGCCATCGCGACGATGAGCGGGGTGAACGGGATGCCGGTGACTTCGCTGAAGAGGCTGGCGAAGGCGACGAACTGGGTGGCGAGCCAGCCGAAGGGCACCAGGATGACGGCGATCGCGACGACGGAGAGCAGCGTCTTGTTCCGACCGTAGAGGCGCACGAAGATGTCCGGGATCGTGGAGAAGCGCCCCTTCCGCAGCCAGTTCGCGAACACGGCGATGATGAGCATGCCGGCCACGACGAACAGTTCGTACCAGAAGACGGAGAGTCCCCACGCGTAGCCGATGCCCACGTGGGCGACGAGGACACCGCCGCCTACGGCAGTGGCGTACTGCGTGAAGGCGACGACGTACATGGGCAGGCTGCGGCCGCCCACCAGCCAGTCCTCTTCCGTGTTGTTCTTCTTGCCGACGTAGAAGGAGATCCAGGCGCCGATGCCCAGGACGATGAATGCGGTGGCTGAGATGAGTGCGATGGTGCCTGGGTTCATGAGGAGGCTCCTGAGGTGAAGCGGGCCGGATCCATGATGTCGAGTGCATCGGAGGAGGAGCCCGTGGTGACGAGGTCGGCGACCACGGAGCCGACCATCGGTGAGAACTTGAAGCCCTGACCGGACATGCCGACGGCCAGCACGATGCGGTCGTCGACCGGGCTGGCACCCACGATGGGGGCGCCGTCAGGCGTGAAGCCCTCCGTCCAGGTCGAGACGCGGACGGCTGTCGGGTCGAGGTGGGGCATGAGGCGCTCGACTGCTGCCTCGGTCGAACGGACGAAGGCCGGATCGACGAAGCGGGCGAGGTCTCGCACACCGTCGATCGGCGGCCAGTCCAGGTGGTGGGTCAGGACCTTCACGCCCACCCCGTCCAGACACGGGAACGCGGAGAACGCGCCCTCCGGATGGCGGCGGATCGAGATCGGCATGCGGGCAGGCTCGTGGACTGCGAGGTCCCTGACCGGGAACCAGCTGCCCACCAGCTGCTTGTTGCGGATGACGCCGTCGCCGAGGCCGGACAGGGCGCCGGCCCATGGTCCCGTCGCGAGGACGACGGAGTCGAAGGCGTCCGAGCCCTCTGCCGTGTGCACCATGATGCGGTCGGGGAACGGCCGGATGTGGAGGACCTCGGTGTAGGGGCGGTACGTCGCGCCCTGGCGGATGCTCTCGTCACGGGCCGCGAGGACGGCGAGTTCCGGGCGGAAGACGCCGGCGTTCGGGTCGAGGACACCGATCTCGTCGTCATCGACGCCGTAGGCGGGGAACTCCTCGCGCATCGCGGACGCGTCGAGCACGCGGTGGTCGAGGTTCAGCTCATCGGCGCATTCGAGGACGGCGGTGACGTCGGGGTGGTCGGGTCGGCCGATCGTGAGTCCGCCGCACCATTCGAGCACCTGCGTGTCCTGGGCGGCCTCCAGCTCCTTCCACTTCTGCCCGGAGCGCTGGATGAACGCGACGTACTCCGGGCCCTCCTTGTAGAGGGTGCGGAAGATGCGGGACTCTCCGGCGGATGCGCCGCGGTCGTTGGGGGTGTTCCACTGGTCGAAGACGGTGACGGTGTGGCCGCGCTGCGCGAGCTGCCAGGCGGCCATCGTTCCGACGATGCCGCCGCCGACGACGGCGACGCGCTTCTGCGCGGCAGCCGTTGGTGAAGTCCCGGCTGCTGAGTCGGTTGATGTGCTGGTTGATGAGTGAGTGGCTGTGTCAGTGCTCAATCTGGGTGACCTCCAGGGTGAGTTTGGTGGGGTGGAAGAGCAGTTCGAGACGCTCGATCGGCAGGCCGTTGCCGGTGTGGAGCGTTCGCAGCTGACGCACGACGGGTGTCGTCGTGTCGAGCTCGAGCTGCTTCGCGTCGTCTGCCGCGAGGTGTGCGGCGGAGAGGACGCTTGAGGCATGGAGCTGATCGATCCCGTGGGATGAGTAGTAGGCGGCGGTGGTGAGCACCGCAAGGTCCTGGTTGAGGATGTCGGGAACGAGCGTGAGGTCCACGACGCACCGTTCGACGACGATTGCCGCACCGGTGCGGTCGAGCTTGATCCGCACCATTTCCGCTACGGGTGTGCCGGTGACGAACAGGTCGGCGGCGAGGGGGTGGGAGTCCGCCGCGACGACGCGGGTGCTGACGACGCGGTGGATGCCCTCGACCTCGGGACCGTCCGTGGACGCGTGGAGCAGTCGCAGCAGACTGCTGCGCAGGCCGGTCGAGGCGACGATGGTGCCGGAACCGCGGCGGCGCTGGACGAGACCGGCCTCGACGAGCTTGGACATCGCTGTCTGCACCGGATTCCGGCTCACGGCGAACCGCTCCATGAGTTCGCGCTCCGACGGCAGGCGGTCGCCGATCGAGAGCCGTCCGCTCTGGATCTGATGCTCGATCCATTCGCGGATCTCGACGTGCTTCGCCCGTGCCATGAGTGTGAGCGTAGACACACCTCGACCTCATGGCAACTGGAAAGTTGTCATGTCATTTGAGTGCAACAGTCGCCGGACTCGGCCCGCAGCGCCGATGACACGTTGTGACGTTCGATAACGGAAGATGACGTCGAGCTCTGGTGCCCTCAGCCGGCGCTCCTACCGTCGACGTCATGACTGCCACCGCGAACATCCAGTCCACCGTCCCTACGATCACCGGCGACGAGCGCGCCGCCCGCCTTACGGAAGCAGGAAGCGCGTGGGCCGAGCGCATCGAAGCCGATCGTTCGAACGCCCATCTGACCTACACAGTCGACGGCGCCGGCGCTGGTTCAGTGGCCACGACCGTGCGCGCCGGCAAGCACTCCTTCATCGTCGACGAGCCCGCGGCGCTTGCCGGCGATGACACCGGGACGAGCCCGGTCGAGTACGCGCTCGGCGCGCTGGCCGGATGCCAGGTCGTCGTCTACCGCCTCTACGCGCAGCAGCTCGGCATTCCCTTCGACGAGATCGTCATCAGGGCCGAGGCCGATCTGGATGCAGCGCGACTGTTCGGCGCCGACGAGTCCGTGCGCGCCGGCTTCTCCGAGGTGCGGCTCGACATCGAGCTCTCGGGAACGGAAACCGACGAGCGCTACGACGAGCTGCGCGAGGCCGTCGATGCCCATTGCCCGGTGCTCGACATCTTCCAGAATCCGACTCCGGTCACGACCACCGTCACCCGCGCCTGATCAGTCTCCTCTGTCACCATGGCCGCATGGACACGCCGTCAACCGATCAGCCATCGTCCGACGCAGCGCCGCGACGGCCGGTGAGGAGTGGGCTGTTCGGCCCTCCTCGCCGGAGCAGAGCGGCGCAGTTCAGCGTCGTCGGCTTCGGCCTGCTGCTGGTGGTCAGTCTTGTCATCACTGCGCTGTCGGACGCTGAGGTATCGCCCGGGCTTGCCCTGACGTTCACTGGGCTCATGTTCCTGTGCGGTGTCGCAGAGCTGCTCGATTCTGAGCAGGTCCGATTCGCGATTGTTCTGCGTCTCACCGGGGCAGCGATCGCCGCACTCGGGCTTGTTCTTCAGCTGATCTGACGATCACGACCGATCAGGGCATCACCTGGTAGATCTCGCGCAGGTACTGCTCGCTCCGTGCCGATCCGACGACCCCCGGCCCCATCTTGTTCATCATGTAGGAGATGGTCATCCGACGGTCGAGGTCCATGATGATGACCGACCCGCCCCAGCCGCCCCAGTAGCAGATGCGGCCTTCCGGCAAGGAGGGCATCGCCTCGGCATCGGCCAGCGCGAAGCCCATTCCACGACGGATCGGAACCCCGAGGACGAGGTCCGGGCCGGTGGCCTGCACGTCGAAGACCTGCTCAATCGTGTCCGGAGACAGCAGACGCACACCGTCGACCTCGCCACCCAGAGAGATCGCTGAGAGCATGCGGGCGACCGAGCGGGCATTGCCGTGGCCGTTGACTGCGCCCATGTCGGCTCGCCGCCACGCGGCGGTGTTCGCGGCGGAAGCATCTGCCACCGGCTGCGTGAACGTTCTGATCATCGGGTGGTCGGCAGGCATCGATTCGTCCATCGTCAGCCGAGGCGGGGGAATCACGTCGGATATCCGGCCCCAGTCCTCCTCGCGGGCCCCGATCTGGAAGTCCGCGCCCAGCTGTCCGGCGATCTCCTCATCGACGAACTGCTTGAGCCGCAGGCCAGTCGCTCGCCGTACGACCTCGCCGATGAGGTGCCCCTGGTTCTGGGCGTGGTACCCACCGGCACTGCCGGGCTTCCACCACGGTGCCTGCGCAGCCAGCGCCGCTGTCGACTTCTCCCAGTCGTACATGTCCTCCAGGGTGACGGGTGCGTCCCAGCCGGAGACTCCTGATGTGTGAGCCAGCAGGTGGCGCACCTCGATGTCAGCCTTCCCGTTGGTGGCGAACTCCGGCCAGTAGGTGGCGACTGGCGCGTGGAGATCGATGTCCCCCGAATCGGCGAGCATGAGTGCGGCGAGATAGGTGACGGTCTTCGTCGTCGACCACACATTGACGATGGTGTCGCTCGTCCACGGAGTCGTCTGGTCCTCGTCCCGATACCCGCCCCACAGATCGACGACGTTCTCGCCGTCCAGATTGACCACAAGAGAACCGCCGAGGTCCTCCCCTGTCTCGAGGTTCGCCTCGAACGCGGAGCGGAGCCCGTCGAACTGGTCCGTGCTCGTGCCGTGGAGTGTTGACTGCATGTCTGGGCCTCCTCTGCGCGAGGCCCCGTTGCCTCACATGAACGAGAGTCTAATCGGGTGGCCGGAAACGCGGACGCCATCAGATACCGACGAACACGATGACACTGCGGCGAGAGCTGCGAGCCATCCCGATCACAGCGACACGACTACGGTTGAGACGGACCGTCAGCGCTGTCGGACGAAGTTCCCGAACGAGCCCGGCCTTGAGCAGAGGAGCATGAATGGGACGAACGATGCAGGTGAGCGACCACGTGGACATCGCTCTCGACGGCGAATCGATCTGGAGGCAGGTCGCCGATCCGGCGCAGATGCCGCGGTGGAGTCCGGAGAACACCGGCGCGACCGTTCCAGAGGAGCACCGCCCGATGCGGGCTGGCGAGACCTTCGAGGGCACCAACCTCCGCGGTCGTGCCCGGTGGGTGACGGAATCCGTCGTCACATCGTCTGTCCCCGGGTGCCGCTTCGCCTTTCACGTGCGCAGGATCGGCGCGCGGAGGCCGCAGGTGGGCAGCAGCATCGCGACCTGGATCTACGACTTCGACGAGATCCCCGGCGGCACCCGTGTCACAGAGACGTGGATCGATGGTCGCGTCGCGTGGCCGAACTGGGTGGCAGCCCTCTTCGATCGTGTCGCCACCGGCGGGACGACCTTCGCGGACTTCCAGCGGGGGAACATCAGGCGCACGCTCAGCACGATGCAGTCGGAGCTGGAGGAGAACGGGAAGCCGTAGTCGCCACACCTCTCCCCCTCGCACAAGGTAGCTTGGTCTTCAGACACCCGTTGCAGAGTGGCACGGAGGAGTGGCATGGACACCATGCCCACCAGTCGCACGAAAGCGCGGCTTCACCGCCCGGATGCTCGACGTCATCGAGCGGGCGGGCAATCGCATCCCGCACCCGTTCTGGCTGTTCCTGATCCTCGGCCTGGTCGTCCTGGTGCTGAGTCTCGTGCTGTCGGCACTCGGGGTCAGCGTTCGCTCGCCCACCAGCGAGGGGACGATCGAGGTCGTCAATCTGCTGTCGGTGGAGGGCATCCGGCAGATCGTGTCCGAGGCGATCACCAACTTCACCGCGTTCCCACCGCTGGGCATCGTACTCGTGGTCATGATGGGCGTCGCCGTGGCCGAAGGCAGCGGGCTGATCTCCGCGGCGGTGCGCAGGGTCGTCTCCTCGGTCTCCGGCCGGTGGCTCACCTTCGCCGTCGCCCTCACCGGGATCGCCGGCTCCGTCGCCTCCGACGCCGTCATCATCGTCCTCCCGCCGCTGGCCGCGATGGCCTTCCTCGCCATCGGCCGCAGCCCGCTGCTCGGCATCGTCCTGGCCTTCGCGAGCGTCGACGCGGGCTTCAATGCGTCCCTCGTCATCACTGCGGCAGAACCCCTCTACGCCGGCATCAGCACGAGCGCCGCCCAGCTGGTGGATCCCGAGTACGTGGTCTCGCCGCTGTCGAACATCTACTTCACGGTGCCGTCGTCGATCTTCCTGGCCGCGCTCATCACGTGGGTCATGGAGAAGTGGGTGGCGCCGCGGGTCGAGGGGCTGGAGCTGGACGGGCCTCGGGCACCGGGGAACCGCAGGAAGTCCTCGGTCGGAACCGCCGGCCGCACGGCTGCCGCCGGTTCGGCAGAGCGCACGGACGACGCTGCAGACTCCGCCGAACGAGCGGACGAGGAATCCATGGACCTGAGCTCCGCAGAGAAGCGCGGAGTCCGCAATGCGCTCATCGCGCTGCTCGCCTTCCTGTCGCTGGTGGCCGGGGCGGTCGCCATCCCGGGCTCGCCCCTGCGCGGCGAGGACGGCGGGATCCTCACGGGCCCCGCACTCATGCACGTCTCCATACTCATCGCGATCATGTTCGTCGTGCTCGGCGTGGCATACGGGGCGACCGTCGGCACCGTCACGTGGGCGAAGCTGCCGGAGTTCATGGTGAACGGGATGAAGGACGTCGCCCCCGTCCTGGTCCTGTTCTTCGTCGCCGCCCAGTTCATCGCCTGGTTCGAATGGTCCAACATCGGTGCCGTCCTGGCCGTCACCGGAGCGGACCTCGTCGAAGCGCTGGGAGTCGCCACGCCGCTGCTCTTCATCGGCGTCATCCTCATGACGTTCCTGCTGAACCTGTTCATCACCAGCGGTTCAGCGCAGTGGACGCTCATGGCGCCGGTCATAGTGCCGGCGATGATGCTGCTGAATGTGAACCCAGAGGTGAGCCAGGTGCTCTTCCGCATCGGCGACTCGGGCTCGCACCTCATCACGCCGCTCAACGTGTACTTCGCTCTCATGCTGACCTACCTCCAGCGGTATCGCAGAGACGCCGGCATCGGCACGCTCGTGTCGATGACACTGCCGGTCTGCATCGCCGTGCTCATAGGGTGGACCGCGTTCTTCCTGCTCTGGTACGCGATCGGCATCCCACTGGGCCCCGGAGCCCCCGTCCGGTGACGGAAGCATGATCCGGTGACGGACGCATGCTCCGGTGACAGACGCAAACGGGTCACAGATCAGGTGCGGGAGGTGGCGACGGCTGCCCCGGTGAGCAGAACGGCCATGACGGCGGCCATCATCGGGTAGCCATCCAGCGCACCGGCGACTGCGGGTCCCGCCACGGGGGCGAAGGCTCCGACGAACGTCATCGGTGCAGTGAAGACGCCGTTGATCGTTCCGAAGTCCTGGGTACCCCACCGATCCGACACCGCTGTCGCCTGGAGCAGAGTGTGACATCCGCGCACTGCACCGGCCATCACGGCGACGGCGATCAGCAGCCAGGCGGGTCCGGGCAGCAGTGCCAGCGCCCAGAGCCCGGCCGCACCCGCGGCGAAGATCACGACCGTTCGCGCCCTTGCACTGGTCACCCGCGCGAACTGCGGGTATCCCACGCGTCCGACGACCTGGCCGGCACCGATCAGTCCCAGCGCCAGGGCGGCGGTGCTGTACGACATGCCGCGCTCCAGGAACATCGGGATGATGTTGATGGTGACGGCGAAGAGGGTGAAGGTCGCGATCGCCATCGTGATCTGCAGGGTGATGAACTGCCGCGACCTGGTCACCGTGCGGATGGTCGCAGTCGGATTCTCCTCCGAGCGCGATGTGGGGGTATCGGTCCACCGGCTGTTGAGGAAGAGCGCGTGCAGGGGCACCGTGGTGACAGCCAGGATGCCGGCGATCACGAGGTAGCTCGTCCGCCAGCCGAACTGGTCGACCAGATAGGCGACCAGTGGCGCGAACACCGTCGAAGCCAGTCCTCCGACCAGCGTCACCGTCGTCAGCGGGCCGACCCTGCGCGGCCCGTACCAGCGGGTGATGACCGCGAAGGCCGGCGGATAGAGCACCGCGGACTGGGCGAAGCCGGCCACGACCCACGCGACGAAGAACATCACCAGATTCGGTGACCACGCGACCAGCAGCATCGCGCCGACCCCCACGAGGGAGCCGGTCGTCATGACGGCGCGCGGGCTCTGGCTGTCCAGGAGCCGACCCACCCGGATCCCTGCCAGCGCGGACACGATCAGTCCTGCGGACAGCGCCGCGGTGATGACGGTGTGGCTCCAACCGGTCTCCTCCGAGATCGGAGCGACCGCGACCGGTAGGGAGTAGTAGAGCAGCCCCCAGCTGACGACCTGTGCGGCGCACAGCGCGGGGAGCCCACCGCGAGGACGATCAGTCATGACAGTGATCGCGCGCCGGGCCTGAAGGTGGTCTCATCGCTCCAGTATCTCTGTGCCGAATGTCTGTGCCGATCGCGCGCGGGCGGAAGGCCGAAGGATGGAGGGCCGAATGCTCAGCAGCACATGGACGATGACGGCCCAGGTCCGCCGACCGTCACCAGCTGGGGCACGTCAGACGCGTCACAGGAAGCTCCGAGGTCGGCGCTGCACACGCCGGTCTCCGGAAGGTCCAGGTGCACAGCGTCTGCAGCCGCGCGGTCGCCTGCCAGTGCCGCTGCGATGGAGCGGACCTGCTCGTACCCGGTGGCCAGGAGGAAGGTCGGCGCCCTGCCGTAGCTCTTCATCCCCACGATGTAGAAGCCCGGTTCGGGGTGGGACAGGACCTGCTCGCCGTGGGGTTCGACGCTGCCGCAGGAATGGAACTCCGGATCGATGAGCGGTCCGAGCTGTCGCGGGGCCTCGACTGCAGGATCCATCTCGAGGCGAAGCTCGCTCAGGATCGACAGGTCAGGGCGGAAGCCGGTGGCGGGCACGAGCACGTCCACGGTCAGGTCTTCGAGTCCGGCGGCTCCTGTCGCCAGGACACGGAGCCGGTCACCGGTGGCTTCGAAACCTGAGATCACGAAGGAGGTGTGGACGTCGACAGCGCCGGATTCGACGAGCGTTCGGAGGCGGGACCCGATCGCACCGCGTGCTGCGAGCTCGTCGTCGGCCTCGCCGCCGTACGTGCTGGAGACGTCAGCAGAGCGCACTGCCCAGCTGATCCGTGTCTCGGGATCGTCTTCAGCAAGCTCAGCCAGGTCGAGCAGTGTGTTCGCCGCCGAATGCCCGGCGCCGACCACCAGAACGTGACGGCCCGCGAACCGTTCGCGCTCGGTGCCGTTGATCGCGGGCAGGGGCTGAGTGATGAGTCCCTGCGCCGCGGCGCGGTCCTCTCCGAGGGCTGGCAGGCCCGACCGTCCCAGTGGGTTCGGCTGTGACCAGGTGCCGGACGCATCGATCACGCTGCGAGCGTGCACGTCCTCGTGCGAGCCATCGGGACGGGCGATGCGCACGAGGAACGGGGTGGCATCGCGGTTCGCGCTGCGAGTCTTGTCGATGCCGTCCCGGGAGACTGCAACGACGCGCGAGTCGGTGCGGATGACGTCGTGCAGTGCCGCTGCCAGCGGGACCAGGTAGCCATCGACCAGTTCGTGGCCGGTGGGCAGGACGTTCAGGTCTGGTTCCTGCCAGCCGCCCGCCTCCAGCAGGCGCCTGGCGGCCTCGTCGATGTTGTAGCGCCACGGCGAGAACAGCCGCGTGTGTCCCCACGTGCGGATCGCAGCCGCCGCGGATTCTCCGGCTTCGAGCACCATCGGGGTGAGCCCGCGTTCACGGACGTGGGCGGCCGCGGCGAGCCCGACGGGGCCGGCACCGATGATGACGACGGGCAGATCGTGGGTGTCGGCGGCGCTGTCCTGCATGTTTTGTCTCCTGGAGTCAGTCGTGTGGTGAAGTCGGTGGTGGAGGAATCAGCGGCTCGTCGGATGGGTGAGCCGGTCAGCTGGTCGCTGTCGGCTCCAACTCGCCGACAAGCTGTTGGATACGGGCCTTGATGTCGTCGCGGACCCGCCGGACGTCGTCGAGCCCCTTGCCTGCAGGATCGGCCAGTTCCCAGTCCTCGTAGCGCTTACCGGGGAAGATCGGGCAGGCGTCCCCGCAGCCCATCGTGATGACGACGTCGGAATCCTGCACCGCCTCGGTGGTGAGGACCTTCGGCGAGCTCGCCGTGATGTCGATGCCCTCCTCGGCCATCGCCTCGACCGCCACCGGATTGATCTGGTCGGCCGGTTCGGATCCCGCGGAGCGAACCTCGATCCGTCCTTCGGACAGGTGGCGCAGGTAGCCGGCTGCCATCTGCGAACGCCCCGCATTGTGGACACAGACGAAGAGGACGCTGGGCTTGGGTGCAGAAGTCATGGGGGTCTTCCAATCAGGGGTAGGTTCAACTGGTGCGGAGCTCCGCCTGCAGGGCACGGACGCGGGCGTCGATGTCGTCACGGACCAAGCGCATCCGTTCGAGTCCTTCGACACCGCGCTGGGATGGCTCATCAGTCGTCCAGGTCTCGACCGCGGCCGTCATTCCCGCGACCGGTTCAACGCGTGCGTCCTGCCCGATCACGATGACCCGGTCAACGCGACGCAAGAGCTCCGGGTCGATCGGTTTGGGCTGCTCACCCGCCATGTCGGCACCTGACTCTGCGACCGCTTCCGCGGAGAGACTGTTGAGAGAGCCGCCCGGCGCGGTGCCTGCCGAGTGGACCTCGATCGCACCCCCGGCGCGGTGGCGCAGCAGGGCAGCGGCCATCTGGGACTTGCCGCCGTTCTTGACGCAGACGAACAGCACACTCGGCCTGCCGGTCATGATCGCACCCCCGCGCCTGAACGGGTCGGGACAGTCGGGTCATCGCGGAAGAGCCTGGGCCCGAGCCAGAGGGCGACATAGACGAGGCCGACGAGCACGGGGACTTCGATCAACGGGCCGACGACTCCCGCCAGCGCCTGGCCCGAGGTGATTCCGAAGGTCCCGATCGACACCGCGATGGCCAGTTCGAAGTTGTTGCCCGAGGCGGTGAAGGCCACGCTGGTCGACTTCGCGTAGTTCAGCCCCACAGCTTTCGAGGCGAACAGGCTGATTGCGAACATGAGCACGAAGTACAGCAGCAGCGGCACCGCCATGCGGGCCACGTCCCAGGGCTGCGAGGTGATCGCCTCCCCCTGCATGGCGAACAGCAGAACGATCGTGAACAGCAGTCCGTACATCGCCCACGGGCCGATCGTCGGCAGGAACGACTCTTCGTACCACTGGCGGCCCTTGGCCTTCTCCCCCAGCGTTCGCGTGAGGAAGCCCGCCAGGAGGGGGATGCCGAGGAAGACGAGCACCGATGCCACGATCGCCCACACGGAGAACTGCGCCGAGGTCGTCTCCAGTCCCAGCCAGGACGGCAGCACCTGGAGATAGAACCAACCGAGCGCACCGAAGGCCACGACCTGGAAGACGGAATTGATGGCCACCAGCACCGCAGCGGCCTCACGGTCACCGCAGGCCAGGTCGTTCCAGATGAACACCATCGCGATGCAGCGGGCCAGGCCGACGATGATCAGTCCGGTGCGGAACTCCGGCAGATCGGGCAGGAACACCCAGGCCAGCGTGAACATGAAGGCCGGGCCGACGATCCAGTTGAGGAACAGCGACAGGACCAGCAGCTTCCGATTGCCCGTCACCCGGTGCATCTCGTCGTAGCGCACCTTCGCCAGCACGGGATACATCATGACCAGCAGGCCAACGGCGATCGGTACGGAGATTCCGCCGATCTTCACTGCGTCCAACGCCGTGTCGAGACCGGGCACGAACCGTCCCAGCAGCAGACCCACTGCCATTGCCGCCAGAATCCACACTGCCAGCCAACGGTCGAGGAACGACATCTCCTGCCCGACCGGGCGCGACGCTGTCTGCGCGACAGCCGATGCCGTAGTGCTCATCAGCACTCCACTCTCTAGATCGATGGACGTCTATGGGTGAGAGTATGCGCATGCATCGACGAACGTCAATGTATGGTGGAGCCATGAGTACTTCGGTGGAGAGCACAGAGCCGGGTGTCGACGTCGCATCCGAGTGCTGCACGCTGGACGCGGCGCCGCTCGGGGCGGACGATGCCGGTCGGGTCGCGCAGAAGCTCAAGGCCCTCGCGGATCCGACGCGCCTGCGGCTCCTGTCGCATGTCGCGGCCCAGGGGTGCGAAGCGGTGTGCGCCTGCGACCTGGTCGATGTGCTCGATATCAGTCAGCCCACGATCAGCCACCACATGAAGAAGCTGGTCGAGGCTGGACTGCTGACGCGAGAGCAGCGCGGCAAGTGGGCGCACTACACCGTGATCCGCGACGCCTTCGACGAGCTGCGCCGGTTCCTCGACCTGCGCTGAGGATCACCGCTCAGTCTCCGGCTATCGACCCAGTGATGACCCAGCACGATGCGGACCAGCTCAGTGGTCACCCCACGAAGAGGCGCTCGATGGCCGCTCTCGCCTACGGCCTGGGCTGGTTCGACCAGTCGCACTTCGTCCGCGACTTCCGCACCTTCACGGGCGAGACGCCCTGCGGTTACGCGAAGAGGGACCGTGACGGCAATGGCTGAGGGATCACCCCATGAGGATGCCCGCGACCACGTTCGCGACAATGTGGACCAGTGCGCCCGGCAGGAACGACCCCGTCACGTGGCGCAGGTGCCCCAGCACCCAGCCCACCGCGAACTGCACGGGCAGGATCGGCCACAGTCGGATGTCGATCGCCAGCAGCGCCGCGTGCGGCACGAGGAACGCGAGCGCCTGCATCAGGTTGCCCCAGGCGAATCCCAGCCGGCGGATGAGCACTCCGGCCAGGAGGCCGCGGAAGAAGACCTCCTCCCCCAGTGCCCGCAGGACGACGCCCACCACCGCGCCCACGGACGCGACCGAGGCGATGGACACTCCGGGCGCCTCACGCACATCCGCGGGGATCACCCAGGCGGCGATGATCGCTGCGATCAGCAGGGGGATGAAGAGGATGACACCGCGCCAGTGGTCGCGCCCGGTCCCGGTCGTCGCGCCCACACGGCCCAGGGCGTCGGCTGCCGTGCAGTCGCGCCTACCCGTCTGGACGAGGACGTAGATCGCGACAGGCAGGCTGAACAGCACGAGCTCGAGCATGGCCTCAGGCTACTCGGCGATCGGGCGAGCGCTGACCGCCCTCACACGTGTGGAGCCGCGTCCACATCTCCGTCTGCGCCGTCCTCCGCCGCACGCATGACGCGCAGGACGTTGCGGGTCGCGAGGGCCTCCAGGTCGGCTCGCGACCAGCCCCGGTCAGCGAGAGCGCGCAGCAGGTCCTGGTAGCGGGAGACGTCCTCGAGCCCGGTGGGAAGGATCGCTGTCCCGTCGTAGTCGCCGCCCACCGCGATCCGGGTGATGCCCACGGCCTCGCGCGCGGCCTCGAGGTGGGCGATGACGTCCTGCATCGTCGCCTGCGGCTCCGGGTGCGCGGCTTCCCACGCGGCCAGGCGAGCAGCGGCGGCTGGCGAGACCTCGACGTCGGTGTCGCCGTAGTCGAAGCCGGCGTGGTGTGCGGCATTGTGCGCCAGGACATCCTCGCAGCTCTGGCCCGGACGGGGTGCGGCGGCCATGCTGTACGGCCGGGTGAGGCTGTTCGCCCGGTGCGGATCGTCGATGCCGAGGTCGATCCGCGCCTGCGCCCGGTCCAGGATCCACTGCCGCACGTCGGAGGAGACGAATGCGGGGACGAAGGTGAGGCCGAGAACGGAATCGGTCGCAGCGATCCGCTCGAGGACACGGTCGGTGACGTTCCGCGGGTGCGGATTCACGGACTGGACCGATGAGTGGGTGAACAGAGTCGGCACGGTCGAGGCACCCAGCGCATCCAGCTGGGTGCGCTCGTTGGTGTGCGACAGGTCGATGATCATGCCCAATCGGTTCATCTCCCCGACCACCGCCAGACCCTCGACGGTGAGTCCGCGGGTCGAGCGGGCGCCAGGAGAACCGGGGGTGCCGTCGGCCTCGGCCTGCGCCTCCGCGGCTCCGGTCGCCGCCGTCGCCCAGGCGAGGTCGTCGTTGTGGGTGAGCGTCATATACCGGGCGCCCAGGTGGAACATCTGCCGCAGGACCGCGAGGGAATCCGCGATCGACTGGCCGCCCTCCAGACCGATGAGGCTGGCGATGCGACCAGCGGCGAGCGCGGAGTCGACGTCATCCGCCGTGCGTGCCGGCTGCAGGATCTCCGGGTACGCAGCGGTGAGGCGGTGGACCGCATCGATCTGCTGCAGCGTAGCGACGACCGCGTCCTCCTGGGGGATGGAGGACGGCACCCAGGCGGACCAGAACTGGGCGCCCACTCCGCCTCGGCGCATGCGCACCAGGTCGGTGTGCAGCTCCTCCCGGACCTGATCCAACCGCTGCACGTCGTAGCCGGCCTTCTCCCGCAGGGCGAAGGGCAGATCGTTGTGGCAGTCGAGGATGGGTATCTGCGGAGTCGGTTCAGCCATTCATCGAGTGTAGGACGGCACCGGCCGGAACGCGTGCGGCCTCGCTGCGCCCCGCGCCGCGCACCGGCGTGAGGAAGCCGATTCCCTCCCGGCGCGACACCCACGCCCAGAGCCCGAGCGTCGTGAGCACCGTGATGGGGATCGAGATGAGCAGCATGCGCGGATCCACTGCGCCCTGTGCGACGGTCGCCGGCGCGAACGGGGACATGAGGAACAGCGTGAGATTGTTCGCCGTGTGCACGACGATCGGCAGCTCGATCCCACCGGTCTTCCACGCGAGGAGGCCCATCGCCACCGCGAAGACGGCGATGTCGACCTGTCCCCAGACGTCGTACTCGTGGCCCAGGACGAACAGCGGCACCGGCAGGAGGATCCCCCACAGGGGCGAGCGCAGCCAGATGCCGCACACCTGCATCGGCAGGGCCCGGAAGACGTACTCCTCGGCCGCGCACTGCAGCGGCACGGCCACCACGACGATGAGCAGGATCGCGACGACCGCGCCGCGCTGCTGAGGCACGTCGAATGAGGCTCCGGAGAACACGACCGACGCGCCGTTCACCACAGCGAAGACCGGGATCACCACAGCGGCCGCCCGCAGCGCGAGCGACCACCGGAACCTGCCCGCCACAGAATGCAGCGAGCCTGCGGCAGCGCCTCGACGGCCACCCACGAACCGGTAGGCCCACAGCACCGCCGGCGTCATCACCGCGAGGGTCGCCAATCCCAGCGCCGTGTCCATCGGATTGCGGGGATCATCGAGCTCAGGGCTCGGGTCGGGCACCCCGGGGACCAGCGAGACGAGGAGTCCTCCTACCAGCACGATGGCGAACAGGACCAGAGCGATCACGGCTGCAACGATCACGACCAGGAGAGGGCGCCACCAGCGTGCGGCCTCGGGCCGGAGTCGTGCGAGTCGGTGGTACGGCAGGAACAGTGGTGATGCGGTTGATGTCATACCCCCAGGCTTCCGTTCGCGGCGGGCCAGAGGATCGTGCGGAAGACTGAACCTGAGCCCTCATACGAAAGCACGATCCTGCCTGCCCGGCGCTATCCCTAGACTGATCGCGTGCCCACCGGTCCTGCCTCTCCTCCCACTGCGTCCCACCGCCGAGGCCGCGCGCTGCTCACCTCGCTCGCCTGCCTGCTGCTGGGTGCCGGCTGCTGGTTCATCAGTGCGGGGATCGCACTCGACGAGGCCGGAACTCCGGTCCCGCAGCACGTCTCCGCGGTCCTCGTCCTCGATGCACTCACAGGTATCGCGGCGGCGGTGTCGATCGGCCCTCTGCGACGCGCGGGGGCGTGGAACCTCGTCCTCATCCCGCTGAGTGTGCCCAGCAGCTGGGCACTGCCGGCCTTCATCGTCGCCGCTGTCCGGATCGGCCGGCTCCGCGACCTGCGCACCGACACCGCCGCCGTCGCACTCACCCTTGCAGCCTGGCTGATCTATTCGCTCGTGATGGTGCAGTTCGACGGATCGTTCGCGGACACGCTCGGTGTCGAAGCGCCGATCCTCGTCGTGATCACCGTCTCGCTCCTGCTGTGGGGCCGTGTCCGGTCGACACGGGCGGCTCTCATCGACTCCCTGCGCGCGCAGGCAGATGCGTCCCACCGCGAGCAGGCGGCGGAGGTCCAGCGCGTCCTGGCAGAGGAGCGCGTCGCGCTCGCCCGGGACATGCACGACGGGCTCTCCCATCACCTGTCCCTCATCTCGATGCACGCGGGGGCGCTCGCATACCGCGACGACCTGCCGCCGGACCGGGTCCGGGAGGTCGGACAGACTCTGCGCGATTCCGCCGCGTCCGCTCACGCCGATCTGCGTCAGCTGCTCCTCTCACTCCGCGAGCAGCCGGACGATGCCGACCCGACTCCCGGCCTGGATGCCGCGCCTCTGGCAGACGCGGCCTCGCTCGACGCCCTCATCGCACGCGAACGGGATCGTGGGGCAGACGTCTGCATCGTCTGGGAGCGGATCACCCTGACCGAACTCGAGCAGGCCCCGCGACCCCTCACCGTCGCACTCGAGCGCATCCTCGCGGAGTCGCTGGTCAATGCGCGGAAGCACGCACCGGGCGCGCCCGTCACCGTGACTCTTGCCCGCGACACGGGCAGGCGGAAGGACACCGCCGCCGAGGTCGTCCTCCGCGTGACGAACCCGCTCACCGCCCGCAGTGGCGGGCACACCGCCCTCAGTGCCCCGCTCCCCTCCCACAGCGGCGACCGCGGCGTCCTCAGGGACCAGCGCACCGCCTCGGCCGCGGTGGCCGCATCGGTCCCGTTAGCCGCATCAGGCCCGGCCACTGCGCCGACCGGCACGCACCTCGGCCTCACCGGAGTCGAGGAGCGCGCCCGTCTACTGGGTGGATCCGCGCGGTGGGCGCACACCGCGGACGACTTCACGCTGGAGGTGAGACTCCCATGGCACCGCTGAACACAGCGCCTCCGACGGAATCGGTCCGCGTCCTCATCGTCGACGACGAGAGCCTCATGCGCTCGGGGCTGCGACTCATGGTCGACGGCACCGCCGGGATCACCGTCATCGGCGAGGCCGCCGACGGGCCCACGGCGCTCTCCCAGATCCGGGTGCTGGATCCCGATGTCGTCCTCATGGACATCCGCATGCCGGGGATGAGCGGCATCGAGGCGACCGTGGAACTCACCCGAGCGGGAGCGCGGGCGCGGGTGGTCGTGCTCACCGCCTTCGACGCCGACGGCTTCCTCGTCGAGGCTCTGCGCGCCGGAGCGGTGTCGTTCCTGCTCAAGGATTCGTCGCCGGAAGCCGTCGTCGACGCGATCCACGGTGCGGTGCAGGGCCACGCCCAGTTCTCTCCTGCTGTCCTGGACCGGCTGGTCCGCATCGCCTCGAGGGAGGAGGCCGGATCCTTCCCCGGCGGTTCACATCGGTCCGGGCCGGATGAGGCGGGCCGTGCTCATGACGGGACTACGACCCCTGCACGGGAATCAGAGGGGCCGTCCACCCTCACTCCGCGCGAATGGGACGTCGGCCGGCTCGTCGCGCAGGGACTGACGAATGCGGAGATCAGCGACGCCCTCGTCCTCAGCCTCCCGACGGTGAAGACCCACGTGAGCCATCTGTTCGACAAGCTGCTGGTGACGAACCGGGTGCAGCTCGCGATCAGGATCCTGGAGCACGACGGCTGACAGTGCGCCTCAGGCGTCGTCGGAGTGCTGCCTGCGCACGTCGACGCGCGTCGTCTCCCGCTCACCGTCGAGGAACGCGTCGATCCGGGTCGCCGGATCGGCCTCTGCCGGGAGCGCGGCAGGCTGGTCCTCGCCCCGGTCGCCGTTGACCCGCGCACCACCGGTCTGCGCAGCCTTCGCGATCTGCGAGTCCAGGTCGTCGAAGTCGTCTGCCGTCTCGTCCAGCTCCTCGAGGAGCTTCGCGATGGATTCCGCGTGGGACTCCGCTTCCATGTTGAGATCCCGGAACTGCGCACCGATCGACTCGTCGCCCGCCGTGCGCGACACGATATCGAGCACCCGCTCGCCGACCTCACGCGTGCGCTCCGAATGGTCGAGCGCGATGAGCTGGGCGTCGAGCGCACGCAGGTGCTCGAGGTACTCGTGCATCGAGAGGACCCGGTCCGCGATCGATTCGAACGCCTCCGCCAGCCGGCCCAGATACGCCGTGACCCGTACGGCCTCCGCGCCGTCGCTCATCGCGTCGAGCTCCGTGCGGACGGTGACCAGCTCGACGAGGCGCACACCCACGTTCGCGACCATCTCGTCCAGGTCCACCCGCGCCACATGGTCCGCGAGGATCGGGTGGGTCCACGCGCGGGTCGCCGCGATGCGGGTCGCAAGGGTGACCGCGAGGTGGAACAGCCGCTGCTCATCCGTGTCCTGCGCGTTCTTCACACCGGGGACGAAGCCCAGCGCGGTCGGGGTGATCCACCGAGCACTGCGGGCGACCTCGCGATCCTTGCGCGAGAGCCGCTTGGGATCGCGCAGGTACTTCGTGCCGGTCACCGCACCCGTGGCGCCGGTTCCCGCCGCGAGCAGGCCTGTGGCCGCGATCCCTCCGGCGAACGGATCACCGGCCAGCCACGAGATGCCGAAGGTGCCGAGGCCCACCACGCCGGTCGTCGCAGCGCCCGCCCCTGTCAGAGCACGGAAGAGGACGTTCGAGCGGATGAGGTTGCGGGTCTCCCCCGGAGTGCCGAGCACACGAGCGGGGTTCGTCTGCCGCGACGCCGGCAGCGCGTATCCACGCGCTTCCCACGCGCGGAGGACCGAATCCGTGACGGAATCAGGCACCAGGATGCGGTAGGCGGGCATGCGACCGGCGCACTGCTCTCGCCACAGCTTCTTCCACGGGTGACGTGCCATCGGTCCCTCCCTCGAACGCGGTGTCACCATGGTAATGAATCAGTCTGGATGATCGGTCGGAAGAGCCCCCGGTGGGTGCGCTCAACCTGAGCGACGACCCTGCCGGCTGGTCGGCTCAGCCGCTCAGTTGTTCAGTCGCTCAGGCCCGCGAGCGTGAGGGTGACCGCGACGCCCACGCGATTGGGCGAGTCGAGCTTCGCCATGACCCGGTTGAGGTGGGTCTTCACCGTCGCTTGGCTGGAATACGTCGCCTCTGCGATCTCACGGTTGCCCATGCCGCGGGTGACGAGCTCTGCGACCTCCCGCTCCTTCGCCGTGAGCCCGGCCAGGAGCTGACGGGCCTCGAAGCGGCGGGTGCTCTCCTGGCTGCTCTGGTGCATCGCCATGAGCCGAGTGGTCGCGCGGGGTGACGCGAAGCCTTCGCCGTCGTGCACCGTGCGGATTGCGTCGGGGAGGTCGCGCGGCGCGATGTCCTTGTGGATGAAGCCGGCGGCCCCCGCCTCCAGTGAGCGGAACAGGTTGTCGTCCGTGTCGAAGCTGGTGAGGGTGATGACCTTGGGAGCCCGCGGCATGTTCCGCATCCGTCCCGCCGCTTCGATCCCGTCCATCACCGGCATCTGGATGTCCATGAGGACGACATCCGGGAAGTGGCGCGTCACCTGGTCGAGCGCCTCCGCGCCCGTCCCCGCTTGAGCGACGACGTCGATGTCGTCCACGTAGGACAGGATGTGCTCGAGACCCGTGCGGACCATCTGGTCGTCATCGACGAGGAGGACACGGATCGGCTGCGCAGTCGACATGCCACAACAGTAGAACAGGGGGCGGACACGGCTCGGGCGGAGTCACCTCATGGACAGGTGCCGGACCCTGGCAGGGCGACGCCGGGGCAGCTCAGGTGACGCCGGGACCGATCAGGTCCCTGCAGACTGTGCCGCGCCTCGGTCCGCGAACGGTGGCATCTGGACATCGACGACGAAGGCGTCCCCGCGGGGACCCACCGCGGCCTGTCCCCCGAGCATCCGCGCCCGCTCCTCGATGCCCGGCACGCCCATTCCGCCTCCGGTCCCGGACAGGTCGACGCCGTCGTGCAGGGTTCGTGCGTCACCGCCGGACGGCTGCACTGAGAGCGGGTTCGACACGACGATCCGTGCCCCCTCCCGAGCGCTCACCCGCACATCGACGGAGACGGGCACCCCGGGCGCATGCTTCATCGCGTTCGTCAGCGCCTCCTGCACGATGCGATAGACCGCACGATCCAGCACCGTCGGCACACTTTCGAGGTCCTGCAGCAGGAGCACCGGGCGGAGGTCGACACCGGCAGCCGTGACCGAATCGACGAGGTCCGGCACGGTGCGCACGGAGGCGACCACCGGTGCGCTCGAGTCACCGGCAGCGGGCCGCTGCGCCCCCGGTGTTCCCTCACGCACACCGCTCACGAGGTCCCTCAGGTCATCGAGGGATGCCTTCGCCTCACGTCGCAGGGCGGCAGCCGCATCCACCGACCGCTGATCGTCACCGGCCACTTCGAGCGCCCCGCTGTGCAGCGAGATGACGGACAATCGGTGCGAGAGCGTATCGTGCAGCTCCTGTGCGAGCAGCTGGCGCTCCTTCTGCCGGGCGAGCTCATCGGACAGTGACTCGCTGCGCTCCGTCTGCCGGACCGCGACCGCCTCCACCGTCCGCATCCTCCGTGTTCGCCGGACGAGGAACCCGACGCCCACGGCGACCGCGAGCGCGACGACCCCCACTCCGATCGTCAGGAGATCGATCCCCAGCGCCGTGCCGGGCAGCGGCTCCGGCGTATCGACACCCATGAGGGACTGCGGCTCCGGCACGAAGAAGAAGGCGAACGGGTTGAGGGCGGGATGGCGCAGGCACGCCCAGACGATCGACCAGACCACCACGGCTGCGCCCACGGCGGTCGTGATGATCGCCGTACGACGGGGCAGGCGGATGACGCTGTGGAACATCCCGATGAGCAGGAGGAGGACGTCGCCACCTGCGAGTCCCGACAGAGCCCCGGCAGCCAGGGGTATCCACGGCCACCGCGTCCGGACGAAGACGGTCGCCCAGAGGATCCAGACGACCAGCACGATGAGCACGCCGATCGACGAGAGCTCGCCGTTCGCATCGAACGCACCGGGGACGCCGACGGTCGACAGCGAGCTCACGACGATGCCGACGACGAACAGCAGCAGCCCGACCGCGACGTATCCGGCTGTGCGCAGCACGCGCCGGCGGCGTTCGCCGCGCATCCGATGGGCGACGTCCATGGCCGGCGTCGCTGAAGTCTCCGTGTTCACACCCTCACGGTATCCGGGGGCACGGACGCGGGCGTCAGCCATTCGGAGCCGAACGGCTGGCCGAATCCAGCCGTTCGGCTGGTCCGATCCACCCGATCAGTCGACGCGCCGTCAGTCCTCTCCGACCGAAGCTTGTGGTGTCGCGGCGAGACCGCCGCAGCCACCACCGTCACACCTCAGGAGAATCATGACGAACCCCCAGCACCCCGCCCCTCAGCCCGGCTTCCCGTCGGGCCCCGGCCAGCCTGCCGGGCAGCATACGACCGGCCAGCAGCCGGCACCGCAGCCCGGCCAGTACCCGGGCCAGTACTCGGCCCAGCACCCCGGTCAGCAGTATGACCCCCAGCAAGCGCCGTTCGGCTACACCCAGCAGCCCGGCCCGCACGGCTACGCGCAGCAGCCGGGCGGACAGCCTCCCCACCCGGGGCCGCCGGCGCAGGCGAAGCGGAAGAAGCCGCTGTGGAAGCGCTGGTGGTTCTGGCTGCTCGCCGTCATCGTGCTGATCGTGATCATCTCCTCCGTCGGCGGGGGCGGCGACTCCGCCGAGGACGCGGAAGCCTCCGCAGACAGCGGGTCCTCGGACGAATCCGGCACCGGCACCTCGGGCGAGGAAGAGGCAGGAGGCGAAGCCGACGGCGAGGCACCCGCCGAGGCCGCATCCGAATACAGCATCGGCGACGCGGTCGCGACCGGTGACTGGGAGGTCACGGTGAACGACGTGGAATCCGGCGTCTCCGAACTGGGCGACGAGTACCTCGGCACGACCGCGCAGGGACAGTTCATCCTCGTGGAGATGTCCGTGGCCAACACGGGCAGCGAGCCGTCCTTCTTCTTCGAGAGCGACGTGAGCCTGCTGGACGCGGACGGCAACACGTACTCGCCGGACTCCGAGGCGGGGATCTACGCGGCCACCGACAACGACGTCATGCTGCTGGAGGAGATCAACCCCGGCAACACGGCCACCGGTGTGATCGTCTACGACGTGCCGGCAGACGTGAGCCCGAACGTGCTGGAGTTCCAGGGCGGGATCTTCGACGAAGCGGCCACCGTCGCGCTGGACTGAGCGGACGGCAGGGGCGCGGACAGGGGGCAAACGACCGTCCCCACGTCGAGAGCGCAACATCCGCACTTTTTCGGTACTCCGTTGGTGCGGATGTTGCGCTCTCGCGCCGCCGCAGAGCCTCCAGCCGCCTACCGTTCAGGCGAGTGAGAAAACGAGTGAGTGCAATGTGGTCCAGTTCCATATGGAACTGGACCACATTGCACTCACTCTGCGGCGGTAGAGGCGCCGGCGGCGGTGATGCGACAGCCTCAGCTGTTGATGCGCTCCAGGATCATCTCGCGCGCTGTGCCCGCGTCGGCCTGGCCGCGGGTGGCCTTCATGATCGGCCCCATGAGCGCGCCGATCGCCTGCATCTTCCCGCCCTTGATCTTCTCGACTACGTCCGGGTTCGCGGCGATCGCCTCGTCCACGGCGGCCTCGAGCGCACCGGTGTCCTCGACGATCTGCAGGCCGTCGGCCTCCATCACCTGCGCGGGTGTGCCCCGTCCCTCGACGACTCCCGCGAGCACCTTCCGGGCCAGCTTGTCGTTGAGCTTCCCATCGTCGATGAGCTTCTGGAGCTCCGCGACGTGCTCCGGTGTCGCGAGCTCCGTGGCCTCGACGTCCTTCTGCTTGGCGACGCGCGCGATCTCGCCCATCCACCACTTGCGCGCCGCATCCGGCTTCGCGCCTGCGACGACGGTCGCCTCGACCGGGTCCAGGAGGTCCGCGTTGATGATGTCGCGCATCTCCAGCTCGCTGATGCCCCACTCGTCAAGCAGACGACGACGGCGTGCGGCCGGCAGCTCCGGCAGACCCGCGCGGATCTCCTCGACCCAGTCGCGCGACGGCGCGACGGGCACCAGGTCCGGCTCCGGGAAGTAGCGGTAGTCGTCCGCATCGGACTTCGGGCGGCCCGACGACGTCGATCCGTCCGTCTCGTGGAAGTGGCGCGTCTCCTGCAGGATGGATCCCCCCGCATCGAGGATCTCCGCCTGACGGGCGATCTCGTAGCGCACCGTCCGGTCGATCGAGCGGAACGAGTTCACGTTCTTCGTCTCCGTGCGCGTGCCCAGCGGCGCATCCGCGTCCGCACGCAGCGACACGTTGATGTCCGCGCGGACGTTGCCCTGCTCCATCCGCGCCTCGGAGACCCCGATGGCCCGGAAGATGTCCCGCAGTGTGCGCACGTAGGCGGCCGCCACCTCGGGAGCGCGGTCCCCGACCCCGGTGATCGGGTGCGTGACGATCTCGACCAGCGGCACACCGGCGCGGTTGTAGTCGACCAGCGAGTGATCCGCGCCGTGGATGCGGCCGGACGCCCCGCCCACGTGCGTGTTCTTGCCGGCGTCCTCCTCCATGTGCGCCCGCTCGATGGCGACGGGCACGATCGTGCCGTCCTCCAGCTCGACGTCGATGCTGCCGTCGTAGGCGATCGGCTCATCCGCCTGCGAGGTCTGGAAGTTCTTCGCCAGGTCCGGGTAGAAGTAGTTCTTCCGTGCGAACCGGCACGATTCCGCGATCTCGCAGCCCAGTGCCAGGCCGATGCGGATGGCGTACTCGATCGCCGTCCGGTTCACGACCGGCAGCGCGCCGGGCAGACCCAGCGAGGTGGGTGTCGTGTTCTCGTTCGCACCCCCGCCGAACGTGTTGGGGGCGTCATCGAACATCTTCGTCGCGGTGCCCAGCTCCACGTGCACCTCGATGCCCAGAGCCGGATCGTACTTCGCGACTGCGTCCTCATACTTCATGTGCGTGTCCTCCCGGCCTCAGGCGCTCGTCGTTGCGGATTCGGCCGCATAGTCCGTCGGCACTCCGGCCCACACAGGTGCGCCTGCGGCGTCGGTGACCAGGGCCTCGATCGCGGAGCCCACCTCGTAGAGGCGCGCGTCCTCGCGAGCCGGTGCCAGCAGCTGGAAGCCCACGGGCATGCCGTTCGCCAGGCCCGCCGGCAGGCTCATGCCGGGGATGCCGGCCAGGTTCGCCGGGATCGTCGCCGCATCGCCCAGGTAGAGGGCCATCGGGTCGTCGTCGCTCTCCATCCCGAACGGCAGCGCCGTCGTGGGCGCGGTCGGCGACACGAGCACGTCCGCCTTCTCGAAGGCCGCGGCCAGGTCGCGCTGCACCAGGGTGCGCACCTTCTGCGCGGAGCCGTAGTAGGCGTCGTAGTAGCCGGCCGACAGGGCGTAGGTGCCCAGCAGGATGCGGCGCTTGACCTCGGCGCCGAATCCGGCCGCGCGGGTCGCACTCATGACGGTCTCCGCGGTGACGGGACCGGATTCCGGCTCCACCCGCAGGCCGAACCGCATCCCGTCGTAGCGGGCGAGGTTCGAGGACGCCTCCGACGGCATGATCAGGTAGTACGCGTCCAGGGCGTAGCGCAGGGACGGCATGTCGACCTCGACGATCTCCGCACCGGCCTGCTGGGCCAGCTCGAGCGCCTGCGTGAACGCCGCGCGCACGCCGTCGTCGTAGTCGTCAGCGGACAGCTGCCGGATCGTGCCCAGGCGCTTGCCCTTGAGCGATCCGTCGCGGGCCCCGGCCTGGACGGCGGCGAGGAAGTCCGGCACGGCGTCGCTCAGCGACGTGGAGTCGCGCGGATCATGACCGGCCAGCAGCTGGTGGAGGGCGGCGGCATCGGCCACGGTGCGACCCAGCGGGCCCACCTGGTCGAGGCTCGAGGCCATGGCCACGATGCCGTAGCGGGACACGGAGCCGTACGTGGGCTTCACACCCACCGTGCCCGTGAACGCGGCGGGCTGGCGGACAGAGCCGCCCGTGTCCGTGCCGACTGCCAGCGGTGCCTGGTAGGCCGCGGCCGAGGTCGCAGCACCTCCCGAGGACCCGCCCGGGACCGTGGTCGTGTCCCACGGGTTGCGCGTGGGCCCGAACGCGGAGTGCTCCGTCGTCGATCCCATCGCGAACTCGTCCATGTTGGTCTTGCCCAGGACGGGCAGTCCCGCATCCTTGATCTTCGCGTAGACGGTCGAGTCGTAGGGCGGCACCCAGTCCTCGAGCATCTTCGAGCCCGCGGTCGTGCGGATGCCGGCGGTGACGACGACGTCCTTGAGGCTCACGGGCACACCCGCGAACGGGTGGAGGTCTTCACCTGCTGCGCGCCGGCGGTCGACGTCCGCGGCGGTGGCGAGCGCGGCGTCCGGGGTGACGGAGATGAACGAGCCGATGACGTCGTCGGTCGCCTCGATGCGATCCAGGTGCGCACGGGTCACGTCGGTCGACGTGTACTCCCCTGCGCGCATGCCATCCGCCAGCTGTGCGGCGGTGAGTCGAGTGAGGTCCTGGCTCATGTCAGTCCTCCCCGAGGATCTGGGGGACGAGGAACTTGCCGTCCTCCGACGCAGGGGCGCCGGACAGCGCCTGCTCCGCGGTGAGGGGGCTTCCCACGACGTCGTCGCGGAGGACGTTCGTCAGCGGGATGGGGTGACTGGTCGCGGGGACGTCGTCCGTCGCCACCTCCGCCACGCGGGCGACGTTGGCGAGGATCTGGTCCAGGTCCCCTGCTGTCTTCTCAAGCTCTTCGCTGGACATGGCGATCCTGGCGAGTTCCGCCAGGTGCTCGACCTGTCCAGCGGTGATCGCGGCTGCGTCAGCCATCCCCACCCTCTCTCAAACGATGTTCTATCGCAGGCCAGTCTACGACGCGGGCGCAGGCGCGACGACAAGCGCAGGTGACGTGACGAGCGGCGGAGTTTAGTGCACGACAGCGATCTATGCACGAGAGCGAAAAACTATTCTGCAAAGACGCATGAATGCGAGGTGGATCACTTACGATGGGCCGAGCCGATGCACAGACGCATCGGGCCCGGGGCGTCCCGCAGCCCGGCCACCTGCAGGTATGCACACGGCACCGCACGGACGCGGAGTCGCTGCGGCAGGGGGCTCCGGGTGCATCCACCGACCTCACGGAGGCGACATGTCGTACGACGGCTCCGCGCAGAACAGCGCGCCGCATGAAGACGGTCCACCGGAATCGCAGGAACCCCACGATCAGCAGCAGTCGCAGGAAGCGCGGGAAGCGCGGGAAGCGCAGGAAGCGCACGATCAGCACGATCCGCACGTGCAGACGATGGATTACATCGCGGCCCAGGAGTCAGAGGAGTTCGTTGCTCTGAAGCGGTCGCATCGGAGCTTCGTCTTTCCCATGGCCGCGTTCTTCATCATCTGGTACGCGGTCTATGTCCTCCTGGGCGCCTACGCCCACGACTTCATGGCCCAGCCGGTGTTCGGCTCCGTCAACCTGGGCATCGTCCTGGGTCTGGGACAGTTCGTCACGACCTTCCTCATCACCAGCATCTACGTCATGTACGCGAACCGGAAGCTGGATCCGAAGGCCCAGGCGCTGCGCACCGAGTTCGAAGCACAGGAGGCCTCCTCATGAGCACTGCCCTCACGACCGTTCCCCTGCTCCTGGCCGCGGATTCGGCCTCCACACCGGAGAACAATCCGGTGCTCAACATCTCGATCTTCCTGGCGTTCGTCGCGGTGACGCTCGTCATCGTGTTCCGCGCCAGCAGGAACAACAAGTCCGCTGCGGACTACTACGCGGCCGGCCGGTCATTCACCGGCTCGCAGAACGGGTTCGCCATCTCCGGCGACTACCTCTCCGCCGCATCGTTCCTGGGCATCGTCGGCGCGATCGCCGTCACCGGCTATGACGGGTTCCTCTATTCGGTGGGATTCCTCGTCGCGTGGCTGGTCGCGCTGCTGCTCGTCGCGGAGCTCATGCGCAACACCGCGAAGTTCACGATGGCCGACGTGCTGGCGTTCCGCCTCAAGCAGCGCCCGGTCCGCATGGCGGCCGCACTCACGACGCTGGCCGTGTGCTTCTTCTACCTGCTCGCCCAGATGGCGGGCGCGGGCGGACTGGTGTCCCTGCTGCTGGGCGTCGATTCACGGGTGGGCCAGTCGCTCGTCATCGCGGTCGTCGGCGTCATCATGATCATCTACGTCCTGGTGGGCGGCATGAAGGGCACCACCTGGGTCCAGATCATCAAGGCGTTCCTGCTGATCGGCGGCGTCTTCATCATGACGGTGTGGGTGCTCTGGCTCAACGACTTCAACTTCTCGTCGCTGCTGGACGACGCGGTGGCGAACTCGATCTCCGATCCGAAGGGGGCCCTGCTCGCACCGGGCCTGAAGTACGGCGCGCTGCCGATCGACTTCGTCTCCCTCGCACTCGCCCTGGTCCTGGGCACAGCGGGTCTGCCCCACGTGCTCATGCGCTTCTACACGGTGCCCACTGCGAAGGAGGCCCGCCGATCCGTCGTGTGGGCGATCTGGCTGATCGGTGTCTTCTACATCTTCACCCTCGTGCTGGGCTTCGGCGCTGCCGCGATGGTCGGGCCGGAGAACATCGTGAACGCGCCGGGAGGCGTGAACTCCGCTGCTCCGCTGCTCGCCAACGCGCTGGGCGGCCCGGTGCTGCTGGGCATCATCTCCGCCGTGGCGTTCGCGACGATCCTTGCGGTCGTCGCCGGTCTGACGATAACGGCGGCCGCATCCTTCGCGCATGACATCTACTCGAACGTCATCCGCAAAGGCAAGACGGATTCGCAGGCAGAGGTCAAGGTCGCCCGTCGCACCGTGCTGGTCATCGGTGCGGTGTCGATCATCGGCGGCATCGGCGTGCAGGGGCAGAACATCGCATTCCTCGTCGCGCTGGCCTTCGCGGTCGCGGCGAGCGCGAATCTGCCGACCATCCTCTACTCGCTCTACTGGAGCCGATTCACCACGCGCGGAGCGGTGTGGAGCATGTACGGCGGGCTCATCTCCTGCATCCTGCTCATCGCCTTCTCCCCCGTCGTGTCCGGTTCGGAGGACGCGATGCTCGGCGCGAACATCGACTTCGCGATCTTCCCGCTGTCCAACCCGGGCATCGTCTCGATCCCGCTGGGCTTCCTGCTGGGCTGGATCGGCTCGCTCACCGACAAGGGAGTGGAGAGCAAGAAGCTCGCGGCGGAGATGGAGGTCCGCTCACTCACCGGTCACGGTGCGGAGAAGGAGGTCGAGCACTGATCCCCTGATCCGGGGCTGACCGGCCCGGCATCACACACGACGTCCTCGCACACGCGACGTCCCGACACGAACTTTCGTCGGTGGCCCTCACTCACACGTTGGGGCCACCGACGAAAGTTCGTGTGGATGAGGGAGGCGAGTGGGCCGCTCAGGCGATGTCGGAGACGCTGACGTCGCCGCGGATATAGCCGCCCAGTTCGTCGCTCACACGTTCGGCGGCATCCCAGGAGATCTCACCGGCAGCCGCGGCGGCTGTGAGCTCCGCGCGCACCCCGGCCACGCGGTCTTCGCGCTCGTCCGCCTCTGCATCCGCCTCGCCATCCGTTCCGGCGCCCTCCGTGGCGATCGACTGCGGTGCGGCCGCGCCGACCTCTGCTTGGGTGTCCCGGACGACGGTCTGACCCAGAGCGGCGGCACCGACGGTCGAGCCGACCGCGAGTGCCGCAGACAGGAGAAGACGGGTCCCGATGTTCATGACCCAAGCTTCCCACGCGAATCTGAAGCCCCGGCAGAATCCGGCTGTGCGACAGCTGAGGATGTGACGCGGAAAGTCACTCGGACGCTGTGGGACCGTCCTTCAGCAGCGCGACGAACTGCTCCTCGTCCAGCACTGCGACGCCCAGCGACTCGGCCTTCGTGAGCTTCGACCCGGCGTTCGCACCGGCCACCAGGTAGTCGGTCTTCTTCGACACGGACCCGGGTGACGTGCCGCCGGCCGCACGGATGGCCTCGGCGATCCCGTCGCGGGTGAAGAGCTCCAGCGATCCGGTCGCGACGATCGTGAGCCCGGCGAGGGTCTGCGCCTGCGCAGCCTCGCTGACCTCGTCCGCGACCTCGGGTTCGATTCCCTCCGCCGAGGCCCCCGCAGCTCCCGCTGCCGCCCCACCGGACGCAGCACCGGACGCCCCACCGGCCGCCGCACCCGTCACCGCGTCATCCATGACGACGCCCGCGGCCAGCCACCGATCGACGATCTCCACATGCCAGTCGACGTCGAACCACTCGTGCAGGCTCTGTGCGATCACCTCGCCCACGCCTTCGATCGCGGCGAGCTCGTCCACCGGTGCGGACCGGACCGCCTCCATCGATCCGAATGCCGCTGCGATCTCCCGCGCCGCCGCAGGACCCACGTGCCGGATCGACAGGGCGACGAGGATCCGCCACAGGGGTGACTGCTTCGCCCGCTCCAACTCCGCGAACAGCGTCTCCGTGTTCTTGCGCAGGCGTGAGGGGAACCTCACCTCACCCTTCTTCGCCTTCGTCTTGTACAGCTCCGGTCGAGTCCAGAAGTAGGGCACGAGCTCGATCCGCTTGTCCCCGTCCGCCCGCACCGTCTGCCACGTCTTCAGTCCCTCGAGGTCCTCCGGCGTCAGGTCGAAGAGGAACGCTTCGGAGGTGAGCGGTGCACGCATCTCGTCGCCCGTCCTCTGCGCGAGACCCGTGTCGGTGTCCCAGTCGAAGTTCCGCACGCCGTCGTACTCGCCGGGAGCCGTCAGGGCGTAGGCCGCCTTCTCCCCCAGCGCCTCGATGTCGAGTGCGGACCGCGACGCGAGGTAGATCACGCGGTTGACCAGCTGGTCGGGGCACGACCGCGCGTTGGGGCAGCGCCTGTCCTTGTCGCCGGCCTTCTGCTCATACAGCGTGGCGCCGCACGCCGGGCACTCCGTGGGCATGACGAAGGCGCGCTCGCTCCCGTCACGCTGGTCGACGACCGGCCCCAGCACCTCGGGGATCACATCTCCGGCCTTCCGGATGACGACCAGGTCTCCGATCAGCACGCCCTTGCGCTCGACCTCGTACCCGTTGTGGAGGGTAGCGCGCTCGACGGTGGAGCCCGCGACCAGCACCGGTTCCATCACCGCGAACGGGGTGACCCGCCCGGTGCGTCCCACCTGCACCTGGATGTCGAGCAGACGGGTTGTGACCTCTTCCGGCGGGTACTTGTATGCGATCGCCCAGCGCGGCGCCCGCGACGTGTACCCCAGCTGCTCCTGTGCGGCGATGTCGTCGACCTTGATGACGACGCCGTCGATCTCGTGCGAGACGGAGTGGCGGTTCTCCCCGTAGTACTCGATGAACTCCTCGACTTCTGCAGCGGACTCGCAGACCCGGTAGTACTCGCTGATCGGCAGGCCCCAGTCGCGCAGCGTCTCGTAGACCTCCGACTGGGCGGCCGGCTCCGGATGCGAATCGTCTGCGGGCGTCCACGCCGCGATGCCGTGGACCAGCATCCGCAGCGGTCTGCGCGCCGTCACGCGCGAGTCCTTCTGCCGCAGGGAGCCCGCCGCCGCGTTCCGCGGATTCGCGAACGGCTTCTGGCCGGATTCGACGAGTCCGGCGTTCAATTCCGCGAACCGCTCGATCGGGAAGAACACCTCGCCGCGGATCTCGACCTCCTGCGGCGGATGCTCCGTCGCGAGCTGCTGCGGCACATCCTCCAGGGTGCGCACGTTCGGGGTGATGTCCTCACCCGTCGTCCCGTCGCCGCGGGTCGCAGCGCGCACCAGGTGCCCATCGCGGTAGAGGAGGTTGACCGCCAGCCCGTCGATCTTGAGCTCCGTGAGCCAGCGCGTGCCTTCCGGCACAGCGTGCCTCTCCCGTGAGAACCACGTGCGCAGCTCGTCGATCGAGAACACGTTGTCCAGCGAGTACATCCGCACCAGGTGCTCGACCGCGTCAAATGTCGTCGTATCGACGGCCCCGCCCACGTGCTGCGTGGGCGAGTCCTCCTTCGCGAGCTCCGGATGGGCCTGCTCGATCTCCTCGAGCTCCGCCACCATCGCGTCGTAGTCCGCGTCCGGGACGGGAGAGGCGTTCTGCTGGTAGTACTGCTCCCGCAGCTCCTCGATGCGCGCAGTGAGCTCGTGGACGCGCTTCGCGAGGCCCGCGGTCTCCGTCACATCAGTCTCGGTGACCTGGTCCGCCACAGGGCCGGCCATCGCCGGCTCAGCCGCCGTGGCATCGGTGTTCGTCGACTCCGTGGTCATCGGTTCGTCTCCTCGCGCTGGGTCACTCCACCTGGTCCGCGAACGCCCGGGCGAGCGCTGCGGCCATCTGCACGTGCGTGCGGCTGCGCGCGGGACCGGCGATCTCCGGCAGCAGCGGGTAGGCGCCGATGGGCAGCTCCTCCCCCGTGAGGATACCGAAGCCGGCGAGCCCTGATCGGCCCATGCCGACCGCCGTCCACGGACGGGCGACAGTCTCGACCCAGCTGCTGACGGCCTCCGGCGCCGAGGCCGCAGTCTCCGGCACCCGCAGCCAGAGTCCCCTGCCCGCCTCGGTCCACTCGGCCAGCCGCTCCCAGCGATTCAGCTGTGCGGCTGCGGCCTCCGTCGCACGGGGCGACGGGATCGCGAGGTGGTCGATGCCGGCATCGACGGCGAGCTGCGTGTGCGCCACGTCCTTGCCGCTGATCGTCACGGTGTCGGCATCCGGCAGCGACAGGATGGTGCCGGGGCCGGTGCGGGCGACCACGGAGCGCAGAGCGGCGAGGACGTGGGTGTCCGGCACGGCCGGCAGGGTGCGGAACCCGGACACCGTCGGGACGGTGCCGGTGAGGATCGCGTCAAGGTCGTCCTCGACCAGCCGGATCCGGATCCGGTCGAGCGGAGCAGCGCCCGCGGCCTCGGTCTCAGCCGGGACCTCGGGTGCGGCTGCTCCTCCGACGATGCGGTGGATGCGCTCGCGCAGGTCCAGCAGGCCCTGCGCGTACGACTGCACGACGTCCCTGCGGGCGCCCGCATCGCGCAGGACCGGGGACTCGTCGGGCAGGCCCAGGCGGCGCACCAGCGTCCAGGGACCCGGCACGGACACGAGCACGGGCAGGGCGGAGGCCTCCGCGTACTCGCCCAGGGCGTCGAGCGCACGACCGATCCGCGACTGCTCCCGACGAGCGTCCAGGGTGCTGGCCGCGGTGGCCGCGCGACCACCCAGCAGCCGCCATCCCGCCGGTCCGATGTCGACCGGGAGCTCCGGCAGCAGCTGCGCGGCCAGTCCCAGCGCGTCGGCGGCCCAGCGGGTGCCGCCCGCCGCCGGAGCGCTCATGAGAGGGAACGGCAGCAGGCCGGGAGCCTCCGCCGCGAGCGTCGCTCCGCGCGAGACCGCCTCCCGCGGATCCACGTCCGCCCAGACCCCCGTCGTCGCTGCGCGGGGGATCGATGCGCCATCAGTCATGTCGTCCTCTTCATCGTCACTGGAACGTCGTCGGGCGGGTGCGTCAACGGCCGCGCCCCTGCAGACGTGTCGACGGCAGTCCGTGGGGCGTGAAGCCCATGATCTTCGCATAGAAGCCGAACTCCGTGACGAGGGTGTCCGCGATGACCTCGTGCGTCGTGAACCCGTGTCCCTCGTCCTCGTAGAACCGTGCCGCGTAGGGTGTGCCGTTCTCTTCGAGCGCGTCGATGACCCGCTGGGTCTGGGAGGGGAGGACGACCGTGTCGCACTGACCTTGGAAGAGGGCCAGCGGCACGGTCAGCCGGTCCGCTCGGCTGAGCGGCGAGCGCTGATGGTGGAGGTCCTCCGACCCGGGCAGCGGCCCGATGAGGCTCTGGCTGTAGTGCGCCTCGAACCGTGCGGTCCCGCGTGCGAAGTCCAGGGCGTCTGCCACGCCGTAGCGGCTCACGCCGCATGCGAACACGTCCGAGGCCGTCACCGCACCCAGCACGGTCCAGCCTCCCGCAGAGCTACCGCTCACCGCGATCCGGTCACGGTCGGCGAGGCCGGCAGCAGCGAGACCGCGGGCGACCGTCACGACATCGTCGACGTCGTCGATGCCCCACCGGCCGCGGAGCGCGGACCTGTGGTGGCGGCCGAAGCCGGTCGATCCGGTGTGGTTGACGAGTGCGACGCCGATCCCGCGGGAGGTGAAGAACGCCCCGAACGACTGGGCCGACGGCATCGCCTGATCCGTGGGCCCGCCGTGGACGAAGACGACGTACGGCGGACGCTCGTCGTCCGGACCTTCCGTCTGCGGGTTGAACGGCGGATAGACGACCGTGTGGACGGCGTCGAACGACCACAGCTGCGGAGTGGAGAACCAGGGGCTGGTGTCCGTGACGTCGGCCTCGAGTGCGACGGGATGCAGCTCACCGGACGCCACATGGAACGTGTAGAGGCCGGTGACGCGGTCACCGGCGCCTCCGACCAGCAGGGCCGTCGCCGAGTCGTCATCGAAGTCCTGGATGCGCAGCCAGTCCAGGGGGCAACCGAGCTCGTGCTCGGCACCGGTGCGCGGGTCGGCCCACAGCAGCGTCGTACCCGCCGAGCGGCTCTCCGCCAGGATCCGCGTGCCGCGGGAGACGGGCAGGTACCACTGCGACCCCAGCTTCCACAGCGGTCCGCCGATCTCCCCTGTCAGCGTCACGGACTCTCCCATGACCGATGCCGGCGGATCGCTCACGAACTGCTTCTCGCGGAACTCGCGGACGGCGGGCCGCACGCGCACGGTGGACTCTGCAGGTGGGACGCCGGGCTCACCGCACGCGCGCCGATAGGCGGACGGCGCATCGACCGTCACGACGGTCCAGTGCCCTGACGAGTCCTCGCTGAAGGCCAGGTCTTTCCCGGACAGCCATTCGGGCTGCAGCACGGAGACCTCCGGGCTGTGCCAGATCCGGTGGGCGTCGCCGACCGGCTCGAGGGTCCCCGGGTCCAGGGCGGTTGCGAAGAGGCCGGTCTCGCCCCAGGGCATGTGGGGGCTGTCCCAGCCCACCCAGGCGAGCAGGGTCCGATCCGGCGAGAGCCTCGGCCATGCGAGGAAGTCGGCCGGAGCCTCGGCGAGGATCTGTGGTGCTGGGAGCGTGTCTGAGAGCGGGGCGTCGTCTGCCGCACCGGATTCGTCGTCCTCATCGCGGGCGAGGACGACGAGCGCCTGGGTCACGCGATCGTGCTGGGTCACGCGATCGCCCGGGGTCTCTGGAGAGTGGGGCTCCGGCTTGTGGGGCTCCGTCGTCTGGGGCTCTTGAGTCTGGGGCACCGGAGTGTGGGTCTCCTGCACCGCGAGGACGACGCCCTGGGACACCGTGAGGTCTCCGTATCTGACAGCACCGTCGGTGTCGGGTGTCAGGTGGATGCGGTCGAAGATCGGCCCGCGGGCGCCGGCCGATCGCACAGCGTCGAGCCCTCGGCCGCCGGCGCGGACGATCTGTGCGATCTGGTCCGCCGACAGGGTGCAGATGCGCTGGCTGTCGTTCTCGACGAAGACGAGCCTGCCCGACGTCGGCAGGATCGCCCACGCCCCACCGCCGTATTCGTTCACCCGCGAGGTGACGCTGATATCCAGGCCGGTGATCTGCACGCGTGCAGCGGTGTCGTCCCGCGGAGCCCAGAAGAGCGCCGGTGCACCGCACTGTTCGGGCACGGCCTGGGTGAACCACACGCCGGGCCTGCCGTCGACGGCGCCGAACCGGCCCCGGCCGATCGGCCGCTCGTCCACCGCAGCGGCGACGTCGATCGGTGAGTCCCAGGTGCCGTAGGGGGCCAAGCGCTTCATGTCCCAGTCATACTCGCGATCCGACGTCCTCGTGGAGGTCCGCTCACGCCCGTGCCCGGCTGCGGGCGCGATCGATCGTCGCCTGCCCCAGCACTCGCGACCCTCGGTAGACCACCATCGTCTGGCCAGGAGCGACCCCTTGCAGCGGCTCCTTCACCAGCACCCGCAGCACCTGGCCGGCCGGACGCGGTCGGGGTACGACCGGACCCAGCGGGTCGGCTTCCGCGGCGGGAGCATCCGTGCGCAGCTCGCCCAGCCAGACGCGTGCGGGCACAGGGTCCGCGTGCGCGCGGATCTGCACCTCGCAGTCGATGCCCGAGTCCTCTGTAGCGCCCATGTCCGATGGAGCAGGCCCCGCCCAGGAGGTGCGGATGCCCTCCATCTCGTCGACGGCGAGTGCCTCCCGGGGTCCCACGGTCACGGTGTTGCGTGCGGCGTCGACGCCCAGGACGTAGCGCGGCTGGCCGTCCGCAGCGGGCCGTTCGATGCCCAGCCCCTTGCGCTGGCCGACCGTGTAGGTCGTCGCGCCGTCGTGGTCGCCCAGCACATCGCCGGATTCGTCCTCGATGAGCCCCGGGCGCATCGGGATCTTGTCCGTGAGCCACGCCTTCGTGTCCCCGTCGGGGATGAAGCAGATGTCGTAGGAGTCCGGCTTGTTCGCGACGGGGAACCCGCGCTGCTCGGCCTCCGCCCGCACATCGGCCTTGGACGCGGAGGCGCCGATCGGGAACAGGCAGTGCTCCAGCTGTTCGGGGGTCAGGACACCCAGGACGTAGCTCTGGTCCTTGTTGAGGTCCACGCCGCGGTGCAGCTCCGTGGTGCCGTCGTCTGCCCGGCGGATCTCCGCATAGTGTCCGGTGGCGACTGCGTCGAAGCCCAGGGCGAGCGCGCGGTCCAGCAGTGCGGCGAACTTGATCCGCTCGTTGCAGCGCATGCAGGGGTTCGGTGTGCGGCCGTTCGCGTACTCGGCGATGAAGTCGTCGACGACGTCTTCCTTGAAGCGCTCGGAGAAGTCCCACACGTAGTACGGGATGTCGAGCATGCCCGCGACGATGTGGGCGTCGCGGGAGTCCTCGATGGTGCAGCAGCCCCGCGAACCGGTCCTCAGCGTGCCCGGCATCCGCGACAGCGCGAGGTGGACGCCCACCACGTCGTGGCCGGCGTCGACGGCACGTGCGGCGGCGACCGCAGAGTCCACTCCTCCGGACATGGCAGCCAGAACCTTCACTGTGCACCTCCCGAATCAGCCCAGCGCGGCGATGCGGACACCATACCCGCCCGGCGTGAACGGTCCACAATCTCGGGCAGTGCGCGCAGGAGTGCGTCGACCTGTTCGCGGGTGGTGTCCGGTCCCAGCGAGAAGCGCTGGGTGGAGCGTGCCTGGTCCTCGTCGAAACCGCACGCCATGAGGACGTGGGACGGGCGTGAGACTCCCGCCTGGCAGGCGGACCCCGTCGAGGTCGCGAAGCCGGCGACGTCGAGCAGGAAGAGGAGCGAGTCTCCCTCGCACCCGGGGAAGACGACATGGAGGTTCGCCGGCAGGCGGCTGGGGCGGGGGTCCTCGTCGCCGGACCGGTCATCGTCGCCGGGGCGGTCATCGTCGCCGGGGCGGGAGTCGTCTCCCTCGAGTCCTGCGCCTGTGAGGATCGCATCGGGGATCTGCTCGCGGATGCCGTCGGCCAGTCTGTCCCTCAGGTCAGCGGTGCGGGAGACCGTGCCGTCCGTGACATGGGAGGCGGCGATCTCTGCGGCGGTCGCGAACGCCGTCGCACCGGCGACGTCGAGCGTGCCGGAGCGGACGCTGCGCTCCTGTCCGCCGCCGTGCAGGATCGGCACGGGCGAGATGCCGCGGGAGAGCACGAGCGCGCCCACCCCCACCGGACCCGCCACCTTGTGCGCGGAGAGGCTCATCGCGTCGACGCCCAATGCGGCGAAGTCCAGGGGGATCTGACCCAATGCCTGCACCGCGTCGGTGTGGACGGGTACCCCGTGCGGATGCGCGAGCGCGACGATCTCCTCGATCGGCTGCACCGTCCCGATCTCGTTGTTCGCGAGCATGACGGAGATCAGGCTCACCGATTCCGGGTCCTCGTCGATCGCCGCCCTCAGTGCCTCGAGATCCACGCGCCCCTGGCGGTCGACCGGCAGCCAGACCACGTCGACGCCGTGGGACTCGAGGTGCTCAGCGGGTTCGAGGATCGCGTGGTGCTCGATCGTGGAGACCAGCAGTCGAGGCCGGTGGGCCCCACCCGCGTTCCGTGCGGCGTGGATGCCCTTGAGCGCGAGGTTGTCCGCCTCCGTCCCCCCGGAGGTGAGGACCACCTCTGCGGGTTCTGCACCGACGGCTGCGGCGATGCGCGCCCGGGCGGACTCCATCCGCATGCGCGCAGACTGACCCTCCGCGTGCAGTGAGGACGGGTTTCCCACGGCACGCAGCTCCCGTGTGTATGCCGCGAGGACCTCCTCATCCAGTGGGGAGGTCGCGGCGAAATCGAAATAGGCTCGCACTGCACAGGAGTGTAACGAAAACGCCTGTGTGCCGGACCCAGTGCCGCCGGGCGGTGGTCGGGACCGGTGGCCGAGGGGCGAGGGCCGCGACCCCGGGCGGCCGCCGTAGAATGTTCGCGTGATTCCGGAACTCACGTACTTCCTCATCGGCTACTCGCTGCTGCTCGCAGTCGTGTCGCTGATCCTCGCCCTGCGCAATCGCGCCGCCGGGCGGTGGACCCTCGTCGGCACAGCACTGCTCCTGGCGATGCTCCTCATCCAGACCGTCGTATCGGTGCTGATGTGGGGACAGTCGCCCGGCACGGACGGGATCCTGTTCTTCGGCTATCTGCTCACGGCGCTGCTGCTCGTCCCACTCGCGGGGGCATGGGCGTACGCGGAGCTCACCCGCTGGGGCCCTGCGGTGCTCGCCGCTGCCGGAGGTACGGTCGCGGTCATGATCGAGCGGATGAACCAGATCTGGATGTGAGCCTCGGCGCACATCCGCACGAGGAAGGCCCACGCCATTCGGGCCGGGACACAGAGCGCACGACACAGAGTGCAGCGCCACGACACAGAGTGCAGGGCACAGGACGCGGAGGACTGACAGGATGCACATGACGGACGGGCGGGACGCGGAGCACGAGGCCCCGCGCTCAGCACGAGAGGCACGAGCCGCCGAACGTGCCGAGCGCCGTGCCGCCCGCGCCGCGCGATCGCCGTACTCCGCGATCCACACCGGCCCCGGCCGATTCCTCACCGCGGTCTACGGGATACTCGCCTTCGCCGCGATCGGCCGCGTCTCCTACCAGCTGCTGCTGAAGTTCGACGAGGCACCGTTCGCGTACACGCTGTCCGCGCTGTCCGCCGCCGTCTACATCCTCGCCACCGTCTGCCTGGTCATCGGCAGCCGCGCGTCGCACCACATCGCCGTCGCCGCCTGCGTCTTCGAGGGCATCGGCGTCCTGGTCATCGGAACGCTGAGCTTCACGCACCCCGAATACTTCGCACACGACAGCGTGTGGTCCGCATTCGGCGTGGGCTACGGGTTCGTTCCGCTCGTCCTGCCCTTCATCGGCCTGTGGTGGCTGCGACGGGTCCAGCGCAGCGTCGAGGCCCAGAGGGGCTGACGACGGGGCTGCTCACTCCGATGATTGCGCTGAGGTCGTTCCCATCCGTGAGTCACAGTCGATCCCGACCGTGAGCCACGGCCTGCCACGTCCAAGAGCCGCGCTCACTCCGCGGCGTCGTCCCCGCCTTCGTCGCTTCCTGCCTCGTCGTCTCCGCCACCGCCGGAAGTCTCCGACGAGAGCATGTACCAGCCGGGTGAGTAGACCGATGCGGTGTCGCCCTCAGTGGTGATGAGCATCGGCTGGGCGACATCGATCGTGATGACGTCGCCTTCCGAATCACTCGTCATGACGGCTTCGATCTCATCGCCCAGGTCGACGAAGTAGGACTCCGGAACGTTCACCGTGATCGTGCAGCGGGACTCCGCGAAGCTCACTCCGCCGCCCTCCGTCGCGAGTGCGTAGTCCTCCAGCGGCAGGTCCTCGTACGGCGCGCACTCGACGCCCACATCGGAGAAGCCGGTGTCCTCAGCGCCCAGCTCCCCCACGTAGTCGCGGAAGTCCTTGAAGCCGGCTTCCTCGAAGTTCGGTGCCCCCTCAGGGACATCGCCCGTCGTCAGGTACTCGCTCGCCTGGGTGACGACTGCCTCCGCCGCCTCCGTGTGCGCATCCGGTGCGAGCTCGACTGCTCCCTGCTGATCGGCGAGGATCGTCGGCTGCGCCTCTGCGGGGACGAACACCGACTCCGCGACCTTCCAGTCCGCGTCGGCCGAATCCCGCGTCGCGAGCATCGCCTCGACGTCATCGGACTCCTCGCCCTCAGGAGTCGCGAACGCCATGAACCACATGGGGTACTCACCGAACATGGGCCCACCCGCGACCACGTCCGTGTAGCTCGATGCGCCGAGCGTCGTGCCGGTCTGCTCGGCGATGAGCATCTCCGCCCGCGTCCTCTCGAGCAGCGGTCCTGTCTGCAGCGGCTCCAGCGCGCCCGGCTCCTCGCCCAGCGCCTGGTCCAGGCTCTCCGCATAGTTCGTGAGGAAGCTGCCGGCGTCGCCGGAGCGCACGGCGGGGCGCTCGTACGGGGTCAGCTCCGGACGTGAGGGCTGAGGGATGTCCGCGCAGGCGCTCAGTGCCAGACCGGTCACCAGGCCACCGGCGACGACGGTCGCCATCCGCCTCACTCCGCGCCGACGCAGGAATCGGCCCACGGAACGTGATCCGGCCATGTCGCGCTCAGTCACACCGCACCTCCAGTCGTACCGCGAGCCGCAGAGCCCGTACCGGGACCGGCGCTCGGAACCGCGGCAGTACCCGCGCGCTCGGCCTTCGTCCCAGCACGGCCCGGACGCTGTCCGGATCGTGCACCGGAACGCGGCCTGGGTCGCGGCCGGAAGCCGCCGAACCACCAGCGCAGCAGGTAGAACGCGCCGACTCCCAGGAGGGCGACCGCGCCGGCGAAGCCTGCGATCGAGAGTCCGAGTACCTCGTGCACATCCATCGACAATGTCACCTGGGCGTCCGCGAGGCTCCCGTCCTCTGCAGCGGGAGTGACGACGATCACCTGCGGTGCGGCCTCGAGATCGAAGGTGTGGCTCACGGTCGTGCCGGTGTCCGTGTGCGTCCACCAATCGCGGGAGTCCGGTGGATTGACGGGTGCCGGATCCCCGGCGACGGTCCGGTGGATCGCGGTCTCAGGGAATTCGACGTCCGTGATCTCCTCATGGGCGACGCCCGTGAGGTAGTCATCGGCGTCCACACCGTTCGCAGTGCCGATGAACAGCTCCTGGTCCGATTCGACCGTGAGCGTCGCGTCGGTCTTGTCGAACGGCACGATCGCCTGGTCGAGCACGAGTGCATACGCCTCGTCCCCCACTGCGAAGGGTTCCGTCTCAGTCACTTCGCCTGTGCCGACGACGGACAGCGCGGATGCGGACAGCGCCCCGAGGACGAGTCCGCCCGCAGTGCAGAGCAGGCCGATGGCCACACGGATCATCGCAGACGCCTCAGAACAGTGCCCGCATCAGCCGGCCACGGGCCTTGACGACCCGGGAGTCCTCAGCGCCCACCACCTCGAACAGATCGAGCAGGCGCAGGCGCAGGCGCTCCTTGTCATCGGGAGCGGCTGTCGGCAGCAGGCCCAGCAGACGGGAGAACGCCGCCTCCGGGTCACCCTGGGCCACTTCGACGTCGGCCGCCTGCAGCGCGGCATCGATGTCCTTGGGAGCGTCGGACGCCGCCGCGAGGACAGTGGCGGGGTCCAGGTCCTTCGTCCGCTTGAGCATCGCCACGCGCACCAGGCCGAGCTTGGCCTCCGCGTCCGCCGGTGCCTCTGCGAGCGCAGCGCGGTAGATCGCCTCCGCACCGTCGAAGTCGCCGGATTCGAGCGCGGAGAGTGCTTCGGGGTGTGCAGGGCCCGGTTCCGGCGCTTCAGCACCGTCGAGCGGGACAGCCGTCTTCGTCATGCCCTGCTGGCCCGCGACCTCGATGACCTGGTCGAACACCTGGCGGATCTGCTGCTCCGGCTGGGCGCCCTGGAACAGCGGCGCGGGCTGGCCCTTGAGGAGCGCGACGACCGTGGGGATCGACTGCACCTGGAAGGCCTGCTGGATGCGCGGGTTCTCATCGACGTCGATCTTCGCGAGCACCACCTGGCCGCCGTACGATTCGACGACGCGTTCGAGGATGGGGCTCAGCTGCTTGCACGGTTCGCACCATTCGGCCCAGAGGTCGATGATGACCGGCACCTCGTTCGACAGTGCGACGAGATCCTCGAACTGCGCTTCGTCGATGTCGAAGACGAGCCCCGGCACTCCCACTGCGTTCGGTGGAAGCGACCCGCCTGCAGGCGCTGCGCCTGCTCCGGCGGCGGGATCCCCGGAAGGTGCGTTCCGCGACCGGACAGCGGAGAGGTCGAGGCCCTGCTGGCCCGGCTGACTCTGCTGGCCCGAGTGTTCCGGGTGTCCTGCGTGTGCAGTGTTGTCGTGCGGTGACTGTGTCACGTGTGTCTCTCCTCTGAGCTGGTCGTGAGGTGGACGTGTCGTCGTGCGGCTGCTGGTCGTGCGGCTGCTGGTCTGGGGCGTTCCCGCCGTCAGTCGCTGCCCACCGTCGCACCGGTGAAGACCTCGTTCACGCCCACCAGTCGGATCGGATCCTCTTCGCCGGCGGGGACCACCCATGTCGCGACGACCATACTGGTCTGCGTGAGGTCCTCGGTCGTCTCCGTCGCACCGATCACGTCCGCGGCGGGCGAGGGGATGGTGAGCGTGCCGGTGGTCGATTCGGTGCTGTCCGGCGAGATCGTGGATTCGGCTTCGACCACTCCGGTGACCACGGCGCTGCCATCCGCCGCCTCCATCGCGGTGAGCTGCGAATCGTCACCGGCATAGGAGAAGGAGACGTCCGCGCCTCCGGACTCCAGCTCCTCCCTCTGCGACGCCTGATTCGAGCGCACCTGGCTTGAGAATGCGTCTTCCTCGAACGCCTCAGCGTTCTCCGCGTCCTCGCCCTGCGACAGGAGGTCGGCGTAGGCCGCCGGCACTTCGTTCGGGGGCAGTCGGTGGCCGCCCGCCTCCGGGTCGAGGAGTGCGGAGCCTTCACGGGGGTCCGCGATCTCCGGGATCTCCGCACCCGGCTGGAGCACCGTCTGCGACCACACCGTGTAATCGGCGCGGGCATCGGACTGGGTCAGGACCAGAAGCTGCGTCTGCTCGATCTCCGTGTCCTGGACGATCGCGGACGTGGCGCGGGGCCACGCATCGGTCGCCGCTGTGAAGTTGACGACCACTTCGCCATCCGCGATGCCCGGGGGCAGTTCGAAGTCCTCTGAGGCGTCCTTGACGTCGTACGCGGCGGTCCGCTGCTCGAGGAACGGCCCTGATGCGCGCTCTTCGAGTGCCTCCGCATCCAGCTCCTCATCCGCTCCGGACACTGTGGTCCGCGCATCGTCGAGGATGGAGGCGATCTGGTCGTCCGTCACCGCGGGTCCCGCTTCGGTGGGTGCCGGTTCCGGGTCCGGCTGCGGCAGTTCCGCGGGACCGCAGCCTGCCAGTGCGATGACGGGGACGATCGCGAAGGCGGAGCCCGTCTCCGCGAGCTTGCGGCGACGCTGCTGTCGCGCAGTCCGACGCTCCTTGTCGCGCTTGGCGCTGCGGAGTGACATGAAGCCCACCCCCAGGCCGATCAGCACGATCACGCCGCCGCCGATCATGAGGGGGACGGCCCACGGGGTCGCCGTGTCGTTCGGCCACGTGATCGAGACCTCTGCGGCAGCGGGCTGCTCTCCGTCCGTGCCGATGACGAATGCCGTGCGGCCGGCGTCCTCGTCGAAGTCCCAGGACACAGTGCCCTCGCCTGATTCCGTGGCCTCCCACAGGTCCGCACCGCCCGGGGCGGGGACCGTGGCGAGCTCTTCGGGGTCCGGTTCTGTGGCCTCGTCAGCGGCGGCCTCGTCAGCGGGAGCATCGGTCGGGCCGGCCTCGGGAGCGCCTTCGCCGCCGGTCAGGGTGCGCGCCTCGAGCGAGTTCTCCTCCGCCAGCCCCACGATCCGCGTGACGTCCGATGCGCCCACCCAGAAGTCCGCGTTCTCCTTCGTGGTCCGGGAGATCGTGATCTCCTGGTCCGGTTCGGTCGCGGTCGCGGTGAGCGTCGCGGGGGTGTCATAGAGGTTGAGCACGCCGGGTTCGACTACGGCGACGGGACCGGGCCCGTCGAGCTGCACGGAGGCAGTCCTCGTGTCGTCGGGTGCCCACACCGTCTTCTGCAGGACTCCGAATGTCCCCGTGATCAGCCCGATCACGATGATCACGGCAGGCAGCACGTAGCGCACGCTGGTCCCTTCGTCGGCGGCGGAAGCTCGGTCAGAGTCTTCCCTGAAACATACCGAGTCTAGCGAACCGCATGGACGCGGGATTCGAACCGTGCGGTCAGGAACCTTTCGCGGTCCGATCAGGACGTGGCGTCGACCACGGTCTCGCGCTGAGCACCTGCAGCAACGGCTTAGGATCAGAGCATGGCTGCAGAGAGAATCGTCTGGATCGACTGCGAGATGACCGGTCTGGACCTGGACGTCGACGAACTCGTCGAAGTCGCCGTGATCATCACGGACTTCGACCTCAACCCACTGGACGACGGCATCGACATCGTCATCCGCCCCTCCGAGCGGGCGCTTGAGAACATGGGCGACTTCGTCACGAAGATGCACACGACCTCGGGGCTCATCACGGAGCTGGACGGCGGCACGACGGTGGAGGACGCGCAGGCGCAGGTGCTCGCCTACATCCGCACGCACGTCCCGACTGCCGGGAAGGCGCCGCTGGGCGGCAACTCCGTCGGCACAGACAAGGCGTTCCTGGTCAAGCAGATGCCGGAGGTCGTCGACCACCTGCACTACCGGATCCTCGACGTCTCCTCCATCAAGGAGCTGGCCCGCCGGTGGCACCCCCGCGCGTACTTCCAGTCGCCGGAGAAGACGGGCGGCCACCGCGCGCTGGGCGACATCCAGGACTCGATCCGGGAGCTCGCCTACTACAGGCGAGCGGTCTTCCGGGAGAAGGAGCCGACGTCCGCCGAGGCCCGGGCCATCGCCGCCGAGGTCGTTGCCGCCTATGCGCCCGACACGGGTGACGCTGGCAATCCGGGCGACACCGGTGACGCGGCAGAGAAGGACTGACCCGCTCACGGAGGGCTGAGCCGCTCGAGCCGTCAGCTCTTCGCGTCGCTCCCGTGGCCGAACAGCTTGGACGGGAGGACGCCGGAGCCCAGCACGAGCTTCGCGACGACCTTCGCGTCATCCGCGAGCGCGGACAGCGCGTCGTCGGTGAGCACATCCCAGGCAGAGGCGACAGCAGCGTCCGTGCGCGTCTCGGCGTCCTCCTTGAGGGCTGCGCCGGCGTCCGTCAGGTGAGCATCGTCACCGGAGGAGGTGAGCAGTCCGCGCGTCTGCAGGGCTTCCGCCGTCTCGCGCCATTCCTCCTCCGACCACCCTCGGGTCTTCCGCATGGACCAGGGGTAGAAGGAGCGGCCTGTCGCGCTGTCGAGCACGATCGCCTCGAGGCCGCTGAGACCGACCGTCACGAGTGCCGCGATGTGCGCATCGCCCCGGTGCTCCCGCAGGAGGGTGATCGCCGCCCACAGGTCGACTGCGGACTGCAGGGTCGGATCCGCGGCACGGGCGCCTGTGAGTGCAGGGACGTGAGCCGCGAAGAGTGGCCGTCCGCTCAGCGACTGCGCGTCCAGGACGGGCCGCAGGCGCTCGAGGATCTTCGTCGCCAGCGAGTCGAAGCCCGCGCGGTCCATGCCAGAGGCGGTGGCGGCGTCGGATGCGAGGATCTGGGCGCTCATCGCCTCGACGCCGGCGATCCGAGCTGCGGTGATGTCCGCGGGCCGGAGGGATTCCCACACGGCGGGGACGTGGGTGCTGACGTAGGCCGGGGCGTAGTTGAAGAACGTCGCGACGACCAGTTCCGCTGAAGGAGTGCCGAGAGATGCGGATCTCTGTGCGAGGTAGTGTGCCTCGGCGGGGACGCCCGCACTCGTGAGCGCCTCCGTCATGGTGGGTGCGAAGTACGAGGCGGAGTGGAGCGTGTCCAGGCGCTTCGTGGCTGAACGGATGAGTGAGGTGCGTGTCATGATTCGACCCTAGCGGCACCGTGTGACCCACGTCATGCGCTGACCGCTTGCTGGACAGGTGCATCACCCGCCGGCCGCGCAGCAGGACAGCGGCCACGCAGCAGATCAGCAGGACAGAATCCACCCGACCCGGCGCGGACCACCCGCCCGAGCAGGAGCACCACAGCATGCAGAGAGCCACGATCTCCGTCTCCGAGGGACGCTTCCCCGAAGCTCGTTTCGGCAGCCGCCGCATCATGGAGCCGTCCATCGGTTACGCGATCGCCCGTCTCAGGGCACAGGCACGGGAGCTCGGCACCGGGATCCTCGTCGAGGTCGACGACAGGGGCACGCGCCTCTCCCTCACGATCGACGCGGAGGGGCGACTGCACACACCGTCCGAAGAGTGGGCGCAGGCAGGCGCACCGGCGGAGGAGCGGTCGGATGCGTCTGCCTCGATGCAGACCCTCCCTATCGTGCCGGACGGGCACGCCGCAGGCCGGCGGCCAGGTCCCTCGTCACGTCCCGTGTCAGGGCCCGCGTCACGTTCCGCGTCAGGGCCCGCGTCGGGCGTCGCATCAGATGTCGCGTCGGGGCCGGCCTCGGGTGTCGCGCGCGAAAGGATCGGCCACGGGGATGCACCCCAGGATCAGCGCCGGACGTTCACCCAGGACTGGCGCCCCGCACCGGCGATGACAGCCACGGAAGACCGAGGGCGCCCCGGCACCCGGGACCCGCACAGCGGCTCGCACGGAGCCGGCCGGCTCGAAAGCGCAACATCTGAACAGGATCCGCATGGATTCCGTTCGACTCTTGAGCACTCGAACCACGCACTCGCTCTCGCACCGCACCCCGCGCCGAATCCCACACAGACCACGAATCCCACACAGACCACGAATCCCACTCAGACACGGTCCGGCTCGGAGGCGCCCACACGGTCAAGCTCAGCGACATCGATGCAGCCCAACTCCGAGACCGTCGCTCAGCCCAGCTCGGAGACGCCGGCACAGCCCGGTGCGCAGACACCGGTGGAGCCCGGTGCGCAGCCGCGGCTCGCCCGCACAGGAATCATCGCGACGCTCGTCGTGGCGGCACTCGCACTCTGCGGCGCGGGCCTCTTCCTCTTCTGATCGCGTTCACCCGGCCTGCGCAGTCGCGAAGTCGGCCCCCTGCCCAGCTGCAGACCCAGCTCAACCGCAGGTCCAGCCCCGTCGCCGCCGCAGCATCGGCCCCTCCACTACTGCAGGGCCAGCCCAACCGCAGGTCCAGCTCCGCATCCCCCGCTGCATCAACCCCGTCAACGATGCAAAGCAGGCCACCCGCCCTTGCGCCTCACTCAGAGCGCCGAATGAGTGCAAACCGGCCCACGAAGTGCTCAGATTGGGCCGGTTTGCACTCATTCGAGGGGCGTGCGGACATGCGGGAGCGGGAAGAGGATGAAAAGCGGACATGCGGGAGCGGGGAGGGAGGGAAATGAAAGTACGGTCACGCGACCCCCAATAACCCGACACACGACCCTCCAGACAACAAAAATGTCGGGACATCGAATGAACGATGTCCCGACACTTCACAATGGGGTGGCTAACGGGACTTGAACCCGCGGCCCCCGCGACCACAACGCGGTGCTCTACCAACTGAGCTATAGCCACCATCACTGCCTGCACGCAGGCAACAGAGAAGAGTTTAGACCCTCTCCCGGCCGTTCGCCAATCGAGGATCGCCCGATCCCGCAGCACTTCGAGTTTCACCGCACACGGTCCACACAGCGGACCTGACGCGTGATCCGGGACACCAGCGGTCCGCACAGCGGTGCACCAGACGCCCGGATCATCTGCGCCTGTAACTATTCGGACTCAGTGCGCCCGCGAGTGCTGTGCCGAGTGATACACACTCCTAGACTGGACTGCGCTGCCGACGCGGGCGCTCAGAAGCATCCAGCGTTCTCAGTCCGCGTCACCGGAGAACGCACCACTACTGTTTTGGAGTCAGAGGGTCCCGACTGTCATGCATCATGCGAGCATCACCGTGGCGCCGGACCGCAGCGCCCAGGTGACGATCGCCGGCCAGAGCACGGAGCATCCGGATCTGGGGTCGGCGATGACGCAGCTGACCCTCTGGGCCCGTGAGACGTCTGCTGACGTCGCAGTGGCAATCTCCGACGGCACGACGCTTCGCTCGCTCACGATCGCCTCCACCGGGCAGGTGCTGGCAGGACCGCCAGGCTCCTCCTCCCCCACGGCCTCTCCCGACGATCGATCGGCACAGTCCGCAGAGTCCGCACAGCCGGCCAAACCGCAGACTGAACCCGCCGCCAAGCCCCGCAGCCACCCCCACATCCTGGAGGAGCCGGAGGCCGATGTCCCGACGCAGCCGCTCGCGGCACCGCAGTCGCCACCGGACACCGCACCTGCGGATGCGGGCGCGCCGGCTCCCGACTCGCAGGCGGATCCGGCACACCCGCCGGACGATGAAGGGCCTGCCTATCCCATCGGCACGCCGTTCTCGGGCCCTGCCGCTCCCCCGCCCACGTCAACGCCCCGACGCATCGATCGGGTCCCGTCAGGCGATTCCGCTCGCGCCCCCTCCCCGGCAGAGGCGGACAGGACTCCGGCTCGCAGCACGAACGGCACGGCCTCGGGCCCGACTAGCTCAGAGCGAGGTTCCGACCCTCACCGCGCCATGACGCGCCGGGCCGCCGCTCACCGCAGCGCATCGGCTCGCCGGAAGCGGAGCAGCGCCCGACTCACCGTCCCGAGCATCGTGCTGATCGCGCTCCTCGTCCTCGCCGCTGTCCTCTTCTTCCTGCCGAACTTCATCGGGACCCCCACGCCCGAGGATTCGGCTCCGGCGCAGAATTCGCAGGCCCCGACGCGCGCCCCCCTGACACAGGCGGAGGCGACCACGCCGGTGCCCGGGTTCACCTCCGACGCAGCGTGGGAGACCACCGTGCCGCAGAACGCGTCTGTGACTGCGACATCCCGCGGCGTCCTCGTGGTCGACGGCGACGAGGTCACGATCATCGACCCGTCCGACGGCTCAGAGCGATTCCAGGAGTCATACGACGGGGCCGTGACCTTCGCCGCAGACACCACCGTGGACGGTCAGCCGGCCCTCGTCTGGCAGCACGACAGCACGGTGCAGGCCCTCCTCGACGGAGAATCCCGCCCCATCGAATACGAGCTGACCCCTGAGGCCCGTCTTTCCTCAGCAGGCACCGCCGTGCTGATCCGCGACGGGAACGCACTCAGCACTCTGGGGGAAGACGGCCTCGTCACTGTTCCGACACCCGCACCGGGCTCCACCCCGATGGCGCTGGACGGGGAGGAGCTGATCAGCTCACCGTTCAACGGCCCCCTGTCCCGAACGGACATCGACACCGGTGAGGAGACGGAGGTCGAGCTGGAGCAGCCCGGCGAAGGGCTGGAGATCAAGGAGTGGAAGTCCGCCGGTCACGGCCTCGCCATCAGCGTGTGGGGTGACCCCGGCGCCAGCACGAACAGCGGTCATCGACTCCAGCTCGTCGTCCACAGCCTGGACGACGGAGCTGTCGCATCGATCAACGAAGTCTCCAGCGCTGACATCGGCGACGCGGCGTGGACTCGCGGACAGGGATACTCACTCGCGTCGATCGGCCCCTACCTCTACGACCTCGACACCGGCCTGCTCGTGCTCGACGGCACGGATTCCGGCATGCAGTTCGGAGAGCCCCGCGGAGACCTGGTGCCGGGAACGATGGAGGGTCAGCCGGTCATCGCGGCCGGGCTGCTGTCCGACGCGCCGACCGCGTACTCGACCAACGCCGACCTCCTCGCCGTGACGGACGACGCGCGGTTCGCCATCACCCGCACGGGTGCCGACCGGATCACCGCATATCCTGCAGGATGACGTGGAACCCGGGATGATGTGCAACCGATCACTGCGATCCGCGACACGATCTCTGCGATTTGTACGAATTGTCCACGTGCTGATCGCGCCGACGCGCGACCCCTGGATAGGATGACAGGGTCGCTCAGGCTCAGCCGCCACAGAAGGTATTCCCCTTGGTCACACCCATGTTCGCACGCACGGCACTCTCCGCCGCCGTGACGGTCGCGCTCGTCAGCGCGCCCGCGACCCTTGGTGCGCCCGCCTTCGGACAGGTGACGGCCAGCGGGTTCACTGCGCCGGTTGGGTCGGACTCGTCGCCGGCACCCACAGCGACTGAGACGCAGAGCCCATCGCCGCGGCCGACTACCGACCCGGACGCCAGTCCCTCGCCGACCGACCAGCCGGACGACGACGAGACGCACGAGGCCGATGACGACGACGGTGACGGTGACGACCCGACGCTTCCGGACGGCGCGTACACGGTCCAGAAGGCGGAGCGCATCGACACCTTCGCGCTCTACCAGGACGGAGTGGACGAGCCCTTCGTACTCGATGATTCTGACGACCGGCCCTTCGAAGCCGTGAGCAGAGATTCGGCCGACCAGAGTGACGATCGCATCATCATCCGCCTGCCAGACCCGGACAGGGATTTCGTCCTGCAGGAGGATACGGGCGCGCTCAACCTCGCCACCGAGGACGGTGACACCCCCTACAGGCCGGGCGAGAACGGCGAGGGCGATCGGACGTTCGAGTTCGACGTCGACGGCGGCACTGTCGGCGAGGTCACCGAAACGACGCCGGACGACGGCGAAGATGGCGGAGACGACGGAGGGGAAGGCTCACCGGAGCCGGAGGAAACCGAGGACCCCGAGCCCACACCGGACCCCACGGAGGACCCGACTCCCCCGCCGACCGAGGACCCCGAGCCCTCCCCGGCGCCGACTGAGCCCGATGACGGAGACGATTCCGGCGACCAGGGGAACGACGACGATTCCGGCGATGACGGCGGTACGGGCGACGACGGCTCGGATGAGAACGGCTCGGACGAGGACGGATCGGGGTCCGGCGAGCGTGACGACAGGGGCCTCACAGAGGACCCCTCGACAGGCAACGGCTCGGACAACGGCGATCGCCACGGTCCTCGTGAGTCCGCACCCGACGGGAACGCCGACTGGGTGCCGACCGGTCCGCAGCGCCCCGACTATTCCGATCCCGTCCCCCAGCCGCCCGGCACGGGCGAGGACGACGCGATCACCCCGGACGGCGAGGAGCCGACCCAGCCCGGTGACGGAGACAACGGCGATGACGGATCCTCGGACGACGTCGCATCCGAATCCGCTTCCGAAGACGGCGACGGCGCAGGCATGCCGTGGCAGATCGGCGTCGTCGTCGCGATCGGCGCGGCCGCGATCGCCTTCATCCTCTTCGTGGCAGGTCGACGCCGCAGGGACTGATGCCCGGATGTCCCGTACCGTGTGAGGTGTGGGAACCGGATCCGTGTTCCTGTCCACTCAGGCGCCGCACGCCCGGCGCCGCCGTCCGGAAGGGGACACTATGACCGCAAAGGGCACGTTCGTCTACGGCCTCGACAAGGAGAATTCGCTCGCACTGAGCTTTCCCGCACACGAGGCCAGGACACTCGAAGTCGCACTGTTCGACGAGTTCGATCACGGCCGTGGTGTGCGTGTGACGTTCCACGTGATCATCGGGGGCGCGTCGGGCTACCGGACCTTCTACCTCACGGCGTCGTCCCCGCTCCACTTCGCCTACGTCGACCAGGACGAGGTGGCACCTGACGCGCAGCTGCTCGAGCGCTTCCGCACTGCGATCGCGGAGAAGCGCGCGCTGCACTTCCCCGTCGAGCGGATGCCGGAAGAGGTCGAGGCGTGACGACGGGCGCAGCACTGCTCGTGGTCGACGTGCAGAACGACTTCACGGAGGGCGGTGCGCTCGGCGTGGACGGCGGCGATGCAGTCGCCGCCGGCGTCACCCGCCTGCTGCGGGACAGCGGATCCGACTACGACCTGATCATCGGCTCCCGTGACTGGCACGACGCCGATGGCGACAACGACGGCCACTTCGCCACCGGAGAACCGGACTTCGTCTCGACCTGGCCGGTGCACTGCGTCGCAGGGACCTCGGGAGCGGAGTACGACCCGGAACTCGACACCGCACCGCTCACCCACCACGTGAAGAAGGGGCAGGGCGCACACGGCTACTCCGCGTTCGACGGGGTGACCGACGACGGAACCCGGCTGGCCGACCTGCTGGCCGGCACGCAGCGGCTGGACATCGTCGGCATCGCGACCGACCACTGCGTCCGCGCCTCGGGCCTGGACGCACTCGACCACCTCGCAGAGGTGCGCATCCTCACGGACCTCGTCGCCGGGGTGGGCGAGGACTCCTCCCGCGCAGCACTGGACGAGCTCGCGGCGAAGGGCGCCACCCTCGTCTGATCTGCGCCGGATCTCCAGCCTCCGTAGCACATCCCACCACAGGAGGGCGGGGCGCCACAGATCTCTGCGGCGCCCCGCCCTCCTGTGCGGTCAGCCCGGGTCAGACGAGGTCGATCCCCTCGTCCCGCGCTTCCTTCCACTCCTGGACGAAGGCGCGGCCGATGACGATCATCACGATCGCCACCAGGACCGGCCACACGAGGGTGTACGCGGTGAGTGCGATGATTCCTGCGCTCATGTCAGTTGTCCTCCTTCTTCGGACCGGTCGCCGATCCTCCACGGCTCTGCGGGGCGTCGTCGATCGCCACTGCGGTGCGGCCTGCTGCTCCACGAGGTGCGACTGAGGCCTCTGCCACAGCCGTCTCCTCATCCTCGGCCTCGTCGAAGTCACCCGTGCGCTTGCGGATGAGCGAGAAGTCGAAGTCGTCCTTCTGGCGGAAGGACATGAAGTAGCAGACGAGCGTGCTCACCGCGTAGGCGACGAGCGATGCGCTCAGCGTCGCGTAGTCATGCAGGAACCCGATGACGAACGGGGCCGACAGCAGGAACGCCGCGGCCGCGACGATCTTCGCCACGCGCAGTCCGAAGAACCCGAACGACATGAGGCCCAGGATGACGGCGATGCCGACGGCCGACAGGATGTCGACGAGGATTCCGACGGGCCCGACGAGCGGGATCAGCTCGAACCGCACCGGGATGAAGATCACGAGCGCTGCGATCACAGCGGTGGTGAACGCCTTATTGGTGACCTTGCCCCAGTAGAAGCTGGCTAGCACGGGGAACACGAGTGCTCCCCAGAGCGCGCCGACGAACACGAGCAGGTCGAGGATGTTCAGCTGCAGGCTGGCGAATGCGACTGCGACCGCGGATGCCAGGACCATCGTCAGACGACCGATGAACAGCATCGTCTTGGGGTTCGCCTTCTCCTTGCCTGCGACGTTCTGGCCGTAGATGTCGGCCATCATGATCGAGGACAGGGCCGCGAGGTCCGAGTCCGCCGTCGACGACAGAGCGCCGATGATCATGACGAAGAACAGCGCGAGCAGGATGCCCGGGAGGTAGCTCGCGGCCATCTCCGGGATGATGTTGTTGACGTCGCCGTTGGTGGGTTCGAAGCCCAGGTAGAGCGCGAGCACACCGATCATGCCGACGCCGATCACCATGGCGCCGTACCCGACGGTCGCTGTGATGAACGTGGGCTTGATGAGGTCCTCGCGCACGGCGAAGAGGCGCTGCGCGATCGTCTGATTGCCGATCGCGTAGGCCAGCACGGCGGCGATGTAGGGAGCGCCCTGACCCAGGAAGGCCTCACTGGAGAAGAAGTTGCCCTGCGCGGGTGTGAGGTTCGCAGATCCCGTCTCGAACGCGGCGGGGAAGCCCGCGGCGAAGAAGATGAACGGCACGATGATCGCGACCGCCCCCAGCATCGCCATGACCTGGATGAAGTCCGTGAGCACGGAGGCGCGGAACCCCGACCACAGCGTGTAGAGCAGGACGCCCGCGGCGACCGCGAGGACACCCTGGATGAAGTTGAACGGCGACAGCATCGAGATGAGCACGCCGCCCGCGATGAAGTTCGACATGAGGCTGATGACGCTGCCCACCACGTTGGATCCCGCGAGCATGAGCTGGCTCGAGCGGCCGTGGCGCGCGTGCATGACCTCCGCGATGCTGTGCGCCTTGGGGGCGACACTGCGGATGCGCTTGCCGAAGGGGTAGATGAAGAGGATCATCAGGGCACCCCAGAGCCCGTAGTGGATGGGACCGGAGATCCCGTACTCGTAGCCGGATGCCGCGGATGCGTACATCGACGAGGCCCAGATCCAGGTCGCGGTCATACTCGCGGCAGAGATGCCGAAGCCGATCTTGTTGCCGGCGGTCATGTACTCGTCGGCGTTCTCGTTCTTCTTCCGGATGCCCCGCGAGATCGCGTAGGTGCCTCCGTAGAAGAGGACGAGCAGCAGTACGACGGTCACGGCGCCGAACTGCACAGCAGAGGAGTCATTCATGCGCCACCTCCCTTTCGACGTTGGGTGAGAAACTTGCGCACCCGGGGGTTCCCGGCTGCGGTCAGGTCCTGCACGTCCCGTCCCGCGGGGGCGTAGATCCGCGGAAGGTCATCTAGCGACGCGCAAATGCCCCTCGCTCGATCAATCACATCCCTTCGCATTCGTGTCGACCCACTCGTGTGGACGGCTTCCGGTTCGGACATGCCCGACGGCGCCAGGGCAGGGTGGAGCCACTGTGTGAAGACACACGACCGCCCTGGTCTCTGAGGTGCGGGGCCGGCGCCAAGGGCGTGGCTCTACAGCGCGTCACCGCCTGGAGCTCTCCGACTCAAGCTGTCGCGGGCGTATCCGCCGCGACGCAACCATCATCCGAACTGTGAACCGCCTGAGAGTCGGCTCACAAACGGATACAGTACCACGCTCCCGAACAGGCCCCGACAGGTGTCTGCAAGCTCCCTCCTCGTGACGCCCACCACTCTTCCGTGACAAGGCGGGATCCGAGTTGGAAGTGGCCCACCGGATATGTATAGTTATCTCTCGTTGCGCACCTCTAGCTCAATTGGTAGAGCAACTGACTCTTAATCAGTGGGTTCCGGGTTCGAGTCCCGGGGGGTGCACAGAAGAAGGCCCGTCACCAGGTTCCATACCTGGTGACGGGCCTTCGCCATGTGCGGGTGCGCAGCGCCATTGGTCTGCGCGACGACCACTGCCTAGAGATACATGCCGGTCGACTCGTCGTCGTCAGGCTCTGCGATCGCATGGACGTCGCGCTCACGCAGCAGCAGGTACGCGGTGGCGTCGATCTCCACCTCAGCGAGCTCCTCCGGGTCGAACAGGATCGAATCGCCGACCTCGACCTGTCGCACCAGCGGGCCCGCAGCTGCGACGACACCCCACGCCAGCCTCCGGCCGACGGCAGCCGTCGCAGGGATCACGATGCCCGCGGACGACTTCCGCTCCCCCGAATCCTTGTCCGGCTGGACCAGCAGACGGTCGTGGAGCATCCGTATCCGCACGACCGGTGCCGCGTCCGCCACCGGGGTGCTGCCCGGCGCAGCGTCCGTCGGATCAGCCACGCTTGCTGCGGGTGGCGAAGAATCCGATCGTCGCGACGGTGACGAGCAGGACTCCTCCGGCCAGTGCCAGACGGTCCACCTTGGGCTGGCCCTCTTCGTCGATGACCACGGACTTCGCGGAATCCGCGGCGCGTGCGGTCAGCGCCTTCGGGTGCAGTCGCCCGACGAGCTCGTCGATGCCGGCGGCAAGGCGCTGTTCGCGCAGCCGGATCGATTCGGAGAGCTGGTCGCGCGAGGCATTGTCGACGGTCACTTCAGAGGTGTACACGTTGCTGGACATGCGCTCACTTCCTCACAGGCGATGGTGTTCGCGGCGCGGCATGCGCCTTCGAGATCCGAGCCTACCGCGTCCGCGGCCCGCAGTAGGGTGGGAGGCACATCGACACACCCACTCTTCAGAGGAGAGCACACCCATGACGCGCTTCGAGCCCGGCGACACCGCACCTGATTTCACACTGCCGGACGCACAGGGGAACGACGTCAGCCTGTCCGACTTCCGCGGATCCCGCGTCGTCGTGTACTTCTACCCCGCCGCGATGACACCCGGCTGCACCACGCAGGCATGCGACTTCCGCGATTCCCTGGATGCGCTCACGGCGCAGGGCATCACAGTGCTGGGGATCTCCCCCGACAAGCCGGAGAAGCTCGCGCAGTTCGCCGAGCGCGACGGGCTCACCTTCCCCCTGCTGTCCGACGCGGACAAGTCCGTCATGACCGCGTGGGGCGCGTTCGGCGAGAAGAAGAACTACGGCAAGGTGGTCCAGGGCGTCATCCGCTCGACGGTCGTCGTCGACGGTGAGGGCACAGTCGAACTCGCGCAGTACAACGTCCGCGCGAAGGGCCACGTGGCCCGTCTCCGCACGCAGCTGGGCATCGACGACGACTGACCGTCCGCTCCGCTGTAGAATCACCGGAGCGCGCGTGTGGCGGAATAGGTAGACGCGCTGGATTTAGGTTCCAGTGTCTCAGGACGTGGGAGTTCGAGTCTCCCCACGCGCACTTCCGGGCTTCGTCCCGGATACGACGGTGAAGCGACGGTCCCGCGCCCACTGCTCCACATCGCTGAAGCGGTGCTGGAGGTGGGACCGGTACCGCAGGTGCGAGTTGTAGACCACGATCAGTCGTCCGCCGGGCCTCAGCAGAGCGGCCGCGGCATCGATCAGATCGTGTGCGATGTCCGTCGTCATGCTCGTCCCATCGTGGAACGGTGGGTTCAGCGTCACGAGATCGAATGAGCCCTCGGCGAAGGCCGCGGGATCCTCCGAATCCTCGCCGTCTGCGCTGGCCGTGCGGTCCCCGTCGTCGTCCGCCTGCCATGGCAGCCGGCCCGTGGCGTCCGCATGCAGGACCACCGCAGGCTCCTCTCCCGCCCGTACAGACGCGGCGGTGAGCACGGTGGACTCCACCGCCGCCCTCGAATCATCGACACCGAAGAGCGACGCGTGCGGCAGGAGCGAGCCGACCGCTGCGAGCAGCCAGCCGTTCCCGCTCCCGAGGTCCAGGACCCGCACGCGGGCAGACGGACCTGTCCGTCCGTCCCCGCTGGCGGGGGCCAGCCCGGGCAGTCGCCGTGCGAGGGCATCGACGAGGATCCGGGAACCGGGATCTGCGCTCGCACCTCCGAAGGCACCGGGGAAGGCGCTCACCAGGATCTCCGGCACGCCCGGCGCGGGCGATGGCGCCGCATTCTGGACCGGGACCCGTGGACGGCTGATCGCCGCCGGATGCGCGGCTGTCGACGCACTGGCGACGGACTGGGACTTCTTCGGACCGGTGGCGATGAGCAGTCGTGACTTCGCCCGACCCGGTGACACGTCGACGCGTTCGTACGATTCGGCGAGGAGCCGGTTCAGCGACGGGCTCATGTGCTTCTCCCGGCCGACGACCACGACCTCGGCCGCGAGGGTCTCCACCAGCCGCAGCTGCTCCCTCAGGACGGCGATGTGCTTGGAGGCATGCACCACGACGCGCAGCCGCGTCGGCTCATGTGCGAGCGCCGCTACGGCCTCGGCAGCGGTGTCATGGAAGCCGACCGTCGACCGCACAGCGTCCGGCAGGGCCTCCACGGCCCGGCGGCAGGCGTGCACGGCGGATGCGGAGTCCGTCGCGACGGCCGTGGCGTGCGAGCCTGCCGTGGCGTGCGCGCCCGTGAGTGCAGCGACGAGGGTGAGGCTCCCATCGGGATCGTCCAGGACCGCGGTGGACACGGCGGCATCGGTCGCCTGTGCGGTCCGGTCGTGGGCGACCTCGCGATCGAGGGCGGCGACCTCGCCTGCAGCGGCGCCGGCATCGCCCACCGGACGACCGGAGACGTCGAGGTCACCGGCGGCACGACCGACCAGGTACTCCTCGAGGATGCGGGCATCCGAATGGCCCTGCGGCCAGTCGGCCGACCAGCGGGCCAGCACCGCGTCGGCATCGGCCAGACGTCGGTGGGAGGCAGAATCGTCGTCCGACAGCAGAGACCGGGGCATGACCGAGAGTCTACGTGCTTATAGGCTGAACCCAGATCGACCGAAGAACGTACTCATAGGAGAGCAGCATGACTATCCTCGTCGGTTTCACCCCCACCCCGGCGGGCCGCGCAGCCGTCGACTTCGCCATCGAAGAGGCGCAGGTCCGCGCGACGAAGCTGCTGGTCGTCAACGCGGGGATCGGGGAGCAGCGCGAAGAGGCCGGAGTCGCAGCCGGGAAGCAGATGGACCAGGTGCGCTTCACCCTGGAGAACTCCGGCGTGGACTTCGAGCTCGTGCAGCATCTGCGCGGCAACGACGCGGCAGAGGAGCTGCTTGCGCTGGAGGACGAGCACCCGGAGATCAGCATGATCGTCATCGGCTCGCGGAAGCGCTCCCCCGTGGGCAAGCTCTTCATGGGATCGACCGGGCAGCGGGTCATCCTCGGCTCGTCGGTCCCCGTCGTCGCGGTCAAGGCCCCCTGAGGCCGACCGCGCACACGGCGAAGGCCGCGGAGCACCCTGGGGTGTTCCGCGGCCTTCGCCGTGTGCTGGGGCGGCACCGCTCACGCGGTGTTTCCCCAGCGGGAGGTCACGCTCCGATCAGCTCGCGGAGCAGCTGAGCGGTCTCCGTGGGGGTCTTGCCCACCTTGACGCCCGCGGCCTCGAGGGCCTCCTTCTTCGCTTCCGCGGTGCCGGACGAACCGGACACGATCGCGCCGGCGTGCCCCATCGTCTTGCCTTCCGGAGCGGTGAAGCCCGCGACGTAGCCCGCGACGGGCTTCGTGACGTTCGCCTTGATGAAATCGGCTGCGCGCTCCTCCGCGTCGCCGCCGATCTCACCGATCATGACGATCGCCTCGGTGTCCGGATCCGCCTCGAACGCCTCGAGTGCGTCGATGTGGGTGGTGCCGATGACCGGGTCCCCGCCGATGCCGATCGCGGTGGAGAAGCCGAGGTCCCGCAGCTCGTACATCATCTGGTACGTCAGCGTGCCCGACTTCGACACGAGGCCGATCTTGCCGGCCTTCGTGATGTTCGCCGGGATGATGCCCGCGAGCGCTTCGCCGGGGGTGATGACGCCGGGGCAGTTGGGGCCGATGATCCGGGTCTTGTTGCCCAGCTCGGTCGCATGCGCCCACAGCGCGGCGGAGTCCTGGACCGGGATGCCCTCGGTGATGATGACGAGCATGCCGATGCCCGCGTCGATCGCCTCGAACGCCGCATCCTTGGAGAATGCCGGCGGCACGAATGCGACGGACACGTCTGCGCCGGTCTTCTCCATCGCTTCTCCGACGGAGCCGAACACGGGGAGCTCGATGTCCGCGCCGTTCGCATCCTTGTGCGTGACGGTCGTGCCGGCCTTGCGCGCGTTCACACCGCCGACGACATCGGATCCGGCCGCGAGCATGCGGGCCGTGTGCTTCGTGCCCTCACCGCCCGTGATGCCCTGGACGATGATCTTGGATTCCTTCGTGAGGAAAATCGCCATAGTTCTGTTCAGTCCTTTCGAGGGCTCAGCGGCTCGCCGCGAGCTCGGCTGCCTTGTCGGCTCCGCCGTCCATGGTGTCGATCTGGGTGACGAGAGGGTTGTTCGCCTCGTCCAGGATGCGGCGTCCCTCCTCGACGTTGTTGCCGTCGAGGCGGACGACCAGCGGCTTCGTCGCGGAATCGCCCAGGATCTCGAGCGCCTTCACGATGCCGTCTGCCACTGCGTCGCACGCGGTGATGCCGCCGAACACGTTCACGAAGACGCTCTTGACCTGGTCATCGCCCAGGATGACGTCGAGGCCGTTGGCCATGACCTCTGCCGATGCGCCGCCGCCGATGTCCAGGAAGTTCGCCGGCTTCACGCCGCCGTGGTCCTCACCGGCGTACGCGACGACGTCGAGCGTCGACATGACGAGGCCCGCGCCGTTGCCGATGATGCCGACCTCGCCGTCGAGCTTCACGTAGTTGAGGTCGAGCTTCTTCGCCTTGAGCTCCAGCGGGTCCTCTGCGTCGAGATCGCGCAGCTCCGCGTGGTTCTCGTGGCGGAACTCAGCGTTCTCGTCGATCGAGACCTTGCCGTCGAGCGCGATGATGTCGCCGGCGCCGGTCTGGACGAGCGGGTTCACCTCGACGAGCGAGGCGTCCTCACCCTGGAAGACGTCCCAGAGCTTCTGGAAGACGGGGACGAGCTTGTCCGTCGTCTCCGCGTCGAAGCCCGCCGCCTGAGCGATCTCGCGGGCCTTCGCCTCGTCGATGCCGGTCAGCGGATTCACCGGAACCCGCGCCAGGTCGTCCGGGCGCTCGACGGCGAGCTGCTCGATGTCCATGCCGCCCTCCTTGGAGCACATGGCCAGGTACGTGCGGTTGGCACGGTCGAGCAGGATGGAGAAGTAGTACTCATCCGCGATGTCCGCGCCTTCGGCGATCATGACCCGCTTGGTGACGTGTCCCTTGATGTCGAGGCCCAGGATCTCCTCCGCACGCTGTGCGGCCTCATCCGGGTTGTGCGCGAGCTTGACTCCGCCTGCCTTGCCGCGACCGCCGATCTTCACCTGCGATTTGACGACGACGGTGCCGCCGCCCAGTGCCTCCGCACCCTTCTTCGCGTCCTCCGGGGTGTCTGCGACCTTCGCCTGGAGCACGGGGACTCCGTGCTCCTCGAAGAGGTCACGCGCCTGATACTCGAAAAGATCCACGTGTCATTCCTTCGTGTGTTGTGACACCGACGGGCACCGCATGCATGCGACCGCGCCGGGTTCCATCTGTGTGTCGACGTCAGAGGGTCTAACCCGGAACTCAGTCTAGACCTCTTGAGGGTCGCACGAGTGTGGGAATGGCTACAGCCGCGTGAGCGCTGCGGGGAGTCGGCGTCGCGGCAGGCGGAGCGGAAGCGCCCGACGGCGATCACTCTCGCACAAAGAATCTTGACCTCAAGGTATCCTTGCCGCATGCATGAGGAAATGGACGAGGTCGACCGGATCGTCGCCGCCTGGCGCGATGTGCGTCCGGACATCGACGTCGCGCCCATGGAGGTGCTCTCCCGCGTCACACGCCTCTCCCGTCAGCTGGACCGCAGGAGGAAGGCGGTCTTCGCCTCCCACGGGCTGGAGACGTGGGCGTTCGACGTCCTCTCCTCACTGCGACGAGCAGGCGATCCCTACCAGCTGTCGCCCTCCGCACTCACAGTCGAGCTCCTCGTCACCTCCGGCACGATGACCAACCGCATCGATCGGCTGGCGAGCGCCGGCTGGGTGTCGCGCCAGCGCGATCCTGCAGATCGCCGCGGAGTCCTCGTGAGGCTCACGGCCGCCGGTCGGCAGAAGGTCGACGACGCGCTCTCCGACTTCCTCGATCTCGAAGCGCAGATGCTCAAGGCGCTCGATGAGGACGAATGCTCATCCCTCGCCGACTCGCTGCGCCACCTCGTCGTGAGCGTCGAAGCGGTCGTGCCCGGCGCCGATTCCGCGGAACCGGAAGAATTCTCCGCGTAGACTGGCGGGGATCGTCCTCCTCTTCCCCGACCCGAGGATCCTTCTCATGTCACGTGCCATGCCGTTCCGCAGTCGCGCCGGGTCCCGTACAGCCCTTTCCATCGCCGGCATCAGTACCGCCGTCCTGGTCACCGGCTGCCAGGTGGTCGACGCCGAGCGCCCCGTCGAAACGCCCTCCGTGTCTGCCGAGGACGTGACATCGGTGCCCACGCCCTCCGACCTCGACGTCACGCCGGTCATCGATGTGAGCCCGGGCGGTCCGCAGGAGACGGACCCCGTCTGGCAGGGCCTCGCGCAGGCCGTCGAATCCGGTACTGACGCGTACGTGCACGCCTGGGTCCACACGTACCAGGAGGTGCCGGAGGACGGCGAGGCCACGCTCACCCCCGACACGCCGGACAGCGTGAGCATCACCGTCGACGACGCATCCGCCATCACGGAGGGCCAGTCGGGCTTCTACCTGCTCGATGCGACCGTGGAGGTCGAGCAGCTGGGAGGCTCCGCCTTCTCCCTCACCGTGGTGGATACGGAGACGCGGTCGGATCTGCTCCCCCAGGGCCCGGATGACGAGGCCCGCTGCACTGCAGACGACGCGAACGATCGGATCCAGGCCGCATCGCAGGTCCTCGCCGATGTCATCCGCGAGGACGACGCCGAGCAGCGCGAGCAGCTGCGCCTCCAGTGGGGCGCCTCGCCCGCAGTCTGGTGGGGCATCCAGCGCACGGGCTCCGCGCTGGCAGACACGGACGGCGAGTCAGCGGGCGACTTCCTGCTCGAGGCCTGCGAGCCGTACCTGAGCGACGAGGGCTGAGCGCCCCCGGTCAGCCACCGATGCGGCGCCTCCGAGCCGACCGGACGGGCGAACCAGCAGTCCGCCCCCGGTCACCAGCGCTTGGGCGGCGGTGCCGGCGCTGACGGATGCGCCATGTAGTACGCGATCGAGACGTCGAACGCGCGGATGACGGACGGCGTGAACAGCGCGATGACGCAGGCGACCGCGGGCACGATCGCCGCGGCGGCCAGCAGCGGGCCGCCGCCGAACGTCGAGATCCCGAAGAGCGCCTGCAGAAGCTGCCACGCGATGGTCGCCGGACGGGACCAGCGGTGCATGGACCACAGGGATCTGACGACCACGAGCAGCCCGATGCCCAGGATCGCGAACATCACGCACAGGGCGATCAGCGACGTGCCCAGTTCACCGCCGGTCCCCGACATGACGAGGAACGCGACGGCGGATCCCAGCAGGACCAGCGCCTCGAGCAGCACGACGCCCATCGCCACATAGAGCGGGCCGGGCCTGCGCGGGAGGGCGTCCGGCGCTCCCGCCGCCTGCGAGGACGAAGCGGATCCCGTCACAGGTGCGCCCGGGAGAAGCCGGGGACCAGCTGCTCGTCGATGATCGCCTCGCGGACTCCGTACGGCAGGAACGCGGACCCCAGCGCGGTGACCGTGACCCATTCCAGATCGTCGATGGTCCACCCCGCCTCATCGACGAGCAGCCGCATCTCACGGGTCACGCTCGTCGCCGACATGAGGCGGTTGTCCGGATTGACCGTGACGGCGAAGCCCAACTCCTTCAGCCGGGTGACCGGGTGGTCCGCGATCGAGGTCGCCGCGGCCGTCTGCAGGTTCGACGAAGGGCACAGCTCCAGCGGCACCTGCTGGTCGAGCAGCCACGCTGCGACGCGCCCCATCTCCGGGGCCGTCTCCACTCCGTCGCCGTCCACATCGCCCATGACGCCGTCGACGGCCGCGGCCGCCGCCCACTGCGCGAAGTCGTCTGTGATCCGCACGCCATGGCCGATCCGCTGTGCGTGGCACACGTGGATCGCCCCATGGATCGACTCGACTCCGTCGGCTTCGCCGGCGTGGATCGTCACGGGGAAGCCCGCACGGTGCAGCATGTCGAACGCTTCGAGATGGGCGGCCGGGGGGAAGCCCGCCTCCGGTCCGGCGATGTCGAAGCCCACCACCCCCGCGTCGCGGTGGCGCAGCGCCAGCTGGGCGATCTCCTGCGACCGGTCGGCCTGGCGCATGGCGGTCACGATCTGACCGGCGCGGATCGACTTGCCCGCCTGTGCCGCGAGGGCGGTGCCCTCGTCGATGCCGGCCTGCACGGCCTCGACCGCGCCGTCGAGCGTCAGCCCGCCGCGCAGGTGCTGCTCCGGGGCCCACCGCGCTTCCGCGACGACGACGCCGTCGGCCACCTGGTCGAGCACCCATTCGCGCGCGACCCGCGTGAGCGCCGGAGCCGTCTGCATGACGGCGAGCGTCTGGTCGAAGGTCTCGAGGTAGCGGGGCAGGTCGCCCGAATCAGCGGACTCGGAGAACCACGCACGCAGCGCCTCCGGGTCCGTCGTGGGCGGCTCATGGCCCGCCTCCGCCGCCAGCTCGACGATCGTCGCGGGTCTCAGACCGCCGTCCAGGTGGTCATGGAGTGACACCTTCGGCAGGTTCAGGATGGGGTCATCGGCGTCGACTCCTGCAGGAGTCGGAAAGAGTTCAGGATCCACGCCCTCAGACTACCGGAGGCGCGCATCTGCTCCATCCGTCTGCGTCACCCGTCTCCACCCGTCGGCGTCACCTTTCGGCCTCACTCCTCGTCGGCCTCGTCCTGCTCCTCGTCGAGCCGCTCCCTCTCATCCGCGAGCGCGCGTCCCAGACCCGTGATGGATCCGAGCATCCCATCGCTCGCGACGACGGCGACTCCGCCGTTGTCCAGGTCGCCGACCGCACGGCGGGCGCGCACCTCGAGCCCGCCCACGAGCTCCGGGACCGCCTCCCGGACGTCCTCGTCCGAATCGTCCGCCGGGCCCCCCGCTGTTCCCGCAGCGGAGTCCGCGCCGGGCTCCGCGCTGCGCACGAGGCCCTCCGGCTCCTCCCCCTCACCCGGCCAGCCGGTGAGCACGGCCCTCATCCCGAGTCCGACGTCCGGGATGATCGAGGCGACGACCTGGTTGCGCACGGGACGAGGGAGGGTCTTCGACCCGTCCGATCCGTACCAGATGAGGACGGGCAGATCTTCGTCCTCCGCCGAGGTCCCCACGGGATCCTCTCCGGACTCCCGGTCGCCCGTGCTCTGGTCGTCGGCATCCGCGGCGTCGTCTCCTGCTGCGGCGTCGGCCTCGTCGTCTTCGTCGTCCTGCGACTCGTCGGCTTCCGCCGCCTCCTCTGCGAGCTCGTCGATGTGCTCCGCGACGCCCTGGGGCGAGGCCGATCCGAAGGGCACGAGCACGTCCGCACCGTCCGCCGTCGCGGACTCGGCCCATTCGACTCCCGCGGAGGTCGTGTCGTCCAGGGTACGCACATCGATAGCGCCCTCATCCACGACCGTCACGTCGCCGTCGGCCTCGTCGGCGCGGGCGTCCACGCCTTCGTCGAACGCGGCGAGCAGCTCCGCGCCCTGGAACTGCCCCTTGGCCGTGGAGACGGCGACGGTGCCCGTGCGCGTGGCGCTCGCAGCCGCGTACCCGGCCAGGTACGCCGACTCACGCAGGTCGAAGTCGACGGTGAGGACGTTGTCGGGCTGGCCGGCATCCGTGCCGGGCCCCACCGCGAGGAACGCGCGGTCCGGATTGTCAGCGGCGACCTGCGACAGGGCTCCCGCACCACCGGGGCCCACGAGCACGCTGAGTGTGCAGCCGTCGGCCGCGAAGCGCTCGAGCGCCGCCTGCGTCTGCGCCGCCGTGCTCACGCGCTGCGAGCTGGTGGTGTCCACGACGCCCTCGTTCGCCGCGGTCCGCACCTCGTCCAGGACGGCCGCGCCCATGCCCGCATCGGCGAAGCCGGCAGGCGCTGACACCGCGCACGCGGATGTGCGCACGATCCCGGTGGGCTCGTCGACTGCGCCACCGCAGCCGGAGACCCCGAACCCCATGGCCAGGAGGCCGGCAGTCGCCCCGAGCCTCAGGCGCACGCTCCGCGGCATCGGTTCACACCCGTCCCGAGCTCGACGGGTCGGCGAACGGTTCCGCTGCTCCCGCATCGTCCGCGATCGCACGCAGCGCGATCGCGCACAGGACACGGGCACCGGCGGCGATCGCGCGTTCGTCGATCACCAGGTCGCCCTGATGGAGGTCGTAGGTCCGCCCGCCCGGAGTGCGGGTGCCCAGGCGGATGAGCGCGCCGGGAGTGTGCGCCAGGTACCACGCGAAGTCCTCGCCGCCCATCGACTGCGGGGTGAGCTGGACGGATTCCGGACCCAGGACCTCGCGCACGGCGGCCTCCGCGAGCGACACCTCGGGCTCCGTATTCACGACGGGAGGCACCCCGCGGCGGTGGTCCAGATCGACCTCGACCCCGTACGGCCCGGCGATCCGGTCGACCAGGTCGGGCAGGACCTCGGCGACCTGGTTCCAGCCGTCCACGTCCAGGCAGCGCAGCGTCCCGGTCAGCAGGCCCGTGCTGGGGATCGCGTTCGGGGCGTGCCCGGACTCGATGTGCCCCCAGACCAGCGAGATCGCATGCCGGGGATCGATGAGGCGCGACAGGGTCGCCGGCAGATCGGTGGCCAGCCGGCTCAGGGCGTAGACGAGGTCCTCCGTCAGGTGCGGGCGGGACGTGTGCCCTCCGTGCCCGTTCAGACGGATGATGACGGTGTCTCCCGCCGCGGTGATCGGGCCGATCCGGGAACCCACGCTCCCCACGTCGACGTTCGGATCGCAGTGCAGTGCATACGATCTCCGCACGCCCTCCAGGACGCCCTCTCCGATCATCGTGAGGGCACCGCCGGGCGTGACCTCCTCGGCCGGCTGGAACACCAGGCGGATCGTCGCACCCAGCCCGCCGGGCGTCTCCCGGTGCAGGCGGTCCAGCGCCAGCCCCGCGCCCAGCAGGGCCGCGAGGTGGACGTCGTGACCGCAGGCGTGTGCGACCTCGGGCACGGTCGATGCCCAGTCGAGGCCCGTGAGGTCGTCCAGGGGCAGCGCATCGATGTCCGCACGCAGCACCGCGGACACGGGCCCCTCCCCCACATCGCAGATCAGACCCGTGGGGGTGACGAACTCCGGAACGAGGCCCGCCGCACGGAGTCGGTCGGCGATCACACGGGTCGTGCGGTGCTCCTCGAACGACAGCTCCGGGTGCGCGTGGATGTCCCGACGGAAGGCGATCAGCTCGTCATCGAACTCCGCGAGGATGCTCTCCGCACTGTGTGCCTCCGACTTCTCGATCGTCACGTACGCCCTCTTCCCGCTCATTCCAGTCCCTTGCGCAGCGCGTGCACGGCGGGGCAGCCGCGATTCGCGCGGCTGGGCCCCGAGTCTACTTCCGCCGCTGCCCGCACCTGTCCGGGCCCGTTCCCCTTCGAGGAGCTCGTCTCAGAGGAACTCGTCTCAGAGGACTTCTCCTCAAAGGACTTCCCCTCAGAGGAGTTCGTCGCGGCCCGCCTCCCTGACGCGGGCGACGACCTCCTTCACCTGCTGCGCGTATGCGCGCGACGTCACGAGCACCGCATCGTCGGTGTCGACGACCACGAGGTCCTCGACGCCCACCAGCGCCACGAGCCGCCCGGTCTCGGAGATCACGACCCCGCGTGATTCGACATCGACCACATCCACGCCCTCCCCGATCGCGGAGACCCCGTGGACCTCGCCCGGGACCGGCTGGCGCAGCTTCGCGACGGAGTCGAAGTCGCCCACGTCGTCCCAGCCGAAGTCCCCGGGGACGACGATGACGCGGCCCGCAGCGGCGGCGGGCTCCGCGACCACGTAGTCGATCGCCTTCTTCCCCAGGGTCGGCCAGACCTCGGACTGGACCGCATCGCGGTCGGGCGTGTGCCAGGCGTCGACGATCCGCGTGAGCCCCGCATGGAGAGCGGGCGCCTGCTCCTCGAGCAGCTCCAGGAGCACCGCAGCGCGCATGATGAACATGCCAGCGTTCCACCGGTAGCCGCCCGAATAGGCGTACGTGCGCGCGGTGGCCGCATCGGGCTTCTCGACGAAAGCGGCCGCGCGCCGGGCCGTGGGTGCATCGGGGATCCGCAGCAGATCGCCGGTCTCGATGTATCCGTACGACGTCGCCGGATAGGTGGGAGTGATCCCGATCGTCACGATGTCCCCCGTTGCGGCCGCGGCAGCCGCCGCCTGCTCGACGACGGACAGGAACTCCCCCGTGTTCGTGATCGAGTGATCCGCGGAGAACGATCCGATGACCGCGTCGGGGTCCTCACGGTGGATGAGCATCGTCGCGAGCCCGATCGCGGCCGCGGAGTCCTTGGGGGACGGTTCCGCGACGACGCGGTCGCTGAGCAGATCGGGCAGCTGCTCCCTCACCGCATCCACATGTCCGCGCCCCGTGACGACCCAGGTGCGCTGAGGGGCGGCCAGCCCGACCGTCCGCTCCCACGTCGACTGGAGCAGCGTGCTGCCCGTGCCCAGGATGTCGTGGAGGAACTTGGGACGGGCAGTGCGCGACACCGGCCAGAGCCGCGTGCCGGATCCTCCCGCGGGGATCACGGCGTGGAAGTTCTCGATCATCCCGCCCATTCTTCTCCACGCGCCACTCCTCGCGCACCCCAACACACCGGGGTCGGGCGACTGGCCGCGATGGCCCCAGACGCGCAGAAGCGGTCAGAGACGACGCGATGCGACACGTATTGCGACATGGGAGTGTTCGCTAATAGTCAGCTGAAACGAATCCTCTCGAGGTGCGGGACGCGCGTACCACTCATTCACAGGAAAAATGAAGACTGTGAGAAGCTCGTGGGACCGGCGATTGGCGCAGTCCGTCGTCGCGGCGTACTTTTCAACGAGTACACAACCGTCCGCAATCCACACTGGAGGATGCCCCGTGGCCAAGGCCTCAACAGGCACTCTGTATCGCGGAAGAGAAGGCATGTGGTCATGGGTCCTGCACCGTGTGACCGGCGTCGGCATCTTCTTCTTCCTGCTGGTGCATGTGCTCGATACAGCACTCGTTCGCGTGTCCCCCGGGGCCTACAACGCAGTCATCGACACGTACAAGTCCCCGCTCATGGCGTTCGGTGAGGTCGTTCTCGTCGGAGCGATCGCCTTCCACGCATTCAACGGACTCCGCGTCGTCGCCGTCGACTTCTTCAAGGGCGGCACCAAGCACCACAAGACACTCTTCTGGGTCGCGATGGGCCTCTGGCTCGTCGTCATGGTCGGCTTCCTGTGGCGTCACATCCCGAACTCGCTGGGAGGAATCCTCTGATGAGTGCCCCCACCATCCCCGCACCGCGCGCCGGATACCAGCGGTCCAAGGCCAAGGGCTCCGGCTTCGAGCTGGGCGCCTGGCTGTTCATGCGCCTGTCCGGCGTCATCCTGGTCGTCCTGATCTTCGGCCACCTCATCGTCAATCTCTGGATGGGCGACGGCGTGCACCAGCTCGACTTCGGCTTCGTCGCCGGCAAGTGGGCCAGCCCGTTCTGGCAGATCTGGGACCTCACCATGCTGTGGCTCGCGATGGTCCACGGCACGAACGGCGTCCGCACGATCATCCTCGACTACGCGGAGCGCCCCGGCACGCGCCTGACGCTGCAGTTCGTCCTCTACGTGGCATCCGCCGTCGTCATCGTGCTCGGCACGCTGGTCATCTTCACGTTCGAGCCGTGCCCTGCCGGGGCGGACCCGAGCCTCCTCCCCAAGTTCTGCGAAGCCCTCTGAGGCTTCCAAAGGAGTTCTGACACCTATGCAGGTACATGAGTACGACGTCGTCATCGTCGGTGCCGGCGGCGCCGGCATGCGCGCGGCCATCGAATCGGGTCAGCGCGCGCGCACTGCGGTGCTGACGAAGATCTACCCGACCCGGTCCCACACCGGCGCAGCGCAGGGCGGCATGTGCGCGGCGCTCGCGAACGTCGAGGAGGACAACTGGGAGTGGCACACCTTCGACACCGTCAAGGGCGGCGACTACCTCGTCGACCAGGACGCTGCGGAGGTCATGGCGAAGGAAGCCATCGACGCGGTCCTCGACCTCGAGAAGATGGGTCTCCCCTTCAACCGCACGCCCGAGGGGAAGATCGACCAGCGTCGCTTCGGCGGCCACACCCGTGACCACGGCAAGGCACCGGTCCGCCGCGCCTGCTACGCCGCTGACCGCACGGGCCACATGATCCTCCAGACGCTCTACCAGAACTGCGTCAAGCACGGCGTCGAGTTCTACAACGAGTTCTACGTGCTCGACGTCCTCATGACCGAGGTCGACGGGGTCAAGAAGGCCGCCGGCGTCGTCTCCTACGAGCTCGCGACCGGTGAGATCCACGTCTTCCGCGCGAAGTCCGTCGTGTTCGCCACCGGCGGGTTCGGCAAGATCTTCAAGACGACGTCGAACGCACACACCCTCACGGGCGACGGAGTGGGTGTGGCCTACCGCCGCGGCATCCCGCTCGAGGACATGGAGTTCTTCCAGTTCCACCCCACGGGCCTCGCCGGCCTGGGCATCCTCCTGTCGGAGGCGGCCCGCGGTGAGGGCGGCGTGCTGCGCAACGTGGACGGCGAGCGCTTCATGGAGCGCTACGCCCCCACGATCAAGGACCTGGCTCCGCGTGACATCGTCGCCCGCTCGATGGCGAACGAGGTCCGCGAGGGCCGCGGCTGCGGACCCAACAAGGACTACGTCCTCCTGGACCTCACGCACCTCGAACCGGCGCACATCGACGAGAAGCTCCCGGACATCACGGAGTTCGCCCGCACGTACCTGGGCGTCGAGCCCTACACGGAGCCCGTCCCCGTGTTCCCCACCGCGCACTACGGCATGGGCGGCATCCCGACCAACATCGAGGCGGAGGTGCTCTCGAACAACACGAACGTCGTCCCCGGCCTCTACGCGGCGGGCGAGACGGCGTGCGTGTCCGTGCACGGGTCCAATCGACTGGGCACCAACTCGCTGCTGGACATCAACGTGTTCGGCAAGCGCGCCGGGATCGGTGCGGCGAAGTTCGCGGAGACCGCAGTGCTGCCGGAGCTGCCGGAGGATCCGGCGGCGTACGTCGTCGACATGATCGAGACGCTGCGCACGTCCGACGGACCGGAGCGCATCGCGGACATCCGTCGCGACCTGCAGGAGACGATGGACGCGAACGCCCAGGTGTTCCGCACGGACGAGACGCTCCGCAAGGCGCTGGACGACATCGGCGCCCTGCGCGAGCGCTACAAGAACATCGGCATCCAGGACCGTGGGAAGCGCTTCAACCTCGACCTCCTCGAAGCGGTCGAGCTGGGCTTCCTGCTCGAGATCGCCGAAGTCGTCGCGGTCGCCGCGATCCACCGCAAGGAATCCCGCGGCGGTCACTTCCGTGAGGACTTCCCGGACCGCGACGACGAGAACTTCATGCAGCACACGATGACCTACAAGGATCCGGAGACCGAGTCCGAGGGAATCCCCGGCATGCGGCTCGAATGGAAGCCCGTGGTCATCACCCGTTACCAGCCGATGGAGCGTAAGTACTGATGGCAGACACCACGCAGACCGCAGAGCCCGCATCCAAGGTCGACCTCCCCGCCCACCTGGGCGGCGGGGGCGGCGGCGAGATCCCGTCCTTCGACGTGACGTTCCGGATCGCGCGCTTCGACCCTGAGCAGGACCAGGCAGAGCACTGGGAGGACTACACCGTCACGATGTACGGCACGGATCGCGTGCTCGACGGCCTCCACAAGATCAAGTGGGACATCGACGGCTCGCTGTCCTTCCGCCGTTCGTGCGCGCACGGCGTGTGCGGCTCCGATGCCATGCGCATCAACGGCCGCAACCGCCTGGCCTGCAAGACGCTGCTGAAGGATCTCAACACGGACAAGCCGGTCACCGTCGAGGCGATCAAGGGACTTCCGCTGGAGAAGGACCTCATCGTCGACATGGAGCCGTTCTTCCAGTCGTACCGCGAGGTCATGCCGTTCCTCATCACGTCCGGCAACGAGCCCACGCGTGAGCGCCTCCAGTCGCAGCACGACCGGGCGATCTTCGACGACACGACCAAGTGCATCCTGTGCGCATCGTGCACCACGTCCTGCCCGGTCTACTGGACCGACGGCCAGTACTTCGGTCCCGCGTCGATCGTGAACGCCCACCGCTTCATCTTCGACAGCCGCGACGACGGCGGAGACATGCGCCTCGAGGTCCTCAACGACCGCGAGGGCGTGTGGCGCTGCCGCACGACGTTCAACTGCACCGACGCATGCCCCCGCGGCATCCAGGTGACGCAGGCGATCGCAGAGGTGAAGCAGGCGCTGCTCACACGCAGCCTCGCGTGAGCTGAGCTGTGAGCTGATCCGTGCTGATCCGAGGCACGGTGGTCGCAGACGCACAGAGCTGACCACAGCCACACAGCGCGGCGGGGGAGTCTCCACGGATTCGTGGAGACTCCCCCGCCGCGTTCGCGTTAGGCTGTCGCCGTGCTTCCTCTCCCCACCCGCTCCCCTGCGGCCGCTCTCGCCGCAGTCGTCGCGCTGGTTCCCGCCCTGGTCGTCGGCCCCTCGGTGCTCACCGCGCCGGCGATCGCCCAGCCGGCGCCGACCCCGACCGCCGTCTACGACCCCGGTCCGCTGACAGACGGATCGCCGGCGCCCAAACCGTCAGCGGAGGCATGGATCGTCGCGGACATCGACACGGGAGAGGTCTTCGCCTCGCACGAACCGGATCTGCAGCACGCGCCCGCCTCGACCATCAAGCTGCTGTCCGGGCTGGCGCTCGTCGACGAGCTCGACGACCCGGAGCACATGCACGAGGCGACGTACGAGGACATGCTGGTCGACGGGACCAAGGTCGGGCTCGTGCAGAAGAACGAGTACTCGATCGACGACCTCTTCCACGCGATGCTGATGTCGAGCGCCAACGACGCCGCGCACGCCCTCGCCGACGCCGCGGGAGGGCAGGACGAGGCCGTCGACCTCATGAACGCCAAGGCGGAGGAGCTCCAGCTCACCGGCACGCAGGCGTGGAACACGTCGGGGCTCGACGAGGACGACCAGGTCACGACCGTGGAGGATCTGCTGCGCATCGGCCGGGCGGTGCTCGAGGACGACTACCTCATGGACGTCATCTCGGAGACCGAGTACGACTTCCCCGGTGCCACGAACCCGGACACGGGCGAAGAGCTGTCCGGCTACCCGATCCAGAACCACACGCGGATCGTCGGTGAGGTGGAGGGCGGCCTCGGTCTCAAGAACGGCTACACGAGTGCTGCCGGCGGGTCGTTCGTCGCCGTGGTCGAGCGCGACGACCGTCGACTCGCATCCGCTGTGCTGGGCGGCGAGACGATGACGCGCGACGCGGCGATCGACCTCATCGACTGGACCTTCGCCCAGTCGTCACCGGAACCGGTCGGCACGATGTCGTTCGAGACCGCCGCCGAGGCCGCTGAGACGGCCGCTGCGCAGGCACCCGCCGCAGCGGAGTCGACCGACGACGCAGCCGTCGCTGCGGACGCGGCCGGTGCCGCGGAGGCCGAGGGCGGAGCACCCGGTCTGCCGCTCATCCTGCTGGCATGCGGGATCGGGCTGGGAGCCGTCACCGCCCTCGCGCTCGTGGTGCGCGTGCGCAGGGATCGCAGGCAGCGGGACTGACGCCTCAGAGGCCGCTGATGATCCCGCGCTCGGTCAGTTCCGATGCGAGGCCCGCGCCGTCCGAGGCGTAGATCCACGGCACTCCCTGACCCCGGCCGGTGCGGCGCGAGCGACCACCTGCCCACACGGCCTCGCCGGAGGTCAGCTGGCGGATCGCCACAGCGGCGGCGTTCTCCGGATGGTTGTCCACGAACTCCCCGTAGATGTCCTCGTCATGCTGGCCGTCGTCGCCGATCAGCAGCCACTTCATGTGCGGGAACTCCCGCGCCAATCGCTCGAGGGAGTTCCGCTTGTGCTCGACGCCGCTGCGGAACGCGCGGGTGGTCGTCGGCCCCCAGTCCGTGAGCAGCAGCGGGCCGTCCGGGTACATGTTCCGCGACAGGAAGCGCTTGAGAGTGGGAGCGACGTTCCACGCACCGGTCGACAGGTAGATGATCGGCTCGTTCGGCCGCAGGTATGTGAGCCGGTCGTAGAGGACGGCCATCCCGGACACGGGGCTGCGGGCGTGCTCGTCCAGCACGAAGGTGTTCCAGGCGGCGAGGAAGGGACGCGGCAGCGCCGTGACCATGACGGTGTCATCGATGTCGGAGATGATGCCGAACCGCTGGTCCTCACCGATGATCGTCACAGTCGCGCGGTCGACCAGCGAATCCGATGTCCACAGCTCGATCTCGACGGGGCCCGGCTCGTAGTCCCCCGGGATCACCATGTCGATGATGCCGCCGCGGTCGCATTCGACCATGTGCTCCTGGCCGCCGATCCGCACCCACGCCGTCTCGTTCGCCAGCGGCACCGCACCGAATGAGCGGAATCCGCGGATGCTCGCGTGCATGTCCGCCGCGAGCTTCCCCGTGCGCGTGAGGATCATCCGTCCCAGCACGCGCACGCTCTTCTCCGTGCCGTAGGAGTCGTAGCAGACGACGGTGCGGCGCCAGTCGCGCTTCGTCACCCGCTTCCTCGCCCACTCATGGACGCGGTCCTCCACCCGTGCGGCGGTGTGCTGCACCTCGGGAGAGAGATTGAACGGCTTCGGCCTGCGGTTCCTGGGAGAGAGGATCACCCGGGCACCACCTTCCTCCGGCGTGGCTCGAACCGCGGTTCGACGCTGTGCCGGTGATCAGCGAGTGAGGAATCCCACTCGGTCGTAGACGTCCGCGATCGTGCGCTCGGCGATCGCGCCGGCCGTGTCCGCACCGGCGTCGAGTACGCGCGTGAGCTCCGCCGGGTCGTCCAGGAGCTCGAGGGTGCGCTCGCGCAGCGGGCGCAGGGTCTCGACGACGACCTCGGCGAGGGCGACCTTGAGATGGCCGTACATCCTGCCCTCGAACTCCGCGACGATGTCCTCGATCGACCGTCCCGACAGGGCGGAGTGGATCGTGAGCAGGTTGGAGACTCCCGGCTTGCCCTCAGGATCGAAGGTGACCTCCGTGCCGGCGTCCGTGACGGCCGACTTGATCTTCTTCGTGATCGACTTCTCGTCGTCGAGGATCTCGATGAGGCCTGCCGGCGTCTGCGCGGACTTCGACATCTTCGCCGTGGGGTCCTGCAGGTCGTAGACCTTCGCCGTCGACTTGAGGATGTGCGGTTCCGGGACGGTGAAGGTGTCCCCGTACCGGTGGTTGAAGCGTTCGGCGAGGTTCCGCGTCAGCTCCAGGTGCTGGCGCTGATCCTCCCCGACCGGCACGACGTCCGCCTGGTAGAGCAGGATGTCCGCGGCCATCAGCGCAGGGTACGTGAGGAGGCCCAGCGAGACGTGCTCGTTCCTGGTCGACTTGTCCTTGAACTGGGTCATGCGCTGCGCTTCGCCCAGACCCGTCGTGCATTCGAGGATCCACCCCAACTGGGTGTGCGCCGGGATGTGCGACTGGACGAACAGGGTCGAGCGCTGCGGATCCAGGCCCGCGCCGATGAACTGGGCCGCGGTGCGCAGCGTCCGCTCGCGCAGCTGGGCCGGGTCCTGATCGACGGTGATGGCGTGGAGGTTCGCGATGAAGAAGAACGCGTCATGCGTCTCCTGCTGCTCGACGAACTGCTGCAGCGCTCCGATGTAGTTGCCCAGGTGGAGGGAATCCGATGTCGCCTGGATTCCGGACAGGGAGCGCGGACGGCCTGACGGGAGGCCAGAGGAATCGGTCATGTCCCTCATTCTGCCACCGGCCGGCCGGCTCCGTGCACTCGGAACCGCCTGCTCAGGCCTCCCGCAGTCCCGGGAGGTCGTAGTCGATGACAAGCGGGGCATGGTCGGACCAGCGCTCCCCCCAGCTCGCAGCGCGATCCACTCGTGCGGCGGTCGCCGTCTCCGCGAGGCCCGGAGTGGCGGCCTGGTAGTCGATCCGCCATCCCGCGTCGTTGTCGAAGGCCTTCCCGCGCATCGACCACCAGGTGTACGGGCCGGGGACCTCACCGGACAGCTGCCGGTGGACGTCGACGTAGCCGATGTCGGAGAAGAACCTGTCGAAGTAGGCCCGCTCCTCGGGCAGGAATCCCGCCTTCTTCCGGTTCGCCTTCCAGTTCTTCAGGTCGAGCTCCGTGTGGCACACGTTCAGATCGCCCGTGAGGACCGCGTGGTCCGCGTGCTCCGCGAGCTCAGGGAGGCGGACGAGCATCGCCTCGAGGAAGCGGTACTTGTCGTCCTGCTTGGGGGTGTCGACCTCGCCCGAATGGACGTAGGCGCTCACCACCGTCAGCAGGGAGCCGTCCTCCAGCCGGAAGTCCGATTCGATCCAGCGACCGGCTCTGTCGAAGTAGTCGTCGCCGTTGCCCGTCCGGGTGGCCTCCGGCTCCGTGCGGGACAGGATGGCCACGCCGGCGCGGCCCTTCGCCTCCGCATCGGCGCTCTGGATCCGGTACCCGGAATCAGCGAGGACGTCGAAGACGATGTCGTTCGCGGCACGCACCTCCTGCAGAGTGATGATCGGGGAATCGGCAGCGGCCATCCACTCCCCCATGCCCTTCCGCAGGGCGGCACGGATTCCGTTGACGTTGACTGTCGTGATGCGCAGCATGGCACCCATCCTGCCACGGTCGCGGCCGCCGCCCGCAGGGTTCCTCGCGACCGGCCGAGCGCGCGGGCTCCATGTCCCGTAACCTAGGGGTCCACGCCCGTAACCAGCCGGTTCACGTCGAACTGTGATCCGGCTGCGACAGACTCGACCGCGAGCTCCGCGTATGCTGGTTGCTCAGTCACACGTGAGGAGAGGCCATGACCGAGAACACGAACTTCGATCCGGACAAACTGATCATCAGTCCTCTCGACGAACTCGATCCCCTGGAGCTTCGCGTTGAGATCGTGAACGCACAGGAGCGCTTCTGGGGTGATCGTGACCTGAGCGGCGACCACGAACCGCACTGGTTCCGTCAGTTCGCCGCCGGCGGACTCGTGGCCCGCTACCAGAATGAGATCGTCGGATACCTGCTGGGCGCCTTCCCGAAGGAGGGCCCGTCCTACATCCACCTCGTCGCCGCGCGGCAGGACTTCCGCCACCTGGGCATCGGACGTCGCCTCTACGAGGCGTTCATCGCCCGGGCCAAGGCGAACCTCGAGGATGAGGTGCAGGCCACCGCGATCGCGGAGAACGCCAATGCCATCGCGTTCCACTCATCGCTGGGCTTCGAGGGCACCCGCATCGAGGACTATGCGGGACCCGGCGAGGACCGGGTGTTCTTCTCCCTCCGCCTCACCGAAGGCTGAGGAGTCTGACGTCCGGGCATCGGGCTGTGCGGCTCCCCTCTCCGGCCCCGCACGGCCCGGTGCCGCGTCGCGTCACGACGGCTGACGGCCGTGACGGCTGAAGCCGTCCGCGGTGAGGACCTCCTGCGCGAGGCCGCCGAAGTACTCGAGGCGCTCCGCCACCCGGGTCAGTGGACCTGCGATGGTGATCCCGGCCGTGAGCCGGTCGTCCTCATACACCCCGACTGCGACGGCACCCAGGTCTGACACGGTCTCGCCGCGGTTGAAGGCCATGCCGGACGCGCGGATCGAATCGATCTCCGTAAGGAACCGCCGCCGGTGATCTTCATCGGCGCGGGCGAGCACGCTGTCTCTGTCGTCGTCGTGTGCGAGGAAGAGCTTGCCCGCACTGGTCGGCAGGATCGGCCGTCTCTCGCGCAGACGCGGGCGATAGCAGACTTCGAATGCCGACGGCTCCGAGTGCACGTAGACGACCGATCGATCACCGACCCGGGTCGCCAGCGTCACCGTCTCTCCCGTGCGCACGGCGATCTCTGCGCAGGACTCTCCCAGCAGCAGCGGCAAGGACGAGCCCGCGGGTGCGAGCAGAGCATGCGCCCCCGCACCGAGCCTGTATCCGCCGTCGATCTCGCTCAGGTATCCGCGGTGCAGGAGTCCCCCCACGAGCCCGTGCAGGCTGCTCTTCGGCGCGTCCAGCTGCGCCGCGAGCACAGAGAGGGGAACGGGCCTGCGCGCACGCGCCACGACCTCGAGGATCCCCACGACGCGGGACACGGTCCTGTGCTCAGCCACCGGGTCCACCCGCTAGTCCGATGCACCGGGCTGCACCGGGCTGCCGTGTCATGGTGCCGGTTCCTCGGCATCGACTCCGATCAGGGACAGCACTGCTTCCCGGTCGCCGTCGAGGACTGCGCTGTCTTCCGGGAGCGGCCGCTCGTGACCGTGGAAGACCGCCGGCCCCGACACGTGGACGTAGTCTCCCTCCCGTGCGTGAGCGGTCCGGGACAGCACCGGCCTGGCAGCGAGGTACGGGTCGTCGGGGAGGTCATCGACTCGAGCCACCCGACTGACGGGGATCCCCGCGGCCGCGCATTCCTCCTCGATCTGTGCGCACGTGCGCTGCGACGCGTAGTCGGCGAGGATCTGCTCGTAGAGCGTCGGGTCGGCGCTGCGATCGCGATTCGTCGCGACCTGGGGATGGGTCAGGTAGTCGGGCCTCTCGATCAGAGTGCAGAAGCTGTGCCAGTTCGCGTCCGTGTACGGCATGACGCAGACCCACCCGTCGAGCGCCGGATGCGGCCGGTGCTGCGGTGCGAGCACCCTGGACCAGCCCACGTCACCCCGGGCAGGCGAGAACGTCGCCCCGCCCATGTGCTCCACGAGTGTGAACGCCGCCATCGTGTCGACCATCGGCACGTCGACCCAGCACCCCTCCCCGTCCACGGAGCGGCGGTGGAGCGCGGCGAGCGCGGACTGCGCCATCGTCATGCCGCACACCTTGTCAGCGACGACGTACGGCGAATAGCGGGGCTCGCCATCGCGCAGCCGGTAGGTGTCCGCCACACCTGACGCCGCCTGCACGATATCGTCGTACGCTGGCGAGTCCCGCCGTGCGGAATCGCTCGCGAAGCCCTGGCCGGTCACGAGGATCGCGCGCGGGTTCACCGCGCGGACGTGGTCCCACGAGAGGCCGAACTCCTCACGACGTGCGGGAAGGGTGTTCGTGAGGACGATGTCTGCCCAGGCGATCAGGCCGTCCATCACCCGCCGTCCCGTCCCCGTGCGCGCATCGACGACGATGCTGCGCTTGCCCGCATTGAGGTTCATCGCCAGGACACTCGTTCCGTTCGGCCCGAGCAGTCCTATCCGACGCCCGATGTCGCCTCCCGGCGGTTCCGCCTTGATGACCTCGGCGCCGAGGTCCTTGAGCACCTTGCCCGCATACGGCGCCATGATCACGGTGCCGACCTCGAGCACCCGGACGCCGTCGAGCGGAGCCGCTCCCAGCATGGAACCTCCTCCTTCCGTCATCCGTTCATCATCTCAGGAACGAACAGCGCGAGCTGGGGGAAGGAGAAGATCAGTGCGACGACGACGAGCATGCCGATGATGAAGGGCACTGCGCCCAGGAACACCGTCTCCAGCGGGATGCGGCTCGCACGGGCGGTCACGAACGCATTGAGGCCGAGCGGCGGGGTGACGAGTCCGACCTCTGCGACGAGGATGACGACGATGCCGAACCAGATCGGGTCGTAGCCCAGCGCTTCGACGAGTGGCAGGGTGACGGGGACGGTGAGTGCGATGATCGCCATCTGATCCATGAAGAATCCGAGGATCAGGTAGACGAAGACGACTCCCAGCATGATGAGGACGGAGGGGACCTGCCACTCGCCCACCGCCTCGACGACGGCGGGGGTCACGCGGCTCTCCGCGAGGAAGTGGCCGAACACGTGCGCCCCGACGATGATCACCATGATCATCGCGCTGCTCGTGACGGTGCCGACGAGGGACTCGCGGATGTTCTTCCACGTCGCCTTCCGGTACACGACCATGAGTCCCAGGGCTCCGAGCGCGCCCACGGCCGCGGCCTCGGTCGCAGTCGTGATGCCGAAGAACACCGCACCGACCACGAGGACGAACAGGACACCCACCGGCAGGAGCCCGGCGAGCGCGCGGGCCTTCTCCCGCATCGTGCTGCCGTCGGCCGCCGGTGCCTGGCCGCGCAGAGCCAGGATGTAGACGACGGCGCACAGTGTCGCCGCCATGAGCAGACCCGGCACCAGTCCGGCCAGCAGTGTCTGGCCGACACTCGTCTCCGCCGTGATCGCGTAGAAGATCAGGAGGATGGAGGGCGGGATCATCGCTGCCAGCGTCCCCGCGCTCGCGACCGCGCCGGTCGCCAGGCGGGGCGAGTAGCCCTGCCTGATCATCTCCCCCGTCGACGTGTGGGCGAGCGTCGCCGCTGACGCGGTCGACGACCCTGACACCGATGCGAAGCCGGCGCCCGCGAGCACCGCTGCGATCCCGGTGCCTCCCCGGACGCGGCCCACGAGCACCCGTGCGCTCTCGAACAGGGAGGTCAGCGCACCGCTCGCGAGCACGAAGTGCGCCATGAGGATGAAGAGCGGGATGGCGGAGAGCGAGAACTTGCCGGAGGCGCTCATCGGGATGACCTGCAGGACCGCGAACGCGGCAGAGAATCCGTCGATGGCGACCATGCCGACGAGCCCGGCGACGAGGATCGCGAACGCGACCGGCACACGCAGGAGGATCAGTGCGAGCAGAAGCAGCGTGATGACGAGCACGATCATGATTCGTGTCCTTCCGACTCGTCCTCGATCTCGCCGTCGCGCAGGAAGCGACGCGCATCGACGAGCGCAACGATGAGGAGACCCAGTGCACCGACGGGCTGGATGGCGAGCCAGGTCCAGGTCGGTATGGGGACCTCAGAGGAGGCGGGCGGTGGAGCGTCGCCCAGCGCCATCGACTGGAGCACTCCGTTGAGTCCCGACGCGAAGAGGAGCGCCGCGACGACGACGATGCACACGAACGCGACGACGCGCGCGGCCGACTGCAGTGCCGGGGACATCCGCGAGTACACCATCCCAGCGCTCACGTGACCGGCGCAGACGTACATCCACGGCAGCGCGAGGAAGACCATGCCGGGCATCATGACCCGCTCGACAGCACTCACGTTCCATCCCAGAGGTGCCGACAGCAGGTAGCGCGCGCCCGCCTCGACGAGCATGACCACGAACAGGCAGAAGACGGACAGGCCCGCCGCCGCAGCACTCGCTCGGCCCACCCCCCGCACCACCGGGTGCATGCTGACGGCGGCTGCGGGCATCGACGTGGCGCCCTCGTCCGCGATCGCACCCGGACCGTCGTCTCCGGGCGCCGGTGCAGGTGCCGGTACGGGCGCCGATTCGGGAGTCGGTTCGGGAGTCGGTTCGAGGCCCGGGTTCTTCGCTGATCCGTTCACCATGGTCTCAGCCCTCCTCTGCGGCGGCCGAATGACGGGCCACCGCCTCTTCGTACGCGTCAAGGACCTCGGTCCCGGGTCGGCCGACGGCATCGAACTCGTCGGCCCACTGCCGGCGCAGCGGCTCGAGGTACTCCGCGAACTCCTCCACCTGCGGATCCGTCAGCTCTGTGAACGTGATCCCCGCTTCACGCATGAGCTCCTCGGAGGCAGGGTTCTCCTCGGCGATGCCGTCGCACAGCCTCTGGCTGGCATCGTCCGCGGCCGTGGTGATCTGCTCCCGCTGCTTCGCGCTCAGGTCCTGCCACGCGTCTTCGGCGATGACGTACGGAATCGCGAAGGATCCGAGGTTGAGGCCCTTCGTGGAGTAGTTGAGCACCTCTTCCAGCTTGTACGGCGTGACGCTGGCATACGGGAACGAGATGCCGTCGACGGTGTTGCGGGACAGCGCCTCATAGGCGTCCGCCGCGGTCATGCTCACCGGCGCACCGCCCAAGGAGCCGATGTTCGTATCCATCGCGCCTCCGGACGAACGGATCGTGAGCCCCACCATGTCCTCCGGCGTCTCCACCTTCCGGGAGGCCGTCATGATCTCGTAGGAGGGGATCACCGCGACCCACAGCGGCCTGAGTCCGCGCGGCGCGTACTCCTCCTCATAGAGGACTCCGCCTTCATCGAGCAGGTCGCTGAAGGCGGCGGAGGCCACACACGAATCGTCAGCGAGGCCCGGCAGGTCCGTCACGCTCGACAGCGGCAGCTGGTCGGACAGGTATGCGGGTGCCGCAGGCGTGATCTCCAGGGATCCGGCCTGCGCGAGATTGACGATGTCCCGCGCGCTCCCCAGCTGCCCGGCCGGGTAGTACTCGATGCCCACCTCGCCCGGACCCTGTTCGGTGACGTCTTCGATGAAGCCCTCGACCCCGTACCGGGCGAACATGTGGGTCGTCGCGTAGCTGTCCGCGAGCTTGAGCACTGCGGTGTCATCGGTGTCTCCGGCACAGGAGCTCAGCAGCCCCACAGCAGAGACGAGCGCAGCCGCCGCGCACGCACGGACACCGCGGACGGCACGCCGTGGTCGCGGTGCTCTGCGGCGTGCGCGGTGGACGTCATCATCGACCATCGAGTCATACCTCCATTGGTATTTGCGAACTTCCGTTCGTAAGCGCGAACAACGCTATAGAGCTGACTCGGCACCGTCAGGCCGTCGACCTGCTCAACGACCGGCGGACAGAACGATCGCCCTACGCACCGCCGACCACGTCCGCATGCGCACTCAGGTGAGCCCGCATCGCAGCCTCCGCGGCGTCGGAGTCACCGTCGGACAACGCGGCGATGATGAGTTCGTGCACGCGGACCGTCGAGGCCATCTCCTGCTCACGGATGCGCACCGGGTCATCGGTCACGTCGCGGATCGGGACGACGAGGCCGCTGATGACCGCGGAGAGGACGGCGTTGCCGCTCGCCTCCGCGATGAGCACGTGGAAGCGCGCATTCGCCGCGAAGAACTCCGCCCTATCGCGCGTGCGCGCCATGATCGCCTGCAGATCTCGCAGGTCAGCGAGCTGCGCTGCGGAGATCCGCGCTGCCGCGAAGGCGGCGCACCGCGGCTCGATCTCTCGTCGCGCCTCCGCGAGGTCCACGGCGGGGAATCCCGACATCCCCACGGTCCGCTGGAGCGCAGAGGTCACCGCACGCGTCCCCGGCTCGGACACGAACGTCCCCCCGCCGCGCCCCACGCGCCTGACGACGAGCCCCTCGGCCTCCAGCAGCGTCAGCGCCGCGCGCACAGTCGTCCGACTCACGCCCTGCTCGTCCGCGAGCTCTCGCTCCGGCGGCAGCGCGCGACCCACCGGCAGCTCGCCGGACAGGATCCGCGCACGCACATCAGCGGCCACCGACTCCGATCCACTCATGATCCCCCTTCACGTCTACCGCTTTATGGTAGTACCTTTAAGGGAAAGCATGGCGAAGACACCAGGAGGACCCCATGGAGTTCGGACTGACCGACGAGCAGATCGACATCCGCGAAGCCGCTCGGGAGATCGTGGCCCCGTTCGATGACGAGTACTGGGCGCAGAAGGACGCGGATCGCGAATTCCCCCAGGAGTTCTACGACCACCTCGCATCCCACGGCTGGCTTGGGATCACCACCCCGGAGAAGTACGGCGGCGGAGGCATGGGGATCACGGAGGCCACCCTCCTGCTCGAGGCGATCGCCGCGGGCGGCGGTGCGATGAACGCCGCGAGCGCGGTGCACATGACCCTCTTCGGAATGCACCCCGTGATCGTCCACGGCTCCGACGCACTCAAGGATGAGAACCTCCCGCGCGTCGCCTCGGGAGACCTCCACGTGTGCTTCGGCGTGACCGAACCGGATGCCGGCCTGGACACCACCCGCATCACGACGACCGCGGCGCGCCGCGGTTCCGACTACGTCATCAACGGCCGCAAGGTCTGGATCTCCAAGGCCCTCGAGTCGGAGAAGATCCTCCTGCTGACCAGGACGACTCCGCGAAGCGAGGTCGAGAAGCCGACCGACGGACTCACCCTCTTCTTCACCGACCTCGACCGGGACCGCGTATCGATCCGGCCCATCCGCAAGATCGGCCGCAACGCCGTGTCGTCGAACGAACTGGTCATCGACGACCTCGTCGTACCCGAGGCCCACCGCGTCGGCGAAGAGGGCAAGGGCTTCACCTACATCCTCGACGGCCTCAACCCCGAGCGCATGCTCATCGCGTCAGAGGCTCTGGGGATCGGACGCGCCGCACTGGCGAAGGCCACGGAGTACGCGAAGGAGCGCGTCGTCTTCGACCGCCCGATCGGCATGAACCAGGGGCTCCAGTTCCCGCTCGCGGACTCGCTCGCGAAGCTCGATGCAGCGGAGCTGTCCCTCCGTCGCGCCACCTGGACCTACGACCGCGGCCTGCCCAGCGGCCGCGAGGCGAACACCGCGAAGTATCTCTGCGCAGAGGCGGGGCACGAAGCCGCCGACCGCGCGCTGCAGGTCCACGGCGGCATGGGGTACTCGGAGGAGTACCACGTGGGTCGCTACCTCAGGGAGGTCCGCCTCATGCGCATCGCCCCGGTCAGCCAGGAGATGGTGCTGAACTACCTCGGCACGAAGGTCCTGGGGCTCCCCCGCTCGTACTGAGCCCTCGTGAGGGCCAGTCCTCACGGGGCGTGCCCGCACGGAGCCTGTGCCCTTACGAAGCCAGAGCCCTCACGGGGTCTGTGCCAGACTCCGCTCCCGCTTCGCCCCGGCGGACATCCCGACGGCGACGCCGGCGAACGTGGCGCCTCCTGACACCAGGCAGAGCGTCACCACCCACTGCATGGTCTCCTGGATCCCCGATCCGAAGATCATGAAGCAGACGAAGCCGATGATCGCGGTGATGCCGACGGCTATGCCTGCCGAGATCGCTGACTGATAGAAGTTGTCCTGGATTCCGATGCCGGATGCCTGTGCCATGATTCCTCCTCCATCGACCGCTTTGCTGTGATGCTCCTCACGGTAGAGTCGGTTCTACACGACCGACCACTTCGTCCCGAAACGGAGTCACACCGTGGCAGAGCTGCCCCGCTACCGCTTGACCCGCGGATCCTTCGACATCGTGTCCGTCTTCGGCTCCCTGCGAGCGGCGTCGCTCCCCGGGCCCGTCATCACCGCAGTGCTGGGCATGCGCGGCATCAAGCCCTCCGCGGTCCGCAACCAGGTGACGCGCCTGACCCAGCGAGGGCTCATGCACCGGGAGAAGGCCGGCACCGCATCGGTGTACACATTGGACGAGTCCTTGCAGCGCGGGTTCTCCACCCTGTCGGGCGACGCAGACGCACCGGCCTTCACCGGCGCGTTCCACGGACTCATCGTGGCGGTGCCGGAGAGCAGACGGTCGCTGCGGGACCGGATCGTGTACGCCGCGCAGTTCTCGGGCTACCGACAGCTGCGGCCCGGCGTCCTCATCGGCTTCGAGGACGCTGCGGGGACTCTCGCAGCCACTCTGGTGACAGAGTTCGAGGAAGCGGGCGGCATCCGTGACGCCCACGGCGCCGAGGGCGTCCTCTGGGAGCGGTGCACCCTCGTCCCCGCTGACCGGGAGCAGGCGCGCAGATGGACTGAGATCGCCTTCGACGTGCGCGGCCTCCACGAGGAGGTGCGCGCACTCGAGCAGATCGCCGCACGCTCGACCGAGCAGTCAGTCGATCTGGCGACGTACTACGACGGCTTCTACGAGACGTCAAAGCGCGCGATGTTCCTGCCGTCGCTCCCCGACGAGCTGACTCCCGGACTCGACGCGGGCAGGCGGGTCGCCGCGGTGATGACCTCCCTGGTGGACCTCTACGCTCAGAAGTTCGCCGCCGAGGTCGTCGGCACCGCCCTGAGCCAGCCCACCTCCCGGCTCATCAGGTTCCTTCCCGATGCGCCGTGGGTCGAGGGCACCGCTGGAACCACGACTGCGGGCTCCCCACCCTGAGGTGGAGAGCCCGCAGTCGACGAAAGTCTCAGTTCGGTCGACCCTGTCAGCCCGGTCCGACCTGTCAGCTCAGCTGAACCCGTCAGCCCGTCAGGCCTCGGCCGCGTGCCGTTCCGCGATGCCGACGACGTTGACCAGCAGCATCGCCCGCGTCATCGGTCCGACCCCGCCGGGGTTCGGGGTGAAGGCGGACGCCCGCGCCCGGGCCTCCTTCGCGATGTCGCCGACGACCTTCGACTTCCCGGTCTCCGGATCCTCCTCGCGGGACACGCCCACGTCGATGAGGATGACGCCGTCCTTCACCATGTCGGCGCTCACCATCCCGGCCTGTCCCGCGGCCGCCACGATGACATCCGCCTGGGCGACCAGCGACGCGAGGTCCTGCGTGCCCGTATGGGTGAGCGTGACCGTCGCGTTCACATCCCTGCGCGTCAGGAGGAGCCCGATCGGGCGCCCCACCGTCACGCCGCGCCCCAGGACGACCACGTGCTTGCCGTTCAGGTCGATGTCGTGGCGCGTGAGGAGCTCGACGATGCCCGCGGGGGTGCAGGGCAGTGGCGTCTCGATCTCCTCCTTGACCCGCAGGACGAGGCTGCCGAGGTTCTGCGGGTGCAGTCCATCGGCGTCCTTCTCCGGATCGATGAGGCCGATCACCCGGTTCTCGTCGATGCCCTTGGGCAACGGCAGCTGCACGATGTAGCCGGTGCACTCAGGATTCTCGTTGAGGCGGCGGACCGCGTCCTCGATCTCCTGCTGCGTGGCGGTCTCCGGCAGATCCTCGCGGATCGACGCGATCCCGATCTCCTCGCAGTCGCGGTGCTTGCCCGCGACGTACCACTGCGAACCCGGGTCGTCGCCGACCAGCAGCGTGCCGAGCCCCGGTGTCGCCCCGCGCTCGTGCAGCGCGGAGACGCGCGCGGCCAGCTCCTGCTTGATCGTCGCCGCAGTCGCCTTGCCATCGAGCTTCAGCGGTTCGGCCGCGGCATCCGCAGCCGTGCCCGTGTCTGTCGTCATCAGTACTGCTCCAGCCCTTCGTAGAGGGGGAAGTCGTCGCCCAGCTTCTGCACGCGGGCGCGGAGCGCGTCAGCGTCAGCGCCCTGCTTGAGCGCCTGCGCGATGATGTCCGACACCTCTGTGAACTCCGCGTCGCCGAACCCGCGGGCCGCGAGCGCCGGGGTGCCGATGCGCAGACCCGACGTCACCATCGGCGGGCGGGGGTCGAACGGCACCGCGTTGCGGTTGACCGTGATGCCGACCTCGTGGAGGAGGTCCTCCGCCTGCTTGCCGTCCAGCTGGGAGTTGCGCAGGTCGACGAGCACCAGGTGCACGTCGGTGCCGCCGGTGAGCACCTGGACGCCGGTGTCTGCGACGTCGGCCTCCTGCAGGCGGTCGGCGAGGATCCGCGCTCCGCGCAGCGTCCGCTCCTGCTTCTCCTTGAACTCCGCCTGTGCCGCCAGCTTGAAGGCGACGGCCTTGGCCGCGATCACGTGCATGAGCGGACCGCCCTGCTGTCCCGGGAAGACGGCGGAGTTGAGCTTCTTCGCGTGCGCCTCGTCCTTCGACAGGATGAACCCGGAGCGGGGGCCGCCGATCGTCTTGTGGACCGTCGAGGACACGACGTCCGCGATCGGGACGGGGTTGGGGTGCAGACCCGCGGCCGCCAGACCCGCGAAGTGCGCCATGTCGACCCAGAGAGTCGCGCCCACTTCGTCCGCGATGGACCGGAAGGCCTCGAAGTCGAGCTGACGCGGGTACGCGGACCAGCCGGCGACGATGACCTTCGGACGGTGCTCGAGCGCGCGCTCACGGACGTTGTCCATGTCGACGCGGTAGGTGTCCGGGTCCACCTCGTAGGAGGCGATGTCGTAGAGACGACCGGAGAAGTTGATCTTCATCCCGTGAGTGAGGTGTCCGCCGTGGGCCAGGTCCATGCCCAGCAGCTTGTCGCCCGCACGCGCGAACGCGTGCATGACGGCTGCGTTCGCCTGCGCGCCCGAGTGCGGCTGCACGTTCGCGTACGCCGCGCCGAACAGTGACTTCGCCCGGTCGATCGCGAGCTCCTCCGCGACGTCCACGTACTCGCAGCCGCCGTAGTAGCGGCGACCCGGGTAGCCCTCCGCGTACTTGTTCGTCAGGACGGAGCCCTGCGCCTGCAGGACTGCGCGCGGGACGAAGTTCTCCGATGCGATCATCTCCAGCGTGCCGCGCTGACGCGACAGCTCCTGGTCCAGCACCTGTGCGATCTCCGGATCGACGTCGGCGAGGCCGGCGTTCAACGAGGACGGGACTTCAGTCATCTGGGGGGTACTCCTCACGGGACGGTAGGACAGCCGCGGGCGCGGTCCTCGATCAGCGTAACAGCGGGCATCGAGAGCCGAACCGCCGTCCCAGCATCCCACGCTCCCGGTGCTCCGGGAAACGAATCACCGCCGGATCCCGCGGTGCGCGCCCCCTCCTCCGTCCCCCTGCACCGGAGCGATCGCCATGGATGCGCTGAGGAACAGGGCTGCGCTGATCCCGGTCACCGTCCACACCCCTGCCGCATCGAGCGCCGGAGCATCGGTCGCGAGTGTCAGCGCGGAGAACGGGACGGCGTGGGCGATGACGGCCGGCCACACGTTCCCCCAGCGAGCCGCCGCCGCGCTGAGGAACAGGCTGAGCGGCAGCAGGCCGAGTGTCAGCGCGGTCGCGTGCGAGGCGGGCATATCGCCCTGGAGCACGTACGTGAGGTGCAGCGGCACGTGGAATGCCGTCCACGCCGCAGCGATCAGGCAGGCCGACGGCCAGAACCCGCCGTCCACCAGACGCGGCAGATGCGACCGCCACACCACCTCCTCCCCCAGGGTGGACACCGCGAAGACCAGGGTGAGCGGAAGCATCGCCAGCACCCCCATCACGAGCACCCCTGTGGCCTGGAGCTCGATCGCACCGACGGTGGCGGCGAGCGCAGCGGTGACGACCGCGATGACGATCACGCCCGCGGCCGCTCCCGCGCTCGCGACGACCGTCCCGATGAACCGCGGACGGTCCTCCGCACCCCGCCTCCGCCGCAGTCCCCACCAGGATGCGAGCGTCCCCCATCCCGTCCCGTGGAGCACCGGCATGCGCAGCAGGACCACGAGTGCGACGAACGCGGGGATCCACCGGCCGATGACGAGCGCCCAGGAAGGCACGGAGACGTCGAGGATCAGGAAGACCCCGCAGACGGCGGTCAGCACCGCGATCGACGCGCCCACGATGAGGGCGAACGCGCGGCCGGGCGTCGCCGCGGGCTGGGGCGGGACCGGTGGAACCGGCAGCACCGGTGGGACCTGTGGGACCTGTGGGACCTGTGGGACCTGTGGGACGACGGTCGGCTGCGGGTGTGATTCGACGGCGGAGGGGGCCGGACGGGATGCGGGGGCTGCGGTCATGCCCTCACACTAGGAACGGCCCCACAGGCTCCTCACTGGTGACGACCAGACGGCTCACGGGGGTTTTCCCCACCGGGCGCAGAGATCGAATGCTCACAATCCATGCGAATACCGTTGCCGGATCACACGGATTGTGAGCATTCGATATGGAGAAGCGGCTGGAAGCTCAGTCCCACGACCGCTCGTCGACGATGACCTCGTCGCCCTCGATCGCTGCGACGGCGCGGACCTCCGCGCGGAACCGCAGCTCCGAGCGGATCAGATCCGCGGCCTCGGCCTGCGCGACCTCAGCGTCAGCACCCGCGGCGACGACGACCTCGGCGACGATCGTGTCCTTGTGGTCCTCACGGCCGACCAGGAACCGCAGCGCCTCGGTGCCCGCGAGCTTCGCCGCGACCGCCTTCACCTGGGTGGGGTGCAGGAACATGCCGCGGACCTTGGTCGCCTGACCCGTCCGCCCCAGCACCCCGACCAGCCTGCGCCGCCCGTCGGTCAGGACGGGCTCCCCGCCGTCGATCACCCAGGCCGACAGGTCACCCGTGCCGAACCGGACCAGCGGCGCCGATTCCCGCAGGATCGAGACGACGACCTCGCCCGGGGCGTCCGTCGTCACCGGCGTGCCGTCGGCGATGTCGCAGACGTCCACGACGATGTCCGCCGCGGTGACCATGCCGGCGCCGCGTCCGTCCTCGTAGGAGATGAGGCCGGCCTCGGCGGATCCGTAGGCCATCCGCACGGCGGGGACCCAGGCCTCCAGCTCCGCCCGCAGACTGTCCGGGAGGGGCTCCGCGGTGACCACGGCGTACTGCAGCGGCATGTCCGCAGGCGTCCCGCCCTCTGCCGCGAAGAGGTCGATGAGCGCCTTGAGGTAGCTGGGCAGACCCACATACCCGCGGATGCCGAGGTCACGGATCGCCTGCACCTGCAGCTGTTGGTTCCCGATGCCGCCGGGCAGCACCGTGGCACCCGCCGCCACGACCGCCTCATCGAACATCGCTCCAGCCGGCGAGAGGTGGTAGCCGAAGCAGTTGAGGACGATGTCGCCCGGCACCAGTCCCGCGGATGCGAGGGCCTCGCGCCACCGCCACGGATCGTCGCCGTCCGGCTGGGCCTCGTAGATCGGGCCCGGTGACTGGAAGATCCGCCGGGGCACACCGCCGCCGAGGACGTGGTCCCGGCCAGCGACCCTCGCATCCTTGCTCTGGACCGGAACGGCCGCGAGGTCGTCGGGTCCGGAGACGGTCGCCGGATCGATGCCCGCCTCGGCGAGCCTCGTCGCCAGAGTCGGATCCGCCGCTGCGGCGGACTGGAGGAGCCGCGCCGCGTCGGCGCTGTTCGTCGTTGTCATGGTGGTCCTCCCTCACAACCAGCGCTTGCGGCGCCGGTAGTGCTTGACGTCCCGGTAGCTGCGCTTGCCCGCGTCCCCTCCGACGCCCAGGTAGAACTCCTTGACGTCGGGGTTGTCGGCGAGCGCATCCGCCTCGTCCTCGAGCATGATCCGGCCCTGCTCCATGATGTAGCCGTGGTGGGCCACGGAGAGCGCCGTCCGCGCATTCTGCTCGATGACGAGCACGGTGAGCCCGGTGTCCGCGTTGAGCTTCGCGATCGTTGCGAAGATCTCCTCCACCAGGAGCGGAGCGAGTCCCAGCGACGGCTCGTCGAGCATGAGCAGGGTCGGCTGACTCATGAGCGCCCGCCCGATCGCGAGCATCTGCTGCTCGCCGCCGGACAGGAAGCCCGCGGTCCGTGCCCGCATGTCCGCGAGCTTCGGGAAGAACTCGTAGACGAAGTCGAGCGTCTCGCCGGCTTCCTTCGCCTTCGTGTAGCCGCCCGCCAGCAGGTTGTCCGACACGGTGAGGTGGGGGAAGACGTGGCGTCCCTCCATGCAGAGGCTCAGGCCCCGCTTCACCCTCTCCGGTGCGTCCATCTTCGTGATGTCCTCACCAGCGAAGGAGATGGATCCGCTCGTCACCTCCCCCTGCTCGCTGGGCAGCAGCCCCGACGCCGCCTTGAGCGTGGTCGACTTGCCGGCGCCGTTGGATCCCAGCAGAGCGACGATCTGCCCCTTCGGAACCTCGAGCGACAGCCCGCGGAGGACGAGGATCACCTCGTCGTAGATGACTTCGATGTTGTTGATCGAGAGCAGCGAGGGCGCGGCGGCCGGGGGGCCCGCCCCCGGCGCCGCTTCCGGAGCGGCGGTCACGGCGACACCGCCTCCTCGATGACGGCCAGCTCGCCGTCCTTGACCTCGTAGAGTCCCGTGGTGGTGGAGCCGCGGTGCGAGTCCGCGCTGAACTCGACGGTTCCCTCACCGATCACTCCGCCGGTGTCGATCGGGCCCATCGTCTCGAGCGATTCGCGGATCGCCGGGCCGGTGAGGTCCTCGCCGGCGTCGAGCGTGTGGCGGATGCCCTCGGCCATGATGTGCATCGCGTACCAGCCCTGCACGAAGCTGACCTGGATGTCGGCCGGATCCATGCCGTTCTCGTCGGCGTACGCGAGGATGGCTTCGTGTCCGGGCCGCTCGGTGGTGATCGGCGCGATGGGCTGCACCATGACGTGGCCCTCCGCCGCATCACCGGCACCGGTCGCGAACAGCTCGTTGCCGCACCAGTTGAGGCAGACGATCGTCTGGTCGCCGCCCTGCGCCTTGAGGTCGCGGGCCAGCTGGGCCGCGGGGCTCGCCACGTTCTGGATGATGATGTACTCCGCACCCGCGGAATCCACCTGGCTCAGGATGCCTGCGAAGTTCGTCGTGCCCGCGGGCATCGCGTGGGAGGTGAAGTCGATGTCGAGGCCCTGCTCGTCGATCCACGCCTCACCGTCGCCCACGGGCGACGTGCCGAACGGGGAGTCGTGGTGCAGTGCTGCGACGCCCGCCTCTCCGCCGGACTCCTCCGCGATCCAGTTCAGCGCGGCGCGCATCTGGTCGGAGTACGTCGCGGCGACGAGGAAGTTGTACGGCGACTCCTCCACGTCCGTGAGCTCCTCGGAGAACGAACCGGACATGAACGGGAGCTCGTCGTTGGCCACGCGGGTGCGCAGTGCCTCCGTGTCGCCGGTGCCCCACCCCTGGATGGCGACGGCCTCGTCGCTCAGGTAGCGGCGGTAGAGCTCCTCCGCCTGGGGGACTTCGTAGGCGTAGTCATTGGACATCGCATCGATCTCGCGACCGTTGATGCCTCCGTCCGCGTTGAGCTGCTCCACGTACGCGAGCATCCCCTCGTTGTAGGGCGTCCCCACATCGCCGGTCGCACCGGAGAGGTCCGCGATGACACCGATCGGGATCGGCTCGTCGGAATCCGCGCTGGCGGCGCCTCCGCCGCCGCAGGCGCTGAGGGTCATCGCGGTGACAGCCGCGAAGGCTGCTGCTGAGAGGAAACGAGAGTGCTTCATTGCTTTCTCCTTGTGTGGGTCGCCGTGGGCCTTCGGCCCGCTGCTGAGGGGTGTGGTGCGTCTAGTAGCGGAACGGCCAGTAGCCGAACCAGTCCTTGATCCGTTCCCAGATCCGGTTGAGGCCGCGCGGCTCGAAGATGAGGAAGACGATGATCGTGAGGCCGAAGACCCCGTGCTCGACCGCGGGCAGCTGGTCCCTGATGATCGGCACCGCGCCGCCCACCACGTCCGCCACCTCGCGGACGAGGACCGGCAGGAGCGTGATGAACACGGCCCCGTACACGGCACCGGCGACCGATCCCATGCCCCCGACGATGATCATCGCGAGGTAGAGGATCGACACGTCGAGCGTGAACTTCTCCCACGACAGGATCTCCGTGTAGTGCGCCATGAGCGCTCCGGCGAGCCCCACGTAGCCGTTCGACACGGCGAACGCCGTGAGCTTGGCGCGGGTGAGGTTCACGCCCATCGCCGATGCGGCGATGTCCTGGTCGCGGACCGCCATGAAGGACCGGCCCACCCCCGTGCGGAACAGGTTCGTCGCCGTGAGCGCCGCGAGGATCGCGAGCACGAGGAGGATCATGTACCACTGCTGCTCGAAGTTCGCGCGGTCCAGGCGGAACCCGAACACCTCCAGCCGCGCGACGTCGAGGAAGCCCTGGCCCTCCGTGAGGAACTCCCACCGGCGGACGATGAAGAGGATGACCATCTGGGACGCGAGGGTGGCGATCGCGAGGTAGAGCCCCTTGAGCCTGAGCGCGGGCAGGCCCACGATCACGCCGATCGCGGCGGTGAGCATCACGGCCCCGATGATCGAGACCGGTGCGGGCATCCCGAGCCGGTCCGTGAGGATCGCGGAGGTGAACGCGCCGACTGCCAAGAAGCCGCCCTGGCCCAGGGAGATCTGTCCCGTGTAGCCCACGAGGATGTTGAGGCCGATCGCTCCGATCGCCGCGATCAGCGCGGTGTTCGCCAGTGCCAGCCAGTAGTCGTCCAGGATGAACGGGAGGATGATGACGATGACGGCGAGGACCGCCATCCGCACGATCTGCGGGCGGGTGTGCCACAGACGGAGCTCTGACCGGTAACTCGTATGATGCCGTCCGGTTTCGACTGCTGCCATGGTTCAGACCCTTTCGATGCGCTTCTCGCCGAACACGCCGTACGGGCGGACCAGCAGCACGAGGACGAGGACGAGGTAGGGGACGATCTCTGCGAGGCCCGGATCCATGTAGCCGGAGACGAACTGCGTGACGAGGCCGATCGTGAGGCCGCCGACGATGGTGCCGGGCACGGAGTCGAGACCGCCCATGATGACCACGGGGAACACGAGGAGCCCGAAGTTCACGATGTTCATCTCCACCGTCGTGATGTCCGCCAGCGTCACGCCGGCGATGAGTGCGGAGATCGCGGCGAGCGCCCACGACATGGCGAACACGCGGCGCACGGAGATGCCCACGGTCATCGCCGCCTGCTGGTCGTCCGCGACGGCCCGCATTGCGACGCCGTGGCGGGACTTCTGGAAGAACCAGGTCAGCAGGCCCAGCACGACGGCGCAGATGACGATCGCCCACAGGCGGTTGACCGGCACGGTGCCGCCCAGGATGGAGACGGAGCCGCGCGGCAGGATGGGCGGCATGGACCGCGGCTGCGTCCCGTAGAACATCTGGACGAGCGCACTCAGCACACTCGCCAGTCCGATCGTCACCATGATGATCGATATGTGGCTCTGTCCCACCATGGGTCTGAGGATGAACCGCTCGACGACCACGCCGACCACCACCGCGACCAGCACTCCGACGAGAAGCGCGAGCACGATCGGAAGCTGCATGACGACGAATGCCGTGTAGAAGGAGTAGGCGCCGATGAGCAGGAACTCGCCCTGCGCGAAGTTGATGACTCCGGTCGCCTTGTAGATGAGGACGAAGCCCAGGGCGGCGAGCGCGAGGATCGCACCCTCGGACAGTCCGATGACGAGAAGCGTGACGAAGGTGCTCACTTGCGACCACTCCAGACCTTGCGACGCACGCGGCCGGCGGGCAGCGAATATCCGGTGAGGTCGAAGATCCGCAGCGGCAGGGAGCGCTGTGCGACCGTGCCGTCCTGGTAGGTGACCGTCGATTCCATCGTGAGCTCTTCCTGTCCCTCCGCGAGTGCGGTGATGATCGGGGCGTAGCGCTCACCGATGACGTTGCGCCGCACCTTCCGCGTCCGAGTGATCTCGTCGTCGTCCGGGTCGAACTGCTTGTGGAGCAGCACGAACCGGTTGACGCGGATGCGCTCCATGAGCCCTTCGTTGGCGGTCGCGATCTCCTCTGCGACGAGGTCGTACACCTCGGGCTTCGAGGCGAGATCCGTGTAGGTGGTGAAGGAGATCCGGTTGTGCTCGGCCCATGCGCCCACAGTCGCGGGGTCGACCGTGATGATCGCGCACATGGCGGCGTCGGCATCCGCGGCCTCCGGCACGTCGAGTCCGGTGCCGGAGAACACGACCGCCTCCTCCACGTACGGGGAGAACTTCAGCTTGTTCTCGATGAACGCGTGGGAGTACATCGTGCCGTCGTCCGCGAAGACGACGTCCTTGAGCCGGTCGACGACGATCAGCTGTCCGTTGTCATCGAGGTAGCCCGCGTCACCGGTGTGCAGCCAGCCCTGACGGGTCACGGCCTCTCCGGTGGCGTCGTCGTTGCGGTGGTACCCGCGGAAGACCGCGGAGGACCGGAGCATGATCTCCTGCTTGTCACCGAACTGGATCTCCGTGCCGGGCAGCGGCTCACCCACCGATGCGAACGACACCGCATCGTCGCGGTGGAGCACCGCGATGCCGCAGATCTCCGTCTGACCGTAGATCTGCTTGAGGTTCACGCCGATCGAATGGAAGAACTGGAACACGTCGGGCCCCAGCGGGGCACCGCCGGTGTAGCAGCGCTTGATGCGCGTGAGGCCCAGCTGTTCACGGATGGGGCGGGTGGCGACGAGGTCCGCGATGCCGGCTGCGAGCTTCAGGCCCGCCCCCGGCTTCTTCCCCTCGGCCCGCACGGTGGCCGCCCTGTCCATGACGTCGTAGCCCCAGCCGAAGATCGCGCGCTTCAGCGGTCCCGACTCATCGATGCGCACCTGGACCTCGGAGAGGAGCGACTCCCAGATGCGGGGTGGGGCGAACATGACGTCCGGCCCGATCTCCCTGAGGTCCGCGCGCTGCGTCGAGGAGTCCTCCGGGAACGACACGGTGAACCCGGTGTGGAGGCTGCACGCCACGGCGAGCATCTGCTCACCGATCCAGGCGAACGGCAGCGTCGACACGTAGCGGAACGACGCGTCGATGGGATCCACCTCGGTGAGCCGGTCCGCCATCGACAGGAGGTTCGCGTGGGACAGCTCTGCGAGCTTGGGCTTCGAGGTCGTGCCGGACGTCGTGCAGATGACGGCGAGTGATTCTGGCTCGCTGCGCGCGATCTCGTCGTCGAGCCACCCGTCACGACCCTTCGCGTACTCCCGCCCTGCGTCCTCCACCGCGGTGAACTCGCGGAGCATCGGATGGTCGTACTGCTCCAGGCCGTGCGGGTCGTAGAAGACGATGTGCTCGACGAGCACCCCGTCCGCGGACTCCGCGTCCATCGCCAGCAGCTTGTCGACCTGCTCCTGGTCCTCTGCGACGACGACGCGCGCACGCGACACGGCGAGGACGTGCGTGAGCTCGGTGCCGATCGAGGTCGGGTAGATGCCCACGACCGCGGCGCCCAGTGACTGCGCCGCCAGCTCCGCGATGAGCCATTCGGGACGGTTGTCGCCCAGGACCGCGACGACGTCGCCCCGCTGGACGCCCAGTCCGGCCAGACCGTGGGCGAAGTCCCGCACGCGCTCGCGGTAGACCTTCCACGTCATGGGCATCCAGATGCCGTACCGCTTCTCCTGGAGGGCGATCTGGTCCGGACGCTGCGCGGCCAGCCGCTCGAGCAGCTGCGGCATCGTGTGCGTGATCCCGTGGGCCGGCCGGTCAGCGACGAAGCCGCCTGCCGACGGGGCCGTCTCGTTCGCCGCGCTCATGACGCCGCCCCCGCTCCCAGGTACGCCTCGATGACTCGGGGGTTGTCCATGACCTCCTGGGGCGTGCCGTCCCCGATCACCTTCCCGAAGTCCAGCACCGTGACGCGGTTGGAGATGTCCATGACCACGTTCATGTCGTGCTCGATGAGAACGATCGAGACGCCGGCGAGCTCGTGGACGTCCAGGATGTAGCGGGCCATGTCCTCCTTCTCCTCTGCGTTCATGCCGGCCATCGGCTCATCGAGCAGCAGCAGCGACGGCTGGAGGGCGAGTGCACGTCCCAGCTCGACCCGCTTCTGGATGCCGTAGGCCAGGGTCCCCACGGGCTTCTGGCGGTACGCCTGCAGCTTGAGCAGGTCGACGACCTCCTCGACGATCTCGCGGTGGGCGATCTCCTGCCGTCGGGCAGGACCGAACCACAGCATCGAGGTCAGGACGTTCTGCTTCATGTGGATGTGGCGGCCGAGCATCATGTTCTCGAGCACCGTGAGGTGATCGAACAGTTCGATGTTCTGGAAGCTGCGCGCGACCCCCAGGCGTGCCACCCTGTGGGGCGGCAGGCTGGTGAGCGCGCGTTCGCGGATGTCGAGGGAGTCGATGTCCGCCTCCGGCGACGCCGCAGGCTGATCGCGGCGTCCCCGGCCCACGTCATCTGCGACGTACCGCAGCGCGACGGAGCCTGAGGTGGGCCGGTAGAGACCGGACATGCAGTTCAGCAGGGATGACTTGCCCGCCCCGTTCGGCCCGATGATCGCGTGGATCGTGCCCGACTCCACGGACATGTCCACGTCTGCGAGCGCCGTGACGCCGCCGAACTTCAGGGTCAGGTCGGACACCCGCAGCAGAGGCTGCCCCGGGGGCATCGAGCTCCCGTTGAGTGAGTGTCTGTACGCGCGTGTTCGCAAAAGGATGCTCCTCGCAGATCCCAGCGAGGGGTCGTCCTTGGTGCGCCCTCGCTTCCGGAAGTGACTGGCGTCACCCGGTGGAATCACAATACGTTTCCACTATGCTGAATGCAATACCTGATTGAACGAATGCATATTTCATTGCGAGAGCAGATGCCGCGTCGTACAGTGACATCTGTGCTCCACGCCGGAGTACGGACGAGGAATGGACGGACACGCATGGTGGTCGACAACGGTGCACCCAAGGGCGGGCTGGGCACGATCCGCAATGCGACGCTGCTGATGGACCTGCTGGCCCGCAGCCCGTACTTCCACCAGCTCACGGATCTGGCCCAGCAGTCGGGGATGACCGTCCCCACGGTGCACAGGCTCCTCCGCTCGCTCGTGTACGCGGAGTATGCGGTGCAGGATCCCGCGACCTCGCGATACGGACTGGGACAGGCCGTGACCCGACTCGCGGTCCATCAGATGTCCAACAACCCGATCCTCACGGCGCTGAGCCCGTTCATGATCGGCCTGCGCGATCAGCTGGACGCGACGATCGCCGTGCACGTCCTCATCGGGGGCGAGGCCGTGTGCATCGACCAGGCCGAGGCCCGGGACCGCGGGCCGTTCCGCCGCCCGCTCCGGTCGGTGCCGGCGCTCGAATCCGCGGCCGGCCGCATCCTGGCCGCACACGCGGGCGATGAGGTGTGGGAGTCGATCCGCACCGGCCGCACCGCAGAGCCGGGCACCGGAGCCGAGGATGCCCCGGGAGGCCCAGCTGGCCCGGCCGGCCCGGTCGGTCCGGTCGGCCCGGGAGCCCCGGGCACCCCGGAAGCCTCGAGCACCTCGGGCACCTCCACCTCGGGCACCTCGGACGCCCCGCATGCTCCGACTCCTTCCGCCTCCACTGAGGCAGCGGACTCCGCTGCTGACATGGCATCCAGGCGGAGCGCCTGGCGCTCTGCGGAGCACGTGGTCTTCGAATCGGCGGACCCGACGGCCTCGAACGAGGTGGCAGTGCCCGTGCGCGCTGCCGACGGAGTCGTGGTCGCCGCGCTGTCGGCAGACCTCCAGCCGACGGCCGACCCCCACGCCGTCGCCGCATCGCTCCTGCGGACTGCGGCGTCGTGCGGAAGGAGCATCTCCCATGGCTGAGCACATCCCCCCGTGGCTGCGCACCCTGCAGTCCGACGTCCACGACGAATGGGCGGAATCCCTGGGACACCTCGAATGGTCGACCTCGCCCCGCGAGGTCTGGGAACCTCCGACGGCGCCCGGTACCGCAGGCGCCTGGTTCCCCGGCGGCAGGATCGACGTCGTCTGGAATCTCGTCCACCGCCATGCGGCGGAGCACGGCGACCGGATCGCCCTCCACTGGGAGGGAGAACCGGGCGACCGCCGCTCACTGACCTACGGACAGCTGTCGCAGCAGGTCGAGCAGGCTGCGCGCGCGCTGCGCGGGCTGGGGGTCGACGCCGATGCCGTCGTGGCGCTGCACACCGGATGGCTGCCGGAGACGGTCGTCACGATGCTGGCGTGCATGAGCATCGGCGCATCATGGTCGATGCTCCCCGTCTCCCTCCCGCCCGAGGCCCTGGGCACCCGCATCGACGAGCTCTCACCGACCGTCCTGCTCACCCAGGACGGCGCGTGGCGCCGCGGAGCGGTGCTGCCGCTGAAGAACCGGGCCGACGAGGCCCTCGCGAGCACCGCCGGGGTCGAGGCCACGATCGTCGTCCGCCGCACCGGCATGGACGTCCCCTGGTTCCACGGCGACCACTGGTTCAGCGACCTCATCGGCTCCGGCCCCTCCACGAGCGCGGCTGCGCCGGATCCTGCCGGCGACGGAGCACAGCTGCCCGCGGAGGGCATGCGGGCCGCGGGCCCCGTCCCGGGCATGTCCGCGGGCGTCCCGGCGGACCACGTGCTCTGCACCCGGCAGCAGGCCTCCGGAGCACCGACCACACGGCTGACCCAGCACTCCGCAGCAGGGGTGCTCATGACCGCGGCGGCCTTCCACGCGGCCGTTCGCACCGGTCCGGTCTTCTGGTGCGCAGCAGACGTGTCATGGGCGGTCTCCACCTGGCACGGCTTCATCGGTCCGCTGCTGTTCGGCGACACGGTCGTGGTCTACGAGGGCACGCTCGACGTCCCGGACCAGCTGCGCACGCTCGACGTGGTCGAGCGCTACGGAGTCTCGACGCTGGTCTCGTCCCCGTCCGTGATGCGCACCCTGCGCTCGTGGAACATCGACGCCGAACTCAGCGCCCGCGGCTCCACCCTGCGCCGACTCGTGACGGCGGGCGAACCCGTCGAACCCGGGCTGCGGGGCTGGATGGAGCAGACGTTCTCAGGGACCGGATGCGAGGTCGCGGACGGCTGGGGACAGGTGGAGCTCAATGGGATCGTCCATGTGAACGGACAGTCCACGCTGCTCGACACAGCGCACGTGGCCGCACTCGGGGAGGACGGGAAGCCGATCCGACCCGGCGAGTCCGGTCAGCTGGTCCTGCGCCTGCCCACCCCGGGGTCCCTGGTCCTCGCTGACGCTCTGGCGGACGGGTGGGAGCACCAGACGGCGGATGCCCTGGGCTTCACGGAGGACCTCGTCACGGCCGCGTCTGACGGCAGCCTGCACTTCCGCGGCCGGATGGATGCCGTGGTGTCCGTGTCCGGCCAGCTGATCTCGCTCGAGGCCGTCGCCCGCTCCCTGCTGGAGCATCCCTTCGTCAGTGCGGCCACGGCGCTGCGCGCGCACAGGGAGAACTCCGGCAGCACGATCATCGCGTGCGTGGTCGCCGACGGAGAGCCGGGTGCGGGAACGGCGCGCGAACTCATCGCCACCGTCAACGCGGAGCTCGGCGGACTGGCGCGACCGCGGATGATCGTCTTCGTCGATCGGATGACAGGCGCGATCGATCGCGGGGAGCTCGCGGACGCACTCGTCGCGCTCGTGCCCTCGCGCACCGCGTGGGCCGTCCGAACGTGGGACGAGGTGCTCGAGGCCGTCTGCACCACCGCCATCGGCCGCGAAGACGCCGCCCCGTCAGAGGACGACGAGTGAGACGCCCAGCACCACGAGGATCGCGCCCGCGACGCCGTCGACGATGAGGGGCCCGGAACCTCCGGTGAGGTACCGGCCCACACGACCTGCGATGACGGAGAGACCCGCCCCGTAGACGAGCATGCACCCGACGACGGTCGCCACGAGCAGGACATGGTCGACCGCGCTGGGCGACGCCGGCAGGAACGGCGGGAGCAGGGCCAGGAAGAACAGCCCCGTCTTGGGATTCGTGAGCGAACTGATCAGCCCGGTGCGGAACACCATCGGCAGCGAGCGGGCGGGCAGGCGCGGTTCGCCTGCGGGAGCATGCGCAGCGGAGCCCCGCCGAGCCCTGTTGACCTGGAAGAGCGCAGTCACGCCGAGGAAGACGAGGTAGCTCCCACCCACCCAGGTCAGCCCCGTGCGGACATCCGGGAACCGCTCCAGGAGCGCGGCGACTCCGGTGAGAGCGAGCACGGCCCACACCAGGACACCCAGGCCCGCCGCGGCGGTGTACACCAGCCCTGCACGCACACTGCGCGCCGCGAAGCGCAGGGTCAGGAACGTATCGGGGCCCGGCGTCACCGCCAGGATCACGCTCGCACCCAGGAACGCGATGAACTCCGCCCCGGTCACCCGGCGACCTCCCGCAGCGCCATCCGGCACCTCTTCCCTCTGACGATCACACGCCCCGCCGGACGGCGAGACCCCTCCAAGGATGAGCCATCCGACCGTCATGGAAAAGCAGATATCTCCGTACAACCATCAGTCTCTTCCTTACGATGGGGGCATGTGGGATCTCAACAGGCTGAGGATGTGGCGCGCGGTCGTGAGCACCGGATCGGTGACGGAGGCTGCGCGGAACCTCCAGTACTCCCCCGCGAGCGTCAGCCAGCAGATCATCGCACTGCAGCAGGCGGTCGGATTCCCCCTGTACCGGCGGGTGGGGCGCGGGATCGAGATCACCGAGGCGGGCCGCAGGTTCGCGGCGGAGACGAACGACCTGTTCGAGGAGTCCGCGCGGCTCACGGACGTCGTCGATGCACTGCGCTCCGGACCGCGCGGGCATGTCTCGATCGGGTGCTCGTCGTCCGTCGCACGGGAGTGGATCCCCGGCGTGCTGCGTGAGGCTGTGGCTCGATTCCCCCACCTCCGCTACGACGTGATGACGAACGAGCCCTTCACCGGCACCGACCGGCAGCGGGCGGACGTCGACGTCGTGAGCGAGCCGGGACACGCAGAGCCGGTGACCAGGGGCGGGCTGCGCAGCGACCACCTCGTGGACGACACCTACCTGCTCGTGCTGCCCGCCGATCACCCGCTCAGCGAGCACTCCGTCGTGTCCGTCGGTCAGCTCGCCGATGAGCCGCTGCTGGACCCCGACGTGCAGGGCAGCGCGACCGGCGATGTCATCGACCATGCCGCACGGGCCGCAGGCATCTCTCCCCGCTACGCTGCGCGGGCAGACGACCACTACGGCATCCTCGCCATGGTGTCCGCCGGCATCGGCCTGGCGGCACTCCCCCGCCTCGCGGTGGCGCAGCTGCCCGCCGACCTCACGTCACGACCGCTGACCGACCCGACGCCCTACCGGCGCATCATGCTCCACGTGGACCGCCGGGTCGCGCATCTGCCGCATGTCGAGTTCCTCCGTGAGGCGTTCATCCGGACCGCCACCGCATGACTGAGGGCACGTCCGCATGACCGAAGGTGCGGCCCCACGACCGAGGGCTCTGTCGCATGACCGAGGTCGCCGGTGAATGACGAAGGCCGCCGGCCTCCCGAAGGAGGACGGCGGCCTGCGTGCGAACACTCTCGCGGCGCGTGCCGCGACGGCTCGTGGAGCTCAGTCCCCGCAGAGCGTGCCTACGGGGACAGCGGGCTCACTTGGAGTCGTCTGCCGGTGCCTCAGCAGCGTCGTCGGCGGGTGCCGAGTCGGCGTCTGCTTCTGCTGCGGCCTGTGCCTCGTCGTCCTGTGCACCCGAGGTGACGTCCGGCTCAGCGGCCGGCGTCTCCTCGGTCTCGACGACCTCGGCGTCCGACGCAGCGGCTTCGGCAGCGGTGGCCTGCTCGGCCTCCTTCACCGTCGCCTGCTTGGGCGAGTAGGGCTCGAGGACGAGCTCGATGACGGCCATCGGGGCGTTGTCGCCCTTCCGGGGGCCGATCTTCGTGATGCGGGTGTAGCCGCCCGGGCGCTCAGCGACCGCAGGTGCGATCGAGGTGAACAGCTCGTGGACGATCCCCTTGTCGGAGATCGAGCCCAGCACGCGACGACGCGACGCGAGGTCGCCCTTCTTCGCGAACGTGACGAGGCGCTCCGCAACCGGACGCAGGCGCTTGGCCTTGTTCACGGTGGTGGTGATGGACTTGTGCTCGAAGAGCTGCGCAGCCAGGTTGTTGAGCATGATGCGCTCGTGCGCCGGCGAGCCTCCGAGGCGGTTTCCCTTGGTGGGAGTGGGCATTGTTCTGTCTCCTTGGAATTCTTACGTACCGCGGGCAACCGCTCAGTACTGCTCGTCCTCGACGTACGCGTCGTCGTCGGTCTCGCCGGCTTCGCCGAAGCCGACCGCGCTGTCCTTCAGGTTCAGGCCGAGCTCGCCGAGCTTCTGACGGACCTCATCGATGGACTTCTGACCGAAGTTCCGGATGTCCATCAGATCTGCCTCGCTGCGAGCGACGAGCTCACCCACGGTGTGGATGCCCTCGCGCTTGAGGCAGTTGTACGAGCGGACCGTCAGCTCCAGGTCCTCGATCGCCAGGGCGAGATCAGCGGCCATCGCGGCGTCCACCGGCGACGGACCGATCTCGATGCCCTCGGCCTCGACGTTCAGCTCACGGGCCAGGCCGAAGAGCTCGACGAGGGTCTTGCCCGCCGACGCCAGCGCATCGCGCGGGACGATCGAGGGCTTCGTCTCGACGTCGACGATGAGGCGGTCGAAGTCCGTGCGCTGCTCGACACGGGTGGCCTCCACCTTGTAGGACACCTTGAGCACGGGCGAGTAGATCGAGTCGACCGGGATCCGGCCGATCTCCGCGTCCGCGTTCTTGTTCTGCGCTGCGGACACGTAGCCGCGTCCACGCTCGACGGTCAGCTCGATGTCGAGTCGACCGGTGTCGTTGAGGGTGGCGATGTAGAGCTCTGGGTTGTGGATCTCGACGCCTGCAGGCGCGGAGATGTCCTCAGCGGTGACGGCTCCGGGGCCCTGCTTGCGCAGGTAGGCCACGACGGGCTCGTCGAACTCCGAGGACACGACCAGCGACTTCAGGTTGAGGAGGAACTCTGTGACGTCCTCCTTCACCCCCGGCACCGTCGAGAACTCGTGCAGGACTCCGTCGATCCGGACGCTCGTGACCGAGGCCCCGGGAATGGACGACAGGAGGGTGCGACGCAGCGAGTTGCCGAGGGTGTAGCCGAATCCGGGCTCGAGCGGTTCAATGGTGAACCGCGATCGACGATCGGAGACGACCTCTTCCGTGAGCGTGGGGCGCTGTGCAATGAGCACGTGGGCTTCCTTTCAGCGAACATCCGCTATATGACGTTCGCGGGCATTCAAGAGCACGCGGCGGGGACGTGCTCGAAACGCTGGCGGTTGAAGGTCCGGCTGCGACCCGCGGCACCCTGCTGCGATGTCCCGAAGGAGCATCGCCGGGGTGTCGGGCCGCGGCCGGTGCGGATCAGCCGCGCCGACGCTTGGGCGGACGGCAGCCGTTGTGCGGGGTGGGGGTGACGTCCTGGATCGTGCCCAGCTCGAGGCCGGCGGCCTGCAGCGAGCGGATCGCGGTCTCACGTCCCGAGCCCGGGCCCTTCACGAAGACGTCGACCTTCTTGAGGCCGTGCTCCTGTGCGCGACGGGCAGCGGACTCCGCGGCCATCTGAGCGGCGTAGGGCGTCGACTTGCGCGAGCCCTTGAAGCCGACCTCACCGGAGGACGCCCACGAGATGACGGCTCCCGACGGGTCCGTGATGGACACGATCGTGTTGTTGAACGTGGACTTGATGTGCGCCTGACCGGCGACGATGTTCTTCTTCAGGCTGCGGCGCGTCTTGCGCGCAGCTGTGCGTGTCTTGGGAGGCATATTCGTCGAAACTCCTGATCGATCCTGGAAGGATTACTTCTTCTTACCGGCCACGGTGCGCTTGGGACCCTTGCGGGTGCGCGCATTGGTCTTCGTGCGCTGTCCACGCACGGGCAGACCGCGGCGGTGGCGGAGGCCTTCGTAGGAGCCGATCTCGACCTTGCGGCGGATGTCGGCGGAGACCTCGCGGCGGAGGTCGCCCTCCACCTTGAAGGTGCCTTCGATGTAGTCGCGCAGCTGGATCAGCTCCGCATCGGTCAGGTCTTTCACACGGGTCGACGGGCTGACGCCGGTCTCCGTCAGGGTCTGGCGCGCACGCGTGCGGCCCACACCATAGATGTATGTCAGGGCGACCTCCACCCGCTTCTCACGGGGGATGTCGACTCCGGCAAGACGTGCCATCTGTTCTTCCTTCTCATTGATTCGGAGGTGCTGCTGCAGTCCTTCTCCCCCGGGATGTCCCGTGGGTCCCCGGCCTCCGACCGAGGGTGTCGTCCCGCCTGCAGCGGATCACTGGGATCCCTGCGGTGCGGGGGGCGAGGTCTGCGTGGGTGTGCGGCTCGCTCCCGATCAGTCGAGAGCGACGCCAGATCTGCCCGAAGTGGGTACGATCAGCCCTGACGCTGCTTATGGCGCGGGTTCTCGCAGATCACCATGACGCGGCTGTGGCGACGGATGACCTTGCACTTCTCACAGATCGGCTTGACGCTGGGCTTCACCTTCATAGCTGTTCCTTCTTCCACCGCGAATGCCCCGAGTACCCCCGGGGCAGCGCCTGCGAAATCGTCGAAGCGATCGTGTTTGCTTACTTGTACCGGTAGACGATGCGGCCGCGCGACAGGTCGTAGGGAGAAAGCTCCACGACGACCCGGTCCTCAGGCAGGATGCGGATGTAGTGCTGACGCATCTTGCCGGAGATGTGAGCGAGAACCTTGTGGCCATTGGTCAGCTCGACCTTGAACGAGGCGTTCGGAAGCGCTTCCAGCACGGTTCCCTCGATCTCGATGACCCCTTCTTTTTTGGCCATGTGTGTTCTCACCCTCAATTTCCCGCGGTATCACCGCGTGTCGTTCGTCTTGTCAGGGCTTCGCCCCTCGTCGACCGGCAGCCTGAGCGTCCGGGAGCCTGCTGCACCTCACTGGTGGACCATCGTGGATAGACTCTCCACACATCGATCACCCTGCAGCGTGCACAGACGTCCCGTGGTCACAGGCCAAGAGAACACTCTACAGCACCGCGGACTCATACGCCACATGGCCTGACCCGCGCAAGGTGGACACGCCGGAGGAGCGTCCCATGCCCCAGGCCACCGACCCGCCGGACAGGTCGCTCGCGCTCGACGGCCCCACGCGCAGGCTCGCGCACCGCGTGCTGCCGACTCTCCTGCACCCGGCCGCCGCGCCGGCGGATCGGATGGCCGCGGCACGGATCCTCGATCGCGCTCAGACCACGTCCCTCACGGCCGTCCCCGCTCCCGAGGCCCTCCTCCGGATGCTCATGCGCGGACTCCGCCCGTCTCCCGGTGCGCGCCTGTGGGAGCGGCTCTGGCCGACCCTGTCCAGTCGTCGGGCCCTCGAGGTCCTGCGCTGGGCGCCGGGTCTCGAGCCGGTCCCCCGCGGGCCCCAGCGCTTCGTGTCCGTGCCGAGGAGTGCGCTGACATCGCGCCGCCCCCGCGTGCGGCAGGGTCGGTTGGGCGACTGCTGGCTGGTGGCCGTGATGTCCGCCTGCGAGCAGGTCCGACCGGGCTTCCTGCAGGGGCTGATCTCCTCCGAAGGTTCGGCCACCCCCGCTGCTGGGCCCACCCGGGGCGAATCCGGGACCGCGGATCCATCGGTGCGGCTCACAGCGATCGATCTCCTCGAACCGGCCCTCGCCGTGCCCATCCTCCGGCGGATCCCGTTCCTCCCGGTGCGGCGTCGCCGGGTCGTCGTGAGCACGCGGGTCCCTGTCGCACATCGCGCCGGCGACCGCAGGCGGCGGCCGAACGCCGCGTCGCTCATCGAGAAGGCCGCCGCGGCGGTCTGGGCGAACGGGTCCTATCGTCGCCTCCAGAATGACTTCGCGGGGATCGGCCTCCTGCTGCTCACCGGACGGTGGTGTCCCGCGCGCCCCGTCCCGCGCACCGTCGAGCACATCGCGGAGTGGCTGGACGCGGGGCGGCCCGTAGTGCTGTCGACGCTCGCCCGCCCCCGGGGCTCCTTCACAGTCGCGCGCGAGGACGGCACCGGCCGCATCGCCTTCATGGATGCCCACGTGTACACCGCAGTGCGGGCACTCCGCTGCACAGAAGACGGCCGACCCGACTCCGGTGCGCCGGTGAGACTGCATGTCCGCAACCCGGTGGGCGGCGGCGAGAGCCCGGCCCTGCGCCGAACGGACCTCTACCTGTCCGAGCGACAGCTGCGGCGCGCGTTCATCAGCGTGAACGTGGGGCCGTCGCTGCGCTGATCCGGGTGTCTGATCAGGGTCCCCGATCAGGACTCCGCTCACGTCTCCGCGCGCGTCAGCACGCCGATCTCTTCGCCGGTCCCGTCGTAGACGTGGAGAACAGTTCCGTCTGCGCGCACAGAGGAGGCCTTCGACAGCCATGTGTCCACCCCGGGACATGCCTTGAGTGTGCTCAGGCCGCGCCGGATGGTCGCCGTCTCGCCGTCCGGTGCGTACCAGCCGCCGACGCCGTTGCATCCGTCTGAGCCGGACAGCACGCCTTCGCCCGGCTTCCCGCCGAGCAGGCCGCCGACGGGTGCGGGTCCGCGGAACTCGAGGAACGCTGTGGTGGGGACCTCCGCCTCCCACCGGCCCTGCAGGATGCTGCTGGTCTGCTCATCAGAGGCCATCGGTCGAACTCCTTCCGGTCGGTGCAGTGCGCCTGGAGGGGCACCGCACCGTACACGCTACCGGGCCGCGCGGGTGCTGCGGGCATGACGAAGGGGCGCAGGGTCTCCCCTGCGCCCCTTCGTGCGGATCAGCGGGTCACGCCCGCGTCACCGCCACATGAGTGCTGTGACTCAGGCCTGACGACGACGTGCGACGTAGACCAGAGCGCCACCGAGTGCGACCAGTCCGGCTGCGCCTGCAGCCAGCGGTGCGACGGTCGAACCCGTGCGGGGCAGGTCCTCGCCGCCCTCGCCCTCGTCGCCGCCTTCGCCCTGGTCGCCGTCACCGGCGACGACGGAGAAGGAGCCCTCGAGGGTCTCTTCCTCAGTCTGAGCGACCACGTCGTACTCACCGATGTAGGCCTCGGCCTCGGCAGTCGTCATGCCCCAGATGCGGGACTGCGCGACGCCGTCCTCATTGGCCGTGACGGTGATCGACTTGGCCGGCTCCTGGTCGGTCTCCTCAGCAGGAGCCTCTTCGGAACCTGCGTTGGCCGAAGCCGCGTCCGAACCGGTGAAGGTCTCGAAGAGGACCTCGGAGCCCGGCTCCACGCCCTCGACCGTGTACTTCACACCGCGGTCGTCGGACTCGGCCTGCTCCTCGTCCTCTGCGAGGAAGCGCTCAGCGGCGATCTCCTGCGGGTCGACGGACAGTTCCGCGTCCACATCCGCGTCATCCGTCTCCGTGGGAGTCGGCGCCGGTGTGGTCGGATCCTCGGTGGGCTCCTCCGTGGGGTCCTCGGACGGCGTCTCCGAGGGATCCTCGGTCGATTCGCCGGACGTCTTGATCTCGTAGTCGCCGGGGAGGTGCGTGAGGCCCTCGGCCAGCTCTGCGGTCCACAGCATGGCGGGCATGTCAGCGCTCGCCTCGATGCCGCCGGACACGACGCCCACAGCCTTGTCGCCCATCATGACGGCGCCGCCGGAGTCGCCGCCGGCGACGTTGGTCTCCGAGGCGAAGCCGTAGACCATGTATTCGTTGCCCGCGTCGTCTGTGACGGGCGCGTAGCCGTCGACGATGCCGATCGACACCTTGCCGTTGGACTCGTCCCAGCCGATGTCGCCTGCCGTCTTGCCGGTGGTCCGTCCGGAGTGGAAGACCTCCGAGCCGATGTCCTCGCTCGTCACGTCGTGCACACCGGTGATGTCGGTGGTGTCGGACGCGAGGTCGTCGGCCTGGCCGGACTCCTCGCTCCACGTCGCCGCCTCGCCGATGAGGTTGAAGCCGGCCGACTCGTCGACCGTGATGACGGCGAAGTCCTGCATCTGCTCAGGATCGAGGTCTGCGTCCGTCTCGACGTCGCCGAGCACCTTCGGGCCGTACTGCGAGTGCGTGAACTCACCGAGCTTGCGGGACTGGTCCCACTCCGCGGTGTCGTAGCTGTCGGTGAAGACGTTCGACGTCGAGGGGCGCTCGACGTACACGTCGCCCGTGGCCTCACCGCCGGAGCAGTGGCCCGCGGTGATGATCGCGTCCTCGCCCTCGGGACCGGTCGCCGGGAAGCCGACGGAGCACAGCCCCGCCCCGGCAGAGGTCTCCACGACGTAGCCGGCACCGGCGACGACATCGTCGGATGCCTCGTAGGCAGCGCCGTCGGTCGCCGTGCTCGACGGCTCCGGGCTCTGGGTGGAGTAGGTCGATGCGACTTCCTGGACGACGAGGTCCTCACCGGTCTGGTCCTGCGCGACCGCGTTGGCGGGCTCGAGGGCCTTCTCGACCTCGGCCTCATCGGAGCCCGCGACGACCTGCGCGACGAGCGAGCCGTCCTCGCCGTGGCCGATGGCCGCGATGCTCTCGCTGCTGGTGAATGCCTCTGCCGCAGCAGTCTTGAGGTCCGTGCTCGGAGCCGCGGACGCAGGGCCCGCGATCATCGCGCCGCCGAAGCCCAGCGCGACAGCCGCGCTCAGAGCGACGAAGCGCTTACCCGTGGTGGGGTGTGCCATTCGTTCATCCTTCGTTTCGATGTCTGTCCGCATCTGCACACGACATCGCGCGTGCATCGCTACGCCGACTCTGCCAGCCGACCCGCCATGACGGAACTTGTGTTCATTGTGGTCACGAAATGATCACGGCGGTCCGGATCTCGTGACTGTCGACCTCACCGTGGGCTGACCGGGTACCCGCAGCAGTGCCGGTTCAGTCCAGCGGTACCGGTTCAGTCCAGCGGCACGGGGGCGACGCCGTAGGGCCTGAGCCGCTCCGCTCCCCCGTCCGGGGAGGTGAGCACCCAGATGCCTCCGGCGTGCCGGGCCACGGAATGCTCCCAGTGGCTGGCACGGGCCCCGTCGACGGTCACGACCGTCCAGTCGTCAGCGAGGGTCTTCGTGTCGATGCCGCCGCCCACCAGCATCGGCTCGACGGCCAGGCACATCCCCGGCTTCAGCTTGGGGCCCATGCGCTTCGCGCGGTAGTTCAGGACCTCGGGCTCCATGTGCATCTGCGACCCGATCCCGTGCCCGGTGAAGTCCTCGATGAGGCCCAGGTCCGGAGCGAGCTGCTGCGCACGCTCCTCGATGGCCGCACCGATCTCACCGACCTTCCGGCCCGTCGCCATCGCGGCGATGCCCGCCCACATGATCTCCTCGGTGGTCCGAGAGATCCGCACATGGGCTGGATCGGCCGCTTCCTCACCGCCGACGAACACCGTGATCGCCGAATCGCCGTGCAGACCGTCGACGATCGCACCGCCGTCGATCGACACCATGTCGCCCTGCTCCAGGACGCGGTCGCCCGGGATCCCATGGACGACGACCTCGTTGACCGACACGCACAGCGTGCCGGGGAAACCGTGGTAGCCCTTGAAGTTCGACGTGGCGCCCATGTCCGCGATGACCTTCGCACCGGCCGCATCGATGTCCGACGTCGTAGCACCCGGCACACACGCCGCACGGGCGGCCTCCAGGGCCGCCCGTGTGACGAGTCCCGCACGACGCATCGTGCGGATCTGCTGGTCGCTCTTCAGCTCGACCGAATCAAACATCAGCGGCCGATCGCCTCGAGGATCCGGCCCGTGATCGCCTCGACCTCACCGAGGCCGTCGACCTGCTTGAGGAGTCCGCGCTGCGCATAGATCTCCGTGAGAGGCTGCGTCTGCTCCGCGTACACGTCGAGGCGGTGCCTGATGACGTCCTCGGTGTCGTCCGAACGACCCTGGAGGGACGCGCGGGCCAGCAGACGACCGACGACCTCGTCGACATCGGCGGTGAGTTCGACGACGTGGTCCAGCGAGTGCCCGGCAGCCTCGAGCATCCCGTCGAGCTCTTCCACCTGGGCCTGCGTGCGCGGGTAGCCGTCGAGCAGGAAGCCGCCCTTCGCGTCCTCCTGGGACAGTCGGTCCGCCACCATCGAGTTGGTCACCTCGTCGGGGACGTACTCCCCCGCGTCCATGTACCGCTTGGCGGTCTTGCCCAGCTCCGTCTCGCCTTTGACGTTGGCCCGGAAGATGTCGCCCGTGGAGATCGCGGGGACGTCCAGTGCCTCGCTGAGTCGGGCAGCCTGCGTGCCCTTCCCCGCCCCGGGGGGTCCGATCAGGATGATGCGAGTGCTCATGAGATTCCTTTTCTCTATGTGGCAGGGCCGAGGTCGCCGTCCGACACCGGCCGCGGCGCGGAGCATCCCGGGCTCTGGGCCCTGGATGCTCCGGTCACCGGGTGCCGGTTCGGATCAGCGCAGCAGGCCCTCGTAGTGGCGCTGCTGCATCTGGGAGTTGATCTGCTTGACCGTCTCCAGGCCGACGCCGACGATGATCAGCAGCGAGGTGCCGCCGAACGGGAAGTCCTGGTTCGCATTGATGAGGACCAGTGCGACGAGCGGGATGAGCGCGACGCAGCCCAGGTAGAGCGAGCCGGGAAGCGTGATGCGCGTCAGCACGTAGCTGAGGTACTGCTCCGTGGGCCGGCCCGCACGGATCCCGGGGATGAAGCCGCCGTAGCGCTTCATGTTGTCCGCGACCTCTTCGGGGTTGAACGTGATCGCCACGTAGAAGAACGTGAAGAAGATCGTGAGGATGAAGTAGGTGACCATGTAGATCGGGTGGTCGCCCTGCGTGAAGTAGGTGCCGATCCACTGGACCCACTGGTCCTCGGGGTCGCCGAACTGCGAGATCAGGCTGGGCAGGTACAGGACCGACGAGGAGAAGATGACCGGGATGACGCCGGCCTGGTTCACCTTGATCGGGATGTACGTGGATGTGCCGCCGAACATGCGACGGCCCACCATGCGCTTCGCGTACTGGACCGGGATGCGCCGCTGCGACTGCTCGACGAACACGACCAGGCACACGATCACGAGGCCCACGAGGATCACCAGCAGGAAGATGTCGATGCCCTGCGAGTTGAGGATGTTGCCGAACGAGGACGGGAAGCCCGCGGCGATCGAGGTGAAGATGAGCAGCGACATGCCGTTGCCGACGCCGCGCTCGGTGATCTGCTCACCCAGCCACATGATGAGGCCGGTGCCGGCGGTCATCGTCATGATGATGATGCCGATGCCCCACCAGGTGTCATTGATGATGAGGTCCTGGCAGCCCTCGACGTTCCCGAACAGGGCTCCGGTGCGCACCGTCGACACGAGCGTCGTCGCGTTGAGGACGGCGAGGCCCAGCGTCATGTAGCGGGTGTACTGCGTGAGCTTCGCCTGCCCGGAGGCACCCTCCTTGTGGAGCGCCTCGAACCGGGGGATGACGACGCGCAGCAGCTGGGTGATGATGCTCGCCGTGATGTACGGCATGATCCCCAGCGCGAAGATCGACAGCTGGAGCAGAGCTCCACCCGAGAAGAGGTTGATCATGCCGAACGCACCCTGCGTGAGCTGGGGCGAAGCGACGCATTCCTGCACCTGCGCATAATCGATCCCCGGCGACGGGATGAAAGAACCGAGCCGGAAGAGCACGATGATCCCGAGGGTGAAGAGCAGCTTGTTGCGAAGGTCAGGCGTCCTGAAAGCGCGCCCTACAGCTCCGAGCACTCGTCCTCCTGATGAGCGTGCGCCGGTCCGGGAGGAGGTCCGGCGGACGCACGGCGAGCACGGTCCGCGTTGAGGGGGACTCGGCAACTCGCGCTTGCGACCGGCAGGTCCAAGACAAGGATCGACGACGAAACGACAATATTCCTCGAGAAACTCTATCAGTGCGCTGGAACCCCACCGAATCGTCGGCGGCACCGCAGACGACTGTGGGGCACAGCCGAATCGGCTGTGCCCCACAGGGTGATGCGTCTTGCGAGCGTCAGGCGGTCGTGACCGACCCTCCGGCCGCAACGATCTTCTGCTCCGCGGAACCGGAGACCTTGTCCGCCGTGATGTTGATCGCAACGGTGATCTCGCCGGTCCCCAGCACCTTGACGGGCTGGTTGGCGCGGACGGCGCCCTTCTCGACGAGATCGGCGACAGTCACGTCGCCGCCCTTCGGGAAGAGCACGGACAGCTTGTCGAGGTTGACGACCTGGAAGGTCACCTTGCTCGGGTTCTTGAACCCGCGCAGCTTGGGCAGCCGCATGTGCAGCGGCGTCTGCCCACCCTCGAAGCCGTGCGGCACCTGGTAGCGGGCCTGTGTGCCCTTGGTGCCGCGGCCCGCGGTCTTTCCGCCCTTGCCGGCCTCACCGCGACCCACACGGGTCTTCGCGGTATTGGAGCCGGGAGCGGGACGCAGGTGATGCAGCTTGAGTGCGTTCTCTTCTGCCATATCAGTCCACCTCTTCCCAGGTGACGAGGTGGCTCACGACGTTCACCATGCCGCGGATCTCAGGACGGTCATCCTTCACCACGACATCGTCGATCCGCTTGAGACCGAGCGTGCGCAGGGTCTCGCGCTGGTTCTTCTTGCCACCGATATCAGACTTCAGCTGGGTGATCTTGAGCTTGGCCATCAGGACGTCGCCCCGCTTTCAGCTGCACGGAGGAGTGCTTCAGGAGCAACCTCGTCGACGGACAGGCCACGACGTGCTGCGACCTCTTCGGGACGCTCGAGGCCCTTGAGCGCGGCGATCGTGGCGTGCACGATGTTGATCGCGTTCGAGGAGCCCAGCGACTTCGAGAGGATGTCGTGGACACCCGCGGCATCCAGCACGGCGCGGACGGGTCCGCCCGCGATGACGCCGGTGCCCGGAGCCGCGGGACGCAGCAGGACGACGCCGGCTGCCTTCTCCGCGGTGATCGGGTGCGGGATCGTCTTCCGGATGCGGGGGACGCGGAAGAAGTTCTTCTTCGCCTCCTCGACACCCTTGGCGATGGCCGAGGGAACTTCCTTGGCCTTGCCGTAGCCCATGCCGACCATGCCGTCACCGTCACCCACCACGACGAGAGCGGTGAAGGCGAAGCGACGTCCGCCCTTCACCACCTTCGAGACGCGGTTGATGGTGATGACGTGCTCGATGAACTGGTTCTTGTCTTCGCGGTCCGAGCGGTTCCCGCGGCGGTTGCCGCCGTCCCCACGACCCCGGCCACGACCGCGACCGCGGTCACCGGCGTCGGAGGCCGGCGCCTGCTGCTGCGCATCGGGCTGGGCCTCAGCGGGCTGCGCCGCCTTGTTCTCTTCAGTGCTCACAGTGCGAGTCCTCCTTCACGTGCTCCGTCGGCGACTGCGGCCACACGGCCGTGGTAGGCGTTGCCACCACGGTCGAAGACCACTGTCTCGACTCCAGCTGCCTTGGCACGTTCAGCAACGAGCTCGCCGACGCGGTGCGCCTTGGCGGTCTTCTCGTCGCTCGCACCGCGGAGGTCCGCCTCCATCGAGGATGCCGAAGCCAGCGTGAGGCCGGCTGCATCGTCGATGACCTGGACGAACACGTGGCGCGATGAGCGAGTGACCGCGAGGCGCGGACGCTCGGCGGTGCCACTGATGTGCTTGCGGAGTCGGGCGTGGCGCCGGATACGTGCGGCGGTCTTGCCCTTGCCGTAGCTCTGCTTCTTTCCGAAGGCCATGGTCACTTACCAGCCTTTCCGACTTTGCGACGGACATTCTCGCCGGCGTAACGAACACCCTTGCCCTTGTAGGGCTCGGGCTTCCGGAGCTTCCGGATATTAGCGGCGACCTCTCCGACCTGCTGCTTGTCGGTGCCGGACACCGTCACCTTGTTCTGACCCTCGACTGCGAAGGAGATGCCCTCCGGAGCCTCGACCGTGATCGAGTGGCTGTAGCCCAGGGCGAACTCGAGGTTCGTTCCCTTGGCCTGCACGCGATAGCCGGTGCCGACGATCTCGAGGGACTTCGAATAGCCCTCCGAGACGCCGACGATCATGTTGTTGATCAGCGTGCGCGTCAGACCGTGGAGCGAACGTGATTCGCGCTCCTCGTCCGGACGCGACACGGTGATCGTGCCGTCCTCGAGGGACGCGGAGATCGGGGCCGGCACGGTGAACGAGTGCTCACCCTTGGGGCCCTTCACGCGAACGTCCTGGCCATCGACGGTGACGTCGACGCCGGAGGGAACGGAGATGGGATGCTTGCCAATGCGTGACATAAGTTTCTCCTCCTTCCCGTTACCAGACGTACGCGAGGACTTCGCCGCCCACGCCCTGCTTGCCTGCTTGCTTGTCCGTGAGGAGTCCCGACGAGGTCGAGAGGATCGCGATGCCGAGTCCGCCGAGCACCCTCGGAAGGCCGTTCGACTTGGCGTACACGCGGAGACCCGGCTTCGACACGCGGCGGATGCCGGCGATCGAACGCTCACGGTTGGGTCCGAACTTCAGATCGAGCTCCAGGGTCTTCCCCACTTCGGCGTCGGAGACGCGCCAGTCGGAGATGTAGCCCTCGCTCTTGAGGATCTCGGCGATACGAGACTTGAGCTTGCTGTAAGGCATGCTCACGTCCTCGTGGTACGCCGAGTTCGCGTTGCGCAGACGTGTCAGCATGTCTGCGACGGGATCGGTCATAGTCATGTGGGCTCGTGCCCTTCCTCGTCACGGTTTCCCCGCCGTGAGGCGGGGACCTTCAACGTAGAGGTTCAGTTTTTCTTGAACGGGAAGCCGAGGTGGCGCAGAAGAGCGCGTCCCTCGTCGTCCGTCTTGGCAGTCGTCACGATCGTGATGTCCATACCGCGGACCCGATCGATCTTGTCCTGATCGATCTCGTGGAACATCGACTGCTCCGTGAGGCCGAACGTGTAGTTGCCGTTTCCGTCGAACTGGCGGTCGGACAGACCGCGGAAGTCGCGGATACGGGGCAGCGCCAATGACACGACGCGGTCCACGAACTCCCACATGCGAGCGCCGCGCATCGTCACGTGAGCGCCGATGGGCTGCTCCTCGCGCAGCTTGAACTGCGCGATGGACTTCCGAGCTCGCGTGACGACGGGCTTCTGGCCCGTGATGAGGGTCAGATCCTGGATCGCACCCTCGATGAGCTTCGAATCGCGCGCGGCGTCACCGACACCCATGTTCACGACGGCCTTGACGAGGCCGGGCACCTGCATGGGGTTCGAGTAGCCGAACTCCTCCTGCAGCTTGCCGACGACATCGTCGCGGTAGACCTGCTTGAGGCGCGGGGCCGGGCGGGCGTGAGTTGTCTCAGTCATCAGATGTCCTCCCCGGTACGACGCGACACGCGCACGCGGACGGTCCGAGAGCGGCCGTCGCGCTCGACGGTCTCCTCGCGGTAGCCCACACGCGTCGGCTTGTTGTCCTTGGGATCCACCAGCATCACGTTCGAGATGTGAACGGGGGCTTCGTGGATCTCAATGCCGCCGGCAGTGGAGCCGGATGCGGTCTGCGTCGGCTTGCGGTGCTTCGAGACGCGGTTGACGCCTTCGACGAGCACGCGATTGCGCTCGGGGTAGACCTCGAGGACCTTGCCCTGCTTGCCGCGGTCGCCGCCGCGCTCCTGACGTGCGCCGGCGATCACCTGTACGAGATCGCCCTTCTTGATCTTGAACTTCGCCATGATCACAGCACCTCCGGAGCCAGCGAGATGATCTTCATGAACTTCTTGTCGCGCAGCTCACGGCCCACAGGGCCGAAGATGCGGGTGCCACGGGGTTCGCCGTCGGTCTTGAGGATGACGGCGGCGTTCTCGTCGAAGCGGATGTACGAGCCATCCGGACGACGACGCTCCTTGGCGGTGCGGACGACGACCGCTTTCACGATGTCGCCCTTCTTGACGTTTCCGCCGGGGATAGCATCCTTGACGGTGGCGACGATCGTGTCGCCGATGCCGGCATAGCGCCGGCCGGAGCCGCCGAGCACACGGATGGTGTGGATCACCTTCGCACCCGTGTTGTCGGCGACCTTGAGTCGCGACTCCTGCTGAATCACTTGTTCTCTCCTGTCGTCTCGCCGGTTCTCACGTGTTCGCGAGCCTGGCGGAACGGATATGGGGCAGCCGTCCGCTCACCCCCGGTTCCCGGTAGCCGCCGCGGAAGAGGCGGGACCGGGAGGGACGGGGGCAGCGTCTGGGTCACTTGGCGCGTTCGACGATTTCGACGAGTCGCCAGTGCTTGGACGCCGACAGCGGACGGGTCTCGGCCACGACGACGAGGTCGCCGATGCCGGCGCTGTTCTCCTCGTCATGGACACTGATCTTGCTGGTACTGCGCAGCACCTTGCCGTAGAGGCGGTGCATCTTGCGGTCCTCGACCTCGACGACGATGGTCTTGGCCATCTTGTCGGAGACGACGTACCCGCGGGCGGTCTTGCGCGAGCCGCGCTCGACCGGAGTCTGAGTCTGCTCGGCCATCACTTATCCTCTTCCTTCGCAGCGGACGGATCGGTCCGGATTGCAAGCTTGCGCTCGTTGAGCACCGTGTAGATCCGTGCGATGTCGCGACGGACGGCCTTGAGGCGGCCATGGCTCTCCAGCTGGCCGGTGGCCGTCTGGAAGCGGAGGTTGAAGAGTTCGGCCTTGGCCTTCTTCAGCTCCTCGGCGAGACGCTCGTTGTCGAAACCATCGAGCGCGTCCATGGAGAGATCCTTGGAACCGATAGCCATTCTCATTCACCACCTTCGCGCCGCACGATGCGGGCCTTGAGCGGAAGCTTGTGGATCGCGAGGCGCAGTGCCTCACGAGCGACTTCCTCGGACACACCGGCGAGCTCGAACATCACTCGACCCGGCTTCACATTCGCGACCCACCACTCAGGCGAGCCCTTGCCTGAACCCATGCGGGTCTCAGCAGGCTTCTTCGTCAGCGGACGGTCCGGGTAGATCGTGATCCAGACCTTTCCGCCGCGCTTGATGTGGCGCGTCATGGCGATACGAGCCGCTTCGATCTGACGGTTCGTCACGTACGCCGGTTCGATGGCCTGGATTCCCCAGTCACCGAACGTGACGGTGTTGCCGCCCTTGGACATTCCGCGGCGGCCCGGGTGGTGCTGCTTGCGGTACTTGACACGGCGTGGGATGAGCATGGTCAGCCCTCCGATCCGGCTTCGGCCGCAGGAGCGGCCTCAGCAGTGTTCTCTGTCGTCTTCTGCTGGGCGTCACCGCTGCGTCCGCGTCCGCGTCCGCCGCGCTGGCGTCCACGTGCCGCAGGTCCGCCGGCGCCACCGCCGCGGGGTCCACCGCGACCCGAAGGCTGCGAAGCCTCCTGCGCAGCGAGCTCCTTGTCGGTGAAGTCGCCCTTGTAGATCCAGACCTTCACGCCGATGCGGCCGAAGGTCGTCTGCGCCTCGTAGAAGCCGTAGTCGATGTTCGCGCGCAGGGTGTGCAGCGGCACACGACCTTCGCGGTAGAACTCCGACCGGCTCATCTCAGCACCGCCCAGTCGGCCCGAGCACTGCACGCGGATGCCCTTGGCACCAGCGCGCTGAGCGCTCTGGATGGCCTTGCGCATCGCGCGGCGGAATGCCACGCGGCTGGCGAGCTGCTCACCGACGCCCTGCGCAACGAGCTGCGCGTCGACCTCGGCGTTCTTCACCTCGAGGATGTTGAGCTGGATCTGCTTGCCCGTGAGCTTCTCGAGGTCTCCACGGATGCGATCGGCTTCCGCACCGCGGCGGCCGATCACGATGCCGGGACGAGCCGTGCGGATATCCACACGGACGCGATCACGGGTGCGCTCGATGTTGACGCGCGAGATGCCCGCGCGCTCAAGTCCGGTGCTCAGCAGCGTGCGGATCTTGATGTCCTCGCCGAGGTAGTCGGCGTAGCGCTGACCAGCCTTCGACGAGTCCGCGAACCACTTCGAGCGGTGGTCCGTGGTGATTCCGAGTCGGAATCCGTTGGGATTGATCTTCTGACCCATCAGCGGTTCCCCTTCCGGTCAGCCGGGATGTCGTCGCCGGATGCGAGAACCACTGTGATGTGGCTCGTGCGCTTGTTGATGCGGCCGGCCCGACCCTGCGCGCGGGGACGGAATCGACGCATGGTCGGTCCTTCGTCCACGAACGCCTGGGTGATGACGAGCTCGTCCTCATCGAACGCTTCGCCCAGCTTGTCGGCCGTCTGGCGTGCGTTGGCGACGCCCGAAGCGACCAGCTTGTACAGCGGATCGGACACAGACTGCTCTGCGAACTTGAGCACCGCGAGGGCTTCCGACGCCTGCTGACCACGAATGAGGTCGACGACGCGGCGAGCCTTCTGGGGCGTGACGCGCAGGTAGCGCACCTTCGCCTTGGCTTCCATCGTTTCCTACTTCCTTCAGTCTCAGAGACCGTGGGCGCACCGCGTCAGCGGCGACGGCCCTTCCGGTCGTCCTTGTCGTGGCCGCGGAACATCCGCGTCGGTGCGAACTCGCCGAGCTTGTGCCCGACCATCGCTTCGGTGACAAACACGGGAACGTGCTTGCGGCCGTCGTGCACGGCGATCGTGTGTCCCAGGAAATCCGGGATGATCATCGAGCGGCGGGACCAGGTCTTGATGACATTCTTCGTGCCCTTTTCGTTCTGAGCAGCAACCTTCTTGTAGAGGTGCTCGTCGACGAAGGGGCCCTTCTTCAGACTGCGAGGCATGTGTGAGGCTCCCTATCAGCGCTTCTTGCCGGTGCGACGGCGACGCACGATGTACTTGTCGCTTTCCTTGTTCGGACGACGGGTCCGGCCTTCGGCCTGACCCCACGGGCTGACCGGGTGGCGTCCACCCGAAGTCTTGCCCTCGCCACCACCGTGCGGGTGATCGATCGGGTTCATCACGACACCGCGGACGGAGGGGCGGTGGCCCTTCCAGCGCATGCGTCCTGCCTTGCCCCAACTGATGTTCGACTGCTCGGAGTTGCCCACCTCGCCGATCGTCGCGCGGCAGCGCGCATCGACGTTGCGGATCTCACCGGACGGCATGCGCAGCTGCGCATACGGGCCGTCCTTCGCCACGAGCTGCACCGACGATCCCGCGGAGCGCGCGATCTTCGCGCCGCCGCCGGGACGGAGCTCCACCGCGTGCACGACGGTGCCCACGGGCACGTTGCGCAGCTGCAGGCTGTTGCCGGGCTTGATGTCTGCGTCAGCACCAGCTTCGATGACGTCGCCCTGCTTGAGCTTGGTCGGAGCGATGATGTAGCGCTTGGTGCCATCCACGTAGTGCAGCAGCGCGATGCGCGCTGTGCGGTTCGGGTCGTATTCGATGTGCGCGACGCGCGCTTCGACGCCGTCCTTGTCATGGCGACGGAAGTCGATGACGCGGTACTGGCGCTTGTGACCGCCGCCCTGGTGGCGCGTGGTCACACGACCGTTGCTGTTGCGTCCGCCTTTTTTCGGGAGGGGACGAAGAAGCGACTTCTCCGGTGTCGACCGGGTCACTTCGACGAAGTCGGCGACGGAGCTGCCACGGCGGCCCGGGGTCGTCGGCTTGTGCTTACGGATTCCCATTGTCTTCTAATCCTTACCTGTCAGCCGGCGCTCAGAGCGCGCCGCCGAAGATGTCGATGTCGCCCTGCTTGAGGCTGACGATCGCACGCTTCGTGTCGTTGCGCTTGCCCGTGCCGGTACGCGTCCGGCGGACCTTGCCCTGGCGGTTGAGGGTGTTGACCCGGTCGACCTTGACGCCGAAGATCGCCTCGATGGCGTACTTGATCTCCGACTTGTTCGACCGCGGGTCGACGAGGAAGGTGTACTTCCCCTCGTCCATGAGCGCGTAGGTCTTCTCGGAAACGACGGGCGCGATGATGATGTCGCGCGGGTCCTTGATGGTCACGGAGCTCACTGTGCGTCCTCCTCTGTGCTCGCCGCTGCGGCCGTGCCGGCCGTGCGTGCGAGGAAGGCGTCGAGTGCGGCCTGGGTGAACACGACATCGTCGGACATCAGCACGTCGTACGTGTTGAGCTGATCGACGGGAAGCACGTGGACACGCGTCAGGTTGCGCACGCTCAGGTGGGTGAGATCGTCGCCGCGCTCGATGACGACGAGCTTGTTCCTGCGGTCGGAGATCTTCGCGAGCGCTGCCCGCGCGATCTTGGTCGACGGCACATCGCCGGTCACCAGTGAGGTGACGACGTGCACGCGATCGAGGCGCGCCCGGTCGGAGAGCGCACCGCGCAGTGCGGCCGCCTTCATCTTCTTGGGCGTCCGCTGCGAGTAGTCACGCGGAACCGGACCGTGCACGATACCGCCGCCCGCGTACTGCGGAGCGCGGATCGAGCCCTGACGGGCGTTGCCGGTGCCCTTCTGGCGGTACGGCTTGCGGCCGCCGCCACGGACCTCGGCGCGGGTCTTCGCCTTGTGCGTGCCCTGACGCGCAGCGGCGAGCTGAGCGATCACGACCTGGTGGATCAGCGGAACGTTCGTCGGAACGGCGAACACAGCGCTGGGGAGCTCAGCGGTGCCGGCCTTCGCGCCGTCCGCATCGATGACATCGATGGTCTTCGTGTCAGTCATCTCTTATGCCTCCTTCGCAGAGGTACGAACGAGAACGACTCCGCCCTTGGGGCCGGGGACGGCACCCTTGATGAGCAGCAGTCCGGCGTCCGCGTCGACCGAGTGGACGGTGAGGTTCTGAGTCGTGTGACGGACGGCGCCCATGCGACCGGCCATGCGCATGCCCTTGAATACGCGCCCGGGGGTCGCCGCGCCGCCGATCGAACCGGCCTTGCGGTGGTTGCGGTGCTGACCGTGCGACGCGCCCACACCGGCGAACCCGTGGCGCTTCATGACGCCTGCGGTGCCCTTGCCCTTGGTGGTCGCGGTGACGTCGATCTTCGCGCCGGACTCGAACACCTCAGCCGTGATCTCCTGACCGAGCTCGTAGTCGGCGGAGTCGGCCGTGCGCAGCTCGACGAGGTGACGACGCGGTGCGACGCCGGCCTTCTCGAAGTGGCCAGCGTCAGGCTTGTTGACCTTGCGCGGGTCCATGTCTCCGAAGCCGATCTGCACGGCGGAGTAGCCGTCGACCTCTTCGCTGCGGATCTGGGTCACGACGTTCGGCGACGCCTGCACGACGGTCACCGGCACGAAGTTGTTGTCCTCGTCCCACACCTGGGTCATGCCGAGCTTGGTGCCCAGGATGCCCTTGACGCTGCGGGTGGTGGGGAGAGCTTTGGAACGTGTGTTGGCCATGTCCTCCCCCTCAGAGCTTGATCTCGATGTTGACGTCATCGGCGAGGTCGAGGCGCATGAGCGAATCGACCGCCTTAGGCGTCGGGTCCACGATGTCGATGAGGCGCTTGTGCGTGCGCATCTCGAAGTGCTCGCGGCTGTCCTTGTACTTGTGCGGCGAACGGATGACGCAGTACACGTTCTTCTCCGTAGGCAGCGGCACCGGGCCGACGACCGTTGCGCCTGCGCGAGTGACTGTGTCCACGATCTTGCGTGCGGCACTGTCGATCACAGCGTGGTCGTACGACTTGAGCCGGATGCGGATCTTCTGTCCCGCCATGGCGAAAGTCTCTTCCTTTCGAACTTCCCGGCCATCAACGCCCTCCTTGCGGATGAGCGTCTGCGCCGGCTTGACGTGACCGACCCCCGAGGTCGGGCGTGTCGCATCTGCCTCGCGGCAGAGTGTCGACACTCGTTCAATGGCTGCCCGGCTCGAACCCGCACGAGTGCAGATTCAACAGCCGGATCCTCCAGGACCGTTCGCGACTCATCGTCGCAGTGCAGGGGTCAGTGGTCCCGGATCACAACCACACTATCTTGGCACGCCGGGCGTGTCCTCGCAAATCCACACCGGTCCCGGGGTACCGGCCGGCGTGCATGACGAAGGGCCCCGGGATTGCCCCCGAGGCCCTTCGCGGATTCCGCCGCAGGTCACAGACCTGCGAGAGAGTCGTTCAGATCACTTGGTGATAGACACGACACGACCGGCGCCCACCGTGCGTCCACCCTCACGGATGGCGAAGCGGAGGCCCTCCTCCATAGCGATCGGCTGGATCAGCTCGACCGACATGTCGGTGTTGTCGCCGGGCATGACCATCTCGGTGCCCTCGGGCAGCGTGATGACGCCGGTGACGTCCGTCGTACGGAAGTAGAACTGCGGACGGTAGTTCGAGTAGAACGGGTTGTGACGCCCGCCCTCATCCTTCGAGAGGATGTAGACCTGCGCCTCGAAGTTCGTGTGAGGCGTGATCGAGTTCGGCTTCACGATGACCTGGCCGCGCTCGACGTCCTCGCGCTTCGTGCCGCGGAGCAGGAGTCCCACGTTCTCGCCCGCACGGGCGTCCGGCAGGGTCTTGCGGAACATCTCGATCGCGGTGACCGTCGTCTTGGAGGAGTGCTCCTTGATGCCGACGATCTCGATCTCCTCGTTGGGGAGGAGCACGCCGCGCTCCACACGACCGGTGACGACCGTGCCGCGACCGGTGATCGTGAAGACATCCTCGACAGGCATGAGGAAGGGCTTGTCGACGTCGCGCTCCGGCTCCGGGACGTTCGCGTCCACGGCATCCATGAGGTCTTCGACGGACTTGACCCACTTCTCGTCGCCCTCGAGCGCCTTAAGAGCGGACACCGGCACGACCGGTGCGTTGTCTCCGTCGAAGTCCTGCGAGGAGAGGAGGTCGCGGACCTCGAACTCGACGAGCTCGATGAGCTCCTCGTCGTCGACCATGTCCGACTTGTTCAGCGCGGCGACGATGTACGGAACGCCGACCTGGCGTGCGAGCAGCACGTGCTCACGCGTCTGCGGCATCGGGCCGTCGGTCGCTGCGACCACGAGGATCGCGCCGTCCATCTGCGCTGCACCCGTGATCATGTTCTTCACGTAGTCAGCGTGGCCCGGAGCGTCGACGTGCGCGTAGTGGCGCGTCTCCGTCTGGTACTCGACGTGCGACACGTTGATCGTGATGCCGCGCTGCTTCTCTTCCGGCGCGTTGTCGACCTGGTCGAATGCCCGCGACTCGTTGAGGTCCGGGTACTTGTCTGCAAGGACCTTTGTGATCGCTGCGGTAAGAGTCGTCTTACCGTGGTCGACGTGCCCGATCGTCCCGATGTTGACGTGGGGCTTGGTCCTTTCGAATGAGGCCTTTGCCACTGGGTTCCTCCTGGTGTTTGGTGCAGGATATGCGGTTCATATCCTAGAACCGGATTGTGGGTAGATGAGTGAGACTATGCTGACAGCCGATCGGCTCCCGCACAATGTCACGGGTGGGTGAGGATCACTCCCCGCCGCGGACCTTCTGGATGATCTCGTCGGCGACGTTCTTCGGAACCTCTCCGTAGCTGTGGAAGAGCATCGTGTACACAGCACGACCCTGCGTCTTCGAACGCAGGTCGCCGATGTATCCGAACATCTCCGACAGCGGGACCAGAGCCTTGACGACCTTGACGCCGGTGGCGTCCTCCATCGACTGGATCTGACCACGACGCGAGTTCAGGTCACCGATGACGTCGCCCATGTACTCCTCGGGAGTACGGACCTCGACATCCATGACCGGCTCGAGCAGCACGGGATCGGCACGCGGAACGGCTTCCTTGAGCACCATCGAACCGGCGATCTTGAACGCCATCTCCGAGGAGTCGACGTCGTGGTACGCACCGTCGAGCAGCGTCGCCTTGATGCCGACGAGCGGGTAGCCCGCCAGCACGCCGAGCTGCATCGCGGACTCGATGCCCTGGCCCACGCTGGGGATGTACTCGCGGGGCACGCGGCCACCGGTGATCGCATCCACGAACTCGAAGACATTGTCGCCCTCGACCTCCATCGGCTCGATGGAGACCTGGACCTTGGCGAACTGTCCCGAACCGCCGGTCTGCTTCTTGTGCGTGTAGTCGATCTTCGGCACGGCGCGACGGATCGTCTCGCGGTAGGCGACCTGGGGCTTGCCGATGTTCGCCTCGACCTTGAACTCGCGCTTCATGCGGTCCACGAACACGTCGAGGTGCAGCTCGCCCATGCCGCCGATCTCCGTCTGGCCGGTCTCCTCGTTGAGGTTGACCGTGAAGGTGGGATCCTCCTTCACCAGCTTCTGGATCGCCGTGCCGAGCTTCTCCTGATCGCCCTTCGTCTTCGGCTCGATGGAGACGAAGATGACGGGATCCGGGAAGGACATCGACTCGAGCACGATCGGGTTGGCCGGCTCGCAGAGCGTGTCGCCGGTCGTCGTCTCCTTGAGGCCGATGAACGCGTAGATGTGGCCCGCGAAGGCCTGCTCCACCGGGTTCTCCTTGTTGGAGTGCATCTGGAAGAGCTTGCCGACGCGCTCCTTCTTCCCGTTGGTCGTGTTGACGACCTGGTCACCGGTCTTCACCGTGCCGGAATACACGCGCACGTAGGTGAGCGATCCGAAGAAGGGGTGAGTGGCGACCTTGAAGGCCAGCGCCGCGAACGGTCCGCCCTTCTCCGGCTCGCGCGTGATGACCTCGTCCTCGTTGTCGACCGGGTGGCCCTCGATGGCGGGCACGTCGAGCGGGGACGGCAGGTAGTCGGTCACTGCGTTGAGCACCAGCTGGATGCCCTTGTTCTTGAACGCCGAACCGCACATGACGGGGTACGCCTGCGAAGCGATGGTCAGCTGGCGGATGCCGGCCTTCATCTCCTCGATCGTCAGCTCGCCCTCTTCGAGGTACTTCTCCATGAGGTCGTCGTTCGCCTCAGCGGCATCCTCGACGAGCTGCGCGCGGTACTCCTCAGCACGCTCCTGGAGGTCGTCCGGAATGGCGACCTCCGTCATGTCCTGGCCCTTCTTCGACTCGTCCGGCCACTCGTAGGCCTTCATCTCGAGGAGATCGACGACACCGCGGAAGTCGGACTCAGCGCCGATCGGGAGCTGGATGACGAGCGGCTTGGCTCCCAGGCGATCCTTGATGGTGCTGATGGTGTAGTAGAAGTCCGCGCCGAGCTTGTCCATCTTGTTGACGAAGCAGACACGCGGCACGTTGTACTTGTCAGCCTGGCGCCACACGGTCTCCGACTGGGGCTCGACGCCTTCCTTGCCGTCGAACACGGCGACGGCACCATCGAGCACGCGGAGCGAGCGCTCCACCTCGACCGTGAAGTCGACGTGGCCGGGGGTGTCGATGATGTTGAACTGGTTGTCTTCCCAGTAGCAGGTCGTCGCAGCGGACGTGATGGTGATGCCGCGCTCCTGCTCCTGCTCCATCCAGTCCATCGTCGAGGCGCCGTCGTGCGTCTCGCCGATCTTGTAGTTCACGCCGGTGTAGTAGAGGATGCGTTCCGTCGTCGTCGTCTTGCCGGCATCGATGTGGGCCATGATGCCGATGTTGCGGACCTTGCTGAGGTCGCTGAGCACGTCAAGTGCCACGGTTTCTCTCTCTCGTGTCGATGACTCCCCCAGTCCGGGCCGGTGGGCCCGGACTGGGGATCGTCGCCTCTGTTACCAGCGGTAGTGGGCGAACGCCTTGTTGGACTCCGCCATCTTGTGCGTGTCCTCGCGGCGCTTCACAGCGGCGCCCAGACCGTTGGCCGCGTCCATGATCTCGTTCTGGAGGCGGTCGGTCATGCTCTTCTCGCGGCGCTGGCGGGAGTAGCCGACGAGCCAGCGCAGCGCCAGCGTCGTCGAGCGGCTCGCGCGGACCTCGACGGGGACCTGGTAGGTCGCACCGCCGACGCGGCGGGAACGGACTTCGAGTGAGGGACGGATGTTGTCGAGCGCCTTCTTGAGCGTCGTCACCGGATCCTGTCCGTTGAGCTTGTCACGGGTGCCCTCGAGGGCTCCGTAGACGATGCGCTCAGCAGTGGAGCGCTTTCCGTCGAGCAGCACCTTGTTGATGAGCTGGGTGACGACGGGTGAGCTGAAGACCGGATCGATGACGACCGGTCGCTTGGGTGCGGGGCCCTTGCGCGGCATTACTTCTTCTCCCTCTTGGCTCCGTAGCGGCTGCGGGCCTGCTGGCGACCCTTGACTCCCTGTGTGTCGAGAGCGCCGCGGACGATCTTGTAGCGAACACCCGGGAGGTCCTTCACACGGCCACCGCGGACGAGCACGATCGAGTGCTCCTGCAGGTTGTGGCCCTCACCGGGGATGTACGCGGAGATCTCGATCTGGCTCGAGAGCTTCACACGCGCAACCTTGCGGAGTGCGGAGTTCGGCTTCTTGGGAGTGGTCGTGTACACGCGGGTGCACACGCCGCGCCGCTGCGGACCGCCTTTGAGGCCAGGCGTGGCGTTCTTCACGGCCTTGTCCTGTCGCCCCTTGCGGACGAGCTGCTGAATAGTGGGCACTGAGTTGTTCTCCGATGCTTCTCGATGTTCCTAATCCCGGGTCCTCCACGGATGAAGGCCTGCGTCAACCCGAGCGTGTCCGACTGGCGACCAGGTGAAGCTGCCTGCCTGATCCCAGTATCCGCACGGGTCCTGTGCACCCGCAGTCGGGTGTGTCGGACCGGCGGACCAGTGCGATCCCGCTTCTCAGCGGACTGCACTGCCGTGAGCGGCGCGTCCTGGTGTCCACGTCCCTGCAGGTGGGTCGTGGCAGGCTCGCACAGCGCGCGGGCGTGACTGTCCTCAAGACAGCCACGTACCAGATTATCGCGGACGATCGCCAGCGGTCAAAGTCGAGGCGGAGAAGGAAGCAGGATCACATGCGCGAGTGGGCGGTGGAGCTCACTCGGTACTCTAGGACGCATGACGCCTCCGCACTCCTCCGAGCCCGATCGGCACGACGGCGACGACCCCGCGCCGCGGACGCCTCGCCTGCGCGCCGGCGACGAGGAGCGCGACGCAGTCCTCGACGTGCTCGCGCGTGCGCACGGCGCCGGCCGCCTCGACCCCTCCGAGGTCGACGAGCGACAGCGCGATACGCTCCGCGCCCGCTACGTCGACGAGCTCCCCGACCTCATCGACGACCTGCCCGAAGGCCGTGAGCTCGCCGCCCGCTTCTCATCGCACACCGGCCGCGCGGAGCACCCGCGCCCCTCCCCCGGCACCCTCGCGCACACCTCGGGCGGCGACATCGTGCCCGTCACCGCTGGGAGCGGCCCGCCGGAGACGACCGTCGCCGTCCTGAGCGGCAGGGAGCACGTCGTGGAGCCGGGGACGGACCTCGTCCGCAGCTATGCACTCATGGGCGGCGACGAGATCTACCTGGGCGACGTGATGGGGCCGGGGGTCGAAGTGACCCTCGAGTGCTACGCCATGTGGGCGGGCAATGACGTCTACGTCCCCGCCGGAGTCAAGGTGATCGACCGGACAGCCAACCTGATGGCCGGCAACACGATCGCGAAGAACGCACGGGGCGACGGGTCGAACGGCACGGTCATCCTCACCGGCTTCAGCCTCATGGCGGGCCACGACGTGAAGCTCGACCCCAACTGGACGCCGCGCCGGAGCCTCGAGGGCTGAGCGCCCCGGTCCGCGGTCGGCGTCCGGCCGATACCCTGACGGCATGCGCATCGGGATCATGACATCAGGCGGAGACGGACCGGGACTCAACGCTGTCATCCGCGGAGCAGTGCGGAAGGGCGCCCGCGCCCACCGGGTCGAGTTCGCAGGCATCCGCGACGGCTGGCGGGGACTGCTCGAGGACGACATCTCACCGCTCACCACCTATGACGTCCGCGGCCTGTCCGGTCGCGGCGGCACGATCCTCGGCACGTCGCGGACGCACCCGTACTCCGGCGGCGGACCGGACCGGATGCGCGAGGTGCTGGCCGCTCGCGGAATCGACGCGGTCATCGCGATCGGCGGTGAGGGCACGCTCGCAGGCGCCGCACGCCTGGCGGACGACGAGGGACTGCCCGTGGTCGGTGTGCCGAAGACGATCGACAACGACCTCGACGGCACCGATTACACTTTCGGGTTCGATACGGCATCGGCGATCGCGACCGAATCCATCGACCGCCTGCGCACCACTGCCGAATCCCACCACCGCTGCATGGTCGTCGAGGTGATGGGACGCCATGTCGGGTGGATCGCACTGCACGCCGGCATGGCCGCCGGTGCTCACGCAGTCCTCATCCCGGAGTTCCCCGTGCCGTACGACCGGATCTACCGGTGGGTGCGCTCCGCGCAGGACCGCGGTCGCGCCCCGATCGTCGTCGTGGCCGAGGGCTTCGTCCCGGAGGACCGGGGAGAGGCCGTCGCCGCCAAGGGAGACGCGCGCGACGGACGGCCGCGACTGGGCGGGATCGCCGAAGAGCTCGCCCCTCTCATCGAGGAGGCGACGGGCATCGAGACCCGCTCGACGGTCCTGGGGCACCTGCAGCGGGGCGGCTCCCCCACCGCGTACGACCGCGTCCTCTCCACCCGACTGGGCATGGCCGCCGCAGACATGGCCGTCGAGCGGGCGTGGGGTCAGATGGCGTCGCTCGATTCGACGGAGATCGTCCGCGTCCGCATGGCCGACGCGGTCGACAGGCTCAAGAGGGTCCCCCGGAGCCGGTGGGATGAGATGCAGATCCTCCTGGGATAGGCATCCGGTCTCCGGACCGCGGTGAAGGTCAGCTTCACGAACATCCAACTGACCTTCATCAACACGCGGTCCGTCAGAGCTGAATGGCGGAGGGCCCGCACACGCCGTAGCGTGTGCGGGCCCTCTCAATCGCGGAGGAACGACTCAGGCGAAGGAGCCGAAGTCGTAGTCCTCGAGCGGGATCGCTGCACCGGAGTCGCTGCCGAGCGGCGGGTAGAAGTCGCTGTAGGAGTTGGTGAACAGCTCCTGCTTCGCCTCTTCCGTCGGCTCGACGATCATGTCCCGGTACTTGTGCATACCCGTGCCGGCCGGGATGAGCTTACCGAGGATGACGTTCTCCTTGAGACCCAGCAGCGGGTCGGAGCGACCTTCCAGTGCCGCCTCGGTCAGGACGCGCGTCGTCTCCTGGAAGGAGGCTGCGGACAGCCACGATTCGGTCGCGAGCGACGCCTTCGTGATGCCCATCAGCTCGTCGCGCGCAGAGGCCGGCTGACCGCCCTCTGCCACGACGGCCTTGTTCGCCTCCTGGTAGCGACCACGGTCCACCAGCTCACCGGGCAGCAGCTTCGTGTCACCGGACTCGATGACCGTCACGCGACGGAGCATCTGCCGGACGATGACCTCGATGTGCTTGTCGTGGATGCCCACGCCCTGGGAGCGGTACACCTTCTGCACCTCGTCGACGAGGAACCTCTCCGCCTCGCGACGACCGCGGATGCGCAGGACCTGCTTGGGATCGATCGCGCCCTCGACGAGCTGTGCGCCCGCGTCGACGCGCTGACCGTCCTCCACCAGCAGGCGGCTGCGGCGACCGACAGCGTGCTCGATCTCCTCGCCTCCGTCGTCCGGGGTGACGATGACGAAGCGCGTCTTGCGCGAATCGTCGACCTTCACACGACCGGCGGCCTCCGCGATCGGCGCGAAGCCCTTGGGCGTCCGCGCTTCGAAGAGCTCGGTCACACGGGGCAGGCCCTGCGTGATGTCGCCACCGCCGGCGGCGACGCCACCGGTGTGGAACGTACGCATCGTCAGCTGCGTGCCGGGCTCACCGATCGACTGCGCCGCAACGGTGCCGATCGCCTCGCCGATGTCCACGAGCTGACCGGTCGCCATCGAGCGTCCGTAGTGCATCGCGGAGATCTGGACGTCGGAATCGGCCGTGAGGACGGAGTGGACCTTGAGATCCTCCACGCCGTTCGCCACGAGGAGGTCGATGACGTCCCCGTTCACGTCGGTCTTCGCCGGAACGATGACCTCGCCGTCGGAGTTCTTCACGTCCGACACCGTGAGGCGACCGTAGACGCTCGTCTCCGCGTACTCGTGCGGTTCGAGCGCTCCGTCGAGGCCCCGCTGGGCGATGGGCAGTGTGATGCCCTTCGCCGAATCGGTGTCCGCCGCCCGGACGATGACGTCCTGCGACACGTCGACGAGTCGACGGGTCAGGTAACCGGAGTCGGCCGTCCTCAGCGCGGTGTCCGCAAGGCCCTTGCGTGCACCGTGCGACGCGATGAAGTACTCGAGGACGGACAGGCCCTCGCGGTAGTTCGACTTGATGGGGCGCGGGATGATCTCACCCTTGGGGTTCGTCACCAGTCCGCGCATGCCCGCCAGCTGGCGGACCTGCATCCAGTTGCCCGACGCTCCGGAGTTCACGAGCCGCAGCACGGGGTTCTCCTCCGGGAAGTTCTGCTCCATGGAGGCGGACACCTTGTCCGTCGCCTCGGTCCAGATCTTCACGAGCTCGCCGCGGCGCTCCTCGTAGGTGAGCGCACCGATGCTGTACTGCTCCTCGACGCGATCGACGAGCTCCTCAGCACCGTCCAGCAGCTCCTTCTTGGCCTCCGGCGCGACGATGTCGGACATCGCCACGGTGATTCCGGAACGGGTGGCCCAGTAGAAGCCGTCCGACTTGAAGTTGTCGAGCGTCTGCGCGACCTCGACCTTCGGGTACTCGTCGGCCAGACGGTTGACGATCGTCGACAGCAGCTTCTTGTCCACCGTGCGGTTCACGTACTCGTAGGAATCCGGCAGCACGTCATTGAACAGTGCGCGGCCCAGCGTGGTCGAGAGGACGACCTGCTGTCCGGGCTCCCATCCTTCAGGCGCCGGGATGTCCTTGCCGGGCACCAGGGTGTCGACCCGGACCCGGATCGGAGCACCCAGGTCGAGCTCACCCAGGTCGAAGGCCATGATGGCCTCCGCGATGTCCTTGAACTCGCGGCCCTCACCCGCCGCGCCGGAGCGTTCGCTGGTGAGGTGGTAGATGCCGATGATCATGTCCTGCGAGGGCATGGTCACGGGCTTGCCGTCGGACGGCTTCAGGATGTTGTTCGCGGACAGCATCAGGACGCGTGCCTCTGCCTGGGCCTCCGTGGAGAGCGGCAGGTGCACGGCCATCTGGTCACCGTCGAAGTCCGCGTTGAACGCGGAGCAGACGAGCGGGTGGATCTGGATGGCCTTGCCCTCGACCAGCTGCGGTTCGAACGCCTGGATGCCCAGACGGTGCAGCGTGGGTGCGCGGTTCAGCAGCACCGGGTGCTCCGTGATGACCTCTTCCAGCACATCCCAGACCTGGCCGTGCTGACGCTCGACCATCCGCTTAGCGGACTTGATGTTCTGAGCGTGGTTGAGGTCGACCAGGCGCTTCATGACGAACGGCTTGAACAGCTCGAGCGCCATGGTCTTCGGCAGACCGCACTGGTGCAGCTGCAGGGTCGGGCCCACGACGATGACCGAACGGCCGGAGTAGTCGACGCGCTTGCCCAGCAGGTTCTGGCGGAACCGGCCCTGCTTGCCCTTCAGCATGTCCGACAGCGACTTCAACGGACGGTTGCCCGGTCCGGTGACCGGACGACCGCGCCGGCCGTTGTCGAACAGGGAGTCGACGGACTCCTGCAGCATCCGCTTCTCGTTGTTCACGATGATCTCGGGTGCACCGAGGTCGAGCAGGCGCTTCAGACGGTTGTTGCGGTTGATCACGCGACGGTACAGGTCATTGAGGTCGGAGGTCGCGAAGCGGCCGCCGTCCAGCTGCACCATCGGACGCAGGTCCGGCGGGATGACCGGGACGGCGTCCAGGACCATGCCGACGGGCGAGTTGTCCGTCGTGAGGAACGCGTTGACCACCTTGAGGCGCTTGAGCGCACGGGTCTTCCGCTGTCCCTTGCCCGTCTTGATCAGCTCGCGCAGCATGTCTGCTTCGGCTTCGAGGTCGAAGTCCTTGAGGCGCTGCTGGATGGCAGCGGCACCCATGGAACCCGAGAAGTAGAGGCCGAACCGTGCGACCATGTCGCGGTACAGCGATTCGTCGCCCTCGAGGTCGGAGACCTTGAGGCTCTTGAACCGGTCCCAGACCTTCTCGATCCGGTCGATCTCACGATCGGCGGACTTCCGGAGATTGGACATCTCCTTCTCCGCCTGCGTCTCGATCTTCCGCTTCGCGGCAGCGGTCGCGCCGTCCGCCTCGAGGGCCTTGAGGTCCTCTTCCATCTTCTTGGCACGGCGGTCGACGTCCGAATCGCGACGGTTCTCGACGCGCTTCTTCTCGATGTCGATCTGGTTCTGCAGAGTCGGCAGATCGCGGTGGCGCGACTCCTCGTCCACGGAAGTGATCATGTAGGCCGCGAAGTAGATGATCTTCTCGAGATCCTTCGGGGCCAGATCGAGCAGGTAGCCCAGGCGGGACGGGACACCCTTGAAGTACCAGATGTGGGTGACGGGTGCTGCGAGCTCGATGTGGCCCATCCGCTCACGGCGGACCTTCGCTCGCGTCACCTCGACGCCGCAGCGCTCGCAGATGATGCCCTTGAAGCGGACGCGCTTGTACTTCCCGCATGCGCACTCCCAGTCCCGGGTGGGACCGAAGATCCGCTCGCAGAAGAGTCCGTCCTTCTCAGGCTTCAGGGTGCGGTAGTTGATGGTCTCTGGCTTCTTGACCTCACCGTGCGACCATCGGCGGATGTCGTCGGCCGTGGCGAGGCCGATGCGCAGTTCATCAAAGAAATTGACGTCAGGCACGTGAATCCTTCTCTGTTGGCGGGACGACCGATCGGGCCGTCCCCAGTTCGTTCGGTGGGGTCAGACTTCTTCGACGGTGTTCGCCTCAGGGCGAGACAGGTTGATGCCGAGTTCCTCCGCGGCGCGGAAGACCTCCTCGTCGGAGTCGCGCATCTCCACCTCCATGCCGTCGGACGAGAGCACCTCGATGTCCAGGCAGAGTGACTGCATCTCCTTGATGAGGACCTTGAAGGACTCCGGGATGCCCGGGTCCGGCAGGTTCTCACCCTTGACGATCGCCTCGTACACCTTGACGCGACCGGGGATGTCATCCGACTTGATCGTGAGGAGCTCCTGGAGCGTGTAGGCCGCGCCGTACGCTTCGAGCGCCCACACCTCCATCTCACCGAAGCGCTGACCGCCGAACTGCGCCTTACCGCCCAGCGGCTGCTGGGTGATCATCGAGTACGGGCCGGTCGACCGTGCGTGGATCTTGTCGTCCACCAGGTGGTGCAGCTTGAGCATGTACATGTAGCCCACCGACACGGGGTACGGGAAGGGCTCGCCGGAGCGGCCGTCGAAGAGGCGCGCCTTGCCGGATGCGTCGACGAGTCGCTCGCCGTCCTGGTTGGGCTTGGTGGACTCGAGCAGTCCCCGCAGCTCCTCCCAGTGGGCACCGTCGAACACGGGGGTCGCGACATTCGTGCCCGGCTCCACGTCGTCCACGAAGCCGTGCATCTTCTCTGCCCACTCAGGCGTGCCTTCGAGCTTCCAGCCCTGCTTGGAGATCCAGCCCATGTGGATCTCCATGACCTGGCCGATGTTCATGCGGCGCGGCACACCGTGCGGGTTGAGGATGATGTCCACGGGGGTGCCGTCCTCCAGGAACGGCATGTCCTCGACGGGCAGGATCCGGGAGATGACGCCCTTGTTGCCGTGGCGGCCGGCCATCTTGTCGCCGATCGTGATCTTGCGGCGCATGGCCACGTAGACGCGGACCAGCTGGTTGACGCCGGGGGCCAGCTCGTCATCCTCGTCGCGGTCGAAGACCTTGACGGCGATGACGGTGCCGGACTCGCCGTGCGGGACCTTGAGCGAGGTGTCGCGGACTTCGCGCGACTTCTCACCGAAGATCGCGCGGAGCAGGCGCTCCTCCGGTGTCAGTTCGGTCTCGCCCTTGGGCGTGACCTTGCCGACGAGGATGTCTCCATCGGTGACTTCAGCACCGATGCGGATGATGCCGCGCTCGTCCAGGTCCGCGAGTGCGTCCGGGGCGATGTTCGGGATATCGCGGGTGATCTCCTCAGCGCCCAGCTTGGTGTCGCGGGCATCGACTTCGTGCTCCTCGATGTGGATCGAGGACAGCACGTCGTCCTGCACCATGCGCTGCGACAGGATGATCGCGTCCTCGAAGTTGTAGCCCTCCCAGGACATGAAGGCGACGAGCAGGTTCTTGCCCAGCGCCATCTCGCCGTTCTCCGTCGACGGGCCGTCACCCAGCACACTGCCGACCTCGACGCGATCGCCCTCGTCGACCAGGATGCGCTGGTTGTAGGACGTGCCGTGGTTCGACCGGCGGAACTTCTCCGCCCTGTAGATCTGCTGCGTGCCGTCGTCGTTCATGACGGTGACGTACTCGGCCGACACCTCGGTCACGACGCCGGGGTTCTCAGCGGTGATGACGTCACCCGCATCGACGGCTGCACGGTACTCCATACCGGTGCCCACGTAGGGCGCTTCGGAGCGGACCAGCGGGACGGCCTGGCGCTGCATGTTCGCACCCATGAGGGCGCGGTTCGCATCGTCGTGCTCGAGGAACGGGATCAGCGCGGTCGCGACGGAGACCATCTGGCGTGCGGACACGTCCATGAAGTCGATCTCTGCGACCGGGATGAGCTCTGCTTCGCCGGACCCGCCCTTCGGACGGGCCAGGACGAGGTCCTCGACGAACTTCGAGCTGTCATCGAGCGGGGCGTTGGCCTGCGCGATCGTGAACTCGAGCTCGTCATCGGCGGTGAGGTACACCGTCTCGTCGGAGACGTTGCCGTCCACGACCTTGCGGTACGGGGTCTCGATGAAGCCGAACGGGTTGATGCGTGCGTACGACGCGAGCGAACCGATCAGGCCGATGTTCGGGCCCTCCGGAGTCTCGATCGGGCACATGCGGCCGTAGTGCGACGGGTGGACGTCACGGACGTCCATGCCCGCGCGGTCGCGTGACAGTCCGCCGGGTCCCAGCGCGGACAGGCGACGCTTGTGCGTGAGGCCCGCGAGGGGGTTGTTCTGGTCCATGAACTGCGAGAGCTGGCTGGTGCCGAAGAACTCCTTGATCGCAGCGACGACCGGGCGGATGTTGATGAGCGACTGCGGGGTGATCGCTTCGACGTCCTGCGTGGTCATGCGCTCGCGGACGACGCGCTCCATGCGGGACAGGCCCGTGCGGACCTGGTTCTCGATCAGCTCGCCGACCGCACGGATGCGGCGGTTGCCGAAGTGGTCGATGTCGTCATCGGCGACACGGAGCTGCACCGGCTGCCCGTCGCGCATGCCCGACATGTGCTCGTCGCCCGCGTGCAGCGCGACGATGTAGCGGATCGTCGCGACGACGTCGTCGGTGCTGAGGACGGAGTCGGTCAGCGGCGCGTCGGTCCCGAGCTTGCGGTTGATCTTGTAGCGACCGACCTTGTCGAGGTTGTACCGCTTGGGGTTGAAGTAGAGGTTGTTGAGCAGCGTGCGCGCCGCTTCCGTCGTCGCGGGCTCCGCGGGACGGAGCTTGCGGTAGATGTCGAGCAGCGCCTCGTCCTGGGTCTGGACGGTGTCCTTCGCCAGGGTCTCGCGCATCGACTCGTACTGGCCGAACTCCTCGAGGATCTTCGACTCGCTCCAGCCCAGCGCCTTCAGCAGCACAGTCACGGACTGCTTGCGCTTGCGGTCGAGGCGGACACCCACCTGATCGCGCTTGTCGACCTCGAACTCCAGCCACGCACCGCGCGACGGGATGATCTTGGCGGTGAAGATGTCCTTGTCGGACGTGCGGTCGGGCGACGTCTCGAAGTACACGCCGGGCGAACGGACCAGCTGGGAGACGACGACGCGCTCCGTGCCGTTGATCACGAACGTGCCCTGCGGCGTCATGAGGGGGAAATCGCCCATGAACACCGTCTGCGACTTGATCTCGCCGGTGTTGTTGTTCATGAACTCCGAGGTGACGAACAGAGGAGCGGAGTACGTCATGTCCCGCTCCTTGCACTCGTCGACGGAGTACTTGGATGGCTCGAAGCGGTGCTCCCGGAACGAGAGCGACATCGCGCCGGCGAAGTCCTCGATCGGGGAGATCTCCTCGAAGATGTCTTCGAGGCCGGAGGTGGTGGCGACGGAGTCGTCACCGATCTCCGTCGCCTCGATGACGCGGTCCTGCCAGCGCTCGTTGCCGATCAGCCAGTCGAAGCTGTCGGTCTGGAGGCTGAGGAGGTCCGGCACTTCGAGGGGTTCGCGAATCTTCGCGAAGGAGATGCGCTGCGGGTGGGTAGCGGGCCTGGTGTGTTCGTCGGCAGCAGCCAATGGGATCCTTCCGGGTGAAACCTGATGTCTCCGGCTAGGCCTGCCCGCTCGTACGGGACGTCGCGATGCACCCATGGGGATGCAGGGAGACGCAGATACGAGCTCGATCGGGCCCACCGCTATATGAAGGCACCTCGAAGGCAGAGCAATGCAAAGAATCAGTCTACGCGCGTGTCGCGCTGTACGCAAACGGCCTGTGGTACGCTCACTGGTTTCCCAGATCCGCGGACCGTCCGCTCACGCCTCGTCCCCTCACGCCTCGAACCCTCACGCCGTGAGCCCTCACCCCTTCGAGCCCTCACCCCTCGAGACGCAGCTCCCACAGGACGGAGAAGGCCCGCGGACGGAATCCGGCCGCCGTGTTCACCGCGATCATCGCGGTATTCTCCACGGCGTTCCACGTGCAGACGGTCTCAGCATCGGGAGAGACGGCGCGCAGGTGCGCCGCGTTGGCCCTCTTCACCGCGACTGCGAGCCCCCGCCCCCTGGCCTCCGGGCGCACGACCGTGTGCTCCTGGAAGACGACCGGACTGCCGGGGGTCTGCTCGAACAGGGTGAAGGCGAGGAGTCGTCGCCCCTCTGCGATCGCACTGACGACCCGCACGACGTCGGAGGCACGGGCGGTCGCCTCCGCTTCCCGGAGCCTGGCCACGTCCCACGTCTCCGGCTCGAAGGACGCGCCCCCGGTGGGAACGGTCGCCTCGAAGACGGAGTAGAGGTCCGCAAGCTGCGCGGCCCACTCCTTCGGCGCACCGTCCACCCAGCTGACCACTCGCGAGCCCGGAGGGGCGGCACCGCCGCCTCCGGGCGACATGAGCGCGAGGACGGAGAACCTCTCGATCTGCACGGGGGCGAAGCCCGCGGCCGTCATCCGTCGCACACTGCGGTCCGACTGCGACACCGTTCCGCTGCGCGACCGCACTGGAATGGTCGACCCCGCCGGCGGATGGTCGACCACGGTGAAGTGCGCGCCCTCGTCGAGAGTCCGATCGCCGTCCTGACCCAGGACCAGCGGTGAGAGAGGATCTCCGACGACCTCCGTCAGGACTTCATGCGTGAACACCACGTGCCGACCGTGCCGTCGCACTGCCGCGAGCGCGTCCGCGAGCAGGGCCGCATGCAGGGCATCCGCCTCGGCGACTGCGACCAGCGGCGGATCGAGGACCTGCACGTAGGCGGTGTCGGTGTTTTCCCGGACCGGGACCTCGACCACCCACGCGCCCACAGCACGCCCGGTCGCATCCAGTGCGATCGCCGCCTCGCAGACACGGGTCGCGTCGTGCGTCCATTCGCTGCGCCGGCGCTCTGCGGTCGTCGCGAGCTCGGGGATCCCCAGACGATCGCTCATCGCAGCCAGCCCCACGGCTGCGAGCCGCTCGTGGAAGTCCACGTGTGCGGCTTCGTCGGCCGGGAGATCGATCGAGCGGATCATGGAGACGCTGTGGATCACACGCCCAGTCTACGGATCTGTGAGAATGGCGGGCATGTCCGCCACCGTGCACGTCCTCGTCTCCGATCCCGCCCGACTCACCTGCGTGCTGATCACCGGCTCCGACCGCGCGCTGCTGGTCGACACCGGTTCCGGCCCGGACCAGGCCGGGAGGATCCTCTCAGCGGTCCGCGACCTGACCGATCTGCCCCTCATCGTCGCGAACACCCACGACCACTGGGACCACTTCTTCGGCAACCCGACATTCGCCGAGGCCGGGGTCGCCGAATTCCTCGCGTCGCCCGCCTTCGTGCGCGACTCCCCCGGGTCCGCATGGCTGCAGCACGCGGAGGCGAGCGAGCACGTCCTCGATCTCCCCTCCCCCGACGCGCTGGTCGTCCCGACCCGCGCCGTCGCGGACGGCGAGATCCTCGACCTGGGCGCACGACGCGCCGATGAGGCATCCGGAGCGGAGTCGGCGCCTGGAGGCGGTACTGCCCACCGGGTCGAGGCTCACCGCATCGAGGCCCACCGAGTCGAGTTCCTGCACATGACCGGGCACACGGACACGGACCTCGTGGTCCGCGCCGGACCGATCGTCGTCTGCGGCGACCTCGTCGAGGAGGGGGCGCCGCCGCAGGTGGGCCTCGATGCGACCCCGCTCGCGTGGGCGCGCTCGCTCGAATCGCTCCTCGCGCTGCCCGACGTCGACGTGTTCGTGCCCGGCCACGGCAGCCCGGTCGGTCGCGCCTTCGTCGAGACCCAGCGCGATGACCTGTTGCACGCCGCCGAGGCCGACGACGCCTCGACGCTGCCGACCCGCGTCGTGGGAGCCCTCGCGGGCGATGCCGCCCCGGCACCGACCGCACGCGTCGACCCATCATCCGGAGTCGGCGTCACACGGATCCTCTGACGCGTCGTGCCTCGGACCGCATCGGGCCATCGGACCGCATCAAGGCACCACCGTCCCACCGCCTCGACGGATGCAGAACGGCCCCCGTCCCACTGAGTGGGTCGGGGGCCGTTCGATGCGAAGCTCCGTGTGAGCCGCCGCGCGCGGTGGCTCACACGGGCGACATCACTTGACGGTGACGGTCGCGCCTGCAGCCTCGAGTGTCTCCTTGGCCTTCTCGGCAGCGTCCTTGTCGACGCCCTCGAGGACAGCCTTCGGAGCGGAGTCGACGAGGTCCTTGGCTTCCTTCAGTCCGAGCGACGTGAGTCCACGGACCTCCTTGATGACCGGGACCTTCTTCTCGCCTGCGGCTTCGAGCACGACGTCGAATTCGGTCTGCTCTTCAGCAGCCTCGCCGCCGCCGGCGCCGCCGGCTGCCGGAGCTGCAGCAGCTGCGACCGGAGCCGCTGCCTCGACCTCGAAGGTCTCCTCGAACTGCTTGACGAAGTCCGACAGCTCGATGAGGGAGAGCTCCTTGAAGCCCTCGATGAGCTCTGCGGGTGTGAGCTTAGCCATGGTGGCTGTTCCTTCCATTCGCGACCGGGAGTGGTGCTCCGGCCAGTGGGGGTGTTCGGGGTGTCTGGCTCAGGCGTCTGCGGCCGGTGCCTCTTCGGCACCGCCGTTCTTCTCGCGCAGAGCGTCGACTGTTCGCACGGTCTTGACCAGCGGGGCGGTGAACAGGTAGGCGGCCTGGTACAGACCTGCCTTCATGGCACCGGCTGCCTTCGCAAGCAGCACCTCGCGGGATTCCAGATCGGCGAGCGTGGTGATGTCCTCAGCGGTCAGCGCGGAGCCCTCGAGGACTCCCGCCTTGATGACGAGCTGGGGATTCGCCTTGGCGAAGTCACGCAGCGCCTTCGCGGCCTCAGAGGGCTCGCCCTTGACGAACGCGATTGCCGTGGGTCCGGCAAGCTGTCCTTCGAAGGCGTCGATCCCTGCTTCTTTGGCAGCGATGGCGGTGAGAGTGTTCTTCACCACGGCGTAGGTGGCGTGCTCACCAAGCGACCTGCGCAGATCCTTCATCTGCGCAACGGTGAGCCCGCGGTACTCGGTCAGCAATGCGGCGTTCGAGGACTCAAGCTCCTGCTTGATCTCCGCGACCGCGGCTGCCTTGTCGGGCCTCGCCATGGCATTCCTTTCGTTGATGTCGGTGCATCCCGACCCACAGAAAAAGCGTCCCATGCGCAGGCATGAGACGCTCGGATTCCAGCGTGCACGCATGCTCGCTGTCGAAGTTCTCACCTGCGCGGGTCACTCACTGAAGAGTCTTCGTCCGCTGGCGCTCTCCCCGTGATGAGGACAGGCACCGCAGAGACCGACGGTCTTGGGCAATCGGTAACACTACAGACTTCCGGTGGTGACGTCAAAGCGTCGTCTGCGCCGGGGCCCTCATCCTACCGGCCCGCAGCGAACTCTGCTCTCCTACCGGCGCGCGGCGAGCTCGTCCTTCACGAGCTCCACGAGGTCGCCGCCTCCGGTGCCGAACCGGGTGCGGGCCCAGACCGTGTCCCGCTCCGAATAGGGCTTCCCCCGGTCGAGGAGCCAGCGGGGCCGCCGACCGGCGGCCAAGTCATCGTCGCAGCGAGCACACACCGGCGACCCTCGACCGGCGCTCCCGACAGCGCCCGCTCCAGTCCCAGACTCAGTCCCAGCCCCAGCGCCAATCACAATTCCAGCCTCGGACTCAGCCCCCGCGGCACCGTGCGCATCCCCCCGCTCGTGCACCCGCCTCGCACGTGCCTGACCATGCGTGGGGTCGACGGAGCACAGCGAGTCACGCTCCTGCGGATCCGCGCCCTGCACCTGCGCGAGGTCGTCCGCGACGATCGTCAGCAGGACCAGGACCCCTGCGAGGTCCGCCCGCGTCGCATCCTCCGCATCGACCAGCCGTCCGGCGTAGGTGTACGCGTCCATGCCGTGGCGCACGAGGCCGGCCTGCTCCTCGGTGAGGTCATCGGTGTCCAACGCGACCAGGTCGGCCGACAGGTGGAGGGTGTCCTCCGCGAGCGTGCGGCGGATGCTCTGCCGCTGCATGCGCGCCGCGCTCAGCAGCAGATCCGCCGGGATCCGGGAGAAGCGCTGCCGTCGCGCGAGCGTCCGCTTCCGCAGACCCGCGTTCAGCAGTCGTGTCCCGATGAATGCCGCCGCGATCCCGACGATCAGGAGCAGCAGGATCAGCACGTCCGGGCTCAGCCCTCCCAGCGGAGCCCCGCCCGCGCCGGGCTCCTCCTGGATCGAGGTGCCGGTGGAACCGGTCTCCCCCGGCGAGTCCGCGCCTGCGTCGGCTCCGGCTCCGAGGTCCGCATCTGTGTCAGCATCCGGCACCGCGCCCTCCGCACCCAGCTCATCGAGCGTCTCGACGAGCAGTCGCACCCCCTCGTAGCCCGTTCCCGGGCCCTGGTGGGCACTTATGACCTCGCGGACCCCGTCGAGTGCTTCCGATCCGTCATGCGCGATGTGCGCGTCGAGGGTTCCGCGAGGGGATGCGACCAGGTAGAGCCCGTCCTGCCCGGTGCGCTCGTGCACGAGCTCGCCCAGATCGCTGCGGTCGACGTCATCGCCCACGATGAGGACGTAGGTGTCATACGGCAGCGCCTCTGCCTTCGCGGTCACCTGCTCGAGCGTGACATCGGGGATCCGCGACGCGGCCGCGGGGTCGACGTAGACGGACGACTCTGAGAGGTGCTCAGCGATCGTCTCGGCGAGGACCCCTGCGCTCGCGCTCACTGCGTGCCGTCCCGCAGACGCAGGATGTTCTGCTGGACTGCGGGGTTCTTGAGTTCGCTGGGTCGATTCGGGTCGAATCCGCTGCTCCCGGCCGAACCCGTTCCGTCCGCGTCCGACCCGGTGCCGCTGCCGTCCCCGCTCGAACGGAACGCTGTGACGATGGCGGCTGCCAACCCGGCGAATAACAGGGCTCCGACGGCACCGATCCCTGCACCGCGTAGCGCGTTGAGGATCGGATAGCCCAGCACAGTGGGGCCGGCCTCCGCTGCCCGCTGGGCCAGCTCGGCCTCGGTGAAGAAGCGCTCCGGCTCCCATCCGGCCAGCAGTATCGACACGCTCGCGCCGATGATCGCGGCGAGCAGGAGGATGAGCACCGGCATGACGAGCAGCGACAGACAGCCGCGGACGACATCGCCCCTCCCGTCCCGTCTGCCGACCGGCTGGGAGTCGGGGAGTCCGGTCACGATCGGGCCCAGCGGCCGCACGGCTCCGAACATGCTCGTCGCATAGTCGTCGTGCACGTCGGTGTACCCGCGGACCCGTCCGTCGGACAGCACCCTGAGCGCATCGGGCGCCTCATCGCGCCCCAGAGCGTCGCGGCAGGCTGTGCATGCGGGCACGTCGACCGACGCCGAGGCCCCCTGCACGGAGGCGGTGAGCGTCGTCTGCCCGTGGAACGGGTTGAAGGCGCAGAAGCGCGGCAGGCGTGCGGGGTCGGGTTCCAGACCGTCCTGGAGGTGCCGCTCCCACATCCGCTCGCGCGACTCGACCTCTGCGCGGAGGACGACGAGCGCCGCGGCCTCGACCGGGGGCACCGCGTCATCGACCATCCGCGACGTCACGGTCCGCGTCTTCACTGAGCCGTCAGGCAGCCGGGCACGGATCCGCTCCGCGAGGATCGCGCAGTCGTCCCCCGCGTCGCGCAGCGCGAGCGCCCAGTCCAGTCCTGCCGATGACGTCGCGCGCTGCGGGTCCACTGCAGGGGTCGGCGCCTCCAGCAGCTCCGGAAGCCGCTCGACGATGCTCAGGGGAACACGCGTCGGGGCCATCTCTGCGCCGCGCTGAGCCTCCTGCTCGATGAGTCGTGTGCGGCGGGAGAGATACCAGTACACGCCGATGCCGCCGAAGCCCAGCACGCTGGCGGCGACGATCGCATCCGCACCCCCGGGCTCGTGAGTCTCCAGGTACTTCGTGATGTCACCGTTCTCGAAGCCTGATGCCTCGTAGTCCTGCGGGTTCGGACGAGCCCCTCGGCCCAGCCAGTCCGCACCCCAGCGAGACGCCAGATCGACCGCTGGCTCAGGGTTCACGCGGAAGTCGTCCCCGAAGTCCTCCGGCCAGCCGGAGCCGCCGCCGGGCCCCACACGGTTCCCCGGGAGCGTGTCGCTCACGCCGGACTCGCCCACTGCGTAGACGGACGGGGTCGGTGAGGAACCGTAGACGTCGAAGAACGAGATCACCAGCGGGAACATGTCGTCGCTGAGCCGCACGGCGATCTCCTGCTCGGCCTCGCGCACCGTCTGCGAGTAGAAGTACGGGTCCTCGTCGTCCTCAGGCACGACGGGCGGGCTGAAGACCGCCAGGCAGCGGACCCCGTCCGACTCCTCCCCCACCCGTTCCAGCGCCGCGACAGCGCGATCGATGAACCCGGCGGCGACGAGGTCCTGCGCCCCCGGGACAGACAGCACAGCACCCGTCTCCCGCAGCGCGTCGCCGTGCACCCGCACGAAGAGATCTGCGATCTCCGATGCCGACAGCGTGGGATCGCGCCAATCGCGGGCGCCGCCTGAACTCGTGGTCATGCCATGATCCTAGAAGACCGTCCACGCGCCCGGGCCCCGCTCGCGTGCCGATCCTGGCACGGGGAGTCTAGGCTGGGGCAGTGCAGGATATGCAGGACTACGTCATCGGCCTGGTCGGCTCCCCGTGGCTCTACCCGGTCTTCGGGTTCTTCATCGCGGTGTCCGCCGCCGTGCCGCCCATCCCCTCCAGCGCGCTCATCGTCGCTCTGGGCGCGGTGAACGCGCATTCCGGGGCACCCGACCTCGCACTGCTGCTCCTGGCCGGGTCGCTCGGGTCCATCGTGGGAGACCACGTCATGTACCTGCTGGGGATGCGCAGCGGATTCACCCAGTGGCCCCTGCTCCGGTCCCCGTCGAATCAGGATCGCATCGACCGCCTGTCGTCCAGGCTCGCAGAGCGGGGGCTCCTCTTCGCGGTGATCGCCCGGTTCATCCCGCTGGGGCGCACCCTCATCGCGCTGATCTCCGGTGGGGAACGCGTCGACGTCCGCCAGTGGCTGGGGCTCACGGCCGCGGCGGGGGCGATCTGGACCGCCTACTCGCTCGCCTTCGGGTGGCTCACATCCCGGTGGATTCCCCTGCCGATGTGGGCATCGGTCGCCATCGCAGTCGGAGGATCGCTCGTCATCGGTGCGATCATCTCGCGCATCGCCGACCGACTGGCGCTCGGCACAGCGGACTGACGCCAGCACCCAGCAGAAGAGACGGCGGCCCGCAATGAGCAGAAGAGACTGCGGCCAGCACCCAGCAGAGAAGGTGGAGACGACGAAGGGCGGAAGCCCCCGCAGGGGAGCTTCCGCCCTTCGTCAGGTCCGGTGATGCACCGGGACCGGCATCACATCAGACGCGCAGCGTGCCGGCATCGACGGGGACGCCGGGGCCGTTCGTCGTCGACACGGTCGCCTTCGAGATGTAGCGACCCTTCGAGGACGAGGGCTTGATGCGGTTGATCTCATCGACTGCAGCCTTGAAGTTCTCCTCCAGCTGCTCCTGCGAGAACGACGCCTTGCCGATGATGAAATGCAGGTTCGAGTGCTTGTCCACTCGGAACTCGATCTTTCCGCCCTTGATGTCCGTGACGGCCTTCGCGACATCCATCGTCACGGTGCCCGTCTTCGGGTTGGGCATGAGGCCACGGGGGCCCAGGACCTTGCCCAGACGTCCGACCTTGCCCATCATGTCCGGCGTCGCGACCGCCGCGTCGAAGTCGGTGAAGCCGTCGGCCACCTTCTCCAGCAGGTCATCGGAACCGACGAAGTCGGCACCTGCAGCGCGGGCTGCCTCAGCACGGTCACCCGCGGCGAAGACGAGGACCTTGGCCGTCTTGCCGGTGCCGTGGGGCAGGTTGACGGTGCCGCGCACCATCTGGTCGGCCTTGCGGGGATCGACGCTCAGGCGCAGGGCGACTTCGACGGTGCCGTCGAACTTCGACACCGAGGTCTCCTTGGCCAGGGCGATCGCCTGTGCCGGTTCGTACTGTGTATCCGCAGCGATCTTCTCTGCGGCGGCCACGTAGGCCTTTGAGCGCTTTGCCATCTGCTCTTCTTCTCCTAGCAGTCGTGGTGCGGACCGCGCGGGCCCTGCCACTGGGGTGGTGTGAGATCCGGAGATCTCAGGCGTCGGTGGTGATGCCCATCGACCGTGCCGTGCCGGCCACGATCTTCGCGGCGGCCTCAGCATCATTCGCGTTGAGGTCGGTCATCTTCAGCTCAGCGATCTCGCGCACCTGGTCGGCGGAGATGTGTCCCACCTTCTCCGTGTGCGGCGTCGCGGAGCCGGACTTCACGCCCGCGGCCTTCTTGATGAGCTCTGCGGCCGGCGGCGTCTTCGTGATGAACGTGAACGAACGGTCCTCGTAGACGGTGATCTCCACGGGGATGACGTTGCCACGCTGGGATTCCGTCGCGGCGTTGTACGCCTTGCAGAACTCCATGATGTTGACGCCGTGCTGACCAAGCGCGGGGCCGATCGGGGGTGCCGGGTTAGCGGCGCCCGCCTGAATCTGCAGCTTGATCAGACCGGCGACCTTCTTCTTGGGAGGCATGTTCGGTCCTTACTCTTCTCTTCCGTCACCCGCGCGACGCTCGCGCGGGTCGGGTTCCGGCGCGCCCCTCCGATGTGGGGACGGCCAAACTCCACTAGTATTCCACGACTGAACGCCCGGACGCGAATCCTTGTGGGGAATCGCGCACCGGACGCCGAGTCATGCTCTGTGTGCGGCGCATCGCCGCAGGTCTCGCGGCAGTCGCCGCGAAGCTTCTTGCCCCGTGGGGCTCTTCCCGTGCGGGAAGCTCAGATCTTCGACACCTGGTCGAAGCCCAGCTCCACCGGGACGTCGCGCTCGAAGATCGACAGGAGGACCGTGAGCTTCTGGTTCTCCGGACGGATCTCCTGGATAGTAGCGGGGTGGCCCTCGAAGGACCCCTCCTTGACGAGCACGGATTCGCCGACCTCGAACTCGACGACGTACTCGGAGTCGTCGCCGCGGTTGCCCGCAGGCGCCCGGCCGGTCTCCGCGGCCTCCTTCGCCTGCTGCTCGTCGAAGATCGGACGCAGCATCTCGAAGACCTCGTCCACCGTCAGCGGAACCGGGTCGTAGGCATTGCCCACGAAGCCGGTGACGCCGGGAGTGTGGCGCACTGCGCCCCAGCTCTCGTCGGTGAGCTCCATCCGGACCAGCACGTAGCCGGGGACGCGCACGCGGCGCACCTGCTTGCGCTGGCCGTTCTTGATCTCGACCACGTCCTCCATCGGGACCTGGACCTCGAAGATGAACTCCTCCATGTTGAGGCTCACCGTGCGCGACTCGATGTTCACCTTCACGCGGTTCTCGTAGCCCGCGTAGGAGTGGATGACGTACCAGTCGCCGTCCTGCATGCGCAGATCGGACTTGAAGTCCTCGATCGCGTCGTCCTCGGTGAGCTCCGCGGGCTCATCCTGGCCCGCAGCCTCGGAAGAGTCATCGTCGGAGACGTCCGCGGACTCGCCGGCGGCGGGTTCCGCCGGGGTCGAGCCCTCGTCGGTCGACTCCGCCTCTGTCGGGGTCGCGTCGACCTCACCGGCGGATGCGGCGTCTGCCGCGGGCTCAGTGGAGGCATCCGCCCCATCGAGCTCGGGGTTCAGCTCTTCCGGTGTTGTCTCCGACACGTGGTGTCTCCTCATTCGATGCGTAGTGAGAGTTCAGGGTGAAGCACTGGGCCGCGGGGCCTGCGACCGACCGGATCGGACCGGATCAGATGGGTGTCGTACCGGCGAAGACCCAGCCGGCGAGCTGCCCGAAGACGAAGTCGAGACCCGTGACGAGCAGCATCATGATCACGACGAACGCGAGCACGACCAGCGTGTAGTTGATGAGCTCTTTGCGGGTCGGCGTGACGACCTTCTTCAGCTCCGCGATGATCTCGCGGATGAAACGGAGGATCCGCCCGAAGAGTCCGGGCTTCTTCCCCTCTACGGCGCTGGGAGTATCAGCCACGCGACCTCACTCATTCCTCGGCTTCCGTCACCGGCCCCGTTGGGGTCGGCCTGACTGAGCAGGGGTGACAGGACTCGAACCTGCAACCTACGGTTTTGGAGACCGTTGCGCTACCGATTGCGCCACACCCCTTCGGCGATGAGTGACTCACCGCCGAGGATCGAGCATACATGGTCCCGAGTATCCGCGTCGAACCGCGCGGGGATCACGCGGCGTCGCCCTCGTCGACCGGTGCATCGTCGGCGTCCTCGTCCGTAGGGTCGACGACGATCGCCGGCGCCGGTCCGGGGAACGGCACCCAGTCGGAGAACTCCACGCTCGCGTCCATGCCGACGCTCACGTACTGCACGTCGACGGGCGCGCCCGTCGTCCGGTCGATTCGCATGATGCTCATCTCAGCGCCCATCTTGAGCGGACCCGGCGTCAGCGCATCCGCCAGGGCACCGCCGGTCGTCGAGCCCACCGTGCGCACGCCCTCCCCGTACCGCTCCGGTGGCACCCGGCGGTGCCAGTGCCCGTGCAGGCCGTAGTCGGCACAGCCGGACGCCAGTGCGGGCTCCGCGTGGCGGGGGTCGTGGATGAGGAGGAGTCCCGCGTCCGCACGGCAGGCATCGGCGGCCATCCGCGCGGTGAACTCCTCCGTCGTCTCGCCGGTCTCCAGGACGTCGCCGGAGGGGAAGACCGTGCGTCGAGGATCCCCCGCGCCGAACAGGGTGAGCCCCGCGACCTCCACGGGTTCGCCCTCCATGACGGTCCACCCCAGTTCGCGGGCTCGCCCCGCGGTGTCGAGGGAGTCGTGGTTGCCCGTGACGAACACACTGGGCACGTCGTTCGGCAGCGCCTGGTCGAGGGAGTCGACGCAGATGTTCTCCGCGTCCGTCCCCGTCATCGTGATGTCCCCGCCGTCGATGTGGAGGTCCGCGTCCGACCAGCGCACGACATCGCCGATGACCCGCGACATGCCCGTCTGGCAGTGGATGTCGCTGGTCCAGACGACGGTGGCGAGATCCGTGTCCCCCGCCGTGCCCAGTCCGCCCATGGGCCCGGGCCCCAGGCGCGTGCTGGCCGGGCGCAGCGGCCAGGCGCCGGCCAGATTCGTGCGGACGCCCGCATAGAACTCATCGTTCTCACGCAGCATGTCCGTGGCCGCCTGCACCGCTTCGTCCACCACCCCGGACAGTCGACCCGTCACCTCCGCCCCTGCCAGGGGCGTCCCGATGAAGACGGGGTCGGACTCGATGGCCCGGGGCGGCCCCAGCGGCACCGCCAGTGCTCCCGCGAGGACGGCGAGGCCCGTCGTCGCTGCTCCCGCCTGCAGCGCCTGGCGACGGCCCCGCACGCGGAGGGTCCTGCGCTGCGCCCCCGGCACTGCGCCCAGCAGCGCACGGACTCCGACGATGAGGGCGAACAGCGCGAGGGCGCCGACCGCCGCACGGACCGCGCTGTCCTGTGCGAGCGCGACGACGACGGTCCGCGCGTGGGCGGAGGGATCGGAGAAGAGAGCCGCATAGGCGGTGACGTCGCCGCCGAGCGCGTCGATGGTCGAGCCGCCCACGCCTGATTCGACGGGGATCTCCCCCACCGCGATGTGGACGCCCAGGCCGAAGGGGATGAGTCCGTCTGCGGGGACGACGACGCTCCCCAGGGGACCCAGGTCCGCATCGATCGCGGAGTCGCCGGTGACGGAGTACACCGCTTCGTGCGGTCCGAAGGTCGATTCGGCCTGCGCCCCGAGCACCGCCCAGGGGGCGACGATGACCAGGCAGCACAGGAGCACGACCGCCCCGCGCAGCGCCCCTGCCCATCGAGGACGCCGCGTGAGCACTCCACGCAGCCGTCGTCTCACAGGGTGAAGCCGACCAGGTTCGGTTCGGGGACCAGGGTGATGCCGAACCGCTCCGCCACTCCGGCGCGGATGCGGCGGGCGAGCGCCGCGACATCCGCAGCGGTGGCCTCACCCCGGTTCGTGAGAGCGAGGGTGTGCTTCGTCGACAGGGACGCGCGGCCCTCCCCCACGGAGAAACCGCGGCCGAACCCGGCGTGCTCGATGAGCCACGCGGCGGATGTCTTGACGACGTCCGGGTCCGCTGCGCCGGTCACGGGATCGGTCACGGGATATGCCGGAGCGTCCGCGGGGAGGACAGCCGTCGCGTCCACGCGGCCGGCGGGGCCGTCGACCAGCGACAGGATGGGATTCGTGAAGAAGCTGCCCGCTGACCACGTGTCGTGGTCGTCGGCGTCCAGCACCATGCCCTTCGACGCCCGGAGGTCGAGCACCGCGGCCCGCACTTCGTCGATCGGCACGCGGTCGCCCAGGTCCACGCCCAGCGCCCGGGCGAGCTGCGTGTAGCGCACCGGTGCGGTGGGGGCCTCGGCGCCGTCCGCCGCGGCGAGCGCGAACGTCACCGCCAGGACGACGTAGCGGACTGCACCCAGCTCGCCCGCGCTGCGCTTCAGCAGCGAGGTGCGGTAGCCGAAGCCCATGTCCGCGGGGAGCAGGACCGTCTCCTCGCCGGTGGCCCGGTCGAGCGCGCGGACCTCGACGAGACTGTCCGCGACCTCCGCGCCGTACGCTCCGACGTTCTGGACGGGTGTGGCGCCGACAGACCCGGGGATGCCGGACAGCGCCTCGAGACCGGACAGCCCACGGGCCACGGTCGCCGCGACGAAGCCGTCCCAGTCCTCCCCCGCCTCAGCGGTCACGCGGATGCGTCCCTCTGCGTCCGGTCCGCCCCATTCGATCCCCCGCGTGCGGATCAGGCACACCGGTCCGGCGAAGCCCTCGTCCGCGATCAGCAGGTTCGACCCGCCGGCGACGAACAGGACGTCCGGCGAGACCGGCGCCTCCCCCTCGTCCGGCACGTCGGCCGTGAGCGGGTGCTCGCGCACGAAGTCCGCGAGGTCCGCGCGCGAGCGGACCTCGCGGAGATCCGCGACCGGACCGCCCACGCGCAGCGTCGTGAGGTCGGAGAGCCTCACGCCAGGCGGACCTTCACCTGGGTCCGGCCCAGGACGGCCTCGTCCGCGGCATGCACCGTGAGGTCGAGGCGGACGATGCCCGACTCCGCATCGATCGCGCCGACGGTCGCGGTGAGCGCGAGCTCGGCTGTGGGTGTGCTGGGCACACCGGACTCCGCGTCGGGGACTGCGACCATCGAGGTGAAGCGCGTGCGGGCGTCGACGACCGCCCCGGGGTCGCCGGCCCAGTCCGTGACCCGCGCGACGACGGAGCCCATGGTGAGCATGCCGTGCGCGATGACGTTCGGCAGGCCCACCTCCCGGGCGTACCGCTCGTTCCAGTGGATGTGGTTGTGATCGCCGGACGCCGCCGCGTACGCGATGAGGTCCGCGCGGGACACGGGGATCGTCGTGTCGATGACGGTCTGGCCGGCCTCGAGCGAGGCGAGGGCGGGCCTGGTGGTGTTCGTCATGTCTGGTCTCCTCACTTCTCGCCGCGGACGACGATGGTCGACGTGACGGTGACGACGGCGTCGCCGGTGTCCGCATCCGTGAGCTCGGTGCGCGTGGTGATCATCGCGTTGCCGCCGGATTCGCGCAGACCGTCGACGTGCGTGGTCGCGGCGAGGCGGTCACCGGCGACGATCGGACGCGTGTAGGTGAACTGCTCCTGGCCGTGGACCACGCGGGAGTAGTCGATGCCCGCGTCCGGGCTGGAGATGAAGAGGGCCTCGCAGCGCTGCGAGGGGATGACCGCGAACGTGGTGGGGGCGATGACGTCCGCGTATCCCAGCTCCTTCGCCGCGGCCGGATCGACGTGCGCGGGATTCGTCGCGCCCACGGAGCGGGCGAACTCGGCGATCGCCTCGCGTCCCACTTCGAACGGAGCCTCGAGGGAGTACTGGGCTCCCTGCAGGTCTGTGTTGACTGACACGTGTGCCTCCTCGCTTCCGGCGCTGCGGCCTGGATCGACGCGCCTGGATGGTCAGGTCGGAGGCCAGTCTAGCGAGGGCTTCCGGTGTTCGGTCGCCAGCAGGTCGGGGCGGTGGCGGATGCGGTGCGCAGCCTCCTGCCGTCGCCAGTCCTCCCACCATGAGTCGTCGCCGTCGCGCGCGAGGATCCGGGCGCGGCGCACGGGTTCGGGGCCGTCCAGCCAGAGCACGCGGTCGGCCAGGCGCGCCGTCACCGCGGTGACGCTGCCGCAGCCCTCCACGACGAGCGCCGAGGTCCACGCCGTCGAGTCCTCCGCACCCCAGTCGGAGGTGTGCCAGTCCCAGCGCCGCCACCGCGGGCTGACGCCCCGCGCACGTTCCGTGAGGATCCGCTCGAGGGTCGCCGTCGCGTGGGCGAGTCCGTCCCAGCCCGCGTAGAGGTCGTCCATGTGGACGAGTCGCGCACCGTCCGTCTGCGCGAGAGACTCCGCCAGCGTCGTCTTCCCCGCGCCCGAGGTGCCGTCCACCAGGATCAGTCGGCCCACCGGAGCCTCCCGGGACGACGGCCCGTCCGCATCCGTCGGATGCTCCGGTCGCGCATCCGGTTCCGGTCGCGGCTCCGCCCCTGGACCCGCCCGCGTCATGCGCCCCCGCCGGAGCCGACGAGTCTGAACGTCCCGGTCGCCAGGGCGAGGCCCACCGCGGCCAGCGCGACGCCCAGCGCGGCCGCGACGACGACCGCGTCACGCCGGGTGAGCCGGGATTCCCTGGCCCACGTGCGCTCGCCGCTGCCGAAGGCGCGTGCCTCCATCGCGGTCGCGAGCATAGTCCCGCGCCGCATCGCCGTGACGAGCAGTGCGAAGGCCAGGGCGAGACCGCCTGCCGGCGAGCGGGTGTCCGACAGGCCTCGGGCGCGGCGTGCCTGTGCCAGCGACCGGTGGTCGGCGGCCAGCACCCCGGCCAGGCGGACGGCGGCGAGCGCGCCCAGGACGAACCGGGCCGGCAGGCGGGCGATCTGGGCGAGCGCATCTGCGAGGCGGGTGGGGTCGATGCCGACGAGCGCGACGAGAGTGGGCACCCCGATCGCCAGCACGCGCACGGTGATGGCGAGCGCGAGCTCGATCGAGTTGTCGCTCACCGTCACCAGCCACCACGTGAGGTGCACCGTCCCGCCCGGTTCCGCGTAGAGGAGCATGCTCAGCCCGCTGAGCGGTGCGGCCAGAAGCAGGGGCCACGTGCGCTTCACGATCGTCGCCGGGGTGATGCCCAGTGCGGTGAAGAGCACCAGCCAGATTCCCAGCGCGGCGCCTGCGCTCACGATGTCGACGCTGGTGAGCAGGGGCAGCGAGTACAGCACGGCGGCGACGCAGAGTGCCAGCGGGTTCACTCCCGTCATACTCGCACCTCCTGTGCGGCAGACTGCGACTCCAGCGGGGCCGCCTCCAGATGGAATCGCCGGTCGCCCAGGACGCGGACGTAGTCCTCGTCGTGGGTGACGGACACCGCTGCACCGCCCGCGTCGACATGGGCCGCGACGAGCCCCGCCAGCTCCGTCCAGGTCGTGCGGTCCTGCCCGAAGGTCGGCTCGTCGAGGACGAGGACGCGCGGCGCGGTGGCGAGCACGGTCGCGACCGACAGGCGACGCTGCTCGCCGCCGGAGAGCGTGTAGGGGTGGGCCTGTGCCAGGTGCGTGAGGCGCAGGCGCTCGAGGAGCTCATCGACGAGCGCGCTCTGCTCCCGGGCGCGGACCAGTCGGGGTCCGACGGCGAGTTCCTCGCGCACGCTGCGGGTGACGAACTGGTGCTCGGGTCGCTGGAAGACGGTGCCGATCCGCGTGAGGAGCTGCCTGGCCCTCCACCGGTGGGGGTGCGGAGAGCGGGTCCCGCGGGCGAGCTGCGCAGACGCTCTGACCTCTCCTGCCAGCGGTGCGGTGAGACCGGCGAGCGCGAAGGCGAAGGTCGTCTTCCCGACCCCGTTCGGGCCGGTGACGACGAGCGACTCCCCTGCCCGCACCTCGAGGTCGAGGTCCTCCCGCACAGCGCTGCCTCCGTGGCCCACGGCGACACCGGCCGCCGTGAGGAGCGGGGGATCCGCCGGGCTCGGCGAGGCGGGCGACAGCGGACCCGGCCCGACCGGAGACCGCGGGGGCGGCTGGTCGGGTGACGAGGGCCTCGGCAGCGGTGGCGTCCGCGGCACGTGCGGACGGGAGCCGGGCACCCACACGCCTGCGGCCTCGAGCGCGGAGCCTGCGCGGGCGAAGACCGCGTCCGGCGGACCGTCCGCGATGAGCCCGCCGGCCGGTTCGAGGACGACGACGCGGTCGACGAGGCCCAGCCATTCATCGACGCGGTGGTCGACGACGACGAGCGTCGTGGAGGTCTGCGCGACCGCCCGGCGGACCTCGGCCGCACCGTCGTGGTCGAGGTTCGCGGTCGGCTCGTCCAGCAGGAGGAGGCCCGGGCTCATCGCGAGCACGCCGGCGATCGCGAGTCGCTGGCGCTCTCCCCCGGACAGGTGCGCGGTCGGCCGGTCGAGGGGATGGCGGAGGCCCACGGCGTCCAGTGACCGGGTGACGCGTCGCCAGATCTCGTCCCGCGGCACGGCGAGGTTCTCGCAGCCGAAGGCGACGTCATCGCCCAGCACGGGGAGGATCGTGTTCGCCTCCGGGTCCTGGAGGACCAGTCCCGCGCGCCCCCGCTGGTGGGCGGCGGGGACTCCGTCGAGGGTGAGCGCGCCGGTCTCCACCCCGTCCTCGGTGTCGCCCAGGATCCCTGCGAGCCCCGCCAGCAGCGTGGACTTGCCGGCCCCGGACGGGCCCAGCAGCAGAACGCGCTCGCCCGGTTCGATGACCAGGTCCAGTCCGGCGACGGCGGGGTGACGACGGGATGCGTGCCGCCAGCCCCACCCGGAGGCGACGATGCGTGCGGGACGGGAGGTGCCGGGCGCGCTCACGCGAGCCCCCTCACCTCTCGTCCGGCGGCGAATCGATCCAGGGCGCCGGTGCGGGCGAGCGCCCGCGTGAGCGCCCACCCGGTCAGGCCCGCGAGCACCGCGCCGGACACGACGAGGCTCACCAGGTAGATGACGAGGAACTGGGTGCTCATCTCGATGTTGCCGGAGAGGAACAGCTCCAGCGTCCACGCGAAGAGTGCTGCGCCGATCCCGGCGAGGACGGCTGTGCCCACGCCGAACCGGCGGTAGCGGCCCAGGAGGAGGATCAGCTCAGCGCCCAGGCCCTGTGCGATGCCGGAGTACACGGTCTCCACGGCCCACTGGCTGCCCAGGAGCATCGAGACGACGGCGGCGAGCAGCTCGACGAAGAGTGCCGCTCCCGGCTTGCGGATGATCAGGCCGCCCAGGACGCCGCCCAGCAGCCAGACGCCGGCGACGAGGCCGCCGAAGCCCGGTGTGAGTGCGTCGAGCGCCATGAAACCGGCGTAGCCCGCGAAGTTCCAGAAGGTGAAGAGCAGTCCGATGACCACGCCCAGGACGGCCGCGATCACGATGTCGAGGGTCCTCCACCGGAAGCGGGTGGGTGCGTGGGCCGCCGCGCGGGCAGGGGCGGGCTCGGTCGAATGGGTGTGCGTCTGTGAATGCGTCATCGCGCAGTGCCTTTCGTACGACGAACGGCACGGGTGAAGAGTCTCCCTTGCGCCGGCATTATCCGGTTCAGGTTCGACGGTCGAGGGCTCGACGCCCTCCTCTCAGCCTGGATCCGCCAAGCTCCCGTGTGCGGCTCATCGTAGCCCAGATGTCATCGCACACCCGCACTGCGACGCACGGCGCCCCACATCCAGTGAGTGCGAACTGGACCAACGGCAGCCCGAACGGGGCCGGGTCGTACTCAGTCGAGCTTCGCGGCCTCGCGCTCCAGCAGGAGAAGCGCGGCCTTCTCGGTCTGGGCGAGCACGTCGATCGGGTCGCCTGAGAAGCGGTGGAGCTCCGTGTGGACCTCTCCGCGCACGGACACGGCGATCCACGTGGTGCCGGGCGCCTGTCCCTCCAGCGAGTCGGGTCCGCCGGCACCGGAGGCGGCGATGCTCGCGGACGTGCCGAGCAACGCGGCGACGTTGCGGGCCATCACCGTCACGGCGTCTTCGGAGACGACCGGGCCGGGAGCGACGTCGAGCACCAGATGCTTGACCTCTGACCAATAGCAGACGATCGCTCCCGCGAACCACTCCGAGGAGTTCGGTGCGGCCGCAAGCTGGTTCGCGATCTTCCCGCCGGTCAGCGATTCCGCGACCGCGACGGTGAGACCGCGCTCCGTGAGCTCGCGCGACAGCCGTGCTGCGATCTCCGCGGCTTCGTCTTCGCGCTCCTCGTAGTCCGCCATGGTCTCCCTTCTCCGCGCCTCGCTCGGATTGTCACGCGTCGCGCTGTCAGCCGCTGCGCTCTCGGCCCCCGCACATCCATTGAGTGCGAACTGGTCCACAACTGCGCCGAACGAGGCCGGATTGCACTCATTCGAAGCGGGCGTGCCCACAGTGCCCCGCAGACGAGAAGAACCCCTCACCGGATCCTGTCCGGTGAGGGGTTCTTCTGCTGTAGCGGGAGGGGGGCTCGATCCCCCGACCTCACGATTATGAGTCGTGCGCTCTAACCACCTGAGCTACCCCGCCACACGCAGACTGCGCGGAGCCCACGAGAGCCCCAAAAGGGAATCGAACCCTTGACCTTTTCCTTACCATGGAAACGCTCTGCCGACTGAGCTATTGGGGCAACGAGTGGTAACTCTACACAGGCGCCAGACCGTTTGCAAAGCCGGAATCCGCCAGTGTGACAGACCCCGCATTCACCCTTTCATCCGCGCTTCCACGACCGCGTCGACCAGGTCCTCCTGCGTCCCGCCGTACAGGGTGCTGGCCCACACGGTGTCCCTCAGGACATAGGGCTTCCCGGCGACGGAGAGCCACTGCAGCGGGTTGTCGTTCCCCGCATCGTGGACGCATTTCGCACACGCGGGAAGGGTGATCGTGCCCTCCCGCCCTGCGACGTCCGCATCGATCGTCTTCTTCGCCTGACCGTGCCGGGGGTCGATGCTGCACAGCTCCTGCGACGGGGCCCCGCCACCGGTCTTCCGCGCACCCAGGCGGAACCGCCCCCGGTCGCCCTTCCGGCCGGAGCCGATGGAGGCCTCCGCACGCGACACCGCGGACTCCGCGATCCCCATGAGCACCATCGCGCCGGCGAGGTCGTCCTCCTGCGAATCTGCGTCGTCTGCGATCCTGCGCGCCTGTCCGTAGGCGTCGAGGCCGTGCTCCACGAGATCGGCGGTCTCCCTGTCGATGCCGTCGGTCTGGAGCTTCTCCAGCCGCTCGACGACATCGAGCGCATCGTCGCCCAGCGCCCTGCGCATGGCTCCGCGATCCGCCGCGGCGGCTGCGCGCGCGACCGCCTTGGGGATCCGGTAGCGCTTCCTCTTCGCCCCACGCGGGATGAAGAACCACAGCGCGGCCGCCACGACGGCGATCAGCCCGACTGCGATCACGAAGGACCGCATCGGGTACACGGTGATCTGGTACTGGATCCAGCGCCACGTGCTGTTGTCGCCGGAGGACACATTCGTCACGGGCTCCGGGTCCTGCAGCCGCTCCAGTCCGGTCCGCAGCTGCACCAGCACCGAATCGGACCGCGCCCCTGACATCGACGTCGAATAGAACTGCGACTCCAGCAGGCGGGTGCGGTCCTCGTCAGGCGCGACCACCTCGACCGCCGGCATGTATCCGCCCTCGCCCACCACCATGACGACGAACTCCTCACCCGGCAGCACGTCCGCGAGCAGCTGCGCCACAGTCGTGTCCTGCTGGAAGTCCAGTGCCGAGTCGAAGACGATGTAGGTGGGCACCTCGGCCTCGTCCTGGAGCTCCCGCAGCTCCTCGAACCCACCGCCGTAGAGATCCACCGACCCCTCGTCCGCGATCAGCGACTCCTCCTCGAGCTGCGTCGCATACGTCTGGACCGTGCCCAGCAGGGATCCGGAGTCGTCCGTGCCACCGGCGGCGGAGAGGACGACCGCGGCCGAGGTCCCCAACACTGAGGTCGCCGTCACCGAAGCTCCCGTCACCGGCGTCGCCGAGGCGGCACCGGCGGCCAGACCGCCGCCGGCCACTCCGAGCACCACTGCCGTCCCCGCCACCCTCATCGCCAGCCGTGTCATCGTCTGCTCCTCTTCTGCTTCCCGGACGTCCGGCCGCTCCCGCCTGCGGCACGCTTCCGCGTGCCGGAGCCCGATCTCTTCTTCGCCTTCGCGGTCGGGTCCGTCCGGTCGACGACCAGGCCACGGCAGAGCACGCCGACGACGATCACCGCGAGCGCGGCGCCGATCGCGCCCATCAGTGTGCGCACCCAGGTGCGGTTCTCCCACTCTGCGGTGTCCGGAGCCGGCATGAACTCCGCCTCGTCCTCGTCGTCCGAGTCACTGAGCCCTCCGCTGACTCCATCGTCGGGGATCCACGAGACCTGGGACGCCCACCTCAGCTGTCCCAGCGCCTCGTCGGTCACCGTGGCATCCGCGTCGAACTGCGGACGCTCCGGCGAGCCTCCCCGATAGTCGTCCCGGATCCCCGCCGCCACGAGCTCCGCACTGCGGTAGTCGAGGACCACCGCCAGCGCGCCGTCCGGCAGGGCGTCCGCGATGAGATCCTCGGTGTCGACGGAATCGACCACGCCGGTCGTCGCGGAGTCCAGACCGATGACCCGGACCTCACGGCCCAGCTCGTCGGCCACGGAGTCCGCGGCGTCGCCGATGTCAGCGAGTCCCACCCCGACGAGGCCTGCGCGGGACAGCGGCGTGACCGCGGGACCGTCGGCAGAGTCCGCCACGAGCTCCGCGATCACCTGCTCCTGCGCCGCGGCCGGATCGGCGACCAGCGACCCGGGTGCGCCGAGCTCCGCCGTATACACCTTCTCCATCTGGTCTGCGTCGTGCAGCCCGCCCACGATGCCCGCGACGAGCGCGGCGATGGCCGCGATCCCCAGCAGTGCCGTCCGTGCCCACGGCGAGGCGCCCGCGCGCGACGACGGCGAGGCGGTGCGCGCGGACTCCACCGCGCGCTCCACACGGGCCGCACCTCGCGCCGGCTCCCAGTCCGCCGGCATCGCTGCGATGGCCTCGCTCAGTGAGCCGAAGGCGCCGTAGCCGCTCGCCGCCCACGGCGACGAGGCGCGCGTCCAGTACGGCTTCCCCCGATCGATGCCGGAGCGGCTCAGGTACGACGGAGCGCGGCCCTTCTCGATCCGCTCTGCGGAGAGGCCGGACACGGGGACGACGGTGAGGGCTCCGAGGATCTCCGTGCTCTCCTCGTCGTCCGCCGGGAGATCCGGGCGGAAGAAGCAGTGTCCCCTGCCGTCGCCCTCCAGTTCGTCCGCGAGTGCGTTCCAGCCTGCCCACACGAGCGGCGAGTACGTCTCGTCCGGGGCGGGGAGCCTGCCGAGAGCGGTCTCCTGCGACGAGGAGAGGCGCTTCGCCCGGGTCAGCTTCCGGCGGGAGTGCGTCGCCCGCTCCCGCAGCGACACGAGTGCCGAGGTCTCGTGCACCAGGTCGATCCGCGTGCCGAAGATCCGGGCGAGCGGTCCTGACCGGCGCGGCAGGAGGACGAGCAGGGCGAGGACCAGGAGCACCAGCCCCACCACGCCTCCAGCGAAGAAGGCCGCCGTCATGATGAGCGAACCGGTGTCGCCCTGCTCCATCGACAGCGCCCGATACCGGACCCCCGTCCAGCCGACGGCGGACGTCTCCTCCTCGAGCAGCTCCGGCTCGTGGGGGTCCGCGGCCACCGCACGCAGAGTGTAGGAGACCCCCGCAGCGGTGACCTCCGAGTTCACATACGGCGGACCCGTGGCGTGCGTCTGCGTGAGCTCGGACTCCAGCCGTCCGTCCGCGTAGACGCTGAAGTGCGCCGTCGAGCCCTGGGCCAGCACATAGACGGTCTGCGGGTGCGGGTCCTCTTCTGCGATCCGGCCGAGTCCCCGCTGGAGGCCCGCCATGGTCTCCCCCGTTCCGCTGTCCATCGCGTAGGGGAACATGATGGCCGGCAGAACGGCGATGCGCACGGTCCAGCCATCGTCCTCGAGCGCCGCGATCCGCGGATCGATCATGTCGCGCTGCCGGGCGTCCCACAGCTGGACCGCCTCCGGGGCGACGGCGACGGCGTCGTCCTGCCACGCCCCTGCGACTGTCTCGTGGAGGTAGTCCGCCACCGCCGCGCGGTACTCATCGCGGATCTCCGGGGACGGGGCAGCGGTGTCTTCGTCCGCGGCCGGCGCCGCGGCCTCGGGTGAGGTGACGGCGGCAGGTGCGACAGCCTCGGCAGCGGCTTCGGCGGAGGCTTCGGCGGAGGCTGCAGTGCCCGTGTCCGGCACGGCGGCGGCGGGGACGGCCACCGGTCCGAGCCCGAGGCCGCAGATGGCGACGAAAGCACCCGCCGCGACCAGCGAGGTCGGGCGGGTGCGTCGGAGAGTGCGCCGTCGGCCGCTCACACCGGTTCGTACTTCGCCGCGAGATAGCCCTGGAGCGTCGCCGGCAGGTTGGTGATGATGCCGTGGACGCCCGCGCCGAAGAGCTTCTCCCAGGAGCTGGGATCGTCGACGGTCCAGACGAACATCCCGAACCCGGCGTCCAGGAACTGGTCGGCGACCCCCCGCCGCATGAAGAAGCCGCGGACGGACGGGTTGTACGCGAGCGCCTGCAGGTCGTCGACAACGGCCAGGTCGTCCTCGCGCGGCACGGTGCGCAGGAGGCAGCGCTCCACGAGCGGGGCGATGTCGCGCAGGAACGCGAGCGTGGCCACGGAGAAGCTCTGGACCACGGTGCGGTCCGCCATGCCCTCGTCGATGATCGAGCCCGCAACGGATGCCACCGCGCCCGGCGACCACTCCCCCTTGAGCTCCAGCAGCAGCCGGCCGCCCTTCGTGGACACGTCCTTGAGGAGCGTGTCGAGCTTCGGCAGCCGCTGGCCGGCGAAGCCCGGACCCGCCCACGAACCCGCATCCAGCCGGGAGAGCGCGTCGTCGTCCAGCTTGCCGACGGCACCGGAGCCGTCCGTCGTCCGATCGACCGACTGGTCATGGATCACGGTCGGGGTGCCGTCGCCACTGACGTGCAGGTCGACCTCGATCCAGTCGGCGCCCACCATGCGCGCCGCGTCCACCGCGGCGAGCGTGTTCTCCGGCGCCGCGCCCGAATACCCCCGGTGGGCGATGACCCACGGTCTGTCCGTCACGAGGGGCACGCCGGATACGTCCTCGTGGGCGAACGCCGCGTTGCGCACGCGTTCGGCCCACGAGCTGAGGTGGGGCTCGGATCGGACCCTGTCGTTCGTCACTGCGTCTGCGCCTCTCCTCGGACTGCCTGAGCCAGTCGCGTGTACCCGTTGACGGTGATGCTGCGCCACAGGGCCGCTGCCGCTGCCGGATCCTCGATGCCGATCCGGTCGATCGCGTCTGCGGGCAGGAAGTCGAGGGTGGTCGCGCTCGTCGCGATCATATCGAACGGCTGGCCCCCGTCCGGGTTCAGCGCGAACTCGCCGAAGGTGGTGCCTGCCCGCAGCACAGCCAGCAGGTCACCGTCGGCACTGTACGTGCAGACCTCGCCGGCCCGCATGAAGCGGATCCCGTCGAAGTCGGCGCCGATGGCCCTGATCACCTCTCCCTTGCGATGCCTCTGCTTCACCAGGTGGTCGAGGATGACCGCCCGGTGCTGCGCCTCGAGGGAGTCCAGCATGGGCGCGTGGGTGTATTCGGGGTCGTAGAAGCAGGATTCGTCGCCGTACCGGCGCAGGACGATGTCCTCCGCCCAGGACAGCGCGGCATACCGGTACGCGAAGGACCTGATCCCCATCGCCTCGACGTGCTCCGCGAGCAGACCGTCGGCGTCGACGACGGCCAGGGCGATGCCCGCCTCGGACATCGCCCTGGCCAGCCGGTGGAGGCTGGCGATCGTGACGCGGGAGAGGTCGTCGACCTTCGTGAAGTCCAGGACGACGCACAGCGGGTCCTCGAGATCGCCGATCAGTCGTGCGACCGCCTCGAAGCCGCTGAACTGGAGGTCACCCACCAGCTCGATGAGGTGGGCATGGTCCCCGTGCTCCGCGAGCACGGCGTCCGCCCCTGCCGGGCGGCGCACGGTGGAGTTCGAGTAGTCGACGGTCACGTGGGAGCGGATGGAGGAGCGTCCGACGGTCGCCGCGCGCACGAAGTGGAGTCCCAGGTCCTCCGACATCTCCTCGTGCACGATGATGCCCTTCGCGCTGTTGCCGTGCTGGTCGAGCGGCGGGGAGAACGTCGCGATGCCCAGCTGACCGGGCAGGACGGAGATGATGCCGCCGCCCACTCCGCTCTTCGCGGGCAGTCCGACGGTGGCCACCCAGTCGCCGGAGTCGTCGTACATCCCGCACGTCGTCATGACGGACAGGACTCGCTCGACGACCTCCTCCGTGAAGACGCGCTCATCGGTGAGCGGGTTGACGCCCAGGTTGGCGAAGGTCGCGGCCATGACGGACAGGTCCACAGCGGTGACGGTCACGGCGCACTGCCGTGTGTAGTCCTCGAACGCCGTCGTCGGGTCACCGTCGATGATGCCCCAGGACGACAGGAACCAGGACAGGCCCCGATTGTGGGCGCCGTCGCGCAGATCGGCCGCGAGCACGTCCTCATCCAGGCGGAGCTCGCGGCCGGCGCAGGCCGACATCGTCGCGAGGACCCGGGAGAAGACCGTCTCCCCCGGTGCGGGCCGCACGAGCGATGCGGCTGCGATCGCACCGATGTTGATGAGCGGATTCTTGGGGCGGCCGCTGCCGGACTCCGACGAGATGTCGTTGTAGGCGCTGCCCGACGGCTCCACGTCGATCTTCGAATCGACGACGTCGAATCCGGAGTCCATGAGTGCGAGGGCGTAGACGAAGACCTTCGAGATCGACTGGATGGAGAACTCGACCTCCGAGTCGCCCACCCCATAGGTGTGGCCGTCCGCAGTCGTCATCGCTATCCCGATACGGGTGGGATCCGCGCCGTAGAGGACGTTGGGATCGGATTCGGGTTCCGGTGCGGCCGCCGTCCGCAGGCGGGAGAGGCGGTGGTCGGCGAAGGGATCGGCGCCGCTGACTGACTCGTGCAGACTGAGCAGGTAGGAGCGTACGGGAGAGCGCATGCGATCAGGCTACTGTCCGCACGCCCTGTCGGACGGACAGACATGTGTCCGTCCCGTCACGCTGTGCATGCCGATGGGAGATGCTCTGCCGTCCGGGGGAGGTGTTCTGCCGTCGGGGGTTCTGCCACAGGGAGTTCTGCCCCAGGTAGTTCTGCCCCAGGTAGTTCTGCCCCGAGCCAACCGGAGCCAACCGGCATCTCGTCGAGTGAGTGCAAAGCGGCCCCCTCACACGGGTGATGGGGCCGCTTTGCACTCACTCGATAGCTGGATCGAGACCTATAACCTCGACAGCTGGACCGTGGCATATAACCTCGCAAACTGGGTCGAGACCTCTAACCCTGGATCGCCGAGGGCCCGCAGACGAACGAAGACGGCCCGTCGTCAGCGTTTCCGCTGGTGACGGGCCGTCTTCGGTGGCAGATGAAGGATTCGAACCTTCGAAGGCTGTGCCGGCTGATTTACAGTCAGCTCCCTTTGGCCGCTCGGGCAATCTGCCGTCGCGCTCTCTCGAGCACCTGATAGAGAATACACATTCGGCCGCACCGGCGCTAATCGGGCGGGTGAGGTCCGCAGCACACTCGGGAGGCGCCTCTGCGCGGGCATCCGCGCGCAGGCAGAGGCATCCCCGGAGGCCCTCGACTAGCATGGGCGCCATACGCGGGGGCGCTCGTGCGCACCGTCGCGACGACAGACCACCCACCCCGACGGGAGATCGGCCAGGACGCCGGCCGCCCGTCGTCCAGCAGGAGGCACATCATGGCAGCGGATTCCAGTTTCGACATCGTCAGCAAGATCGACCGCCAGGAGGCGGACAACGCCCTGAACCAGGCGGCGAAGGAGATCGGGTCCCGCTACGACTTCAAGGGGTCGGGCGCCGCGATCGAATGGAAGGGCGAGGGCATCCAGCTGCGCGCCGACGGCGCCGACCGCGTCGCCGCGGTCCTCGATGTCTTCCAGTCGAAGCTCGTCCGTCGGGGCATCTCGCTCAAGTCGATCGACGCGGGAGAGCCGTACCCGTCCGGCAAGGAGCACCGAATCGACGCCACCCTCAAGGAGGGCATCGACAAGGAGAACGCCAAGGAGGTCTCCAAGATCATCCGCGAAGAGGGTCCCAAGGGCGTCAAGGCTCAGATCCAGGGCGACGAGCTGCGCGTGACCTCGAAGAAGCGCGACGACCTCCAGTCGGTCATCAGCCTACTCAAGGGCAAGGACCTCGACGTCGACCTCCAGTTCGTCAACTACCGCTGACCGCCGGTCGGACCACTCCGCATGCACGAGGCGGGTGCGGCACCTCCACGGAGAAGTCGCACCCGGAGGAGCCGCACCCGCCTCGTCGTGACGCAGCTCACACGAGAATCCCGCATGATGGTTTCTGGGTAACGAACCGGTAACGGTCCCGCAACGATGGGACTCCAGTTCCACAGCCGTCCGGATCCGGTCCGAGCGACCCCCCGCCAGCCCCCGGAACCACTGACGATGCGGGGGTCTCACCTGGGAACCCTCAGACCCCCTGAAGCCGCTCATCGCGGGCCCGCAGCACACTTTCCGGCGGTTGAGATCCTCCCTCAGATCGCTATGTTGGAACACGTGACTCCCGCAGACACAGAGACCACTTCCGCTTCTACCCCCGCTGAGGACTCCGGTTCCGAGCGGGTCGAGCTCCGCTCCCCCTCCATCGCGGACGGCAAGCACATGTGGACGCTGGCCCGTGATTCGAAGGTTCTGGATCTCAACACCTCGTACGCCTACCTCCTGTGGGCGCGCGACTTCTCCCGCACCTCCGTCCTGGCGGCGCTCGACGGAGAACCGGCCGGCTTCATCACCGGCTACATGCGTCCGGACGCTCCGGACACGCTCATGATCTGGCAGGTCGCCGTCGATGCCGCCAGCCGCGGACACGGGCTGGCAGGCCGGATGCTGGACGAGCTGGCTGATCGCACCGGGGCAGCCCGCCTCGAGACGACGATCACCGCGGACAACGAAGCGTCCCAGCGACTCTTCACGTCCTTCGCAGCCCGCCACGGCGCGGAATGCACCCACAGCCCCCTGTTCGTGCCGGAGGACTACCCGGACGGCCACGACACGGAGCACCTCTATGAGATCGCACCGCTCGGCTCACGCTGAGCATGGACGGCCGCGGCCATCGCGCCGCGACCCGGCACTGTCCTCACAGTGACACCGTCCCCACCCACGTCGGGCGCTTCGGACTGAACCTCCGCACGCGTCCGGACCGTTCGGTCCAGCAGCCGAGAAGCGGCTCCCGTCCGGTCGAATCCCAAGGGTCGAAGACCCCAGGAAGGTGAGAACCACCATGACCGACATCTTCTACTCCCTCGAATCCGAGGTCCGCAGCTACTCCCGCAGCTGGCCGGTGGAGTTCGTGCAGGCGTCCGGCGCGACGCAGACGGACGCATCCGGCACGGAGTACCTGGACTTCTTCTCCGGAGCCGGCGCTCTGAACTACGGCCACAACAATCCCGTGGTCATGGAGCCGCTCATCGAATACCTGCAGTCCGGCGCCGTCCTGCACTCGATGGACATGATGACGCCCGCCAAGCGCGAGTTCCTGCAGACGTTCAAGGACGTCATCCTGGAGCCCCGCGAGCTGCCCTACAAGGTCATGTTCCCCGGCCCCACGGGCACGAACACGGTCGAGGCGGCGCTCAAGCTGGCCCGCAAGTACACCGGGCGCCAGCACATCCTGTCGTTCACGAACGCGTTCCACGGCATGACGCTCGGCTCGCTGTCCGTGACCGGCAACTCGATGAAGCGCCAGGGTGCGGGCATCCCGCTCACCAACTCGTCGAAGATCCCCTACGACGACTACTTCGATGGCGAGACGGCGGACTTCCTCTGGCTCGAGCGCGTCCTCGAGGACTCGGGCTCCGGCGTCGACAAGCCGGCCGCCATCATCGTCGAGACGGTCCAGGGCGAGGGCGGCCTCCGCGCCGCGCGCTTCGACTGGCTGCGCCGCCTCTCCGACCTGTGCGCGGAGCACGAGATCCTGCTGATCGTCGACGACGTCCAGGCCGGCTGCGGCCGCACGGGCACGTTCTTCAGCTTCGAGGACGCAGGGATCGTCCCGGACATCGTCTGCCTGTCGAAGTCCATCGCGGGCTCCGGCCTGCCGATGGCGCTGACGCTGTTCCGTCCGGAACTCGACATCTGGTCGCCGGGCGAGCACAACGGCACGTTCCGCGGCAACAACGCAGCGTTCGTCACCGCCACCGCAGCGCTCAAGGAGTACTGGGCGGATCCCTCCTTCCAGAAGGAACTCGCGACCACCATCGACGCGATGCACGCACGCCTCGAGTCGATCGCTGTCACGACGAGCGGCGCCGGAGTCCGCGGACGCGGCCTGCTGTCCGGCCTGTTCTTCGAGGATCCCGAGGCCGCCGGCAAGATCGCGGCCGAGGCCTTCCGCAACGGGATGCTCCTCGAGACGTCCGGACCGAAGGACGAGGTCGTGAAGATCATGCCTCCGCTGACGGTGACCGCTGACGAGCTGGAGCGAGGACTCGACATCATCGAGGCCGCGGTCCGGACCGTCACCGGTCCCGCCGTCGAGCGCCCCTCCGCCGAGGCCACGTCTGCCTGATACGCACACTCGCCACCCCGGTCCGACGAACGGAGACCACCGCCCGTCAGTCCGGGGTGGCACACTGCCGGAACGGCTGCTCGTTCCCCGAGCACCGCTCACACCACGATCTTCAGGAGTGATCCCATGTACGTTGTGAACATCGATGACCTCAACGGCACCGAGCGCGACATCGTCAGCGACAACTGGCGCAGCCGCCGCATGGTGCTGGCGCGCGAGGGCGTCGGCTTCTCGTTCCACGAGACGACCCTCTACGCAGGAACCACCTCGACGTTCCACTACCAGAACCACATCGAGGCCGTGTACTGCGTCGGCGGCTCCGGGACCATCACGGATGAGGAGACCGGAGAGGTCCACGAGCTGCGCGACGGCACGCTGTACCTCCTCGACAAGCACGACAAGCACACGGTGCGGACCGAGCACGAGATGCGGATGATCTGCACCTTCAACCCGCCCGTCACGGGCCGTGAGGTCCACGACGAGAACGGTGTCTACCCCGCTCTCAACGAGGACGGCACGCCGATCTCCTGACGCCTCGCGTCACACGCACAGAAGCGGCGGTCGCACCCGATGGGTGCGGCCGCCGCTTCTGTGCTGTGCAGTGCTCCTGTGCTGTGCTCCAGTGCAGTGCTCCTACGGAGTGCTTCTACGCGGTGCTCCTGCGCGCTGGAGGGGAGGCTCAGGCCTGCCGGCGCGAGTGCTCGAGCATCCCGACACGCGTGGGGATCTTGACGCGCTCACGGCCCTGCGGCTCGCCCAGCGCCTTCTCAGCGGTCTCCAGGCGATGGAACCCGTCCCAGTCCGCATAGTCGACTCCGCGCGCGTCCAGGAGCGCTGTGATGGCGTCCTCCGACGGTTCCTCAGGCTGCGGCAGCCGGCCGGCCTCGCGATCCTCGATGAGGTGGGTGATCGTCTGGAGCGCATCGCCCTTCGTGTGGCCGATGAGTCCGACGGGCCCGCGCTTGATCCATCCGGTCGCGTAGAGGCCGTCGATCACGGGAGTCTCTGCTGCGGTCGCCTGCGAGGTGCCCTCGTGGACTCGCCCCTCGACGTTCGTGATGACGCCCTTGTCGGCGTCGAACGGGATGTCCGTCAGCGGCGAGCCGAAGTAGCCCACAGCACGGTAGACGGCATCGAGGTCCCAGTCGTGCAGCGTGCCGGTGCCGACGACCCCGCCGTTCCCGTCCAGCTGCTGGCGCTCCGTCCGCAGGCCCGTCACGCCTGTCTCCTCGTCGCCCAGGACCTCGACGGGCGCATGGAGGAAGTGGAGGTGCAGACGCCGAGGCGCGCCCGTCGGCTCGCGCAGGGTGAAGTCCGTGAGCGTCTTCGTGACCTGCTTCGTCTGGTTGTTGCTGTGGATCGCGGCCATCGAGGCCTCGTCGAACTCGTAGTCCTCCGGGTACACGACGATGTCCACGTCCTTGACGAGGCCCAGCTCCCGCAGCTCCAGCGGGGTGAACTTCGTCTGCGCGGGCCCGCGGCGACCGAACACATGCACGTCCGTGACCCTGGAGTCCTTCAGGCCCTGATAGACGTGATCCGGGATCTCAGTGCTCAGCATGTCGTCGGCCTGCTTCGCGAGCACGCGGGCGACGTCCAGGGCGACGTTCCCATTGCCGATGACTCCGACGCGCTCCGCGTCGAGCGGCCACTCCTGAGACACGTCCGGATGCGCGTCGTACCAGTTGACGAAGTCCGCGGCGCCGTACGAGCGCGGCAGATCCACACCGGGGAGGTCCAGCCGGGCGTCGTCGAACGAGCCGGTCGAGAAGATCACCGCGTCGTAGTGCCGGCGCAGGTCCTCGAGCGTGAGGTCGGTCCCGAAGTCGACGTTGCCGATGAGCCGCACGTCGCCGCGGTCCAGCACCTTGATGAGGGCCTTCTGGATGCCCTTGATCCGCGGGTGGTCCGGAGCCACGCCGTAGCGGACGAGGCCGAACGGGACGGGCAGCCGCTCGAAGAGATCGATGCTGAGCTCGAAGTCGCGTTCGGCCTTGGTGAGCAGGTCCGCCGCATAGATTCCGGCCGGTCCCGCTCCTACGATCGCAACACGAAGAGCTCGACTCACTGTTCACACACCTTTCGCGGGTGGAGGCGTCTGCGACCACCACGACTGACGAGTACCGACCGTCCATCTTAGTGCTACCTCACCTGCCCCCACCGCGACCCTGCTCACACATACGGCACTTGTTCGGGAACTCACAGGCATCACTAGAGTGGGGACGTGACGCAGACCCCCGAACCCTCCGGCCTGCCCGCAGATGAGACGGCCAGGCGCCGTGCAGGACTGGTCAACGGAACGACCGCCTACCTCCTCTGGGGCTTCCTCCCCCTCTACTTCGACTCGCTGGCCCCCGCGGGCAGCCTCGAGATCCTCTCCCACAGGATCGTCTGGTGCCTGCTCTTCTGCGCGCTCCTCCTCGCACTGACCCGGGGGTATCCGCTCGTGTGGCGGATCCTCCGGAGCCCGCGGACCACTGTCACGCTCCTCGCCGCGAGCGTGCTCATCGCGATCAACTGGCTGGGGTTCCTGCTGGGGGTGGAGCTGGGACGCGTCGTCGAGGTCTCGCTGGGCTACTACATCAACCCGCTCATCACGATCCTGCTGGGCGTCGTCTTCCTGCGGGAGAGGCTGCGTCCCCTGCAGTGGACGGCGGTCGGGGTCGCGGCCGTCGCGGTCCTGGTCATCTCGATCGGATACGGCTCCGTCCCCTGGCTGGGCCTGCTGGTCGCCTTCACCTTCGCGGGCTACGGGCTGCTGAAGAACAGGGTCGGCGCCACCGTCGGCGCGCTGGGCGGGCTGACGGTCGAGACGCTGATCCTGACGGTCCCGGCCGCAGCCTTCATCGGCTGGACCCTGGCGGCGGACACGGACACCTTCACGACCCAGGGCTCCTGGCACTTCGTCTTCATGCTGCTGCTGGGTCCGGCGACCGCCCTGCCCCTGCTGCTGTTCAGCGCCGCGGCGCGACGGATCCCGCTGAGCTGGGTGGGCATGCTGCAGTTCATCACCCCGTCGATGCAGTTCGTGACGGGCGTCTGGCTGCTGGGCGAAGAGATGTCACCGGCCCGCTGGGCGGGCTTCGCGATCATCTGGGTCGCGTGCGCACTCTTCATCACCGACATGGTGCGCACCTCACGCAGGCGCTGATCGACTCGACAGTGCTGGCGACAGTCCTGACGCCGGCCCGTCGTCAGGAGGTGCGTTCGACGACCTGCCGGGCGAACGCCTCGAAGCCATCGCGCACGTCGCCGGCAGGCAGCACCGCGAGCGCGGTGATCGCGTCCTCCGACCAGCGGCGGGCCTCGGCCCTCGCCTGGTCCGTGACCGGGTGTGCCGCGAGCGCGGAGCGCGCGGCCTCCAGAGCCTCGTCAGAGGTGAGATCCGCGTCCAGCAGGGCGACGACCTCGGCGGCGGATGCATCTCCAGCGGCAGCCGCACGGCGCGCATACAGGACGGGCAGGGTCGGAACGCCCTCGCGCAGGTCCGTCCCCGGAGTCTTGCCGGACGTCTCCGCATCGGAGGTGAGGTCGATGATGTCGTCGGCCAGCTGGAAGGCGACGCCGACCTTCTCGCCGTAGGCCCGGATCGGGTCGACGAGAGCGTCCGATGCGCCGGAGAAGCGGATGCCGAACTCACCGGCCGCCGCGATGAGCGAGCCGGTCTTGTCCGACAGCACGCGGATGTAGTGGTCGATGGGGTCGTCCTCCGGTCGCGGACCGGTGAACTCCGAGAGCTGTCCCAGGACCAGCCGCTCGAACGTCGTCGCCTGCAGGCGGACCGCGTCGGGACCCAGGCCGGCCGACAGCAGCGAGGCGCGGGCGAAGAGGAGGTCGCCGGTGAGGATGGCGACGGAGTTGCCCCACACCTCGTGGGCGCTGGGCGCTCCGCGGCGCACGGGGGCGTCGTCCATGACGTCGTCGTGGTAGAGCGTCGCCAAGTGGATGAGTTCGACGGCGGCGGCCGCATCGAGCACGTCGGACCGCGTCCCGTCGCCCAGTTCGGCGGCGAGGAGGACGAGCAGGGGGCGCACGCGCTTGCCGCCCGCGCGCATCAGATGGTGGGAGGCTTCGTGCGGCAGCCGGTCGGACTGCGCGGCGGCCTCCGTGAGCCGCGCCTCGACACGCTCGAGGCGGGTCGCCAGGTCCATCGCCAGCGCGGAATCGGCCGCGGCGAACGGCCCAGCCGGCGGACGGGACAGGGTGCCCGCAGTATCGGGAGTCATCGGCTCGTTCATCTTCCTCATGGTCTCAGACGTCGCAGTCAGTATCGCACTCACCGGGCTCGGTCGTCCTTCCCCTCAGCTGTTCGTCGTCGCGGGGACGGAGCGGGTGAGTGCGGTGATGACACGATCCATGGAGTCCGCGTCACTCCCCTCGCTGTGGATGTTGCCCATCAGCCTCACCGCGAAGGCCATGAGCGCGTCGACTCCCATACCGTACTTGATCCCGAGGCTCATGAGCCCGGGCCGGCCGATGAGGTCCGCGAAGACCCGTCCCAGGGTGAAGTACCCGCCGAACCGATCGCGGACGATCTCAGGGTACTCCTGCATCGCGACGCGCCTGCGGTGCTGAGGCATCCGGTGGTGGGTGACGATCACGTCCGCGGCGATCCGCGCGCTCTCCAGCGCGTAGTCGATCCCCTCCCCGTTGAAGGGGCTCACCATGCCGGCGGAGTCCCCCACGAGCATGAGGCCGTCGCGGAAGTGCGGCGTGCGGTTGAACGCCATGGGCAGCGCTGCGGAGCGGACCCGCTCCAGCTGCGTGGATTCGTCGATCGACCATTCGTGGCCCATCGCCGCGAGCCACTCATCGAGCACGGTGCGGTAGTTGACGGTGCCGAAGTGCGGGGAGGTGTCGAGGATCCCGAGTCCCACGTTCACGGTGCCGTCGCCCAGCGGGAACAGCCACCCGTACCCGGGCATGGGGTCGCCGCCGGATTCGCGCAGCTCCAACCAGCTCTCGAGGTAGCCGTCATCGTGGCGCGGCGAGGAGTGGTACGTGCGGACGGCCACCCCCATCGGGCGGTCATCGCGCTTCTCGACGCCGTGGGCGACGGAGACGCGTGAGGAGACGCCGTCGCAGGCGACGACGAGCGGTGCGCGGAAGTACGCCTCCGGACCGACCTTCCGACCGCGCTGATCCGTGCCGGTCGCGCGGACCCCGGTGAGCCAGCCGTCGGACCCGATGACCGGCTCCGTCGCCGCCACCTGCTCGTAGAGCCGTGCGCCCTGACGCTGCGCGTGGCGCGCCAGGGTCTCGTCGAGGCCCATGCGCGTCTTCGTGAGGCCGTAGTCGGGGAAGCCCCCGCCGCCGGGCCAGTCGATCTCCATGCGGTGCCCGCCGCCGATCAGCCGCAGACCGCGGTTGCGATGCCATCCGTCCTCCGGGCGCGTGTCCACGCCCAGGTGCCCCAGTTCACGGACGGCCCGCGGGGTGAGCGCGTCACCGCAGATCTTGTCGCGCGGGAACGACGACTTCTCGAGCACCGCGACGTCGAGGCCCGCGCGGGCGAGGTGCGCGGCGGTCGCCGCACCTGCGGGACCGGCGCCCACGACGACGACGTCCGCGTCGATCACCCGGGCATCGAGGGGATGGGAGTCGAGGGGATCGGGGTCCTGCGGCTGGGAGTCCTGCGGCTGGGGGTCCTGAGGCTGGGAGTCCTGAGGCTGGGAGTCGACGGGCCGAGTGTCCTGCATCGTCGTGCGGGGGTCCTGCGCTGCGCTCACGCGTCCGCCGGGCGGATGGCGCGATGGATGGCGACGATCCCCCCGGAGAGGTTGCGGTACTGGACGCGGTCGAACCCGGCATCCGCGATGACGCGGGCGAGACCGTCCTGGCCCGGCCACGCCCGGATCGATTCCGCGAGGTATTCGTACGATGCGGGGTTCGAGCTGATGAGCCGCGCGACCGGCGGGAACGCACGCATGAGGTATTCGCGGTAGACGGTGTCGAAGGGACCGAACACCGGCCGCGAGAACTCACAGATGACGAGGCGGCCGCCGGGCTTCAGCACGCGCTGCATCTGGGCGAGCGCACGCGTGGGATCGTTCACGTTCCGGAACCCGAAGCTGATGGTGACGACGTCGAACTCCCCGTCGGCGAAGGGCAGGTCCAGCGCATCCGCGTACATGAAGCGGATCCCGGGGTTCCGTGCGCGCCCCACGTCGAGCATCCCCTCGGAGATGTCGCCGGCGATGACGTCCGCGCCCGCCTGGGCGAAGGGGACGGAGCTCGTCCCGGTCCCGGCGGCCAGGTCGAGCACCTTCTCACCGGGCTGCGCATCGACGGCCTCGGCGACGATGCGGCGCCAGCGGCGGGTCTGCCCCAGCGAGAGCACGTCGTTCATGAGGTCGTACCGATCTGCAACGTCGTCGAACATCGACGCGACGTCGCCGGGATCCTTGTCGAGCTGGGCGCGATTCATGCACACCAGTCTCCCCCACCCGTGAGCCGGGTGCGAATCCGTCGAGCGCCCTGTCCCTGTGGAGCGCTGCTTCAGCCTCGTGCGGCTTCAGCCTCGCGACTCCGGTCCCTCGCAGCTCCGGTCCCTCCCAGCTCCGGTCCCTCCCAGCTCCGATCTCCCGCGGCTTCAGTATCGTGGGACCGTGCCCCATACCTCCGCTCCGTCCGCTTCCACGCCCCGGCTGACCGTCCGGTCATGGTTCGTCGACGGCCTCACGCCCGATGCGCCCCCGCCGTTCGCCGGGAACATCCCCACCAGCTCCCTGGACTTCCTGACGCAGCTGCCGACCTCCGGGTTCGCGTGCTGGGTGCGCGGACGATCCGGGCTCGTGGGGATCGGACGACGGCTGCGTCTGCGCGCCCGCGGGGAGGACCGGTTCCACGACCTCGCACGGCAGTGGGATGAGCTGGTCGCAGCCGCGGAGGTCGACGATCGCGTGGCCCTCATGGGATCCGGCCTCGTGGGCTTCTCCGCGATCGCGTTCGCCGCGGATTCCGGCGTGGACTCCGTGATCGACGTGCCGGAGTACATCCTCGGCAGACGCGACGGACGCGTCTGGCTCACGCACGTGGGCGGCGACGAGGACCCCACGCAGCCGGCCGCGCAGTCCGATGAGCTCATCGCCGGACTCCAGCTCACGCCCACTCCACTGCGCGACCAGCGGATCGTCTCGCGGGCGCCGGGGCATGTGAGCCCCGAACGCTTCGAGGAGATCGTCGCGCTGGCGGCATCGCGCCTGCGCAGCCCGGAGGCCGGCGAGCGCAAGATCGTCCTCGCCCGGGACGAAGTCATCACCGCCGAGGACGACATCGACGTCCGGACGGTCCTGGGTCGGCTCAACGCCGAGTTCCCGAGCACCTGGACGTTCCTCGTCGCGGGGCTGGTGGGCGCGACCCCGGAGCTGCTCATCGGAGTCGAGGACGGCGCGGTCCACTCGCGGGTGCTCGCCGGGACGTACCGGGTCCAGGACGATCCGGAGAAGGAGGTCGCCCGTGCGCGTGCGCACCTGGGAGGCCGCAAGGACTCCGTCGAGCACTCGTACGCGATCGATTCTCTCGCGAGCACGCTTGGGCCGGTGACGGAGGAGCTCCATGTGGATCCGGAGCCGCATCTCCTGCAGCTCGCGAACGTGATCCACCTGGCCTCCGACGCGCACGGCCGGCTGTCGACCCGCGCGGACGGATCACGGATCAGCCCGTTCGAGGTCGCCCACGCCGTGCACCCCACAGCCGCGGTGGGCGGCACCCCCCGTGCACGCGCGATGGACCTCATCAGCCAGTTCGAGGAGATGGACCGGGGCCGCTACGCCGGACCCGTCGGCTGGGTCGACGGCTACGGGAACGGGCAGTTCGGCATCGCTCTGCGGTGCGGTCAGCTCGAGGAGCGCAATCGGATCCGTCTGTTCGCCGGCGCCGGCATCATGCCGGATTCCGAGCCCGAATCCGAGCGCCGCGAGACGGACGCGAAGTTCGCACCCATGCGGAGCGCGCTGGGCGTCGACTGGAGCCCGGACACCTCGCACTGAGCTCCCCCGCAGTCCTGTGCCCGAGGCAGCTGTCCGGGGGCCGCGCTGTCCGTCCCGGGCCCGAGGTCGCTGTCCTGACTCGAGGGCACTGCCCCGAGCCCGAGGTCGCCGTCCCCCGTCCGAGGTCGGCCACCTTGAAACCGTTGGGGTACGAACGTTATGCTCGCCGAGACCACCACCACCCCGTCGTGATCCGCACCGCGGATCGTGATCCGCCCCGGAGCACACCGGCGGGAGAACGCAGGACCGAAGAAGCTCCGATGCAGTACTACCGCGATGGCTACCACTCCGGTGACCCCGCAGTCGCCCCCGCGGTGCAGGACCCCGACGACACGGTCGCCGGAGCGTCCGAGGACGTCGACGTCCTCATCGTGGGCACCGGCCCCGCCGGACTGGTCCTCGCGGCGCAGCTGGCGCGGCACCCCGGCATCCGCACGCGCGTCGTCGAACGGCGGGAAGGACCGCTCACCCTGGGCCAGGCCGACGGCGTGGCATGCCGCTCCGTCGAGATGTTCCAGGCCTTCGGGTTCGCCCATTCCCTCCTCGAGGAGGCCTACTGGGTCAACGAGACGACGTTCTGGCGCCCGGATGCCGAACGGCCCGGCACCATCATGCACACCAGCCGGACCCGCGATGTCGAGGACGGGCTGAGCGAGATGCCCCACCTCATCATGAATCAGGCGCGCATCCACGACCACCTCCTCACCGCCGCGCACAACGCACCCGCACGCCTCGAGCCGGACTACGGCACGGCCTTCACGGGCCTGGAGCACACGGATCATCCGACCCACCCGGTCAGCGTCACCCTCGAGGACATGGAGACCGGCGCGGAATCGATGGTGCGCGCACGGTTCGTCGTCGGCTGCGACGGCGCACGGTCCGGCGTGCGCGCAGCGATCGGCAGGACGCTCGCGGGTGATCGGGCGAACCACGCATGGGGCGTCATGGACATCCTCCTCGACACCGACTTCCCCGACATCCGCTTCAAGAGCGCCATCCAGTCGGAGACCGGCAGCATCCTCCTCATCCCCCGCGAGGGCGGCTACCTGGCCCGCCTCTACGTGGACCTCGGCACGGTGACCGACGAGAACCGCCCGGCGCTGCGCTCCATGAGCGCCGACGAGGTCGTCGAGGTCGCCCGCACGGTCCTCGCGCCCTACACCCTCGAGGTCAAGGAGACGGTGTGGTTCTCCGTCTACGAGGTCGCGCAGCGGATCGCGGACGGCTTCGACGACGTGGCCGACCGCGACGTGCGTGCCGGCGACGATGACGCGTCGCTGCCCCGCGTCTTCATCGCCGGGGATGCGTGCCACACGCACTCCGCGAAGGCGGGCCAGGGCATGAACGTGTCGATGCAGGACGCCTTCAACCTGGGGTGGAAGCTCGCGGCGGTGCTGGAGGGCCGGTCCGACCACGCGCTCCTGCACACGTACGACGCGGAGCGGCGCCCGGTCGCCCAGGAGCTCATCGACTTCGACAAGGAGTGGTCCGCGATGATGGCGGCGGCTCCTGCGGACCCGGATCATCCGGAGCGCGGGGGCGTCACGGCGGCGGAGCTCAGCGACTACTTCGTCCAGCACGGCCGGTACACCGCCGGCGTCGCGACCTCCTACCCCGCACGGTCCACGCATCTCACGGGCGGAGAGGAGCACCAGCACGTCGCCGCGGGCTTCCCGGTGGGCTTCCGGTTCCATTCCGCGCCCGTGCACCGGGCCGCAGATGCCAAGGAGATGCAGCTCGGCCATGCGGCGACCGCAGACGGACGCTGGCGCGTCTACGCGTTCGCCGACGCCGGCGAGCAGCGGTTCGACGCGTTCGTCGACTGGCTCGGCGAGGACCCCGGCTCCCCCGTCAACCGGCATCGCCTGCCCGGCGAGGACCTGGACGCGCGCATCGATGTGAGAGCCGTGCTCCAGCGACCCCACACGGAGATCGCACTGCCCGCACTGCCGGAGGTGCTCCGCCCCTCGAGCGGGGCACTGGGCCTCACCGACTTGGAGAAGGTCTTCTCCTCCTGCACGCATTCCGGCACGGACATCTATGCGGAGCGCGGGATCGACCCGCAGTCGGGCGCGGTCGTGGTCGTGCGTCCCGACCAGTACGTCGCGTCCGTCCTGCCGCTCGACGCGACCGCCGACCTCGCCGCGCTCTTCGACTCCGTCTTCGACGCCTCGGCGCTACCTGTGCCTGCCGGACGATGACGGCTCTCGTCCCGTCCCCGCAGCACTTCACGGGCCACCTGCTGCGACGCGCACAGCAGGCGCATGTGGCGGCGTGGACGCGGCACGTGTCGACCGGCGTGACGAGCGTCCAGTTCGCGACCCTCTCCGTGCTGGCGCGCGCGCCCGGCATGAGTCAGGCGGGGCTGGGCGGCGAACTGGGTCTGGATCGCGCGACCATCACAGACCTGGTCCGCCGGATGGAGGCACGAGGACACGTCGTCCGCACCGCCGATCCGGGCGATGCGCGCCGCAAGGTCGTCACCCTCACCCCGTCGGGCCAGGAGACGCTGCACGAGCTCCTGCCGCGAGTCGAGGCACTGGAGCCCATCCTCACGGGCGGGCTCTCTCCGGACGAACGCGCGCAGCTGCGGGTCCTGCTGGAGCGGGTCATCGACCAGGATCCGACGCCGTTGGGCTGAGCGGGCGGAGACGCCCGCACGCAGTTCAGGCCCGAACGCTCGGCAGCCGGATCTCGAAGAGCCCCGGAGCGCCGCTGTCGAGGAACTCGCGGAACCCCGCCGGGGCCGCCGTGCCGCGACCGGGCTCAGTCTGAACCGTCGCCCCTGCCTCGCCGGACTCGCTCTGACCCGTCCGCAGGTCCGCGGTGTACGCGCTCATGCCCAGGGCCCGGGCCGCCTCCGCGAGGCTCGTGCCGTGCGGCGTGCCGAAGAAGCGGTCGAAGCGGGACGCCACGTGCGGCTGCGAGTGCTCGAGGCCCGCGAAGATCGCACCTCCGTCGTCGTGGAGGACGACCGTCTGCAGACGCGGCCGGCGCTCGTGGGTCGGCACGACGAACCCGCCCAGATCGTGCAGGGCCGCGAGGTCGCCGATGAGCAGCCGCACGGGTTCCTCGTGGCCGCCCTGGTCCTCGATCGCGCCGTGGTCCTCAGTGGTGCGCTGGTCCTCAGGGGCACCCTGGTCCTCGAGTCCCAGTGCCACTCCCGAGGCCGTCGCCACCAGCCCGTCGATCCCGGCCAGTCCGCGCGAGGCCACGACGCGGGCAGGATGATGCGGCCGCTGGAGACGCGCGAGGTGCCGGATGGTGTTGGAGCTCGCCGCGACGAGGACGCCGGGCCGTTCCAGCAGTGCGAGCACCGCCGCATCGGTGGGATCCTTCGAGTCGTTCACCGGCCCGGAGGCGAGCGCCGCCCAGTCGGCCCACCACGAACCGGTCCCCGCACCGTCCGCAGCGCCGTCCTCAGCACCGTGCGCAGCAGCGTCCTCAGCAGCGCGCATGGGAGCGTGCTCAGCAGCGCGCGTGCCGAGTTCGGACACCGTGTCCGCGAGCCCATCGGCGTCGTACGGGACGGTGATCCTCTCCAGATCGTCGCGTCCGATCAGCTGTGCGACGGGGCGCGACAGGGTCGGACGGCCGGTCACGATGACGTGGGTGATGCGCGCGCGCACGTCTGCAGATGCCGAACCGCCCAGCAGCTGCGCGTGCGCCGGGAGGGTGCACGGATGCGAGGCGAGCGCCGACGACGGCTCCGCGAAGACGGGGACGCAGAACTCCGCGGCGAGGTCTGCGAGGGTGCGGGTGGCGAAGCCCAGGTCGTCTCCCGCGACGATCACCGGTCGTGACTGCGGGTCCGCGAGCACGTCGCGGATCGTGCTCCACGGTGCGGTACCGCCTGCGGGGCCGGCGTCTCCCGAGGCGACCTCCGCACGAGCACCGGAACCGTCGGCGCCCCCACTCTGGCCGGGTGCGGCTGCGCCCCCGCCCTGGCCGAGTGCAACTGCGCCCCCGCCCTGGCCGAGTGCAACTGCTCCCTCGCCCTGGTCGAATGCAGCAGCTCCGCGCTCCGCGGCCGGGGACACGAGCACCGGCTCGCCCGCCGCATCCGGGTCGGGGACGAGGGGCGCGTCGAACTGCGCATTGAGCTGGACCGGCCCGCCCGGCGACGTGCAGGCGCGGGTGACGGCGGCCTCGGCGGCGGTCGCCCAGGTGAAGTCGGCCCCATCAGCCTCCTCCCCGTCCGCGGGGACGGGGAGGTCCCATGCGGCGACGACCTCGGGCAGCGCCTCGTGCTGGGCGTCGAGCGTCTGATTGGCGCCCGTGCCGCGCAGTCGAGCGGGACGATCGGCGGTCACGAGCACGAGCGGCAGGTGCGCGTGCGCGGCTTCCATGACCGCGGGATGGAGGTTGCCCACGGCGGACCCGGACGTCGTCACGACCGCGACGGGCCGGTGCACCCCTGTGAGTCTGCCGGCCTTCGCTATGCCCAGCGCTGTGAACGCCGCGTCCCGCTCGTCGATGCGGACGTGGAGGCGCAGCGGGCGGGCTTCGCGCGGCGAGGACTCCGTCCACTCCGCAGACTCCGCGCACTCCGCCTCCGCGTCCGCGAACGCGTAGACCAGCGGCGCGGAGCGGGAGCCCGGGGACAGGACGACGTCGCGCACACCGGAGACCAGCAGTGCGCGCACCAGACGGCGGGCGGAGACGGTCGAGGCATTCACCCGGCGATTCTCCCACGACCGCTCACGGCCCTCCGCGCGCTGCCCGCTCCCCAATCCGCGCGCTGCCCGCTTCCCAACCTGACTTGCGCGTTCACCTTCCGGCCATATACTCGCCACCGAACCGCCACCCGCACCCCTGCTAAGGGAGCGGGCGCGCACCCGTGCGCACCACCCCTGCAAGGAGACCCGATGATCCCCGCCGCACTCAAGCTGTCCGTCGGCGCCCGCGCCGTACGGGCGCTCACCGTGCTGCGCCGCCGCACCGGCGCGTTCCCCGGCAGGGATCAGTCGACCGCGTTCCTGGGTCCGGAGCCCACGGGCGAGGCCGCACGGCACTTCCACGTCCGCGACAAGCGGAAGCTCACCTCACGGCTGCGCGAGTTCTTCGTGTTCTCCCCCGCGCTGGGCCGGACCGTCGGTGTGCGCGTGCTCCTGCCGGGACGCCCATCGGAGTCCGCACCGGTCCTGTGGCTGCTCCACGGATCCGGCGATGACTTCCGCAGCTGGACGGACTTCGGAGACGCGGAGGCGCTCACCGCGGACTCTCCCCACCTCGTCGTCATGCCCGACGCCGGCGCCGCCAGCTACAGCCGCCACGCGGTCCACGGCACGCGCGACACCGGTCGGGGCACCCGCGTCGACAGTGACGACGAGGTGCTCGACTGGCCTGCGTTCCACCTCGAGGAGCTCTCCTCCTTCATCGCGGACACGTTCTCCGTGCGACCCGACCGCATCGACTCCGCGATCGCCGGCCTGTCCATGGGCGGATACGGGGCGATGAAGTACGCGGCCCTGCACCCCGACCGGTTCGCGGCGGCCGCAGCCTTCTCCTCCCCACTGGACCCGGCCTCGGCCGTACCGCTGTTCGACATCATCGCCCTGCGCCAGGGCGGGGCGGCGCGATCGCTGTTCGGCGATCCCAAGCACGACCGCGCGGAGTGGGATGCGAACTCCCCCGTCGCGCTCGCCACGAACCTCCGCCACACGGATCTCTGGTTCTCCGCCGGATCGGGCACTCCGGACCCGGACACGGAGGACGCGGTCGACCTGCTGGAGACCGAGGTCGCGGCGCACGGCGCTCGCTTCCACTCCGCGCTGGAGCGCCTCGGCATCCCCCACGTCTGGTGCCCGCGCCCCACCGGAGTCCACAACTGGGCGCTGTGGCGGCGCGAGCTCGCCGAATGGCTCGCCCACATCGACGCGTCCCCGGACGCCGTGGACGATCCGTACGCGGACGGAGCCTCCTTCGACCACGTGACCGGCGAACCGGCCTTCTCCGTCCACGGCTGGACCGTGTCGCTCTCCCGGCGACGCGCTCAGCTCACGCAGTTCCGCGACGTGAGCGGTCAGGGATTCACCCTCACGGGATCCGGCACGTTCCGCGTGCGGACAGCAGACGTCTTCCACCCGGGCGAGAAGTATCGGGTCACTGTCTCCTCGCCGCTCACGGACACCTCCTACACGCTGCGCGCGGACGCGGACGGCCGTTTGGAGATCACCGGTCGGATGGCCGGCGCCATGCACGATCCGATCATCCCGGGCCGCCGCACGCGCCACTTCCGCGAGTTCGGCGCCGACGCGGTCACCCGCGTCGCCATCGCCGCACACGTCTCCGACGGGACGTCGACGGCGCAGATGGGTGGGGCGATGCAGGAGAACACCACCGCCGCCGAGGTCCCCACCAGTCCCGTGGTCCGGGAACAGAACAGAGCTCCCGCTGGTTCACCCCTCGAGAACTTGAAGTTTTAACCGTCGTCGGGTGCTGCACTCCGCCGACAGGAGGAGGACGCCATGACCAGCGCCGCGCATGACACGACACCGGGCACGACGCCCAGCACAGCGAGCCCGGAGCTCGGACTCGACACGTTCGGCGACGTCACCGTCGATGAGAACGGCACGTCCCTGCCGCACCACCAGGTGATCAGGAACATCGTCGACCAGGCAGTGCTCGCGGACTCCGTGGGCGTCGATTTCATCGGGGTGGGCGAGCACCACAGGGACGACTTCGCGGTGTCTGCGCCGGACATCGTCCTGGCCGCGATCGCAGCGCGGACGCAGCGGATCAGGATGGGCTCTGCGGTGACGGTCCTGAGCTCCGATGACCCCATCCGCGTCTTCCAGCGGTTCTCGACGATCGACGCGATCTCCTCCGGCCGCGCCGAGGTCATCCTGGGCCGCGGGTCCTTCACCGAGTCCTTCCCTCTCTTCGGCTTCGACCTGCGGCAGTACGAGGAGCTCTTCGAGGAGAAGCTGGACCTCTTCTCCCACCTGCTGACCGAGGAGCCGGTCACCTGGGAGGGCCGCCATCGGGCCCCGCTGCGCAATCAGCGGGTGTACCCGCCCACGCACGACGGTCTGAAGACGTGGATCGCGGTGGGCGGCAGCCCGGAGTCCGTCATCCGCGCGGCGACGTACCGCATCCCCCTCATGCTCGCCGTGATCGGCGGGCCGGTCGACCGCTTCGCCCCGTTCGCAGACCTCTACCGGCGGGCGAACGACCAGCTCGAGCAGCCGCAGGCCCCGATCGGCGTGCACTCCCCCGGACACATCGCGGAGACGGACGCCGAGGCGCGGGACCACCTGCGCGAGCACTGGATCGCGAACCGCAACCGGATCGGCCGCGAGCGGGGCTGGGGCCCCGCGGGCGAGCGCGAGTTCACCGAAGAGGTCGAGGAGGGCGCGCTCTACGTCGGCTCACCCGACACGGTCGCTGCGAAGATCGCGCACGCCGTGCGCACCCTGGGACTCGACCGCTTCGATCTCAAGTACGCGAACGGCCCGATGCCCCACGAGCAGCTCATGCGCTCGATCGAGCTCTACGGCACGGAGGTCATCCCCCGCGTGCGCGCACTGCTCGCAGACTGAGGCAGCGCCTGCGGCGCCGCTTCCTGCCCCGCCTCCGAACCCGCTCCCGGGCTCCGTGTGCCCGATCTGGCACACGGCCGTGCGTCGACCGTCCGCGTCGCCCCGTACATTTATCCCGTACGAACACAACGGGAAGCGAAGCGTCCCGGATTCCGAGGAGTGGGTATGAAGAAGTCGACAGTGCGTCTGGCAGTCGTGAGTGCGTGTGTGGGAGCGGGGCTCGTGCTCTCAGGCTGCGGCGGCGGATCGGACGAGGCCGCGGGCACCGACACCGCTGCCGAGGAGCAGGGCGGCGCGGAGGAATCGGCTGACGAGGCCGCAGCCGAAGAGGCTCCCGCCGAGGCCGAGCCGGCTAGCGAAGAGGACCTCATCGCCGCGGTCGAGGCCGGTGGGTTCACCGCCGAGGTCGCCGACGCCGAGGCGCTGAGCGGTGCCGCAGGGGCGATGGGCGATATCACGGTGGAGCCCGCGGAGTGCGAGGTCTTCATGAATGCCGCACTCACCGCCGCAGAAGAAGCGGATACGACGGTCGTCACCGGCCTCCCTGCGGAGTCGTCCGCCTCCAGCATCGGAGGCGCGCTCGGCTACCCGTCCGCAGATGACGCTCTGGCAGCAATGGAGACGAACTCCGACTCCCTGGGCACCTGCAGCGACATCACGGTGACGATGCAGGACATGGAGCTCGCGACCTCGACGACGGAGATCGACGCAGAGGTCGAGGGTGCGGACGCGGTCTTCGCGACCGAGGTGGAGATGGACGTCGCGGGACAGTCCATGACGACGACCTCGATCCAGGCACTCAAGGGATCGGCCGTCCTCACTGTCACCGGGACCTCGGGCGCGGGTGTCGACGGTGCCAGCATCGAAGACATGAGCACGACCGCGGCTGACATGGTGGCGGCGCTGCCCTGATCCGGCGCGGGTGATCAGCCCGCGCGCCCGGAGTCCTCTCCTCGCGTGACGTGCTTCCAGCAGGCCTCGAGCCGTTCGGTCCAGAACCGGGCGCGCTCGGGGCCCGCTGCGTGTGCGGCGAGCAGGTCCTCGTCGGGATCGACTCGTCCCAGCGGCAGGCTCCCGTCCTGGGGCAGCAGCGCAGGAGCTGCTACGTCTCCGGCGAACAGGGCCGCGGTGCCCAGCCCCGCGGCTGGCTCGGAGCCCAGGAGGCCTTCGGCCTCCCGGGACAGCGGAAGGTGTGCGGCGAGTGCGGCTCCCGCAGCGAGGCCCACGCTCGATTCCAGGGCGGACGACACCACGGCGGGCAGCCCCGCCGCCTCGATGATCGACGCCGCGGCACGGATCCCGCCCAGCGGCTGGGCCTTCACGACGATGACGTCCGCCGCGCCCCGCGCAGCGACGCTCAGCGGGTCGGACACCTTGCGTATCGATTCGTCGGCCGCGATCGGCACCGGCAGGCGGGCGATGGAGATCCACTCCCGCAGGCGGGCGAGGCCGTCGACGTCGGGCACCGGCTGCTCGACGTACTGGAGCGGCCCCGTCCGCGCCAGTGCCGTGAGTGCGGTCTTCGCCTCGTCGTGCGTGTAGGCGCCGTTCGCATCGCAGCGCACCGCGGCTTCGGGCAGCGCCCGCCGCACCGCCGCGACTCGGGCGATGTCATCCTCCAGTGACTCGATGCCTCTCTCCGCGATCTTGATCTTCACCGCGCGCACGCCCGGGTAGCGGGCCGCCACAGCCGGCACGCGATGCGCGGGGACGACGGGGATGGTCGCGTTGACGCGCACGCCGTCGCGCAGGGGCGAGGGGTACGGGAGTGCGGCCGATTCCACTGCGGCGAGCAGCCAGCGGGATGCCTCCGGCACGTCGTACTCCGTGAACGGGGCGAACTCCGCCCACCCCGCGGGTCCCTTCACGAGGCACGTCTCCCGCACCGTGATGCCCCGGAATCGCGTCACCATGGGCAGCGCGACCGGGACGACGCGTTCGAACAGGTCGTCCGGGCGTGCCGTGTGGTCGAGGACTGTGCGGACCTCCGGGCTGATGAGCATACGGGCCACGATACGGCCACGCCCCCGGGGCAGCGCCAACCGTGCCGCGCGTCCCCAACGACTCTGCGGGAGTGTGGCGGAGCGCCTGCGGGATCCTGCGCCGAGGGTGGGGCCCAACCGGCCGATATGCTGGCGGACATGAGCGATACACAGGTCTCCGACATCTTCGACCCGACAGCGTGGCGCGAAGTCGTCGGCTTCGACTTCACAGACATCACCTACCACCGCGCGATCGATGCGGACGGTGCGGACATCGGCTGCGTGCGCATCGCGTTCGACCGCCCTGAGATCCGCAACGCGTTCCGTCCCCATACGGTCGACGAGCTCTACCGCGCGCTCGACCACGCCCGCCAGACCCCGGACGTGGGTGCCGTGCTGCTGACCGGCAACGGTCCCAGCGCGAAGGACGGCGGCTGGGCGTTCTGCTCCGGCGGCGATCAGCGGATCCGCGGCCGGTCCGGCTACCAGTACGCAGACGGCGAGACCGCGGAGACGATCGATCCCGCTCGCGCCGGGCGACTCCACATCCTCGAAGTGCAGCGCCTCATCCGCACGATGCCCAAGGTCGTCGTCGCGGTCGTGCCCGGCTGGGCGGCGGGCGGCGGCCACTCGCTGCACGTGGTCTGCGACTTGACGATCGCGTCCCGCGAGCACGCGCGCTTCAAGCAGACGGACTCCGACGTCGGGTCGTACGACGCCGGCTACGGCTCCGCCTACCTCGCGAAGATGGTCGGGCAGAAGAAGGCGCGGGAGATCTTCTTCCTGGGCCGCGAGTACTCCGCAGAGGACATGGAGCGCATGGGTGCGGTGAACATCGTCGCCGACCACGCAGAGCTCGAGTCGACCGCACTGGACGTCGCCCGCGAGATCCTGAGCAAGTCCCCCAACGCGCAGCGCATGCTGAAGTTCGCCTTCAACCTGGTCGACGACGGGCTGGTGGGCCAGCAGGTGTTCGCGGGCGAGGCGACCCGGCTGGGATACATGACGGACGAAGCGGTCGAGGGCCGCGACGCCTTCCTCCAGAAGCGGGACCCCGACTGGTCGCCCTTCCCCTGGTACTACTGAGCCGATCGGTGCTGCTGAGCCGATGACCACGCACAGCACTGTCTCTGCAGTCGCGGAGATGCTGGCCGGCGGGCCCGGGATCCTGCTGCCCCGCGAACGCAGCGGAGCGCTCCGCACGTTCGGACCCGCGGCGTACGATCTGGCGGGCACGCCGCGTCCGGCGCCGTCGCTGGTCCTGTTCACCTCGGGATCCACCGGGACGCCCAAGGGCGTCGCACTGGGTCGCGACGCGCTCGTGGCATCGGCCCGTGCGACCGAGGACCTGCTGTCCGGGCCGGGCCGCTGGCACCTGTGCCTTCCCGTCAACCACATCGCGGGACTCCAGGTGGTGCTGCGCGCGCTGCTCGCGGGGGCGCCGCCCACCGTGGCATCGCCCGCGCCGGCGGGAGCCCCCGCGTTCGACCCGCAGCGGTTCGCCGACGACCTCGCGCAGACGCTGCGAGCCGCGGGAGACGCTCCCGTCTACACCTCGCTCGTCCCCACCCAGCTCACCCGGGTCCTGCAGTCGCCGAAATCCGCCCAGGTGCTCGCCCGCACCTCCGCCGTGCTGCTGGGCGGCGCGTCGATCTCACCGCGCCTGCTCGAGCGCGCGGCGGATGCCGGTGTGCCGATCGTGCGCACGTACGGCATGAGCGAGACGGCCGGCGGATGCGTCTACGACGGCCTCCCCTTCCCCGAGGTCGATGTCCGGATCGCCGGCGACGGCCGCATCGTGCTGGCGGGCCCCGTCCTCGCAGACGGCTACGTGCGAGTCGACGAGGATCCGATCTCCCTGACTGCGATCCCCCACCCGCCGGCCCCGCTGGAGGGTCAGGCTGACAGTCCGGCCGACGGTCGGACTGACTGCCGCACAGACTGTCGAGTCGACGGTCCAGCCGACCTGGACCGTGCCGCGGACCTTCCTCTCGCCGGCGGATTCCACGGCGAGGGTCCGCAGCGAGTGCTCGTGACGAGCGACCTCGGCCGGTGGGATGACAGTGCGACCGATGGGCGCCTCGGCGACGGTTCCCGGCAGCCCGCCGAAGGTGCGGGCGAGCGTCCCCGCATCGACGTGCTGGGACGCGCCGACGATGTGATCGTCACCGGTGGCGAGAACGTCTCGCCCCACGAGGTCGAGACCGCGCTGCTCCCCCTGGCGGAGCCGCTGGGGTATGCGGAGGTCCTCGTGACCGCCCGGGCAGACGAGGAATGGGGCGAGGTGCTCGTCGCGCTACTCGTGCCCGACATCGCGCGGGCGACGGGTTCGTCGGTTTCGACGGGCTCGGAGGGATCTGCTGGGTCTGGGGGTTCGGTCGGTTCGGTCGGTTCGGTCGGTTCGGACGGTTCAGGGGGATCGCACGGTTCGGACGCTGCAGGGGGCCGTGCTCAGCGTCCCGTTCCCGTACCGGATGCGGTGCTGGAGACTCTGAAGACGGGACTGCGCTCGCGGGGGATCGCCGGGCCGAGGGTCCCCCGATTCGCGGTCGAGGTGGATGCGCTGCCGGTCAAGTCGATCGGAAAACCGGATCGTGCGGCGGCACGGACCCTCGGCGAGGCCGCTCCGCCCGTGGATGGGTAGGATACGGAAGGTTCGAGAGGAAGGGGAGGTGCGGATGGCGACGTTCGGCGAGTGGGTCGAGGGCGCGCGAATGCGTACGCTCCCACTGGCGATCGCTCCCGTCCTCATCGGGGCCGGCGCCGGCCTGGGTGCGCTGGGAGGCTTCGCGACGATCATCCTCGGCTCGACGGGGCCGGGCGAGCAGCAGACCGTCAACATCACCGCCGTCCTCCTGCGCACCCTGCTGGCACTCATCGTGTCGCTCGGCCTGCAGATCGGGTCGAACTATGCGAACGACTACTCCGACGGCATCCGCGGCACCGACGACGTGCGCGTGGGCCCCATGCGGCTCACAGCGACCGGAGCGGCGGAACCGGAGACGGTGAAGCGCGCGGCATTCATCTGCTTCGGTGTGGCGGGGGTCGCGGGCCTTGTGCTCGTGCTCGTCTCCAGCCAGTGGTGGCTCATCCCTGTCGGAGCCGCGGCGGTCCTGGCTGCCTGGTACTACACCGGCGGCAAGCGCCCCTACGGCTACATGGCGATGGGCGAGCTCTTCGTCTTCACCTTCTTCGGCCTGGTCGCCACACTGGGCACTGCCGCATCGATCGCCGGCGGCGTGACCCTGTCGGCGGTGAGCGGTGCGATCGCGATCGGCCTCTTCGCGTGCGGCGTGCTCATGGCCAACAACATCAGGGACATCCCCACGGACCGCGAGGTCGGGAAGACGACGCTCGCCGTCCTCCTGGGCGATTCCATGTCGCGGGCGGTCTACACCGTGTTCGTGGCCGCGCCGTTCGTGATGCTCATGGGGCCCATCGTCGACGGGCATCCTGCGAGCGTCATCGCGGTGCTCTCGCTGGTGCTCGTGGTGCAGCCGGTGAAGCTGGTCCTGTCGGGAGCCACGGGTGCCGACCTGATCCCCACGATCAAGGCCACGTCGCTGACCGCTCTGGCCTTCTCATTCCTGCTTGCCCTGGGCATCGCCCTCTGAACCGGCGATCACGGACGCGCGGGCTGCACGAGCCTCACGCGTCGTCGATGCTGCGGTCCTCGTCCGTCTCGTCGCGGCCCTTCTTCTGAGCCTTCTCCTCGCGGCGGCGCTGCATGCCGTCGATGAGCTCCTCCGCGGACCTGTTGCGCAGCGGCGCCAGCACGAGGAAGCTCAGCAGCGCGGAGATCACGATCCCCACGACCGTGCCCACGAGGGTTCGACCCCAGATCGTCCAGACGACGAGGACGCAGCCCACGAGCATGGCGAGGCGGGCGAGGTTGTACACGAGGAAGGAACGCATGATGCTCCAGTGTAGTGATCGCGTCGTCCCCCTCCTCTCAGGTCGTCTCAGGCTCTCGAACAGCGGTGCCGCGCGGAGGCGGACGTTCGCCGGAACTGGGACAGAGGCGGCGATGGGTACTGCAGTGGGGATGGCACGGGGAATCGCACTGGGGATCGCACTGGGGATCGCAGTGCGGACTGCGCTGGGAAGTGTGCTCCGGATTGCGGATCGAACTGTGCGAACCCTCCGCACCAAGAGGTCCTGAGTCGACTAAGATTGACGCCATGGCAAGGGGAATCGTCGTCGGAATCGTGTTGGTCGTGGCCATCATGCTCTACAGCGTGTTCGACTGCGCTGCGCGCCCACGGGACAGGATCGCCGCGCTGCCGAAGTGGGGCTGGATCCTGGTGATCCTCCTGCTCCCGGTCATCGGAGCGGCGCTGTGGTTCCTCATCGGCCGCAAGCGCGCGGACGGCGGCTTCGGCGGACGCAAGACGGCCGGGCCCCCGGCACCGGACGACGATCCGGACTTCCTCCAGCGCATTGCAGACGACGTCGAGCAGCAGCAGCGTCGCGAACGCCGCGAACGCGGCGAGTTCGACTGACGAAGATCTGAAGACGAGCATCGCCGCCTGAGAAGCGCCGCGGGGCCGAATGCTCACAATCCGCACAGATTCGGGCGGCGAATCGTGCGGATGTTGCGCACTCGATCGCGAGTGGGGTCCGTATCTATCCCGAGTTGCGCCCAGCAGTCATCGAGGGCGAGGCCCACATCCGGCCCCGGCGATGCGGCCCGAACGATCTGGCCCGCACGATCTGGCCCCCGGCGATCCAGCCCGAACGATTCTGCCCACGCGGGATCGAGTGAGTGCAATCCGGCCCCCGGATCACGCTTCTGGGGCCGGATTGCACTCACTCGGCGGATGCTGGGCTGCTGGATGTGGGGCTGCTAGATGTGGGGCTGCTAGATGTGGGGCTGCTGTTCGGTGGTTGGGCGCCCACGGCTGTGGACGCCGTCGCTGTCGCCTCGGACTCAGACGCCCGAGTAGGCGTGCAGTCCGTTGAAGTAGAGGTTCACGATGGAGAAGTTGAAGATCACCGTCGCGATGCCGACCAGGTTGAGCACGGCCACGCGCGTGGGCGTCCAGCCGCGGGTGGCACGGGCGTGGAGGTACGCCGCGTAGACGACCCACACCACGAACGTCCAGATCTCCTTGGAGTCCCATCCCCAGTAGCGGCCCCAGGCGATCTCCGCCCAGAACGCACCTGCGACCAGCGTGAACGTCCACGTCACGAAGCCCACCGCCGCGAAGCGGTAGGACGTCTTCTCCAGGTCCTTCGACCCCGGCAGCGCGTTGATGAAGCGCAGCGGCCCCCGCCACGGCTTGGATTCGCTGCGGCTGCGCACGATCTGGACGAGGGCGAAGATCGCGGACAGGAAGAGCAGCACCGTCGACAGGATCGCGATCGGCACGTGGATCCAGATCCAGTAGTTGTCCAGCGCGGGGATGATCTGCGCGGCCGGCGTGTGGAACACCGTGATGCACAGGCCCAGCACCAGCAGGACGGAGAACGTCACGAACGTCCCCAGGTAGCGGAAGTCGCGGAACCGCAGCAGCACGAGGTATGCGACCGAGACGACCGCGGACGCGATGAGCGCGTACTCCATCATGTTCGACCACGGCACGCGCATGACGGCCAGCGTCCGGGTCACGATGGCCCCCACGTGGAAGGCCGCGGCCAGCACGGTCAGGGCCGTCCCCGCACGCGCCCAGCGACGGACGTCGAGCGTCTTCCCGGCGTCGCCGCCGTCGGCGGAATCCCCCGCGCCCGAGGTCCCGGTCGCCTCCGCGTCGTCCAGCACCGCGGTCGTCCCGCTCCCGGCCGCACCGCCGCGCTGCGCTGCGGTCGAGGCTGCCTTCCCGGTCTCAGGACGCGTGGACCGACCGGACCTGCGCCCGGCCTTCTCCTCGACCTTCTGCGTGTCCCCGGCGAAGGCAGGACCGAACAGGTCGAACGCGTAGATGATGAACGCGATCGCGTACACCGCCATCGCTGAATAGATCAGCAGGTTCGACCACTGTGCGAGAGCGACGTTGACGTCCATGACCTCTACTTCCCGGAACGATTCGGTGCGGAGTCCGCATCTGGGTCAGCGGATTCCGGCTCGAGCGATTCTAGTGACAGAACCTGTGTGAGTTCTTCGACGGCCTCATCGACGCGCGGATCCTCTCCGCGAGCCAGCCCTGCAATCTCCACCTGATCGCCGCTCACGCGCACCCACACGCGTCGCCGCGCCACGAACAGCGTCAGGGACAGCCCGCCGAACAGGAGGGCCATGAACGGCAGCATCCACACCTGCACGGGATCGTGGTGGACGTCGAGCGCCGCGTACTTGCGGATCTCCTCGAATGTCACGCTGCCGTGCCCGTCGGGCAGCTCTGCGGTGTCTCCGGGCTGCATGACCATCTGGAAGGGCTGTCCGTCGTCGCCGACCAGCTGCTCCATCGAGTCCGATTCCAGCTGGTAGACCGATTGGGGCGCGCCGGAGTCCAGCCCCAGGTCACCGCGGTAGGCGTCCATGACGAGCAGCGGGTTGCGCAGCTCCGCGAACGTCGAGATGAGCTCGCCTGAGTCATTGCGCCCCGTCGTCGGCAGGAGCACTCCCCCGAAGCCCAGCTGGTCCGGACTGGCATCGGGGACCTTCACGACGCCGGTCGAGGTGTACACGCCGTCCTGCGGCAGGAAGACGACGGGCCCCGAGTACGTGACATCCCCATTCGCGTTGCGGGCCGTGATGACCGGGGCGTAGCCGTTGCCGATGAGGTAGATGTTCGAGCCTTCGACGCGCACCGGCTCGTTGGGACGGAGGACGAAGCTCGTCTCCTCCTCCGGAGTATTGAGGGTCACGTCCGCATCGAACTGGCGCGGCTGACCGAACTGTGCGCCGGTCGCCTCATCGTCGAAGCGGGTCTCGAGGTCATCGAGGGTGAGCCGGAACTCAGGCAGGGAGTTCGCGTCGAAGAACGTGCCGGGTTCGAACGAATCGTACGAGACCAGCGAATGGGAGAACGTGTCGCCCTCCACCAGCACCCGCTGGCCGGAGTATCCGAACAGCCCGCCCATCGCCATGATGATCACGGTCGCGAGGATCGACACGTGGAAGACGAGATTGCCCGTCTCCTTGAGGTAGCCGCGTTCGGCGGCGATGTGGTCCTCGTTGCGGACGGTCCGGTAGCCGGACTTCTTCAGCTGCTCATGGGCCGTCTCCAGCAGTTCTTCCGCGGTGCGCTGCTGGGCGCCGGTCGCAAGCGGCGTCGTGCGGTATGCGGACATGCGGGTGAGCCTGCGCGGCGCCTTGGGCGGGGCCTGCCGCATCGCCTGGAAGTGGTGCTTGGTGCGCGGGATGATGCAGCCCACGAGGGACACCATGAGGAGGATGTAGACCGCGGAGAACCAGACGGACGTGTAGACGTCGAACAGCTGCACGGTGTCGAGGAACTCTCCCCACGAACCGTTCTCCTCGATGAACGTCGACACGGCGCCGGGGTCCTGGTTGCGCTGCGGCAGCAGCGACCCGGGGATCGCTGCGAGTGCCAGCACGAGCAGCAGGATGAGCGCCGCGCGCATCGTCGTCAGCTGGCGCCACGCCCAGCGCAGCATGCCGACGAATCCGATGTCCGCTGCGGGCGCCCGGCCCTTCGCACCCTTCGCACCCTTCGCGCCCTTCGTCGCCTTCGACGTCGTCGGTGGCTGCGACGCCTGCGACGGCTTCTCCACGTCGTTCCTTCGCGCGTTCACTAGATGACTACCTCGAATCCTGCGATCGTGCCCTGCAGGCTGTTGATCCACATCGTCCACACTCCGCTCAGCAGGAGCAGTCCCAGAATGATCAGCATGATCCCTCCGGCCCGCATGATCCCCCGCTGGTGCCTGCGCACCCACTCCAGCCGGCCCAGACCCTTGTGGATGAGTACCGCGACGATGATGAACGGGATGCCCAGCCCCAGGCAGTAGATGAACGTCAGCAGGGTTCCGCGTGCGATGGCTCCCTGCGCCCCGAATCCGGTCGACAGTGCGAGCACGGCGGCGAGGGTGGGACCCATGCAGGGTGCCCAGCTGAGCGCGAACACGGCACCCAGGGCGGGGGCCCCGGCCAGACCCGCACGGGGCCTCGGCGTCGGCTGCGACGTCCGCTGGAGGAACGGGATGCCCCCGAGGAAGATCACGCCGGCCAGGATCACGACGACGCCCAGGACGCGGTTGACGACGCCCATCCATTCCGCGAGGAACATGCCGACCGTGGAGAACGCCGCGCCCATCGCGACGAAGACCGCGGCGAAGCCGAGGACGAACAGGCTGACGCCGATCACGACGCGGGACGTCTTCCGGTCCTCGAGCGACGTCCCGGACAGACCTGTCACGTAGCCGATGTAGCCGGGCACCAGCGGGAGCACGCACGGAGAGACGAACGAGACCATTCCGGCCAGGGCGGCGACGAGCACCGCCAGCAGGAGCGGGCCGTTCAGGACAGTCTGCGCGAACGACTCGCCCAGGCCGCCGGCCAGGACGTCAGTCACTGCGCCAGGACGTCTTCGATGAGCCCCGTGAGCGTCGACTGTGTGACGGCACCGACCACACGGGCCGCGGCGCGGCCGGACGCATCGAGGATCACCGTCGACGGGGTCGCCTGCGGGGGCAGGACGCTCGACAGCAGCGAGACCATGGAGCCGTCCCCGTCGATCATGATGGGGTAGGGCACCTCGAAGGTGCGGACGAACGACTCCGCCGTCGCCGCCTGATCGCGCACATTCACGCCCAGGAATTCGACCTGGTCGCCGAAGTGCTCGTACGTCGCGTTCAGATCCGGTGCCTCGACGCGGCAGGGTGGGCACGCGGCGTACCAGAGGTTGATCGCGACGACCCTGGGACGCCATGAGGCGAGGCTCGTGCTCTCACCGGTGAGCGTCTCGAAGTCGAGGTCGAGCGGTTCTCCGCGCTCGTCGCCGCTCAGCTGCGTGATGACGCCGCTGCCGGACACGTAGCCCTTGTCCTCGCCGGACTGCGCCTGCTGCGCGAGGTCCTCGGAACCGGAGCTGCCGCATCCTGCCAGCGCGAGGCCGGAGAGTCCGAGCAGTCCCAGAGCGCCCCGGCGCGTCGGGATCCGGTCGAGGCCCGCCAGTCGGTCGAGCCGTCCCAGTCCCCCGCGTCCGTCGGTGCTGAAGGGGCGCGTCATGCTCCCGTCCCCGGCTGAGTGAGCTGCAGATCCCCGGCGATGTCCTCGTATTCCACGACGTCAAGTGTGCCGGAGCCGTCTGAGAAACTCGTGACCGAGGCGAGCGCGCACTCCCGCTTCCGCGGGTCGTGCGCGAGCGGCCGGCCCTCCGTCCAGAGGCGCGTCGACCAGATCGGCAGCTGGTGGGACACGATGACTCCGGAGGCCTCGTCGAGCCCGTCGCGCGCGGCGATCGCGGCCAGGCGCGAACGCAGCGACATCATCGCCGCGCGCATCCGCAGGGCCTGGTCGATGTAGCGCTCACCCCACGACGGGCGCAGGGGGTTGCGGACGAGGAACAGCGACCGCGGATCCCGGACCAGTGAGTCCTTCGTCACACGGGTGCCCTCGAAGTCGTTCTCCGCTTCGATCACGCGCTCGTCCGTCACCACCGGCAGTGCGAGTCGCTCCGCGAGCGGCGCGATCGTCTCCTGCGCGCGCTGGAGCGGCGAGGCGACCAGCGCCCGCAGGTGGGGGTCCTTCGCAGGCAGCGCAGCGGCGACCCGCTGCGCCATCTCGAAGCCCCGCTCGGACAGCCCGTACCCGGGGAGGCGCCCGTAGAGGATCCCCTCCGGATTGAAGACTTCGCCGTGGCGGACGAGGTGGATGCGCAGCTGCGGCATCAGGAGACCGCCGAGGAGCCGGTCGCCGCTGCCGCCCGCGCTGCGGCCGGCAGGGCGGAGACGATGCGGTCCAGGACCTCGTCCGTGTGGGCGTAGGACAGGAACCACGCTTCGAACGCCGACGGCGGCAGGTGGATGCCGGACTCCAGCATCGACTGGAAGAACGCGGCGTGGGCCGCGGTGTCCTGTGTTCCCGCATCCTCGAAGTTCCGCACCTCGCGCTCCGTGAAGAACACGGAGAACATCGAGTTCGCACTCTGGATGCGGTGTGCCACGCCGGCTGCGCTCAGGGCGTCGCCCACGGCGGCCCGCAGTGTGTCCGCCGCTGCTTCGAGACGGGGGTACACGTCCAGTTCGCGGGTGAGGCGCAGCGTCGCGAGGCCGGCCGCAGAGGCGACTGGGTTTCCGGAGAGCGTCCCCGCCTGGTAGACGGGGCCCGCCGGCGCCAGGTGCTCCATGACGTCCCGGCGACCGCCGAACGCCGCAGCGGGGAAGCCGCCGCCCATGACCTTGCCGAAGGTGAAGAGATCGGCGGGACCATCCGGATAGCCGTCGCGCGCGGACTCGTATCCGTACCAGCCCGATGCGGACACGCGGAAGCCCGTCATGACCTCATCGGAGACCATGAGTGCGCCGTGCTCCTGGGTGACCCGTCGGATCGCCTGGGTGAAGCCGTCGCGGGGCGGGACGACGCCCATGTTGCCGGGGCTCGCCTCCGTGATGACGCACGCGATGTCGGCACCGTGCTGCTCGAAGGCCCGGGCAAGGGCATCCTGGTCGTTGTACGGCAGCACGAGGGTGTCCGCCGCGGACGCACCCGTCACGCCGGGAGTGTCCGGCAGCGAGAAGGTCGCGAGGCCCGAGCCTGCGGCAGCCAGCAGGGCGTCGACGTGCCCGTGGTAGCAGCCTGCGAACTTCACGATCTTCGAGCGCCCGGTGAACCCGCGCGCCAGACGGATCGCGGACATCGTCGCCTCCGTGCCGGAGTTGACCAGGCGGACCTGCTCGACCGGCTCGACGCGGGAGACGAGCTCTTCGCTGAGCAGGACCTCGGCCTCGCCGGGGGTGCCGAAGCTGAAGCCGCGGCCGGCGGCCTCGCGGACGGCGGCGACGACCTCGGGATGCGAGTGGCCCAGGATCATGGGGCCCCACGAGCCGATGAGATCGACGTACTCCCGGCCGTCGACGTCGGTGAGGACGGCGCCGTCGGCGCGGTCGATGAAGCGGGGGGTGCCGCCCACCGCACCGAAGGCGCGGACGGGCGAGTTCACGCCGCCGGGGATGACGGCCCTGGCGCGGTCGAACAGTGCGGCGGATGCGGGTGCCGGGTGTGTCATGAGACGTCCTCTCCGTCGGGCATGATGCGGGCGTCGGCGGGCAGTTCGCGCATGTGCGCGAGCACCTTCGTGAAGATCCCCGCCATGACTTCGATCTCCGTGTCGTCGAGCAGGTCGATGAGATGCGTCCTCACACCGGTCACGTGCACGGGTGCGGTGTTCTCGAGCAGGCGGAAGCCGTCCTCGGTGAGCTTGCAGCGCACACCGCGGCGGTCCTCGGCAGTCTTCTCGCGCTCGACGATCCCCCGGTCCTCGAGGCGCGCGACGATGTGGGTCAGCCGCGAGCGCGACACCCCGGTGTCCGCGGCGAGGGTGGCCATCCGCAGCGTGTGGTCATCGGACTCCGACAGCCGCACCAGGATGGTGTACTCCGTGAGCCCCAGCGTGGATTCGGCCCGCAGCTCCCGGTCCAGACGGGTCATGAGCAGCATGTGGGAGTCCAGGAACGATCGCCATGCGACCAGCTGCTCCGAGGTGAGCCAGCGCATCAGCGGTCCTCCGTCGTCTGTGTCGTCGTCTGTGTCGCCGTCTGTGTCGCGGCGGGATCCGCCTGGCCGTTCAGCAGTGCGGCCACCTCGGCCGCCCAGTAGGTGAGGACGGCGTCCGCCCCTGCGCGCTTGAAGCCGACCAGGCTCTCGAGGATCGCGGGCATGCGCTCGATCGCGCCGGCGCGCGCAGCGAACTCGATCATCGCGTACTCACCGGAGATCTGATAGGCCCAGACCGGGACGGAGCTGGCTGCGGCCGCGTCTGCGAGGACGTCCAGATAGGGCGTCCCGGGCTTCACCATGACGATGTCCGCGCCCTCGGTGATGTCGAGCTCGAGTTCGCGCAGGGCCTCGCGGCCGTTCGCCGCGTCCTGCTGGTACGTCCGGCGGTCGCCGGTCAGCTGCGAGTCGACCGCTTCGCGGAACGGGCCGTAGAACGCGGAGGCGAACTTCGCCGCGTACGCGAGCACCACCACGTCCTGATGGCCCGTCGCGTCCAGCGCGTGTCGGACCGCGGCGACCTGGCCGTCCATCATCCCGGACAGGCCCAGCACGTGGGCTCCGGCATCGGCCTGCGCGACGGCCAGCGAGGCGTAGCGGTCCAGCGTCGCGTCGTTGTCGACGGTGCCGTCCGCCGCCAGGACGCCGCAGTGGCCGTGCGAGGTGAATTCGTCGAGGCACAGGTCGGCCATGATGACGGTGTCATCGCCCAGCTCATCGCGCAGGAGCCGCAGGGCGCGGTTCAGGATCCCGTCCGGGTCGTCGCCCTGGGAGCCCTGCTCGTCGCGCAGGGTGGGGATGCCGAAGAGCATGAGTCCGCCGACTCCCGCGGCGACCGCGGCGCGCGCATCGGACAGCAGCGAGTCGAGCGTGTGCTGCTTCACCCCGGGCATCGAGGTGAGCTCGAGCGGCTCCTCGAGGCTCTCCTTCACGAACATCGGGAGGATGAGGTCCGCCGCATGGAGGCGGTTCTCGCTCACCAGACGCCGCAGCGCCGGTGTCGTGCGGAGTCTGCGGGGGCGCGGTGCGCCGTCCGCCAGCTGGTAGACCGGTCTGCTGTCCATCATCGTCACCTCTTCTTGAGCGGGCGCATCTGGGAGGGCCGCAGAGGCGCCCGGCCGTCGGCCAGGTCCTGCGTGCGCTTCTTCACCGCGAAATCGACGAGGCCGCTGATGAGGGACCCGAGGTTCGCCTCGTCCGCGAGCACGTCGACCTCCAGCCCGTGCTCCTGCGCGGTCTGCGCGGTGGCGGGACCGATGGCGCACACCACCGTGCTGGACGGCGGCTTGCCCGCGATCCCCACGAGGTTGCGGACCGTGGACGAGGACGTGAAGAGCACGGCGTCGAAGTCACCGGATTTGATCGAATCGCGCACCGGCGCCGGCGGCGGAGCAGCCCGGACCGTGCGGTAGGCGGTCACGTCGTGGACCTCCCAGCCGCGCTCCTGGAGCCCCTCGTAGAGGACCTCGGTCGCGATGTCCGCCCGCGGCAGCAGGACGCGGCCGCCCGGGTCGATGAGCGGGTCCCGATCGGGCCAGTCCTCGACGAGGCCCCGAGCGGAGTGCTCTCCCGACGGGACCAGGTCCGGCGTGACGCCCCAGTCCTCGAGCGCGTCTGCTGTGGGCCCGCCGACCGCGGCGACCCGCACTCCGGCGAGTGCGCGCGCGTCGAGTCCGAACTCCTCGAACCACTCGCGGACCGCGCGGACCGCATTGACGCTCGTGAGGCCGACCCACTGGTAGTCGCCGTTCACCAGGCCCTGGATCGCCCGCTCCATCTGGGTGGGCGTGCGGGGCGGCTGGATCGCGATCGTCGGCACGATCGTGCCGATCGCGCCCAGCTCGGACAGTTCGCGGGCGGTCGAGCGACCCTGCTCCTTGGTGCGCGGGATGAGGACGCGCCAGCCGAAGAGCGGACGCGATTCGAACCAGTCGAGCTCTGCGTGCTGCTCCACGCCCTGACCGAAGAACATCGTCACGCGGGTGCGCTCGGGGACCTCGTCGCGCAGACGGCTCGGTGCCTGCCCGAACGTCGTCTCCAGCGTCAGCTGGGCGATTGTCGAGACCTCTGTCGTGAGGAGGACCGGAGTGCCCTCATCCCAGCCGTCGCTCAGCAGAGCCGTGAGCGCGTCGATGACGTCGTCGCGCTCGCCGTTGATGACGTGTCCGGTGTTCCGATGCTTCGAGACGTCGATGTGCGACTGCTCTCCGGCCTCGACGAGGCGGACGGAGCGGACGCGGTTCGTGGTCACGGGGGCACCCGCGTAGGCCGCTGCGGAGGCTGCGACTCCCACACCGGGAACGATCTCGAAGTCGACGCCCTGACGCCGTACCGCTGCGGCCTCGTCCGTCGTCGCGGAGAAGAGGACGCCGTCATGGGGCACGAGCCGCACGACGCTTCCGTGCTCGCGCGCGAGGCCCGCGAGCTTCCGTCCCCGGGTCGTCGCGGCCTGGCCGAGCTCCGTCGAGTCCATGCGCTGGACGTCTGCTCCGGCGTAGGCGTCGAGGATGCCGTCGTGCACCGTGGGATCGGAGACGACGAGCGGTGCGCCGGCCAGCAGATCCGTCCCGCGGCGGGTCATGAGCGACGGATCGCCGGGGCCCGCGCCGAGGAAGTAGACGGTGGGCACGGCGAGCGCACCGAACGCCTCATCAGCTGGATTCGCCACCCTCGTCACCTCCTGCTGCGTGGTGGGTGGTCGGAAGGTGGGTCTGCGGAGCATTCGCTCCGACCGACTTCCGAGGGTCGATGCCGAGTCCGTCGAGGAGCTCTTCGGCCACTCGCGCGCCGAGGTCCTTCGCCGCATCCAAGCGGGCGGCATGGGCCGCTTCCGAAGAAGCGGTGGCGGAGTCCGCCGAGGCCGTGGCTGAATCTGCCGAGGCCCGGTCGGAATCCCCTGCGGTGGGGAGCTGCGTCGCCTTCGTGACGCGCAGCAGTGTCCCCTCGTCGTCCGCGAGGACTCCGGAGACCTCGAGGGTCCGGCCGTCCAGCGTCGCGAGCGCGCCGATGGGGGCGGAGCAGCCGGCCTCCGCGCGGGACAGGATCGCCCGCTCGCAGTCGACGGCCAGTGCCGTCGTGTGGTCGTGCAGTCCGTGCAGCGCATCGCGCAGCGACGCGTCGTCCGCGTTCAGATCGGCGGTCGCGTCGCGGCATTCGATCCCGAGTGCGCCCTGGCCCGGGGCCGGGAGCATGATCGGTCCGACGAGCACGTCGGTGGCCTCGTCGATCCGGCCGAGCCTCCGCACGCCGGCGGCGGCGAGCACGACGCCGTCCAGGCGCCCCTCCGTCACGTGGCGGATGCGGGTCTCGACGTTGCCGCGCACTCCGGTCACCTCGATGTCGGGGCGCGCGTCGCGCAGCTGTGCGGCGCGACGCGGGGAGCCGGTGCCGATGACGGAGCCTGCGGGCAGATCGGTGAGGCGCATGCCGTCGCGGGCGATCAGGACATCGGACGGGTCGACGCGCGGGGGCACGGCACCCAGGTGGATGCCCGGTGCCGGTGCGGTGGGGAGGTCCTTCAGCGAGTGGACGGCGATGTCGATCGTGCCGCTCAGCAGTGCGCTGCGGACTGCGGAGACGAACACACCGGTTCCGCCGAACGAGGCGAGCGGCCTCATGTTCACGTCGCCCTCTGTGACGACCTCGACGATCTCGACCCGCCATCCCGTCTGCGCGGCGAGCTGCTGCGCGATCGCCGTCGACTGCGACCGGGCCAGCTGCGACCTGCGGGTGCCGAGCCGCACGGTGCGGCCGGTGGGCTCGTCCGGTTCGACGACGTCCAGCGTGTGGTCCGCCACGGGGCGCTGGCCATCGGCCACCACGTAGTGGTCGTCTGCTGACGAGGAGGCTTGCGACGGGGTGGCTTGCGACGAGCCGGCTGATGACGAGGCCGAGGCCGAGGTGACGGCCGAGGAGGCCGCGCCTGCGACAGGACTCGTGCCCGCGACCGGACCGGCACTTGTGACGGGACCGGTCTCCGGCGTCGACACGGCCGCCGCCGGATTCAGCACCGCGGTGGGCGCAGTCGCCAGCGCGGTCACGGACCCAGACCCAGTCACAGACCCAGTCACCGACCCGGACACGAAACCAGTCCCGGACGCGAAGCCGGACTCAGAGATGGACCCAGCGCCCTCCGGAGCGGATGCGGAGGCGAGCACGAACGGATTCGCGGCCATGGCCTCGGCGGCGGTGGCTGTGGAGTCCGGGCCGGGAGCGGACGCGGATTCGACCGCGGCGGGCGGCGTGCGCTGCAGATCGAAGAGCATCGAGAGCGCCGCGGCGTAGTCGACCGATTCGTCGTCCGCGCCCATGAGCTCCTTCACCCGGACCGTCGGAGTGTGGATGAGGTTGGTCGCGACACGGCGCAGGGACTTCCGGATGTCGTCGAGGTCCTTGTCGGACACGCGGTCGCCCAGACGGCGCGACAGCCGTTCGAACTCACGGTCCACCGTGTCGCGGGCCTGGCGGCGCAGCGCCGTGACGGTCGGCGCGATCTGGCGTGCGCGACGGCTCGCTGACAGCGCGGCGATCTCCTCGTGGATGATCGAGCGCACCTGCGTGACGATCTCCACGACACCGGAGGTCTGCGTGTAGGCGGAGTCGGCGAAGAGCGATGAGAGGCCCTCGAGGCCGATCGTCCGCACGTGCTCGTGCGTCTCCACGTCCGGATCCACGTCGAACGGCAGTGCGAGGTCGACGACGAACGTGCTGGTGGGCTCTTCACCGGGGGCCAGATGATCGAGCGATGCCGTGACGGTCCCCGCATCGATGACCGTCCCGCGGGCGCCCGTCACGGAGATGACGAGATCCGCCCGGGCGAACTCCTCTGCGAGCACGGCGGGCGTCAGTTCCCGGGCCCGCCCTCCGACGGAGTCCGCGAGCCGCTGCGCCTTGTCGAGCGTCCGGTTGAGCACGGTCACGGAGGCGACGCCCTGGCGCGCGAGGGTGGCGACCGACAGTCCGGACATGGCGCCTGCGCCCACGACGAGCACATCCGCGTCTGCCAGCGGACCGATGTGGGGCACGGCCTCCGTCAGGGCGGTGTCGAGCAGTGAGCGGGCGACGGAGTCGAGCTCCGTCTCCGCGTGCGCGCGCTTGCCCACACGGAGCGATTCCTGCACCGTGCGGCTGAGCTCACCCGTGAGGTGTCCCTCTTCCTGCGCGGCACTGTACGACTGGCGGAGCTGGCCGAGGATCTGGGATTCGCCCACCGCCATCGAATCCAGTCCGGCGGCCACCGTCAGGAGGTGCTCCACGGCCTTGTCGTCGAAACGGACGTAGACGTGGTGCGCGAGTTCCGCCCACTCGATCCCCGTGACGCTCACGAGTGCCGAGCCCACGTCGGCGAGTCCGCCGTGGAAGGCGCGGACGTCGGCCACGATCTCGAGGCGGTTGCACGTCGCCAGCACGAGCGCACCGTCGACGTACTCACCGCCGAGCACGCGGTCGGTGAGGAGGTCGACGTTCCTGCCCGACAGCGCGACGGCGTCGAGCACCGACATGGGTGCGGAACGGTGTGAGACTCCGAGTACGAGCGTGGTCACGTCTCTGCCTCCAGGGGGCCGGGCGACGGATGGGGACTGTGTGCGGCGGCTCCCGGCACGGGCTGCGCGCCACCGGCGGCCTCCGCGCTGCTGGGAGCGAAGTGTGAGAGGACCTGCAGTTCGGTCGCGAGGTCGACGTGGCGGACTTCGACGCCTGCGGGCGTGCGCACGGGCACGGGCGCGAAGTTCAGGAGGCCCCTGATGGGGGTGCCCGCCACGGCGTCGACGACGGACTGGGCCGCGCCCGCGGGGACCGCGATGACGAGGAGTTCGAGTGCCAGCGCTTCGACTGCGCGCGGCAGATCGGAGATGTCCGTGACGACGAGGTCGCCGACCGGCTCGCCGATGCGTGCGGGGGCGGCGTCGAAGACGGCCTGCACGGAGAAGCCGTGCTCGGGGTCCGACAGGTAGTGCGCCAGTGCGGTGCCCAGACGGCCCGCACCCACCACGCCCACGGGGCGCAGCCGGTCGATGCCGAGGAAGGAGCGGATCGCGTCGGCGAGGTCGAGGGCGTCGTAGCCGACCCCGCGGCGTCCGGTGAAGCTGAGGAGGGAGAGGTCGCGGCGGACGATCGCTGCGCCGACACCGCAGGTGCGGGCGAGGTCCTCGCTGGAGGCTGTCGTCCGGCCGGAGGCGATGAGAGCGGTCAGTGCGCCGAGGTAAACCGGCATGCGGGTCACGGCTGGCATGGGAGCCGACCGTTGTGCGCCACCGGGCGCCGTCGCAGCCGACAAGGTCTGTGCCACCGCGTCTCGCTCTCCTCTCTGCGCTGTGCGCTCAATCAGATGCTCGTCCGATTGAGCGCGTTCAGGCTTTGGCCGCTTGGCGCGCGTCGATGGCGCGCGCCAAGCGATCGGGGTCGATCCGGTGGAAGCCCACCTGCCGGCCATCGACCAGCACGACGGGGACATCCCAGTCGTACCGGTCCTTCAGTTCAGGGTCTGTGTCGATGTCCGTGAACGTCACATCGACGTCACGGCCCTCGGACACCTGCGCCACGACCTGCTCCGCAGCGGAGCACAGTCCGCAGTCCGTCCTCGTGAGGACGGTGACCCGAACGACCACCGGTCTCCCTTCACCCCTTCACAACAAACCCCCGGCCTGCACATGCGTGCCGGACGGGGTCTGCGCGAGAAGTATTACTTCTTGTTGCGGCGCTGGTGGCGCGTCTTGCGAAGCAGCTTGCGGTGCTTCTTCTTCGACATACGCTTGCGGCGCTTCTTGATCACTGAGCCCATGGGCACACCTCACCGGGTTGACATCACGGTGAACAGGGGATGCCCACCGCCGGAACATAGCCGCTCAAGTCTATCCCCGCGCTCGGGTCAGGGCAAAAGGAGTCCGCCGGACGTGATCCCGGCCTCAGCCGGGCGGGCGCTCAGTCGTAGTAGGCGTCGAGTCCGAAGAACGGGAAGACCGATTTCCGGGTCGCCATGACGGCGCGGTCCAGGTCCGCCTGGGGGTCGTACCCGTTCGACCACGGGACGAAGGAGCCGTCGTAGCCGTCCGTCATGACCAGCGGTGCATCGCGCCCCACGATCGACTCCGCGTAGCGCCTCCACCGATCGGGCGTCTCCGTGCTCGGCGCGATCTGCGCTCCGGCGGCGATCGCGACGAGCTGGGTCCAGGCGCGCGGGACCACGTCGAGGATCGAGTAGCCGCCGCCACCGGTCGCGATCCACTTCCCGCCTGTCAGCTCCTCCGACAGCGAGCGCGCCAGCAGTGCGGTCTCCCGCATGCCGTCGACGCTGAAGCGCAGGTGGGTGAGCGGATCGGCCCGATGCCCGTCGCACCCGTGCTGGGTCACGAGGATCTGCGGGTCGAACTCGCGCAGCACGTGGGGCACGACGGCATCGACCGCGCGCAGCCAGTCCGCGTCGTCCGCGCGGGGCGGCAGTGCGACGTTGACGGCGGAGGCGGCCGCCTGCATCCCGCCGATGTCGTTCGCGAAGCCGGTGCCGGGGAAGAGGAAGCGGCCGTTCTCGTGGACGGACAGCGTGAGGACGCGGGGGTCGTCCCAGAAGATCCGTTCGACTCCGTCCCCGTGGTGGGCGTCGAAGTCGATGTACGCGACGCGGCGGTACCCGTTCTCCAGGAGCGTGGTGATCGTCGCGGCGATGTCGTTGTAGATGCAGAAGCCCGATGCCCGATCGCTCATCGCGTGGTGCATGCCGCCGCAGAAGTTCACGGCGCGGTCGTACCCGCCGCCCGCCACGGCGCGCGCGGCCTCGACACCGGCCTGGAAGATCCGGCCGGAGGCCTCGTGGATCTTCTCGAAGCGCGGCACGTCCTCCGTGCCGATCCCCCACTCCTGCTGGAACGCTTCGTCGAGCGAGGTCGTCTCCCCCGCTTCCTTCACCGCATCCACGTAACCGCGCGTGTGGACCTTCGCGAGCTCTGCCTCATCCACCCCGCCGACCGCGGACACCGTGATGCGCGGATGGTCGAAGAGGCCGAAATCGGTCGCGAGCTTCGCGGTGAGGTCCAGCCTGAGCGGATGCATGGGGTGGCTGGGCCCGAAGTCATAGTCGGTGAAGGTCTCGTCCCACGTGACGAAGAGATCGAGATCACTGCTTTCCATGCCCACACTGTATCCGTCCCGATGCGGTCCTGACGCCCTGCCCCGGCCGTACCATGTGTGGAATGGAGAGCACCGCGGGTTCCGGCTCATCGGACGGGGAGGCGCAGTCATCGCGCCGTCGGCTGCGTGACGCGGTCGACGACGCGGTGCTCGCGTCCCCGGCCCGCACGGCCATGGTGGCGTTCGTCCTCGTCGCAGCCGTCGTCACCGCCCTGCTCTGCCTGCCGGTCGCCGTGCGCAGCCCGGGGTCCGCATCATTCGCCGACGCGCTGCTGGTCGCAGTGTCCGCCGTCTGCGTCACCGGGCTCACTCCTGTCGTGACGGAGGTGCACTGGTCATCGTTCGGCATCGGCGTCATCACCGTGGCCGTGCAGGTGGGCGGCATCGGCATCCTCACCGCCGCGTCGCTCCTGGGCATGGCCATGTCGAAGCGGCTGGGCATCCGCCAGCGGCTCCTGGCCGCGCAGGCGACCAGCGCCTCCCAGCTGGGGCAGGTGGGGTCCCTGCTGCGGGTCGTGCTGCTCACGATGATCGCCGCCGAGGTCGTCGTCGCCTCCCTGCTGCTGCCCCGCTTCCTGCTGCGCGGCGAGGGCGTGTGGGAGGCGCTGTGGCACTCGGTCTTCTACTCCGTGTCCTCGTTCAACAACGCGGGCTTCACCGTGCACGCCGACGGGATGGCCCACTTCGCCGACGACCCGTGGGTGCTGAGCGTGATCGGCGCTGCGGTGTTCGTGGGCTCGCTCGGCTTCCCCGTCGTCTTCGTGATGAGCATCCTGTGGCGGACGCCCCGGGCCTGGGACCTCCACACGAAGCTCACCCTCGCGACGTCCGCGATCCTCGTCGCGGTCGGCTGGGTGCTGCTGCTGGCCTTCGAGAACGCGAACCCCCGCACACTGGGCGGCACCGGGTGGTTCGGCACGGCGGGAGAGGCGCTCTTCCTGTCCGTCGTCTCCCGGTCCGGCGGCTTCGCGACCATGGACATCGAAGCGATGTCGCAGATGAGCCATGTCGTGCTGGACCTGCTGATGTTCATCGGCGGGGGCTCCGGGTCGACTGCGGGCGGGATCAAGGTGACCACCCTGGCCGTGCTCGTCCTGGCGGCGACTGCAGAGGCCCGCGGCTTCACGGACACCACCGCGTTCCATCGCCGCATCAGCCCGGGCAGCATCCGACTCGCGGTGTCGGTGCTGCTGGCGGGCGGCACGATCGTCCTCCTGGGCACGATCGCGATGCTCGGAGTCACGGACGAGCCGCTGGACCTGGTCCTCTTCGAGGTCGTGAGCGCGTTCGCCACGTGCGGACTGTCCGTCGGGGTGACGGAGCGCTCACCGGATGAGGGGCTCTACGTCCTGAGCGCTCTCATGCTCGTCGGCCGGCTGGGGACCATCACGCTGGCCTCCGCGCTCGCGCAGCGCTCGCAGAGCCGCCGCTACCGGTACGCGGAGGAGCGCCCGATCATCGGCTGAGGGCTCCGGTCGTCATCGGTTGCTCGCCGCGGACCGGTGGGTTCGGGGCGCCATTCGCCGCCTGCGTGCTCCGGGGACCGCCGCGTGCACCGGCGCGTGGAGCACGGAGGCGGTCAATCGACGGCGCAGCCGGGTGCAGGCCGCGCACGCTCAGGGTCGGCCCGCGAACCTCCTCAGCTTGTCGACGTGCCCCGCGACGATGAGCACGTCCTGGCTGCCCATCCGCGTGTCCATGTCCGCGTAGGTGAAGTCCTTCCCGGGCGCCTTGATGCCGACGACGGTGACCCCGTAGGTGTCCCGGATCCGCGCTTCCGCGAGGGTGAGGCCCTTGGCCTCCTCGGGCGGCCGCATCTTCACGACTGCGAAGTGCCCGTCGTCGAAGTCGATGTAGTCGAGCATCCGGGAGTTCATGAGGTGGGCGACCCGATCGCCGGCCTCCGTCTCCGGGTAGAGGACGTGCTCCGCCCCGATGCGGCGGAGGATCTTCCCGTGCGCCTCGGAGATCGCCTTCGCCCAGATCTTCTCGACGCCGAGGTCCGTGAGGTTCGCGGTCGTGAGCACACTCGCCTCGATCGACGATCCGATCCCGACGACCGCGGTCGAGAACTCTCCCGCTCCCAGCTGACGCAGCACATCGAGGTGGGTCGCATCCGCCTCCACGACGTGCGTGAGCTTGGGCGACCACTCCTGCACGAGTTCCGGATTCGTCTCGATCGCCATCACCTCGCGACCCATCTGCATGAGCGAACGGGCGGTCGCGGACCCGAAGCGGCCCAGGCCGACGATCAGGACCCCGGACGAGGACGTCACCGCGCGGCGGCGGCGCTCACCCCTCACGGTTCTCCGCCTCCATCTCCAGCGACCGGTCCCCCGCGGCGCGGACCGCGCGTGCGACGATCTCGTCCATTCCGTCCTCGGCGAACGACGCGATGCCGGCCGCCGTCGTCCCGCCCGCACTGCTCACGGCCGCGCGCAGGGCGGCAGGATCGGGCGAATCCGTGAGCAGGCGGCCGGCGCCCTCCGCAGTTGCCGCGACGGCTCGCTTCGCAGTCTCCTCGTCGAGTCCCTGGGACACTGCCGCCGCGACCATGTGCTCTGCGAGCAGGAAGAAGAAGGCGACGCCCGAGGCGGATGTTCCGATCATCGTCGGCATGTCCTCCTCGCTGATCGGGATGACCTGGCCCGCACCGCCCAGCAGAGAGGTGAGCTCGTCCAGCGTGGCGGATGGGACCTCGTCAGCGGCGGCCAGCGAGATGACGCCGTGGCCCACGGACGACGGCGTGTTCGGCATGATCCGCACGACGGGACGGTGCGGGAAGTGCGCGGTGAGCGTGGCGAGGTCCACACCGGCGGCCATCGACACGACAGTAGCCGTGTCCTTCAGTGCGCCGTCCAGTTCGGACGCGGTCTCCGCCAGCATCCAGGGCTTCACCCCGAGGAAGACCAGGTCCGCCCCGTCGACGGCGCTGCGATTGGCCTGAGGGTCGTCCGCGACCGCGGTCGTCGGCACCCCCAGGCGGGATCCGAGCGCGGCGGCCGACTCCGCGGAGCGAGTCGTCGCACGCACCTGACCCGCGTCCTGTCCCGCGGCGAGGATGCCCGCCAGCAGTGCACTGCCCATGTTCCCTGTACCCACGAAAGCGATCAGCATGAGATGAGGCTACTACCGGCCCGACCGCCTGTCCTAGTGCGCGAACAGTCCTCGTGGACGTCCATTCCTATTGCGCGTCGAGCCCCAGGTGCCGACGCGCGAAGGCGAGCGATTCCGTGAGCATCGCGTCCCGGGTCGACCGGCGCGCGGTGAAGCGGGTGTTCACCTCGACCACGACATCGCCGGACCAGTCGTTCTTCGCGAGGTACTGGAGCGTCTCCGCGACCGGCATCCGCCCGCGGCCGGGGACCAGGTGCTCATCCGTCAGTGTGCCCGCACCGTCCGTCAGGTGGACGTGCCGGAGCTTCGGGAACAGGGCGCCGACCGCTTCGAGTGCGTCCGTGCCCGCTGTGGAGGCGTGCGAGAAGTCGAACGTCACCGCGTCGTAGTCCTGCCCCGCGAGGTCCCAGTGCGGGGAGTAGACGATCACCTCCCGCAGGCCGGCGCGCCACGGGTACATGTTCTCCACCGCCAGCGTCACCCCGGTCTCCCGGGCCATCTCGCGCACGCCCTCGACGAAGTGACGGGCGTAGCTCCCCTGCCAGCGGAACGGCGGGTGGAGGACGACTGTGCGCGCGCCCGCGTCCTTCGCCAGTTCGGCGGTGCGGCGCAGCTTCTCCCAGTGGTCGTGGTGCATGACGCGCGGGAGCAGCAGGAGCGTCGGCGCGTGCACGGACAGCACCGGCAGACCGGTGGACCGCGACAGCAGGTTCATGAGCGACGGGTCCTGCGTCTCCTCGTTGTTCGTGATCATGACCTCGACACCGTCGTAGCCCAGACGGGCCGCCGTCTCGAAGCATTCGCGCACCGTCATCGGATAGACGGACGAGGTGGAGAGCCCGATCCGGATCTCGTTCTCCGAGCGATGCGTCGCATCCGAGTCGTAGACGGGATTCCTGGCGAGCTCCTCCCGCTGCCGCTTCGCCTTCGAGCGTGCGGCGTTGCGGCTGGTCAGAGGTGGTCGAGACGCATCAGCCACGGGTCACCTCCTGCGCTTCGATCCGGCCGAACCGGATGCTTCGGCAGACCCGGCCCCACTGGCAGAACCGGATGGACGTGCTCCTCCCGCCGGCACCGTCGGGACAGCCGGGACTGCTGTGGCAGTCGGCGCGGGCGGACGGACGGCCGCGCCTGCATCGTCACTGGGCGTGAGGTCTGGGGTCTCTCCCGTCGACGTGCCGTTCGAGGGCATCGTGAGTGCGGGAGGGGGCAGGGCCCCGATCCCGCGGCGGGTGGGTGAGAGGACCTCGGAGGAGTCGAGCAGGTCGAGCTGGCGCATGATGATGCCCTCGCGCAGAGCCCAGGGAGAGATCTGGAGGATGGGGACGTCGAAGATCGTCATGGCGGCCTCCGCGACGATCGCTCCCGCCAGCACCTGACCGGAGCGGGCCTCGGACACGCCGGGCAGTGCCGCGCGCTGGCTGGGCGTCCGGTGCACGAGCTCATCGATGATGCCCGGCATGTCCTTCCGCTTGAGTTCGCGGGGGACGAAGATCCCCGCACCGCTGGGTGCCGCTCCCGCGATCCGGGCCAGGGACCGGAACGTCTTGGACGACCCCACCATGCGGTCGGGCTTCCCGACGCGGTTCAGGTCGCCCGCGACGCGACCGATCGTGTGCCGCGCGTACTTCCGCAGCCCGTCGACCTCATCGGCGGATGGGACGTCCGAATGGAGGAAGTCGCGATGCATGCGTCCCGCTCCCAGCGGGAGCGACAGTGCGGCGTCCGGATACTCATCGCGACCCGATGCGAGCTCCAGCGACCCGCCGCCGATGTCCATGAGGAGGATGCTCCCGGCCGACCAGCCGAACCAGCGGCGGACGGCGAGGAAGGTGACGCGCGCTTCGTCCTCCCCGCTCATGACATTGAGTTCGACGCCCGTCTCCTGGCGGATCCGGTCGATCGTCTCATCGCCGTTGGGCGCGGAGCGGATCGCAGACGTCGCGAAGGCGAGGATCTGCTCGGACCCCTGGTCCTCCGCGATGTCGATGGAATCGCGCACGAAGTCGACCAGGCGGTTCTGCCCGTACGTGGAGATCGACCCGTCGTCCTTCAGGTATTCGGCGAGCCGGAGCACCTCCTTGTGTGAGGTCGCCGGCAGAGGCGGCGCACCGACGTGCGCATCCACCACGAGGAGGTGGACGCTGTTGGACCCGATGTCAAGGACGGCTAATCGCACCTCGCCATGGTAGCGCGCACTCCTGCCGCCCGGCGGTTGGCGTACCGTGGACTCGCTGCGGACAGTGACGCACGGAACGGAGGCGCATGGGTCAGCCCCTGCTGGAGGACCTGCTGCGGGACCTTCTGCCTGCGACCGTCCGCGTCGCCGCCACCCGCGGCGATGCACCCGCACACGAGCTGCTTCCCGCCGAGGCCGCCCACATCGCCCGTGCCGTGGACTCTCGTCGCGCGGACTTCGCCGCCGTGCGGCACTGCGCGCGGGTCGCCCTCGCGGAACTCGGGATCGAGCGCGGGCCGATGGTGCCGGGCAGGCAGGGCGCACCGGTCTGGCCGACGGGAGTCGTCGGTTCGCTCACGCACGCCGCCGGTCTGCGGGCGGCCGCGGTCGCACGCGACGGGGACATCGCCTCGCTCGGCATCGACGTGGAGGCGGCGGCGCCGCTGCCCGACGGCGTCCTCGACGTGATCGCGCTGCCGCAGGAGAAGGACTGCCTGCGCAGGCTCGATCCGCTGTGCGGGAGGGTGCTCTTCAGCGCGAAGGAGGCGCTGTACAAGACGTGGTTCCCGCTCACCCTGCGCTGGCTGGACTTCGAGGACGCCGAGGTCCGGGTCGCCTCCGACGGCGGGTTCACCGCCCGCCTGCTCGTGGAGGGGCCCACTGTCGACGGGCGGCGGATCCAGACGCTCACCGGCCGGTGGGCGATCGCGGACGGGATCGTCGCGACCGCGATCGCCCTGCCGCGCAGATGAGCGGGGATGGTCCCTGTCAGCCCCGTCAGACTCGTCAGCCCTGCCAGTCCTGCCGACGGAACCCGAAGTCTGGCTTCTCCTTCGCGAAGAAGGCCCGCTGCCCTTCCCCCAGCTCGACGGGGTAGACGTCACCCAGCCACCCTGCGGGGTCGAGGTCCTCGCCCCGCATGATCCGCAGGAGACCCGTCTGGGTGAAGGCGGAGCGCCCTGCGATGCGCTCGGCAGTCCGCTGCGCGGCGGCGAACGGATCATCGTTGACCTCGTGGAGGAATCCGAGCGAGTCCGCGCGACCGGTGTCGATGAGGTTCCCCGTCAGCAGCAGGTAGCGCGCCCACGACTCGCCCACTGCTGCGGCGAACCGGCGAGTGGGTCCGGGCGGGTACACGAGGCCCAGCTTCGCGGCCGTGATCCCGAAGCGTGCGCCCGGGGCGGCGATGCGGATGTCTGCCGCGGCCGCCAGTTCGGTGCCGCCGCCCACGCAGACGCCCTCGATCGCGGCGATCGTGGGGATGTCCGCCTGAGCCAGGGCGTCCTCCGCCGCAGAGTTCATCGCCCAGAAGTCCGCCAGCGGCACGTTCAGGTCATTGATGTCGGAACCGGCGGAGAAGTTGCCGTCCGTGCCGCGCAGGATGAGCACGGAGACATCCGGCGAGGCGTCGATGGCCGCCACGATGTCAGGGAGCGCGAACCACATCTCGCGGGAGAGTGCGCCCAGCTTCTCCGGCCGGTCGATCGTGAGGGTTCCGACGGAGCCCTCGAGGTCGAAGCGGAACCCGTCGACGAGCGGGATGGCGGGGATGGACGACTCAGTGGTCACAGGGGTCTCCTCACGGGGATGACTGGGTCACACGGGTGCTGTGGGGGTCTGATGGGTACTGCGGGGGTTTCATGGGTGATGCAGCGGTCTCACGGGTGCTGTGGACGGCTCACGGGGGACGACCAGGGCCCACGGTGAATGCCGCACGGCCGGGGCACCGAGGAGGTGCCCCGGCCGTGCGGGTGGCTCAGCAGCGGGAGCCGGCCCGGACCTCGGGCGCGGTTCTCCCGCAGTGACGGTCGCTCAGCGGTCGGTCGGGACTGACCGCTGCTCGGAGCCGCTGTATGCGCTCAGCGGGCGGATGAGCGCGTTCGACGCCTGCTGCTCCATGATGTGCGCGGACCAGCCGGTGATCCGCGACATGACGAAGATCGGCGTGAACTGCGGTGTGTCGAAGCCCATGAGGTGGTAGGCCGGGCCCGACGGGTAGTCGAGGTTGGGGTAGATCCCCTTCCGTCCCACGAAGTCCTCTTCGAATGCGTTGTAGAGCGCGAGCAGATCGTCCGCGCCCTTCGCCTCGACCATGTCCTCGAACGCCTTCCGCATGGTGGGAACGCGCGAATCGCCGTTCTTGTACACGCGGTGGCCGAAGCCCATGATCTTCTCTTTGTTCGCGAGTGCCTTGTCGATCCACGCGCTCGCGTTGTCCGCGGTCCCGACCTCTTCGAGCATCGCCATGACGGCTTCGTTCGCACCGCCGTGCAGGGCGCCCTTGAGCGCACCGATCGCACCGGCGACGGCGGAGTACATGTCCGACGTCGTCGACGTGATGACGCGACCCGTGAAGGTCGAAGCATTGAACGAGTGCTCCGCGTAGAGGATCATCGACACGTCGAAGCAGCGGACGACCGCCGCGTCCGGTACCTCGTCGAAGACCATCTTGAAGAAGTTCTCCGCGTAGCTCAGCTCCGACGACGGGGCGACCGGGTCGAGCCCGTGGCGACGACGGTGATCGATCGCCACGATGGTCGGCAGCTGGGCGTAGAGGCGCTCCGCCTTGCGGCGGTTGGCCTCCTCTCCCTCCTCCTCGGCCTCAGGGTCCACTGCGCCCAGGTACGCGACCGCCGTCTGCACGACGTGCATGGGGTGCGTGTCCTTCGGCAGACCGAGGATGATGTCGACGAGCTCCTGCGAGATCGCGCGCTGACCGCGTTCGCGGGCCGTGAACTCGGCCAGCTGCTCCTTATCGGGCAGTTCGCTGTTCCAGATGAGGTACGCGACCTCTTCGAACGTGCAGTTCGCGGCGAGCTCCTGCACCGGGTAGCCCCGGTAGGTCAGGGAGTTCGTCTCCTGCACCACTTTGGACACGGCGGTGGTGTCGACGACGACCCCCGCCAGGCCCTTCTTGATCTCCTGATCCGTCACTGGTGTCCCTCCTGAGAGAAGTTGAAGACGGCTGAGTCGAACGAGTTGTACGCCTCGTAGTCGATTGCCTCGTAGAGGTCCGCACGCGTCTGCATGCGATCCACCACCGAGGCCTGGGTGCCCTCCGAGCGGATCGCCCTGAGTCCGTCGGTGATCGCGCCCATCGCCAACCGCAGTGTGGTGACAGGGTAGATGACGACACGGACACCCGCATCGGCCAGCTGAGACGTCGTGAACAGCTCGCTCTTGCCGAATTCGGTCATGTTGGCGAGGATCGGTGTGCCTACGGCGTTCGCGAATTTCTCGAACTCGCCCAGATCACGCATCGCCTCCGGGAAGATCATGTCCGCGCCGGCATCGACGTAGGCCTTGGCCCGATCGATCGCCGCGTCAAGACCCTCTCCCGCGCGGGCATCCGTGCGAGCAGTGAGGACGAAGTTCTCATCGCGGCGGCCCTTGGCGGCGGCGGAGATTCGCTTGACCATCTCCGCCGTCGTCACGACCTCCTTGCCGTCGAGGTGGCCGCACCGCTTGGGGTTGACCTGGTCCTCGAGGTGGATGCCGGAGAGTCCCGCGTCCTCGAACTCCTGGACGGTGCGGGCGACGTTCATCGCCTCGCCCCACCCGGTGTCCGCATCGATGAACGTCGGCAGGTTCGTGACCCGCGCGATGTTCCGTCCGTGGTCCACGACCTCCGTGAGCGTCGTGAGGCCGATGTCCGGCAGCCCCTGCGCCGCGGAGAACGCGCCGCCGGAGATGTAGACGCCCTCGAACCCGGCCTGCTCGATGAGCATGGCAGTCAGCGGGTTGATGGCCCCGGGGAACTGGACGATCTCGCTGCCGTTCAGCAGTGCGCGGAAATCCGCGCGCCTGGCAGCTGCGGTCTTCTCAGCGCCCAGCATCAGAAGACGCCCTTCGAGCCGGAGTGCTCCAGGCCGTCCACCGTGAAGCTCAGGGCGCGCAGGTCAGCGGCACCGAGGTCCGCGAGGTTCTCCGCGAGTCCCAGGAAGCGGTTCTGCTCCTGCTCGGACAGGATGCCGTCGGACAGGGTGCGGAACTTGTTGACGTAGTTCTCGCGGACGAACGGGCGCGCGCCGTTGGGGTGTGCGTCTGCCACGGCGATCTCGTCGACCAGTGTGGAGCCGTCCTCGAATTCGATCTCGACGCGGCCGCCGAAGGCCATCTCGTTCGGATCGGTCGAGTGGTAGCGACGGGTCCACTCCGGGTCCTCGCGGGTCTCGACCTTGTGCCACAGCTCGACCGTCTCCGGACGCCCCGCGCGCTCCGGCGCGTAGGACTTCTCGTGGTGCCACGCCTGGTCCTCGAGCGCGACGGTGAACATGTACATGATCGAGTGGTCCAGCGTCTCGCGCGATGCCTTCGGATCCATCTTCTGCGGGTCGTTCGCGCCCGTGCCGATGACGAAGTGCGTGTGGTGCGAGGTGTGGATCGTCACCTTGCGGATCTTCGAGAAGTCCTCGATCTGCGCGCCCATGCGGCGGGCCAGGTCGATGAGGGCCTGAGCCTGGTATTCCGCGGAGTGCTCCTTCGTGTACGTGTCCATGATGCCGCGCTTGGCCTCTCCCCTGCTGGGCAGCGGGACCGTGTAGCGGGCTTCCGGACCGGACAGGATCCAGGCGATGAAGCCGTCCTCGCCCTCGTAGATGGGCGACGGAGCGCCCTCGCCGCGCATCGCACGGTCGACCGACTCGACGGCCATCTTGCCGGCGAAGGCGGGTGCGTGGGCCTTCCAGGTGGAGATCTCGCCCTTGCGCGACTGGCGGGTGGCGGTGGTGACGTGCAGCGCCTGCTGGACGGCCTGGTAGATGACCTCCGTGGGCAGGTGCAGGAGCGTGCCGATGCCCGCCGCAGCCGAGGGGCCCAGGTGGGCGACGTGGTCGATCTTGTGCTCATGGAGGCAGATGCCCTTCACGAGGTCGACCTGGATCTCGTACCCGGTGGCGATGCCGCGGATGACGTCCGCACCGCTGATGCCCTTGTGCTGGGCGACGGCGAGGATGGCCGGGATGTTGTCGCCGGGGTGCGAGTACTCCTTCGCGAGGAAGGTGTCGTGGAAGTCGAGTTCGCGGACGGCCACGCCGTTGGCCCAGGCGGCCCACTCCGGCGAGATCGTCTCCTCGAGGGAGAGCCCGAAGACGGCGGCACCCGGCTTCATGGGGTGGCCCTGCGCCTGCTCGCGGGCGTGCATGGGCGCCCCGCGGCGCACGGAGGCGGCGGCGACGGACGCGTTGTCGATGATGCGGTTGATGACCATGTCCTGGACATCCGCCTCGACCGCGACGTCATCCGCGGCGACCTCTGCGATCTTCCAGGCGAGCTGGTCCTCACGGGCGAGGGGTTCGGAGCTCTTGTACGTGCGGACTTCGTGGTTGATCAACTGGCTCTCCTTCGTCTTGAGCGCTGACCGCTCGAGTGACCTGGATGGTCCCAAGCCTATTCGGCGGGGTGTCGTCGGCCCAGCGGGGATGTCCGGTGGGCCGCATCACACCACATATCTCGACATCAAGATACTTCAGTTCGAGGGAGGTTCTCAAGTTTTTCGTGCCGTCCCGGGCGGCCTACGAACCGGTGATCGCCGCTACATTGGAGGCATGACGCGCACAGCCCTGGACTTCGACGAGAACTGGCTGGATCCGGAGGAACTCGAGCACATCCGCCGTCGCATCCCGATCACCTACGTGCACGGGCTCCCCGTCAGACGCGGGGACGACGGGGAGGTCGAGAGCATCGGACTGCTCCTCCGCACTCTCGAGGACAGCACACTGGGACGGGAGATCGTCGGCGGCCGCGTGCGGTACCACGAGTCGATCCGCGCCGCGCTCCTGCGACATGCGGAGAGCGATCTGGGCCACCTCGCCCTGCCGACGGTGCCCCTGTCGCTGACCCCGTACCACGTCGCCGAGTACTTCCCGGCGGAAGCGGTCTCGCAGTACCACGACCCGCGCCAGCACGCCGTCGCGCTGTGCTACATCCTGCCCGTGATCGGCGACTGCGAACCGCGCGGTGCCGCACTGAGCCTCGACTGGCTCACGCCGCGGGAGGCCGTCAGCGACGAGATCCTCTCGGAGATGCGCCACGGGCAGCAGCACATCGTGCGAGCGGGGCTGGCCCACCTCGGCATCCTCCCCTGAGCGGGCTCAGCCCAGGGCCCCCACCACGGCCCTGAGTGCGGTGCGGACCTCTTCGCGCTGCTCCTGGGAGTCGAGCCCGGTCGCCGTGAGCGTGACCAGGCACCGGTCATCCGCCTTCGGCTCCACGGAGACCGCGAGCTTCGCTCCCCCGCCCAGGCCGGTGCGCCAGTAGAGCCGCTTGGGCGTATCGGACTCCCGCCCTCCTGAGCCCACGGACAGGCCCGCGAGATGCTCAGCGGCCAGGACCTCGGCGACGGCACGGGCGCGCAGCTCCCCTCCTGCCCCTGGCAGGGTACGGGAGGCGGCCACCTGGAAGTCGCCCGCGCTCGACTGCCCTGCGACGCGGCGGCCGATCGACTGCTCGTACACGACGGTCGCCCCCTGTGCCCACCAGCCGGCGTTGTCCACGCGATCGGTGAACAGCGGCTCCACCGTTCGCGCGAGCTCCGCGTGCGTGAGTGCCGCTCCGCCCGCGTCGTTGAAGGCAGCCGCGATCGTGGGCCAGTCGAGTCCAGTCGCGCGCTCGATCGGCGCTGCACCGTCGGGAGAGCCTGTGGCGGGTGGGGCTGTGGCGGGTGGGGCTGCATCTGACGATCGGGGTGCCTGTGCGTCGCTCATGCACTGATCGTAGGACCGTGTCCGTGCCTCGTGGAAGACTTCGACCATGGCGTCGACGATGCAGTACCTGTGCAATGCGTGCGGTCACACGACTGCGAAGTGGCTGGGCCGGTGCCCGCAGTGCCGCGAGTGGGGGACGATCGAGGAGACGGTCCCCGCGCGCAGGACTGTGCGCACGCAGGCGAAGCCGGCACCGGACAGCGTCGGAGCCACCCCCATCACAGAGGTCGATCGCAGGCTGGCGGAGGCCCGTTCGACCCACATCCCCGAATTCGACCGTGTGCTGGGCGGCGGCCTGGTGCCGGGGGCGGTCGTGCTGCTCGCCGGTGAACCGGGCGTCGGCAAGTCGACCCTGCTGCTGGAGGTCGGGTCGTGGACCGCTCGCCAGGGAACTCGGGTCCTCTACGTGACGGGCGAGGAGTCCGCCGCCCAGGTCCGGCTCCGGGCCGAACGCGTCGACGCCCTGTCGGAGACCCTCTACCTCTCCGCGGAGACGGACCTGGGGATCGTGCTCGGCACCATCGACCAGCTCCAGCCGGACCTCATCATCATCGACTCCGTCCAGACGCTGGCGTCCGCGGACGTCGATGGCGCGCCGGGCGGGGTGGCTCAGGTGCGGGAGGTCGCCGCGGCGGTGATCCGCGCCGCGAAGGACCATGCGATCCCCACGGTCCTGGTCGGTCACGTGACGAAGGACGGCAGCGTGGCCGGTCCGCGGACGCTGGAGCACCTCGTCGACGTCGTCTGCTCGTTCGAGGGCGAGCGCCACTCGCGCCTGCGGATGCTCCGCGCCGTGAAGAACCGCTACGGTCCGACGGACGAGGTGGGCTGCTTCGATATGACGGAGTCGGGCATCGAGAGCCTCCCCGATCCGTCGGGCCTGTTCCTGACCCGGTCCGCGACGCGGGCGCCGGGGTCGTGCCTCACGGTCGCGCTCGAGGGCCGGCGTCCCATGCTCATCGAGGTCCAGTCGCTCATCGACGACGCGCACAGTCATCCCCGACGGACGGTCAGCGGGCTCGATTCCAACCGCATCGCCATGATCCTCGCGGTGCTGGGCCGCCTCACGAAGACGGCGGACAAGGACGTGTTCTCTGCGACGGTCGGCGGCATGCGGGTGTCGGAGCCCGCCTGCGATCTGGCCCTGGCGCTCTCCCTCGCCTCAGCGCGCACGGGCGACGCCCTGTACTCCCGGCTCGTCGCGATCGGTGAGATCAGCCTGTCCGGGGAGATCCGCCAGGTGCCCGGTCTGGGTCAGCGGCTGTCCGAAGCGGCTCGCCAGGGCATCACGAATGCGATCGTCGCAGGCGGATCGCTCGACAACGTGCCCGTGCCGGACGGCATGCGCGTCGCAGAATGCGAGAACCTCGCAGAAGCCATCGCCACTGCCCTGCCGGAGACCACTCTGCCTCCCAGAGACGCTTGACGCGGAGGCTAGTTCGCTGCCTCTTCCTCGGCTTCGGCTTCGGCTTCGGCTGCATCCTCACCCGCGGCAGCGTCGCCCTCACCGGCGCCGTCGCCCTCACCGGCGGCATCACCCACAGCCTCGCCTGCTCCGGCGTCAGCACCGGCATCGTCGCCGGGGTCATCCGTCGCGTCATCCGCGGGGTCGCCCTTGAGCGTGAAGGGGGCGGGCTCGCTCTCCTCGTCACCCAACTTCACGATGAGCTCGTACTGGCCCGCGGGGAACGCTTCCGCGGTCTGCCTGCACGACTCGTCGACGGGGACTCGCGGCCAGTCGAGAGACGTCTTCTTCCCCGACTGCGCAGGGAACACCAACGGGTTCGACCCGCCTTCGGCGTCCTCATCGGTGCTCTCGCAGTACCGCGACGACCAGACGGTGTCGCCCTCGTGCTCGATGACGAACTCCTGGCGCTCCGTGCCCACGTCGATCAGGCAGTCGGCGGAGTGGGTGTTCTTCACCTCGATCGTGAGGACGGGCTCCTCGTCGTCCTCGTACTCGTCCTCATCCGTCGACGCGGCCACGCGCGTGGTGTCCGGCGGGCAGCCTCCGGAACCGGCGTCGCCCACCGGTCCGGGTGCGCTCGGCTCCGGTGATTCCGCGACGGGCGGAGGGCTGCCCACACCCTCGCGGACGCTCTGGATCGCCTGCACTGCAAGCACGACACCCAGGGTGAGTACGGCGGCGACGATGATCGCCAGGACTGCCACGATGATGCGGCGCCGCCGGAACATCTGGCGCCGGGCATCGTCCGGCCCTGGCGCCCGGCCGCGGGTGTCCCCGCGCCCCCTGTCACCGCGCCCCCGCGCAGGCGGACGGGCCGCTCCGCGGGAACCCGTAGACTTCCCGGACGGACGGCTGGGACGACCCTGACGCGGACCACGACCGGAGCTGCTCATCCCCTCGAGCCTAAGGCGAGCACGCAGGAAGGACCCGATGACACACCGCCGGACGACACAGGTCACACGCGCACCCCAGACGCCGGGCCTCCCACCGGTGCCTCAGGCCCGCGTCGCCGACGTCCAGCGGCTCGTCATCGACTGGTTCAGCCGCAATGCCCGACCGCTGCCGTGGCGCGAACCCGACGCATCCGCGTGGTCGATCCTGGTGTGCGAGGTGATGAGCCAGCAGACGCCGGTCGCCCGAGTCCTCCCCCGGTGGCGCGAGTGGATGCGACGGTGGCCGAGCCCTGCAGACCTCGCCGCCGCTCCCCCGTCGGACGTGCTCATCGCGTGGGATTCCCTGGGCTATCCGCGACGTGCGCTCAGGCTCCAGGAGACGGCCGCCGCGATCGCGGACCGGCACGGCAACCAGGTCCCCCACGAGGAGGACCGACTGCTGGCGCTTCCCGGTGTGGGCGCCTACACGGCCGCTGCCGTCGCAAGTTTCGCCTACGGCCGCAGGGCAGTCGTCCTCGACGTGAATGTCCGCCGGGTGCTGGGACGCGTCTTCGCGGCCGTGGAGCACCGGCCCGCCTCACTGACCGCGGCGGAGAAGCGGTGGGCCGGCGCGCTCGTGCCCGCACGCGAGCACGTGGAGTGGAACGCCGGAGCGATGGAGCTGGGCGCGCTCATCTGCACTGCACGGAATCCCGACTGCGATTCGTGCCCGTTGGCGGATGCGTGCGCCTGGGTCGCCGCGGGGAAGCCCTCCGATCCGACTGTCGTCCGTCGCACCCAGGCGTGGGCGGGCACCGACCGGCAGCTGCGCGGCGCGATCATGAAGGTGCTGCGCACGGCGCACGACGAGCTGGCAACGTCCGACGAGGAGCAGGCCGTGAGCATCAGCACGCACCTGCTCACGGCACCGACCGCTGAGCTCACTGCTGACGACGCCGAGGCCCTCGCGCGCCTGAGCGAGCCCATCAGGAAGGCCATCGCCGCGGTGCGCGACCTCGACGCCGACGGGACCAGGACCGCCCGGCTCATCGACGACCTCGTCCGGGACGGTCTCGCATCCCGCAGCTCAACCGGGATCCGACTGCCCTGACCAGCCGGGGACACAACCGACTGAGGAGACACGCAGAGACCGCCTCCGCACGCTCCCGGTTCCTCTAGGATGGTGCGCTGAGTCAACGCGAGCCCCTCCCGGGGCGTCGCACAGTGGCAGCGCGACGGAAGGGTCGGACGTGGGAGCTATCGCGGTGGGTGTCGCCGGCGGCACCGGGAGCGGCAAGACGACGCTGACCCGGTCGCTGCTGGATCGCTTCGGCAGCAAGTCGACGGTCCTCTTCATGGACAACTACTACCGCGCGCACACCGGCAAGACGTGGGACGAGCGTGCGGCCACGAACTTCGACGCACCGGAGGCGTTCGACATCGATCTGATGTACGAGCACATCCGCGCCCTCAAGGCCGGCGCGCCGATCGAGAGCCCGCTCTACGACTTCACGGACCACAACAGGTCTGTCGACACCCTCGCCGTCGATCCGACCCCGGTCCTCATCGTCGAGGGGATCCTCCTCTTCGCAGAGCCCAAGCTGTGCGACCTGCTGGACATCCGCCTCTTCGTGGACACGGACGCGGATGTGAGGATCCTGCGCCGGATCCGCCGCGACGTCGTCGAACGAGGACGCTCCCTGGAGTCCGTCGAGGCCCAGTACCTCGAGACGGTGAAGCCGATGCACGAGCTCTACGTCGAGCCGTCGAAGCGGAAGGCTGACCTGATCATCCCTGACGGCGGGCACAACCTCGTCGCGCTCGACATGATCATCCACCGGATCAGCCGGGAGTTCGCGGCCTGACGGGAGTTCGCGCCCGGCCGGACGTCCCATCCAGCGCGACCCGCGGCCTCATCGGCTGCGGGCGCGCTGCGTGCGGCCGTTCACGTCACGGGTTCCACCTGTCAGGAATCCTGCGGGTCCGCGATCCGTCGGAGGGCATCGAGGTGCCCGCGCCAGCGGACCAGCCCGTCTGAGGTCAGCGAGAGGGTCGTGCGGGGGCGCTTGCCGACGAACGACTTCGCCGCCCTGACGAATCCCGCCTTCTCCAGTTCCGCGATCTGCTTCGACAGCACGGAGTCGCTCACCTGGAGCTCGTCGCGGAGGTCGCCGAACGCCATCTTCTCCACCGTCGCGAGTGCCGCGACGAGCGAGAATCGGACGGGGTGGGCGAGGGAGGAGTCGAGCGCGAACCGGGGGTGCTGGGGTGCGCTCACGGCGCGTCCCCGTCCACGACCGCGCTCTGCGCCGCCTCCTCCTCGGCCCGTGCGGTCCGCGCGCGCTTCGCCTCCGTCGCCGCGGCGATCATGAACAGCCCGAGGAAGAGCGGCGCGAGCACCAGGGCTGCGAACGTCTCCCCCAGCAGCATGGACGCCGCCCAGAGGACGCCCCAGGACCCCATGTAGATGTACCAGCGCACGGCCAGCCCCCGGCGCAGAGGTCGGCGGAAGAGGAACGGGACGATGATCGCGACGAAGACCCAGGCCATTGCCATGACGGTGACCGCGAGCGGCGCATCGAACGAGGAGTCGGGGAGCACGCGCGCCGCGAGGTGCACGCCCAGGGTCGCCATGGTGCCGATCGCGCAGAGGATCGCGAACGAGATGAGGACGGGCGGCACCGCGTCGGGCGTCCGGTGACCGATCCGAGCGGCGTCGGCGAGCATCCGCCGCGCCTCCTCGGGTGTGGGTCCCCGGTCGCCGCCGCGGTCCCCCGTCGGCAGGCTGTCGCTGTGGGTGTCCATCGGACTGCTCCTTCGCATCACTGTCGTCCCGAGCCCCGTGAGGAGGGCTGCGGCTTCATCGATCGACCGGTTCCTGCAGAACGTCGATGTGTCCAGTGAAGCATGCACTTTCCAGCCTGGCAAGTACTTTCTTGCTGGAAGGCAGTCGCGGATGCGCCTCGCGTGCGAAGCGTGCGGTCCACAGCATCCGGTTCACGGCATCCAGTTCACAGCGTGCGGAGCATCCTCGAGTTCCCGAGCGTGTTCGGCTTGACCCGCGCGAGGTCCAGGAACTCTGCGGTGCCCTCGTCCCGCGAGTGGAGGAGCTCGACGTAGACCTCGGGCGCCACCGGTGTGCCCTCGATCACCTCGAAGCCCAGCGAGGAGAAGAAGTCGGTCTCGAACGTGAGGCAGAAGACCCGCTTCGCGCCCAGCACGCGCGCGTCCGCGAGCACCTGCTCGACGAGCGTCCTCCCGATCCCGCGCCCGCGGTAGGCGGGGCTGGTCGCGATGGTCCGGACCTCGGCGACGTCCGACCAGATGAGGTGGCAGGCGGCACAGCCCGCCAGGACCTCGCTCCCGTCGTCCTGCAGCTCGAGCACGAGCCAGAACTCATGGATGCCCTCGAAGTAGTCGACGCGCTCCTTGGGCACGAGGATGCGCGCATCGACCATCGGGGCGACGAGCTCCACGATGGCGGGGACGTCCGCCGCCCTCGCCCGCCGCAGGATCAGGCCATCGCCGAGGGGGTAGGGACGGTACTGGTCGCTCGCGCGCTCTGCTGCAGTCGTCATCCCACCATTCAACACCGTGGACGAGTGCTGCGACGAACCATCCGCCCCGGCACGACGAAGCGGCGGGCCGGACTCCTCGTCCGACCCGCCGCTTCCACCGAGCAGGCGCCTGCGCACTCCGTCAGCGCTCCGGCGGAACCTCTGCGGTGGCCTGCGCCTCCGCTTCCGCTCCCCCGCCGTCACCGGTGGGTCCGGAGCTGTTCGCCACGCCGGCTTCCGGGATCGCCCCGGAGCCGTCTTCGTCGGTGCCGTAGACCGCACCGACCCGCTCGAGGACGCGCGAGTCCTCTTCGCCCCTGAAGGTGAAGATCGCATCGATGCCCGTGCCCTCGACATCGACGTACACGCGCTGGCCCGAGCGCAGCTCATCGAACAGGATGCGCTCAGAGAGCTGGTCCTCGATCTCCTGCTGGATCGTGCGACGCAGCGGTCGCGCGCCCAGCACCGGGTCGTACCCGCGCTCGGAGAGCAGCTCCTTGGCCGCATCGGTGAGGTCGACTGACATGCCCTGGGCTGCCAGACGCGTGTCGAGCCGCTCGACGAACAGATCGACGATGGTCAGGATCTCCGCCTGCGACAGCTGCGGGAAGACGATCGTGTCATCGACGCGGTTGAGGAACTCCGGACGGAAGTGCTGCTTCAGCTCTTCGTTCACCCGCTGCTTCATCCGCGTGTAGTCGATCGACGGATCGCCCTCGACCTGGAAGCCCATCTGCTGGGTCTTCGCGATGTCCTTCGTCCCGAGGTTCGTGGTCATGATGATGATGGTGTTCTTGAAGTCCACCTCACGACCCTGCGAATCCGTCAGACGTCCGTCCTCGAGGATCTGCAGCAGCGAGTTGAAGATGTCCTGGTGGGCCTTCTCCACCTCGTCGAACAGCACGACGGAGAACGGCTTCCGGCGGACCTTCTCAGTCAGCTGTCCGCCTTCTTCGTAGCCCACGTAGCCGGGGGGAGAGCCGAAGAGGCGGGACACCGTGTGCTTCTCCGCGTACTCCGACATGTCCAGCGTGATGAGGGAGTCCTCGTCACCGAACAGGAACTCCGCCAGTGCCTTCGCGAGCTCCGTCTTGCCGACGCCCGTGGGGCCAGCGAAGATGAACGACCCGGAGGGACGCTTGGGGTCCTTGAGGCCCGCACGCGTACGACGGATCGCACGCGACACGGACTTGATGGCCTCGTTCTGGCCGATGACCCGCTTGTGCAGCTCGTCCTCCATCCGCAGCAGACGCGAGGACTCCTCCTCTGTGAGCTTGAAGACCGGGATGCCCGTGGACTGCGCCAGCACCTCTGCGATGAGCTCCTCATCGACGACGGCCGCGCCCTTGTCGCCGGCCTTCCAGGTCTTCTCGCGCTCTTCCTTCTGCTTCGTGAGCGCCATCTCCGCGTCTCGCTCGGACTGCGCGAGGTTGAAGTCCTGCGCGTCGATCGCGGCCTCCTTGCGGCGGCGCGCCTCGACGATCTGCTCCTCGATCTCCTTGACCTCAGGAGGCGACGACATGCGCGAGATCCGCAGTTTGGCACCGGCCTCATCGATCAGGTCGATCGCCTTGTCCGGCAGGAAGCGGTCGTTGATGTAGCGGTCGGAGAGGTTGACCGATGCGGCCAGCGCGCCGTCCGTGATCGTCACCTTGTGGTGCGCCTCGTACTTGTCGCGCAGGCCCTTCATGATGAGCACCGAATCGGCGAGCGTCGGCTCGGGCACCTGGATCGGCTGGAAGCGGCGCTCGAGTGCCGCATCCTTCTCGATGTTCTTCCGGTACTCGTCGAGCGTCGTCGCGCCGATCGTCTGCAGCTCGCCGCGGGCGAGCATGGGCTTGAGGATGCTCGCAGCATCGATCGCGCCCTCTGCGGCACCCGCACCGACCAGCGTGTGGATCTCATCGATGAAGAGGATGATGTCCCCGCGCGTGCGGATCTCCTTGAGGACCTTCTTCAGCCGCTCCTCGAAGTCACCGCGGTAGCGGGAGCCCGCGACCAGCGAACCGAGGTCGAGCGTGTAGAGCTGCTTGTCCTCGAGCGGCTCCGGCACTTCGCCGTTCACGATGGACTGCGCGAGCCCCTCGACGACGCTCGTCTTGCCGACGCCGGGTTCGCCGATGAGCACCGGGTTGTTCTTCGTCCGGCGGGACAGCACCTGCATGACGCGCTGCATCTGCAGCTCGCGCCCGACGACGGGGTCGAGCTTGCCTTCCCGCGCGGCGGCGGTGAGGTTGGTGCCGAACTGGTCCAGCACGAGCGATCCGGAGGGGGTCCCCTCTTCGCGCGCACCGGTCGAGGCAGGTTCCTTGCCCTGGTAGCCCGAGAGGAGCTTGATGACCTCCTGGCGCACGCGCGCCAGGTCGGCTCCGAGCTTGACGAGGACCTGCGCGGCCACGCCTTCGCCCTCACGGATGAGGCCCAGCAGGATGTGCTCCGTGCCGATGTAGCTGTGGCCGAGCTGCAGCGCTTCGCGCAGGCTCAGCTCGAGGACCTTCTTGGCGCGCGGGGTGAAGGGGATGTGCCCCGAGGGCGCCTGCTGGCCCTCGCCGATGATCTCCGTGACCTGCTCGCGGACCTGCTCGAGGGAGATCCCCATCCCTTCGAGCGCCTTCGCGGCAACGCCCTCACCCTCGTGGATGAGACCGAGCAGGATGTGCTCGGTACCGATGTAGTTGTGCTTGAGGAGCTTCGCCTCTTCTTGCGCGAGCACGACGACGCGCCTGGCCCGGTCGGTGAACCGTTCGAACATGATGGTCCTCCTCGTGTCTGATTCCTAGCACTCTAACCACGCGGAGGGTCGTTCTATTGCGGTGTTCGCCCTGAGCCGAACGGTGTTCGCCGTCAGCCGAAGATTGATCGCGGACAGCGATCCGCAGCGCGCATCCGCAGCGCGCGTCCGGAGCCGCGCCGCCGCCGCGTGCGGGCAGACGGAAGCGCCCCGACCAGAGTGCGTTTCGCAGCAGTGGTCGGGGCGCTTCCGTGGGGTCAGTGCGCTGCGTGGTACTCGTCGATGATCGCCTGGGAGATGCGACCGCGCTCGGAGACCTGCTTGCCCTCGCTCTTCGCCCATTCGCGGATCTTCGCGTTCAGGTTGCTGTCCTGTCCGCCCGAGGAACGACGCGGACGCGCCGCTCGCTGGGTCGCGGCGACCCGGCGGGCCTTCGCGATGTACGGGGCGAAGGCCGCACGCAGCCTCTCCGCATTCTCATCGGACAGCTCGATCTCGTAGGTTCCCTGGTCGAGCCCGAAACGGACGGTCTCCGTCGCTTCAGTCCCGTCGATGTCGTCAGTCAGGACGACCTTCATTTCGCGTGCCATGCGGGTGATTCTCCTCTGTGACACCGGTGGAGGATTCGTGATCCTCCGCCGCATCTTCACTGTCCATTCGTCGGTAGTACCGCTCCATCTCCTCGCGCTCGATCGAATCCGAACGGAGAATCCCTCGCATTACGTACCAGAACAGCAGTCCGACACCGATCGAGGGAAGGAGGACCTTGATGTACTCCATGAACACACTACCTTTTCTTCAGAGGAGTGCGCACCCTCGCCGGATCATTCACAACGGCACGCACGTGATTCATATCAATCGGACAGCGGCTTCACGAGAGGAAAGAGAATCGTCTCGCGGATACCCAGACCCGTGAGTGCCATGAGGAGGCGGTCGATTCCCATTCCCATTCCGCCCGCCGGAGGCATTCCGTATTCCATCGCGGTGAGGAAATCCTCGTCGACGCGCATCGCCTCCGCGTCGCCCGCAGCCGCATCGCGCGCCTGCGCCTCGAAGCGCTCCCGCTGGATGACGGGGTCGTTGAGCTCGGAGTACCCGGTCGCCAGCTCGAACCCGCGCACGTAGAGGTCCCACTTCTCCACGACGCCGGGGTTGTGCCGGTCGCTCTTCGTCAGGGGCGAGGTGTCCACGGGGAAACCGGTGACGAATGTGGGCTCGTGGAGTTCGTCCGCGTGGAAATGCTCCCACATCTCCTCGACGTACTTTCCGTGCAGCCGGAACACACCTGCAAGGTCGATATCGTGCTGGCGCGCAAGTGCTTCCAGCTCATCCACGGATGTATCGGATGTCACATCGACGCCGAGCTTCTCGGAGAGCGATTCATACATCGGAATGGTCCGCCATTCACCGCCGAGATCGTATTCCGTGCCGTCTGCGAGAGTGACTATATGAGAACCATATGCATCAAGCGCTGCGTTCTGCACGAGGGTCTTCGTCAGTTCCCCGATTGATCGGAAGTCGCCGTATGCCTCATATGCCTCGAGCATGGCGAATTCCGGCGAGTGCGTGGAATCAGCACCTTCATTCCGGAAGTTCTTATTGATTTCGAAGACATTGTCCAGTCCGCCCACGAGTGCCCGCTTGAGGAACAGCTCCGGGGCAATGCGCAGATACAGCTCCATGTCATACGCATTGATGTGAGTGCTGAAGGGCCTGGCCGCGGCACCGCCGTGGATGGTCTGGAGCATCGGCGTCTCGATCTCCATGTAGCCGCGCTCGTCGAACGTCCGACGCAGCGACTTCATGACGTCCGCACGCACGCGCACGTTCTCGCGCGCCTGATCGCGTGTGATGAGGTCGATGTAGCGCTGCCGCATCCGGGTCTCGTCCGTGAGCTCGGTGTGCAGCGTGGGCAGCGGGCGCAGGGCCTTCGAGGCGAGCGCCCAGTCGTCGGCCATGATGGACAGCTCGCCGCGCTTCGACATGATGACGCGTCCGTGCAGGTGCACGTGGTCTCCCAGGTCGACGTCGCGCTTCCACCGATCGAGGTTCTCCTGGCCGACCTCTGCGAGGGACAGCATCCCCTGGAGGCGGGTCCCGTCACCGGCCTGCAGAGTCACGAAGCAGAGCTTGCCGGTGTTCCGCTGGAACACGACCCGACCCGCGACGCCGACGATGTCGTCCGTCTCCTGCCCGGCCTCGAGGTCCGGGTGGGCTGCGCGCACCTGGGCGAGGGTGTGGGTGCGGTCCACCGCGACGGGATACGGCGAGCGCCCCTCGCCGAGCATCTGCTCACGCTTCTCCTTGCGGATGCGCAACTGCTCCGGATCGTCGTGGTCATGGGGCTGGGGCTGGGTCTGCGGCATGGGCCCAAGGCTACCGCGCGGCTCCTGCCGCGCGGAAAACGAGCCGTTCAGCGTTCTCAGCCAGTCCGCACCCTCAGTCGTCCTCTGCGTCCAGCGGGTCCGGTGCGTTCAGGGTGTCGAGCAGTCGCGCCGCAGTGGGCTCGTCGATGCTCCCGTTCTCCAGAGCCCGCGCAGTGGTCGCGCGGGCCATCGCCCGGTAGGCATCGACGACCTCGGCGGTCCCCCGGGTCAGGGCGAACTCGGACAGCGCCTCGACATGGGCGCCGACGGTCGCCACATCACCGCGGCTCACGGGACCGGTGAGCGCCCGCGGCCCCGCTCGCAGCACATTCGACACGCTCGCATCGACGAGCGAGGCGAGGACGCGCGAAGGATCCTCCACGCCCAGCGAGGACAGGACCTCCATCGCCTGCGCGAGGATCGCGACGGTGTGGTTCGACGCGTGGGCGATCGCGGAGTGGTAGAGCGCTCGGTCCGCCTCCGCGAGCACGATCGGCTCGGAGCCGATCTCGACGACGAGTGCCTGGCCGATCGGCAGGACCGGCTTGGGCGCTGTCACCCCGATGGTGGTCTGGCGGAGACGCGGGAGGTCCATGCTCGTGCCGGTGAAGGAGAGTGAGGGGTGCAGTGCGATGGGGATCGCACCCGCGTCGGTCGCCGGCTGGAGGACACCGAGGCCGTGGCGGCCCGCACAGTGCACCACGATCTGCCCGCCGCTGAAGAGGCCGAGCTTCGCCAGCCCGGCGACGAGCTCTTCGATCGTGTCGTCCGGCACCGTGAAGAGGATGAGCTCCGCGCGTTCGACGAGGGTCTCCACGTCGAGCACCGGGACGCCCGGGAGCATCGCGTCGACGCGGTCGCGGCTCGCCTCGGACCCGGCGGTCACGCCCACTATCGCGTGCCCCGCATCGCGCAGCGCGGCTCCCATGACGGCTCCGACCTTGCCGACGCCGATGATGCCCACGCCCAGTCGGGTCTGATCGTCAATGTTCATGGGGCGGCCTTTCGGACGGTGCGGGCGGTGACTGCGCAGGCGGAGACTGCGCAGGTGGAGGCTGAGTCGGCGGCGCGGGCGGAACCGGCGGAACCTGTGGGACCAGCCGAGCATGCGAAACCGGTGGGGCCGACGGAACCGCTGGAGCAGGTGGGACCGGAGGCACTGCGGGGCCACCCTGGTACGCGTCCAGTTCCTCCCGGGCCATCCGGGTGACAGTCGCGTGGTGATCGAACAGCTGTGTCGCCTCAGCCGCCGGCAGGTGCACGAAGTGCGGTGCGATGGGACCGGGTGAGATGTGGAGAGCGATCGTGGAGAGCCGAAGTGCCCTCTGCAGCGGGCCCTGCTTCAACCGCAGCGACTGCACGCGGGCGTGTGGGACGAACTCGAGCGTGCGGGACAGTCGACCCGACCGGATGAGGGTGAGAGTTCCAGTCAGCGCATGCGCATTGCGCTTCCACGTGACCGGATCCATCCATGCCGATGCGCGGGGGCGACCCCGGTAGACGTGCTCCGCGGCCAGGGTCTCCGCGTCGCGCGTCATGGGACCGGCCATCCCCGCGAGGACGAGCGAGCGCGCATCCGTCCCCTGCGGCGGACGCGGGTCGGGCAGGCACAGGCCCAGCATGAGCATGACGTCGTCGCGCGTGCCGACGGGCAGCAGCACGTTCTGGGTGGTGTCGTCGTCGCTGCCCACGGAGGCCATGGTGAACTCGGCGCGCCACCAGCCCGGTCCGCGCCACAGCAGCGGCTGGTGGAGCTTCACGGCCTGGATGCGGTCGAGCGGAATGATGCGGTTCGTCGTCGACGCCAGTCCATGGCTGACGCGCAGGCCGTCCTCGGTGATCGCCACGGTGAAGTTCGCGAGGCCCAGTTCCGACCTCAGCACGCCGATGAGCGCGAAGATGCCGGGGATCATCGCGAACACCGTGGTCACCAGTGCAGCCGGGGTCGCCAGGACAGCGACGATGATGATCGCCACGATCATCCCCACCATGAACACCGCTGTCACCAGCACCGTCGTCGACAGCAGTGCGGAGAAGACCAGGCGGTGGAGCGGCACGCGCAGCAGGCGGCCCTCCGCACCTGCCGTCGGCGACAGCCGATACGGGCGAAGCAGCGCTCGGAGGCTGCTGCTCAGGTCGTCGACCGTGACGGATGCGTGCGTCTGGAGCTGCTGGGTCGTCCTGCTCAGCAGCCGCTGTCCGAGCGGCGCCGTCGGTGCGGCCGGACTGGCCGTGGGCATCTGCCGGGACGGGACGGACTCCGGGCCTGCGGGCCCGTGCGTCGGAACCCGGCCCGCCGCCGAGGTGCCGGTCGCCGCTCCGGTGCCCGTGGCCTCGGCGGCGGGGCGGGCTTCCGGAGCGTGCGTCGTCCGCCCCTGCCGGCCGGAGCGCAGGTAGCTGAGGATCTCGTCCCGCAGCGCCTCCGCCTGGGCCCGCTTGAGATAGGAGATCGTGATGTCCGAATCCGACCCGCCCGCGACGTCGAAGACGAGCGAGGCGAGGCCCAGCAGACGCGGGATGAACGGCAGGGAGATGTCGACGGACTGGACGCGGTCGTGCGAGGCGGATCGCTCCTTCCTCGCGATGACGCCGGTGCGCAGGGACACGCCTGCTCCATCGACGCGGAACCGTGTGTACCGCCAGCTCAGCCACAGGAGGACCATGGTGATGACCAGGATGAGGACGATCACGCCGATCACCGCAGCGGTGATGAGCGGGTGCTCCCGGATGAGGGTCGGCAGCAGCCGGATCACGCCGAACCCCCCGGCGTCGCGGCCCTCACCGCCCAGGCCCTCGACGACCAGGTCCTCCAGGACGGCCTGGAGATTCTGGAACACGATCACGACGATGACACCCAGCGCAGCGATCAGCCCGGCGCCGCCCTTGAGCACCGGAGTCAGCCGGTGGACGTGCCGCCACCGTGCAGGATCATCCGCGGCCGGCCGAGCATCCGGACGCGGGCTCTGCGGCGCCTGTGGCTGATTCTGTGGTGGGTGATTCTGAGGCGGCTGGTCCTGCGGTGGAGGAAACCGCCCGGGCCCCTGCGGCGCGGTCACAGTCCCGCCAGACGGGCGCCGCCGCGCGACGCGATGGAATCCCGGAGCGCCTCTGCCTCCGGCCGCGGCAGGCCCGGCAGGGATGCGTCGGTCGCCGCTGACGCGGTGTGGAGTGTGATCGTCGCGAGTCCCGCCATGCGCAGCAGCGGACCGGCGGAGACCTCGACGTACTGCAGCCGTCCGTAGGGGACGACCGTGGTCGACCGGAACATGATGCCGCGCTGGACCAGGAGATCGTGCTCGCGCTCGAGGTAGCCCAGGGCCTTCACCTGACGCACGACGATGATCGCCTCGATGACCGCGAGGATGATGCATCCGGCCGCGAGGGCGAAGCCCAGGACCATGAGCCAGGTGATGTCGAAGATCAGTCCGCAGACCGCGGCGACGAGGAGGATGACGACGAAGATCGCCCACACGATCGCGGATCCGATGAGCTGGACGCCGATGAACTTCGGGCTGACGGGGTTGAGCTGTCTCATGCGGGAGCCTCCGGTGGGTCACGTCGTTCACGTCGTCCGTCCCCGGGACCGTCCGAGGCTCGTGGGTCGTCGGGCGGCAGCGAGCAGAAGGACTCCACGATCAGTCCGACGGCCATGAGGATCGCTGCGGAGATCGCAGCGGCGAGCATGCCCAGGCCCGCTTCCGCGCGCAGGCCGAACGCGGAGGCGAAGAGGTAGAGGGCGCCACCAAGGTACCAGGCGGTGAGCACCGCACCCGCCAGGGCCGCGGCCTTCGCGAGCATCGCGATCCGCGCCGCCTTCACCAGGTCGATCTCCGTCGTCCTGTCCCCGTCGCGCCAGGCGCGCACCGGCCATCCCAGCGCGAGCAGGACCCCGGACAGGACGAGCATCCCGACGATCGCGGGCCACGGCACCAGCGGCAGTGCATTCCCGCCGCGCTCCCACAGCGTGTGGAACGCGATGGACGCGACGAGTCCCACGACCCCCCAGAGGAGGAGCTGCGTGGGCCTGGTGCGGTTCATCCTCCGTCACCCTCACTCGCCGAGGCCGGGCCCCCGTGGTCTGCGGTCCAGACGACCGCGTCGGTGCGCCGCACTCCCTCCGCGTCCTCTGAGAGCGCGAGCGCGGTCGCGATCGGCTCGGGTCCGCGCGGTGTGTCGACGAGCGCGTCCGCCTGGAGATCGGCCCACGGAGCGAGCACGAATGCCCGCTCCCCCGCGCGCGGATGCGGGAGGGTCAGCACGTGGTCGTCGAGACGCACCTCGGCAGCCGACGGATCGGGTCCCGGCATGTCCTCTGCTTCGGTTCCCGGCACATCCCCGGCCTCGGTTCCCGGCACATTCCCTGCGTCGAGGCTCGTGCGCACGTGCACGACATCCAGGTCGAGCGTCCGCGGGCCCCATCGCACCTCACGGGTCCGCCCGGCACCCACTTCGATCCCCTGGCAGACGGCGAGCAGCTGGTGGGGCGGCAGAGTCGTGTCGACGATGACCGCGGCGTTGTGGAAGTCCGGCTGGTCGATGCCGCCGACGGGGACCGTCACATACACGGGGGATCCGGCGACCACGTCGATGCGCGGGTGGAGATCCAGGGCATGCGCCGCGTCCTGCAGGGTCGCGAGTGCATCCCCCAGGTTCGCCCCGAGCGCGATGACCGCGCGCCAGCGCGGGGACAGCATCCCGCCGGCCGGAATCTGTGCCGGTGCCTGTGTCGCTGCCCGCGTTCGGGTATGCGCCCGTGTTCGCCGCACGGTGACGGCGACATCGGTGAACGCGTGGGCGATCGGCGCCTGCGGCTTGCGGACCGTCACCTCCACCTCCGCGCAGGATGCGAGGCATCGGTCCGCCAGCGCCCCGGCCAGTGCCTCGATGAGGTCGTAGGGCTCCCCCGCGACGATCCCCGCGAGGTCGTCGGCGAGTGTCCCGTAGTCGATGGTGTCGGCGAGGTCGTCGGTCGCGGCGGGAAGCGACAGGTCGCCCCGCAGGACCACGTCGACGACGAAGTCCTGGCCGTCTCGCTTCTCGAAGTCGAAGACGCCGTGGAAGCCGCGGATGGTGAGGCCGGTCAGGCGGATCTCATCGGTCACGTCAGGTCCTCCATGTCAGCTACTCGGGCTGCTCGCTGCGTTGACGGCCGCAACAGCATCGGCTGCGATGCGCGAGGCGCGCGGTTCGTGGACCCGCACCGCCCAGGCACCTGCCTGGGCGGCCATCACGGTGATCGCGGCGGTGCCCGCATCGCGGTCCTCCTGCGAGGCCGATGCCGGGTCCTCGGGTGAGGCCAGCGACGCGAGGAACCGTTTGCGGGACGCGGCGACGAGCAGCGGCAGGCCCATGTCGACGAACACGTCGAGGCGGGCGAGCAGGTCCCAGTTGTGCTGGGCGTTCTTCGAGAACCCCAGCCCCGGATCCAGGATGAGGGCGTCGCGGGACACGCCGGCGGCCTCGGCGGCCTCGATCCGGGCTGTGAGTTCGTCGGCGACCTCGCGGACGGTGTCGTCGTAGTGCACCGGGGCAGCGGTGTCGGACAGCAGGCCGCGCCAGTGCATGAGGACGAGGGGTGCACCGGATTCCGCGGCCAGGCGGAGCATTCCGGGCTCGCTCTGCCCGGCTGACACGTCGTTGATGATGGCGGCGCCTGCGTCCAGCGAGGCGCGCGCCACTGATTCCCGCATCGTGTCCACGCTGATGACGGCGCCGTCACGGGCCAGTTCGCGGATGACGGGCAGGACGCGGGCGAGCTCCTCCTCCTCGGAGACGCGCGCCGATCCGGGTCGGGTCGATTCCCCGCCCACGTCGATGATGTCCGCGCCCCCGTCCAGCAGCTCGATGCCATGGGCGACTGCGTCCGCGTGCGTGAACCAGCGACCGCCATCGGAGAAGGAGTCCGGGGTGATGTTGAGGACCCCCATGATCTGCGTGCGCGTCAGGTCCACGACCGTCACCTCCTGAGGATGAGGCTCATCGCCTCGGAACGGGATGCTGCATTGCGCAGCTGGCCGCGCACCGCCGACGTGATCGTCGAGGAGCCCGGCTTCTTCACGCCGCGCATCGACATGCACAGGTGCTCCGCCTCGACGACGACGATCGCGCCGCGCGGCTGCAGGTGAGTGACGAGCGCGTCCGCGATCTGCGTGGTGAGTCGCTCCTGCACCTGGGGACGGCGCGCGAAGACTTCGACGAGGCGTGCGAGCTTCGACAGGCCCGTCACCCGACCCTCGGGGCCGGGGATGTAGCCGATGTGCGCCGCTCCGTGGAACGGCACCAGGTGATGCTCGCACGTCGAGTACAGAGCGATGTCCCGCACGAGGACCATCTCGTCGAACCCGATGTCGAACTGGACTCCCAGGATGTCCGCGGCGTCCTGGGAGAGCCCTGCGAAGGACTCCTCGTAGGCCCGCGCGACACGGGCCGGGGTGTCGACGAGCCCGTCACGGTCGGGATCCTCGCCCACGGCCAGGAGGATCTCCCGGACTGCGGCCTCGATGCGTGCATGATCCACGGTCATCGCGGGGGCTCCTGTCCGTCTGCACCCGGGAATCCGGTCGGGCCCGTCTCTCCACCCGGTACAGCGCCTCCCGCGGGCCCGGTGTCTCCAGTCGGCCCGACCTCTCCGACCTCTCCGATCGGTCCGATCTGTCCAGTCGGCCCGGCTCCTCCGGCGTCTCCACCGTCTCCATCCCCATCGCCGTTCTCCACGCGGGGTGCGGGCGGGTCGATCGGGGGACGGTCGGAGACCGGGCGGTCGCGGCTGGCGAGCCAGACGGTGCGGCGGTCCCGCTTCACGACGTCATGGAAGAGCTCTGCGAGCTGGTGCTCGTCGAGCGTCTCCTTCTCGAGCAGGTCGTATGCGAGGCGGTCGAGGACGTCGCGGTTCTCGTTGAGCGCCCAGTACGCGTCCGCATGGGCCGCGTCGACGAGTGCGCGCACCTCGGCATCGATCGTCGCGAGGGTGGCGTCTGAGAACGACTTGTCCGAACCCCCCATGCTGCGTCCCGCGAACGGCTCCGACGATCCGTCGCCCAGCTTCACCATGCCGGCACGATCGCTCATGCCGTACTCGGTCACCATCTTGCGGGCGATGTCCGTGGCCTTCTCGATGTCGTTCGCCGCACCGGTGGTCGGGTCGTGGAAGACGATCTCCTCCGCGACGCGGCCGCCCATCGCATATGCCAGCTGGTCGAGCAGCTCGTTGCGGGTCGTCGAGTACTTGTCCTCGCTGGGCATCACCATCGTGTAGCCCAGCGCCCGTCCGCGCGGCAGGATCGTCACCTTCGTGACGGGGTCCGTGTCGTTCATCGCGGCGGCGACGAGTGCGTGTCCGCCCTCGTGGTAGGCGGTGACGCGACGCTCCTTGTCATTCATGAGGCGGGTGCGCTTCTGCGGTCCGGCGATCACGCGGTCGATCGCCTCGTCGACGATCGTGTTGTCGATGACGGACTTCTTCTCGCGCGCCGTGAGCAGTGCGGCTTCGTTGAGGACGTTCGCGAGGTCGGCACCGCTGAAGCCGGGGGTGCGCTTCGCGACCATGCCCAGATCGACGTCGGGGGCCAGGGGCTTGTCCTTCGCGTGGACGCCGAGGATCTGCTTGCGGCCCTTCATGTCCGGGGCCTCGACCTGGATCTGGCGGTCGAAGCGTCCCGGGCGGAGCAGGGCCGGGTCGAGGACGTCCGGGCGGTTCGTCGCGGCGATGAGGATGACGTTGGTCGAGGCTTCGAACCCGTCCATCTCGACGAGCATCTGGTTGAGCGTCTGCTCGCGCTCGTCGTTCCCGCCGCCCATGCCGGCGCCGCGCTGACGGCCGACCGCGTCGATCTCGTCGACGAAGATGATGCAGGGCGAGTTCTCCTTCGCCTGCGTGAACAGGTCGCGGACGCGCGATGCGCCGACGCCCACGTACATCTCGACGAAGTCCGAACCGGAGATCGAGTAGAACGGCACCCCGGCCTCGCCGGCGACTGCGCGGGCCAGCAGGGTCTTGCCCGTGCCGGGCGGTCCGTAGAGGAGCACGCCCTTGGGGATCTTCGCCCCCACGGCCTGGAACTTGTCCGGCTCCGCGAGGAACTCCTTGATCTCCTCGAGCTCTTCGAGGGCCTCGTCGACACCCGCGACGTTCTCGAACGTGACGTCCGGGTTCTCCTTGTTGACCAGCTTCGCCTTCGACTTGCCGAAGTTCATGAAGCGGCTGCCGCCGCCTCCCAGCTGCGACAGGAGGAACCAGAAGACGATGAAGATGATGACGAACGGCAGGAGGTTCAGCAGCAGTGTGCTGATCCACGACTGCTGCGGCACCTCGTCGGTGTATCCGCCGTCGGGGGCCGCGCTCGTCACGGCCTCGATGATCTCTTCGCCGCGCGGCTCGATGTAGAAGAACTGGACCTTGTTGCCGTAGTCCTTGCCCGCGAACTCGTATTCGTCGGCGAGCACCAGGTCGACCCGCTGATCGTTGTCGACGATCTTCGCCTGCTCGACCTTCCCCTCGTCGAGGAGCGTGAGGCCCTGTTCGGTGTCCACGCGCTGGAAGCCCGTGCCGCCTGACAGCAGGAGGCCGACGGTGATGAAGGCGAGGACCAGCAGCACCCAGATGAAGGGACCTCGGCGGGCCTTCTTGACGGGGGTGCTGCGATCGGGGGTTTCTGCCATGGGTCCTCTCAGGAGCGTCTACGGCGGCCAGGCGGCGGATGCGGCCCGGTCAGGGTACCGCCTCCGTCTGCAGGGAGACTGCGTCAGCTGTACACGTGCGGGGCCAGCGTCGCGACGAACGGGACGTTGCGGTACTTCTCCGCGAAGTCGAGGCCGTATCCGATCACGAACTCGTTGGGCACGTCGAAGCCCACGTACTTCACGTCGATGTCGACCTTGGCAGCTTCCGGCTTGCGCAGCATCGTGCAGATCTCCACCGATGCGGCACCGCGCGACTTCAGGTTGGTGAGCAGCCACGACAGTGTGAGACCGGAGTCGATGATGTCCTCGACGATGAGGACGTGCTGGTCCTTGAGGTCCGTGTCGAGGTCCTTGAGGATGCGCACCACGCCGGATGACTTCGTGCCGGAGCCGTACGAGGAGACGGCCATCCAGTCCATCCGCACGGGTGAGTGCAGCGCGCGTGCGAGGTCCGCCATCACCATGACGGCGCCCTTGAGCACACCCACGAGGAGCAGCTCACGGTCCTTGTAATCACGATCGATCTCCGCCGCCATCTCCGTCAGGCGGTGCTGGATCTGTGCTTCCGTCGCGTGGATCGTCGTGATGTCGTCGCCAAGGTCCTGCTCGTCCACCTGTAGCTCCTCGTTCGCAGTCGTGAGACTCAGGCCGGGTCGGCCTGCACAGTCGTCGTATGTGCCAACCACTCTAGCGGTCGGCGCGGAGGCTGATCGTCCGGCGTGAACTCCCGTGTCCGGCATCGACTATCGTTCGGTCCGAACCCCGCGCCCCCGAACGAGGACACGAGTGTGACCACCCCCACAGACCGCCGCTCACTGGCGCAGCTGCCACTCGATCTCGGCAGAGGCTTCCTCATCGGCCTCACCGAACTCGTGCCGGGCGTCTCCGGTTCGACGATCGCCCTGATCGTCGGCATCTACACGGCGCTCATCCGCTCGGCCGGCCACGTGGTCGGCGCCGCCAAGCACCTGGTGCGCGGCCGCGGCTGGAGCTCTGCGCGGAGCGAGCTCGGGCAGGTCGACTGGCGCATCATCATCCCCGTGCTCGTCGGCATGGCCGCGGCCGTGCTGCTCCTGGCCGGGCCGATCAACCACCTCGTCGAATCGTTCCCGCTGAGCTCCCTGGGGCTCTTCTTCGGCATCGTCGTCGTGGGCATCGCGGCACCGCTGCGGATGGTGCACTGGACCTCCCGACCGCGCCTCGTCCACTACGCGCTGTTCCTCGCGGGCTTCGTCGCGGCGTTCCTCCTGACGGGGCTGGTCGCCGACGGAGACCAGGAATCGCCGTCCATGATCATCGTCTTCCTCGCCGCCGCCGTCGCGATCTGCGCGCTCGTCGTCCCGGGCGTCTCCGGGTCGTTCCTCCTGCTGGCGATGGGCCTCTACGCCCCCACGCTGCAGGCGGTGAGCGATCTGGACCTCATGTACATCGGCGTCTTCGGACTGGGCGCGGTGGTCGGGCTGGCGAGCATCGTGCAGGGGCTCCTCACCGCGCTGGAGAAGTTCCCGCACCTCACCGTGGTGCTCATGGCCGGTCTCATGGCGGGATCCCTGCGGGCGCTGTGGCCCTGGAAGCCGGCCGACGGGCCGTTCTCGTCGGGCGATGTCGTCGCCCCCATCCTCTTCATGGTGGCGGGCGCGGTGTTCGTCCTCGTGCTCATGCTGCTCGATCGCCGAGCCTCCGAAGCACCGCTGGCTCAGGGCCGGCCCTGATCTTCGCGACCGGATCCCACGTGGAGGATCCGGTCGCCGGTCCGGCGCACCACGCCGCCTCCCGGAACGGATGCCTCCCGCTTGACCGCGCCCGAGGCCGCCGCCACCTCCCGCACGTCCCGCACGTGGTCTGCGGTGAGCTCGCCCGCGGCCACGCCGCGGTCCACCAGCCAGAGGCGCAGGATCCGGCTGGTCACCGCCGGGCCGAAGGCGGCGAGGTCCCGGACCGCCAGCGAGGCCGGAGCAGCTGTGTCGTCGTGCACGGGAACGTTGCCCTGCAGTGAGACGTCTCCGTCTTGCGGGGCCCTCCCCTGCACTGACGCGTTCTCCTGTGCGGAGGTGAGGAGGTCTGCCCAGGCGGCCGCGGCCTCGGCGTCCAGGTGGTCGGCGTCCTCCCGCAGGAGGTCGGCTGTGCGCGCGAGCCCGGCGCGCGGGTCCTGCCCCAGCGAATCGCGCAGCAACTCGAGAGTCCGGCGGGCGCGCACCCGGGTGAAGCGCGTGTCGTCATTCATCGGGTCGTCCCACACCTCAAGGTCCTGCGCCGCGCAGCTCTGCCGGGTCTCGTCTCGCGTCACGCCGAGCAGTGGACGCCCGATCTTGATCGGCCCGTTCGCGGTGTCGAACCGTGTGCGGGGGGCCATCCCGGACAGGGACCTCGCGCCCGATCCCCGCAGCAGTCCCAGGAGGACCGTCTCCGCCTGATCGTCGCGCGTGTGGCCCGTGAGGATCTGCGGGATCGCACCATGAGGCGGAGCGCTGTGCGCGATCGCGGCCAGAGCCGCGTACCGGCCGCTGCGAGCCGCCGCCTCGAGTCCGCCGGAGTGGTGCGGATCGACCTCCGTCGTCACGCTGGTGACCGGCAGTCCCAGCGCCTCCACCCGATCGACCACCTGCGCCGCCACCTGCGCGGATCCCGGCTGCAGCCCGTGGTCGACCGTGCACGCGAGGAAGCGCCCCTCACCCCGCCTGTGCAGGAATGCGGCGGCTGCGGCGAGCGCCAGCGAATCGGCACCGCCGGACACGGCGACGATGACAGGGGTGGTGTCCTGTGGCCTGCAGTGAGCGCGCAGTGCGTTCCGGATCCGAGCGGTCGCAGGATCGAGCCGCGGCCGCCGGCCCGTCATGGGCAGGCCGCCTCCACGGGGGCGGCCGCTGCCTCATCGTCCGCTGCCTCATCCGGGTCGGCAGACTCCTGTGCGCCGTGCACACGTGCGACCCAGTCGTCAGGACGGGCGATCTCTGCGACGGTCGGCAGCATGTCGGGTGAGGTGAAGACCGCGGCGAGGCCCTCGTGTCCGACCCTGCGCACGACTGAGCGGACGAACACGGCGCCTTCGCGGTACTGCTGCAGCTTCGAGTCCATCCCGAGCAGTCGGCCGATGGAGCCGCCGGGCCCGATCCCGTCTTCCCGACGTGCTTCGAAGCGCTGCCGGATCCGGGCCAGGTCGGGGATCACCGACGGGCCGACGGCGTCCATCACGACGTCCGCGTGCCCTTCGAGGAGGCTCATCAGTGCCATGACCTGGTCGAGGACCGCCTTCTTCTCCGGTCCTGTCACGACGTCGACGAGCTGGGTCTCACCGCGCACGATCTCCGGAATGCTGCGAATGAGCGGCTTCAGGCCGGTGAGCCCGGAGAGGGCGGGGTCGTCGCCCAGCAGCTCGGAGACCAGTGAGCTGAGGTGGTCGCGGAGCCAGGGCGCTGCGGCGAACTGGACGCGGTGGGTGGATTCGTGCAGCGCGACCCAGAGCCGGAAATCACGCGGGGTGACGCTCATCGTCGCCTCGATCTGCGCGATCGAGGGTGCAACGAGCAGGAGCCGCCCCGCTCCGGCGGGGTGCGGCCCGCCGCCGAAGGGATCGAACTGCCCCAGCACCCGTGTCGAGAGGACGGAGAGGACTGCCGCCATCTCGAGTGTGTTCGGGACCCGTCCGGCCTCCATCGCGGCGCGGACGTCGTCCGGCAACGCCGTGCCCACCATCGCGGTGAGCGACTGCCCCGTCGCCTTCGCCCAGCCCAGTCGGTCGACGATCAGGACACTGCCGGCGGCGGCCCGTGCGCGGACCGCGTCTGCCTCCCCGGCCTCCAGCCGCATGACGTTCAGGACGAGATCGATCGACGTGTCCGCTGCGTCCCGCAGCTGGTCGACGACCTCTGCGGTCTCCTTCTGCGGGAGGCGCGGACCGCCGGGGACCAGCTCCCGCACCGAACGCTCCAGAAGGGTGAGGTCCAGGATGTTCGCGCTGGATCTGTCTGGGCCGGATCCGTCTGGGCTGGATCCGCCTGAGCTGTGTTGGTCCGTGCCGTGTCCGTCCATGCAACCATCCTGCCCCATGCACGGACTGCGCCGCGGACGGACACACAGGTTCACTGCAACCGCACACGCGAGACCGACGTCCCGCTCACCCGCAGCCGCACTCCGCGATGCGTGCGAGTGCCGTGTCGAAGGCGAGGCGGGCCTCGTCGGAGGTGCCCCGATCCATCTCGTCGGCCATCATCGAGAACACGAGCAGTCGGTCGTCCGCCGTCACCACGGTCCCGGACAGCGAGCTCACGGTGGCCAGCGATCCGGTCTTCGCGTGGACGACGCCCGCGCCGGACTCGGTCTCGTCGCTCGTGTAGCGCGGTGCGAGCGTGCCGGAGAACGCGGCCACCGGCATCGCCGGGACGAGCATCGACAGGTCCCCCTCCGCCTGGGCGGATGCCTCGATTATCGTCGTGAGGTCGCCCGCGGAGATCCGATTCCCGTAGTCCAGGCCCGACGTGTCCTGCAGTGCGATCGAGCCGGTGTCCAGGTCCTGGGAAGCGAGGGCGTCGATGACGGCGGACGGGGCCTCGGCGGCGGAGGCCTCCCGATCGGTCGCGAGGGCGACCTCGCGACCCAGCACCTCAGCGACGACGTTGTCGCTGTGGACGAGCATGAACTCCACGAGCTGAGACACCGGAGCGGATTCGACGGCTGCGAGCTCGCTCGCACCGGACGGTGCGGCGGACGGCTCCGCGACCACGACCTCGAGGCCCGCGTCGGCTCCCGCGTCGGCCAGCGCCGAGGCGAACGAGTCGGTCGCCACCGCCGCGGCATCCTCGTGACGAGACGAGTACCGCTCGTTCGGCTCGCTGTAGCCGGATTCCTGCATGAGCGGGACGATGGGGGTGATGTAACCGCTCTCGATGTCCGGTCTCTCCCACCCCGCGTGCCACCCGTCACCCGAGTACCTGCTGAGATCCGCGGAGACCGTCACCTGCGTGATGCCCGATTCCGTCAGCGCCGCCGCAGTGTCCTGGGCCAGCGTCGTCAGCCCGGCGCGCCCCATGACGGCGTCCGGGTCGTTCTCGCCGGGCCCGAGCAGGACATCGCCGCCGCCCACGAGGTGGACGGTCGCCGGACCGGTGGAATCTGCGCCGGGATCTGCTCCAGTACCGGAATCTGCACCAGTATCTGCGCCGGCCACTGCCTCCGCAGGCGGTGCATCCACCAGGGCACGGGTCGTGAAGCGCCTGTCCGCGCCGAGTGCGCCGAGGGCCGCGGCGCCGGTGAGGACCTTGGTCACCGATGCGGGCGTGTGGGCGGTCTGCTCGTCGCGGGCGAGCAGGACGTCGCCGGTGAGGGCGTCCCGGATGTCATAGCTCCAGCGGCCGGAGAGCTCGGCGTCCTCGAAGATCGGCTCGACGATCTCGTCGAGACCGGACGGGATCGGCGCGTCTGCGGGCAGGGGTGCTGCGGCGGCCTCTGCTTCGGGATCGATCGCACCGGGGCTCGGCAGCGCGTCCACCTCGATCTGCGGCGCAGTCGTGAACGGCCCCGGCACGATGTCCGCCGCGTCCAGCGCGACGAACGCCGCCACCAGCACCGCGGCGCCGCCCGACACCCACCACGCGGTGCGCGGCCGACGACGTCCGGCCGCGCGCGGTCGACGGCCATCAGTGGTGTGGGACACTCGGCCTCCTGCGCGCGGGACTGGATTCGCTCACTATGCTAGGTGAGACTTCCCGGAGCGCGGGGAGCGCTCCCATCCGCACGGCCGCGCGCCGTTCCGCAGTCAGTCGGCTGTGGTGCGGGCTGGGCCACTGACAGTCAGTCATCTGTAAGGAGACCACATGGAACTTCTCGCCACCATCGAAATCCCGGCGGGCTCCCGCAACAAGTACGAGGTCGATCACGAGACCGGTCGGCTGAAGCTGGACCGCTACCTCTACACGTCGATGCAGTACCCCACGGACTACGGGTATTTCGAGGACACGCTGGGCGAGGACGGCGATCCGCTGGACGTGCTCGTGCTGCTCCACGAGTCTGTGTTCCCCGGGTGCCTGGTCGACGCCCGCCCGATCGGCGTCTTCAAGATGGAGGACGAGGCCGGTGGCGATGACAAGGTGCTGGCGGTCCTGGGCGGCGATCACCGCTTCGACCACATCCAGGACGTCGAGGACATCCCCGCGTACCGCCTCGAGGAGATCGCCCACTTCTTCACCCGCTACAAGGACCTCGAGAAGGGCAAGTTCGTGAAGGGCTCCGAATGGGCCGGCAAGGATGAGGCCGAGCGCATCGTCACCGAATCGATCGAGCGCTTCAAGGCCGAGGGCCACTCGGACGCGTAAGAGGGTCACTCGGACACGTAAGAGCGCCACTCGAACACGCAGTACGAGCGCGAAGGTGCTCAGAGCCGTGCCGAACCGCCTGTCTTCACACCGGACCTCTCACGGGCCGATCGCACCGCTCACCGCAGCGTGTCCGGTCAGCCCGTGAGGGGTCCGATGTGTGTGGTGGAGGGGCCGATCCGCACGGGGCACAGCCGTCACCAGCGCTTCTCGTGAGAGTTAGGGTGACCTCACTGCCCACGTCGCGGCTAATGTGACACTCTGCACATATGCATCTCGACCACGTCTCCTTCGCCGCTGAACCCGACGGTCTCGAGGCCACCGCCGGGCGCCTCGCCGATGCACTGGGCATCGAGTCATACAACGGCGGGGTCCACCCCCGCTTCGGCACTCGCAACCTCGTCTTCCCGCTGGAGAGCGGCCACTATCTGGAGGTCGTCGAACCTCTCGAGCACCCTGCCACCCTCTCCACTCCGTTCGGTCAGGCCGTCCGCGCACGCTCCGAGATGGGCGGCGGATGGATGGGCTGGGTCATCCGAGTCGATGATCTGGCACCCGTGGAGGCTCGGCTGGAGCGCGCTGCGGTCGACGGCAATCGGACGCCCCCGGGACACGACGAGGTCGTGTGGAAGCAGATCGGCATCAAGGGCCTCATCGCTGATCCGCAGCTGCCCTACTTCATCCGCTGGGACTCCCCCGCCGCACAGCACCCCGCCGCGCTGGGGCCGCGCAACGACGTCTCCATCGCGGAGCTGTCGATCGCCGGCGACCGCGACCGGGTCCGCGATTGGCTGGGCACGGACGACAAGAAGCCGATCTCCGAGATCAGCATCGACTGGGTCGCACCCCACGGGGCGCCAGGCATCCAGTCCGTGACCTTCACCACGCCGCACGGCCTCGTCACGATCTGAGGGGCGGACCCTGCACCCGCACGGCACCCCCGCGTCCATGACAGCACCGCCCCGGTCGTCTGCCACCGAGGCGACGGTTGCCCCGCGCGTCCTGTTCTTCAGCGGTGTGGGGCTCTCGATCGCGTTCACCTTCGTGTTCGTCCTCATCGTCGACGCGTTCTACTCCGCCTCGTCCTCGACCCTGCAGACCGCGGGTCTCCAGGTCGGCCTGGTCTCCACGCTCGAGCGCCTCATCACGACGGGCCTCATGGTCGCAGGGATCCTCCTCTACCGCACCGCACCGATGGGACGGCGACTGATCGCCATGGGAGTCATCGTGGCGGCCCCGGTCCTGTCGTTGGCGCTGAGCACCCTCCAGGGATTCCTGTCGTCTGCTCTGGGGATGACACCGAGTCCTGCGTTCTCCGCGGTGATGCTCCTGACATCCGGGGCGACCATGTTCGCGCATGCGGCGTTCCTGCTGACAGCCTGGAACATCGTCGCGGGGCGGGCCCTGTCGGTGCACATCGTCGCAGTGAGCGGGGCCGTGGTGCTCACGCTCGTGCGCGTCGTCCTGCAGGCCGTGGCTCTGGGCGCACCGGGGTCCGGCACGGCCACCGCGGGGCTCACGTGGGTGTCGTCCGGGCTCCTGCTCGTCGGCATGGCCCTGCTCTTCTTCGTGAGCTGGAAGCGCCGCCACGCCGTCCGATGACAGCGCACTCACCTGCTCAGGTCTGCTCAAGCCAGAGGATCGACCAGGTGGAGGATCCCGGGAGCCAGGAACCCGACCACATCGATGATGACGTGCGCCCACACGAACGGCATGACCGCCGATCCGGGACCCGTGACGCGTGACGTGCAGGAATCCACGCCGGAGTCCGCCCCTCGACGCGTGACAGACCCTGAGACGAGGACCCGGGCCGACCCGCGCGCACTCTGAGCGCTGCGGCGCGACACAGGCGTGCCCTCCCAGCGGAGCGCGCACCATCCGAAGATCAGCCCCATCGCGACGTTCCCGATGAAGGGGCCCACCCCCTGGTACAGGTGGTAGCTGCCGCGCAGGATCGCGAGGGCGACGATCACGGTCCACGGCGACCAGCCCAGCGCGTGCAGGCGGATCCGGAAGTACCCCATGAGGAGCACTTCCTCGAGGAGCCCGTTCTTCACGGCAGCCAGGACGAGCACCGGCACCGTCCACCAGTGGTCGGCGAGGTTGTCCGTGTTGATCTGAGCGGTGAGCCCCAGCCCGCGGCCGGCCGCGTAGATGCCGAGCGTCCCCACCCCGATCACGAGGAACAGCAGGCTCCCGCGCCCGAGGTCCCGCCAGGCTGCACGTCCTCCGGCGACTCCCAGCCGCCGCAGGACCGGCGGAATACTGGCGCCGCCGCTCAGCACGCGGTCGCGGCTCAGCAGCAGGAGCACCAGCGCGACGGGGACGAGCGCGAATCCGAGCCCCAGCAGCTGGTAGGTGAGGTCGAACCACGGTCGCTCGTTCGTGGACGTGTTGAGGTTCGCCTGCGCCTCGGACAACGGTGCGCGGGACAGGAGGTCGAGCAGCCGGACGATGGCGTAGACGCCCGACTGCGCCAGGCTCAGGCCCGCGACCACGAGGGCCTCGGCGACCACCTGCCTCTTCGTGAGGGACGGGGTGCTCGCCGAGGCGCCGGTGAGGTTCTGCTCGGTCAGTGCTCTCCGCCTTCACGGCCCGGATCTGAGACCCCGCCCGTTCCGGTGCCGGTACCAGCGTCTGTTCCGCTGCCGTCGTCGGTGCCCGCGGCCTCGGGAGCGGTGGTCTCTGCACCCGCAGCCACGGGAGCAGAAGTCTCCGCGTCCGCCGGCGCAGCAGTCGCTGCCCGGTCGCGGGTGAGGTCGCGGATCTTCTGCTTCTCCTGGCGACGCTCCTTGGCGCCCTCGACCAGGGAGTAGAGGACCGGGACCAGGATGAGCGTCAGGATCGTGGACGAGATCAGGCCGCCGATCACCACGATCGCGAGCGACTTCGACACGAAGATCCCGCCGCCCGTCAGGCCCAGAGCCATCGGGATGAGGGCGAAGATCGTCGCGGCCGCCGTCATGAGGATCGGGCGGTAGCGGAGACGCGCACCCTGCACGATCGCGGTGCGCAGGTCCGCGCCGCGCTCACGGAACTGATTGATGAGGTCGATGAGCACGATCGCGTTGGTCACGACGACGCCGATGAGCATGAGCATGCCGATGAGCGCGGTGAGGCCCAGCGCGGTGTCCGTGAGCAGCAGCAGACCGATGGAACCGGTCGCGGCGAAGGGGATCGACACCAGCAGGATGAACGGCTGGATGAGCGATCGGAACGTCGCGACCATGATGACGAACACCAGCAGGATCGCGACGAGCATCGCGAGGCCCATCTGTGCGAATGCCTCGTCCTGCTCTGCCGATGCGCCGCCGATGTCCGCGCGGACGCCGTCGGGGAAGGTGTGCTCGTCGATAGCCGTCTGCACGTTCGCGCTCACCGTGCCCAGGTCGTCGCCCTCAGGCGTCGCGGACACGGTGACCGAGCGCAGGCCGTCGACACGGCTGATGGTCGGCGCGGTCGTCTCCTCCGTCACGTCGGCGACATCACTGAGCTCGATCGTCTCGGGCTCCGGGGCCGCTGGGGCCGGGGCCGCGCCCTCAGGCATGCCCGGCATTCCCCCTTCACCGGGAGCCTGCTCCCCACCGGGGGTCTGGCCCGCGCCCGGAGCCTGGCCCCCACCCGAGTCCGCAGCGCCGCTGGAGATCGGAGTGGCCTCGAACTCGAAGCTGCGGAGTTCGTCGACGGTCTCGATGTCGCCCTGGAAGAGCAGAACACTGCGTCCCACATCGTCGATGACGAGCTGGCCGAGCTGCTGACCGCCCATGGCGCGCGACACGATCTGGCCGATGCTCTGCTCTGTGAGGCCGTACTCTGCGGCTTCCTCGTGGTCGATCGCGACCTCGACGATCGGCTGGACCGCGACCGTGTCGTCGGTGGTGGACTGGATCCCGTCAACGTCGGCCAACACATCGCTGACCTCCGTCGCCGCGTCCTCCAGCTGTCCGGTGTCGTTTCCGGTGAGGCGGACGTCGATGGTCGAGCTGCCGCCCATGGAGGCTGCGGAGAGCACCTCGATCGTGCCGACCCCGTCGAGTTCCTCGATCTCGGACTGGAGGGCGGAGCCGACGGCTTCCGCGTCTGCTCCCTCCTCCAGGTTCACGATGTACTGGCCGGAGATCCCGCCGCTCGAGCCCATCGAGAACCCGTCGCCGCCGCCGCTGACGCTCACGAGCGACGAGGCGACCTCGTCGGTGTCGGCGAGGATCTCCTCGACCTCGCGGGCCTGCTCGGATGCTTCGTCGAGGTCCGAGCCCGCTTCGAACTCCTGGGAGATCTGGACGACCGGCTCACCGGTGTCACCCATGAGCTCGGTCTTCAGCAGGGGCGTCATCGCGAGGGTTCCCGCGAAGACGAGCACCGCGACGAGGAGGACGGCGACAGGGTGGCGGACCGTCCAGTTGACGACGGGCACGTAGGTCTTCTGGAGCCGGGTGACGGGCTGGCGCATCGCGGCCATCTCGTCGATCGCCACGGGTTCGGTGTGCTCGGTCTCTCCGTAGCTGCCGACGATCGGAAGCTCCGACGTGGAGCGGCGTCCGGACGGGTTCGAGGCGTCGATCGGACGCTTCGCAGCCTCCTTGCGCTCCGTCCGCCACTGCTTGACGAACTGGCGGCGATCCGCCTTCCACGCGCGCTTCTGGTCGCGTGTCAGCTTCGCCTCCTTCCCTCGGCGGGAGAGGAACCAGTAGGCGAGGACGGGCACGATCGTCAGGGCGACGAACAGGGACGCGATCAGGGCGAGGGACGCCGTCAGTGCGAACGGCCGGAACAGCTCGCCGGTCTGTCCGCCCACGAACGCGACGGGCAGGAACACCGCCACGGTCACGAGCGTGGAGGCGGTGATCGCTGTGGCGACCTCACCGACTGCAGCACGGATGTTCTCCGCCTTGTCACCGCCCAGTGCGTGCCGTCGGCGGATGGCCTCGACGACGACGATGGAGTCGTCGACGACGCGGCCGATGCTGATCGTGAGCGCGGCCAGCGTCAACATGTTGAGGGTGTATCCGGACACCCACAGTCCGATGAGGGTGATGAGGAGGGAGGCGGGGATCGAGATCGCCGTGATGATCGTCGCCCGCACGCTCAGCAGGAAGACGAGGATGACGAGGACGGCGAAGCCCAGACCCAGAAGGCCTTCGACGAGGAGGTCCTCGATCGACTGCTCAATGAAGGGGGCTTGGTCGAAGAGGGTGACGAACTCGACGTCGTCGCCCAGCGTCTCCTGAATGCCGCCGAGGGCCTCCTCCACTCCGTGTGAGACCTCGACGGTATTGCCGTCCGGGGTCTTCATGACCTGGAGCATGAGCGAGTCGTCGCCGTTGGTGCGCGAGATCGACGAGGCGGGTGCCTCGACGAGTTCGACGTCTGCCACGTCGCTGACGGGCACGGGCCCGTCCGAGCCGCCGACGACGAGGTCTCTGATCTGGTCGACTGAGGTGAGGCGGCTGCCGATCTCGACGGGGGCGGCGCCCTCGTCGGACTCGAGCTGGCCGGGCGAGGAGGGGACGCCGTTGGCCTGCAGCAGACCGGCGAGCGAGTCGACGCTCACGCCCTCATCCTCGAGGTCGTCCTCACGGACCGTGATGTTGACCTGCAGCGGCCTGTCGCCGGTGACGGTGGCGCTGCGCACTCCTTCGATGTCGTTGAGCTCGGGGATCGCGATGTCTTCGAGGTCGGATGCGAGCTGGTTGACGTCTTCCTGCCCGCTCACGGAGAGCATGACGATCGGGAAGTCGGCGAGGCCGCCGGCCATGACGGACGGTTCGACTCCGTCCGGCATCTGCGCCTCGACCTGAGACACGGCGCGCTGCAGGGAGCGGACCACGTCATCGGAGTCCGTGCCGTAGTCGGTCTCGACGATGACCTGGGAGGATCCGGAAGACGACGTCGACTGGATGCTCTCGACTTCTTCGACGCCGGTGAGGGCTTCTTCGAGGGGCGCGGTGACCTCGCGTTCAACGGCTTCCGGGGACGCACCTTCGTACTGGGCGGAGACGAATGCCTGGGGCAGTTCGACTGGCGGGAACAGCTCCTGCTTGAGCGCCGAGGTGCCGATGATGCCGAAGACGGCCGCGCAGATGGTGACGAGTGCGATGAGGGCGCGATTGCGCAGGCTCAGGCGGGTGAGAGAAAGCACGGAGGTCCTTGCCAGAAGAAGATGCGACGGGTTCGATTCTACGGTGCTCGCGACGGTGGCGAAGTGGGGCTATCCGCCGTTCACGCGGGATGTCCCGAACGTCTTCACCGGCGGAAGTGCGCTCGAGGCTCAGTCGCGTGTGGGACCAGCCTGATTTCTCTGCGGTTCTCAGGCGTCGGGGCCCACCCCTGCCCTGGACGTCAGAACGGGGGTGGAACCTCACCGGGCACGTCGGGCCCACCGGACGTCTCAGATTCCTCCGGTGCTTGAACCGTGGTGAACAAGTCCGGGCCCTCGAAGTCCTCCCCCACCGGCGCCCGATCCAACCACTCCGCCCGCGCCACCAACACCCCCGGATCAGGAGGATCCAACCCCGCCGCCAACGGCGGCGGAGACGTCGACGCGGTCTGCCCCATCGGCAGCACCCACGCCACCTCATTCCGCCCCAAACGCTGCAACCGGATGACGCCCTGAGTCTTCAACTCATGATGGTGCTTACACATCGCATGCAGGTTCTCCATC
>NZ_FWFF01000011.1 GCF_900163715.1 Brevibacterium yomogidense | reverse complement strand
CCCCCACACCCACCTCCACCACACCCACCACTCCCCTCTCACATGCGGCAGGATGGTGGGCATGACTTCCGTGTACCTCTCCACCGACCCGCAGGCCGATGAGCTGCTCACCCACGACCGCTTCGCCCTCATGGTCGGCATGCTGCTCGACCAGCAGGTGACGATGGAATCCGCGTTCGCCGGACCGCAGAAGCTCTCCGAGCGACTGGACGAGTTCACCCCCGAAGCTGTCGCCGCGCTGGACCCCGACGCCCTGCTCGAGGCGTTCAAGGAGAAGCCCGCCGTCCACCGCTACCCCGGTTCGATGGCCACCCGCGTCCAGGCGCTGGCCCAGACCCTCGTCGACGACTACGACGGCGTCGCGGAGAACCTCTGGACCGCACCCACCAAAGATGGTTCCGCCCCCACCGGCAAAGACATCCTGCGTCGCCTCAAGGCGCTGCCGGGCTTCGGCGATCAGAAGTCGAAGATCTTCGTCGCGCTGCTGGGCAAGCAGTTCGGCCTCACGGCTGACGGCTGGCGCGAGGCCGCCGGTGACTACGGACCGGACGACGCGTTCCGCTCGATCGCAGACGTCCGCGATGAGGACTCACTGTTCCGCGTGCGTGAGAACAAGAAGGCGATGAAGGCAGCGGCGAAGGCCGCCAAGGACGCGAAGAAGAGCTGACGAAGCTGGGCTCACGAAGCCGCGCTGACAGCGACCGCCCTCTCAGCCTGTGCCGTCGGGGATCGCGCCGAACCGCTTCTTCGCGTCGGTGAGGAGGTCCACCAGCTCCGGCCGGCTGATGGCCAGCGGCTGGTACAACAGGATCCGTTCACCGCGGAGTTCACCGGTGAATGTCTTCCGGACCACTTGCCGCCGCGCGACTCCCGAGGCTCCCAGGGCCATGACCGACGGCATACTCATCGACCCGAGCTGATAGCCGACGCGGAGCGTCCCCACACTGCGAACGTTCACCCACGTCGCACGGTGCAGCGTCTCCTTCCTGCCCCGGATATACCGAACAATGGCGAAGTCCTCCGGGGTGAGCACCAGGTTGTACTCCTGCCCGTGCTGCCTCAGAACGAAGTACGGCACCACGAGGCCCATGGCCACGAACAACAGGAACCCGACGACGCTCATCATGCTCTCGGCTCCCACCGCCATACCGACCAGCCCCAGCAGCCCGATCAGCACACAGACGACGATGCGCACGACCACGCCCTTCGCCGGCCCGCGGCCGATCACCAGCCGACCTTTCTCCTCCACCTGGTCCAGTCGATCAGCGTTCCGCTCACTCCGCGTGAGGCCTGCCGCGGCCACGCTAGAGTGCCTTCGCGTTCGTTGAACCGTCCTGCTCCTGCGGCGCGAACCGCTTGCGCGCTTCACGGAGCAGATCCACCAGCTCCCACCGGCCAACGGCCAGCGGCTGACTCAGCGTGACCCGCTCACCGCGGATCTCTCGGGAGAAGAAGGTGCGGACCGTCGGACGACGCGCCCCGCCCGAGGCCCCCACGACCACGACGGACGGGACACGCATCCCCTCGGGCCGGCCGGTGCTGCTCACCGTTCCGACGTGGATGATGTCCACCCACCTGACGCGGTGCACGAACTCCTGCGAACCGCCCACTCGCCGGATCAGGGTGAACTCCTCCGGCGTCAGCTCCAGGCTGTAGTCCTGTCGGTGCCTCTTCACGGTGAGGACCGGGCCGAGTATCCCGAAGAACCCGAAGAAGAGGAGCCCCAATACCAGGATGAAGCCCTCGCCTCCCATCACCGGCACGGCGAGACCGATCAGACTGATGATCACGCTGCCCACAACGCGCACGATGGCCCCGGTTCTGGAGCCACGTCCGATCACCAGCAGGCCGTTCTTCTCCACCAGATCCAACCGGTGGCGGACGCGCTCGCTCTTCGACGCGCCCGCGGGGAGGTCCAGCGGCCGCCCGTCACCCGCCGCCGATTCGCGGTACTGATTGCCCGACGATCCCGTCGTCATCGCGTTCCCGGCCCCGCACTGTCATCGTCCGTGCCGGACACATCATCCGCCGCCGAGGTCCCGGTCACCTCGACCGTCGCCCCCGCCTCCACGTGGGCGCCGGCTTCGATCGTGCGGGAGACGGTGCAGTGGGTGTCGTGGGCGACGTGCAGCAGCTTCTCGACGAACGCCTGCGGGTCCTGCTTCCGCGTCCAGTCGGCGAACGCCACATCGAAGTCCAGGCGGAGGTTCTGCAGACGCGTCGCCATCGACTCGTCCTTCAGCTTGTCCGCGACGACGCTGATGTCGAACCGCTCCGGCTCCGCCGCCCGCGTGAGCGGCTTGTCGATGCTCACCGCCATGCACCCGGCCAGGCCGGCGAGCATCATGTCGACGGGGTCGACCAGGCCTTCGCCCCGCCCGAACTCCAGCTCCACACCGGCCTTCGTCGTCACTGTGTACCGTTCGAAGCCGGTCCGCGTGACGTTCACTCCACGCTGTTCGGCCACGTGCTCCGGGTTCGTCGTCTCATCCATCCGTCCAGACTATGTGCCGGAGGCTGAGCCGGCGCAACGCAACCGCCTCAACGCACCCGCCGCAACGCACCCGCCGCAACGCACCCAGCGCACGCCGCCCTGCGACTCACCCGGCCACCGCCTCACGGGCTCAGCAGCTTCTCCAGATCCGATGAGTCCACCAGCGGATCGTCCAGGTCGACCGTGACCCGCGAGTGCGCCAACAGGCGAGCTCCCCCGGTGATGGTCGAGTGCCACGCCGGGAAGTCTCCGACCATGGCCTCTCCGAGCACAGTGCCCACGAAGCGATTGCCGCGCGGAGAGATCGTCTCCAGGGTGTCCCCGGGGCCCAGGTCCCCCTGGCCCGCCATGAGCGCCAGCCTGGCCGAGGTGCCGGTCCCCGTCGGGCTCCTGCAGATCACGCCCGGGTGCACGTAGGTCGCTGAGCGGGATTCGACCTTGCCGTTCTCCAGCGTGCGTACCCGGCCCATGAAATGGGCGAACGGCAGTGGACCCACGTCTCCCAGTGCGGGGTGCTCCTGACGCAGTCCGGGACGTGCCGCGCGCACGAAGGCGTCGCCGAACGCCGTCAGTGCGATCTGCTCGTCGGGTGTGAGGTCGAAGCCGTGGTCGGCGGCGTGGATCATGGCGTAGTAGGCGCCGCTCCACACCAGGTCGAACTCCACGCGGCCGTAGTCCGGCACATCGACCGACAGGCCGCGCTCGGCCACATAGGCGGGCTCGCCCTGCGTCGTGATCGACTCGACGCGGCCGTCGACGTTGCGCGCGCTGACCCGCGCCAGCCCCGCCGGTGATTCCAGGACCACGTCCTGCAGCCCCTCGGTCATCTCGATCATGCCGCTCTGCAGCAGGACGGTCGCGACGCAGATGGTGTTCGACCCGGAGTACAGGGGGTAGCCCATGGCCTCCATGATGATGTAGCCAGCCTGCGCTTCCGGATGGCCCGGTTCGACGATCAGGTCGACGGACATCGCGGGGTCCCCGTACGGCTCCGACAGGAGCAGCCGACGCAGCCCGTCCCCCTCGCGCTGGAGGTACCGGGCCTTCTCCAGTGCCGTCGTGCCGGGGATCGGTTCAATGCCGGCGGTGACCACGCGGGACACGTCGCCACCGGCCTGGGCATCGATCAGATCGAGGCTCCGCTCACGGCGCATGGGGCACCCCCACGTCGTCCCAGTGCCGGTCGGGGACCACCACCAGCTTCCCGATATAGGTCTTGTCCGTGAAGGTGCGCTGGGCCTCGTGGAAGTCGGAGAGCCGGAAGGTGCGGTCAAGCAGAGGCCGGATGGTCCCGTCCTCGATGTACCCGACCAGGCGGCGGAAGGCGGTGCGGGTCCCCTGGGAGGAGCCGTGCAGCTCGAGGTGCTTGAGGTACATGGTGCGCAGATCCAGCTCGACCACCGGACCGGCGATGGCTCCGGCGGTCGTGTAGCGGCCTTCGGGGCGCAGGATGCGCAGCAGGTCGTTGAAGAGAGGTCCCGCGACCAGATCGGCGACGACGTCCACCGGCCCGTCGACCACCCGTGCGGCCTCGGCGACCAGGTCATCGGTGTCGCGCAGGATGACGTCCTCGGCACCGATCGCCCGCAGCGCATCCTCCTTGCCCGCGCTCGTGACGGCGTACGGGATCGCGCCGCGCACGCGGGCCAGCTGGATGACGGCTGAACCGACTCCGCCCGAGGATCCGGTCACCAGGATCCGCTCACCCTCGGCCAGGCGCACGCGGTCGAGCATCTGCTCGGCGGTGAGGTAGGCGCAGCAGAACGTGGCCAGCCCCGCGTCGGACACGTCCGCGGTGATCTCGTAGGCGTTCTCCGCAGGGACCGCGACGTACTCGGCATAGCCACCGTCGCGACCGTGTCCGATGTAGTCGATGTCGGCCAGCGACTCATCACCCTCGGGCCGGTTGTAGAGGCTGAAGTCGACCATCACCCGCTCACCGATGCGGTCCTGGTCGACACCTGGTCCGACGCCGGCGATGCGGCCGACGATGTCGGCACCCTGGATGCGCGGGAACTCGAGTGTGGAGCGACCACGCCGCCAGGTGGAGACCTCGTTGGGGTCGGTGTCGCTGCCGTAGGCGCCCTCGCGCACCCACACGTCGGTGTTGTTCATCCCGCAGGCGTGCACATCGATCAGCACCTCCCCGTCTGCGGGAAGCGGCACGGGCACGTCATCGGAGAACACCAGCTGTTCCGGACCGCCATGGCCCATCAGCCGCACGGCACTCATCGTCTGTGGAATCGGCATCGGTCTCCATCCCCTCCGCAGTGCACGCATCCGCGCATCGGTACGGCACAGGCTCCCATGTCAGCGCGGTCTGCGTCTATGGATGCCGCTCACCCGCTGAAAGCGGGAAGTAAGCGACGGGTGCGAGCGTGACCACGTCCCTCAGAGGACCGACCGCATCACAGTCGATCGGCCGGAACTCCCCGCACACATCCTCGAATGGAGACCCATGTCCCTCCACACCGACAGCCTCAGTGTCGTCGCTTCGACTGACGACTCATCACACTCCGACGTCGCACAGGCAGCCGCAGCAGAGGCGACCACTGCGCAGGCGCCCACAGAACAGGACGCTTCGGCCCTGCGCGCGATGACAGGACCCGTGACCATCCACCTGCCCGGCGATCCCGGCTACGACGGAGCCCGCGCGATGTGGAACACGTCGGTCGACCTCTACCCCGCCGCTGTCGCCGAACCGACCACCGCACTGCAGGTCTCCGACGTCGTCACGGCGGCGCGGCGCCTGGGCCTGCGAGTGGCACCGGTGAGCACCGGCCACAACGCCGGTCCCCTGGTCCAGCACGACCTCAGCTCCACCGTGCTCCTCACGATGTCTCGTATGACGGCGGTGAGCGTCGATCCGTCGAGTGCCGCCGCCCACGTGCAGGGCGGCGCCCTGTGGGGCGACGTCATCGAGGCCGCCGGCCACCACGGTCTCGCGTGTCTGCACGGCTCCTCCCCCGATGTGGGGGTGGGAGGCTACCTGCTGGGCGGCGGGATCTTCCTCTACGGCCGACGCCTGGGGATGGCGACCAACAGCCTCACCGGAGTGGAGATCGTCCTGGCCGACGGCAGCCTCATCCGCGCCGACCACTCGCAGCACCAGAGCCTCTTCTGGGCGCTGCGGGGAGGCGGCGGCAACTTCGGCATCGTCACCTCCTTCGAATTCTCCCTCTACCCGATCGCTTCCGTGCACGCGGGGATGATGGTGTGGGACATCGACGACGCGGAGCGCGTCATCCGCGCCTGGGCCCACTGGGCACCCGGCGCACCGGACGAGATCACCACGTCGATGCGCATACTCAACCTGCCGGACGCGCCCGAGGTCCCCGGAGCCGTCCGCGGTCGTCCTGTCGTCTGCCTGGACGGGGCGGTTCTGGGTCCCGAGGACCGGGCTCAGAAGACTCTCGATCCTCTCCGGCGACTGCGCCCCGAGGTCGATACCTTCGCGCAGGTGCCGCCGTGGTCGCTGGCCCGGCTGCACATGGATCCGGAGGGCCCCACGCCGGTCGTCGGCGATTCGACCCTGCTGGGGACGATGCCGGACGAGGCGGTCGACGCGTTCCTCAGCCAGGTGGGCCCCGGGACGGAGCATGTACTTCTGACCGCCGAGCTGCGGCAACTGGGCGCCGCCCTGTCCCGGCGGCATCCGGAGGGCGGGGCGATGAACCGTCTGGACGGGAACTTCATGCTCTTCGGCGCAGCAGTCGCCGACACCCCGGAGAACAGGTCTCGCGGTCACGCGGACGCCCTCTCCCTCGTGCAGGCGATGAGTCCGTGGAGCACCGGCAAGCAGTACCTCAACTTCGCCGAGGCCCCGGTCGACCCCGAACTCAGCTACGGGGACCGCGAGTGGCTGACCCTCACACGGGTGAAGAGCGTCTACGATCCCGACGACGTGTTCGCCGCCAATCATCCGGTCCCGCCGGCGTGATCGCGGGCGTGAACTCCACGGCCCTCGAGCCGTGCGCGCACCTCGCGGGCGAGCGGGAAGTCGGCGCGGCGGTAGGCAGCCAGTGCCTCGCGCCGGAAGAACTGGGCCGACCGTGTGTTCCCCAGCCCTTCCTCCGCCTCCGCGAGGCGTGACGCGGCCCGCCCGGCGAACAGCCAGCAGCCGCACCGCCGGGCGAGGTCGAGGGCCGTACGACCATGCGCCGCAGCCGTCTCCGGATCGCCCCACAGCAGGTGGGCCTTCGCCGCCGCCGCGTGGGCGCACGCGGCCAGTGGGAAGCGCCCGGAGTCGTGGGCGAAGCGGATGACGGACCGGTACCAGGCGAAGCACGTCCGGTCGCCGGCGTCCCGCAGGGAGCAGGCGACATCCAGCGACGATGGGCCTGGGTCACCGCCCGCGCTGCCCGCTCTGGCGATGCGCGATGCTTCGAGGGCCTCGGGCACGGATTCAGTGTGACGACCGGCCCGACGGTCGATCTGGCTGCGGGCCCGCCACCACATCAGATCGCGGCCGTTCGCGCGGTCCCTCGGGCTGGTGGAGCGTCCGGCCGCCGCGAGGCAGTCCTCGGCACGGGTCAGGCGCCCCATGTGGGTGAGGATGAGGGCGCGCACGGTCTGCAGCAGCGCGTCCGTGCCGGTGGTGCGCTCGTCCATGCGGGCGGCCTCGCCCAGCAGGCGCAGGGCGCGGCGCAGATCACCGGTCAGAGCCATCACCGCGACCATGTCGCGCAGGACGACGGCCCGATCGTCCTCCTGCCCGTGCATCACGTGGAGTGCCTCCAGATGGCCCAGGAGCGACAGCGCCTCGTCGTGGCGGCCCTTGCCGGTCAGCACGTAGGCGAGTTCGCGGCGCAGCGAGACATCCTGCGCGGGCGGTGGATGGTCACCATCCCCGTCGAGGAGCGAGAGCCGGTCATCGTCGTGGGCGGCGAGCGCGCGCCGCAGCTCGTCCTCGCGGTGCCGTAAGAGTGCTGCGGCCCGTTCGAGCGACGGCGCCGGGGCTGGGACCGCGGGCGGTGCGCCGTCCGGTGGCGCAAACGTGTGGTGACCGTCCAGCAGGTGGGCGTGGGCGGCCAGCAGATCCGGCCCCGGCGTGAGGTCGAGGTCGGTCAGCGCGCTGCGGGCCTCCTCGTACACCTGCGGCAGCATCTCCGACCGGCCCGCCTGCTGCAGAGCGGACATCCGCAGCGCCTGCACCCGCTCGTTCGAGGGCTGCTGCGCGGCGAGCGGCGTGAGCACGTCCAGTGCGGCACGGCTGTCACCGAGGTGCAGGAGAGTCTCGCTGCGGACCTCCTGCGCGCGTGTGTGCAGCTCATGCAGAGTGTGCCGCCAGGTGTCGACGTCGGCGGCGTCGACGTTCGGGAAGGGCTCCCCGCCCCAGTGCGCCAGCGCCTCGTCGAGCCGACGGACCAGGTGAGCGTCGTGGCCTCCACGGCCGGTGTGCGCGAGAGCCGACTCCGCCGAGCGCTCGAACCGCCACGCGTCGATCGAGTCGTCGCGGATGTTGAGCCGATACCCGTTCGGGGAGCTGTTGACGACATCGCCTCCCAGCTGTCTGCGCAGGCGGTGGATCTGAACGTGGAGGCGCGCGAGCGCACGATCAGATGCGTCGGACGGCCAGAGCGCCCGGACGAGGTAGGGGGCGGGTGTCCAGACCCGGAGTCGGAGGATGAGGAGGGACAGCAGCGCGCGCTGCGTGCGTCCGTGCACTCCCCAGGAGGTGTCATCCGTGAAGATCTCGACGCGCCCCATCACGCGCATCTCCATCCGCTCGAGCCTAGTGGCTCATGTCACAGAGTGGAAGGCTGCGACCTCCCGCCCGGCGAATGGTCGCCGGGGAGCCGCTCAGTAGTGGTAGCGCGCCTGGAGGATCACCAGGTCATCGTCGACGACGAGGTACACGAGTCGGTGCTCCTCAGTGATGCGACGCGACCAGGCACCCCGCGCACCGTACTTGAGCTGCTCGGGCTTTCCTATGCCGGCGAAGGGATCCCGAAGACACGCGTCGATGAGCGTGTTGATCCGTTTGAGGATCCGGCGGTCCGCAGTCTGCCAGTTCTTGTAGTCCTCCCAGGCGTACGGGTCCCAGACCAGGCGCACTCAGTCCTCCCGGTCGAGCTCGTGCGCCTCCACCTGACCCTGGGCGGCACGCTCATAGGCGTCGAGCAGCCTGCGAGCATTGGCCGGCGAGCGGAACAGGTAGGCAGTCTCCTGCCACGCCGCGTACTCATCGGCAGGCATGAGGACGGCATTGCCATGGCGAGAGACGATCTCGACGGCGTCGCGGTCGTCATTCACACGCTCGATGAGCGGGAAGAGCGTCCTGCGGGCCTCACTGGCACTGATGGACATATCGTCACTCCCTCTGCATATCCCAACGCCGGTCACTTGTACCTCTTTATGGTACCACTCCGATACACCGGCGATCGCGACCCCAGCAGCGCTCGTGACGGCCATGCATGCACTCGCACGAAGAGGTCCGGAGACCAAAGCGCCGCGGCAGAATAGTCGCTCGACAGCAAGACACCTTGCCGCCCAGAGACTGGTTGACGTCGCCATCTCTCGCATGTTTACCGTGTATACGAAGGCAACCGAGGTTGCCAGCGAATCCACGAGGAGGTCGACGCATGCAGTTGAACGCGATACGTCAGGTCTACGACGGGCAGGCACCCTTCGTCACGATCTACCTGGAGGGCCGCTCCCCCGCCGAGGACGCACGGCAGCAGGTGAGGCTCAGGTGGGACGAGCTCCGCGGTCGCCTCAGCGAAGAAGGAGCCTCCGACCCAGTCCTCTCCCAGCTCGACGAGGCGGTGCTCGGTGCAGAATCCGGAGAGGTGCAGTCCAACGGACGCGTGCTGGTGGCCGATGCCACGGGCATCGTCCTCGATGAGGCTTGGGACGCTGCGCTGGGCGCCGGAGATGCGGCGCATCTGAGCGACGAGCCGGAACTCGGGGCCTTCATCCGCGAGAGGGAGCGCTCCGCTCGCCTCCTCGTGGCCATCGCCAACCAGCACGGTGCCGTCGTGCGTCAGGTGGTCGTGTCCGACTCCCAGACAGTCGACACGCAGGCCGAAGGGGTCGTCAGCAGCGACTCCGAGAGTGTGCACAAGCCCCGCGAGGGTGCACTGTCGCACAAGCACATCCAGCGCAGAGCCGACGAAGTGGTCAAGCAGAACGTCCGCGACGTCGCAGACCACCTCGATGCGGTGGCGAAGCGATGGAAGCCTGACCTGCTTGTGCTCGCCGGCGAGGTGCAGGGGCGCACCGCACTGCGCGATGAGCTCTCCGCCGCGCTCCGGGACGACTACGCAGAGGTCACGTCCGGCGGAGTGTCCGATGACGGCGCCGAGGATGCACTGGCAGACGAGCTGCACCGCCTCGCTGCGGAGCGCAGCGACGAAGCCGCCCGGCAGCGGGCAGATCAGTTCGGCACAGCGACGTCACGCGGCCTGGCTGCTGAGGGTGCAGGCCGCATCGCGCGGGCGCTGGAGATGGGAGCTGTGGAGACGCTCCTGCTCGAGTACGACCGGACCGGCACACGAGAGTCGGAGCTCCTCGCTGCGAGCGTGCGGACCGACGCCGAGGTCTCGCTCATCGACTCCCAGGTAGACGATGCGATCGCCGCGATCCTGCGATTCGAAGTACCCGACCAGTGAAGACATCCACGACCCACGACACAGTGACGACACAGGAGGACAGCCATGACTGCACGCGATGAACTCCGAGCGGCGAAGGCCCTTCAGGGAGTCGAGTTCCCTGCGACGAAGGATGAACTGATCGAGTACGCCTCCACCCGCGGGGCGGACGCGAAGACCCTGCAGGCCCTGCGGACGCTGACTGAAACGCACTTCGAGAGCAAGGAGGAGGTCGTCGAGGCGGTGCCGCAGGAGCCTGAGGGCGATGCGCCCGGCGGCACCGACCGCTGAGACTCGATGTCCAGAGGTCTCAACCGCACGAGGGTCGTTGAGGCCGCGACCGCGTACATCGACGCCCATGGTGCCGAGTCGCTGACCATGCGCAGGCTCGGCTCGCACCTCGGCGTCGAAGCCATGGCCCTGTACCGGCATGTGGAGGGCAAGGACCAGCTGCTCGGTGCCGTGGTCGACCGTCTCGTCGACGATCTCCTCGACGACCCGCGCATCACCTCCGCCACCGATTCCTGGGAGGAATACCTTCGCAGTGTCGGAGGTGCGCTGCGCGAACTGGAGGCCGAGCACCCGCGAACGTTCCCGCTGGTCGCCACGCGACCACCGGAGGCGCCTTGGCTGCGACCGCCCCTGCGCAGCATGCGCTGGGTCGAGCACTTCCTCTCCTCCCTGCTCTCCCACGGGTTCTCACACCGACGCGCAGTCGATGCCTACAAGGCCTTCACCAGCTTCCTCCTCGGCCACCTCCTCCTGGAGGCCTCGCCCCGAGGCGGAGCGCTCTCCCCCACCGGCGCTGGCACGATCGATTCGGTGACAGCTGCGGTGACAGAAGAGACCGGCACTGCCGAAGCATCGGAAGACTACCCAGCAGTCACGGAACTGCATGACCTGCTGGCCGCAGATCATGCCGACCGCGAGTTCTCCGATGGCCTCGATGCGCTCATCGAACGCCTCCGCCGACCCGGCCTGTGACGGGCACCGAGCACCACGGAGGAAGGCCGAACAGGATGGATCAGAAAGAGCAGCGAACGACGTCGTCGCCTCCCTCACGTGCATGGTGACCGGGCTGGTTGTGACAGCTTGGTTTGGCCCCGTTGTGACGGCCTGATCTGGCCCCGCGTGCGACTTGCCGGGGTGTTGACGGTCTGAACTGGCCCCACCCCTTCACGCTGGTCCCCATCACTGGGAACCAGTCGCGAGGGCAAGGGAGCCAAGATGGGGTCACGAGTGCAGCTGTACGCCGACATCCGCCACGACGCGCGAGTCGATGGCCTGTCCATCCGCGAGCTCGCCCGCAAACACGGAGTCCACCGCCGCACCGTCCGCCAGGCCCTCGCCGCTGCCGAACCCCCACCTCGCAAGAAACCGGTCCGCACAGCACCGCGCCTGGATCCGTACAAGCCGGCGATCGACGAGATGCTGCGCTATGACCTGACTGCGCCGCGCAAGCAGCGTCATACCGCGACCCGGATCCTGGCCCGGCTGTGTGACGAGCACGACGCCACGGACCTGTCGTACTCGACGGTGCGGGACTACGTGCGGGTCCGGCGCGCGCAGATCGATCTGGAGGCCGGGCGCCGGGTGGAGGCGATGGTGCCGCAGGACCACGCCCCCGGCGCGGAGGCCGAGGTCGACTTCGGCGAGGTCTACGTCATCCTGGACGGCGTCAAGACCAAGTGCCACATGTTCGTCTACCGCCTGTCCCACTCCGGCAAGGCCATCCACCGCGTCTACCCGACCGGCGGGCAGGAGGCCTTCCTCGAAGGACACATCGAGGCCTTCCACGCCCTGGGCGGCATCCCCACCCGCCACATCCGCTACGACAACCTCACCTCCGCCGTGGTGCAGGTCATCCACGGCGGCGACCGGCTACGCGACGAGAACGAACGATGGGTGCTGTTCCGCTCCCACTACGGCTTCGACGCGTTCTACTGCCAGCCAGGCATCGACGGCGCCCACGAGAAAGGCGGCGTCGAGGGCGAGGTCGGCTGGTTCCGCCGCAACCACCTCACCCCCATGCCCGAAGTCGCCAGCCTGGACGAACTCAACGACAAGATCCGTGCCTGCGAGCACGACGACAACACCCGCCGCATCACCGGCCACGCCAACACGATCGGGCAGGACCACCACGCCGAACTCGACCACCTGGCACCGTTGCCGGCCGATGACTTCGACCCCGGCCTGATCCTCCACCCCCGCGTCGACCGCTCCGCCCTGATCACCGTCCGCATGGTCAAGTACTCCGTCCCCGCGCACCTCATCGGCCAACGCGTCCGCGTCAGCCTTCGGGCCTCGTGCGTGGTCGTGTTCGAGGGCCGCACCGTAGTGGCCACCCACCCACGCCTCGGCACCCGTGGGGTGACCCGGGTCGAGCTGGACCACTACCTCGAGGTCCTGCGCCACAAGCCCGGCGCGTTCCCCGGCTCCACCGCCCTCGCGCAGGCCCGCGCCGCCGGAGCATTCACCGCAGCCCACGACGCGTTCTGGGCCGCGGCCCGCAAGACCAGCGGCGACGTGGCCGGGACCCAAGCGTTGATCGACGTGCTCCTGCTCCACCGATCCCTCCCGTCCGACGCGGTGATCGCCGGCATCACCTCGGCCCTGTCGGTGGGCGCGATCAGCCCCGACGTCGTCGCCGTCGAAGCCCGCCGCCATGCCACCACCCACACACCCGCCCCAGCCAGCCAGACCAGGGGCGGGACGGTCGTGAACCTGCCACCCCGACGCCCCACCAACCCGCACCAGGTCATCGCGCACCTGCCCGAAGACACCCGGCCCCTGCCCACCGTCACCGCCTACGACGAACTCCTGCGCCGACGCCAACCCGATCCCGCCCCGGCC
>NZ_FWFF01000010.1 GCF_900163715.1 Brevibacterium yomogidense | reverse complement strand
ACTGCTAGACACCGGCGGCTTCAGACCACTTCTACACTCTCTTTTACGATGAGCCGGTTAACCTCATGGCCCTCAACGGCATCACCAGTATCCGGGTCAACCACGCCCCAGTGATCGTAGTCATAACAAATTCCGACCATTGCGTAATTGTGATCCTCGAATCGCCAAACCGCAGTATCGGAAATGGTGACAGAACCGCCTACTTCGTGGCCATCAGCGTTAACTTCTGAGACAAACTCTTCATGTGACGAGATAAATTTCGGATCCAGGTTGTCTTTAATGGACTGTAAACCAGATACTGATTGCGCGGTGACATCCGACGTATACGTGCTGAACTCATCAATCAGCAGCAGGAGCTCTTCGACCTCGGCTTCATCTTCTGCCGACAGGTCGACTTCGCTCGTATAGGGCGGCAGGGATGGCTGGTACTCGGTCGGTTCTGTGGGCTCGTCGGCGCCAGCGGTGGGACCGACCGTGGGTGCGGCATCGGCCGCTCCCGAACACCCGGACAGCCCGAGCAGCGACAGCGCTGCCAGCGCGGCTGCGGCGACTCTGAGCGGTCGGCGGGTTCTCGCACCTCGGCGAGACGCCCCGGGGCACAACCGTGCGCCTGGTCGGAAACCCTCCACCCACAACCACCCCATCAGCATTGATGTCAGTGGGCGCTAATCTATCCGCTCTCCTCGAGTTTCGGAAGAGACCGGCTCAGACCTGTGGAAAACTCCTGACCCCATCCATCAGGCGACCGCGACCGCGAGGTCCTCGACGACCTCGGCCGCGGGCAGCTGTGCGAGAGCCGCACCGGGCAGCACGATCTTCGACCCGCGGATCCCCGAGCCGATCACCACCTCCGCCTGCTCCACCACGCGCGAGTCGATCAGCAGTCGCCAACCGTCCGGCAGCCCGATCGGGCCGATGCCCCCGTACTCCATCCCGGAGTCCTGGACGGCCCGGTCCATCGACAGGAAGGACGCCTTGCGCACATCCAGCAGCTTCCTGGCCCGCTTGTTCACATCCGCACGCGTGGACGCCAGGACCACGCACGCCGCAATTCGCTCATCCCCATCCCGCGTTCCGGCGATCACCACGCAGTTCGCTGAAGCCTCCGCAGGCAGGCCGTACGCCTCCATCAGCGCTGCGGTGTCCGCGAGGTCCGGATCGATCGCGAAGGCGCGGGCATCCTGCAGGGCGGCCGGGGCCTCGGCGGCGGTTCGAGCGACCGGGTCTCCCAGGAGGGGCGGCTGCTGCTCGGCCGCCTCGGGCAGGGCGAACGTGGTCACGGACTCGGGAAGAATGCTCATGTCCTCAGCCTAACCAGGAGTGGCCCGCAGCTGTGTACAATGGGTAGCTGGTCCGCGCGCGGCCCCTCGGGGCCAGACCTCCATGTCGGTTGCGGATCAGTGCGGAATTCGGGCACTGGCAGGCAGCGCGAGCTGCATCAGGGCCTGATCAGAATTCACAGCAAAGGACTCAGAATGAAGAAGGACATCCACCCGGAGTACAGCCCGGTCATCTTCAATGACCTCGCTTCCGGCACCAAGTTCCTCACCCGGTCGACCGCGACGAGCGAGAAGACCCTCGAGTGGGAGGACGGCAACACGTACCCCGTGATCGACGTCGAGATCTCTTCGGCATCGCACCCGTTCTACACGGGCAAGCAGCGCATCCTCGACTCCGCCGGCCGCGTGGAGAAGTTCAAGGACCGCTACAAGGGCTTCGGCCGCCGCGGCTGAACGCGTCCTCACACGACTGCGGGCCCGGAATCCTCTTCGCGAGGGTTCCGGGCCCGCAGTCATTCAGCGGTGTGCCCGACCGGTGATCATTCAGCCCTCGGCCGTCCAGTCCTCGGCCGTTCAGTCGTCAGCGCCGTACTCCTCGACCGTCACGAACAGTCCCTCCTGCGGCTGCACGCGCGAGGCGGGGTGGAAGAGCGAATCGACCCCGGTCGCGTTCGTGAGCGAGGAGGCGATCCCGTGGGCGATCCGGGCCTTCGCACTGCGAGCCGCTTCCGCGACGTCGAGACCGGTCGCCAGTCCCGCCGCGATCGAGGAGGCGAAGGAGCACCCCGCACCGTTCACGAGCTTCTCGTGAGCCTTCGGCGCGGTCAGGACGGTGACGCGCTCTCCTGATTCCGTCTCCTCGAGCAGGACGTCGATGGCATCCGGCCCGGCCAGGCGCGCGCCGCCCTTGACGACCACGTGCTTGGCTCCCATCGCCTTGATCGCACGCGCGGCAGTGACCATCTCGTCGATCGACTCGATCGGATCCGCGCCGGTCAGCGTCGCCGCCTCTTCGAGGTTCGGGGTGATGACAGTCGCCAGGGGCACGAGGTTCTCGACGAACAGGTCCTTGAGATCGACCATCGTGCCGCTGCCCTTGCAGACGAGCACGGGGTCGAAGACGTAGGGCAGCTCGTTCTCGCGGAGACGGTCGGCGAGGGCGAGCGCCGACTCGACGGACCCGAGCATCCCCGACTTGATGACGGAGAAGTCGTGGATCGCGAGTGTGGACTCCAGCTGCTGGACGATGAGGTCCGTGTCGAGGAAGTTGATGACGTGCCCGAACGAGTCGTCCGGGTCGAACGTGACGACGCAGGTGACGACGGCGGTGCCGAACGCACCGTACTCGTTGATCATCTTGAGGTCCGCCGCGAGGCCCGCACCTCCGGACACATCAGATCCTGCAATGGTGAGGACGCGGGGAGTGGTGGGGTCAGTCATGCGAGACGATGTCCTTCGTCGTTGGTCTTCAGTGTCGGCTTCCGAGCTGCGACGACTGCCTGGGGAGGCGCGTCGCTGAGCCCGGACGGATCGCCTCGATCATATCGCCTCGTCACGCCCCGCCGGGGTACCCGTGCTGTCGCCAGGCCTCGTAGACAGCGATAGAGGCGGAGTTCGCAAGATTGAGCGACCGGCGGGACGGCTGCATGGGGATCCGCACCTGGAGATCGACGTGCGGATCACCGGCGACCTCGTCGGGCAGTCCCGTGGACTCCCTGCCGAACAGAAGGACGTCCCCGGGCTGGTAGGAGACGTCCGCGAAGCTGTCCTGCGCGTGCGTCGTGAAGGCGATGACGCGGCGGTCGCCCAGCGTCTCCCACACGTCCTCCAGGGTCGGGTGGACCGTCACGTGCGCGAGGTCGTGGTAATCGAGCCCGGCCCGCCGCAGCTTCGCGTCGGAGAGGTCGAAGCCCAGGGGCTCGACGAGGTGCAGATGCGCTCCGGTCACGGCCGCAAGACGGATTGCGTTGCCGGTGTTGCCGGGGATCTCTGGCGTGTGGAAGACGATGCTCAGGCCCTTCATAAGGGCTTCAGCCTACTGCCGTCCCCGCGGGGACGTCGCAGGGGCCCATGGGGGAGTGGCGGCAGCGGATTGTTCGGTTTCTGTGTCGTTCATGATGGCCTCTTGGATGACTGCGGGATCGTTCGATCGCATTCCTGTGTCCGTGCCTCCTTCTACTGTGTCAGCACAGGGCAGATCGGGGAGCCCACCCGCGACGACGGCGTCGCCGATTCCCGACGGACCCCAGGAGGATGCGATGACAGACAGCACCGATGGACTCAGCGCTGGCGGGCCTCACGGCACCGACGACCCTCACGGCGACGACCTCCACAGCATGGTCGGGATCGACGAGGCACAGGAGATCGCGGACCGCATGCGTCGCCTCGCCGGCAGCATCGCCCGGCAGCAGGCGCAGTTCCTGCAGCTGCTCGATCAGATCGACCGATCAGAGGCGTGGACGCACTGGATCGGCGTCCGCACCCTCGCCCAGTGGGTGTCCTTCGTGTGCGAGATGGATTCGCACACCGCACGGGAGCACATCCGAGTCATGCGGGGCCTGCGCGCGCTGCCGCAGGTCGCCTCCCTGCTGGAGGAGGGGAAGATCTCCTTCAGCAAGGCGCGCGAGATCACTCGCCTGAGCGGTCGCATCGACGACGAGGAGGCGGCGGAGATCACCCGGCATGCGACCGCGTCACAGATCTCCGCGATGGTCGCCGCCTACCGGCGACTCGACCCGTCGGATCCGGAGGGCATCGCCGAGGTCCGGGTCCCCCTGGCGTCGTCCGCCGAGGCCCCCGGCAGTGAGGAGGCCGCGGTCACTGTTCGCCTGCCTCGCCGGCTGGAGCAGGACTCTCTCTACATCTCCACCCAGCAGTACGGGCGGACCCGCATCATCCTGGATCTGCCGGAGGCCGATGCGGTCGAACTCCTGGAGGCGCTCGATGCAGTCCGCGATCGCCTTGACCGCACGGAAGAATCCGACGACGGATCCGACAGCGGGGGCGGATCCGACAGCGGGGGAGAGGCGTCCCCTCCACCGCCCGTGCGCGCCGAGCATCGTGCGACGCGGGTCGATGCTCTCCTCGAGCTCATGCGGGAGCACCGGGATGAGATGTCGCGGAAGGATCGGGGGCGCGCAGCCCGCGCCACAGTCGTCGTGCACGTCTCGCCCGAGGCCCTCGGTGCAGGCAGCGGCGCAGAGGGTGCAGGAGGTGCAGAGGGCGCAGACGCCCCCGCGGGGACGTCACGGATGCTGAAAGAGCGCTGCCACGCTGCGGAGCGCGGCCCACTGACGACCGCCTCGGCGGCTCGCCTGGCCTGCGGCGGCGAGCTGGTCGGAGCCCTCGTCGACGCCAGCGGAGACGTGCTTGCGCTGGGGCGCTCCCGCAGACTGGCATCTCCGCAGCAGCGCATCGCGCTGTCCGCCAGGGACCTCCACTGCCAGTTCCCCGACTGCACCCGCCGCCACAGCCTGGAGGCTCACCACATCCGCATGTGGAGCGAGGGCGGCCCCACGGACATGGACAACATGCTCCTCCTCTGCCGATCGCATCACATCGCCGTCCACGAGAACCGCCTGCGCATCACCCGCGCCGCCGACCGGCCCTTCACCGGCGCCCTGCGTGCGGGGCCGGGGTTCGACGTCCACACGGAGGAGGGCGCGCTCCTCCGCGCAGGCGATGAGCTGCTCTCGGATCCCTCCGACTGCCCCGATTCCGCGGACCCCGCCCCCGCGACGTCTGTCACCCATCCGTCACTCGTCGACCTCCCGAATGCCCGACTGGGGCCCTGTGAGCCGGACATCGTGACGATCGGCGGCGGGTGGGGCTTCACCCTCGATGCAGGGATCGCGTGGCTGTTCGATGCGGAGAGGACACTGCGCGACCATCGGGCCGGCGGGCAGGCGCAGGGCTCTGCGTGAGCGACACCAGCACACTTGCCGCGTTCGAACGTGTGTTCGATACTGGGGGTATGTCCGTCGCCCCCACACCCGCCACCGCCGCAGCAGATGCGGTGACGGATGCGCGCGCACTCACGCAGAAGCTGAGTCGTTCCCTGGGCATCCCCACGGCGACGGCCCTCATCGATCAGGCACGCCCTCGGCCGGTCGGCTCCGCACTCGCAGGACTCTTCGCGCGGGGAGGCCTTCCTCAGGGAGAAGTCGTCTCCCTCAGCGGGCGGGCCGTGCTCTCCCTCGCGCTGGCCTGCTGTGCGGAGACGACCCGGGACGGAGGGTGGTGTGCGGGCATCGGACTGGGAGCACCAGCGGCCTCAGCGATGCGGGATCTGGGAATCGACCTGTCACGCTTCGTCTGCCTGGACACCCCTGCACAGGACTGGATGCGCGTGACGTCGATCCTGCTGGAGTCCTTCGACGTGCTCGTCGTCGATCCGGGGTTCTCCGCCTCGGCGGGGGACCGAGCGCGGATCGCCGCCAAGCTCCGGGACAGCAGAGCGACCCTCATCCTGCTGAATGGTCCTGGAGCAGCGAAGGGAGGAGTGAAAGAGCGTGGGAGTTCGTTCCCCGGAAGCTCCGAGCGGCTGACAGTCCTCGAGGAATCCTGGGAGGGGACGGATCGTGGCACGGGCCGTCTGCGCAGCAGGACCCTGCGCCTGCGCAGCGCGCACACCGGCGAGCACACCCTCGTCCTCCCCGACTCCCACGGCGCGACCACAGCTCCGCGGTCTCGCCCCTCCTCTTCCTCCGCTGCTCCCGTGGCCTCCGCCGCTGTATCCCACAGCGTCCCCGCAGGGACGCTCCGTCTCGTCTCAGACTCCTCCACACGCTCCGACGGTGCCCCATGACGCAGCGGCTCCTCGCCCTCATCGTTCCGGATTGGCCAGCGCTCGCAGCGGCGATCGACGCGGACCTGTCCGCCACGGATCCCGTCGCCGTCCTGCGGGCGAACCGGGTCGTCTCCGCGAATGCGCCGGCCCGAGCACTGGGCATCAGCCGGAACATGCTGAATCGGGCCGCACGGAGCCGCTGCCCGGGCCTGGTCCTCACCGCGTGGGATCCGGAAGGGGAGGCCCGCCTCTTCGTCGCAGCGACGCAGGCCCTCGACACCGCAGTGGCCCGCTTCACCGTGCTGGGGCCCGGAGCGGTGAGCGTTCCGGCCGACTCCCTGCAGCACGTCCACGCGGATGAGGCCTCCGCGGTGGAGTATCTTCTCGCCAGACTCACGGAGTCGACCGGCTGGGAGTTCCTGCCCGGGATCGCGGACACGCCCTTCGCCGCGCTCCTGGCCGCGCGCACCTCCACCCGTGTCGAAGCCGGTCGCACCCCGGAGTTCCTCGCCGTCCAACCCGTCCACGCGCTCGAAGCCGCGGACCTCCTCGACGAGACCCTCGACCCGGAGGACCTCAGCGATCTCGTGAGCGTGCTCTCCCGACTGGGGCTCCGCACACTGGGCGACCTCGCGCGGCTCGATCCTGCAGACGTGGGAACCCGGTTCGGACGGCTGGGGATGCGTGCTCGGGATCTGGCACGGGGCCTCGGCGATCGAGGGCTGCGCGACCACACGCGCGAAGCGGACCTGTCCGTCGAGGCGCCGCTCGAACCTCCGACGCCACGCACGGACGTCCTCGCCTTCCGCGCCCGCAGCGCCGCCGCAGAGCTCTTCGCCTCGGTCCGTCGGCGATCTCTCGCGTGCACCCAGGTGACGATTCGGCTCACCGCGACCTCGGGGGACCACCACGAGCGGACGTGGCGGCTCGAGGACATGGACGACAACCGGGTCGCGGACCGGGTTCGCTGGCAGGCGGAGGGCTGGCTGAGCTCCCGGACCGGGCGGAAGACACGGAAGCCGCGGAAGAAGGAGGCCGAGCAGAAGGAGGCTGCCCAGGAGATCGCGCCCGAGGACGACCTCGGTCTCGACGAGGGGATCGCGCTCCTCACACTCACCGCGGCAGAGCTCGCGGCCCCACTCGAGACCCAGCGCAGCCTCCTCGACGGGAGCTCCGGCGACGTCTCCCACAGCCTCGAGCGGGTGCAGGGCCTGTTCGGCCCCGATTCCGTGCTGGTCCCCGGCGTGCAGGGAGGTCGGGATCCCGGTGAGACGAACCTCTGGACGCCGTGGCAGCAGACGCCCCGTGCCGCACGCGATCCCGAGGCCCCCTGGCCGGGCACGATCCCCGCCCCGCACCCCGCACGCGTCCTCGACACCCCCATCGAGCTGCTCGATGAGTCCGGCGCGTCCGTCAGTGCCCGGCCGGCAGGTCTCGACAGGCCGCCCGCCCTTCTGCGCATCCCCGGATCCGGGGCGTACCGGATCGTGGATCATTCGTCAGCATGGCCCGTCGACACCGGCTGGTGGGACCCTGCTCTCCGCCAGTACCGGGTGCGTCTCCAGGTGCTCGCCGACGACGGCACGGCCTTCCTCGTGTGCAAAGAGGAAGGGCGCTGGCGCCTGCTGGGAGAGTACGCATGAGGGAAGTGGCCGCATGACGGGCTTCAACCCGCGCACGCCCTGGTCCGAGCTCGAACGCAGGCTCTCCGACCGGCCCCCACCCGAGCAGGCGCGCACAGACCAGCCGAGCACAGACGAGCCCGGCACAGATCTGCCCGTCTCCGTCGGATCGTGGGGGACTCGACCTGCCCGGAGACTGCCGGACGAGACTCCACACGACAAGACACCGGCACACCGCGTCCCCGCGGGGACGCCCTATGCGGAGCTCCACGCTCACTCTGACTTCAGCTTCCTGGACGGGGCCTCGGAACCGGAGGAGCTCGTCGAGACAGCGGTCGCCGCAGGGCTCACAGGACTCGCCCTCACCGACCACAACGGCCTCTACGGCGCCCCGCGCTTCGCCTCCGCCGCCGCAGAGGCGGGCCTCTCCACGGTCTTCGGCGCGGAGCTGTCGATCGGCCTCACGGAGCGCATCCCCGGTCAGGTGGATCCGGACGCGGAGCACCTCCTCGTGCTGGCCCGCGGGGTGGACGGCTACCGGCGCCTGTCCGCCGCGATCACGACGGCGAACATGCGCGGCGAGAAGAACAGGCCGGTCTTCCACGCGGAGGAGCTCCTCGAGGAGACACGGACCTCCGGGGCCTGGCAGCTGCTGACCGGGTGCCGGAAGGGACCGCTCGCCCGTGCACTCGACGACCCAGACGACCCCGACGGCGGCCTCACCGCCCTGCGGAACCTGCGCGATGCCGCAGGCCGCGACAACCTCGCAGTCGAGCTCACCCGCCACGGGCTGCCGGACGATGACGAGCGCATCCGCCACCTCACGGAGCTCGCGGAGCGGACGGGCCTGCCCCTCGTCGCGACGAACGCGGTCCACTACGCCACCCGCGCCCGCCACCGCGACGCGCAGGTGCGCGCGGCAGTCCGCTCCCGCCGCAGCCTCGACGCGATGGCGGGCTGGCTGCCGCCCACCGCCTCGGCCCGCATCCACACGGGCGAGGAGATGCTCGCCCGCTTCCCCCGCGCCGCGGTCGCCCAGTCCGCGCGCATCGCCGCCGAGGCCGCCTTCAGCCTCCGTGCCGCCGCACCCCGCCTGCCCACCACTCCGATCCCGCCGGGCCACACGGAGGCCGAGCACCTGCGCAGCCTCGTCTTCCCCGGAGCCCTCCACCGGTACGGCTCCCGTGAGACGGCGCCTCAGGCATGGGCGCAGGTCGACCGCGAACTCGACACGATCGAATCGATGGGCTTCTGCGGCTACTTCCTCATCGTGTGGGACATCGCCCGGTTCTGCCGGGAGCGCGACATCTTCTGCCAGGGCCGAGGATCCGCCGCGAACTCCGCCGTCTGCTACGTCCTGGGCATCACGGCGGTGGACGCGGTGCGCTTCGGGCTGCTCTTCGACCGCTTCCTCACCCCTGACCGGGAGGGCTACCCGGACATCGACGTCGACATCGAATCCGATCGTCGCGAGGAGGTCATCCAGTACGTCTACGACCACTACGGCAGAGACCGCGCCGCACAGGTCGCGAACGTCATCACCTACCGGGCGAAGTCGGCGGTCCGGGACGCGGCCTCCGCACTGGGCTACGCACCCGGCCAGCAGGACGCCTTCTCGAAGGGCATCCGCCGCTGGTCGAGCCTGCCCGCAGCCGGCGAGCCGGTGGGGGACAACGAGGACGGGGTGCCCGGCCCGGTCCTCACCGCCGCCGCCGGCCTGCTGGGGACGCCCCGGCACCTCGGCATCCACTCCGGCGGGATGATCCTCGCGGATCGGCCGATCGGCGAGGTCGTCCCCATCGAGCCCGCCACGATGGAGGGGCGCACCGTCGTCCAGTGGGACAAGGACGACTGCGCTGCGATGGACCTCGTGAAGTTCGATCTGCTGGGGCTCGGAATGCTCACCGCCCTCCACGAGTCGATCGATCTCATCGCCCGGCACACGGGGGAGCGGATCGACCGGGCCGCACTCCCGCAGGAGGACCCGGCGGTCTTCGACATGCTCTGCGCGGCCGACGCGGTGGGCGTCTTCCAGGTCGAGTCCCGCGCACAGATCGGCACCCTGCCGCGACTTGCTCCCCGCAGCTTCTACGACCTCGCCGTCCAGGTCGCGCTCATCCGGCCGGGCCCCATCCAGGGCGGATCCGTCCACCCCTACATCCGCCGCCGGCAGCAGAAGGAGGAGGTCACCTACCTCCACCCGCTGCTGCGCTCGAGCCTCGAGAAGACGCTGGGCGTGCCGCTGTTCCAGGAGCAGCTCATGCAGATGGCGATGGACGTGGGCGGGTTCTCCGGGGCGGACGCGGACGAGCTGCGCCGCGCGATGGGATCCCGCCGGTCCGAGACGCGGATGCGACTCCTGTCCGAGCGCTTCCTCACGGGAGCCGCAGCCCGCGGCGTCGATGAGGAGATCGCCGTGGCGATCTTCGACAAGATCGCCGCGTTCGCGAACTACGGCTTCCCCGAATCGCACGCGATCAGCTTCGCGAACCTCGTATACGACTCGGCCTGGCTCAAGCGGCACCATCACGCGGCCTTCACCGCCGGGCTGCTGCGCGCCCAGCCGATGGGCTTCTACTCCCCGCAGTCGCTCATCGCCGACGCCCGCCGCCACGGGGTCGGCATCCGTCCCGTCGACGTGAACGCCTCCCAGGTGCTCGCGGATCTCGAGGCGGACTCCGCGTCCGGCGGCGGATGGCCGGATGCCGCCGGGGGACTGGCGATCCGGGTGGGCCTGGCCTCTGTGCGGGACGTGGGGAAGGACGCCGCCGAGGTCGTCGTCGCCGCCCGCAGCAACGACGGCCCCTTCGCGTCGGTCGGCGAGGTCGCCCAGCGGACAGGGCTGTCCACCCGCGCACTCGAGGGACTCGCGACGGCCGGCGCGTTCGCCTCACTCGGCCTGGACCGCCGGGAGGCGCTGTGGGTAGCCGGCGGGCAGGCGGGTGCCTCTCCGGCGACGCTGCCGGGGACCTCGGGCCCGGAGACCGCACCGGCGCTGCCGGGCATGGACGCCTTCGAGACGACGCTCGCGGAGCTGTGGGCGACCGGGGTGACCGTCGACGGGTACCCGACGGAGGTGCTGCGGGAGGCTCTGCGCACCCGCGGGTACGGCTCCACGCGGGATGCGTGGGACGTGCACGACGGCACCCGTGTGACGGTCGCCGGCATCGTCACCCACCGCCAGCGGCCGTCGACCGCCGACGGGATCACGTTCTTCAACCTCGAGGACGAGTTCGGCATGCTCAATGTCGTGTGCACCCGCGGACTTATGCAGCGGCACCGCAGGATCGCACTCACGAAGAACGTCCTCGCGGTGACGGGCCTCATCCAGCGGGCGGACGGGGCACTGCGTCCCGATGGCGCGCCGGGCGCCGCCGTCGTGAGCCTGTATGCGCACCGGCTGACGCCGATCGCCACGGACATCGCCCCGCGCGCCCGTGACTTCCAGTGAAGTCGATGGTCCCCAGTGACGTCGATGACTTCCAGTGACGCGCTGTGACACCGGAAGAGTCCGATTGTGACGTTCGATGACGCACCCCTCGCCGGTCGGCTGCGGGTTCAGCCACGATGGACCCAGTACGACACTGACGGACCTCAGTCCGGTGCCCGGCGCCACGCCGCGCGCCCTCCAGCGAAGGAGCTCCCCATGACCGCGTTCGAGACCCTCCAGATTCACGCCGGCCAGGAGCCGGACTCGCAGACCGGCGCCCGCGCGCTGCCGATCTACCAGACCACCTCCTTCGTCTTCGACTCCCAGAAGACCGCGGCGGACCGCTTCGCGCTGTCCGACCTCGGCCCGATCTACACCCGTCTGGGCAACCCCACGAACGAAGCGGTCGAGGGCCGTGTCGCAGCGCTGGAGGGAGGCGTCGGCGCCGTGCTCGTCGCCTCCGGCCAGTCGGCGGAGTTCCTCGCGCTGCTGAACGTCGCGGGCGCGGGCGACCACATCGTCGCGAGCGGCAGCCTCTACGGCGGCACCTACAACCTCTTCGCGGTGACCCTCCCGAAGCTCGGCATCGAGACGACCTTCGTCGAGGCGGGCGACCCCCAGGCCTGGAAGGACGCGGTCCGGGAGAACACGAAGGCGTTCTTCGCCGAATCGATCGCGAACCCGCGCTCCGAGGTCCTCGACATCGCGACCGTGGCGGATCTGGCCCACGACGCCGGCGTCCCGCTCATCGTCGACAACACGATGGCGACCCCCTACCTCGTCAAGCCGATCGAGCACGGCGCGGACGTCGTCGTCCACTCGGCCACGAAGTTCCTGGGCGGACACGGCACGTCGATCGCAGGCGTCATCGTCGACTCCGGGAACTTCGACTACACGCGCTACCCCGATCGCTTCCCCGGCTTCAACGAGCCCGACGAGTCCTACAACGGCCTCGTCTTCGGCCGTGACCTGGGCCCCGACTCGCCCTTCGGCGCGAACGTGTCCTACGGCATCAAGATCCGCGTCCAGCTGCTGCGCGACCTGGGTCCCGCGGCCTCGCCGTTCAACGCCTTCCTCATCGCCCAGGGCATCGAGACGCTCAGCCTGCGCATCGAGCGCCACGTGGAGAACGCCAAGAAGGTCATCGACTTCCTCGACGGCCACCCGCAGGTGGAGAAGATCCACTTCGCCGGACACTCATCGAGCCCCTGGTACGAACTGGGCAAGAAGTACCTGCCGAAGGGCGCGGGCTCCGTGCTCGGCTTCGACATCGCCGGAGGATTCGACGCGGCGGTCGCCTTCGTGGACGCACTCGAGCTCCACTCGCACGTGGCCAACATCGGCGACGTCCGCTCTCTCGTCATCCACCCCGCCTCGACGACCCACTCGCAGCTGAGCGAGGAGGCACTCGTCGCTGCGGGCGTGAACCAGAGCTTCGTGCGGCTGGCCGTGGGGATCGAGGGGATCGACGACATCCTCGCGGACCTGGAGACGGGCTTCGCCGCCGCGCAGGCAGCGGCGGGAGCCTCCTCGGGTCAGGACACCCAGGGCGCCCAGTGACGACTGTCGTCCCCGAGACCTCGCACCGCACGCGCACCGCGCGTCTGGGAGCACTGACACTGGAGACCGGCGTCGTGCTCCCGGACGTGACGCTCGCCTACGACACGTACGGCGTGCTGTCCCCGCAGCGGGACAACGCGATCCTCATCGAGCACGCGCTCACGGGCGACTCGCATGCCCACGAGTGGTGGGACGGGCTGATCGGCCCCGGCCGGACGCTCGACACCGACCGCTGGTTCGTCGTCTGCGCGAATGTGCTGGGCGGCTGCTCGGGCTCGACGGGACCGGCCGACCCCACGAGCGCTGAGCACGCGGGGAGCGCCTTCCCTCTCATCACGGTCCGCGACACCGTGCACGCAGAGCTGCGGCTCGCGGATCAGCTGGGGATCGATGTGTGGCACACGGTGCTCGGCGGGTCGATGGGCGGCGCTCGTGCACTCGAGACCGCTCTCATCGCCCCGGACCGGGTGGCCCGCACCGGTGTCTTCGCGGCTCCCGCCTTCTCCGATGCGGACCAGATCGCGTGGGGCCACATCCAGATCGCAGCGATCCGCGCGGATCGCGAGCGCGGCCTCGGCATCGCGCGGCAGATCGCCCACCTGACGTATCGCGCCGATGCAGAGCTCAACCACCGGTTCGAGGCGCGCCAGCAGGCGACGAATGCTCCTGCACAGGAACCGGGGGAGAGGTACTACGCGATCCAGAGCTACCTCGACCACCAGGCGGGGAAGCTCCAGGGCCGCTTCGACCCGGATTCGTACGTGACCCTGTCACAGGCGCTCATGGACCACGACGTCCGCCGAGGCCGTGATGCGGACCTGCGCCGGGCCCTCGCGGGTGCCGGGGGCCGGTTCCTCGTGGCCGCCGTCACCAGCGATCGGCTCTACACCCCTCCGCAGGTGCGGCTGCTCGCCGACAGCCTGCCCGCCGGTGCCGAATTCAGGACGATCACCAGCTGGGCGGGCCACGACGGCTTCCTCACGGAATCCGATCAGGTCGGAGCGCTCATCTCCGAGCTGCTCGCTTCCTGAGCTCCTTCTCGTCCACCGGCCAGTCAGAGCGTGCACGCGCGGCGCGGTAGTAGGCACGGGCTTCGTCCTGCCGCTTCGCCTCCGCCCCGTCGGCGATCGGGGAGCGACGATGCGCCGGGCCGTAGCCGAACGAGTCGACGAGGTCGAGCGAGTTCTCGGCGAGCTTCGCGCACAGGGAGTCGATCGTCGGACCGATGAGGCGGGCCCGTGCCATGGGCAGGCGTCCGTGCATGCTGTGCCAGCCCATGTGCTTCTCGATGAGCGTGAGGCCGTAGAGGTCACGGATCCTCCGCAGGATCTTCGCCTCGTCGGGGTGCCGGCCCTCGTCCTCGACCCGGTGCATCTCCGTGTTGAGGCCCTGCCACTTGAGCAGCTCGATGTAGGCGATCGAGGCTTCGATGAGCTCGTTCTGGTGCTTGTTGAACAGCGCCGCGCTGTCCGCCTGGCTCATCGAGCGCGCCGGCCGCAGCGCCTGGGCGACCGAGGCGACCATCGTCTCGACGCGGTCGGAGAGGAGCGCCTCCTGCACCTTGCCCGACCGGACCCGCTTCGATCTCACCGACGTGGTCACGAGGTCGCCGATCGTCCGGCCGATGTTCGCGACGCCCGTGCGGAAGAGGGTGTGCTCTGCGGCCTGCGCGCCGATGAAGCGGGCGGCACCGCCGAAGTCGATGTCCTTGAGCTCCTTCGCGTAGTCGGTGAGGAGCCGCTTGCCGACCAGCTGGAGGAGGACTGTGTTGTCCCCCTCGAACGTCACGTATACGTCCATGTCCCCGTAGAGGCCGACGAGCCGGTTCTCATCCATGTACCCGGCCCCGCCGCATGCCTCCCGGCTCTCCTGGATCGTGTCGAGCGCGTCCCACGTGCTGAGTGCCTTGAACCCGGCCGCCTGCGTCTCCAGCAGCTCGCGCTCCTCACCGGATTCGTCCGCGCCGGAGAACACCGCGTCGAACGTGTGCAGCAGCGTGTCGTGCGAGATGGCGTTCGCGTAGGTCTGGCTGATGAGCGGCATGAGCCTGCGCTGGTGGCGCTGGTAGTCGATGAGCCGCGTCTCCTCGACGGGTGAGGTCGATGTGAACTGGCGCCGGTCGTGCGCGTACCGCACTGCAATGTCGAGCGCGAGCTTCGACGCGACGACTGCGGCCCCGTCGAGCGAGACCCGTCCCTGCACCAGGGTGCCGAGCATCGTGAAGAAGCGGCGTCCGGGTGAGTCGATCGGCGACGAGTACTCCCCGTCGGCCGTGACGGCCCCGTAGCGGGTCAGGAGGTTCCCACGGGGGACCCGGACCTGGTCGAAGGCGATCCGACCGTTGTCGACGCCCAGGAGTCCGCCCTTCTTCCCGTCGTCCTCGATGGTGATGCCGTCCACGACGCTGCCAGCCTCGTCGCGGACGGGGACCACGAACGCGTGGACTCCGTGGTTCACCCCGTTCGTGATGAGCTGCGAGAACACGACCGCGGCACGAGCGTCCCGTGCAGCGTTGCCGATGTACTCCTTCGTGGCCGCTCGGAACGGCGTGTGGATGACGAACTCCTGAGCCTCCGCATCGTAGGTCGCGGTCGTCGCGACCTCGGCGACATCGGATCCGTGGCCGATCTCCGTCATCGCGAAGCTGCCCAGGAGTCGGCCGGACAGCGCGTCGTCCAGCCACTTCTCGTGCTGTTCGTCGTTGCCCAGGTGCATGATCGCCCCGCCGAACAGTCCGAACTGCACGCCGGCCTTGATCTGCAGGCTGGGGGATGCCGCCACGAGCTCCTCGAAGCCCGCGACGTACTCCGCGTGGCTGTTGCTGCCGCCCTCGCCCTCGGACAGCGGCAGTCGTGTGAGACCGGATTCGGCGACCGCCGCGATGCCTGCGGTGGTCGCAGCCCGCAGCTCCTCGAGTGTGCCGTCGGCGGGCAGGTGGAGCGACGGATCCTCGGTGAGGTCGCGCATGCGCCGGCGAGCCTCGGCCCATTCGCCGTCGAGCACGTCTCGCAGGACCGTCGCGTCGATCGTGAGCGGCGTCTTCCCTCGGTTCATTCGTCTTCCTTTCGTGAGGCCCACAGCCACATGGCGAGGCGGGTGGTGAACTGTTCGGTCGAGTCGGTGTCTGCCGAGCGGTCGTCGCCCAGCCAGTTCAGGGTGCAGCTGCGGACGAAGCCCACGGCGCCCGAGGCCCACATCCGCTCCGTGGAGCCGGTCAGTCCCATGCGCGCGCACAGGAGGTCGACGACGTCGTCGAGGAATGCGCCCCCGCCGTCGTCCGAGGTGACGACGGAGTCGCAGAACCGATAGACGGCGGGGGACCGCACGCCCAGGGCGACGAAGGCGGAGATCATCGCCTCCAGCGCCTCCTGCGGAGTGCCGTCCGGGCGCCCAGCCTCATCGAGCGACCGGCGGATCACGTCCATGGCCCAGTCGCCCATCGCCTGCTGCAGCCCCCGACGGTCGTGGAAGTACCGGTAGAACACCGTCTTCGACGTTCCCGTCGCCTCCGCCAGGCCGTCCATCGACACCGTCTCGCCCCGCGTGGAGATCGCGATGCGGGCGCTGCGCAGGAGCTCACGGCGGCGCGTGCGGCGGTGCTGCTCCCAGCGGAGGCTCCGACCATCGCGGACGGTCTCATCGGTCATCCCACGGGCTTTCATGTAACTGACGGTATCAGGTACGGTCGGTACCGGTGAATCGGCTCAGAGCTGACTGAATCCGTCCGCGCGACACCCCCAGACGCGACACCTCAGACGCGTTCCCTCCAGAGAGGACCCACTCCATGACCCAGTCCCCGCAGCCCACGCGACCCGCAGCGATCCTCGGCGGCAACCGGATCCCGTTCGCGCGCGCCCACAAGCAGTACGCGCGCGCATCGAACCAGGACATGCTCACGAGTGCCCTCGACGGCCTCGTCGCCCGCTTCGGACTGGCGGGGGAGAGGCTGGGCGAAGTGGCCGGCGGCGCCGTCCTCAAGCACTCTCGTGACCTCAACCTCACGCGCGAGGCCGTGCTCGGCTCCGCGCTGTCTCCGGAGACCCCCGCGTTCGACCTGGGGCAGGCGTGCGCGACGGGGCTCGAGGCGACGGTGTCGATCGCCCAGAAGATCCGTCTGGGACAGATCGACGTGGGCATCGGATCTGGTGTGGATTCGGCCTCGGACGCTCCGATCGCGGTGAGCGAGGAGCTGCGCGGTGTCCTGCTGGAGCTCAACCGCGCGAAGACGATGTCGCAGCGCCTCAGGGCCGTCTCCCGCCTGCGGCCCTCCGATCTCGCGCCGGCGCTGCCGGACAACGGCGAGGCGCGCACGGGGCTGTCGATGGGCGAGCACCAGGCGATCACCACCGCGGAATGGGGCATCTCGCGCGAGGACCAGGATGCCCTGGCGCTGGCCTCGCACCAGCGGATGGCGGCCGCATGGGAGCGCGGCTTCTTCGACGACCTGGTCACCCCCTACCTGGGAGTCTCACGCGACACCAACCTGCGGGCGGACTCGACGATGGAATCGCTGGGCGCACTCAAGCCCGCGTTCGGCCGCGGTCTGTCCGCGACGCCCACCATGACGGCCGGCAACTCGACACCGCTCACGGACGGCGCGTCCTCTGTGCTGCTGTCGTCGCAGGAGTGGGCCGCGGACCACGGAATCGAACCGCTCGCGTACCTGGTCGACGCCGAGGCCGCGGCAGTCGACTTCGTCACCGGCAGCGAGGGCCTCCTCATGGCACCGGCCTACGCCGTGCCGCGACTGCTGGCCCGCAACGGCCTCACGTTCGCAGACTTCGACGTCTTCGAGATCCATGAGGCGTTCGCCTCGACTGTGCTCACCCATATGGCCGCATGGGAGAGCGAGGAGTTCTGCCGCGAGAAGCTGGGACTCGACGCACCCCTGGGCCCGATCGATCGCGACAAGCTGAACCCCAACGGCTCGTCGCTCGCCGCCGGCCACCCGTTCGCCGCCACCGGCGGGCGGATCATCGCGTCGGTCGCGAAGCACCTCAAGGAGACCGGCCAGCGTCGCGCACTCGTCTCGATCTGCGCCGCCGGAGGCCAGGGCCTCACCGCGATCGTCGAGGCCTGACAGACACCACCACTCGGAGGAACCCATGACTGATCGCTACACCAAACTCGCCAACGGTCCGCTCAAGGCACTGGTCAAGACGCTCGGGCTGCCCAGCCCCGTCCCGCTGCGCCGTCACAGTGACGGCGCGTACCTCAGCGAGCCCGTGCTCGTGCTGGGAGCCGGTGCCGCTGCGGACGCCTACGCACAGATCCTGCTGGACAACGGCTTCGAAGTCCGCCGCAAACCCACCTCGGAGAAGCTGTCGGCCGTCCTCGCCTTCTTCGACGAGGCGCAGGAGCCGACCGACCTCTCGGAGATTGCCCTGGAGATCGGGGGAGCCCTGCGCGGGCTCGTCCGCTGCTCCCGCGTGATCGTGTTCTCCCGCGATGCCCACATCAGCCCGGAGCGTCCCGCGGACACGGACCCGGCCCTCAACGCGACGCGCAACGGTGCGGTGGGCCTCATGCGGTCGCTCGCCCATGAGATGCGGGGCGGGTCCACCGCCAACGGCATCGTCGTGTCGGACGGCGTCCCGATGGACGCCCCGAGCGTCGTGAGCGCCCTCTGGTTCCTCCTGTCCTCGAAGTCCGCCTACGTATCGGGCCAGCCGCTGCACGTCACGACGGCTCACGGAGAGGCCGCCACCGCCGAGGCACTGGCCGGTGCACACCTGGACGGTCGCCTGGCCGTCGTCACGGGTGCGGCGCGGGGGATCGGCGCGGCGATCGCCGCGACGCTCGCCAGGGACGGAGCGACCGTCGTGGGCGTCGACGTGCCGCAGGCCGGCGACGCGCTCGCACGAACGATGAATGGGATCGGCGGCACCGCACTGCAGCTGGACATCACCGCGGAGGACGCGGGCCGGGTCATCGCGCAGCGCGTCGGGGAGCCGATCGACATCCTGGTGCACAATGCGGGCATCACCCGCGATCGGATGCTCGCGAACATGGAGGCCTCGCGCTGGGACTCCGTCATCGCCGTGAACATCGCCTCACAGCTGCGGATGAACACGCAGCTCACCGAGGCGGGCGCATGGGGCAGCGCCCCGCGGATCATCTCCCTGGCCTCCACCTCCGGCATCGCAGGCAATCGCGGTCAGACGAACTACGCCGCCTCGAAGGCCGGGGTCATCGGGATGGTCGCGGCGTCCGCGGATCGCTTCGCCGCACAGGGCGGAACGATCAACGCCGTGGCCCCGGGCTTCATCGAGACGGAGATGACCGCGAAGATGCCCACGCTCACGCGTGAGGTCGCGCGCCGTGTCGCGAGCCTGCAGCAGGGCGGGCTCCCCGTGGACGTCGCCGAGGCGATCGCCTTCCTCGCCGCACAGTCCTCCGGAGGGATCTCCGGCACGACGCTGCGCGTGTGCGGACAGAATCTGGTGGGTGCCTGATGCTCAGGACGTATCTCGCCGCTGCGGGTTCGAGTGTGCTCAAGCGCATCCGCCCCGCTGCCGCCGGCCCCCTCTCCCGGGTCGCCGGCCCAGAGTCCCCCCGCCGCACGGAGACCGTGACGGCCGATCCGCAGACGGTCGCGGAGTTCTGCCGCGCCGTCGGAGAACCGGTCCGCAACACCGTGCCGGTCACGTGGCTGCACGCCCAGGGGTTCGCAGCCAGCCTCTCGCTCCTGAGTGCTCCGGACTTCCCCGCTCCGGCCATGGGGATGGTGCACGTCACGAACTCCCTCACCCAGCTGCATCCCGTGCGCGTGGGCGACGCCGTCACCGCCACGGTGTGGATCGACGCGATCCGCACGCACCCGAAGGGGACGGAGATCGTCGTCGCGGCCGCGTTCGACGTCGACGGCCGGCGCTGCGTCGACGAGCGCTGCCATTACCTCGCGAAGGGAGTGCGGGTGGACGGTGCGACTCCTCACGACCCGGCGGAGCGCACGCCGTTCGAGGCACCCGATGCCACGATGAGCTGGAGGCTGACGCCCCGGACGGCGGATACGTATGCGCGAGTCTCCGGCGACGTGAACCCGATCCACCTGAACGGACTCGCGGCGAAGGCGTTCGGGTTCAGGGGCCGGATCGTCCACGGGATGTACACAGCGGCCCGTGCGCTCGCATCCGCCCAGATCCGCGCCGATGCCTTCACGTGGGACGTGGAGTTCGCGACCCCCGTGGTGCTGCCCTCGACAGTCGCCGTGCGCGTTGCCCACGGCAGCGCTCTGACAACAGTCGACGTGTGGAATCCGCGCGACGGACGGCCCCACATGCTGTCCTCCATACGCACCGAGAGCGGCACCGAGAACGGTACGGAGAATGGTACGTCGAACGGGCGGCAGTGAGCCCGCTCACAAGCGGTCGGATCGATTTGGACTGGACCTGAGGAGTGTGTAATCTTGTCTCTGTTGCCCGCGCGGGTGGCGGAATTGGTAGACGCGCTAGCTTGAGGTGCTAGTGCCCTAATAATGGGCGTGGGGGTTCAAGTCCCCCTCCGCGCACAGCAGTGAGTGAGGCCCCTGGCCACGGAGAGATCCGCGGTCAGGGGCCTCACTCATTCACGAGGGCCCCACCCCTCAGCTCAGGGGAGGTCGCGCAGGATCCATCGGCCGGCCGAAGAGGGCCATGCGCCAGCCCGGCGGGCGGTGATCCGACCAGTACCGCTCCACGGCCTCCTCGTAGCCGTCGACGAGGCTCTCCGTCGCATTGCGCCAGCCGTGCTTCTCCGTCTCCTGACGGCCACCGGCGGACAGCCGTGCCCGCAGCGCGTCATCCTCGAGCACACGTGAGACCTTCGCCGTGATGTCGTCGACTGAGCCCGGCTCGTGGAGGAGGCCCCCGACGCCGTCATTCACCGCGAAGGGAAGCCCGCCGGCGCGAGCGCCGACGACGGGGACGCCCGAGGCCATGGATTCGAGGGCGACGAGGCCCAGCGTCTCCGTGGTCGAGGGGAACACGAAGAGATCGGCACTCGCATACGCGGCGGCCAGCTCCTCGCCGCCCATGTATCCGGTGAAGACGGTGCGGGTTCCCGCGAACAGACGCTCCAGCTCCTCGCGGTGCGGTCCCGATCCGACGAAGGCCAGCCGGACGTTCTCCGGTAGCCGATCCATCATCGTGCGCAGCAGGTCGAGGTCCTTCTCCTTCGACAGCCTGCCGACGTAGACCAGCAGCCGATCATCCGGGTTGCCGGCCGTCAGGCGCTCGCGCATGGAGCGGTCCGCGCGCTCGGGACTGTAGGCATCGGTGTCGACGGCCTTCGGCCACAGCTGCACGTTGCGGATGCCCGAGCCGCGCGCCCGCTGCACCATCTGCTGCGAAGTGCAGAGATTCACCTGGGCGAAGTTGTGCATCCAGGTGATCCAGCGGCTCGTGGTGTCCGTGATCCACTCCAGGCCCAGACGCTCCGTGTACGACGGCACGTCGGTGTGGAAGCTGGCGACCAGCGGCAGATCCCGCCTCCGCGCCGACAGCGTCCCGTACGCTGCGAGCCAGATCGGGTTCACAGCATGCACCACATGGGGGTGGAAGCGCTCCATGACCCGTGCGATCTCCGGAGTCGGCAGGCCGACGGACAGCTCCGGATACCAGGGGCGGAACGGGACCGCCCGCACCCGGACGACCTCGAAGCCCGCGAACGACTCCGGGGGGTGGCCCGGAGCGAAGACGACGACCTCGTGCCCCATCGCCTGGAGCTGCTCGAGGGAGCGGACCAGCCGCGTGACGACTCCGTCGACCTTGGGGAGGAAGACCTCCGTGAAGAGGGCGATGCGCACCGGGTCAGCAGGCCGTCACGCGGACTCGGCGATCCGTGTCGGTGCACCGACCGCCTGGTTCTCGGTCCACAGCGACGTCGCCGGGATCTTCGTGAGGTCGGCACGATCAGCGTATCGACGGGCCGTCTCCTCGACCTCCTGCAGGAGTCCGGAGGAGAGGGTCGTCGGCTCGAGGCCCAGATCGAGGAAGGTCCGGTTCGACGCGTACAGGTCGTTCTCCGCGGACTCCTGCCGGGGGTTCGGGACGAGCTCCAGCGAGGCGCCGGAGATCTCGCAGATGAGCTCCGCCAGGTCGCGGACCCGGTGGGTCTCCGTCATCTGGTTGAAGATCTTCACCTTGTCCCCGCCCGCGGGCGGGTTGTCGACCGCGATCGCGATGCAGCGCACCATGTCCTGGATGTGGATGAAGGCGCGCGTCTGCCCACCCGTGCCGTGGACCGTCAGCGGATAGCCGACGGCCGCCTGCATGAGGAAGCGGTTGAGGACGGTGCCGTAGTCGCCGTCGTAGTCGAAGCGGTTGATGAGGCGCTCGTCGAGCTGGGTCTCCTCCGTGTGGGTTCCCCAGATGATGCCCTGGTGGAGATCCGTGATCCGCAGCTTGTCGTTCTTCGCGTAGAACGCGAAGAGATGCTGGTCGAGCACCTTCGTCATGTGGTAGATCGAACCGGGGTTCGACGGGTAGAGCATCGTCTGGTCGATGAGCTCGCCGGTCGCATTCCCGTCCGCGTCCTCGCCCGGCACCTTCACGTCGAGGTAGCCCTCGGGGATGCGCATGCCCGCCGTGCCGTAGCCGTAGACGCCCATCGTGCCGAGGTGGACCAGGTGCACATCGAGGTCGGATTCGACGATCGCGGACAGCACGTTGTGCGTCGCGTTCACATTGTTGTCGATCGTGTACCGCTTGTGGGAGGGGGACTTCATCGAGTACGGGGCCGCCCGCTGCTCTGCGAAGTGGATGACCACCTCCGGACGGGCCTGCGACAGCAGTGCAACGAATTCCTCGTAGTCCTCGGCGAGGTCGACCTCGTGGAAGTCGATCGTCCGTCCCGTGGCCTCGGTCCACGCCGCGAGCCGCTCCTGCGGGGTGCGGATGGGCGTCAGCGAATCGGTCCCGAGCTCCTCATCGATCCGACGGCGGGACAGATTGTCGACGATTCCGACGTCGTGGCCCAGCTGGGAGAGGTGGAGGGCCGCAGGCCATCCGCAGAAGCCGTCTCCGCCGAGGACAAGGATGCGCACGTATGTCTCCTTCAAACGTTCGTGTCGAGCTCTGGTCTCGTTCGTCGCTCCACACTACCCGCCCCGTAGACTGGCTGATGGACAGTGTTCTACATGGAGGTGAACTCATGACGGACGCCCAGGTCGGGGCCCCGCTCCCCGACATGCCCGACGACTTCTCATCTGTGCTGGTCATCGTCGCGCACCCCGATGATCCCGAGTACGGGATCGGCTCCGCGGTCGCAGCCTGGACGCGCGCCGGGAAGCGGGTGGGCTATCTGCTCGCCAGCCGGGGCGAGGCCGGCATCGAGGGGCTGGACCCCGCAGAGTCCGCGATCGTCCGCACGAAGGAGCAGGAGGCCGCGTGCCGGGAGGTCGGCGTCACCTCACTCGTCTTCCTGGACGAGCCCGATGGGCGGATCCTCGCGACCCCTCAGCTGCGCACGAAGATCGCCCATGAGATCCGTCGCTTCCGACCGGAGCTCGTCGTGCTGCTGAACTTCCAGCCCACGAGGGGCGGACGGTTCTTCAATTCGGCCGACCACCGCAACCTCGGCCAGGCGGCGGTCGACGGCGTCGCAGACGCCGGCAACGAATGGATCGTGCCCGGCGCGCGCTACGACGGAGTCGCCCGCATCGTGGAGTTCGGTGCTGAGCCCACCCACCGTATCGACGTGACGGACGGGGTCGAGGCGGCGGTCGCCTCCCTCACGTGCCACCGGGAGTACCTGGCCGCGCTCTCCGACGAGCCCGTGGAGGAGCAGGCGCGTGCCCAGATCGACTCGACCCTCACCCATGAGGACGGGCGCGCCTACCTCGGGTTCCGCGTGTACGGCTGAGCGTCGACCTGAGCACCTGAGACCGCCCTGACGAAAGGACCTGTTCCATGACGCAGTCCCCTTCCACGCCCCAGCCCCACGATCCCTACGAGAGCGCCGTCGCAGAGACCACCCGGATCGCGCAGCGACTCATCCGGTTCGATACGCAGAACTGGGGCGAGGGGAAGGCGAACCCCGAGCTCGAGGCGACGGAGTGGATCGCGGCCCAGCTGGCCGAGGTCGGCCTCGAGTCCACCATCAGGGAGTCCGAGCCCGGTCGCGCGAGCCTCGTCGCTCGCATCCCGGGCACTGATCCGGACGCCGGAGCCCTCGTCGTCCACGGCCACACCGATGTGGTCCCGGCCGACGAGTCGGAGTGGTCCGTCGATCCGTTCGGCGGCGTCATCGAGGACGGGCTCCTGTGGGGCCGCGGCGCCGTGGACATGAAGAACATGGACGCGATGATCATTTCCAGCGTCCGCGACATGCTGCAGAAGGGGCTGCGTCCCCGACGTGACCTCATCATCGCCTTCTTCGCGGACGAGGAGGCCGGCGGGGGATACGGGGCCGGCTGGATGGTCGACAACCACCCGGAGCTGTTCTCAGGCGCGACCGAGGCGATCAGCGAGGTCGGCGGCTATTCGACGACCATCCGCGGACAGCGCGTCTACCTCGTGCAGACCGCGGAGAAGGGCCTCGCCTGGCTCCGCCTGCTCGCCCACGGCACCGCCGGCCACGGTTCGATGGTCAACGACGACAACCCGATCACCCGACTCGCAGGGGCGATCTCCCGGATCGGCGCGCATGAGTGGCCGGAGGACATGCCCCAGTCCACGCGGGACCTCCTCGAAGGGGTCTCGGAGATCACCGGCATCCCCTTCACAGCGGAGACGACCGAAGAGCTCATCAGCGAGCTCGGCACCGTGTCCCGGTTCGTGGGCCCCACGCTGCGCAACACCTCCAACCCGACCATCCTCCAGGCCGGGTACAAGCACAACGTCATCCCCGCGACGGCCCAGGCGTTCGTCGACTGCCGTGTGCTGCCGGGCCAGTTCGAGGACGTCATGCTGACGATCAAGGAGCTCGTGGGAGAGGGGATCGACGTGGAGCCCGTGACCGTGGGCGACGCCGTCGAATCCCCCTTCAGCGGTCGGCTGGTCGACACCATGAAGTCATGCCTGCTCGACGCGGATCCCGGCGCGATCGTGCTGCCGCACACGATGAGCGGGGGCACGGACAACAAGTCGCTCGCGCGCCTGGGGATCGTCGGGTACGGCTTCGCGCCCCTGCAGCTGACGGATGACCTGGACTTCGCAGCCATGTTCCACGGCAAGGACGAGCGCGTGGCGCTGTCCTCACTGGACTTCGGCACCCGCGTGCTCAGTCGGTTCCTGCTGGAGGCGTGACGACTGAGCGCCGCGGCGGCTCCGCCCGCCGCGGCCATGACGCGATGACCACGCCGATCAGCACGCACGTCATCGCGACGATCGTCGTGACGGTGATCGTGGCCCCCGGGTAGACGAGGTCCACGACCAGCGAGCTCAGCAGGTTCCCGAAGAGCGACGTCATCGACACGAGCAGCACCCCCAGGTGACTGACCGTCGTCGACGTCACGCCGATGAACACGACCCCGAGCGCTCCGCCGATCAGCAGCCACGCCTCACCGGGCATCTGCGGCAGCCGCTCGACACGCGTGCCGGCCGCCCACACGGCTGCGCTGCACACGAGCAGGAAGACGAAGCCCACCAGGAAGTTCACGGTCGTGGCGGTGATCGCTGAGCGCGACGACTCCCGGACCCTGCCGTTGAGCGCTGCCTGCACCGAGGTCAGGGTCCCCGCCAGCAGCGGCACCAGCGGTGCCCAGAGCGGGATGCCGCGTGAGAATCCACCCACCGACACCAGCACGACGCCCGCGAGCACGACGATCGTGCCGATGAGCCTCCGCGCCGACGGCGGTGTGCGACCGCCGGGCGGCAGCGATGTGTTGTCCACGACCAGTGCCCCCAGCAGCTGGCCGCACACGAACGACATCGTGAGGATGGAGACGCCGATGAGGGGCACGGTGAGAGCCTGCGCGAGCACGACCGTCGAACCGCCCAGTCCTCCGAGCAGCATCCACCAGCGCACGGAGCCGCCCCGCAGATCCGCGAGGAGACGGCCCGCACCCCGACGCGCTCTCGCCGATGCCGCGAGGACGAGGACCATGAGGAGGAGGCCGCCGAAGAAGCTGAGGGTCGCGGCGTAGACACCCGAGCCGATGACGCCGGCGAGCGATCCGTTCGCCCGCGACTGGATGGCCATGAGGAAGCCGGCGAGCGCTGTCGCGGCACCGGCGAGGAGGATCGTTCCGTCTACCCGCACCCGGTGACCGTATCACCGGCCTATCCTGGGGTGATGGAGATCATCCTGGTGCGCCACGGCGAATCGACCGCGAATGCGGGCGGAGTGCTGGCCGGACGCGACGATTCCGTCGAACTCACTGTCACGGGCCGCACTCAGGTGCGCGAGGCCCGCGACCTCATACCGGAGCTCACAGGCGACAGTCCTGCCGCGGTCTTCAGCTCGCCCATCCGGCGGTGCCTCATGACCGCGGACGAGCTCATGCGGCCAGACGGATCCGTGGACGCTTCTCGTGCTGATCCGCAGAGCGCGCCCGCTGCCCGCACGGTGCTCGAGGAGCTCTCCGAGGTCCACTACGGGGAGTGGACCGGCAGGAGGATCCGCGATCTTCTGAAGGAGCCGCTCTGGGAGACCGTGCGGTCCACTCCCAGCCGCGCCCGGTTCCCGGGAGGCGAATCGCTCGCCGAGGTCGCAGTGCGATCCCGCGCCGCGCTCGAGTCCGCGTGCGAACAGGCGCACGAGCGCGGCGCGAAGGCGGCGATCCTCGTATCCCACGGCGATGTCATCAAGATGATGCTGGCCCACGCACTCGGCATGGAGGTCGACAGCTTCCAGCGGATCGCGGTCGCTCCGGCATCGGTGTCTCGACTCGTCGTGGGGAAGACCGGGTCGGTCCCTCCCATGACGGTCACCATGCTCGGTGCGACGGCCCGGGGGCGGCGCGCACAGGCGCGCCGGCCGGGCGGCGGACGCTGATCAGAGCGGCTGCAGGACTCCGGTGCCCAGCAGGATGTAGATGAGGACACCGATGGCCACGCGGTACCAGACGAAGACGGCGAACGACTTCGTCTGGACGAACTTGAGGAAGCCGACGATCACGACGTATCCGACGACGAACGCCACGATCGTCGCCAGCGCGGTGGGGCCCCAGCCGAGCACCATCTCGTTGCCGGCCGACACCTCCGACAGGGACTTGTAGAGGCCGTAGAAGCCGGAACCCATGACTGCGGGCACCGCCAGCAGGAACGAGTAGCGCGCCGCCTCGGGGCGGGTGAAGCCCATGAAGCGACCCGCCATGATCGTGCCGCCGGACCGGGACACGCCCGGGATGAGTGCGAGCGCCTGGGCGAATCCGTAGCCGAGTCCCTGCCCCCAGGTCATCTTGTCGAGGGTCTGGACGCGCGGTCCGACCTTGTCCGCCACGCCCAGGATGAGGCCGAAGACGATGAGCATCGTCGCGGTGATCCACAGGCTGCGCAGGACGGAGTCGATCGCATCCTGGAAGAGGAGGCCGAGCACGACGATCGGCACCGAGCCGATGATGATCAGCCAGCCCATCCGGACCTTCGGGTCGCTGCGGGACTCACGGCCCACGAGCGATCGGCACCACGCGCCGATGATCGACGTGATGTCCTTCCAGAAGTAGACGATGACGGCGGTCTCCGTGCCGATCTGGATGATCGCAGTGAAGAACGCACCGGGATCCCGGCCGGGCAGCAGGAACTCGCCGATGATCCGCACGTGGGCGGACGACGAGACCGGCAGGAATTCGGTGAGGCCCTGGACGATGCCCAGGATCACGGCGATGATCCAATCCATGGAGGATCATGTCCTTTGCTTCGGGGGCGTGAACCACGTCAGGCTACCCCTCATCCGGTAGCCTTCGGAACTATGCATTCGAACCGGATGGGCAATACGGGCCTGCAGGTGTCCGATCTCTCACTGGGGACCTTCGAATGGGGTCGACGCGTCGACGAGGCGACCGCTCGGGAACTCCTCGACGCCTACGCCTCCGCGGGGGGCACGGCACTCGAGCTCCCCGCCTTCGACGCCCCCGCCGTGGGTCTCGTCACAGGCATGCGGATCCCGTCCCGCGTGCAGCTCCTCGCACGGGTGGGAGTGCGCGCGACCGAAGCGGGGGGACCGCCCCAGCTGCGGACCGGCCGCTCCGATCTCCTGACAGATGTGCGCACCCTGCTGGGTGCGCTCGATCGCGATCACCTCGATGTGCTGGTGCTCGACGCGTTCGACGACCAGATCCCGGTGGAGGAGTCCGCGTCCGTCCTGCGCACCCTGGTGGACGCGGGAGACGTCGGCTACGTGCTGCTGTCGCACCACTCCGCCTGGCAGCTGTCGCTGCGCGCCGCTGACTCCGGACTCCCGTTCGCCGGCGCGATCGCGGAGTACTCGCTCCTGCGGCGCGACGCCGAGGCCTCCCTGCGGCCCGCGCTCGACTACCTGGGGCTCGGGCTCATCGCCGGCGCGGGCCTCGGGCGCGGTGTCCTGTCCGGCCAGTACCTGCGGGGACTGCCGACGGGCAGCCGTGGTGCGGGGGACCTCGGCGGATACGTCGGTGAGCTGCTCGACGACGACACGACCGGTGTCGTCCAGGGAGTCGTGAAGGCTGCGACCGCGCTGGGAGTCGACCCGATCGACATCGCCCTCGCGTGGAACCGACGGTCGCTGTGCGCCTCGACGATCGTGTCGCCGCGTACACGCGCCCAGCTCGATCAGCTGCTCGCGTCCGATCTGGAGCTGGCGGATGAGATCAGCGAGGTCCTCGACCAGATCTCGGACCCCTGCAACTGAGCTGATCAGCCGCGACGAGGGTCAGCCGCGGCTGGAGTCGCCCGCACCCGCGGTGTCGCCCGGCGCCGTGTCCGTGTCGTCGGTGTCCACGTCGCCGTCGTACGCGTCATCGTCGTCGTAGTAGTCGTCGTCCTCGTCCTCATCGTCCGAGTCGTCCTCGTCGTAGTCGTCCCCGTCCTCGCGGTCGTCCTCGACGTCGTCGAAGAGCTCGAACGGAGTCACCTCCCCGTACGCGGTGTAGAGGGAGTCCTCGTAGATCTCGAAGGCGTCCGCGAGTGCCATGTAGGAGGCCTCGACGCGGGGATCGGTCTCCGATGTGCGGTGCGCCGACGCCGCGAAGTGCTCGCGGACGGCGGAGAGGAAGTCTTCGAGGGCAGCGCTCGGATCCGTGCTCATGCAGTCCACTCTAGCGCCACCGGAGGGTGTCGGACAGGGGTCGGCGTCCTCGTATAGCCTGGGCGTATGCCCGCCCACGCCTTCGAGCACCCCGCACCCGACCGCTTCGTCGCCGGGACCGTCGGCCTGCCCGGGGAGCGCACCTTCTACCTGCAGGCGTCCTCGGACGGCGCAGTCCACTCCGTCATGCTGGAGAAGGAGCAGGTGGAGATCCTCGCGGAGAGGGTCGACGAGCTGCTCGACCTGGTGCGCTCGCGCTCCGACGACGCGCACGGCGTCCCCGCGGCCCCGGTTCCGGAGCTCGAGGACAACGGCGGCCTCGTGACCCCGGTCGATGCGGAGTTCCGGGTCGGCACGATGAGTCTGGGGTGGGACACGGAGGACCATCGCCTCATCATCGAGTGCTTCGAGCTCACCCGTGCGGATGCAGAGGCGGGAGCGAGCTCCGAGCCCGGTGCCGACGGCGAGGAGCGGTCGGTGCTGCGCATCCGCCTCACCGGTCCCCAGGCCCGCGAATTCGCCCGCCGGGGCGTGCAGGTCGTCACCTCCGGTCGGGGTGAGTGCCCTCTCTGCCATCAGGCGCTGGACTCCTCCGGTCACGTGTGCCCGCGCCTCAACGGGGTGGCTCGCTGAGCAGCGCGATGTGCCGACTGCTGTCCACCGGGACCGTCCGTCCCCTGGGCAGGATGAGGGGTGCCAGCAACGAGACGCTGCTGGCGACCGTCACCGGAGCAGTCGCCTCCGACGAACCGCAGCGCACCGTCCGCGCCGTGCTGAAGACCCGTGCGGGGGAGCGGCCGCTCCATGATTTCCCCACCGGCACGCTGTCGCTGCGTGAGGTCGCGGCTCACCGCTTGTCGGCCCACCTCGGCCTCGACGTGGTGCCGCCGACCGTCTGGCGGGACGACATCGGCGCGGGCGCCTCCCTCCAGGTCTATGTGGAATCGGATCCGACGGCCCGGGAGCCGGTGGTACTCGTGGCCGAGGACGCCGTGGACGACGGCCTGGCCCCCGTCCTGCGCGCGGTGCTGAGCGACGGCACCGACGTGGTGCTCGCCCACGAGCTCACGCCCGACGTCCGCGCGCTGGCCCTCTTCGACGTCCTCATCAACAATGCGGACCGCAAGGGCGGTCACGTCCTGTGCGGGGCCTGGGAGTTCACGGACGGCGCGCCTCCACGGGTCGCGCTCCACGCGATCGACAACGGGCTCTCGTTCCACGCGGAGCCGAAGCTGCGCACGGTCCTCTGGGGCTTCGCCGGATCACCGCTGACCGCGCAGGAGCGCGCACTGATCGAGCGCGTCCGGGACGACGACCTGGTCCCCGTGCTGGGAGACGTGCTCGCGGCAGCGGAGATCGATGCACTGACCGAGCGCGCGACGGCGCTCCTCCGGAACGGGATCCTCCCGCTCCCCGACGCCGATCGCAGCCTGGTGCCCTGGCCGCCCCTGTGACGGTCCGCTGTGGCTCGGCGCACAGGTTCCGCTGAGACGCCCATCGCACGCCGGGAGACTCGTGTGCGTCGAGTTCGCGTTGCACGCGGCGAAGTGCCATGCTGGGCGCGTGAAGTCCTGGTCATCCCCTGAAATCCCCTCTGTCTCCGGCCGCGGGAAGCGCCCGACCGTGTTCTGCACCTCGCATCGCGGTCCGGCCGACACCCCGCGCAAGCTCAAGGAGGCGCGTCTCTACGTCTGCGGCATCACGCCGTACGATGCGACGCACCTGGGTCATGCCGCCACCTACGTCGCCTTCGACGTGCTCCTGCGCACGTGGAACGACGCCGGGGTGGACGTGACGTACGCGCAGAACATCACCGACGTCGACGATCCGCTGCTCGAGCGGGCGGACGCCATCGGGATGGACTGGCGCGAACTCGCGGAGTCGCAGATCGACCTCTTCCGGTCTGATATGGAGCTCCTGCGCGTCATCCCCCCGGACGCCTACATCGGAGCCGTCGAATCCGTCGACCGCGTGGTCGAGGCGGTCACCCGCCTGCTCGACAAGGGCGCCGCCTACACATTGGACAGCGGCGACGTGTACTACCGGGTCGGCACTCGCATCGACCCCCCGTTCGGCTCCACGTCCCACCTCGAACGGCACGAGATGCTCGTGCTCTTCGCGGAGCGCGGCGGCGATCCGGAGACCCCCGGCAAGGAGGACCCGCTCGACCCCCTGCTGTGGCGTGCCGAGCGCGAAGGGGAGCCCGCCTGGGACGGCGGCCGCCTGGGATCGGGCAGGCCAGGCTGGCACATCGAATGCGCCGTCATCGCTCAGGAGCACGCGGGCCTTCCGCTCACCGTGCAGGGCGGCGGATCCGATCTCGCCTTCCCGCATCACGAGATGTGCGCGGCCCACGCCACGGCGCTGACCGGCCACAACTTCGCGAAGGCCTACATGCACGTCGGCATGGTCGGGTACGAGGGCGAGAAGATGTCGAAGTCGAAGGGCAATCTGGTCCTCGTCTCGAAGCTCGTCGAGCAGGGAGAGGATCCCATGGCGATCCGTGCGCTCCTGCTCGCGCACCACTACCGCAGCGACTGGATGTACACCGACGCGCTCCTCTCCGACTCCCGTGAGCGGCTCGCCGAATGGCGCGCTGCCGCTCGCAGCGGGACGACCATGGATGCGGCGGAGGAGATCCTCAAGGACATGCGGCAGAACCTCGGCGACGACCTCGACACGCCGGCGGTCCTCGAGACGCTCGATGAGTGGGCCGACTCCGTGGGTGACGACGGCACCGCCGCAGGCACCGCACTGGTGGTCGACGCAGTCGACGCACTGCTCGGCATCGACCTGCGCTGACGCTGCACCGGCTGACGCGGATCCGCCCGGCTCAGGGGCCTCAGCCGTCTCCGCGACGGTGGAGGTACCGCTCGAATTCCCGGGCGATCGCGTCTCCGCTCGCCTCGGGCAGATCAGCGGCGTCCGTCATGCTCTCCAGCCGGTGGATGTAGGCCGCGAGGTCGTCGTCCGCGGCGACGGCGGCCTCGGCCTCCATCTCCCACTCGCGGGTGCTGTCCACGAGGTCTCCCTGGTCGAGGACCAGCCCCGTCAGCTCTTCGAAGGTGCCCTGGAGCGCCAGCTGCGCCTTCGGGGAGGGGACGCCCGCGACATATCCCGGCACGGCGGCCCACAGCGACAGGGCCGGGTGGCCTGAGGCCGACAGTTCGTGGGCGAGCACTCCGATGATGCCCGTGGGACCCTCATACTCCGTGCGGATCGCGTCCACGTGCGGGAAGGCGTCCGGCTGATCGGTCGTGACAGTGACGGGGATCGGACGGGAATGGACCGTGTCCGCGAGCAGCGCGCCCACGAGCACGACCGCATCGCCGTCGGAGACCCGATCGACGATGAGGGAGGCGAAGCGCTGCCAGAGGAATGCGGGCTCGTCGCCCACGATGACCTCGAGCGGGATGCCCGTGCCGGGGACCGTGCCGGTATGGATCTCTGTGCCCGGCCAGTCGATGCGGGCGCTGCCGTCGTCGCCGCGGACGATGTGCGGCCGCGCCGTCTGGAAGTCGTAGAACTCCTCGCCGCCGATCATCCCGGTCCGGGTGAGATTCGTCTGCCTGATGAGGTCCTTCGCGAACCTCGAGGCGGATTCCGCAGCGTCGTTCCACCCCTCGAAGGCGATGACGACGAGGCGGGAACCCGGGGCCGGCAGGTAGTCCATGCACCCACAGTACGCGCTCGGGCACCGCTCGACGGGGCGGGGCGACATGAGCACTCCCGCACGCGGCGGTGAGAGAGCATGTCACGTCGTCGTGAGAGGAGGCTCCGCACTCGTGATGCCACGCACTCTCCTGGCGTCGGTGTGCGTACGAAAATATCGGAACGCGCGCTCCAAAACCAGGCGGGCCGGTCCGTCCGACAGGTGACCGCACGTTCAGCGAACGCCCTCATCCACCTCACTCCGGCCGCCTGGGGTTCGCCTTGAGGAGGACGGGGGCCGGACGCTATCGTTCGAGAGTGGTCCGGTGCACAGGACGGTGCATGGAATTCTTCGGAGGACAGTGTGAGTACCGAACTTTCGAGTGTTTGTGCAGTTCAGGAGCATGAGTATCCGAAGCGAGAGTTCAAGGCCGTCCTCTGGGACATGGACGGCACTCTCGTCGACACGGAACCGTACTGGATGCGCGCTGAGATCGAGCTCATGGACCGGCACGGCCTCCACTGGGACGAGACCCTGGGCGAGCTCATGGTCGGGAACACCCTGCTGCGCAGTGCGGAGATCCTGGGGGAGCACGGGCTGCCTCTGCCGCCCGAGCAGACGGTGGAGATCCTGCTGGACGGCGTCGTCGCCCAGGTGCGGGAGCACGTGCCCTTCCGTCCGGGAGCCCTCGAGCTCCTGGCGGACCTGCGTGCCCACGACGTGCCGTGCGCGCTCGTCACGATGTCCTACCGCAGGCTCGCCGAGGCGGTCGTCGCCGCGTGCGCACCCGGCACCTTCACCGCGCTCATCACCGGCGACGAGGTGTCTGCCGGCAAACCCGATCCGGAGCCGTACCTCGTGGGCGCGGAGGCGGTCGGGCTGCCGCCGAGCGCGTGCGCGGCGCTCGAGGATTCGCTGCCGGGACTGCGGTCCGCAGTCGCCGCCGGGACGCGGGCGGTGGGCATCCCGCACATCGTGCCGCTGCCGCGGCTCGACGGCGCCGTGCTCGTCGAGTCCCTCGCGGGGATGACGACGGAGGGCCTCAGCGACCTGCTATCGCGGTGATCTCCGGCGTGGGCGGGGGAGTCCCGCCCCAGGCGGGGCAGATCGGCTTGAAGTGGCACCAGCCGCACAGCGGAGTGCGCCGCGGCCGCCACTCGTCGGCCTCGGCCGCGCGGGCGATCGACTCCCAGAGCTCCAGAATCTCCATCTCCGTCCGCTCGATGTCTCCTGCGGTCGGACGCTTCGCGACGGTCGTGCGGCTGCCCAGATAGAAGAGCTGCAGGGTGTGGACGAGCTCGCGCCTGCTCAGCCAGTGCACGAGCGCGTAGAACCTCATCTGGAAGTCGGCCTCGCTGCTGTACTGCGGCTTGGGCTGCTTGCCGGTCTTGTAGTCGACCAGGCGCACCTGTCCGCCCGGCGCACGGTCCGTGCGGTCGACGAAGCCGCGCAGCAGCAGACCGCTGCTCATGGGCGCGGAGACGAACTCCTCGCGTGCTTCCGGCTCCAACCTGTCCGGCATCTCGAGCGCGAAGTAGGCCTCCAGGAGTCCGCGCGCCTGCTCCTGCAGACGGACGATCTGGTCAGGGCCGGGGAACAGCTCCGCCACGGTCTGGGGATCCTTGGCGCGCAGTGCCTCGAGGGCGGGCGCGATCCCGTCGACCGCGCGCTCGATCGTGCGCTCCGGGGCCGAGGCGTCGAACAGCCGCTCGAGCACGGAATGGACCAGCGTGCCGCGGAAGGCCGCCTCCGAGGGCGGTTCCGGCAGCTTGTCGATCGTCCGCAGGCGGAACTTCAGCGGACACTGCACGAAGTCGTTGGCGCGTGAGGGTGACAGTGCGAGCAGTTCGGCCATGGGGCAACCGTACCCGTACGATGGTGCGGTGCCAGAACAGACCGCATCCGCAGACGCCCATGCGCCCGGCGCCTCCGGAGGACTCCGGCTCGGCACGGTGCTCGGTGCCCCCGTCCAGCTCGCGTGGTCGTGGTTCATCGCCGCCGGTGCGATCGCTCTCCTCTTCTCTCCCTGGATCTCACGCGTCCGCCCAGACCTGGGCCCGGGTGCGTACGTCATCGGCCTCGTCTTCGCCGTCGTGCTCTTCGGGTCCGTCTTCCTCCACGAGCTCGCCCATGCCGTAGCGGGCCGTGTGGCCGGCTACCGCGTCGCGGCGATCGAGCTCAACGTCTGGGGCGGCTTCACCCGGTTCGAGCCCCGTGAGGCGCCGGATTCTCCGCGGGCCGCGTGGACGAGCTTCTTCATCTCCGTCGTCGGGCCGGTCGTGAACCTCGCGCTGGGCGGGATCGGCTGGCTCCTCCTCGACTCCGTCGGCCGCGGCAGCGTCACCTGGCTGCTGCTGTTCGGCTTCGTGTTCGCGAACCTCGCCCTGGGCGCGGTCAACCTGCTCCCGGGCATCCCCCTGGACGGCGGCTGGGCGCTGCAGGCCGTGTTCTGGCGGATCACCGGAAGTCCCTACATGGGGACGATCCTCGCGGCCTGGGCCGGACGCATCATCGCGCTCGGGTTCGTGGGGCTGGCGATCCTGCAGCCGCTGCTGGTCGGCGGACGACCCGACCTCGTGACCGTCATGTGGACGACGGCGATCGCCGTGATGATCTGGGTGTCTGCCGCGGACGCCGCCAAGAACGCGACGCGGGCGCGCCGCGTGGAGACCTTCGACATGCGCCTCGTCATCCAGCCCGCGGTCGCCGCATCCTGGTCTGCACCGGTCACCGAAGCACTCGAGTACGCGGATCCCGGCACGGGCAGGCGTCCCCTCATCGTGGTCCTCGATCGGTCCGGCATCCCGTACGGGCTCGTCGACCGCAGCTCGGCGCAGGATGCGCCGGGCTCCGCCCTGGTCCACGAGCACGTGCGCCCCCTCGGACCGTGGATCGGCGCCCCTCGCGACATCACCGCTCCGCACCTGCTCGAGTCCCTCACGCACCGCCCCAAGGCGACGCACTGCCTCGTCCTCGACGGTGACTCGCTGGTGGGCTTCATCGACCTGCAGGAGTTCTTCGACGAGCTGCTCGACCATTGAGCGCTCACACCCTGCCCGCACGGCGGTGACGCCGACTAGAGTGGAGGCGATGAACACGACCTCCCACGACCCGGCTCCCACCGGCTCGCGCGTTCTGCGCGGACCGTTCCGACCCGGCGACAAAGTGCAGCTCACGGACCCCCGCGGCAGGCTCAACACCATCGTCCTGGCGCCCGGGGACCAGTTCCACACCCACAAGGGGTGGATCGAGCACGACGACCTGCTCGGCAGACCCGCCGGTGTGACGGTGCACAGCACCGCCGGCGTCGAGTTCCAGGCGATGCGCCCCGGCTACGAGGACTTCGTGCTGTCGATGCCGCGCGGCGCCGCTGTCATCTACCCGAAGGACGCGGCCCTCATCACCACGATGGGGGATGTCTTCCCTGGCTCCGTCGTCGTCGAGGCGGGGGTGGGCTCCGGCGCGCTCACCCTCGCGCTGCTGCGCGCGGTCGGCGACCACGGTCGCGTCCTGTCCTTCGAGCGCCGTCAGGAGTTCGCAGACATCGCCTCCGGCAACATCGCGGACTTCTTCGGCAGCCCCCACCCCGCATGGTCGTGCACGGTGGGCGACCTCGCAGAGGAGCTGCCGCGGGCGCTGGAGGCCGGCGAGGCCGACCGCGTGGTCCTCGACATGCTCGCCCCCTGGGAATGCGTCGACGTCGCAGCCGACGCGCTCACCGCGGGCGGGATGCTCATCGTCTACGTCGCCACCGCCTCGCAGCTGTCGCGCACCGCGGAGGCCGTGCGGAGCACGAACCGCTTCGCGGAGCCCCGGGCACTCGAATCGATGGTCCGCGACTGGCACCTTGAGGGCCTCGCGGTCCGTCCCGAGCATCGGATGATCGGACACACCGGATTCCTGCTCTTCGCCCGGAGGATGGATGAGGGCGTCGAACCGCTCGAGAGGTCGCGCAGGCCGCAGGGCAGCACACCCGACGAAGAGGACCTCGACGCCTGGTTCGAACCGGAGATCACCGAGTCGGCCATCGGCCAGCGGACAGCGCCGCCCAAGCGCCTGCGCAAGCTCGGGCGCGCCGCCGGCTCGCGCGCCAGGGTGGAGGCTGCACAGGACGGCGCAGCCACGGACGAGGCAGCCACAGAGGGCGCAGTCACAGGCGAGGCAGTCCCACAGGAGGAGGTCACGGATGACACACGAGAAGACTGACGGCACGACCGACGAGGCGGTGAAGCTGCGTCGGGAGAACTCGATGATGCGCCAGCAGCTCTTCGCAGCGGGCAAGCGCAACGAGACCCTCACCTCGACGCTGCGCACCGCGAAGGACGAGCTGACCCGCATCAAGTCCGAGGTCGCGTCACTGTCCGAGCCCCCGAACACCTATGGGACGGTCGTCGACGCCCCGCAGGGGACGGGGGAGCGCAGGACGGTCGACGTCCTCGCGTCCGGTCGCCGGATGCGCCTCGCGGTCGCACCCGACCTCTCCGACGACGTGCTCGCACCCGGTGCGGACGTGCGGCTGTCCGAGGGCCTCGTCGTCCTCGCACTCGCCGAGGGCCGGGGCGTCGGGGACGTCGCGCCCGTCCGCGAGGTCATGCCCGACGGCGACCGCGTCATCATCGGGGGGCCGAACGACGACGAGCTCGTCTGCCGCCTGTCGGCGCAGCTGCGGGAGCACGGTGTGCGCGTGGGCGACCACGTGCTCGTCGACCGGCGGACGCAGTTCGCGCTGGAGACCATCGAGAAGCCCGAGGTGCAGACGCTCCTCCTCGAAGAGGTGCCGGACATCTCGTACGAGGACGTCGGCGGACTCGCGGCGCAGATCAGCCAGATCCAGGACTCGGTGGAGATGCCGTTCGAGAATCCGGAGCTGTTCGCAGAGCACGAGCTCAAGCCGCCCAAGGGCATCCTCCTGTACGGCCCTCCCGGCTGCGGCAAGACGCTCATCGCGAAGGCGGTCGCGAACTCGCTGTCGGCCCGCCGGACCGACAGCGCATCGAAGAGCTACTTCATCAACGTGAAGGGCCCGGAGCTGCTCGACAAGTACGTGGGCGAGACGGAGCGCCAGCTGCGCATCATCTTCTCCCGCGCCCGGGAGAAGGCGACGGCGGGCTCACCCGTCGTGGTGTTCTTCGACGAGATGGAATCGCTCTTCCGCACGCGCGGCACCGGCAAGTCCTCCGACGTGGAGACCACGATCGTGCCGCAGCTGCTCGCGGAGATCGACGGCGTGGAGTCCCTGGAGAACGTCATCGTGATCGGTGCGTCCAACCGTGAGGACCTCATCGATCCGGCAATCCTGCGGCCTGGCCGACTCGACGTGAAGATCCGGATCGAGCGTCCCGATGCGGACGCCGCCCGGGACATCTTCTCGAAGTATGTGACCGATCGGCTGCCCCTGCACGAGTCGCTCGCGCAGGACGGCGTCGCCGCCCTCATCGACCGGTGCGTCGACCGGATGTTCACCCGGTCGCGCGCGAACGAGTTCGTCGAGGTGACGTATGCGGACGGACGCAGGGAAGTGCTCTTCTTCGCGGACTTCGCATCCGGCGCCATGATCCACAACGTCGTCGACCGCGCCAAGAAGCACGCCATCAAGTCGGTGCTGTCCGGCGAGGGGCGCGGAATGCGGTGGAAGCACTTCGACCAGGCGATCGAGGAGGAGTTCGGTGAGCACGAGGACCTGCCGAACACGACGAATCCCGACGAGTGGGCGCGGATCAGCGGACGCAGGGGCGAGCGGATCACGCACCTGCGGCTGATCCACACGGGTCAGCAGACGCCGACGCCCGTGTGAGCGTCACCGGGCGCTGCGCCCCACCGCCGCAGAGGCGATGAGGCGCCAGCCCACCAGCGTCACGAAGTTCAGGCCGGTGGCGACGATGAGGAAGGCCTCTGCGACGGAGACCCCGCTGATCGCGCGCAGCGTCAGCCCGACGAGCACCATGACCGCCCAGACGCCGGTGCCGGTCGCAAGCGGCGACAGCGGACGGTCCCAGACGCGGACGAGCAGCCACGCGAGGACCAGCGACCCGACGAACGGCCACGCGGTCGTCGCGAGCGCAGAGACGTCGAAGTCGCGGTAGTGCTGGTAGTGCCCCACCACGACGAACGCGAGCACGAGCACGAGGTCGACGAGGAGGGCGAGGACGAGATGAGACGATTTCTTCGAGGCCACGCCTCGATTGTAGGGGGCTGAGCCACCGCTCGGTCCGGGGAGGAGAAGCATGAGCCACGAGGTCCCACCGCTGAGCGTCGTCCGCGTCATGGGCGCGGAGACGGAGTTCGGCATCAGCCAGCCGGGGCGCCCCGGCGCGAATCCCATGCGGGACTCCGCGCGCGTCGTCGACGCCTACGCCGCCCCGCGCGGGCTGCGGTCGGCGCAGAGCTTCTGGGACTTCAGCGCGGAGACGCCCCTGGCCGACGCCCGCGGGTTCCTCATGCACGAATCGGATGCGCACATCACCCAGCTGACGCATCTGCCCGACGCGATGCCCGACGCCCAGTACCTGGCGAACGTCGTCCTGCCGAACGGCGCACGCCTCTACGTCGACCACGCGCACCCGGAGTACTCGTCGCCCGAGGTCCTCACACCCCGCGAGGCCGTGCTCTGGGACCGTGCCGGCGATCGTGTCGCGGAGGAGTGCGTGCGCACGCTGTCCACCGGCCCGGAACCGGTGAACCTCTACAAGAACAACACGGATTCGAAGGGGTCGTCCTACGGCACCCATGAGAACTACATCGTGCGCCGCGACGTGGACTTCGAGGCGCTCGCGGAGCAGCTCATCCCGTTCTTCACGACGCGGGCGATCCTCTGCGGAGCCGGCCGGGTGGGGATCGGACGCAGCGGCGAGGAGCCCGGCTACCAGATCTCCTCCCGCGCGGACTTCTTCGAGGAGCAGATCGGGCTCGAGACGACTCTGCGCCGGCCGATCATCAACACGCGCGACGAGCCGCACGCCGACGGGACGCACTGGCGCCGGCTCCACGTGATCATCGGGGATGCGACGCTCGCGGAGCCGGCCACCCTGGTGCGCTTCGGCTCCACCTCGCTGGTCCTCGGCCTCATCGAGGCGGGCCTCTGCCCGGACATCCGGTTCGCCGACCCGGTCACCGCACTGCAGACGGTGAGCCACGACCTCACCCTCACCGCCGCGCTCCCGCTGGAAGACGGCACCACGACGACCGCGCTTCAGGTTCAGCGCGCCTACCTCGATGCGGCCCGTGCAGCCGCGGGCCCCGCCCCGGATGCGGACACTGCCGAGGTGCTCGCGGAGTGGGAGCGCTTCCTCACTTCACTCGCGAGGGATCCCATGGAACTGGTCGCGGACGTCGACTGGGTGGCGAAGCTCGCGCTGCTGGAGAGCTACCGGACGCGGGAGGACCTCGCGTGGGACAGTCCGAAGCTCGCACTCATCGACGTCCAGTACTCCGACGTCCGGGACGGCAGGGGCCTCTTCTACCGTCTCGAGTCGGCGGGGCGCATCCGGCGCCTCACGACGGACGACGAGGTGACCCGCGCGGTGGAGACGGCACCGGAGTCCACTCGCGCCTTCCTCCGCGGTGGTGCGGTCGCACGCTTCACCGCCGCCGTCGCCGCCGCGAGCTGGGATTCGCTCGTGCTGGAGCGGGCCGACGGCTCGCTCGTGCGGATCCCGCTGCGCGACCCGCACCGCTTCACGCGCGACGAGGTGGGCGACGCACTCGCCGGGGCACGCGACGCGGATGATCTCGTCGCACGGCTGTCCGGACCGGACGAGCCGGGGCCGGACGCCGCACCGCATCACTAGACTGGACCTCACACGACTCCCGAAGGATGGAACATGACGAGCAGCAGCGAACAGGCGAACCGGGACCGCAATGAGCGCCCCGACCTCCCGGAGGACGACGGGCCGATCGCACCGCAGGCGCAGACCCAGGTCGACGCGACGGCAGTCGACTCGATCCTCGACGACATCGACAGCGTGCTCGAGTCGAATGCGGAGGAGTTCGTGAAGAACTTCGTGCAGAAGGGCGGCCAGTGAGCGGTTTCGGCCCTGCGTTCCTCACCTCGACGTCGACCTCGTTCTTCGACCTGGTGAGCACCCTCAGGCCGGAGGCGCTGCCGACGACGACGGGGACGCCGGTGTCCCTGCCTCCCGAGGGCACGACCGTGCTCGCCTTCCGGACCGCGGACGGGGTGCTCATGGCCGGGGACCGGAGGGCGACCGCCGGGCACCATATCGCCAGCCGGCGGATCGAGAAGGTCCACCGCGCTGACGCGACCTCCGTGATCGGCATCGCGGGCACTGCGGGCCTCGCCCTCGAGCTGATCCGACTGTTCCAGGTCGAGCTCGAGCACTACGAGAAGATCGAGGGCACTCCGCTCTCACTCGAAGGGCGGGCGAACCGCCTCGCAGCGATGCTGCGCTCCAACCTGGGCCTCGCGCTGCAGGGGCTCGCCGTCGTGCCCCTCTTCGCGGGACTCGATGCCTCCGGACGATCCGGTTCCCGCGGTGCCCGGGACGTCGACACCGTCGGACGGATCTTCAGCTTCGACGTGACCGGCGGCAAGTACGAAGAGGTCGACCACCACGCCATCGGCTCCGGAGCCGGTCCCGCTCGCTCGGCGCTCAAGCGCCTGTGGCGCGAGGGACTCGACACGGGCACGGGCGTGCGCATCGCGCTCGAGGCGCTGACCGACGCGGCGGACGACGATGCGGCGACCGGCGGTCCCGACATCGTGCGGGGGATCGCACCACTGATCCGCACCGTCGGTCCCGCCGGTGAGCGCCGGGTGCCGGAGGAGGAGGTCCTGGCAGCGGCCTCGGCTCTCGCAGACGCGCGGATGCGCGGGGAGGAGGCCCCATGAGCATGCCGTTCTACGTCTCACCGGAGCAGCTCATGAAGGACCGCGCGGAGTTCGCGCGCAAGGGCATCGCCCGCGGGCGGCCCGTCCTGGTCCTCAGCTGTGCCGACGGCATCCTGCTCCTGGCGGAGAATCCGTCGTCCTCACTGCACAAGATCGCAGAGATCTACGACCGCATCGGCTTCGCCGCGGTCGGCAAGTACAACGAGTTCGAGGGCCTGCGGCAGGCCGGAGTGCGGTATGCGGATCTGCGCGGATACTCGTACGACCGGGGCGACGTCAGCGCGCGCGGGCTCGCCAACGCCTACGCCCAGACGCTCGCGGGCGTCTTCACGACGGAGCAGAAGCCGTTCGAGGTGGACCTCGTCGTCGCGGAGCTGGGCACCGGCCCGGCCGATGACCGGTTGTTCCGCATCTCCTTCGACGGTTCCGTCTCCCATGAGGTGGGGCACGTCGCGCTCGGTGCAGGGGCCGAGGCGATCGCGAAGCGACTGGCCGACGTCGACTTCTCCGCCCTGGGCCTCGCCGACGCTCAGCAGACGGGACGTGAGGCCATGGGACTGGCGGCAGACACCGGAGTCGAGGCCGCGCTGCTGGACCGCTCGTCCGACTTCCACCGCACCTTCCGCCGACTCGAGGGGGACGCATGAAGCGCATCTACGGCCTGGAGACCGAATACGGGATCGCCTTCACCGCGGGGGATTCGCGCCGCCTGGGCCCGGAGGAGGTCGCGCGGTACCTGTTCCGTCCGGTCGTGGAGTGGGGTCGCTCCTCCAACGTCTTCCTGCCGAACGGGGCGCGGCTCTACCTCGACGTCGGCTCCCACCCGGAATACGCGACGGCCGAATGCGACCGGCTGGACGACCTCATCGCGCAGGACGCCGCCGGCGACGCGATCCTCACGGATCTGCTCGCCCGTGCGCAGTCCGCGCTCGAGGCCGACGGCCACGACGGCCGCGCCCACCTCGTGAAGAACAACACGGACGCCCAGGGCAACTCGTACGGCAGTCACGAGAACCTCCTGGTGCGCCGCTCGATGGACTTCTCGCACCTCACCTCGGTGCTGCTGCCGTTCCTCGTCACGCGGCAGCTGCTGGTGGGAGCGGGAGCCCTCATCCCGACGCGGCCCAGCCTGCAGGCTCCGCTCGCGGAGACGAACCGTGCGGCACCGCAGCAGGAACCGGGCGTCGCCGCCGGCGCTGCGGGCGGATCGCGCACATTCGGTCTCTCCGCTCGCTCCGACGTCATGTGGGAGGGCCTCTCGTCGGCCACGACCCGCTCCCGTCCGATCATCAATGCGCGGGATGAGCCCCACGCGGACGCGGAGAAGTACCGCAGGCTCCACGTCATCGTCGGCGATTCGTCGATGCTCCAGGCGACGACCGAGCTCAAGGTCGGCACGGCGATCCTGGTCCTCGACCTCATCGAATCGGGCGTGCCCATGGGCGACCGCTCACTGCGCCACCCCATCCGCGACATCCGGATGGTCTCCCGCGACCTCACCGGACGCACGGCTCTGGAATCCGCCTCCGGCGGCACCACGAGCGCACTCGCACTCCAATCCGTCTACCTCGAGCACGCGACTCGCCTGGTCGAGCGCGGAGACCACTCCCTGGGCGACGACGCCGTCGCGCATCGGGTGATCGATCGCTGGCGGCGCATGATCGAGGCGCTCGAGGCGGGGGACACCTCGCCCATGGCGGGAGAGATCGACTGGGTGCTCAAGAAGACCCTCATGGACCGCTACCTGGCGCGCAGCGGCGCGGACTGGGACGATCCGCGCCTCACCCGCCTGGACGTCGCGTACCACGACATCACGCCGGGCGTCGGCCTGCTGGGCCCGCTCGCGGCATCGGGGCGCACCGCCCGGGTGGTCGACGACGAGGCGATCACCGCGGCTCGCAGCACACCGCCGGCGACCACGCGCGCGGCGCTGCGGGGCCGGTTCGTCGAGGCCGCCCACGCGGCGCGCCGCGATTTCACGGTCGACTGGGTGCATCTGCGGCTCAACGATCAATCGCATCGTGCGGTCGTCCTCAAGGATCCGTTCGCGCCGGTCAGCGAACGCGCGGAAGCAGTGATCGACGCCCTCGTCGACGAAGCGCCCAGCTCCAGCGTCTAGGATCGCCCCGGCACCCATCGGAAGGAACACCTGTGAAGAAGACCGTGCTCACCACGGCAGCGGCCGCTGCGGCGCTCGTGCTCGTGCTGTCCGCGTGCAGTGCGGAGGAGGCGGACCAGACCGCACCCTCACCCACCGCGGACGTCACTCCGGCCGCGACATCGCTCGACGAGGTCACCGTCGAGGGCGACGTCGGTGAACAGCCCGACGTGAGCTTCGACGCACCGCTCGTGATCGAGGACACCGAGACCTCGATGGTCTCCGAGGGCGACGGCGAGACCGTCGAGGAGGGGCAGCAGGTCACCGCGCACATGACCCTGGTGTCCGGGACGACCGGCGAGGTCGTCGAATCCTCGTACGAGGCGGGCAGCCCATCGGGCTTCCCGACCGACACGGAGCAGATCAACTCCGGACTCCTCGAGGCGGTCGTCGACCAGCCCGTGGGCTCTCGGGTCCTGCTCTCGCTCAACGGTGCGGCATCTGCCGGACAGCAGGCGGAGACGCTGATCTACGTCATCGACATCGAGGGCGTCGAGGACATCCCGGAGCCGCTCGAGCGCGCAGAGGGCGAGGAGCAGGAGCTCCCCGAGGAGTTCCCCGAGCTCACCCTGGGCGAGGACGGCGCGCCGTCCATCTCGCAGCCGGAGGGCGACGCGCCCTCGGAGCTCGAGACCGCCATCGCGATCGAGGGCGAGGGCCCGGAGATCGAGGAGGGGCAGAACGTGTCCGTCCACTACACCGGCTGGCTGTGGGACGACGCGAGTGAGCCCTTCGACAGCTCGTGGGAGCGCGGAGAGCCGTTCGTCGTCCAGGGCGTGGGGTCCGCTCCCGTCATCGACGGATGGAACGAGTCGCTCGTCGGCCAGAAGGTCGGTTCGCAGATCGTCGTGGCCATCCCACCGGAGAAGGGCTACGGCGAGGCCGGGTCACCTCCCAGCATCCCCGGCGACGCACCGCTGGTATTCGTGATCGACATCCTGTCCGCGGTCGGCTGAGAAGCCGGTCCGAGGCCTCACAAGAACACACCTCTCGAACCCGAAGGAGCATCCACCATGGCGAAACAGAAGCCAGAGATCGATTTCCCCGGCGACACCGCCCCCACCGATCTGGAGATCGTCGACGACGTCGTGGGCACCGGGCCCGAGGCGAAGGCCGGGGACACCGTGTCGGTCGACTACGTGGGCGTCTCGTACTCGACCGGGGAGGAGTTCGACGCCTCCTACAACCGCGGCACGCCGCTGCAGTTCACGCTGGGCGTGGGCATGGTCATCGCCGGCTGGGACCAGGGTGTCCAGGGCATGAAGGTCGGCGGTCGGCGCACGCTGCGCATCCCGCCGCACCTGGCGTACGGCGCAGGCGGAGTGCCGGGCACGATCGCTCCGAACGAGAGCCTCATCTTCGTGTGCGACCTCGAGGGCGTCGCCGGCGCCTGATCTCGCCGCGCCTGATCTCGCCGCTCCACGCAGAGGGCCCCTGGACACCGTTCGCGGTGCCCAGGGGCCCTTGGCAACTGCCGACGGCGGGAATCCCGACGGCGTGTCAGTAGACCCGCACGACGTCAGTCCACCTGCACGACCACTGCGGCCGCAGCACGCCCGGCCGCGGCGGCTGCCAGGAACGCGATGGGATCCTCCGCGAGACCGCGGCCCATCGTCGACAGGCGGACGGGCGATTCGCCCAGCGCAGTGAGGAGTCCCTCGAGTCCCACGTCGACCAGCGAATGGCCGGCCTCGGCGAGCTCCGGCAGCTGCGCGGCCGTCTCCTGCTCGACCGCACCGGGGCCGTGCTCCCACGCGGAGGCGATCGCGGCCTCGGCGTCGGTGAGCGTGTCCGGCGACGGGACCGGGATGATGCATCCGGGCCGCGCCACCTGCGTCACCGCCGTGAGGGTGTGGTGCGAGATCCCGCGGTGACGCCGCCGCGCATCGGCCTGCGACATGCGCAGGGCGGAGATCGGGATGCCGCCCAGCAGGGCAGCCGCGTTCAGGTGGTCGCCGACGACCAGCCCGGAGTATCCGTACGGCGTGCCCGTGCCGAGGTTGCCGGGGCCCTGCGAGACCACGACGACGTCAGCGCCTGCGACGTGCACCGCCGCGAGCAGGCCCGTGTGGACCGTGACGGCCTCGTAGTCGCCGCCGTGCGCCTGGCCGACGGTCACCGTCGCGTGCAGCCGGCCCGCCTCCCGGAGGCCGTGCACGGCCTGGGAGAAGGCCAGCGGCAGCGCGGCCCCGTCCGTCATGACGTACACGACGCGGGCCTCCGGGCGGTCGGCGCGGATCCCCGCGATGATCGCCGGGAGCGAGGAGTGCAGGTCAGCGACCACGACCGGGGTGCCGCCGATCCCAGTGGCCTCCGCGAGCGTCCGGTGGTGGGGCGATTCCTGGTCATCGACGCCCAGCACCATCGTCTGCGCGGGGGAGTAGCGGTCCTTCACGAGGTGGCCGGGGCTCGGCGGCGGATCAGCGGGCAGGCGGTCGGGGATCGCCGTCACGAGCGCGAAGCCCCCGGTGCCCAGCCGCCGTGCCAGCGCGGACACGTTCAACAGCACGTCATCGCCCGGTTCGGGGGCGCCGACGAGGTCGGTGTAGGCCAGCGCGCGCACCTCGGCCGGGTCGTCGGCACCCGGCAGCGGGGTGTGGAGCGCTGCGCTCACCTCCCGTGCACCCGGGCGGTCTGTCAGGACTGCGCGGACTGTCGCGCGACGCCAGTGGATCATGATGAGTACTGTAGGGGACGTGACACGAGTGCGACGTCAGACTGAGCGGCTGATGAACCTGCTCATCGCCCTGCGCGCCGCCCGCGGGTGGACCGACAGGGACGATCTGCGACGCAGCATCGCCGACTACGCGGATCTCGACGAGGCTGCGTTCGATCGGCAGTTCTCCCGCGACAAGGCGGCACTCGAAGCCATGGGGATCGCGATCTCCACGACCTCGTGGGACGACCCGTTCACAGACGGCACGGGCTACGGATACCGCATCGACGACGCGGGCTACGCACTCACCCAGATCGACTTCACCCCGGCAGAGGCGGCCGTCGTGTCCGTCACGCAGTCGCTCCTGGCCGACACGGCGCTCGAATCCGACGCCCGGGCGGCGCTGAACAAGCTGCGCGGGCTGGGGGAGGGCTTCGACGCGAGGGACGGATCCGACGCGGGGGACGGATCCGACGGTGATCCGGCCGCCGCACCGGCCGCCGTACCAGCATCTGCATCGGGACCGGACTCCGTGGCTCCGATGGCCGACGCCCCTCTCGCCACCGTCCCCGCGCACATCGTGGGCACTGTCTTCGCCGGTCTCCTGCGAGCAGTCGAGGCACGGCGCGCCGTCGCCTTCGACTACCGGCGGCCCGGGGCGCAGACCTCGCGGCGCACGCTCGAACCGTATGCGCTGCTCACGCGCGGCGACCGGTCGTACGTGGTCGGCCGCGATGTCGATCGGGACGCCGTGCGCACCTTCCGCCTCACACGCATCCAGGGCCGCATCCGCTCGGCTCCCGGCCGCAGGGACGGTGACTACGACGTCCCGGACGGGTTCGACGCGGCGGCGCAGACGACGCTGGACGGGGCGGGTGGCCCGCACGACCATGCACGGCGCGAGCCCGTCGACGTCGTGCTCGCGGTGGCACCGGAACGCGCGGTGCCGCTGCGGGAGTCCGCTCACGAAGCGGTCCCCACCGTCCCCGCGGAGGCTCCCACGATCCCCACCGGATGGGACGTGCTCGGTCTGCGCACGGATGACCAGTCCGCATTCGCCGAACGGCTGCTCGAGTACTCACCGTCGGTCCTCGTGCTCGCCCCCGACGAGCTCGCGCAGCGCCACATCGCATGCCTCACGCGCACCGCCGATGCGCTCGACGAGGCCCTCGACGACTCCCTGGGAGGTCACGGTGGCTGAACGCGCGCACGACCGCCTGTCACGACTGCTGGGCCTCGTCCCGTACCTGACGCGCAGGCCGGGGACGGACCTCGCAGACGTCGCCGCGCACTTCGACGTGGACGCGGAGCAGATCGTCGATGACCTGGAGCTGCTGTTCGTGACGGGGCGTCCCGGGCACATGCCCGACGATCTCATCGAGGCGGAATGGGAGGGCGGCCGCGTGTACGTCGGCAATGCCGACGAGGTCTCCGTCCCCGTCCGACTGAGCCCCCACGAGGTCGGCGGGCTCCTGCTGGCGCTCGACTACCTCGAGTCCGCCCACGAGGCCGACCCCACGACGATCCGGTCCGTGCGGCAGAAGCTGCAGGGGGCCTCGGGGGAGGGCTCCGGCGGCATGCTCGACATCTCCCCGCCCAGGCTGCCGGGTGAGCTCGCGGACACCGTGCGTGCGGCGCTGCGCGAGGGGACCACGCTCGACATCCGCTACTACGTCCCCGCACGCGACGAGCTCACGGAGCGCACCATCCGTCCGCTGCGGCTGCGGCTGGGCCGCGTCTGGTATCTGGACGCCCACTGCCTCACCTCCGGCGGCGACCGCTCGTTCGCGGTCGACCGGATCCGTGCGGCGGCACCTGCACGGGACGCCAAGACCACCCCCTCCACCGCCGAGGCCCCGGACGCCCCCGCGTCCCATTCCGCGGCGAATGCGGCGGCGGGGCCGACCTCAGCGTCGCCCTCGGGAGTCTCCGTCGCCCTGCGGCCGGAGTCCGCGTGGCTCGCGGACGAGATCGACGTCCCCGCCGTAGGCGGCACCCGCCGCGACGATGAGCACGGTGCGGGCACCGTCTCGCTCGATCTTCCGCACGTGGGTCGCGACTGGGCGGTGCGGCTGCTGAGCGCCCACGGCGCGGGAGTGCTGGCCGCCGATCCGCCGGAGGTCGTGCGTCGCGCCGCGGATGTGACCCACGAGGCCCTCTCCCTGTACGCGCGACGAACACCCGAGGACTAGAATGTCCTGGAGCATCGACCCCTAGGAGCCGGAATGCGCCCTGAGCCCATCCATATTCTCATCCTCGTCATCGTCATCCTCCTGATCTTCGGCGCACCCAAGCTGCCCATGATCGCGAAGAACGTCGGCAAGTCCCTCAAGGTCTTCAAGTCCGAGGTGGACGACCTCCGCGGCGACAAGGGTGAGAAGGGCGAGAAGGACGCCGAAGGCGGAGAGCGCAGAGAGGTCACGAGCACCTCGTCGGCCCCGTCCGTCGATGACGTGACCGGGCAGAGCTCTGCGCAGACGCCCAGCCGCGACGAGCAGGCGCTGCCCGAAGACGACCAGCGCCGCGACTCCTGAGTCCTCCGGACCCGACGACGACGGTGGAGGCAGAGGACAGGGCGGGCTGGAAGCGCTCGAAGAAGAACCCCGACAAGCGGATGCCGCTGTCGGAGCACCTCGTGGAGTTCCGCAATCGCGCGATCATCTGCGGTGTCGCGCTGGTCCTCACGTCGGTGCTCGGCTGGTTCCTCTACGATCCGGTGCTCGCGATCCTGCAGTCACCGGTCGATGAGATCGCCGCGCAGGACGACCGCATCGCAGAGCTCAACTATGCGGGGATCGCGTCGCCCTTCGACATGAAGATCAAGGTGTCGCTCTTCATCGGCTTCATCCTGTCGTCGCCGGTGTGGATCCAGCAGCTGTGGGCCTTCATCGTCCCCGGCCTCACCAAGACGGAGAAGCGGTACACGCTGGGCTTCGTGGCCGCCTCGATCCCGCTCTTCCTCGCAGGCGCCTGCCTCGCGTTCTTCGCGATGCCGAACGCGGTCCGTGCCCTCACATCCTTCACCCCGGCAGGGGCCAGCAACATCATCCCCGCGCAGGACTACCTCACGTTCGTCATGATCATCATCGTGGTGTTCGGGATCGCGTTCGTCCTGCCGGTCCTCATGGTCGGGCTCAACATGCTGGGGATCTTGAGCGCCGACCGGATCCGGAAGTCGTGGCGCATCGTGGTCCTCATCGTGTTCGTGTTCGCCGCGATCGCGACGCCCGCGCCGGACGCGATCTCCATGTTCTTCCTCGTCATCCCGATGCTCGCGCTGTTCTTCATCGCCTGGCTCATCTGTCTCCTGGGCGACAGACGGCGGAAGAAGCGCCTCATCGCAGAGGGTTTGTGGGAGGATCCGGCTGAGGACTGACGCGAATGATGCACCGGATGCACACGCACGGACGACGACACGTCAGCAGCGGCTGCCGCCGCACGATGAGAGGAGCGTGACGATGAGCGCAGAGCACGACCCCCTCACCGCGTTCGAAGCCGGTCTGGGATTCCCCCTCGACCGATTCCAGCGCACTGCCTGCCAGGACCTTGAGGAGGATCGCTCCGTCCTCGTCGCCGCACCCACCGGCGCGGGCAAGACCGTGGTCGCCCAGTTCGCGGTGGCCCTCGCCCGGCATCGTGGCGTGCGCGTCTTCTACACGTCGCCCATCAAGGCGCTCAGCAATCAGAAGTTCACGGAGTTCTCGCGCGACTACGGTCCTGAGAACGTCGGGCTGCTCACCGGTGACACCTCGATCAACCGCGATGCGCCGATCGTCGTCATGACGACCGAGGTGCTGCGGAACATGCTGTACTCGGGCGAAGCACTCACGGACCTGGGCTTCGTCGTCCTCGACGAGGTCCACTACCTGGCCGACCGCTTCCGCGGACCCGTGTGGGAAGAGGTCATCATCCACCTCCCCGCCCACGTCCGCATCGTCGGACTGTCCGCGACCGTGTCCAACGCGGACGAGTTCGGTGCGTGGCTGCGGGAGGTCCGCGGCCGCCTGGACGTCGTGGTGACCGAGCACAGACCCGTCCCGCTCCACAACCACATGATGGTCGACGGACGCATCCACCGCCTCTTCCGCGCGGGTTCGGGAACCGAGCTGGAACCCGATCTGGTCCGTGCGATCCGCCAGCACGAGAAGTCCCACGGCAGGGGACAGGGGAACCGCCGCGGGCGGGGCGGTCCGCCGCGCCGTCAGGCCCGTGCGCCCCGCGCCTCGCGCATCGACATCCTCAACCGACTGCGCGAGGGCTCTCTGCTCCCGGCGATCTTCTTCATCTTCTCCCGCAACGGGTGCGATGAGGCCGTGGAGCAGCTGCTCACGCGGGGCGTGGACCTCACGGATGCCGCGGACAAGCGCGCGATCGAGGCACGGCTCGATGAGCTCGTCGAGCAGATGCCGCGGGAGGACCTCGGCGTGCTCGGATTCGGCACCTTCTCCACCGGGCTCCTCCACGGCTTCGCAGCCCATCACGCCGGCATGATCCCGCAGTTCAAGGAACTGGTCGAGGACCTCTTCGCGGCGGGCCATCTGCGGGCGATCTTCGCGACGGAGACGCTCGCACTGGGCATTAACATGCCGGCCCGCACCGTCGTGCTCGAGAAGCTCGTGAAGTTCAACGGCGAGGCGCACGTGCAGATCACGCCGGGGGAGTACACCCAGCTGACGGGGCGGGCCGGTCGCCGGGGCATCGACACCGAGGGCCACGCGCTCGTCGTCTGGCAGCCGGGCGTCGACGTCGCGGACATCGGCGCACTCGCCTCGAAGCGCACGTACGCGCTGCGCAGCCAGTTCGTCCCCACCTACAACATGGCGGCGAATCTGCTCGCGCGCATGGACCGGGACTCCGCCGGCAGCGTGCTGGAGACGTCGTTCGCGCAGTTCCAGGCCGACACCGGTGTCGTGGGCCTCGCGAAGAAGCTGCGTCGCAATGAGGAGGCGGTCGCGGGCTACCGCAGCTCCATGGCGTGCGATCGCGGTGACTTCGCCGAGTACGCGCAGCTGCGCCGTGCGGTATCGGTCGAGGAGAAGCGGCAGCGGCGCACGCGCTCCAAGTTCCGCCAGCGGGAGGTCATGGAGTCGCTGGGCCTGCTGCGGGTGGGCGATGCCATCACGCTGCCGTCCAAGCGGTCTCTGGGCGCCTGCGTCGTCATCGCGCCGATGCAGCGCCGGGACGCGGACACGCGCCTGCCCAGCGTGCTCACGGAGGAGGGCCGTGTCTGGCACCTGCGTCCGCATGAGGTCACGGAGCCCGCGGTGAAGCTGGGGCGCGTGAAGTTCCCCAAGAAGTTCAACCATCGTGTCGTCGAGCAGCGCAGGCGACTGGGCGAGGTACTCGTCGATGCGCTGGCGGACGGCCGCGTGAAGGACCCGACGACCGCGATGGCGGAGGCGCTGGAGTCCGGGAAGAAGGACCGTCCGCAGTCTCCTGACGCGGCTCGCATCGAACAGCTGCGCGACGAGATCCGCACGCACCCGTGCCATTCCTGCCCGGACCGCGAGAACCACGCACGATGGGCCGAACGGGCGGAGAAGCTCGAGGCGGAATCGGCGTCTCTGCGCGCGAAGATCGAGGGCCGCACCACGTCGATCGCGATGGTGTTCGACCGCGTCTGCGACGTGCTGACATCCGTCGGGTTCCTGCCCGACAGCCGGATCCTCCGCCGCATCTACGGTGAGCGGGACCTCGTCACCGCACTCGCCGTGCGGGGCGGCGTCTTCGACTCGCTCAGCGAACCGGAGATCGCCTCCCTGGCGTCCGGACTGGTCTACTCCGCTCGGCAGACCGAGACCTTCGGCGTCCCCCGCATGCCGACGGCGTCACTCGACGCCGCCGTCCTGGACGTGCACGGCCTCTGGCGGACGGTGACGGAGCTCGAGCGCTCCGCACGGCTGAGCGACACCCCCGAACCCGATTTCGGGATCGGACGGCTCGTCTACAACTGGACGGAGGGCGCCTCCCTGGCGAACACCCTCAAGGGATCCGGGATCGCGGCCGGGGACTTCGTCCGGTGGGCGAAGCAGACGCTCGACATCCTCGGGCAGATCGCCGACGTCTCCGAGCCTGCGACCGCCGTGCGGGTCCGCAGGGCAGCGGAGTCGATCCGTCGCGGCGTCGTCGCGGACTGACCGGCACGGCGGAGCCACTGTCCGGCGCACCGACGCCTGTGTCCGGAGGAGCCCCGGGTCAGGGCTTCCGCAGCGTCTTCACGACCGTCTCGAGGTCAGAGCCGAAGACGTTCTCCGTCGTCAGATAGGTCCAGGTCGATGAGGGCCGCTTGAGGCCGTGGGCCGGCAGATCCACGCCCTCGCCCGTGAAGTCCGCGTCCGCGAGCACCTCGTGCGAGCGGGTCAGCACGTCGTCCCAGAAGCTCGCGAACGCGCCGATCGACTCCTCATTGAACGCTTCATGGGGCTTCTCACGCGCCAGTGTGCGCAGGTGGATGCCCTCGCGGAGGTCGTTGAGGAACGCGAGGTGATCGACCCAGCGTTCGTCGACGGCGAAGAGGAGGACATCGCGGATGGCGGTGTCGAGCACGTCGGCGGACTGCTCGTCCTCGATCTGGGAGACCCGGTCCTCGCCCAGCAGGTCGCGGACCTCGGCGGGGCCCCGCAGCTCGTCGCGCACCTCGTCACGACGGGTGAGGACCAGTTCACGCTGCTTCGCCATGAGGTCGTTGAAGCGCCAGGTGTCGCGGTGGACCGCGGTGTTCTCGCCCTCCGCCATGCGCTGTGCGTGCTCGACGAGCAGTGCCGCGCGCTTCGAGGTGATGAGACCCGTCTCGTCCCCCTCCTCCACGAACCGCTGCGCTTCCGGCACGCGGCTCATGAGCTCGTCCTCGAGGCTCGTGAAGAAGACGGAGCTGCCCGGATCGCCCTGGCGGCCGGCGCGGCCGCGCAGCTGATCGTCCAGGCGGGATGACTCGTAGCGCCCGGCGCCGATCACCAGCAGTCCGCCGGCCTCCGCGACGTCCTCGCCGCCCAGTCTGATGTCCGTGCCGCGGCCGGCCATCTGCGTGGACACGGTCACGGCGCCGGCTTCACCGGCGCGGGCGATGATCTGCGCCTCGCGGGTGTCGTCCTTCGCGTTCAGCACCTCGCAGTCGATTCCCCGCTCGCGGAGCCGTTCGGCGAGCGATTCGCTCTCTGCGACGGAGCGCGTGCCGACGAGCACCGGGCGGTCGGAGGCGTGGGCTTCCGCCACCTCCTCGACGATCGCCCGCTCCTTCGACTCCTGGAAGGTGAAGAGCCGGTCCGCCTCATCGATGCGGATGACCGGTTCGTGGGGGTCGACGGGCACGATCTCCAGGTCGTAGAACTCGCGGAGGTCGTCGCCCACCGCCAGCGCCGTGCCGGTCATCCCGCACACGCGGGTGTAGGAGTGGATGAGCTCTTCGACCGTCATCTGATCGAGGATCTCGCCGCTGGTCGATGTCTCGAGCTTCTCCTTCGCCTCGACGGCCGCCTGGAGCCCGTCCGGCCAGCGCTGCAGGTGGGCGATGCGTCCGCGCGAGGCATCGATGAGCTTGATGGCGCCGTCGACCACGAGGTAGTCGACATCGCGATGGACGAGCATGCGTGCGTAGAGGGCCAGGTTCACCGCCGCGAGGGTCGCCGCGTCCTGGCCGTACAGCTCGACGCCGAGTGAGTCCTCGACCTCGTCGATGCCTGCGGGCGTCAGCGAGACCGCTCTGCGGTCCTCGGTCACCTCGATGTGCTCGTCCGGGTCCAGGCGCGCCACCAGCCGGGCCACCCGCTGGTCGGCGTCCTCCTTCTGCGTCGAGCCCGCGAGGACCAGGGGCACGCGGGCCTCGTCGATGAGGACCGAGTCCGCCTCATCGACGATCACGACGTCGCGGGATTCGACGCGGACCTCTTCGCCGGGCAGCCGGAATCGGTCGCGGAGGACATCGAAGCCGATCTCCGAGACGGAGCCGTACACGACCTCCGCACGGTAGGCCTCGCGGCGCTCCTCGTCGGACATCGAGCCGGACACGGCGGACACGGAGACGCCCAGCAGGTCGAAGACCGGTGCCATCCAGCCGCGGTCGCGGACGGCGAGGTAGTCGTTGACGCTCACGACGTGGACGCGGCGGCCCTGGAGTGCGTAGCCGGCGGCCGCCAGCGCACCGACGAGGGTCTTGCCCTCACCGGTGAGCATCTGCACGACGTTCCCGTCCAGCAGTCCGACCAGTCCGCGCAGCTGCGTGTCGTACGGACGCTCGTCCAGCGTCCTCTCCGCGGCTTCGCGCGCCAGCGCGACGAAGCGGACGAGCTGCTCCTCGCGGGTGCCCGTCTCGAACACCGCAGCCGCGGCTTCGGTGAGCTGCTCATCCGTCGAATCGGCGTACTCCTCGTGCCGCTGTGCGACGGAGTCCTGTGCGCGGTCGAACCAGCCGATCCGCTTGTCGGCCTGTGCTCCAGGCCGGTTGAGCAGTCGCGAGAAGAGTCCCATTCGTCGTGTGCACCTCGTCGATAGCGTGTGGTCGATAGCGTGTGGGGCCGCCGGGTCCACCCGGGGTCGGACCCGAGTCAGTCTAGGCGTTCCAGCGGCCAGTCCCCGCTGACCACCGCCGTGGGTCGCTTGCGACGCAGGAACTCCTGCAGCGAAGCGGCCTGCTCCCGCTTCCACACCGTCTGCTGGTCGTGGAGTGCGGCGGCGGGCGTTCCCGCCAGTGCGGGGGAGGAGCGGGCGAGGGCGAGGGCGATGAGACCTGCCGCCCGCGCGTCCGCGAGTGCGTCGTGCGCGTCCTCGAGAGACACGCCGTAGTGCTGTGCGAGTGCTCCCAGCGTGCGCGGGCCCCGGCGGTACGTGTCCACCTGCCGATCGACGACCAGCGTGTCGAGTACGGGCGGGAGATCCGTGAGCAGGGCATCGGGGGAGGGGAGGATGCCCGCCCGCACCGCCTCCGCGGCCAGCACGGTGAGGTCGTAGACGATGTTGTGCCCGACAAGCGTCGTGCCGGACGCGGACAGGGCGCGCACGGCGTCCATGATCTGCGGCAGTGCGACGGCGGTCGGCTCGCCGTCGGCACGCGCGCGCTCGGTCGAGATCCCGTGGACGCGCTGGGCGGCCTCGGGGATCTCCACACCGGGATCGACGAGCCACGTGCGGGCGGGGCCCTCGTCACCGCCGACGAAGGGCACAAGAGCGGCGGACACGATCCGGCCGCTGTGCGGGTCCACCCCCGTCGTCTCGAGATCGAACGCGCAGAAATCCGCCGCCCAGCCGGTGGGCAGCCCGTTCGGAGCGGGGCGTCCGCCCTGCTCGTCGACGTGCTCCGTCGTCTCCCGTACCCGTTCTGTCGTCCGCACCTCGACGTCGTCGCCGGTGAGTGCGGCCAGCAGCCGGGCGATGGTGCGCTCGAGGCCCCACTGACCGCCCAGTTCGGCGATGCGCGCCGTGTCCGGCTCGCCTCCGGCCGCGGCGACGAAGTCGGACACCGCCAGGTCCGTGAGCCCCTCCATCACCTGCTCGCCCGCACGGACGCTGTCCGCGTGCGCGAGGATGTTCTCCCGTCGCCGGGGGGAGAGGCCGTGCTCCTTGTCCCCGCGCTGCGCTGCGGCGACGATCGCGTCCAGGCCGCCGTAGCCCGCCACGAGCTTCGCCGCCGTCTTCTCACCGATCCCGGGGACGCCGGGGATGCCGTCCGACGGGTCGCCCCGCAGTGCGGCGAGGGCGCGGTACGCGGTCCCGTCCGCAACCCCGTAGGCGGCCGGCAGGTCTGCGAGCGCCATCGTCTCCCAGCGTCCGCCCGTCCGCGGGCGGTGCACGCACACCCTGCGGCCCGGCTCCAGCAGTGCGATGAGATCCCGATCGGACGAGACGACGACGATGTCCTCGTCACCGCCCTGGGCGACGATCGAGGCGATGACGTCGTCCGCTTCGGTGCCCGGGACCTCGGCGATGGGGATGCCGAAGGCATCGAGCGCATCGAAGATGACCGGGAGCTGCGCCTCCAGGTCCGGAGGCGTCTCCGTGCCGCGGGCGGGGTCGGTGATCCGATGCGCCTTGTACTCGGGCAGGAGCGCGGTGCGGAAGTCAGGGCGCCAGTCCGCGTCCATGACCGCGATGATCCTTCGGGAGCCCCAGCGGGTGACCAGTTGGCTGATCGTGTCGAGCAGGCCCTTCGCAGCGTTGACGGGCCGGCCATGGGGCGACCGGATGGTGTCCGGCAGGCCGTGGAACGACCGGTAGTAGAGGGCCGGAGTGTCGAGCACGAGCAGTGGTGGTGTCACGAGCGCCACCCTACCGGGTGCCTCGGACACGGAACCGGACGTGGGAGAATCGGAGGATGACCGATATGCCGACGATCCTCCACAGCGGCGACGTGTACTCCAGCGTCGATCCGTTCGCCACCGCCATCTCCTTCGCAGGTCCGACCGTGTCCTGGGTCGGCGAGGACGAGGCGGCCGCTGCGACGGAGGGTGACCACACCGACCTCGCGGGCGACCTCGTCGCCCCCGGCTTCGTCCATGCGGGACTGCTCCTGACGGGCGACGACCCCGCGCCCGGCGCACTCGTGGAGGCGGGCATCACCGCGGTCCACGTGCTCGGCTCCGCGGACGCCGTGGCCGCCTTCCGCGATGCGGCCCCGGACGCCCTCGCGGTCACCGCCTACCCGGCGGGCGCGGACACCGGAGCGACCAGCGTCGCGGCCCGCGACCTCGCAGGCGCCCTCACGGTCGACCGGCCTCTCTACATCGTGGTGGAGGACGAGTCCGACCTCACAGCGGTCCTCGACGCGCTCGACGACGCCGAGGTCCGCACCCGGGCCCAGCGCTCCCTCTGGCGGCTCCTGGTGACCTGCCCGATCCCGGGGGACGCCGTGGACCGGCTCGCCGCGACGGGCGTCGGCATCACGCTCGACCCGCAGGAGCACGACCAACCGCTGGCCCCGCTCCTGGCGGCCGGAGCACAGGTGAGCTTCGTGCTCGATCCCGCTTCTCCGTGGCAGACCCTCGCGACGGCCGTCTACAGCGGCACCGCCGGCATCTCCGCCCGCGCCGCGTTCAACGCCGCCACCCGCTTCGGTTTCCGGGCGACCGGGAGCTTCGAGGGCGGGGTGCTCGCGCCCGGCGCGGAGGCGACCGCAGTGCGCTGGAAGGTGGGCGAGCTGATCGTCCAGGTGGCAGACGACCGCCTTGCGGCGTGGAGCACCGATCCGCGCTCCGGCACCCCCGGACTTCCGGACCTCTCCGGCTCCTCACCCCTGCCGGTCGTCCGCGATGTCTGGGTGCGCGGACAGCGACACGCGGTCTGTCCTGCACCGACGCAGACGCCGTGACAGTGCCGGTTGCGACAGCGATTACCGCTCGGTAGATTGCTCACAGTCGCCCTGCAGGGGCGAGGTCCGGCGGCGGGCCATTAGACAACGCAGGTGCTCAGCGCCTGCGGCCCGAAGGCCCTGCCGCCGGACCGTTTCCTTCCCTGGACGGATGGATCCCGACCGCCTCGATGCTCCGCTAGAGTGGCACCGATGAAGACATTGGTCGTGATCCCCACATACAACGAGATCGAGTCCCTCCCGCGGACGCTCGCAGCCCTCGCACAGTGGGCTCCCGACGCACACGTCCTGGTGGTCGACGACGGCTCACCCGATGGCACGGGGGAGTGGGCGGACCGTCACGCGGAATCCGACGCCCGTGTGAACGTCCTGCACAACTCCGTCAAGAGCGGGCTGGGCGGGGCCTACCTCGCCGGCTTCCGGTGGGCTCTCGCCCGGGACTGGGAGATCATCTGCGAGATGGACGCCGATGGTTCCCACAGGGCACGCGACCTGCCACAGCTGCTCGCGGCGGTGCACGACGGAGCGGACCTGGCGATCGGATCCCGCTGGGTGCCCGGCGGCGCGGTCGTGAACTGGCCGCGCAACCGCCACCTGCTGTCACGGGGCGCGAACCTCTACGCGAACGTGCTCATCGGACTGGGCGTCAACGACGCGACCGCGGGCTTCCGCGCGTTCCGCCGCGAGACGCTCGAGACCCTCGACCTCGAGGACGTGGAGTCGACCGGCTACTGCTTCCAGATCGACATGACGCGCCGTGTGAAGGATGCAGGGCTGCGCATCGCAGAGGTCCCTGTCACCTTCGTCGAACGTGAGCTCGGCGAGTCGAAGATGGACGGCGACATCATCAATGAGGCGCTCGTCCGGGTGGCCCGCTGGGGAGTCCAGCGGCGCGGTCGCCAGCTGCGCGGCCTCGTCGGCCGCTGAGAGGCGGCCACCCAGTGCAGAGGCGCGCTGGAGTCAGAGAAGGCCCAGAGCCTCGGAGAAGGCCCAGAACGGGAGACGACACGAGGCCCGCACATCGTGCGGGCCTCGTCGCCTCACTGAAGAGGCCGTGTCTCAGATCGTCTGAGCTGTCGTCTGAGCCGAGAGCTCAGTTCGCGGCGGGAAGGTCCCCGCGGCGGTAGGCGAGCCGCTCGTCCAGGAGCACCTGGAGCTCTTCGAAGGAGCGCCGCTCGAGCAGCATGTCCCAGTGCGTGCGCACGGGCTTCGCATCCGATTCCTCCGGGGCCCCTCCGTCGACCCGCAGACCCACGCCGTGCGTGCCGGAGTCCCACTGCGAGGGGATGTCCGCCTCGACGGAGAAGGGCACGCTGAACCTGTGCCCGTCCTCGCAGCGGTACTCGATGAGCTGGCGCGGCGCCGGCTCGACGCCCGCTTCCGATTCGAGGCTCCGGGATCCCAGCTGTGTCCCTCGCAGGCTGCGTTCGCTCATATGACTCTCACTTCTCCGCGTCTACTCTGCGTCGTCCGACTCGGTCGTCTGATTCCGTCGTCTGACTCGTCCACTGACAATTGTCTGCACCGAACACAACAGTCTACCCTCCCTGGACATTCCCGTCCCGACAGGGGGATCATGGGCGTATGACCAGCATGCGCGAGCCCATCGAACCCGACGACGTCTACGAATCCGTCGAATGGACCACGGGCAGGCGGCTCCGCCGCGCTGCCGACACCCTCGCCCGCGGTGCGGGCACGGCGTCCCGCACGGCCGTGGACGCCACCCGCACGGCGAAGCACTACGCGGGGAACGCCGCCCGCTACGCCCGTGAGGGCGCCACCCGGGCCGCCGCTCCCGGTGGAGCCGTCGACTGGACAGAGGAGCGTCTCACACGCGCGCTCGACGAGGTGTCCGACCGGGTGCCGTCGCGCGGCGAGCGCACGGACCGCGCGTTCGACACCGCCCGATCGACCGTCGTCGTCGGAGCGCGCCGCGCGCGCAAGCTGCTGCGCGGCTGATCCGCGCCGCACACCACCGTCCCATGGACGCTCGCACGCTCGTGGGACTGCGCATCACTACGCAGGGACTCTCTGCCCGCACCACGGCCTCCTGGACATCCGTCCACGAGGCCGTGAGTGCGTTCGGCGCCCATCAGGGGCAGGACCTCCCCGGCGTCGTGGCCTCCCTCGCCCTGCGCACATCCGGTGCCGTCGGCCCCGTCCTCGATGCCTTCACGACAGGACGGATCGTCCGCGGCTACCCCATGCGCGGCACGGTCTTCGCCGTGGCCGCGGAGGACCTCGCCTGGATGACCCAGCTGTGCGCCGACGGTCCCATCCGCGCGGCGGCGCGGCGGCGCCCGCAGCTGGGCCTCGACGAGTCCCACGTCTCACGGGCCGCCGATGTCCTCATCGGCCTCGCCCACGACCGCTCCGAGCCGGGGCAGGGGAGCGGAGTGCCGCGGGCAGAGGTCTTCGAGGCGTGGCGGTCCGCGGGCATCGACCCCACCGGCGGCCGCGGGTACCACCTGCTCGTCCAACTGATCTCGACGGGCATCGCGGCCTACGGGCCGTGGTCGGGCGACGACACGGCAGTCGTCGACGCCGCACGCTGGCTGCCGGCGGGCTCAACGCTGAGCGAACGGTTCGACGGTGATCGTGTCGCTGCGACGGCAGAGCTGCTGCGGCGGTACATCCGGTCACACGGACCCGCCACCCTGCGCGACTTCGCGTGGTGGACGAAGCTGCCGCTGCGCACGATCCGCTCAGCACTGCCGCTCATCGAGGATTCGGTGGAGTCCGGACCCATCCCGGGCGATGAGGAGACCGCGTACTGGCGACCGGGGCTCATGGATGAGTACTGGGCCAGGGAGAAGGACGCGATGCGCGAACTCCTGCTGCCGGGCTTCGACGAACTGGTGCTGGGATACCCTGACCGGCTCGTGCTGATGGGTGCCGCGGATCACGCCGTCCTGGTGCCCGGCAACAACGGGGTGTTCAAGCGGGCCGCGATCCGCCGCGGTCGGGTGGTCGGCACATGGACGAGGAAGGGCTCGGCCGGGCGCAGGAGTCTGTCGCTGACGCCGCTCACGTCCGTCAGCGATGCCCAGCGCACGCGCTTCGAGCGCCTCTTCGCAGCATTCCCCTACACTGCGCCCTGAAGCCATCCCGGAGGAGACCACCCGTGATCAAACCGACCGCAGCCGCGGATTCCCACCATCACATCCGCGTGCACGGCGCACGCGAGAACAATCTGCGCGACGTGAGCCTCAGCATCCCGAAGCGACGGCTCACGGTCTTCACAGGCGTGTCGGGTTCAGGGAAGAGCTCGCTCGTCTTCGGGACGATCGCCGCAGAGTCGCAGAGGCTGATCAACGAGACCTATCCCGCGTTCGTCCAGGGCTTCATGCCCTCACTGGGCCGCCCGGACGTCGATGTCCTCGAGGGCCTCACGACTGCGATCATCGTCGATCAGGAGCGGATGGGATCGAACCCGCGGTCCACGGTCGGCACCGCGACAGATGCGAACGCGATGCTGCGTGTCCTCTTCTCCCGGATCGCGACGCCGCACATCGGCGGGCCGCAGGCGTACTCCTTCAACGTCGCATCGGTCTCCGGCGCAGGAGCCGTGACCTTCGAGCAGGCGGACGGCTCCACCAAGAGGGAGCGTCGGGAGTTCGCCGTCGTCGGGGGGATGTGCTCCCGCTGCGAGGGGACCGGCACCGTCCATGACGTCGATCTCACCCAACTGTTCGACGAGTCCCTCTCCCTGGACGACGGGGCGATCACCGTGCCCGGCTACAAAGCCGGGGGCTGGATGGTGAAGTACTACTCGGAGTCCGGGCTCATGCCCGCGGACCGGCCGATCCGGGAGTTCGATGCGCAGCAGATGAGCGACTTCCTCTGGAAGGAGCCGACGAAGATGAAGTTCCGGGGCATCAACTCGACGTACGAGGGTCTGGTCCCTCGGATCCGGAAGTCGATGCTGACCAAGGACCGGGAATCGATGCAGCCCCACATCAGGGAGTTCGTCGATCGTGCCTTCACCTATGTGGCCTGCCCGGCGTGCGACGGGACCAGGCTCAGTACGGCGACCCGCTCCTCGCACATCGCGGGACTCTCGATCGCCGATGCCTGCGCTCTGGAGATCGCGGATCTCGCGGAGTGGGTCCGCGGGCTCGAGGAGCCGTCGGTCGCCCCGCTGCTCACGGGCCTCGCGGAGCTGCTCGACTCCCTGGTGCGCCTGGGATTGGGATATCTGTCCCTCGAGCGCGCGTCCGGCTCGCTGTCCGGCGGCGAGGCGCAGCGGATCAAGATGGTCCGCCAGCTGGGGTCGCCGCTCACCGACGTGACGTACGTGTTCGACGAGCCCACGACGGGCCTGCACCCCCACGACATCTCCCGGATGAACGACCTCCTCCTGCAGCTGCGGGACAAGGGCAACACGGTGCTCGTCGTCGAGCACAAGCCGGAGACGATCGCGATCGCCGACCACGTCGTCGACCTCGGCCCGGGTCCGGGGACCCAGGGAGGCAAGATCGTGTACGAGGGCACGGTCACGGAGCTGGCCGGTGCGGACACGCCCACCGGTCGGCACCTCCACGACCGGGTGCGGCTCAAGGACGAGGTGCGGACGGCCTCGGGCGCGTGGGAGATCCGCGGCGCGGACCTGAACAACCTGGACGACGTCGATGTCGACGTCCCGGCCGGTGTGCTCACGGTCGTGACCGGGGTCGCCGGTTCGGGGAAGAGCTCGCTCATCCACGGTTCCCTCACCGGCCGTGACGGGGTGGTCGTCGTCGACCAGACGGCGATCCGAGGATCGCGGCGCAGCAACCCCGCGACGTACACGGGTCTGCTCGAACCCATCCGCAAGGCGTTCGCGAAGGCCAACGGGGTCAAGCCCGCGCTCTTCAGCCCCAATTCCGAGGGCGCGTGCCCGACCTGCAAGGGCGCGGGGGTCATCTACTCCGACATCCCGACGATGGCAGGAGTGGCCGTCACCTGCGAGGTCTGCCAGGGCCGCAGGTTCCAGGACGAGGTGCTCGAATACCGGCTGGGGGAGAGGTCCATCGCCGAGGTCCTCCTCATGTCGGCCGCCGAGGCCCACACATTCTTCTCCGAGGGCGACGCGAAGGTGCCGGCCGCAGCCAGGATCCTCAGCCGTCTCGTCGATGTGGGGCTCGGGTACGTGACGATCGGTCAACCGCTCACAACACTATCCGGCGGAGAGCGCCAGCGGCTGAAGCTCGCCGTGCGGATGGCCGGCGACGGTGAGGTCTACGTGCTCGACGAGCCGACGACGGGACTGCACCTCCAGGATGTCGAGGCGATGCTGGCCATGCTCGATCGACTCGTCGACTCGGGGAAGACGGTGATCGTCATCGAGCACCACCAGGCGGTCATGGCCCATGCAGACTGGCTGATCGACATGGGCCCCGGGCCCGGCCACGACGGTGGACGCGTCGTGTTCGAGGGGACTCCGGCGGCTCTCATCGCCCGGGCGCGGGCAGGGGAGAGGACTCTGACCGGCGAGCACCTCGCCGCGTACGTGTCGGAGTGACGCCCGGCGGCGTGCGCGCCCACGTGTGTGCGGGCAATCACATCACGGTCAGGTAACGCTGAGGCGACTCTGAGTGAATGCGCACCGCTGATCCGTGGTTCTGGCTGTCATGAGCGCCCGACTGTTCGCTACCGTGTAACGGCCCGGTAACGAACCGGGCACTGACATGCACGCCGTGCTCACGCACGACGTCGGACGACACCGAGGCGCGCACCGGCGGGGGAGCACCCCGCTCTGCGCTCCGAAGGAGAACGACACCGTGAAGACCACCATGACGAACAGCCTCCGCAAGATCGCACTGCTCGGCGGCGCCGGAGCGGTCGCAGCCGTCGGCTTCGTCGGAGCGGCCAGCCCCGCACAGGCGGACTCCGGATCCGTGTGGGACCGCGTCGCGGAGTGCGAGTCCGGCGGGGACTGGAGCATCAACACCGGGAACGGCTACTACGGAGGCCTGCAGTTCTCCCTGCAGACATGGGAGGCGTTCGGCGGTGAGGGCATGCCGCACGAGGTTAGCAAGGCCGAGCAGATCGACGTCGCGCAGGAGACCCTCAAGGAGCAGGGACCGGGCGCATGGCCGGTGTGCAGCCAGGAAGCAGGACTCACCGTGGAGAACGGGCTGGCGGATGACGGCTCGGGATCCGATGACTCGGACGAAGGACGCTCCGATGAGGGCGGCGACTCCGACGGCGGCTCGGACAAGCCGCAGCTCGGCGGCGCCTGAGCAGCACCGCAGTGAGACTGGATACGTGGCCGCGGGGAAGTCTCCCCGCGGCCACGATCTGTGTGCGCGGCCTTCCTGGATTTTTGAACACGTTCACTTCGGGAGCAAGCTGAGGCCATGAGCGCGCACGGCGATGCAGCAGCACCGCACGGTTCCACCGGGACGAAGGCGGAGCGGACACGAGAACTGCTCGCGGATACCGCCCTGCGGATGTTCCGCGCACACGGGTACGACGCGACGACGATGCGCGGGATCGCCCGGGAGGCCGGGGTAACGACCGGCAACGCGTACTACCACTTCGCCGGCAAGGACGCCTTCGTGCACGAGCTGTACCGGCGCGTCGTGATCGAGCATCGGGTGCGCACACAGTCCGCACTCATCGCCGGCGGTTCACTCGCGGACAATCTCCGACGCGCCCTGACCATCGGCGTCGAGGTCATGGCGCCCTATCATTCGTTCGGATCCACACTGCTCGGCACGGCACTCCGCATGGACTCGGAGACCAGCCCGTTCTCAGCCGCCTCGCGCTCACCGCGCACAGACGCTGTGGCTCTCATGCGCGAGGTCGTCGATGCGTCCGCACGCGTACCCGGCGGGCGCCCAGGGGAGAGGCTTCCCGAACTGCTCTGGCTCGCCTATATGGGCGTCACACTCTTCTGGGTGCTCGATTCGAGCCCTGACACTCGGCGCACCGCCCTGCTCATCGACGGCGCCGCTCCGCTCGTCGGCAGGATGGTGTCCCTGGCGCGCATTCCGATCGGTCGCAGCCTTGCCGCCGATGCCATCGACCTCATGGACCGCGTGCGCACGGCCGGTGCACTCAGAGAGGGCCAGGAATGACGCAGACCGTCGTACTCGCCGGTGCGAGCGGATTCATCGGGAGTCGCCTGGTGCGGCGCTTCGAGGAGGACGGCGCGCGGGTTCGGACGATCGGGCGGGGATCCGAAGCCGACGCGCGGTGGGGCGGGGACCTCGGCGGGGTGCTCGAAGGCGCCGACGCCCTCATCAACCTCGCGGGCCGGTCGGTGAGCTGCCGGTACACCAAGCGGACCGCGGATGACATCCTCCGTTCGCGGACGGAGACCACTCACGCTCTGGGCAGGGCACTCGCACAGTGCTCGAGCCCGCCCCTGTGGATCAATGCGAGCACCGAGACGATCTATCGCGACGCGCGGGATCGGCCGCAGGACGAGGACACGGGTGAGCTGAGCAGCGGGTTCTCCGTCGCAGTCGCCCGGGCGTGGGAGCACGAGCTCTGGGATGCCCCGGTTCAGGTACGGAAGGTCGCGCTGCGCATGTCGATCGTCCTGGGCGCAGGGGGAGCGATGAACCCGAACATCAATCTGGCGCGCATGGGATTCGGCGGCCGCCAGGGCGATAGTGGCCAGATGCTGTCGTGGATCCACATAGAAGACGTCTATCGGGCGGTGCAGCACATCATCGCGGACCGCGATCTGCGTGGGCCGATCAACCTCGCATCTCCGCATGCCGTCACGAACGAGGAGTTCATGTGCAGCGTGCGACGCCACCTGGGCGGACGCATCGGATCCCGCAAGGGTGTGCGACTGCCGGCCTGGTCACTCGAAGCAGGCGCCCGGATCATCCGCACGGAGGCCGAACTCGTCCTCAAGAGCCGCTGGGTGGAGCCGCGCAGGCTCACACAGAGCGGATTCGCGTTCACGCACCCTGAACTCGACGACGCGCTTGCGCAGATCGCCGAGGAGACTCGCCGCGGGCTGGTTCCCGTACAGCTGGGATAGGGCTGCGCAGTCCTGAGCACCTCGACACGAGGTGGGAGGTGAGCCCGGATCCACGCATCCACGGTGCGCCGATAATCTACATTATGTTAAGTTGATCCGTGGAAGCGCTCTCCCACGGGCAAGAGCCGGCAGAGCTGCGCCCACCCCCCCGTGGGCACACTCGCTCAGGATCGCGCGTCACACGAGCACCGCAGAACCGACGAGCAGGACGAATGGCAGCGTCACGAAGGACGCCACCGTCTGGAACGCGATGAGCGCAGCCATGAGCGACGAATCGCCGCCCAGCTGCCGTGCGAGCACGTACGACGTGCTCGCCGTTCCGATCGACTGGAAGATCAGCGCGACGAGCGCCACCGGCCCGCTCACCCCGACCAGGATGAGTCCACCCAGCGTCAGTGCCGGAAGCACGAGCAGCTTCATCGACGACGCCACGACGAGCCCCACCGCGTGCGTCCGCAGCTCGATCCTCCGCAGTCCGGCACCGACGCAGAGCAGGCCGACCGGCAGTGCGGCGGCCGCGAGCGGATCCAGGACTCCGATGACGACCTCGGGCATGTCGAACGGCAGCGTGCCCACCGCGGCACCCAGGACGCATGCGAGCACCAGCGGATTCAGCACGACCTTGCCCACCAGTGAGAGCAATGAGCTCTTGTCGACGAGGAACACCTCGAAGCCCAGCGTCGCGATCACATTCACCAGCGGCACGAGCACCGCACCCACGATCCCCGCGAGTGCGGCACCCTCCCCCGGAGCCAGACTCACCGCGAGGGATACTCCGACATACGTATTGAAGCGGACCGATCCCTGCAGCACAGATGTGAATGCAGCGGCTGTCGGGGCGACCACCCTGTTGAGTGCGAAGAGGATTCCCGTGACGAGCAGCGTGGGAACGACGACGGCCACCGCCACTCGCCCCACCGGAACTCCCCCGAGGTCGACGGTCGCGATGCTCGTGAACAGGAGCATCGGCAGCAGGACGAAGTACGCGAGACGCTCCGCTCCCGACCAGAAGTCGGGGCTGGAGAAGCCTCGCAGCCGACGCAGCACCGCTCCCAGTGCGAGCAGCGCCGCGATCGGGACCAGCGCCGCCGCGATCGCCCCCACCGACATGCCGCTCCCCCTCTGTCACCTGCATGCGCAGACCCTGTCACCTGCACGCGCAGACCTGGTCGGGCCTCGTGCCCCTCCCCGTCCTATCACGACGGCGCGGCGTCATGAGGCGGCTGTCCACCCGACTTCCAGGGATGCCCGAAAGCGACTAGATTCAAGCGTGTCGGACTCACTGCAGCGAGCCTTCGAGCACGAGCCATCATGCACGGACTGCTGACCGCTGGTCGCCAGCGATCAGCTCCGCGCACGACACGCCGAATGAAAGGACCACCCTCATGGCCGGATCCACTTTCAACCCCATTCGCGACATCGACCGCTTCTTCTCCGAGGTCACCAGGACACCCAACGCGGTCGGCCTGCCGATGGACCTCTTCCGCGACGGAGAGATGTTCGTGGCCCGCATCGACATGCCCGGCGTCGACCCGTCCAGCATCGATGTGGACGTCGAGGACCGCACGCTCACCGTCCGTGCCGAGCGCACCACGCTCGATCCGGAGCCGGAGGTCAAGTGGCTCACCCGCGAGCGTCCGACGGGGACGTTCGCCCGCCAGCTCACGCTGGGCAACCGCGTGGCGGTCGACCAGATCTCCGCGGAGTACGCCGACGGCGTCCTCTCGCTGACGATCCCGGTCGCCGACGATGCGAAGCCGCGGAAGATCTCCGTGGCGCACGCGGACAGCGCGCGCTCGAACACGGTCGTCTCCTCGGAGCAGCCACCGATCACCCCGTCAGCCTCCGGCGACTCCGCGCCGGAACTCTGAGCCGCACGGGCACACAGCCGCTCAGACATATAGACGCTCGGGCCAGACACACAGCGACTCAGACACACTGCCTCCGGGCGACACGGCGGACGGACGCATCATGCGTCCGTCCGCCGTCGTGTGTGCTCCCCCGGTCCTGACGTGACCCGGCGCAGGTCCGATGTGGCGCCGGGCTGGTCCGCTCAGACGCTTCGGTGCGCCACGTATGCGAGGCACAGGTAGGGCAGCTCGAACGTGTCCGGCTCCCCCGCTGCCGTGACGAGGCCGCCCGATTCGGCTGCGAGCCCGCGTCCCTCCCCTGCGAGGAACGAGCGGATGTTCGCCTCCACGCGCGCGCGGACCGTGGGTCCGCTGCGCAGCCAGTACGAGCGCGTCGCCGCCAGCTCGACCACGTCCTCCGTGCTCACGCGGGTGGTGAACGCGAACTCCGCTGCGAGTGGATCAGTGAACCCGACGAGCTCCGGACTCCACGCCGGTCGATAGACGTCGCCCGCATGCATGATGCGAGCCAGCCTGAGGACCCAATCGACGCGCACATCGAGCTGGTTCAGAACGATCGCCACAGCCCCGGTCGTTGTGAGCACGCGTTGGAACTCCGAGGCCGCCGCGACCGGGTCCATCCAGTGCCATGCCTGCGCGACCGCCACCAGGTCGACGGAGCCGTCGTCCAGCGGAAGCGACTCCGCGGTCCCGGTATGGGCCGGCTCCGGGTGCAGAGCGAGCAGCTCCGGATCCGGATCGATGCCGACCACCGACCATCCGCGAGCACGCAGTCCGGCTCCGAAGATGCCCGTTCCGGCGCCCACGTCCGCACAGCGTCCAGGCGCGGTGGTCTCCTCCGCCAGCCAGTCGTACACGGCGTCCGGATACCGGGGCCGCACCCGATCGTAGACCGCTGCAGACTCCCCGAACCGCGTGCCCACCGCCTCGCGGGTCGAGTGCACCACGGCGGGACGCACGGCTCGCTGTCCGGTACTCCCCCAGGAGCCGCTGTCCGGCGGTGAGGCGGATGACGACTGCGAGTTCACACGCTCTCGACGAGGGCGAAGTCGCTGTCCAACTCGGTGCTCAGTGCACGCAGCTGATCGACCAGCGCCTCGGCGAGCGGCACTCCGTTCTCCAGCCGCTCTGCCCGTGTGAGGAAGTCGCGGTCCCCCGTCGCCTGCACCGGCTCTGCGGCATCGAGCGGTTCCATCCCACGGATGGTGTCTCGCAGTTCGCGCACGTACTCCCCCGCATCCGTCGGAGCGCCGAAGGCAGCAGGATCGATGGCGAGGAAGAAGTAGCCGATGTCCTGGTACCCGTCGACGTTCCCCGGCTGTCCTGCGCCCGGAAGCGCCGCGGAGAGGATCTGGACCATCGTCGCGAGTGCGGAGCCCTTGTGCCCACCGGTGAAGAACCCCTGACCGCCCAGCGGCAGGAGCCCCACTCCCCCGTCCTTGCCGTACTCCAGGCGGGAATAGATCTCCTGCGCATCATGGATGGGCGCGCCGTCACCGTCGACGGCCCACTCCTCCGGGAGGTCCTCGCCGCGGAGTCCGTAGAGCTTGACCTTGTTGAGGGGAACCGTCGTCGTCGACATGTCGACCAGGACGGGCTCCTCCCCCGGGACGGGCGCGGCGAACGCGATCGGGTTCGTGCCCATGAGCGCGCCCTTGGCACGGTGCGGCACCTGCAGTGCGTTCGCAGTCGAGCACAGTGAGATGCCCATGAGTCCGGCCTCGGCCGCCATGCGCGCGTAGTAGCCCGCGGCGCCGTAGTGGTTCGTCTGCCCCACGACACCGATGCCCACGCCGAACGATTCCGCAGCCTCGATCGCGCTGGTCATGGCGAGGTGCGCGCCGGTGTGGCCGAAACCCCTCTTCCCGTCGACGCGGACGACCGCACCGAACGAGTGCGCGACCTCGGGCTCCGCGGTCGGATCGATGTGACCCTTCGCGATCTCCGAGGCGTAGTACGGAAGCATGGAGATCCCGTGGGAGTCGACTCCCATGAGGTCCGTGTCGTACATGACGTCCGTGCACACGGTGCGCGTGTGGTCATCAGCGCCGAACCCTCGGAGGGTCGAATCGATCTGGGCACGTACGGAAGCGGGGTCGAATCGTCTCATGTGAGCGAGACTACACAAACGGCGAGGCAGCAACACAAGCGTCTCTCCGGCACGAGCGAGGTCTCCTCCCGACCAGGCGGCAGACGACTAGGATTGGGGCGTACCGGTCCTCCTGCACTCCCCCGATTCGAAAGGGACCCGCGCATGTCGCTCAGTTCGCTCACCCCACAAGAGATCGCGTCGCGCCTCGAGAACGCCACGGCGGACTACGAGCGGTTCGCCGCGCGTGGACTCAGCCTGGACATCACGCGGGGCAAGCCGTCGGCGGCTCAGCTGGATCTCGCCGACGGCCTCCTCACTGCTGTCACGGGTGCCGACGCCGCGTCGGCGGACGGGACGGACACCCGCAACTACGGCGGCCTGCACGGACTCCCGGAACTGCGCGAGATCTTCTCGCCCCTCCTCTCAGTGCCCGCCGACCAGCTGCTCGCACAGGGCAATTCGTCTCTCACCCTCATGCGTGATGCGCTCGCCTTCGCGATGCTCCACGGGCGACCCGATTCGGCGGGCCCCTGGGCGGGGACCCCCGTGAGGATGCTGTGCCCCGTGCCGGGATACGACCGACACTTCGGCCTGGCGGAGGCCCTGGGCTTCGAACTCGTGCCGATCGCCACCGATGCGGAGGGCCCCGACATGGACCAGGTCGCGTCGCTCGTCGCGGACGATCCGACTGTCAAGGGCATCTGGGTCGTACCGGTCCACTCCAACCCGATCGGCGTCTCCATCTCGGAGCGCCGCACCCGTGAGCTGATGACCCTGCAGGCCGCAGCAGGCGATTTCACCGTGTTCTGGGACAACGCGTACGCGCTCCACCACCTGCGCGAGCCGCACCCGGAGCCGATCGATGTCCTGGGCATCGCAGCAGAGGCCGGCAACCCGGATCGACCTCTCGTGTTCGCCTCGACGTCCAAGATCACGCACGCCGGTGCCGGCGTCGCGTTCGTCGGCGGGTCCCCCACCATCGTCGACTGGTTCGCGCGCCACACCGCGGCCGGGGCGATCGGCCCGGACAAGATCAACCAGCTCCGGCACGCCCGCTTCTTCGGCTCCCCGGAGGGCGTCCGCAGCCACATGCGGAAGCACGCGGAGCTGCTCAACCCCAAGTTCGCCGCGGTGGACGAGATCTTCTCCCGCGAACTGGGTCCGGAGGACCTGGCCGCGTGGACGAAGCCGTCCGGCGGGTACTTCATCACGCTCGCGGTGCCGCCGGGCACCGCCTCCCACGTGGTGAAGCTGGCCGGCGAGGCCGGGGTCAAGCTGACGCCCGCGGGAGCCACGCATCCCCACGGCGTGGATCCGGATGATGCAGTCATCCGGATCGCGCCGACCATGCCTCCTCTCGAAGAGGTCGAGGCCGCGGCCGAGGTCGTCGCCGCCTGCGTGCGCGTCGCCGCCTATGAAGCGGTCGCGGCACCCCGCAGCTGAGCGCACGGGGAGCGCATGACGAAGGGTCCGGACCGATCGGTCCGGACCCTTCGTCATGCCATGGCACCGGCGGCTCTCCAGCGCGCTCTCAGCGCGTCGGAGGAACCGTCAGTGCGGACTCATCACCGCGGGTTCGTCACGTCGCGCTGTAGTCGTAGAAGCCGCGTCCGGTCTTCACACCGAGCAGTCCCGCATCGACCATGCGCGACAGGAGCACCGGCGGCTTCGCCGCCGGGTCGCCCGTCTCCTCGTAGATGCTCTGCCCGACGAACAGGCAGGTGTCCAGTCCCACCCTGTCGGCCAGTGCGATCGGGCCCATCGGGTGCGCACACCCGTTCACCATGCCGAGGTCGACGTCCTCCTTCGTCGCATGACCTGCTTCGACCATGCGGATCGCGGAGAACAGGAAGGGGATCAGCAGTGCATTGACGACGAACCCGGGGCGATCCGACGCACGGATCGTCACCTTGCCCAGCACATCGGTCGCGAAGGAGTCCATCGCGTCGACGACTGCCGGATCAGTGAGCTCGGAGACGACGAGTTCGACCAGCGGCTGGACGGGTGCCGGGTTGAAGAAGTGGATCCCCAGCACGCGGTCCGGTCGGCCGGTGGCCTGTGCGAAGCGGATGATCGGCATCGAGGACGTGTTCGATGCGAGGATCGCGTCCTTCGCCGTCACCACGGTGTCGAGCTCTGCGAAGATCGCCTTCTTCACGTCTTCGTTCTCGCTCGCCGCCTCGATGACCAGCTGGCGGTCCGCGAAGTCCGCCATGTCGACGGTGAAGTGCAGACGGGCCAGCGCGGCATCCCGGTCCTCAGCGGACAGCTTTCCGCGCTGCACGCCCTTCTCGAGGCTCTTCTCGATGCTGGTGCGGCCCGAGGCGATGGCCTCCTCGCTGATGTCGCGGACGACGACGTCGAGCCCCGCACGTGCGAGCACCTCTGCGATGCCGGATCCCATGAGTCCGGAGCCCACGACTCCGGCGCGTTCGATAGCCATATTCCCTCGTTTCTTCACGTCTGCGGGTCCGTCTGTGCCGTCTGGACCCGGTGCTTCGTCGGTGAGCGCCCTCTGTGGGGCCCTCGGTGTCAGGGAGTCAGAACCAGTCCGCCCGGCGGACTGCCGCCAGTGCTTCCCGCTTCCGCTCCTTGGGGAGGGTCTCGATGTAGACGGTTCCATCGAGGTGGTCGGTCTCGTGCTGCAGCATCTGCGCGAAGACTCCTTCGCCCTCGACGCGGATCGGCTCGCCGTCGACGTCGAATCCTTCGACGACGGCGAACTCCCACCGCGGAGTGGGGAACCAGAGACCCGGCACGGACAGGCAGCCCTCATCGATGTCGCGCTGCTCCCCGCCGGTCTGGACGACGACCGGGTTCACGACGTGTCCCACCCTGTCGTCGAGGTGGAAGGCGAAGATGCGCCTGTCCACCCCGATCTGCGGAGCGGCGACCGCCGCGCGCCCGTCCGGAGCCGCAGTGTCTGCGAGATCCCGGACGAGCACGCGCAGCGAGTCGTCGAACGAGGTGACCGGCGCGCACACCGTGCGCAGGACCGGATCGCCGTAGTGCCGGATAGGACGGTCAGCCATCGATCACGACGACGAGGTCGCCGCCCTCGAGCTGCTGGACCGGTCCGATCGCCAGTCGGGACACGGTTCCGTCCACATGCGAGGTGATGGAAGCCTCCATCTTCATGGCCTCGATCGTGGCAACCGTCTGGCCTGCCTTCACCGTGTCACCCGTCTCGACCTGGAGGGTGACGACGCCGGCGAACGGGCTGGCGACGTGACCCTGGTTGTCCGGGTCGGCCTTCTCTGCGGCGGCGACATCCACATCGACACTGCGATCACGGACGGAGATCGGACGCAGCTGACCGTTCAGGGTGCACATGATCGTCCGCATGCCGCGCTCATCGGCGGGTCCGACCGCCTGGATGCCGACCAGGAGCGCCTTGCCCTTGTCGATGACGACGCTGTACTCCGAGCCCTCCTCGAGTCCGTAGAGGTACAGCGACGTCTCCAGCACGGAGAGATCGCCGTACTGATCGCGCATCCGGCCGAACTCCTTGTGGGGCTGCGGGAACAGCAGCCTGTTGAGCGTGTCCTGGCGCGTCGTGCCCGACTCGTTCAGGAGCGCAGAGTCGTCGGCCTCGAGGTCCGCGGCAGGAGCCTTGTGCGTGCGTCCTTCGAGCGCCTTGCTCCGGAAGGGCTCGGGCCAGCCGCCCGGAGGGTCGCCCAGATCCCCGTTGAGGAAGCCGATGACCGAATCCGGCACGTCGAACTTCTGCGGGTTCTGCTCGAACTCATCCGGATCCGCGCCGACCGCCACGAGGTGGAGGGCGAGGTCCCCGACGACCTTGGACGACGGGGTGACCTTGACGAGGTGGCCGAGGATCCGGTCCGCGGCCTCGTACATCGCCTCGATCTCCTCGAACTTCTCCCCCAGGCCCAGAGCGACGGCCTGCTGACGGAGGTTGGAGAGCTGCCCGCCGGGGATCTCGTGGCGGTACACGCGCCCGGTCGGACCCGGGAGCCCGGACTCGAACGGCTTGTAGACGTTGCGCACAGCTTCCCAGAAGGGCTCCAGGTCTCCGACGGCGCTGAGGCTGAGGCCCGTGTCGCGCTCCGTGTTCTCCAGAGACGCCACGAGTGCCGACATGGACGGCTGGCTCGTGGTCCCGGACATCGCGGCGCTGGCTGCGTCGACGGCATCCGCACCCGCAGCGGATGCGGCGAGCAGAGTCGCGAGCTGTCCGCCGGCGGTGTCGTGGGTGTGGACGTGCACGGGGAGGTCGAAGTTCTCACGCAGTGCGGTGACGAGTGTGGTGGCCGCGGCCGGGCGCAGCAGTCCTGCCATGTCCTTCACAGCCAGGACGTGTGCTCCGGCTTCGACGATCTGCTCTGCGAGTCGCAGGTAGTAGTCGAGGGTGTAGAGCGACTCGTTCGGATTGGAGAGGTCGGACGTGTAGCAGAGCGCGACCTCGGCGACTGTCGTCCCGGTGGCGCGGACCGCGTCGATCGCCGGACGCATCTGCGACACGTCGTTGAGCGCGTCGAAGATGCGGAACACATCCACGCCCACGTCCGCCGCTTCGGCGACGAAGGCGTCCGTGACCTCAGTGGGGTACGGCGTGTACCCCACGGTGTTGCGGCCGCGCAGCAGCATCTGGAGATTGATGTTCGGCACCGCCGCACGCAGCTTCGCAAGACGCTCCCACGGATCCTCCGCGAGGAAGCGCAGTGCGACGTCGTACGTGGCTCCGCCCCAGGCCTCGATGCTCAGGAGCTCCGGGGTCATCTTCGAGACGTACTCCGCCGGAGTGACGAGGTCCTTCGTCCTCACGCGGGTGGCGAGCAGTGACTGGTGCGCGTCGCGGAACGTCGTGTCCGTGACCGCCAGCGCGGTCTGCTCGCGCAGTGCCCTGGCCCAGCCTTCGGGACCCAGCTCCTGGAGCTTCTGCCGGGAGCCTGCCGGCGCGGTCGCTCCGGCGAGCGATTCCGGCAGGGCGGGCAGCTTGTCGATGGGGTCGAGGGAGACCGGGGCCTCACCGTTGGGGCGGTTGACCGTCACATCGGCCAGGAACTCGAGGATCTTCGAGCCGCGGTCCGCGCCCACGCGGGCCTCGAGGAGGTGGGGATGATCGTCGATGAAGGACGTCGCGAGGTCGCCGTCGCGGAACTTCTTCTCTGCGAGGACTGCGCGCAGGAAGCCGATGTTCGAGGCGACGCCGCGGATGCGGAACTCCGCGAGCGCACGACGTGCACGATCGACCGCCTGTTCGAAGCTGCGGCCGCGGGTGGTGCACTTCACGAGCATGGAGTCGAAGTGCGCGGAGACCTCGGCACCCGCGTACGCGGTGCCGCCGTCCAGCCGCACACCCGCGCCGCCGGCGGACCGGTAGGCGGTGATCACTCCGGTGTCGGGGCGGAAGGAGTTGGTGGGATCCTCCGTCGTGATGCGGCACTGCAGCGCCGCGCCCTTGATCTGGATCATGTCCTGGGAGAGTCCCAGTTCGTCCAGTGTGCCGCCCGCTGCCACGAGCATCTGGGACTGGACGAGATCGATGTCCGTGATCTCCTCCGTCACCGTGTGCTCGACCTGGATGCGGGGGTTCATCTCGATGAAAGCGTGCTTGCCGGCGCGCGGACCCGCGGTCTCGAGGAGGAACTCCACGGTGCCCGCGTTCTGGTAGTCGATCTCACGTGCGAACTGGAGCGCGTCGCTCCGCAGCGCATCCGCCACCGCCGGGTCCAGGTTGGGCGCGGGTGCGATCTCCACGACCTTCTGATGACGGCGCTGGATGGAGCAGTCGCGCTCGAAGAGGTGGATCGCGTTCGAGTCGTTGTCGGCCAGCACCTGGACCTCGATGTGGCGCGGACGCTGCACCGCCTGCTCGATGAAGACGGTCGGGTCGCCGAAGGCGCCCTCCGCCTCTCGCATCGCCGCCTTGAGCGCCTCGAGCAGTCCGTCGTGGGAGTCGACGCGGCGCATACCGCGCCCGCCGCCGCCTGCCACGGCCTTGACGAACAGGGGGTACTCCATGTCCGCGGCCTGCTCGAGCAGTTCGTCGATGTCTGCCGACGGCGAGGTCGAGTCGAGGGTCGGAACGCCCGCTCGACGCGCCGCCTCCAGTGCATGGACCTTGTTGCCGGCCATCTCGAGCACGTCAGCGCGAGGGCCCACGAAGGTGATCCCGGCCTCTTCGCACGCGCGGGCCAGATCTGGGTTCTCGGAGAGGAAGCCATAGCCCGGGTAGACGGCGTCGGCTCCCGATTCCTTCGCCACGCGCATGATCTCGGAGACATCGAGGTAGGCCCGGACCGGGTGCCCCTCCTCTCCGATCTGGTACGCCTCATCGGCCTTCAGCCGATGCTCGGAGTTGCGATCCTCGTAGGGGAACACGGCCACGGTCTCCGCGCCGAGCTCGTAAGCAGCGCGGAAAGCACGGACGGCGATCTCGCCACGGTTGGCGACAAGCACCTTTCGGAACATTCGAACTCGTTTCTTCCGGCGCCGGTTCACGACGCGTCCTGCGGAACAGCCCCACTGTACAAGTGGTCGAGGACACAGCCTTCAGGGGGTGCACGGGCAGGGGCACGCCCGTGTCCGTGGCGTTGGCTACTGTGAAGCGCATGCGGATCCTCCACACCTCCGACTGGCACCTGGGCAGACGGCTGCACGGCGTCGACCTCACGGACGAGCACCGCGCATTCCTCGACTGGCTGCACGCGCTCGTCGACGAACGCGACATCGACGTCATCGCCATCGCCGGGGACGTCTACGACCGTGCGATCCCGCACCCGGACGCGCTGGGGCTCTGGGAGCACGGGATCGCAGGGCTCCTGGACCGGGGTGCACGGGTGGTCGCATCGAGCGGGAATCACGACTCGTTCGTCCGGCTGGGGCTCAATCGGCACCACCTCGAACGCGCCGGGGTGCACCTCCGCACCCACCTGTCGGACATCCGGCGGCCGGTGCGGATCGGGTTCGACGGAGCACTGCTCCCGAACGCGGATCCGACCCCGGGGGTCTCGATCCACGGGATCCCCTACCTCGAGCCCTCGCTCGTCTGGGAGCGCATGGACGCGGCACGCCGCACGCACGCGGCTGTTCTGAGCACGGCGATGGAGCGCATCCGGGCGCGCAGGGACTCCCACTCCCCCGATGACCGACTCGTCGTCCTGGCCCACGCCTTCGTCGCGGGGTCGACGTCGAGCGAATCCGAGCGCGATGTGTCTCTGGGCGATGTCGGTGTCACCCCCGCGTCCGTCTTCGACGACGCGGACTATGCGGCGCTGGGCCATCTCCACCGGCCGCAGGAGATCTCGGACCACGTCCGGTACAGCGGTTCTCCCCTGCCGTTCTCCTTCGGCGAGGCCCGCTTCTCTAAGGAGGTCGTCGAAGTCGAGTTCAGCGACTCGGGCGCGATCGGGAAGCCCCTGATCACGTCGCACCCGGTCCCCGAATTCCGGCCCGTGCGCACGCTGCGCGGCACACTCCACGACGTCGTGTCGCAGTCTGCGGACCACGAGGAGGCGCTCATCGCCGCAGAGCTCACCGACCCACAGCGCATCCCCGGGGCGGTCGACCGGCTGCGGGCCGCGTTCCCGGGATTCATCAGGATGTCGTGGACCCGACTCGACGAGCCGACCGGGACCTCGGCAGCGGGATCCGCCTCCACCGCGGTCGTCCGCACGGACGAAGAGGTCTTCGCGGACTTCCACCGTGCGCAGCGCGGGGGTCCGCCACCGCCTCAGATCCGCAGGCGGTTCGCCGACGCGCTGGCCCGGGTCCACGCGGCGGCAGGTCCCGCGGAAGGGTCGGTGTGACGGATGCGCCCCCACCAGCTGGTCATCGAGGGCTTCGGCCCCTTCCGAGACAGGCAGACGATCGATTTCGACGCGGTGTCCCACGATGGACTGTTCCTCATCTCCGGCCCCACGGGCGCCGGCAAGACGAGCATCCTCGACGCGCTCTGCTTCGCTCTCTTCAATACGGTCCCCGGCCCGCGTGGTTCCGCATCGGACCTGCGGTCCCACCTCGCCGCACCCCACGACCCGACGCGCGTCGAACTCGTCTTCAGCGCGGGCGGCCGCCGCTTCCGCATCGAGCGGGTCCCGCAGCACCTGCGCCCGCGCAAGCGCGGGTCGGGGATGACGACCCAGCAGCACACCGTCGCGCTGGCGGAATGGGTCGAGGGCGAATGGGCCGGCATCTCCCGCACTGCGCAGGAGACGCAGTCGTTCCTGGACGGCATCCTCGGCCTGAACGCGGCCCAATTCACCAAGCTGGTGGTCCTGCCGCAGGGTGATTTCGCCGCCTTCCTCCACGCGGACCCGGCCGAACGCGAAGCGATCCTCGAGAAGCTGTTCGCCACGGAGCACTTCCAGGCGGTGGAACGCGTGCTCGCCGATCGGGCGACGGACGCGCGACGCACCACGGAGCAGGAATCCCAGCGTCGACGGTTCGCGGTCGAAGCCGCCGCGGAATCCTCCTGGGAGGCTCTGGTCGTTCCCGATGCGGCCCCCGGCGTGATCGACGCCCTCGCGTTCCTGGGCGCGGCAGCGGTCATCGCCGACGAGCGCGCGGAATCCGCCGACCTCACCGCACAGCTCGCAGACCGACTGGCTGCGAGCGCGACGGACACGGCCCAGTCCTGGAGGCAGCGTGCTGAGGATCGCGCGGCACTCTCAGCCCTGCTCCAGGACGAGGCCGCGTGGAACGAGGAGTCCGGCGAACGCGAATCCCTGCGCAGAGAGCTGGAGCGCGCACGTGCGGGACAGGCACTCGGGACTCACCTGACCGCAGTGCGACGTGCAGGAACCGAAGCCGAACGCATGGAAACCGCAGCACAGCGCGCGGAGCGCTCCGCGGTCACTGCGCTGCCGACGGATGCGCGTGTCCGCCTCGAGGACCTGACAGACTCCGAGATCGCGACGGCCCGGGCTCATCTCGAGCGCACGGAGGACCGGCTGCGCCGACATGCGCAGCTCGAGGAACGCAGTGCCGTCACCGGCTCAGCCGCAGCGACTGCTGCGACGGAGCTCGACGGCGCGAAGGCCCTCCTCTCAGCGCTGCGGAAGGATGAGGACGAGCTCCGGACCCGCGCAGAGGATCTGCGGAGCAGCCATGACGCGCTCGAGGAGACGGCATCATCGCGGGATCGGCTCCGCGAACAGGAGCGCCTGGCCGCCGCTGTGCGCACCGCCCTCGCCCAGCGCGATGCGGCGCACGAACACGGCCTCAGCACGATGCAGCGCGCGGAGCAGACGGCCCATGCCCTCACAGCGACCCGTCGTGCCATGCGCAGGGACAGTGCCGGGACCCTCGCGGGGCTCCTGCAGGCCGACCAGCCGTGCCCGGTCTGCGGATCCTGCGACCACCCTGACCCCGCCGTGCCGGCCGACGGGGGTCCCACGTCTGATGATGAGGCGCGCGACGAAGCCGCGGACACAGCGGCACGATCCGCCCATGCCGCAGCGCGGGCCTCGCTCGCGGCAGCGGAATCGGCACTCGAACGGACCCGCACTGAGGCAGAGGGGATCGACGAGGACATCCTCGCGTCACGCTTGGCCGCCGCGGAGGACGCCGCGACGGACCGCGCACGGCTGAAGACCGAACTCGCGCAGGCGGCGGACGGACTGCGCGCGCTGAAGCTCCGGATCGACGAGGCCCAGACCGCGCTGACCACGGCAGAGACGACCAGCCGTCTCGCAGCGACAGCACATGCGGAAGCACGCAGCAGGCTGGAAGAGGTCTCCGACGCAGACACGACAGCATCGCCTGTCGCATGGCAGCGGATCGGCCTCGAGCATCCTGTCGATCTCCGCGCAGCAGACAGAATGCGGAAGGCGCTGGAGGGATTCGATCGTGCACGCACCGCGTGGGTGAGCGTACGGCAGACGGCTGAAGCGGCTCGCCGTGATGCTCGCGTGCGCAGAGAAGAGCTCCTCGATGCACTCCGGGACTCTCCGTTCGCAGACGTCGAAGCACTCGAAGCGGCCGCGGCCCTCCCCCTGGACCGCCTGGAGGCGCAGGTCGAGGAGCAGCGGTCCCGCGCCTCCCGGCTCGCTCTGCGCAGGGAATCCGATGTCATCCGTCGTGCACTGACCGACTCAGCTCAGGATGCGGAGCTCGCCGAATCCTCTGCGCGCACCGCGGCACACGCAGAATCCCTGCAGGCGCGCTCCCATGCGGCGGCGCAGCGCGCAGCGGTCGTACGGGCCGCAGCGGTGCGCGCCCACGATGCCTACTCGCAGGCCGCAGCCGACCGCGCGGAGAATGAGGCTCAGGTCGAAGAGCTGCTGCGGGACATCGACGCCGCAGAGCTCGTCCTCGGCACCAGCTCTGACGCGGCGAGCCGCATGTCGCTGTCATCCTTCGCGCTCGCCTCGCTCTTCGAGGACGTTGCCGCACACGCCTCAGACAGGCTGGTCGACATGACCGCCGGACGCTATCGCCTCGCCCATGACCTGGAACGGCGTCGGGGGGAACGCCGCTCGGGGCTGGGGCTGAAGATCATCGACCTCTTCACGGAGGAGTCGCGCGACCCGCGCACGCTGTCAGGGGGCGAGGGCTTCATGGCGTCTCTGGCGCTCGCGCTTGGCATGGCCGACACGGTGCGCGGAGCAGCAGGCGGCATCGACCTCGATGCCCTGTTCCTCGATGAGGGATTCGGCACACTGGACCCGGATGCGCTGAGCGACGTCCTGGCGGTGCTGGACCGTCTGCGCACGGGTGGCCGAACGATCGGCATCATCTCCCACGTCGCGGAACTCCAGCAGGCGATCACCACCCGGATCATGGTCGAACCGAGCGCACTCGGCGCGAGTGTCCGCCTCGAGTCCCCACAGGACGGTTCACACGAATGACACGCCAGGTCGGGCGGGTTGCCCACGGGAAATGCGACCGCGATCGGTTACGGTAGATAGCGTGCTCGTCATCAGTGTCTCAAGCCTCAAAGGCGGCGTCGGGAAGACTTCGGTCGCCCTCGGCCTGGCCTCCGCCGCCCACAACCGCGGCCTGCCCACGCTCGTCGTGGACATGGATCCGCAGGCGGACGCGTCCACTGGCCTCGATGTTCCGGTGACCACACCGCTCGACATCGCGGACGTCCTCGCCGCTCCGAAAGCCAAGATCATGTCGCAGGCGATCGTGCCGTCGGGATGGTCGGGCGGAGCGAAGGGGGCACTCGACGTGATCCCCGGCAGTCCGCGATCGGCGGAGTTCGACCGCCCCACGATGTCCGAGCGGTTCCTCCGCCGGCTCAAGGACGCGCTCGCGACTGTGAGCGACGACTACCGACTCGTCATCATCGACTGCCCGCCCTCGATGAACGGCCTCACACGCGCGGCGTGGATGGCGAGCCAGCGCGTCGCCGTCGTCACCGAGCCGGGGCTCTTCTCCGTCGCGGCCGCTGACCGTGCACTCCGCGCAGTCGCAGAGCTGCGCCGCCGGGGGGCGCCGGACCTGCAGCCGCTCGGCATCATCGCGAACCGCGTCAGGACGAAGTCCCGTGAGCACTCCTTCCGCGTCGATGAGATGCGGGAGATGTTCGGCCCCCTCCTGCTCACTCCCCCGCTGTCGGAGAGGACGGTGCTCCAGCAGGCCCAGGGATCCGCACGTCCGATCCACTCGTGGCCGGGGCAGGCCGCCAGTGAGCTCGCCGGTTCCTTCGATGCGCTTCTGGACCGGGGGCTGCGCACATCGACCATGCGGTCGCGCGGGAATCCCCGCGATGCACAGGTTCCGAATGCGCCGGCAGTCGACGCGCAGGCCGGTGAAGCACCGGTCGGCGAAGCGCGGGCGGGTGCTGTGCAGGCCGATGACGTGCAGGCCGCGCAGCAGCCCACCACGGATGTGTCTGAGCAGATTCCCGCAGACTCTTCAGCGCCGGGTGCCGAAGAGCAGGACAGCACGAATCCCTTCACCGATGATTCCGCTTCCAGCACAGGCACCCCTGCCACGGAGGATGCAGAGGAGGCCCCGCGTCGGCCTCGCACGCGCCACTGAGCCACACGACCCTCCGCGTCACAGGTCCTCGCTCTCCCTCTCCTGTAGGACTCTCATTCGCCCTCCCCAGGGACGGCGAATGAGGGTCCTTCTCGCGTGGCGGCACAACCGCGGGCACGCGCCGCAGCGGCCTGATCGCCACGAGGCGCGACATGCTTCCGCACACGACTGAGGGCGCCTGCCGCTTCCCGGCCAGGCGCCCTCAGTTCTGTGATTCTCCGTGTCCTCTCGAGCTCAGCCGAGCGGACGGTGATCCATCAGCCCGCTGACTTCTGTGCCCTGCGCATGGCGAGTTCGTCCACCTCGACGATCTCATCGTCAGGCCGTTCGCTCGGAAGTTCGGAGAGTGTGCCCTGCACTTCGCGCCAGACGTGTCCCACAGCGATGCCGAAGACACCTTGGCCGCCCTGCACGAGGTCGATGACCTCATTGGCCGATGTGCACGCGAACACGGACGAACCGTCGCTCATGAGCGTGATCTGGGAGAGGTCTTCGACGCCCTGCCCCTGCAGGTGGCTGACTGCGACGCGGATCTGCTGGAGCGAGACGCCGGCGTCCAGGAGCCGCTTGACGATCTTGACGACGAGTACGTCGCGGAAGCTGTAGAGGCGCTGCGATCCGGATCCGGTGGCGGCCCTGATCGACGGGACGATGAGCGAGGTGCGTGCCCAGTAGTCGAGCTGGCGGTATGTGATGCCGACGACGCTGCAGACCGTCGGTCCGCGGTATCCGGCCTCATCATCGAGGGCCGGGATGTCGTCGTCGAAGAGGAGCCCCTGCGCGTCGCGCGGCAATGACTCCATCTGCATCGATTCCTGTTCAGAGCGGTTCACACCGACTCCTCCTTTTCACCCCAGGGGGAAGCGGGGCGCAAGCGGCGGTGAGCTGGTGCAGACGATTCTACACCTCTCGACCCCTGCGCCGGGGTTGTGGGCACATCACGAAGGTATGGGGCGAGGCGGCGCGGGTCACGCATGCAGGCTGTAACGATTCTGCGTGTCGCCGTTATAGGAGTAATCGAACATGGGTCCGACAGTCCGTCACTCCCGGTCAGCGGGCGTGCCACGGGGGCTCTCGTCCTGTTGAGCGGACTCCGCGGTCCGCGTCGATGTCAGCAGGGTCGTCGTGTGCGCCGTCGCGTAGGTGTCGCTGTACTCCTGGCCCGACAGCCGCATGATCTCGTACATCACCTCGTCCGTGGCCGCGCGGAGCACATGCCTGTCGTCGGAGCGGCCCTCGAAGCGCGAGAAGTCCAGCGGCTCACCGAAGACCACGCCCACGCGGCGTATCCGCGGAATGTTCTTCCCCTTGGGCTGCACCGCGTCGGTGCCGATGAGGGCTGCCGGGACGACCGGCACGCCTGCCGCGATCGCGAGACGTGCGACACCCGTCCTGCCCCTGTGGAGTCGGCCGTCGGGGCTCCTGGTGCCCTCGGGATAGATGCCCAGGAGGGAACCGGACTGCAGCACGTCCAGTCCGGCACGGAGCGAGTTCTCCGAACCGGAGCCGCCGCTTCGGTCCATTGGAAGCTGATTCGTGAGCTGGAAGAACCAGCGCTGAGCACGGCCGCGGACACCCGGCCTGGTGAAGTAGTCGTTCTTCGCCAGATAGACCACGGGGCGGGGCACCGCGATGGGCACGAAGATGGAATCGATGAAGGACAGGTGATTCGCCGCGATGATCGCCCCGCCGTCTGCGGGGACGTGCTGGAGGCCGCGAGTCCATGGTCGGAAGAGGATGCGCAGGATGGGGCCCACGACGATGCGCTTGAGCAACCAGTAGAACACTCCCGACCTGCTTCCGTTCGGTGGACTGCGACATGCGACAGCGGCTCACCACCACTATATGGGCGTGGACGGCCGGTCCACCCCTCTGCCGACTCGAGGCTCGTGTGGGATGCTGAGACCATGGCCTCGCACGATACGCACCGCCAGTCGCAGACCGCTCCTGATGACGGGATCTCGCTGCCTCCGGACTCTCCGCACTCGGCGTGGCATCAGCGCGGGAGCGCTGCGCTGCCGGCGATCCTGCTGCTCCACGGGTTCACCGGCAGCCCGTCCTCGATGCGACCGCTCGCAGAATCGCTGTCGGACACCTCCGCGACACTGAGTATTCCGCGACTGCCGGGCCACGGCGGCACATGGCAGCAGCTCCGGAAGACGGGCTGGGATCAGTGGCGACAGGCAGCGATCGCAGCGTACGACGAGGCGGCGGACGAGCATCCGGGAGTCATCGTCGTCGGTCAGTCCATGGGAGGGGCGCTCGCGCTGGCACTCGGCATCGACAGGCGCCCCGAGGCGATCGTCACAGTCAATCCAGCGCTGCACGTCGACTCGCCCCTCGCTCCTGCGCTGCCGCTCCTGTGGCCGTTCGTCGCAACGATCCCCTCCATCGGAGGGGACATCGAGAAGCCCGGAGTCATCGAGGGCGCCAACGATCGGACCCCAGTGCGGGCGGTCGCGAGCATGCACCGCGGTCTGGCGGGCCTCCGCGAAGAGCTTTGGATGATCGACTGTCCCGTCACCGTCTGCCTGTCGGGGCGAGACGGTGTCGTCTCCCCGCGCTCCTTCAGGACGCTGCGCAGTCGCCTCAGCAGTTCCGCGCGCACGGTCGCGCTGCGTCGCAGCCGCCACGTGGCGACCCTCGACCACGACGCGGACGTCATCGCCGGGGAGATCCGCAGAGCGCTGCAGGAGTCCGCCGGAGGTGCTGCATGACCTCAGAACCGAACGATCGCAGCGGATCCGACGACGAGGGAGACCCGGACGACGACCTCACTCCGGAGACGGAGTCGCTTCCGGCCGACGAGCGGGTCGATGATTCCACGTGGTCGTCGTTCGTGGACAACATCACCTGGCACACCTCTCCGGCGCCGGACATCCCGCCCGACGAGGTGCGCGAAGCACTCGACGACGAGGAATGGATCGCGCCCGAACCGGAGCCGATCGGGTGGCGCACGACGTCCCCCTCCCTCGTCCTCGGGCTCATCGGCGCCCTCGGCGGGGCCTTCGCACTGTTCATCATCGCCATCTTCCTGCGCCCCGTGCCGGGATGGCTCCTGCTGGTCACCATCGCGGTGACCGTCGGCTCCGCAGTCGTGCTCTTCACCCATCTGCCGCAGCGGCGCGACCCCTTCTCCGACGGTCGTGAGGTGTGAGGCGTCGCCGGGCGTAGAGCCCATCCGGGCGGGCCGATTCCTGTGTCCGTGCCCCGTGCGACCATGGACGCCATGCCGTCCTTCGATCGCAGCCGCACGCACACCCGTGGCGGCCAGCTGTCCCTCGCCGACCTCGGCACACCCCTGCACGACGTCGACTTCGTCGTCGTCGACCTCGAGACCACCGGGGCGCACTCGGCTGACAATGCGATCACGGAGATCGGTGCGGTGCGGGTCCGCGGCGGCGACGTGCTCGGCGAATTCCAGTCGCTCGTACGTCCGGTCGGTTCCGCCATCTCACCGTTCGTCGCACGGCTGACGGGGATCACCAACAGCATGGTCGCGGATGCTCCGCGCATCGAAGCCGTGCTGCCGAGCTTCCTCGAGTTCATGCGGGGCGCTGTCCTCGTCGCCCACAACGCGCCGTTCGACGTCGGCTTCCTGCGCGCGGCCTGCACTCGACTGGACTACACGTGGCCGGCCCCGAAGGTCCTCGACACAGTCACCCTCGCGCGCAGGGCGCTGCCCCGCACAGAGGTCCGCAACCACAAGCTCGCCACGCTCGCAGCCTTCTTCGGCACCGACACGGACCCGGATCACCGGGCGCTGTCGGATGCACGCGCCACAGTCGGCGTCCTGCACGGCCTGTTCGAGATCTACGGCTCGCATGGCATCGTGACGCTCGAAGACCTCTCGACGGTCCGGACCACCGGCTGGTCGCGGCGACGGCAGAAGACCCATCTCGCGGACGGTCTCCCCCACGCACCCGGCGTCTACACATTCCTCGACGGATCGCGCAGGGTGCTCTACATCGGCTCCAGTGGGAACATGCACTCGCGCGTGCGCTCGTACTTCACAGAATCGGAGACCCGCGGTCGGATGACGGAGATGGTCACCGCAGCGCAGGAAGTCTCACCGCTGCTGTGCGCGACCGTGCTCGAAGCGCGTGTGAGGGAAGTGCGGCTGATCGGTGAACTCGAGCCGCCGTACAACAGGAGATCCAAACGACCGGAGAAGCGCCACTGGCTGACCGAGACTCGAGAGGACTTCCCCCGCCTCTCCGCGGTGCGCTCGCTCACCCGCGAACGGGTCGACTCGGCCCGCATCCTGGGGCCCTTCCGGTCCGCCGCGTCCGCTCGCGCCGCCAAGCAGCTGCTCGAAACGGTCTTCCCACTCAGATCCTGCACCGCTTCACCCGCTTCTGCTCGGTTCGCACCCTGCGCCGCAGCCCAGGTTGGGCGCTGCCACGGTCCGTGCGCGGGACAGACGGACCCTGCCGAATACGCACATTCCCTCGCCGGACTCAGAGCACTCTTCAACGGCGATCCAGGGCAGTTCCTCGCCGGGGCCCGGCAGCGGATCTCCGACCTCGCCTCGCAGGAGAGGTTCGAGGCGGCGGCAGAGGTCCGCGACTCCGTCGGCGGGCTCCTCCACTCGACAGCGGGGCTCAGCACACGCACCTCACTGCGGTCGATCACGGAGATCGTCGCCGCCGAACGGAGGGAGGACGGTGGCTGGGACCTCGCCGTGATCCGCCACGGTCGACTCGCCGCCGCCGGATCGAGCCATCGAGGAGTCAGCCCGTACCCAGCGATCGACGCACTCCTGCTGTCAGCCGAATTCGTTCCGCCTCACGACCCGGTCACCCAGCTGACCACTGATGAGGAGACCGATCTTCTGGTCTCCTGGCTCTCGAACGGAACGACGCGGCTGGTGCGGAGCAGCAGCGCGTGGTCACAGCCCGCGCACGGCTTCGAAGCCGCACGCTTCGCCTGGACACGGCTCGTCCGGCCCGTCAGCTGACAGCCCGGATTCCCGGGACAGGCGCTCACCCCTCAGCGAGGCGGGTGGACGCTTCGATCATCGCGCCGAGCTTGCCCGCTGCAGCACCGGAGTCCAGTGCGTCCTTCGAGACTGCGAACGAGGCCGCAAGGCGATCGACCAGCGAACCGTCGACATCCGACGATGCCGCGACGAGCGCTGCCGCAGCATTGAGGAGCACGATGTCGCGCACGGGTCCGTGCTCTCCCTCAAGGGTGCGGCGCATCACGTCGGCATTGAACGATGGGTCGCCTCCGCGCAAGTCAGCCTTGGTCGCACGCGGCAGGCCCAGGTCACGCGCATCGATCGCCTGCTCGACGACGTCGCCGTTCCGCACCTCCCAGACGTCTGTGACCGCGGTCGTGCTGAACTCATCGAGTCCGTCACGGGACCGGAAGACCAGAGCCGAGTCTCCGCGCGCAGCGAGCACGCCGGCGACCAGAGGCGCCATCGCAGGGTCGGCGACCCCGATCGCCGTCGCGCGCGTGCGCGCAGGGTTTGTGAGAGGGCCGAGGATGTTGAAGGCGGACGGCACTGCGATCTGCTTCCGCACAGGCGCGATGAATCGCATCGCCGGGTGGTAGACGTTCGCGAAGGCGAACGCCATACCGACCTCATGGGCAAGGGCCACGGACTGCTCAGGGGTGAGGTCGAGCGCGAGTCCGAGCACCTCCAGGACGTCTGCCGATCCGGACGCCGAGGACGTCGCGCGGTTGCCGTGCTTCACCAGCCGCTGGCCCGTTCCTGCGATCACGAAGGACGCGGTCGACGACACATTCACCGTCTTCGCACGGTCACCGCCGGTACCGACGATGTCGACGGCGTCGGACAGTCCTGGAAGGTCCACGGCGTGGGCATACATCGCGCGCACCAGTCCAGAGATCTCATCGACGGTCTCGCCCTTGCCGTGATGGGCCACGAGGAACGCAGCCATCGTCACATCAGGGACGTTCCCCCCCATGATCTGGTCCATCGCCCACGCGGCGGTGTCCGCATCCATGTGCTTGCCGTCCATCAGACCCATCAGCAGATCCGGCCATTCCCTCACCCCTGTGATGCCGTCGACTGCTCCGTCGACGGCAGGTTGCTGGGGATGGGGCGCGGCGGTCGTGGACACGGAGGTCTCCTCGCGAAGTGATCTGTGGACCCCGTCATCGTAACGGCGCGGGACCGCCCGCCGACGCGCGGGTCCACTCCCCGGAACACGCTGGAGACGGACCGACGAGCGACCCTGGAGCAGCCCGACCGCGTCCCGACCCGGAGAGGCGCGCCACACCGACGACATATTTCCCATCGATCTCACAGGCTCCGATCCGCGCCAACATGCGGTTCTTGCTACACGCTGTAGAAGAAGCAGGCCGTACAACCTGTGTACAAGGTGAATTCCGCCTGCAAAACGGGTAATAATGGGGGCGTGTCAACCGTAGCTGCATCTCCCTCAGCGCCAGTTCGTCCCGCTGTGAACAGGCCAGACTCGACAACCGTCGGGATGATTGTCTGGCTGGCCAGCGAGCTGATGTTCTTCGCCGCGCTCTTCGCCATGTACTTCACGCTGCGCTCCGTCGTGCCCGAAATGTGGGAGGTGGAGACCGCAAAACTCGACGTGCCGTACGCGACGGTGAATACCCTCATCCTCGTGTCCTCGTCCTTCACCTGCCAGATCGGCGTGTGGAAGGCCGAGCACAGCTTCAAGCCGTACCGCACGGGCGGGCTGTTCAACATCAAGTCCTGGGGCATGGTCGAGTGGTTCTTCCTCACCTTCGTCCTGGGATCGGTGTTCGTCGCCGGTCAGGTCATGGAGTACGCGACGCTCGTCTCGCACGGCATCGCCATCAACTCCAACGGGTACGGCTCGGCCTTCTACCTCACCACCGGATTCCACGGACTCCACGTTCTGGGCGGGCTGATCGCCTTCCTGTTCGTGATCGGTCGTGCCTACGGCGCCAAGCGGTTCGGTCACCGTGAGGCGACCTTCGCCACGTGCGTCTCGTACTACTGGCACTTCGTGGACATCGTGTGGGTCGCGCTGTTCCTGATCATCTACGCGATCCAGTGATCAGCACCTCAGCCCGCGACCACGTCAGATCAGAAAAGGACTCTCAGTGAAGCTACTCGCCGCTCGCCGTCGGCATCCGATGGCCCTCGTCGTCCTTCTGCTGGTGGGCATGCTGCTCACCGGCGGCGCGTACTCGCTCTTCACCGGCAACACGACCGCGAATGCCGAGGAATACAGCACTGCTCAGGTCGAAGAGGGACAGAAGCTCTTCGTCTCGAACTGTGCGACCTGCCACGGCATGAACGCAGAAGGTTCCGAGAACGGTCCGAGCCTGATCGGCGTCGGCGCTGCCGCTGTCGACTTCCAGGTGAGCACCGGCCGCATGCCGCTGCAGATGCACGGTCCGCAGGCACAGGTGAAGGAGCCTCAGTTCTCCGAAGAGGAGATCGCAGCGATGGCGGGCTACGTCGCCTCGCTGGGCCCCGGACCCGCCGTTCCGGATGAGGAATGGCTCAACACCGCTGAGGGCGATTCCGCTGCCGGCGGTGGCCTCTTCCGCACGAACTGCGCGATGTGCCACAACGTCGTCGGCTCCGGCGGTGCTCTGACACGCGGCAAGTACGCGCCCAATCTCTCCGAGGTCTCCGAGAAGCACCTCTACGAGGCGATGCAGACCGGGCCGCAGAACATGCCGATCTTCAATGACGCGAACCTGACCCCCGAAGAGAAGCGGGACGTCATCACGTACGTCCGCGAGGTCTCCGAGACCCCGTCCGCGGGTGGCTTCAAGCTCGGCTCGCTGGGACCTGTGGCGGAGGGCCTGTTCATCTGGTTCTTCGGATTGGCAGGCGTCATCGGCATCACGGTATGGCTCACAGCCCGCTCCAAATGAGCATCAAGTCTTTATCCGCAACGAGTACTAGACGAGGAAGCGAATGACCTCGATTGAGAGCAGCGGCGGCCAGGGCGGCCAGCTCGCGGAGATGAACGGGTTCGCGAACCCGGGCCTTCCCGAGCACAAGCCGCGCATCACCGACAGCAGCCCGACCGCAGAGCGCCTCGCTGAGCGCCAGATCGCAGCTTGGTTCATCGTCTCGATGATCGGCACCATCTGGTTCATCGTGGCCTACTTCCTGTTCCCCGTCGGGGATTCTGGAGCGCTGGTCCGCATCCACACGATGGCCATCGGCCTCGGCGCTACAGCGGCACTCGCCGGCATCGGCATCGGCATCATCCTCTGGGCGAAGACCCTGGTCACCGATGCGGAGATCGTCGAGGACCGCCACGACAAGGGCGGCGGGACAGAAGAGGACCAGGCCATTGCCCTGGAGATCCTCAACCAGGCGAAGGACGAGTCCGGCATCGCGCGGCGTTCGCTCATCCGGAACACGCTCATCGCTGCGGTGGCCATCGCGCCGCTGCCCGCGATCCTCGTGTTCCGCGACCTGGGTCCGCTCCCCGGCGACAAGCTCTTCACCACGCTCTGGGGCCCAGGAGTCCGGCTCTGCAAGGACATCGGGATGATCCCGGAGCAGAGTGACATCATGCCGATCAGGGCCGCTGATGTGACGATCGGCTCTGCGTTCCACGTGATCCCGGAGAACCTCCGCGACTCCGGCCACCCGCTCGACGAGAAGGCCAAGGCAGCCGTGCTGCTCATGCGCGTCGATCCGAATGAGCTGAACACGGATCCGGACCGCGAGTCCTGGGGCGTCGATGGAATCGTCGCCTACTCCAAGGTGTGCACGCACGTCGGCTGCCCCGTCGCGCTGTACGAGCACCAGACGCATCATCTGCTCTGCCCGTGCCACCAGTCGACCTTCGACGTCACGAACCACTGCAAGGTGATCTTCGGGCCTGCGAAGCGGCCGCTCCCCCAGCTGCCCATCGCAGTCGACGACGAAGGCTACCTCGTCGCCCAGTCTGACTTCACGGAACCTGTGGGACCGACCTTCTGGGAGATCAACACTCGGGAGACGAACGCATGAGCACCACACAGCAGACCAACAGGGCCACCGCGATCGTCGGAGACGTCGCGCAGTGGACGGAGGACCGCACAAGCGCATCGAAGGCCGTGCGAGAATTCGGTCGCAAGATCTTCCCGTCGCACTGGTCGTTCATGCTCGGCGAGGTGGCGCTGTACAGCTTCGTCATCCTCGTGCTCACCGGTACGTTCCTCACGTTCTGGTTCAAGCCGGCGATGGCCGAAGTCATCTACAACGGTCCTTGGACACCGCTGCGCGGTGTGACGATCTCCGAGGCGTACCAGTCGACTCTCGAGATCTCGTTCGAGGTCCGAGGCGGTCTCTTCATCCGCCAGATGCACCACTGGGCGGCTCTTCTCTTCATGGCGGGTCTGTCCATCCACGCGCTGCGCGTCTTCTTCACCGGCGCGTTCCGCAAGCCGCGTGAGCTCAACTGGGTCATCGGCATCGTTCTGTCGATGGTCGGCCTCGGTGCCGGCTTCACCGGCTACTCCCTGCCTGACGACCTGCTCTCCGGCAACGGTCTGCGGATCATCGATGGCCTCCTGAAGTCCATCCCGCTCGTCGGCACCTACATCTCGTTCTTCCTGTTCGGTGGCGAATTCCCCGGCATCGACATCGTGTCGAGACTCTATTCGCTGCACATCATGATCCTTCCGGCGGTGCTCATCGCACTCATCGGCGTGCACATGATGTTCCTCGTGATCCACAAGCACACGCACTGGGCCGGCCCGGGGCACACAGAGAAGAACGTCGTGGGCGAGCCGGTTCTGCCGTCGTTCGCGGCGAAGGCCGGCGGGTTCTTCTTCATGATCTTCGCGGTCATAGCATTCATATCGGCGCTCTTCACGACGAACCCGATCTGGAACTACGGCCCGTACGACCCCTCCCCCGTCTCCGCCGGCACCCAGCCGGACTGGTACGTCGGATGGGCAGACGGCATCCTCCGCATCATGCCGGGATGGATGGAGTTCTACATCTTCGGCTACCCCATCAGCCTGAACATCAATATCGCGATCATCATCATGATGGGCTTCTGGGGCATCGCAGCGATATGGCCGTGGATCGAATCGTGGCTGCTGAAGGATAGGCGCGAGCACCACATCCTCGATCGTCCCCGCAATGCGCCGACCCGTACGGCACTCGGTGTCGCAGCGGTCGTCTGGTACGCGGTGATGTGGGCGGGCGCTTCGGGTGACCTCGTGGCAGTCTTCTTCCACATGTCCCTGAACGACATGATCTACATCTTCCGAGTGCTCTTCATCGTCGGACCGTTCATCGCCTTCTTCCTCACGCGCCGCATCTGCATCAGTCTGCAGCGCAAGGATCGCGAGCTCGTTCTGCACGGACACGAGTCGGGACACATCATCCGTCTGCCCCACGGTGAGTTCCAGGAGCGTCACATTCCGCTCACGCCTCACGAGAGCTGGAAGCTGACCGCCTTCGAGGCACCGCCGGCTATCCCGGCGCAGCCTGGAGCCAAGGGCAAGGTGTCCGGTCTCGAGCGAGTGCGTGCCGCGATGGCGAAGTACTTCTACGAGGAGCGCGTCACCCCGGTGACCAAGGCTGAGCTCGACGCCGCCCATGGAGACCACCATGGTGAGGTCGAGGGTGACGACCACCGCGACCACAGCGCAGGCCTCGAGAAGTAAGGTCTGACCGCACTCTCAGCGCGCTGCGCTGAAGGGGGTCAGAACAGGTGCCATACCTGTTCTGACCCCCTTCTGCGTGCCACTACTCCCCCACGCGCCCTTCCACACCCGCGGCGAACACGCCTCGAGCACCTCACAGAACGCGCGACAGAACTCGAGCCACCAGCTTTCATCAGAGCGCATAGCAAAGAAGTCGTGCGGTCTGATGAAACGCTGTGGCTCGCGGGTCGTCTGCCATGTCTCCGGACATCGGTGACAATTCTGCCTCAGGAGACCGGTGACACTCCATGTCTCACGACTCCCGTGACGCTCCGGGATCCGTCCCTCGTCGGTCTCCACGCACGCCGCTCGCTTCTGGACCCGGCTCCGGGGCGCAGCCAACCGCCGGAGTTCACACGGACAGGTGAAGGTCCCTGCAGGCAAGCCAAGCGCCGACCCCACCGGAATCTTCGATGAGCTCCTGCGTGGTCCGGTCCTCATGACGATGACTCCGTGGCCGGTTGAGGCCACCGTCTCTTGCCCTCAGCCTCCCGGCCCGAAGTCCGAACGATTCTCCACAGCGGTGAGGATCTGGGTCAGTAGATGAAGGTCTGAAGGCCACCTGATCGTGCCTCAGCGCTGCTGCTGGCCGCCAGCAGGGAGCAACGGTGTCCGCAAGTCCCACGATCCGTATCCGGGCCAATGCTCATTCTGAGCACACACGCGGTCCTACATCGTCCCGGAAACCTTCCGCCGCGGCCCCAAGGTCACGAGCTCGTCGAATAGAGCGGATACGGGCATCTGAGACAACTGTGGGCGGTGGTCTGCGCCGCGGATGCCAACGGCGGGTGAAGATCGCCCCCGTATCGACGGCGAAGCGTGGCAATGCCGACCACAGTGGAGAAGGATTCCTTCTTGAGCTCCGCAGTCGCGTTGAGCGGCTTTCCGGTGATCACCTCGACTCGCAGCCCATCGCTTGGCTCCTCCACCCATTGAGAGGCCGCAGAGCCGACGCGGAGATGTGCTTGGGCGATTCTGCTCACCCATCGATCGCTGTGGGGAAGTGTCCCCACCGGGACCGTGCACACCGTCACGGATGTCCTGATGCAGAAGTGCCACCGATGTCCCGGTGCAGAAGTGTCACCGATGTCCCGAGACACCGCCGGGTCGAGCGCATACCCGCGCGAGACACGCCCATTCATCAGACCGCACAACTTCCTTGCTATGCGGTCTGATGAAAGCTGGTGGCTCGGGTGGGCACTGGGTTGGGTAGGCACAGGCTCGGGTAGAAGGAAGACGCTCGAGTAGGAGCGCCTCCAACGACACGCGATGCGCCCGCTCTGCTCCACCAGTCCGACTACCCGCAGCACGCGCAGCAGAGACACAGGAGGGCGGGATGGAAGTCTCCTTCCATCCCGCCCTCCTGTGTGTCAGAGTGCGAGGCCCACGACGAGGTCAACCCGTCGCGCTCCGATCAGTGCGCGAACTTGCCGCGATCGTATTCGTAGATCAGACCGACCATTCCCACGATGGCGATGACGCCGCCGAACGGGAAGATCCACCAGCCGACTGCAACCGCTACAAAGCACAGTGCCGCGCCCGTGGCCACGGTGATCGGCCACCAGCTCCATGGGGAGTAGAAGCCGTACTCGTAGTACTCGTCCTCGATCTCACCATCGATGTCATCCATCGGCAGCTGTGGGTGCTTCTTCTCCCACGTCCACAGGTAGACGCCGATCATGAGGGCCATACCGCCCACCAGGATGAGTCCGGCGAGCCCGACCCACTCCGTGAAGTCGGTCAGGAAGCCGTAGACGATCGCGACGGGCGCGAAGAAGAAGATACCCAGACCGAAGATCCATGCGCCTGTCTTCACTTGGCGACCTCCTTGGCCTCAGCGGCACCGTGACCGGCGGCCGCGAGCTCCAGCAGTTCCGGATGGTTCGCTTCGAACGCAGGGCGCTCGGAGCGGATGCGCGGAAGCGATGTGAAGTTGTGACGCGGCGGCGGGCAGGACGTCGCCCACTCGAGCGATCCGCCGTAGCCCCACGGGTCGTTGACCGTGACCTTGGGGGCCTTGCGCGACGTGATCCACACGTTCCAGAAGAACGGAATCATCGACAGGCCGAGGATCAGGGATCCCACGGTGGACACCTGGTTGAGGAACGTCCAACCGTCCTGCGGCAGGTAGTCGGCGTAACGGCGCGGCATGCCGTCTGCGCCCAGCCAGTGCTGCACGAGGAACGTCATGTGGAAGCCGATGAACAGGACCCAGAAGTGGATCTTGCCCAGCGTCTCGTCCAGCATCTTGCCCGTCCACTTCGGCCACCAGAAGTAGAAGCCGGCGAACATCGCGAACACCACGGTGCCGAAGACGACGTAGTGGAAGTGAGCGACGACGAAGTAGGAGTCGGACACCTGCTGATCAAGCGCCGGCGAACTGAGGATGACTCCCGTCAGACCGCCGAACACGAATGTCACGAGGAAGCCGAGCGACCACAGCATGGGCGTCTCGAACGTGAGCGAGCCCCTCCACAGTGTGCCGATCCAGTTGTAGATCTTCACACCGGTCGGAACCGCGATCAGCATCGTCATGAACGCGAAGAACGGCAGCATCACGGCACCGGTCACGTACATGTGGTGTGCCCACACCGTGACGGACAGCGCGGCGATCGCGATCGTGGCGTACACGAGACCGACGTAGCCGAAGATCGGCTTGCGGCTGAAGACCGGGAAGATCTCCGACACGATGCCGAAGAACGGCAGAGCGATGACGTAGACCTCCGGGTGCCCGAAGAACCAGAAGAGGTGCTGCCAGAGCAGCGGACCTCCGTTCTCCGGACTGAAGATGTGTCCACCGAGGATCCGGTCGGACGCGAGGCCCAGCAGCGCGGCGGCCAGCGGCGGGAACGCCATGAGCACGAGCACACCGGTGATGAGCGTGTTCCACGTGAAGATCGACATGCGGAACATCGTCATGCCCGGAGCGCGCAGCGTGAGGATCGTGGCGATGAAGTTCACCGAGCCGAGGATGGTGCCGAAGCCCTGGAAGGCGAGGCCCATCACCCAGAGATGACCACCGATGCCCGGGGTGAACGTGGTGTTCGACAGCGGCGCGTACGCCGTCCAGCCGAACGAGGCCGCACCCTGAGGTGTGAGGAAGCCTGCCAGCGCGATGAGCGAGCCGAAGGAGAAGAGCCAGAACGCGAACGAGTTCAGTCGCGGGAAGGCGACGTCGGGTGCGCCGATCTGAAGAGGCATCAGCACATTCGCGAAGCCGGAGAACAGCGGTGTCGCGAACATCAGCAGCATCACCGTGCCGTGCATGGTGAACATCTGGTTGTACTGCTCTTTGGTCTCGAGGATCTGCATCCCCGGCTCCCACAGCTCCAGACGGATGAGCAGAGCCATCACGCCGCCGAGGCAGAAGAAGAGGAAGGAGCTGATCAGATACATGTATCCGATCGTCTTGTGGTCAGTGGAGGTGATCCAGCTGACGAAGATACGACCCTTGCTGGTCGGTACCGGATCGGCGGGCGCACCGACGATGCCGGCAGGACGCGAGTCAGTCGCAGTCATCAGTTCTCAGCCCCTTCCTGCTCGTAGGGGTTGTGGTACCACTCGGTGCGGTTGTATTCCTCACCCAGGACACCCTCATTGCCCTGATCGCGCAGGGACTGGATGTAGTCGTCGTATTCGGTCGGCGAGACGACCTTGACGTTGAAGATCATCTCCGCATGGAACTCGCCGCAGAGCTCTGCGCACTTGCCCATGTAGTCGCCCTCCTTGAGGGCCTGGAGATGGATGCTCGACGAGTGACCGGGGAACATGTCGCGCTTCTCGAGGAACGCGGGGATCCAGAAGGAGTGCACCACGTCGCGGGATTCGAGCTTGAGCTCGAGATCCGTGTTCGAGGGGAGGTAGAGCGTGGGCGCATCGATGCCCGGCTGCTCAGTGCCATCCAGGTTCGCCTGAACTCCGGCGTAGTGGACGTCCTCCGTCACGTAGTTGAAGTCCCAGGCCCACTGCTTGCCATAGACCTCGATGACCTGTTCCGGTTCCGTGTCGTCGTTGATGGTGTTGTCCAACGTCTTGACGTTCTCGAAGAAGAACGCGAGGACCAGGATGATCGGAACGACCGTGTAGAGGATCTCCACCGGCATGTTGTAGCGCATCTGGACGGGCAGGCCGCGATCGGACTTCTTGCGGCGATAGGCGACGATGCACCACAGCAGCAGGCCCCAGGTGATGGCACCCACGATGAGTGCGGCGATCCATCCGCCGTTCCACAGCGCGATGTAGTGATCGGTGTGGGAAGTGGCGCCCTTGGAGTCGGGATGGAGGAAGCCGACCTCCCACTGTTCCGTCGTGCATCCGGCGAGCAGTGTCGTTGCCGCCGCTGCGCCGATCACACCGAGCCGCTTGGCCCAGGACGCGCGCGCCCCCGGTGCTGGCTGATTCGGAGAATCCACGTGCAGCCTTTCGAACCTCTGTCGGTGCCCCAGGGTGGCCGACCCTGCCGGTTCCCACTCCGGATGCACCGTGAATGCGGAACGCGGACAAGGGTGTAGATGCCCTGGTCACCGAACTCTGACTTTGTCTCCCACACCTTACCGCTACACGGCGTAGAAATTCACGTTGGCGGGGCTTCAGCTGAAAAAGGCCTCAGAATCGGGAGCACCTTCCGCACGGTGGAGCCGATCGAGGTATTCGAGCCCCGTCAGCTCCGACACGCCGAGGCTCTCGAGGTGCTCAGTCGACCACTGCACGTCGACCATCCAGCGGTCCCCGCACCGCTCATCGAGGAGGTCCGAGAGGTGGACGAGCGCCGCCTTCGACGCGTCCGTAGCCGCATGGAACATCGATTCACCGACGAACACCGCTCCGAAGCTGATGCCGAAGAGTCCGCCGACCAGCGCGCCGTCCGCATCGCGCACCTCGACCGAATGCGCCCATCCGGCCGCGTGGAGGTCGTCGTACATCCGTGCGAAGCCCTCAGTGATCCACGAGCCCTCCCGTGAGGTGTCCGCGCACCCTGCGACGACGGCGGGGAACGACTGATCGACGGTGAAGGTGAAGTCGCGCATCGAGCGGCGCAGGCTCCTGCTCACCCGCAGTCCGCCGGGAAGCAGCACACCGCGGACGGTCGGGGCCCACCACCCCATCGGGGGGCCGCCGTCATCGCCCAGCCCCATCGGGAAGAGACCCGCTCGATAAGCGGACATGACCAGGTCCACCTCACCGGTGAAGCCGACCGACACCGCTTTGAGGTCCTCGTCGTGCATCATCGTTCCTCCGATCGAACACGTGACCACCGACTCGCGAGCCGCTGAGCCTCCAAGCCGCTGAGCCACCGAGCTGCTGAACCTCGCCGGCAGCGCACCTCCCCTGCAACGCACAGCGGGACCGGGCTTCCGTGAGGAACCCGATCCCGCCATCGCAGTGCGCCTGTGGGTCAGTGGAACGAATCACCGCACGCGCAGGAGCCCGCGGCGTTGGGGTTGTCGATCGTGAAGCCCTGCTTCTCGATGGTGTCGGAGAAATCGATCTTCGACTCACCCAGGTATGGAACGCTCATCTTGTCGACGATCACTTCGACGCCGTCGAAGTCTCGCACCGCGTCTCCGTCGAGCGTGCGCTCGTCGAAGTACAGCTGGTAGATGAGACCGGAGCAGCCACCGGGCTGCACTGCGACGCGCAGTCGCAGGTCGTCACGGCCCTCCTGCTCGAGCAGGTTGCGCACCTTGTCGGCGGCTGTGTCTGTCAGTTCGACTCCGTGGGGCACGGTCGTCGTGTCGGTGACGGTCATCGGATCTCCTTCGCACGATTCGGGGAACGTCGCAGATCGCACTGTCGATCGTTGGTCCTCTCAGGCTACACCTCGGAACACCGCGACGGCCGCTCCTATTCCGCCGCGTCGGACGACCTGCATTCCGGCCCAGCCCCCTATCCCTCATCCCGGCCCAGCGGCTATCCCTCGGCGCGCCCCAGCGCCTCGAGGAGCAGCGCCTCAGACACGATCGCCGACCGGAAGTCCGGCACATGCAGCGACTCGTTGGCGCTGTGCGCCCGCGCATCGGGATCCTCCACTCCTGTCACCAGGATCGACGCGGAGGGGAACTCCCCGAGCAGGTCCGCGATGAAGGGGATCGACCCGCCCAGGCCCACCTGCACCGCTTCCGTTCCGAAGCCGTCGGACAGCGCGGCCATCGCGGTGTCGACGACCGGGTCCTCGGTGTCCGCCCGCCACGGGCTGCCGCCCTCCTCCGCCCCGAACTCGACCTGCGCACCGAACGGAGCGTGGGAGCGCAGATGCTCCTTGACCGCTGCCAGTGCGTCGGCCGGGGTCCCGCCCGGGGCGACCCGGATGCTCAGCTTCGCGCGCACGGAGTGCTGCAGCGTGTTCGAGGAGACGTCGACATTCGGCAGGTCCAGGCCGATGACGGTGATCGATGGCTGGGACCACAGGCGGGAGGCCAGCGATCCGTCACCGATGAGCTCCACGCCGTCGAGCACTCCCGAATCCCGGCGGAGCTCCGCCTCGTCGTACTCCACATCGGCGCGCGTCTCGCCGCCGAGGCCGGACACCGCCACCGCCCCGCTCTCACCGTGGAGGGTCGCCAGCAGTCTCGTCATCGCGAGGGCGGCGTCGGGCACCACTCCCCCGTACATCCCGGAATGCACCGCGTGGTCCAGGGTGGACACGGTGAACTCGAGCGATGCCATGCCGCGCAGGCTGGTGGTCAGCGCCGGCGTGCCGACCTTCCAGTTGCCGGAGTCCGCGACCACGATGACGTCGCCCGCCAGCTTGTCCCGGTGCGTGCGGAGGAAGTTCTGGAAGCTCGGGGAGCCCGCCTCCTCCTCCCCCTCCACGAAGAGGACCACACCGACGCCGAGGTCGTCGCCCAGCAGGCGCAGAGCGGTGAGGTGGACGAGGATGCCGGCCTTGTCATCGGCTGCGCCTCGTCCGTAGATCCGATCGCCGATCTCCGTCGCGACGAACGGCGGGGTGTTCCACAGGGCCTCGTCCCCCGTGGGCTGGACGTCGTGGTGTGCGTAGAGGACCACTGTCCGAGCACCCGCCGGACCCTCTCGACGTGCCACGACAGCGGGTGCGCCGTCGACACCGGATGCCGTGGGCGCTGTGAGGACCTCCACCGACGGGAAGCCCGCCTCCCGGGCCAGGCCGGCGACGGCCTCGGCGGACGCGGCGACATGGGACTGGTCGAAGGACGGCCAGGCGATCGACGGGAGTGCGACGAGCGACGCGAGCGTCTCCTTCACCTGGTCGAAGACGGTGTCCAGTGCGGTGTGGAGCTCCGCTGCGCGAGCGGACGCGGGACGCGGATGCTGTGAGTCAGTCATGATCCGATACTATTCATTGCGTGTTCGGACGGAAGAGTAAGCCCCAGGAAGCTGACCCGGATCAGCGCGCGTCGTCGCACGACGACACAGCGGTCGGCGCTGACGCCGAGCCCGCCGCGCACTCCGCGGAGCAGAAGAAGAATCGCCCCACGCCCAAGCGCAGCGACCAGGAAGCGCGCAATCAGCGCCCTCTGGTCGGTGGCGACCGCAAGGCCGCTGACAAGCGTGCGCGCGAGGAGATGCGTCGTCGACGCGACGAATCCCGGATCGGTGTGATGAACGGGGACGAGAGGTTCCTCGGGCCCCGTGACGCCGGGCCGCAGCGCCGGTACATCCGCGACTACGTCGACGCACGGTTCTCGATCGGAGAGATGTTCATCCCGATCGCACTCGTCGTGCTGCTCGCCGGTATGTTCGGCGGACAGCAGTGGGCGATGATCGCGAACTTCATCGTCTACGGCCTGATCATCCTGATCCTGCTCGACAGCGTCCTGCTCTGCGTCCTGCTGCGCGGTCGCCTCAAGACGAAGTTCGGCGAGGATTCCATCCAGCGCGGCACCAACTTCTACGCGATCATGCGCTCCGTGCAGATCCGCCGCCTCCGCGTGCCCAAGGCTGTTGTGAAGCGCGGCCAGTACCCGTCCTGACCCGGACGGCACAGCGCGCATGAAATGAGGAGGGGCCGGGCGATCGCCCGGCCCCTCCTCATATCCACCCGCTCACCGCCGCCGTCCGCCACGGCTTCCGCGGACCACCTGACCGGGCCACGTCGGTCCGCCGTAGATGAGTCCGGAGTAGGCCTGCACGAGGTCTGCCCCCGCACCCAGGCGAGCTGCGACGTCCCGGGCATCGCCGACTCCCCCGGCGGATACCAGTGCCATCGGCGATCCCGGGTGGGCGCGGTCCAGGTGGGCGCGCACCAGGCGCAGCACCTCCATCGATCGTGCGGCGAGCGGCCGTCCGGAGATCCCCCCGGCCTCGCCCCGCGCGAAGTCCCGGTCTGCTCCCGTCAGAACCTCGCGATCGATCGTCGTGTTCGTGAGCACCAGGCCGTCGACCCGCTCCGCGATCGCAAGATCGACCAGTTCCCGCACGTCGCCGTCCGCCAGGTCCGGCGCGAGCTTCACGAGCAGCGGAACGTGGCCGAGTGTCGAGCGCGGGGCCGCGACGACCTTCGCGGCGGTGTCGCGCACCGCGGTGATGATGGGGCGCAGCGAGTCCGCCGCCTGCAGGTCGCGGAGGCCCGGAGTGTTCGGCGAGGACACGTTGATGACGAGGTAGTCGGCCAGCGGCGCCAGCTCCCGCGTCGACACGGCGTAGTCCGATGCCGCATCCGCCGCCTCGACGACCTTGGTCTTGCCGATGTTGACCCCGATGATCGGTCGCCGTGATGCCGGCAGCTCTTCGACGAGGTCCCGCTGCTGCGCGACCGCGGCTGCGGCGGCATGCGACCCTGCGTTGTTGAAGCCCATGCGGTTGAGGATCGCGTCGTGCGCGAGCAGGCGGAAGAGCCGCGGACGCTCGTTGCCCGGCTGCGCCTGTCCCGTCACCGTCCCGATCTCGATGTGTCCGAACCCCAGACGCGACAGGGCGCGGACCCCGCCGCCCTCCTTGTCGAACCCGGCGGCCAGCCCCACGCGGTTGCGGAAAGGCAGGCCCAGCACCTCGACCGGATCATCGGTCCCGGCCGACAGCACTGCGCCGAACGCGGCCCGCAGTCCCGGCAGCGAATCGAGTCCGCGCAGGGCCGTGAAGCTGAGGTGGTGAGCGCGCTCCGCATCCATCGGCGCGAACACGGCACGGAAGACGAGCGAATACAGGGAATTGTCCACGAGCCGGAGTCTATCCGCCCCGCCCTCACCTGCGACTCCCACCGGACTAGGGTAGGGACGGACACCATCCGACTCACGGAAGGACCCTCGATGGTCACCCCCAGCACTCCCCTCCCGACGCTCGCGCGCGCCACCGGCGATCCCGCCGCGCTCACCGTCGATGCACTCGTCGTCGCGTTCCAGCAGAACCAGACGGGAGGCGTCCCCGCAGCCCCGGGCCTGGCGAAGAAGCAGGCGCAGGCGCTCACGGCCGCAGCGGAGGCCGTCGGCCACACGGGGAAGGCCGGCTCGACCGTCCGGATACCGGCACCCACCGGCTTCAAGGCGACCTCGGTCGTGCTCGCAGGGATCGGCGACGAGGCCGAATCCGACAGCGCTCACCTCGAGACGCTGCGCCGTGCCGCGGGCACCGCCCTGCGCTCGCTGGAGAAGACGGACTCCGTCGGCCTCGCCTTCCCCGTCGCGGACTCGGCATCCGCCGAGGCCGTCGCCACCGGCGCACTGCTCGGCTCGTACCGCTACACCGCATACCTGTCCGACGGCACGGACAAGAATCCGGTCTCGACCCTCACGCTCGTCGCCCCGACATCCGCGAAGGCCGGACTCGACCGCGCCGCGACGATCGCCGCCGCATCCGCGGGCGCCCGCGACCTCGTGAACCAGCCTCCGCTCGACCTGTTCCCCGCCTCGTTCGCGCAGGCCGTCGTCGACCAGGCGGGATCCGGCGACCTCAAGAAGGCCAAGGTCACCGTCGAGGTGCTCGACGAGGACACCCTGCGCTCCCGCGGGTTCGGCGGTCTGATCGGTGTGGGCGGCGGTTCGACCCGCGGCCCCCGCCTCGTGAAGATCTCGTACGCGCCCAAGAAGGCTGCGACGCACCTGTCGCTCGTGGGCAAGGGCATCACCTTCGACTCCGGCGGCATCTCGCTCAAGCCGCCGGCGAAGATGGAGGAGATGAAGTCGGACATGGCCGGGGCGGCCGCCGCAGCGCAGTCGATCTTCGCGATCGCACGCCTGGGGCTGCCCGTCCGGGTCACCGCGTGGCTCGCCCTCGCAGAGAACATGCCGTCCGGATCCGCGCAGCGGCCGGCCGACGTCCTGCGCATCTACGGCGGGAAGACCGTCGAGGTGACGAACACGGACGCCGAGGGACGCCTGGTGCTCGCCGATGCCCTGGTCGCCGCGCAGGAGGAGTCCCCGGACCTCATCGTCGACATCGCGACGCTCACGGGCGCGCAGGTCGTGGCGCTGGGGCTGCGCACCACGGGCGTCATGGGCACGGACGATGCCCGCAACAAGCTGGTCCTCGCGGCGGAGGCATCCGGCGAGCCGATGTGGCCGATGCCCATCCCAGAGGAGATGATCCGCTCCTTCGACTCGAACACCGCGGACCTCACGAACGCGGGCGGTCGCTCCGGCGGCATGCTCGCCGCCGCTGCGTTCCTCCAGGAGTTCGTGGAAGACGGCGTCGAATGGGCGCACCTGGACATCGCAGGACCCTCGTTCAACGGCGAAGGCCCCCACGGCTACACGGGCAAGGGCGGGACGGGAGTGCCGGTGCGCACCCTCGTCGAGCTCGCGGCCCGTCTGGCCGGAGCGTGAGCGGCGGGAATGCCGACGGTGGGGGCGCCGCGTGATCGCCCTCACCGTGAAACGACCGGGAATAGGGGTCCCAACCCCCTCGTTAAGTGGAATGATTGAGCTCGAGGCCCATGTGTGGCAAAGAGTCCGCCGGATATTGAGGAGTGCTCCGTGACCGAATCGTCAGAGAACTATGATCTTGTGATCCTGGGGGGCGGGACGGCCGGATACGCCGCCGCCTTCCGCGCCGCGACGCTCGGGATGAGCGTCGCACTCATCGAACGCGACAAGGTGGGCGGCACGTGCCTCCACCGCGGCTGCGTCCCGACCAAGGCCCTGCTCCACGCCGCAGAAGTCGCGGAGACGGCGAAGTCGGCCGAGCAGTTCGGCATCAAGGCCGAATTCCAGGGCATCGACATCGAGGGTGTGCTCGCCTACAAGGACGATGTCATCTCCAAGAACTACAAGGGCCTCCAGGGGCTCGTGAAGGTTCGCGGCATCGACTACATCTCCGGCGAGGGCAAGCTCACCGGCACGGACACGGTCCAGGTGTCCAACGATGAGGGCGGCGTGACCGTCACGGGCAAGAACATCATCCTCGCGACGGGCTCCGAGCCGAAGACGATCGGCATCGACATCTCCGGTCGCGTGCTCACCTCCACGGAGGCGCTCCACCTCAAGGACGTCCCGGAGTCGGCGATCGTCCTGGGCGGCGGCGTGATCGGCGTCGAGTTCGCCAGTGTGTGGACCTCCTTCGGTGCGAAGGTCACCATCGTCGAGGGACTCCCCCGACTCGTGGCGAACGAGGACGAGGCGATCTCCAAGAACCTCGAGCGGGCCTTCAAGAAGCGCAAGATCGGCGTGAAGACCGGCAAGATGTTCAAGGGCGTCACGCAGGACGACGACCAGGTGCACGTGGAGCTCGAGGACGGCACCGTCCTCGACGCGGACTACCTGCTCGTGGCCGTGGGCCGCGGCCCCGTCACCCAGGGCTTCGGCTACGAGGACCAGGGAATCACGACGGACCGCGGCTTCGTCATCGTCGATGAGCGCCAGCACACGGGCGTCGGGAACGTCTACGCGATCGGCGACATCACCCCCGGCCTGCAGCTCGCGCACCGCTCGTTCGCGCACGGCATCTTCGTCGCAGAGGAGATCGCGGGCCTGAACCCCGCGCCGCTCGTCGAGTCCGGCGTCCCCCGCGTCACCTACTCGGAGCCGGAGATCTTCTCCGTGGGCATCACGGAGAAGCAGGCCGCTGAGCAGTACGGCGAGGACAGCATCGAGACCCTCGACTACAACCTCGCGGGCAACGGCAAGACCGTCATCCTCAAGTCGACCGGCATCATCAAGGTCGTCCGTGAGAAGGACGGCCCGGTGCTCGGCATCCACGGGATCGGAGCCCGGTTGAGCGAGCAGGCCGGCGAGGCGCAGCTCATCATCAACTGGGAAGCGTTCCCGGAGGAGGTCGCGCAGCTCATCCACGCGCACCCCACCCAGAACGAAGCCATCGGAGAGGCGTTCCTCGCCCTCACCGGCAAGCCGCTCCACGCGCACAACTGAGTCCCGAAGGAGTCGAACACGATGTCCAACACAGTGAACATGCCCGCTCTGGGCGAATCGGTCACCGAGGGCACTGTCACCCGGTGGCTCAAGGAGGTCGGAGAGTCGATCGAGGTCGACGAGCCGTTGCTCGAGGTCTCCACCGACAAGGTCGACACTGAGATCCCCTCCCCGTACGCGGGAGTCGTCGAAGAGATCCTCGCGGAAGAGGACGACGACGTCGAGGTCGGCGGTGCGCTCGCCGTGATCGGTGACGGATCCGGCGGCGGCTCGAGCGACGCCGAGGCATCCGCTGAGGAATCCGCACCCGCCGAGGACACGGCAGAGGAGTCAGCGGACGAGGCCGACGAGGCACCGTCCGAGGACGAGGCCGACGAGCCGGAGGACGCGTCCGCAGCAGAGCCCGAGGCGGCACCCGCACCGAAGGCGTCGTCGGGATCCGGCGACGCGACCGAGGTCACGATGCCCGCGCTCGGCGAGTCCGTGACGGAAGGCACCGTCACCCGGTGGCTCAAGGAGGTCGGCGAAACGATCGAGGTCGACGAGCCGCTGCTCGAGGTCTCCACCGACAAGGTCGACACCGAGGTCCCCTCCCCCGTCGCCGGCACGGTCCTCGAACTCTTCGCAGAAGAGGACGAGGAGGTCGAGGTCGGCGCGAAGCTCGCGCTGGTCGGGTCCGAGGATGCCGCCGGCGGTTCGGATGATTCCGGATCGGATGAGGCACCCGCTGCCGAGGCCGAAGAGGCCCCCGCGGAGGAGGCACCTGCAGAGGACGAGGCTCCGGCCGAGGAGTCCCAGCCCGAACCGGCTGAGGAGTCCGCACCGGAACCGTCCTCCGCGCCGGCCGAGGACACTCCTCAGGTCGTGAGCGGTGGAGACACCCCCGCATCAGGTGAGGACATCGCACGCAGCGTGTCGGGTGACAACGCCGCCTACGTGACACCGCTGGTCCGCAAGCTCGCCAAGAGCAAGGGCGTCGATCTCACGTCGATCAAGGGCACCGGCGTCGGTGGTCGCATCCGCAAGCAGGACGTGCTCAATGCGGCGGCCTCTCCCGCACCGGTCAGCGGAGCCACCGGCACGTCCGGCGGTTCCGGACCGCGCGTCGTGGAGCTGTCGGAGGAGGCGAAGAAGCTGCGCGGCACGACGCAGAAGTCTTCGCGGATCCGTCAGACGATCGCGAAGCGCATGCGCGAATCGCTGCAGAACACCTCGCAGCTCACGCAGGTGTCCGAGGTCGACGTCACCGGTGTCGCGAATCTGCGGAAGTCGACCAAGGACGCCTTCCAGGAGAAGCACGGCGTGAAACTGACGTACCTGCCGTTCTTCATCAAGGCGGTCGTCGAAGCGCTGCAGATCCATCCGGAGATGAACGCGCAGCTGGGTGCGGACGGCAAGGAGATCGAGTACTTCGGTCACGAGCACGTCGGCATCGCAGTCGACACGCCGCGCGGTCTGCTCGTCCCGGTCATCAAGGATGCGGGCGATCTGTCGATCGCCGGCATCTCGAAGGCCATCGACGATCTGGCCGACAGGACGCGCAACAACAAGATCAAGCCCGATGAGCTGTCCGGCGGCACGTTCTCCGTGACCAACATCGGCAGCTTCGGCGCGATCATGGACACACCGATCATCAACTACCCGCAGTCCGGCATCCTGGGCGTCGGGACGATCGTCCGTCGTCCCATGGTCGTCAAGACCGCCGACGGCGCGGAGTCGATCGCAGTCCGCGACATGGTGCACCTGCCGCTCACCTACAACCATGAGCTGGTGGACGGTGCGGATGCGGGTCGCTTCCTCAAGACGATCCGTGAGCGTCTGCAGGAGGCCGACTTCGAGGGCGACCTCGAGCTCTGATGAGCGGGAGCCCGCAGCGCTGACGCGCTGAGCGGCACCTGTCGACGTGTGGGGCGGGAGACCATCGGTCTCCCGCCCCACACGCATTCACCCACGGGTGCGATGTCCACGACGACCCAGACTCACGGCGACGGAGCGTCACGCCTGCACAGCCTCACGCCGGCACAGCCAGTCTTACGACGACCGCACGTCGTGGACGCGCCACTGGTCGTCGGACCACTCGAGGACGAGGACCACCGGGACCGGCGCCGTGCCCGTGGAGCGCATCGTCGCACGCACGTGCGCCCGCTGCCCGTCCGCGGGCGGCTGCCCCTCCTCAAAGTCCTGTTCCGCACCCAGGCCCCGGGACTCGTCACCGCGGGACTCGTGGTCGACTGCGAAGCCGACGTCGGACAGGGACAGCGCGTCTGCGCACTCGGCACACTCCCCCAGCGTGCGCTGTGCGTCCGCCTCAGCCGCAGGAGACCCGGGCACCGTCACCGCGGCCAGTGCGTCCGCGTCGCCGTTCGCGAAAGCCTCCGCGCGGGCACGCGTGAGTGCGACTGCGGCGTCGAGGGGGCCGGCTGCATGCGTGCCGATCTCCGAGGGCGCAGCGGAAGACGGGGACGGCATCGAAGGCTGCATGGGAGGCTGCGGCGGAGTGGGTGTCGGGTCAGCCGGGTTGGTCGGAGTGAGCGGAGTGGTCGGAGTGGGCTGCGACGACGCGTGCCTCGCCTCCGCGTCGCCAGCGTGCGATCCGGCACCTGTGCCCATGAGCACCGCGCCCACGGCGACCGCCGCCGCACACAGGACGAGGATGCCTGTCGCGAGGCGCCCATGCCTCCTGCCCCGCTCGGCCCGTCGCCGGTCGCGCCGTGGTCTGGCCTCGTCACCGTTCGCCGTCGGCACTCGGGACGACCGATGACCCTCAGACGACCGACGACGCCGGGACGACCGTCGCCCCTGAGGCGGCCGATCGGGCACGCGTGCACCGGGCAGTCGAGACCCGACCTGGTGCGACTCGCTCGTGCGCGCAGAGCGGGTCGGTGAGGTCCGCAGCGCCTCGACGAGTTCCGGGCTGAGAGTCCCTGTCGGTGCATCGTCCTCGAACACCCCGGGCTCAGCGGGCAGGAAGCCGCGCTCACGCGACGGGCCCAGGCACCCGATGCGCGCACGCAGATCCGCGATGTCCGCAGGCACTGTCGCCCCACCGGTGAGCACCGACCCCTCGAGCAGGTCGGTGACGAGTCCGGAGACGGCGGCCGGGGCCTCGGGCGCGGTCTCCGACACCGGCAGCCCCGTCTCCTCCCACGTCGCCCCGGTGAGAGCGAGGTGCAGCAGCTCTCCGAGCTCGGCCGCATCCGACCGCGTCGCGCCATCCCGGAAACGGCCCGGCACCAGGACCACGCCTCCGCCCCGTTCCACCGCGAAGCTGCGGATCGCAGCGCGGGATCCGCCACAGGGCGCCGCCGGAGCCGTCTCGAGCACCTCGAGGACCTCATCGAGCACACCGAGCGCGAGCGCCGCCGACATGCCCCCGCGCAGTCGGAGGGCGTCCTCCAGGAGCCCGCCCTCGCAGCGCGGGACGAGGAGACCGGCACGACCGTCCACACTCGCACCGCGCACGGACGGCCACACCGTGGATTCGGCCTCCCCGACCGCGTCCGAATCCACCACGGCGAACCAGCGCGTCTCCTCGTCCCGGCGCACGCGGAGGAGTGCCGAATCGATCTGCTCGTCGATGGCCCAGTCCCCGCCGGTCGACCATCGAGCTGCATCCGCATCCATGCTGTCTCCCACCCTCCGCGCGCTTCGTCGCGCACTCCTTCGGACGCCGTGATATGCAGTATACGTGCATTTGATATCGTTTGACTATCCTGGATGCCTCCACCTTTGCCAGATGGACGTGGTGAGGTTAACAGTGGGGTGTGCGCCGCAGCGCGGCCCCGCCGGATACTGTGAGCCACATGGCTTTCACCGTGGAGCGCCTCGGATACCACCCGCAGCTCGTCGACTACCGCGACGCATGGTCGCTGCAGACTCGCTATCACGACGACGTGGTGCGCGGGGAACGCCCCTCCACCCTCCTGCTCCTGGAGCACGACGCCGTCTACACGGCGGGGAAGCGGACCGAGGATCACGAACGGCCCACCGACGGCACACCCGTCATCGACGTCGACCGCGGCGGGAAGATCACCTGGCACGGCCCGGGGCAGCTCGTCGCATACGCGATCTACCGGCTTCAGGACCCGAAGGACGTCCGCCTCTTCGTCGAGCAGATCGAGCAGGCGATCATCGCGCTCATGGCGGAGCACGGCATCGCCGCACGCACCGTCGAGGGACGGGCAGGAGTATGGCTCGCCGCTGACGACCGCGGCCCCGAGCGCAAGATCGCAGCCATCGGCATCCGCATCCACGACGGCGTGACCATGCACGGACTCGCGGTGAACTGCTCGAACGATTCGGCGGGATTCGACTCGATCATCCCCTGCGGCATCGCCGACGCCGGCGTCACCTCGATGTCCCAGGAGCTGGGGCGCACCGTCACCCCCGAGCAGATCGCAGACCGGCTCGCAGAACTCCTCGACGACCACATCACCGCCTGACCACGACCACTCGCCCGGCGATACCGACACCACCGCTCACTCAGTGAAGGGACTCCACCGTGACACTCGCACCCGAGGGCCGCAGGCTGCTCCGCATCGAGGCGCGCAATGCGCAGACGCCCATCGAGCAGAAGCCGGCCTGGATCAAGGCGAAGGCCAACATCGGCCCGGAATTCACCCAGCTCAAGTCACTCGTGCGCGGCGCCGGACTGAACACCGTGTGCGAGGAGGCCGGCTGCCCCAACATCTTCGAGTGCTGGGAGGACCGCGAGGCCACGTTCCTCATCGGCGGTGAGCAGTGCACCCGACGCTGTGACTTCTGCCAGATCGACACCGGCAAGCCGGCGGACTTCGACGCGGATGAGCCCCGCCGCGTCGCGGACTCCGTCCGTCAGATGGGACTGCGCTACTCCACGATCACGGGCGTCGCCCGCGACGACCTCGACGATGGCGGCGCCTGGCTGTACGCGGAGACGGTCCGCCGGATCCACGCGCTGGAGTACGAGGACGGGGCGGGCACCGGCGTCGAACTCCTCATCCCCGATTTCGATTCCAAGGACGACCAGCTCGCAGAGGTCTTCTCCAGCCGCCCCGAGGTCCTCGCCCACAACGTGGAGACCGTTCCCCGCATCTTCAAGCGGATCCGCCCGGGATTCCGGTACGAGCGATCCCTCTCCGTCATCACCAAGGCCCGCGAGGCCGGCCTCGTGACGAAGTCGAACCTCATCCTGGGGATGGGAGAGACCGACGAGGAGGTCGTCGAGGCCATGCACGACCTCAAGGAGGCCGGCACGGACCTCCTCACGATCACGCAGTACATGCGGCCCTCTGAGCGTCACCACCCCATCACCCGCTGGGTCAAGCCGCAGACGTTCGTCGATCTGCGCGACGAGGGAGAGCGCATGGGCTTCCTGGGCGTCATGTCCGGTCCGCTGGTCCGCTCGTCCTACCGTGCAGGCAAGCTGTGGGCCCAGGCGATGCGCGCACGAGGCGAGGAGATCCCCGCCCACCTCGCCCACCTCGACCGCGACGTGGCGGCCCGCCAGGAGGCGCAGGCGGTCGTCGACGCCTTCGGTGAGGGCGACGAGGTACACTACTGAGTCGACCCCTCCCACCCCGTCCGCATCGAAGCGAGAGCATGTCAACGAACAGCGAAACCCCCCGCAAGGGCCTCTTCGGCCGCAAGAAGAAGGACCGGGCCCCCAAGAAGAACGGCCGAATCCAGCAGATGCGCGAGGTCTTCAACCTCGCCCGGAAGCACAACCCCGCTTCCGCCTGGCTCATGGCCGCCGCGCTCGTGGGTCTCACGCTGGTCGGCGTCCTCGTCGGCCTGCTCGTCAGCGGCGGTGTCTTCGGCACCATCCTCTGGGGCATCTCCGGCCTCCTCGCCGGCGCCGTGCTCGCGATGTTCATGCTCGGCCGGTACGCGGAGACCGCCGCGTTCGATCAGATGCGCGGCCAGGCCGGTGCGATCGGAGCGGTCCTCAACACCGCGCGGCGCGGTTGGCTGATGGATGAGCAGCCCATCGCCGTCGACCCCCGCACGCAGGAGATGGTCTTCCGCACCACCGGGCGGGCCGGCGTGGTGCTCGTGGGCGAAGGCCGCAGCAGGCACAAGGTGACGCAGCTGCTCGAGAAGCAGAAGCGCCGCCACGAGAAGGTCGTCAAGGGCGTCCCGGTCCACACGTTCCAGGGCGGTGAGAACGAGGGCCAGGTACCCATGGAGAACCTCACGAAGACCCTCTACAAGCTGCCCAAGCGCCTCAACAAGGCAGAGATCCTCGCAGTCCGGAACCGCCTGACCGGCATCGGCTCGCTCGCGACCCGCCCGCCGATCCCCAAGGGCGTCGATCCGAACAACATCCGTCCGGACCGCCGCGCACTGCGCGGACGCTGACCCGCACGCGCGCTGCACGCGCGCTGCACGCGCGGGATCGTCTCCGTGCAGTGCAGAAACGGCTAGAGGGCCGCACCGATCAGTTCGGTGCGGCCCTCAGCCGTTGCGCTGTGTGACGATCCTGCTGGATGAACAGCCGCGGTCAGCGGGTGCGCACGACGACGGTGCGGGTCGCCAGGTCGTGGAGTCCGCGGCCATCGGGATCGGCGATGACGACGGGGAGCACCAGGCAGACGAGCACCGTCCGGACGAGCGCGCGGAGCAGGCCGACCGGCCCGGTCGACGCGAGGGTCCCCCGCGTCTCGATGTCGACCACGCCGATCCCCATCGCCAGGTGGCCCGGCGTGCGTCCCATGAGCCACACGCTCAGCAGGTAGAGCACTGCGAAGATGGAGTGGATCGCGATGTTCATGGCCAGGAGGTCGAGGTCGAGCGCGAGGTTCGCGATCATGATGGCGAGCACCCAGTCGATCACGATGCCGCCGACCCTGCGCAGCATCGATGCGACCGCCCCCGGACCCTCCTGCGGAAGACCCAGCCGGCGGCCCGGCCATGACCCCTCCGGCAGCGTCGGACCCGTCAGCCACTCGGACCTGCCCGCGCCGTCCTCACCCTTGGAAACCATGCGTCCCAGGCTAGTCGATGCCTCCGTGCCCTCTGTGCGCACGTCGAACGCCATGATGCGGGTCAAGAGCCTCCCCCTGAACACGCGCAGAACATTCGGGTGGCGAGGGAGGTGCCTCTGGTCGATAGAATGAGAGCGGATCGGACGTCCGGACCCCGTGGCGACACGGCGGCCCGTCGCCCGGACTCACCGACACACAATCGAAAGCAGGAGAGTGCGCGTGTTCACGACAGCACAGGAGCTCATCGAATTCGTCCAGAAGCAGGAGGTCCAGTTCGTCGACATCCGCTTCTGCGATCTGCCGGGCGTCGTCCAGCACTTCAACCTTCCAGCGCAGGCGTACGGCGAGGACGAGATCACCGAGGGCCTGCTGTTCGACGGCTCGTCGATCCGCGGCTTCCGCGGTATCCACGAGTCGGACATGAAGCTGCTCGCGGATGTGAGCTCGGCCTACATCGATCCGTTCCGTGAGGCGAAGACGCTCGTCATCACCCATTCGATCGTCGATCCGTTCACGGATGAGCCGTACTCCCGGGATCCGCGCCAGGTCGCGGAGAAGGCCGAGGCCTACCTCAAGAGCACGGGCATCGCGGACACCGTGTTCTTCGGAGCAGAGGCGGAGTTCTACCTGTTCGACGACATCCGCTACCAGACGACTCCGGGACACAGCTTCTACCAGATCGATTCGATCGAGGCGGCGTGGAACACAGGCGCGGATGAGCCGGGCGGCAACCTCGGCTACAAGACACCCATGAAGGGCGGCTACTTCCCGGTGTCGCCCCAGGACCACTTCGCAGACATCCGCGATGAGATCTCGCTGACGCTCGCGCAGATCGGCTTCAGCGTCGAGCGCGCGCACCACGAAGTCGGGACGGCCGGTCAGCAGGAGATCAACTACACGTTCAACACGCTCAAGCACGCGGCGGACCAGCTCCTGGACTTCAAGTACGTGGTGAAGAACGTCGCGACGGAGAACGGCAAGTCCGCGACGTTCATGCCCAAGCCGATGTTCGACGACAACGGCTCCGGCATGCACTGCCACCAGTCACTCTGGAAGGACGGCAAGCCGCTGTTCTACGACGAGAACGGCTACGCGGGCCTGTCCGACCTGGCGCGCTGGTACGTCGGCGGCCTCATCGAGCACGCCGGTGCCGTCCTCGCCTTCACGAACCCGACGATCAACTCCTACCGTCGACTGGTCCCCGGGTACGAGGCACCGGTGAACCTGGTGTACTCATCGGGCAACCGCTCCGCCGCGATCCGCATCCCGGTCACGGGCTCCTCCCCCAAGGCGAAGCGCCTCGAATTCCGCGTCCCCGACCCGTCGTCGAACCCGTACCTCGCATTCGCCGCGCAGCTCATGGCGGGCCTGGACGGGATCAAGAACCGCATCGAGCCGCCGGAGCCCATCGACAAGGACCTCTACGAGCTCCCCCCGGAGGAGCTGGAGGGGATCGAGACCATCCCCGGGTCGCTCGACGAGGCTCTTCTCGCACTCGAGCAGGACATGGACTTCCTCACGGCCGGTGACGTCTTCACCGAGGACCTCATCGAGACCTGGATCCGCTACAAGCGCGAAGAGGAGATCGAGGTCGCACGCCTCCGTCCGACTCCGACCGAGTTCGAGCTCTACTACTCGCTCTGACCCGATCCAGTCCACACTCTGAGGGGTCCCGCCGACGGCGGGGCCCCTCGTTAGACTTCCCGCATGACTCATTTCGACGTGCTCGTCATCGGCACCGGCTCAGGGAACTCCATCCTCGACGACCGCTTCGCGGATCTGCGGGTCGCGATCGCAGAGCCGTCCCTGTTCGGCGGCACCTGCCTCAACGCAGGGTGCATCCCCACGAAGATGTACGTCCATGTCGCCGACGTCGCACGCCAGGCGACTGACTCCCGGGACCTCGGGCTCCAGACGGACTTCGCATCGGCCGATTGGCCCGCCATCCGCGATCGCGTGTTCGCCCGCATCGACGAGATCGAGTCCGCGGGCCGCCGCTATCGCAGCGAAGAGCTCGACAACACCACCGTGCTGACGGAGCATCTGCGCTTCACGGGCACGCACTCGCTCATGGGCGACGGCGGCTCCGAGGTGACGGCGGATCGCATCGTCATCGCAGCCGGTGCGCACCCCGTCGTGCCGGCCATCCCGGGGCTGGATCCCGCGCTGGTCGACGAACCGGGCCACCCGATCCACACCTCGCGCTCCATCATGCGGGTCGACGACCGTCCGGACTCCGTCCTCGTCCTGGGCTCCGGATACATCGCCGCGGAGTTCGCGCACATCTTCACCTCGATCGGCACGGACACCACGGTGGCCGTGCGCGGCGACAGCATGCTCGCCCACCAGGACGCAGAGGTGTCCGCCGCCTACACGGCGGCGTTCGCCGCGGAGAACGACGTCCGCTTCGGCATCGAGGCCTCGGAGGTCTCCCTCACCGACGACGGACGGGTGCGGGTCACCTTCGCGTCCACGGGCCGCGTCCCCGGCGCCGAGGTCCCCGAGCCGATCGTCGTGGAGCGCCTCCTGCTGGCCGTCGGCCGCGAGCCGAACTCCGCCGGTCTGGATCCCGTGGCCGCAGGGCTCGATGTGCACGCCGATGGCAGGCTGTCGGTCGACGCCCACCAGCGCGTGCTCAGCGGCGGCGATCCGCTGCCCGGCGTGTTCGCCCTGGGCGACGTCTGCTCGCCCTACCAGCTCAAGCACGTCGCGAACCACGAGGCCGACGTCGTCCAGCGCAACCTCCTCGTCGACCTCGCCTCCGGGACACCGGGCGGCGCGCAGGAGGCGGACCTCACGGCCACCCGGCACCATGCCGTGCCCGCCGCCGTCTTCACCCGTCCGCAGATCGCCACCGTCGGGATGACGGAGGAGGAGGCCCGGGCCTCGGGCGCCGCCGTCACCGTGGGACGCCGCGACTACGCGGGCGTCGCGTACGGGTGGGCCCTGGAGGATCGGACCGGATTCGCGAAGGTCATCGCGGACAAGGACACCCGACGCATCCTCGGGGCTCACATCATGGGCCCGGAGGCGTCGATGATCATCCAGCCGCTCATCCAGGCGATGGCGTTCGGCCAGCGGGCGGACGAGGTCGCCCACGGCCAGTACTGGATCCACCCGGCCCTGCCCGAGGTCGTCGAGAACGCGCTGCTAGACCTCGACTTCGCGTAGCGGTCCGCGTGCCGCCCGCGTGCCGCTCAGTCAGGCCGCTTCGTCAGGCCGCTTCGTCAGGCCGCTTCGTCAGGCCGCTTCGTC
>NZ_FWFF01000024.1 GCF_900163715.1 Brevibacterium yomogidense | reverse complement strand
GGGACTGCTGCACGAATAGGTGACAGGTTGTAGTCACGCCGCCAGTGCGACGGTCGTGTTCATGATGGTCTCGAACTCGATGGGGGTCAAACGGCCCAGGCGGGCCTGGCGTCGGCGGCGGTGGTAGGTCCGTACGATCCAGGTGACGATGGCGATGCGCAACTGATCACGGGTGGTCCAGGAGCGGCGGTCGAGGACGTTCTTCTGCAGCAGCGCGAAGAAGCTTTCCATGGCGGCGTTGTCTCCGCTCGAGCCGACTCTGCCCATGCTTCCGACCATGCGATGACGGGTGAGCGCGCGCCGGAACTTCCGACTGCGAAATTGACTGCCCCTGTCGCTGTGGACCACGCAGCCGGCGACATCACGGCGCATCGCGACGGCGTTCTCGAGCGCCTGGACGGCCAAGCGGGACTTCATCCGCGAGTCGATGGAGTATCCGACGATGCGACCGGAGTAGGCGTCCTTGATCGCGCAGAGGTACAGCTTGCCCTCGGCGGTCTTGTGCTCGGTGATGTCCGTCAACCACAGTTCGTTCGGCGCATCGGCGGCGAAGACGTGCCGGGTCCGGCCGTGCTCATCGACGACCGCGCACAGGTCATCGTGAACCGGAGGGCCGGGCCGGCGGTGCTTGCCGCGCTTGGGTTTCCCGAACGCGCTGAACCAGCCGTTGCTGGACGCGATCCGCCACGCGGTGCGATCCGACATCGCCTCACCGGCATCGCGGGCCTCGTCGGCGAGGAGCCGGTGCCCGAACTCCGGGTCATCACGATGCGCGTCGAACAACGCGTTCGCGCGATACGCCTCCACCACCTCGCTCGTGGTGACGGGGTCAGCCAGCCACCGGTAGTAGGGCTGGCGGGAGAGCTTGAGCACCCGACACGTCACCGTCACAGGGATCCCTGCGGTGGCGAGCTCCGTCACGAGCGGGTAGAACCTTTTCCCGGCAGGTTCGCCTGCGACAGATACGCCGCCGCGCGGCGGAGCACCTCGTTCTCCTGCTCAAGGAGCCGGTTCCGCTTCCGCAGCTCACGGATCTCGGCAGCCTCGGTCCGGGTCTGGCCGGGCTTCGCGCCCTCGTCGATGTCGACGCGGCGCAGCCACTTCTGCAACGTCATCGGGTGGACTCCGAAGTCTTTCGCGATCTGCTCGATGGTCACGCCGGGCTCGCGGCTCCTCGCGACGCGCACAACATCTTCACGGAACTCGCTCGGGTAGGGCTTAGGCACAGCAACATCCTTCCAGGCCCACCGCTCGGGCAAGCCAGATCAGATGTCACCTATTCGTGCAGCAGTCCCC